>NZ_JASZYF010000001.1 GCF_030317115.1 Variovorax gracilis
CGTGGTACTTGCCGGTGAAGGAGTATTCGGTCGAGTAGCGTGCATTGACGGGGGGAGCATCGGCATCCTTGACCTTCTCCTGACTCGCCGGGTCGAACGTGGATGCGCGCATGTCCAGCTCGAAAGGCTCACCGTGATCGATGTAGCGCAGCCGGCCTTGGTCGACGGACAGCGTGCTGATGCGCAGCTTGCTCGGCTCGTCGCTTTCCGATGGCTCGGCGAGCGTCCAGTTGCGGCGATCATCGGCCATGCGCTCGAAGACGAGATCAGGCCGCGTCAGGGCCACACGCGGCACGAGGATCTTGTCCGGAAGGTCGCGAAGAGACACCGAGAACTCGACCATCTCCGCCTGCGCCATCGCCTTGTCCGTTGCCCACGGCGCGTTGCCGAAGTACACGTCGCGCATGCGGATGGTTGGCGTCCAGCCAAGCCGCACGTGGAGATCCGACATCCGGAATTCGCGCTCGGTCTTGCGCGAGATGAAGCGCTCGATCGGTGGTCGGACCCAGTTCCAGTCGAAGAGCACGAGGAGCAGGACCACGAGGGAAATCAGTGCACCGGCGATGACCCAGCCGCGGCCACGTTGCGAGGGCGGCTTGTGGACCCTGGCGGAAAGCCCCGAAGGCCCTTTCTCCGTTTGGGATTGCAACTGCATGCCCACACACTGAGGACAAGTGGGTCGCCGTCGTGTCGGTCGGATTCGCCCAGGCCGGTCAGGAGCAGTCTTGGCCGGGGCGCGAGCGTGAGCAAGAGCCGGATACACAAAGTGTGCGCGGGTAAATCACGTAAAACCCGTGGCGACGTCCTTCTGTATTGCTAGCATGCGGCATGCCTAGCATTCGAAGTCTGGATGCGATTTCCACGGTACTGGCGGCAGAGGGACCTCCTGCCGCCTTGGCGTACCTCAATGACGGCGTCCCGCACCGCTTCACCGCTGTCTACCGATTCGCCGGCCCCATCCTTCACAACGTTTTCCTTCACGACAAGGCCGGGCGGATGCGGCCCGACTTCTTGGCGGTGGTCCCTTTCAGTCGCAGCTTCTGCCAGTTCGTTGTGAAAGACCGTTCGTTCCGTACCGACAACTCCGTTGCCGACCCTCGCCTCTTCGGTCATGCGTTGCGAGGAATCGTTATTTCATATCACAGCGTGCCAGTGCTCGACCATGCGTCGGGAGAGCTGTGGGGCACGCTTTCTCATTTCGACATGCGGCACTTGACGCTCCCCGATGAAGAATTCGAGCTCTTGCAAGGGGCAGCCTCGCTGCTTCCACGCTATCTGGTGACCATTTGAATCAGATCGTGTGCGAACCTAGGAAGCCACGCTAGAGGCCCGCACGGTGGTCCGGGGCGTTTGCCGGATCCAGCGCATCCTCGCGATGCACCGCCGCCCCGCCCTCGCCTCCCGTTTGCGCGCCTCCGCCGCGTCCACCGCCCCCGGACCCACTGCGTTCATTCCGGCCGCTCCGCTGCGTCGTCCCGCCGCCCCGGAGAGGCCCTTGCTTCGGAATCTGAAGCTGAGCGGGTATGGGGTCCAGATCCAGCACGTCACGAATGAAAGTGCGCAGCGACACGACCAGTTCTGCCGTTTCGACCGCACGGCCTTCCACCATGCCTTGCGCGGCCCGGGCCGCCATGCGCACCTGTTCCTCGGTTCCGAGAAGAATGATGTCCGACAGCGCCGCCTCCACGGCGTCACGGATGCGGCGGCGTCGATCCGATCCGGCGACACCCTCCCGGGAAGCTGCCGCCTCCTCGATCACAGTCCGTTGCGTTGAACCCGCGTCATTGGACCTCGAGCCCTCTGCGCCTTCCCTCAGCCGGATCTCGCGAAGGTGGCTCGGGTCTACCGCAAGGTCGCCCGTGAACGAGCTACCCAGCGTCTTGTACGCCGCGATGAGCGTCTTCAATCGCTCGTTGATCTGCCGGTTCTGGCGTTCCCGTCGCTGCTGTACCCCGTGCATGATGAGCAGGCGGACTCCGACGGCCACGAGCGACACCAGGACGAGCCCGACCAAGGTCGAGACGATGCCTTGCCAGGAGCTGAAGTCGATGGAGTTGCGCAAAGCAGAATGGACTGTGGCGAGGTTTGCTGCAACGAACGGACCGACACGAACAAGGGTCGGCGACCCGTGGGGTCGGTCCGGTCAGGACCCGGCCTGTTGGGGCTTTGGCGTCGAGACGGGCGGCGGCGCATTGGTGCCGGGCGGGCGGACCCGCTGGCAGATCATGCGACCCGTCTGCCGGTCCCAGTGGCAGGACCTGTTCGATTTCGGCGCCGGGGCCGGAGGCTCCGCCGATACCGCAAGACCGGCAAAGGCGACGGCGCTGAGCAGGAGGAGTTGTTTGAGGTGTTTCACGGTGGCAGCTTACCGCAGCAGCGGTGTCGCCGTCAGCCCTGAGCTGGCGTCAAGCAGGCGTCCTCGCCCCCAGGCCGATCGGTTCGGGCACTGCGTTGACGATGCGCGTGAAGAGTGCGCTGTAGTCAGGCTCCGGTTCGCAGCCGGTGAGCGGATCGCGGTTGGCACTGAACGCCTCGTCGAGGTCGCTCCAATCGTCCTGCGTGAGCACCTTCTCCGCCAAGGGGAGGATCTCGCGCTCTTCCATCGCCATATGGGCCAGGTAGAAGTCGACATAACGCTCGACGGCCTGTTCGAAGGCTTGCCTGCGGGTCTCGCCCAGCATCTCGAAGGCCAGCAAGGCATGTTCGACTTCGCGGATTCTCCGCTCCCCGCGCGCATGATCGTCGTCCAGCCGGTCGAGCAGCGCGCGCGACATGGGGGTTCGTGCCCGCAACTTCGGGAACAGCAGCTCGGACTCCTTGCGGTGATGCCGCTTCTCCGGGAACTCGTCGACATAGAAAAGCATGGCTCGCAGGGCTGCGAAGTCGGGCAATGTGCCCTGCCGGCGATGCTCGGCCAGCAGCAGGAGGATGGAGCGCAGCATCGCCGAAAGAGCCGAATGCTCGTCGCGAATGATGTTAGTGGTCGTGTGCGTCATGAATGTCTCCGGTGGATGGCCCTAGCCTCCCACTTCGTCCAGCGCACGACCTTGCCGTGGATCAAGGAAACGCTTCGAAGAGCTCCTCATGATCCAATGCGCCTATGGCAAAGCGAAGCGCCGGTCTGCTCATGTACCGCCGCACCGGTGGCGTGCTGGAGGTGCTGCTCGTGCACCCGGGCGGTCCATTCTGGGCTCGCCGGGATGAGGGTGCCTGGTCCCTCCCGAAAGGGGAGTACGCGGTCGAATCCGAAAGTGCGCTCGACGCGGCGAAACGCGAGTTCGCCGAGGAAACCGGCTTTGCTCCAGGATCGCCACTTGCATCCCTGGGCGACACCCGCCTGCGCAGCGGCAAGATCATTTCAGCCTGGGCATTTCCAGGCGACTGCAATCCTGAAGACATGGTCTCGAATGACATGGAGCTGGAATGGCCGCCCCGTTCCGGAAAGCTCGCCGTTTTTCCGGAAGCCGATCGCGCCGCATGGTTCACGACGGATGTGGCGCGCCAACGCATCCATCCCGGCCAGCGCGTTTTCGTCGAGCGACTGGAAGCCCTCGGCGTCTGAGCGATCGCGGAACCGTGCGCCGACTGCTCAGCGCAGGTCCTGCACGGCGTCGTGCTGCCCTTCGGAAACGGACCGCCAGGCCCCCAGCACGCGCCGATAGGCGGCGAGATAGCTCGTGACCATCTTCTCCGCCGAATAGTGCGAAGCGTTCTCCAAGCCCAAAGTGCGCATCTCCTCGAAGCGCCCTGCCGCCTGCTCGATGGCGTTCGCCATGGCTTCGGGATCATGCGGGTCCACGTAGCACGCACCCGGCCCTCCGATTTCGTTCATGGGCGTCAGGTCCGATGTGAACACCGGGCAGCCACAGGCCTGCGCCTCGATCAATGGCCAGCCGAAGCCTTCCTGCAGCGACGGAAACAGCAAGGCCGTGGCCCGGACGTAGAGCGCGCGCAATTCCGGATGCGACACGTCCTGCAAGGCCGTGATCCGGTCCGCGACGCCGTGCAGCGACGCCAGGTGAGCCAGGTCGGGCGACAGTGGCGGTCCGACGAGGATCAGTCGATGGACCACAGGCTTCGTGCCCGATTCGGCCGCACGCCGCTGGAGCGCGATGAAAGTCTCCACGACCGCCTTGCGATTCTTGCGCGGCAAGTCCATGCCGACGTGGATGAGATATCGGTCGTGCGCAGACAGCCCGAACCGGTTGATCATCTGCTGGGCCTCGCCTGGTCGCAGGAGGCAAAAGTTGTCGTTCAGCCCATTGAGCACCGTGGTCACCCGATGGGTGCTTGCGAGGTGCAAGGCGAGCAAGGCGCGCTGGGTCGCGTTCGAGACGCACGCGATCAGGTCGGCCTTGGCAAGTCCCGAGGCGATGAGGCGTTGGAACACGCGCCCGGTCCATCCGACATTCCACCCTTCGACCATCCCCTTCGCGGCCTGGACGGCAATGACGTCGTGACAGGTGATGATGGTCGGCTTGCTCTTGACCCACCGCACGTACATCCCGTTGGAGTGGTCACAGATGTGCACCACGTCGGCCCAACGGGACTGCATGACGAGGCTGGGGATGAAAAGGACGTATTTGTCGATGTACCCGAGCCATTTCCACAGACGGGAACTGGGCGCTACCCGCTGCACGCGCCGAGGCGGCGTGACCACACGCAATTCACAGCCATGGTTGGGGAGTTCGCGCTCGAGGACACGACTGAATGCCTGCATGCTGGCTTGGGCGTCCGGCACATAGTTGCCTACGAGTAAGACTTTCATCAGGTGATGGCCCTTTCGAGGCGGCGTTGGGTGGAGTGCATTGGGACTCGAAGGCTTGTACTACTTCAGAATTACAGATGGCGTCGGAGATTTGCACCCTGCCAGGCAATCCTTCGCCTACATGGTGAGGCAGTGGATCAGGAGCAACGTGCCGCCGCACATGCCGTTTTACATTCATCCTTCGTTCACCCAGGATCGCAAGAATCGCGCCGCTGACGGCGAGCGCGGCCGCCTGGCATTCTCGACCTGCGGGCAAGCAGGCCGATTCTCTCGTTCCCCCTCCGGTCAACCCTTCGCAATTCCGGCCAATGCCGGAAGAACGCCGCGATCGCTTGTGCCGGACGGATCGGGCGGGCGGGCGTGGACAATGGCGACAAAAAGACAACAACTCCGCGAAAGGGACCCACAAAGGTGCAATCCAACAACATTATCCCCACGCCTCCCGGTGCAAGCTCCCGACGGGTCCGATGGCTGCGTCCACGAGCGTGTGCATTGGCGGTGTGCGGCCTGCTGGCAATCTCCAGGCCCGCGCTGGCGCAGTCGACGATCAACCTGGATCTCTACAAACAGCCAGCATGGGAACTGCTCATCGGTCCCTACGCACTGCACTGGAGCAATTCGGACGAGCACACCTACGTCGTGCTGCTCGGTATCGAACGTGCGGAAGCCGACGGCTGGATCTGGGGCTTCTCGGCCTTCCGGAACTCCTTTGGACAGGCTTCTGCCTATGCCTACTACGGCTATCGATGGGACAACCTGTTCGGCAATCCGGCGCTGTATTTCAAGCTCTCCGGCGGCGTCATCTACGGCTACAAGGAGCCGTACGAAGACAAGGTGCCCTTCAATCACAACGGCTTCGGCCTGGGGATCATTCCGGCCATCGGCTACCGGATCACGCCCGTGGATGCGGTGCAGGTCGGTGCACTCGGAACGGCCGGCCTGATCTTCACCTACAACCGGCGCTTCTGACCCCGCAGGGCTCTCGCCCGCGATGAAGGCAAGCTGAACGGATGCTGATCCGGCTGTTAAGGAGCCCTTCAGTGACGGCGCCTATGGTGCGCCGATGCCTTCAGCCCCCGGTACTTCCGCCCTTCTCGCGCAGGGCGGCGGAGCCGCGGCGCCGGACCCGCCGCCCGACGGTCCACTCTCTTTCGTCCAAGCTGCGAAGCGCTGGGCCTCCCGACCGCGTTCGCCGCGACGCATCGTCGTCTGGCTGAGCTTCTACCTCGCCCTCGCTGCCAATTGGCCCTTGTGGACCGAGCTGGCGCGCATCGGCGGGGCGCCAAGCGTATACCTCCCGACGATCGCATCGGTCGGTCTGCTGATGACTTGCGGGACCGTGGCCCTGCTGTCGCTGACCGCGTGGTCGAGCTGGATGAAGCCCTTGTGGCTTGGTGTCGTGCTGCTCGCGGCCGTGGTCCAGTACTACATGCTGGGCTACCGCGTCGTGGTCGATCCGACGATGCTCTCGAATGCACTTCAGTCCGACGCCAGCGAAGTGCGAGACCTCCTCAGTTGGCGATTGATGGTCAGCGTGCTGCTGGTAACCTTTCTGCCGGGCTGGTTCCTCTGGCATGTCCGCGTCGAGCGGATCTCCCTTCTTTCGCAGACCTGGCGCAATGCGACGCTCCTGCTTGCCGCGACTGCGGCAGCCGCTTGCGGAGCGCTGGTCATGAACCGCCAGCTGGCGCCGCTGATGCGCAACAACGCGCATCTGCGCTACATGATGAATCCCCTGGCGACGCTCTATTCGGCGGGCGCCCTGGTCATCAGGCCGATCTTCGGGCATCGGCGCCGCTTCATTCCCTTGACCGGTGTCGTGGCGCTGGGTCCCGGCTACGCCACGCAGGCCAGGCCGCCCCTGCTCGTGCTTGTCGTCGGCAAGGGCGCGCGCGCGGACCACTTCGGGCTCAACGGATATGCACGCGATACGACGCCGGCTCTCGCAGCGCGCCACGCTCTGAGCTACCGCGATGTGCGCTCTTGTGGGACCAGCACGCTGGGCTCGGTCCCGTGCATGTTCTCCGGCCTGGGCAAGGAGGGATTCGAGGCCAGCAAGGATGACCACGACAATCTGTTGGACGTGCTCCAGGCCGCGGGCCTGGCCGTCTTCTGGCTCGGCAACCAGACCGGCACCTGCAAGGGCGTCTGCGACCGGATTCCGCACGCCACAGCCTTCGACCACCTGGACGCGGGCACGCGCAGGGCGCTGTGCGCTGGCAATGAATGCCTGGACGACGTCATGCTCGATGGACTCGACAAGCGCATCGAAAACCTGGCCGCAGGGCGTCGGGAGAAGGGTGTCGTCCTCGTCTTGCACCAGATCGGAAGCCACGGGCCCGACTACTACAAGCGGTCCTCGCCCGACGCGAAGCGCTTCATGCCCGAATGCAGGACGAACGTGCTCGGCCAATGCAGCCATTCGGAGTTGATGAACGGCTACGACAACTCCATCGCCTACACCGATCGCTTTCTGGGCGGGCTGATCGACTGGCTCCAACTGAAGTCCAAGCAGTTCGACACCGCCCTCCTCTACATCGGCGATCACGGCGAATCGCTCGGCGAGTACGGGCTCTTCCTGCACGGCGTGCCGTACGGCTTCGCGCCTGAAGCGCAGAAGCAGGTGCCCATGGTCACGTGGTTCAGCAGCGGCATGCTTCGCCGCACCGGCCTTTCGCTCTCGTGCATGGAGAGCGGCCTCGACGTGCCGCTCACGCATGACAACCTCTACCACGCGGTCCTCGGACTGATGGACGTGCAGACCGCGTCGTACATCGCGGGGCTCGACCCGCTGTCGAGCTGCCGCGAGCCGCGGCGACCCGGATGACCCGCATGCGCATCGAGTCGTTCAGGTTGAGGACAGGTGCGCGTCATAGCATCAAGAAATGCTGACGCAGGCGCCTTCTTCAACGCCTCGCCAGGCTCAGCCCCTGGCGAGGCGCCATGCTGCTCCCGCCGCTGCGCATCGCGACGTTCGCAACGCCGGCGCCGAACGGCCCTTGCCTTCCGGGGTGCTGGCGCTTCTGCTGGCCGTGTTGGCGGTGGTCTGGTTCGGGTCGCTGGGCACACGCTCGCTGATCAGTCCTGATGAAGGCCGCTACGCGAGCCTTGCCTGGGACATGCTGCGCAACGGCGACTGGGTCACGCCGCGCCTGAACGGGCTGCTCTATTTCGAGAAGCCCCCCCTTCAATACTGGGTGAGCGCGCTTTTCCTTCATCTGTTCGGGTTGAATGTCTTTGCGGCGCGCCTGTGGCCGGGGCTGGCCGGCTTCCTCACGGTGCTGGCGATCGGTGGAACGGCTGGGCGGCTATGGGGCAAGGAGACGGGCATCCGCAGCCTGGCCGTTGCCGCGTCGATGACCTGGGTGTTCGGCAACGCGCATTTCCTGACACTGGACGCGAGCCTGACGTTGTTCCTCACGCTTGCCCTGTGCGCGGTGCTGATCGCCGAGCACGCATGCGACGCGGTGCACGAACGAAGGTACTGGATGTGGCTCGCCTGGGCGGCAATGGCGGGCGCAGTGCTCAGCAAGGGGTTGGTGGGTATCCTGATTCCGGGCGCCACGCTGTTGCTGACCTGCATCTGGCGCGGCGACTTCAGCTTGTGGCGCCGGATGCACTGGGTGTCGGGCCTGTCGATCTTCCTTGTCCTCGCGACGCCGTGGTTCGTGCTCGTCTCCCTGCGCAATCCGGGCTTCGCCCAGTTCTTCTTCGTTCATGAACATTTCGCGCGCTACCTGAGCAACGTCCACCAGCGCGAAGGCGCGTGGTGGTACTACCTGCCGTTGCTCCTTGGCGGGATGTTCCCGTGGACCAGCGCGCTGCCATGGCTGTGGCCGCGACGCGCGATTCCCGGTCCGTGGCGAGCCGTCGCGCCGCAGGACATCCTCATCGTGTATTCGGCCTTCGTGCTGCTGTTCTTCAGCGCCAGCGGATCGAAACTGCCGTCCTACATCCTTCCGATGTTCCCGGCGCTCGCATTGCTCATCGGGCTGCGGATCCAGCAGGCCAGCCCGCGCGCCCTGTCCCGCCATCTGTCGTTTCCCGTCGCGGTCTGGACAATCGTGTTGCTCGCCTCGACGCAGAGTTTCCGGATCAACTCGCACTCCACGCCGGCCGAAGTCTTCGCCCAACTCGGCACCGGTGCCCGCTGGGGCGCGGTGACCTTCCTGTCGTTCGCCGCCCTGGCCTGGTGGCTGCTGCGGCGGCGCAGTGCCACATTGGCCATCGCGACACTGGCGCTCGGCCATGTCATGAGCATGGCGGTGGTCATGGCGGCGCACAACCCCTTCGGCCAACTCAAGAGTGCGGAGCCCTTCGTCTCTGCGCTGGAACCGGTACTTCAAGCCGGTGCTCCTCTCTTCGCGGTCCGCGCCTACGACCAGACGCTTCCCTTCTACCTGCGCCGCGACGTGACGCTGGTGGACTACCAGGACGAGTTCGCCATGGGACAGGCGCTGGAGCCGGCCCGTTCGATCGCATCGCTCGACGAGTTCGTCGCTCGCTGGCAGTCGCTTCCACAGGCCGCGGCCTACATGGACTTTCCGAGCTATGGCGAGCTGCATGAGCGCGGTATTCCGATGCGCGTCATCTACCAGGACTCGCGGCGAGTCGTGGTGTCAAGGCAATGAAGAACATCGATCTCAGCCCTGCAGCCTTTCTTCCCTTCACCCGTCCATCGATCGACGAGCGCACGATCGCGGAAGTCTCGGAGGTGCTCCGCTCGGGATGGATCACCACCGGGCCGAAGTGCCAGGCGCTCGAGGCCGCGTTGTCCCGGCGCTGCGGCGGACGGCCCGTGCGACTGGTCAATTCCGGCACGGCCTCCCTCGAACTGGCATTGCGGCTGTGCGGCATCGGTCCGGGCGATCAGGTCATCACCACGCCGCTGAGCTGGGTCGCCACCGCCAACGTGGTGCTGGCGGTTGGTGCCACACCGGTGTTCGTGGATGCCGACGCGACGACGCGCAACATCGACCTCGACCGCATCGAAACGGCCGTCACACCGCGCACACGGGCACTCATTCCGGTCGATCTCGCCGGACTGCCCGTGGACCGCACGCGGCTCCATGAGATCGCGACGACGCAAGGCCTGCGTGTCATCGAAGACGCCGCGCAATCCTTCGGCGCCCAATGGGACGGGCACGCCATCGGCAGCTTCGGCGACCTGGTCTCCTTCAGCTTCCACGCCAGCAAGAACCTCACCTCGGGCGAAGGCGGCTGCCTGGTGATGAACGACGAGGAGGAGGCACGGCGCTTCGAGTTGCTGCGGCTGCAGGGCATCAAGCGCCTGGACGGTGGCGGCATGGATGTGGAGGCCTGGGGGGCAAAGGCCAACATGACGGACATCGCGGCAACGATCGCCCTGGGCCAGCTTCGCAGGATCGATGCCTTCAACGCGAGCCGCCGTCGCCTCGCCCGGCGCTATTTCGAGCGCTGGGACCGCACGCTCGGCTTCGATCTGCCGCCCGGGGATGCGCAAGGCAACGGCAACTGGCACATGTTCCAGCCGCTGCTGCCACGCGACCTGGCATCGGCGCGCGCGGACTTTGTCGCGGCCATGAAGGACCAGGGCATCGGCGTCGGCGTGCACTACCCCGCGATGCACTTGTTCTCGATGTTCCGGGCCATGGGCTACGTCCGCGGTGACTTCCCGGTGGCCGAGGATATCGGCGCGCGCACGGTCACGTTGCCGCTCTTTCCGGCCATGACCGACGCCGACGTCGACCGCGTGTGCTGCAGCGTGGTAACGGTGGTTGCTCAGTTGCGGAGGGCTCGGCCATGACGATCCTGAAGGCGGTTCCCCACCACGATCCCGACACCGTGATCCCGCCCGACGCCCCGGCGCTGAGCGTCGTGATCCCGGTCTACAACGAGGAACAAGGCCTCGCGGCCTTGTTTGCAAGGCTGTATCCGGCGCTCGACGCACTCGGGCTGTCCTACGAGGTGATCTTCGTCAACGACGGCAGCCGGGACCGCTCGGCCGCACTGCTCGCGGCGCAGTTCGAGCGCCGCCCCGACGTGACCCGGGTCATTCTCTTCAATGGCAACTTCGGCCAGCATCGGGCGATCCTCGCGGGCTTCGAGCACTGCCTGGGCGATCGCATCGTCACCCTCGACGCGGACCTGCAGAACCCGCCCGAGGACATCCAGCTGCTGCTGGACGCGATGGACCAGGGGCACGACTGCGTCGGCTCGATCCGCCGCGTCCGCCAGGATTCGACCTGGCGGCGCTGGGCATCGCGGGTCATGAATCGCCTGCGGCATCGGCTCACCGGCATCGTGATGACCGACCACGGCTCCATGCTGCGCGCCTACAGCCGCAATGTCGTGCAGCTCATCAACCAGTGCAACGAGATGAACACCTTCATCCCGGCGCTGGCGTTGCAGTTTTCGCGCAACCCGGCCGAAGTGGAGGTGAGCCATGAGGAGCGGCATGCCGGCGAATCGAAGTATTCGTTCTACAGCCTGGTGCGCCTCAACTTCGACCTGGTCACCGGCTTCTCGCTGGTACCGCTGCAGGCCTTCTCGCTGCTTGGCATCGCGGTGTCGCTGCTCTCGGCGTTGCTGTTCGTGGTGCTGGCGGCGCGCCGGCTCGTGATGGGCCCTGAAGTGGGCGGCGTCTTCACGCTTTTCGCCCTGCTCTTCCTGCTGGTCGGCCTGGCCCTGTTCGGCATCGGCTTGCTGGGCGAGTATGTCGGGCGCATCTACCAGGAAGTGCGGGCCCGGCCCCGCTACGTCATCAACGCCGTGCTCGAACGCAAGCGGACATGAAGCCCGATCTGCCCGCGCGAGCCATCGTCTTCGCCTACCACGACGTCGGCGTGCGCTGCCTGCGCGTGCTGCTGGACGCCGGAATCGAGGTGCCGCTGGTCGTCACGCATGCCGATGCCGCCGGCGAGAGCATCTGGTTCGGTAGCGTGGCCGAGGTCGCGAAGCTGCACGGGCTGCGTTGCGTGTCACCGACCGATCCCCATGTGCCGGAACTGCTGGCCGAAGCCACGACGGCGGAGCCGGATTTCCTGTTCTCCTTCTACTACCGCCACATGCTCAAGGCGCCGTGGCTGCAGTTGCCGCGCCGCGGTGCCTACAACATGCACGGCTCGCTGCTGCCCCAGTACCGTGGCCGGGCGCCGGTCAACTGGGCAATCATCGAAGGCGCGAGCCGCACCGGCGCCACGCTGCACCGCATGAACGAGAAGCCCGACAACGGCGCCATCGTCGATCAATGCGCAGTGCCGATCCTCAACGATGACACCGCGCGCGAAGTCTTCGGCAAGGTGGTCGTCGCGGCGGAGATCGTGCTGGCGCGCAGCCTGCCGGGCCTGCTGGCCGGCACGGCCGAGGAAATCCCCCAGGACCTTTCGCACGGCCGGTACTTCGGCGGCCGCAAACCGGAAGACGGGCAGATTCCCGCCGCGGCGAGTGCCCGGCAGATCCACAACCTCGTGCGCGCCCTTGCACCGCCCTACCCCGGCGCTTTCTGCCGGATCAACGGAAAGCGGATCGGGATCGACCGCACCCGCCTCGTCGAGCGCGAACTCCACGCACCCGCGGGGGGCCTTCGATGGCTGAGCGACGCCGGTGCGCTCTGGCTGCTGGCGGCCGATGGCCGCACCCTCGAAGTGCTGGATGCGCACGGGGACGCCGGCGCACTCGACGCTGCCGGCTTCGAGAGGTGCTTCGGCGGGCGCTGCATGCCGATCGACACCTGAACCACCTCCAACCACGGGTTGCCCGCCATGCTCAAAGTCCTCATCCTCGGCGTCAACGGCTTCATCGGCCACCACCTGACCCGTTGCATCCTCGAGCGCACCGACTGGCATGTCTACGGCATGGACATGCTGTCCGACCGGGTGCGGCCATGGCTCGACGATCCGCGCTTTCACTTCTTCGAAGGCGACATGACAATCAACAAGGAGTGGATGGAATACCACGTCAAGAAGTGCGACGTCGTCCTGCCGCTGGTCGCGATCGCGACGCCCGCAACCTATGTGCAGGAGCCCCTGCGGGTCTTCGAGCTCGACTTCGAAGCCAACCTGCCGATCGTCCGGCAATGCCTCAAGTACGACAAGCGCGTGGTGTTTCCCTCGACCAGCGAGGTCTACGGCATGTGCACGGATGCGGCCTTCGACCCCGAAGCGTCGAACATGGTCTACGGCCCCATCAACAAGCCGCGCTGGATCTACGCCGCCGCCAAGCAACTGATGGACCGCGTGATCCATGCCTATGGCCAGCAGGACGGCTTGCGCTACACGCTCTTTCGTCCTTTCAACTGGATCGGCCCCGGACTCGACAGCCTGCACACGCCCAAGGAAGGCTCCAGCCGCGTCATCACCCAGTTCCTCGGCCACATCGTGCGAGGCGAGCCGATCCGGCTGGTCGATGGCGGCGACCAGCAACGCGCCTTCACCTACGTGGACGACGGCATCGAAGCACTGGTCAGGATCATCGCCAACAAGGACGGCGTGGCCGACTCGAAGATCTACAACATCGGCAATCCCGCAAACAACCATTCCATCCGCGCACTGGCGGAAATGATGGTCCGGCTGGCGCGCACGCTGCCCGAATACCGCGATGCGGCCGAGGCGGTGCATCTGGTCGACGTCTCGTCGTCCGACTACTACGGCCACGGCTACCAGGACGTGACGCACCGGGTGCCGGATATCCGCTCGACCATGCAGGACCTGGACTGGAAGCCGAAGGTCGGCATGGAGGAAGCGCTGGCCAGCCTCTTTGCCTACTACCGGGACGAGGCCGAAGCCGCTGCCGACCTCGCGATCTGAGCCGATGGCCTGCATCGCGCTCAAGGTCGATGTCGATACCCTGCGCGGCACCCGCGAAGGCGTGCCGCGGTTGATGACAATCCTGCGGCTCGTCGGAGCCCGGGCCACCTTCCTGTTCAGCCTCGGACCCGACCACACCGGCAAGGCCATCCGGCGCGTGCTCCGTCCCGGCTTTCTGGGCAAGGCGGCGCGCACCTCCGTCCTGGAGCACTACGGCTTGCGCACGCTGATGTATGGCGTCCTGCTGCCGGGCCCCGACATCGGCCGGCTCGAAGCTGCCACTCTGCGGGCCGTCCGCGATGCCGGCTTCGAGGTCGGCGTGCATTGCTGGGACCATGTCGACTGGCAGGACCGCTTGCTGCAGCGCGACCCCGAATGGGCCAGGCGCCAAGTGCAAATCGCAGTGGAGCGCCACACGGAGATCTTCGGTTCGCGGCCGCGGTTGCATGGGGCGGCCGGATGGCAGTTCAACACGGCCGCCGCGCAGGCGGAGGCTGCGCTGGGCATCGAACTCGCGTCGGACACGCGCGGTTCAGGGCCCTTCATTCCGGTGGACGACGAAGGGCGCGTCATCGGACCGCCGCAGTTCCCGACCACCCTCCCCACGCTCGACGAACTGATCGGCATCGACGGTCTCGATGCGCACAACGTCCATGCCCGTCTGCTGTCGCTCACGAGCAACCGCGACCGGGACCATGTCTACACCCTGCACGCCGAACTGGAGGGCATGAAACTCATGCCCGTCTTCGAACGCCTGCTGAAAGGCTGGCTGGAGCAGGGCCACGACCTCGTCTCCATCGGTGATCTCGCGGCGGCAACGGCGCCGGTCGATCTTCCGCGACACCTGCTGGTTCAAGGCGAGGTCGCGGGACGCTCCGGCCTGCTCGCTGTGCAGGGCGCGGCCTGGCGCCAAGGCCGCGTCGAAATTTGACGCCCGTGCAATGTAGTCATCAAATGCATGCTTGCCCGGTGGCGCTCTGTAGAGAGAGGTGATCATGTCGAACAAGTCCGGTTGCAGGCAGAAGTGGCGCGGCGCGTCGGCGAATGCGAGCCTGGCCTTGTGTCTGGCGCTATCGCTGTCGGCGACGAGCGCGGAGCCTGTCTTCAAATGCGGCAACACCTACACGAACGTCCCGCCGGGCCAAGGCAAGAATTCCCCGAAGGGCTGCGTCCTGGTCGACAACACGCCTCAGCCCAAGGGCAAGGTCGAGTTCATCGCGGTCGATGGGTCGAAGCAGATCACCGTGCCGATCGGCCAGGACGGTCGCTTCTGGATCCGGGGCTCGGTCAACGGCTTTCCGGTCCAGTTCGCAATCGACAAGGGCGCGACCGTTCAGGCGGGCATTGCCGTCACCGAGAACTTCGCTGCCCGGGCCAACCTGATCGGGGGCGCGCCGGCCCACATACAGACCACCACCGGCGTGGTGCAGGGGCGTCGCATCGAGGGCGTGCCCATCAGCTTCGGCCCCTTCAAGGTCCCGGTGTCCACCGTGCTCGTCGGCCCGGTCGGAGGCAAGTCGACCGACGCCGTGCTCGGGCAGGAATTGCTCTCGCTCTTCGACATCACGGCCAATGACCGCGAGATGACGATCGCCAGCAAATGACCGCTACGGCATCGAGCGAGCGGCCGCGGAGTTCTCCGCGACGGCCTCGATCTCGGCCACGATGCGGCTCGCTGCGATCTGGTCGCCGGATGCGACATGCAGGGCCGTGACGGTCCCTGCAATGGGGGCCGAGTGGACGTGCTCCATCTTCATGGCCTCCAGGATCAGGACGGGCTGGCCGGCCCGCACCGTGTCACCGACGCCGACCATGACCGCGACCACCCGACCGTTCATCGATGCGCGCAGCTTGCCGTCGCCGGCCTCTTCGCCCTGCCGGACCGACGCGGCGCGAGTCCTGTCCCCCACCCGCACGGGTACGCCGCGATAGTGCAGCCATAGCGTTGGCCCGTCGCGGTGAAAGGCCGCCTTCTCTTGCAGCCCGTCGCAGACGAAGCGAACGAAGACCTCCGCCAGTTCGACGAGTTCGATGGCGAAGACCTGATCGGCAATGCTCACCGTGAAGGATCGATCGCGCGTGACGCTGACGCTGACGCTCGTCAGACGGCCCGCGACTTCAAGACGAAGCGAGATCGGCAGGGTGTGAGTCAATCGCCGAGCCCCTGGCGCGCGCTGGCGATCGCCGCCGGTCTCGTGCAGGAGCACCGCGGCGAGCGCGGCGGCGCGACGCTGCACATCGCCGTCCTCCGCGAGCAATTCATCCTGGTGCTGCGCGACGAAGGCCGTGGTCGCTCCGCCTGCGGCAAAGACCGGGTTTGCCAGGCAACGCTGCAGGAAAGCCTGGTTGGTCGTCACGCCCAGCGCCACGGCGTCTTGCAGGCCCGCGGCCAGCTTGCGGAGAGCCTCCTCGCGCGTGCGGCCGTGGCTGACGAACTTGGCGATCATCGAGTCGTAGAAGGGAGGGATGTCGGCGCCTGACCGCAGCGCATCCTCCACTCGCAGTCCGGCCGGCATTCTCCACAGCGCCATGGTCCCGCTCTGCGGCACGAAACCCTCGCCGGCATCTTCCGCGCAAAGCCGCACTTCGATGGCATGGCCGTTGAAACGCACGTCGTCCTGCGTCAGCGGCAGCGGCTCGCCCGCCGCGACACGCAATTGCAGTTCGACCAGGTCCAGCCCGGTAATCGCCTCGGTCACCGGGTGCTCGACCTGCAGCCGCGTGTTCATCTCCATGAAATAGAAACTGCCTTCCTGGTCGAGCAGGAATTCCAGCGTTCCCGCGCCTTCGTAGCGGATGGCCCGAACCGCCGCGACCGCGGTCGCTCCCATGCGCGCACGAAGTTCAGCGCTCGCCGCCGGCGAGGGTGCCTCCTCGATGAGTTTCTGGTGGCGGCGCTGCACCGAGCAATCGCGCTCACCGAGATGTATGGCATGGCCGTAGCGGTCGGCAAGGACCTGGATCTCGATATGGCGCGGCTCCACGATCGCACGTTCGAGGATCACTCCCGGATCGCCGAACGCGCTCTGCGCTTCGGATCGCGCGCTGCGCAGCAGTTCGGCAAAGTCGGCGGCCGAAGGCACCAGCCGCATGCCACGCCCTCCCCCGCCGGCGGTCGCCTTGATCATCACGGGAAAGCCGATGCGCACGGCCTCTTCGGCCAGCCGCTCGTCGCCCTGGTCGTCGCCCTGATAGCCGGGGATGCATGGCACGCCCGCCGCCTGCATGAGTGCCTTGGCGCCGGCCTTGTGACCCATCGCGACGATGGCCTCGGGCGACGGCCCGATGAAGACCAGCCCCGCATCCCTGCAAGCCTGCGCGAACTCCCCGTTCTCGGCCAGGAAGCCATATCCCGGATGCACGGCATCGGCACCGGCGAGTCTCGCGGCCTCGATGAGCGCCGGGATGCGAAGGTACGACTGCGACGGCAGCGGATCGCCGATGCAGACCGCCTGATCGGCTTCCCGAACGTGGCGAGCATCGGCATCGACGGTCGAATACACCGCTATCGTGCGATAGCCAAGGGCGCGTGCGCTGCGGATGATCCGCATCGCGATCTCGCCGCGATTGGCGATCAGGATCTTGTGGAAGGAGCTTGGGTTCATCTGCATTTCGATCGTGCGCGAAGACGGGTGGCGGGCTTCATGTCAGGGGCGGGCGACCGAGAACTGCATGGGCTGAGGCTGGCGCAACTCTGCTTCCCGGCAGATCGCCAGCACCTTCGCGAGCACTGCGCGCGTATCGCGCGGATCGATGACGCCGTCGTCCAGTACGCGCGCACTGGTGGTGAACACGCTCATCTGGCTGTCGAAGCGCTCGATGATGCGGCGCTCCATCTCGTCGAGCTTGGCTTGGTCGACCTCGCCTTTGCGCTTCATGGCCGCCTCGGTCACGATGACCATCGTCTTCGCGGCCTGCTCGCCGCCCATCACCGCCGTCTTGGCGTTGGGCCACGAAAAGCAGAAGCGCGGATGAAAGCCTCGGCCGCACATGCCGTAGTTGCCGGCGCCGAAGGACGCGCCGCAGTAGATCGTGATCTGCGGAACCGTCGCATTGGTCACGGCCTGGATCATCTTGGAGCCATGCTTGATGATGCCGGCTTCCTCGTAGGCCTTTCCGACGATGTAGCCCGTCGTGTTGTTGAGGTAGAGGATCGGCGTCTTCGACTGGCAGCAGGCCTGGATGAAGTGCGTTGCCTTGGTGGCGCCCGCCGGGTCGATCGGTCCGTTGTTGGTGACGACGCCGACCGGAAGCCCTTCGATCTTGAGGTGTCCGACCACGGTGGCACTCCCGTAGTTCTCGCCGAACTCCAGGAACTCGGAGTCATCGGCGATACGGGCGATCACCTCCTTCATGTCGACCGGGCGCTTGGGGTCCATGGGCATGATGCCGAGCAGTTCCTCGGCGTCATAGCGCGGCGGCTTGAAGCCATGCGTCCGTTCGGGCGGCATGTCGCGATGCCAGTCGATGTGGGCGAGGATCTCGCGCGCGATGCGGATGGCGTCGCGGTCGTCCTCGGCAAGGTAGTCGCCGAGGCCGGAGATCGAGGTGTGCATGACCGCACCGCCCAGTTCTTCCTCGGTCGCGATCTCGCCTGTGGCCGCCTTGAGCAGCGGCGGCCCCGCGAGAAAGGCCCGCGAGCGGTCACGCACCATCACGATGTAGTCCGACAAGCCCGTCTGATAGGCGCCGCCGGCCGTGGAGGAACCGTGAGTCACGGTAATGACCGGCAAGCCGGCCGCCGACATGCGTGCAAGATTGCGGAACAGGCTGCCGCCCGTCACGAACTCCTCGACCTTGTAGGTCATGAGGTTGGCGCCCGCGCTTTCCACCAGTTGGACGTAGGGCAGCTTGTTCTCGAGCGCCAGTTCCTGCACGCGCAGCTGCTTCGGGATGCCCATCGGCTGCAGAGCGCCGGCATCGATGCCCGAATCGGAAGCGTTCACCATGACACGCACGCCCGACACCCAGCCGATGCCGCTGATGACGCCACCGCCCGGGACGCTTTTCTCCAGGTCGGGGTTGTCCAGGCCCAGCCCTGCCAGAGAGCAAATCGGGAGGAAAGGCATGCCGGGGTCGAGCAGCAGCGACAGGCGCTCGCGCGGCAGCAATTGCCCGCGCTTCTCGAAGCGCTCGCGCGACTTGGCCGAGGTGGCGGCACTGCGTTCTTCATAGCCGCGCACGCGCTCGATCAGGGCCAGCATGCCTTCGCGGTTCGCCTGGAACGTTTCGCTGGCGATGGAGATGTTCGACTCGATGGTTGCCATGTGTCTCTGCCTTGTCTTCCTACACGCCCAATTGCCGGGCGGCGAGATCCTTCATCACCTCTTCGGACCCGCCGCCGATCATCATCACCTTCACTTCGCGGTAGATGCGCTCGCTCTGCGTGCCGCGCATGTAGCCCATGCCGCCCAGCAGCTGCACGGCCTGGTCGGCGCAGAACTGCATCGCCTGCGTGGCTTGCACCTTCGCCAGGCACACGCGCGCAACGAGCCGCGCCGGGTCGTCGAGCTGATGCTGGATGCGGTACGTCAGGTCGTAGACGAGCGTGCGGGCGGCATCGATGCGCAAGGTCATGTCCATGAGCTTGTGCCGCACAACCTGCCGCTCCGACAGCGGCGCACCGAAGGAGGTGCGCTGGCGCGTCCAGTCGACCGCCTCCTTCAGGCAGACCTCGGCCATTCCGCACGCAAGCGCCGACATGAAGAGCCGCTCGGAGTTGAAATTGCTCATGAAGGTCTTGAATCCGCGGTTCTCCTCGCCGACGAGATGGGTGACGGGAACACGGCAGTGGTCGAAGCGCAGGTGCGCGGTGTCTGAACTCCACCAGCCCATCTTCTTCAGCGGCGTGCGCGTCAGGCCCGGCGTATCACCATCGATGACCAGCACGGAGATGCCGCCTGCCCCCTTGTTTTCGGGATCGGTACGCACTGCCGTCGTGATGAAGTCGGCTCGGATGCCCGATGTGATGAAAGTCTTCTCGCCGTTCACGACGTAGTGGTCGCCATCGCGAATCGCAGTGGTGCGAAGGCTTGCGACGTCGGAGCCGCCGGAAGGCTCGGTCACGGCCAGCGCGGCGATCTTCCGTCCCGCAAGCACCGGCGGGAGGACGCGCCGCTTCAGTGCATCGCTGCCCGCTGCCAGGATGGGCGGCAGCGCAATGCTGTGTGAATTGATCGACGCCTGCACGCCACCGCAGGCGCAGCGTGCGAACTCTTCCGCCACCACGACCTGATAGAACAGGTCCGCAGGCGTGCCACCGTATTCCTCGGGATAGTTCAGGCCCAGGACGCCTATTTCGGCGGCGCGTTGGTACAGCGAGCGCGGAAAGGTCCCGGCCTCGTCCCATTCGTCCACGAAGGGTGTGATCTCGCGAGCGATGAACGCGCGCAGGCTGGCCCGGAACTGCTCGTGGTCCGGACTGAAATAAAACGGCAGCGGCGGCGCGTCCAGGAATTCCATGGGTGACTCCTCATGGCCTTGGAGGCTAGCCACTGTCCTCCTTGCGGTCTTGCGCGGATTGGCTACGGCGTAGCGACTTGGCACAAGCCTTTGGAAGCGCATCCCGATAAGCTGAACGTCCCCTTCAGCCAGGAAAGTTCCATGACCAGCAGCAGCCCTCCAGCCACGCAGAAGATCGTCCGCATCGGCGGCGCCTCGGGCTTCTGGGGCGACAGCATGGTGGCTGCGCCCCAACTGGTGAAGCTGGGCCGGCTCGACTACCTGGTGTTCGACTATCTGGCCGAGACGACCATGTCCATCCTCGCGGCAGCGCGGGCTAAGAAGCCCGAGATGGGCTATGCCACGGACTTCGTCGACATCGCGATGTCGTCCGTGCTCGGCGAGGTCAAGCGCCAGGGCATCAAGGTGGTCAGCAATGCGGGCGGCATCAATCCGCACGGATGCGCAGATGCGCTTCGGGCACTGGCAGGGGCCGAAGGCATTTCGTTGCGGATCGCCGTGGTCGAAGGCGATGACGTCGGCGCGCAGATGCCGGCGCTGCGCCAGCGCGGTGTGGCGGACATGTACACCGGCGAACAACTGCCCGAGAAGGTGCTGAGCGCCAACGCCTACTTCGGCGCGCTGCCGATCGCAGCGGCGCTGGCGGCGGGCGCCGACGTGGTGATCACCGGTCGCTGCGTCGACAGTGCCGTCACGCTCGGCCCGCTGATGCACGAGTTCGGCTGGACCGGCGACGATTTCGACCTGCTGGCCTCCGGCAGCCTCGCGGGCCACATCATCGAATGCGGATGCCAGGCGACCGGTGGCCTGCACACCGACTGGGAAGACATCCCCGACTGGGCGAACATGGGCTACCCGATCGTGGAGTGCCATGCCGACGGCAGCTTCGTCGTCACGAAGCCGGGAGGCACAGGCGGCCGGGTGATCCGCGCCGCCGTGGCCGAGCAGATGCTGTACGAGATCGGCGACCCGGCCGCCTACATGCTGCCGGACGTGACCTGCGACTTCCGCCACGTCGTGATCGAACAGCAGGCCGAGAACCGCGTGCACGTCAGCGCCGCCAAAGGCCGCGCGCCCTCCCCGAGCTACAAGGTGTCGGCGACCCAGCTCGACGGTTTCCGCTGCGCCGGCAGCCTGGTGATCATCGGCATCGACGCCGAGAAGAAGGCACGACGCACGGCCGAGGCGATCATCGAGCGCACCAACGGCATCCTGCGCGAAAGCGGCCAGCAGCCCTTCACTTCCACCTATATCGAGGTGATCGGCTCGGAGTCGCTGTACGGCCCGCATGCCCGGACGCGCCGCGTGCGCGAGGTCACGATGCGCGTAGTGGCGAACCATCCGCAGAAGGCAGCGCTGGCCCTGTTCGCGCGCGAGATCGCGCCGGCCGGGACCTCCTGGGCCCCGGGCACGACCGGCCCCGGCGGTGGCCGTCCGGCGGTTTCGCCCTTGATCAAGCCCTTTTCCTTCCTGCTCGACAAGACAGCGGCACCGGTCGCATTCGTGCTCGATGGCGAGCGCCACCCCGTGTCGTTGCCGCAGGCGGGAGGTGACACGGCGTCGCCGCCCAGCGAAATTCCCGCTGCCTATGAAGATCCCGATCAACCGCAGGAGGAAGTGCGCCTGATCCAGCTCGCCTGGGCACGCAGCGGCGACAAGGGCGATGTCTCCAACATCGGCCTGGTCGCCCGTCGACCCGAATGGCTGCCGCTGATGTGGGACCGGTTGAGTCCGCAGGCCGTGCGCGCCTACTTCTCGCACCTCGTGCACGGGCCGGTCGAACGCTTCTACCTGCCGGGCACCGCGTCGATGAACCTCCTGCTGCACGATGCGCTCGACGGCGGCGGTCCCTCGTCGATGCGCATGGATCCGTTGGGCAAGGGCATGGCGCAGATGCTGCTCGACATGACGATCTCCGTGCCGGCGTCTGTTGCAGTGCAATGCGCGGCCGCGCAACGTGCGGGTCAGCACGCTCGACAGGCCCAGGGGCCAGTCCTATAGTCGGGCTCCTCTTGGGCCGTAGCCAGCCCGCAGGAGATGCCGCAGCAGGCCCGCGGTGCAAGAGTGATCGACAGTGCAAATCCACAACGAAGGAGACGCGCAATGAAGAAGTCGGTTCTCATGGTTGTCGGCGCCACCCTGGTCGCTCTGTTCGCCGCCGCTCCGGCGATGGCCCAGAAGAAGACACTTGCCGTCGTCGTGAAAGGGTTGGACAACCCTTTCTTCACCGTGCTCGGTGACGGGTGCGCCCTCTGGAACAAGGAAAACGCCAGTTCCGAATACACCTGTCTCTACACCGGCCCGGCGTCCAGCGCCGACGAGGCCGGCGAAGTACAGATCGTCGAGGACCTGATCAACAAGGGCGTTGCCGGGATCGCCATCTCGCCGTCCAACGCGCCGGCCATGGCCACGATGCTCAAGGCCAAGAACCCGAAGATGCCGATCATGACGATCGATGCCGATCTCGCGGCGGTCGATCGTGCGCAGCGCAAGACCTATCTCGGCACCAACAACTACGACATGGGCGTGCTCATGGCCAAGCACCTGAAGGAGCTCAATGCCAAGGGTGGCACCGTCTGCATGCAACTCGGCAACGTGGCAGCCGACAACATCAACGCACGCGCTGCGGGCTTCCGCGACACCATCAGCGGCAAGAAAGGCATCGATCGGCTCAAGGGCGAAGGCGGATGGACGGAGATCGCCGGCTGTCCGCTCTTCACCAACGACCAGATCGACCTCGCCAACCAGCAGATGGCGGATGTGTTCACCAAGAACCCGAAGCTCAACGCGTTCATCCTCGTCGGCGGGTGGGCGCAGTTCGGTCCGCAGGCCTACGCGCAGGTGACCGACCAGGTGATGCCCAAGCTCAAGTCCAAGGAGCTGATCATCATCGCGGGCGACACGCTGCCGCCGCAACTTGATGCGCTGAAGGCCGGCCGAAGCCATGTGCAGGTCGGACAACGGCCTTTCGAGATGGGCCACCGTGCGCCGGCCGTGCTGATCGACCTGATCAATGGCAAGAAGGTGAACGATCCGCTCTACACGGGCCTCGACGAGTGCGTGCCGACGAACCTGGACAAGTGCCCGGCCAAGTAACGCCCATGGCCGTCCTGGAGCTCTCAGGGGTCTCCAAGCATTTCGGCGCCATCCAGGCGCTGACCGATGTGTCCCTGTCGCTCGGGGCCGGCGAGGTCGTCGGCCTGATGGGCGACAACGGCGCCGGCAAGTCGACGCTGGTCAAGATCGTGGCCGGCAACTACCCGCCGAGCCAGGGCGAGGTGACGATGGAAGGCCGCAAGGTCGTCTTCCACAAGCCTGCCGACGCGCGCGAGGAAGGCATCGAGATCGTCTACCAGGACTTGGCGCTGTGCGACAACCTCACGGCCGCGGAGAACGTGTACCTCGGTCGCGAGCTGACGCGCGGAATCGGTCCTTTCAGGGTGCTGAACTACCGCGCGATGTTCCATCGCGCCGGCGAGTTGTTCGCCGAACTCAAGTCGGAGACGCGGCCGCGCGACCTTGTGCGGCGCATGTCCGGCGGGCAGCGCCAAGCCGTCGCCATCGCGCGGACCCGGCTGGCGGACCCGCGCATCGTCCTGATGGACGAGCCGACCGCTGCCATCAGCGTGCGCCAGATCGCCGAGGTGCTGAGCCTGATCCGGCGCCTGCGGGACCATGGCATCGCGGTCGTGCTGATCAGTCATCGCATGCCGGACGTCTTCGCCGTCGCGGACCGTATCGTCGTGCTGCGCCGCGGCGTGAAGGTGGCCGACAAGCCCATTGCGCAGAGTTCGCCTGAAGAGGTCACAGGCCTCATCACCGGCGCCATCGGGGTCGCATGATGAGCCTGCCCGGCGAATTCGAAGCGGCGGCAAGCCTCCGAGAATCGATCGACCGGCGGGCGCACCGCACGTGGCTGGCCTGGCTCGTCGGCCAGCAGACCTTCTGGGTGTCGGTGGCCGCAGTCGTGGCCTTCGTCGTGCTGTCGATGGCGAGCGATGTGTTCGCCACGCAGCAGAACCTGTTCAACGTCACGCGCAACTTCGCCTTCGTTGCCATCATCGCGATCGGCATGACGGCGGTCATCATTACCGGCGGCATCGACCTGTCGGTCGGCGCGGTGCTCGTGCTGTCGGGCATGGTGATCGGCATGGCGATGAATGCGGGCACCTCGATCTGGGTGGCCATTCCGCTGGCGCTCGGTGTCTCCCTGCTCGTCGGCGCGCTCAACGGCGTGATGATCGCGTACGTGGGCGTGCCGCCCTTTGTCGTCACCCTGGGCATGCTGTCGATCGCACGGAGCCTGGCCATGGTGTTGTCCAACAACCGGATGGTCTATCAGTTCGGCCCTGACCAGCCGAAGCTGCTGGCGCTCGGCGGCGGGTTCGTCAATCTCGACCTGCCCTTCGTCGATGTGATCCGGGTGCCCAGTCCGGTGCTGTTCCTGATCGTGCTGCTGGTCATCGCCAGCTTCGCGTTCCGCTGGACGCGTTGGGGCCGCCACCTCTACGCCATCGGCGGCAACGAACGCGCAGCGATCATGACCGGCGTGCCCGTGAAGCTCGTCAAGGTCAGCGTCTACATGTTCTGCAGCCTGTGCGCCGGCATCACCGGTATCCTGGAGGTCGGCTGGCTCGGCACCGTCACCACGAGCCTCGGCCAGGGCATGGAGCTGTCGGTGATCGCGGCCTCTGTCATAGGCGGCACCAATCTCACGGGCGGCATCGGCACCGCGTTCGGCGCGGTGGTCGGTGCGGCGTTGATCGAGGTCATCCGCAATAGCCTGATCCTGCTGGGCATCAGCACCTTCTGGCAAGGCACCTTCGTCGGCAGCTTCATCATCGTCGCGGTGCTGTTCGACCGGCTGCGCGCGCGGGGCGCCAACGACTGAGCCCCGCGTTCGCCGGCGCCGCACTGCCCGTCCGTCATACCCCGTTTGTGGAATGACGATCCGCCAAGGATTTCTGCACGATCGGCTTTGCCCCGACCAGCGTCGCGCTGCGTCGCGCCGAGGCTGGAGACAGACGTATGGACATCCTGATGCTCAAAGGCAGCAGCGGCGCGGACGTCGACAAGCTGCGCACGGCGCTTGCAACCACACTCGGCAGCGAGGCCGACGGGTTCCCCTCGCTCGCCAGGCCAGGCACTCCGATCGACGACGACTTCGACGCGGCGATCAAGCGATGGCAGGCAGGCATCGGCGTCATCGCGGATGGCGTCGTCGGGCCGCGCTGCCAGATACTGCTGGAGCTGATTCCCGAAGTCGAGGACAGTCTTTCGCTCCCGCTGACGGTCGGCAAGGTAAGCCAGGTGTTCCCGGCCACCAAGCCCGCGAACATCGCGCGCTACCTGCCCTACATCAGCTCGGCGCTGGGCGTGGCGCATCTGGCCGATCCCGCCATGATCCTTGGCGCGCTGGGCACCATCCGCGCGGAGACCGAAGGCTTCGTGCCGATCTCGGAGTTCCAGTCCAAGTTCAACACCGCACCGGGCGGCCCGCCCTACGGCCTCTACGACCTGCGCAAGGACATCGGCAACGGCGCGCCAGGCGACGGCGCGAAGTACAAGGGCCGCGGCTTCGTCCAGTTGACGGGCAAGGCCAACTACGTCAAGTACGGGAAGGACGTCGGCCTTCAGCTCGCGGCCATGCCGGACATGGCGAATTCCCCTGAGATCGCGGCGGTGCTGCTTGCC
Organism: Variovorax gracilis; assembly: GCF_030317115.1. GTDB lineage: Bacteria > Pseudomonadota > Gammaproteobacteria > Burkholderiales > Burkholderiaceae_C > Variovorax > Variovorax gracilis. The sequence continues at coordinate 25,711 of NZ_JASZYF010000001.1, forward strand.
CTCTTTCTCCAGGACAAGGCCACGGCGTTCCGTGCCGCGATCGCGAAGGAGGACTACAAGGGGGCCCGCAGGCTGGTCAATGGGGGATCGCACGGCCTCGACAGCTTCCGGGACGTGTTCCTCCGCGCGAAGGCCGTCTGGAAGGACGAGCTGACCATCGCCGTCGCCGCCAGCATCCCCGCCGGCAAGCCGGGCCTTGCCGCCCGGCGCGCCGTGGCGAGTGCCACCCGGTCGATCGCATCCCGCGCGGCACGTCCGCGCAGCAGCAAGGACTCGTTGACCCGAAAGGATGCCGCCGACATCCGGGACCGGCTCTTCATGCCGCCGGCCATCAGCCTGCCGGACTTCTACCCCCCCATCGAACAGTTCCACTACCTGCCGGGCTATACCAAGGCCAACCTGATCCTGGCCCAGGGACGCGAGGGCGCGTGCACCGGGTTCGGGCTCACCTGCGTGATCAACTACATGCGCTGGATCAAGGCGAACACGCCGGCCGACATGACCTCTGTCAGCCCCCGGATGCTCTACACGCTCGCGCGGCGCCACGACGAGTACGAAGGCGAAAACTACGAAGGATCGACCTGCCGGGGCGCGATCAAGGGCTGGTTCAATCACGGCGTCTGCCTGGAGCCCGACTGGCCCTACACCGCAGGCAAGGCCACGGCGCCGAAGTACGGCTTCGCCAAGCGGGCGGCGAACATCACGCTGGGGGTCTACTACAGGATCGACACCAGCTCGATCACCGACCTGCAGGCCGCAATCTCGCAGCATGGCGCCATCTTCGTCTCCGCCTACACGCACGACGGCTGGGACACGGTTCCCACGGTCGGCGTTCCGGCGGACCACACCGGGGTACCGGTCATCGAGTTCGATGGGCGGAAGTCTGAAACGGGCGGCCACGCCTTCGCATTCGTCGGCTACAACGAGCAGGGCTTCATCCTCCAGAACTCCTGGGGCACGGACTTCGGCGCGGGCGGCTTTGCCGTGCTGAGCTATCTCGACTGGCTCGCCAATGCGATGGATGCGTGGGTCGTGTCGCTCGGTGTTCCGCGCGTCATCGCCGGCCAGCTGGCGAGCGCGGGATCGAGCGGCGTGGATGTCGGACGCTCCGGCGCCGACAGGACCAAGTGGTGGGATACCGGCCTTGCTTACCAGCACAGCGTCGTCCTCGGCAACGACGGCCGCGTGAGCCGGTACCTCACCGAAGACGAGCAGCCGAGAAAGCTCCAGCAGCAGGTCTATGTGTTGCCCGATGCATGGTTCCGCCAGCAAGGCGCAAAGCGCAAGCGGCTGGTGCTGTACGCACACGGTGGGCTCAACAGCGAAGCGACAGCCATCAAGCGCGCGAGCGCCATGGGCCGCTACTTCATCGGAAACGGCTGCTACCCGATCTTTCTCGTGTGGAAGACCGGCCTGCTGGAATCGCTGACCGACATCATCACGGACATGTTCCGCAAGCAGCCTGCCGTGGCAGGCGCACCCGGATGGGTCACGGACGCGAGCGACCTCGCCATCGAGAAGACGATAGCGCGGCCCGGGGCCAAGCCGATCTGGAGCGAGATGAAGGAGAACGCCGAACTCGCCTTCGTGGAAAGACGCGGCGGAGATCTTCTCCTCGACGCCCTCTCGAATCTCTCCGGCACATGGGGAGATGACTTCGAGCTTCACCTCGTCGGCCACTCGGCCGGGTCGATCGCCATCGGCCACCTGCTCAAGGCGCTCGCCGTGCGGAGGGACGGGGGGCGGGACCAGGGCCTCTGGGAGCGACTGACCTCGCTGAGCCTGTTCGCGCCGGCATGCAGCGTGGACTTCGCCAACCGCACCTATGCGAAGAACCAGGAAGTGATGCGGCGCCTCCACCTGGACATTCTCTCGGACCAGGTCGAGCGCGATGACAACGTGGCGGCGATCTATCGCAAGTCGCTGCTCTACATGGTGTCGAACGCGCTGGAAGCCGACGTGCACGCGCCCATCCTCGGCCTCGACCGCGTCACGGATCCGAACGACACGGGTTGGGATGGAACCTCGGACACGGGCGATACGCTCAAGGCGTGGAGGCAGGCTGCCGAAGACAGCGCCTTGGCCGACCGGACCACGAAGGTGACGGCCTCTCAGGTCAAGGCCGCGATCGACGCCAACGGCAAGCCGGTGATGATCCCCGCCGCGCACGGGAGTTTCGACAACGACATCGACGTGATGAGCCGGGCGATGCTTCGCATCACCGGGGATGCGAAGCTCGCCATGCCCATCGACGACCTGCGTGGCTTCTAGCTACGCCGGCGCCCGCGTCATCTTGGCCGTCGTGTCGAAGCCTCGGCTCTTGTACGTGCCCGCGAGAGTGCCGTCAGGCTGGAGCTTGTAGTTGACAGTGGCGCCATTGGGGAACTGGTAGTCCAGCGTGCCCGGGCCCACCTTCGCCGTCACCCGTCTCCACTGCGGGGCGATGTTCACGGCGGTGTTGGTCGGCTCGCCCGTCGAATAGACCAGGGTCGCCTCCGATGCGTCGATACGCTCGACGATGAGGATGTGGTCCAGTTGGGTGAGGCTGTTGATCCACCTTCCGGACCATTTGCCGGAGAAGCCCTTGACGTTCGGAGGAACGGAATCGCCAGGCGCCTCGACCTTGACATCGGGCGGCAATGGCGCCTTGGTGGGAGGTGCGGCGCAGGCGATCAACCCGATGCATGCGACAACGGCGGCCGAGAGTGCTTTCATCTCCATCTCCTCAGGAATGACGACGGTGGCAGTGCATGCCATGCCGATGGCCTTGGGCATCGGACATGGCGCTTCTTCTCATTGAGGAGGCCAACGCTATTCCCGCGGCGACGTGCGCACATCATTCAAATTGGTAATGACACCCGCCCAGTCCGCAAGACAGGAAGCCGACACAGGACCCCGTGCGCTGCAGTTTTCGCTTGCGGTCGTGACTTCCTACCTTGGGAGCCCGATCCGCTCCGCGATCCAATACGGGCCGCATGAACCCGATTTCGCAGCGAATGAAGCCAGCCCTGAGCCTCGTCATAGAAGAACCCATCGCCGGGCACTACTACTGGCTGATCGTTCAACCGGGAGGGTGGCTTAGCCTCTCCCCCACCCTCATCGCTTCCGCACCCGGGCCGTTGCCCTCGTACCAGGCGGCCCAGGAGGCTGGGCGTGAGGTGCTCGCCACGATGCAGGCAACGGCCGACCGCCCGATCCCGAGTGGCTTCGGCGGCGCCTGGGACATCATGACGATGCCCGGCGCCCTGGTCTGAGGCGTCAGCCCGTCAGGTCCTCGAGCGTCTTTCCGCTGGCCAGGGCCTCTTTCATCCAGCGTGGCCGGGGGCCGCGGCCGGTCCACGAGTTCCCGCTTCCATCGCGATAGAGAACGGACGATGGGCGCCGCTTGAACTTGCGCGTCTTTGCCTTCCCGGCCGGCGCTGCCGGCGTGCCGCTGATGAATTCGTCGAGCGACCTGCCAGAGGCCATTGCATCGCGAAGCCAATGCGGCCGAGGCCCGCGACCCGACCACGAATTGCCGTTGCCATCGCTGTACTTGGCGCCCTTCACGCTCGCCGCGTTCCTTGTCGCGAACTTCCGGGCACTGGGCGCTGCGCCAAGACCGAGTTGGTTTGCAGTCAATCCGTAGTGATCGATCGCCACCTTGATGCGCGAAATGACACCCGAAATCTCTTTCTCGCGAAGAGCGTCGGCCTGTCGTTGCAGCGTCGCGATCTTCTTCTGAAGTTGTGAATAGGACTGGGTCATGAGTCGCCTTTGTCAATCAAATCAAGGGGTGTAGCTTAATCCCAACGGTAATGACGCCTCGGCAAGATCACTTTTCATTCTTTGATGCGTCTGTTTTTCCATAGGACCAGTCTGATGCTGTCTCATTCAAATCCCACCGAACGTGACAAACGCCGCGCCATATGCATCCGGTCGCTTGGCGCAGTCTCTCCACGCAGGCATTGCCGTGCGAGGATCAAAAGCTCAAAGCAACTCGACAAGCTTGGCAAGAACGACATGAGCATTTACGTGATCGACGACCATCCACTCATGCGAGACGCAGTCTCCATGGTGCTGCGCAGGGTGCGCCCTGCGGCAAATATCGTCGAACTGGACCGGCTGTCCCGATTGGATGACGCGGTCGTCAAACACGGCACCCCCGACCTGGTGTGCCTCGATCTGAATCTGCCCGATACCACGGGATGCTCCGGCGTGATCACGGTGAAGCAGAGTTTCTCGAGTGTCCCGCTGGCCGTCTATTCGGCCTCTCCGGCGGCCGACATGGAGGCGCAATGCCTTGCGCACGGCGCCGACATCTATATCGACAAGGCCAGTGGCGCTACGCATCTGGCGTCATCGCTGCGAGCGCTGCTGGTCGACGACGTCGACGGCGATACGGACAGCGATGAAGCGCCCGCTGCAGGCGTTGGTCAATTGACGAAGCGACAACGCCAACTGGTGCAACTGATCGATGAAGGGCTTGGCAATCGCGAGATGGCACAGCGACTGGAGATCAGCGAGGACACGGTCAAGGTGCACATGTGGCGGCTGTACAAGCGCATCGGCGTCAGCAGCCGGACCCAGGCCCTTCACTACGCTAGGACGAAGGGGCTGCTCGCCCCGCAGTCAGAACAGTTCGCCAGCGGCTCCGGCATCTGAGAATCCGCGAGCCCGGGCCCCCATCAGCGAATCGTCGAAAGACGGCCGAAGGCCGTGCCGGCGCCCGTCGTGGTGGTGCATTCCTTCACCAGGGCGGCAGATCGCGTGACCTGATCGGTCATCCGGTCATTCAGCGGCCGCCAGCCGCGGTACAGCGGGACCACCAGGAACCAACCCGTTGCCGCCACGGCCAACGCAGCGCCGATGCAGACCCATTGCATGAATTCCATTCCTCGACCTCTTCGTGTTGTGCAGGCCGCCAGTCTGCATGTTCGCCAGCGATTTGTGCATCCGCCGTTTGGCGCAGCCTGAGCAGTTGCTCACGGTCCGAGCCGGTCAGATATCACGCTTGGCGAGTCATTCGCAAGTGCACGATGCCCCTCGCGTACAAAAGCCCGTCGCACCGGATCCCGTGCTGGACCCTGCCTTGCAGGACGGCCGAGCTCTCGCAGGGCAACTGATGTCGCAACCCAGGCAGCCACCGGACACTGGTGCCGAGCAATGGTTGCCGGACTGCGGGGGTTGCATGGCGGTCGAAATGGGTTGCCCGCAGCCGTACAGCAATGCAGCGAGAGCCAGAATCAACGACTTCATGAAGAGCTCCTTGTGCAGCCGATGGCCAATGCGTGATATTCGTCTTGTCCCAGGCGAATCCGTCCGCAGGCCAATAGGGATGATCGATTCGTAACCACTAAAGTCTCGCTCAAAGAAAAAGCGTTCTACCCGTGTGCGCGCGAGAAGGCCATGAGGCCCGCCCCACACGTCATCCATGACCTTCAAGAAACTCCGGATCACCGGGCCGGCAGCCAGCGCCTACGCATTGGGCCAGCCCATGTATGTGTACGACGGGAACGTGCTCCTGGGGACGCTCGACCCCGTGCCGCTGCTCAACATGGGCACGGAGATCCATGTCGAGGCCTTCACGCCGACCCGGGTCGTCCGTGATGAACGCCGCCACGTCGGCCGACTGATCTTCCTGGAGATCTGCGCCTTCATCGCCGAGCATTTTCACCAGATCCAGGCGATCCGCTTCGTCTTCACGCGACAGGTCGACGTCCTGGGCGGCGGTGCGGAGCAGGCCATTTCGCGGGCCGAGACGGTGGACCGCATCGGCGCCGTCAATGTCCAGATGACGCCGAAGGCGGACGCCCTTCCGGGCCACTTCGTCGTCTCGGGCGTCTGGGTCTACAGCGAGCGCAACCTGGCGGCGCTCAAGATCGTGCTCGAAGAACAGCGCGCGCTCTACCGTGCGAGACCGATCGAGGCCGGCGCCATGGACAAGCCCGGCCTGCGTGCGGCACTCCGGCGCCTGGTCCGTCGCCGCAACGAAAAGTAGGCTCCGTCTGTCGCGAAGGCCACCGGCTCACTTGTGAGCCATCCCGCACCCTCCTATGATGCGTCGATTGACCTCGCCCAAGGTCGGGAGAACATCATGTTGCCCATCGAGTCGGACGTCTATCTTTCGCGTCGCATCGCGCTGCAATTCGGCCTGGGCCTCGGCGCAGGGATGTTGCCGGGTGTAGGGGCCGCCCAAGGCGCATGGCCCACCCGGGCCGTCACGCTGGTGGTCGGCTATCCGCCGGGCGGACAGACGGACTTCGCAGGCCGCATCCTCACCGCGGGCATGCAGACCAGCCTGGGCCAGGGCGTGGTGATCGACAACAAGCCGGGCGCCAACGGCAACATCGCAACCGACTTCATCATGAAAGCGCCCCCCGACGGCTACAAGCTGCTCGTCGGCAATGGCAGCAACATGGTGCTCAACCCGCACACCTACCGCAACACGGCCATGGCGGACCCGCTGAAGCTGGTGCCGATCGGCCTGCTGCTCACTTCGTCGCTGATGCTGGTCGTGCCGTCGAGCCTGCCGGTGAAGGACCTCACCGAATTCATCGCCTGGGTCAAGGCGCAGGACAAGGCGGGCAGCGGCATCGACTATGCATCGGGGGGACCCGGCAGCCTCGTGCAGACCGCCATGGAGCTTTTCCGCGAGCGCATCGGCAAGCCCAAGATGAACCACGTGCCCTACAAGGGCAGCAGTCCGGCAATGACCGACCTGATTGCAGGGCGGGTCAACGCCATGTTCGATGCCTCGTCGGTGGTGGCGCCCTTCCTCAAGTCCGGACAACTCAAGGCCCTGATGTCCACCGGCGCCAAGCGGGTGCCTGCGTTCCCCGATGTGCCCACGGCCACGGAAAAAGGCATCAAGGACTTCCAGATCATCTCGTTCATCGGTCTGTACGGCCCCCCGGGCCTGAACGCCGACATCGTGAAGAAGGTCAACACCGCGATGAACAGCGCGCTCAAGGATCCGAACGTGCAGAAGACCATCGCCGAGCGCGGCGACGATGCCGGGGGTGGCACGCCCGAGCAGTTGGCCGAGTTGACCCGCCACTACTACAAGCTGCTGGGCGAAGTCGTCCGGGCCAACGACATCCGCGCCGAGTGAGGCCTACACTCGCTGCCCTACGAGAATCCCAGAGACAGCGACGTGCCCCACTATTGGTTGATGAAATCCGAGCCTGGCGATTGCTCGATCGACGACGCGCTGGCCGCACCGGACGCGACGGTGCCATGGACTGGTGTCCGCAGCTTCCAGGCGCGCAACTTCATGCGGGATGGGATGCACGTGGATGACGGCGTGCTGTTCTATCACTCGAGTTGTCCCGAGCCGGGGATCGTGGGTATCGCCCGCGTTGCATCGGGCACGCGGCCGGACCCGACGCAATTCGATCCGGGCTCTCCCTACTACGACGCGACTTCCCGACGCGAGGCGCCGAAATGGCTGCTGCTGGATGTCCAGGCGCTGCGCAAGACCCGGCTGTTCGGCCTGCCCGAAATGCGCGCGACGCCGGAACTGGCCGACATGATCGTGCTGCGCCGAGGCAACCGGCTGTCGATCACCCCGGTCGACGACGTGCACTGGCACCTGATCGTCGACAAGATGCTGGCCTGATGCGCCTTCAGCGCCTGAACAGGCGGTAGATCCGATCGTAGAAGTCGGAAGGAAAGGTCCAGTAGCGCGCGCCGCCGGGCGACCTCTGTTCATCGAGCCCGCGCCGCGGCGGCGAAGCGTTGAGCAGGAACTGCGCGAGCATGTCCCCGCTGACCCATGGATCGTCGTACCAGAACGCGTGCGAGCTCACTGGCAGGTCGGGAATGTCGTTCGGGTCCACGCGGATGAGGTCGAAGCGCAGCTTCTGCGAAGCCTCCACCAGGAAATTCGTCTGCTCGGCGCTCAGTTCGGTGAGGTTGGGCCGGCCGGCACGCGATGCGCGGCCGACGATGGCGGCAATGCGCAGCACCGAATCATTGAGGTTTGCCGCGATGCTGACGCGCTCGATGATGTCGATGTACGCGCCCAGTTCGTTCACGAACCGCCGCGTGTCGATGTCCGGCGCCGCGAAGTAGATCTGGCCAAGCCGCAGGCGAGCCTGCAGTGCTTCGCGCGATTCGCCGGGCCGAGGCGTCGCCAGTTGCGCAAGCGCCGGGCTCAGCACCTGCGCACCCGCGCTGTAGGCCAGCACGTCGATCTTCGAAGCCTTGGTGTTTTCAGCCAGGAGTTCCACCAGCCGGGCAAAGGGTTCGACCGTCCTGGATGCATTGCTGACGTCCGTGAGGTAGCGAAGGATCGATCCCGCGGAAGGCCACATGAAGGCCAGCACGACCATGCGGCGGCCGGTGAAGTGCCGGAACTGCGCCGCCTGTGCGGCCGCGCGCGGAACGGTGTTGTTGGACCCGTGCACGTAGATGAGCAATTCGCTGTTCGGGCTCGCTTCCAGGGCCCTGTTCACCAACGCGAAGAAGGCCTGCGCCTCGGGCGAATCCTTCACGTCCTGCTTGGCCTTCAACACGGCGATCTGCTCGAGCCGCTCCAGATGGACAATGGGCCTCTCCGCAGGGTCGTTGCTCGTGGAGAGCCGGTGAAGCGTCTCCCAGTCGAGCGTCTCGTCGCCGACCCGGACATGCGCCACGCCCATGCGCAAATCGTCTGTGGGCACGATGGTGTGCAGGGGCTCCGGCTCCTCGATCAAGGCCAGCCGGTTGGTGGCGTAGAGCACGGGAACCTCCGTTGTCTTCAACTTGGGGCCGATCTTCTCGAACGGATCGACGTCGCCATTGCTGAAGCTGACCGGCGTCGGCATGAGCCGCACAGGCGAATCGCGACCGGCCAACAGGCCAAGCGCCAGAAGTGCCAGCAGCGCGACGAAGACCAGTGCAGCCTTGCCCAGGCCGGATTGGAGTGCGGATTTCATTTGCATACTTGGACAGGTGGACGGACGCACGACGATAGCGTCGAATGAAGCGTCCATCATCGCCGCGGCTCGTGGCTAAGATGACGGCCCTTTCCGACCGAACGAAGGAACCGACGTGAAGGCCAAGTCAACACTGACGCTGATCATGCTCGCAGCCCTCTCCATCACGGCGCCTGCGGCGGAGTTCGAAGGGCCGACCTGGCAACTCACCGATCTTCGCGGGCTGGCCCCGGGCTCCCTGCCCTCCGGACCTAAATCGGTCACTGCGCAATTCGAGCGCGGCCGGATCAGCGGTTTCTCGGGGTGCAACCGGTACTTCGGTTCGTACGTGCTCAAGCAGGATCGCCTGGTCGTCGGCTCATTGGCGGGAACGATGATGGCGTGCGACCCCTCGGCGATGGCCGTCGAGTACGCCGTCAAGCGCGCACTGGCGGGCACCTTTCATCCGGTCATGGCCGACGGCCGTCTCAGCCTGAAGGCCGAGGGCGGAGAGACGATCCTGTCGTTCAGGGCTGAGCCCACCCCCACGCTGGAAGGCCTGAGCTCGAACATCACAGGCTTCAACAATGGACGGCAAGCCGTCGTGAGCCCGCTGCCGGGCACCACGGTCGCCCTGTCCTTCAAGGGCGGGATCATGAAGGGCTTCGCCGGCTGCAACACATTCCGCGCCACCTACAAGGTCCAGGGGGACCAGATCGCCGTCGGCCCGGTGGCGACCACTCGTCGCATGTGCAGTGGCGAAGGCGTGATGCAGCAGGAGCGGGAGTTCCTGGCTGCCTTGAAATCGACGACCAGGTGGGGCTTCAGCGGCGCCTTGCTCGACATGCACCGTCCGGATGGCGAACGCACGTTGACGGGGACTCGCGAGAAGACGTCCAGCTAGTCAGGGCTTCCCGCGCCGGTTGTCGGGAGGGTGGGGCATGGTGGGTTCATGACCGTCTTCGCGATCGCGCCCGCCATCGAGGTCGGGCGGAAAGCCAGGCACGGTCGGAACACGCTGCGCCTCGATGCGGCTGAACTCCTGGTCGCCAGCGACGAAGACCATGTCGTGGCTGCCGATCCGGACGATGTCGCCATCGGCCAGCGCCTGGCTCTCGATGCGGTCGCCATTGACGAAGGTGCCGTTGCGGCTACCGAGGTCCCGGATGGTCGTGAACGCTGCCTCCACGGTGATGACCGCATGCTGCCGGCTGGCCTGGGGAGACTCGATGACGATGTCGTTGTACGCGCCCCGCCCCAGCGTGTTGTCGTGCGGCTTGAGAGCGACCTGGCGTCTCTCTCTCGTGGCCGTCGTGATGATCAGTTGGGGCATGCCGTTTCGGGCGGAGTCGTCGCACAGGGATGTTACGCACGCCTCAGGCCGCGCGCGAGTCGGACGCCAGCTTGCCGACCAGTGCGGCGAATCTGTCGACATAGGCCTGGAGAAAGGCCCTTGTCGACTCGTTGGCGATGTGGCCTTCGGCATCCAGCAGGTCGGGCTTGAAGGATACATAGGCCTCGCCGCCCATCACCGTCGCACCGAGGATGCCGAGGATCTGCCGCAGGTGCTGCTGGCCGACAGCGGTGCCGATCGCGCCCGGCGACGTGCCGGTGATGGCTGCAGGCTTGTCGCGCCAGACGTTCTTGTCCGAGGGTTTCGATCCCCAGTCGATCGCGTTCTTGAGCAGTGCGGGCAAGGAGCGGTTGTGCTCCGGCATGACGATCAGCACCGCGTCGCACGCAACGACGGCGGCGGTGAAGCGGTTCACCGCATCGGGCCTCGAGCCTTCGAGATCGCCGTTGTACATCGGCAGGTCATCGATGCGGATGTCCTCGAAGCGCAAGGTGGGCGAACCGAGCTTGACGATGGCCTGGGCGAGCTTGCGGTTGATGGATTCGCGGCGGTTGCTGCCGACGATCACGCCGACTTTGTGGGGTAGTTTCATGTCTGGATTGTGGCCTGCCCGGCACCGAGCCCGAGGTAGGCGCGCCGCAATTCGGGTCGGGCCATCAGTTCCTCGGGCCGGCCCAAGGCGACGATGCGGCCTTCTTCCAGCACTGCGGCGCGCTCGGCGATCTCGAGTGCCATGCTCACGTTCTGTTCCACCAGCAGCACGGCAATGCCCTCGGCGTGGATGCGGCGGATGGCATCGAACATGTCGAGCACGATAGTGGGCGCGAGGCCCAGCGACGGCTCGTCGAGCAGCAGGAGCCTGGGTCGCGCCATGAGCGCACGGCCGATGGCCACCATCTGCTGCTGCCCACCGGACAGCGAGCCGGCCGGCTGCGCCAGCTTCTCGGCCAACGCGGGGAACAGCGCGCACACGCGCTCCAGCGATCGCGCACGTTCAGCTCGCGCCGCCGGAAGGTAGCTGCCGAGTTCGAGGTTCTCCCGCACGCTCATCTCGGTGAAGAGGCGTCGCCCTTCAGGCACGAGCGCGATGCCTCGTGCGCAGAAGCGATGCGGCGCGAGGCGCGAGACGTCCTGGCCGTCGAGCACCATGCGCCCGGCGCAGATGCGATGCACGCCGGCAATGGCGTTGATGAGCGTGCTCTTGCCCGCGCTGTTCGGGCCCACAACGCAGAGAAGCTCGCCCTGGCCGATGGAGAGCGACACATCCCACAGCGCCGTCGCCTGTCCGTACGCGACCCGGATCGATTGCAGTTCAAGCATGAGCGGGCTCCGGGTCGGCAGCCAGCGCCGGCGAGACCGTCGCGCGGACGGGCGCGCCCTCCTCCGTCGCGTGGCCGAGATAGGCCGCGACCACTTCCGGCCGCTGCATCACCTCGTGCGGTGCACCTTCTGCCAGCACCTCGCCACGATTGAAGATCACGACACGGTCGCAAAGCGCCATCACCGCGCGCATGACGTGCTCGACGAAGACGATGGTCGCGCCCTGGTCGCGGATTCGGCGAATGAGCGCCACGGCCTCGTCGATCTCCGACGGTGTGAGACCCGAAAGCACTTCATCGAGCATCAGCACCTGCGGGCGCGACGCGAGCGCCCGCGCGAATTCGAGGAACTTGCGCTGGTGCAGGTTGAGCTCGCCCGGCAGCGCGTGCGCGCGCTCGGTGAGCCCGGTGAAGGCAAGCCATTGCCAGGCCTCCGCTTCCGCCGTGCGCCGGTCCAGCGAGGCCGCGCCGAACATCGCCGGCAGCGCCACGTTTTCCAGTACCGTGAGATGCGCGAAGGGCCGCGGGATCTGGTACGTGCGCGCAATGCCGCCATGCGCGATGCGGTGTGCCGGAATGCCGGAAATCCGTTGACCCGCGAATTCGATCGAACCGGCCGTCACCGCATAGTGCCCGCTTGCCACGTTGATGAAGGTGGACTTGCCCGAGCCGTTGGGCCCCAGCAGCCCGAGGATTTCGCCCTGACGCACTTCGAGATCCACGCCGCGCAGTGCCTGCACGCCCTTGAAGGATTTGCGTACGCCTTGTGCTCGCAGCAGAACGGAGCCGATCGCCGTCGCGGTCCGCGCCGGCTGGGCTGGAGCGGACGTGGCGACCGGCGGATGCTCTGCGCGCGCCACGCCACCCTTGCGCGCACCCCACCACTTCAGCGCCTGGCCCAACACGCCTTCGGGCATGAAGAGAATCACGACGATCAGCACCAGGCCGGTAAGCCCCTTGCCGATGATGGCGCTGTCGCCGCCCGTGAATGCGTAGAGCAGCAGCGTGATGGCCGTCGCACCGACGATGGGCCCGGCCCAGTGCCTGGTGCCGCCGAGCACCGACATCAGCACCACGGTCAGCGGCATCGCGATGGTGAAGGTGTCGCCGGTTGTCACGTACGAGATGAAGAGCGCATGCACGCCGCCCACCACGCCGGCCAGCCCACAGGAAAGCGCAAAGGCCCCCAGTTTGTAGCGATAGGTCGGCACGCCCATGACCTCGGCCACGTCCTCGTCGTCGTGGATCGCGAACAGGCCGGTGCCGAAGCGCGAGTAGTACACCGCGATGGCAGCCAGCACCGTGAGCACCGCCGCGACGAGCGCCAACAGATAGAACGTGCCCGAAGCCGAAGGCCCGATCTTCGGCACCGGCACCGCGCTCATGTAGACACCCGGCCCGCCATCGATGGGGGTGTTGAGGATGATCGTCGCGACGACGAAGGTCGCGGCCAGCGTCAGCAGCGAGAACAGTTCGGCGCGCACCGCCTGCACCCTGAACGCCACGGCACCCAGCAAGGCGCCGAACGCCGCCGCGACGGCTGCTGCGGCAGGCAGCGTCCAGAGGAAGGGCACGTCGAATCGCGTGGCGAGCGTGGCCGTCGTGTACATGCCGATGCCGAAGAAGGCACCGTGCCCGAAGGAGAAGTAACCCGAGTAGCCCGACAGCAGGTTCCACGAGGTCGCGAGCGCGATCCAGTGCAGCACCAGGTAGAGGATCGATTCGTAGAAGGCTGGCAACCCAAGCCAGGGCACCACCGCGAGGCCCGCGCCCGCCGCAAGGATCCACAACAAGGAACGCTTCACGCCACCCTCCCCGGCCGCGCCAGCAGCACGAGCATCAGCAGCGAGAAGGACACCAGCGGGGCCCACGATGGCGCGGTCACCGCCATGGTGACGGCCTCGGTCACGCCGATGATGCAGCCGGCAATCAACGGGCCGAGCGGCCGGCCGAGGCCCCCCAGCATCACGGCGGCGAAGACGACGCCGATCCATGCATAGATCTGCGACGGCGACAGCGTGTAGGCCAACGCAATGCAGACACCCGCCACACCCGCCAACGCGGCGTTGAGGCCTGAGAGCATCAGCGCCAGCGCGTGCTGGTTGACGCCGAAGGCCGCGGCAATCGGCGCATCCTCGGCGGCCGCGCGCATTGCCTTGCCGAGTTCGGTGCGGCGCAACGCAAGCCACACGGCCAGCGAGATGCCGACACCGAGACCCAGCGTGATCAATTCGGGTACTGGCAGGAAAAGCGGCCCGAGGCGCAGCTTGTGCTCCGCATAAGTGGATTCCAGCTTGCGATAGTCGGCGGTCCACGTCCATTGAAGCAGTGCCTCGATGATCACCGTGATGCCGAAGGTGACGAGCAGCGAGTTGAAGGGACTCACCCGGAACCGGGTCAACACCCAGTGCAGCGCCACGCCCAGCACGAAGAAGAGCGGCACGATGAAAACGAGCGTGAGCAGCGGATCGACCCCCCGATGGCTCGACAACTCATAGGTAAGGTAGGCGCCCAGAAAGGCCAGCGCGAAATGCGCGAGATTGATCTGCCTCAGCATCCCCCACGACAGGCTCAACCCCAGGCCGAGCAGCCCGTACAGAGCGCCAGTGAAGAGACCCGCGAGAACGGCCTGGGCCAGAAGCGTGGCGCTCGGCAAGGTCATCCTTCTTACACGCCTTTGGTCTGCAGCTTTGCGCCGGGCGCCGCCCAATCGGCAGGCCATACAGTGACCCACTTGCCGTTCTGCACCTGCTTGACGCGGCTCAGGTCGGCGCCGAAGTTCCCGCGCTCGTTGAAGCGCAGCTTGCCCTGGATGGTCTCGACCTGGTTCGCCCGCAGCCAGGCGGCCATGGCCTTGTCGTCCAGCCCCTTGGTCGCGACCACGGACGCCTCGATGAGTTGCCACGCGGTGAACGACGCCGCCGCTTGCGTCTCCACTGCCGTGTCGGGCATGCCGGCGCGGGACGCACGTTCGCGGTAGACCTTGACGAACTCGGCCGCCACCGGGTTGTTGGTGAACGGCGGATGGTCCTCGAAGATCGTCATCGAGAGTGCGCCGTTGGCTTCGGGCGCCTTGAGCATCGGTGCCGGCGCAGGCACATGGTAGAAGTGATGCAGCGGCGCGTAGTCGATCTTCTTCATCGCATCGAGCAGCTGGTTGCCCTCCAGCCCGATCGCGCCGGTCCAGATGAAATCAGGGTTCGCTTCCTTGATGCGCCCGGCGATCGGGCCGAAGTCGCGATTGCCGAAGTCCCATTCGAGAAAGATCACTTCCTTCAGCCCGCGCTGCCTGGCGACTTCGCGCGCACCGAGCGCGACGAAATGCACCGAGGGAAACTTGCTCGTCACGACCGCGATGGTCTTCGGTGGCGTTGCCGAAGCGGCCAGCGCATCGAGCACCAGCGCCGGCAGCGTCTTTTCGGGGTCCGGCCCGATCGACCAGGCAGGGAACTGCTGGTCGTACTTCGCGAGGTTCGGGATGCCGAAAGTGTGGTGCACCAGCGTCTTGTTGTAGCGCTGCGCCACGCCCATGGCCGACAGGATGTTGCCCGTCGCGTACGGGCCGATGAGGAGGTCGACCTTGTCGGAGGTCACGAGCTGCTCGTAGAGCGTGCGCGCCAGGTCGGGCTTGGACTGGTCGTCTTTCAGCACCCATTCGACCGGCCGGCCCAGCAGGCCGCCGCGCTTGTTGAGCCCGTCGACATAGATTTCGCCGGTGAGCTTGTGCACGAGGCCCGTGGCAGAGAGTGGCCCCGTCAGCGCCAGCGTGCCGCCGACGCGGATGGGCGCGCCGGCGGGCTGCGCCGACGCATGCGGGGTCAAGAGCGCACTGGCGCCGAGAGCGCCGGCGGCGGCCACGAAAGATCGACGGTCCATGTTCATGCTTGTCTCCTGTGATTGTTCTGGGAAGCCAAAGGCTCAGTCGCCATCGACGACGGGATTCGAGAGCAACCCGACGCCCTCGATCTCGACCTCGCACACGTCGCCCGCCTTCATGAAGATCGGCGGCTTGCGCGCGAAGCCCACCCCCGCTGGCGTGCCGGCGATGATGATGTCGCCCGGCTGCAGCGCGAAAGGCTCGGAGCACACCGACACCAGCGTCGCGACGTCGAAGATCATGTCGCGCGTGTTCGCCTCCTGCAGCACCTGGCCGTTGAGGCGCGTCTGCAGCTTCAGCCCGGTGGCGCCCGGAGGCAGCTCGTCCGCCGTGACAAATTCGGGGCCGAAGGCGCCGGAACGATCGAAGTTCTTGCCCATCATCCATTGCGCCGACTTGAACTGGTAGTCGCGGATCGAACCGTCGTTGAAGAGCGAATAGCCCGCGACGTGTTCGAGCGCCCTGCCCTTGTCGATGTAGCGGCCGGCCTTGCCGATGACGACCACCAGTTCGCCTTCGTAGTCGAACTGGGTCGACACGTGGGGCCGCACCAGCGGCTGGCCATGCCCGACCCAGGACGACGCGAAGCGATGGAACAGCACCGGGTACTTCGGCGGCTCGAAGTTGCCTTCGGCCGCGTGATCCACGTAGTTGAGCCCGACCGCGATGGCCTTCGACGGCATCTGCACCGGCGGCAGCCAGTCGATGTCGGCGATCGGCAGCCGCGAACGCGCCGATGCGCCAGCCCGCTTCGCCGCCGCCAACCCGTCGGGTCCGGCGTGCAGCAGTTCATCGAGCGTGGCGGGAAGGCCTTCGGCCGTGAGGTTCACGATCTCCTGGTCGAGACGCAGGCCGATGGCCGGCCGGCCGTTGCTCTGGAAAGCTGCGAGGCGCATGTTGGATGTCTTCCTTGAGGTGGTGGGGGCGAAGGGCCCGGTGCCCTCGGCTCAGCCGTTGCGAATCTCGAAGTTGGTGATGAAGTCCTCCGGCACGGCCGGGCCCCAGGCATAGAAGGAGTCCTCGGGCGGATGGTCTGCCGCAGGCCACTCGAAGCCGCCGGGCACGTAGTCGATGTCGTAGGAGTACTCGGCGTGGCTGCCCCAGGGATCGCGCACGTAGTAGAAGTAGTTGGAGCCGAGCACGTGGCGCCCGACGCCCCACCCGCGCGGATAGCCCGCCGCGTACATCTGCTCCATGCCGCGGCCGACCTCGTCGATGCTGCCGACGTCCCAGCTCGTGTGATGAAGACCCGGACCATCGGACTTGGCCATCGCGATCAGGTGGTGATCGCTGCCGTGCGCTCCATGCATGAAGACCACGAGCTCGCCGGAGCGGTCGGTCAGTCGCAGGCCGAGCGCGTCCTGATAGAACACGATCGCATCGCCCACGTTGGGCGAGAACAGCAGCACATGCGACAGCCGCCTCGGCCGGACCTTGGGAATGCGCGAGCGCGCCAGCGAAGCGCCGGTGCCCATCGGCACGTCGGATTCCGCGATCCGTTCGGCGCGCGCATCCGGCGAGCTCTTGGCAGCCGCCACGACCTGCACCGGAAACCCGTCCGGGTGCCTGACCCAGATGCCTTCCGTATCACCCAGCGGATGCGGCTCGCAGCGCGGGACGCCCAGGCGCTCGATGCGCTCGCCGATGGCCGCCAGGTCTTCGGCGAAGCAGCCGAAGCGCAGGTACTGAAGTTTCTTTGGGCCGTCCGCCTGGAACAGCGAACCCCATGCATGCGGATGACCGACCGTGTGGAGATCGAGCCGCCCTTCCCTGCGTTCGACCTGAAGACCGAAGGCGTCGTAGAAACGCGCCGCTTCATCGAGATCCGGCACGGTGAAGACGAAGCCGTCCAGCGAATGCACGCTGTGATCGTCGGCGCGGTTCGAATCCTTGCGGGTGCGCAGCTGGATGTCGGCCATGTTGTCTCGCTCCAGTTCGAAGTTTGTACGCTTCCGGAAAATAATATATTCTTTGCGACAAACTATATCGGCTAGTTTTTTATCTATGGTTAGGGTTTACAAGAAGTGGCTGCCATGAGCGAGCGCCCCAGCAGAGGTATCAGCCAGACACGCCTCGTCTACGAACGGCTTCGCACGGCCATCGTCGGCGGGCGGTTGCTGCCCGGGTCCAAGCTCAACATCGCCGCGCTGGCCGAGGAGATCGAAGTCAGCGCAGGCGCGGTGCGTGAAGGCCTGGCCATGCTGGAGGCCGAGGCGCTGGTGGTTTCCGAGCCGGCGCGCGGCTATCGGGTGAGCCCGGTGTCGGCGGTCGAGCTGCTGCACCTCGTCAAGGCGCGCATCGAGATCGAAAAGCTGTGCCTCGCAGAGGCCATCCGACACGGCGACCTGGATTGGGAGGGCGGCATCGTCTCGGCTTTTCATCGGCTTTCGCGCGTCGCCGAGCGCGACCCGGAACGCCCTTCGCAACTCAGTGCCGAGTGGGCGCAAAGCCACGGCGAATTCCATCGCGCGCTGGTCGCCGGGTGCCCGAACCAGTGGCTGCTGCGCATGCACCAGATCCTCTACCAGCAAAGCGAGCGCTATAGGCAGCTCTCGGCGCCGCTGTCGATGACGGAGCGCGACGTGAAGGGCGAGCATCAGGCGCTGGTCGACGCGGTGCTCCACAGGGACATCGAGTCTGCGCAAGCGCTGATTGCCGAGCACCTCGACAACACGGCCCAACTCCTGCTGAACTGCCCCCATCTGGCGCTGTCACCCGCCGATGACGCGTCGGGAAAAGTTGCCGTCTCGCCTGCCTAGCTGCTCTCGCGAGGCTTCAGCGTGGTGAAGTCCAGATAGGCCGTCGCCTCGAAGCTCGATTCGGAGACCTCGCTGGGCGGCGCTTCCGGCTTGGCGAAGTCCATGAAATCCGTGGGAGCGAACGCGACATCGCGCCGAACCGGGACCATGGCTTGTGCGTGCCGTTCTTTTGCGCTCGCACGCAGCCGGGCCAGGTCCGCCCTCACCTCTTCGAGTGTGCGCATGGGCTTGATGGCCGCGGGCGTCTCCTCGGGTTCTGGCTGCACGAAGGGTTGCACGACTTCTCGCATGGGCTGCGGCGCGGCGGGTTGCACGACGGCCCTGATCGGCTGGGGCGGCGCGGCGACGCGCGCCGGCACTTCGACCATGGCCGGCAGAGGCGCAACGGGACCGGAGGCCTTGATCTGATCGACCGGGGCGTCAACGACAGGCGGCCTGGAGGCCGCACCGCCCTGCGCTGGCGAGCGAGCTGGCTCCCGCGCCACAGGGTGTGCGGCGGGGCGATGCCTTGGTGCGGCGACGCGTGCCGTCGAACGCGATGGCCTGCGCCTGCGGGGTGCGCGACGAAGGCCATTCAGGAATCGAAGAAACGTTCCAATCCATCGAGAAGCTTCCATGGCGCGCAAGACCCAAAAAGTTTGCGCGATTGTCAAACACTGTTACGTGTAATCGAATGGATTACTTTTTGTCAGATTGCCGATTCTGCGCACAAATACACGAACCTCAGTGGGAGTCGATATCGCGAGATCGCGATGGCCGGATCGGAGCGCTCCAGCAAGGAATATGGCGCCTGCACCCATCGACTCGCCCGGCCTGCATCGTGGAGAATCGGAGTTCCTGCGCATCGGGCGCACACCGGACGCGTCACAATCTGTTCAAGATGACACAGCAGATGCCCCACCCCGACGACCTGAGCGACGACGAACTCGCCGAGCATGCACATGCTTGGCGCCGTCAGGCGCTGCGAGGCGACCGCAGTGCCCGCGCCCCGGCCCATGCCTACGAAACCGCGCTGCGGGAACGCGTTCGCGCATCCGTTGCTGCCGAGTTGATCGCCAACGCCTCGAACGCCCAGCCCGAAGCCAAGCGCCCCTGGTGGCGGATGTTCTGGCCGTCGCAGAACGGCGGCGCTTCGGTCTGAGCGTCGCCGCGACCGCTCAGCTGCAAGTCACGATCTTGAATTCGACGCGGCGGTCCAGCGCGTCGATCGCGTCGTCGGTGCCGCTGCCGATGATGTTCTCGCGAAAGCCTCTTCCGCTCGGCGTGGTCCGGTCGCTCAAGGCCGTCGACTCGTCGATCAGGCGCTGACGGATGTATCTGGCGCGCTGTAGCGAGAGCTGATCGTTGTACGCGACCGGTCCCGTGTGGCTGGTATGGCCGACGATGTCCATGCAGACCTTGGCATCGGCGCTGGCCTTGGCGATCTCGCGCAGCCACATGGTGTAGGGCCCGCTGATCCGGGCCTCCGACCAGAAGGTCGTTGCGTTCGGATTGAACAGGAACTTCACTCCCAATTGCTGGTTGGCGATGCCGTAGGCCACGATCTTGCCGAAGGCCTCCTCGGCCTCGGTCGCGCGGCCGAGCTTCACCGAACTCAGATAGATCCCGTTGAGGACACGCAACTGCTCGCCGGTCGGTCCGCCGCCGACGGCGCTGTACTGCGCCAGCGCATCCTGATAGCGCTCGGCGTTGTAGTGGGCCGTCCCCTCCTTGATTCCAGGCGCCGCCGCGAGACGCTCGAGGTAATACGCATCGGCACGCTGGCCGGGCGGCGTGGCGCTGGTACGCACGTAGCCTTCGATCACCCGGTCCTTGGTGGGCACAGGGGTGTCGCGGTAATACGGCAGCGGGGTGTGGTCCAGGCCTTCGTCGCGCGCCACGGCGGACGACTGGGCGACGACGGTGCCGCTGGCGAGTTCGGTCAGGGCGAGGTTGATCTGCAGCGGACTGCGGGGCTCATCGACTGACAGGCGGGTCATCGTGCCCGTCAGCAGGTAGCGGGCCTTGCGCAGGTTCGCGCTGTCGAAGGGCATGATTTCCATCGACTCGAACTTGGCGTTCAGCCGTTCGGTCACCCGGTCCTGCAACACCTGGGTTGCCACGGTCTGCTGCGCACTCCCGCCATCGACCATCGGGTCGAGCACCACGGGGCGCTTCGATCCCATCTTGGCGAGAAAAGCCGGCCCCTTCTGCGTCTGCCTGACCAGTCCGTCGGTGGCCTGCGCGACCGCCTGGTCGAAGGGAAGTTCCGTCTTGGATGAACTGGCGACGGGTGGCGCTGCACAGCCTGAGAGTCCCAGCAAGACCGACAGGGCACCCGTCGAAAACGCGGCCTGCAGCCAGCGAGCGAAGGTCGTGGTCATCATTCGCACCCCTTTCTCAAGATAGCCGCCTCTTCGGACGTGACTGGTCCGAGCGAGGCTCGTTGAAGAATGTCCGTGCACCTGCTGTTGGCCTTCGGAATCTCGGGGGGCGTTGCTTGCACGACGGCGGCGGGAAGCACCGGCGGCTCGGCCGCCTGGATGCGGGCTTCGCGACGGGACTGCCGCGAGCTTTCAGCGGGCGCACGCGCCACGGCCTTGCGGACGGGAGCTGTCACCGGTGCGGGTTTGGATGCCCGCGCTTCCGGTGCCTTCGCATCGCTTCGCGGCAATGCTGTCTCAGCGGCGGACGCAAGGTCGGAATCGGTCAGCGGAGGTGTCCGCGATTCGGCGACGGGCTCCGGAGCGGGGGACGGCATGTCGGGTATGGCGACGACAGGCGCTCGAACCGGCGTCGGCAGTGCAAGCGCCTCGGTTGCCGACATCGGTTCGGGTTCCGGTGCCGGTGCCGCTGCCGGAGCCGGAGCGGGAGTCGCGGTCGTGGCCAGGACCGGTGCCGCTGTCGGTGCCGCGGCCGGAATCGGGTCCGGCGCAGGCGTCGCGGGCGAGGCCGTGCGGCCCGCAGTCGGCGGCGCGGCGTCGTCACCAATGCGGTCGTAGCCGAGATAGCCCACCGCGACCAGCCCCACGCAGACCACCAATGCGGCCAGCACGGCGACCTTCGTCCGGCTGCCCCGGCTTTGCGCCGACCTGGGTGCCGCGCGCAGCGGCGGCCAGTTGGAAACCGGGGGCCGGAAGTGCGGCCCCGAAACTTCGGGTGGCGCAGGCGCTGCGTCGACAGCTTCATTCGATTCCGTCTCGTCCGGACCGCTTTCCTCAGCTGCGGGCGCAAGCGTGCGCTCGGGCGCGGGCTCTGCCGGCAGCTCCGCGAAGAAGTCGTCCAGATCCTCTTCGGCTGGCATGGTCTGCTCGGACGCGTCGTCGGCAACCAGAGGTGCCGGGGGCGCGCCGGACGGCACATCCGATTGCCGCACTGCGCGCAGGAGATCCAGGTCCTGGAGTTGCTGGCCGCAGCTCAGCAAGGTCCAGAACTCGGCCGCGCTCTGCGGACGGTTGCGCGGGTGCAGCGCCAGCGCGGCATCGATCGCTGCCAGGAAGGGTTCGCTGTAGCGGCCGCGCGCCAGTTCCGACAGGGGCTTCAACCGGTCATCCATCAGGCGTTCGATCGACGGTGTCGGCGGCTGCCCGGCGACGGCGGCGTAGACGACGCTGGCGAGCGCGTACAGGTCTGTCCAGGGGCCCTGCTTCATCGAGGCGACTTCGCCGTACTGCTCGATCGGCGCGAAGCCGGGCTTGAACACCACCGTCGGCGATGGCCCGACGCCTTCGATCACTCGTCGCGCGGCGCCGAAATCGAGCAACACAGGCCCGTGGTCGGTGAGCAGGATGTTGTCGGGGGCAATGTCGCGGTGAAAGCAGCTCGCCGCATGCATGGTGCCGAGGGCATCGAGCAGCGGATGCAGCCAGCCGCAAAGCTCGGCTTCGTCCGGCGCCCTGCCGAGCTCGGCCAGCGCCCGCGACAGCGTCGGGCCCTCGTAGTACGGCATTGCCATATAGGCGGTGCCGTTGCCTTCCCAGAAGTGCAGCACCCTGACCAGCGAAGGATGGTCGAAGCGCGCCAGGATCCGCGCCTCGTTGAGGAAGCTGCGCATGCCGAGGCAGAAGTCGTCCTTGTGGCGCTGCGACTTGACCACCACCGCCGGCGACACGCTGGCGCGCGAGGCCAGGATGGCCGGCAGGTATTCCTTGATCGCGACGTGCTGCTCCAGCGAATGGTCCCAGGCCAGGTAGACGATGCCGAAGCCGCCCTCGCCGATGGGCCCGACGATCTCGTAGTCCTGCAGACGCATGCCTTCGGGCAAGGTGTGTGCGCTGCCCTGTGTGATGTCGGCCCACTCCAGCGCCACTTTTTGGTGTGCGCCTCGCCCTGTCACCGAGCCTGGCACGGTGCGCGTATCGAGTGAAATCACAGGGCTCATTGAATTTCAGCGGGCGTCTTGCGAACGCTTGCCCGATTTCCAAGCCATGGACTGCACGATGCGAACCAGCAATGAAATCACGTCAGATCCTCTCTGTCGTGACAGCGACTCTACTGCGCGAGAAGTGAGGAAGCATTCACCAGAAGCACTAGCCGAACGGTCGCTCCGCCCTTCCGCGCTCCGCGGGGGCCGGCCATATGCGGTATGGGAAGGAACGCGGGGACTAGCCGGGCCGGTGCGTCGTATCGGCCGTCGAGCCGCCCGAGCGGACCCAGTAGAAGTGCTTGCGCTGAGTCACATCGGCAACGCGCACGCGCCGCGCGGGCGCGGTGCGAATCTCGCCGTCGGCGGCGCAATACAGCGGCTCGCCCTCCTCCGTGGCCCGGTGGGCTCGCAGGAGCTCCCTCAACCGCACCTTGACGCTTTCGCGAGACGGACCGCTGGAGCGGAGCACGAGCACTTCCCGGGTCGCGATGACGCGGGTGCGATGCGGCTGGACCTCGTCAGTCGCGGACTTCCCGACGCCAACGCCTGTCCATACCGCATCGACATCCAGCGCCATCATGACCGCATCCGGGGTCTCGAAGCCGCGCAGGGACGCGCTGTTTGCAGCGGCGAGGCAGCCCATCAGGTTGGGCGTGAGGTCGAAACGGACCGATGCGAACGCGTCGTCGACCGAGCGGGGGACTTCGACGAAGATGGTTCGCGTCGCACCGGTTGCGGTGGCAGCCTCCTGGTCCCGCTTGGCGCGTCGCCGCGAGCGCACGTGCGCGACGGCCGCAAAACCTGCCACCGGCGCGGCGGCGGCCATCACCTTGATCGCCAACAGGCCATCACCCGAGAACATCAGCAGGCCTCCGGGAGGACGTCGTGGTCACGGGCAATAGGGGGCGGCAGGGGGTTCATACGAAGCGTTGAGTCCCGACGACCGGCGGCCGGAACTTGTAACAGTGAGGATACCTGCAACCACGAGGGTGACGCGCATCCCGCGCGGTCCCTTCGCTCGGCGCTCCGGCATTAATTCACGGGCGCGGAGCCTCAGGCAGCGACGACGATCGGGAAGCTGGCCTTCCAGCCGTCCGGTGCCCGCTCGAAGGGAACCGTGATCGCGGCCCGGTCCTGCTCGGACAGGTTTCGCCAGAGAAAATCGCGCGCATTGCCCGGCGCGCCCGCCACATAGAGCTGCGTCGTGAGCAGTTCGCGGGGGCCGAGCTTGACCTTCACGTGGATGTGCGGCGTGCGACCGGTGTAAGGCACGGGTCGGATCGTGCGAAAGCGATAGCGGCCCTGCGCATCCACGGCGACGCGACCGAATCCCTGAAAGGCCCGGTCGGCACGGTCGCCGTCACCGGGATGGTGATAGTGCCCGGCCTGGTCGCATTGCCAGATCTCGACGAACGCACCGCCCAGCGGTCGCCCATCGAGATCAGCCACCGAGCCGTCGATCCAGGTCGGCTCCCCCGCGGCGTAGTTCAGTGTGCCGTTGTGCAAAAGGTCGTTGTCCGTATCCCCTGGAAGGGTCACGGGATAGAACGGCCCTTCGGTCTGCGATGGCGTTGCGCGCCGGGGGGCCAGCGGTTGCGCACGAGCGCCGAGCCAGAGGGCAGGCATTGCAACCAGCGCCGCTGCGACCGAGCGTCGGGGAAGACCCATGTGGCTGCGCGATGCGTTCATTGCAGTGGACGGCTGTTCAGGGCTTCACGCCGAGTTTCTGAAGATCGATGTCCGCCAGCTTGCCCGGAACCGTGACCAGACGCAACGCCTCGGCTGCCGCAATCGGACCGCCATCGGCGAGGTAGCGGATCTGGTAGCTCCCGAGCTTGATTTCGTCGCCGTTGTTCAGTGCGACGATCTCCGTCCGCTCGCCATTGACGTAGGTTCCGTTATGGCTTTGCAGATCGCGGATGGTCATCACCTCCCCTACCGCCTCGAACACGGCGTGGGATCGGCTCACGAGGGGATTGTCGAGAACGAGGTCGCACGTGTCCGCGCGACCGATGACGAACGGGGTTCCCGTCACATTGACTTGCTTGGCCGAGCCATTCTTCTGCAACACGATCAGTCTTGGCATCTTTCTTTTTCCTGGGCACGCGCACGCAACAGGCAGTGCGCCGAACTTCCGGAGTATGCCGCTTGGGGGTGCCATGCCCCATTGGAGAGATTTTCGATTGCGATACGGCCGCGTAACTTGTAGACCATGCAACCAAGCCTCACGCTCGCGGCCAGATTCCGCATGTCGTTCGCGTCAACCCGCCCCGTTCAGCCGGCTGAACTGCCGTGCAGCACGCCTGCGCAACCTCTCCTGGTGCTGCGCGGCGTCTCCCTCAAGGAAACGATCCGGTCGCGAGCGGCCAAGGTGATCGCCGTGACCGCGCTGCACTTCGACGTGCGGCGCCGCTAGGCTTGGGTTGTCGGAGTACGGTCTACAGCACCGGATGGCCGGTGGTGAACATGCACGAGTCGGGATCGGTCGATGAGTTCGGGCCGCCGGCGCCAGCGCCCTCTTCCGGCAAGGGCCCGGAAGTGCTTTCCCCGATGCTCACGGGATTCATGGGTTTGCCGAATGGCGCGAGCCCTTGCAGCACGCGCAGGGCCGAAGCGCCCTGGATGAGCGCTTCGGAATAGTCCGGAAGGCCTCGGGTCGAGGAATCGATGGGCCGGTATCCGAGGCACTCCTCGGATTCCGCCTGCACTGCCTCCATCAGGACCCAATGGAATTCGTTGGGCTCCAACTCAAGAACAGTCAGGGCCAGATCGCGCCGCACCATGGGGATTCCTCTAATTCAGTTGCTTAACGAATTGTTACTGCACCGAGAAATTTCCACCATGGCACTTTTTCACATCGGGCAAACCATGCCCCCGCGAACCGGCACTTTGTCTCGATTTGCCAGTTTCGCGGAAGCAGCGGATCAGCCGAGGCGTACCGGCACGAAGATCTTGTCGCCGTCGCGCTGAATGAGCAGGGCCACGGACTTGTCGGCCTTGGCCACCACCTCGCGCACCTGCTCGATGCTCTTTGCCGGCGTGCCGTTGATGGCCAACAACACGTCGCCCGGCTGAACACCGGCCATCGCGGCGGGGCCGCCCACTTCCTGGATCAGCAGGCCGCCGTCGACCGCCGCTTCGCGCTGCTCCTGCGGCTGCAACGGACGCAGCGCCAGGCCGAGCTTGCCTTGGCTGGCACCGCTGTCGTTCTTCGCGACGGTGGTCGACTTCTCGGCGGAGTCAACGAGCTTCGCGGAGATCTCCTCGCGCTGGCCTTGGCGCCAGATCTCGAGCGTGATCTTGCTGCCGGGCTTCTTCTGGCCGATCAACGCCGGCAGGTCCCCCGAAGCAACGACCGGTTCGCCGTCGACCTTGCGGATGACATCACCCGAACGCAGGCCCGCTTCGTCTGCCGGGCCGCCCTTTTCGACGTTCGACACCAGCGCGCCCTCGGGCTTGTCGAGCTTGAAGGAATCGGCAAAGGCCTGGTTCACTTCCTGCACCGCGACACCCAGGCGTGCATGGCTGGCCTTGCCGGTGGCGACGATCTGGTCCTTCACCTGAATCGCGACATCGATCGGGATTGCGAAGGACACGCCCTGGTAGCCGCCGCTGCGGCTGTAGATCTGCGAGTTGATGCCGACGACTTCTCCACGCGTGTTGATCAGCGGGCCGCCGGAGTTGCCGGGATTCACCGCCACGTCCGTCTGAATGAACGGCACATACCCGTCGTCCGGGAGCGAACGACCCTTGGCGCTGACGACGCCGGCCGTCACCGTGTTCTCGAAGCCGAACGGCGAACCGATCGCGAGCACCCATTCGCCCACCTTGAGTTCCTTGGTGTTGCCGACCGACAAGGTCGGCAGGTTCTTGGCGTCGATCTTGAGGACAGCGACGTCGGTCTTGGTATCCGAACCGAGCACCTTGGCGCGGAATTCGCGGCGATCGGTCAACTTGACGGTGACCTCCTTCGCGTCCTTCACGACGTGCGCGTTGGTCAGGATGATGCCGTCGGCGCTCACGATGAAGCCGGAGCCTTGGCCTCGAACCGGCGCCTCGCGCTGCTGTTGCCCGCGCGGGCCGCCCTGGCCCTGGAAGCGGCGGAAGAATTCGTACATCGGGTCGTTGGGGTCCATGCCCTGCGGACCCTCGGCAGCCGCGGTCTTGGTCGTGCCGGTCACGCTGATGTTGACCACCGCCGGCGCATGGCGCGACGTGATGGTGGAAAAGTCGGGCATGGAAACCTGCGGCGCAGCGGCGGGAGCCGATGCAGCCGGCGGCGGCGAGGCCACCGCATTGGCGCTGGTATAGGCGCCGGTAGCCACGGCGCCGATCACGCCGGCAGCCGCCAGCGAAAGGACGAGCGCGCGCGGCGAGGACAAACTGTTTTTCATTGGAATCCTTTCGAGGTTGGAGAGTCAACGAAAGGAATGTCGTGCCACTCACTTAAGCGCGCCTTAAACGGGCGCCCCGCGCAGGCACGAATGCTCAGCCCGTAGCCGGAAACCGCACAGCGACCCGGAGGCCGCCGAGGCTCGCGGACCGGTCCAGCGAGATCGTCGCGCCATGCAGGTCCGCGATCGACTTGACGATCGCGAGGCCCAGGCCGCTGCCCGGCGCCTGGGGCTCGCCGGAACGGTAGAAGCGGTCGAGCACGCGCTCGCGCTCGCTGGCCGGAAGGCCCGGGCCGCTGTCGTCAACACCGAGTTCGATCCCATCCGCGCCCGACGCGATGCTGACGTCGACCCGTCCCCCGTCGGGTGAATACTTCACGGCGTTGTCGAGCAGGTTGCGCAGCAGCGTGCGCAGCGCCTCGGCCTGGCCCGGCACCTTCACGGGATCGGATCTGACGACACCGACATCGATCTGCCGAGCTTGCGCCGTCGAAACGACGTCGGAAATCGCAAGCCGCGCGACCTCCGACAGGCTCACCGACTCTGGCCGGGCACCGGCCATGGCGCTGCCCTCGTGGCGCGCGAGCGCCAGCATCTGCTCGACCAGGCGGGTCGCGCGGTCGATGCCCGCAGTCAGGCGCGCCACGGCGAGTTCGCGAGTGGGTTCGTCGGCAGCACGCTGCAGGCCCTGCACCTGAAGCTTCAGTGCCGCCAGCGGCGATCGCAACTCGTGCGCAGCATCGGCCACGAAGTGCTTTTGTGCGTCGAAGGCCCGTTGAACGCGGTTGAACAGCAGGTTGAGCTCGTGCACCAGAGGCCGCACCTCTTCGGGCAGGTCGCTTTCGCTCAGCGGCGACAGGTCGTCGGCCTGCCGGGCGGCAACCTGGCTTCGCACGCGCGCGACCGGTGCAAGCGAAAAGCTCACGACCCACCAGACGACCAGCATGAGCAGCGGCGCCGCCAGCGCGATAGGCCCGACCGTTCGCAGCGCCAAGGTCCCCGCCATGCGGCGCCGCGCCGCCATGTCCTGCGCCACCTGGATCACGAGCGCACCGGTCTGCAGGGAGAACACACGGTAGGTGGTGCCTCGGGCCTGGACATTCGAGAAGCCGAGCACGGCACGCTGCGGCAATGCGGCCTGCGCGGCGGATTCGAAGATGCGGATGCCGTCCAGCGTCCACACCTGAACGATGAATTCGAAGTTCTCGTCGCCGGCGCCGATTCCGCCGACCGCGGCGCTGGGCGGCAGTCCTGCGCGCAACGAGAGCGCCATCTGCCGCATGTGCTGGTCGAAGATATCGTCGGCTTCGCTGAGCACCGTGCGGTAGGCGAGGAATGCCTGTGTGCCCGCCGCGAGAACGATGGCCGCCAGCAGAAACCACAGCAGGCGGGCTCGAAGCGACTTCATTCCTTGGGCACCATGTAGCCGACTCCGCGCACGTTGCGGATCAGGTCCGCGCCCAGCTTCTTGCGCAGTCCATGGACGTAGACCTCGACGGCGTTGCTGCTGATCTCATCTTTCCAGCTATAGAGCTTTTCCTCGAGTTGCGCGCGTGACAACACCATGCCGGGCCGGGCCAGGAGCGGCTCGAGCACGGCCCATTCGCGCGCGGACAGCATGACCGGCTGGCCCGCCACCGTGACTTCACGGGTGGCGGGGTTCACGCTGACGCCCATGTGCTCGTAGACCGGCTCTGCCCGACCGGACGCGCGTCGCAGCAGCGCCCGGATGCGTGCCAGCAATTCGTCGAGGTCGTAGGGCTTCAGGACGTAGTCGTCTGCGCCGGCGTCCAGGCCCTCGATGCGCTGCTGGACCGAGTCGCGCGCGGTGGCGATCAACACCGGCATGCGCTGCTTGCGGGCACGCAAGGAACGCAAGACATCGAGCCCGTCGCGGCGCGGCACGCCGAGGTCGAGCACGACCAGGTCATATTGCTGCGCGCGAAGTGCCGAGTCGGCCGCGTCGCCGTCCTTGACCCAGTCGACCGCGTACTGTTCGGCGCGCAGCAGATCGAGCACGGTCTCGCCGATCATCACATCGTCTTCCAGCAGAAGCAGTCTCATCGTTCATTCGTCCGTGAAGCGATCTTGGAGATGGTAGCGACGATGGAGTTCACCGGCACCTACAGCAGCGCCCTCACCTCACGCGCAGCCTCGAAGAGCAGCGGCAGCATGTCGCGCCGCAGGGCGTCCTCCTGGTGGCGCCCGCCGGACAGCACCACGTTGAGCGCAGCCACCATGTGGCCCTGCATGTCGCGCAGCGGCACCGCCAGCGCCTGCACGCCGAGTTCGTGCTCTTCGCTGGCGAAGCAGAAGTCGTCCTTGCGCGCCTGGGCGATGCGCTGACGCAGCTCGCGCGCCTGCGTGATCGTGTGGGGTGTGAGACGCGGGAGGCTGCGACCCTTGAGCCATTCCGTGAGCTTGGCGGCGCTCAACGCGGCGAGCAGCACGCGCCCGGTCGACGTGGCATGGGCAGGCAGGCGCGCGCCGAGGTGCAGGCCGTAGGCCAGGACCCGCGTCGGCGCGCCGTAGCTGCCGCTGCGCGCGACGATGACCACTTCCTCCCCGTCGAGCACCACGGCGGAAAACGACTCCTGCGTCTGTGCGGCGAGCCGGTTCAACGTCGGCTGCAGCGCGCGCGGCAAGCGCGATGACGCGAGATAGCTTCCCGAGAAGCGCAGCACCTTGGGCGCCATCCAGAAGTAGCTGCCGTCGGTTTCGAGGTAGCCGAGGTGCGCCAGCGTCAGCAAGTGGCGCCGGGCCGCCGCACGCGTCAGGCCCGCGCGCTCGGCGGCCAGGGTCGCGTTGAGCCGTTGGCGCTCGGTATCGAAGCTTTCGAGCACGGCCATTCCCTTGGCGATGCCCTCGATGAAGTCTGGCTTGGCGATGGTCATGGGGCGAAGTGTTGCGCGATCATCGCGCAGGTTGCCTCATGATCGCACAGAGCGTGCCATCAAAGCGCCCCGAAATGGCCTCGTCGCCCTACGCTCGACGAAACGCCATCAGGAGACACACATGCGAACTCAGGTTGCCATCATCGGCGCAGGCCCGGCCGGGCTTTTGCTGGGCCAATTGCTGCACAAGGCCGGCATCGACAACGTCATCGTCGAGCGCCAGACCGGCGAATACGTGCTGGGCCGCATCCGTGCCGGCGTCCTGGAACAGGTCACGATGGACCTGCTCGCCCGAGCCGGCGTCGATGCGCGCGCCAAGGCGGAGGGCCTGCCGCACGAAGGCATCGAACTCTTGTTCAAGGGAGCCCGGCATCGCATCGACATGAACGGCCTGACGGATGGCAAGCAGGTCACCGTCTACGGCCAGACCGAGGTGACTCGCGACCTCATGGAGGCGCGAGAAGCCGAAGGCCTCACGACCATCTACAGCGCCTCCCAGGTGAGCCTGCACGACTTCGATACGAAGTCGCCGCGGGTGCGCTACGAGAAAGACGGCGCCACGCACGAGATCGAATGCGACTTCATCGCCGGCTGCGACGGGTACCACGGCGTCAGCCGCGCCAGCGTCCCGGCGAAGTCGCTTCATCTGTACGAAAAGATCTATCCCTTCGGTTGGCTCGGCGTGCTGGCCGATGTTCCGCCGGTGTCGCACGAGTTGATCTACGCCAACACCTCGCGCGGCTTCGCCCTGTGCAGCATGCGCAGCGCGACGCGCAGCCGCTACTACGTGCAAGTGCCCACCGAGGAGCGTGTCGAGAACTGGAGCGACGAGGCTTTCTGGAACGAACTGCGGCTTCGCCTCGACCCGGAAGCCCGCGAACGGCTCGTCACGGGCCCGTCGCTCGAAAAGAGCATTGCACCGCTGCGCAGCTTCGTGGCCGAGCCGATGCGCTTCGGCAGCCTTTTCCTGGCAGGCGACGCGGCTCACATCGTCCCGCCAACCGGCGCCAAGGGCCTGAACCTCGCGACGGCCGACGTCGGCTACCTGTCGCGTGCGTTCGAGATCTTCTACGGTGAGAAGTCAGCCTCGGCGCTCGACCGCTATTCCGACCTTTGCTTGCGCCGCGTCTGGAAGGCCGAGCGCTTCTCGTGGTGGTTCACCTCGCTGATGCACCGCTTTCCGGAGACCGGTGAGTTCGGACAGAAGATCCAGGAAGCGGAGCTCGACTACCTGGTTCATTCACGCGCCGCCTCGACCTCACTCGCCGAAAACTACGTCGGCCTGCCGCTCGAGGACTTCTGAGCGCCGGCGGCTCATGCCGCCGAAGCCATCAATTGCCAGACGCGAGCCGGCGTCAACGGCATATCCAAGCGCGGCGTGCGGTCGGCGAGGCCGTTGCGTGCAAGTGCATCCGCCACCGCGTTGACGATCGCGGGCGTGGCGCCGATGGTGCCGAGTTCGCCCACGCCCTTGACGCCCAGCGGGTTGTTCTTGCATGGGGTCGACTCGTCCATTTCCATGCGGAACATCGAGGCGACGATGTCCGAGCGCGGCGCGGCGTAGTCCATCAGGCTGCCGGTCAGCGGCTGGCCGGTTTCCGGGTCGTACACCACCCGCTCGTAAAGCGCCTGCCCGATGCCCTGCACGGCACCGCCTTCGAGTTGGCCGCGCACGATCATCGGGTTGACCACCCGGCCCACGTCATTGACCGAGGCGTAGCTGACCACGCTGATGTCGCCCGTCGGCGGGTCGACTTCGACCTCGGTGATATGGCAACCGTTCGGCCAGGTCGGGCCCGCCACGGTGCTCGTCGAATCCACGAAGATCTGGCGTTCGGGCTGGTGTCCGGCCAGGGTGAACAGGTCGAGTTGCAGATCGGTTCCCGCCACCTTGAACACGCCCGCCGAGTATTCGACGTCGGCGGCCGACACCTCGAGTTCCTTGGCGGCGAGTTCCTTCGCCTTGTCGATGGTCCGCTCGGCACCTATCCGCACGGCGGAACCGCCGGTGAAGAGCGAGCGGGAACCTGCGCTGCCGAAACCGTCGCCGCGATCGGTGTCGCCCATCACGATGCGCACTTTCTCGATCGGCACGCCAAAGGCGTCCACCACCAGTTGGGCGAGGGTGGTCGCGATGCCCTGCCCCATGCCGTTGACGGCGGAGAACACTTCGATGATTCCGTCAGCCTGGACGGAAACGGTTACCCGCTCTTCGAACACGTTTCCCCCGGTCCATTCGAGGAAGGTCGCGATGCCGAGGCCGCGCATCCGCCCGTGGCGTTTGGATTCAGCCGCGCGTTTGTCGAATCCCTGCCAATCGGCCAAGGTCAGCGCCTGGTTCATCACCGACTCGAACTGGCCGGTGTCGTAGGTCTGCTGCATCGGGTTGGTATAGGGCATCTGCTCCGGCTGGATGAAGTTGCGCCGGCGCAGCTCGATGCGGTCGATGCCGGTCTGGCGCGCGGCCTCGTCCATCAGTCGCTCGATCGTGTAGATCGCCTCGGGCCGGCCGGCGCCGCGGTAGGCGCCGGTGGGGGCCGTGTTGGTCAACACCGCCAGGAAGTGGAAGTCGATGGTCTGGATGTCGTAGACGCTGGTCTGCACCCAGGGGCCGATGAGAAGCTGGATCGCGACGCCGGTGCCGGTGGCATAGGCGCCGACGTTGGCGTGGGTCTTGATGCGCAGGCCCAGGATCTTGCCTTTGGCGTCGAGCGCCAGTTCGGCGCGGGCCTCGATGTCCCGGCCGTGGCAGGTCGCGAGAAACTCCTCGCTGCGATCGGCCACCCATTTCACTGGTCGCCGGAGCGAGCGCGCGGCAAAGGCGACTGCAATGTCTTCTGGATAGGCGCCGGTCTTCATCCCGAAGCCGCCGCCGACGTCGCCAACGACCACGCGCACCTTGTCCTTGGCCAGGCCGATTGCGTCGCAGATCGAGTCGCGAACGCCCGAAGGCATCTGCGTGCTCATGCGGATCGTGATCCGATCCGTAGCGGTGTCGAAATCCGCCAGCACCGTGCGAGGCTCGATGGTGAGCGCGACGACCCGTTGGTTGACCACGTCGAGTGCCACCACGTGGCTGGCCTTGGCAAACGCCGCCGCCGTCGCGTCGCTGCTCCCGTGCCGCATCTCGGCAGCGATGTTGCCGGTGGCTTCATCGCAGATCAGAGGCGCACCGTCGGCGATCGCGCCGGCGAGGTCGACCACCATCGGCAGCTCTTCATAGTCCACCATCACAGCTTCGGCCGCGTCGCGCGCCTGCCGCGCGGTTTCCGCAACCACCACCGCGACTGGTTCGCCAACGAAGCGCACGCGCTCGAGTGCCAGCGCCCGCCGAGGCGGCGTCGCGCAGTCCGCGCCATCCGCCCGCCTGAACCCCGCCGCGCCGGGCATCGCCTTGACGCCGGCCTTTGCCAGGTCCGCGCCTGTGAAGACGCCCAGCACGCCGGGCATGGCCGCAGCCGAGGCGGTGTCGACCGACACCAGCCGCGCATGGGGATAGGGGGAACGAACGAAGCTCAACCAGGCCTGCCCCGGCAGCGTGACGTCATCGGTGTAACGGCCGGTTCCGTTGAGGAGGTTCTCGTCTTCCAGCCGCCTGACGGCCTGGCCGCTTCCGAAGCGCATGGGATTCGTTTCTGTGGTCACCGTGGTCCTCTTTGTCTGGAGCAGTTGTTGCGGGCGCAAGAACAACTATATGGGCTTCGGGAACATTCGGCGTGCGACGCCATCGCAGAAGCCGAAGCCGTGTATACATCCAAATCATGCAACTACCCTGGCTTGATCCTGGCGACCCCCTGCCCGACGCTGCCATGGCATGGGGAGATTCGGACCCGGTACCCGGCCTCCTCGCCGCAGGCGGCGGACTCGACGTCGCCAGTCTTCTACAGGCCTACAGCAACTGCATCTTCCCCTGGTTCAGCGACGGCCAGCCGATTCTCTGGTGGAGTCCGGATCCACGGATGGTCCTCGACGTGAGCCGGTTCAAGTTGCATCGGTCGCTGCGCAAGACGCTGGCCCGCTTCAGTTCCACCCAGGATTGCGAGATTCGCATCGATCACGGTTTTGAAGCCGTGATCTCCGCTTGCTCCCAGGCGCCCCGTGTCGGCCAGACCGGCACCTGGATCCTGCCGGAGATGGTGCGCGCCTACTCGGCCCTGCACCGCGCGGGGTACGCGCACAGCGTCGAGACCTGGATCGACGGAGAACTCGCGGGCGGCCTCTACTGCGTGTCGATCGGGCATGCGGTGTTCGGCGAGTCGATGTTCGCGCGCCGGCCGGATGCGTCCAAGATCGCGCTGGCGGCGCTGGTCTGCTTCTGCCGGCGGCACGGCATCACCATGATCGATTGCCAACAGAACACCGCCCATCTCGCGAGCCTCGGCGCACGGGAAACCTCACGGAAACAGCTTGTGTCGCACGTCGCCCACGCACGTCTGAAGACGAGCCCTGATTGGCGCTTCGACCCCGTATACTGGAACGAACTCCTGCCTGCGCGACCCTCTTCGACGACGTGACGCACCTCAAGGATCTCCCGCTCCATACGCTGCAGTTCTATGCGACAGCACCCTATCCGTGCAGCTACCTGCCGGACCGGCAAGCGCGCTCGCAGGTCGCCACGCCCAGTCACCTGATCCACAACGACGCCTATTCGGACCTCGTGCTGAGCGGATTCCGGCGCAGCGGCATGTTCACCTACCGGCCGTATTGCGACGGTTGCAGCGCCTGTGTCCCGCTGCGGGTGCTCGCCAATGACTTCCGGCCGAATCGCAGTCAGCGCCGTGCGCTGTCACGCCACTCCAATCTGCAAGCGCGGGTCCTGAAGCTCTGTTTCGTGCCCGAGCACTATCAGTTGTACCTGCGCTACCAGAACGGCAGGCATGCCGGCGGCGGCATGGACCACGACAGCATCGACCAGTACACCCAGTTCCTGCTCCAGAGCCGGGTCAATTCCCGCCTCGTGGAGTTCCGCGAAACGCAGCCGGACGGCAGTGCCGGTGCCTTAAAGATGGTGTCGATCCTGGACGTGCTGAACGACGGCCTCTCGGCGGTCTACACCTTCTACGAGCCCGAGGTCGGCGCCGGCTACGGCAACTACAGCGTGTTGTGGCAGATAGAGCAGGCCCGCAAGCTCCAGTTGCCCCATGTCTACCTCGGCTACTGGATCGAGGGCAGCGCCAAGATGAACTACAAGGCCCGGTACACCCCCCACGAGGTGCTGATCGACGGCCAATGGCAACCACCAGGCCATTTCACCAAGTAAAATCGCGACCGGTCCAAACCGCGTTGCACATGAGAAAACCCCAATCCGACGTTCCAGCCACGCCCGTGATCCAGGTCATCGAGCGGATGTTTTCGCTGATCGACGTCCTTGCGTCACGTGAAGAAGCGATTTCCCTCAAGGAGATCAGCGAGAAGACGGGATTGCATCCGTCCACCACCCATCGGATCCTGAACGACCTCGCCGTCGGCCGTTTCGTCGATCGCCCCGAGGCAGGCAGCTACCGGCTCGGCATGCGCCTGCTGGAATTGGGCAACCTGGTCAAAGGCCGGCTCAATGTGCGCGACGCCGCGATGACGCCGATGCGCGAGCTGCACAAGCTCACGCAGCAACCGGTGAACCTCAGCATGCGCCAGGGCGATGAAATCGTGTACATCGAGCGCGCCTACAGCGAGCGCTCCGGCATGCAGGTGGTGCGCGCCATCGGCGGACGAGCCCCTTTGCATCTCACATCGACAGGCAAGCTGTTCCTCGCCGTGGACGAGCCTCAGCGCGTCCGCAGCTATGCCACGCGAACCGGCCTGGCGGGCCATACGCGCAACAGCATCACGCAACTGCCGGCGTTGGAGCGTGAACTCTCCAAGGCGCGCCAGTACGGCATCGCGCGCGACAACGAGGAACTTGAACTCGGCGTGCGCTGCATGGCAGCCGGGATCTACGACGACCAGGGCAAGCTCGTTGCCGGTTTGTCGATCTCTGCACCGGCGGATCGCCTGGACGACGGTTGGCTGCCCAAGCTGCAAGCCACTGCCAATGAGATCTCCAGCGCCTTGGGCTACAAGGCGAGCACGCCAGCGGCAGCCTGATTGGAGTCAGGCCGTCGTTGGCGGGAATGAAAGAAGGAGAAGCCGGCTTCTTCAGCCAGCGATGTGCGCAGCGACGTTCTGTTGTGCAGCCGGGATCAGCATGTGATTGGCTTCGACCCAGCGCCGTACGCGCTCGGCGTCGCCAATGCGGCTGAGCTTGCCCGCCGAATCGAGGAACACCATGATCAGCTTGCGCCCGGCAATCCTGGCCTGCATCACCAGGCATTGACCCGCTTCCGAGATGTAGCCGGTCTTCTGGACGCCGATATCCCAGTCCGGGCTCTTGACGAGCCGGTTCGTGGTATTGAACTGCAGAACCCGGTTGCCGACTTCGACCTGGTATTCCGGCGACGTGGAAAGCTGGCGCACGGTGGCGTCGGCGTAGGCTGCATTCACCAGCAGCGCGAGATCCTGGGCGCTCGATTGATTGCGGCTGGACAGGCCCGTGGGCTCCACATAGCGGGTGTCCTTCATGCCGAGCATCTTGGCCTTGGCATTCATGACGCTCACGAACGTGGCAAGGCCACCCGGATAGGTCCGGCCCAAGGCATGCGCCGCACGGTTCTCGCTCGACATGAGTGCCAGGTGCAGGAGTTCACCGCGCGGCAAGGTCGAACCCACGGTCAGCCGCGAACGGCTTCCCTTCTCGGTATCGACGTCGTCCTGCGTGATGGTGATCAGTTCGTCAGAGGGCAACTTGGCCTCGCTGATCAGCAGACCGGTCATGAGCTTGGTCAGGGAAGCGATCGGCAGGACGGCGTGGTCGTTCTTGCTGAAGAGCACCTCGTGGGTGTCCTGGTCGATCACGAGCGCCACGCTTGACTTCAGGTCCAGGGCATCTTCGGTGCTGTGCAGACCGGCCAGTTGGCCGAAAGACTGGCGGGCAGGCATTTCTGCAACACGCACCACCGATCGACGTTGTACAGCAACAACAGTCTTGCCGTTCTTCTGGCGGATGGAAGCCACTACATTGCGACCGCCGCTCACCATGCGTTCACTCTTGTCCGCGACCTGCTTGGACGTGGCGCGAGCGGGTACGGCGGCCGTCTTGCGCTTGCTGTCGGCGCTGGCTGCCGTCTTCTTGGCAGGCTCTTTCTTTGCCGCGAAGGCCGATGGCAACAAAAACGCCGTGGCGCAGAGCGCGACGGCGATGATACGAAATGCGGGAAGGAACCGCTGGCTGGAAACTCGGTTGAAACGGGCTTCGGGCATTAAGAATTCTCCAGCGGCGACGTAAGAAAGCCGCAAGTTTATCGAAATCAAAAAAGACACGCAATATCAGTTACTTGCATCCTTTTCTTCAATCGAAAGCAAGGATCCCGCGAAACCTAACCTTGTGCCGCTACTCTCTCAGCTTGGCTCTGTAACTTGTTGAGGGCACTCAAATAAGCCTTGGCCGATGCAACCACGATGTCGGGGTCCGCACCCACGCCGTTCACGACGCGCCCGGCATTCTGCAAACGCACAGTCACTTCCCCCTGGCTCTCGGTCGATCCGCTGATCGCGTTCACCGAATACAGCACCATTTCAGCGCCGCTTTTCACGTGAGACTCGATCGCCTTCAGCGACGCGTCGACCGGCCCATTCCCATCCGACTCACCGGTTACCTCTTTGCCCTGCACTGTAAACACGACGCGCGCCTGAGGCCGCTCACCTGTTTCACTATGTTGCGACAAGGATACAAATCCAAACTGCTCTCCAACGTGCGAGAGCTCCTCGTCGCTGACCAAAGCGAGGATATCTTCGTCAAATATTTCACTTTTTCGATCCGCGAGCTCCTTGAAGCGGGCAAACGCGGCGTTGATGTCGGACTCGCTCTCCATCGTCACGCCCAAGTCCTGCAGGCGCTGCTTGAAGGCGTTCCGCCCGCTCAACTTGCCAAGCACGATCTTGTTGGCGGTCCAGCCGACGTCCTCGGCACGCATGATTTCGTAGGTGTCGCGCGCCTTGAGAACGCCATCCTGGTGGATGCCTGATGCATGTGCGAAGGCGTTGGCCCCGACCACAGCCTTGTTCGGCTGGACCACGAAGCCCGTGGTCTGGCTGACCATGCGGCTGGCGGCCACGATGTGCCGCGTGTCGATGCCCAGTTCCAGGCCGAAGTAATCCTTTCGGGTCTTCACGGCCATGACGATTTCCTCCAGCGAGCAGTTGCCGGCGCGCTCTCCGAGGCCGTTGATGGTGCACTCGACCTGGCGCGCTCCGCCGATCTTCACGCCGGCCAGGGAGTTGGCCACCGCCATGCCGAGGTCGTTGTGGCAATGCACGGACCAGACGGCCTTGTCGCTGTTCGGGATGCGCTCGCGCAGCGTCCTGATGAAGTTGCCGTAGAGCTCGGGAATGGCGTAACCGACGGTGTCCGGCACGTTGATCGTGGTGGCCCCTTCGTTGATGACCGCTTCGAGCACCCTGCACAGATAGTCGGGATCGCTCCGGTAGCCGTCCTCCGGGCTGAACTCGACGTCGGCGACCAGATTGCGCGCAAAGCGGACCGCCAGCTTCGCCTGTTCGAACACCTCGTCCGGCGTCATCCGCAGCTTCTTCTCCATGTGCAGCGGAGAGGTCGCGATGAAGGTGTGGATGCGGCCGTTGGCCGCGCCCTTGAGCGCCTCGGCGGCGCGCGAGATGTCTCTGTCATTGGCGCGCGACAGGCCGCAAACGATTGAATCCTTGATCGCCTTGGCGATGGCCGACACGGCGTCGAAGTCGCCGTTCGAGCTGGCCGGGAAACCGGCTTCGATCACGTCTACCCGGAGGCGCTCAAGCTGTCGGGCGATGCGCAGCTTTTCGTCCTTGGTCATGGAAGCGCCAGGCGACTGTTCGCCGTCGCGCAAGGTCGTGTCGAAAATGATCAGTTTGTCGTCGGCCATCGTGGATCTCCTTGGATTCTGTTTGCCCCGCGCAGGCGGGGCAATGTGGGCGTCAGCGCGTCACGCTGGCTCAGCCACCGATTGTGCGCTGCGCGCGCCCTGCGCCCGCGCCCGAGTCAACCCTGAAACGATGGCCTTGAGCGACGCCGAAATGATGTTCGCATCCATGCCGACGCCGAACAGGGTCGTCGCGTCGTCCACGCGCAATTCGAGGTAGGCCACGGCTTGCGCATCGGCGCCGGCACCGATGGCATGCTGGTGGTAGTCGATCACGCGGATCGAATGACCCGTCGCACCGGCCAGGGCGTGGATGAAAGCGTCGATCGGCCCGTTGCCGCGGCCCTCGATAGCGCGAATTTCACCTTCCCACGGCAGGTCTGCACGCAGCACCACCGAGGCAGTGGCGCCCTCCCCCTGCTCTTCCAGCACACGGTGCTGCGGGCCGGTTTCGTCGCGAACGCGATACTCGCGCTCGAACAACGCCCACAGGTCGGCGGCAGTGAGCTCCTTGCCGGCGACATCCATGACGCGTTGCACGGTCTGGCTGAATTCCATCTGGAGACGACGCGGCAACTCGAGTCCGTATTCGCTTTCGAGCAGGTACGCGATGCCGCCCTTGCCGGACTGGCTGTTGACGCGAATCACGGCCTCGTAGCTGCGTCCCACGTCCTTCGGGTCGATCGGCAGGTACGGCATGTCCCAGATGTCGCCGTCCTTGCGCGCACCGAAGGCTTTCCTGATCGCGTCCTGGTGCGATCCAGAGAACGACGTGTAGACCAGGTCTCCGACGTACGGGTGGCGCGGATGAACCGGCAACTGGTTGCAGTGCTCGACCGTGGCGCGGATCTCGTCGATGTTCGAGAAGTCGAGCCCAGGCGAAACGCCCTGGGTGTACAGATTGAGCGCAACGTTCACGAGGTCGAGGTTGCCGGTCCGCTCGCCGTTTCCGAACAGGCAGCCTTCGATTCGATCGGCGCCCGCCATCAACGCAAACTCGCCCGCAGCCGTGCCAGTCCCGCGATCGTTGTGGGGATGCACGGACAGGACGATCGCATCGCGGCGCGCCAGGTTGCGATGCATCCACTCGATCATGTCGGCAAAGATGTTGGGCGTCGAATGCTCGACGGTCGACGGCAGATTGACGATGCACTTGTTCGTCGGCGTCGGCGCCCAGACTTCCGTCACGGCATCCACCACGCGCTTCGAGAATGCGAGGTCGGTGCCCGAGAACATCTCCGGCGAATACTGGAAGGTCCAGCGCGTGTTCGGCTGCTTCGCCGCGAGTTCGTTGAACATGCGTGCGTGCGTGGTCGCCAGTTCGACGATCTGATCCTCGTCCATGCCGAGGACCACGCGCCGCATGACGGGCGCGACGGCGTTGTACAGATGCACGATGGCGCGTGGCGCACCTTGCAGCGACTCGAAAGTGCGCTCGATCAGGTGGTCGCGCGCCTGGGTGAGCACCTGAATCGTCACGTCATCGGGAATGCGGTCTTCCTCGATCAGCTTGCGCACGAAATCGAACTCGACCTGCGAGGCAGAAGGAAACCCCACCTCGATTTCCTTGAATCCGATCGCCACCAGCGTTTCGAACATCCGCATCTTGCGAGTGATGTCCATCGGCTCCACCAACGCCTGGTTACCGTCGCGCAGGTCGGTCGACAGCCAGATCGGAGCCTGGGTCAGCACGGCATCGGGCCAGGTGCGGTCCTTGAGGCCGACCGGTGCGAAGGGACGGTACTTGAGGTTGGGTTGCTTCAACATCTGATATTTCTCGCTGTGGTTGGATCAACCAGCAACCCCAAAACAAAACGGCCCGTTGCTGGTGCGAACGGGCCGTGGTGCAGGATTTGCGCGCGCGCTACCGACTCCGCCCGTAGGGGATCAGTAGTAGGGCCAGCGAAATCTTGTTCATGAGAGCCGTGAATGTAGCACAGCCAGGATCAGTTGTGCAGCCCGCGCTCGTCAGGCTCGTCGGTCGAGATGCTGATCACGCTCACCTGCTGGCCCTTGGCCTTGCGCCAGGCATAGACCACATAGCCGCTGAGCCCGTAGGCGACGAACATGCCGAACAGTACCGTCGGCGGATGGATATTGACCACAGCGATGCCGAGCGCGATCAGCACGATCGCGGCGAAGGGCACGCTGCGCTTCATCTGGATGTCCTTGAAGCTGTAGAACGGCGCATTGGTCACCATCGACAGGCCCGCGTACAGCGTGAAGCCGAAGGTAATCCACGTGATCTGCTGCCATGAGAGATACAGCACCTCCCCGCCGCGCCGGCCCCACTCGGTCATGAGCCAGATGAAGCCCGCGACGAGCGCCGCAGCGGCTGGCGACGGCAAGCCCTGGAACCAGCGCTTGTCGACCACGCCCGTGTTGACGTTGAAGCGCGCGAGGCGCAGGGCCGCGCAGGCGCAATAGACAAACGCCGCGATCCATCCCCAACGCCCCAATCCCTTCAGGGACCATTCGTAGGCAATGAGCGCAGGCGCAGCGCCGAAGGACACCATGTCCGACAGCGAATCCATCTGTTCGCCGAAGGCACTCTGCGTGTTCGTCATGCGCGCCACGCGTCCGTCGAGGCTGTCGAGGATCATGGCGGCGAAGACGCCAAGGGCCGCGAGGTCGAAGCGCGCGTTCATCGCCATCACGATCGCGTAGAAGCCACCGAACAATGCCGCCAGCGTGAACAGGTTCGGCAGGATGTAGATGCCCTTGCGGCGCTTGCGCGCCGGGACGTCGTCGGGAATGGTGTCGTCAT
This sequence comes from Variovorax gracilis, assembly GCF_030317115.1. Classification (GTDB taxonomy): domain Bacteria; phylum Pseudomonadota; class Gammaproteobacteria; order Burkholderiales; family Burkholderiaceae_C; genus Variovorax; species Variovorax gracilis. The sequence goes on from NZ_JASZYF010000001.1 coordinate 67,250, forward strand.
GCATTCGATCGACCTCCGGCGCTCGACTTCGCGGCGCATGGGGCTGTCAGATTCATGGCAAAAGAGGGTATCGAACGCATCGGCTCGCAGTGTAGTTCAGGCGCTCTCGCGCCCTGAAAGAAAAGGGCCACCGCAATGGGTGGCCCTTGTCATGTCGGACAGGTCCGATCAGTTGCGGGTCTGGTCGACCAGCTTGTTCTTCTTGATCCAGGGCATCATCGCGCGCAGCTTCTCGCCGACCACTTCGATCTGGTGCTCGGCATTCAGACGGCGGCGGCTGATCAGCGTGGGCGCGCCGCCCGCGTTTTCCAGCACGAAGCTCTTGGCGTATTCGCCGGTCTGGATGTCCTTCAGGACCTGCTTCATGACCTTCTTGGTCTCGTCGGTCACGATGCGCGGACCCGTGACGTACTCGCCGTACTCGGCGTTGTTCGAGATCGAGTAGTTCATGTTGGCGATGCCGCCTTCATAAATCAGGTCGACGATCAGCTTCAGTTCGTGCAGGCATTCGAAGTACGCCATCTCGGGCGCGTACCCAGCTTCCACCAGTGTCTCGAAGCCGGCCTTGATCAGTTCGACGGTACCGCCGCACAGCACGGCCTGTTCGCCGAAGAGGTCGGTCTCGGTTTCTTCGCGGAAGTTGGTCTCGATGATGCCGGCCTTGCCGCCACCATTGGCCGTGGCGTACGACAGCGCCAGGTCACGCGCCTTGCCGCTCTTGTCGGCGTGGACCGCGATCAGGTGCGGCACGCCGCCACCTTGCGTGTAGGTGTTGCGCACGGTGTGGCCGGGCGCCTTGGGAGCCACCATCCACACGTCGAGGTCGGCGCGCGGCTGCACGAAACCGTAGTGCACGTTGAAGCCGTGCGCGAAGACGAGCGAAGCGCCCTCCTTGATGTTCGGAGCGACGTCGTTCTTGTAGACGTTGGCGATCTGCTCGTCGGGCAACAGGATCATGACCACATCGGCTGCCTTCACGGCGTCAGCCACTTCGGCGACCTTGAGGCCGGCCTTCTCGACCTTGGGCCAGGAAGCGCCGCCCTTGCGCAGGCCGACGACGACCTTCACGCCACTGTCGTTCAGGTTCTGGGCGTGTGCATGGCCTTGGCTGCCATAGCCGATGATTGCAACCGTCTTGCCCTTGATGAGGCTCAGATCAGCGTCCTTGTCGTAGTAGACCTTCATGATTTCTCCTTCGTAGATTCTGTGGATGTGGGACAGGTGATTCAAACGCGCAGGATGCGCTCGCCGCGGCCGATGCCGCTGGCGCCGGTACGGACGGTCTCGAGGATCGCGCCGCGATCGATGGCTTCGAGAAACGCGTCGTTCTTGCCGTGGTCGCCAGTGAGCTCGATGGTGTAGCTCTTGTCGGTCACGTCGATGATGCGGCCCCGGAAGATCTCGGCCATGCGCATCATCTCCTCGCGCTCCTTGCCGACCGCACGCACCTTCACCATCATGAGCTCACGCTCGGTGTAGGCGCCTTCGGTCAGGTCGACGACCTTGACGACCTCGATCAGGCGGTTGAGATGCTTGGTGATCTGCTCGATCACATCGTCGGAACCCGCGGTGACGATGGTCATGCGCGACAGGCTGGCATCCTCGGTGGGAGCGACGGTCAGCGATTCGATGTTGTAGCCGCGGGCGGAGAACAGGCCCACGACGCGGGAGAGTGCACCGGGCTCGTTTTCGAGCAACACGGCAATGATGTGTTTCATGGCAAGCAGACTCCTCTTTTCGCCGCCCTCCCCCGTGCACGGTAATGCGCGGGCTTGGCGGGCAATAGATTCGTCGGAAGTAGGTTGAACAAGGCGCCGGTCCGCTGGACGGGCCGGCTTTTCGTCTGATTAAAGGTCCTCGGAGCCCAGCAGCATTTCGGTGATGCCCATGCCGGCCTTGACCATCGGGAACACGTTCTCGGTGGGGTCGGTACGGAAATCCATGAACACGGTGCGGTCCTTGAGCTTGCGCGCCTCGCGCAGCGCCGGTTCCACATCCTGCGGGCGCTCGATCAGCATGCCTACGTGGCCATAGGCCTCGGCGAGCTTCACGAAGTTCGGCAGCGCGTCCATGTAACTGTGGCTGTAGCGGCCCGAATACTCGATCTCCTGCCACTGACGAACCATGCCGAGATAGCGGTTGTTCAACGAGCAGATCTTGATCGGCGTGTTGTATTGCAGGCAGGTCGACAGCTCCTGGATGCACATCTGAACCGACCCTTCGCCGGTGATGCAGAACACTTCCGACTCGGGCTTCGCGAGCTTGATGCCCATCGCATAGGGAATGCCGACGCCCATGGTGCCCAGGCCGCCCGAATTGATCCAGCGACGCGGCTCGTCGAAGCGGTAGTACTGTGCGGCCCACATCTGGTGCTGCCCGACGTCCGACGTGATGTAGGTGTCGGCGTCCTTGGTCATGTTCCAGAGGGTCTCGACCACGTACTGCGGCTTGATCACATCCTTGTTGCCGCGGTCGTACTTGAGGCAGTCCTTGCTGCGCCAGCCTTCGATGGTGTCCCACCAGCTGGCAAGCGCGCCCGCGTCGGGACGCGTGGAGCTTTCCCTGATCATCGAGATCAGTTCGGCCAGCACCTCCTTCACGTCGCCCACGATCGGGATGTCGACCTTGACCCGCTTGGAGATGCTGGAGGGGTCGATGTCGACGTGGATGATCTTGCGTTCGTTCTGCGCGAAGTGCTTGGGGTTGCCGATCACGCGATCGTCGAACCGAGCGCCCACCGCCAGCAGCACGTCGCAGTTCTGCATGGCGTTGTTGGCCTCGATGGTGCCGTGCATGCCGAGCATGCCGAGGAACTTGCGGTCGCTTGCCGGGTAGGCGCCCAACCCCATCAGGGTGTTGGTGACCGGATAGCCGAGCATGTCGACCAGCGTGCGCAACTCGTTCGTCGCGTTGCCGAGCAGCACGCCGCCGCCCGTGTAGATGTAGGGACGCTTGGCCGCCAGCAGGAGCTGCAGCGCCTTGCGGATCTGCCCGCCGTGCCCCTTGCGCACGGGGTTGTACGAGCGCATCTCGACCTTGTCGGGATAGCCGTTGTACGTGACCTTCTTGAAGGAGACGTCTTTCGGCACGTCCACGACCACCGGGCCCGGACGGCCGCTGCGTGCGATGTGGAAGGCCTTCTTCATCGTCATGGCGAGATCCTTCGGATCCTTGACGAGGAAGTTGTGCTTGACGATGGGGCGCGTGATGCCGACCGTGTCGCATTCCTGGAACGCATCGAGCCCGATCGCCGCCGTCGGAACCTGCCCCGAGATGATCACCATCGGGATGCTGTCCATGTAGGCGGTGGCAATGCCGGTGACCGCATTGGTCAGGCCGGGGCCGGAAGTGACCAGCGCCACGCCCACCTCGCCGGTGGCGCGTGCATAACCGTCGGCCGCATGCACGGCCGCTTGCTCATGACGCACCAGAACGTGCTGGATGGTGTCCTGCTTGTAGAACGCGTCGTAGATGTAGAGAACCGCACCGCCCGGATAGCCCCAGACGTACTGGACGCCTTCGGCCTGCAGTGCCTTGACCAGCACTTCGGCGCCCATGAGTTCTTGCGCTTGATTGCCCATCGCAGAGGATGCGGCTGCTGCGGAAGCGAGTTCCGCCTTTGAGATTTCCATGATCAACCTTTGTGTTTTTTCGGGAACGAAAAACCTTGGGTGCCCCTTCGCCAGCTCTTTTGAAACCGCGTCAGGACTTGAGGCCACAACCATGGGCGGATTTGATATGCCGCCGGACCGTGACCCGTTTGCCTTTTGACTTGCAAGGCGGATTATGACACTGGATCGACCTTCGCCAACCCGCCAAGGGCCAAAGCATGCGCAAAGGCATAATCCGCGGCGGCGAAAACTCCAACGTCCCTCAGAGACATATCCCCACGCGGCGCCTTCCCGGCGCCAGACTCGCTTGGCCACTGAACAAGAACTTTCCGACTTCCTGAAGAGCGTTGAACGGCGCGCTTTCAAGCGCTCCGTCTACCACGTGCGGGACGAAGAGGCGGCGCTCGACATCGTGCAGGACAGCATGATGAAGCTGGCCGAGCACTACGCCGACAAGCCGGCCAGCGAATTGCCGCTCCTGTTCCAGCGAATCCTCTCGAATTCGACCCTCGACTGGTTCCGGCGCCAGAAAACTCGAAGGGCCCTCTTCTCGAACCTGAGCGACTTCGAGTCAGTGGACGATGACGGTGATTTCGACCTGCTCGAGCACGTCCAGCTACCCATGGACCAGCGGGAAACCGAAAGCGCCGAGGACACGACGAGGCGCGCCCAGGTGTTTCACGAAATCGAGGAACAAATCGCCGCGTTGCCGGGGCGTCAACGCGAGGCCTTTCTGATGCGTTACTGGGAAGAAATGGACGTCGCCGAAACGGCCGCCGCAATGGGTTGCTCCGAAGGGAGCGTGAAGACCCATTGCTCGCGCGCCGTTCATGCCTTGAGCAAAGCGCTCAAGGCCAAGGGAATTTCGCTATGAATACAACGCTTTCTGCCTCCTCCGATGCGCTCGAAGAGCAATTCGGCCGCCGTGTCGCCAGCCGCCTCTCAGCCGGCAACCTCGACTTGTCGCACGAGGTCGGCGAGCGGCTGCGTGCCGCCCGGGTGCAGGCGGTGGCCCGCCGCAAGGTGGTTCCGCAGCTTCGCACAGCCCCTGCGGTGGTGTCGAACGGCCGCACGGCTGTGCTGGGTGCCGGCTGGTGGTGGACGCGCATCGGTTCGGTCGTTCCGCTGATCGCCCTCGTGGCCGGGCTGATGGCCATCAGCGTGCTGCAGGAGGACAACCGCGCCAACGAACTCGCCGAGGTCGACTCGGCGTTGTTGACCGACGATTTGCCGCCCGCGGCCTATACCGACCCGGGTTTTGCGCAGTTCCTGAAGACGGACGCCACGTCCGAACGTTGATCGCCCGCTACCGAATGTCGCCACGTCCCCTTCCTCGCGCCGAAGCGCTCGGCCTGGCGCGGTCGCGCCCCTGGACCACCGGCGCGTGGGTGATCGCGGGCCTGCTGTTTGCGGATGCGGGTTTCCTGGCGACCTCCGCGAAGGCGCAATCGGCCAAGCCCGCCACCTCCGCCGCCCAAACGACGGCGCCACCGGCCAAGCAGACAGTCTCCAAGCCCTTGTGGCGCGACCTGACGACTCGCCAGCAGCGGGCGCTCCAGCCTCTCGCTCCGGTTTGGGACGATCTCACCGAACCGCACAAGCGCAAGTGGCTTGCGATTTCGCGCGACTACGCCAAATTGCCCGACGCGGACCAGGAGATCCTTCATAGCCGGATGACCGAGTGGGCGAGCCTGAGCAACCAGCAGCGCGCACAGGCGCGGCTCAATTTCGCCGACGTCAAGCAGGTCCCGGTGGACGAGCGCAAGGCCAAGTGGGAGGCCTACCAGGCCCTCAGCGACGAGGAAAAGGGCAAGCTCGCCGCGCGCGCCACGACGTCGGCGACGCCGGGCGCAGCGCCCACCATTCGTCCTGTGCCGGCTCAAAAGCTCGCCCCCCTTCCAGCCATCAACCCCGATGGCCAGCACACGCCGCGAATTCAACTGGCACCTCCGCCGGCGCCCGTGGCATCCGCGCGGCCACCCGTTGCACCGCCGGCGCCCGCACCCGCTTTTCCGCCCGTGAGCGCGGAGGCGCAGGTGCCTTCGCCGCCCGCCGCCGCGCCCGCCGCCGAATTGCCGGCCGCCCCGGCCACGCCGCCCGTGCGCCTGACCGAGCAGCCCTCTTCCGCGCCGTGATCCAAGTCCCAAGGTGGTGATGACCCCCAGTTCCTCCGAGAGGCCCGCATCAGCGCGCCCGGTTTCCGACAACGCGACCCCACCAACACCCGCGCTGCTCACAGCGCCTGGCCTCTGGCGCCGCATGGCCTGCTGGCTCTACGAGGGCATGCTGCTTTTCGCCGTGGTGTTCGTCGCCGGCTGGCTGTTCAGCACCCTGGGCCAGATGCGCGACGCGATGGATTCGCGCCGGCACCTGCTGCAAGCCTTCCTGTTCGTCGTCTTCGGCGTGTACTTCGGCTGGTTCTGGTCCAAAGGGCAGACGCTGGCCATGAAGACCTGGGGCATCCGGGTGGTCGACCGTCTTGGCCGCCCGCTCACGCAGGGCCGGGCTCTTGCGCGCTATCTGCTGAGTTGGGTCTGGTTCCTGCCGCCCCTTGCCGCAATATCACCTTTCAAGCTGTCAGGCGGCGAGTCCACGGTGCTGATCGTCGGCTGGGTGATCGTCTGGGCCCTCCTTGCGCGATTCCACCCGGAGCGTCAGTTCTGGCACGACGCCTGGGCGGGCACACGGCTGATCGCCTCCAAGCCGCTCAGCAGACGATGAGTGACTCGAGTTCCGCCAACCCGCAGAAGTCGCGGCGGGGCTTGGCCCGGGTCTGGCATGCGACGCTCATTTCGGTCGATGGCTTTCGTGCCGCCTGGCATGAAGCCGCTTTCCGGCAAGAGGTAGTTTGCGCCATCGTGATGCTGCCTGCAGCCTTCTGGGTCGGCCGGAGTTGGGTCGAGATCGCGCTCCTCGTGTCGACGGTGGTCCTGGTGCTGATCGTCGAGTTGCTCAACAGCGGCATCGAAGCCGCCATCGACCGCATCGGCCCGGAGTGGCATTCGTTCTCCAAGACCGCCAAGGACCTCGGCAGCGCCGCCGTGCTGCTTTCCATCCTGCTGTGCAGCGGCATCTGGATCGCGGCGCTCTGGCAACGCTTCGCCACATAGACGACGCTCGGGCGCGGCATGATGGAGGGCATGACTCCCTCATTCTCAATTTGCGTGTACTGCGGCTCGCGGCCCGGCGAGCGGCCTGAATTCACGGAACTGGCCCAGGCCGTCGGCCGCTGGATCGGCGAACGCGGTGGCCAACTCGTCTACGGCGGCGGCCGCACCGGGCTGATGGGCACCGTCGCCCAGGCCACCGGTGCCGCGGGCGGCCGCGTCGTCGGCATCATCCCCAAGGCCCTCGTCGACAAGGAACTCGCCAACCGCCAAAGCGACGAATTGCATGTCGTCGACACCATGCATGAGCGCAAGGCCATGATGGGCGAGCGCGCGGACGCCTTCATCGCTCTTCCCGGCGGCATCGGCACGCTGGAAGAACTGTTCGAGATCTGGACCTGGCGGCAGCTCGGCTACCACGACAAGCCGGTCGGCATCTTGAACGTCGACGGCTACTACGATGCGCTCCTGGCCTTCCTCGCGCACAGCGTGCGCGAAGGCTTCATGGGCGAATGGCAAATGGACCTGGTGCGCACCGGCGACAACTCGACGGCCCTCCTCGAAGCTCTCCTTGAGGAAGCCCGCCTCCACCCCCGCGGCGACAAGCTGGCAGAAGTCCTGTAGCAGGACCAGGAAAATGGCGCAGCGCCCTTTGGAGCCCCGCCGCGCCCGCCCCCCGTAGTGGCCGGCCCGCACCAGGCAGGGGGCTGGCGCATCAACACACGGTGGGCGCAGCCTGGGGGCGAGCTCTATACCGCCGCTTCGTCCTCTTCGCCCGTGCGGATGCGCACGACGCGCTCCACATTGGTCACGAAGATCTTGCCGTCGCCGATCTTGCCCGTGCGCGCCGCGCTGACGATGGCATCGACGCAGCGATCGACGTCCGCCTCGTTCACGACCACCTCTACCTTCATTTTCGGCAGGAAGTCGACCACGTACTCCGCGCCCCGGTAGAGCTCGGTGTGCCCCTTCTGTCGGCCGAAGCCCTTGACCTCTGTCACGGTGAGCCCGGTGACGCCGACCTCGGCCAGGGCCTCGCGCACGTCATCGAGCTTGAACGGTTTGAGGATGGCGGTGATTTGCTTCATAGGTCTTTCTTCCGGCGGTTTCGTTGAACTTGCTGGTGATAGGGTAGCGCCAATCCTTGCCAAAGCTCCGATGGGTGACCCGGATTCCCACTGGAGCCTGGCGTCTTTTGTACTCGTTGATCTTGATCAGGCGGGCCACGCGCTCGACGACGGTGCGCTCATAGCCCGCCGCGATGATTTCATCGATGCCTTCGTCGTCTTCCATGTAGCGCGCGAGGATCCCATCGAGGACTTCGTAGGGCGGGAGGCTGTCCTGATCGGTCTGGTCCGGACGCAGTTCGGCGCTCGGCGGGCGCACGATGATCCGCTCGGGAATCGGCTCCGAGCCGGTGCCGTATGGGTCGTGGGCATTGCGCCAGCGCGCCAGCGCGAAAACGGTCGTCTTCAGCAGGTCCTTGATGACCGCGAACCCGCCCGCCATGTCACCGTACAACGTGCAATAGCCCGTGGCCATCTCGCTCTTGTTGCCGGTGGTCAGCACGATCGAGCCGAACTTGTTGGACAAGGCCATCAGGAGCGTGCCCCGAATGCGGGCCTGGAGGTTTTCCTCGGCTGTGTCGTCGGGCAGCCCCTTGAAGTCGTCGGACAGCGCGCCCAGAAAGGACTCGAAGGTGTGCTTGATCGAGATTTCGTCGTAGCGCACCCCGAGCCGCCGGGCCATCTCGCGCGCATCGATCCAGCTGATGTCGGCGGTGTAGGGGGACGGCATCATGACCGCGCGCACCTTGTCCTTGCCCAGTGCATCGACGGCAACTGCGAGCACCAGCGCGGAATCGATGCCGCCGGACAGGCCCAGGATCGCGCCGGGAAAGCCGTTCTTGCCGATGTAGTCGCGAACGCCCAGCACCAGTGCGTCCCAGAGCTGCGCTTCAGCTTGGCGCGGAGGCGCCAGCGCAATCTCGTCGCGCACGAAGCGAACACTGCCATCATTGCGTTCCATCTGCGCGAAGACCAGCTTCTCCGTGAAACTCTCCGCCTGCAGCGCAGTGCTGCCATCGGACTGCAGCGCGAACGAGGCACCGTCGAACACGACTTCGTCCTGTCCCCCCACCAGGTGCGCATAGACGAGCGGCAGGCCGACGGCCTTGGCACGGTCCGCCATGCGCGCCACGCGCTCGCCCTCCTTTCCGACGTGGAAAGGTGACGCATTGATGACCGCCAGCGCCTCGGCGCCGGCATCCTTGGCGAGCCGCGCCGGTTCGTCGAACCAGGCGTCCTCGCAGATCAACAGGCCGACGGACACTCCGCCGGCTTCGAACACGCAGACGCCGTCGCCGGGCGTGAAATAGCGGCGCTCGTCGAACACCTGGTAGTTGGGCAGTTCGCGCTTGGCGTAGGTGCCCAGAATCCGGCCTTCGCTGAGCACGCTGGCGGCGTTGTGCCGCAACTGCACGGCGACCGACTTGCCGCGAAGGCTTCCGCCCGTGGGATGGCCGACAACGACCACCATGCCGTCAAGATCCGCCAGTTCCACCGCGACAGCCGAAACCGCATCGTCGCAGGCCGACACGAAGGCCGGCCGCAGGAACATGTCCTCCGCCGCGTAGCCGCAGATCGAGAGTTCGGGCGTGAGCAGGAGGCGGGCACCTTGCGCATGGGCGGATCGCGCCGCATCGACGATCTTCCGCGCATTGCCGGTGAGGTCACCCACCACGAAATTGAGCTGCGCGATCGCGAGTTTCAGTGTCATATCGAAGCAAGAAAGGGGCTGATCGATTATGTCATCGGCCCTGCGAAGAGGCGTCGTGGCCCGCCTTGCACGCGACATCGCGGGGGCTGTTACTCTCGCCGGGCGATGCGCACAGGTTCTTCTCTCGCCAGCTTCTTCGACTCCTTCGTTCCGCGACCCCAGGGCCAGGCCTACGTGCTGCTCGTGTTCACCACGCTGACGTGGGGCGCCAACGCGGTGGCAGCCCGTCTCGCAGTGGGCGAAGTCTCGCCGATGATGCTGACCTTCTCGCGCTGGATCGTCTGCTGCGCGGCGCTCGGCCTCACTTCACGCCATGAGATCGCCACGCACTGGCGCGTGCTGCTGCCATCGTGGCGCTCCATCGCGCTCATGGGCGCGCTCGGCTTCACAGGCTTCAACGCCCTCTTCTACGCGGCAGCGCATCACACGACGGCGATCAACATCGCGATCATCCAGGGCACCATTCCGGTGCTCGTGCTGGTGGGCAGTTTTTTCTTCTTCCGCAGTCGAATCACGGGCCTGCAGATCGTGGGCGTGGCGCTGACGCTCGCCGGAATCGCGGTCGTTGCATCGCGCGGGCAACTCGCCATGCTGGCGCAACTGGACTTCAACATCGGCGACGTGTGGATGATCATCGCGTGCCTGTTATACGCGGGCTATGCACTCGGGCTGCGCAGACGCCCGGAGGTGCCGGCCATCGTTTTCTTTGCGGCCACTGCGGCGGTCGCATGCATCGTTTCGCTGCCGCTGGTGGCCGCCGAGATCGCCATGGGGCAGTTCTTCATGCCAACGGCAAAGGGCATTGCGCTGGTGCTGTTCATCGGCCTGTTGCCGTCGTTCATCTCGCAGGTCGCGTTCATCCACGCGGTGGGGCTGATCGGCCCTGCGCGGGCTGGCGTGTTCCTCAACCTGGTTCCGATCTTCGGACCCCTGCTGGCCGTGCTGATCCTTGCCGAGCCGCTGTCGGCCTACCACGCGGTAGCTTTGGCGCTGGTGCTGGGCGGCATCTACATCGCCGAGAGCCTCGGGGCCCCCAAGCGTTGACGAGGCGCCATTGATCGATCCTGTCATCCGCATTCACAACTCGCCGTCGGAGATCGACGCCGCCGCCTGGGACGAGTTGCTGGCCTTGCAGCCTGCGCCCTCCCCCTTCATGCGCCACGCGTACCTGAACGCGCTGGACGCCAGTCGCAGCGCGTCTACGGCCAGTGGCTGGACGCCGCAGTTCATCACGCTCTGGCAAGGCGATCAGCTCAACGCCGCCTGCCCGCTCTATGTCAAGGACCATTCGTACGGGGAGTATGTGTTCGACTGGGCCTGGGCCAATGCGTACGAGCAGCATGGACTGGCCTACTACCCGAAGGCCGTCGTCGCCGTGCCATTCACGCCCGTGCCCGGTGCGCGCCTGCTTGCGCGCGATGAGGCGAGCCGCACCCTTCTGGCGCAAGCGCTGGTCGCATGGTGCAAGGAGTCGGAAGTTTCGTCGCTGCACCTCCTCTTCGGCTCGGACGAGGACATCGCGGCATGCTCGGAGGCCGGCCTGATGTTGCGTCACACCGTTCAGTTCCATTGGACGAATGGTGCGTGGACCGACTTCGACGCCTTCCTCGCCACCCTCTCGCACGACAAGCGCAAGAAGATTCGCCAGGAGCGCCGCAAGGTTCGCGATGCCGGCGTGAGCTTTCGCTGGTCGCGCGGCACCGACATCGGCAACGCCGACTGGGACTTCTTCTATCGCTGCTACGCCCGCACCTATCGGGAGCACGGCAATCCGCCCTACCTGAACCGCGACTTCTTTCATCGCATGGCAGCCGGCATGCCCGAGTCGTGGCTGCTCTTCATCGCGGAACGCGGCGGCAAGCCGATCGCGGCGAGCCTGATCGCGCTCTCCGCGGGCCTGGGCGGTGACGATGCCTCCGAGCGCCCGCTCGTGTCCTACGGGCGCTACTGGGGCGCACTCGAGCGCGTCGATTGCCTTCACTTCGAGGCTTGCTACTACCAGCCGCTGCAGTGGTGCATCGAGCACGGCGTCGAGCGGTTCGAGGGCGGCGCGCAAGGCGAACACAAGATGGCGCGGGCCCTGATGCCCGTCATGACCACGAGCGCGCACTGGCTGGCGCATCCCGCGTTCGCCGATGCCGTCGAGCGATTTCTCGAACGCGAAGGCGCCGGCATCGAGAACTACATGGACCACCTCGGCGAGCGCAGCCCGTTCCGCGCTCGGGATTGATCCCCCAAAAAAAGACGCCTCGCGACACATGCCGCGAGGCGCATTCCAAAATAACCGGGCCTGAAACTTACTTCTTGAAGTTCGCGATGCCGTCCATGATTTCCTTCTTGGCCGCGTCGATGCCTTCCCAGCCCAGCACCTTGACCCACTTGCCGGCTTCGAGATCCTTGTAGTGCTCGAAGAAGTGCGTGATGGCCTTCAGGCGCATCGGGTTCACGTCCTCGACCTTCTTCCAGTGGCTGTAGATGGGCAGCACCTTGTCGGTCGGCACGGCGAGCACCTTGCCGTCGATGCCGGCTTCGTCTTCCATCATCAGGATGCCGATGGGCCGGCATGGCACGACCACGCCCGGCACCAACGCCCAGGGCGTGATCACCAGCACATCGACCGGATCGCCGTCGCCCGACAGGGTCTGCGGCACGTAGCCGTAGTTGGTCGGGTAGTGCATGGCGGTGGTCATGAAGCGGTCGACGAAGATCGCGCCCGATTCCTTGTCGACTTCGTACTTGATCGGGTCAGCGTTCATCGGGATTTCGATGATGACGTTAAAGGCTTCGGGGGCGTCTTTGCCAGGAGAAACTTTGCCGAGGGACATGGTGCGTGTCTTTGGAGTAGTTGAAAGTGTTGTACGCCGGATGCGGACAAACCCGAAGTTTACTTTCCATGTCACGGCGCAGTCGCACAGAACGCGACTTTTGCCTGTAAATTGGCCGCGTTGGCCAATCGGCCCCATGCCTTTGCGGCATCGGGGCTTCGAGGAAGCAACGCGGCGGAAGCACTGGCCCGTACGCGTTGCGCACAGGTCAGGCTTACGTCTCCACAAGTTACGAAACGACTACTGGAGAAGCATCGGCATGACTGGCAACACCCCTCTCGTCCTCGCCATCGTCTGCGGCCTCGTGGCCGTGGCCTATGGTTTCTGGGCGCGCAGCTGGATTCTTTCGAAAGACCCGGGCAACCCTCGAATGCAGGAAATCGCGGCGGCCATCCAGACCGGCGCCGCGGCCTACCTCGCGAAGCAGTACCGCACGATCGCCGTAGTCGGCGTCGTGCTGGCGATCCTCATCGGCATCTTCCTGGACGTGACCACTGCGGTGGGCTTCATCATCGGCGCGGTGCTGTCGGGCGCCTGCGGGTTCATCGGCATGAACGTTTCGGTGCGGGCCAATGTGCGCACGGCGCAGGCCGCGACCCAGGGCATCGGCCCGGCACTGGACGTGGCTTTCCGCGGCGGCGCCATCACCGGCATGCTGGTGGTCGGGCTGGGCCTGCTGGGCGTGTCGGCCTTCTACTGGTTCCTCGTGGGCAACGGCAACCTGACGCCGGACAAGAGCCTGGCGACGCTGCTCAATCCGCTGATCGGCTTTGCCTTCGGCTCGTCGCTGATCTCCATCTTCGCGCGTCTGGGCGGTGGCATCTTCACCAAGGGTGCCGATGTCGGCGCGGACCTCGTGGGCAAGGTCGAAGCCGGCATCCCCGAGGACGATCCGCGCAACCCGGCCGTGATCGCCGACAACGTGGGTGACAACGTCGGCGACTGCGCCGGGATGGCGGCCGACCTCTTCGAGACCTATGCGGTGACGCTGATCGCCACCATGGTGCTCGGCGCCCTGATGGTCGCTGCGGCACCGGTGAATGCGGTGATGTATCCCCTGGCGCTCGGTGGCGTGTCGATCATCGCGTCGATCATCGGCTGCTTCTTCGTGAAGGCTTCGCCGGGCATGGTCAACGTGATGCCGGCGCTCTACAAGGGCCTTGCCGTGGCGGGCATCCTGTCGCTGATCGCATTCTGGTTCGTGACCAGCTGGCTGATTCCCGACAATGCCATTGCACCCACGGGCAGCCAGCTGAAGCTGTTCGGGGCCTGCTTCGTCGGCCTGGCGCTGACGGCGGCATTGGTGTGGATCACCGAGTTCTATACCGGCACGCAATATTCGCCGGTTCGTCACATCGCGCAGGCCTCGACCACGGGCCATGGCACGAATATCATTGCGGGCCTGGGCGTGTCGATGCGGTCTACCGCCTGGCCGGTGATCTTCGTGTGTATCGCGATCCTGGCCTCGTACATGCTCGGCGGCCTCTACGGCATCGCCGTGGCCGCAACGGCCATGTTGAGCATGGCAGGCATCGTGGTCGCGCTCGACGCCTACGGTCCGATCACCGACAACGCCGGCGGCATCGCCGAAATGTCGGAACTGCCGGCCAGCGTGCGCGACATCACCGACCCGCTCGACGCGGTCGGCAACACCACCAAGGCCGTCACCAAGGGCTATGCCATCGGCTCCGCTGGGCTTGCTGCGCTGGTGCTCTTTGCCGACTACACGCACAAGCTCGAAAGCTTCGGACTCAACATCAGCTTCAACCTGAGCGATCCGATGGTGATCGTGGGCCTCTTCATCGGCGGCCTGATCCCCTACCTCTTCGGCGCGATGGCGATGGAAGCGGTGGGCCGCGCAGCCGGCTCGGTGGTGGAGGAAGTTCGCCGCCAGTTCCGCGAGATCCCCGGGATCATGGAAGGCACCGGAAAGCCCGAATACGGCCGTGCCGTGAGCATGCTGACCGGCGCGGCGATCAAGGAAATGATGATCCCCTCGCTGCTGCCCGTGGTGGTCCCGATCGTGGTCGGACTCGTGCTCGGACCGAAGGCGCTCGGCGGTCTGCTCATGGGCACCATCGTCACCGGCCTGTTCGTCGCGATCTCCATGTGCACGGGCGGCGGCGCGTGGGATAACGCCAAGAAGTACATCGAGGACGGCCACCACGGCGGCAAGGGCTCCGAGGCGCACAAGGCGGCCGTCACCGGCGACACTGTGGGCGACCCCTACAAGGACACTGCCGGCCCCGCAGTGAACCCGCTGATCAAGATCATCAATATCGTGGCGCTGCTGATCGTCCCGCTGGTGGTCAAGTTCCACGCTGGCGATGCGGGCGCAACGGCACCGCACGCCCCACCTCCGCCCGTGACGGCGCCCGCCGCACCCGCAGCCCCGGCTGTCGCGCCCCCCGCACCCGCAGCGGCAGCACCTGTTGCCCCTCCCGCCGCTCCGCCCGTGGCCGCCGCCGATACCGGCCCCTCGATCAAGACCGAGGGCGGCGTGGTCAAGTTCTACTTCGCCACAAGCAGCGCCGAAGTGCCTGCAGGCTCCAGCGAGGCATTGATCGACATCGTGAAGGCCGTGCAAAGCGGCAATCGCGTGCTGGTGAGCGGCTTTCACGACGCGTCGGGTGACCCCGCGAAGAACGCCGAACTCGCCAAGCAGCGCGCGATGGCGGTGGGCGCGGCGCTCAAGCTGGCCGGTGTGCCGGACGACAAGGTCGAACTCGCCAAGCCCGCCCAGACGACGGCTGACGGGCCGCCCGCGGAGGCCCGCCGGGTGGAAGTGAAAGTGCAATAGCTCATGCCTTCGGCGGCCACGCTCGAAGCCTTTATCGCCGCCGTCGAAAGCGGCGATCACGCCAAGGCGATCGAGGAGTACTACACCGAAGGCGCCACGATGCGCGAGAACCAGTCGGAGCCGCGGCGCGGCCGCGACGTCCTGGTCGCGCACGAACGCGCGGTGCTTGCACGCACCGCCTCGGTCGACTCGCAATGCGTGCGGCCCGTGCTCGTGAACGGCGACCACGTCGTCATCCGGTGGATCTTCGACTTCACCGGCAAGGATGGCCGCCGCATGCACATCGAGGAACTCGCCTGGCAACGCTGGGAGGGCGACCGCATTGCGCAGGAGGAGTTTTTCTACGACCCCGCACAGATGAAGCCCGCCTAGCTGTGATGTCTCAATAGGTTGTTCATCCGTCCCGGAACTGGGAAGCTGTAGTTTCCAAGCTCCAGCAACTCAGGATAGGAGAACGGATGAACAGCCATAAGCATGCGCGCTTGACTCCCGCAGGTCGAGCCCTGCTGGTCAACAGGGTGTTGGACCGTGGCTGGACGGTGGCGGCTGCTGGGTACGGGATCGCGAACGCGCGCTCCAGGTGCTGCTGTTCACCGCGCTGCCGATGGCCTTCCTCTCGGGCTTTTCGTGGCCCGTGGAAGCGCTTCCGGGCCCGCTGCAGGCGCTGCGCTGGCTGGTGCCGAGCACGGCGGGGATTCAGGCCTCGCTGCGGCTCAACCAGATGGGCGCGCCGGTGTCCGCGGTAGTTCCGCTTCTCACCGTGCTGGGCGTGCTCGGCCTGAGTGCCATCGCCGCGCTGCTTTGCATTCGCCCCGGCGCACAGAACCCGCGGCACAATCCGGAAAATCTACGACCGTGACCATTTTTCAGTTCCCATGACCGACCTTGTCGTACGCCGCCTACTGATCGATCTTCAGCCTCCATTTGCGCGCGACTGGTGTGGCGGCGACGCCTTCGCCACCGCCTTCTTCAATGCGCTGTCGATGAGCTTTCCCTTTGGCGAGCAGTTCTTCATCGATGCCGTGCGCCGTGCGCTTCAGAATGCGCCCGCCGAAGTACGGCAGGCGCATCAGGCGGAAGTTCGCGGATTCATCGGGCAGGAAGCGACGCACCGCCGGATTCACGCCCTGTTCAACGCGCATCTGGACAAGCAAGGACTGCAAGACGGCTGGACGCCCCGCGCCATGCAGCGCATGCAGCCGCTGGCCGAGGCTGACCCGCGTCACGCCGTCGCCATTACCGCCGCCACCGAACATTTCACGGCCATGTTCGCCGAATGGCTGCTGTCGCATCCCCAGTTGCTGGACGGTGCCGAGCCGCGCCTGAGGACGATGTGGCTTTGGCACAGCGCCGAAGAGCTCGAGCACAAGAACACCGCCTTCGACGTTTATCAGGCCATCGGAGGCTCGCATGATTGGCGCGTCCGCTGGTTCCGCCGGGTCACCCTGATCTTCCTGGGCGATCTTTTCAGGCAGACGGCGGCCAACTTGCGCCGGGAGGGCGTGTTGTGGAAGCCCTCCACGTGGCGCAGCGGCGCCCGCTTGCTGCTGGGCCGCGGTGGTGTGCTGCGGGAAAGCTGGGGCACCTGGTGGCGTTACCTGCGGCGGGACTTTCACCCCTCGCAGCAGGACAGCGCAGTGTCCCGGCGCTGGCTGGCCGAGAACACATCGCAGTTCGTCCGGGTGGACGCGCCGGCCGCGAATGCCGCGCTCAGTTGAGGCTGATGCCGTGCGTCGGCAGCGCCCCTTGCTCGGTGCGCAGCGGCACACCCTGGAGCGTGTCGAAGTCCGACGGCGCCTCGGGGACGCGCATTTCTTCCAGCTCGTGAAGTGATGCGACCCAACGTCCTGCGGCCGATTCGGCAGGCTCGTCGTTGGTGAAGATCCCGTCGCGGATGTAGAAGGTCTCGCCGGCCGGCCGCTCCATGTGCAACTCGATCAGGCGAGAAATCGGGAAGGTGTAGGTCACCAGCTTTTCCTTCGTCTTGCGATCCTTGGCGCCGCAATTGAAGAAGCCTTCGGCCGCGATGACGATGCAGGACCCTTCGACCGAGCTGTCGATGTCGCCGCCACAACGCCAGACGGCAGTGGGCATGCGCACCCGCACCTTGTCGATGACGAGGTCCCGTTGCTTGTTGAGGGCGTTGAGCGGAGGCACCAGCGAACGGAGCTGCCGCAGACGTTCGGCGAAGTTGTCGTCCATGCAGAACTCGACGTGGTGCGTCGCGCCGCCCGAGCGCTTGACGACCTGCATGATGACGTGACGTTGCGGGCTCACAGGGACCGTCCTTTGGCGAGCGACGGACGGTGACCCAGGCCTTGAAGGGTTGACGAATGAATTCGGATCATTGAATCGACCGTGAATTAGAACTTTTGTATTGACGCAACTATTCGCATCAATTGTTTCTAACTGTAGATCGAATTCTTCCGGATGGGTAGGCGGTACGAAGTACTAATCCTGGTACTCCAGTGGTGCTTCGCACCGCCAATTCGGCATCGCCGAAAGGGGATCAGGCGCCCCCGGACTCCACCAATTCGTCGAGCGCCTTGCACGACGGCGCGCAGACCGTTTGCGACTTGCCCAGCAGCTGCCGCGTGCGCATCTGCGAACGCACGCGATGCTTGCCGCACATGAAACAGGACATCGTCGCGCCGCTGAACGACGCGGAGGCGCGGAACGGCGACCCCGGCGCCTTGGCCTTGTAGCGGAGGCCGTCCGCAACGACAGCCGTCTTGACCTCGGCCTTACTCATGCGAGGCTTCCGGTCCGGCGCCGTGCATCGCGCGCTCGATTGCGGACTTGGCGGCCATTTCAGCCGACAAAGACGAGTCCAGGGCCGAGCGGCAGAGCCCGGCATATTGGTAGTTCATGTTTTCGTACACCTCGGCGGCGGCAGGATAGGCGTCCAGCAATTGGCCGAGCTGGGCGCCGGGCTCCACATCGCGGAATTCATTGACCAGGTGCATCACGACGGACCGGTATTGCTCGGCGCCCACCGGCACGGCGCTGTGCTCGAGCCTCTCGAGGAGTTGGGCGAGCACATGCGTCACAGCCAGATCGGTCTTGTGCGCAGGAGTGTGGGTAGCGTTCATGGGCAGCATGTGGGGCGATAGAGGGAAATTGCAAGGGGAAGCTGGCAGCTGCACCAACCTGGGATTACAACAGCATTTCAGGAACGATCGGCGCAATCAGCTTGTTGTAGAAGCGCAAGAGGAAGCCTGATTCCGGTTCGACGGTCAAGATGATCTCCTTCTCGCCATCAGTGGTGAGCCATTCGACCGTGCCACTTTCCTTTGACAGGCGTAGGCGGTAAGAGTTCTGGAACTTGCTGATGTTGATCACCCGAAGCATCTCCCGCGCGAGCTGCGGGCTGTCGACCACCACCCCCATTTCAGTGTTTTGCGTCGCGGAGCGTGGGTCCAGGTTCATCGAGCCGATGAAGACACGCTGCCGGTCGATGGCCGCCGTCTTGGCATGCAGGCGCCCCAGCGAGGTGCCGAAGGAGCCGAATCGTTCGTTGGCCGTGGTCCGCGCCGGACTCAGTTCGTAGAGATCCGCGCCGCTGAGGAGCAGCCGCTGGCGATAGCGGACATAGCCCGTATGCACCAGCGGCTCGTCATTGGCGGCCAGCGAGTTGGTGAGCAAGGTCAGCTTGACCTTGCGCCGGGAAAGATCGTCGAAGGCAGCCATCCCCTTTTCGCCGGGCACGAGGTAGGGCGAAGTCAGGTCCACCTCGTTCTTCGCGTCGAGGAGCAGTTCCCAGACCTTCATGGTCACGCTGGTGGACAGCGCTTCGTCCGCAGTCATGTACTTGGGCTTGCTCGGCGGATCGGCGACGGCATGCGCCTCGCCCCACAGCAGGCCCATGCGCCCGGCATCCAGTTCTTCGCCAATGGGCCCATAACCGAGGATGTCGGAGGGCGGCAGCTCGATCCTGGGCGGCATCGAACTCATGCCGATCCAGTTGTCGAAATCATCCGGCGCGGGCTTCCGGCCGCCCTCGCCTTTCACGATTTCCTGGATCGGCCACACCTGCTCGGCATTCCAGTAGGCGTCGAAGATCAGCTCGAGTTCCGTCACGACCTTGCCGACCACCAGCGCATCCATGTCGATGAAGTTCTGCGCTTCGCTGAGAACGAAGTACTCGTCCGCAATGTTGCGGCCGCCCACCACCGCCATGACGCCATCAGCAATGAAAAGCTTGTTGTGCATGCGGTGGTTGAGCCGCACGATCTCGTGCGGCGACGCCGCGAAGCGCGACACGAAGCCATCGCGCCCGCAGCAGAACGGATTGAAGAGCCTCACCTCCACATTCGGCGTCTGCGCGAGCGCGAGCAGCGGCTGCTGGCTCTTGGCGGTATAGAGGTCGTCCACCAGCAGGCGCACCCTCACACCGCGCGCCGCGGCCTCCCGCAGGGCGCGCATCAGCAGCCGGCCAGTGGCGTCGTTCTCGAGCTGGTAATACTGGACGACAAGCGACACCTGTGCCCGCTTCGCGAGTTGAATGCGTGCATCGAGCGAATACACGCCCAGTGGCATCAGGCGAAAGCCGGAGTGCTCACCGGGCGGAGTGGAATCGGCCGCGATCTTCGCCAGCGCGGTCGCCGCATCGGGCCGTGTCGCGACTTCCACTGGCCGCTCGGGGGCCACCGGCAGCGAGCCGCAGGCGCCCAGCAACGCGATCGCAGCAAGCATCAGCCCCCATCGCAGCAGGCGAATCGCGCCTGGTTTCATGTCGTGTTCCCTCGTTGATCCGGTCCAGATGCGCGCTTGGCTACCCTCGGTTCAGCCTCGCGCAGTGCGACCTCCGGTCCTAGAATTCGAAGCGCCGTCACCCGGGGTTACATCATGATGCTATCGATCTTCGCTCGCGCGACCTTGCTTGCTGGGGCAGTGACCATGGCGACACCCGCCGCCGCCGCGCTCGACATCGGCGACCCGGTGCCGAAGTTCACCGCCACGGCGGCACTCGGCGGCAAGACCTTCCGCTACTCTCTCGCCGAGGCGCTCGTCAAGGGACCGGTGGTGGTGTATTTCTTCCCCGCGGCGGACTCCAGCGACTGCTCCATCGAAGCACACGCCTTTGCCGAAGCCATCGACCAGTTCACCGCCCTGGGTGCCACGGTCATCGGTGTATCCGCCGACGATATCGACACGCTCGCGAAGTTCTCGGTCAAGGCTTGCCAGAGCCGTTTCCCCGTAGCGTCCGACCAGTCCAAGACAGTCATCCAGGGTTTCGATGCGGTGATGCAGACGCGGCCCGATTTCGCCAACCGTCTCTCTTACGTGATCGCGCCCAACGGCAACGTCGCGTACTTCTACCAGAACCTGAATCCGGACAAGCACGTCGAGCGCATGCTGAATGCGCTGCGCGCCCTGCCAAAGGCGACGGCTGCGCGCTAGTCAACGATCGACCCGGTGAGGTCGCGGGAGGTCGCTAAGATTTCCCCCATGCAACTCAACTACATCGGCAACGAAAGCGTTGCTTCTTCGTCCGGCCGCACGCTGCCGGTGATCGACCCCTCCGACGGTCAGACCTTCGACGAACTGCAACGCAGCAATGCGGCCGACATCGATGCCGCGGTGCGGGCGGCGCGCCAGTGCTTCGAGACGACCTGGCACAAGCTCAGCGCGGCCGATCGCGGCAGGCTGCTCTACAGGCTCTCGCAGAAAATCGCCGAGCACGTGGACGAACTCGCCCTCATCGAGCAGCGCGACTGCGGCAAGCCGGTCAAGCAGGCACGTGCCGACGCGCTGGCGCTGGTGCGCTATTTCGAGTTCTACGCGGGCGCCTGCGACAAGCTGCACGGCGAGACCATCCCTTACCAGGACGGCTACAGCGTCTTCACCTGGCGCGAACCGCACGGCGTCACCGGCCACATCATTCCGTGGAACTACCCGATGCAGATCTTCGGGCGTAGCGTGGGCGGCGCGTTGGCCGCGGGCAACGTGTGCGTGGTGAAGCCGTCGGAAGACGCCTGCCTCTCGCTGATCCGCGTGGCCCAGTTAGCGGCCGAGGTCGGCTTCCCGGCCGGCGCGATCAACATCGTGACCGGCTACGGCCATGAAGTCGGCGACTCGCTCGCTCGTCACGAGGGCATCGACCACATCAGCTTCACCGGCAGTCCCAAGGTGGGCACGCTGATCCAGCAGGTCGCGGCCGAGCGGCATTGCCCCGTCACGCTGGAACTGGGCGGCAAGAGTCCGCAGATCATCTTCGCCGACGCCGAACTCAGCGCCGCCATTCCCGTGTTGATCAATGCGATCGTGCAGAACGCCGGCCAGACCTGCTCGGCAGGCTCGCGCGTGCTGATCGAGCAAAGCATCTACGAGCCGCTGCTCGAACGCCTCGGCCACGCCTTCGAGGCGCTGCGTGTCGGCCCCGCGGCGATGGACCTGGACGTCGGCCCGCTCATTCGCCAGACCCAGCAGCAGCGCGTCTGGGACTTCTTGTCCGACGCCCAGGTTGCGGGCATCCCGATGGTGGCGACCGGCGTGGTGGTCGACGAGGCGCCCGAAACCGGCTTCTACCAGGCGCCCACGCTGCTGCGCGACGTGCCGGTGAACCACCGCCTCGCACAGGAGGAAGTCTTCGGCCCGGTCCTGGCCGCGATGTCGTTCCGCGACGAGGACGAGGCGGTGGCGCTCGCCAACGCCACGCAGTTCGGCCTGGTCGCCGGCATCTGGACGAACAACGGCGCGCGCCAGTTTCGCCTGGCCAAGCGCGTCAAGAGCGGGCAGGTGTTCATCAACAACTACGGCGCGGGCGGCGGCGTGGAACTGCCCTTCGGCGGCGTCAAGTCCTCGGGCTATGGGCGCGAAAAGGGCTTCGAGGCCCTGTACGGCTTCACGACGCTCAAGACGGTCGCCATCAAGCACGGCTGACCCACATCACATTCATACCTTACGGAGACAAGATCATGCGAGTCAAGGACAAATCCATCATCGTGACAGGCGCCGGCGGGGGTATCGGCGAAGGCATCGCGAAGCGGCTGGCGGCCGAGGGTGCGCAAGTCGTCGTGAACGACATCAACACGGCGCTCGGAGAACAGGTGGTCGAGGCCATCCTGCGCGACGGCGGCCGCGCTTCCTTCTTCGCGGCGGACGTCACGAAGTCGACCGAGGTCAAGGCGCTGGTCGAGGCTGCGATCGAGCGCCACGGCAAGCTCGACGTGATGGTCAACAACGCCGGCTGGACACACCGCAACCGCCCCGCGCTCGAAGTGAGCGAGGACGAATTCGACCGCTGCTATTCGGTCAACGTGAAGAGCATCTACCTGTCGACCCTCCATGCGGTGCCGGCGTTCCGCGCCAATGGCGGCGGGTCGTTCATCAACATCGCATCGACCGCGGGCGTGCGTCCGCGCCCAGGCCTCACCTGGTACAACGGTTCGAAGGGCGCGGTGATCACCACCAGCAAGTCGCTCGCCGCCGAACTCGGCCCGGACAACATCCGCGTGAACTGCATCAACCCGGTCTTCAATCCCGACACCGGTCTGGCTGCCGAGTTCGCCGGCGGCCCCGTCACCGAGGAACGCAAGGCCAAGTTCCGCGCCACCATCCCGCTCGGACGCTTCTCGACCGCGCTCGACGTCGCCAATGCCGCGCTGTACCTCGCGAGCGACGAGGCATCGTTCATCAGCGGCGTCTGCATCGAGGTGGACGGTGCACGGTGCGTGTAGCTGACGCCGCCGTGGTCATGTAACCCCGAATGGCCGTCCGGCCGGGCGATAGGTTAAATTGCTCCACCCCATGAGCAAGCATGTCGTCCCTGTCTCCGAGATCGGTCGCGTCCGTCGCACGACGGATTCGGCCGGGCGCGTGGTTCCGGCCACGGGCGTATTGCTCGACCGGCTGGCCCGTCCGCTGACCGACCTGCGCATCAGCGTGACCGACCGCTGCAACTTCCGCTGCAGCTATTGCATGCCGAAGGAAGTTTTCGACAAGGACTATCAGTACCTGCCGCACAGCGCATTGCTGAGCTTCGAGGAAATCACGCGACTCGCGCGCATCTTTGCGTCGCACGGCGTGCACAAGGTCCGCCTCACCGGCGGCGAACCACTGCTGCGCAAGAACCTCGAAGTGCTGATCGAACAACTCGCTGCACTGCGAACACCGGACGGCCAACCGCTTGATCTCACGCTGACGACCAATGGATCTTTGCTCAAGCGCAAGGCTGCCGCACTCAAGGCCGCCGGCCTCCAGCGCGTGACCGTCAGCCTCGACGGCCTGGACGACACCGTGTTCCGCAGCATGAACGACGTCGACTTTCCGGTCGCCGAAGTGCTCGCGGGCATCGAGGCCGCGCAGGCTGCCGGGCTTGGCCCGATCAAGGTCAACATGGTCGTCAAGCGCGGTACGAACGAGCAGGAAATCATCCCGATGGCGCGGCACTTCCGCGGCACGGGCGTGGTGCTGCGCTTCATCGAATACATGGACGTGGGCGCGACCAACGGCTGGCGCATGGACGAAGTCCTGCCCTCGGCCGAGGTGATTCGTCGCATCGCCGAGGAATTCCCGCTCGCGCCCCTCGAAGCCAGCGCGCCGGGTGAAACGGCGCAGCGCTGGGCCTACGCGGACGGCGGCGGTGAGATCGGCGTGATCAGCAGCGTGACCCAGGCCTTTTGCCACGACTGCAGCAGGGCACGCCTGTCGACCGAGGGCAAACTCTACCTGTGCCTCTTCGCCAGCACCGGCTATGACCTGCGCCCCCTGCTGCGCGGCGGTGCCGACGATGCGCAGATCACGTCCGAGATCGGCCATATCTGGCAGGGCCGCACCGACCGCTACTCGGAGCTTCGCGCATCGCGCGAGCCCGACACCGATGCAGGCGCGCCGCGCCGCGTCGAAATGAGCTACATCGGCGGATGAGCGCACCGAACGCCATCGCAGCCAGCGATATCACCGGGCTCGTGCTCGCCGGGGGGCGTGGTTCGCGCATGGGCGGCGTCGACAAGGGCCTGCAGAATTTCAACGGAACGCCGCTCGCGCTGAATGCGGTGCTGCGACTCGGCATGCAGGTTGGAGAGATGATGGTCAACGCCAACCGCAACCTGTCGGCCTACGAATCCTTCGGCGTGCCGGTCTGGCCGGACGGCCTGGCGGACTATGCGGGCCCGCTCGCGGGCTTCCTGACCGGCCTGGAGCGCTGCGAAACCCCCTATCTGCTGACCGTGCCCTGCGACACGCCACTGTTCCCGCTCGATCTTGCCAGCCGTCTGGCCGATGCCCTGGCGGCCGACGACGCCGAGATCGCCATGGTCAATGCACAGGAAGCCGCCGACGAACCCGGCGGCGCGACCGAGTTGCGTCCTCAACCCGTGTTCTGCCTCCTACGCACCACCCTGCTTGAAAGCCTGGTGCGATTCACGCAAGGCGGTGGCCGCAAGATCGACAAGTGGACCGCGCAGCACCGAACGGTCCTGGTGCCCTTCGATCGGCCCGGCGACGCGCCAGACGCGTTCTTCAATGCGAACACCCTCGCTGAACTGCACGCCCTCGAAGGCCAGCGCCCCTGATTTCTTTCTCTCCACATGAGCCGCATTGCCGACATCGCCGCCGCATTGGCCGGCTACGACCCCAAGGCCCTCGGCGTCGATGCCGTGCAAGCCTTCCTGGCCCGCCTGGCCGAGCCCGCCATCGTCAAGCAAGGCGAACGCATCGCGCTGCGCGACGCGCTGGGCCGCGTGCTGGCGGAGGACATCATCTCTCCGGTGAGTGTGCCGCCGCACGACAACTCGGCCATGGACGGATTCGCATTCGACGGCGCATTGCTCGATGCCGCCCCTGCCGGCAGCGACGCGTCGATCAGCCTGCGCGTGGTGGGCACGGCGCTTGCCGGCGCCGCCTGGCGCGGCGAGCTGGCCGTCGGTGACGCCGTGAAGATCATGACCGGCGCGATGATGCCGGCCGGACTCGACACGGTCATTCCGCAGGAGTTTTGCCAGGTCGAAGGCGATACCGTGCGCTTTCCGGCCGGCGCATTGCGCCGCGGCGACAACCGCCGCTTTGCCGGCGAAGACCTGATGCAAGGCACGCCCGCCCTGGAGCGCGGCGAAATCGTCTCACCCGCCGCGTTGGGCATGGTCGCCAGCCTCGGGCTGCCGATGGTGCCGGTGATGCGCCGCCTGCGCGTCGCCTACTTTTCCACCGGCGACGAGATCCTGAGCCTGGGCGAGGTGCCGCGCGAAGGTGCGGTGTTCGACAGCAACCGCTACACCGTCTTCGGCTTGCTCACGCGACTGAGTTGCGAAGTGATCGATCTCGGGCTGGTTCGAGACGACCCGGCATCGCTCGAAGCCGCATTGCGCCGCGCCGCCAGCGAGGCCGACGCCATCATCACCAGCGGTGGCGTGAGCGTCGGTGAAGCCGACCACACCCGCGCCGTGATGCAGCGGCTCGGCGACATGGCATTCTGGCGAGTCGCCATGCGGCCCGGCCGGCCCATGGCCGTCGGCCTGATTCCGACGGAAAGCGATGCACGCGGACCTGCGGTGCTCTTTGGCCTTCCCGGCAATCCGGTCGCGGTGATGGTCACCTTCCTCGCCTTCGTGCGCCCCGCCCTCCTGCGCATGATGGGCTGCAACGCCACATGCTCCGCGGCGCCGCCCCTGCTGCGCGCCACGAGCGTCGATGCGATCCGCAAGAAGCCCGGTCGCACCGAATACCAGCGCGGCCGAGTACAGGCCGTGCCGGGGGCGCTACCCCAAGTACGCATCGCCGGCAACCAGGGCTCCGGTGTGCTGAGTTCCATGGTCGAGGCCAATGGCCTGGTCGTGCTGCACCACGATCAAGGCAGCGTCGCCGCGGGCGACCCGGTCGACGTGATGATGTTCGACGGCGTGGTGTAAGGTCCGTCGACCCCGACCCCAGGAGTTGCGATGCTCGCAGCCAGAATCGAGTTGATGCAGCAGATGCCCATCTTCGGCGCCATCGGCGCGGAGACCATCGAGTTCCTGCTGGCACCGGCACCGGTAGTCAAGGTTCCGGCCGGTGGCTTCTTCTTTCACGAAAACGATCCGGCCAGCGGGATGTATGTGCTCGAGAATGGGCGCGTCACCGTATGCAAGAGCTGGCGAGGCCACGATCTGCTGCTGCGACGGCTCGGCCGGGGAGACTGTTTCGGCGAAATGGCCCTGCTGGATCTTTTCCCGCGCAGCGCCTCGGTCCGTGCCGAGGAAGATTGCAGCGCCATCGAACTCTCGTCGGCCAACCTCTACCGGCTGTTCGAGCGCGATGTCGAGCAGTTTGCGCTGATCCAGATGAACATCGGCCGAGAAATGAGCCGGCGCCTCCGAATCACGGACGACCTGCTGTTCCGCGCCAGCATGGGCGAGACGCTGGAGACGCCCGAGCGGATCTGACACGCCCCTTCGGACGGACTCAGATCCGGCCCAACGCCTTCTCCACGCCCTTGTTGGCCAGCGCATCCGCCCGCTCGTTGCCCGGATCGCCCGAGTGACCCTTGACCCAGCGCCATTCGATCTGGTGGCCACCTTCAGCCACCAGCTTGTCGAGTTGCTGCCACAACTCCACGTTCTTGACCGGCTGCTTGGTCGAGGTGCGCCAACCCTTGGCCTTCCAGCCTCGGATCCATTCCGTGATGCCCATCCGCACGTACTGGCTGTCAAGGTAGAGCGTGACCTTGCACGGGCGCTTGAGCGCACCCAGTCCTTCGATGACCGCCTGCAGTTCCATGCGGTTGTTGGTGGTGTTGAGTTCGCCGCCGAAAAGCTCCTTCTCGGTGGCGCCCGACTTGAGCCATGCGCCCCAGCCTCCCGGACCGGGGTTTCCCTTGCATGCGCCGTCGGTGTAGATCTGTACTTCGTTCAAAAACCGTTTCCTTCTTGCTGTCGATGAGTGGTGTCGCGGTGCATCTTGCCCGCGATCGGGACGGGGGCGCTGGCGCGCGAGGCGGCTCGACGCCAGTCGGCGCTCAGTAGCCGCAGCCCGCGCACCCGCTTGACCGCCACCAGAAAATAAACGGCGCCGAAAATGGGCCACCAGCGCTCGCCGGCGTTGTCGAACCAGCGGCAGCGGTCCAACCACGCCTCGCTGCGCACCGCCGGGCGATAGACGCCGAAGCGTCCCGATTCAACCTCGAAGCTCAGCAGCCGCAGCCAGTCGCGCATGCGCCGGTAGCCGATGAAGTCGCCGGCCTCCGGCAGGAAGAGTTCGCCGAAGCCGAGCCTACGGTACAGGTGCGCCCGGCGCTGTCGCATGCCCCACAGGCTCGCCGGGTTCAGGCCGCATATGACGACCCGGCCTTCGGGCAGCAGCACCCGCTCGACCTCGCGCAGCGTCGCATGCGGATCGGGGCTCAGCTCGAGCGTGTGCGGCAGCACGACCAGGTCGAGGCTGTTGGCGGGGAAAGGCAAGGCCGAGAAGTCGGTCACCAGCGCGCTCCGCACCGGCATCGCGGGGTCGGACAAGGCCAGCCAGCGATGCGGCATGCGGTTGGTCCGAAGCCCCTCGATCTCGGCCAGGCCCAGCTGCAGCGCGTGGTAGCCGAACACATCGGCCACCGCCTGGTCGAACTGCGCCTGCTCCCAAGCCAGCAGATAGCGGCCTGGGGGGGTCTCGAACCAATCATGCAAACCTATAATTTGACCGCTCATGACCCTCGTTCCGCTGCCCGCTTTTGCCGACAACTACATCTGGATGCTGCAGGACGGGCGCAACGCGATCGTGGTCGACCCAGGGGACGCCCAGCCGGTGTTTGATGCACTGGAGCGTGGCAATCTGCAACTGGCCGCGATTCTAGTCACGCACCATCATGCCGATCACACGGGTGGCGTGGCAGCGTTGCACGAAGCCACCGGTGCGCCGGTCTTCGGCCCTGCCCGCGAGCGCATTCCGGAGCCGTACGCACGCCTGGCGCACGGGGACCATGCCGAGGTCCTCGGACTGCGCTTCGAAGTGATCGACGTCCCTGGCCATACGGCCGGCCATATCGCGTACTTTCTGCCGGCCGATCCCCGCAATGCCGCAGCGGGCGATCTTGTTCCCCTGATCTTTTGCGGTGACACGCTGTTTTCGGGCGGCTGTGGCCGCCTTTTCGAAGGTACGCCCGCGCAAATGCTGGCCTCGCTCGACGCGCTCGCCGCGCTGCCGGGCAATACCCGCGTATGCTGCACCCACGAATACACACTTGCCAACCTGAGATTCGCGCGCGCGGTGGAACCGGGCAACGCCGATCTCGCTCAGTACATGATGCAGTGCGAAGCACTGCGCGCGCGCGGCGAACCGACCCTGCCTTCGCAGCTATCGACCGAGCGCCTCATCAATCCCTTTCTTCGCAGCCGCGAAGCCACTGTCAGTCGAGCGGTCCACGCTCACGCCGGCCTTTCTGCCCAGGCCGCGGAGACCGAGGTGTTCGCCGCGCTGCGTCAATGGAAAAACGACTTTCGATGAAATTTATCGTTGCCGCCTGCCTTGCGGGCTCCCTCTTTCTCGCAGGCTGCGCCACCGGTACGGGCCCCTCGCCCGCCAACGAGGCGTCGAGCGCCGCGTCCGGCAGCGCCACGCCCGTCTATCCGCGTGGAGCGCTCAAGCCGATCACTTCCGGTGACGCGAACGGCGAGGCCAAATCACGCGCCGTCGTCACCCTGGCGCCCCCCGCCGACATGTGGGACCGGATCCGCCGCGGCTTCAAGATGCCCGACCTGGACAACGACCTCGTGCGCGACCGCGAGCAGTGGTATGCAAGCCGGCCCGACTACATGCAGCGCATGACCGAGCGCTCGAGCCGCTACATCTTCCACATCGTCGAGGAACTCGAGCGCCGCAACATGCCGACCGAGATCGCCCTGCTGCCCTACATCGAGAGCGCCTTCAATCCACAGGCCGTTTCCAGCGCGCGCGCGGCGGGCATGTGGCAGTTCATGCCGGCCACCGGCACCGACTTCGATCTCAAGCAGAACATCTTCCGCGACGACCGGCGCGACGTGGTGGCCTCCACGCGCGCAGCGCTCGACTACCTTCAGAAGCTGTACGGCATGTTCGGCGATTGGCAACTCGCCCTCGCCGCCTACAACTGGGGCGAAGGCAACGTGGGCCGCGCCATCGCCAAGAACCAGCGCGCCGGCCTGCCCACGGGTTACAGCGACCTCACGATGCCCGCCGAAACGCGGATGTACGTGCCCAAGCTGCAAGCGGTCAAGAACATCGTGGCGAATCCGGAGCGCTACCACGCCGATCTGCCGCTGATCGCCAATCACCCCTACTTCCAGACCGTCGCGCTCAAGCGCGACCTCGACGTGGCGCTGGCCGCCAAGCTGGCGGACGTGAAGATCGAGGATTTCCGCGCACTCAACCCGTCTGCGCACAAGCCGGTGCTGCTGGCCGCAGGCACGCCGGAAATCCTGCTGCCCTGGGACAACGCCGCGGTCTTCCAACGCAACTTCGAGGCCTACACGCAGGGCCAGTATGCGAGTTGGACCGCATGGACCGTGCCCTCGACCATGACCGTGGCCGATGCGGCCCAGCGCTCCGGCATGAGCGAAACCGATCTTCGCGCGATCAACAACGTGCCGCCCCGGATGCTCATCAAGGCGGGCTCGACGCTCATCGTGCCGCGCGGCGCGCGCGTGCAGGAGGACGTCGCGGCGCTGGTCGCCGACACCGGACAGCTCAGCTTCCAACCCGAGATCGTCACGAGGCGCACGGTGGTCAAGGCCGGCCGTACGGACAGTGTCGCAAGCATCGCCCGCCGCTACAAGCTGAGCCCTGCGAGCGTCGCCGAATGGAATGACGTCAAGCCGAACCACTCCTTCCAGAAGGGGTTCAGCGTGGTGGTGTACCTGCCCGTCAAGGCTGCGCGCGCGGTGAACGTCGGCACCGGAGCGACGCGCGCGCACGGCGCGCCGGTGCTCAAGGCCACGAGCGTTGTTTCGAAGAGCACGCCCACCAAGGTGGCGAAGAGCCCGCCCACCAAGGTGGCACGCGAGCAACGCGGCGGTACGCCGGCAAAGAAGAAGCGCTGAAGGCAAGGCCGCGGCCTGCGTCAGGCGGCGGCCTCAGAGCTTTTCGGTCTCGCCGCTGCGCGGCTGCCACTTCATGAGGCGTTTTTCGACGACACCGACGATACCGTCGAGCACCAGCGCGAACGCCGTGAGCACCACGATGCCCGCGAACACCGTGTTGACGTCGAAGGTGCCCTCCGCCTGCAGGATCAGGTAGCCGACGCCGCGCGCCGACCCCAGGTACTCACCGACCACCGCCCCGACGAAGGCCAGGCCGACCGAAGTGTGCAGGCTAGAGAACACCCAGCTGGTTGCACTCGGCAGGTACACCGTGCGCAGCAACTGCCGCTGGTTCGCGCCGAGCATGCGTGCGTTTGCCAACACCACCGGGCTCACCTCGCGCACGCCCTGGTATACGTTGAAGAACACGATGAAGAACACCAGCGTGACTGCGAGTGCCACCTTGCTCCAGATGCCCAGCCCGAACCACAGCGCGAAGATCGGCGCGAGGATCACGCGCGGCATCGAGTTGGCGGCCTTGATATAGGGGTCGAAGACCAGGCTCGCAGTCGGCGCCAATGCGAGCCAGAGGCCGCAAGCCAGTCCTAGCAACGTGCCGATCACGAAGGCCAGCACGGTTTCGAGCAGTGTCGTACCCAGGTGGCGGTAGATGTCGGCGTTGCCCGGCAGGCCGTCGGGAAACAGCGGGTTCGGCGGAATGGCGATCGGCATGAACCAGCTCCAGATCCGCCCCGCGACCTGGATCGGCTCGCCAAGGAAGAATGCGAACTGCTGGTTGCGCGACGCCACGTGCCAGGCCACCAGCAGCGCGATCAGCACCGTGATCTGCCAAAAGCGCGCATTGCTTTCACTCGGCCGAAGGTTCATCTCAGGCCGCCTTCCTGAGTTGCTGCGCGTACCCTTTCAACACCTCGTCGCGCAGGACGTTCCATATCTGCGTATGCAGTTCGACGAAGCGCGGGTGCGTGCGAACCTCCGCCACGTCGCGAGGCCGTGCGAGGTCGATGGCGAATTCGCCGATGGGATGGGTCGCCGGACCGGCGGAGAGAACCACGACACGGTCGCTCATGGCGATCGCCTCGTCGAGATCGTGCGTGATGAAGAGCACCGCCTTCTTCTTCGCGGCCCACAGATCCAGTACCTCGTTCTCCATCAGCTGCCGCGTCTGGATGTCGAGCGCGCTGAAGGGTTCGTCCATGAGGATGATGTCCGGGTCCAAGGCCAGCACCTGCGCGAGCGCCGTTCGCTTGCGCATGCCGCCCGACAACTGGTGCGGATAACGGTCGCCAAAACCGCTGAGCCCGACTCGGCCAAGCCATTCCTCCGCCTGCGCGCGCGCCTGGGCTTCGGGAATGCCGCGGTATTGCAGGCCCACCATCACGTTGTCGAGCGCGCTGCGCCACGGCATCAGCGCTTCCGACTGGAACATGTAGCCGGCGCGCGTGTTGATGCCGGCCAGCGTCTCGCCGAAGACCTTGACGCCACCCGACGACGGCTCCAGCAGCCCTGCCCCGACGTTGAGCAATGTCGACTTGCCGCAGCCCGTGGGTCCCACCACCGACACGAACTCGCCTTCGCGGATGCGCAGCGTGGTGCCGGCGACGGCGGTATAGCGTCGGCTGTGATCGTCCTTCGAGCGGAAAGTGCAACTGATATCGAGAAGTTCGAGCGCGTAGTCGGCCATGGAGTTCACAAGAAAAAACCCGGCCGGAGCCGGGTTGCGGGACGTCGAGGTCAGGCTTTGAACCTGTCCTTGGCGCGGCGCGCAAAATCGTTCGTGTAGAGCTTCGACAAGTCGATCTTGTCGGCCTTGACCGTAGGGTCGAAGCTTGCGATCGCGGCGAGCGCGGTCTTCGGGCCCTCGGCCGGCACCAGCCCGTCGGTCGCAATCGCTTCGCGCACCTTGTCGAAGGAAGCGAGGTACAGCGCACGGTCGCCCAGCAGGTAGGTCTCCGGCACGGTCTTGATGATGTCGCCCGGGCCGGCCGTCTGCAGCCACTTGAGGCCGTGCACGATGGCATTGGCCATGGCCTGGCAGGTGTTGGGATGCTTCTGGATGAACTCGGAGGACGCATAGAGGCACGCGGCCGGCATGAGGCCGCCAAACACCTCCTGCGTACCCTTGAGCGTGCGGGTGTCGCTGATGATCTTCACGTCGCCCTTCTGCTCGAGCATCGTCATCACGGGATCGGTGTTGCTGATGGCGTCGATCTGACCCGAGCGCAGCGCCGTCAGCGCGCCGGCGGCAACCCCGACGCCGATGTAGCTCACGTCGCTCGCCTTCAGGCCGCCGCGCGAGAGCACCAGATTGGCGACCATGTTGGTGGACGAACCAGGTGCCGACACACCGATCTTCTTGCCCTTCAGATCGGCGATGTTCATGTAGCCCGGCATGTTCTTCGTCGAGACGCCGATCGCGATCTGCGGTGCGCGGCCCTGGAGCACGAAGGCCTGGAAGTACTGGTTCTTCGCCTGGAGATTGATGGTGTGTTCGAACGCGCCCGAGCAGACGTCAGCCGAACCACCCACGACAGCCTGCAGTGCGCGTGCGCCGCCGGAGAAGTCGGATATCTCGATTTCAAGGCCTTCGTCCTTGAAATAACCAAGCTGCTCGGAGATGGTGAGCGGCAGGTAATAGAAAGCGGCCTTGCCGCCCACTGCAATCGATACCTTGGACTTTTCCAGCTTCGGCTGCCCGTAGACCAGTGGCGCCCCGATGGCGGCGGCTCCCAGCGCTGCAGCAACGGTGAAGGTACGGCGATTGAGCATGAGTAACGCCCGCAGGCCCTTTGTTCGAATAATTCGAATCGAGCTTAGGGGCGCACTTCTGCGCCTGCATCGGGAACATCCCGTGCGGGTTTTTACGTAAACATGAAGACCTCTATCGCCCAGCGAACAGCAGCGCGATATTCACGAGGAATGCGAGTGCCCAGACCGCACTTCGAGCGGCGCCGATGCCCGCGATGTAGAGCGCGATGTAGAAGACGCGCAGCACCACGAAGGCCGCGGCCAGCAAATCGATGTCGTGCTGCGCGGCGCCGAGTTGGTGCGCGATGATGACCGCCCCGATGAAGAATGGCAGTCCTTCAAAGCCGTTCGCCTGCGAGGCGTAGGCGCGCGCACGCCAGCCGGACTGGCGTCCACCCCACTCGCGCGGCCTCTCGTTGTCGTTCAGGCTGAAGGCCCCGGCTTTCGCGATGTACGACGACGCGTAAGGTAGCAGTGCTGCAATCAGGACGCACCAGTAGGCCCATGTCAGGGATGGCAGCATGATGGTTCCTCGCTGGAGGTGCGGATCAACGCCGATCGACCAGCGCGTGGGCGATGGTTCCGAGGTCGACGTATTCGAGTTCGCTGCCGGCCGGAACACCGCGCGCCAGCCGCGTCACCGTCAGGCCACGCTGCTTGAGCGCCTCGCCGATCACATGAGCAGTCGCCTCGCCTTCGGCCGTGAAGTTGGTGGCGAGGATGACTTCGCTGACGATGCCGTCGAGGACACGCTCGAACAGCTTCGCGAGGCCGATGTCCTTCGGCCCGATGCCGTCGAGCGGACTGAGCTTGCCCATGAGCACGAAGTAGTAGCCACGAAACGCACCCGTGCGTTCGAGCGCAGCCTGATCGGCCGGCGTCTCGACCACGCAGA
The DNA here is from genome assembly GCF_030317115.1 of Variovorax gracilis. Taxonomy (GTDB): domain Bacteria; phylum Pseudomonadota; class Gammaproteobacteria; order Burkholderiales; family Burkholderiaceae_C; genus Variovorax; species Variovorax gracilis. The sequence goes on from NZ_JASZYF010000001.1 coordinate 100,998, forward strand.
TCTTCGTGCCATCACGGCGAGCGTCCTGGCACACGCTGCAGATGGCCGCCTCGGTGAAGGTATTGCAACGCTCGCAATGCCGCACATTGTTCGCTGCCTGCTCCAACGCGCGCGCCAGCATCTGCGTGCCGGCGCGATCGTGTTGCAGCAAATGGAAGGCCATGCGCGAGGCGGATTTCGCGCCGACGCCAGGCAGGCGCCGCAATGCCTCGACCAGCGCATCGAGCGAGCTGGAATCTGCCATTCAGGCCAGACGGCACATCAGAACGGCAGCTTCATGCCGGGCGGAAGGCCCGGCATGCCGGCGGTGAGCTTGCCCATTTTCTGCTCGCTGGTTTCCTCGGCCTTGCGCACCGCAGCGTTGAAAGCCGCGGCCACGAGGTCCTCGAGCATGTCCTTGTCATCGGCCAGCAGGCTGGGGTCGATCGTGATGCGCTTGACGTCGTGCTTGCACGTCATCACGACCTTCACGAGGCCCGCACCCGATTCGCCTTCGACCTCGATGGTGGCCAGTTCTTCCTGCGCCTTCTTGAGGTTGTCCTGCATTGCCTGCGCCTGCTTCATGAGGCCGGCCAGTTGTCCTTTGTTGAACATCGTTGGTCCTGTCGATCGGTTAATTGAGAATGGATGAATAAAACTCAGGCGGGCCGCAGCGTACCCGGAACAATCCGCGCGTCCCAATCGCGCATCATCGATTGCACTTCGGGATCGTTGCGAATCGCCTCCTCGGCCAAGCGCTGGCGCTCGTCCGCCGCCTGCTTGTTGCGGCGCGCCGGGCTATCGACCACCGCACCGATCTCGATGGCGATTTTCACGCCATGGCCGAGGGTCGCAAGCGCAGCCTGCAACTTCTCCCGACTGCTGGTCTGGTTGAGCGATTCGCGCTCGACGCGCAGCAGCCACTGATCGACGTCGCGCGCGACCAGTTGGGATTGCAGAGCGAGTTCGCGTGACAGCGCCGCGATGGCCTCCGCCGCGACCAATTGCGTGACCGTCGCGTACCAGAAATCGCCCTCCTCGCTCGGCTGGATCGGCGCCGAGACCGCAACGGACTCGCCCTCGCGCGCGCCGGGTGGCGGTTGCACGCGGACCTGCATGGCGACCACTTTCGTGGCGACAGCCGCGACTTCGGCGGGAGCCGCCGGCCTGGGCGGAGCCGCAGCGCTCAGCGAAGGTGCATCCACGACCGGAAGGCGATGCCCCGGAGGCGCCGTCGAAGACGCGACGGGCGCCATCGAATCGGCTGGCGCAACGTACGACCGCGCAGCAATCTCCTCGGACACGGCGCGTGGCGCTTCCGCCACGGGCGGCCGAGCTTCATTCAGAGTTTTTTTTTCCACGCCGGCCGAGCCGGTGGGCTTGAACGCCAGCAGGCGCAACAGGACCATCGTGAGCGCGGCGTATTCGTCCGGGGCGAGCCCCAGTTCGCCGCGGCCGTGCAGGCACAGGCTGTACAGCAACTGCGTCTCGTCCGCCGGCATCAACGCCGCGAGGCGTGCCGTTTCGGCCGCGTCGGGGTCCGCACTGCCGCCCGCTTCCGTGCGCGAAGGCACCGCCTGCATCACCGCCATGCCTTGCAGCACGGTGGTCATTTCCTCGAGGGTGGACGCAGCCGACAAGCCATCCCGGCGCAACCCCTCGGAGGTATCCACCACCGTCTTGCCGTCGCCCTGCGCCAGCGCCTCGATGAGGCGATACACGTGCCCCCGATCGACGCTGCCCAGCATCTGCCGCACGCCGCTTTCCAGCAGTTCGCCGTTGCCGAAGGCGATCGCCTGGTCGGTCAGCGACAACGCATCGCGCATCGAGCCACGCGCCGCGCGCGCGATCAGGCGAAGCGCGAGCGGCTCGGCCGGCACGGTTTCGGTCTGCAGCACGCTCGTGAGGTGTTCAAGAACAGTTTCGGGCGCCATCGGCCGCAGGTTGAACTGCAGGCAACGCGAGAGCACCGTGACCGGCACCTTCTGCGGGTCGGTCGTGGCCAGCACGAACTTGAGGTATTCGGGCGGCTCCTCGAGCGTCTTCAGCATGGCGTTGAACGCATGGCCGGTGAGCATGTGCACTTCGTCGATCATGAAGACCTTGAAGCGGCCCTGTACCGGCTTGTAGACCGCCTGCTCAAGCAGCGCCTGCACCTCGTCGACACCTCGGTTCGATGCCGCGTCGAGCTCGGTGTAGTCAACGAAGCGGCCCGCATCGATGTCCCTGCACGCCTGGCATATGCCGCACGGCGTGGCGGTGATGCCGCCCTGTCCGTCGGGGCCCTGGCAGTTGAGCGACTTCGCCAGGATGCGCGAGACGGTGGTCTTGCCGACGCCGCGCGTTCCGGTGAAGAGATAGGCGTGGTGCAGCCGTTGCGAGGTAAGCGCGTTTTCGAGCGCCTGGACGACATGCTCCTGGCCCACCATCTCGCTGAAGGTTTTGGGACGGTGTTTGCGAGCGAGCACGAGATAGGCCATCGGCGCATTTTAGGGGGGCGCGGGACCCGCCCTCGCGCCAGCCTAGGCCATCTTGCAGATGGATTTAGCGCGTCCCGCGCCTAGCATGAAAACTCCATCGAGGAGACCGACATGCCCACCGCGCCACGAAAAAAAGCCGCCGGCACCGCCGCGGCCGGAAGTTCCAGGCCAGCCGGTGCTGCAGGCGCGCGCCGCTATTGCGTGCAGCCCGTGCAGACGGCGCGCCAGTTCGACCCCAGCGTGGCACCAGGCCGCGCCAGTGCCATCATGTCCGCCAGCAAGAAATGGGTGAACGGCACCCAACTCACCTACTACTGCTTCAAACGCGGCGATGCCGTGCCGGCAGCATGGCAAGGCAACACCGCCGACATCGGCGTCGTCGGCGACGCGTTCGAGGCCTGGGCCAAGCTGGGCATCGGCATCAGCTTTCGCAAGGTGGATGCGCCGGAAGACGCCATGGTGCGCATTGGGTTCGACCAGCAGGACGGCTCCTGGTCCTATGTGGGCCGCGATGTACTTGGAACCAGGTCGCCGCAGGAACGCACGATGAATTTCGGCTGGCCGCTCACGACCGACTACGGGCACGACACGGCACTGCACGAGATCGGCCACACCATCGGACTGGAGCACGAGCACCAGAACCCGAACGCCGGCATTACCTGGAACCGGGAGGCCGTGGTGGCCTATTTCTCCGGGCCGCCCAACAACTGGGAGCAGTCGCAGATCGAGTGGAACATCCTGCGCAAGATCCCGACCTCGCAAATCAAGGGCACGACGTGGGATCCGGATTCGGTCATGGAGTACCAGTTCGACGCTGGGCTCATCGAAGCCCCTGCAAAGTACACCGCCGGGCTCACCCCCAGGGGAGGACTCTCCTACGCCGACAAGGCCTGGGTCGTCGAGTCCTATCCCGGCGTCCGGGCGCCCAGTACCTCGACGCTGAAGGTGGGGCTCTCGCAACTGCTCAAGCTCAAAGCCGGCGAGACGCGCACCTTCGACTTCGTGCCGACACGCACCCGCACTTACAACATCGGGACTTTCGGGACTTCCGACACGGTGCTGGTCCTGTTCGAGGTCACGCCCACCGGCAACGTGCAGATCGCGGGTGCCGACGACAGCGGAACCGACCTCAACGCGAAGGTCAGCATGCGACTGCAGAAGGGGCGGCACTATCAAATCGGCGTGCGCCTGTACTACGCCGACGCGGCGCTTGAAACCTCGCTGATGGCTTGGTGAAGCGAGTCGCCTACAATCCTCGGTTGACGGGCCTCCCCGCATGGTGAAGTGGCCAACCGGGTCAGGTGGGGAACCAAGCAGCCCTAACTGCGTAGTCAGTGCCGGGGGTAAGGCTCGTCAACCTAACAATCCAGAAGCCGTGAGTCTTGATAGCTCACGCGCGTCCCAAGGGGCTAGGCGCCCCAAATTCGTCTCCATCGCTCTCGCAACCCGCCCGGGCTTTCGAGCGGCTCAAGATACTGTATGCACATACAGTATTTCAAGTAGAATTCGTCGTCCCCAAGAACAACATCGAGGCGACAGCATGACCCCTTCCATCCCTACCCTTGCCGCCGCGCGGGTGCTTCCGTTCACACCCCGGCCGCACATCGTCAGGCGTTCATCCTGGCCGTTTCCCGTCGCGCAGGAGAAAGGCGGGAGCGACGTTCTCAGGGGCCACGCGGCACGCATCATCGCCACCACGGCGCGACACTGGGAAGTACGGCGCTAAGGCCGTACGCAAGTCCCTTCAAGGATCTACCCGAAACGGTCGAGCACGCCTCGCGCAGCAGCGGCACCCGAGGCCATGGACGCGGTCAGGAGATAGCCGCCGGTCGGCGCTTCCCAATCCAACATCTCGCCAGCGAAGAAGACCCCGGGCAATGCGGTGCTCATCAGCTTGTCGTCCAGCGCATCGAAGCGAACGCCGCCTGCAGTGCTGATCGCCTCGTCGATGGGCCTCGGCGCGACCAGGCGAAGCGGCACGGCCTTGATGGTTGCGGCCAGCTTTTCGGGCACGTGCATTTCGTCGCGCGAAAGCACTTCGTGCAGTACGCCGGCCTTGATGCCCTCAAGGCCGAGCCGGCTCTTCAAGTGACTGGCGACGGAGCGCGAACCGCGCGGATGCAGCACCGCGGCACACACCTGCTCCGCGCTGCGATCGGGCAGCAGGTCGAGCAGCAAGGTGGCGCTTCCATTGGTGGCGATTTCATCGCGCAGCAACCCCGAGGCCGCGTAGATCAGGCTGCCTTCGATACCCGTCGCGGTCGCAACGAATTCGCCCTTGCGGACAAACCGATGGCCTCTGGCATCCGTGAAAGAGATCGCGACCGACTTGAAGGGCATGCCCGCAAAGCGCTCGGCAAAGAACGGCGTCCACTGCAGGTCGAAGCCGCAGTTGGCTGGTGCGAGAGGCGCAACTTGCACGCCGCGCTCCGACACCCACGGCACCCACGCGCCATCGGAGCCAAGGCGCGACCAGCTTGCCCCGCCGAGCGCGAAGACCACGGCATCGAAAGGCGCCACGACCTCACCGGCAGCGGTTGCAAAACGCAGCGCGGTCGCAGGTTGCGCAGGATCGGACCAGCCGAGCCACCGATGCCGCATATGGAACTGCACGCCGGCGTGCCGCAAGCGATGCAGCCACGCGCGCAACAGCGGCGCCGCCTTCATGTCCTTGGGAAACACGCGCCCGGAGGTGCCGACAAAGGTCTCGATGCCCAAGCCGTGCGCCCACTCGCACAACGCGTCGGGCCCCAGGCGGCGAAGCAGCGGTTCGATCTGAGCGCGGCGCTCGCCGAAACGGCCTGCGAAGGCATCGAAGGGTTCTGAATGCGTGAGGTTGAGGCCGCCGCGTCCTGCGAGCAGGAACTTGCGTCCGACGGAAGGCATAGCGTCGTACAGATGCACCTGCACGCCCTGCGTGCTGAGAACTTCGGCCGCCATCAATCCGGCGGGACCGCCGCCGACGACGGCGACGCGTTGATCTTGTTTCATTCGAGTGTGACCAGTTCGCCCTGCCCGGTCAGGAACGCAGCGCGAACCGTCTCGCCGGGATAGGCTTGTTGCACCGCATCGCGGTAGCGGTTGAGTTGAGCGATCAGGCTCGCGTCGCGTTCGGGTCGGGCAGCGGACTTGTAGTCGAGCACCCACCACGCACCGCTCTCGCGATGGCGAACCAGGCGATCGATGCGCAGCGTCTGGCCTTCATGGATCAGCGTGACCTCATTGCCGTGCCAGTCGAGGGAGTCGCCATCCCAAGCCCATGCGCCCTTGCCGGAGCGAATCCGCTGCGCCAGGGCCGCTGCGGCACGCGCCGCCTGCAGGTCGAGCGAGAACTCGCGCGCCGCGGCGCGCAAATGCTCGACGGGCAACGGAGCCCCGGGCTGCGCCCACTCGAGCAGCCGGTGCATGGCCTGCCCCATTGCGGAAGCCCGTGTGTCGACATCCGCAACGGTGAGGATCGCTGGTCGCGCCGTTGGAGCCGCCATCGGTTCCGGCAGGCGCAGCATCTGGAATGAGGCGGGGACATGGGCAGAAGCCACAGGCGCGGTGCCCGTCACGTCGTCAATCAGTTCGCAGCGCGCCTCCAACCGAGCCCACCAGCTCTGGGCGTTCGGCCGAGCTGCGGACACGGCAGAGACGACAAGTTCTCCCCGGGCTCGCGTCGTCGCCACATAAAGCGCGTTGATCTCCTCGCGATGTCTCGCAGCCTGCTCCTGCGCGAGGTCATCGACCGTGCAGGCCGGCGGATTCTTTTCGCTCGCCATGAACACGAAGCGCTCGGGCGCGGGCGCATGGCCCGGCCACTTCACGAGCACGCCCATGGTCTGGGCACGCTGTGCCGATGCATCGGTGTCCAGCAGCAGCACGAGTTCGGCTTCGAGGCCCTTGGCGCCGTGGACCGTCAGAAGCTGCACGGCATCGGCCACCGTGACCGAAGGCGCACGGACGCCGCCCGCGCGAAGCGCGCGCACGAAACCATAGGCCGTCGCAAAGCGCGCGCCGTCGAGTTCGAGCGATGCGGCCAGCAGGCCGCGCAGATTGGCCAGCACGCTGGTGCGCAGCGCGGCAGGCGCGGCGGCCGCGAACTTTTCAAGCACGTCCCCATCATGGAAGATCGCGCTCAACGCATCATGCGGCGGCAACGCGGCGAACCATTGCTGCCACTTCCGCAGACGCGGGCCGACGCCGGCGAGCGGCTCCGGCCAGCCCGGCGCCTGCAGGAGATCGAACCAGCTCGCGCGGTCCGCTCGCTGACGCAGCGCGAGTTGCACCAGCGCGTCGTCGTCGACGCCCCATAACGGCGACTTGAGTGCCCGTGCAAGCGACAGGTCATGGTCCGGAGAGACCAGCACGTCGATCAGCGCCACCAGGTCCTGCACCTCGGGAGCGTCGTTCAGTTCGTTCTTCTCGGGCTGCTGGACTGCGATGTGCAGCTTGCGCAGCTCATCCTGCAAGACCGCCAGCCGGCTGCGCCGGCGCGCCAGCACCATGATCCGGCTCGGCGCCAGGCCGCCGGCGATGCGCTCGGCAATCCAGCGCGCGGCCTGTTCGCACTCCCTCTGCAAGAGCTTCTCCTCCGGCAGCACGCGTGGCGTGGTGAGGCTGTCGCGCCACGGCAGCGCGCCATCGGCATCGACGAACGGCTCGCTGGCCGCTTCGGCAACCCCTATCGAATCGCGCGCGATCAGCGGCAGTTTGCGGATTCGCCCCGGCACGCGCGACTCGGTCGTATGGTTGCGGAATCCGCTGAATTCACCGGCCTGCTGGGCGTCCTGCATCGCCGCATTGACCAGCCCAACCACCTCCTGCGCATTGCGGTGCGTGTGGTCGCAATTCAGCAGATCGCCACCGAGGCCCTGCTGGACGAATTGCTTGGCCGCGATGAAAACCTGCGGCTCGGCGCGCCGGAAACGGTAGATGCTCTGCTTCGGATCGCCCACGATGAACACGCCCGGACGCCGCCCACCGGCGCCCGCGTAGCTGCCGAGCCAGCCATTGAGAGCCTGCCATTGCAGGGGGTTGGTGTCCTGGAACTCGTCGACCAGCAGGTGCCGCACCCGCGCATCGAGCCGCTCCTGTACCCAGCCCCAGAGTTCCGCGTTGCCCAGCAGAAGGTGCGCAGCCTGCTCGACGTCGTTCATGTCGACCCAGCCGTTGGCAGCCTTGACCTCCGCGAAGCAGACGTTCAGCAACCGCGCGAGCCGAGCCATGCGTTGCTGGTAGAGCCAGGCTTCGTGCTGCGCCTGGGCAGCACAGTATTGCAGCGCGCGCTCCTGCGCGGCCCGCACATCGTCGAGCCCCGCCAGCTTCTCGCTGAACTTGCGCGGTTCGCCCTTCTGGGTCAGCAACGCATCGAGCACGCCGGCCGCCTGGCCTTCGGTCACGGCCTGCTCGAGTTCGACGCCCCTGCGCGAAAAGGTCGGCGCGCTCGCGCGTCCCAGCGCGCGGGCCGCGGCCAGCATCGTGCTGCGCCATGCGGCGTCATGAAGGAGGACGACTTCCGGCGATTCGGCGCCCGCGAAGGCCGGATACATCTCGCCCATCGGCGTCACCGCCTCGTCGACCGCGTCGTGTGCGTCCGCCAGCGCGAACTCGACGCGGCGCGTCAGGGCATCGTCCAGCGCCTTGGCGACCTGCGAACGGCCATGGGTCGCGACCAGCGCGTGGTAGTCGGCCGATGCAGCTTCGTCGGAGGAGACCGCCGCAAAAAAGGGTCGCCAAACTCGCACCCGGGCCTCGGCATCGTCCTCCAGCAACTGGTAGTTGGCCGGCAACCGAAGTCGCTCCAGCACCGCGACCGGTGCGCTCCGAAGCAGGCCGGCGAACCACGCATGGAAGGTGCGGAACTGTACGGGGCGACCGCCCGCGAGCAGCTCGCGATAAAGCCCTTGAAGCCGCGGGGCGGCAGCTTCTGCGGCCGACGGGTTCATGCCCCGCATCACCAGTTCCGGCGCCAGTTCGGACACCGGTTGCTCGGCGAACTTCTCAAGCCATTGATCCAGGCGCTCGCGCATTTCGCCGGCCGCCTTCTTGGTGAAGGTGATCGCCAGGATCTCATGCGGCGCACAGGCGCCCTCGCCCTCCTCCAGCAATGCGCGGACGACACGCGACACCAGCATCCAGGTCTTGCCCGCGCCCGCGCAGGCTTCTACCGCCACCGAGCGGCGCGGATCGCAGGCAATGGCATAGAAGCGCTCGCGCGAGACGTGGACGCCGTTGTGTTCGTAGGCTGCGGCGGCGTTCATTTCGGCGTTCGTATCGGCGCTCATTCGGCCACTTCCCAGAAATCCTTGCGGCAGAGGCCGCGGGCTGAACAGTGCTCGCACACCTGCCCTTCGCCGAGGGCCGGCAGCGCCGCACCCCGGCCGATGCGGGCAAGATCGTCCATCACGCCGGCTACCAGCGCATCGCGCGCAGCCACGACATCCTCCTGCTCGAAGGTGCGCGTGCCCGATGCCTTTTCTCCGACGTTGACATAGGCCGCGCGCAAGCTGTCGTCGGGAAACAAGGCGGCGTAGAACGCAAGCTGCGTGTCCTCCGTCGGCTCCTTGACGCGTTCACGGGTCTTGTCGGCGGATTCGGTCTTGTAGTCGATCACGAAGGCCCTGCCGTCCGGCGTCGAGTCGACGCGGTCCAGGCGACCGATGAGCTTGACGCTGCCCAGCGGCACTTCCTTCCACGGCTCGGCCTCGACGAACACCGCGCCTTCACCCGCTTCGTGCCCGGCCAGCCAGGCCAGGTAGCCCTCGCGCACGGCCGGCCAGGCCGCGGCAAAGGGGAGGAATTCAGCCTTCGACAGGCCAAACTCGCGGGTCGCAAGGTCTTCCGCGACAGCCATCACGGCGCGTCGCGACTGGAGGTCGGAGGTCGGGCTGTCCTTCAAGGCTTCGTGGAAATGGCCGAGCACGGCGTGGAGCCAGTTGCCGAAGTCGCGCTTGTCGATCTCGGCATCGAGTTCATCGCTGCTGCGCAAGCCGAGTTGCCGCAATGCGAAGAAGCGGTACGGGCAGCGGCGCAAGTCCTCGTAGGCAGTCGACGACAAGGTGGCGGGCACGAGCGCTTCGCCGCGTGGTTGCGGATGCGCAGTCGGCCGCGCCTCCACTTGCATGGGCTTGCGCGGGTCTGCGGCAGCGGCCGCGGAATGGTCGAGGTGCAGCATCTGCACGAGCGGGCTGGGCCGCACGGGCTCGCCGCTGGCGTCGAACGCGCGCCAAAGCACGTCGCAGTGCGGCGCCCGCATCGCGATCGCCCACGCTGCGCGCTGCGCAGCCTCCAGGGCCTCGCGCGAAGGCAGTGAAAGCCCGGCGCGCTGTGCGGGATTCCAGTCTCCCGGCGGCTCGGGGGAAGCAGGCAGGCGCTGGTCGTCGCACCCCGGCACCACGACCGCCGCGAAGGCTCGGCCAAGCAACTGGTGCAGCGGCAGGACGACGACTTGCGGGATCTCGGTGCCCGCGGGCGCCAGCACGAAGCTCGCCGCTTCGAGCACGTCGCGCACCCAGGCCGTGAACTCGGCCAGCGTGCAGCGCGTGCCACGGATCTCGCCGTCATCGGCGTCGAGGTAGAGCGCGGAGATCACCTCGATGCCGGCCACGTCGCCGGCCAGGTCCGCCCATTGACCGCCGGCTTCGAGCAGCGTCCGGGTCGCCTTCAGCCAGTCGCCGAGCGGCCGGGCACGGGTGAACACGGCCCGCAGGGCTTCGACGGCTTCGGTGAAGGGCAGGAGCCTCGAATCCTGTGGCTTGTCGCTGGCAGCGGCCAGGGAGCACCAACTGCGCCAATCGCGCATGCCGCGATCGCGCAGGCGCGCTTCGAGCAACAGGACGGCGCGGCCATCGAAGGCGCCGGCGCACTTGAGCCAGTCGAGCACCTGGTCGCTGCTCGCATCGTGGGCACAGGCGCGCAGCGCGCTCATCAGGTTCGCGGCGGCACGCGTGGTCGAGAGCTTCCAGCCAGTCTCGTCGTGGGGCAGCACGCCATGCGCTGCGAGTTGCGCACTGATGCGGCGGGTCAGCGCGCGGTCGGTGGCGACGAGTGCCACAGGGGCCCGGTTTTCCGCCAGATGGCGCAGCACGCACGCCGCGGCGCGCTCCGCCTCGTCTTCAGGATCGGCCGCCGCGTGCAAATCGGCGACGCAGGCCGCCGCATCCAAGGTCGCGAGCGGCAGGTGCAAGGCGCGTTCGCCGAGCAGTGTGGCGAGCTTGCGGGTGAGCGAATCGACCTGAAGGCCATCCAGCACGATCAGTTGATCGACCTGCGAGAGCGCATTCCCCGTGAGCAGCACATCGGTCGCGTAGCTGGAGGTGGATGCCCACGCCAGCGCAATGCCGTTCAGGGCGCTCTCGATATCGAACCATTCAGACCCCTTGCCCGCCCCCACGATGGCGCCGATGCGCTCGGCCCATGCCGCGCGTTCGTCGGGATGCTCGGCAGCGGCCAGCGGCGCAAGCTGCAGCACGATCTCGACCAGGCGCCCCGCGAGCGCGTTGCGCGACGCCGAAAAACCGGTGCGCGCCAGCAACGACTGGGCGGTCAGCAGATCACGCGCCATGTCGAAGGCGATGTCGTCGACGCCGGGCGCGAAACCGCCCACGCTGCGCGCCCAGTTCCGCGTGGTCTCGAAGCGCGGCGCGAATCCCGGCGTGCCGTGGGCTGCCCACATGCCGCGTGCCACTTGCATCAGTTGCGCATAAGGGACGAGCACCACGGTGCGCGCGGCGTGGAGTCGTCGCTCGGACAGGACTTGGGCAATGCGCCTGACAATGCCATGGGCCGGGTCGCACCAAAGCGCGTGCGCCGGATGGCGCTCAGATGAATGCATGGGGTGTAGTTGGGGGGCTTTGGCTATCGGGGCCATAGCTTGCGCGTCGGCCACGCCGACACTTGGTTTCTGTCACAATGACCCGCACTTTAGCTGCACCGAAACTCTCCGCGCAGAAGGACACATCCATGGCCAGCGACCTCATCAAACACATCTCCGACTCTTCTTTCGAAGCCGACGTGCTCCAGTCCGGCAAGCCTGTCCTGGTGGACTACTGGGCCGAATGGTGCGGTCCTTGCAAGATGATCGCCCCGATCCTCGACGAGGTCTCCAACACCTACGAAGGCAAGCTGCAGATCGCCAAGATGAACGTCGACGAGAACCGCGACATCCCCGCCAAGTTCGGTATCCGGGGCATCCCGACCTTGATGCTGTTCAAGGACGGCCAACTGGCCGCCACCAAGGTCGGTGCGATGAGCAAGGCTCAGCTCACCGCCTTCATCGACCAGCAGCTCGCCTGAGCACCCCCTTGCTGCCTGCGCGCAACGCGCCGGCAGCTTTTCCCTTTTTCCTGTCATAATTCCCCGCAGATCACCGGCCCATTCAGGTACCCGGTTCGAGTTCCCCGGTTTGTGAGGCATCTCTCGCCTCTTCCCAAACCTCCCCCTCCTGGTTTTTCGACAGATTTCCCCGCAAGGGGTCATTCCATGCACTTAAACGAACTCAAGGCACTCCACGTGTCCGAAGTCCTCAAGCAGGCCGAAGCCCTTGAGATCGAAAACGTCGGCCGCATGCGCAAGCAGGAGCTGATGTTCGCGATCATCAAGAAGCGCGCAAAGGCCGGTGAACAGGTTTTCGCCGACGGCGTGCTCGAGATCCTGCCGGACGGCTTCGGCTTCCTGCGCAGCCCCGACACCAGCTTCACGGCGAGCACGGACGACATCTACATCTCGCCGAGCCAGGTGCGCCGCTTCAACCTGCACACCGGCGACATGATCGAAGGCGAAGTGCGAACGCCCAAGGATGGCGAGCGCTACTTCGCGCTGACCAAGCTCGACAAGGTCAACGACGGCCTGCCCGAAGCGAACAAGCACAAGGTGATGTTCGAGAACCTGACGCCGCTGTTCCCCAAGGAACTGATGCGTCTGGAGCGCGACAACTTCAAGGGCGACGAGAACATCACCGGCCGCATCATCGACATCATCGCGCCGATCGGCAAAGGCCAGCGAGCCCTGCTGGTGGCCCCGCCCAAGAGCGGCAAGACGGTGATGATGCAGCACATCGCCCACGCGATCAGCGCCAACTACCCCGAAGTGCACATGATGGTGCTGCTGGTGGACGAGCGGCCCGAAGAAGTGACCGAAATGCAGCGCACGGTGAAGGGCGAGGTCATCGCATCGACCTTCGACGAACCCGCCGCGCGCCACGTGCATGTCGCCGAAATGGTGATCGAGCGCGCCAAGCGCCTGGTCGAGCTCAAGAAGGACGTGGTGATCCTGCTGGACTCGATCACCCGCCTCGCCCGCGCCTACAACAACGTCGTGCCTTCGTCGGGCAAGGTGCTGACCGGCGGCGTGGACTCCAACGCCCTGCAGCGCCCCAAGCGCTTCCTCGGCGCCGCGCGCAATGTGGAAGAAGGCGGCTCGCTCACCATCATCGGCACCGCGCTGATCGACACCGGCAGCCGCATGGACGAAGTGATCTTCGAAGAGTTCAAGGGCACCGGCAACTCCGAAATCCACCTCGACCGCCGCCTCTACGAGAAGCGCGTGTTCCCCTCGATCCAGCTCAACCGCAGCGGCACGCGCCGCGAAGAACTGCTGTTGCCGCCCGAGATCCTGCAGAAGACCCGCATCCTTCGCCAGCTCATGTACAACATGGACGAGATCGAGGCGATGGAGCTCATGCTCAAGAACATGAAGGCGACCAAGACCAATGTCGAGTTCTTCGACATGATGCGTCGCGGAGGCTGATCGCCTCCTTGCGCTGGCGTGAAGTCAGCGCACCGCCAGGGCCCGGCCTTCGGTCGCGCTCTGGCGTCCCAGGTCGAGCAATTCCATCAGTTCGACCGCCTGGTCCGGCGTCACCGGATTCGGCCCTTCTCCGTGGATCGCATCGCGAATCGCCGCGTAGTAGCCAACGTAGTTGCCTGCCAGGGTGGGCACGCCCCGCACCTGGACCCGGCCATCGTCGCGCATGATCGTGAGCTCGCCTTCGATCGGATCGACACCCCACCCCGCATCGCCTGGTCGGCCTCCTGCACGCAGCGCGTCCTCCTGTGGATCCACTCCCCGCTTGATATAGCTCCCGCGTGTGCCATGCACGATGTAGCGCGGCGCCGCGTACGCGGCCAGCGTCGTCGCGTGCAACACCACGCGCAGGGGTGCATGGGTGCCCTTGTCGTAGCGGAGCACGGCGTGGAAATAGTCTTCGACCAAGGCCCCGTCGCGCAGCGCGGCCGTGTCGAGCTGCAACGTGTCGGGCCGGCCGAACAATTGAACGGCCTGGTCGACCAGGTGGCGTTCGCGCACCTGCGGCCGGTAGCGGTCGAAATGCGACTCCAGATACACCGGCCGCCCCAAATCGCTACTGGCCAGCAGATTCCGCAGCGTCTGGAAATCCGAGTCGAAGCGGCGGTTCTGGTACACGGACAGCAGCCGGCCCTTCTGCTGGGCCAGGTCGGACAACTCGCGCGCCTGCACGGCGTCCAGCGTGAAGGGTTTGTCGACGATCACGTGCTTGCCGGCGGCGAGCGCAGCCTTGGCCAACGGGTGGTGCTGGGCGTTCGGCGCGGCGATCACGACGAGGTCGATGTCGGTTCGGCGCAACAATGCCTCGACGTCCGGGACCACATCAACGCCGGGCCAGTCCGTGTGGACCCTGTGCGGCTGCGAACTCGCCACGGCCCCCAGTTCCAGGCCCTCGACGGCCGACAGCACGGGGGCATGGAAGGTCTGGCCCGCGAATCCGTAGCCGACGAGGCCCGCGCGCAAGGTGCGCAAGGTGCGAAAAGGCATGATGAGGAGGCCTCTGGCGCTGAAAAGGCCCAGTATGCGATAATTGCGGGCTTAGCGAAAAGTGCAACACGGCGCCGTGCCGTGTCATCCCCACCAGGAGACTCCGGCCAACACCATGGCTTTCGGGATTCGTGGCGGGTTTGTGGCTCTCGCATCGACCAAAGGAAAGACCATGAAAGAAGGCATTCACCCGAACTACCGCGAAGTTCTGTTCGTCGACCTGTCGAACGGCTTCAAGTTCGTGACCCGTTCGTGCGCGAACACCAAGGAAATGGGCAAGACCGACGACGGTCGTGAACTGCCTCTGTACAAGCTCGATACCTCGAGCGAATCCCACCCGTTCTACACCGGCACGCAGAAGTCGGTCGACAACATGGGCGGTCGCGTCGAGAAGTTCCGCAACCGTTTCGGCAAGACCACCGGCGCTGCCTCCAAGTAAGGAAGGCGCTTCCGAGTCGAGGGCAGCCCGGTTTACCGCGCTGCCCTTTTTCTTTCCGACCTGACCACACGACCCTCTTCCGTTGAACCAGCCGACGCCCGCAATCGTTGCCCAGAGCGCCGTGCGCCGCCTGCCGCGCATCGCATTGCTGCTGCTGTGCGCGGCCTACCTCATGCCCGGACTGCTGGGTCGAGGGCCCTGGAAGAGCGCTGACATCGCAGCGTTCGGCTACATGGCCGAACTCGCAAAGGGCACCGGCGGCATCGCGCGATGGCTCGATCCGATGCTGTTCGGGCTACGGCCCGAGACACCAGCGCTCATCCCCTACTGGATCGGCGCCTGGGCGATCAAGATCGCGCCCGCATGGATCAACCCCGATCTCGCGGTTCGAATCGCCTTCGCGCTGCTGTTGTGGGGCACCTTCACCGCCACGTGGTACGCCGTGTACTACCTGGCCCGCACCCCTCGCGCACAGCCTGTGGCCTTCGCCTTCGGCGGCGAGGCGCGGCCTACCGACTACGCGCGTGCCATCGCCGATGGCGCACTGTTGGCGCTCATCGCCTGCCTTGGCCTGGCGCAGCTAGGCCACGAGACGACCCCGGCGCTCGCACAACTGTTCTTTACATCCCAATTGTTCTTCGGCGTCGCCGCGCTGCCCTATCGGCGCACCGGCGCGTTCATTGCATTGGCGATCGGCGCCATCGGACTCGCGCTGAGCGGCGGGCCGACCGTCGCGCTGATGCTCGGCTTCGGCTGCGTGGCGATCCTGTTCGCGGAACTCCGGCGCGCCGGCACCGAGGACACGTCGGAGACCGAGCCGACCTACGGCAAGGGCGCCATTGCGGCAGTCCTGGGCATCACAGTGCTGGCCGGCGCCTTGGCCATCGGGCTCGGCCTCCTGCAGTGGAAGATCGAACTGCCGGGCAGCCGTCCCGGCATCCGGCTGATCTCCGATCTGCGCAGCCAGGCCAAATTGCTGCTGTGGTTCACCTGGCCGGCCTGGCCGCTCACGGTGTGGACGATCTGGCGCTGGCGACGCCAGCTCACGGCACGGCACGTCGCGCTGCCGCTGTGGTTCGCGCTCGTCCCGCTGTTCGCCACCTGGACCACCAGCTTCTCCGAGCGTTCGTTGCTGCTCGCGCTCCCAGCGTTCGCGACGATGGCCGCCTTTGCGCTACCGACCTTGCGGCGCAGCGTCTCCGCGCTGATCGACTGGTTCACGCTGCTGTTCTTCACCAGTACCGCGGTGATGATCTGGGGCTACTGGATCGCCCTGCAGACCGGCTTTCCGCCCAAGATGGCCACCAGCGTCACCCGCCTGGTGCCGGGCTTCGTGCCTTCGTTCTCCTGGCTCACGCTGACCTTCGCAGTCGCCGCGACGATTGCCTGGGGCTGGCTCGTGCGCTGGCGGACCGGTCGCCACCGGGCCGCACTCTGGAAAACGCTGGTGTTGCCGGCCGGCGGCGCCGCGTTGTGCTGGTTGCTCGGCACCACGCTCTGGCTGCCGGCGCTGGACCACGCGCTGAGCTACGCGCCGCAAGTCCGCGTCATTTCCGAGCGCGTGGGCCAGCCCTCCTGCCTTTCGACGCTCGCGCTCAGCCGGCCGCACATCGCGGCGCTGCGGCACCATGGGCATTTCAACCTGCAGCACTTGTCGGCGGAGGGCGCCAACTGTCCCTGGCTGGTCGTCGGCCCCGACGGCGTCGGCTACCTGCACAAGATCGTGAACCTCGAAGGCTGGCGCCTCATCGGCACCTTCCGCCGCCCGACCAGCGCGAGCGACGACCTGCTGCTCTTCCAACGGACTGCACCGGCCGGTGGCTAGCGAAAGGCGTGTGATCGCGCGCCACGCCGCGACGGTGCTCGTCGGCCAGTTGGCCGTGATGGCCTTTGGCGTCACCGACACGATCGTGGCGGGGCGCTATGCCGAAGGCGCGCTGGCCGCGCTTTCGGTCGGCTCGGCGATCTTCATCAGCGTCTTTGTGTCCCTGATGGGCGTCCTGCAGGCGCTGCTGCCCGTGTGGGCCGAGCTCCATGGCGCCGACCGCACGTCAGAGGTTGGCCGATCGGTACGGCAATCGCTCTATCTGTGCGGCATCACGATCGTGCTCGGCATGGCGGTGCTGCTCTTTCCGGCGCCGATGCTGGGATGGACCGAGGTGCCGCAGAGCATGCGGGCCGACGTCGAAGCCTACCTGCGCGTCCTCGCCTTCGCGCTGCCGGCCGCGCTGCTGTTCCGATTGTTCAGCACGCTCAACCAGAGCCTCGGCAAGCCGCAACTCGTGACCTGGCTGCAGCTGGCCTCGCTCGGCGTGAAGCTGCCGCTGTCGATCTGGCTCACCTTCGGCGGCGCGGGCGTGCCGGCGATGGGGCTGGTGGGCTGCGCGTGGGCGACGCTGGTCGTCAACTACTCGATGCTCGCGGCCGCGATCTGGCTCTTGCGCGCGGAGCCCTTCTATCGCGAGTACCGCTTCTGGCGGCGCATCGAGGCGCCCGATTGGGGCCAGATCCGGCAGTTCGCCCGGCTGGGCGTTCCCGCCGGCCTCGCGGTGCTGGTGGAGGTCACGTCGTTCACGCTGATGGCCCTCTTCATCGCGCGCCTGGGCACCGCCGCCTCGGCAGCGCACCAGATCGCGTCGAACCTCACAGCGGTGGCCTACATGATGCCGTTGTCGCTGGCCATCGCCACCAGCGCGCGGGTCAGCTTCTGGCTCGGCGCCGGCGAAGATGTCCACGCACGCCTGGCCTGCCGGCGCGGCTTCGAGCTGACGATCTTCTTCGCCCTGCTCTTCGCGGCCTTGATGGCCCTGCTTCGCTGGCAGCTCGCAGGCATCTACTCCGGCAATTCGACGGTGATCGCCCTGGGCGCGACGCTGTTGCTGGCAACCGCCCTCTATCACCTCGCAGACGCCGTGCAGACGCTGTGCGTCTTCGTCCTGCGCTGCTACCGCGTCACGGTGATGCCCCTGATCCTCTATTGCACCCTGCTCTGGGGCGTGGGACTGGGAGGAAGCTACCTGCTGGCCTATCGCGGCCTCGGCCCCTGGCCGGCGATGCAATCGCCACTCGCGTTCTGGCTCATGAGCGCCCTGGCACTGGCGACCACGGCCGCCCTGTTCCTCGCGCTGCTGGTGTCGACCGTCAGGCGACGGCGCTGAGCGCGGACGCCTGCCGCAGCCGTGTGAGCGGGAACACCAGCGCGAAGCGCGAGCCCTTGCCCACCGTGCTCACGATGCGAAGCTCGCCTCCATGCCGCTGCGCGATGTGCTTCACGATCGCCAGCCCCAGCCCCGTGCCTCCCGTTTCGCGTGAGCGGCTTCGATCGATGCGATAGAAGCGCTCCGTCAGCCGCGGAATGTGCTCGGCGGCAATGCCCGGGCCGCTGTCCTGCACCGCAAACTCGCCGCGGCCGTCGGGCAGCAGACGCCAGGTCACCGCGACCTCGCCGCCACCGGGCGTGTAGCGAATGGCGTTGCTCACGAGGTTGGACATCGCACTCTGCAATTCGGTCGGTGCGCCGGCGATTTCCGAATCGCCCTCCATCGAGAAAGAAAGTCGATGGCCTTGCGTCGACAGCCGGTTCGACAAGCCCCGGCCTTCGTCCTCGCACTGCGCCATGAGCGCGCGCATGCGCGTCCACCGGTTCGGTGGCGGCGCGGCGCTGCCCTCCAGCCGCGAGAGGGTCAGCAGGTCGTTGACCAGCGTCTCCATGCGGTGCGACTGCTGCGCCATGAGAGCGAGATAGCGCGAACGCTCCTCCGCGTCGAGAGGCAAGTTCTGCAGGGTCTCGACAAAGCCCGCGAGCACCGTGAGCGGCGTGCGAATCTCGTGCGAGACGTTCGCGACGAAATCCCGCCGCATCGCTTCGGCCTGCTCCAGCGACGTGATGTCGCGCGTCAGGAGCATGCGCCGGTTGCCCGCATACGGATGCACCTGGACCGACAGCCTCGCCGGGTGGCTGCGATGGCCCTGCGCCTGTGAAGGCGCATCGATCACCACGTCGCGGCTGTAGTTCCATGAGGCGAGGTAGGCCACGAAGGCCGGATCGCGCACCAGGTTGGCGAGATGCTGAAGCAGGTCGCGCTCTGCATCGATGCCGAATTGGCCGGCGGCCGTCTGGTTGCACCATTCGATGCGGCCCTGCTCGTCGAGCAGGACCACGCCGTTGGGCGATGCCTGGATGGCCGCCAGGAACTCCTGCAGCCTGTCTTCGGCTTGCCGGGCCTGCTGCTCCCTCGCGCGCAGCAGCTTGCGGATGCGCTCAGCGAGTTCGCCCCACACGCCGGGTCCGCGTGACGGCAGCCCCGCGGCATCGACGCGCAGCACCTCCAGCAGCCGCCGTGCGCGCCACGCGTCGAGCAGGAGCCACGCCACGGCGCCCAGCCATGCACCGAGCCATGCGAAACGCCAGCCGGCAATCGCCGCGGCGCAGGCGCCTCCGAGGAAGGAGGCCATCAGGAAAGTTGCGATACGAAACGGCATGCCGGACCATTATCCCGCCCGGTCTTCTCAGCCGGTGCGGTCTCTCAAACCGTGGCCTGGGCCGTCAGCCGGTAGCCGGCACCGCGCACCGTCTCCACCATCGCCGCGGCGGGGCCGAGCGATTCGCGCAGGCGCTTGACGTGCACATCGACCGTGCGTTCCTCGATGTAGACGTGGTCGCCCCAGACCTTGTCCAGCAGTTGCGCACGGCTGTGCACGCGCTCGGCATGCTGCATCAGGAAGCCCAGCAGCTTGAACTCGGTCGGTCCGACCTTGAGCGGGGCACCATGCCAGGTGACGCGGTGCGTCGCCGTATCGAGCGCCAGTTCGCCGATCTCGACGCGCTCGGTCACAGCCTCCGGCGCACGCCGGCGCAATACCGCCCGGATGCGCGCCAGCATTTCCTGCGTGGAGAACGGCTTCGTGATGTAGTCGTCGGCACCGGCGTCGAGGCCCGCCACCTTGTCTGGCTCGTCGCCACGGGCCGTCAACATCAGGATCGGCATCGCCTTGGTGCGCGAATCCTTGCGCCACTGGCGCGCCAGCTGCAGGCCACTCTGCCCCGGGAGCATCCAGTCCAGCAACACCAGGTCGGGCAGGAAGGCATCGATCTCGCGTTGCGCGGCGGCGCCATCTTCGGCCCAGATCGGCTCGAACCCGTTGTGGCGAAGATTGACGGCGATCAGCTCGGCGATCGAGGACTCGTCTTCAACGATCAGGATGCGGGGTTTCTTCATGAATTTTCAGATTCTCATTCGATTCCGTTGTCGGCGCACAGCCTGGGGTCGCGTCACTGGAGCTGCGCTTCGATGTCATTCATCGAAGCGTGCCGCACGTCCGCACCCTTGACGATGTAGATGATGAACTCGGCGATGTTCTTCGCGTGGTCGCCGATGCGCTCGATGGCCTTCGCCAGGAACAGCAGGTCGAGGCTGGCGGAGATCGTGCGCGGGTCTTCCATCATGTAGGTGACCAGCTTGCGCACGAAACCATCGAACTCCTTGTCGATCAGGTCGTCGTCCTTCAGGATCGACAGCGCCGCCGCCGTGTCCAGCCGCGCGAACGCATCGAGTGCCTTGCGCAGCAGGCCCGAGGCCAGGTCGGCGGCAATGCGCAGTTCCATCGAAGGGAGCGCACGGGCCGAACCGCTCTCGATGATCGACTTGACCATGCGCGCGATCTTGTTGGCCTCGTCGCCCACGCGCTCCAGGTTGGCGGTGGTCTTGGAGATGGCGATCAGCAGGCGCAGGTCACGGGCCGTCGGTTGTCGGCGCGCGATGATCGACGACAGCTCTCGGTCGATCTCGATCTCCATCGCGTTGACGCGGTTCTCGGTTTCCATCACGCGCTCGGCGGCTTCGGAGTCGAACTGCTGGAGGGCGTACACGGCCTGGTGGATCTGGGCCTCGACCATGCCGCCGAGTTCCATCACCCGCGACGAGACGGTGTTGAGTTCGCTGTCGAACTGGCTGGAAAGATGTTTTTCGGTCACTGTATTTGCTCCTTGGGTCAGCGCGCGTCTTTTCCGGAAACACCGGAGATCCGGCTTCGCCGGGCCGCTGGTGTTGCCCCCTCGCAGGGGGTTGGCGTAGCGACACGAAGTGCGCGAGGCCTGGGGGTGATCAACCGAACCTCCCCGTGATGTAGTCCTCGGTCTCTTTGCGCTTCGGCTTGAAGAAGAGTTCTTCGGTGGCACCGAATTCGATCAGGTCGCCCAGGTACATGTAGGCCGTGTAGTCGCTGCAGCGTGCCGCTTGCTGCATGTTGTGGGTCACGATGACCACGGTGTACTCGCTTTTCAGCTCCGCGATCAGCTCTTCGATCTTGGCCGTGGAGATCGGGTCCAGCGCCGAGCAAGGTTCGTCCAGCAGAAGCACTTCAGGCTTGATCGCGATGCCGCGTGCAATGCACAGGCGCTGCTGCTGGCCGCCGGAAAGGCCCGAGCCGCTCTGCTGCAGCTTGTCGCGCACTTCGGTCCAGAGGGCGGCTTTCTTGAGCGCCCATTCGACGCGGTCGTCCATCTCCGAAGCACTGAGGTTCTCGAACAGCTTCACGCCGAAGGCGATGTTGTCGTAGATCGACATCGGGAACGGCGTCGGCTTCTGGAACACCATGCCGACCTTGGCGCGGATCAGCGCCACGTCCTGCTTCGAGGTCAGCAGGTTCTCGCCGTCCAGGGCGATGGTGCCTTCGGCGCGCTGCTCGGGATACAACTCGAACATGCGGTTGAAGGTGCGCAGCAGGGTCGACTTGCCGCAACCCGACGGACCGATGAAGGCCGTCACCTTGTTCTCGGGGATCTCGAGATTGATGCCCTTGAGCGCGTGGAACTTGCCGTAGTAGAAGTTCAGGTCCTTGACCGAGATCTTCGAGCGCGTCGGCTGAGCGAGTGTGGTTGCCATGTTGTTCAGAGTTTGTTGCGCGTGAGGACCCGCGCGAGGATGTTGAGCGCCAGCACCGCGACGGTGATCAGGAACACGCCGGCCCAGGCCAGCTGCTGCCAGTTCTCGTACGGGCTCATCGCGAACTTGAAGATCGTCACCGGCAGGCTGGCCATCGGCTGCGACATGTCCGAGGTCCAGAACTGGTTGCTGAGCGCGGTGAAGAGCAGCGGCGCGGTCTCGCCGGCGATGCGCGCCACGGCCAGCAGCACACCGGTGACCACCCCTGCACGCGCGGCGCGCAGCGTGATGCTCAGGATGACCTTCCACTTCGGCGTGCCCAGGGCATAGGCCGCTTCGCGCAGGCCGGCGGGCACCAGTTGCAGCATGTTCTCGGTCGTGCGGATCACGACCGGGATCACGATCAGCGCCAGCGCCATCGCACCAGCCAGGCCCGAGAAAGACTTGAAGTACGCCACCACCACCGCGTAGACGAACAGGCCGATCACGATCGACGGTGCAGACAGCAGGATGTCGTTGACGAAGCGGACGATGTTCGAGAGCCAGCCCTTGGGGTTGTACTCGGCCAGGTAGATGCCGGCCATGATGCCGATCGGCGTGCCGACGAAGGTGGCGAGCAGCACCATCGCCAGCGAGCCGAAGATCGCATTCGCGATGCCTCCGGCCTCGTTCGGCGGCGGCGTCATTTCGGTGAGCGTGGCGATCGTCAGGCCGCCGATGCCCAGGCGCAGCGTTTCCCACAGGATCCAGATCAGCCAGAACACGCCGAAGGCCATCGCGGCCATCGACAGCGTCAGGGCAATGATGTTGAGGCGCTTGCGCCCCGCGAACTTGGATGCGCGGGTCTCGTCGAGCGCCTTGGCGTTCAGGAGTCGTTCGGCGGTGCTCACGATTTCGTCCCTTCGCTCTTGCGCATCTGCATCAGCAGCACCTTCGACAGCGACAGCACCACGAAGGTGATGAAGAACAGCACGAGGCCCAGGTACATCAGCGAGGCCTGGTGCAGCCCCGCCCCGGCTTCGGCGAACTCGTTGGCCAGCACCGAGGTGATGCTGTTGGCCGCCTCGAAAACCGAGAGTGAATTGAGCTGGTTGGTGTTGCCGATCACGAAGGTGACGGCCATCGTCTCGCCCAGTGCGCGGCCGAGGCCGAGCATGATGCCGCCGATCACGCCGGCCTTGGTGTAGGGCAGCACGACCTTCGAGACCACTTCCCAGGTGGTGGAGCCGAGCCCGTAGGCCGATTCCTTGAGCAACGGCGGAGTCACCTCGAACACGTCGCGCATCACCGAGGCGATGAACGGAATGATCATGATCGCGAGGATGATGCCCGCCGACAGGATGCCGATGCCCACGGGAGGCCCCGACACCAGCGCACCCAGGTAAGGCACGCCGGCAAACAGTTTCTGCAGCGGCTGCTGCACGTAGGTGGACAGGATCGGCCCGAACACCAGCAAGCCCCACATGCCGTAGACGATGGACGGCACGGCCGCCAGCAGTTCGATCGCCGTGCCGAGCGGGCGCTTGAGCCATGCCGGCGACATCTCGGTGAGGAAGAGCGCGATGCCGAAGCTCACCGGCACGGCGATCACCAGTGCGATGAGCGAGGTGGCCAGAGTGCCGTAGATCATCACCAGGCCGCCGTACTCGTTCTGCACCGGATCCCACACGCTGCTGGTGAGGAAGCCGAGGCCGAACTTCGAGATGGCGGGCCAGGCGCCGACCAGCAGGGACAGGAGGATGCCGATGAGCATCGCCAGCGTCAGCAACGCCGCGCCCTTGGCGGCCCAGCCGAAGAGGCGGTCGGTGGTGGCGCCGGTGCGCGGCCGCTTGGCCGGCGGCGGGCTCGCGGTGGCGCGGGCGCGCTCGGCAGCGAGGTCGAGCGGATTGGCACTTGCAGGGAAAGTGGATGACACAGGTCGCTCCGAAAGCGGCGCGCGATCAAGCGGAGTGCTCATGGCCGCGCGCCGTTCTTGTTGGCTTACTTGAGCGCGGCGACGGGCTTGCCCGACGCGTCCTTGATATCGCCCCAGGCGACGACGATCACGCTCTTGACCTTGTCGGGCATCGGCACGTAGTCGAGCTCGGCGGCGGTCTTGTCGCCGTTCTTGTAGGCCCAGTCGAAGAAGCGGAGCGTCGTGGCGGCTTGCGCGGGCTTGTCCTGCGCCTTGTGCATCAGGATGAAGGTCGCGCCGGTGATGGGCCACGAATCCTTGCCCGGCTGGTCGGTCAGCACCTGATAGAAGGTCTTCGACCAGTCGGCACCTGCAGCGGCGGCCTTGAAGGCCGAGTCGTCCGGAGACACGAAGCTGCCGTCCTTGTTCTGCATTTGCGCGTACGTCATCTTGTTCTGCTTGACGTAGGCGTATTCGACGTAGCCGATCGAGTTCGGCAGGCGGTTCACGAAGGCCGCGACGCCTTCATTGCCCTTGCCGCCGGCGCCGTTGGGCCAGTTGACGGCCGTGCCGTCCCCGACCTTGGTCTTCCACTCCGGATTGGCCTTGCTCAGGTAGTTCGTGAACAGGAAGGTGGTGCCCGAACCATCGGCGCGACGCACCGTGGCGATGGCGGCGTCGGGAAGCGCGAGCGAGGCGTTGAGGGCCTTGATCGCAGGGTCGTTCCACTTCGTGATCTTGCCCAGGTAGATGTCGCCGAGAACCGCGCCGCTCAACTTCAGCTCGCCGGGCTTGATGCCCTGGATGTTGACCACGGGAACCACGCCGCCGATGACAGTGGGAAACTGCATCAGGCCCTTGGTTTTCAGCTCATCGTCGGTCAGGGGCATGTCGGAAGCGCCGAAATCGACCGTCTTCGCGTCGATCTGCTTGATGCCTGCGCCGGAACCGACGGACTGGTAGTTGATCTTGGCGCCAGTGGCCTTGTTGAAGTCGGAGGCCCACTTCGAGTAGAGCGGCGCCGGGAAGCTGGCACCGGCGCCGGTGGCTGCATCCTGGGCAAAGGCCGGAGCGTGGGCGAAAGCCATGGCCAGGAGGCCGGCGGCTGCGAATTTGAACGTCGTTTTCATGATGCTTCCTTTGAACTGCACAAGGTCCCCCTGCGGGGCTTGGCACGGACTCTAGAAAGCTTGTGTGACAGCCCGATGACACTCGCCCACAGAGGGAAAACCAACGTTTTCCGTGCACTCCCCCGTGACGCTGTCACACAACCGTCATGCGCCGCCTCTAGCCTTGTCTCCCTGCCGGGATACCGGTTGACGCAGGCGCCCGCGGCCAGGGCGCTACGATCAGGCCCCGCCCTTCCCACTTCAACATGCAAAACGGAACCCGTCTCGCCGCGGTCGATCTCGGCTCGAACAGCTATCGCCTGGAGATCGGCCAGGTCGACCATGGCCAGATCCACCGCACCGAGTACCTCAAGGAGACCGTTCGCCAAGGCAATGGCCTCGACGAAGCACGCAACCTGACCCCCGAAGCCATGCAGCGCGGCTGGGACGCGCTCGCCCGCTTCGGCGAGCGGCTTGCCGGTTTCAAGCGCTCCCAGGTCCGCGCCGTGGCGACCCAGACCTTGCGCGAGGCCCGCAACCGCGATGAATTCCTGTTGCGCGCGCGCACCATTCTGGGTTTCGGCATCGACGTCATCACCGGCCGCGAGGAAGCCCGCCTGATCTACCAGGGCGTCGCGCACACCCTGCCCCAGACCGATGCCTCCAACCGCGAGCGCAGGCTGGTGGTCGACATCGGCGGACGTTCCACCGAATTGATCATCGGCCGGGCGCTCGAAGCCGAGGCGATGGAGTCCTACCGGGTCGGCAGCGTCGCCTGGTCGATGAAGCACTTTCCGCAGGGCATGTTCACGACCTCGGCGTTCCGCGCGGCCGAAGTCGCCGCCAAGGCGGTGCTCGACGATGCGCTCGGTACCTATGTGCCCGATCGCTGGGACGTGGTCTACGGCGCCTCGGGCACCATCGGCGCCGTGGGCGATGTGCTGACGCTGGCCGGCGGCGAGCCGGGACTGATCACCCGCGACGGGCTGGACTGGCTGGTCGACCGCCTGCTCAAGGCCGGCAGCGCCGACCGCCTGCGCATCGAAGGCATGCGCGAGGACCGCAAAGCGGTGATCGGCGGCGGCGTGAGCGTGCTGCGCGCCGTGTTCGACCTGCTCGAGATCGAAGAGATGAAGGTCGCTCAGGGCGCGCTTCGCCACGGTGTGCTGTACGAGTTGCTGGAGCGCGACGACATCGTCGCCGACCTGCGCACCACGACCGTGGCGCGCCTCGCCAACCGCTTCGCCGTCGACGCCGCACAGGCCAAGCGGGTCGGCGAAACGGCGGCCGCGCTGTTTGTGCAGCTCGACCCTGCCGCGCGTGGCGGCAGCACGACCAGCCGGGCCGGACGATCCCTGCGCAAGCTCGGCTGGTCCGCGCAACTGCATGAGATCGGCGCGCAGATCTCTCACAGCGAGTATCACAAGCACGGCGCCTACATCCTGGACAACGCGGACGCGCCGGGTTTCGCGGTGAACGAGATGCACCTGCTGAGCCAGCTGGTGCTGGGCCACCGGGGCAAACTTCGAAAGCTGGAGACCTCGCTGGACGACGAGGCCTTCGTCTCGCAACTGCTGGCGTTGCGGCTCGCCGTGCTGCTGTGCCATGCACGGCGCGATCCCGACCTGGAAGGCCTGCGGCTTGCACGGCCGGGCGGCGGCAGGGTCTTCACCGTGGCCTGCCGGCCGGGATGGTCCGACCTGTACCCCCAATCGGCCCACCTCCTGCGCGAAGAAGTGCTGGCCTGGCAGAAGACCAGCTGGCGCGTCGGCCTCTCGGGCTGCTGAGCGCAGCCGGCTCCTACAGCAGTTCCGGCGCCTGCACCGTGACGACCACGGTCTGCACGTCGCCATCGCGCTCGCGGGTGCGAATCCACCAGACCGCGCCCTTGCGCACCGGGCAACTGTCCTGCTGAAGGCCCAGCAGCAGCGAGATGGCCTGGCCGAGCGATGGCTGGTGGCCGATCATGAGCACCACCGACTTGCCGTTCGGCCAACCCGCCGCACCGAGCAATGCATCCGGCGTGGTGTCGGGCGCGAGTTCGCCGCGCAGCTTGTACTTGCGGCCGAGCGCCAGGGCGGTCTGCTCGCAACGGCGGGCCGGGCTGCAGATGATCCGCGTGCCATCAGGCAGTTGGCGATCGAGCCACGCCGCCATCCGCTTGGCCTGCTTTTCGCCGCGCGATGTCAGCGAACGCTGCATGTCGTCGCAGCCTTCGGTCCAGTCCTCGGCCTCGGCGTGGCGCCAGAAAATCAAATCCATGTGAGTCAATCCCGTGATGCGGCGCGGCGAAGCCCGCGCGACGCGTAGCGGTTCATGAGGGCGGTCTGCGCGCCGTGGGCTTCGATGGCGCGCGAAGCGCCCTCCTCCCCTGCGTGCGTGTCCTGGTAGACGCGGTGGTAGGCGCCATCCGGCCCGAGGTCCCATGCGTCGCGCCCGTCGTGCAGATAGGCCACCAGGCATTCGTCGATGAGCCTCTGGCGCAGCACCGGATCGGTCACCGGCCAGGCCAGCTCGATGCGCCGCATCATGTTGCGGTTCATCCAGTCGGCGCTGGAAAGATAGAGCGATTCGTCCTGCGCCTGGCGGAAATAGAAGACGCGCGAATGCTCGAGGAAGCGGCCGATCACCGAACGAACCCGGATGTTGTCCGTGAGACCCGGCACGCGGGCGGGCAGAGTACAGGCACCGCGCACGATCAGGTCGATCTTCACGCCCTTCTGACCTGCCCTGACCAACGCGGCGATCAGGTCCTCGTCGGTGAGGGCGTTCATCTTCGCGACGATGCGCGCAGGCTCGCCGGCTGCCGCCGCCGCGCCGAGCGCGTCGATGCGGGCCAAGAGGTTGCGGTGCAGGTCGAAAGGCGCGAGCCACATGCGATTCAGCTTGGGCAGCCGGCTCTGTCCCGCCATGTGAACGAACACGGCCTCCATGTCGGACGTGAGCAGTGGATCGGCCGTCAGATGGCTGATGTCGGTGTAGAGCGCCGCCGTGCGCGGGTTGTAGTTGCCGGTGGACAGGTGCCCGTACCGCCGCATCTGCTTGCCCTCGCGGCGCGTGACGAGCAGCATCTTCGCGTGCGTCTTCAGGCCCACCACGCCGTAGACGACCTGCGCGCCGATCGATTCGAGCATCTCGGCCCAGTTGATGTTGGCCTCTTCGTCGAAACGCGCCTTCAGCTCCACCACCACCGTCACTTCCTTGCCGCGGCGCACGGCCTCGCGAAGCAGGTCCATCATCTCGGAGTCGGTGCCGGTGCGGTAGATGGTCTGCTTGATCGCCAGCACATCCGGGTCTTGCACCGCTTCCCGCAGAAAGGCCAGCACGCCTTCGAAGCTTTCGAAGGGCTGGTGGATCAGTGCGTCGCCCCGCTGCAGCCTGTCGAAGAAGGACTGGCCTGGCGACAGGGTGACCGGATAGGAAGCCTGGTACGGCGGAAAACGAAGCTGCGGCTCGTCGAGCAGGTCGATCAGTTGCGTCAGGCGGGCCAGGTTGACCGGCCCGTGCACCCGATACAGCGCCTGTGGCGGCAGGTTGAACTGCGCCAGCAGGAAGTTCGACAGCGACTCGGCGCAACTCGCCGAGACCTCCAGCCGCACGGCCTGCCCGTAGTGGCGGTGCTGCAGGCCCTGCCGAAGCGCCGTGCGCAGGTTCTTCACGTCTTCCTCATCCACCGCCAGGTCGGAATGCCGCGTCACCCGGAACTGCGAGAACTCGCCCACCTCGCGCCCCGGGAACATGCTCGACAGGTGCGCCCGCACGATGCTCGACAGTGCGATGAACAGGGTCTTGCCGCCCGACACCTTGGCCGGCATGCGGATCACCCGCGGCAGCACGCGCGGCACCTTCACGATGGCGATGGGGTTCTCGCGGCCGAAGGCGTCCTTGCCGCTGAGGCGCACGATGAAATTGAGCGACTTGTTGGCAACCTGCGGAAAGGGGTGCGCCGGGTCCAGTCCGACCGGAATCAGCAATGGCCGCACTTCACGCTCGAAATACTCATGCACCCACTTGCGCTGCGCCGGATTGCGCTCGCCGTGCGAGATGACCTGGATGCCCTTGCTCGCAAAGGTCGGGATGAGTTCGTCGTTGTAGAGCGCGTATTGCCGCGCCACCAGCGAATGCGCCGCTTCGGCCAGCCGCTCGAAGGATTCGACCGTGTAGTTGCCCTTGCGGTCGCCCGCCACGCTCGCACCCAGGTGCGGGGCGGCGCGAACCTCGAAGAACTCGTCCAGGTTCGACGAGACGATGCACAGATAGCGCAGCCGCTCGATCAGGGGCACTTCCGGCCGGTACGCCCAGTCGAGCACGCGCTCGTTGAACGCGAGGATGCTGTGATCGCGGTCGAGCAGCGTCACGACCGGCTCGACGGCAACAGTCAACCTGTCGCTGATGGCAGGCGGCATGGAAAAGAATTCTGGGTCAGCCGGCACGGAAACACTCAAAAACCAAAGCATGACAGTGTCTGCCGCCGATGTGACATTTACATGACAAAAGCGTGACGGCTTTCCGGCACTGTCTCAATGGCCGAGGAAGTGCTTCCGGTAGCGCGCCGGCAGGTCTTCGATGCGCATGAGCATCGGCAGGTCGGCGCTGTTGAAGTCCGGGTCCCAGGCCGGCGGCCCCAGCACCTTGGCGCCCAGGCGCAGGTAGCCCTTGATGAGCGCGGGCGGCTCCACGTCGAGTTCGTTGTCCAGGCGATGCACCGGCAGGGGCAGGCGCGGCTGCACGTGGTATTGAATAGGCGCCATGTGCGTGGCCGAAAGCTGCCGCCAGATGCTGGCTGCCGCATCGCCGCTGGTCACGCCGTTGTGCGACATCGGGATGCTGGCGCAGCCGATCATCGTGTCGAGCTTGTTGCGGTTCATGAAACCGGCCAGCGCACCCCAGAGGGCCAGGATCACCCCACCCTGGCGGTGGTCGACGTGCACGCAGCTCCGGCCGAGTTCGACCATGCGCTCGCGCAGGTCGCGCAGGCGCGTCAGGTCGAATTCGGTGTCGCTGTAGGTGCTGCCGACGCGCCGGGCCTGCGCCGGCGTCAGCACGCGATAGGTGCCGATGACCCGCTGCGTGGACACTTCGCGGACCAGCAGGTGTTCGCAGAAGTCGTCGAACAGGTCGATGTCGTGGCCTTCCACCGGCGTCGCCAGGCGCGCACCCATCTCGTCTGCGAACACTTCGTAACGCAAACGTTGCGCGGCGCGGACGTCATCCTGATGACGCGCCCAACTCACGCTGATGCCGCCGGTGGTGTCGCCGGCCGGCTCCGCCGCTTGAGGCACGGGTATTGCTGAAGGGTCCTGCACCGGATGAGGCGCAGGCCACAAGGCAGCGCGCAGGCCCAATTGCGAAAACGGAAACGTGGGCGTGGGTAGTTCTTTCATGCGAGACCCTTTCTGCCGACGGAGTCTCGGGACCTGCGGTGAAACAAGCGTGTCGTTTCGATGGCAAATGGATGACGCGCACGAACCGGCGCCGCATCAGCTTTAATTCCGGAGATTCGTCCACTGGAGTTTTCTTGATGGCTACCGAAAGAATCGAGGTCGAGACCCGCCGCCACCAGATGTTCCCGGTGCTGAGCGCCGCCGACATCGGCCGGATCCGGCGCTTTGGCACCGTGCGGCGCTACAGCCGCGGCGACTGCCTCTTCACGGCCGGCGAGCCCGGCCCCGGGATGTTCGTCGTGCTGCAAGGCACCGTGACAATCACGCAGCGCGACGGGCTCGGCCATGTGGTTCCCATCGAACAGCAGGGGCCGGGCCATTTCCTCGCCGAGATCGCGCAGCTTTCAGGGCGTCCCGCGCTGGTCGACGGCCATGCGGAGGACGACGTCGAGACGCTTCTGGTGCCGCCCGACCAGTTGCGCGCCCTGATCATCGCGGAAGCCGACCTCGGCGAGCGCCTGGTCCGCGCCATGATCCTGCGGCGCGTGGCGCTGATCGAATCCGGCGCCAGCGGCCCGGTGCTGATCGGTCCGCCGCAATCGGCCGCGGTGCTGCGGCTGGAGAATTTCCTCGGACGCAATGGCTACCCCTATCACGTGGTCGACGCCACGCAGGACAGCGACGCCGCTGCCCTGCTCGAGCAATACGGCGAATCCGAGCTGCTGGCGGTATGCCCCGACGGCTCGGTCATGCCCAACCCGACCGAGCATGCGCTGGCACGCTGCCTCGGCATGGTCGACAGCATCGAGCACGAAGACCTGTTCGACGTGCTCGTGGTCGGCGCCGGCCCCGCCGGGCTGGCAACTGCCGTGTATGCGGCCTCGGAAGGCTTGCGCGTCATCGTGGTCGACTGCCGCTCCTTCGGCGGACAGGCCGGCGCCAGCGCGCGGATCGAGAACTACCTCGGCTTCCCCACCGGCATTTCCGGAGGCGCCCTGGCTGGCCGGGCCTATGTGCAGGCGCAGAAGTTCGGCGTCGAGATGCTGATCCCGGCACAGGTCTTGTCGCTGGACTGCAGCCTTGCCGAATCGCAGGGCGAAGTCTCGGTCCAGCTCGTCGATGGACGGAAGCTCCGTTCGAAGACCCTCGTGATCGCCAGCGGCGCACGCTACCGCCGCCCCGAGGTGCCGCGCCTCGCGGAGTTCGAAGGCCGCGGCATCTGGTACTGGGCCTCCGCGCTGGAAGCCAAGCTGTGCACGCAGCAGGAGGTTGCCCTGGTCGGCGGCGGCAACTCGGCCGGGCAGGCGGCGGTGTTCCTGTCGCAGCACGCCGCCAAGGTCAACGTGCTGGTGCGCGGGCCTTCGCTGGCGGCGACGATGTCGCGCTACCTCATCGACCGCATCGAGGCCACGCCCAACATCTCGCTGCGCCCGCACACCGAACTCGTTCACCTGCACGGCGAACCGACCAGCGGGCTGAACGGCGCCACCTGGCGCGACCGCCTCAGCGGCAGCGAGGAGGATTGCCCTGCCCGCAACATCTTTCTCTTCATCGGCGCCGTCCCTGAAACGGACTGGCTCGAAGGCTGCGGCGTCGCCCTCGACAAGCATGGCTTCGTGCTCACGGGCCAGGAGGCCCGCGGCGGATTTCCGGCGAAAACCGCCGCCGCGCTCGAATCCAGCGTGCCCGGCGTCTTCGCGGTCGGCGACGTGCGCTCCGGGTCGGTCAAGCGCGTCGGCGGCGCCATCGGCGAAGGCGCCGCAGTGGTTGCGCTCATTCACCAGCACCTGGCATCGGCGGCGACCACGGCCTGATCCGCTTCACGAAGTCACCAAGGAGTCTCCATGCCCGTGTACCCCTGCTCCCACGTACCGAACGTGATCGTCCCGCCGACCTCGGCCGGCTGCGAGGAATGCCTGGCCGCTGGCGACGAGTGGGTGCACCTGCGCCTGTGCGTCCATTGCGGCCACGTGGGCTGCTGCGACTCGTCGAAGAACAGGCATGCCAGCCGGCACTATGCAGCCACGGGACACGCCGTCATCGCATCCCTGGAACGGGACGAGGACTGGATGTGGTGCTTCGCGCACAGGAGCCAGGTCGGTTAGTCCGTCCCCTGCACGGAAGACCCGCGAGGGCTATGCTGGCCGGCCTTGTCATCACCCATGGATCCAGACACATGCCCCAAGCACCCATCGACGTCTACTCCTGGCCCACGCCCAACGGCCACAAGATTCACATCATGCTGGAGGAATGCGGCCTCCCCTATCGCGCTCACCCGGTCAACATCGGCAAGGGCGACCAGTTCGAGCCGGCCTTCCTGGAGATCAGCCCCAACAACAAGATTCCCGCCATCACCGACCCCGAGGGGCCGGACGGCAAGCCGATCTCGCTCTTCGAGTCCGGCGCGATCCTCGTGTACCTGGCCGGCAAGACCGGCAAGTTCCTCCCGGCCGGCGACAGGGCACGCTACGAAGTCCTTCAGTGGCTCATGTTCCAGATGGGCGGCGTCGGCCCGATGCTTGGCCAGACCCATCATTTCCGCAACTACGCGCCCGAGAAGATCGCCTACGCGATCGACCGCTATTCGAACGAGGCCAAGCGCCTCTACGGCGTGATCGACAAGCAGCTTTCGACCCACAAGTTCATCGCCGGCAAGACCTATTCGATCGCCGACATCGCCATCTTTCCCTGGCTGCGAAGCCACGAGAACCAGGGCATCGTTCTCGCGGACTATCCGTACCTGAAGCAGTGGTTCGACGGCATCGCCGCGCGCCCCGCGGTGCAACGCGGCGTCAAGGTACTGGCCGAGCTGCGCACACCGATCACCGGCGATAAGGAACGCGAAATCCTGTTCGGCAAGACGCAATATCAGCGTCGCTGAGCAGTCGGTCGGAAAAGGGCTCGCCAAAAAGGTTAGAATCGAAGGCTCGTCGGGGTGTAGCGCAGCCTGGTAGCGCATCTGGTTTGGGACCAGAGGGTCGAAGGTTCGAATCCTTTCGCCCCGACCATCAGTTGATAAAGAGGCCGTCAGGATGAATTTCCTGGCGGCCTTTTTCATTGGGGAATCAACCCCCGCACAAGCGCTTTCGCGGCTTGGCACGTACGTGCATTACGTGACCGCCCGGATTGCGGGCTCGGACGCCTTGTTTCGACAATCCCTGGCACGTGGCCGCCGTGGCGGAGTCTCGACAGTACCCGTCCAGTCCCGGTGACACCCGATGCGTCGGAATTCGGGCCGCGCGTTCTCGATCAGCTTTCACGTCATTTTCCGTCTTTCAAGATCGGATCAGAAGCATGAAAAAGATCCTCGTCGTTGCAGGCGTGCTCGTTGCGGCAGGCGCGGCCATCGCAGGGCTGCTCTACGTCAAGTTTCCGGTGCAGATGACGACCTACGGCGGCATGGGACTCAACGCGCTCAAGACGCTGTCCACGCCGGCAGGCGCACTGACCATCGAACAGAACCCCGCCTACAAGGCACCCGCGGCGGCGGGGTCCTCCCCGCCTCTCGCCGACGCGGCGTGGCCCAACGCGGCGGCTGGGGACTGGCCAAGCTACAACAGGACTCCGACGTCGCAGCGCTACTCGCCGCTCGACCAGATCAACGCGAAGAACGTTGCAAACCTGAAGGTCCAGTGCACCTACGACCTCGGCATGTTCACCGCCTTCGAATCCGGCCTGATCATGGTGAACAACGCACTGATCGGCACCGCCGAGTTCGATATCTTTTCCATCAACCCCGCCACGTGCGCCGAGAACTGGCGCACCCACCTCGACTATCCCGGCGCGCTCCTTCCTGCCAACCGCGGCGCGGCCTACATGGACGGCCTGCTGTTTCGCGGCACCCAGGACTGTCGGGTGCTGGCCTTCGATTTCAAGACCGGCACGCAAGTGTGGGAGACGACGATCTGCGATCGCCAACGCGGCGAGTCGGTCCCGTCGGCGCCGATCGCATGGGATGGCCTCGTCTTCGTCGGCAATGCCGGCGGCGACTACAAGGGCGGCAGAGGCAAGGTCTACGCACTCGATGGAAAGACCGGCAAGGTCGTCTGGCAGTTCTTCCTCGTGCCTCAGGTCGAGGGCGACGTCGTCCGTGGTCCCGTGGGCAAGTCGCCGCTCGACACGACGACCTGGAACAACGCGCCAGGCATCCCCATCAGCGGCGGCGGGACGTGGACCTCGTACACGCTGGACATCAAGAACGGCTTGCTGTACGTCCCCGGAGGCAATCCGGCCCCCGAC
This sequence comes from Variovorax gracilis, assembly GCF_030317115.1. Classification (GTDB taxonomy): domain Bacteria; phylum Pseudomonadota; class Gammaproteobacteria; order Burkholderiales; family Burkholderiaceae_C; genus Variovorax; species Variovorax gracilis. The sequence goes on from NZ_JASZYF010000001.1 coordinate 135,181, forward strand.
TTCGCCTCGGGCGCACGCGAAGGCACGAATCTCTTCACCGACTCGGTCGTGGTGCTAGACGCCAAGACGGGCGACTTCAAGAACAACTTCAAGGTCGTGAAAAAAGACTGGCACGACTGGGACGTGTCCGCTCCGCCCATCCTGCATCAGACCATGGGCGGAAAACAGCTCATGACGGTCGCGCCGAAGGACGGGCACCTCTATGGCTACGACCTCGCCACCAACAACCTGCTCTACCGCGTGCCGGTCACCACGGTCGAGAATGTGGAGGGCGCGTTCGCCGTCGGCCAGAAGGTTCATTTCTGTCCGGGGCCGGTGGGAGGCACCGAATGGAACACCCCGGGATTCGACCCCACCACGAACCTCGTGATCACCGGTACCGTCGATTGGTGCGACACGGTGACGATCAAGACCGACGAGAAACTGCGCTCCGCGCCCGCAGGGCAGCCCTGGACCGGCATGGCGACGTACAACCCGATCAACATGTTCGGCAAGGAGGACCCCACCGACGGACACTGGGCCGGGTGGATCTATGCCAGCGACGCCGACACCGGGGTCTGGAAATGGCGCGTCAAGTCCAACTATCCGATCGTTGCCGCCATCACGCCGACGGCCGGCGGAATCGTGTTCTTCGCTGATCTCGGTGGCAACTTCTACGCGCTGGACTCCTCCACCGGCCAGAAACTCTGGGGCGGGCCGCTCGAAACAGGCGGCGGTATCGCAGGCGGCGTGATCACATACGCCGTGGATGGCGTCCAGAAGGTGGCCGTGGCCGATGGCTTCACGATGGTCGCCTGGCCGACGAAGCCCAGGCGCGCGAAGGTGGTCATCCTGGGCCTCGACAGCGCCGCGGCAAAGAAGTGAAACGGGACATCGCCCATGGACCTCGACCCGGTGATGCTGTCGCGAATCCAGTTCGGGTTCGTCATCAGCTTTCACATCATCTTCCCCGCGTTCACGATCGGGCTCGCAGCGTGGCTGGCCACGATCGAGGGGGCGAGGTTGGCGACGGGCAACGCCCTCTACCGAAGGGTTTTCGATTTCTGGCTGCCGATCTTCGCGGTCTCCTTCGGCATGGGCGTGGTCACGGGCATCGTGATGGCCTTCCAGTTCGGCACCAACTGGGGCGTGCTGGCCGTGAAGACAGGGCCGATACAGGGCCCCCTGCTCGGCTACGAAGCCTTTACCGCCTTCATGCTGGAGGCGACCTTCTTCGGCGTGATGCTGCTCGGGCGCGACCGGGTGTCGCCGCGCCTCTATTTTTTCTCGTGCTGCATGGTGTCCCTGGGCACGATGTTCTCGTCCTTCTGGATCCTGGCCAACAACAGCTGGATGCAAGTGCCGCTGGGCCATGCGATCGTGAACGACAAGATCGTTCCCACCGACTGGATGCAGATCGTGCTCGGCCCGGTCCAGATGGTGCGCTGGCCGCACATGCTGCTCGCCGCCTTGTTGACGAGCGCGATGTGCGTGTCGTCGACCGGTGCGTGGTACCTGCTCCGCCGGGTGCACTTCGACGAAGGCCGGATGATGCTGCACTGGGGCCTGGGGCTCGCTGCGGTGCTGATCCCCGTGCAGATGTTCTTCGGCCACCTGGCGGGCGAATACGTGCTGAAGCACCAGCCCGCCAAGTTCGCCGCAATCGAGGCACGCTGGAAGAACGAGCAGCCCGCGAGCGAAGTGCTGATCGCCTTTCCCGATGAGGCGAACGAGCGCAATCTCTACGCCATTTCGATTCCGAAGCTCGGCAGCTTCATCGCATCCGGCAACTTCACTTCCGCCGAGAGAGGACTGGAGTCCTTCCCCCGCGAAGACCGGCCGCCGGTGCTCATTCCTTTCTTCGCCTTCCGGCTGATGGTCGGCATGGGGCTCGTCATGCTGGCCGTTTCCTGGCTCGGCAACTACCTGCGCTGGCGCGGCAGGCTGGAATCGTCGCGCTGGTTCCTGTGGTGCACCTTCGCATCGTTTCCAACCGGCTTCGTCGCCATCCTGACAGGCTGGTACACCGCGGAGGTCGGGCGCCAGCCCTGGGTGGTCTACGGGCTGCTGCGGACCAAGGACGCCATCACCCCCAGCCTGACCGCCGGCGATGTGCTGACCTCGCTGATCGTCTACGTCGTCGTGTACTGGCTTTTTGTTTCCTTCGGCATCTACTACATCTACAAGCTGCTGCGCGAGGGACCGCATGCGAAGACGCAGGCCACGGGCAACGTGACGGGCAGCCGTCCGCTGGCCGTGGCCGCCCGCACGGACGTGATGGGCCCTGCGGGACCCGGAGCCAAGCGATGAACGCGGCCCAACCCAGCGACCTGGCGCTCTTCTGGGCAGCGGTCATCGCCCTCTCCATCCTGGTCTACGTGATCCTGGACGGGTTCGACCTCGGGGTCGGGATCCTCTTCGGCACCACGCGCGACGAGGACCACCGCCTGCACATGACGGACGCCATCGCCCCGTTCTGGGATGGCAACGAGACCTGGCTGGTGATCGTGGGCGCCGGCTTGTTCGCGACCTTTCCGGTGGTCTATGCCGTGTTCATGGGAGCGTTCTACCTGCCGGTCCTGCTGCTGCTCGTCGGCCTGATCTTTCGCGGGATCGCCTTCGAGTTCCGATACCGCAGCGTGAAGACGCGCTGGCTGTGGGACACGGGTTTCTTCCTCGGATCGACCGTGGTCGCTTTTGTCCAGGGCGCTGCGGTCGGCGCACTGATGCGCGGCCTGCCGGTGGCAAACGATCAATTCGCGGGCACCTCGTTCGAATGGCTGCATCCGTTCTCGGTGATGACGGGCATCGGCCTCGTCTTCGGTTATGCCCTGCTGGGCGCAGGCTGGATCGTGCTCAAGAGCGAGGGCGACCTGCGCGCCTGGGCCTATCGTCGCATTCCCTGGCTTGCCGCTGCCGTGTTCCTGATCCTCGGCCTGGCCTTCGCCGCGTCGCTGACCATCGACGCAGGAGCGATAGCGCAGGGCCACCTGAGCGACCGGCCCTGGGGGTGGGCGTTTGCCGTGCTGGCGTTCGCCGCCCTGCTTGGCGTCGTGGCGGGGGCCCGGGCGCGCCGCGACGGCCTTGCGTACGCGCTCACCGTCCTGTTCATCACGGCGTCCTACCTGACGCTCGGCGTCATGTTCTGGCCCTACATGGTGCCGTACGCGGTCACCGTCGCCAGCGCGGCGGCGCCGGAGGAATCGCTCCGGTTCCTGTTCTATGGCGCCGTGGTGGTGCTGCCGGTGGTGGCGCTCTACACGATGGGCGTGTATTGGGTGTTCCGCGGAAAAGGCCGCAGCGGCTACCGATGATCACGGTGGCGAGCCCCACGCCGCACAACGGACCTTCGACGTAGGACGGCGGCCACGCCCGATTGGGCGCAATGCTGCACTGCCGCATCGCTTGCACGACGCACAGTTCGCCATCGGCCATCGGTCGAAGCGAAGGTTCTATGAGCAATCCCTGGACAAAGAAAAATCCGCTGATGAGCATGTGGCTCAGCGCAGCCAACAAGTCGATCAGCGCAGCCCGCGGCCAGGCCACCGGAGCCGCTAGGCGCCAGATTGCGGCGACACAAGCCGAAGCAGCGCGGCAGATCGTCGATTTCTGGAGCGGCAGGTCCGCCAGGCCGGCAACGAAGCGCAAGACGCGCCGCTGATGGCGCGACGGCGCAAGGCCGGCGGATGGGCCGGCATCTTTGCTCGAAGCATGGAGGCGATCACGCGCAGCACCATGCGCGCGAGCACCAAGGCCGTGGAGCGCGCCGTCAAGCCGGTCATTGAAAAGCGCCGGCCGCCCGCCGGCGCGGGCCAGTGGATCACCGGCGTCGCCATGGGCGCGGCAGGCGCGCGCCGCTTCAGGCTCTACCGCCCACCGGACGTCAAGTTCGGCGAGCGCCTGCCGCTCATGGTCATGCTGCACGGCTGCGGCCAGGACGCGAAGACCTTCGCGACCAGCACGCGGATGAATCGGGTCGCGGCGCGCGAGCGATTCCTCGTCCTGTATCCGGAGCAGGACCGGGTGTCGAATCCGCAAGGTTGCTGGAACTGGTTCGACACCTCGTCGGGGCGCGCGTACGGCGAGGCTGCGCTCATCATGAAGGCGATCGACCAGGTCTGCCTGATGTACGCCGTGGACCGCACGCGCATCGCGGTGGCCGGACTGTCGGCGGGAGCCAGCATGGCCGCCCTGCTGGTCACGCGGCATCCGGAGCGATTCGGCGCGGTCGTGATGCACTCCGGCATACCGCCCGGAACCGCCCACTCGACCCTTTCGGCGCTGGGCGCGATGCACGGGCGTCGCGCCACCAGGCCCCTGCCGGCCACGCCCGGAGCGATGGCGGCCTCATGGCCACCCTTGATGGTGATCCATGGCGCCCTCGACAGGGTGGTGGCAGCCTCGAACGGCCATGCCGCCGCGCAGGCGTGGGCGGACGCGGCAGGCGCCACGGCAAGCAAGGAACGCAGCGTGCAGCGTGGCAATCGGTACTCGACCACCGTGACGGACTTCAAGCGCCGGGGCAACACGGTGGCGACCCTGGTGGAAGTGGACCGCCTCGGCCACGCCTGGAGCGGCGGCGCGGCCCGGGAGCCCTACAGCGACGGGTCGGGACCGGATGCCTCACGCATGGCCTGGGCGTTTGCAGCCAGGCAGTTCCGCAACTGAGCGAGATCGCAGCCGACGCGACTCAATCGAAAACAATCACCCCCCGCGCATTCCGCCCCTTGGCCAGATCCTCGAAGGCCTGCGGCGCATCCTCGATGCGATAGCGATGCGTGATGAGTTCGTCGAGCTTGAGCTTGCCGGCCTGATACAGCCCGAGCAGCCGCGGGAAGTCGTGCCGCGGCCGCGTCGAGCCGTAGTAGCTTCCCTTGATGCCCTTTTCTTCCAGGGCGAAGCTGGCGGTCTTGAGGGTGGTCGTGTTGGCGGGCCCGGCCAGGCCCACGACGATGGCCAAGCCACCCTTGCGCAGGCAGCCGTAGGCTTGCGCCACGATCTCGCCGTGGCCCACGCATTCGAAGGCATAGTCCGCGCCGCCGCCGGTGAGCTTGCGCAATTCCTTCACGACGTTCTCCGACTTCGAAGCGTCGATGACGTCGGTGGCGCCGAAGACCTTGGCCAGTTCCAGCTTGCTGGCCAGCATGTCGACCGCGACGATCATGGTCGCGCCCGCGATCTGGCAGCCCTGCAGCGTGCTCAGGCCGACGCCACCGGCGCCGAACACGACGCAGATCGAACCCGGCTCGACCTTGGCTGTATTGCAAGCCGCGCCCCAGCCCGTCATCACGCCGCAACCGACCAGCGCGCACCGGTCCAGCGGCACGTCCGGCGTGACCTTGACCACGTTGTTCTCGTGCAGGGTCGCATACTCGGCCATGACGCCGCAGCCGCCCATGACGTTGAGCGGCTGGCCGTCCGCGTCATGGGTGCGCGGCTTCGCGCCGGGCAGCGTGTAGGGCGTGGTGTTGCCCATGTCGCAGAGGTTGGGCTTGCCGCTCGTGCAATAGCGGCAGCGTCCGCAGGTGTTGACGAAGCTGCTGATGACATGGTCGCCCACCTTCAAGTCGGTGACGCCCTCGCCCACCTGGCAGACCACACCCGCGCCCTCGTGGCCGAGGATCACCGGCGCGGGCAGCGGCAGCGTGCCGTTGGTCACCGACAGGTCGCTGTGGCAGACGCCGCAGGCGCCCACCTTGATCATCACCTCGTGCGGGCCGGGTGGATCGACCAGGATGTCCTCGACGTGGACGGTGACGCCGTCAGCGCGGAAGACGACGGCTTTGGAGCGCATTTGCATGGTTTGAATCTCTTGGTTTCTGAAATTGATTGAGGCGGCTTCAGCCGACCATGGTCTGCGTAGTCGTGAATTCGAGCAAGCCCTCGATGCCGTTCTCGACACCGATGCCCGATTGCTTGCGGCCCGCGAAGGGCGACTGCGGGTCCAGCAGATGCACGCTGTTGATCCACACCGTGCCCACTTCCAGGCGCGCGCCGATGGCCCTTGCCTGCGCGACATCGCTGGACCAGACCGAGCCTCCCAGGCCGAACTCGGAGTCGTTGGCGCGACGCACCACCTCGTCCACATCCGAGAAGCGCAGCAGCGGCACGATGGGACCGAAGGGCTCCTCGACCACGACCCGCGCATCGTCGGGCGGGTTGTCCACGACAGCGGGCGGGATGAAGTAGCCGGGCCCGTCAGGCACTTCGCCGCCGGCGAGGAAACGGTGGCCAGCGTCGCGCGTGGCAGCGATGAGCTCCTTCACTCGCTCGTACTGCGGGCGGTTCTGCACCGGCCCGAGCATCACGCCCTCCTTCGTTCCGGGGCCCATGGGCGTCGCCTTGGCCGCCGCAGCGAAAGTCTGCGCGAAGGCGTCGTAGATCGCGTCGTGCACGTAGATGCGCTTGGACGCGATGCAGACCTGTCCCGAGTTGAGGAAGGCGCCCATGAACAGCTTGCGTGCCACTTTCGGCACGTCGACATCGGGCATCACGATCGCGGCGTCGTTGCCGCCCAGCTCCAGCGTGATGTGCTTGAGCGTGGGCGCGGCGGAGGCCATCACGCGCCGGCCGGTCGCGGTCGAGCCGGTGAAGGCGACCTTCGCGATGCCGGGATGCGCAGTCATCCAGGGCCCAAGCGCGTCGCCGCCGCAAAGCACGTTGAGCACGCCGGCCGGGAACAGATCGGCCGCGAGTTCGCCCATGCGCAGCGTCGCCAGCGGCGTGAAGGGCGAGGGCTTGAGGATCACCGTGTTGCCCGCGAGCAGCGCAGGTGCGAGCTTCCATACCGCGAGCGTGAGCGGAAAATTCCACGGCGCGATGGCCGCGACCACGCCGAGCGGCACGCGACGCGTCGACCAGCTCAGCCCTGCCGGGTCGGTGCGCTCCGCTATGGGCAGCGACATCTTCGCGGCGCTGCGCAACCAGTGGACGCAGCCCAGCACCTCCGCCCTGGCCATGGCGAGCGGCCTGCCCTGCTCGCGCGTCAGCAGCAGGGTGAGTTCATCGGCGTGTTCCTTCATGCGCGCACCGAGCGCTTCGAGCCGCTCGCGTCGATGCTCGATGGACGTGAGGCTCCATGTGTCGAATGCCGCGCGCGCGGACCGCACAGTGGCGTCGAGCAGTTCCCGGGTGCAGTCGGGCACGTGGGTGATGACCTCCTCGGTCGCCGGGTCGAGCACCGGCAAGGTCGCGGGCAGGTCGAGGAGTTGGCCGTTGGAAAGCGGCCTGAAAGTCGATGTCATGTTTCCTGGGTTCTCTCTGATGCAATTCGTTGGGGTGCGGTGAGGCCGAAGCGTCCTACGGTTCGACGACGTTGAACATCGCGTCGAACTCTTCCAGCATGCGCAACAGGCGCACCACGCTGGCGGCATCGCCGTCGACTTCGATCCGGCCTTCCGCCACCAGGCGCTCGAAGGCGGCCGGCATGCCGGCCCTGTCGGACTGCAACGCGGCGAGCGCCGCGCGCTTCAGGCTCACGCGCGCTGTCGCCCCGCCCCGCACGGCGCCGGGGAGGTAGGTCATCGTCGCGTTCTCCAGGCGCATCGCCCAGCATTCGCCCGTCTCGGGGTTGGCCCACTCGATGGCCATTTCCACCCCTTCGGCCCGTTCGGCATCGAGGCGCACGGCCATGTGGTCGAGCAGCAGTTCGATGGGCAGCACCGAGACGAGGTCCCGGCTCACGTTGCGGCGTCGCACCTGCGGCACGCCGTGGCGGAGCTCCTGCGCTCCCAGCAGGAAGGCGTTGCGCCAGGTGGCGGACTCGGCCGCGAAGCCGAGCTGCTCCAGCGCATCGGCGCACAGCGCGCGCGCCTCGACGTTGTCCGGCTGCGCGAAGATCAGGTGGTTCGTGACCTCGGCCACCCAGCGGTATTCGCCGCGCCGGTAGTCGCTGCGGGCGCGCTCCAGCAGCGCCTTCGCGCCACCCATGTACTCGACGTAGAGCGGGCCCGACTGCTCGGGCGGCAGCCCATGCAGGTGCGCGGGGTTGCCGTCGTACCAGCCGAGGTAGTGCTGGACGATCGACTTCACGTTGTGCGAGACCGTGCCGTAGAAGCCATGGTTGGCCCAGGGCGCGGCGAGCGACGCCGGCAGCTTCATCGCCTCGGCCACCTCGATGCCGGTGAGGCCGCGGTTCATCAGCCGCACGCTCTGGTCGTGCAGGTGCTTGTACAGGTCGCGCTGGTGGCGAAGATACCCGCGGATCTTCTCGTTGCCCCAGGTCGGCCAGTTGTGCTGCGCGAACACGACGTCGGCCGTCGGTGCGTAGCGATCCAGCGCCTGGTCGAGATAGCGCGACCACAGCCGCGCATCGCGGACCTGGGCACCGCGCAAGGGGCACAGGTTGTGCATCGCCTGCGTGCCGATCTCCGCCGTGTTGAGCGCGCGCAGCCCGGGAAAGTGCATGAACATCTCCGAGGGCGCTTCGCTCTCCAGCGCGAGGTGGAAGATGATCTCGACGCCGTCGATCACGTGCGTCTCGGTCTCGCGCTCGATCGTGCGTGTCGGCGGAATCAGCGTCGTCGTGCCCATCGGCACCGCCTTGCCCATGCCGCAATCGACCTGACCGCAGGCATTGCGCGGCAATGTCACGCCGAACTGGAACATCGCACGCCGGCCCATCGCGTTGCCGGCCAGCACGTTCTCCGAGACCGTGTGCCACATGAAGCCCCGCGGTGCGACGATGGGCACGCGCCGCGCGATGGCGTCGGACTCGTCGAGCACACCGCGCGCGCCGCCGAAATGATCGGCGTGGCTGTGCGTGTAGATCAGCCCCGTCACCGGCCGGTTGCCACGATGGGCCCGATAAAGCGCGAGCGCAGCCTCCGCCGTCTCCGACACCGTCAGCGGATCGATGACGATCACGCCGCTGTCGCCTTCGATGAAGCTCACGTTCGACACGTCGAACCCCCGCACCTGGTAGACGCGCTCAGTCACCTCGAACAGGCCGTGCAAGTTGTTGAGCCGTGCATGCTTCCACAGGTTCGGATGCACGGTCGAGGCGGGCTCGTCCTCCTCCAGGAAGCGGTAGTCGCGCAGGCTCCACGCCACGCGGCCCCGGGCGTCGACGATGTGGGCGTCCGGGATCGTGGCGATGAAGCCACGGTGGGCGTTCTCGAAGTTCTCTTCGGCGTCCGGAAGCCGTGCCGGCGGATCGGTGATGTTCATGGAGATGGGTCTTTCGATGCGCGCAGTCGCCGCAGGTGACATGGAGTGAATCAGGCTCCCGCACCGCCACATCCACCCGGATCGGGGGGTCGGGGAAACCCTCCGGCCTTGCAACCCCTTTCCACCCGCGCGGGGTGGGGCCGTTCGGACGGCAGCGCCCGATCATTCATCCCGTACGCAGACTTCGCCCGGCTGGAGACAACGGCATCGAGACGTGGTTGCGTCCCTCCCTCGCAACCATCCATCCCAGCAGGATTCCACATGAAGAAGCCATTTCGCCTCGCATCTGCCGCTCTCGCGGTCGCAACACTCGCCGCCGTGCCGGCTCACGCGGCCAGCGCCCTCAGCCAGGCGCACAACCCCTATCTCGCGCAGTCGTACAACAACCAGACGCACTGGGACGACGCCGCATCCGACAGCACCGACATCGCCGTGCCGCGCGGCTTCTTCGAGGTCACGCCCGAGTCGGTGCAGTTGATCCCGAACGAATCGGTCGGCCTGCCCTCGATGAGCGACACCGTCGCCGGCCAGGAGATCCAGTGGTGGTGGTCGGGCTTCGGCCTGCGCAAGGTCAAGAACGAAGGCGGCAAGCTGGTCGAGATCGCGCGCAGCGATATCCCGGTGAAGCTGCCAAACTTCACGCCGGTGAGCGCCGAGGAGCGCCGCGCGCAAGCCGCCGCCATCCAGAAGTTCATCGAAGCCAAGGACGAGAAGGGCCTGCTCGACTACCTGAAGTCGCAGCCCAACCGCGTGGCGACGGCCTCGTCCGACCAGGTGGCCAATGGCGCCGTGTACGCGGTGCTGACGCGCGACGATGCCTTCATCGGCTGCAACGGCCGCCAGGTGTTCCGCATCGACCAGCAGGACCCGAAGAACCCCGCATCCGGCATGAAGCCAGCGCGCTTCACCAACCTGCCCGCCTCGCTCTTCGACAACGAACGCGCCCGCGCCAAGACCCATCTGCCCGGTGACATGTCCTTCGGCATGGGCATGAGCTTCAATGGCTACCTGGTCATCAACACGCTCGGCGGCAAGGTCATCACGCTGAACCGCGACACGCTCGAGATCGTCGACACCTACACCACCGCCGGCGCCGACGAGTCGTTCATGAACAGTTTTGCCACCGGACCGGAGGCCAATGGCGGCGCCGTGTACGTGGCCTCGAACATGACCATGTACCGCCTGGTGGTCGATGCCAAGGGCAAGATCCATGACGACGAGGCCAGCGGCGCCTGGGCCGCGAAATACGACCGCGGCATCCAGATGCCTCCGCCGAAGATCGGCGACGGCACCGGCTCGACGCCGACGCTGATGGGCTTCGGCCCCAACGACGACAAGCTGGTCGTCATCACCGACGGGGCGAAGAAGATGCGCCTGGTGTCGTTCTGGCGCGACGGCATTCCCGCTGGCTGGAAGCAGAAGCCCGGCACGCAGTCGCCGCGCATCGCCGACCAGATCGAGGTCGACATGGGCCCGGGGCTGGAGATCGTGCAATCGGAGCAATCGGTGTCTGTCTACGGCGACCAGGCTTTCGTGGTCAACAACATCCTGACCAAGGAGGAGCCCCAACTCAGCCGCGACAGTTTCTACGTCAACCTGGTCAACGGCGCCACGCGCCCAGGCCCGGTCGGCGCGGCCGGTTTCAAGTGGGACAACGGCAAGCACGCCTGGACCCAGCAGTGGGCGCGCAACGACGTGTCGTCGATCTCGATCGTTCCGATGATCAGCGGCGGAAGCCGCATGGCCATCATCGACGGCTACTTCGCCGGACGCTGGGGTGAGCGCCACCACATCGGCATGGACCTGGACACGGGCAAGACGGTGATGAGCATCCGCACCGGCACCCATCCGATGTTCAACGGCATGTACGCCCCGATCAAGGTCGATGCCGACGGGCACCTGCTCTACGGCATGGCCTTCGGCATGGTGCGCATGGACACGTCGAAGATGAAGCGCATCGAGCCCTGAGCCGTCGAGGCCTGTGAACCGGGATTTGCCCGCCCCCCGTACTGGGGGGTGAGCCGCGGCGCGGCCCTGCGCATCCTGCGTGCATGAAGACCTCCTCTACATCCAAGGCGTCCTATTCCATGAACAACGAATCGAATCGCGTTGCCACGCGCGGCATGCCGCTGACCTTGCGCTCGCCACGGCCGGACCGCGATGTCCGCGCCTTCCTGCGTTGGTTCAATCTGGCGCCGGGTCGCATCGAGAACCGGTCCGTGCCAACGCAGCGCAAGCTGTGGCGGCTCATGGCGCTGGCCCTGGGGCGTCGGCCCCAGGTGGCTTCGGTCACACACCGGACGATCGCCGGGCCCGGCGGCCCGATCGAACTGCGGATCTTCTCCGCAGGACCGTCGAAGCAGCCGCGACCCGCCTTCCTGTGGTGCCACGGCGGCGGCTTCATCGTGGGCGGCCTGGACTCCGGGGATTCGATCTGCCGCAGCATTGCGCTGGCCGCGGATTGCGTCGTCATCGCCGTGCGCTACCGGCTCGCGCCCGAGCATCCCTTGACGGCCGGACGCGAGGACTTTCTCGAGGCCCTCCAATGGGTCGCGCAGTTCGGCGCCACCCTGGGCGTCGACACGCGCCGTCTCGCCATCGGCGGCGACTCGGCCGGCGGCAACATCTGCGCGGCGGTCGCGCAGCACACGGCGCGCCACGACGGGCCCCGGCTGAGCCTGCAGGTGCTCGCCTATCCGGCCACCGACCTGGTGGCGGAGTTTCCCTCGCTCGAAGAGAACGCCAGCGGCTACCTGATCAGCGAGCGCATGCTGCGCGGAGTCCTGGCGCACATCGGCCAGATCCCCGATGCGGACGACCCCTGGCTCTCGCCGCGCCGCCAGGCCGACCTGCGGGGCCTCGCGCCCGCCATGGTCATCAGCGCCGGATTCGATCCGATCCGCGACGACGGCCTGGACTACGCCACGCGGCTGCGCGCCGCCGAGGTGCCCGTGGACCTGCTGCACTACCCCGGGCAGATCCACGGCTTTCTCAATTTCGACTCGGTGATCGACGCGGGACGCGATGCGCTGAACCGCATTGCCGCGGCGCTCGACAAGGCCTTCGGCGGCGACGCCGCGCCGGACCGCACCATCGAGGTCGCCGATGCGGCCCCCACCCCGACAGCCTGGCCTTTGCGACCCGTGACCGAATTGCTGATGACTTCGCTGACCGGCTGGGCCACGGCCGAGCGTGTCTGGCTGGCGCTGGTCGGCCGCCTCTCGACGACCACCGACCGCGCCACGCGCAAGTTGCTCGAATCGCGTCTCGTGCCCGGCGCCTTCCTGCGCCGTAGCGCAGCGGCGCAAGTCCATGCGCTCGAAGCGCGCCAGACCTGGCCCCATGCCACGAGCCTGCAATGCATGCAGGCCCGAAAGCCCCATGAATCCTCTCCGCCATCCACTGGGGCGCACGCCATGCATGGCCGTGACACACGGAAGCGGTCTCCCAAGGAAAGATCCACATGATTCCCAAGCAGATCCTCGACCCACTGGCGATGTGGCGCGATGCCGTCGATCGCCTCGAAGGCGGCGTCAACAGCTTCACCACGAGCAACATGGAGTCGGAACAGTTCTCGCAGGCGCTCGCGATCGTGCTGCGCGCATCGCTCGGCACGCACCACCTGTTCGACAAGAACATGGCGCGCCTCTACGAGCGCATGGGCTTGCCGAGCCGCAGCGAGGTGCAGGCCATCGCCGCCAGCCTTCGCCGCATCGAGGACAAGCTCGACATGCTGCTGCCGCAGCCCGCGCCGGCGCATCGGCCTGCCCGCACCCGGCGAGCGCCGGCAGTTGCAGCCGAGCCGGTGCCGAAGAGGCTGCCCCCTGCGGCGGCCCCTGCCGATACCGCAGGCGCAACGCTGCCGAAGGCTGCGCGCGCGGCAGTTCCCGCCGGCGCCCGTGCGCCGAAGCGCAAGGGGTGATCCATGAACGCACCCGTCAAGGCTGAAGAGGCCTCCCTGACGCAGCGCCTGCGCTCCGAAGTCGACCGCGCGATCCAGCGCAGCTTCAAGGGCCTCGAATACCTCAGCTCACCCGCCCCTGCCGTCGGCACCACGCCGCGCAGCCTGCTCCACCGCCGGGGCACGCTGGGCCTGTATCACTACCATCCGCAAAGCGCCGAGGTCTACCGCGTACCGCTGTTGCTGGTGATGGCCACCACCAACAAGAGCTACATCTTCGACCTGGCACCCGGCCAGAGTCTCATCGAATTCCTGCTCCAGCGCGGCTACGACGTCTACGTGATGGACTGGCATGCGCCCACCGCCGACGAGAAGCGCCTGAAGATCGAGGACTACACGCTCGACTTCATCCCCGACTGCATCCGCCGCGTGCAGGCGCACTCCGGGGAGCAGGAGGTCACGCTGGTCGGCTACTGCATGGGCGGCGTGCTGTCGACCATCTACGCCGCGCTCCACCCCGAAGGCCCGCTGAAGAACCTGGTGTGCTTCACCACGCCGATCGACATGACGAAGATGACTGTCTTCCAGTCGATGGCCGACAAGCGTCACTTCGACGTGGACCGCCTGGTGGACACGCTCGGCAACGTGCCCTCGCAGGTGGTGATGGGCGCGTTCGAGGCACATCGCCCGGCAGGCCGCATCGCTGCCCAGGTGCGCCTCTGGGACAACATGTGGAACGACCAGTACGTCAAGGGCTACCGCATGATGGACCGCTTCGGCGCCGAGACGCTGCCGCTCGCGGGCGAATACCTGCGCCAGACGGTGAAGGAACTGATCTGGAAGAACCGCCTGTACGACAACAGCCTGCGCATCGGCGGGCGCGTCGTCGACATCCACCGCATCACCGTGCCGCTGCTGCACGTGACCGCGCAATACGACCACCTCGTGCCCCCCGAATGCGCCGCCCCGCTCGTGGCGCAGGCCGGCTCGCGCGACAAGGAAGAACTCACGCTGCCCGGCGGACACGTCAGCCTGGTGGCAGGCCCCAATGCGGTCAAGCGCATGTGGCCGGCACTCGATCAATGGCTTGCAAAGAGATCCGAATGAACGACACCACCACCCCCCGCGCCTGGCCGCGAAAGCACCTCGTTGCCAATGCAACCATCCAGGTCGACCTGTTGAGCCCGAGGGATGGCGTCGACGTCGCCCGCTTCGTACAGAAACTGCCCACGCACGACCTGCTCTTCGTGCGCCGCGACGTCAGCCACCCCAAGGTGGTCACCGCGTGGCTCGACGCGATCGCGCAGGGCAGCATCACCAGCCTTGCCGCGCGCTGCAACGGCGAACTGGTCGGCTGCACCGCCATCGTCACCGACCCGCGCTCCTGGTCGCGCCACGTGGCCGAACTGCGCGTGATGGTCTCGCCCGCGTGGCGTGGCCGCGGTCTCGGCCGCCTGCTGACCCAGGAATGCTTTGCGCTCGCGCTCGGCCTGGGCCTGGAGAAGCTGTACGTGCAGATGACGGTCGACCAGCGGTCCGCCATCGCCGTGTTCGAAGAGCTCGGCTTCCGTGCCGAGGCCGTACTGCGCGACCACGTGAAAGACCGCGACGGCACGTCCTACGACCTGGCCATTCTCAGTCATCACGTCGCCGAAGTGCAGTCGCGCTTCGAGGTCTACGGCGTGGCCGACGCACTGGGCGGCTGAACGCCCCATCCATTTTCACAACGACGGAGACAAACCATGCAACTCACACAAACGCTGCGCCGCACCGCGCAGATCTTCCCCCGCCGTACCGCCACGGTGTTCGGCGAACGGCGCCGCACCTGGTCCGAAACGGCCAACCGCGTCGCACGCCTCGCAGGCGGCATTGCGGCCATGGGCGTTGCGCCCGGCGAGCGCGTGATGGTCCTGGCCTCGAACAGCGACCGCTACGTCGAAACCGTTTTCGCGATCCTGTGGGCAGGCGGCGTGGTGGTACCCGCCAACAGGCGCTGGGCACCGGCCGAGCATGCCTACGCGCTGCAGGACTGCACGCCGGCGCTCTTCATGGTCGACCAGGACTTCGTCGAGATGGCGCGCAAGTTGCCCGGCGTCGATGCGCGCCACACCATCTACATGGGGGACGATGCACAGGCCGGCCTCGCCTCGTACGAGGCCCTGATTGCCGACAACGCGCCCCTGCCCGACCGCGCCGGACAGGGCCACGACATGGCCTGCATCATGTACACCGGCGGCACCACCGGCTTCCCCAAGGGGGTGATGCTCTCGCACGACAACCTGACGATGGCCACGATGAGCTTCGCGCTCGAATGCCCCTACGAGCAGGACACGGTGTTCCTGCACGTGGCCCCCATGTTCCACCTGGCAGCGATGAGCTCGATGCTGAGCTACACGGCGGCCGGCGCCACGCAGGTGATCGCGCCACGCTTCGACCCCGCGCTCATCTGCAACCTGATCGCGGCGGAGCACGTGAACATGACGCTGATGGTGCCGACGATGATCGACTTCGTCGACCGCTACCTTCAGGCCGTGCCGACCGACGTGAGCTCGCTGCGCAAGATGATCTACGGCGCCGCCCCCATCTCCGAGGCGCTGCTGCAGCGCGTCATGAAAAGCCTTCCGGGCGTCAAGCTCTACCAGGGCTACGGCCAGACGGAGATGGCCGGTGGCGTGGTCGTGCTGCGGCCCGAGTTCCACGCCCTCGAAGGACCGAACGCGCGCCTGCTGCGTGCAGCAGGCCGCTGCAGCCCCGCCACGGAAGTACGCATCGTCGACGGCGAGATGAACGAAGTGCCGCGCGGCACCGTCGGCGAGATCGCCGCGCGCGGCCCGACCGTGATGCTGGGCTACTGGAACAAGCCGGAGCAGACGCGCGCCGCCATCGAGGACGGTTGGCTGCGCAGCGGCGACGCCGCCTACATGGACGAGGACGGCTTCATCTTCATCGTCGATCGCGTGAAGGACATGATCGTCTCGGGCGGCGAGAACGTGTATTCAGCCGAGGTGGAGAACGCCCTCTCGCGCCACCCGGCGGTTCTGGAGTGTGCAGTGATCGGCATCCCGCACGAGCAGTGGGGCGAGGCCGTGCACGCAGAACTGCGCCTGCGCGACGGCGTGGAGGTCGACGAGGAAGCGCTCAACGCCCATTGCGCCGAGCTGATTGCCAACTACAAGCGCCCCCGCTCGTACAACTTCCGCAAGGAGCCGATGCCGCTGTCGGCAGCCGGCAAGGTCCTCAAGAACGAGCTGCGCAAGCCGTATTGGGAAGGGCGCCAGCGCAGCATTGCGTGAGCGCTCAGAACACCCTGCTCATGGAACCGGTCGCCTTGGAATCCTGCCGGATGCCGAAGCGGTTGTCGCCGCCGATGACCCGGGCCAGGTTCCAGGTCATCGGCGTCTGCGGGATCGGACGCGACAAGGCCAGCATCCTCGGGTAGGGTGAAACAAGAAAGCCTGGGAGCGGCGCGGTCATTCGATCGCGTCCATCTCCCGGGCTTCTGTCCCGCCGTGTCACCCTTACCGAGGTCGACAGCTCTCGGACCCGCGTTCGCCTGGTCAGCGAACCGGAACCCTAGCCATCCATTGCAAATGGTGCGTAGCAAACCGGCTTGTCGCCGGCTCCCGCCATCAGTGCAGCGGAAGTCGTGCCAGCCCGATTTGAAGCTTGACGCGGGGCTCGCGTTCCAGTTGCGCCGACTTGGGCCCCGAACTGGTGATCCGTTCGTGCGGCAGCCGCAGGAATGGTGCAGGACGTTTGCGAAGCGCGCGCCGCGGCCGCCGCGCGGACTTCGAGAAGGCATTGCCGAAGGAGCGCCATGGTTGGCTTCGCGCGTCGCCTACAGGGCGCCCGCGAGTTCGGGCACGGCGCTGAACAGATCGGCTTCCAGGCCGTAGTCCGCGACCGAGAAGATCGGCGCTTCGGGGTCCTTGTTGATCGCCACGATCACCTTGGAGT
The DNA here is from genome assembly GCF_030317115.1 of Variovorax gracilis. Lineage (GTDB taxonomy): Bacteria > Pseudomonadota > Gammaproteobacteria > Burkholderiales > Burkholderiaceae_C > Variovorax > Variovorax gracilis. The sequence continues at coordinate 152,186 of NZ_JASZYF010000001.1, forward strand.
CCTTCATGCCGGCCAGGTGCTGGATCGCGCCCGAGATGCCCGCTGCGATGTAGAGCTGCGGCGCCACGATCTTGCCCGTCTGCCCCACCTGCCAGTCGTTCGGGGCGTAGCCCGCGTCCACGGCGGCGCGGCTCGCGCCCAGGCCCGCGTTGAGCTTGTCCGCGAGAGGCGCCATCACCTCGGTGAACTTCTCCGCGCTGCCCAGGGCCCGGCCGCCCGAGACGATGATCTTGGCGGCGGTCAGCTCGGGGCGCTCGCTCTTGGTGACTTCACGGCCCACGAAGCTGCTCTTGCCGCTGTCGGCCACGCCGTCCACGGTCTCGATGGCTGCGCTGCCGCCGGTGGCTGCTGCCGCATCGAAGCCCGTCGTGCGCACGGTCGCGACCTTGATGGAGTCGGAACTTTGCACGATGGCAATGGCGTTGCCGGCATAGATCGGACGCTCGAAGGTGTCCGGGCTGTCCACCTTGGTGATGTCGCTGATCTGGGCGACGTCCAGCTTGGCGGCAACCCGAGGCGCCACGTTCTTGCCGTTGGCCGTGGCCGGGAACAGGATGTGGCTGTAGTTCTTGGCAATGGCGAGAACTTGCGCTGCAACGTTCTCCGCGAGGTTCTCGGCCAGGCTCGGGCTGTCGGCCACGATCACCTTGGCAACGCCGGCCACCTGGGCAGCGGCCTTGCCGGCTTCGGCGGCGTTGGCACCGGCCACCAGCACGTGGACATCGCCGCTGGCACAGGCAATCCCTGCGGTCACGGTGTTCAGGGTCGCCGGCTTGAGCGTGGCGTGGTCGTGTTCGGCAATAACAAGTACGGTCATATCATTTCTCCTGGCCGCAAAACAGTGCGCAGCCTCCAAACGTTTGTTCCAGGGATACCGCGGAACCGGCTTTGCCGGGCCGCCGGTGTCGCCCCCTGAAAGGGGGTGGGCGAAGCGACACGAAGTGCGCGAAGCCTGGGGGTCAGATTACTTTTGCTTCGTTCTTCAGCTTGTCCACCAGCGTGGCGACATCGGGCACCTTGATGCCGGCGCCGCGCTTCGGGGGCTCCGAGACCTTGAGCGTCTTCAGGCGCGGCTTGACGTCCACGCCGAGGTCCTCGGGCTTCACCGTGTCGAGCTGCTTCTTCTTGGCCTTCATGATGTTGGGCAAGGTCACGTAGCGCGGCTCGTTCAGGCGCAGGTCGGTGGTGATGACCGCGGGCAACGACAGGGAGATGGTCTCCAGGCCGCCGTCGACTTCACGGGTCACGTTGACCTTGTCGGCCGAGACTTCGACCTTGGAGGCAAAAGTCGCTTGCGGCAGGTCGGCCAGCGCCGCCAGCATCTGGCCGGTCTGGTTGGCGTCGTCATCGATGGCCTGCTTGCCCAGGATGACCAACTGGGGCTGTTCCTTGTCGACCAGCGCCTTGAGGATCTTCGCGACTGCGAGCGGTTGAAGTTCGTCGTCGGTCTGCACGAGGATGCCGCGATCCGCACCGATGGCCATCGCGGTGCGCAACGTCTCCTGGCATTGCGCGACTCCGCAGGACACGGCGATCACCTCGGTCACCACGCCCTGCTCCTTCAGCCGGACGGCCTCCTCGACGGCGATCTCGTCGAAGGGGTTCATGCTCATCTTCACGCTGGCAATGTTCACGCCGGTGCCGTCGGCCTTCACTTGCGCCTTCACGTTCGCGTCGAGGACGCGCTTGACTGCCACCAAAACCTTCACTTGTCTTTCTCCATCTGATTGCTGTTGGAACGCACGCCCAGGCCCTGCTCTTGCAGGCGGACGATGGCGGTGTGATCGAAGCCCCAGTCGCGCAGGGCTGCTTCGCCGTGCTCGCCGCGCGACGGCGCACGCCGGGGCAGCGCCGACGGCGTCGCCGAGAAGCGCGGCGCCGGCCCCGGCTGGATGACGCCGTCCACTTCCACGAAGCTGGCGCGGGCGCGGTGCTGGGCGTGGTTCGGGGCCTCCGAGAAGCCCAGGACGGGTGCGACGCAAGCGTCGCTGCCGTCGAACACGGCACACCATTCGGCCCGCGTGCGGCTCGCGAACGCTCGCTCGAAGGCTTCACGCAGGCGCGGCCAGCCGCTTCGGTCATGCTGGGAAGGCAGGCCTGCGTCTGCCAGGCCGAGTTTCTCGACCAACTCCGCGTAGAAGCGCGATTCGACTGCACCGACGGCCATGCAGTGTCCGTCGCTCGTGCGGTAGGTGTCGTACCAGGGGGCGCCGCTGTCGAGCCAGTTGCTCCCGCGCTCCTCCTTCCAGTTGCCTGACGCGATCAGCCCCCAGAACACGGCGCCCAGTTGGGCCGCGCCTTCGATCATCGCGGCGTCGACCACCTGCCCGGCGCCGCCGCGCTGCACGTTGAGCAAGGCCGCGAGAACGCCCATCGCGAGCAGCATGCCGCCACCGCCGTAGTCGCCGACGAGATTGAGCGGCGGCACCGGCTTGCCTCCCGTCGGACCGATGCCGGAGAGCACGCCGGAGAGCGCGATGTAGTTCAGGTCGTGGCCGGCGCGTTCGGCCAGGGGACCGGTCTGGCCCCAGCCGGTCATGCGGCCGTAGACCAGCTTCGGATTGCGCGCGAGCGCCACCTCGGGGCCCAGGCCCAGGCGCTCCATCGTGCCGGGCCGAAAGCCTTCGATGACCACGTCGGCCCGCTCGATGAGTTCGAGCGCGGCCGCGACGGCGTCCGGCTGCTTCAGGTCGAGCGTGACCGACCGGCGGCCCCGTCCGGTGATGTCGATGCGCGGCCCGCTGGTCTTGGGGCCGAGGTCCGAATGCGCCACCGGCCGATCGATGCGGATCACGTCGGCGCCCATGTCGGCGAGGAGCATCGTGCCGAAGGGCCCGGGGCCGATGGCCTCGAATTCCACCACCCGAATGCCAGACAAAACACCCATTGAAAACTCCAGGTTGCTTCAGAAATTGAGCGATGGGACAAGTAGATCAGCGTGTCGCGCGGCAACCCCTACCCGCAATGGGTAGCGCCCGAAGGCCGGCCGCGCCGGGACGCGTTGCTGCTGCACAATGCCCCGGCGGCGTCGGCCCCTGGCGGCGCGGCCCGAGAACATGCCGTCGAATCCTCCCGCTTCCAGCTCACCGCACGCACAGCCCGAAGCGCCGGCAGCGCCGCGCTCGGGCGTCGGCGTGGTCGGGCGCGATCGCCTGCTGGTCCGGCTGCTCGAAGCGCGGCGGCTGCGCTGCATCGCGGTCAGCGGCCCGGCGGGCTCCGGAAAGTCCACCCTTGTCGCGGCCTGGCGGCAGGCCCTCGTTCCGCTGGGCTTCGACGTCGCGTGGTTCACGCCCGCCGCTGCCGACGACGAGCCCGCGCGTTTTCTCGACGGTCTGATGGCACGCCTGTCGCAGGTCGACCCGACACTGGTGAGCGAAACGGCGCCATTGCGTGGCGGCATCGTCGATGCCGATGCCGTCGAGCGCCTCGCGATCGCGCTCGTGCGCGGCATCGCCGCGTATCCGCGCGAACTCCTGCTGGTGCTCGACGACCTGCATCATCTCCGGCACGAGGCGGTCCATGACGCGTTGCAGTGGCTCCTCGACTACGCCCCGCCGAACCTTCACCTCGTGCTGGTCTCGCGCGGAGCGCCGCACCTGTCGCTGGACAGGCTGCGCAGCCAGTCGCAGACGCTCGAACTCGATCTGCGCGACCTGCGCTTTACACGGGCCGAAACGGAGCAGTTCCTGAAGGCGCAGATCGGCGACGTGGACGCGCGCACGATCAGGACCCTGCACGAATGGAGCGACGGCTGGATCGCCGGCCTCAGGATCTTCGCGCTCGACTGGAAGAAGAAGCAACTCGAGCCCGGCCGCGCAGCCCCGGGCGAGCCTTTTGCGCGCATGCCGGCGCGCGATGCGAGCGCCCTGGCCGACTATTTCGAGCACGAGGTGCTCTCGCTGCTCTCGCCCGAAGACTTGTCGATCCTCGTGCGCGTGGCGCCCTGCAGCCGCTTCTGTGCACCCCTGTGCGCCGCACTTCTCGACACGCCCGACGCGGTCGGCCCATCGGCCGCCCTGCTCGGCCGGCTCGAAAGCGACGACCTTTTCGCCGCGCCCGTCGAAGGCCGCGGGCCCGAAGCCTGGGTGCGGCTCCATCCGCTGCTGCGCGACACGCTGCTCGCCCGCTTTGCCGCACTCGACGAGGCCACGCGGCATGCCGTCCATGGGCGCGCGTTCGCCTGGTTCCGCGACAGGGGCATGCTGGAAGACGCCGTGCGCCATGCGGTGCAGGCGGGCGAACCGGCGCAGGCCGCCGAACTGGTCGAGCAATGCGCGCAATCGCTGCTCGTGCGCGGCGAGCGGCGCGAACTGATCGCGCTGCTGCAACAGCTTCCGGCCGAGCAGATCGCACGCAGTTTCAGGATGCGCTTGTGGATGGCCCGCACGCTGCTTCACCAGCGCGACTTGCGGGCCTGCGAGGAGATCCTCGACGGCCTGACCCGGGACTTGCCCGCCAGCGACACCGGAGCGCGCTTCCTGACCGCCACCTTGCGGGCCGCGCTGGCGGTACGGAGAGACGACACCGACGCCGCCCTGGCGATCCTGCCGCAGTTGCTGGAGGCACCGCCAGATGCCGATGCCATCTCGATCGGCGGACGCAACAACGTCCTCTCGTGGCTCTACAACCAGCAAGGCGAGTACGAAAAGGCGCGCAGCGTGCAGCTCGACGCCCCGGCGCTGACGATCGACGGCATGCCATTGCTCGCCACCGCCGCCGGCAGCCTCCATGGGCGTTGCCTGATCGGGCTGAGCTACGCCCTCGAAGGGCGCATGACGCAAGCCGAGCGCATCTACCGCGCCGTGGCCGCCGAGGCGCGCGAAGGCGGCAAGGGCTGCGTCGACTCCTATTACCTCGCGATCGGCCTGCTCGGCGACGTGCTCTACGAGGTCAACGACGTCCGGCAGGCGCTCGAACTGCTCGAAGACAAGGTCGACATGCTGGAGCGCATCGCGATCCCTGACGCGGTGATGCGCGCATTCCGGCTGCTGGCGGGCGCCGAGTGGCATGCGGGCCACCGCGCCGAGGCCTTTGCCCACGTCCAGAGACTGGAAGACTACGCCGTCCGGCACGGACTGGACCGGGTGCTGGCCCACAGCCTCGGAGACAAGGCCAATCTGCACTTGCTGCTCGGCGAAGTGACGGCGGCCGAAGCCGCGCTCGCCCGGCTCGAGGTCATCGAGGTGCGCCATGCGGCGGCAACGTCGAGCGCGACTGGCGAGATCAGCGAGCAGGCACAGCGCACGCGCATCCGGCTCGCGGCGTCCCTGGGTGATTTCGATGGCGCCGCCGCGCAGCTTGCGGCCCTCGTCGCCCAGTGCGAGGCCCGAGGACGCCAGCGCACCGTCGCGCACCTGCTGGTGAAAAGCGCGGTGGTGGATGCGCGCCGTGGCCGGCCTGAAGCGGCGAGGCAGAAGTTGCTGGACGCACTGCGCCGCGGGCACCGGCTCGGCCTCCTGCGCAGCCTGCTGGACGCTGACCCCATGGCCCCCCAGTTGATCGGCGAACTCGCACGAACCGAGCAGCTCGACCCGGTGCTCGCCTTCTATGTCGAGCGCCTGCAGGCCGTGCGGACACGCTCGAAGCCTCGCCCGTCAGAGGCCGCGACGAAGACCGGCGCGCATGGTCCGGCGTCGGGCGAGCTGGAGGAGTTCAGCGAGCGCGAGATCGAGGTCCTGCGCCTTCTGGCCCAGGCCATGCCGAACAAGAAGATCGCCCGCGCGCTGGGCCTCTCGCCCGAGACGGTCAAGTGGTACCTCAGCCGCATCTACGGCAAGCTGCGCGTGTCTGGCCGAGACGAGGCCGTGGCTCGCGTGCGGGACCTCGGCTGGGATGCCGAGGGTTTGCCCCCACCCGGCTGAGGCACGCCGCCACCCACTCCGGGTGGCCCCTCCGACCTGGGTGCGTCCGATCATGGGCCACCCCCACGGAACGAGGACCCCCATGCCGAGCGACATCATCCCGCTGCGCGAGTCGCAACTCTCGATCGAGGACGGCGTGGCCCTGTTCACGCACCAGCGCCCTGCCGCACGCAATGCGCTGTCGATGGAACTGCGCGCGGACTACCGCGACATGCTCACGCACGTGGAGAACGACCGCAGCGTGCGCGCGCTGGTTCTCACCGGCTCGGGCGGCAGCTTCTGCGCCGGCGGCGACCTGAAGGCGGTGAAGGAGCGGCAGGCCGGCAACGACCCCGAGCAGCGTTCGGCCGATGCGATGCGCCGCCGGCTCCAGTCTCTCCACGCATGGGTGGAAAGACTCCGCTCGCTGGAGGTGCCGGTGATCGCCGCGGTCGACGGGCCGGCCGTCGGCGCCGGCTTCTCGATCGCGCTGGCGGCGGATTTCATCCTCGCCTCCACGCGCGCCGTGTTCTGCATGTCCTTCGCGAAGATCGGCCTGATCCCCGACCTCGGGGCCTTTCACTTCCTGCCGCGCGCCGTGGGCCTGCCGATGGCGAAGGAACTGGCGCTCACGGCGCGGCGCGTCGGCGCCGCGGAGGGCAGGCAACTGGGCTTCGTCCACGCGCTGCACGAGCCGGAGACCCTCCTGCCCGAGGCGATGCGCTTCGCCCGGCGCTTCATCGCGGGCCCGCGCGAAGCCATGGGCCTCACCAAGTCCCTGATGAACAAGAGCTTCGAGACGTCCTACGCCACCCTCGCCGAGCTGGAATGCAACGCGCAGGCCGTGGCGGCGGACGCGCCCTACCACGGCGCGGCCGTCGAGGCTTTCCTGCGCGGCGAGCCACTCGCCTACGACTGGGACCGTACGACGGGTTGAGCCTGCCCCCCATCCGGAGTGGGGGCGGACCGCCCCCTTGGCAATTAACTTAGAGCCCAGAGCCAAGACCTGTAGGAGACAAACCAGTGAACGTGACCCGCAACGTCTTCCGAGACGACCACGAGATGTACCGCGAGACGGTACGCCGCTTCATCGAGCGCGAATGCCTGCCGCGCCAGCACGCCTGGGACCTGGCGGGCCAGGTCGATCGCGAGACCTGGCTGAAGGCCGGCCGCGAAGGCCTGCTGTGCGCGTCGCTGCCCGAGGAATACGGCGGCGGCGGCGGAGACTTCGGCCATGCGGCCGTATTCGGCGAGGAGTTCGCGCGCTCCGGCGTCAGCGGCCCGGCCTTCGGCATGCACTCGGACATCATCGCGCCCTACATCCTGCGCGCCGGCACCGAGGACCAGAAGCGCAAGTGGCTGCCCGGAGCAGCCTCCGGCGAGATCATCCTGGCCATCGCGATGACCGAACCCGGCACCGGCAGCGACCTGAAAGCCGTGCGAACCACCGCCGTTCGCGAAGGCGACGAATACGTCATCAACGGCAGCAAGACCTTCATCAGCAACGGCCTCACCGCCGACCTGATCATCGTGGTCTGCAAGACCGACCCTGCCGCCGGCGCCAAGGGCATCAGCCTGATCGCGGTCGAGGCGACGCGTGCGGGCTTCCGCCGCGGCCGCAAGCTCGACAAGGTGGGCCAGTACGCGCAGGACACGGCCGAGCTCTTCTTCGACGACGTGCGCGTGCCGGTCGGCAACCGCCTCGGCGAAGAGGGCAAGGGCTTCAGCTACCTGATGGGCGAGCTGCCGCAGGAGCGCTTCACCATCGCGATCGCCGCTGCCGCCCGCCTGGAGCGCGCGCTGCAGACCACGATCGACTACGTGAAGGACCGCCGAGCCTTCGACCAGACCGTGTGGGACTTCCAGAACACGAAGTTCAAGCTGGCCGACATCAAGGCGCAGGCCGTGGCCGTGCGCACCATGATCGACTACTACCTGACCGAACACATGCGACGCCGCCTCACGCTCGAAGAGGCCGCGATTGCCAAGCTGTTCGCGACCGAGACGCTCGGCAAGGCCCTCGACGAGATGGTGCAACTGCATGGCGGCTACGGCTACATGCTGGAGTACCCCATCGCGCGCGACTTCGTCGACTCGCGCGTGACACGCATCTACGGCGGCACGAGCGAAGTGATGCGCGAGCTGATAGCTAGAAAGCTTTGATTCAACCACCCCAAGGAACAACATGACAAACAAGGTTTTCGTCGCCGGCGTCGGGATGATCCCGTTCAAGAAGCCCGGCACCAGCGAGCCCTATGACGTGATGGGCGAGCAGGCCATCCGAGCGGCGCTGGCCGATGCCGGCCTGGACTTCGGCGACGTCCAGCAAGCCTACGCCGGCTATGTGTACGGGGACTCCACCTGCGGCCAGAAGGCGCTGTACCGCGTCGGCATGACCGGCATCCCGGTGCTCAACGTCAACAACAACTGCGCCACCGGCTCGTCGGCGCTGTTCCTCGCGCGCCAGGCGGTGCAGAGCGGCGCGGTCGACTGCGCGCTCGCCTTCGGCTTCGAGCAGATGAATCCGGGTGCGCTGAAATCCCGCTGGGACGACCGCGCACCGGCGCTGGAGCGCGCGCAGAAGGTGGTCGACGAACTGGTTGGCCGGCCCGAGATCCCGTCGGCCATCCGCCAGTTCGCCGGGGCGGGCCGCGCGCACATGCAGAAGTACGGCACCAGGCTGGAGACCTTCGCGAAGATCCGCGCCAAGGCCAGCCAGCATGCCGCGCGCAACCCGCTCGCCGTGTTCCGCAATGTCGTGTCGACCGAGGACGTGATGGCCTCTCCCATGCTGTGGGACGGCGTGATCACCCGCCTCATGGCCTGCCCGCCGACCTGCGGCGGCGCCGCGGCGATCGTCGTGTCCGAGGCGTTCGCCCGCAAGCGCGGCCTGCGTACCGACGTGCTCATCGCCGGCCAGTCCCTCGCGACCGATCTGCCCAGCACCTACGACGCGAAGGACATGATCCGCGTCGTCGGCTTCGACATGACGCGCCTGGCCGCGCAGCAGGCCTATGCCCAGGCCGGTGTGGGCCCCGAGGACATCGACGTGATCGAGCTGCACGATTGCTTCGCGCAGAACGAACTGCTGACCTACGAAGGCCTGGGCCTGTGCCGCGAAGGCGAAGCCGAAAAGCTGGTCAACGACGGCGACAACACCTACGGCGGCCGCTGGGTCACCAACCCCTCGGGCGGCCTGCTTTCCAAGGGCCACCCGCTCGGCGCGACCGGCCTGGCGCAGTGCTACGAACTCACGCACCAGCTGCGCGGCACGGCAGACCAGCGCCAGGTCGACAACGCGAAGGTTGCGCTGCAGCACAACCTGGGCCTCGGCGGCGCCGGCGTGGTCACGATCTACAAGAAGGTGTCCGCATGATCGACAAGAAGCACATCGGCATGAAGCTGCCGGTCTACAAGGCGGCGGCCGAGGCGGGGCAGCTCCGCTTCTTCGCCAAGTCGATCGGCGAGACGAACCCGGTCTACATCGACGAGTCCGCCGCGCGCGACGCGGGACACCCGGGGCTGCCGCTGCCGCCGACCTTCCTGTTCTCGCTGGAGTTCCAGACCCCCTCGAACGCCTGGCGCGACGAACTGGGCATCGTGACCTCGCGCATCCTGCACGGCGAGGAATCCTTCAAGTACCACCGCATGGCGTATGCGGGCGACACGCTGCAGTTCGAGACGCGCATCGCCGACATCTACGACAAGAAGGGCGGCGCCCTGAGCTTCGTGGTGCGCGAGTCCCGCGTGACCAACCAGCGCGGCGAACACGTCGCGGACCTCCGCAGCGTGCTCGTGCACAAGAACGCCTGAAGACGGGAGCACCTCCATGAGCCAACTGAAATTTGAAGCCGTCAATGTCGGCGACACCCTGCCCCCGCTGGAGCTTGCGCCGATCACGCGCACCACGCTGGCGCTGTTCGCGGGCGCCTCGGGCGACCACAACCAGATCCACATCGACATCGACTACGCACGCCGGGCCGGCATGCCGGACGTGTTCGCGCACGGCATGTTGTCGATGGCCTACCTGGGACGCCTGCTCACGCAATGGGTCGACCAGCGCCAGCTGCGCGAGTTCGGCGTGCGCTTCACCGGTATCACGCACCTCGGCCACCGCATCACCTGCACCGGCAAGGTGGTCGAGAAGTTCGAGGCCGGGGGCGAGCAACGCGCCAAGGTCGAGATCCAGACCACCAACCAGTACGGCGAAACAAAAATCATCGGCGACGCCGTGATCGCCTTCTGAACCTCAACTTTCAACTCGGAGATACAGACATGGGAAAACTCGACGGCAAGGTGGCACTGGTCACCGGTTCGGGCCGCGGCATCGGCCAGGCCATCGCAATGAAGCTCGCCAGCGAAGGGGCGCGCATCGTCATCAATGACCTCGACGCCGATCCGGCGCACGAGACGGTGGAGCTTCTCAAGAAGAGCGGCGCCGAGGCGGTGGCCTGCGTCGGCAGCGTCAGCGCGCCCGACTTCGCCGAGCGCTACATCAAGACGGCGGTCGACAACTTCAAGGGCATCGACATCATCGTCAACAACGCCGGCTTCACCTGGGACGACGTGATCCAGCGCATGACCGATGAGCAGTGGTATGCCATCATGGATTGCCACCTGACCGCACCCTTCCGCATCCTGCGCGCGGCCTATCCGGTCATCAAGGCGCAAGCCCAGGCCGAGGCCGAAAAGGGCATCGAGGTGCATCGCAAGGTCGTGAATATCTCCTCGACCTCCGCATTGAACGGCAATGCCGGCCAGATGAACTACTCCTCGGCCAAGGCCGGCGTGATCGGCATGACGCGCGCGCTCAGCCGCGAATGGGGCCGCTTCAAGGTCAACGTCAACGCGGTGGCGTTCGGCCTGATCCACACCCGCATGACGAGCGCGGACGCCAAGGCCGGAGCGACCATCAACATCGAGGGCAAGGACATCCGCGTCGGCCTCAATCCCGAACTGCTCAAGTCGCACGCGCAGCGCAACCCGCTCGGCCGCGGCGGCACGCCCGAGGAAGCCGCCGGCGCGGTCTATCTGTTCTGCACGCCCGAATCCAACTACATCACCGGACAGGTCATCGCGGTGGCGGGCTCGCCGCAGTAGACGGCGCGGAGCCGGCGAATGCAGCGGCGCCTTGAAATTGACTGCAGCGAGCCGATCAGAACAATGGAGACAAATCGATGACCACTCTTGCAATCGCGGCCGTCGCACCGCCGCCCGTGCGCTACCGGGCCGTGCCCTACGCGGCACGGCAGACGCTGTGTGAGCGGCGCGCCGACGGCACGCTGATCCTGCGTTCACCCCAAGCGCCAAGGGCTCCGGACTGCACCGGATTCGCCGGCGCCATCGCCCGGTGGGCCGCGCGGCGCGGTGACGTTCCCGCCTTCTGCGAGCGCGATGCGCAGGGCGAATGGCGGCGCATCACCTGGGCCCGGATGTGGGAGCAGGTTCAGGCAGTGGGCGCGGGCCTGCTCGAGATGGGCCTGGGGCAAGCGCGCCCGCTGGTCGTGCTGTCGGCCAACTCGCTGGAGCAACTCGTGCTCCTGCTGGCAGCCGAATACGTGGGCGTGCCGGTCGCGCCGGTGTCGCCCGCCTACTCGCTGCTGAGCCAGGACTTTGCCCGCCTGAAGGGTGTGTGCGAGCTTGTTCCCCCGGCGGCTTTGTTCGTGCAGGACGCAGCCACGTTCGAACGCGCGATCGCGGCCATTGGCGGTGTCGACGTCCCGCTGATCGCCGTGCGCGGCGCGAAGCCCGGCCAGGTGTCGTGGGAGATGCTGTCCGCCGCCGAGTTGTCGCCCGAGCGCCGCGAGAAAGCGGCCGCGGCGCACGCGGCCATACGGCCCGACGATGTCGCGAAGATCCTCTTCACCTCGGGCTCCACCGGCGTGCCCAAGGGCGTTCCGAGCAGCTACCGCAATCTCCAGGCCGCCGCATCCAACCTGCTCGACATGTTCGCGAGCCTGGCCGCGGCCGATGAGCCGCCCGTTTTCCTCGACTGGCTGCCCTGGCACCACGCGCTGGGCGGCGTTCTCAACCTGGGCCGCTCGGTGCTGCTGGGCGCGACCCACTACATCGACGACGGCAAGCCGCTGCCGGGCCTGTTCGAGCGCACGGTCCGCAACCTGCGCGAAATCTCCCCCACCTTGCTGACCAGCGTGCCTTCGGCATGGACGATGCTGGCCGCCGAACTGGAGCGCGACCCGCAGCTTGCGAAGAGCGTGTTCGCGAGAGTCATCAATTTCGGCTATGGCGGCGCGAGCCTGCCGAAGGACGTCAACGAGCGCATCCAGCGCGTGGCCGAGCGCACGGTCGGTGAACGCATCGTGTTCGCCACCGGCTTGGCGTCCACCGAAACCACGGGCGTCGGCACCTACCGCACCTGGGCCAGCGACGACCTCGGCAACATCGGCGCGCCTGCACCCGGCACCGAGATCAAGCTGGTGCCGCTGGAGGGCGACCGCTACGAGATCCGCGTGCGCGGGGCGCACAACTTCGCGGGCTATGTCGCGCGTCCCGACCTCACCGAGGCTGCGTTCGATGACGAGCGCTTCTTCAAGCTCGGCGACGCGGTCCGGCTGGTCGACCCCGCAGACCCCACGCAGGGAATGCGCTTCGACGGCCGTGTGGCCGAGGACTTCAAGCTGGTCAACGGCACCTGGGTGCGCACGGGCTCTGTGCGGCTCGGCCTCATCGAGCGCTGTGCGCCGCTCGTTACCGATGCGGTCATCTGCGGGCACGACCAGGACTACGTGGCTGCGCTGGCTTGGCCCAATGTGGCAGCGTGCCAGCGCCTGGCACCGGAACTCGCGGGCCTCGGCGCGGCCGAACTGGCGACACATCCGCTTGTCGTCGCCACGCTGCGCCAGCGGCTTCAGAAGGATGCAGGGAGCGCGAGCCTGCGCGTCGAGCGCCTGCTGCTGATGGCCGAGCTGCCCTCGATGGATGCGAACGAGATCGCCGACAAGGGCTACGTGAACCAGGCCACCACGCGAGCACGCCGTGCGCACCTCGTCGACGAAGTCTTTCGCGACCCGCCGGCCGCTCACGTCGCCTGCGCGCACTGAGCGCCACGCCCCGGCCCGCTGCGGCGGGCGCCGAATTCATGAGAACCAGGAGACTTTCCATGCAGATCAAGGCATTCATTGCCGTGGCCGCCCTCGCCTTCGCCACCGTCGGCTTCGCCCAGGAGTACCCGAGCCGCCCGATCACCCTCGTCGTGCCCGCACCGCCGGCCGGTGCCACCGACGTGCTCGCACGCGTGCTCGCCGAGGAGATGGGCAAGAGCCTCAAGCAGACCATCATCGTGGACAACAAGCCCGGCGCCTCCGGCATGCTCGGCGCATCGGCCGTGGCCCGTGCCGCGCCCGACGGCTACACGCTGTTCCTCTCCCATGCGGCGCCGATCTACTACGCCCCCTACATGTTCTCGAAGGTGCCCTATGACGTCCGGCGCGACTTCGCCTTCATCACCGAGATCTGCTCGGCGAGCCTTGTGCTCGCGGTCAACAAGGAAGTGCCTGTACGCACGATGAAGGAATTCGTCGCCTGGGCGCAGATGAACAAGGGCAAGGTGGCCTACGGCTCCTACGGCGTCGGTTCGTCGAGCCACCTGCTCAATGCCCACCTGAGCGAATCGCGCCACCTGGATATGACGCACGTCGCCTACAAGGGCGAGGCGCCGATGATCCAGGACATGATCGGCGGCCAGATCCCCGTGGCGATCGGCACCCTCGGCACCATGGCGCCGCACATCGCGAGCGGCAGCCTGCGCCCCTTGGCCATCATCGGCGAGCAGCGGCTGTCGGACGTGCCCAACGTGCCGACGATGGCCGAGGCCGGCTTTCCGGACGAGGAGTTCAAGCCCGTCGGCGGCGTGCTGCTGACGGCACCGGCCAAGACCCCGCCGGCCGTTCTCGCCCGCATCGAGAAGGAGGCCCGTGCGGCCGTGCAGACGGCTGCGATGAAGGCGCGTTTCCAGGCCTTCGGGCTGGTGGGCATGGGCAACACCTCGGCGGAGTTCCGGCGCAACTTCGAGGCCAGCGGGCCTGTGATCCAGAAGCTGGTGCAGGTGTCCGGCGCAAAGGTGGATTGACGTCTACCCGGCGCCCCGCATCCAGGCCACGGCTTCGTCCCTCCCCGCCACGCCGAGCTTGCCGTAGATGTTCTTCAGGTGCCACTTGACGGTATCGATGGAGAGCCCGAGTGCCAGTGCAATCTTCTTGTTGGGCATGGCCTGCGCGAGCAGCGCGAGCACATCGCGCTCCCGTTCGCTCAACGGCTCGACAGGCCGCTTTGCAGCGCCGGGCGCCGCATCGGCGGGTACGGCCGCCGCAGCCACGCCTTCGGGTGGGCGCGCGGCACGGCCCAGCCGCTCGGCATAGAAGGCCAGCACCGGATCCAGCGACGCATCCTTCGCGATCTCGGCGACGAGATCGAGCACCGAAGGGTCCGCATCGAGCAGGCTGCGCACCAGGCCGAGCCGGTGCCCGCTTCGCAGTGCCGCCAGTGTGCTTTCGCGGACGGCATCGGGACGACCGCGCCGGCGCTCGATGACGGCTCGCATGAGCTTCAATTGGGCGACCAGGCGCTGGCGGCCGAGGGTTTCGATGCGCGCGATCAGGGCCTCTATGCGGCGGGCCGCGTCGTCGAGGTCGCCACGCGCCAGCGACCAGCGGATGCGCGCGCGCTCGGCCACGACGGCGATCTCGCCGAGCGCGCTCCGCCCGGCGTCGGCATGCCGCGCGTCGATCTCGTCGATCCGTGCGAGCGCGGTTTCGGCGGCGGCCGGGTCGCCCATCTGCAGGCGGCAATGCACCTGCATCGTCAGGCTGTGGACGAGCAGGCGATCGAGACCCAGGGACGCGCTGTAGTCCTCCAGCCGCTCCAGGTAGGCGAGGCCTTCGAGCCGCCTTCCCGCCGCCCAATGCGCGGCGGCGAGGGTGCGATGCACGCGCAGCACCGAGTCGGGTATCGACACGCGCTCCAGCGCATCCACGCGATCTTCCAGCAGTTGCAGAACGGCCTCGGTCTCGTCATGCTCGTAGAGCACCTCGCCGAGCAGCGCCGTCGCGAGGTAGGCCGGATCGACGCAGGCGCTGCCTCCTTCGTTCGCCTCGCGCAGCACCTCGCGGTAGATGCGCTCGGCCTGCGTCATGCGGCCTTCCAGCGCATAGCTCAGGCCGACGAGGCATCGCCCCTGCAGCGTGCCCGAAGGCGTTCCGCGCAAAGGCACGCCGTCGACCAGGCGGATCGGGTTGTCCTGCTGGACGCGCCGCGCGCGCTCGAAATCGCCGCGATGCATGAAGAGCCATGACAGGATGTTGTCGCGCCCGCCGCTCGCCATGGCATCCGCCCCTTCGGGCAGCGCGAGCAGGCGCGGCAGGAGCGCCATGGCGGCGTCGGTGTCGTCACGCTGCAGCGCGAGACTTGCCTCCTGCATGGTGAGCGCGAAATGGCTGATCGCGTCGTCCGGCGGAATGTCCGGACGCAAGCGCTCGACGTGCGCGGAAAACGCATCGAACTGGCGTGCGAACAGCTCCATGCGGAGCATCCACAGCCGCAGGCCGACGCGGGCTTCGACTTGCGCCGGCGGAAGCTGGCGCACCAGGCCGATCAGCTTGCGCAACTCGCCGCGCACGGCCAGGCCATTGGCGGACTTCTCCACCAGCGCCGCGGCCGCCGCGCACTCACCCGCCGCCACGGCCTGACGGACGGCTTCGTCGATCAGGCCGTGGTCGCGAAACCACTGCCAGGCGATGCGGTGCACGCGCACCCGGTCCGCCTCGCTGCGCTGGCCAAGCCGCTCGCGCAGGGTCTCGCGCAAGAGCGGATGCAGGCGGTACCAGGTCTCGCGCTCGGTGCTCTCCACCGGCACGATGAAAAGGTTCTCGGCCTCCAGCCGCGCCAGCAACGGCGCCATGGTGGGATCACCCGCGGGCCGGCCGAGCAGCGCAGCGCACAGCGGTGCGCAGAAACGGCTGCAGGCGGACGCGCAGATCAGCAGGTCGAGTTCGAGCGGCGACAGGCGCGACAGCACCTCCTTCTCGAAGTAGGCCGAGAAGGCTTGCGGATCCTGCACGTGGGTGCGCACGAAGTCGCCCGGCGCCTTGGCCTCGCCGCCTGCGAGCTCCTGCCGGCGCTTCTTCCAGTTGATGGCGAGGAGCTGCAGCCCGGCCGCCCAGCCGTCGGACAACTCGTGCAGGAGCACGGCATCGCGGTGGTCGATGCTGCCGAGCTGCGACTGAAGGAAGCGCGCTGACTCGGCCGGCGAGAAGCGCAGGTCGCGCACATCGAGTTCCAAAACCTGGCCTTCCGTGCGCAGGCGCTCCAGCGACAGGGGGACGGCGCCGCGCGAAGCCAGCACCAGGTGCAGGTTCGACGGCGCGTAGTCGATCAGCCATTGCAAGGCCTCGTGGATGCGCGAGTCGTCCAGATGGTGCAGGTCGTCGAGCACCAGCACCAGATCGCGCGGGTGCGCGGCGATGGAGCGCACGAGGGCGATCAGCGTGCGTTCGACCGCCTCGCTGTCGATGCCGCGGCCCGCGAAATCGGCCGCCTCCTGCGTCACGGCCGGCGCAACCTGCCCGAGGCTGGCCAGCAGATAGTCGAGCAGGCGCGTGAGTTCGTTGTCCTCGGGCGTCAGTGTGAGCCAGGCGACGTCGAAGCCCAGCGGCAGCAGCGCCTGGCGCCAGGCGACCAGCGTGGTGGTCTTGCCGCAGCCGGCCGGGCCCTGCAGCACCAGGCAGCGGCGGCGGCGCGCCTCCATCAGCCGCGCGAGCAGCGCATCGCGCGCGACGATGCGGCCCGCGCTGCGGGGCGGGACCATCTTGGTGGTGACGAGCGCTTTCAGCGCGGACGCATCGGGCGAACGTTCACGGGAATGCGGCTTGGTGGACATGGGTGGGCAGCCATTGTGGCGCGACCCGGGCATGGGTGTCCTCCCCCCGCCACCCGATCGGGGTAGTGGGGTTGCGGCGCGCGGCTTCCAGAATCCATTCACACCCGAAAGCCGGCCAATTCCGGCATCGGTCGATTCCCAAGGAGACCCCGTGAACATCCACCGTACCGTCTATCGCGACGACCACGAAATGCTGCGCGAGACGGCGCGCCGCTTCTTCGAACGCGAATGCCTGCCGCGCCAGGCCGAATGGGACAAGGCCGGCCGCACCGACCGCGAGACCTGGCTCAAGGCCGGCCGCGAAGGCCTGCTCTGCGTGACCGTGCCGGCCGAATACGGCGGCGGCGGCGGCGACTTCGGCCACTCCTGCGTGCTGGCCGAGGAACTGCACCGCTCGGGCGTCTCGGGCATGAGCCTCTCGGTGCACTCCGACATCACCGCGCCCTACATCGTGCGCTTCGGTACCGAGGAGCAGAAACAGCGCTGGCTGCCGAAGATCTGCCGCGGCGAAACCATCATGGCGATCGCGATGACCGAGCCCGGCACCGGCAGCGACCTCAAGTCGGTGCGGACCAGCGCCGTGCGCGACGGCGACGAATACGTCATCAACGGCAGCAAGACCTTCATCAGCAACGGACTGAACTGCGACATGGTGCTGGTCGCCTGCAAGACCGACCCCGCAGCGGGCGCCAAGGGCGTGAGCCTGATCATGGTCGAGACCGACCGCGCGGGCTTCCGCCGCGGGCGCAAGCTCGACAAGGTCGGCCAGCCGGCCGCCGACACCACCGAGCTCTTCTTCGACAACGTGCGCGTGCCGGTCGACAACCTGCTCGGCGAGGAAAACAAGGGCTTCATCTGCCTGATGCAGGAACTGGCGCAGGAGCGCTTGATCATCGCGGTGTACTCGGCGGCCAAGCTCGAACGCCTGCTGGAACAGACGCTGGAATACGTGAAGGCCCGCAAGGCCTTCGACCAGACGGTGTGGGACTTCCAGAACACCAAGTTCAAGCTGGCCGACATCAAGGCGCAGGCCGTGGCCGTCCGCACGATGGTCGACTACTACATCGGCGAACACATGCGGCGCCGCATCTCGGTACAGGAAGCGGCGATCGCGAAGCTGTTCGCGACCGAGACGCTCTGGAAGTGCATCGACGAGATGGTGCAACTGCATGGCGGGTACGGCTACATGCTGGAGTACCCCATCGCGCGTGCGTTCACGGACTACCGCATCACGCGCGTCTTCGGCGGCACGAGCGAAGTCCAGCGCGACCTCATCTCCAGAAAACTTTGAATCGAAACGGAGCAATGAAATGACCGAGAAAGTACTTGTCGCCGGTGTCGGCATGATCCCCTTCGCCAAGCCGGGCGCGAGCCTGAGCTACACGCAGATGGGCGCGGAGGCCACGCGCCGCGCGCTGGCCGATGCGGGAATCGGCTACGAGGCCGTGCAGGAAGCGTACGTGGGCTACGTATACGGCGATTCCACTTCGGGCCAGACGGCGCTGTACGAAGTCGGCATGACGGGCATCCCGGTCGTCAACGTCAACAACAACTGCTCCACCGGCTCGACCGCGCTCTACCTCGCACGCAAGGCCATTGCCTCGGGCGATGCCGACTGCGTGCTCGCGCTCGGCTTCGAGCAGATGCAGGCGGGCGCGCTCAAATCGCACTGGGACGATCGACCGCCGACGCGTGAACGCTTCCTGCCCGTGCTGCGCGGCCTGACCGCCGACATGGGCGACATGCCGCAGGCGCTGCGCACCTTCGGCGGCGCGGGCCGCGAATACATGGAGCGCTACGGCTGCACCATGGAGACCTTCGCCGCCGTGCGCGCCAAGGCCAGCCGCCATGCGGCCAACAATCCGCTCGCCCTCTTCCGCAAGATCGTGACGACCGAGGACGTGATGGCCGACACGGTGCTGCTGCCCGGTGTCATGACCCGCCTGATGGCCTGCCCGCCCACCTGCGGCGGCGCCGCCGCGTTGCTGGTGTCCGAACGATTCGCGAAGAAACACGGGCTGCGCACCGACGTGCAGATCCTCGCGCAGGCGATGACCACCGACCCGGTCCGATCCTTCGAGCCGCCCTCGATGCTGAGCTGGGTGGGCACGCACATGACGCATTCGGCCGTGGCCAAGGTCTACGAGAGCGCCGGCGTCGGCCCCGAGGACATCGACGTGTGCGAGCTGCACGACTGCTTCGCGCAGAACGAGGTGATCAGCTACGAGTCGCTCGGCTTCTGCCCCGAAGGTGGCGCCGAGAAGTTCGTGCGCGACGGCGACAACACCTATGGCGGCAAGGTCGTGGTCAATCCCTCGGGCGGGCTGCTGTCCAAGGGCCACCCGCTGGGCGCCACGGGCCTGGCGCAGTGCTACGAGCTCACGCACCAGCTGCGCGGCAGCGCGGATCAGCGCCAGGTCGAGGGTGCGCGCCTCGGGCTCCAGCACAACCTGGGCCTGGGCGGCGCCTGCGTCATCACGCTCTACGGCAAGAACTGAGTCCGCCATGGACCTCCGACTCAGCCCGAGCGAGACCGCCTTTCGCGACGATGTGCGTGCCTTCATCCGGGAGCGACTGCCCGTGGAAATCCGCAACCGCCTGCGCCAGGGACATGCGCCCCGCAAGCAGGACACCGTGGCCTGGCAGCGCGTCCTGCACGAGCGTGGATGGGCCGCGCCGCACTGGCCGGCGGAATACGGCGGCGCCGGCCTCGGCACTGCGGAGCGGCTGATCCTGCTGGAAGAACTCCAGCGTGCATCGGCGCCGCTGCCCCTTCCCTTCAACATCGCGATGCTCGGCCCGGTGCTGCTTCGCTTCGGTACCCCGGAACAGAAGCGCTTCTTCCTGCCGAAGCTCGCCAACCTCGACCTGTGGTTCTGCCAGGGCTTCTCGGAACCGGATTCGGGCTCGGACCTCGCCTCGCTGCGCACCCGTGCGGTCCGCGATGGCGACCACTACGTCGTCGACGGCCAGAAGATCTGGACCACCTCCGCGCACCACGCCGACTGGATCTTCGCGCTGGTGCGCACCGAGCAGGCCGCACGCAAGCAGGATGGCATCTCCTTCCTGCTGATCGACCTGAAGACGCCGGGCGTGTCGATCCGACCGATCGTCTCCATCGACGGGCAGCACCACCTGAACGAAGTCTTCTTCGACCGCGCGCGCGTGCCGGTCGCCCATCTCGTCGGCGAGGAAGGCCGCGGTTGGGACTGCGCGAAGTACCTGCTGGCGAGCGAGCGCACCAACATCGCCAACATCGGGCTGTGCTGGGAGCGCCTGGGCTACGCGCGCGAAATCGCATCGCAGGTCCGCCAGGGCGCATCGCGCCTGATGGACGACCCGAAGCTCGGCGCCGAACTCGCCGTGCTGGGCGCGGAAGTTCGCGCGCTGGAGCTGACCAACTGGCGCTTCCTGCTCGACCCCGACATCGCCCGCAAAAACCCGGGCTTCGCGTCCGTGCTCAAGCTCAAGGGCTCCGAACTGATGCAGGAGCTGACCACGCTGCTCGCGCGCCTGGCCGGGCCTTCGGGCCTGGAACGGCGCCCCGACGAGGGAGCATCCGCGCAGCATCCACTCGCCGCCACCGCATCACGCTACTTCTTCTATCGCGCAGCCACCATCTACGGCGGTTCGAGCGAAGTGCAGAAGGACATCCTCGCCAAGACGCTTCTGGGATAAGCCATGCAATTCGAACTGAACGAAGAACAGCAGGCTCTCTCGGAGAGCCTCACGCGCCTGCTCGACGACCGCTACGGCTTCGAGAAGCGCCGCGCCATCGCGGCATCCGATGCGGGCTGGAGCGAGGTTGCCTGGGCGCAGCTCGCGGAGCTCGGGGTCACGGCACTGGGCATTCCCGAAGCCTTCGGCGGCGTTGGCGGCGGCGCCACCGACCGCCTTCCGGTGATGCAGGCCTTCGGCCGCACCCTCCTGCTCGAACCCTGTCTCG
The DNA here is from genome assembly GCF_030317115.1 of Variovorax gracilis. Taxonomy (GTDB): domain Bacteria; phylum Pseudomonadota; class Gammaproteobacteria; order Burkholderiales; family Burkholderiaceae_C; genus Variovorax; species Variovorax gracilis. The sequence goes on from NZ_JASZYF010000001.1 coordinate 172,866, forward strand.
CATCGAGCGTGCTGGCCGCCACCGCCGTGCGCGAAGCCGCGAGCGACGCACAGAAGGACAGCCTGCTGCCGGCCTTGGCCAGCGGCGGGTTGCGCCTGGCCTGGGCGCACGACGAGACGGCCGCGCGCCATGAAACGCCGTGGGTCGAGACGCGCGCGCGTCGCGATGGAGAGCAATGGCGCGTCGACGGCATCAAGTCGCTCGTGCTGCATGCCGGCGCGGCGAGCCGCTTCGTCGTGAGCGCACGGCTGCATGGACAGCCCGGCGACGCCGACGGACTCGCGCTCTTCCTCGTCGATGCGGGCAGCCCGGGGGCCAGCCTGCGCCTCTTCCGGCTGATCGACGACACGCCGGCCGGCGAACTCACGCTGGATGGCGCCGTGGCGCAGCCGCTGGGCGATGCCGCCGACCACGCACGCGCCGTCGGCGCGATCCGCGCAACCGTCGCCGCCGGCGCGGCTGCCGTCTGTGCGGACATGGTCGGCACGATGGAAACCGCTTTCGCGCTCACCACCGCCTACGTCAACACGCGCAAGCAGTTCGGCCGTCTCATCGGCGAGTACCAGGCGCTGCGCCACCGCGTTGCCGAGATGGCGGTCTCGCTCGAAATGGCGCGCAGCATGGCCATCGCCGCCGCCGTGGCAGCGGACGATGCAGAGTCTCCCAGCGCCGCGACCGACCTGCCGCGCGCCAAGCTCGCCATCGGCCGTCATGCCCGGGCGCTGTGCCAGGCCGCCATCCAGTCGCACGGCGGCATCGGCATGACCGAGGAATACGCCGTGGGCCATTGCCTGCGCCGCATCCATGTGCTCGACCACCTGTTCGGCGACGTCGATGCCCAGGCGGCGCGGCTCGCCCGCATGTAGATCCAATCAGAACCAGGAGACAAGCTTGAAACACCTCACGACCGCTCGCCTTCTCGGCATGGCACTGTCCGCGCTCATGGCTCTGGCCCTGCCCGCGCAGCACGCGCAGGCCGAGACCTTCCCGTCGCGCCCGGTGCGCTTCATCGTGCCGCTCGGCCCGGGCAGCGGCTCCGACACCGTCACGCGGCTGGTAGGCAAACTGGCTGCTCCCGAGTTCGGACAGTCCACATTTGTCGAGAACAAGCCAGGCGGTGACGCCGTGCTGGCGGTGCAGACCCTGCTGGCGTCGCCGGCGGACGGCTACAGCCTGCTGATGCTCTCGCCCTCGTCGGTGGTGATCAACCCGCTCATCAACGAGAGCCTGCCTTACGACGCGCAGCGCGACCTGCGTCCGCTCGCCACCATGCTGCGCAGTGCGGCGGTCCTGGTCACGGGCGCCTCGTCACCCTACAAGACCTATGCCGAGGCCATGACTGCGGCTCGCAAGGCCCCCAGGACGGTGAGCATGGCCAGCTACAGCAACCACTACCGCATCGGCGCTCTGATGCTGCAGCAGGCGGCGGGGATCGAGTTCAACTACATCCCCTACAAGACCCCCGGCCAGGTGCAGACCGACCTGATGGGTGGCCAGGTGGACCTGGCCCTGCTCGACATCGGCGGTGCGCTGCCGCTGATCGCCGCGGGCAAGGTGCGGCCCCTGGCGGTCACGGGCAAGGAGCGCCATCCGAAGCTCGCCGCCGTGCCGACGGTCCGGGAGAGCGGCCTGCCCAACTACGACCTGTACGTGTGGATCGGCCTGGGCGTCGCGGCGAAGACGCCCGAGCCCGCGGTCAAGACACTCGAGGCCGCCTTGCTCAAGGCCATGGCCCAGCCGGAGTTCCGCAACTACGTCACCGAGACGGCCGGCGCGGAAGTGTTCACCGTCGGCAGCAAGGAGATGGCCGAAATGATTGCCTCCGAGACCGCCCGCTATCGCGCCCTGTCGAAGCAGGTCGACATCTCGCAAAAGTGAAAGAGGAACAGAAGATGAATCAGCTCTGCAAGGACCGCGTCGTCGTGGTCACCGGCGCCGGCCGCGGCCTGGGACGCGAATACGCCCTGGAGTTCGCACGCCAGGGCGCCAAGGTCGTCGTCAACGACCTCGGCGGCCGTGGCGATGGCGCCCCCGGCTCCGCCACCGGCCCGGCGCTCGAAGTCGTGGCCGAGATCGAGGCCATGGGCGGCCAGGCCATCGCCAACGCCGACGACGTGGCGGAATGGAACGGCGCGAGGCGCCTGATCGACACCGCCATCGACACCTTCGGCGGCCTCGATGTGCTGGTCAACAACGCGGGCATCCTGCGCGACCGCACGCTCGTCAACATGGAAGAGGAAGACTGGGACGCCGTGATCCGCGTGCACATGCGCGGCACCTTCGCTCCCTCGCGGCATGCGGCCGCCTACTGGCGCAACGAGTCGAAGGCCGGGCGCCAGCGCGTGGCCCGGCTCATCAACACCAGTTCGTCGTCGGGCCTCTACTGCAACGCCGGGCAGTCCAACTACGGCGCGGCCAAGGCCGGCATCGCCGCGCTGTCGGTGATTGCCTCGCGCGAACTGGACCGCTACGGAGTGACGGTGAACGCCATCTACCCCACCGCCATGAGCCGCCTGACCGAGGACATCTTCGCCAGCCCCAAGTGGCAGGCGATCCGCAACGAGGCGCCCGGCTTCGATCCGCTCGATCCGTCGAACGTGGCGCCGCTGGTGGCCTGGCTCGGCAGCGCCGAATCCAGCGGCATCACCGGGCGCGTGTTCGGCGCGCGCGGCGGCCGCATCACGGTGGCCGAAGGCTGGCATGCGGGCCCGCGCATCGAGAAGCAGGGGCGCTGGACGGTCGAGGAACTGGGCGGCCTGATTCCCGACCTCGTGAAGAAGGCTGCGCCCAACGCACTGACGACCGGCGAGATTCCCGAGGTGTCGGCATGACCCAGCTCCTCGATGCCTTCCGCCTCGCGAAGCTGCCACCGGAAGCCGAAGCCTTCCGCACGGAGGTGCGCGAATTTCTCTCGACGCACCTGGAGCCCGCGGCGCCCGCGGTGCGAGCGCGCACCTGGATGGGCTTCGACGCGGCCTTCAGCCGCCGCCTGGCCGAGCGAGGCTGGGTCGGGTTGACACTGCCCGGCAGCTACGGCGGCGCGGGCCTCGATGCGTTTCGCCGCTTCGTGCTGGTCGAGGAGTTGCTTTCGGCCGGCGCGCCCGTGGCTGCGCACTGGATCGCCGACCGCCAGAGCGGCCCGCTGCTCAACAAGTTCGGCACCGAGGCGCAAAAGGACTTCTACCTGCCGCGCATCTGCCGCGGCGAAGCCTTCTTCTGCATCGGCATGAGCGAGCCCAACTCGGGCTCCGACCTCGCCAGCGTGCGCACCCGCGCAACGCGATGCGAAGGCGGCTGGCGCCTGTCGGGCCGCAAGATCTGGACGACCAACGCCCACCGCTCGCACTACATGATCGCGCTCGTGCGAACCTCCGGCGCGCCGGAGGACCGGCAGGCGGGCCTGTCGCAGTTCATCGTCGACCTCTCGCGGCCGGGCATCAGCGTGCGGCCCATCGTCGACCTGACGGGCGACGCGCACTTCTCGGAAGTGACCTTCGACGACGTGCTGCTCGCCGACGACACGCTGGTCGGCGAGGAAGGCAGCGGCTGGGCGCAGGTCAATGCCGAGCTGGCCTTCGAGCGCAGCGGCCCCGAGCGCCTGTATTCGAGCGTGGTGCTGCTCGACACCTGGATCGCGAGTTTGCGCAAGACCGGCTTCTCTGCCTCCGATGCCACGTTGGTCGGCAACTTCACAACCCAACTCGCGACGCTGCGCAGCCTGTCGGTGGCCGTCACCACCAAGCTCGCGCGCGGCGAGAGCCCGGTGGTCGAAGCAGCGCTCGTGAAGGACATCGGCACCGAGTTCGAGCAGGCGATTCCCGCGGCCATCGAGGCGGCCGTCGCCGCGGACCCGGCACGCGCCGTCGATGCCGACCTGCATCGCACCCTGGCCTACCTGAGCCAGATCTCGCCCACCTTCTCGCTGCGCGGCGGCACGCGCGAGATCCTGCGCGGCATGATCGCCCGCGGCCTGGGCCTGCGCTGACGCAGGCAAGACAAGGAGACACACATGTTCACGGAAGCCATCGAGAGCATCCTCAACGACCAGTGCACGCCATCTGCGATCCGCGCCATCGAGAACGGCGGCCCGGCCACCGCGCTCTGGAGCGCCCTGGCCGACAACGGATTCCTGGAGCTGATGGCCAGCGAATCCGCAGGCGGCGCAGACCTCGACCTCGACGCCATCTTCCCGATCTTCGTGGCCTTCGGCCGCCATGCGGTGCCGGTGCCCGCGGCGCAGAGCATCGCGGCGCGCGCCCTGCTGCGCGACACCGCCGCACCCGCCGGCATGGTGACGCTGGCTGGACATGCCCGACGCGAGCACGACGGCTCGGTCGTCGCTTCGAACATCGCGTTCGGCTCGATCGCCGACTTCGTGCTCGCCGATCTCGACGGTCAGCTCGTGCTGCTCGATGCCGCGCAGGCCGGGCGCACGACCAGCGGCGTGCGCGGCAGCCAGGCCGCGTCGCTGCGCTGGCCGACAGCCTCCGTTCCCGCGCCCATCGGCGACAACGGCCGCGAGGTCGCGGTCTTCAGCGCCGCGCTGCATGCCGCCGCGATCGCCGGCGCGATGGAACGCATGTTTGCCATGACGCTCGGCTACTGCAACGACCGCGTGCAGTTCGGCAAGGCCATCGGCAAGTTCCAGGCTGTTCAGCACCAGCTCAGCGTGATGGCGGAGCATGTGGCCTGTGCCTGTGTGGCGGCCGAGCTGGCCTTCGCGGCCGGCGCCAAGGTCCCTGCCCCGCTCGCCGCAGCCACGGCCAAGGCGCGCACCAGCGCGTCCGTGCCGCTCGTGGCCTCGACCGCGCATGCGCTGCATGGCGCGATCGGCGTGACCGAGGAATTCGACCTCCAGCTCTACAGCCGGCGCCTGCATGAATGGCGCATGGCCGACGGCTCGGAGGCCTGGTGGAACCGCATCGTCGGCGAGGCCGTGCTCGCGCACTCCGCGACGTCGATCCTGCAATTCGCGATGGAGGACATCCTGTGAGCCAATTCCTGAACTACGAGCAGGAGGGCCACATCGTCACCCTGACGATGAACGACCCCGAGCGCCGCAACGCGCTCACCGGCAACAACGCCGTGCCGGAATTCCTCGCGGCCATCGACCGCATCCATGCCGACCATTCGGTGCGGGCCGTGATCCTCACCGGGTCGGGCACGGCCTTCTCGTCGGGCGGCAACGTGCGCGACATGGGCCGCTACAGCGCCATGCCGGCGATGGAGCTGCGGCGTGAATACCGGCTGGGCATCCAGAAGCTGCCTCTTGCGCTCTTCAACCTGGAGGTGCCCGTGGTCGCGGCGGTCAATGGCGCGGCCATCGGCGCGGGCCTCGACCTCGCCTGCATGTGCGACATCCGTGTCGCCGCCGAGGAGGCGAAGTTCGCCGAAAGCTTCGTCAAGCTCGGGATCATTCCGGGCGACGGCGGCGCCTGGCTGCTGCCGCGCATCATCGGCCTGTCGCGCGCGACCGAGCTCACGCTGACGGGGCAGACGATCGACGCGCGCCAGGCGCTCGAATGGAACCTGGTGTCGCGCGTGGTGCCGGCCGACCAGCTCCTGCCGACCGCGCGCGAGATCGCCGGCGCGATCGCCGCGAATCCGCCGCACGCGGTGCGCCTCGCCAAGCGCCTGCTGCGCGAAGCGCTGCACAGCCGGCTCGACACGCTGCTGGAGATGTCCGCGGCCTTCCAGGTGATGTCGCACCAGACGGCGGACCATCAGGAGGCGGTGGCGGCCTTCATCGAGAAGCGAAAGCCGGAGTTCCGCGGATAGGCGTACTGCGCACGCCAACGAAAACGCCGGCAACCAGCCGGCGTTTTCGTTTCGGAGTTTCGGCGTTCCGGCGTTTCGGCTCCCAGGTTCAGCTCGCGTCGAGCTCCGAAGCCTCGCGGATGACCCGCGTGAAGGCGCCGGCAGCCTGGACGGCATCGCCGACGAGGCGGGCAATGATGCGCGCCGCCGGCTCGATCCCGTCGGCGAACCCGCCGGCAGGCCCCAGCGACACGATGCCGCCGTCCACGTCGCCCTCGGCATACACGCGCTGCCGCGTCCGCGAGGACAGGATCAGGTCGCCGAACTCCCCATGGCTGCGCGCACCTGCCGCTTCGAGCCGGCGCACCTCGCGCGCGGCCTCGTTGTGCAGCACGCGCCAGGTGTCGCCGATCGATCCGAGGATCGCGGTGGAGCAATGTTCGTCGGCCTCGACGATGCGTTGCTTGAGCGCCTGGTGCGCGCGAATCTCGCGGGCCACCATGAAGCGGCTGCCCATCACGACGCCATCGGCGCCCAGCGCCAGGGCGGCAGCGATCTGGCGCCCGCTGCCGATGCCGCCACCGAGGACCAGCGGCAACCCGATGCGTTCGAGTGCGAAGGCGCCGTTGACGAAGGCAGACAGCTGGTTCGCACCCGGGTGGCCGCCCTCCTCGCAGCCCACCAGCGCGAGCACATCGACGCCGAGGCGTGCCGCGCTCTGCGCATGGCGCACGCTGGGGCACTTGTGCATCAGCAGCCCGCCACCGCGGTGGATCGACGCAACCAGGTGCTCGGGCGAATCGCCCGCGCTTTCAAAATGGCGAACGCCTTCGCCGAGGGCGATGTCGATCCATTCGGGCACGCACGCGTTGGCACCGGGCCGGCGCGAGAGGGTGAGGTTCACGCCAAAGGGCCGACCCTGCGTCAGTTCGCGGCAGCGCCGCAGATCGGCGCGAAAGTCGTCGGGCGATTCGAAGGACCGGGCCGTGATGAACCCCATCGCGCCGGCATTGACCACGGCCGCGACGATGTCCGACTGGCCGAGGTGGTGCATGCCGCCGAGAAGGATCGGATGGCGGATGCCGAACAGTTCCGTGAGCCGTGTGCGGAAGCCTGTCATGAGATGCGGCTGTCAGTGCACCTGCCGCAACTGCCCGGCCCAGTGCGGCTCGCGCAGTTCGCGCTTGAGCACCTTGCCTGCCGCCGACAGCGGGAGCGCCTCCCGGAATTCGATGGTCTTCGGGCACTTGTAGCCCGCGATGTGGCGGCGGCAGTGGTCGTGCAGGCCGGCGTCGTCCACATCCGCGCCGGGCTTGCGCACCACCACCGCATGCACGGCCTCTCCCCACTGCACATGCGGCACGGCGATGACGGCGCAGGCCTGCACGGCCGGATGCCGTGCGATCACGTTCTCGACCTCGGCCGAATACACGTTCTCGCCGCCGCTGACGATCATGTCCTTGAGCCGGTCGACGATGAAGACGTGGCCCTCCTCGTCCATCCTGGCGCCGTCGCCGGTGCAGAGCCAGCCGTCACGGACGGCACGCGCCGTCTCCTCGGGCTTGTTCCAATAGCCGCGCATCACGTTCGGCCCGCGCACGATGAGTTCGCCCACCTCGCCGCGGGGCACCTCGCGGCCCTCGCCGTCGACCACCTTCACGGCGACGCCGGGGGTTGCACGGCCGGCGGAGCGCGACAGGCCCGAGGCCCGTCCGGACTCGCCGTGGTTTTCCGGTGGGTTCGAGGTGACGCCGCCCGCCTCGGTCAGTCCGTAGGAATGGGTGAACTCCACGCCGGGCCACAGGGTCATGGCGCGCTCCAGCACCGACTCCGCGATGGGCGATGCGCCATAGACCATGCGCCGCAGGCTGTCGAGCCGGAAGCAGTCGAACTCGGGGTGGGTGATGAGCGCCTGCAGCATCGTCGGCACGAGCAGCACATCGGTCACGCCCTCGCGCTCGATCGTCTGCAGCACCTCGCGCGCATCGAAGCCCGGCACCAGCACATGGCTCTCGCCCGCCACGAACTGCACCAGCGCGCGGCCGATGCCGCCGATGTGGAACAGCGGCGCGACGTGCAGCGCCATGCTGGGCCCCGACGTCAGCGGCGTCTGCACGAGCCGCTGCATGCAGATGGCCCACAGGCTCCAGTGGCTGTGCATCACGCCCTTGGGAAAGCCGGTGGTCCCGCCCGTGTAGAGGATGCAGGCCAGGTCGTCGCCGGCACAGCCCGCGTCCTCGACCGCGGCCGCGGCCTCGATCAGCGCGTCGTAGCGCAGCATGCCCTCGGGCGTCGTGCCTTCGCCCGCGTGGATGAAGAGGGGCACTCGCCGGGCGCTCGCGCGGATGCCCTCGACCCGTCCCAGGAAGTGGTCGTCGACCAGCAGGATGCCGGTGGCGCAGTCGTCGAGCGAATACACCATCTCCGGCGCGCTCCACCGCGTGTTGACCGGGTTGAGCACGCCGCCGGCCCACCACACGGCCATCATCTGTTCGAGCCAGCGGTCGGAGTTGAGGCCCAGCACGCCGACGCGGTCGCCCTGCTTCATGCCGAGGGCCTTCAATGCGCCGGCCAGGCGCGCCACGCGATCGCCGAAGGTGCGAAAGCTCTGGCGCCTTCCGTGGAACACGGTGGCGATGCGCTCGGGCGTGGACTGGATCGAGCGCTGGAGCGCAAGCGTCATGGACATCGGGTTGGCCTTCAGCGGGCGAGAGACGTTTCTTCGGCGGACGATGCGGCGCGCGCTTCCTGCTCCTGCAGTTCGCGCCATGCGATCTTCCCGGTGGGGGACTTGGGCAGCTCGTCGACGATCTGCACGATGCGCGGCGCCTTGTAGGTCGCCATGTGCTCGCGGCACCAGGCCAGCAGGCTGGCGCTGTCGTCGCCGCTGCCGCGCCGGAGCGTCACGATTGCCTTGACCGTTTCGCCGCGGCGCGCATCGGGCGCGGCGATCACGCAGGCTTCGAGGATCGACGGGTGCGCGTGCAGCGCCGCTTCCACCTCGGCGGGCCAGACCTTGAAGCCCGACGCATTGATCATCCGCTTGAGACGGTCGCGCATGAACACATAGCCTTCCTCGTCCACGCTCGCGAGATCGCCGGTGCGGAAGAAGCGCTTGCCCTCCATCGCGATGAAGCTCTGCGCGTTGGCCTGTGGATGGTTCCAGTAGCCGAGCATGGTTTGCGCCGCGTGCACGACGATCTCGCCGACCTCGCCCCGGGGCACCGCCTGCAAGGTCTCGGGATCGACGATGCGCAGTTCCACGCCGAAGGTGGGAACGCCCAGGCAGCCCTTCTTCGGCTTGTGAACCGGGTTGGCGCAAAGGAAGCTGGCGCTCTCGGTCAGCCCGTAGCCCTCGATGTAGTCCAGGCCGTAGCGGGACTTGAGCAACTCGTTCACGTGCTGCGGCGTCGCAGCGCCACCGCCGGTCACCATCGACAGGCTGCCCAGGTCGCGCGACTCGATGCCGGGCTGCGCGAAGAAGTCGACCAGCATCGCCGGTAGCGCGGCCCAGAAGGTCACGCGATGCCGCTCGATCAGCGTCGCCGCGGCCTCCCGGTCCCAGCGCGGCATGAGCACGATGGTGCCGCCCCAGAAGATGGCGGAGTTGACGTTGTTCTGCAGCCCCAGCAGGTGGAAGAGCGGCGCAACGGCGAGATAGACAGACGACGGGTTGGTGCGCCGCCACAGCGACGAGCCCACGCACGAGGTCATCACCGTGCGGTGCGTGTGCACGCAGGCCTTGGGCTTCCCGGTGGTGCCCGAGGTGTAGGGCAGCATGCAGAGGTCGTCCGGGCCGGCGCGATGCGGCGCGGGCTCGTGCGCCAGCGCGAGGGCGGCGTTCCAGGACTCGGCCGCCTGCGGCAGCCGGATGTCGCCGGTGCGCGTGCGCAGCCAGTCCGGCGTGGGCAGGCCGGCGGCGTCGTCGCCGAGCGCATCGCCGTAGGCATGCACGACCACCTTGCGCAACGCGCCCTGGCCCAGCAGCGGCATGACGCGGTCGAGCAGTTCGCTGGCCACGAAAGCCACCACCGCGCCGCTGTCGCTCACGATGTGTTCGAGTTCGTCGCGCAGCAGCATGGCGTTGACCGGCACGAAGACCGCATCGGCACGCAGGATGGCGAAGTAGGCCGCGATGAACTGCGGGCAGTTCTGGCTGAACACGATCACGCGGTCGCCCGGCGCAACGCCGCAGGCACGCTGCAGGTAGCCGGCCATCGCCTCGGCCTGGGCCAGCAGTTCGGCGTAGCTGAGCGAGCTTCCGTGGAACTGGATCGCCGTCTTCGCCGGGTAGCGCTGCGCGGAAGTTTCGAGATTGCGAAACAGGCTCGTCTCGGGGATGTGAACGGCAAGCGGCAGCCCTGCGCGGGCATGCGCCGCATCGAGGCGAAGCGCGCCGCCGGGGCGCTCGACCACACCCTGGGGTGGAGGGCACGGATGTGCCGGTTTCCGGGTTGCGCTGGATGCATCCATGGGGTTCCGTCCGAAGTTGCGTTGTCTCTCTGATCGGAATCGAGTAGACCAGCGGGCCCGGCAGGGGCGGCCACCCCGAACGGGTGGTCGATCGCGGGCATTCGAAGCGGCAACCACCCGCCAGGGGTAGTGCAGGCCCGGCCAGTCCGGGCCGACCATCGTGTTCATGGAATCACCGACGCTCCCCCCAGCCACCCGAAGACTGCTCCACACGCGCGAGATCGTCTGCCGCGGATACCTGCGCGAAGACGGCCTGCTCGATGTGGAAAGCACCATGAAGGACGTGACGCCCGAGGGCTCGGATCTCTTCTTCAAGCGCCTCGGCGCCGGGGAGCACCTGCATCGCATGCGCATCACCATGACGGTGGACACCGACCTCGTGATCCGGCAACTGCAGGTGCACACGGAGGCTGCGCCCACGCCGTACTGCGCAGACAGCAATCCGGCCTATCGCGGACTGGAAGGCATGAAGATCGGCCCCGGCTTCACCCGAAAGGCCAGGGCCCTCGTGGGAGGCACCAAGGGATGCACGCACCTGACGGAGCTGCTCGGCCCGCTGGCGACGACGGCCATGCAGGCACTGTTCGCGCTGCGTCGCGAAACCGGGAGCCTGCGCTCCGCCCATCAGGCCGGCGGTCCGCTGCCCAAGCCTTCGCTCGCCGGCATGTGCCAGGCCTACCGCGAGGATGGCGAGGCGCTCAAGATCATCTGGCCGATGCACCGGCGGCCGGAGCCGTCATCCTGATCGCCTAGGTGGAATCCCTTCCACCCTGCACGGGGGGATGGCGAAAGGGAGATGCGCACTACCTTTGGTTGCGTTTCAACCCTTTCGCTTACACATGACAAAAACTCTCGTCGCCCTGGCTGCCATGGCCGTAGCCGGCATCGCCTCGGCGCAATCGACGGTCACCCTCTTCGGCGTCGTCGACGCCGGCATCAGCTACTACGAGACGACCAGCAAGTACCAGAACTATCCACCCCGCTCGATCCCGCAGCCCGACGTCAAGCAGAGCCAGTGGGCGCTGTCCAACAGCGGCAATGCATCGTCGCGGCTGGGCTTTCGCGGGCAGGAGGACCTGGGCGGTGGGTATGCCGCTTCCTTCTGGCTCGAATCGACCCTGTGGAACGATGTCGGCACGATCGGCCGCGCCGGCGTCTTCTTCGATCGCCGCTCGACGGTGAGCCTGCTGGGGCCTTTCGGCGAAGTGCGCCTCGGCCGCGACTACACGCCGACCTTCTGGGACGATGCCGTCTTCGATCCCTTCGGCGTCGTCGGTTCCGGCACCAGCCTCATCGCCCAGATGCTGGGCGGCGCATTGCCGACGCTGACGCTCAACCGGGGCTACTACGCCCGCAAGGCCAACTCCATCGGCTACTTCCTGCCGCCCAACCTGGGCGGCTTCTATGGCCAGGCGATGTACGGCTTCAACGAGAACGTCTCATCACTGCCGATCGAGGACGACCCCAAGGTGGCCAACATCTCGCGCGTGGGCCGCTACGTCGGCGCCCGCGTCGGCTATTCCACGGGCCCCTTCGACGTCGCGCTCGCCTACGGCAGCAGCACCCTCGCCGACAACTACCACTTCGGCTCGACCACCAACGCGAACACGGCCAACCTCGGCGCCTCGTACGACTTCGGCGTGGTGAAGCTCTACGGCGAATACTCGCGCGTCGACGTCAAGACGGACTTCGCGGACATCGCCACCTTCCCGTTCACGCCGGCGCTGACCCCGCCGCTCGACGTGAACACCCGCAACTTCCTCGTCGGCCTGAGCATCCCGGTGGGCGCGAGCCAGATCAAGATGTCGTATGCGCAGGTGAAGGGCGAGTTCTTCAACTTCACGCGCTTCGGCCCGGTGCCGATGAACACGCCCGATCCGAAGGCCGACAAGGTCGCAATCGGCTACGTGTACAACCTCTCGAAGCGGACCGCGCTGTACGCGACTTTCGCGGTCACGAAGAACGAGAACGGCGCGGCCGTGGGCGTGGTCAACGTCGCCTCGGCAGACGTGGCGCCCGGCTACTTCAACACCGTCAACTCGAACGCGCCGGGCTACCGTGCGGATCGAGGCTACGGCTACGACTTCGGCATCCGCCACGCCTTCTGATTCAGGCTCCGAAGGTGTAGCGCAATCCGATCCACGCCGTGCGGGGCGCACCGGGCGAGTAGAAGGTCGCGCGGGGGATCGGAAAGTCGCCGTTCGCGTTCGCCGGCAGCGGCCGGGCGACGAAGTTGCCGTTCACGGTGAAGCCATTGGCGCCAAGCAGGCCGCCGGTCGTGTACTTGCGATCGAACAGGTTGGTGATCTGGACGAAGATCTTGACTCCCGGCTTCGGCTTGTAGTCCACGCCAAGGTTGAACACCGCGTAGCCCCCGCTGCGCCCCGGCCCGGTGTAGTAGATGCCGTCGGGCGTGTGCAGGCCGTTCTCGTTGCCGCGCAGGCTCGTGCCGCTCACCGCATTCATGTCCGCGCCGACGCGCCAGTACGCGTTCGGCTCCCAGTCCGCGAAGAGCTTCAGGATCTGGCGCGGCAGTTGCGGTATGCGGTCGCCGGGGTTGATCACGATGGTCCCTTCGGTGCCGGGGAAGCCGTCCACAGCCGCGCTGTTGCTGCTGTTGCCGGAGCCGTCGATCGTCTCCGTGCTGCGGTAGGTCGCGTCCAGCAGGCTCAGGTTGCCGCCCACCGTCCAGCTGCTGGCGGGCTTGGCCTGCAGGCCCATCTCGATCCCTTGGCGCCGCGTCTTGCCGAAGTTCTTGAAGTAGCCGAAGCCGCTCGAGTTGTCCGCAACGAAGAGGATGTCATCGCGGTTGTCGGAGCGGAACACTCCCAGGTTCCAGGCAACCTTGCCGGCCACTGTGCCGCGAATGCCGGTTTCGAAGGTGGTGGTGACGACCTGCTTGAGTGGTGGGTCTCCCGCGAAGGAGTTCGGCAGCCTGCACGGGCTCTCCGGATCGGCGCAGCCCAGTTCGATCGACGTGGGCGCGCGGCTGCCCTGGTTCGCGCCTGCATAGAAGGTGACCATCTCGTTCGCCGCGAAGGTCAGTCCGATGGCCGGATTGAAGCGGCTGAAGGTATGGTCGCCATCCAGCGAACCGGGTCCGCCGCCGGGCGTGAGGCCGTCTTCGTTCTTGATCGAGGTGTAGTTGTAGCGCCCGGACAGCGTCAGGTGCGTCTGCGTGTTGAGCGCCATCGTGTCGGTGGCATAGACACTGCTGGTACGCGAGCGGCTCGACAGATCGACCCGGGCGTCGAAGGCGTCCTCGGACGACTGGGTGCCGTCGGCAAATGCGCCCGGGCCGAACACCGGCGTGATCGTGCGATCCGGGTTGATGTATCCGAACTGCGCGCCTTGCGTGAAGCTCACGCGGCTGGCGTCGTAGGCGGCGCCCACGACGAATTGGTGCCCGATGCTGCCCGTCGTCGCTTGCGCGGACAACTGGCCCGCGAGCCCGTAGTTGGTCTGACGGGCCTCGGTCTGGTTGAGCAGCCCGTTGCACTTCTCGTTCGGCTCGTCGTTCAGCAGCGCGTTCGCAATGCAGCGCCACTTGGGAAAGGGCGTGTTCGATGCGTTCTCGCCACTGGTCGGGAATCCCGTGTAGCCCGCGGCCGTCAGTGCCGCCCGCTCGGCGGCGTTGGGCTGGTAGACCGCCTGGTCGAGGGAGTCGTCGTTGATGTCGCCGTTGAAGGTCCTGGCCCTGATGTTTCGGTAGTAGACGTTGCCCGAGAAGGTCATCGTCTCGCTCAGGGCCTGCACGGTGGCGAGGTTGACGAAGGCGGACCGGTTCTGGGTGTTGTCGGGGATGGTGCGAACGCTGGCCCAGTCACGCTGCAACGCGCCCCGCTCCTGCACGCCGTTGCCGGTCAGGTCGTTGTCGGCCAGCGCGACGGTCAGCGACACATCGCCGTCGCGCGTCTTGCGGCCGACCTTGGCGAACAGTTGACGCAGGTCGGAAGGCGATTCGGTGCGCCAGCCGTCTTCGTGGAAAACGTTGCCGGTGACATACCAATGCATGCCGTTGTCCGCATTCAGGCCGCCGGTCTCGAACTCCGCGGCAGCCCGTCCGTACGAGCCACCCAGCACCTGGACCGAGGTGCCTGGGTAGTGGATGCCATCCTTGGTCTGGATCGACAGCGCGCCCCCCAGGGTGTTGAGGCCGAACAGTGGGTTGCTGCCCGGCATCAGGGCGATCGACGCGATGGCGGTGCGCGAGAACAGGTCCCAGCTCACGACGTCACCGAAGGGCTGGTTCAGGCGCACCCCGTCCAGGAACACAGAGAGTCCCTGCGGCGTGCCGAGCAGCGGCGACGCCGTGAACCCGCGGTAGTTGATGTCGGGCTGGAAGGGATTGCCCTGGGTCTCGTTGACTGTCACGCCGCCGATGGCGCGGGCGAGGAAGTTCGACAGGTCGAGCGAATGGAAGCGCTCCATCTCTGCGCCTGTCGCGGTTTGCACATTCGATGGCACCTGGTCGCGCGGCACGTCGATGCCCGGCAGCGGGGTGACGCCGATCACGTTGATGGTGGGCAACTCGGGCGTGGCCTGCACGGCCCCGGCGGGTTCCCCGGCCGGCTGCACCTGTGCATGGGCCGCCAGGCCATGGCACAGCAGCAGGGCTGCTGCGGCCACAGGCGCTGACGAAAAAACAACCGCGCGCGCGTTGCCGGACATGGAGTCCCCTCGGGTGAGTGAAGTTGTTATCGCGCATGCCTGCGCGTCCCCTCCCCAACTTATCCCACCGCGTTCGAACGCGACAGGGAAGATTTCCCGCCGTGTATCAGGCGTTGTCGGCAGGAATGAGTCCGTGGCGCAGCGCCAGGTGCGCCATCGCGGCCGTGGTCTGGATGCCCAGCTTTTCCCTGATCAGGGTCTGGATGTTCGAGACGGTCTTCTGGCTGAGATGCAAAGCCTGGGCACAGTCGGCAACGGACTCGCCGCGCGACAGCAGCCGGAAGATCTCGAATTCGCGCTGGGTCAGCGAATCGAAGGCCAACGACTCCACCGTGCCGGCCAGGAGTCGCTGGGCCACCGCCGGGCTGAGGTAGCGGCGCCCGTCGCGCACGCTGTGGATCGCATCGATCAGGCACTCGGGTGCACTGCTCTTGGAGACGAAGCCGAGCGCTCCGAGTTCGAGTGCGCGGTGCACCAGCATGTTGGTGTCGTGCATGCTGAAGACCAGCGTGCGCGCCCGCGCGTCGCGTTCGCGCAAGCGTCGGATCAGCTCGAGCCCGCTGCAGCCGGGCATCGCAAGATCGGTGACGGTGATGTCCGGCTCGTGGATCGCGAACAGCGCACAGGCTTCGTCCACGCCAGCCGCCTGCGCAACGACCGCCATGTCGCCATCCTGTTCCAGCAGGTGGCGGTAGCCCGTCCGCACCACGGGGTGGTCGTCGACCAGCAAGAGCCGGATCACGCCGCCTCCGCTCGAACGGGCTGCCCCACGGGCAAGCACATGCGGATCCGCGTACCGGCACCCGGCGCGCTCTCGGCCTCGAAGCTGCCGCCGAGTGCCGCGGCGCGCTCGGTCGCGCCGAGCAGCCCGAAGCCGCGCTTCGGTGACGCGACGGTGAAGCCGTGGCCGTCGTCTTCCACGCTCAGGCTCAGGTGTTGCGAAGTCGCCGCGAGCTCGATCTGCACGCGCGTGGCATTCGCGTGACGCACGACGTTGGCGAGCGCTTCCTGGGTCACGCGATAGATGGTGGTGTCGACGGCTTCGCCGCGCTCGCGCAGATCGCCCCGGGCCTGGAACACGCATGGCACGCCGCTGCGCGTCGTCCACGCTTCGCACAGCGACTGCATCGCGGCGACCAGGCCGAGTTGATCGAGCTCCGCCGGGCGCAACCGCCGCACCAGGCGCCGCACGCCATCCTGCAGCCGCTCGGCCGACGCGGAGGCGCGGCGCGCGGCTTCGCCGATCTGTTCAAGCGAGGACGAGCGCTGGATGTACGTGGCCTCGATGCGAATGGCGGTGCAATGCTGGCCGAATTCGTCGTGCAGTTCGCGCGCCAGCGCCAGGCGCTCGCTGTCCTGGAGCGCGATCAGCTTCTGCGCGAGTTCGCGGTTCTGGGCCAGCAGGCGAGCGGCTTCCTGGCGACGTCGCATGGCGTACCAGGCCAGGCCCAACGCCAGCGCCAGCAACGTGAGCGGGATCTCGTCGACCTGCCATGCCTCGGCGTGATCGAGGATCGCGGCCAGCCGCTCCCGCACCTCGAACGCGCTCGACAGCACGAAGGTCAGCACCGTTGCGCCGAGCACCCAGGCGAGATCCCATCGCCCAGGGAAGCAGGCGCGCGATCGCGACAGCCGCAACACAGCTCTCATCTGCCATCCCTCCAGTTCGGGCACTCGCACGGCCGGCGTCGGGGCTCGCCGGCCGCGGGCATCCGTACAATCGATTTTGCCTCCAGCCGCCTCTTGACGCGGCCCCCATTCACCCGAGGTATCCCCATGCCCCATCCGACTGCGGCGCCCTTCGGCACCTGGTTGTCGCCCATCACGTCCGAGCTCGTGGCGAGTGCGGCGATCAACCTCGTCGATGTGCTGCTGGACGGCGACGACGTGTACTGGATCGAAGGCCGGCCGCAGGAAGGCGGGCGCCTTGTGCTCGTTCGGCGCGACGACGCGGCGGCGAAGATCGATCTCACGCCGCAGCCTTTCTCCGCGCGCACGCGGGTGCACGAATACGGCGGTGCCGCAGCACTCGTTGCGGACGGCGTCTGCTACTTCAGCGACTTCCGGGATCAGCGCCTGTACCGCGCCAAAGGCAGCGAACCTCCCGAGCCTCTCACTCCGGCCCCTGCCCCTGGCGATCCCGCTGCCGCACTTCGATACGCCGACGGGCAGATCGACAGGACACGCCGCCTGTGGATCGGCGTTCGCGAGGATCACCGGCAGGCAGGCCAGGAAGCCATCAATGCGATCGTGGCGCTCGATGCGGCCTCGGAAGGCGCCGGTACGGTGCTGGTCCAGGGCAACGACTTTTACGCCTCGCCGCGCCTCAGCCCGGACGGTCGCCGCCTTGCCTGGATCGCGTGGGACCACCCGCAGATGCCGTGGGTGGGCACCGAACTCTGGGTCGCGGACTTCGACGGCGCCGCGGTGGAGAACCCGACCCGCGTCGCCGGCGGTCCGGGCGAGTCGGTCTTCCAGCCGGAATGGTCGCCCGATGGGGTCCTCCATTTCGTGTCGGACCGGTCCGGGTGGTGGAACCTCCATCGCGCGGAAGCGAACGGAGACGCCGTCAACGTGTGCCCGAAGGCGGCGGAGTTCGGCCGGCCGCAATGGAACCTGGGGATGTCGACCTACGCTTTCCTTTCGGCGAAGCGGGTGGTGTGCTCGTACATCGAGGGCGGCCTCGGCAAGCTCGCTCTGCTGGAACTCGACAGCGGCGAACTGACGGCGTTCGACCTGCCCTACAGCGACTTTTCGTCGGTGCGCGCCCAAGGAGGAAAGATCGCCTTCAAGGCCGGCGGGCCGACGCTCGCGAGCGCCGTCGTGCTGCTCGATGCACGCACCGGCGAAGCCACGGCGATCCGCAAGGCCAGCGCCCTCCCCGACGATCCCGCGATCCACCGACACCTTGCCGCACCGCAAGCGATCGAGTTTCCGACGTCGCGCGGCCAGACTGCATTCGCCCTTTTCTATCCGCCGCGGAATGCCGACCATCTCGCGCCGGACGCGGAACTGCCCCCGCTCCTGGTCAGATGCCACGGCGGACCGACCTCCTCGGCGTCGATCGCGCTCGACCTGCGCACGCAGTTCTGGACCAGCCGCGGCATCGCGGTGGTCGATGTCGACTACGGCGGAAGCAGCGGCTACGGCCGCGCCTACCGCGATCGCCTGCACCGCATGTGGGGCGTCGTCGATGTCGAGGACTGCGCCGCCGCCGCGCGCTACCTGGTCGACGAGGGACGGGTCGATGCCGATCGCATCGTGATCACCGGCAGCAGTGCCGGCGGTTTCACGACGCTCAGTTGCCTCACTTCCGGCGATCCCGCCGTGCGCCGGATGTTCCGTGCCGGCGGGAGCCACTACGGGGTCAGCGATCCCGAGGCCCTGGCGCGGGACACGCACAAGTTCGAGTCCCGCTATCTGGACTGGCTGATCGCACCGTACACCGACGCCGACGGCCATCGCGAGACCTACCGCGAGCGCTCCCCCGTCCGCCACGCCGATCGGCTCGCGGCACCGGTCGCGTTCTTCCAGGGCGCGGAGGACAGGATCGTTCCGCCCAGCCAGACCGAGCTGATGGTCGCGGCGCTTCGCGAGAAGGACATCACGGCGCAGTACTTGCTCTTCGCGGGAGAACAGCACGGCTTTCGTCACTCTTCGAACATCCGGTGGGCGCTGGACGCGGAGTTCTACTTCTTCAGCACCGTCGTCTTCCGCAGCCACGGCGCCACGTAGCACGCCAGGAGCACGCAGAAGGCCAACCCCGCGAGAAGCGTACGCGCGCCGGTGCGAACCGCCACCGGCTTCGCCAGCGCGGGCGATGTCAACGCCTCCACCAGCCGCTCCCGCGATTGCAGGCGAAGAAACGCCAGTCCCTGCTCGCCCGCCAGCAGGCGCAGATAGCCTTCGCGCAGCGACGACAGGTGTTCGAGTCCCGGTGTGGCGCCGAGCATCGGCGCGGCCGAGCCCGCGTGCTCGTCCACCAGCGTTTCGCCACGGACGCTGGCACCTCGCCCCTGGCTGCGCAGATCCGTCTGCATGACCTCGTCGGCACGCCAGAAGCCGAGCGGCTGTCCTTCGGGATCAGTCTTTGGGATCGGCGACGGAAGCAGATCGCCCACACACACGATCAGCCCCGCGACCTCGCCCGGCTTGTCATCGAAGGACGGACGGTAGTTCGGGTTCAGCGGCGGCGCCTCCTGTCCGTCGGTGACGAACACCAGCGACGGCTTGTCCGGCAACTGCTTGGCGATGCCGATCGCACTGTGCAATCCCTTCGCGATCTCGCTGTTGCCGGACCAGGCCATGCGCACGTCGATCTGCGCCAAGGTCGAACGCAACTCGCTCAGGTTGGCGCAGACCTCGATCGGCGCGAGCAGCAGCAGCGCGCGGTACTCGGTGAAGATCGCCCAGCCCACCTTCGAGCCGCACGGCAGTTGCAGCAGCGATTGACGCAGCGCGTGCTTGGCGAAGGCAAGGCGCGAGACTGGCTGGCCGTCGATCTGCTCGTCGGTGACGTTCATGCTCTGGGTCACGTCGAGCACGATCACGTGGTCGAAGAGCGAATGCTCCATCATCAACCCCGGATCGAGCAGGCCGGCCGCCAGCGCCAGGGCCGCCAACGCAAGCAGCCAACGGTCGGTGCCGCGCCGCCACGAGGTGCGCCATCGTTGCCAGAGCGTCATGGCAGGCCCGGCGAGTATCCGCGCATGGTGGTGGCCGCACGTTCGGCGTCGCGTCGGGTCTCGGGTGGCGCGACGTCCATCTCGTCGGGATCGGGGAGCAGGCGCTGGGCGCGCTCCAGGTTGTAGCGCGCGTCCCAGTGCGACGGATCGACGCGCAACACGTCGCGGTAGATTTCCTTGGCGAGTTCGATCAGGGCGATCGCCTTGCCGGGCTCGGCGCCCGCCTGCACCACCACCGCCTGTCGCATCAGCAGGTTGGCGCTGTTGTAGCGGGCCGCCTGGCCCAGCGGCGAATCGCCTTCCAGGCTGCGATAGAGGCGCAGGGCCGCGTCGTCCGCTCCACTGTCTGCCTGCGCATGGGCCTCTGCGAAGCGCACCTGCACCGGCACTTCCTTGTCCTCGGCCGGCGGCAACGGGCCCGAGACGATCGATTCGTTCCAAAGATGCTGCCGCCAGGCGTATGCGCCATCGATCGCCGCCGCGACGGCAACCACCGCGAGCAGGCCGAGCACCGCGCGCGTGCGTCGCTGCGAACTCATGCCCATCGCCGGATCTCCGCCAGCTTCGCTGCCAGCAGCAGCAGGATGCAACCCAGAGCGACACCCAGCACCGGTGCGGACACGTCGCGCCTCGGCATGGTGTCGAGGTAGGTGATGGGCAGGTTCTCCAGTCGGTTCACCGCGTCGATGGCCTTCTTCAGCGCCTCGGGATCGCTGGCCTCGTAGGCGCGATAGGACGTGCCGAGCGATTCGAAGAAGCGATGCAGCGCGTACTCCGGCACCGACTCCACGCTCTCCGGCGCTTCGCCTTTTTCCAGGACCAGCCCTGGGCTGTTGGTGGAACGAAGGTAGATCCAGTAGATCGCGACGCGGTGCTTGCGCGCCATGTAGGCAATGCGCTCGCGGGCGTCGGTGTCCAGCCGGTCGCCGCCGTCGGACACCAGCATGACGATGCGCGAGCCGGTGTAGGGCCGATCGTCGAAGGACGACAGCGCCGATTGCAGCGCGAGGCCGATGTTGGTTTCCGAGAGGCCGCGGCCCACGTCGCCCGCCGCGATGGCAGCCTGGATCGCATCGTTTTTCTGCGTGAACTCCAGGATGCGGATCGGCAAGGTGCTGAAGACGATCATGCCGAAGCGGTCGTCCTGCCGCTTGGCGATGAACTCCGATAGCAACTGCCGGGCGACCTTTCCCTTGGAGTCGCGCATCCGGCTCGCCTGCTTCATGTAGTAGTCGATCGCCTCGGGGCTGGTGCCCTTCAACGCCCCGCCGGAGGGTCGCGCGCCGGCGAAGCCCTGGTCCATGCTGCGGCTGCGATCGAGCACCAGCACGATCTCGGCGCCCTTGCCGATGCGTTCGACCTCGTACTCCGGCCAGTAGGGCCCGGCCATGCCGACATTGAGCGCGGCGAGCGCCACGACGCCGACGAGGCGCAGCGCCCACCCCAGCAGGCCGGACAGCCGGTCCCGGGGCATCAGCGCCGCCCACGCGTTGTCGAGCGCCCTGCCCGGCCGTGCGAACAAGGGCAGCGCGGCCAGCGGCAGGAGCCACAGCAGCCAGGGATGCTCGAAGCTCATGCGGCACCTCGCTCGGCATCGCGGCAACGCCGGCAGAACCCGATCAGCCAGCTTCGGTCGTCACGGGCCTGCGCATCGCGCGCATCCTTGCCGAAGAACTCCACACGCGACTGCCGGAAGAACCGCGCGAGGTCGTCGCGCAGATGCGCGAACTGCGGCTTCGCCCTGACGAAGCGATCGATCCCCTCCTCGAAGACGACTTCCCCCATCGTCCGGTTCAAGGCTCCGTGAAGGTTCTGAAACGCCTCGCGCCATTGCGGCTCGGGGCTCGCCGGCGTCAGTCCACGCAGCGCCCGCCATGCCTGCGTGAACGGCCGATGCGCGCGCGTCCACCACGGCAGGCCGATGTACACGTGGGCGAGGTAGGCCAACAGCACCAGCGCGACAAGGGCGTAGGCAATGAGGCGCCAGCGCGCGAAACGGGTGTCGATCAGCGGCGGCGCCGCGTCAGGCTGCAGTTCGCCGAGTCCACGCCGGGGCGAGACCTCGACCGGAACCAGCGGCGACACCGTCACAGGCCAGGCTTCGATGCGAACCTCCTGCGCCCGCGGCTGGCCCTTGAAACGCAAGGTGAATCCGGGCATCTCGAGCGTGCGCGGCTGCGGCGGCGAAAGAAACACCTGGTACGCCAGCGTCAGTTCGTGGCGCCGCCCGCCCGGCTCGGCACTGCTGCGCCGGGAGACGCTGCGCAACTCGAGCGCGTTCCCACGCGCACCGGGCTGCGGCACGCTCGACTCGTCGAGCATGAGGCCGTCCGCAACGTCGACCATGACGGTGCGCGACACCATGTCGCCAACCTGATAGCCGAAGGCCCTCGGCTCGCTTCCGGTGGCATCCACCTGTCCAGGGAGCACCGCCGCGCAAGCCGCCGATGCCACCCACCCCAGCAGCACGCTGCAGAGCCTGCGTCGAGCCAGGTCCATGTGCAGGATCGTCATCGCGCATCTCTCACGGCTGGCTCACGAGTGGAAATGCCGCGTGACTGCGTCGGCGTCGAAGCGGCCTTCGATGAACAACGGCTTGACGCGGTTCACCTGGAAGATTCGCAGCAGGGCATCGCGGCGCTGCTGGTGGGCCATCAGCCACTTTTCGCGCAGGGCCGGACGCCACCACAGCAGCCGCGTGACGCCGCTTTCCGGGTCCGTCACTTGCACCAGGCCGCGCCGTGCGCTCAGGCCGAACTCCAGTGGGTCCCACAGCACCACCGGCACCAGGTCGTGGTGCGCCATCGTGGCCAACGTGGCCTCGACCTCCGGCAGCGGCAGGTGGAAGTCCGAGACCAGGAACACCAGCGATCGCTGCCGGCCCAGGTAGCGGTGGGCCGCCAGCAGCCCATGAGCCGATCGGCCCTGGAGATGCAACGACCGAAGCGACTGGGCCAGTTCGCGCCCCATGCCGCGCACGCGCGTCGACGGCAACAGCACATCCTCGCGCACCACGCTGTCGCAGCCGACGAAGCCGAAGCTGTCGCCGGTGCGCCAGGCCGACCAGGCCAGGCTGTCGACGAAGTCCGCCAGCACATCGAGCTTGCGGCGCGTGCCGTCGAACCCCATCGAGGCCGACAGGTCCGCCACCATGACGACCGGAATCGCCTTGCGCTGGCTGTAGACCCGCACGATCCAGTTGCCGAACGGATCGCGCAGGCTCGCGTGCAGGTCGAGCCGGCGCGGGTCAGGCGCGTCGAGCAATGCCGCATGGCCGCGAAACTCGAAGCCGCTGTCGCCGCGCGAACTGCGGTGATGGCCCGGGAAATGGCCCAGCGCCGGCGACTCGATCCGGTAGTGCAGTTCCTGCACGGTGCGAAGACTGGGGGCGAGTTCCATCTACGGTGCCGCTACGCTGGACAGGATGCCGCTCATCAGCCGCGCCGAGATCTCGTGGCGGCGCATCTCGTACACCGGCTGGTAGCACAGCCGGTGCGCGATGGTCTCGACGAAGACGGCCTGGACATCCTTGGGCGTCACGTACTCGCGGCCGTCGAGCCAGGCCGCCACGCGAGCCGCGCGCAGCAACAGGCTCATGCCGCGCGGACTGGCACCGGCAAGCATCAGGTGGGCGGTGTCCAGGTCCGACAGCCGCACGCCGTAGTCGGCGGGCGCAGCGGTCGCGCGCCACAGGTCCATCGCATAGGCCTGCAAGGCTTCGGACGCCTGCACGCCGCGCTGGATCAGTTCCGACACCTGGTTCAGCTCCTGGTAGGCCACCAGCCCGCCGGCCAGCGCGCCGACCAGCCGATCCGTATCGTGAAAGCGCGGGTCGGTCATCAACTCGCGTCGTTCGGCATCGGTCGCGGGCGCGTCGATGGTCACTTCGAGCATGAAGCGATCGCGCGCCGCCGCCGAGATCTCGAAAGTCTCTTCGCGCTCCACCCTGTTGCGGTCGGCAAACACGACGAGATGCGGGAAGCGGAACTCGCGATTGAACGCCGCCACGCTGCGCTCCGCCATCACGCGCAGCAGCAGCGAATGCACCTGCGGGCGCGCGCGGTTGATCTCGTTGAAGAAGAAGACCGCCAGGCTCTCGCCGTGCTGGATCAGGGGCCCGCGCTCGACCGCCGGCTTGCCCTCGGCGCTGATGTAGGTGTAATAGATGAGGTCGTTGGGCATCAGGTCGATGGTCCCTTCGATGCGCCCGAAGTCGCCGCCCAGCACCTGCGCGAAGGCCCGCAGGAGCGTCGTCTTGCCGACCCCTACATCGCCCTGCAGCAGCACGTGGCCGCGCGCGAAGACGGCCGTGTTGATGAGGCGGATCGTCCGCGCCTGGCCGATCACCGCCTTGGCGACCTCGCCCTCGAGCATCAACGCCCGCTGGCGCCAGTCGCTCATCACCCCATCGTCTCGATTCATCCGGAACCTCCGTGTCAGGGCTTCAGCCGCCCGCGCCCCGCGAACCCTTCATCCGCTCGACCGACGCACGCTCCTTGGCGTACTCCTCCCGGCAGGCCCGCGCGTAGTCCTCCGGGCCGAGGTAGGTGACCTCCTGGTCGTACCTCGCCAGGTCCTCGACGAAGCGCGGGTCGAACAGCGCCTTCTTGAAGGCGTCGTGCAGCACGGCCAGCACGTCCGGCGGCAAGCCGCGCGGACCGGCCAGCCCGTAGGGCGACATCGCCACGATGTCGAAGCCCGACTCGCGCAAGGTCGGCACCTTCGGCCAGCGCGGCGAGCGCTGCGCCCCGAAGGTCGCGAGCAGCCGCAATCGGCCCGCATCGACCTCCGGCGCGAAGCCCGAGGAATTGACGCCCGCCATCACCTGGCCCGACTCGACCGCCAGGGTCAGCTCGGAGGTGCCTTTGTAAGGCACGTGGATGTAGCGCAGCCCGCGCTCGGTGAACAGCGCTTCGAGCACGAGATGCGGCGTGGTGCCGACGCCATTGGTGGCGATGCTCAGTTCGCCCGGCCGCGCGCGTGCGAAGTCGAACAACTGGCCGAGCGCGCGCATCGGGCTGGCCGCACGCACCAGCACCCCGAAGGTGACGCCCGAGATCTGGATGATCGGCGTGACGTCCCGCACCGGGTCCCACAGCACCTTCTGCATGAAGGGAGCGCGAAACACCGGCTGCGGCATCTGTGCGATCGTGTAGCCATTGGGCTCGGCCTGCTGCAGCACGGGCATCGCCAGCGTGCCGCCCGCGCCGGGGCGGTTCGCGACGATCACGGGCTGGCCCAGCGCGGGTGCCGCCAGCTCGGCCAGGAGCCGCAACGACAGGTCGGTCGCGCCGCCGGCCGCCCAGGGCACCCACATCATGATCGGCCGGGTGGGAAAAGCGTCGCTCGCCAACGCGCGCGGAACGTGCGCCAGAGGCCCCGCCGTCAGCGCCAGCGCGGCGGCGCGTTCCAGCCAACGTCGGCGCCCGGCGTTCATGGCGGGCCTCCGCCACGCTTCGTCAACCCGCCGAAGCCGCGCTGCGGGTCGTAGCCCCAGCAGGCCAGCACGAAGAACACCACCAGGCACCCCAGCACGATCCAGGGCGCCTCTCCCGGGTCCTTGCCATACAGCGCGAACCGGATCCATTCGACGGCGTGCGTGAACGGGTTGAAGCGGGCCAGTTGATAGACCCACTCGGCGCCCGACTCCCTCAGCTTCCACAGCGGATAAAGCGCAGTGGACATGAAGTACATCGGGAAGATCACGAAGTTCATCGTGCCCGCAAAGTTCTCGAGCTGCTTGATGTGCACCGACAGCAGCAGTCCCAGCGCTCCGAGCATCAGCGCCCCGCAGACCAGCGCCAGCAAGGCATGCAGCGCGCCCAGCGAGAGCAGCGGCAGGTCGGTGCCGATGAGGGTCGCCACGATCACGAAAGCCAGCGCCTGCAGCACCGACAGCAGCGCAGTCGCGCAGAGCTTGCAGAACAGCAGCCATGCGCGCGGCAGGGGCGCGGTGAGCAGAAGCCGCATCAGGCCCATCTCGCGGTCGTAGACCATCGCCAGCGACGACTGCATGCCGTTGAACAGCAGCACCATTCCCACCAGCCCCGGGGCGATGTAGACGTCGTAGGGGATGTAGGTGTCGTAAGGCTCCACGATCGCGACGCCGAACACGTTGCGAAAGCCGGCCGCGAACACCGCCAGCCACAGCAGCGGACGCACCAGCGCCGACACCAGCCGGCCAGTCTGCTGCGAGAACTTGAGCAGTTCGCGCATGACGATCGCCTGCATGGCCTGCAGCGCGTGCGTGACCCCGCGGCGCGGTGCGAGTTCAGCCGTGCCGGTGTCGACGGGAATCAACGCGTCGTCTTGCATCGCTTCTCCGGGGCGTCCGCGCCCAGTGTGTCCAGCACGTTGGTCGGGTGCAGCAGGCCCTCCACCGGCGCCTGCGAGATCACGCCCTGCCCGTCGGTAAGCAGCAGGGTCTGGCGCAACTGCCCGTCCCAGGGACGAAAGCTCAGGCTCGTCCCCTTGGAGCCGTCGAGCGGCGTCTTGGCGAGCGCCTGCGCCCACGCTGCGGCGGGCCCCTTCGGTGCCGCGATGGCGGCCGCGACCAGCGCCTTGCCCGCCATCCACGCCGCCCAGTCGCTGGCGGTCATGGGCCGGCCGGCCGCCTTGGCGAAGCGGCGCGCCACCTGCGGCGCGCCGTAGCGCTCGAACTGCGCATGCCACGCCACCGCCACCAGCCCCGCATCCCCCACCACCGGACGAGGCAACACGGTCCGGTACGGCAGGCTGCGTGCGAACTCGCCGTCGCTGTCGACCACCCAGACCGCGTCGTAGGTGGTGCCCGCCGTCAGCAGCAGCGGATTGGCCAGGTCGCGCTCGCGCGGATCGCCAGAGAGCTTGAAGGGCTTGCTGGCCACCACCTGCAAGCCGTAGCGCTTGATCGAGGCCTGCGCCGTCGCGGCCCGCGCCTGGTCCTCCGCACTCGGGCCGATCAGCAGGAGCAGCTTGCTCCATTTGCGCGACACCAGCGTCTGCGCCAGTGCGTCGGAGCGCATGCGCTCGCTCGGGATGATGTGGAACAGGCGCGCCCGGCAGTCCTGCTCTCGCAGCCGGTCGGCCGCATCGCCGATGTTGATCACCGGCAGCTTCACGGCATCGGCCACGGCCAGCGTCCAATCGGCAGGAAGGTCCGTGACCAGCACGGCGGCGCCCGCCTTCTCGGCCGCCTGCGCGGCGGCACGCGCCGTCTCCGGCGAGGCGGCCGATTGCTTCGTCAGCGCCACGGCCGCATCGACCGCCTGCAGCTCGAACTGCCCTTCGTCCAGCGCGACGTCCAGCCCGTCGCTCGCCGGGCCGCCTGGGTGGCCGAGGAACTGGCGCTCGAGGCGCGAGCGCTCCAGCCGGGCGTCGGGGTCGGGGACCATCAGGGTCGCCTTCAATGGGGTGGTTGCGCCCGCCACCTGTCCGGTCGACGTCGACGCCGCCAGCAGCAGCGAAACGCCGGCGAGGCAGGTGGCTCCCTTCATTCGACCACCACCAGGCCGTAGGGCACCCGGCCGACCGGGATGCTCTTGATCGGCTTGGCCGCCGCGACATCGACCACGGTGACGTCGTCGCTCAAGCCGTTGACCACGTAGAGCCGTGCCTCGGCCTTGTCGAGCGTGACGTTCCACGCGCGCTTGCCCACCAGCACGAGATTCGTGACCTTGCGTTGCGGCACGTCCACGAAAGCGACGTGATTGGCCCGGCCCAGCGCCACGAAGGCGCGCTTGCCGTCGCGCGACATCTGGATGCCGACCGGCGTGATGTCCTCGCTGCGCGCGCCCTTCACCTCGAACTTCAGGCTGCCGACAACGGCACGCGTGGCGGTGTCGATGATGCTCACGGTGGCGTCGAGTTCGTTGGTGACCCACAGCTCCTTGCCATCGGGCGTGAAGGCCATGCGACGTGGCCGCTTGCCAACTTTCACGTTCTTGACGATGGAAGCGCTGGCGACGTCGATCACGTGCACGAGGCTTGCAACCTCGGAGGTCACGTACAGCGTCTTGCCGTCCGCGCTGACCTTCACACCTTCGGGTTCTTTGCCGACCTTGATCGACTTGAGCACCTTGCCGTTCGACGCGTCGATGAAGCTGACCGCGCCTTCGTCCTCGTTGGACACATAGATGGTCTTGCCGTCCGGCGACAGGTCGAAGGCCTCGGGCTCGTCGCCCAGCGGAACGCGACGCACCGACTTGCCCGTCGCCGGGTCGATCACGTCGGCGGCGTTCGACTCGGTGCAGGCGAGCATGATGAGGCGATCCGGCATGAGCTGGATGTGGCGCCCCCGCTTGCACGTTGGGATGGTGCCCTTGACGCTGAGCGTAGCCAGGTCGATCAGCGTGACCGACGGGTCCTTCTCGCTCGATACATAGGCGGTGCCCTGCGCCAACGCAGCCGCACCGAGGCACATGCCCAGCACGGCCGCGACCGAGCACGCGGCGCCCTTCAGGACCCTGGCAACTTCACTCATCTCGTTGTCTCCTTCTTGGTTTGATTCAGCATTGCGGTTCAACTCGTGCGCGCGATGAAGCCCTCCTCCAGCGTGGGTTGTCCCAGCGCTTGCGTCACCTGGGCCGGCGTGCCGTCGGCCAGCAGCTCGCCGTGGTGCAGCACGAGGACGCGATCGGCGCCTTCGGCTTCTTCCACCCGGTGCGTGGCCCACAGCACGCAGACGCCGCGCTCCTTCACGTTCGCATGCAGCGCGCGCATCAGGTCCTGGCGCGACCGGGGGTCCAGGCCCACCGTCGCTTCATCCATCAGCAGCACGGAGGGTCGATGCAGCAAGGCGCGCACAAGTTCCACCTTGCGCCGATTGCCGCCGGACAGCTCGCGCACCCTGCGGTCGAGGTCGGCGTCGATGCCGAGCTGGGCGCATCCAGCTTCGATGCGCTGTGCCGCCAGGCGCCGCGGCAGGCCGTGCAGGTCGGCCTGGAACAGCAGGTTGCGACGGATGCTGAGATCCAGGTCGAGTGACACCTGCTGGAACACGACGCCGATATGGCGCAACGCGGCTGTCGCGGAACGGTACAGCGAATGGCCCGCGACCTCGACTTCGCCTTCGTCAGCGGCGAACAGGCCGGTGAGCACCTGGAACAGGGTCGACTTTCCCGCGCCATTGGGCCCCAGCAGTGCCACGAACTGACCTGACGCCAAGGTCAGCGAGAGGCTCTTCAATGCGGCCCGCGTACCGTAGCGCTTCGTCAGGCCGGTGGTCCGCAGCATTGTCGATGGGAGCGTCTCTGGTGGCATGAATGCATTCGAGCAAGCAATACCCGCGCCCATCGGTTCATGCATGTGGTGGCCCTGCGTGCGTCATTGGTTTGATGGGGTCCCTCTGTCGGTGAAACACTCTGTGTCGAAAGTGGTTGCCACAATTTCGGCGCAGCACGCTTCGGAGGAATGCTCCGGTCTCCCTCGCGCCGGCGGCGACTCGAAGACATGCGTGCAATTGCCCTGCGCAAGCTCGAAAT
This sequence comes from Variovorax gracilis, assembly GCF_030317115.1. Taxonomy (GTDB): domain Bacteria; phylum Pseudomonadota; class Gammaproteobacteria; order Burkholderiales; family Burkholderiaceae_C; genus Variovorax; species Variovorax gracilis. Next base: position 201,913 of record NZ_JASZYF010000001.1, read on the forward strand.
TCATTCCTTCCATGCAATCGCTCAATAGGGTTTCCCCTTAACGCAATACCGAAACCGGAGCACTCCAAGACGCGTTGGAAGTGTTGCCGCGACTCGCGATTTCAGGGTGTTCGAGCAGGCGCGCATCTTGCATTTAGTGCATTTGCCGGCTTCATTGCGTTGCGCGGCAGTCGCCCTTTCGGCGGGTCCGTGCGGGCGGCCTCTGATGAATCAGAACAAGGAGACTTCGATGCGAATTTCCGGGCATTTTCACGGGCGCCTCTGGCGTTATTCGGCTGCGGCGCTCCTCGCGATGCCAGCGTTGGCATTGGCCAATGCCGACGTCGAGAAGAATATCGCCAACTCGAAGAATTGGGCGATGCAGGCTGGGGACATGTACAACCAGCGCTACAGCAAGCTCAAGCAGATCAACACCGGCAACGTCGGCAAGATGCAGGTCGCGTGGACCTTCTCCACCGGCGTGCTGCGTGGGCATGAGGGCTCGCCGCTGGTCATCGACGGCAAGATGTACCTGCACTCGCCGTTCCCCAACAAGGTCTTCGCGCTCGATCTCGACACGCAGAAGATCCTGTGGAAGTACGAGCCCAAGCAGGACCCGGCGGTGATCCCGCAGATGTGCTGCGACACGGTGTACCGCGGCCTCGCGTATGCCGAGGGCAAGGTCTTCCTGCAGCAGGCTGACAGCAACCTCGTCGCGCTCGATGCCAAGACCGGCAAGGTCGTCTGGACCGTGAAGAACGGGGACCCGAAGCTGGGCGCCGTCAACACCAATGCGCCGCACGTCTTCAAGGACAAGGTCATCACCGGCATCAGCGGCGGCGAGTGGGGCGTGCGCGGCTTCCTCGCGGCCTACGACATCAACACCGGCAAGCCGGTCTGGAAGGCCTTCAGCACCGGGCCGGACGAAGAAATGCTGATGGACCCGGAAAAGACGATGACCTGGACCGACGGCAAGATGGCCCCCGTCGGCAAGGACTCTTCCCTGAAGACTTGGAAGGGTGACCAGTGGAAGCTCGGCGGCGGCACCACCTGGGGCTGGTACAGCTACGACAAGAACCTGAACCTGCTCTACTACGGCACGGGCAACCCGTCGACCTGGAACCCGTCGCAACGCCCCGGCGACAACAAGTGGTCCATGACCATCTTCGCGCGCGACGTCGACACCGGCATGGCCAAGTGGGCCTACCAGATGACCCCCTTCGACGAGTGGGACTTCGACGGCATCAACGAGATGATCCTGGCCGACATCGACGTCAAGGGCAAGCCCACCAAGGCGCTCGTGCATTTCGACCGCAACGGCTTCGGCTACACGCTGGACCGCGTGACCGGCGCGCTGCTGGTCGCCGAGAAGTACGACCCCAAGGTGAACTGGGCCACGAACGTCGACATGAAGACCGGCCGTCCGCAAGTAGTGTCGAAGTACTCCACCGCGCAGAACGGACCCGACGTCAACAGCAAGGGCATCTGCCCGGCAGCTCTGGGCTCCAAGGACCAGCAGCCGGCGTCCTTCGATCCGGAGACCAAGCTCTTCTACGTGCCGACCAACCACGTCTGCATGGACTATGAGCCGTTCAAGGTCGAATACACCGCCGGCCAACCCTACGTAGGCGCCACGCTCTCCATGTACCCGGCACCGGGCAGCCATGGCGGCATGGGCAACTACATCACCTGGAACGCCGGCACCGGCAAGATCGTGCAGAGCCATCCCGAGAAGTTCTCGGTCTGGAGCGGCGCGCTCAACACGGCGGGTGGCCTGTCCTGCTACGGCACGCTCGAGGGCTACATGAAGTGCGTGGACAAGAAGAACATCAACAAGGAACTCTTCAAGTTCAAGACGCCCTCCGGCATCATCGGCAACGTGTTCACCTACGAGCACAAGGGCAAGCAGTACATCGGCGTGTTCTCGGGCATCGGCGGCTGGGCTGGCATCGGCATGGCGGCGGGTCTCGAAAAGGACCAGGATGGCCTGGGCGCCGTGGGCGGCTACAAAGAGCTCAACCAGTACACCGAACTCGGGGGCTCCCTGACCGTGTTCGCGCTGCCGGGCAACTGAGCTTGAGGCCTCTGGCCAGATCCGGAGATGGCAGCCCAGCCAGGGGCTGCCATCTCTTCATGCTGACGACAACAAGGATCTCGACATCATGCGTTTGAGGAATGCCCTGCTCACCGCCGGCGCGCTGTTGTGCATTGCCAGTGCGGTTCATTCGGACGACAAGCCCCTCTACAAGGTGGTGGATGGCTACAAGGTAGACGGCGAGACGATCAAGGGCTTCCGGGCCTGGCGCGCCGCCGCCTGCGACCGCTGCCATGGCGCCAACCAGGAAGGACTGGTCGGCCCGTCGCTGATCGTCAGCATGAAGACACTCTCGAAGGAGGACTTCATCAAGACCGTCTCCAACGGCCGGCTGGACAAGGGCATGCAGAGCTTCGGCAACAGCCCGATGGTCATGGACAACATCAACCAGCTCTACGCCTATCTGAAGGGCCGCTCCGACGGCGCCATCACGCGCGCGAAGGTCGAAGAAATCTCCAAATGACGCACGCCGGCCTTCATCGATGCATGCTCGCGGCAGCCGGCATCGCGCTGGCCACGCTGGCACCCGGCGCGGCCGCCCAGGACCCGCCTGCCAAGCGCACCGCGCTGCGCGTCTGCCAGGACCCGAACAACCTGCCGTTCTCGAACGTCAAGGGCGAAGGGATCGAGAACAAGATCGCGGAAGTGTTCGGCAAATCGCTGGGCCTGCCGGTGGTCTACTACTCCTTCCCGCAGCGCCTGGCCTTCATCCGCAACACGCTGAGGTTCAAGCTGCCGGGCCAGGACTACCCGTGCGACATCGTGATCGGCGTGCCCGCGGGCTACGACCAGGTGTCGGTCACCAAGCCGTACTACCGCTCGACCTACGCGCTGGTCTTCGCGAAGGGCAAGGGCCTGGACAAGGTGACTTCCGGCGAGGACTTCCTGAAGCTCGATCCGGCCCAGCTGGCCAAGCTGCGCATCGGCATCTACGACCGTTCGCCCGCATCGGCATGGCTCGGCAAGCACAACCTCGTCGAGCAGGGCGTGCCCTACCAGGTCATGAACGCCGACCCGGCACAGTACCCCGGCGAGATCATCGAAAAAGACCTCGCGGCCGGCAAGATCGACGTCGCCATCGTCTGGGGCCCGATCGCCGGCTACTACGCGCAGCGCGTCAAGACGCCGGCGCTGGCGGTGGTGCCGCTGAAATCGGAGCCGGGCGTGCAGTTCGACTACCAGATCGCCATGGGCGTGCGCTACGGCGAGCGCGAATGGAAGCAGCAGGTCGAAGGCCTGATCGAATCCAACCGACCGCAGATCGAGGCGATCCTGAAGGAGTACGGCGTGCCCCTCGTCGACGCCTCGTACGCGGCCCCGAAGCAATAGCGCTCCCTGCTCCCGATGAAAGCCATCCCCATCCTCAGGCTGGCCCTCGCGCTGATCTGGTGGATGTCCTGGCCGGCCGTCGCGGCGACCGACTTCTCGGTCGCCGAGCGGGCGCTCTTCATGGACAACCATCTGGCGAAACTGCGGCCTCCGACCACGCTGCAGTACGCCTTTCACAAGACCGGCACGCTGGAAGAGCCCTTCGACGACACGGTGAAGCTGATCCTGACGGCGCAACCCGACGGCAAGTGCTGCGCCGTTCGCGCCGATTTCTTCAGCGGCGCGCGCGCCATGACCCAGCCCGAGATCGAAAGCGCCGAAGGCAACCCGGCCATCCTCTACTTCCTCGAACGTGACATCCGCGAGATGCAGCGCCTCACGAAAGGCCAGGCCAATTACTTCCGCAAGCGCATCCGCATGGCGGTGTACCAGGGCGCCACGGTGCGAAGCGTCACCCTGCCCTATCGCGGCCGGCCAGTCGCGGTACGGGAGATCAGCATCTCGCCCTATCTCGACGATCCGAATCGTGGGCGCTTCGAGAAGATGGCCAACAAGACCTACGTCTTCCTGCTGTCGGACGCAGTCCCGGGCGGCCTCTATGGCATCCGCACCCGAATCGAAGGAGAATCCGCCGCCTCGGCACCGTTGATGGCCGAGGAGATGCTTCTCGACGGCGCCGGCGGGCGCCAACCCTGACGGACCTCCCATGCAACGATCGCCCCTCTCGACCTTCCTCCTGTCGGGCCTGTGCGCCCTGCCGATGGCCGCAAGCCCGGCCCAGGCGAACGACTTCCCGACGGCGGACCGCGTGCTCTACGTGCAGGAATGCATGCGCGCGCACCCCGGTCCGCAGTTCGAGATGATCAACAAGTGCTCGTGCGCGCTCGACGCGCTGGCCACCAGCGTGAAGTACAAGGACTACGTCACGATGAGCACCATCACCAAGGCCATGTCCATCGGCGGCGAGCGCGGCGGCGCGATTCGCGACGTGCCTTCGCTGGAGCCGCAGGCCAAGCGCTACCGCGAGCTCCAGGCCAAGGCCGAGAAGGGGTGCTTCATCACCCCCGAGGGCAAGTAGTCATCAGGCGCGCAACTGGTCCTTGATCGGCAGGTTGCGGATGCGCTTGCCCGTGGCCGCAAAGATCGCGTTGGCCAGCGCCGGCGCGATCGGCGGCACGCCGGGTTCGCCCGCGCCGCCGAGCGGCGCGTCGTAGTCGCCCGGTATGAGGTGCACCATGATCACCTTCGGCGCCGCGTTCATTCGCAGCACCTCGAACTGGTGGAAGTTGTCCTGCTGCACCCGGCCATCCTTGAACGAGATCTCGCCGGACAGCGCGTTGCCGATGCCCATCGCACACGCGCCTTCCATCTGCGAGCGCACCCGCTCCGGGTTGACGATGGCGCCGCAGTCGATCGCGATGTCCACGCGCGGGATGGTCAGCTCGCCCTTGCCATCCACCGCGACCTCGACCACCGCCGCGACGTAGGTCGTGAAGCTGTAGTGCGCCGCGATGCCCAGGCCGCGCCCCTTGCCCATCGGCCGGCCCCAGTTGGCCTCCTTGGCCGCCGTCGTGGTGACACGGCGCAGCCGCCCGATATCCACCTGGTAGACCGCGGGATCCTCGCCGTGGTTCCAGGTGTCGTTGATGTCGCGCGGGTCGATCCTGCGCGGCGGGCCGAGCAGTTCGAGCAGGAAATCCTTCGGATCGCGTTTCGCCGCGTGTGCCATCTCGTCGACGAAGGACTGGATGGCGAAGGCGTGCGGAATGTTCGAGACCGCGCGATACCAGCCGACGCGCGTGTGCGCCGCGGCCTCCGGGTTCTCCACCCGCAGGTTCGGGATCGCGAAGGGCACATTGGTCAGGCCCATGCCCAGCTCGATCGGCGACTCGGTCTTCGGGTCCGCCACGAACAGCGCCATCAAGGTCGGCCCCACGCTGCGGTGCAGCCATGCGACGGGCTTGCCCTTTGCATCCAGCCCGGCTTCGAGATGCTCGACCGAGACCGTGTGATAGAACGAATGATGAAGGTCGTCCTCTCGCGTCCACACCACCTTCACCGGCTTGCCGCCGGTCTCGCGCGCGAGCAGCGCCGCTTCGGTCGCGTAGTCGCCCTTGCTCTTGCGGCCGAAGCCGCCACCGAGCAATGTGACGTTGACCGTCACCTTGTCAGGCGTCATGTCCAGCCGCTTGGCGACGTCGGTGCGCACCGCCTGCGGGCTCTGGAAGGGGCCCCACAATTCGCAGCGCCCGTCCTTGATGCGCGCGGTCGCGGTCGGCGGCTCCATCGGCGCCTGCGTCAGGTGCGGCATGTAGTACTGCGCCTTCACCACCTTGGCCGCTGATTTCATCGCGGCATCGAAGTCGCCCGCGTTGCGGATCACCTTGCCCGGCTTGGCGGCGGCGGCTTCCATCTCGGCGCGGTAGCTGTCCGAGGAATAGCTGCCGTTCGGGCCGCCATCCCAGTCGAGCTTGAGCGCCTTGCGTCCGTTCATCGCCGCCCAGGTGTTCGTGGCGATCACGGCGACCCCTGGCAGCGGCTGGTAGGCGGCCGGCACCGGCGATCCCTTGATCTCGACCACCTTCACCACGCCCGGGACCTTCATCGCCTCGGCGGCATCGAAGCCGCGCAGGGTTCCGCCGTAGGCCGGGCTGCGCGCCACGACGGCGTAGAGCATGTCGGGCATCACCACGTCGATGCCGTAGATGGCCCGGCCGGTCGTCATGTCGAAACCGTCGATGATCGGTAGCGTGCCCTTGCCGATGTAGCGGAACTCGGCCGGCTTCTTCAGGCGCAGATCGGCGCCGGCGGGCACGGGCAAGGCCGCGGCATCGCGCGCCACCGCGCCGAAGTCGAGCGTGCGTCCGGTCGGGCGGTGCAGGAGCTGGCCGTTCCTCGCGCTCACCTCGGCCGCCGGCACGCCCCAGCGCGCCGCAGCCGCGGATTCGAGCATCTGGCGCGCGGAGGCGCCGCAGCGGCGCATCGGCATGAAGAAATGGCGCGTCGTGCGCGACCCGTCGGTATCCTGGTTGCCGTAGCGCACCTCGTCGCCGGGCGCCTGCGCGACACGCACTTTCGACCAGTCCGCCTCCATCTCGTCGGCGACGATCATCGGCACGCCGGTGCGCACGCCCTGCCCCATCTCGGCCCGGTGGCAGGTGATCGTGACGATGCCGTCGTCGGCGATCGAAACGAACACCAGCGGGTTCTCGACCACGCCGTTGGGCATGCCGTAGGCGCCGAACTTCTTGGGCGCATCCTGTGCCTCGGCAGGCTCGGGCCAGCCGAGCGCGAGCACGAATCCGCCTGCGGCACCGCCGAGCAGGCTGCGGCGAGAGAGCTTGCCGACTTGCAGCCGCGGCGTGGCTTGAAGGGTGTTTTCCATGTCACGCTCCCTTCATCGTGGAGGCCTGCTTGATCGCGGCCTTGATGCGCGTGTAGGTGCCGCATCGACAGATGTTGCCCGACATGGCGGCCTCGATCTCGGCATCGGTCGGCCGCGGACTGTTCTTGAGCAGCGCGGCCGCCTGCATGAGCTGGCCCGACTGGCAGTAGCCGCATTGCGGCACGCCCTGTTCGCGCCAGGCGACCTGAAGCGGGTGCTGCCCATTGGCATCCAGCCCCTCGATGGTGGTGACGCGTTTGCCGACCACCGCGCTCATCGGCGTGCTGCAGGCGCGTACCGGGTTGCCGTCCAGATGGACGGTGCAGGCGCCGCACAGCGCCATGCCGCATCCGAACTTGGTTCCCGTCATCTGCAGCTCGTCGCGCAGATACCAGAGCAGGGGCATCGAGGCGTCGCCGTCGAAGTTGCGCGACGCGCCATTCACAGTCAGTGAAGCCATGGCGTTGTCTCCATCGTGGTCAGCGCAATCTATTCCTCGCGCCACGCCATGACAAGCACTTTAGGATTCGACGACCACCCCGCCGAGCCGCCGCGAATTCTCCGGCGCGCGGAACACCAGGGGATGCTCCACCGCATGCGCCGGCGACAGGCTGCCCGCGCGCTCGACGGCCTCTTTCACCAGGTGGTGGTGCGGGCTCTTCACGCAGGCCGGGTCGGCGACGGCCGGGTCGTTGGCCAGCATGTAGGCCTGGCAGCGGCACCCGCCCAGGTCCTGCTCGCGGAATTCGCAACTCGCGCACGGCTCCTTCATCCAGCCGGTGCCGCGGTAGCGGTTGAAGCCCTCGGAATCGAACCAGATCTCGCGCAGGCCCTGGTCGCGAACGTTCGGAAAGCTCAGGCCTGGCAGCATCTTCGCGGTGTGGCACGGCAAGGCCGTGCCGTCGGGCGTCACGTTGAGGAAGGTGCTGCCCCAGCCGTTGACGCAGCGCTTGGGCGTGCCTTCGTGGTAGTCGGGCGCGACGAAGAAGATGCGCATGCGCTCGCCCATCCGCGCTCGCCAGGCGTCGGTCGTGCGCTCGGCCTGCTGCAGTTGGGCATGCGTCGGCAGCAGGTAGTCGCGGTTCAGGAAGGCCCACGAGTAGTACTGCGTGTTCGCGAGCTCCAGGTACTCGGCACCGAGCTCGGCCGCCATGCCGATGATGCGGTCGATGTGGTCGATGTTCATGCGGTGGATCACCACGTTCATCACCATCGGCCAGCCCTGGTCCTTGATGATCTTCGCGACCCGGCTTTTCAGCTCGAAGGTCTTGGTGTGCGAAAGGAAGTCGTTCATCTCCTTCGTGGAATCCTGGAAGGACAACTGGACGTGGTCGAGCCCGGCGGCCTTCAATGCCGCAGCGCGCGCCGCCGTCAGGCCGACGCCGGAGGTCAGCAGGTTGGTGTAGTAGCCCAGCCGATGCGCTTCGGCGGTGATCGCCTCCAGGTCGTCGCGCACCAGCGGTTCGCCGCCGGACAGGCCGAGTTGCACGGCGCCCAGTTCGCGGCCTTGCCGCAGCACCCGCAGCCAGTCCTCCGTCGAGAGTTCCGCTTCCTGCCGCGCGAAGTCGATCGGGTTGTAGCAAAACACGCAGTGCAGCGGACAGCGGTAGGTCAGCTCCGCCAGCAGCCAGAGTGGAGGCCCGGGAGACCCCGGCGATGGGTGTTGCATCAGTCCCATGCCAGCCACCGCTGCTTGCCGGCCATCTCGACGAAGGCCAGCACATCGTCACCCAGCCCCTGGGTCGAAAACGCCTGTTCCAGCTCGCCGACGATGGCCGCGACGCTGCGCTCTCCGTCGCAGCGCTTCAGGATCTCGCCGCCACTCTGGTTGAGCTTGACCATTCCCTCCGGGTAGAGCAGCACATGGCAGTTCTGCGCGGGCTCCCACTGCAGGCGGAAGCCGGTGCCGACGCGTGGCCGCGTCGAGATGCTCGCCGGCGTCATGGCGTCACCCCGTACTTGAGCGCCATCGCATCGCTCATCGCCCACAGGATGTCGAGCTTGAACTGCAGCACCTCCAGCGCCCGCTCCTGCAAGGGCCGCGTCGTGAAATGCCCGAGCGTGATCGCCAACCCCTGCTCCACGTCGCGGCGCGCCTGGCTCACCCGGTTGCGGAAGTACGCCATGCCTTCCGGCTCGATCCACGGGTAGTGCTCGGGCCAGTTCGCCAGCCGCTGCTTGTGGATCTCGGGCGCGAAGAGTTCGGTCAGCGACGAGCAGACCGCCTCCTGCCACGGCGCGCGCCGAGCGAAGTTCACGTAGGCATCGACCGCGAAGCGCATTGCCGGCGCGACGTGGCGCAGGTCGAGCACTTCCTCGCGCGTGAGGCCCACGGCCGTCGCGAGACGCAGCCAGGCTTCGATGCCGCCTTCATCGCGCACGCCATTCAGCTCGAAGCCGTCGTGGTCGAGGATGCGTTGCACCCAGCCTCGCCGGACCTCCTGGTCGGGGCAGTTGGACAGCACCGCGGCGTCCTTGATCGGGATCGCGATCTGGTAGTAGAAGCGATTGGCCACCCAGCCGCGCACCTGCTCCTGCGTGGCACGGCCGCTGTTGAGCATGAGGTTGAACGGGTGGTGGATGTGATAGGCGCGGCCGCGCTCGCGCAGCTGCGCCTCGAATTCATCCCTCGTCCAGGCCTGGATGGTCTCAGTCATACGTCGATCTGCATGTCGTCCTCGCAGACCTCGATGCCGGCGCGCGTCAGCGTCGCACGCTCATCTGAGTCTTCGTCGAGGATCGGATTGGTGTTGTTGACATGGATGAGCATGCGCCGCGTGCGTTGCGGCAGCTTGGCCATCCACTCGATCATTCCGCCAGGGCCCGACTGCGGCAGGTGCCCGATATCGCGGGCCGTCTTGGCGCCAAGGCCGAGGCGCGGCATCTCGTCATCGGTCCAGAACGTGCCGTCGACCATGACGCAGTCGGCGAGCGCCATGGCATCGAACACCTCCGGCGTGATCCGGCCGAGCCCGGGCGCATAGAACACCCGCCTGCCGCTGCGGCCGTCCGAAATGAGCATGCCGATGTTGTCGCCGTCGACTGGCCGATCCCGGTGCGGAGAGTAAGGCGCCGCCTTGCTCGACAGCGGCAACGCGCGAAAGCCCAGGTCCGCGACGCCTGCCACGGCAAACGTGCTGCCGTCCAGCGCGATGCGATGCCGGTCCACCCCGCAGTAGTGGCCGAGAACACGCAGCACCGGGTTCCCCTGGCTCAGATCCTCTTCGACCGGGTCGGTGCACCACAAGGGCAGCGGGCCCTTGCGCTCGCGCAGCATGAAGAGCCCTGTCGCGTGATCGACCTGGCCATCCATCAGCACGACGCCCGCAATGGCCGAATCGCGCAGGGCGCGCGCCGGTTGCAGCGCAGCCTTGCTGCGGATCTGTTCGAGGATGTCGGGGGATGCATTGAACAGCACGCCGTCCACGCCGCCGTCAGGCTGCACGAAGATGGACGACTGCGTCCGTGCCTTGGCTTTCAACGTGCCCGCGCGCAGGCCCGCGCAGTTGCGGCAATTGCAGTTCCACTGCGGAAAGCCTCCGCCGGCAGCCGAACCGAGGACGGTGATGCGCATCGGCGGGGATGGAGGGCGCCCCACCGGGTGCAGACAAGCCGGCACACCGAAGGCCATGCCCCCGGAGTGCCGGACCTGCCGCAACCGGCGTCAGCGGGCAGCCACGTACATCGTGATTTCGAAGCCGAGGCGCACGTCAGTCGCGGTCGGGGTTTCCCATTTCATAAAGGTCTCCTTTGAAATGACACGGACACCGTATGGTGCCGCGGGGATCCAACGATCCCTTGATGCATGGTCCCCCTGCGCGCGCGATCCGCACAGCCCGCGAATCATGATTCAGGGCTCATGATTTTCATGAATCGAGGCCCACGCCGCGCCTGCCGACCCGCTACCATGGCCCGCGTCCGTTCCAACCCGGGCCTCCTCCACCATGAGCCTTCGGCTGAAGATCAACCTCATCGTCGTTTCGCTGACCTTCTTCTTCGCTGCGACCGTGCTGGCGCTGGAGTTGCGCAGCATGCGCGAGTCCGTGCATGAGGAAGTGGTGGCCGCCAACCGTGTCGCCGCGCTGTTGCTGCAGGGCACCGCCCTGCGCTACGCGGCGCAAGGCACGCCCGCGATGCTGGCCTTCCTGCAGAGCATCGGGCGGGTCCGCTCCAACGACCTGACGCTGTTCGATTCGGAAGGACGCGAGCTGTACCGTTCCCCCCCGCCCACCTACAAGGCTGGCCGTGACGCGCCGGACTGGTTCAGCGCGCTCATCACACCGACCCCCTCGGTGCAGGCCATCGAGTTCCCCGACGGCAAGCTGGTCGTGCGGGCGAACGCCTCGCGCGCTGAAGTCGATGCCTGGGACTATGTGGTGACGCTCGCCGCCGGTGCGCTCGGGTTCCTGCTCGTGGTCAACGCGATGGTGTTCTGGCTGGTGGGCCGCGCGGTGCGGCCCTTCGGCCGGATCGTCCAGGCGCTGAACCAGCTCCAGGCCGGGCAGTTCAACGTCGCGCTGCCGCCGCTGGCAGGCACCGAGGCGGCAGCCATCGGAGCGGCCTTCAACCGCATGGTGGGCGAGCTGCAAGGCCATATCGAGACCGAGCGCCGCGCGGTACGCGCCGAGATGCAGCTCTCCGACAGCCGCGATCTTGCCCAGTGGATCGACAAGCACATCGAAGCCGAGCGCCGCATGATCGCTCGCGAACTGCACGACGAACTCGGCCAGTCGGTGACGGCGATGCGCAGCATGGCGCTGTCGATCGCCACGCGCGTGCACTCCTTCGACCCGCAGGCCGAACAGGCGGCGCGCCTGATCGCCGACGAATCCTCGCGCCTGTACGACGCGATGCACGGCATCATCCCGCGCCTGACCCCCCTGGTGCTGGACAACTTCGGCCTGGCCGAGGCGCTGAACGATCTGGTCGAGCGCACGCAACGCACCCATGCCGACGTTCAGATCGCGCTGAAGGTCAACCTGGCCGACGCGGAGCCGGGCGCCGACGCCTCGCTCGCCCTGTACCGCGCAGCACAGGAAGGGCTTACCAATGCGCTGCGCCACGGCCAGGCCCGCCACTTGCAGCTCACCCTCCAGAGCCACGCCGGCGAACTGGCGCTGGAACTCGTCGACGACGGCAGCGGCATGCCGCCCGCGGACCCGCAGCGCAGCGGCCACTACGGACTGCGCTGGCTCGCCGAGCGGGTGGAGGCGTTGGGCGGCACCCTGGAGATCGGGAGCGCATCGCCCCATGGCGTGCGGCTGCGCGTGCGCGTGCCCCTTCCGGCCACCGAGGGCGTCGCATGATCCGCGTGCTGCTGGTCGACGACCACGCCCTGGTGCGGGTGGGCTTTCGCATGCTGCTGGCCGACGCCGAGGTCGAAGTGGTGGCGGAGGCCGAAAGCGGCGAGCAAGCCTGCATCGACTATCCGCGCGTCAAGCCGGACGTCGTGGTCATGGACATCTCGATGCCCGGCATCGGTGGGCTGGAAGCGGTCCGTCGCCTGCTGGCGCAAGACCCGAAGGCGCGCGTGCTGGCCCTGTCGGCCCATGAAGACACGGCCCATCCAAGGCGCGTGCTGCGAGCCGGAGCGCTCGGCTACCTGACCAAGCGCAGCGCGCCCGATGCGCTGATCGCCGCGGTCACGGCGGTGGCGCGCGGCGAGCGCTATGTCGATGCACGCACGGCACAGGCCCTGGCGCTGACGCAGCTCGAAGGCGATACCAGTCCGGCCGATGCGCTGAGCGAGCGCGAGTTCTCGGTCTTCATCCAGCTCGCGCGCGGCCAGACCGTGGCGCAGATCGCCGAGACCCTGAACCTGTCGCCGAGCACGGTGGGCACGCACCTGTATCACGTCAAGCAGAAGCTCGGTGCGAGCAACCAGTCGGAATTGACGCTGGTTGCGCTGCGCTGGGGCCTGATTCAAGCCTAGGGATGGGCTCTCCCCCCAGGCTCGCGCACTTCGTGTCACTCTCCACCCCCTTCCGGGGGCAATCCCTGTGGTCCGGCGAAGCCGGTTCCACGGGATTCCTGGCGACCGCAAGGAGCGTAGCGGCGGCGTCAGGCGGGGTACAGGATGGGCCATCCCGATCGCAGCGCGTGTGCGTGCAGTCGCTCGTCCGGGCAGACCACGACAGGGTGCGAGACGGCGCTGAGCAAGGGCAGGTCGCCCATGGCGTCGGAGTAGAACCATGACTGCTCGAACTCGGCCAGGCTGCGGCCTGATCCTTGGAGCCGCGACGCCAGCCAGGCATTGACGCGCGTCACCTTGTGCTGCCGATAGCAGGGCTCGCCATCGATCTCGCCGGTGAACGGGGCGCCCGCCAAGCCGTCCACGGTCGCGGGGCGCGTGGCCAGCAAGTGGTCGATGCCGAACAGGCGCGCGATCGGCTCGGAGATCAGTTCCGTCGTCGCAGTGACGATGGCGCACAGGTCACCGCTCTCCTGATGACGCTTGACCAGCGCCAGGCTCCATGCCGGCATGCGGGGCGCCATCTCCGCTTCGAAGTCGTGCTGCCATTGCGCCAGCGTCGCCCGCGAATACGGCAGCAGCGGCCGCATGTTGGTGCGGTGCATGGCATGGATGTCGAGCGTGCCCGCGATGTACTCATGGCAGTAGGCCAGGTAGCGCGGCTCGGCTTCGGCCGGCAGGATGCCCCGGCCGATCAGGAACTGCGTCCAGGCCATGCCGCTGTCGAACGGGATCAGCGTGAGGTCCAGATCGAACAGCGCGAGCCTGCCGGAGCCCATGTCACTCGACCTGTTCGTGCACGGGGTGCAACAGCCGCGCCGGCAACGCGCCGCGCAGCGCATTGCAGACGACGATCGCCTCGGCGCGCTGAAGATCGTCCCATCCGAGACTGCGCTCGACGGCTCCCCACGCGGGATCTTCGAGCAGGCAGCCGCGCATCACACCGGGCAGCGCGCCATCGGCCAGTGGCGGCGTGGCCCATCGGCCGTCGAGCTTCAGGAACACCGACGTGCGGCCGCCTTCGACCAGGCGGCCATCGGCCGTGAAGAACAGGCTGTCGAAGGCGCCGGCACGCTCGGCCGCGCGCACGCCCTCGTCGTACACCTGCCGCAGCGTGGTCTTGTGGGCGGCCAACGGGTTGACATCGGGCAGGCGCTCGTCGGCCACGCGCAGCGCGACCGAGTCGCCCTCCAGGGGCGCGAGGGGCGCGTGCTGGAGTTTCAGGCTCCCGTCGTGGGCCAGCGCCAGCCGCACGCGCCAGCGCATCCCGGGAGCCAATGCCCGGTCGAGCGCCGCCACGGCGTCCAGCGCCGAGGCATGGTCGAAGCGGAAGCCCAGCGTGCGGGCGCTGCGCGCCATCCGCGCCAGATGCCGATCGAGGTGGCGAAGCACGGGCCGGCCACCCTGCTGCGCCGGCGCCGGTGTCGCGAGCATCGTCTCGAACAGTTCGAAGCCCGGGTCCAGGCCGGTCAGGAAGCGTGCCTTCAGGTGGCTCTCCCTGAATTCGTCGCCGGCATGGCTGTCCGCCACGATGCCGGCGCCGATGCCCAGGCGGGCGGGCCGCAGGCCTCGCGCTTCGTGCCCGAGCGTGAGGGTGCGGATCGCCACCGACAGGCAGAAGTCACCCACCCGTGCCGTGCCCCCGGGCGCATCCATCCAGCCGATGGCGCCGCAATAGAGGCCGCGGGGCGTGGTCTCCAGGCCGGAGATCAACTGCATCGTGTGGTGCTTGGGCGCCCCGGTGATCGAACCGCAGGGGAACACCGCGCGCAGCACGTCGGGGAACCCGACCTCCGGCTTCAGGCGGGCCTGCACGGTGGAGGTCATCTGGAACAGCGTGTTGTAGGGCTCGATCGCGAACAGGTCCGCCACCTTCACGCTGCCGATCTGCGCCAGGCGGCCCAGGTCGTTGCGCAGCAGGTCGACGATCATCACGTTCTCGGCGCGGTTCTTGACGTCGATCGACAGCAGTCGCGCGGTCTCGCTGTCGCCTTCCACGCCTTGCGCGCGGGAGGCCGTGCCTTTCATGGGCCGGGCGGTGAGCAAGCCATCCTCATGGCGCACGAAAAGCTCTGGCGAGCAGGACAGCACATGCGTCACCGCATCCACGGAGCCGCACCGTGCGGGCAAGGCGATCAGCGCGCCATACGAAACCGGCTGGCGCTCGCGCAGCCGCCGGTACAGCGCCACCGGCGATCCGTAGGCCTGCCCCAGCAAACGGAAGGTGTAGTTGACCTGGTAGGTCTCGCCGGCAGCGATGGCCTCGTGAATCCGTGCAATCGCTTCGGAGAATGCCGGCTCGTCCACGCTGGTCGCCAACTCCATCACGCCGGCCGCGGGCACCGGCCCCGGATCGAGCCCCGCAAGCCAGTCACCCGCCTCGGCCGCCGAGAGTCGCGAAAGGTCGCGGAACATCAGCAGACGCAGGGCCGATGCGTCATCGGGCGCGAGCCGCTCGTGGCCCGCCTTCAGGAGCTTGGCGCCCCATTCGTAGTCGATCAGCAGGACGGCATGCAGCCCCTCGCGCAGGTCGGCTTCCACCGGTGCCCACATCGCATCGAGTCCCGCCGGGTCGGTGCAGTGGTGCTCGCGCACGAATCCCCGGTACAGGCGGCTGGTCGGCCGCTCGCGGGTCGCGGCGCAGTCGTCGAGCAACGCGAAGCTATGGGCGGTCAGGTTCATCAGGATGCGGCTCGGTTGCTAACGCGCAATGATAATTTCGCCCCTGCCGTCCACGGCCAGATCCCCCAGGTGACGTTCGATGCGCCGGGTGCCCAGCGTCGCGAAAGGTCCGCCATGTCGCGCCAGATCGCGCGCCAACAGTTGCCAGAACACATCAGCCGCAGCCAGCGCCGGAACAAAGGTCGCTGCAACATCCAACGCCGCAGGCCCGGTGGCAAACACCACGCTCCCGCGCCGCATGCCCCACCCCGCATGCGCTCCGGCGCGCCCGCCGACCGCGATGGTGCCGGCCACCAGGCGCGACGCCAGGAAGTCGCCGGCATCGCCGTGCACGATCGCGCTGCCGCGCCGCATCCGATCGCCGAAGCGCGCGCCCGCATTGCCCTTGACGACGAAAGTGCCGCCGCGCATGCCGTCCATGCTGCCCGGCAGGGTGCTGGCCGCGAAATCGTCCACGTCGCCTTGCACGGTGAAGCTCCCGCCTGCCATCTCGCAGGCCGCCAGCAGACCGGCGCGGCCATCGACGAGCAACTCGCCGGCGCTCATGCAGCCCCCGGCATGGTGGCCGACATTGCCGTGGACATGGATGCGGCCTCCCGCCAACTGCCAGCCCACCCGATCGAAGCGCGACAGGTCGCCGTCGAAAATGAGCGCATCGCTGTCGTGCGGCGCCAGCTTGAAGAACTCGGCCAGCGGGGCCCATGCATTGCCGTAGCCCACGGGCCAGCGCTCGACCTCGGCGAGCGCCAGATCCGCCAACGCCGCCGGCGTCACGCCGCGCAGGTCCACCCGGAGCGCAGGCGATGCCTTGAGCGTCAATTGCCAGCCACTCATGAGCCCCCCTCCCCCAGCAGCTTGCGCAGATGGAAGTGGAAAGGGCCGAGCTTGCCGCCGTAGTTGCCCGCCGAAATGCGCAGCAGCCCACAGGCCGCACCGCAAGCGATGCCGGCCTGCATGCCCGCGCGCATCGCGGCGCCGACATCGGCTTCGGTCAGGCCGTCGATCACGATCTCCATGACGCAGCGTGTTCGGGGCGTCAACTCGCTGTGGGCGACCAGGCCGTAGAGGCTCGGACAGAAGGCGTCGTTGGTCGATGCGTTCAGCGCCGCGTACTTGCTGCCCACCTTGGAGCCGGAACGCACCACCCCGCCGGGAAAGGGCAGGATCACGTTGGGCAGCGCCCTCATTGCGCTGACCGCGGCCTCGGAAACGGCCAGCGCACTGTCGGCGTCGCTGCACAGCAGCAGCAGGTTGCCGCCGCCCACGCCCTTCACCACGGCGGTACTCTCCTGCGCGACGAACTCGCCGTCCATCACCGGCACCCGCCAATATCGGATGCCGCCGATCACCTTGGAAACCTGCCAGCCATCTCCGAAGAAGCGCAGGTTCTGTCCCAGTGCGATCGGCTCCCCTTCGGCGATGCCGGCATACACGGCCGTCGTCGGGCAGGTCAGCACGCATTGGCCGACGCGCCGCTCCACCTGCTTGGCCAGTTCCTTGCCCGACATCGAGAAGATCAGCACGCTCAGGCCGGGGCGTCCATCGGGCGTCTCGTCGGCGCCAAGCTCGCGTTCGATGCCGGCCTCGCAACCGCAGGCGATCACCGAAGTCGCAAAGCCGGTCGCCGACACCGCCGCATGGCGCGCCCAGGTGGCGTTGTGCGCGGTGATCACGATGCGCGTGGCCTTCATCGGGAAGGCCTCGGCAAAGCCGTCGTCGATCTGCACGCCGTTCCGGACCAACGGATCGCTCATGACTCGCCCTTGAAACACGCCGCCGGCAGCAGGCGCCCGCCGTTGCAGCAGCTGCACAGCTCATCGTGGCCGATGGCGATGCGGTCGAAGTTCACCGAGCCGCGGGCCGCAAGGTGCTTGCGCAAGGTCTTCTCGATGCCGCGGTCGTATTCCGGCTCGACGAAGTGCGTCCCGCCTGTTGGCACAGCTGCAATGCGCCCTCCTCGCGCCACCAGCGCGCCGTCCTTGAAGACGAATTCGGGCGTGGAGAACATGGCCTCGCGGTCGGCCTGCTCGCGGTACACCGCAATGTCCGCCGCAGCACCCTGGCCCAAGTGGCCCCGGTCGCTCAGGCCCAGCAGCCGTGCGGGCGCAGCGCGCGTCATGATCGCGATCTCCCGCAGGCTCAGCTCGCGCGTGATCGAGCGCAGCGCGCAATTCGCCGATACGTCGGGGTGCAGCTTCGCCAGTTGCTCCTCGCGAAAGCTGCGGTCCATCAGCAGGCGGATCAGGTGCGGGTAGCTGGTGAACGGTCCGCCGTTGGGGTGGTCGGTGGTCAGCACCACACGCCACGGGTCCGTGACGAGCAGGAAGATCTCCAGGCCGATGACCCACTGCAAGGCATTCACATAGCTCTGCTCGCGGTACCTGAACGGAACGACGCCGCAACCGGCCTCGCACTCGATGTCGCTTCCGGCCCACTTGCGCGGACTGGCGAGCCCGGATTGGGCATGCTGGCGCATCGTGTCGCCCGAGGCGGTGACCGTCTGGCCGAACATGATCTGTCCGACATCGACGCTGATGTTCGGATTGGCATTGACGGCTTCGGCAAGCTGCAGCGCCGCCGACGAGAACTTCTTCGACCCCTCGGTGCCATAGGCGTGGAACTGCACGTGCGTCAGGTGCGCAGGCAATCCTTCCAGGGCGTCGATGGTCTGCAGCGTCGATTCGATGTTGCCGGCCACGCCCAGGTTGCTGCCATGGATGTGCAGCGGATGCGGCACGCCGAGTTCGCGCAGGGCCCGGGCCAGCGTATGCACCACCTGCCGCGGCGTCACCTGCCAGTGGACATGGCGCTCGTCGACATCGAGCTTGCGCTGGTTGAACTTGAAGGCCGAAATGCCGGCGGGATTGACCACCTTGACGCCCATCGCCTTGGTGGCATGAATCGTCCAGCCCATGTAGTCGCGCAGGGTCTCGAAGTTGTGGCCGCCCTCGCCGCCCTTGGAGAGCAGTTCGAGAAACAACTCGTCGTTGCCGAGCATCACGTAGGCGCCGTGGTCGAGGATCGGCGTATCGCCCATTTCCATGTGCGCGTGGCGGGCGTTGCTCGCGACCATGGCCGGCTCGAAGGCCGCGGTGTAGCCCATCTCCACGTAGCGGTAGCCCGTGGCCAGCGTGCCGGGCGCACAACCGCCGCACGAAGCCAGTTCGAGCGGATTGGCCGGGAGCCCGATCGGATTGCCGTTGGCGCGGTGCAGCTCGGGCATCAGCAGTCGCGCGAGGTTGACCTTGCCGCCGCCGATGTGCGTGTGCATGTCGATGCCGCCCGCCATCACGACGCAGCCGCTCGCGTCGATCTCGACGTCGGCCGGATGGTTCGGGTCGAGCGCTGCGATGCGGCCGTCCTGCACGCACAGGTCCCGCACGGTATCGCTGGGCTGCGTCGGATCGACGATGCGACCGCCGCGAAGGCGCATGCTGCTCATGGGACGGCCGCCTTGGCGCGTGACGCCGACACGCCCTGCGCGATGCTGCCGAGCACGTCGGCCAGCGACGGCAAGTTGTCGCGATAGACCGGGACCAGCGGTAGGACCGTGCCGCCGTCGGCTCGGAAGAGGTGACCGGCCGAACCGATCCCCGGTGTCGACACCGGAATGAACACGCTCCCTGCACGCGCCGCCGACGACGCCAGCTCGGGATGCCCCAGCAGAACGAGCGGCACAGGCGACTCGGGCGGCCCACACGTGGGGTCGAAGCTCGAGATCCACAGCAGGCCATCCACGGCTGCATCGGCCAGAAGGCGCGAGGCGTCGAAACACAGCGGTTCATGCTCCAGCCCGGCGGGGCCGGCACGGGAGCGCAACGGCAAGCCCGAGAGCCAGGTGAAGACCTCGTTGACCGTGCCCGCGCCGTCGCCGCCACCCAGCCACAATGCGCCGGCGCGTGTGGTGGCGTTGAGCGTACCGACGATGCGGTGGACGCCTTCGATGATCAAGGCGCCTTGTGCCGGCAGCCGGCTCGTCTGGCCGACGATCACCGCGTAGCGCGCGGCGCGCAAGCGCTCGACCAGCGAAGCGAGCGGTGAAGGCACGTCGCGCGCGGCGCGCTTCGCCAGCAGCGCCGAAAGCAACGCCACCGTAGAGAACAAGTCGCCGTGCAGCGGGACCACCTCGGTCGAGATGCCCCGGTGGCGGGCCAGCACCGCCAGGCCGGCCTGCGCGGCGATCGTGTCGCCGAGCACCACCACGTGTCGCTGCGCGACCAGGCCATCCTCCTCCAACCCGCAACGTGGAAGGAACTCGGCAGCCTCGCCGCAGGGCAGTTCGCCCAGGCAGACGATGAGGTCGGCGCGGGTGCGCACCTCGGCCAGCGTGGTGGTGAAGCCGCCCCGATCCTGCAGCGATCGCACCGCCTGCATCAGCGCGGCGCCGCCCGCGGCATCGCAGATCGCGCCGGTTTTGCAGGCCAGGCGGTACACGGCGCGGGCGCCCGCCACGTCGGTGCCCAGCCCGCCGAACAGCGGCTGCCGGCACGCGGCCAGGATACGGGCCGCGACGGCGACTGCATCCGCCAGATCAGCGGGACGCCCGTCGATCAGCGGCGCGGCCGTCGAGGGCGTGCCCGAAAAGTGTGCGAGGCCGATGCGCGCACTGGCGCAGTCCCCGTCGGCCAGTTCCAGCGACGCGCCGGACGCGCTGACCCGGACGCTCAGGTCGTCGCAAAGCAACGCGCAAAAAGGACAGGTCCAGCGCGCCGCAGCGCCTTCCGTCGCCAGCAGGGATTCGTTCATCG
The DNA here is from genome assembly GCF_030317115.1 of Variovorax gracilis. Lineage (GTDB taxonomy): Bacteria > Pseudomonadota > Gammaproteobacteria > Burkholderiales > Burkholderiaceae_C > Variovorax > Variovorax gracilis. The sequence continues at coordinate 222,102 of NZ_JASZYF010000001.1, forward strand.
CGCAGCTTCACGCAAGCGATATGCCCACCGGGTGTCACAGGCGCGCTCGCGCACGCGCCAAGGGCACGCCTTCAGAAGTGAAACACTGTGTGGCGCCCCCGTGTTGCAGTTCTGGCCCGGGCGCCCCTCTCGGTTTCCTGCCACGCCAACGCGAAACCCGCACGCATGACCCCAACCAACCCCCATCCCGGAAATACCGCGTAACCGGCTACGGCGGGCCGCAGGTGTTGCCCCCGGCAGGGGGTGGGCGGCTACACGAAGTGAGCAAGCCTGGGGCCGAGCCTAGGTAAGACCGCAGAACCGGCTACGTCGGGCCGCAGGTATTGCCCCCGGCAGAGGGTGGGCGGCCACGCGCTTCTCTTGGCACGAAACGTGATGCGGGTAAACCCATGATGCGAACCACCATCGGCTTTTGTCAGCCGCGCACCCGGGGCAGTCCGCCGTCGTGCAGCGCGCTGGCCACCAGCCAGGCGCCGGCCCCTGCGTCGCTGGCGGCGTCCAGATCGCCTTGGTTGCGGATGCCCCCGGCACCGACGAAGAAGGTCGCAGGCGATCGGCGACGCACGTCGGCCAGGGTCTCCAGGTCGGGACCGGCGCCCGCGCCGACGCGTTCGAGCGTCATGACGATCACGCGCCGAGGCCACAGGGCGGGCGCGTCCCAGCAGCCTGCGGCGTCCAGGTGCTGGCCATCGCGGCGGTCCAGCGACAGCACGCCGTCGCTGTTGCTGCCGCCGAAGCAGCGCTCGAGCGCCTCTCTCGACGCCAGCGACTCGCTGCCGAAGACCGGGACGACCTGCCGTGCCGCGGCGCCCAGCGCCAGCAAGAGCGCATCGGCCGAGCCTGCGTTCGCAAATCCGGCGTCGAGCCACAGCTCCAGGCCCGGCATGGCTTGCAGCAGCGTGCGCAAGACTTCGGTCTGGCCGGAGCGGCCCAGCAAGGCGTCAAGGTCGGCCACGTACAACTGCCGCGTGGCGCAGTGGTCGCAGAGGATCTTCGCCACCGTCACCGGGTCGCTGCCGTGGCAGAGCCGCGACTCGATGGGCCGGTAGGCCTGGCGGTTGCCGCGCACGGCGCGCACCACCTGGCCCTGCATGAGGTCGATGACGGGAATGAGGTTCATGTCGAGCGAACGAAGCGGTTGACGGGTGGAGCGATGAAGCGGATCTTTGTCTACGAATACCTGAGCGGCGGCGGAGAGATGGCCCCCGGCGAGCTGCTGGCCATGGGCCAGTCCATGCGCGATGCCATCATGGCCGACTTGCTTCGGCTTGAAAACCTCGCGCTGTCGGTCGCCACCTGCAAGCTGGCGTCGCCCGTTCCGGAGCCTGCTCGCCCGGTCACGCCGCGGGATGGCGAGTCGGCCTTCGATTTCGTCGCACGCCAGGCCGACGCGCACGACCTTGCCTGGGTGGTCGCGCCGGAGACCGACGGCCTGCTGGCGCGCCTGCACCGATGCGTCGACCCGGGCCGCTGGCTGGGCTGCGAGGGGCCGGCGATCGAACTGGCGACACGCAAGCGCATGACCTTGATGACGCTGGCCGAGGCGGGAATCGCCACGCCATTGGCGTTCGAGCACGAGCCGGACACCACGCGCTGGGTGGTCAAGCCGGACGACGGCGCCGGGGCTGTCGCGACCCGCCTGCACCATGACGCGGCAGCGGCGGTGGACGACTGGTCGGCACGCTCGCGCGCCGGCAACCCGATGGCGATCGAGCCATGGGTCGAGGGCGCCGCGCTCAGCCTCTCCCTGCTGTGCGGCAGGAAGCGATGCGAACTGCTGAGCATCAACCGCCAGCACCTGGACATCGACGAGCAAGGCCTCCTGTCGTTTCGCAGCGTCGAAGTGAACGTGATGCCGCTGAACGATCCGCGCGCCGCGGCGCTGGGCGGCCTGGCCGCGCGGGTGCACCAGACGGTTCAGGGCCTGCGCGGCTTCGTCGGCATCGACCTCGTCTGGCATGAACGGCGCGGCCCCGTGGTGATCGAGATCAATCCGCGCGTGACCAGTGCCTATGTCGGCCTGTCGCGCTCGCTGGGCCGCAACCTGGCGGCCGAGGTGATCGCAACCCGGGATGGCGAGCGGGCTGCGAAGACGAAAGCGGCGCACAGCCATGCCTGAGCGCACCGTGATCGGCTGGGACATTGGCGGCGCACACGCCAAGGCTTGCCTGCTGCAAGACGGCGAAGTGCGCGACGTGGCGCAATGGCCCTGCGCGCTATGGATGGGCATGGACCGTCTGGATGCCGTGCTGCAGGCAGCGCGCCAGCGATGGACCGGCCTGGGTGCCGCGCAGCACGCGGTCACGATGACCGGCGAAATGGTCGACCTGTTCGCGGACCGCGAAGACGGCGTGCGGAAGATCGCGGCCGAACTGGAGCGAACCCTTCCTGCATCGGGCTCGCCGCGCCCTGGCGCTGTCCATTTCTTCGCCGGCGACGAAGGCTGGTGCCGCGACGCCGAGGTACCGGCGCTGTGGAATGCCATCGCCTCGGCCAACTGGCTCGCGACGGCGCGTCATGCGGCGCAGTGCATCGGCACCGGCCTGCTGGTGGACATCGGCAGCACGACCACCGACCTGATCGCATTCCGGAACGGGCGCATCCTGACCCGCAGCCGCACCGATGCGCAGCGCCTTGCGAGCGGCGAGTTGGTCTATCACGGCGTGGTCCGCACGCCGCTGTGCGCGGTCGCGCAGCGCATCGATTGGCGCGGGACGCCGCACAACGTGATGAACGAGTTTTTCGCGACCACGGCCGACGCGTACCGCGTGACCGGTGAGCTGAACCCCGCCCACGATCTGCACCCGAGCGCCGACAACGCCGCCAAGGACCTCGAAGCCACCCAGCAGCGGCTGGCCCGCATGATCGGGCTCGACCGCCGCGACGGCTCGCCCGGCGATTGGCTGGACTTCGCACGGTCCTGGCGGGCGGTGCAGATTGGTGTCCTGGGCGGCGAGATGCGCCGCGTGATGGAAGCGCACCGACTCACGCATGACGCGGTGATCGTCAGTGCCGGTTGCGGCGACTTCCTGGTGCGCGACGTGGTGGCGAGTGCCATGGCTGGCCAGCCTGAGCCCCGGCCTGCGCACCGTCACGCCACCTACGGCCGCGACGTGGTGCGCGCGCATGCGAGCACCGGCCACGCCGTGGTGCAGGACTGGGCGCAGGTATGCGCGCCGTGCGTGGCCGTCGCGACGCTCTTCGACATGGACCCCTCGGTATGTGGATCGTGAAGATCGGCGGAAGCCTGAGCGCGAATCCGATGCTGCCCGCCTGGCTCGACCTGCTGGCCGAATGCGGCGGCGGCCGCGTGATCGTCGTCTGCGGTGGCGGCACCTTCGGCGACGAAGTGCGGCGCGCCCAGGCCCAGTGGCGTTTCAGCGACCTCAGCGCACACAACATGGCGATCCTCGCCATGGCGCAGACCGCCTACCTGATGCACGGGCTGAATCCCGCATTGCAACTCACGAGAACCAAATCGGACATCCAGCGTGTGCTGCACAAGGGGCAGACGGCGCTATGGCTGCCCTTCGAACTGCAACGGAACCGGTCGACCGCCCAGACGAACTGGGAGTTCACCTCCGACAGCATCGCGCTCGACCTCGCGCATCGCCTGAATGCGGAGCGCCTGGTGCTGGTCAAGTCGTGCGAGATCGACCCGAGGATGAGCCTGGCTCAACTCGGGGATGCGGGCGTCGTCGACCAGCGTTTCGGGACGCTGTCGGACGGTGCGGACTTTCCGATCGACATCGTCCACTTCAACGAGGTGGGCCGCGTTCGATCGCTCCTGCTGGGCCACGTCCGCTTCGACGATCAATGATGCGGCGCGCCGGATTCGACGCCGGCGCGTCCGTGCATCAGCGCGACCAGCGCGCGCAGGCGCTGGGGGTCGAGCGCCGAGCTTCGGTCGCCCACGCAGACTGCGGTGCGGAAGCCTGCGAAGTCGGGCGCGAGTGCGCGCAGCAGGGGTTCGTGCGCCATGCGCAGCGCGCCTGCCAGTCCGACCATCGTCCCGGCGGCGCGAGCGGTCGCGATGAACCGGCGCAGTTCGTCCATCCGCACCGCATCGAACAGGCTGCCCGCACGCTTGTCGTAGGTGTCGGCCATCACGCCGGCAAAGCCCGAGGCGCAGGCGTGTGCCACATCCGCCAGGTCCAGGCCCTTGTCCGCGATGAACACCGGCACGATGGGCCAGCCGCTCGCGGCCAGTGCGTCGAGCACCGACCGCGCCTGCGGCAAGCGCTCGATGCCGACCTTCACATAGTCCACGCCGCACGCACCGACCGCGTCGACGCACGCCGCGATGCGGCCCATCTCGTGCATCGGCACGTCGCCGATGGTGGCGCTGATGTCCAGGCCGCTGCCATGCCGGCGCAGCGCACCCGCGATCTCCTGGATGGCGGCGACCGGCAGGCCGCCCAAGGCGCCATGGCCCGGCTCCTTGAGGTCGATGAAGTCGGCTCCCCCGCCCGCCGCCAGCAAGGCTTCCTCGACACTCCTGACGCTCACGAGCAGTTTCATGACGATGGTCCCTGGGTGACATGGGCGATACCGGCCCGGTGGCGCCGTACGGCGTCGAGCAGCCAACCCCAGGCTTCGCGCTCCCCGGGGCCGGCCGTCTTGTCGATGGCGATCTGCAGATAGGCCATCTCGCTGTCCACCTTCTGCGGCGGCAGCATGTGCAGCCGGCTCACCAGCACCGCGCCCTCGATCACGGCCGCCTGCGCGCGGTTGAAGCCGGCGAAGCTCGAATGCACCGCCTCATGCACCCGCGCCATGTGAAGCACCGGGCGCTGTGCATCGTCGATACGCTCCTCCAGCCTCAACTCGACATGACTCAACGCGCACTCCAGCCGAACGCCCGCGGACTTCACCGCCGGCTGCGTCGGCCAGTCGCGGCGGCCGGTCACGCAGCCGGCGAAAACGCGGGTATCGGTCACGATGTTGAGCACCGCGCAATCGGTCGCGATGATGTTGTCGTACGTGGTCGAAGGCTTGAACGGCATCAGCACCACCTGCTCGCCGCGGTAGCGCACGCCCATCGGTGCGACATGCACCTTGCCGTCGGGTGCGACCGTGGTCACGACGGTTTCGAAGATCACATCGTTCATTTGAATGGCTCTTCGGTGGTCTTGCGCACGGACCTCGTGGTGCCCGGCGCGCACCACGCATCGGGGTCTTCGTCCGGGCGATCGGCCGCGCAGCCCCAGTCCAATGGCTGGTCCTGCACATAGCGCTTGCCGAGCTTGTGGGCGATCTCGGCATGCGCCAGCTCCACGCCCATGTAGAAGGCGTGCGCCGCATCGCCTTCGAGACCGAGTTGCGGCCACAGCTCGAACGCGCCCTGCCCCCGCCGCAGCCCGTCGCGGTTGTAGACGTGCAGGCCGCTCGCCGACACCTGCACGCGGAAGTTCGGATCACGCACCTGCGCGGCGGTGGCCGCGATCTCTTCCGGCGTGTCGAGGAACGGGCGCTTGGCGTGCACCGTCATCAGTGCATCGCTCAGGCCCTTGGGCAGCGTGCCGTGGTGGTGCGCCGCATGCATGATCCGGCGCGCCCAGTCGGCCTCCTTCACGGCGCGGCGGGCATGGTTGCTGACCTGCGTGGTCAAGACCGCGGCGACGTCGAGTTCGGCGCAGATGCCGAACATCAACGCGTTGATGCCGCTGGTGTCCGCCTCCGTCAGCTCGGTCAGGTTGCCGACGCCCATCATGATCGGCACCTCGGGAAAGCGCTCGCGCAGGCGGTGGTAGCGCACGATCGATCGGGTCAAGCCGAACGGGATCGGGTCGAGGATCGCATCGGCCAGGAACTCCCTGCCCCGCCGCTGCATGATCTCGACCGCCTCGTGCAACGACGCCTCGTCGCTCGGAACGCGGGGGATCAGGACGGGCGTGGACGCAACCTCGTCCGCCACCCACAGGGTGTCCAGCGTCAGGCTGAGCAGATAGTCGGCGCCTGCACGGCCGCCGCGCAGCAACTCGCCGGTATCGACCGAATCGACGCTGACCCGGTAGCCTCCGGCTTTCAGCGCCTCGACGCACTCCTCGAGATGGTCAAAGGGGGTCTCAGGCAGGCAGCCCAGATCGATGACGTTGGCCCCATCGGCGCGCAGGCGCCCGGCGCGCGCGACGACCTCCGGCACGCCCAGCCGAGGCGCGTCGACGATCTCGGCAAAGATCGCGACCTCGTACGCGTCCAGCGTGATCGCCTTGGCCGCACGATCGAAGAAGCGCGGCAGGTCCTTCACTTCCTCGGGGCCGCGCTGCACGGGGATACCGAAATGCAGCGACAGCGCATCCATGTCGCCGCGACAGCGCCCCGGCACGACGATGCGATCGACGCCCGTCGGCGGCGGCACCCGGCGGCGGATCATGTCCGCCGTCATCAGCCCCGCCACCTGCAGGCCCAGGTCCCGCACTTCCCAGGTGAAGGGCGCCGAATCGATGGCGGCCAGCACCCGCTCCAGACTCGGCTGCGCGAGGTGCCCGGTCAGGAAGAGGATGTGTTCCATGCGAGAGAGACTTCCTTCAGTCGGACATCGAGTGCGGCTTCGAGCTCTGCGGGCGAAGCGACCACCCGGCAGAAATCGATCTGGCGCAGGCGCTCCACGTTCGCCAGTTCGATGCCCCGTGGCCGCAGCGTGACCCAGTCGTGCGGCGAGCGGGTCACGACCACCGGCTCGGTATCGCATGCAAACACGATGCCCGGTATGCCCCGCTTGCCCGCCTGCGCGAACATGTTGGTAGGCAGCGAATCGCTGATGCCGCAGGCGCACTTGGCCACCGTGTTGCTGGTGGCCGGGGCGACGACGACGGTGTGATAGATGTCCTCGTACAGCATGCCCACGGGCACGCCGCTGGCCGTCTTGTCGCGAAAGATCCTGAAGCGCGTCTTCAGGTCGTCGAGATGCAGCCGGTAGATCTCCAGCACCTCCTCGCCGGCGGCCGAGAGGAACAGGTCGACCTTCGGCAGGCGCGCGGCCAGCGCCAGCGACTCGTCGAGAAAGTGACCGGAACCGGTCACGCACCAGGCAAAGCGCGAACGCAGCTCGCATTCTGGGGACAGCGCCTCGTCGCCGGGCGCGTCCTCGGCGGCGGCACTGCGCGCGGCGGCCTCAGGATTCTTGCTCGGGATGGGAAACCTCGATCTGGAGCTTGTGGATCTTGCGATAGAGGGTGTTGCGGCTGACATCCAGCGCCTTGGCGACGTTGCTCACGTTCCACCGGTGCTGTTCGAGCATCTGCAGCAGCAGTTGACGCTCGTTGGCCTGGATCAGGTTGAGCTTGGCGCAACCCGGTGCGTTGTCGCCGTGCGCGTCGCGTACCGATCCCGGCGCCGCGGCCGATGCCGCGGCCGGCGCCGTCGTGTCCACCCGCTCGCCGTTCATGCCGGACGCCGGTTGGAGGTTGACGGCCATCGCGGGCAGGTGGACGCGGGTGATCGGCTTGCCGTCGGCCAAGGCCGCCGCCGTGCGCAGCACGTGCCTCAGCTGGCGGATGTTGCCCGGCCAGGCGTGCGCCATGAGCAGGCGCTCGGCTTCGGGGCTCAGCGATGCATCGGGCCCGCCCTCTGCCGCCAGCAGGGCGCGAATCAGTTCGAGCCTGTCGCTGCGCTCGCGCAGCGGGGGCAATTGCACCTCGATGCCGGCGAGCCGGTAATACAGGTCTTCGCGGAACTTTCCCTCACGCACCAACGCCGGCAGATAGCGATGGCTGGCGCTGATCAACTGGAACTCGACCGCATGGCTTTCCTCGGTGCCCAGCGGTGTGACGCGGCGCTCGTCGAGCACGCGCAGGAGGCGCGATTGCAGCTCCAGCGGCATGTCCGCGATCTCATCGAGGAACAGCGTGCCCCCGTCCGCCTGCAGGACCTTGCCGCGGCGCCCGGAACGCTGGGCGCCGGTGAACGCACCGGCGCAATAGCCGAAGAGCTCGGATTCGATCAGGGCTTCAGGCAGGCTCGCGCAATTGATCGCCACGAAAGGGCCCGGGGCGCGCGGACTGCCGTCGTGCAGCGCACGAGCGAAGACCTCCTTGCCCGCGCCGGTTTCGCCGCAGACCAGCACCGGCGTCCCACGGGCGATCACCCGCCGGCCGATGGCCAACTGCTCCTCCAGCCGCGGATCCTCGAAGGTGCAAGCCGTTGCCCCGGCACGGACGGCGGCCGGCCGCGCCTTCGCGCGCGCCATCGGCGCCAACGACGAGCCGCCCGATGAGGACGATGACGACGAGATGGCCGACGACGAGCCGGCCATGGCATCCGCTGCCGAGGCCGGGCGCCGCGCGACCGCGAAGAAGCGCAGCGCGGCGTCGGTGCCGTAGGTCACGACCGGATGGAAGGACGACGATGCGCTGCGCTGCAGCATGTCGGCGAGCGAGGTCTGGAACAGGTCCTCGATGCGCCGCGAGCGGATCTGGTCCATCGACTGCAGGCCGAGCTGGAACATCGCGCTGCGATTGGCGGCAAGGATGCGGCCATCGTCGTCCACCGCCAGCTTGCCTTCATGCAGGGTGTAGACGAACTCCGGGCGGCTGTGGAAATGCAGCGGATGGGCGTTGCGGAACTGACGATCGATCAAGCGGTTCTCGATCATCCGCGCCGTCATGGACAGGAGCACCAGGAGGTGTTGCTGCATCAGGCTGGAGCGGCTCGTCACATCGAGCGCGGCGACGATGTTGCCGGTGGGGTCGAACACCGGGACGGCCGAACAGGTGAGCTGCGTGAACTGCGTGTAGAAGTGATCCTCGCGGCACACGGTCACCGGCCCGGCCGCCGCCAGGCAGGTGCCCATGCCGTTGGTGCCGGCCTCGGTCTCGCTCCAGATCCCGCCGGCACGCAGACCCAGCGGCCCGACTTCGGCGGCGAACTCCGGGGACGACACCATGTGCAGGATCACGCCGTCCGTGTCGGTCAACAGCACGGCCATCTCGCTGTCGGCCAGTTGCTGGTAGAGCGTGGTCATCTCGTAGCGCGCGGACTCGATCACCGCGGCATGGCGCTCGCGCCGCTCCTCGAGCGGTCCGCGACCGATCACGTTCGGATCGTGCGGCTTGTCCGGTCGCAGGTGGTAGTCGTTGAGGCAGCGGATCCAGGAACTCGTCACCACGTCGGTGATCTGGTCCTGAAGCCCGCCGCGCACGATGTCCAGCACACGATCCGCATGAGGATCGGCCGGCTTCTCGCCTTTTCGAAGGGTCAGCGCCATCGATGTCTCCATGTGTGGCCGGCCCGCGGGATGCGCAGTGCCTGGACCCACTGTGTGTATGGCCCGCATTTTGCAGCTTGAGTTGCACTGCGCGCAAAGGATACTTTTGCGCGCAGCACGCCGCCAGACACGAGCCACCCACGAAAGAACACGGTGACTGCCAGCCTTCCACTGCCGGGCTCCACGCCCTGGATCGCCCCGCCCTCGTTGGCGGATGTGCCCGCGCTCGACGTGATCTTCATCGAGGGTTTCGTCGGCGATACGGTCATCGGCATCCATGAGACGGAGTTGCACCGCGCGCAGCCGCTCGTCATCGACGTGCATGCAGGGCTGGCCCGCGCACGCGCCTGCGACACGGATCGCATCGCCGACACCATCGACTACGGCGCGGTCTGCGAGCGCCTGCGCGGCCTCATGGCGGACCACAAGCTGCAGTTGCTGGAGGCTTTCGCCGAGACCATCGCCGAGATCGTGATCCGCGAGTTCGGGGCAGCATGGGTTCGCGTCAAGGTCGCCAAGCCAAGGAAGTTCGGCGACGTGACGGCCGTTGGCGTGCAGATAGAGCGCCGCGCGCCGCCCGCCGAGACGCAACACGCCCACCCAGGCGCAGTCCTGCGCCTGATCGGTTCAGGCATGGTGCCGGAATAAGGCACACCCCCAGGTTCGCCCACTTCGTGTGGCCGCCCAACCCTTGCAGGGGCAACACCGGCGGGCCGGCGAAGCCGGTTCCGCGGTGTTCCTGGCATTCGGGTGCTGCCGCCGTTCAGCTGTGCGCGGCGAAGGGGTGGCTGGCGCTGCCCTTCTTGGCGACGACTTCGGCGGCAGTCGGCGAACCCGATACCGCACGCTGGATCGATTCCTTGACGGCCTGATAGTTGTAGTCCTGGATCTTCGTGTCGTCGTCGGCCAGCCAGTGGATGAAGACGCCGCAGCAGATGAACAGATTGTCGGCCTCATCCTTGGGTATCGTGCCGTCTTCGACGCAGTCCGCCACCGCCATCGCAACCGCACGTTGGGCCGGCCCGAACATCTGCACGGCCTGCTTGGCTCCCTTGATGGTGACCTTGTTGAAGAGCACGGTCGCGGGCTTGGTCAGCAGGTTGGGTGCCACCACGGCCAGCAGGCAGGTGAAGCCGTCCTTCTGATTGGTGAGAGCGTTCGCGAAGGCTGTTTCGGCAGGGCTGCCGCGCGGCCCGATGATCAGATCGATGTGAGCGACCTCGTTGCCCTCACCGACGAGTGACTCGCCGACCATCATGCGATCAATTTTTGCCATGGTTATTAGTCTCCTGAGTGCGTTCTGGGGCCATAGGGGACACTGGCCTGATGGCCAGCGCAAGTGGTCAGGTATCACGATCCGTGCCACCCGGCCCGGGCGGCCCGGCGGCGGACGGCGACGGGCTCCTCAGGCCCGCGATCAGCAACGCGGCCACCGTCAAATCGGCCGTGGTCCCCGGGTTGATGTGATCGGCCTTGAGCGAGGCGTCCCAGGCTGCGAAATCGGGATCGCCATCGAGCCCGCCATGACAGCGCTGGCGCACCCGCCATCCCTGCGCCGCAGTCATGACAATGTGTGCCACGGCCTCGCCATGAATTCGAACAATGTGTGAATCCGGAACGCTGCTGAGCAGCGCCAGGTAGAGCCGCTGGACCGCCGCGACGGTGCCGGCGTCCGGCGCCCCGGTCACCGGGGCAGCCATCAACGAGAACCTGGTCCCGAGCGTCGGCAGCCCCAGCTCGAACAGTTCGCCGTAGCCATCGCGGTACTGGCGCGCGATGCTGTCGCGATGTGCGGCGAGCGCCATCGCCGTGCGCAGGTCGACACTCGGCGCGTGCCTGACGTCCTGCGCCGGCGCAGCGCCCAGGCCACCCGGGCGGGCTCGTGCGATCGCGCGGAAGGCCGCCTGGGCATCGGCGAGGTCGAGCTCGCCCAGTACGATTTCGATGGCTCCCTGCAAGGCTTCCGGCGCACTGGCGTCGGGCCGCAACTCCACAGCCCGGGCGATGGGCGCGCACAGCAGCACGATGCCCAGATTGGTGTTGCAGTTGGCGACGGCCCAGGCTGCATCCACCGATGCTTCGATCCGCTCGCCCACCGATGCTCCCCGCTCGAAGAGCGGTCCGGCCACGGCCCCTGCGCTCGCGATGAAGTCATCGGCCGTCATCGCGTGCCCTGCCGATGCCCGGCTGACGTTGCCAGGCTTGCGCACGGCGACGTCGAGCTCGCAGGCGCGCAGGAAGCAGGCCTTGGCCCGCTCGGTCGCGCACTGGCGCATTTCTGTGACAGGCATGTTCATGCGCGGCGTGGCAGCTTCGGCTGCATGCCTGCGTCGGAGTCCGCGAGCTTGCGATCGAGCAAGTCGTCGACGATGCGGCGGGCGATGTCGAAGCCGGTCACGCGCTGCAAGCCCTGCCACGCCGCGACGCCGTTGACTTCGATCACCTGGATGCCGCGCTTCGAGCCCGACTTCGTGCGAGGCGCCGAGGGCATCAGGTCCACGCCCGCGTAGTCCATGCCGAGTGCGAGCGAGGCGCCTTCCGCCAGTTCGGCAAGCTCGGGCGTCAGTTCCGCAGGCTCGCAGCGTGCGCCTTGCGCGACGTTGTGGATCCAGTGGCCGCTCACCCGGCGCATGGCGGTCACGGCCCGCCCGCCGACGACCAGCACCCGCCAGTCGAAGCCGGGTGTCGTCATCGCCGGAACGAAGCGCTGCAAATAGGCGAGCGATCCGTAGGTGGCCTCGATGTTCGGCAGTGGATGGTGAACGCCATCCACCTGGCCCACCAGCTGCAAGCCCCTTCCCTGCGAGCCGAACAGCGGCTTGAGCACCAGCGCGTGGCCGGCAGCGCCCTCACGGATCGCGATGCGCTGCGCCTGCGCGAGCGATTCCGTGGCCCAGGTCGGCGGCGTGGGGATGCGCGCCGCGTGCAGCAGCAAGCTGGTCATCGACTTGTCGACGCTGCGCTCGATCGCGCGGGCGTCGTTGTAGACGGGCACGCCGAGTTCGCGCAGCGCATGCAGCACGCCGAGCCGCTTGGTGACCTGCTCGAAGGTCCCGCTCGCGATGCCGCGCACCAACGCCGCGTCCGGCAGATCGCGGCCGAACCCGGGGATGACCAGGCCATGCCAGGCCGCCGTCGTGTCGATGCGGCAGTCCGCCAGGTCGATGCATCGACCGACACAGCCCCGCGCCCGCAGCGCAGCCTGGAGCCGGCGCGTGTGCCAGCCCGTCTCGTCCGTCATGATGGCCACGGAAAGACCTTGGAGGCCGGGCATCACGCCTCCTTCCGCCACAGGCCCAGCAGCAACGACATGTCCAGGCCGCCGGCGTGCCAGGTGTTGCCGCTGTCGAGATTGCTGACCCACACCTCGGCGGGCGCGAACAACGCACCGTCGATCTTGTAGAAGTCGAATTCGGCCGCCTTGAAGATGTCGGCGAAGGAGCGGCCGTAGTCGCTGGAGTTGCCCGACGGCAACCGCGTTGCCAGTTCACGCGCGGCCGCGTCGTCGCCGCGCACGGCGAGGTGTACACGGCCGCCGTACAGGATCGCATCGTTGGTTCGTCCCATGGCTTCCACGCCGTCGCGGCTCGGCGCGGGCAATGGCGCCGTGCCCGCGCCGCCGACGATGTTGCCGAGGTCGAAGCCCAGCTGGTGCGCCTTGTGCAGCGCCACCTCCAACACGCGCGCCACCACTTGCGTGGTGCCGGCGAGGCTGGTCGTCGGCGTGAGGACCAGCGTCAGCCCTTTCGCGCTCAAGTGGCAGTCGCGCAGCAGCTTGTCGATGATCACCTGGGGCGGCGGGCGGTCGACCTCCAGCACGAGCACTCCCGCATCCGCGCGGTCGCGGTAGCCGAGTTCGTCGAAGAGGGTCTCCTTGGTCGCCAGCGCGCGCGCCGGGCCTGAGCCGAGCGAGAAGAACTTCTTGCCGCCCGTCTCCTCTTTGCTGGCCCCAAGGCTCCACCCTGCGTACTGGCTGCCCAGGCAGGCCAGTACCGGCTGCGCGCTGTGCACCTCGATCCAACTCGGCCAGCCTTCCAGTCCGTCGGGGCGCAAGGTGACCTGGCCGAGGCCACCCATGCAGATCTCGCCCACCAGCAGGCCTGCCGCAACGCTGCCGACTACGGCGATGCCCGCATCGACGATGCAAGGACCGGCTTCCCCGCCTTGGACCCGCACATCGAGGGCGTCGGCCGTGGCGAGCAGTCGCTCGACCAGCGGCCGGGCGAGCGCGTTCACGCTGAGTGTCGATGTGGCCAGGGGGAGCGCCGCGGTGCCGGTCATCCGAACGTCTCCAGGGATCGGTGGACCGCCTCGCGGCCGCGCCGCAGCAACTCGCGGACGTGCCCGGCGCTCGCACCGCGGGCACTCACGCTGCAGAGGGGATCGCCAGCCGCGAAGCCCGCGGCTGCCATCGGCAGGTCGTGGCAGCCCGGCCGTGCGGCAAGGTGTTGCACGGTGGATTCGTCCAGCCAAAGCTGGCGCGGCGCAAAGACGACTTCGGTGCCGCGAACCGGACCCTCCACGAGGTCGTTCGCCATCCGGGCAGGCCATTGCGTGAGTTCGCCCTGGAGACAGGCTCGCACATGCGCAGCCACCACGCCGTGACCGTAGAGCACCATGCTGGCCGGCGGACGAGGGTTGACTTCGAGCATCTCGGCGGCATCCCCATCGCGCATGAAGTCCAGACTGCCCAGACCGCGCAGCGAAAAGGCGGCCACCAGCCCGCGCAGCGCCGCCGTGACCCTGGCCCCCAACTCGATCGGCAGAGGCACCGGCCCCACCGCGCCGCAAAACACGAAGGGCCGTCCCGCCACCGGCCGCACGATGAGCTCGTTGAAGCCGAGCACCAAAGCATCGCGCCCATTGGCGATGAATGTCGCCGACATGGGCCTGCCCGAGGACTCGCGCTGGAAGTAGTGATGGGTGCCCAGACCCTCGGACGCCGCCCCGCCCCGCTGGGACACGGCCGGGCGGATGTGCCAGCCGCCACAGCCATGCGCGTCCTTGACGAGCCAGCCGCGTGCATCATCGGGCGCCGTCATCCGCACGGCCGGGTGCGGGATCCCTCGTGCATCGAGGAACCCGAAGAAGGCCCTCGGCTCCCGCACGCGCCGCATGGCGTCGGCCTGTGTTCCGATCAACGGCAGCAGCGCCGCGCCGCTCTCCAGCAGATCGGGCCGGCCCTCGAAGCCGGAGCCGGCAATCCACCCGATCACGCAGCGCCGCTGTGCGAGCGTCTCCAGCGCATGCAGCAATAGCGCGCCATCGATGCGCAAGCCCGCCGGATCGCCGATCGAATGCCACTCGGCGCAGGCACGGCGAGTGTCCGCATCGCCGAACAGATCGAGCGCCACGACTTCGAAGCCGTCGGCGACGGCCGATTCAGCCAACATTCGCGCGGAGATCGAAACAACGGCAAGCGCTGTCATGGCGGGCGGCTGGATCAATCAAGTCGCCTTTTCGGCAATGAAGGCGCGGGCGGTGGCAAACGCCTCGGGGAAGCTCAGCACCACCGGCGCCTCGGCCTCGTGCATCTGAACGAGCAGCCGTTGCTGGGTCTGGTACTTGACGTTCCCGATCGCCAACGCACCGATGCCCACCGCCGCGCTGCCGGGCAGCGTCTTGGCGTTGTCCATGACGCCGACCCCCGCAATGCCCTCCGGCGCGACCGCGTTGACGTCGGCGGCGACCCGGAGGCGCGTGGCCGAGGCCAGCGTCTCGGCCGACACGGCCTGGACACCGGCCGGCGCACAGGCGAGCAGCACGTCGGCGTCAGCGATCGATGCGCGCACTGCGGCCTGATCTCCACTGGATACGCTCGCCAGCTCGACGCCGAATCGCTTGCCTGTTTCCCGCGCAACGGCCCCGGCCGCGTCGGCGCCGCCGCGACTGGACAGAAAGACCTGGGCACCGGCCTGTGCGGCGATCACCCCCGCAATGCGGCCTACCGGTCCCGTGCCGCCGATGACGACGACGCGCTGGCCATCCAGGCCCTTGGCGTGGTGAGTGGACAGCGCAACCTCGACGCATGCCACCATCGCGGCCGCTGTCGTGTAGGCGCCGCTGGGATCGGCCATCAGCGACACGACGAAGGGCTTGAACATCGCACCTTTCGCGCGCTCGAGCATGTCGGCGGCCTCCAGGGGATCGCGCCCGCCGATGAAGATGCCAGTCCGCAGCAGGCCCTTCGGACTGCGCGAGAAGATCGTGTCCTGCGTGAGGCCTGCGACAGCGTCCGCGCCGACCTCGCAGTACGGCACGATGACCTGGTAGCCGGCGTCGGCCGCCATGTTGATGTCGAACGGGCTCATCTGCCGGCCCGGTGTGAACATGTGGAGGATGTAGGGACGTTCCATGTGAACCCTGCGTTGATCAAAGCGTCGAGGCGAGCGGGGGCGAGAGACGCCGGTCCAGCAGCGTGGCCCCGCTGTTGCGACCGGACACGACGCGCAGCGCCAACGACGGGCCAACGACGTTGGCGGCCAGCATGGCGTCGATCGCGGCTTCCGCCCGGACCTGCGACGGGAAGATCGCAAAGCCGGTCGGGCCCCAGGAACTCTGGCCGATGGCGGCGATGTGCTCCGTGTGCTGCTCCAGGACCCAGCCGAGCAAGCGACCCACCGCTTCGCTCGCGAAATGCCGTCCCCCCTGCGCGGGCGCGAAGTGCTCGCCCAGCACCTGCTGGATGCGCGTGACACCTGAGGCAAAGGGCGCGAAGTCGGTGGAGGCGGCGCCCGGCAGCACGCGCATCAGTACCTGGTGGCAGATGTCGGCGGCGAGCGCCCGAGGCAATGGCGGCAGGCCGGCGATACGCTGCTTCTCCTCGTCACCCGACAAGCCCTTCTGCGCGCTGTCCTGCACGATGAGCACACGCCAGGCCTCGGGCAACGGAATGCGCGACAACACCGCTGCGGGTGCGCCATTCGCACCCGGGCCACCATCGACGATCAGGCCCCCATGATCGAAGCCCGCAATGCCGATGCCGGACCGCAGCCCACGTCCGAGCCATTGCGCCAGCGTGGATGTGGGAACGCCGAACCCGTGCCACAACGCGAAAGCCCGCCCGATCGCCAGCGCCAACTGCGTGCCCGACCCGAATCCTGCATGCGCGGGCAATACCTGCTGCAGCCGCAGATGCAGCGGATCGCGGCGGCCGGTGTGGGCTTGCAGCACACGCAGGCAGGCAGCGGCGCGCTCGATCTCAGCCTGCGCGGCCGGTCCGTTCGCGGTGACCTGGTCGGAGCGAGAGGCGCTGATCTCGACCTCCGTTTCGAAGCCGCCAACCACGAGTCCGACGCTGCCGAAGCAACGGCCCAGCGAACCGGCAGGGTCGAGAAAACCCAGGTGCAGGCGCGCAGGCGCGCGCAGCGCCACGGTCGCCGGGTGGTCGACGAAGCTCGCTTCGGGAAAATTTCGAGGCCGATCCATCGTGCATCCGGGGGTTTTGACAGTCCGTGGTCGTACAGGGCTTGCAAAGCAAGGTCTGTTCCGCTGAGGTCTCTCCAAGGACCCCGCCCTGACCTGTATCGAGTTGAGGACACTGTGTCACCACGCAGCCTCCCCGGCGCCCGGACGAACGGTCAGTCGTACTTCAGGTACTTGAAGCGCGGATCGTCCGGGGTGCCTTCGAGCGGCGACCCATCCACGGCGCCGGGCTGCCACATCACGACTTCCTCGATCTTCTTCGCGAGTTCGAAGTCCTTCTCGGTGATGCCCTTGGCGGCGTGGTTCATCAGTTTCACCGTGACGAAGGCGTACGACACAGTGAGATCCGGGTGATGCCAGGCAGCCTCCGCGAGGTGCCCCACCGTGTTGACGACCATCAGCGTCCCCTTCCAGCCGCTGGTCTTGAACTTGCGTCGGATCCACCCGTCCTCGAAGTACCACTTCGGCAACTCTTCGGCGAGCCGCGCGGTGGTCTCTTCGGGGGTGAACACCTCGGATGCAGACTGCTTGCGCCATTTGGTCATGTCGGCCCCTTGCAAAGTGGCGATCATCGAATGCTATGGCGCCATCGGCCGCTGCGCTCGTCGACCTTGCGGATAGCCGCGACGCCAAGAGAGGAGTCCCCATGACCCGCATCCAACGTCTTGCGATCGCCACCCTGTACAGGATGGCCGCGCTGCTGGCGGCTGTCGGCGCCATGAATGCCACCGCGGCCGAGCTTTCCCTGGATCAGGTCAGGGACGCGCTCAGGAACGCCTCGCCAGCCAAGCCCGCCGACCTGTCCGGCAAGGACCTCTCGGACCTCGACCTGAGCAAGCTCGACTTTCGCAATGCCAACCTGCGCGGCGTCAGCTTGTTCGGCAGCAAGCTGGTGCTGTCGGACTTCCGCGGCGCGATGCTGGAGGGCGCCAACCTGAACGGCGCATGGTTGATGGGCACCGACTTCACCGGGGCCAACCTGACGCGTGCGAGCCTTCTCTCGGTTGTCATCCTGGGTGGCGAGGTCAAGAAGATGCCCGTCTTCAAGGGCGCCAACATGAGCGGCATCAAGATGATCGCGGACCTGCCGGGTGCCGACCTCTCCGGAGCGAACTTCAGCAACGCCGTCGTCGGGGTCAACATCAAGAACCAGGGGATGGGCCAGATGCGGACCGATCTTGCCGGCGCCAACCTGGCGGGCGCAACGCTGGCGGGCGCCGACTTCAACCGGTCGTTGATGGCCTTCTGCAACCTGCGGGGCGGCAATCTGCGCGGCGCCAACTTCTTTCGCGTCAAGCTCGCAGGCGCCGATCTCACAGGCGCCGACGTGACCGGTGCCGACTTCACCGAAGCCGATCTCGATGGCACGGTCTTTCGCGATGCGAAGGGCTTCGCCGAGGCCAAGGGGCTCGACCGCGCCTCGAACCTCGACAGGATCGTTCGCTGAACGCTCCGGTTGCACCCTGCGGCAGCGTCCACAATCGACGTCCGACGATCAATCCACGGAGGCTGCATGGATCTTCAACTGACCGGAAAGCATGTGCTGGTGACGGGCGGCAGCCGAGGCATCGGCCTGGCCTGCGCGCGCGCTTTCCTGCGCGAAGGCGCGCGGGTGAGCCTGGCCGGACGCACGCCGGCCCACCTCGACACCGCTGCCGCGCAAATGCTTGCCGAAGGCCACTCGGTCGGCGGCTACAGCGCAGACCTGAGCGACGCGCGTGCCGCACTGCACATGCTCGACGCCGTGCAGGCCGAGTCGGGTCCGATCGACATCCTCGTCAACTCCGCCGGGGCGGCGCGCCGCACCCCCTTCGACGAACTGCAGCCGCAGAACTGGCACGACGCCATGCAAGCCAAGTTCTTCAGCTACATCCACGTGATGGACCCGCTCATCAAGCGCATGGGCGAGCGGGGTTCGGGTGCCATCGTGAACATCATCGGCATGGGCGGCAAGGTGGCGTCACCGACCCATCTCGCCGGCGGAGCCGCCAATGCGGCGCTGATGCTGGCCACTGCCGGCCTCGCGGCCGCATACGGCCCGCGCGGCGTTCGCGTGAACGCGGTGAACCCTGCGATGACGCTGACCGATCGCATGGCCGAAGGCATCGCGGCCGATGCGCGTCTGCGCAAAGTGAGCGAGGAAGAGGTCCTCCGCGACGCGGAAGCGCGCATGCCCCTGGGGCGCCTTGCAAAGCCGGAAGACATCGCCAACGCGGTCGTCTTTCTGGCCTCGCCGATCGCCTGCTACATCTCGGGCGCCATCGTCTCGATGGATGGCGCGGCCGTGCCGATGGTGGTTTGAGCCCACCTGCCCGGTTCAACTGGCCGGGAACTGTTCCGGCATCGGCTCCGCGGGTTCGGAAGGCGAATCCTCCTTCGCCACCTTGTCGCGGCCGAGCTCCTCGATCATCTTCTCGCCGACTTCATCCTTGCCATCCGAGGGAATCGATTCCTCGAAGGCGATCTCGGGTTCTTCGTTGATCAGGGACTCCCTGTTGGAAGAGTCTGAGCGCGTGCTGTCGGTCATGCTGGGCTCCATGCAAAACCCCAGCCTTGCACTCGAAGCCCCCCCCGGCAACCCGGGCAAACTCGCCAACAGCTGTCGGCCGGCGCTGACGGTGCCACAGGCACCGTAGAATCCTGCTCCCGCACTCACTGCCCGTAGCTCAGTTGGATAGAGCACCTGCCTTCTAAGCAGGTTGTCGGGGGTTCGATCCCCTCCGGGCAGGCCAGTCGTCGAAGCATCGGCACAGGCGGCGCAAGGCGGCGCGGTGCTCAAGACCCCAACCGGAAGAAAAATGAAGCCTACTCCCGAGCAGAAGGTCTTGCGCATAGGCATCCTGGGGTGCGCGAACATCGCAAGACAGTTCACCCGTGATGTCGCGTCCAGCACCATGGTGCGCGTGGCCGCGGCGGCCAGTCGGAACGAAGAGACCGCGGCCGCATTCGCGAGGGCCAACGGGATCGGCCGTCACCACGGGAGCTACGAGGCCTTGCTCGCAGACCCGGATGTCGATGTGATCTACCTCCCGCTGCCCAACAGCCTGCACGCCGAATGGGCGATCAAGGCGGCGGAGGCCGGCAAGCACGTGCTGTGCGAAAAGCCGCTGGCTTTGGGGGTGGACGAAGCCAAGGCCATGTTCGATGCGGCGCGGCGTCACAAGGTGATGTTGCTCGAGGCCTATCCCTACTATTTCCAGCCGCAGACCGGCGCGATGCTCCAGCTCCTTCGAGATGGCGCGATCGGCAGCGTGCAATCCGTGCAAGCCTGCTTCGGATTTCGATTGGCCAATCCGCAGGCCAATATCCGCATGAAGCCCGAGCTCGGCGGGGGCGCCCTGCTGGACGCCGGCAGTTATGCGCTGAGTCTGATCCGACTCGTCATGGGATGCGCGCCCGTGCGCGTCCAGGCTCACGCGACCTGGGCGGAGAGCGGCGTGGACATCAGCATGATGGCGACCTTGCACTATGCCGACGGCAGGCGCGCGCAGCTGTCGTGTGCCATGGATGTCGCCAACATGCGAGGCGCCACCGTCGCGGGAACCGACGGCACGCTCGAAACCGAATTCCTGAATCACACGAGCGCGACTGCCGCCGGCGACGCGTTCGGGTATCTGCCCAGCCAATTGCGCGTACGCCGTGGCACGGCCAACACGATCCCGTTCGAAGACATTCGATCAGGCGTCGGCAGCGGGTTTCGGTTTGCGGCCGAAGCCTTTGCGGACGTCGTGGGCCGCCTGGATTTCGACGCCATCGAGCGAGCCGCCATGGCAAGCATCGACAACGCAGCGACGCTCGAGGCCTTGCTCGAGAGCGCTCGGGGCAACAAGGCAGTTGAGGTGCGCTGCGAGGAATGACGCTCTCCAGCGCCGCGACCGCCCGGACGTCCGTTCGAGCGCCCTCAGCACGAAATTAGGGTTTACCCTATAATCGGGGCAACACACTCATTCTGGAGTTCCCCATGTTCACGGTTTTTCTCTGCGTGGTTGCCCTCGCTGGCGTCGTTGCTTCCGGTTATGTGACCTCGAAAAAGCTGGACGAGCTTCGCTGACAGACAGATCCCAGTTGTCTCCTCCATCGTTCCTTCGATGGATTGGCCCCCGCGCAGCGATGCGAGGGGGCTTTTTTACGTGGGAGGGCTATTGCTTCAGCGCGAAAGGCCCCTCCCCGCCCAGTTGCTCCTGGAGGAACCCGACGCAAACGCGTACCTTGGCCGAGTGGCTCAGGCGCACGGTGCTCGCCGCCCAGATGTCAGCGGGCTGCGTGTACGCCGACAGGATGGGAATCAGGCGTCCCCCGGCCAGGTCGTCATGCAAGTCCCAGGTCGTTTGCAGCAGGATGCCGTGGCCGTCGTTGCCCCACCCACGGATGATTTCCGAGTTGTTGGATGACATCCGCCCGGTAACCTTGATTTTCTCGACGCCGTTCGGGCCCGTCAGCCGCCACACGCCGAACGCCTGATTGCGGTCACGCAGGACCAGGCAATCGTGCTGGCTGAGTTCGGCCATGCTGCCCGGCGTGCCTCGACGTTCGAGGTAGCCGGGCGCCGCGCAAAGGACCCGGGTGCTAGGTGCGATGCGATGAGCCACCAGGTGCGGCTCATCGACTTCGCCGACACGGATGTCGAGATCGATGTTCTCGCTGACCAGATCGACGCGCCGGTCCACGGCGTCGAGCGTGATGTCGAGCGCCGGATAACGCTTCGCCAGCAACGACAGGGCTGGCGCGATGTGCTTGCGCCCCAGGCGAAAACTGGTCGTGACCCGGAGCGTGCCGTGCGGATCGAGCCGCCCACCTGCGACCGTCTCGCCCATGTGATCGACGCCCTGGAAGATCTGCTGCGCCGAAGCGTAGACGCGCTCGCCGTCGTCAGTCACCGTCACGCGCCGCGCGGCGCGATGAAAGAGCGTCACGCCAAGCGACTTCTCCAGGATCGCAATCCGTTTGCTGACGTAGGCCGGAGAGGTGCCCAATTCGGTTGCAGTTGCAGCAAAGCTGGCCTTGCGAGCAGCCAGGCAGAACACACGCAAGTCGTCGAGCTGGAAGTTGAGATTCACGATTCGTGAATCATAGAGCCACATTTCGGCCGTTGTTGACGAGTTCTGTTTTCCTTAAATTCGCCTCATCGGACACCCCGCTGCACAAGACAGGAGACCACACATGGCACGCCCCATTTCGCTCGCCGCCCTCACCGTCCTCGAACTCACGCCTCCCGAGATGGTGATGTGCGCCGCCGAAGCCGGTTTCAGCCATGTCGGCATTCGACTGTTGCCCGCGACGCCGACCGAGCCCCAGTACGACATCGTGGGCGACACGCCGATGCTGCGCGAGGTCGAGGCCCGTCTCGCCGACACCGGCGTCAAGGTGCTCGATGCCGAGATCTTCCGCATGAAGCCCGAACTCAAGGTGGCCGACTACGAAGCGGTGATCGCTACCGCTGCCCGGCTCGGCGCCAGCGAATTGCTCGTGGCCGGCAACGACCCCGATGACGCAAGGCAGATCGAATCGTTCGCCGCCTTCTGCGAACTGGCGGACAGCTACGGCCTGGGCGCCATGCTCGAGTTCATGCCCTGGACCGAAGCGAAGGACCTGAGGCAAGCAGCGCGGATCGTCGAGCGCTGCGGACGCGAGAACGCGGGCGTTCTGATCGATCCGTTCCACTTCAGTCGTTCACGCAGCAGCATCGAGGACATCGCATCGATCCCGGCATCGCGGCTGCGCTACATGCAGTTCTGCGACGTGCCGGCCGAGATTCCGCCGACGATGGAAGCCATCCTCGACCAGGCCCGCGCCGAGCGCCTTTTTCCCGGCGAGGGCGGCGTCGACCTGGCCGGCCTGCTGCGCGCCGTGCCCCCCGACATTCCGCTGAGCCTCGAAGTGCCGACGCACACCCTGGCGCGCACCGTCGGCGCGACCGAGCGCGCACGCCGCGCGATGGCCGCAACGATGCGTGTGCTTGCGCAGCTCGAAGCTTGATGGACGCCACGATGTCCTCCATGAAGAGCCAAGTGCGCAGCATCGACTGCGACCTGCTTGTCGTCGGCTCCGGCGCCTCCGGCCTCGCGGCTGCAGTCACGGCCGCCTGGCACGGCCTCAAGGTCGTCGTCGTTGAAAAGGCGCCCGTGTTCGGCGGCGCTACCGCCTGGTCCGGTGGATGGATGTGGGCACCGGGCAATCCGCTCGCCAGGCGCGCGGGCATCCATGAGGACCCGCAGCAGCCGCGCACGTACCTGAAGAACGAATTGGGCGATCGATATGACGCGGAAAGGATCGATGCCTTTCTCGACAACGCGCCCGGGATGGTCTCGTTCTTCGAGCAGAACACGGCGCTCCAGTTCGTCGATGGCAATGCGATTCCGGATGTGCACGGCAAGGTGGCCGGCGCCGGAACCGAGGGCCACCAGGTGATCGCAGCGCCGTACGACGCCAGGGAGTTGGGTGCATTGAACACACGCCTGCGAAAGACGATGCGTGAGACGTCGTTCCTGGGCATGCCGATCATGGCGGGCTCGGATCTCGGCGCCTTCCTCAGCATGACGCGCTCACCGAGATCGTTCATTCACGTGACGAAGCGCTTCCTGCGTCACCTGCGCGATCTGGCAGTTCACGGGCGCGCGATGCACCTCGTCAACGGTGTCGCGCTGACCGGGCGCCTGGCCAAGTCCGCCGACGACCTCGCAGTGCAGATGATCGAGTCGGCGCCGGCGAAACGCTTGATACGCGAGAACGGCGTCGTGCGCGGCGCCATCGTCTCGACGCCCGAGGGCGACATCGAGATCCGTGCGGCGAAGGGTGTCGTCCTTGCGGCGGGTGGCTTTCCGAACGACGTGGCTCGTCGAAGGGAACTGTTTCCAAGGACGCCCACCGGCGATGAGCATCTCGCACTTCCGCCCGAAAGCTGCTCGGGTGACGGCATCACACTGGGCGAATCGGCAGGCGGCGCGCTGGACACCCGTGTCGCGTCGCCGGCAGCCTGGGCCCCGGTGTCCAGGGTGCACCACGCCGACGGCACCATCGGCCACTTCCCGCACATCATCGAGCGCGGCAAGCCCGGGCTGATCGGCGTGTTGTCCAATGGCAAGCGCTTCGTCAACGAAGCCGACGGCTACTACGACTATGTGGCCGCGATGGTGGCGCAGGCACCCCAGGGTGAGGAAGTTCATTCATGGCTCGTCTGCGACCACCGCTTCCAGCGGCTGTACGGGCTGGGCTATGCGCGCCCGTTCCCGATTCCCGTGGGGCGCTTCGTACGCAATGGCTACCTGAAGCGTGGCGACACCATCGAAGCACTCGCGACGGCATGCGGCATTCCAGCGGCGGCGCTCGCGGCAACCGTCAAGCGCTTCAACGAGCACGCCCGCCAAGGCAAGGACCCGGATTTCGGACGCGGCTCCACGCCGTACAACCGCAAGATGGGCGATCCCTTGCACAAGGGCCCCAACCCGTGCGTCGCGCCGATCGAGCAAGGCCCCTTCTACGCCGTGAAGGTACTGCCCGGCAGTTTCGGCACCTTTGCCGGCCTGAAGACGAACGGGAATGCGCAGGTGCTGGGCGCAGACGGCCGGCCGATTGCAGGCCTCTACGCAGTCGGCACCGACATGGCCAGCGTGATGGGCGGGTTCTACCCCTCGGGCGGCATCAACCTCGGCCCGGCCATGACCTTCGGCTTCATCGCGGGTCGCCACGCCGCAGGCGCATCGGATGCCGCGAGCGTGGACCGCAATACGGGCCCTTCCCGCAATCCTGAAGTCGCGCCAGGCAGCGACCTTCAGATGACGATGCGCCGAGACAGCTTGTAGATCTGCTTCTTGCTCGTCAGGTAAAACCTGAATCTGCCCTTGTTCAACAGATGACGCCACACCAAACGGCCGGCGATCGCTTCCGGCATGTTGCGCTGTTGCAAGATGGAAAGGCAGTCTTCAACCAACCAGTGAAAGCGCACTTCAGGAGAATAGTATTTCTCCCATTCTTTCCGTGCCTGCAAGCCGAGTTCTGCCGCTCTCGGCAGCTTGCTTTCCAGGATCTCGCCGAGTCGCGGGATGTCGGCTTCAGCCACGGTAATACTGCACGCGGGCCAATCGACACGCTGGGGATAGATCCACTCATCCGCAATGATGACCGGGCACCGTCCCATGCGCATTGCTTCGTACAGTCGAATACTGCCGGGCCCCCTTCCGCGTGGACAGAGCGCAAAAGCCGCGGAAGCCATGATGTCGGCGTAGTGTGGCCAGAAACCCCGCTGCTTCTCCTCCGGCGACATATAGAGCATCTGTTGCGCGAAGTCGGAAGTGTCTTCAATGAGGACCCTGTCGGATGCGACTTGCTTGAGTTGCACCCGGACCGGGTGGTTGACCAGCGAGCCGACGAAGCAGGCTAGATAGCGATATTCCTCAGGCGGTGGGCGAAAGTCTATATACGGGTTTTCGTCCAATCGCAAATAGTATCCAGTCCGGGTCCGACCCTCGTTGTGGAGGTCTTTCCGCAAAGATGCATACAACCCGGGCAGGAAAGGGAGGGTGTGATCTCCCACATCGAAAATGAAAGTCTTCTCGCGGTACTTCTTCACCCAAGGGTGATTCCGAACCCACTCGGAAAAAAGACCTTCGGCCCCCAGTTCGGCAAAAACAATCAGGTCAGCCTGTTCGGGATCATCGGTCAACGTGTGGGTTCCAAATGGATCGGACGCCGCGCTCTGAGCGAACAGCATCTGCGCTCCCTGCATGAATTTGCCGTCATGTGGATCGTCAGGATCAACTGGTTCACGACCCGGAAAATGCGGGTCTAAGGTGACGGAATGCAGCAATACCTTGGCCATCGAGCCTCCTTCAGGCGGCAAATATCACGGGACTTCTCTTCCAAGACTATCGCATGGAAGCCGGAAATGGTCATAGTTTTGACCTGATTGGCGTCGAGGCACCGCAGACTGTCATCCAGCCGGCCGAGCATTGCCTTCTCCAATACAAACGGCACCCGAAGGTGCCGCTTGCTGCCTGCAGATGGAACGCATGGTGCGGTGCTGTTCGTCTGGTCACTGGCGTGCCACGAGGGCGATGCAAACGCCCGGTCGCGCCGGGCGCGCAAGACGATATTAGTCCCAGTCGCTGGATCAGGCGCGCCGCGTCAGTTCGACGAGGGTCGAGCGAATGTCCTTCTTCAACACTTTGCCCACCTTGGAACGAGGCAGATCCGGCCAGATCTCGACCTGTTTGGGCGCCTTGACGCTGCCGATCCGCGCCTTCACGAAAGCCTGTATCTCCTGCGCGGTCCTGTCGATGTCGTTGCTCCGACCCGCGTGCAACTGCACGACCGCGACGACGCGCTCCCCCCACTTGTCGTCCGGCAGGCCAATCACCGCGCTGTCCTGCACGTCCGGGTGCTGCATCAGCGCCTGCTCGACCTCGACCGAGTAGACATTGAAACCTCCCGTGATGATCATGTCCTTCGCCCTGTCGACGATGTACAGGAAACCGTCGGCGTCGAGCCGCCCGATATCGCCGGTGTGATGCCAGCCGTGGCGCCCTGCCGCTTCGGTGGCTGCGGGGTCCTTGTAGTAGCCCATCATCACCAGCGAGCCGCGAATCACGATCTCGCCGGTTTCACCGATCGGCAGCAAGGCGCCGTCGGCATTCATCGTCGCCACCTGCACCAGGGGCCCGGGGCGCCCAGCGGATGCGAGCCGGCCGCGCGCGACCGATCCGTCGGCGTTGAAGTGATCGCGCGGCGGCATCATCGAGATCATCATCGGCGCCTCGGTCTGGCCGAAGAGTTGCGCCATGACGGGGCCGACCTTTTCGAGGGCCTCTTCGAGCCGGGATGCCGAGATGGGCGCCGCACCGTACCAGAAGCACTGCAGCGAATCGAGTCGGGTCGAAGCCAGGCGCTCATGCCGCAGCAGCATGTAGATCAGCGTCGGCGGCAGGAAAGTGTGCGTCACGCGGTGCCGCTCGATCAGCCCGAGGAACTCCCCCAGGTCGGGCGCGGGCATGATCACGACGCGCCCGCCGAGCGCCATCACCGGCAGGCACAGCACGCCGGCCGCGTGCGTCAACGGGGCCAGCGCCAGGTAGGTCGGACGGCCGTCGAACGGGTAGCCCATCAAGGTCAGCGCAGACATCGTCTCGAGGTTCCGGCCCGACAACATGACGCCCTTCGGTTGGCCCGTCGTGCCTCCCGTGCCGGCGATCATCGCGAGGTCATCCGGCGGCTCCACTTCAAGAGCCTCGTCGCTCACCCCGTCGACCCACTGCGCCCACGAGGGCGCATAAGACTGGGGCGCGTCGAGGCAGACCAGCGTCTTGAGCTTCGGGCATGCACCGCGAATCTGTTCGACCATCGCCGCGTACTTGCTGTGGAAGATCAGGCAGGCGCAGTCGAACGCGTCGAGCACGAAGCGGTTCTCGTTCGCCTCGTTGCGCGGATTGATGGGGCACCAGACCGCACCCGCACGTGAGATGCCGAACACGCAGGCGAAGGCGATCGCATCGTTGCTGGCGAGCACCGCGACCTTGTCGCCGGGGCCGATGCCGGACCGCTGCAGCGCGCGCCCCACCCGATGACTGATCCCCTGGACCTGGGCGTAGGACAGGTCTGCGTCGCCCATCGTGAAGCACGTCGCGCGCTCGCCCAGTTGGGCGCCCTTGTCGAGATAGTCGATCAGGCGCATGGCGGCGCGGGCGTGATCAACGCTGCACGGTCAGTACGGGCGCCTGCACCAGGCCGAAGCTGCGCAAGGCACCCAGCAACTCGTGATGCCCGAAGGCCTGGCAACCCGACGCGAAGCCCACGCGCCGCGGCGGCTGCTGCAGCAACGAAGCCGCGGCGTAGGCTTGCAGCATGCCGGTCTGCTTGTAGTTGCAGTTGCCGAAGATGACGCAGTGCGCGCGAGCCAGCGGCCCCGAGGCGTGCACCGAATCCACCGACTTGTTGATCCGCGGGTTCTCTCGCGGAGGCATGCTGCTCATGACACCAGCCGCCGTCTTGGCGAGCGCCGCGTAACGGTCGTCGGCATTCATGCCTTCGGTGGCCTTGACGGCGGCGGCAACGATCTGCGGAACACCGAGCATCAGCGGCTTGTTGAACACGCCGCCGAGCACCTTGACGTTGGAGACCCGCGGGTCCTTCTTGAACCACACCGGGTGCGAGGTGCCGCCCCATGGCAGCGCCAGCGCCGCCTCGTGCTGCCCCGGAATCGACAGGCTGTACAGGCCGGCGTCGGGCTGCCACTCGACGTAGCTGTTCTGCTCGAGGTAGTAGGCCTTGGCCATCGCCGCGTTGACGAGGATTGACTGCGTCGACGCGATCGTCGGGCTGCCGCCCCAGAACACGGCGATGTCGAGCGTGTCGAGGCCAGGCGTCTCCAGGCACAACTGCGCGGCAATCTCCCCGGTGGTGTACATCTGGGCGAGGCCTGGCGAAAGCAGCAGCCCGGCCGCGGCGAATCTGGCGCCGTACTCCTCGTCGAGCGTGATCAGCCAGTCCTGTTCTCCCGTGGTGTCGGTGTAGTGGCACTGGGCCGCAAGACACGCCTGAACGACCTCAGGGCCGAATTTCGCGAACGGGCCCACCGTGTTCAACACGACCGAGGAGCCCTTGAAAAGCTCCGTGAGCGCCTCGACCGTGTGGGGCACTTCGACCATCTCATAGCTGGCGGTCTCGATGCCCGGGACGTGAGACTTCATCGCGTCTTCGAGCTTTTCCTTGCTGCGGCCTGCCGCGATGAACGGCAGGTTGTATTCGCGCAGGTATTCGCAGATGAGTCGGCCGGTGTAACCGGACGCGCCATAGACCACCACGGGCTTCTTGCTCTTGCTCATCGTGTCGTCCTTTCACATGCCCATGCCGCCGTCTACCGGCAAGCCGGCACCGGTGATGAAGCGCGCAGCGTCCGAGCAGAGGAACACGACTGCATCGGCCATGTCGCCGACTTCACCCAGGCGCCCGGCGGGGGTCTGCTCGATGATCGAATTCACCGCCGCATCAGGCGATGCGAAGAGCCCGGCGGCGACCACGTCGCCCGCCAGCTTCATGCCCATCTCGGTGGGCACCAGGCCCGGGTAGATGCAGTTCACACGCACCCCGTACCCGAGCTTGCCGGCCTCCATCGCACCGACGCGGGTCAGGCGGTCGACCGCCGACTTGGTGGCCGAGTAGCCGGCGATCGCCGGGAAGGCAATGGTCGCCGCGACCGAAGAGATATTGACGACCGCGCCCCCTTTGCCCGCGGCACCCCGTGGGCGCATCGCGCGAAACGCGTGTTTCATGCCGAGGGCCGTGCCGACGATGTTGACGTCGAGCATGCGTCGCAGTTCGCCGGCGTCGATATCGGCCACCAGCGCGGTGATCTCGATGCCGGCGTTGTTGACGAGGATGTCGAAGCCGCCCAGCGTGTCAATGGTGGCCTGGACCGCGGCGTCCCAGTCCTCCTCCTTGGTGACGTCGAGTTGAACGAAGCCCACCTTGGCTCCGCCCGCCGAGAGCTTGCCGGCCGTTTCGCGACCGAGCGATGCGAGGACGTCGCCGATCATCACCGAAGCGCCGGCCGCGGCCAGCGCCTGCGCCATGCCTTCGCCGAGGCCGCGCGCCCCGCCCGTCACCAGGGCCTTGCGGCCGGACAAGTCGAACTTCTGCATGTTGTCTCCTGCATGTTTTGGACGATCGTCAAGGAACGCGCAGTGATGCTAGAAGTGGCCTTGACGACTGTCAAGATTTATCAGGACAGTTGTCAAGATGCACGGGTTTGCACTGATGAGTGGGCTCAAACGCCCACGGGGCTCTTTACAATCGGCGCATGTCGAAGATGCCCCGCCCCCCCGACGCCAAGTTCGCCGAGCGCCGCGCCGAACTCGGCGAAGCGGCGATGCAGACACTGGCCGAACTCGGCTACGCCCGCACCAGCCTGCGCGAGATCGCACAGAACTCCGCCTTCTCTCACGGCGTACTGCACTACTACTTCACCGACAAGCTCGACCTGATCCTGTGCAGCGTGCGCCAGTACAAGGCGCGCTGCGTGACCCGCTACGACGAGGTCACCGCCGAAGCGAGTTCATTCGACGAACTGCTGGAGGGGTTCACCGCCGGGCTGGCGGAGACCGTGCGCAAGGACGCGAACATGCATCGGCTGTGGTACGACCTGCGCGCGCAATCCCTGTTCGAGCCGGCATTCCGGGCCGATGTCGCCGAGATCGACAAGAGCCTGGAGCGGATGATCTGGCGAGTGCTGACCCGCTTTGCCGAACTCAGCGGCACGCCGGTGCGCGTTCCCAGCGGTGTCGCCTACGCGATGTTCGACGGCTTGTTCCAGCAATGCCTGATGAAGCACCTGGCGGGTGATCGCCGCGCCGTCGCCACGCTGCGATCGCAGGTGCGGTTGGTCGTCGGCCAACTGGTCGGGACGGTCGGGACCGTGGCCGGAGCACCGGTGCGTCAGTCCCGGCGCTCGCCGTCGGTGATCCCTGGTGCGACTCGACGCGGCGCAGCCGCAAGGCCCGCTGCCAGCGCGTCCCGATAGACCGAGGGTGCACTGCCCGTCGTCGCCTTGAAGAACCGGCTGAAGTAGCCGACATCGTCGAACCCGAGCCGCTCCGCCACATCCGCCACCGTCAGATCGAAGTGCGCGAGCATGCGCTTGGCTTCCAGCGCGACGCGCGCATGCAGCAGTTCCAACGCACTCGTACTGGTGGTCGCGCGGCATACGCGGCTCAGGTGATCCGCCGTCACACCCAGAGCGCGCGCATAGAAGCCCAGCGGTCGATGCTCGGCAAAATGCAGTTCGACCAACCCGCGATAGCGCTGCACGAGCGTATCGCGTGACGCCCGCAGCCGGCCGCTGCCGCTGATCGCTTCCTGGTGCCGCAGGAACCACAGTGCCAGCAGGATCACATGCGACTGAAGCGCCTCGGCCCGCCCGGCGCGCTGCGCCATGAACTCCTCGCCCAGCATCGCGAAGCGCTGCGCGCAATCGGCCAGGCCGGCGCCCAGGGCCGCTTCATCGAGGATCAGCTTCTGCGACAAGCGCTGCTGGATCGCGGGCGAATGCGCCGACAGCGACGCGAGCGCTTCACTCGGCACGGTCACTTGCGAGCCTGCGCTGTCGGGCTCGTACACGAAGCTGTGCACCACGCCCGGCGCCACCATGACCGCGGCCGGCGCCTTCAACACATGCCGCTCGCCATCGAGCATGCCGACCAGCCCGCCCTCGGTCAGCAACTGGAACTGGTGCAGGCCTTCGTGGCGATGTGCCGGAATCGTCCATTGGTGCTGGCTGGCACGAACGCGGATCGCCTCGAAGTACAAACTGTCCTCGGGCCCGAAGTGGCGGACTTCGCGGAACGGGACGACAAGAAGCGGCGTGGCGGGCATGGCGGTTCGATCGGGATGCCGGAAATCTACATGGCCCGGGCCTCTTCGTCCATGGCACGGACGCGGGGGACTGCCTAAGCTTCACCCACTACAAAACACCGGAGACAAACCATGTGGAATCGTCGTGAGGTGCTGCTGCGCAGCGCCGGGCTTTCGGCTCTTGCGACACTCGGCCTGCCGCGACTGGCGCTGGCCCAGCTCAACGGCAATGCAGCCATCGTGTCGGGCTTCCCGGCGGGCGGCATGGGCGACAACGTCGCGCGGCCGGTGGCCGAAAAGCTGCGCGGGCACTACGCGACCAGCCTGACGGTGGAAAGCCGCACCGGTGCGGGTGGCCGCATCGCGGTGGAGTACGTCAAGCGCGCCGCGCCGGACGGGCTGACCATCCTGCAGATCCCCAGTTCGCCGATGGTGCTGTACCCCCACACCTACAAGAAGCTCAACTACGACCCGCTGGTCGACTTCATTCCCGTGACCTCCACCGTCACCTATGCCTTCTCGTTCACGGCCGGCCCCGGCTTGCCGGCCGAGATCAAGACCGTTGCCGACTATGTGAAGTGGGCCAGGGCCAATCCCAAGCAGGCCACCTTCGGCGTGCCGGCGGCGGGTTCGGCGCTGCACTTCGCCGGGATGATGTTGCAGAAGGCTGCGGACATCGAGATGACCAGCGTGGCCTATCGCGGCGGCGCGCCACTGCTCAACGACGTGATGGGCGGCCAGGTGCCGGTGAGCTTCAACGTGGTGGGCGAGGTGATGCCGCATATCCGCTCGGGCAAGCTGCGCTCGCTCGGCGTGACCAGTGCACAGCGCTCGCCCTTCCTGCCCGAAGTGCCGACGCTCGTCGAGCAGGGCTACAAGGACATCGCGGTGCAGGAATGGCTGGGCTGGTTCCTGCCGGCAAAGACGCCCGAGGCCACCGTGCAGCGCCTCAACACGCTGGTACGCGAGGCCTTGCAGGCGCCTGATTTCATCGCCGCCCTGGCCACCTACGGGCTGGAGCCGGTGCACCAGTCGCCCGAGGAATTCGCACGCCGCGTCAAGGCGGACTACGACCGCTGGGGCCCGATCGTGCGCGCCACCGGTTTCACGGCGGAGGACTGAGCCCGTGCTTCGATTGACTGGCGCCCAGGCCCTGGTGCGCATCCTGGCGATGGAGCAGGTTCCGTTCGCCTTCGGCATCGTCGGCGGCAAGCTCGCCCCACTGATGCACGCGTTGTCGCAACAGCAAACGGTGCGCTTCGTCGGCGTGCGCCACGAGGCCACCGGTCCAATGATGGCAGCGGCGGTGCATGCCGGCTCCGGCCGCATGGCCGTTGCCATTGGCGAGATGGGGCCGGGCGGGCTCAACCTCGCGTCCGGCATGGGCGTCGCGCTCAACAACAACCTGCCGCTGCTGGCCATCACGACCAACCAGCACCGCGCCGCGGCCTATCCGCACAGCGGCATGTTCATGGACCTCGACACGCGGGCCGTGCTGGCGCCGCTGACCAAATGGAACGCCGTGGTCCACGACCCGAGGCGCATGCCGGAACTGGCACGGCGCGCGTTTCGCGAGGCGCTCTCGGGCCGGCCCGGGCCGGTGCATCTCGACGTGCCCCAGGACGTGCTGTCTGCCGTGGCCGAATTCGCAGACGACGAGTTCGATCTCACGCCGTCCCGCTACCGCGCCACAGCGCTGCCAAGGCCCTCGGCATCGACGGTCGAAGACGCGGCGCAGTTGCTTCGCCAGGCCAAGCGGCCGCTGGTCGTCGCCGGCGGCGGTGTCGTCACCAGCGGCGCGGTGGACCTCGTGCGCGAAATGGCGCGTCGCCTGGGCGCGCCGGTGGTGCCGACGCAGATGGCGCTCGGCGCGGCGGCGAGCGACGGCCCGCACTTCATCGGCCATGGCGGCCTGATCGCCGGCGACGCGGTTCGAGCGGCCTTCGACGGCGCCGATGTGGTGCTGAGCATCGGGTGCCGATACTCGTCCTGGATGTGGGACGACCGCGGCCCCTTCGCGCGGCGGCATCACCGCACCATCAACATCAACATCGATCCCTCTGCGCTCGGTCAACCCGCTCTGCATGAGGTCGCCATGCAGGCCGACGCCAGGCAGGCGCTGGAAGACCTGCTCGCCGCGCTGGACGACAAGCCCGCACCCGGCGCGGAAGCCGGATGGCTGGAGCGCGTCCGCGCGGTGCGTGCAGGCTACGAGTCCAGGCTCGCCGAGATGGCCAGCGAGACGACGGAACCGATGCATCCCGCAGCGCTCGCCAAGGCCATCGCGGATGCCCTCCCCGCCGATGCCCTCGCGGTGTTCGACGGCGGCCACACCACCTTCTGGAGCAACGACTTCACGCCGGTCAGCGAGGTGCGCACACGGTTGCACGAGCCCGGCATGAGCCACCTTGGCTTCGGCCTGCCCTACGCCATGGCCCTGCAGTTGCAACACCCTGCGCGGCCAGTGGTCCACATCACGGGCGACGGCTCCTTCGGCTTCACGCTGAACGAACTCGACACGGCAAGACGGGCCAGGCTGCCGGTGCTCACCATCGTTCACAACAACGCTTCGTGGGGCATCATCCGCGCCGGTCAGAAGTCGCAGCTGGACTTCGAGTTCGCCACCAGCCTGGAGGGCACGGACTACGCCGCCATCGCACACGGCTTCGGCTGCTTCGGCGAGGCGGTCACACGCGCGGAAGACGTGGCGCCCGCGATGGCCCGCGCGCTCGCATCGGGGCTGCCGGCGGTGCTGGACTGCCACACGCGTTTCGTACCGCACCCCGCGGGCCCCGCCTTCGGCAGCATGAACCGCTTCGGCTTCGACGCGTTGACGCGACCGGCGCCCGCAACCTGACAATCCATTCCCTACTCTTCACACGACCCGCACACCATGACCTCTCTCACACTCGACCAGGCCAACCAGATCATCGGCGCCGCCCTTGCCGCATCGAAGCAAGCCGGCTACCAGCCCATGGGGGTGGTGGTGCTCGACGACGCCGGGCATCTCAAGGCCTTCGCGCGCGAAGACGGCGCCAGCATGTTCCGTTTCGAAGTGGCGCAGGGCAAGGCCTGGGGCGCAGTCGGCATGGGCGTGTCGAGCCGCACGCTCGGCGAGCGCGCCAAGGGCAATCCGAACTTCTTCGTGTCGCTGGCGGCCACCTCGGGCGGCCGCTTCCTGCCGCAGACCGGCGCCGTGCTCATCAAGGATGCGCAGGGCGCGGTCCTCGGCGCGGTCGGCGCCAGTGGCGGCACCGGCGATGAAGACGAGGCCATCTGCATGGCCGGCGTCAAGGCGGCGGGATTCGTGCCCGGCTGAACGGCGTCGCAAGGCGGAGACTATTCGGGCAGCAAACCGATCTCCACGGCAATCAGCCCGAGACGGCGATGCTCCTCGCGCAGGAAGGCATCGAACTGCTGGGGCGACTGCGGCGGCGCCGCGATCGGCCCGATCGCGAGCAGCTTGTCGGCGAAGCCCGGGTTCGCGAGCATGCTGTTGATGCCCGCGTTCATTCGGGTGACGATGGCCGCGGGCGTGCCCGCCGGCGCGACGACCGCCAGCCATCCCACCATGTCGACGCCGGGCAAGGTCTCGGCCAGAGCGGGCACGTTGTCCCATCCCGCGATGCGCTTCGGCGAGGTCACCGCGAGCATGCGCAGCCGCCCCTGCCGCACCAGTTGCGCGGTCGACGCCACGTCCGCCACCAGCGCTTCCGAGTGGCCGCCCATGAGGTCCTGCACGCCAGTGCCGATCGAGCTGTAGGCCACCAGGTTGGCGCCGGCCTTGGCGCGTGCGTTGAACAGGCGCGCGATCATGCCGCCAAAGGTGCGCGGGCCTTCGTTGGCCAGCGACAGCTTGCCGGGCTCGGCCTTGCTTCGGGCGATGAGATCCGCGACCGACTTGATCGGTGAATCGGCGCTCACCAGCAGCGCGAACGGACTGTTCGCGACGAAGGCCACCGGCACGAAGTCCTTCAGCGGGTCGTAGGGCAGCGACCTGAACAGATAGCTGTTGGTCACCAGCGCGGCGGTCGTCGCAAAGTAGAAGGTGTAGCCGTCCGGCGCCGCCTGCTTGGCCGCCTGTGCGCCGATCACGTTCTGGCCGCCCGGCTTGTTGTCGATCACGAAGGGCTGGCCGATCGACTGCGCGAGCCCGTCGCCCAGCAGCCGCGCGATGTTGTCAGGGCCGGACCCCGCGGGCTGCGAGAGCACCACCTTGATGGGCTTGCTGGGCCACGGCTCCTGTGCGCACACCCATGCATGGGGCGCCAGCGCCGCCGCGGCGAGCGTCAGTTGAAAGCTTCTTCTGTTCATCACCTGGTCTCCGTTGTTTGAATGGATGAGCGTTCAGTCAGAAAGGCGGACCGCGAGCGCGTCCAGTTGCGCATTGAGTTCCGCGGCATTCGAGGCCACGCCGTACACGTAGCGGTCGGGCCGCACGATGGCAGCGCGGCAGCCGTGGCGGCGAAACCAGTCCGCAGCCACACCTTCGGTTTCGCGCAGTGCTTCACCGAGGCGCAGGCATGTCATGGAGGGCGCGCCGCTCGTCGGCGCCGCATCGATGGCGTCGAACGCCTCGTCGATCACCAGCCACCAGCCATTGCCGGCCAGCGTGTCGAAGCGCGCGCGCTCCCCGCCCCGCTCGATCCACGGCTGCGGAAAGATCGTGCCGTTGGCGCCATGCGGCAGGGGCGACAGCAATCCGGCCTCGAGCCCCGGAAGCACGTCCTGCCGCGGCATGTCGCGCACCACGCCGCCGCATTCGGCCAGCATGCGCGCGTCGCGCTCGCGCGCCTTGGCTTCGTCGCGCTCGCAGATCACTGCGCCGATCCCCTTGATGCGGCTGGTGAGCTGGCGCACGTGCTGCGCCCGCTCGATGCCGTAGCTGTCGAGCAATGCCTCGGCCGCCGCACCGCGCACCTCGCCGTGGCACACCGCCGCCAGCTTCCAGGCCAGGTTGGCGACGTCACGCACGCCCTGGCACATGCCCTGCCCCAGGAAGGGCGGCTGCTGGTGCGCCGCATCGCCGGCGACGAACACCCGGCCGCTGCGCCAGCGGTCGGCCACCAGCGCGTGAAAGCGGTAGCTCGCCTGGCGCCACAGCGCTCCATCCTCAGGCGACAGCCAGCGGGACAGCAGTTTCCACGTCTCGGCCGGCTCGACGACCTTCTGCGGGTCCTCTCCGGGCTTGAGCGAGATTTCCCAGCGCCGGTGGTTGCCCGGGCCGATCACCATCGTGCAGGGCCGGTCGGGCTCGCAGTACTGCACGCTGGTCGTGGGCAGCTTCGCCAGCCCGCGTTCGTTGGCCAGCACGTCCACCACGAGCCACGGCTCATCGAAGGACAGGTCTTCCAGCGCAATG
Organism: Variovorax gracilis; assembly: GCF_030317115.1. GTDB lineage: Bacteria > Pseudomonadota > Gammaproteobacteria > Burkholderiales > Burkholderiaceae_C > Variovorax > Variovorax gracilis. The sequence goes on from NZ_JASZYF010000001.1 coordinate 258,434, forward strand.
CCCACCTGCTCGCGCACACGGCTCGACGCACCGTCGCACGCAACGACCCAGCGCGCACGCGTGCTGCCGTGCTCCCCGTCGTCGCGGCGCCAGTCGAGCGTGACCCCCTCCCCGTCCTGGTCCAGCGACGTCACCTGAGTGCCGAGCGCCACCGTGGCGTTGGGATGCCCCTGCACATGCGCGCGCAACGCGCCCTCGACCGGCGGTTGCGTGAAGACGTTCGACGGCGTGTAGCCCAGCGGGTACGGCGGCGCGACCATGGTCAGCCGCTTGATCAACTGGCCGTCCACGCCGAAATACTCCGAGGGCGTGAAGGGTTCCAGGTGCGGCGCTACCGCATCCATCACGCCGAGTTGCTGGAACACGCGAAGGATCTCGTGGTCCACCGCGATCGCACGCGGCTTGTCATACACCTCGCGCGACCGGTCGCAGACCCACACGCGCAAGCCCATGCCCGCGAGCAAGCCCGCCGCAACCGCCCCCGACGGGCCGAAGCCGACCACCGCGACGTCGAAGTCGACGCCGCGCTGCGTTGATGAAGCCATGCCTTCAGTCCTCGGCGCGGATCGGGTTCACGAGTGTGCCGATGCGCTCGATCTCGACCTCGAAGGTGTCGCCGGCCTTCATCCATACCGGGGGCGTGCGCGCCTGCCCCACGCCGGCCGGCGTGCCCATCACGATCACGTCGCCCGGCTCCAGCGTGAGCACGTCGCTCAGCAGGGAGATGGTCTCGGCAACGCCCCAGATCATGTCGGTGGTGTTGGCGCTCTGCATCACCTCACCGTTGAGGCGCCCCTGGATCTTCAGGCCGGCCGCCGCAGGCGGCAGCTCGTCGGCCGTGACCAGCACCGGCCCGAACCCGCCCGTGCCGTCGAAGTTCTTGCCGATGGTCCATTGCGGCGTGCGCTTCTGGTAGTCGCGCACCGACATGTCGTTGAAGCAGGTGTAGCCGAACACATAGCCCGGCGCATCCTCCTGCGACACATGGCGCGGAACGCGGCGGCCGATCACCAGCGCCAGCTCGGCCTCGTAGTCGAACTTGCCTGACACCCTGGGCAGGATGCCCGGCGCGCCGTGCGCCACCAGCGAGGTCGCGCCGCGGAAAAAGAACCATGGGTACTCGGGCTTTTCGCGCCCGCCTTCCTTGGCATGGTCGAAGTAGTTCAGGCCGAGGCAGATGATCTTGCCCGGCTCAGGCATCAGCGGCGCGAACTGCTGCCCGGCCAGCGGAAGGCGCGGCGCGGTCGATGCGATGGCGGCCTTGGCCGCGGCCACCAGATCGACGCCCGCCGCGAGTGCGGCGCGCAGATCCGGCGGCACTTGCGGCTGGGCCGATTGCAGGTCGATGAGCTGGTCGCCGTCGACCACGCCGAGGCGCGCGCCCCCGTCGTGCAGGAAGGTGGTGAGTTTCATGAATGCTCCGGAGTCGGGATGAAGAAAACCTGTCGCTGCGCCTCCTTGAGGCGCGCCGATGGCGGCTGCGAGATGCCCCACTGGTCGACGCGGCCCGGCGGCCACGTCCAGTCGGCCGGGCCGCCTGCCACGTAGCTGTCGTCGATCTGCTCGACCTCGGCCGTGTACTCGATCACTTCGCCGAAGGGGCCGATGAAGTAGTTGAAGGCGTTGTCGCCGGGGCCGTGCCGCCCGGGGCCCCACTCGATCGCGTGGCCGGCGTCCTTCATGCGCCCGCCGCCGCGCATCACCGACTCGAGGTCGGGCATCACGAAGGCGATGTGATTGAGAGCATCGTTGTCGGTGTCGCCCAGCGCCACGCTGTGGTGGTCTGCGTTGCAGTTGAGGAAGGCCATGATCCGCGTGCGATCGGCCAGCCGGAAGCCGAGGGCCTGTTCGAAGAAGGCTTGCGACGCGGCCACGTCGTGGCTGTTGAGCACCACGTGCGCGAGGCGCGTCGGCTGGTCCCTGGCCTCGTGCGCATCGGCGTGCAAGGCGTCGCCGTGCACCACCTGCAGCAGGCGGCCGTGTGGATCGCGCAACGTGAGTCCGATGCCGCCGCCGGGCTCTGCAATGGGCGCCAGCGCTCCGACGATCCGGCCGCCCGCGCGCACCGCCGCTTCGGCCACGGCCTGCAAAGCCTCGGCGCTGCGCGCACGCAAGGTCACATGCCGGATCGCGCACGCCGTGCCGCCGCGGTGCAGCGCCAGCAGATGATGGTCGGTGCCGGTCCCGCGCAGGTAGAGCGCATCGTCCGTACGCGCCGCGACCTTCAGGTGCCAGACGCGGGTATAGAAATCCTCGGCACGCACGAGGTCGGGCACGTCGAGCGCGACGCTGCGCAGGCCGCTGATCCAGGGTGAACTCATTCCTGCTCCTTCAATGCTTCGCCGACGCGAAGGCGCGCGCGAGAAAGCGCCGCGCATTGCCGTCGATCAAGTGGTCCGCCGCCTCGGCCCCGAAGCCGGCCGCTTCGATCCGCGCCAGCGGTGCGTGTTCGTGGAAATTGAACGGGTAGTCGGTGCCGACCATCAACTGCGTGCCACCGAACATTGCCGCCAGGTGCGCCAGCGTGGCGGCGTCGAACACCAGCGTGTCGTAGAAGAGGCGACGCGCCTGCTCGACCGGCGATGCCTGCACCTGTTCCTTGAGCGCCGGGAACACGCCCCACCCCTGCTGCAGGCGCGGCAGCAGCATCGCGAGCGTGCCGCCGCCGTGACTGAAGGCGATGCGCAACTTCGGCCGGCGCATCAACAGATTGCCGGTGATGACCGACGCGGCGGCCAGCCCGACATCGGTCGGATAGGCAAGCACCTGTTGCAGTGGGGCCGGGCCCACCAGCCGGTCCATGCCGGTCGGCTTGAGCGCATGCACGAACACTGCGGCATCGAGCGCCTCGCAAGCCTCGAAGAAGGGATCGAAGCGCGGGTCGCCGATGGGCGTGCCGTTGACGTTGCTGCCGATCTCGACACCCGCGAATCCGAGCGTCTCGACGGCATGCCGAAGCTCGGCGATGGCGAGGTCGGTGTCCTGCAGCGGCACGGCGCCCATCCCGATCAGCACACCGCCCGACTCCGCCACCATCGTCGAGATCTGCTCGTTGAGGTAGCGCAGAAGCTGTTGCGCATCGGCCGGCTCCATCCAGTACGACAGCAATTCCGGCATCGGCGAAATGGCCTGGTGCGCCAACCCCATCTCCGGCAGATCGGCCAGGCGACGCGTCACGCTCCAGCACTTCTCCGAGACTGTGCGGTAGTTGCTGCCGGCGATCATCACGTGGCGGTGGCACAGGCCCCCGGCATCGGGCGCCGCGGTGGTCGAGGGCCATTGCGCCGGCACCCTGTTGCCGAGGTACGCCGGAAATTCCGCCGGGACCATGTGCGCATGCACGTCGATGCCGCAGGCGCAGCGCAGGCGAGGTGTGCCTTCAGACATCCCCTGCACCCTGCCGAATCCGATGAACCATGTTGTCTCCTGTCAGCCGCATCGACCACGTCCACGGCCTGTTGGAGGCGAAGTCTAGGCACGGGCGGTCTATTGATGAAGTGGATTTGACGTATACATAGAATCCACCACATGGATATCAGGCAAGTCGACCTCAACCTTCTGGTGGCCTTCCACGCCATGTCGGAACACCGCAGCGTCACCCGCGCCGCGGAAGCCATCGGCCTGAGCCAGCCGGCCATGAGCGCGGCCGTGGCCCGGCTCCGGGTACTGTTCAACGACGCGTTGTTCGTGAAGACCGGTGCCGGCATGCAGCCGACTCCGCGGGCCGCCGAGCTGGATGGCGCGGTGCGGCGTGTCATCGAAACCATCAAGGCCGACATCCTGCCGGCGCCCGGCTTCGATCCGCTGCTGGCTGGCAAGGTGTTCACCCTCGTCACGCCGGACATCGCCGAAGTGCATTTCCTGCCGCGCATCCTGGCGGCCTTCGCCCAGGAGGCGCCGCATTGCGACCTGCGCACCTTCTCGATGCCGCGGCAGGCGGCGGCAGAGGCGCTGGAGACCGGTGCGGCCGAACTCGCCATCGGCTACCTGCCGGACCTGCAGAAGGCCGGCTTCTTCCTGCAGAAGCTGTTCCGCAACGACTATGTATGCATCGTGCGCGGCGACCATCCGACCATCGGCGAGCGTCTGACGCTCAAGACCTATCTGGCCGCCTCCCATGCGGTGGTGAGCCCCGACGGCCGCGAGCACCTGCTCGACCAGTTCCTGCAGCGCCGGGGATTGAAGCGGCGCGTGCTGGTCGGACTGTCGCACTTCATGAGCCTCCTGCCCATCATCGAGGCATCGGATCTGGTTGCGACCGTGCCGCGCGACCTGGCGAACATCTGCATGCGCTACGCCAGCATCCGCATCGTCGACCCGCCCTTCAAGGCGCCCGTGGTCGAAGTGCACCAGTTCTGGCACCGGCGTTTTCACCAGGACGCATCCAACATCTGGCTGCGCGGGCTGGTGCAGCGGCTGTTCGTTCCCTGATCGGGGGCTGCGCATCTTCGCGCCGCTTCGCTAGACTCCACGCGGTGTGCGCCTCTCGCGCATCCCCCCTGATCGCAGGAGCCAATGCCTTATGGCGGAGTCCCGGTCCCGGCCACTGTCGATGCACGCGCTGCGCGCCGATGCAGACCCGCGCGAGCCCTTCGAGCGGCTGGTGGACGCGGGCGTGCGGCTGAACGGGGTGCGCAGCGAAGGAGAGTTGCACGAATGCCTGGTCCGCGAGACAGCCGATCTCGGCGGCGCGCAGCGGGTGCTGCTGGTGCTCGACGCCGACGACGGCTTGCGGATTGCCGGCTCGACGCTGCCGCGCGGCGAGGATGCCGCCACCCTGCTGCGCGCCATCGAACCCTGGCTTGCCGAATCCCGCCGCACGCGCACGTCGAGCCTGCGGCATGGACCCGCCGGCGCCAAGCCGGCGGCGCAACGCTCCTGCCTGATCGCACCGCTGAAGGCGCAGGATGAACCGCTCGGCTTCCTCTATGCCGACATCGAGGGCGCCGTCGGGCGGTTCCATGACACCGACCGCGACCTGCTGGCCGCGCTGGCGAGCCAGGCCGCGGTGGCCTTGTCCAACATCCGCTCCCGCGACGACATGGAACGCCGGCTCGCCCAGCGCACTGCCGAACTCGCGCAGCGCGCCGGTGCGCTCACCCTCATCGACAGCATCCAGGAGGGCATCGCGGCCCGGCTGCCGTTCGACGCCATCATCCACATGGTGGGCGACAAGCTGCGCGAGGTGTTCGACTCCGGCGACGTCAACATCCTGTGGTGGGACGACAAGGCCAACCTCGTCCAGGCGCTGTACCGCTACGAGCACAACCTGCCGCTGCCCTTGCCGCCCGCACGCCCGGTGAGGCCGGGCGAAGTGCTGGAACAGATCCTCCATGACCGCCATGTGCGCGTAGCGAACACGCGCGAGGAGCAGACCCGGGCCGGCCTCCACCCGGCGCCCGGAACCGACTGGGCGCACTCGATCGCCGCCGTTCCCATCATCGGCAGCGACCGCGTCCTGGGCGCCATCGGGCTGCAGAACCACGAGCGCGAATACGCATTCGGGGCCGATGAGATCCAACTCCTCGAAACCGTGGCGGCCAGCATGGGCGTCGCGCTGGAGAACGCCCGATTGTTCGACGAAACACAGGAGACGCTGGCGCACCAGACCGCGACGGCCGAGGTGCTGCGGGTGATCGGCAGTTCCGTCGCCGACCCGGGCCCGGTGTTCGACAAGATCCTCGAATGCTGCGAACGGCTGTTCGACGTCAGTTCCTTCGCGCTGATGATGGTCGACGACGACGGCCGGCTCGCGCTCAAGCGCTGGATGATGACGCCCGCCGGCCGTGCGGCGATCGGCGAGGCCCGCGCCGCCCAGCTCCAGCCCGTGATGCAGGCGAGCTACCCGGCGGCGCCCGGCGACACCTCCGCCGAACTGGCGTTCCGCACCGGCGACCTGGTGGAATTCGCCGACGTCCTGAACGACGCCTCGGCACCGCCCGTGTTGCGCCGCAATGCCCTTCAGCTTGGAAGGAGCTTCGCGAACGTGGCTGCGCCGCTGATGTGGCAAGGCCGCGGCATCGGCCTGCTGAGCATGCAGCGCAGCGAGATCGGCCCTTTCCGCCGCAGCGAGCGGGCGTTGCTCAAGACCTTCGCCGACCAGGCAGTGATCGCGATCCAGAACGCGCGCCTCTTCAACGAGACGCAGGAGGCGCTGCACAAGGTCGAGGAACGCACCGCCGAGTTGAGCGAGTCGCTCGACTACCAGACCGCGATCAGCGATGTGCTGCGCGTCATCAGCGAGTCGCCGACCGACGTGACGCCGGTGTTCGAGGCCATCCTGGACTGCGCGACACGGCTGTTCGGCAGCCCGACCTCGGCCATCTTCAGCTACGACGGCCGGCTGGTTCACCTGGCCGCGACCCGCAACTGGTCCGAATCGGCGCTGGCGTCGGCACGCGCCATATGGCCGGCGCCCCCCACCCTGCAGCAACTGACCGGCCGCGTCATCCAGGAACGAAAGGCGCTCAGCATCCAGGACACGTGGTCGGAGCCGAACTACGACCGCCAGCTGGCGAATACCGGGAACTGGCGCCGGATCATTTCCGCGCCGATGCTCAAGGACGGAGAGCCGATCGGCGTGATCTCCACCGCCTGGCCGGAGCCGGGCGTGACGCCGCAACGCCAGATCGATCTGCTCAAGCTCTTCGCCGACCAGGCCGTGATCGCGATCGAGAACATGCGGCTCATCAACGAGACCCGCGAGGCGCTGGAGCGCCAGACCGCCACGTCCGAAGTGCTGAAGGTCATCAGCGGCTCGCCCACGGATGTTCAGCCGGTGCTCAATACGGTGGCCGAGCGCGCCGGCATCCTGTGCCGCGCCGAGGGCAGCCGGGTGTGGCTCGCGGTCGACGGCAAGCTGCGCGCGATGACGAGCTACGGCCCGGCGTACCAGGCCGGCGCGATGGGAGTGGAACTGCCGCTGCGCGCCGGGTCGATCGCGGGCCGCGCATTCCTGGAGCGCCGTTGCGTGCATGTCGAGGACGTGGTGCCCCTCATGGACACCGAATACCCGGACGTGCGCGAACTCCAGGCGCGCAACGGCTTTCGCACGGTGCTGGCCGTGCCGATGCTTCGCGACGGCCAATCGATCGGCGTGATCGCCCTGCTGCGCAACCAGGTGCGGCCTTTCGCGCCGGTGGAGATCGGCCTGGTGCAGACCTTCGCCGACCAGGCCGTGATGGCGATCGAGAACGTGCGGCTCATCAACGAGACCCGCGAGGCACTGGAGCAGCAGACCGCCATCGCCGAGATCCTGCGTGTCATCAGCAGTTCGCCGACAGAGACGCAACCGGTCTTCGATGCCATCGTTCAGGCCTGCCAGCGCTTGTTCGAAGGCCGCGCGGTCGCGTTCTGCATGCCGCGCGACGGCACGATCGAGACCGTGGCCTTTGCCGACGACGGCACGCGTGGCGAGCGCCAGGGCGGATTCCTGAATCCCTGGCCGCTCGATCGCGGCAGCGGCGCCGGTGCCTGCATGATCGATGCGCGCATCATCAATGTGGCGGACACGCAGGCGAGTACCGGGGAGTTCCCGCGCATGAAGGATCTCGCGGTGGCGCTGGGCTATCGCTCGGGCCTCTTCGTTCCGCTGATGAAGGAGCACAAGGCCATCGGATCGATCGTCGTCCTCCGGGACACGACAGGCGCCTTCAGCGACCAGGAAACCAAGCTCGCGCGCACCTTCGCCGACCAGGCCGTGATCGCCATCGAGAACACGCGCCAGTCCAACGAGACGCGCGAGGCGCTGGAGCAGCAGACCGCGACGTCGGAAGTGCTGCAGGTCATCAGCGGCTCCATGGAGGATGCGCAGCCCGTGTTCGAGAAGATCCTGGAGAGCTGCCAACGCCTGTTCTCCGGCCGCCAGATGGGCATCTCGCTGCTCGGGGCGGACGGACTGGTGCATCTGGGCGCCCACCGCGGGTCCGCGCGCGACATCCTGGAGCAGTTCTATCCCCGCCCCATGGACCGCCCGCCGCCCGGCGGCCTGTCCATGGGCGGCCCCGACGTCTTCCATGTTCCGGACGCGCTCGCCGAACCGCACGTCCCGCCGTTCATGCGCGAGATCGCCAGGATCATCGGCACCTACGCGATCATGATCGCGCCGCTCCTGTGGGAAGGCCGCTACATCGGCTCGATCCATGTCACGCGCCAGCCGCCCGGGCCGTTCGCCGACAAGGAAATCAGGCTGCTGAAGACCTTCGCGGACCAGGCCGTGATCGCGATCCAGAACGCCCGCCTGTTCAACGAGACGCGGGAAGCGCGCGCCGCGGCCGAAGCCGCCAACGACGCGAAGAGCGCCTTCCTGGCGATGATGAGCCACGAGATCCGCACGCCGATGAATGCGGTCATCGGCATGAGCGGCTTGCTGCTCGACACGACGCTCGACACCGAGCAGCAGGACTATGCCGCGACCATCCGCGATTCGGGCGATGCGCTGCTGACCATCATCAACGACATCCTCGACTACTCGAAGATCGAGGCCGGCCGGATGGACATCGAGCAGCACCCCTTCGACCTGCGCGACTGCGTGGAGTCGGCGCTCGACCTGGTCAGCACGCGCGCGACCGAAAAGAACCTCGATATCGCCTACGTCTTCGAGGGCGACGTGCCGCTCGCGGTGAACGGGGACCTCACACGGCTGCGGCAGATCCTGCTGAACCTGCTGAGCAACGCGGTGAAGTTCACCGAGACCGGGGAAGTCGTGCTGACGGTGAGCGCGGAGCCCGCCTCGGGCGCCAGGGCCGCGCTGACCTTCGCCGTGCGCGACACCGGCATCGGCCTGTCGGCGGAAGGCAAGGGCCGGCTGTTCCAGTCCTTCTCGCAGGCCGACTCCAGCACCACGCGCAAGTACGGCGGCACCGGCCTGGGCCTGGCCATCAGCAAGCGGCTCGCCGAACTGATGGGCGGGACGATGTGGGTCGAGAGCGATGGCCCCGGCACCGGCTCGACCTTCTTCTTCACCATCGAGGCGCCGATCGCACACCTGCCGCCGAGCGCCCGGCGCGAGTTCATCGGCGTGCAGTTGGAACTGAAGGGCAAGCGCGTGCTGGTCGTCGACGACAACGCCACCAACCGCCGCGTGCTTGCGCTGCAGACAGGCAAGTGGGGGATGGACCCGCGCCATACGGATTCGCCGGCCGAAGCGCTGCGTTGGCTCGACAGAGGCGAGCGCTTCGACGTTGCGATCCTGGACATGCACATGCCGGAGATGGACGGCGTCGATCTGGCGCGGCGCATCCGCGCGAACCATGCAGCGCTGCCGCTCGTGCTGTTCAGCTCGATGGGCCGGCGCGAAGCCGGCGACACCGCATCGCTGTTCAATGCCTACTTGTCGAAGCCCATCCACCAGTCGCAACTGTTCGACACGCTGGTGAGCCTGCTCGCGCACGACGCGCCCGCCAAGCCTGCAACCAGTGCCACGGCCAAGCCGCAGATCGACCCATCCATGGCCGCGCGCCATCCGCTGCGCATCCTGCTGGCCGAGGACAACGCGGTGAACCAGAAACTCGCGTTGCGCCTGCTGCAGCAGATGGGCTACCGCGCAGACCTGGCCTCCAACGGCATCGAGGCCGTCGAGTCGGTCCAGCGCCAGGCCTACGATGTGGTGCTGATGGACGTGCAGATGCCCGAGTTGGATGGGCTGGATGCGACCCGGCAGATCTGCACCTTGCTCGATGGGCCGCTGAGGCCGCGCATCGTGGCCATGACGGCCAATGCCATGCAAGGCGATCGGGAGATGTGCATGGAGGCCGGAATGGACGACTACCTGACCAAGCCGATTCGCGTCGACCGGCTGGTCGAAGCACTGAACAGCGTGCCCGCACGAAAGGACCGATGAGATGAGCACTGCCGGACCGCTCCAAACAAGGGTGGGAATCACATGAGCAATTCGACGGTAGACCTTGCGACGTTTTCGGAGTTGCAAGACGCTGCGGGCGCCGATTTCGTGAAGGAACTGGTGCAGACCTTTCTCGAAGAGGCACCCGCGATGCTTCAGGAACTCCGCGATGCACTCGCCGCGGGCGACGCCGACACCTTTCGCCGCGCTGCGCATTCGCTCAAGTCGAACAGCCTCACCTTCGGTGCCCTCACGCTCGGCGCCATGGCGCGCGAGCAGGAACTGGGCGGCCTCGCCGCCGCGCAGTCATCCGACGCGCTCGATGCGCTGGCGCAGGAGTACGACCGCGTCGCGACGGCCCTGCAGGAGCTGACCCATGGTTGACCTGCGCCACGCGCCAGCCCGGCTGCTGGTGGCGGACGACAACAAGGTCAACCGCCTGCTGATGACCCGCAGCCTCGAACTGCAAGGCCACAGCGTCCAGTGCGCCGAGAACGGCCGGATCGCCCTGGAGATGCTGCGGCGCGACGCCTTCGACCTGATGCTGCTCGACATGGAAATGCCCGAGATGACCGGCTTCGAGGTGCTCGAACACCTGACCGCCGACGTCAAGCTGCGCGACCTGCCGGTGATCGTCACCTCCTCGCTCGAAGGCGTGGCCGACATCGCGCGCTGCATCGAGTTGGGCGCCGAGGACTACCTGCACAAGCCGGTCAACGCCGTGCTGCTGAAGGCACGCATCGGCGCCAGCCTCGAGAAGAAGCGCCTGCGCGACCAGCAGAAGGAGATGGTGCGCCGCTTCGCGACCTCCGAGGTCGCGCAGGACCTGCAGCAGTCCGGCTTCGCGCTGGGCGGTCGCCGCGTCCACGCCACGGTGATGTTCTGCGACATCCGCGGCTTCACCTCGCTGGTCGAGTCGCAGCCGCCGGAAGAGACCATCGAACTGCTGAACACTTACTACACGCTGATGTTCGATGCGATCAACGGCCATGGCGGCGTTGTGAACCAGATGATCGGCGACGGGCTGATGGCGATCTTCGGAGCGCCGCTGCCGCTGCCCGACCATGGTGCTGCCGCGGTGCGCGCAGCGCTCGACATGGTCGAGATGGTCGACCTTTTGAACGTCGAACGCACGGCAGCGAAAAAGCCCGCGATCCGCATCGGCGTCGGCGTCGCCTCGGGCGAGATGGTGGCCGGCTATACCGGCACGCACCAGCGCGCGACCTACACCTGCATCGGCGACACGGTGAACCTTGCCGCGCGGCTGGAGGAACACACCAAGCTCGCGAAGCGGACGATCCTGATCGATCCGGCGACGCACCTGGCCCTCGATGGCCGTATCCCTGCGGACTCCCTGGGGCCGGCCTCGTTCAGGGGCAAGGCTGCACCGGTCGAGGTGTACGCGGTCGAGGCCGCGGCCGCAGCCAGCGCCTAGATCCGCGGCCCCGTGTCGCATAGGTGATAGCGGCTCCGGGTTACTCCGCAACGGCGCCCACACAGGCGCCCCCTACGCTCCGACCGCCGGCGCCGCGCTGTCCAGGCAGCGCGGCGCCGGTTCGTGTGTTCCCCGAGCTTGAAGTTCAACCACAAGAAATCCCGGAGACAAAACCCATGCAAAAGAATCGCGTCCAGCTCCTGGCGCTGGCAACCACTCTCAGCCTTGCCGCGTGCGGCGGTGGCGGCAACGGAGGGGCCTTCCTTCCGATCGCTGCTGCCCCGGCCCCTGCACCCGCACCCGCACCCGCGCCTGCGCCTGCGCCGGAAGAAAAGCGCGCGCAGGACGATCGCAGCTTCGCGCCTGCGGCCCCGGCCGACACCACCTTCGCCGCGCTGGCAGCCGATGCCGGCGATACGGTCGACAACGCCACGACCAGCCGCTGGGCGGGCGTGCTCGGCGGCGCGGCCTATCGCGTCGAGGTGCCGGCCAACTGGAACGGCAAGCTCGTGATGTACGCCCATGGCTACGCCGGCACGGGCAACGCGCTGGGCGTCAGCAATCCGTCGATCCGCCGTTACCTGATCCAGAACGGCTACGCCTGGGCTGCATCAAGCTACAGCAAGAACTACTACGACGTGCGCGTGGGCGTCGAGGACACCAACGCACTGGCCCTGGAGTTCAACAAGATCGCTGCCGCCGCCGGCCGCACGCTGGCGGCGCCGAGCAGGATCTACATCACCGGCCACTCGATGGGCGGCCACATCACGGCCGCGGCCATCGAGGACGAGGCCTTCGCCACGGCCAAGCACAAGGTCAAGTACAACGGCGCAGTGCCGATGTGCGGCGTGGTCGGCGACACCGAGCTGTTCGACTATTTCGCCGCCGCGCAAGTGACGGCGCAAGCCATGGCGGGCGTACCGAAGTACCCGTTCACAAGCTGGGCGGACATCGCGGCGCAGGTCACGGGAACCTTGTTCTCGAGCTTCCCTTCTGCCGCAGCCCCCGCAGCGGCCGTCACGCCCACGGCGACGGGCGCGAAATACGCATCGGTGGTCAAGAACCTCACGGGCGGCGAGCGGCCCTTGTTCAACCTGGGCTTTGCGAACGGCGGGACCTTCCCGCTGGTCTGGGGCGTGTTCGGCGGGGACGGCACGGTCAACGGCATCCTCAACAAGAGCGGCGTCGACACCAACCGATTCATCTACACCATCGACGGCGACGCGGCCGGTTCCGCCGCCCTCAACGCGGCCGCCCTCAAGCTCACCGCGGAGGCGGACGCCAATCGCGTGCGCACCGACGGGCTGCGCTGGATCCCCAAGGCCAATGGCGAGTTCAAGATCCCGGTCGTGACCCTGCACACGCTGGGCGACATGTACGTGCCCTTCAGCATGGAACAGATCTACCAGAAGCGCGTGGCCGCCAAGGGCAACAGCGCATGGCTGGTGCAGCGCGCGATCCGCGGCGCCTCGCATTGCGACTTCACCGTGGCGGAGCAGGTCACCGCCTTCGACGACATGATCAAGTGGGAGCGTGACGGCGTGGTGCCGAGCGGCGACGATGTCGTGACGCCGGCGACCGTGGCGCAGCCGAGCTACGGCTGCACCTACACGAAGAACGTCTTCGGTCCGGACGACCTCACGCAATCGACGAAGAGCCTGCGTGCCGCGATCGCGGCTACCACGCCTGCCTGCCCGTCCTGACCGGTCGACCTTTGCCGCACACACTCCGGTCATCCACGTAAGTGGCGTTGCGTGGCCGCCCGGATGGTGTGACTCCAGGCATTCGAGAGAATGGCGAGCCTTCCTCCTCCCTTGGAGGTCCGAATGCAACCCAGGCTCTCTTCCGCCCTCGGCATCGCGATGGCCTGCGCCTGTGCCTTCCCGCAGGGGCCGTCGCGTGCGCAGACCATCCCGGCGATGCAGGGCAAGAAGAAGTCGGAAAGCGTGACGCTGGGCGGAGGCCCGAAGTCCATCGACTTCAGGTTCTAGCCGGGACTACCAGGACGCCGGCAGCTTCTTCAGGATCACCATCCGCCCGTCGCGCTGGCCGACGTAGCCACCGGCAGTGAGTTCCTTCATCACCCGGTTGACCATCTCGCGAGAGGAGCCGACCCGGTCGGCAATGTCCTTTTGCGTCAGCTTGTGGCGCAGCACGCGCTCGTCTCCCACCGGTTCGGACAGCTCGGTCAGCACTCGCACCATGCGACCGTAGACGTCCTGCAGCGCGATGCTGCGCACCTGTTCGGTCAGCCGCCGCACCATGCGGATAAGCTTGCGGGTGAGGTGAAACGCGAAGTCGGGGCTTTCCGCGAGGAACTGGCGCAGTTCCGACCCCTGGACCACCCGGCAGGTGCACGCCTCGATGGCCTTGATCGACGCCGAACGCCTTTCGCCGTCGATGGACAACTCGCCGAAGTAGCCGCCGGGACCGTATTCGGTGAGCACCAGTTCGCGGCCGTCGTCCGAGCTGGCATAGACCTTCACCCGTCCGCTGAGCACGATGTAGAGCGAATCGGTCGTGTCCCCCTCGTTGATGAGGATCGCGTGGGCCGGAAACGAACGCGTGTGCCCGTGCGGCGCGATGGCGTCGAGCAGGGACTGCGGCAGGCGATCGTCAGGGCCGTCGACGGCGGAGCTCATCGAACGATTATGGGACGACACGGAAGGTTGTGACCCATGTCACTTGCGCACTGCGCACTGTTTCCTCGCGGAAACGACGGGCATTGAATAGATTCCGTCCTACAACCAGGGAAGAAACGATCCGACATTCCGCAACGTCCGAGCCCGCCATGAAGACCCCCCTCAAATGCTGCCCCATGCTGACCGCCCACAGCATCGGCATGCGCCTGATGGAGATCGGCCTCGCACAGGCCCGGGCCGGTGTGGCGCTCCTCGTCTTCGCGGTGGTGCTGCTGGGCATGCTGACGGGTTGCGCCAGCCTGCCGGACAACGCCCACCGGCCCGCCTCGCAGACGATCACGGACGTAGCCGACACCCGCCTGGCCGCCGTGGCGGCGGCTTCGATGCCCGCCGGCAACGCGCATCTCTCGGGCATGCGCCTGCTGCCTGCCGGCGACCAGGCCTTCGAGGCACGCATCGCGCTGGCCCGCGCCGCCGAGAAGTCGATCGACGCACAGTACTACCAGATCGCCGACGACACCTCGGGCCGGCAGTTCCTGCGCGAGCTCAGCGACGCCGCCGCCCGCGGCGTGCGCGTTCGCATCCTGCTGGATGACCTGCATGCCACCGGGGAGGACGCGCTGCTGGCCGGCCTCGCCGCCCGGCCCAACGTCGAGCTTCGCATGTTCAACCCGCTGCCCGCGCGCGACGGCAGCGTCCGCGCGCGCGTGCTGCTCTCGATGCACGAGTTCTCGCGCATCAACCGCCGCATGCACAACAAGCTGTTCATCGCGGACAACGCCTTTGCCATCAGCGGGGGCCGGAACATCGCAGACGAGTATTTCGGCCGCAGCGAGCCCGCCAACTTCATCGACATGGACCTCCTCTCCACGGGGCCGGTGGTGCCGGAGATGGCGGCCGTGTTCGACGCGTACTGGAACAGCCGGCACGCCTACCCGATCGGGAGGCTCGCCGGGCCGGACCTCGACATCGCGGCCGCACGGCTTCGTTTCGAGCAGTCCGTGCGTGACGCCGGAGCGGTGGCGATGCCGGTCGCGGCGCGCGATTCGCTGGGCCAGGGCAGCGTCGCCACGCAGTTGGACGATGGCCGCGTGGCGCTGCACATGGCGTCGGTGCGCGTGGTGGCCGATGCACCGCACAAGGCCGATGCGGACAACGAATCGCGAGCCGACGGCGTCGTCATGAACGGCAACCTGGACCTGCTGCAATCGGCGCGCTCGGAAGTGCTCGTGGCGTCGCCCTACTTCATCCCGGGCAGGCGCACGATGGAAGTCCTCCAGAAGGCTGCCGACAGCGACGTCAGCGTGTCCGTCATGACCAACTCCCTCGCGACGACGGACGAGCCGCTGGCGCACTTCGGCTACGCGCGCTACCGCGTGGCGCTGCTGAAGATGCGCGTCGCGCTCTACGAGCTGATGCCCGAGGACGAAGACGAGCGCGCATCCATCGCCGATGGTCCGCACGGCTCGCTCGGCCGCCTGCACGCCAAGCTGGCGGTGGTGGACCAGCGCTGGCTCTCCATCGGGTCGATGAACATGGACCGCCGCTCCGCGCATTCCAATACCGAGATGAGCCTCATCGTCGACAGCCTGGCGCTGGCCGGCCAGATCACGAGGCTCCTGCGCACCGAGCGGATGCCGCAGAGCTATCAGGTCCGCTACACGGATGACACGCGCCGGCGCCTGGAGTGGATCGAGCCGAACGGCTCGAACCCGGTCGTGTATGCCGGCGAGCCGGACTCGACCTGGGGCCGGCGGCTGCGGCTGTCGGTGCTGGCGAGCCTGGTCGACGAAGATCTTCTTTGATCCGGATCTGCGGCGCCGGCACTTCGATGGTGACCACGATCGGGCCGGGCACGCCGAACGCCTCCGCGCCGACATCGAGCTTGCCGAGGACTTGGCACGCGCCGCTGATCGTCTGGCCGTCGTGTCGATAGAAGACCGCCAAGTCGGGTCCGGGCGTCCAGCAGACCAGGTCGCCCACCTCGTACGAGCGGGTGTGCGTGCCGCGGCCCGAAATGGCGCCGGGGAGCGGGCCGAACTTCTCTCGCCTGAAGAGGTCGTGCATCGTGATCGTCAGCGGCAGCATGGCGATGAACTCGTGCGCCGTCGAGTTGTCTTCCAGGGTGGCCGGAAACACCCGGCCATTCAGTCTGAGATGAATCTTCATGAGGGACTTTCAGGTGCTCGCCCGGCCCAGTTGAAGCTCGCGCAGGCGCTTGACATCGCGTGCGGGAGGCAGGCCGAAGAAGCGGCTGTATTCGCGATTGAACTGTGACTGGCTCTCGTAGCCGACGCGATGGCCGGCGGTGGCGGCATCCACGTGCTCGCTGATCATGATGCGGCGCGACTCCTGCAGGCGCAGCTGCTTCTGGAACTGCAGCGGGCTCATCGCGGTGACGGCCTTGAAGTGCTGGTGCAGCGACGACACGCTCATGTGGACTTCGCCGGCCAGGTCCTCGACCCGGAGCGGCTCCTGGAAACGCTGCGACAGCATGCTGATGGCCTGGGCAATGCGCTGGCTGTGGCTGTCCACCACGGCCATCTGTGCCAGCCGCCAGCCATCGGCGGACCTCAGCAGGCGGTACAGGATCTCGCGGGTGATCAGCGGCGCCAGGGCCGGCACGTCCTCGGGCGAGTCCAGCAGCCTGACCAGCCGCAGCACGGGATCGAGCAGCGTCGTGGACAACTCGCCGGTGAAGATGCCACGCTGCGATGCACGCATCGGGAGCGTTTCGCCAAGCTGCAGGTCCAGCGCGAGGGCCGCGATGTCCTTGACGTCGAAGCTCAGCCGCAGGCCCAGGTACGGTGCCTCCGGCGACGCGTCGATCACTTGTCCCGACACGGGCAGGTTCTGCGACACCACCAGGTACTGGCTGCTGTCGTAGATATAGACCTCGTCGCCGAGAAGCACCCGCTTGCTGCCCTGTGCCAACAGGCAGAAGGCGGGTTCGTGGATCGCATGCACCGGATGCTGCATGTGCGACGCGCGGGCCAGGGCCAGGCGCGGAATCGCCGTCGGGTGGGCGCCGTCGGTGACGGTCATGCGGTCGATGACCGCGGCGAGTTCGGCCCGCATCACGGTGGTCTGCAGTTGATCGACGGGGCGGTCGCCGCGCAGTGCATGGGGGGTGGATGTCAGCATGGAGCCAAGCTTAGGCATCTCGCCGACGCTTGTCTCGGCTCCGGCGGGTCAGCCGGAGGATCGTGCAAAGATCTTCAACGATCCTGCAAGGGACGTGATCAGATGGTGACCAGGTCCACGATGCCGTACCCGATGATCGCCAGCAATCCGAGGATGCCGGCCATCATGAGCGGCGTTCCCCAGCGCGTCTCCCGTGCGGCAAAACCGAGGGTCATGACGCCCGCCGCGATGCAGGTCGTGATCGCGGCAGTCTGGAGCGTGAATTCAGGCATTCATCGATGCTACCCGCAAGGCGCCACGGCGCGGTCGCACCCGGGCCCCGCCGTGTGAAAAGAGCTTCGCGCAGGCATTCAGGCCCCTCACAATGCGGGCTCCGTCGCTGCAGCCCATGCCGTGCGCATCCTCCTCGTTTCCGACCTGCACTACACGCTGCCCCAACTCGACTGGGTGGTCCGCGTGGCGCCGTCCTTCGATCTCGTGGTGCTCGCCGGCGATCACCTCGACGTGAGTTCGCCGGTGTCGCTCGATGCGCAGTCGGTCGTCCTGCTGCGCTACTTCTCGCTGATGAATCCGGGCACGTCGCTCGTGCTGGCCTCAGGCAACCACGACCTGACGGGGCCGGACCGGCACGGTGAACGAGCGGCGCTGTGGCTGCCGGAGAGCCGCCGCACCGGGGTCTTCACGGACGGCGATTCGCTCACGGTCGGCGACACGCTGATCACGGTCTGCCCCTGGTGGGACGGCCCCGCCGGCCGGGCCGCCCTCGAAAGGCAACTGGCCGCGGATGCCGATCGACGCCCTGCCCGCTGGGTCTGGATCTATCACTGGCCCCCACTCGGTTCGCCCACTTGCTGGACCGGCAGGCGCCACTATGGTGACGCCGATGTCGCCGGCTGGATTGCCGCCTACCGCCCCGAATTGGTGCTGACCGGGCATGTGCACGAGCCGCCTTTCAAGCCCGCCGGCGCCTGGGCCGACCGCATCGGCCCCACCTGGGTGTTCAACGCCGGCAGGCAGATCGGGCCGGTGCCAGCGCACATCGTGATCGACCTCGCAGCGGACACCGCGTCATGGCGCTCGATGATGGGCGAGGAAGCCCTGGAGCTCGGCGCCGAAAGCGCGCCTGCGCGATCGGTCTTCTGAGCGTTCAGTAGTCGGGATTCGGCTCGCGCGCGGAGCCGGGGCGCGCTGACGGTCCCTGGCGGTGTGCCAACTGATCCAGCACTTCCGACACCATCGCCAGGCCGGGCGAATCGCCGTACTGGTGCTTGAGGTCGACCAGATAGGTCGTTGCGAAATCCAGGCGCTCCGCCAGGCCCGCGGCGATCCATCGCGTGATGGCCGGATCGCTCGCCAGCAGCGCGCGACCGTCGGCCGCGTAGCGAACGATGCTCGCTGCGCTCGCGACGACCGTCGCCGTGTAGGGTGAGTTCAGCAGGAGCGAGATTTCGCCGATCGCCGCACCCGGCCGACTGATCGACGTGATCGCCATGCCGGACTTGCTGATCTGCAGCGCGCCCGACACGAGGATCCACAGACCGTCGCCGGACTCGCCTTCGCGCACGAGCGTGTCCCCGACCGCCAATGTGAATTCAGGCAGGCCTGCGGTGCGTTGCAACAGTTCGTCCATGTTCGCCTCAAGGCCAGAGCGGCGACGCACGGTCGAGCGACGCCCTGTCCCATCGTCCGAGATCGGCAGCCGCGTCGTAGGTCGACTGAAGGAACAACAGGAGCGCGGCGTCCGGGTCCGGCGCAACGCGGACGGCCTCGTACGGCAGGATGAATTCGCGCATCTGCGGGTCGTACCGCGCGGCAGCCGGCTGGACTTCGCGGTCCGCATAGCCGGGCGGCTCCGGATACGCATAGGCGTAGAACGAAGCCTCGGCCACAGGACCTCCGCCCGGCCAGAAGCCGCAACTGCTGCACTCATGCGAGTAGGCCTCGACCATCACATGGTCCGGACAGTTGGGAACGCCGCCCGGATGGCGCGGCGCAGGCCGGCCCGAGAAGCGCGTGGCCGCCAGGTCGAAGGCGCCCCAGAAAAAGTGCGCCGGGCTCTGCTTGCCGCCGAAGCGCCCCCGGAAGCGCTTCAACACGCGATCGGCCTGGGCGACGATGCGCCACCACCGGTGCGCAGCGTCCGGATCGTAGGACGCGTGGGTCCGGTCCTCGGCGAAGGGAATGGCCGTCTCGACTTCCACCGGCGAGGGCATGAGCTTGGGCTCGACGCCCAGCGCCTGCAATGCCGCCTGGTACTCGGCAAACCAGTCGGCGACGGACTTGGGCGCAAGGGCGAAGCCGCGCTCCGCACCGTCGCTGCATTTCAGCGCCAGTGCATGCGAGATGAAGTCGAATTCGACAGAGAGGGTTCGGTCGCCGCAGGGCATTGGCGAGGTCGTCAGCCCGCGCGGCGTGACATAGAAAGCGACCTGCCACCAGTGGTTCTCCATCGGGGCCAGCGCAAGGCGCGTCTTGCCGACGATCTGCGTCCACATGTGCAGCGTGGCATAGGTGTCGCGCCATTCGGAGAGCGAAAGCGCGGGCCAGGCCGGGGGTGTCTGCGCTGCGTTCATGGCGTCGGGCCTTTCAGGCGTCTACTTCCTGTCGCGGTTCTGCGGCAGTTCCTTGACCGCCGCGAGCATCTTCTCGACGTGCTTGTCCGGATTGAGGTTCTGGTAGTGGGCCGCCACCGTTCCGTTGGGCGCGATCACATAGGAGATGCGGTTGGCGTAGTCCGGGCGCGTCTGCATCAGCGCGTCGAAGGACTGGCTGATGGACTTGGTCGTGTCGGAGGCGACCGGGAACTTGCCTTGGCACGCCTGGTTGGAGAACTTGGTCAGCGTCTCGATGTCATCGGTCGACACACCGATCACCGTGGTGCCCAGCGCGGCGAACTTGTCGACCGCCTCGGCGAATGCGTGAGCCTCGAGCGAACAGCCGACGGTGAAGGCAGCGGGGAAGAAATACAGGACGACCGGCCCCTTGGCCAAAGCCGCGGACAGGGAGTAGGTGAAGGGCTTGCCGGCGAGCGCGGCCGGCGCACTGAAGGCCGGCGCGGGCTGCCCGACGTCGAGCGCCGCACTGGCAGGCGCGGCGACGACGAAAGCAAGCGCCATGACTGTCGTTGCAACTGCGCTCCGTACCAATGACTTCATGTCCTGGGTCCCGATGGGTCGATAAGGTGCATGTTATTCCGAGGAGGTCGAGGGCGAGTACATCCCCGGACCGCCATCAGTGACGCCGAAGGAAGCCGCGGGCAGGCGCCAGCCACTCCACCTCACCGGCATCGAATCCGGAAGATGCATCGGCATCGCCGGTAAAGAGCATCTTTTCTTCCTCTAGCAGGAAGCATGCGAGGGTGGGCCCCTGGCCAGCCTGCTGCAGCACGCGCAAGGTGCAGCCTCCCAGATCGATGCGCTCTCCATGCCGCAACGGCGAGCCCTGCGTTGCCAAGGTCCATCGCACCGGACCGGGCGCGGACGCCCGCAGCGCAGCCGCATGCGTCTCGTCATCCTGGCCCGCGTCGATCAGCGCCCACTCGTTGCGGGTCCCGCCGACGAAGTAACAGTTGACCAGAGCATCGCCGCACAAGGCCGTGACGCGCAGCACACGAGGCGACAACTGCATCGCCAGACCCGAAGCGAGTTCGTACCTGCAATGCCCGAGGCCCTCGGGGTCGATGCGGGACAGTTCGTCATAGGCCGGCTCGCCCGGATTCACCGGCCGTCGGCCGCCCGGGCCGTCCGCGATGCGTGGCATGACGAGCGGAATCTCCCGTGCGCCGCGCGCGTAGCCCATGCACGCCTCGGCGGTCTCGAAGGTCGCGAGTTGCTCGAGAATGCGCCGCTGCACATTCATCAGCTTGAGCCCGCGCGAGGGGTCGATCGCGTCGGCCGGGCGCAGCCACATGTGCTCGACTGTTTCGCGTCCGTCCGGACAGGCACTCTGCCGCTGCGGCGCCAGCGCCACGAAGAAGCGGGTGTCGAAGCGACGCGGCATGCCCAGCGGCGTCAGCCAGTGGCTGAAGTAAGCGAGCCTGTCGGCGGCGAGACGCCATCCGCGGTCGGCGCACAGCTTGCGCAGTGCATCGCCGCCCTCTTCCACCGCCAGGCGCAGCGCCACGAGGTCCCGGGGCGCCATGTCATCGAGTTCCACTGGCCGGCCATCGGCATCGCGCGCGAAAAGCAACCCGGCCTCCTCGAAGCATTCGCGAACCGCCGCGACGTAATAGTCGAGGCCATTCGCGGGGATGCCCAGCCGAAAGGAAGCCGCCGCATCGTCGACGCCATCGCACAGCGGGTGAAGCGTCCGGTCCTGCGCATCGAGCGTGCCGCCGGGGAAGACGCTGGCGCCGCTGTTCTGGTCGGCCTCTTTCTCGGCCCGCCGAAGCATCAGCACCTCCATGCCGGAGGCGCCGTCGCGCAGGACGATCAGGGTCGCGGCGACGCGCACGGGGCGCGTCGTTGCGGGTGATGGGGATGGGATGGGCGTTGTCATGGGAGCGCCGCATGTTTTACCAGCAAGCGCCACCGCAAACCGTCGCGCTCACGACGCCGGCACCTCGTCAATTTTGGGGAGGCGGGCCCACGCAGGCTGCACCACACTTCCTATCCTCGACGGAGGTGTCGTGGTCAAGAAGATTCAGCTTAACGAAGAACAGTGGAAAACGCTCGAGGCCTTGCGCGAGGCCCATGCCCGGGGCTGCCCGACCGATTCGATCAAGGTCTCGGAGCGGCTCCGCTCGAACGGGCTGGTCGCGTCGGACCGGCACGGCTACAAGTTCCTGACCGAACAGGGCCTGCAGCGCCTGAGCCAGGGCCGCTGAGCACGCGGCCCACGGCATTCGCCGACCCTCAGTCCGCGAGACGCAAGCCCCTCTGATTGACGCTCTCGACGATCTCCCTCAGCGAATTGCGGCCCAGCCGCGAAAGTGCGAAGAGTTTCCTGGCGGGCACACGCGTGACGTCCCGAACCGTGTGAAGCTGATTCACGCGCAGGACGTTGGTCGTGCGAAGCGACAGTTCCAGGACGGCAATGTCAGCGTCCAGGACCGGGTCGGCGGCAGTTCGTGCGGTGGGGGGATTTGGGCGAAGATCCATGGCGAGACTCCTGAAAACGATGACTGGAACTTGCACAGTTCGTGCCATCGGGCCAGCGTCATGAAACGCGGGCGTTTCATTGGAGAACTCATCGGCATCGCCTGAAACCGGAACACTGCGATTGCCCGGGTATCAGACAACTGCATGTTTTTCATGCAGGGTTTTCCAGACCTTCGGGGCTGCCTGGAAAGTCGTGAATTCGCGCCTCGATGGCACGTATCGTGCACCGTCATGCCGATGCTTCCTTCCGCAGTCGACTCGCTCCGGCACCGGCTCCGTGAACTGGCCAGCCGGGCCCAGGCCTTCCGAGTGCTTCTCACCCTTGGAAGCCTGATCGCGATCTGCGGCCTGACAGGCCACCCGGAGGCGGTGACGCCGCTGTTCCTCGGCGCCATCGCGAGCGCGCTGGCCGAAACCGATGACAGCGGACGCGGCCGCTTCCGCGCCCAGATGGTCACGCTGGTGTGCTTTGCGGCGGCAGCGCTTGCCGTCGTGGCCTCGATCCAGGCGCCCTTCCTGTTCATCGCCGGGCTGGCGCTGGCGGCGTTCTGGCTGACGATGCTGGGCGCGGTCGAGGCCCGCTACAAGGCCATCGGCTACGCCACTCTGATCCTGGCGATGTACACCACCCTCGGCATCGAGAACCAGCCCGCCACCCAGGAAGTCCGCGAGCGCGAGGTTGTGCTCCTGATGCTCGGCGCGGCGTGGTATGGGGTGTTCTCCGTGGCGTGGAGCGCGGCCTTTCCGGCGCAGCCGGTGCAGGCAATTCTCGTGAGGCTGTTCTCGGTGCTCGGCCACTATGTGCGCTTCAAGGCATCGCTCTTCGAGCCGCTGCGCGGCATCGACATCGAGCGCAAGCGACTGTCGCTCGCGCAACTCAATGCGGAGGTGGTCAGCGAGCTCAACGCCGCCAAGGAAAGCATCTTCCGGCGAATCGGCAAGCGCGCGCCGACCGGCCGCATCGCGCGCTACCGGGGCCTCTACCTGATCGCCCAGGACGTGCACGAACGCGCCAGCTCGTCGCACGACGACTACAACGCGCTGGCCGACGCCTTCTTCCACAGCGATCTGCTCTACCGCTGTCAGCGCGTGCTGGATCTTCAGGGCCAGGCGTGCCTGCGGCTCGCGCAATCGATCGCGCGGCGGGAGCCCTTCGCCGTCGACAACGCGACGGTGCAGGCGCTGGCGGACCTGCGCAGCGCGATCGACTACGAGCATGCGCATGCACGCGATCCGCGACGCCAGGCCTTGCTAGCTTCCATCGAGGCCCTGGCGCGCAACCTGGCGCAGCTCGACGGCCAACTCGCCGGCGCGAGCCAGCCCTCTGCCAAGGCGGGGCGCGACGACATGGGTCTGTTCGATCGCTCGCCGCGCTCGTGGCGCGATGCGGTCGACCGCGTCCGGCGCCAGCTCAGCCCCAAGTCGGCCCTGTTCCGCCACGCGCTGCGGCTGGCCATCGCGCTCGTGGCCGGCTGGGGGATCATGCGGCTGATCCACCCCGTGCAAGGCTACTGGATTCTCCTCACCACCCTCTTCGTCTGCCAGCAGACGTGGGGCGACACCGTCTCCCGAATGGGCCAGCGCATGGCGGGCACGGCGGCCGGAGTCGTCGCCGGCTGGGCCTTGCTGGACCTGTTTCCCCAGCATCTGATCCAGTCGCTGCTTGCCGTGGCCGCGGGGGTGCTCTTCTTCGCGACGCGCACGACGCGCTATCTGCTCGCCACCGCCTGCATGACCGTCCTCGTGTTGATGTGCTTCAACCTGGTGGGTGACGGCGGCGTGCTGATCGTGCCACGGCTGATCGACACCGCCATCGGTAGCGTCATCGCGGGGCTCGCGATGCTGCTGGTGCTGCCTCACTGGCAGGCGCGGCGCTTCAGCGACCTGGCCGCCACGGCGATGCGCAACCACGGCAGCTACCTGCGAGAGATTGCCGGGCAATACCGGTCGGGTGCACGCGACGACCTGGCGTACCGGTTGGCCCGGCGCAATGCCCATAACGCCGATGCCGCGCTCGCCGCCGCGGTGTCGGAGATGTTTCGCGAGCCCGGTTTCGTGCGCCCGCGCGCGGGGGTCGCCCTGCGATTCCTGATCCAGTCGCACACGCTGCTGAGCTATCTCTCGGCGCTCGGTGCGCACCGCACGGCGCTGCAGGACCCAGCGGATGCCCATGCGATGCGCGCTGCGGCGGAAGGCGCCGCAGCGATGCTCGACGCGCTGGCCGAAGGGCTGGACAGGGCCGCCGTGCACCCCGCGGAAGCGGACGCCAGGCTTGCCGCGCTCGATGCGATCGCGCCTTCGCGCGACGCCGAGGGCGAGATCGACCACGACGTGCATCTCGTTCGCACGGAACTCGCGCTCATCGGGTTGCAGATCGAGGCGCTTCGCGGATTCGCGCGCAAGTGGCTGCAACTCGAGGAGGACGCGCCCTCAGCCTCCGTCCCGGCGACGCAACTCCGGCTGCCCGAGCCTTTCGCCGATGAAGTCAAGGAAGCAGGTGATCCGCGCCGATAGCTGCGTGTTGCGGTAATACACCGCGCTGATCGGCTGGCGCACTTCCACCGTCTCCCGTGCCAGCACCTGCACCAGGTCACCGCGCAACGTGTCGGCAGCCGTCATGTAGTCGGCGAGGCAAACGATGCCCGCGCCCTCCAAGGCCAGTTGGCGCAGCGTCTCGCCGCTCGATGCCGTGAGCGCCGGCGCGATGGGCCACTCGTCGCCGTGTTCGCCGCGCAATGGCCAGCGATTGAGCGATTCCGGCTGCGTGAAACCCAGCAAGGTGTGACGTTCCAGACTCTCCACGCTTCCCGGGCGGCCCTGCGCTGCGAGATACGCCGGACTGGCCAGCACGCGCAGGCGGCTGGTCGCGATCGGGCGTGCATGCAGCGTCGAATCACGCAACTCGCCGATGCGGATCGCGACGTCGGTCCGCCGCTCGAGGAGGTCGATGTTGAGGTCGTCCGTGTCGAGCTCCAGGCTGATCTGCGGGTAGGCCTGCCGGAACTCCGCCACCAGCGGCACGATGGCATGCAGCATGAAAGGCGATGCGGCATTCACTCGCAGCCGTCCCGCCGGCTGCTGCCGGCGCGCGGCCATCTGCTCCTCGGCCTCGTCGATCGAGGCCAGGATGGCACGGGCGTGTGCCAGGAAGGCATGCCCCTCCTCGGTGAGTTCGAGCCGGCGCGTGGTGCGGCGCAGCAGCGTGGTTTCGAGCTTGCGTTCGAGTCGCCCGAGCGCCCGGCTGACGCCCGAGACGGTCTGGCCCAGCCGCTCGGCGGCTGCCGTGATAGAGGCCCCGTCGACTACGGCGGTGAAGGCTTGCAGTTCCTCGACAGTGGTTTTCATGTTCGGGTCGACGCGCTGATTGTTGACTAGAAGTCAACTATATTGTGCGAAGAACACTGTTTTTCTGCAAAGGACAACGCGCGACACTTCCTCCCAGATTCACCCATCCAAAGCACATTCATGACCAGCATTCCTCAATTCGGCCTCGGCACCTTCCGCCTCACGGGCCAGGCGGCCGTCGACTCGGTCAAGACGGCGCTCGATCTTGGCTACCGCCTGGTCGACACCGCACAGATCTACGGCAACGAGGCCGATGTCGGCCAGGCCATTGCCGAGAGCGGGGTGCCGCGCGACGCCCTGTTCCTGACCACCAAGATCTGGACGGCCAACTACGCCAGGGGCCTGCTCATCCCCAGCCTGAAGGACAGCCTGACCAAGCTGCGCACCGACCACGCGGACCTGACGCTGATCCACTGGCCCTCGCCGGGCAATGCGGTCCCGGTCGCTGAGTTCATGGGCGCGCTGGCGGAAGCCAAGGCGCAGGGCCTCACGAAGCGGATCGGGGTCTCGAACTTCACCGTCGACCTGATGCGCCAGGCGATCGCCGCCGTCGGCGCCGGCGAAATCGCGACCAACCAGATCGAACTGCACCCCTACCTCCAGAACCGCAAGGTCGTCGACTTTGCAAGGAGCCAAGGAATCCCGATCACTTCATATATGACACTGGGCTACGGCGCGGTGCTGAAGGACCCCGTGATCCAGGACATCGCAGCGGCCCACAAGGCGACGCCGGCCCAAATCAGCCTGGCGTGGGCGATGCAACTCGGCCACGCGGTGATCCCCTCATCGACCCGTCGGGCGAATCTGGAAACCAACATGAGGGCGCAGCAACTTCACCTTACCGACCAGGAGATGGCGCGGATGGCCTCACTGGAGCGCAACGGACGCATCACCAGCCCCGAGGGTTTGGCTCCCGTCTGGGACTGAGCGGCTCAACCGGGACCGACGACCAACTGGTTGTCGACCGTCGTGACGCCGTTGACCGTCCTGGCGATGTCGCCGGCCCGCGCCTTGGCGGCCGCGTTCGGTGCCGGCCCCGCCAGCCGCACCGTTCCGCCCCTGGTTTCGACATCGATACGGGTCGCGCTCAGTTCGGCATCCTTGGCGAGCGCGGAAGAGACCGCCAGCGTGATCGCCGCATCATCCGTGGTTGAAACCACCGCCGTGCCCATGTTCTTCAAAGCGTTCTTGACTGCGGCCGCGTCCTCCTTCACCTCGGGCGAAGTGACGTAGGCCCTGGTCTTGTCCCGCGCCACTTCGGCCAGCTCGGCGGCCTTTCGCGCGGCAGCGACCGCCGCCTGTTCGGTCTTGTCGGCGGCCGAATCGAGTTGCCTGTTGGCGGATTCGTTGCCGGCACGGTCGGTGCATGCGATCAGGGCAAGGGCGCAGAGCGCCGCCGTCAGCACCGTCCGTGTGTGCATCGGCGCTTCGACAGCCCGGTTCGATTGGCTCATCCGAGATCTCCTTCGGCCGGAAACCTTAGGCCTTTGCACCAAATCGGGGTGCCAGCGGCATCGGAAACCCGTGTAGGCCAACGGCGCGGCCAGGGCTGTCGGGAGGCACCTGCCCGCACGCCCAAACCGACCCCTCCAGCACCACTTCGCCAGATGAAAGCAGTTGAAATTGTGTTGCCGACGGTTACATGCAAATCTTTCAATTAGGCAAGAAGTTCGCCAAATAGTCGTCACCGTCTACAACTGATGTAACAGCGCCCTTGAGAACAAATACACATTAAGAAAGGATTTGAAAGAACGCTTGCCGCGTAGGAACCATCCCACGTACAAACCGTCATCTTTTAAAAACTTGAGGTTTTTTGTTTGAAATCAATAGATAAAAGTTCTCTACTGCTTCTTATTGCAGCGGGAACCTTGGCAGGTTGTGGGGGTGGGAGCAGCAACGACAGCGGCTTGGGTGCCGCTGGCTTGAACGCAAGCGCTGCAACCGTCGCTGGTTCGGATGTGAATGGCACGCTGGTCGCCGATTCGACCGAGGCCTCGGCAACGGGTACCAAATCGTCCGGCAAGTCCCAGAAGGTCACTCAACTCGCCAAAGAGGGCGAGATCTTCACAGTTCCGGTGTACACCGATGTGCGCTTCGGCAGCGGCACCAGCTGGAGAAGCTCCGGCATCCCCGCCAACATGGCAGTCATGTGCCACGTCGACATCTTCGGCAATCCCGGCGTGCCGGCTCCCCGCGTGTGCGTCACGGGCACTGACGATGCGGCCGCTCCGGCGCCTGCCCCGGCTCCCGCTCCCGCTCCCGCTCCGGCTCCGGCACCGGCACCTGCGCCCGCTCCGGCTCCGTCCGGTTACGTCCGCGTGGCGAACGAGGGTCAGATTTTCACCCTGCCCAAGTACACGGAAGTGCGCTTCGGCAGCGGCAACAACTGGAGAACCATGGGCGTCCCGGCCAACATGGGCGTCATGTGCCACGTCGACATCTTCGGCAATCCGGGCGTGCCCGCACCCCGAGTTTGCGAAGCGCCCGCGACGGCCGGCGCTCCGGCTCCGGCTCCCGCTCCGGCACCCGCACCGGCTCCGGCTCCGGCGCCTTCTCCGGCTCCGGCTCCGGCCCCGGCCCCGGCACCTGCACCCGCACCCGCGCCGACCCCGATCGTCGGCGACGTCGTCGACTCTTCCTTCAACGTGATCGCCAGTTCGTACCGCAACACGGCTGCGCAACTGAGCAAGGCGGACGGCATCGAGTACCGCTATGGCCCCAGCGCCGCCGCCTATGGCGTGGGCAACGGCGGCCTGCCGACGCTGTATGCGCGGGATGCCGCAACGCGGCTCGCGTCGCCGGCGCCCACCCATCCGTTCTACTGGCAGGTCGGTGGCCCGCCGTCCGCGAACCCGGGCGCCTACTCGACCAACCAGGCCAACATGGTCTTCGTGGCCGACAACCCGACGCAACGCATCGGGGTGGCTGACTTCCAGGTGTCGGGCTACATGTTCAACACCTTCGCGCAACTGCCGCAGCTGGGCTGGACGCGCGCCGCCGTCTCCGGTGGCGGCATCGACAGCATCAACGCGCTCAGCTACAAGGCCTCGGGCCTGGCGACGAGCGATCCGATCGCCGTGGGACGCTGCACGGGCCGCTCCGGTTTCTGCAACGAGAGCCTGGTGGCCTACCAGAACGGCGTGATCGCCACCGCGGGCAGCAACACGGCCACCAACCAGGCCTCGGTGAAACTGCCGGCCAACAAGGTGCCGACCGCGATCGCGATGACGAACCAGAGCGAATTCGCGCTGGTCACCGTCTGGGACACGACCGCGCTGAAGGGCCAGGTTGCCGTCATTGCGCTGGCTGGCCTGTGCGATGGCTGCGACCCGTACAACTCCTCGTCGCACACCGTCGGGAACGTCAAGTACGAGGCCTACTACAAGTGGTGGAACGAGTGGATGGCGCCCTACCCCGGCCTGCCGAACATGGGCAGCATCGTGTTCATGAAGATCCTCGGCTACATCGATCTGCCGGGCATGAATGCGCCGACCGAAATCGCGGCCACCACGGGTCTTGACCAGTTCCAGACGTTCAGTGGCGCGGACTTTGTCGGCTACGACAACACGCCGCTGTCGAGCAACTGGAGCAAGTTCGCCGGCTCTGGCGTGCATTCCGGCCGCTACGCCAAGGGCGGTGTGGCGGTGGTGATCTCCAAGTCGGAGCAGAAGGCCGCTTTCATCGACCTCAAGCCGCTCTTCAACCAGGTCAACGGCGTCTACTTCAGCGCCAACGTGACGCAGACGAGCAACCTGGGACAGGGCGACAGCCAATGGCCGTACACCTTCGCCAACACGCCGTCGCAGGTTCCGACGGTGGTGAAGACGGTGTCGCTGGGGGCCAAGCCGACGGCGGTGAAGACCACCATTTTCGGCAACCCGCAACGCGCCTGGATCGCGACGCAGGATGGCACGCTGCACATCTACAGCCTCGACGGCTATGCGCCAGGCGGCCGGGCGGCCTCGCCCGCTCCGACGGCGAGCGCCATTGCCGAGGTGGGCACCGTGACGGGCATCGGCCGCAATCCGACCTCGCTGGGTACCTCCAAGGGTGAGCCCAGTGCGAGCATCGAGCCGCTGAACCAGCAGATCCTGGTGGCGTCGCGCGGCGACCGCAAGGTCTCGTGGGTTCGCTTCGCCAGCAACGGCAACAGCGGCACGATCGTGCGGACCCTGCAGGACACGCGCCTGGTCGACCCGATCGCGGTGGAAGATGCGGACAACTTCGCCAACGCCGGCTACCTGACCAGCGTGGTCGACCATGCCGGCAAGGCGGTGCGCAACTACCGCTACGGACCGGTGATCTTCTCGGACGGCGGCGCATGTCCGCGGCCCAATGGCTGCGCGGTCACGCCGACCACGGCCGGTGGTGTCACGCACAACATCGAGTACGGCGGAGCGATGGACATGTCGGCCCACGGCAAGCCCTTCCAGATGACGACGACCAACGTCCCCTGACGCGCGCACTGCCATCGCGTATCGAAACGGCCCGCCTCGAGCGGGCCGTTTTTTTTGCACCGTGCAGAATCGCGGCATGAAAAGCAGACGTCTTGTTCTTGCGGCAGGCCTGGCGATCCTGGCCGCCCTTGCCGCCTACTGGTACTGGTCTCCGTTCATGGCCGTGCGGCAGTTGCAGACGGCAGCGCAGAACGGTGACGCCGACACCTTCAACGCCCATGTGGACTATCCCAAGGTGCGAGAGAGCCTGAAGGGCCAGTTCTCCGCCCTGGTGGCACAGAAGCTGGGCACGCAGGAGTCGAGCAATCCCTTTGCCTCGTTGGGAAGCCTGATCGGGCTGGGCGTGGTGAATCAGCTGGTGGACGCGATGGTGCGCCCCGAGACCGTCATGGCCGCCATGAAGAACGGGCACCTGGCCAAGTCCGGTCCTGTGCCTCCAACTGAAAACAGGGTGCCCCCGGCCGATGGAGAGACCCGGCCATCGAGCCCGCCGGCCCCTGAAAAGAAGGCCCGCTGGGTGATCGACCGCCAGGGCGCCAGCAAGATGACCGCCTACGCCGTGGACCCCGCCAAAACTGACGAGCCCAATTCGGAGCGCCTCGGACTGGTCTTCGAGCGCAGCGGATTCGTCGACTGGAAGCTCACCGAGATCCGGATGCCGGCATCGACTTTCAGGAAGTAATCAGTACTTGATCGTCACGCCGGCCTTGACGCCCGCGTTGTTCTTTCCGTCCGAGAAGGCGCCTGCGGAGTAGGAGCGCTTGCCGCCCGTGCTGGCGCCCAGGGAATACGTGGGGCGCTCCTTCGAGGTGTCGACGCCGCCGGACACGCCGCTTCCGTCAGGCCGTTCCACCCCCAGGGTCGCGCCCTTGGCATTGACCGCCGTCTCCGTCGGCGACAGGTTGGGATTGACGTAGACCGTTCCCTTCTCGTCGCTGTCCAGAGGCAGCTTCAGCTCCTCCGCGAAAACCCCGGCGTAACACGCGGCCGCACCCACGAAAGCAATGATGGCTTTGCTCATGGACATGAAGCGTAGGCAGCGCAGCTTCGCTGCCCGGTGAGCGCTGTCCGTCAAGCGTTGTAGGCGCTTTGCCCACCCCGGACTGGCATTCCGGGAAACGAAACTAAGATGCGCGATTCAGCGGCAGGTCTCGAGAAAGGATGGTTCATGGACGGATCTGCTTCGGACACCCTCTTCGCCGGCTCGATCCCCGAGCTCTACGACAACTCCCTCGTGCCGCTGATCTTCGAACCCTATGCCGAAGATCTCGCGAAACGCGCGGTCGCGCTCGCACCGTCACGCGTCCTGGAGACCGCCGCCGGCACCGGCGTGGTCACCCGCGCCCTGGCCCGCGCCTTGCCCGCCCATGTGGAGCTGGTGGCGACCGACCTGAACCAGCCCATGCTCGATCGCGCCGCGGCCGTCGGTACGCAGCGCCCGGTCACGTGGCAGCAGGCCGACGCCCTGCAATTGCCCTATGCCGACGCAAGCTTCGACCTCGTCGTCTGCCAGTTCGGAGTGATGTTCTTTCCGGACAAGGTGCGTGCCTTTTCCGAGGCCCGGCGCGTGCTGCGTCCCGGAGGCACCCTGTTGTTCAACGTGTGGGACTGCATCGAGGAGAACGAGTTCGCCGATGTCGTCACGCAGGCGCTCGGGGCGCTGTTTCCCGACGACCCGCCCCTTTTCATGGCCCGAACGCCCCACGGCTATTCCGACCGGATCGCGATCTCGCGCGACCTCGCAGGCGCGGGGTTCGCCGTCATACCCGCCTTCGAGACGATAGCGGCGCGAAGCCGCGCGGCGTCGGCGCGCGATGCGGCCACCGCCTATTGCCAGGGGACACCGCTGCGCAACGAGATCAAGGCTCGCGCGGGCGCCGACCTGCTTGCGGCGACGTCGGCATGCGCGGAAGCCATCGCCCAGCGATTCGGCGCCGGGCCGGTCGATGGAAAGATCCAGGCTCACATCGTCACGGTCGCGTACTGACAGGCGCCTGCGCAAGAAGGTGCTCCAGCATGCGGCGTGCATTCAACGGCAGCGCATCGACTTCGCGCACACAGGCCAGCAGGCAGCGCGCAGCCCACGCCTCCGCGATGGCGATGCGGCGGAAGTGCATCAACGAAGGTGATCGGTCCGCCGCCGCTCGCGGCACGATGCCCACGCCGATCCCCTGTCCGACCATGCGGCATACGGCTTCGAAGCTGCTCACGCGCACGCGATAGTTCAGCCTCTTTCCCAGCCGCCTGGCATGGAGCGCGACATGCTCCTGCAGCGGGCTTCCCTCCGCCAGCCCGATGAACCGGCCATCGACCACTTCGGCCAGTGCGACCCTTCGCCTGCGCGCCAGTGCATGGCCGCGCGGCACGATGAGCACAAGGTCGTCGCGTCGAAAGACAAAGCCCTGCAGGCCCTCGACGTCGACCGCGTCCGACACGATGCCGATGTCGCACAGCCCTGCGCGAACGGCATCGACGATGTCGGTGCTGCCCTGCTCTTCCAACTCCACCGACACGCGCGGATGCTGCGCCAGGAAGGAGCCGAGCGCCTCGGGCAGATGCTCCGTCATTGCAGAGGTGTTGCACAGCAGGCGGACGTGGCCCTGCAGGCCGCCGCCGTATTCGCCCAGTTCGCCGCGCAGGCGCTCCATCTGCTCCAGCACGAGCCGCGCGTGATGAACCAGCGTGTGCCCGGCCTCGGTCGGCCGCACGCCCTGCCTGGAGCGCAACAGCAGCGGCGTGCCGAGGTCGCCCTCCATGCCGAGCACGCGCTGGCTGGCCGATGCCAGGGTCATGTGCGTCTGCGCAGCGCCGTTGGTGATGGTGCCGGCATCGACGATGTGCACGAACAGCCGCAGATCGGTGAGGTCGAATCGCATGGCGACGACAGTAGCACGGCATCCTCAGGCTGGGACTGAGGCAAGGTACGCGACTTCCGCATTTTCGGACGTCGGCCTTTTCGCGAAACTGGGGCCCATGTCGAATACGGAGCTTGTCGCATTCTCGGGTCAAGGCATCGCGGTATGGGCCTTCGTCGCCGCAGTCTTCACGCTGGCGGGCACCGTCAAGGGCGTCATCGGCCTGGGGCTTCCCACGCTGTCGATGGCGCTGCTGGCGGTGTGGATGCCGCCCGCCGCTGCGGCTGCACTGCTGATCGTGCCCTCCCTCGTGACGAACGTCTGGCAGTTGCAGCCCTGGGCGACGCTGCGGCGGCTCACGCGCCGCCTCGGGCTCATGCAGGCCGGCATCGTCGCCGGCACGCTCGTGGGGGCGTGGTGCCTTGGCGCGCCCGCAGGCGCGGAGGCCTCGGTCGCGCTGGGCGTGTGCTTGATCTGCTATGCGACCTGGGGGCTGCTGGGACGGCCCCTCAAGATTCCAGCGTCGCATGAACGGTGGCTCGGCCCGCTCGCAGGCCTCGTGACGGGAGGCATCACCGCAGTGACCGGCGTGTTCGTGCTGCCCGCCGTGGTCTACCTGCAGTCGCTGGAGCTGTCGCGCGATGAATTGATCCAGGCGATGGGTCTTTCATTCACCACCTCGACCGTCGCCTTGGGCCTTGCCCTGGCCGGGCAGGACAGCTATTCAACGCCCCTGCTCGGCGCTTCTCTCGTCATGCTGGTCCCCGCGATCGCCGGGATGGCGCTCGGCCAGTGGGTGCGGATGCGGCTTCCGGTGCCTGTC
The DNA here is from genome assembly GCF_030317115.1 of Variovorax gracilis. GTDB lineage: Bacteria > Pseudomonadota > Gammaproteobacteria > Burkholderiales > Burkholderiaceae_C > Variovorax > Variovorax gracilis. The sequence continues at coordinate 292,075 of NZ_JASZYF010000001.1, forward strand.
TTCAGGCACTTCTTCTTCGCCGGCCTGGCGCTGCTGGGCGCCTACATGGTGCTGCGCGAACTCCGCCTCTGAAGCGTCGGCGCCTCACTGCTCGTCGCGCTGATCCCGTTCCCGGCTCGCTGAAGCATCGGCTGATTCAAGGTAAAGCGCCGGGTCGACCGCATTGCCGTTCTTGCGCAACTCGAAATGCAGCTTGACGCGGCTGGCCTCCGTGTCGCCCATGCGGGCAATCACCTGGCCCCGCTTGACGGATTGCCCTTCCTTCACAAGCAACTGGCTGTTGTGCGCGTAGGCGGTCACATAGGCTGAATCGTGCTTGATCATGACGAGTTGTCCATAACCGCGCGGTCCGACTGCCGAATAGACGACCTTGCCGTCGCGCGCGGCGCGCACGGGATCGCCCTTCGATCCAGCGAAGTCCACGCCCTTGTTGCCGCGTCCGTCGAAGCGTGCGATGACCGCCCCGCCCGCAGGCCGGAGGAAGGTGCGATCCGCCTTTGACACTGCTGTCGGCTGAGGCTCGGCTGGCTTGGCGCGGGAGTCGCTCTTTGCGGATTTCTTCGTTGTCGAGGCCTTCGTCGCGGTCTTCGGTTCGACCGGTGTGCCTGCCTTCGATGAAGCCGGCGTCGACGCCTTGGACGGGCCGGACGACGCCGGAGCCGGCTGGGTCGCGCAACCGACGAGCGCGATGGTCAGTGCACAGCAGGCAAGGCCCAGCGTTGCATGGCGAATGGGATGCGAGCCGGACGGCTGCCGATGCATGGATTCGGATGTTTTGGGTCGATGAAAACGCATGCCTCGACTGTATGCGGTCGCGCTCCCCCCGCACGCCTACTCGTACTTCCGGCCCGTGCGCATCAGCTCCGGCGTGCCGATGACCTCGTTCAGCGCGTCGAAGTCGAGCATCTGCGATCGCCACGGCTGCGTGGTGCGGTGCCGGTGAAGACTAGCGTAGTAGCCCTGCAGCGTGTGCACCACCGCGCGTGCGGTGCCGCCCGGGAAGATGGCGATTCGGAAGCCGTGGGCCTGCAACGCATCGGCGTCCTGTACCGGTGTCTTGCCGCCCTCGACCATGTTCGCGAGCAAGGGCACGCGGTGCGCGAAGCGGCGGCACGCCGCGTCCATCTGCTCGGGCGAACGCAGGGCCTCGATGAACAGCGCGTCCACGCCGCAGTCCAGATAGGCCTCCGCCCGGTCGAGCGCGGCATCGAGCCCTTCGACCGCGACGGCGTCTGTGCGCGCGAGGATCAGCGTTTCGTGCGACGTGCGCGCGTCCAGTGCGGCCTTGAGCTTGCCGACCATCTCGCGCCCCGGCACCACCGCCTTGCCGTCGAGGTGGCCGCATCGCTTGGGAAAGGTCTGGTCCTCGATCTGCACCATCGCCGCGCCGGCGCGCTCCAGGCCGCGCACAGTGCGCTGCGTGTTCAGCGCGTTGCCGAAGCCGGTGTCGGCATCGACGATCACCGGCAGGCTCACGCGCTCGGTGATGCGTGCGAGGGTGTCGGCCACTTCAGAGAAGGTGGTCAGGCCGATGTCCGACCGACCGAGGCGCGTGTACGCGATCGAAGCGCCGGACAGGTACAGCGCTTCGAATCCGGCCTGTTCGGCCACCAGCGCGCTCAGCGCGTCATAGACGCCCGGCGCCAGCACGATGTCGGTCGACGACAGGCGGGCCGTCAAAGTCTCATTGGGCATGGGGTGCCTTCATCGGATGGATCAGTGCGGCCGCCGTGCGGGCCGCGATGTAGCCGCCGGCCACCGCGCTCAACAGCCCGTTGCCCGAGAGATAGCCCCACACGGCATTGCCCGACACGCCGCCTGCCGCGCCACCGGCCGCGAGCAGGTTGGCGAAGGGCTTGCCGTCCTCTCGAAGAACGCGCATGTCGGAGTTGGTGTCGAGCCCGCCCTGCGTGTGGAACAGCGCACCCGTGACTTTCACGGCGAAGTACGGCGCATCCAGTCCGCGAGCGAACACGCGTCCATCGGCTTGCCGTGTGCCGTCGCGCAAGCCCTCCAGCGTGCGGCGCAGCTCCGCCTCTTCGCAACCGATGCACGCGGCCATGTCGGACACCGTGTCGCACTGGCGAAGCGCGCCGGCCGCCTCTGCCTCGCAGAAATCCGGAAAGCCCCGTGCCAGCGCGAGCAGCGGCGCATCGAACACATTCCACGCGATGCCGCCGGGTTGCGCCAGCACCTGCACGGCCGCCTCGGAGTAGCCCTGCGTCTCGTCGTGGAAACGCCGCCCTTCGCGGTTGATCTGCACACCGCCTTCCATCATCACGGCCCACGACATCAACGCCCCCTGCGGCGTGACCCAGGAGCCATGCCCCTGGTAGCCCCCCAGGTCGCGCAGGCGGGCACCCAGCGCCTCGCCCCAGAGGATGGCGCTGCCGTCGTTGCCGACGTGGCCGCCGAAGGCCGCGTCCGCCATGTCGGGCAACAGCGCACGCACCATCGCTGCGTTGCCCCCGAAGCCGTTGCAGGCCAAAAGCAGCGCATCGCATTCCAGCGTCTCGCGCTGGCCGTCCGGCCGCTCGTAGTCGATGCCGATCACACGATCCGCGGCGTCGAGCACCAGCGTGTCGACCACCGCCTGCGTCAACACCGGGATGCCCGCGGCCTCCACGGCTGCCTGAAGGCTTGCCATCAGGGCCGCACCCGTCTTCGGCGCCAGCGCATGCATGCGGCGGACGCTGTGGCCCGGGTAGAGAAAGCCGTCGAGAAGAATCCAATCCAGCCCATGCCGTGCCTGCAGCGTATCGAGCGCCGGCCCGATCGATGCGGCATACGCCGCTGCCAATGCCGGCGGCGCCCGCCCGTGTGCCTTGGTCTGGATATCGGCGGCGAAGCGCGCGGGGCTGTCGTCGGTCACGCCGTATGCGTGCTGCACGCGCGTGCCCGGTGCGGGGATGAAGCCCGAGGACAGCGCGGTCGAGCCGCCCGGCACGGCATCGCGTTCAAGCACCACGCACTCGACGCCAGCGTCGTTCAGCATCAGTGCGGCCGTGAGTCCGCACGCGCCGCCGCCGACGATCGCGACGCCCACGTGCACTTCGGCGTTCACGTGCGATGCCCGGCGGATCCCGCGCCGCAGCCCGTTCGCCTTCAGGGTTGTCGCTTTCGTCATGCCAGCGTCTCGATGAAGTCCTCGCAGTCCGTGACCTCGGCCACGTTCCGCATGTCGGCGAGCGATATCCGATGCCGTTCCTCGCCGAAGGCTGCACAGCCATCAGCCAGCACCAGCGTGCGGTAGTCGCGCATGTGCGCATCGCGCACCGTGCTGGCGACACCGCCGTTGGTGACGATGCCGCACACGGCTACCGTGTCGATGCCGGCGCGCCGCAGCACCCAGTCGAGCTGCGTGTTGAAGAAAGCCGAGTACGCGACCTTGCTGACCGCCACGTCGATCAGGCCCGCCAGTTCGTCGACGTTCGCCTGGCCCCAGCTTCCGGGCGCGAAGTCGCCCTTTGCCAGATAGGGCCGCAGCGCCTTGAGATGCGGCGACACCATCGGCTCGCCGGCCGCGTCCGGCCACAGCGTGAACTGGCTCGCGACCACCATGCCGCCGGCGCTCTTGAGCGCCCGCGCGACGGCGGCTGCGCGGGACGGCAGCAAGAGCGCGGGCGGATTGCTGTCGCCGCCGCGGGCATAGGCACCGTCGGAATGGAGAAAGTCGTTCTGCAGGTCGATGATGAGCAACGCCGTCCTGTGGCCCGCGGTGTGCACGCTGTTGCTCATGACAGCCTCACCAGCAAGTTGCCGTGGGGATCGACCTCGGCATGGAAACCCGGCTCCAGCCATACCGTCGTGTCCGCCTGCTCAAGGATCGCGGGTCCATCGATCCGCGTCGCGACCGGGAGTTCGAGACGCGCGTAGCGCATCGCTTCATGCCACCGCCGATCGTGGAACACGCGCTGCGTGCCGAGCGGTGCGATGCTGCCGGCACCTTCGGGCGCGAGCACGGCCAGGTCGAACTTCGGCCGCACGCCGATGCGTGCGTAGCGCAGATTCATGACGCGGATGGGGATGCCATCGAGCACCCTTCCGAATGCAGCCGTGTAGCTCGCCTCGAACGCGCTGCGGATGGAATCGCTTGTCAGCGGCGCGCCGTGTGCATTGGGCAGCAGTACCGGCAAGGTGTGCGTCTGGCCTGCATAGAGCATGTCGAGCGCGACGACTTCGCGCACCTCGTCGAAACGCACCCCCGATGAGTCCAGGCGCTGCTGGCAACTGGCGGCGAGTTCGTCGATGCGCCGCTGCAGGTCGGCCACGTCGAGATCGGTCAGCGGCCGGTTGAGGGTCTGCACCGCGTCGTGGCGCATGTCGGCGATCACGCAGCCGAGCGCGGAGGTCACGCCCGGATAGCGCGGAACGATACCCGTCGCCACGCCGACCTCGCGCATCATCGCGCACACATGCAGCGCGCCGCCGCCGCCGAAGGGCATGTAGGCGAAACGGCGCGGATCGTGGCCGCGCTCGATCGACACGAGGCGGATGGCGCCCGCCATGCGTGCATTGGCGACGGTCAGGATGGCCTCGGCCGCGGCATGCGCGTCCAGGCCGAGCGGCCGCGCCACGTGTTCCTCGATGGCCTGGCGCGACTTGTCCGCATCCAGCGCGGCGAGCAGTCCCCCACCCAAGGGCCGGTCGGCGGCGATGCGGCCGAGCAGCACGTTCGCGTCCGTCACGGTGGGCCGCATGTTGCCGCGTCCGTAGCACGCAGGCCCCGGCACGCTGCCGGCCGATTCGGGCCCGACCTGGAGCATGCCGCTCGCGTCCACCGAGGCGATCGAGCCCCCGCCCGCGCCGATGGTCTCGATCTGGATCATCGGCGAACGGATCACCATGCCGAACTCGATCGCGGTCTGCGCTGCCAGTGCGGCCTCGCCATTCGCGACCAGCGACACGTCGAAGGAGGTGCCGCCCATGTCACCCGTGATCGCGTTGGGAAAGCCCGCCGCGCGGGCGATGGCCGCGCAAGCGATCACGCCCGCCGCCGGACCCGACAGCGCGGTGCGCACCGGCAGCTCGCTCGCGGTCTGGCGCGACATCACGCCGCCGTTGCTCTGCACCACCAGCAGCTCGCCGTGGAAGCCCTGCCCGCGCAAGTCGGCTTCGAGCCGCTCGAGATAGCCACCCACCACGGGCTGCAACGCTGCGTTGAGCGTGGCCGTGGAGCAGCGCTCGAACTCGCGGATCTCGGGCAACACCTCGCTCGCGGACGTGACGTGCGTGTTGGGCCAGACCTCGCGCACCGCCGCGACTGCGAGCCGCTCGTTCTCGGCGTTGGCATAGGTGTTGATGAAGAACACGCACAACGCCTCGCAGCCCGCCGCCAGCAGCGCGCGCGCTTCGGCCCGCACCTGGTCGAGGTCCACCGGCGTGTGCAGCGTGCCGTCGGCCAGGACGCGCTCGTCCACCTCGCGGCGCAGGTTGCGCGGCACGACCGGGACGAAGCTGCCGCGCAGGCCCCAGGTCTGCGGCCGGTCGCGGCGGCGCATCTCCAACACGTCGCGAAAGCCGCGCGTAGTGATGATCCCGGTGCGTGCCACCTTGCGTTCGAGCAGCGCGTTGGTACCGACCGTGGTGCCGTGCACGATGGTCGCGATCGCCGCGGCAGAGTCCGCCACGCGTGCCACGCCGTTCATGAAGCCGCGCGCTTCCTCGCCGCGAGTGGACGGCACCTTGACGATGCGCGCCGTGCCGCTCGCCTCGTCGAGCACGAACAGGTCGGTGAAGGTGCCGCCGACGTCGACGCCCACGACAAGGGATTCGAGTGATTGACCAGCGGATGTCATGCGGCCGCCTTCTTCTTCGGGTCGGTGCCGGCCGTCACATAGCCCATGGCACGGTCCTGTTCCCGCTCCTTGGAATGGCGCTCTGCGGCGCTGCCCCAGCCCCCTCCGCCGGGGGTTTCGAGCCGCACACGTTCGCCGCGCGCCAGACGGATGCCACGCATCTTCGAGACCATCGGCGGTTCATGCCAGGCGCCGTCGTTCTCGTAGCGAAAGACATTGACCGCGCCCGCGCCGCCGCCCGCGATGCCCTTGGGCGGCGAGGTTCCGCGCTCGCCGAAGACGAACACCTCGGCGTCCTTCTCCAGCAGTTCGATTTCATAGACGGCGCCCAGCCCGCCGCGAAACTGCCCGTCGCCCCCTGAGTCGGCGCGCAGCGACCATTCGGTGAAGCGAACGGGATACGCGGCCTCGAGGATCTCGAGCGGCGGAATCGTGGCGGTGGAGATCGGTGCGTTGCCGTGCGAGAGACCGTCGCCGCCCGAGTGCCCGCCATGGCCGCCGCCGAAGAAGCTGAACATCACCCAGCGCTGGCCTTCGCGGCCCTTGTCGCTGCGGTGGCCCGCAATCGACAGCGCGTTGATGGTGCCGTAGGCCTGTGCGACCGCACGCGTCGGGTCGGCCTTGGCGGCGGCGCTGAAGATCACGTCGATCATGCGCAGGATGGTTTCGGTGTAGCCGCCGACAGGGCGCGGACGCTCGCAACTGATCACGAGCCGGTCGGGGATCTCGAAGTCGACCGCATCGAGCACGCCGGCATTGGCGGGCACGTCGGGAAACAGGTGCTTGAGCGCGACGTAGCAGGCGGCTACGGCCGTGGCGCGCGAGATGTTGACCGGGCCCGCGCACTGCGGCGAGGTGCGAGAGAAATCCAGTAGCAGGCGATCGCCGGCGACGGTCATGTCGAGCGCGATGATCAGCGGCTCGTTGGTGATGCCGTCGTTGTCGAGCACGTCCTCGAAGCTGTAGCGCCCGTCAGGGAGCGACGCGATGTGCGACCGCATCAGGCGCAGAGCCCGGCTGCGCAATTCGCCCAGCGCTTGCAGCACCAGGTCGTCGCCGTATTCGTCGAGCAGTCCATTCAACCGCCTCGCACCCAGTTCGAGCGCGGCCAACTGGCCGTTGAGGTCGCCCCAGAGGCTGTCGGGCAGCCGCGTGTTCGCCTGCAGGATGGCGAGCACGTCGGGATCGAGCACACCGTCGCGCACGATGCGCACGGGCGGAATCTGCACGGCCTCCTGCCAGCATTCGGTCGCGGCGGGGTTGTAGTTGCCGGGCACCGCGCCGCCGACGTCGTGCCAGTGCGCGGCAGATGCCATGTGGCAGTAGAGCTTGCCGCTGCGGAAGAAGGGCCGCACCAGCTTGAAGTCATTGGCGTGTGTGCCGCCGTCGTAGGGGTCGTTGCTGATCCAGATGTCGCCGTCGCGCATGCCGCCGCGGGGTTCGGCTGCCATCACGGTTGCGCGCACCGCGAAAGCCATGGCGCCCACGAACACCGGCAGGCCGGACTTGCCCTGGACCAGCGTGTCGCCGGTCGCAGCGTCGTAGAGGCCGTGGCAGGCATCGTGCGCCTCGGCAATGATGGGATTGAAGGCGCTGCGGTAGAGCGTCGCATCCATCTCGTCGGCCACCTGTTCGAGCCGGCCGCGCAGCACGGCCAGGGTGACGGCATCGATCGCGGTCCCGCTCGGGGTAGAAGGGTCAGGCATTGGTGGGTTCCTTGCCAGCGCGCTGGCGTAGCTGATTCATCAGGCCGCCGGCGCGGACCATGTCCATGAGAAAGACGGGCACCGACTCGCAAGCCAGGCGCATGCCATCGGGCGCAATCACCGCGGGGGTTGCGATGTCGATGGCGATGCGGTCGCCTTCGCCGAGCGCCTCGGCTTCGGCACAAGTCAACAGCAGCAAGCCCAGGTTGAACGCATTGCGGAAATACAGCCCGCCGAAGGCCGGCGCGATGACGGCGGCGATGCCCATCTTCACCAGCACGGCCGCCGCCTGCTCGCGCGAGGAGCCAATGCCGAAGTTCGGCCCCGCCACGATGACGTCGCCCGGACGCACCTCGTGCGCGAACTCGGGCCGGACGGCCTCGAGGCAGTGCTGCGCGATGCGGTCGATGCCGTGCTTCATCGCGTGGCCGGGAGCGAGCAAGTCGGTGTCGATGTCAGGGCCGAGGCGCCAGACGCGGTGCGTTGCCGGGACCGTCATGCGAGCACCTCGCGCGGATCGGTCACGCGGCCGCGCAATGCAGCGGCGGCCACGGTGTACGGCGAGCCCAGATACACCTGCGCGGTGGCCGAGCCCATGCGGCCCTTGAAGTTGCGCGCGGTGGTGGAGATGACGGTGATGCCGTCGCCCATCGGGTCGCCATAGCCCGAGCAGGCGCCGCACGCCGTGGGGAAGAGTTCGGCCCCGGCATCGATCAGCGCCTGCAGCACGCCCTCCTCGCGCGCCTGCTCCTGGTCTCGCAGGCTGGCCGGCGCGACGATCAAGCGCACGCCGCTGGCCACCTTGTGGCCGCGCAGCACCTGGGCGGCTGCCCGCAGGTCGTCGAGCTTGGCGCCGGTACACGCGCCGATGTAGGCAACGTCGACATGCGTACCGAGGCACTGGCTCACGCCATGCGCGTTGGCCGGGCTGTGCGGCGCCGCGACCTGGGGCTCCAGCGTGGCCGCGTCGAAAACATGGCGCGTGAAGTCTGCGTCGGTGTCGGTGAACCAGAGCGACATGTCGACCTCGGGCACCCCGGCATCCGCCAGGAAAGCGGCCGTGGTGGCGTCGGGCGCGATCAGTCCGGCCTGCGCGCCGAGCTCGGCGCTCATGTTCGACAGGGTCATGCGCTCCTGCATCGACAGCGCCACCACCCCCGGGCCGCAAAACTCGACCGCCTGGTAGCGGCCGCCGTTCATGCCGAAGCGGCCGATCATGTGCAGCATCATGTCCTTGGCGGTCAGGCCGGCCGGCAGCGCACCGTCCCACCACATCCGGATCGTCTCGGGCACGCGCAGCCAGATTTCGCCGGTGACCATCACGCCGAGCATCTCGGTGCTGCCGATGCCGAACATGTACGCCCCGAAGGCCCCGCCGGTCGGTGAATGCGAGTCGCCGCCCACGCACAGCATGCCGGGCCGGATGTGGCCGTGCTGCGGCACCACCACGTGGCAGATGCCCTGGCTGTCATAGACGTGCGGCAGCTGCTGGTCCCGCGCCCAGTCGCGGGCGATGCGGACGATTCGACGCGAGTCGTCGTCGCGCTCGGGCACGTAGTGGTCCATCACGAGCACGACGCGTGAGCGGTCCCAGATCTGCGCGCCCAGTTCCTCGAGCATCGGCTTCAGGCGCCGAGGACCGGAGGAGTCGTGGAACATCGCCATGTCGACCCGGCAGGTCACGATCTCGCCCACCGACACGCTGTCGCGCCCGCTCGCACGCGCGATCAGCTTCTGCGCCAGCGTCTGGGCCGGGTTGGTGCGGACGAGGGCCATGGCGGTCATTCCGGCTTGGCTCCCGAGAACCTCACGACCTGCGCCCATCGCTTGATCTCGGCCTGCACGAAGGCCGAGAACTCCTTCGGCGAATTGCCGACCGGAATGGCGCCCTCGGTCTCCAGCCGCTTCTGCATCTCGGGCTGCCGGATCGCTTGGCGTGCCGCATCGCTGATCTTTCGCGTCAGCTCCGGCGACATGCGGGCTGGACCGAAAAGGCCGAACCACGCGCTCGATTCATAACCCGGCAGCACCTCTGCGATGGCCTGCACGTCCGGGAACGCGGGCAACCGCTGGGCGGTCGTCACCCCCAGCGCCTTCAGCTTGCCGGCCTGGATATGGGCCTGCACGTTGCCCACGGCAGCGAACATGAGCTGCACCTGCCCTGCGAGCACGTCCTGCACCGCCGGTGCGGTGCCGCGATAGGGAATGTTCACGATATTGACCCCCGACTGCATCTTGAACGCTTCGCCCGCCATGTGCAGCGACGAGCCCACCGAGCCGATCGCGAAGTTGAGTTCTCCCGGCCTGGCCTTGGCGAGCGCGATCAGGTCGCGAATATGGGTGGCGGGCACTGACGGATGCGCGACGAGGATCGATGGCGAGGTCGCGACAGCGGTGAGTGCGGTGAAGTCCTTCACCGGGTCGAAGGGCAGCGAGGGGTAGAGGGTCGCGTTGATGGCATGGCTGGTGAAGCTCATCAGCAGTGTGTTGCCATCGGGCCCGGCCTTGGCGACCGCATCGGCAGCGATGTTGCCGCCCGCGCCGGGGCGGTTCTCGACGATCACCGTCCTTCCGAGGGCGGGGCTCATGCTGGCCGCGAGCGTGCGCGCCAGCGTGTCGGTGGAGCCGCCGGCCGGCGCACCGACCAGGATGCGCACGGGCGCCCCCATCTGCGCGCCGGCCCAGCCCGACAGCGCCGAGGCCACGGACGAAACGAGGATGTGACGGCGTTTCACGATGTCTCCTTTTCTTTTCAAGTCTCGAGGGCTCAAAGGCCCAGGTACGCGCGTCGCAGTTCGTCGCTGCCCAGCAGTTCCTGCGGCAGGCCGGAGAAGCGCACGCTGCCGTTCTCGAGCACGTAGGCGCGGTCGGCGACTTCCAGCGACTGGCCGACGTTCTGCTCCACCAGCAGCACCGCGAGTCCGCCGTCGCGCAACTGGCGGATCAGCGTGAACATCTCCTCGACCAGCAGCGGCGACAGGCCGAGCGAAGGCTCGTCGAGGATCAGCAGCACGGGTTCGGCCATCAGGCCGCGGCCGATGGCGAGCATCTGCTGCTCGCCGCCGCTCATGGTGCCGGCGTTCTGGCGGATGCGCTCCTTCAGCCGCGGGAAGATGCCGAACACCTTGTCGAGATTGGCCGCGCGGCGCTCCCGGGCGCGCGTGAAGGAGCCGAGCTCGAGGTTCTCCAGCACGCTGAGGTTGGGGAATACCTTGCGGCCTTCGGGCACCTGGATCAGGCCGGCCTTGACCACCTCACGGTAGTGCGCGCCGCTCAGGTCCTCGCCGTCGAAGCGCACCGTGCCGCTCCAGGAGGGGCACAGGCCGCAGACCATCTTGTTCAAGGTCGATTTCCCGGCGCCGTTGCTGCCCAGGAGCGCCACCATCTCGCCGGCGTGGACCTGCAGGTCCACGCCGCGCAGCACTTCGACCCGACCGTAGCCGCCGCGCAGCGCACGAATATCGAGCAATGCAGTCATGCCGGAACTCCCTGCGCCGCGCCGGCAGCGGCCTTGCGCAATCTTGCGGCCGTGCCATGGCCGAGATAGGCCTCGACCACCTTGTCGTTCGAGGTGACCTGCGCCGGATTGCCCTCGGCGATCAGTTGTCCCTGCGCCAGCACCCAGACGTGCTCGGCCAGGTGCATCACGGCCTGCATGACGTGCTCGATCATCAGCACGGTCACGCCGCCGTCGGCGATGCCGCGCACCACCGGCATCATCTCGGCGATCTCCTGCGGGTTGAGGCCCGCGAGCACTTCGTCGAGCAGCAGGAGGCGCGGCTCGGTCGCGAGTGCACGGGCCAGTTCCAGCCGCTTGCGCCCGGCCACCGTGAGGTCGGATGCCGGCTTGTCGAGCTGGGTCGCGAGGCCGACCCGCGCCGCCACTTCCTCCGCGCGCAGCAACGCGGCGCCGCGGCCCCGCACGTGCAGGTGCGCGCCGACTGCAATGTTCTCGCGCACCGTCTGCGCCGCGAAGGGCTTGACGATCTGGAAGGTGCGCGTCATGCCCAGCAGCGCGTTGCGATGCGGCTCCCGGCCGGTGATGTCCTGCCCGGCGAAGCGCACGGTGCCGGTGTCGGGCTTGAGAAAGCCGGACATCAGCGCGAACAGCGTCGTCTTGCCCGCGCCGTTGGGGCCGATCAGCGCGCTCAGGCTGCCTTCGTTGACGGCGAGGCTCACGTTCTGCACGGCCTTCAGTCCGCCAAAGGAGCGCGAGATGCAACTCAGCGCGAGAAGCGGCTCAGCCATGGCGCCCCCCCTTCCCTGCCCACCACTGGCGGACCGAGAGGCCCAGACCCGCGATGCCGCGAGGCAGGAAGATCACGATCAGCACCAGCACCACCCCATAGATCACCATGTTGATGCCCGGCAGTTCGCCAAACAGATTGCGCGTGAGATCCGACAGCACGTGCAGCACCGTCGCGCCCAGCAGCGGGCCCCACAGCGTGCCCATGCCGCCGACGATGGCCGCCACCAGCGCCTCGACCGAGGTGCCTGCGCCATAGGCGATGCCCGGATCGATGTACTGGAACACCTGCACGTAGAACGCGCCGGCCGCACCCATGAAGGCGCCCGAGATGCCGATCGCCGCCAGCTTGACGCGGAACGGGTTCACGCCGACGGCGCGCGCCGCATCCTCGTTGTCGCGCACCGCCTGCAGGTAGGCGCCGAAGCGGCCGTTGCGCAGCCACCAGGTCACGAGCAAGGCGGCCGTGACGAAGGCCAGCACGACCCACATGTAGCCGGCGCGCGAAGCGAACTGAAGATTGCCGGCGGATTCACGCAGCGGCACCATGAGCCCGACCCCGCCGCCCGTGAAGGGCACCGACAGCGCGACGATGCGGAACACCTCCGCAAACGCCAGCGTGACCAGTGCGAAGTACGAGCCCTTGAGCCCATAGCGAAAGGTGAGCGCGCCCACGAACAACCCGACGACCGCACTGCCCGCCACCGCCATCGGCAGCGCCACCCACGCATTGATGCCGCCCTGCAGTTGCGCGATGGCCTGGATGTACGCCCCCGTGCCGAAGAACAGCGCGTGGCCGAAGGAGAACTGCCCGCCGAAGCCGCCGAGGATGTTCCAGGCCTGCGCGATCAGCGTCGCGTACAAGGCCATCATCACGAAGTTGAGCGCCACGCCCGACGCGGTCGCGAGCGGCAGGCATGCCACCAGCACCGCGAAGACCGCGATGCCGCCCAGGTGCCGAAGCCCGCTGCCGGAAATCCTGCCCGCGCTCATGCCTTGGCTCCGAACATGCCTTCGGGCCGGAACAGCACGACGCCGATGAAGATCGCGAAGATGCCGATCTGCCCCAGCGACTCGCCCAGGTAGAGCCCGCCCAGCGACTCGACCACGCCCACCAGGAAGCCCCCGAGCAGTGCGCCCACGAAGCTGCCCATGCCGCCGAGCACCACGATGGTGAAGGCCACCAGCACGAAGCCGCCACCCACCTGCGGGTTCACGTAGTACGCGGGCAGCAGGAAGCAGGCCGCTGCACCGAGGCAGGCCAGGCCGATGCCGAAGCTCATTGCGTAGACGTGGTCGACGTCGATCCCCATGAGCTTGGCGCCCTCCTTCTCCTTGGCCACGGCGCGGATGGCGCGGCCCAGGTCGGTGCGGCCCATGATCCAGAACAATGCCGCCGACACCGCCAGCGCGCCCGCGAAGGCCACCAGCTTGGGCACGGCGATCATCGCCGGGCCAATGGCGACCGTGCTCAGCGAATAGGCGGTGTCGATGTTGCGCGTGTCGGACTTGAAGAAGAGCAGCGCGAGGTTCTCCATCACGATTGCGATGCCCAGCGTGGCGAGCAGGATGTTCTCGTCCTTGCCGTGGCCCGCGCGGTTGATCACGATGCGCTGCAAGCCGTAGCCCAGCGCGAACATGCCGGGGATCACGATGGGCAGCGCCAGGTAGGGGTCGATGCCCCAGCGCTCCTTGAGAAAGTACACCGCGTACAGCGCCAGCATCAGGCTGGCGCCATGCGCGAAGTTGATGATGTGCAGGACGCCGTAGATCAGCGTAAGTCCCAGCGCGATCAGCGCGTAGACCGCGCCGGTCGTCAGGCCGTTGAGCACCGACGGGAAAAGAATGCTGAAGTCGAACATCCTGCGTGCCTGTCCGGCTCAGGCGGCGCGCAGCGGGAAGACAGGCTCCACTTCTCGGAAGTCACGCGGGATGATCACCTTGATGTCGTTCTTCACGACCTGGGTCATCAGCGGCTGCGCGCCTTCGTTCTGGCCGTTGACGAACTTCGTCGGCCCGTACGGCATGATGTGATTCGAGAAGGTGCTCTTCTCCAGCGCATCGATGATGGCGGCGCGTTCGCTCGACTTCGCCCGCTCCAGCGCATCCGCCAGCAGCGCCATGGCCGTGTAGGTCATGAAGACCTCGTAGCTGAAGAACTGGCCCTTGGCCTCGACCCGCTTGCGCAGTTCCTGGGAGCGCTTGTCCTTCGGGTTGAACCAGTGGTTGCAGTCAATGATGCCGTTGGCCGCGTCAGGAAACTCCTTGACGAACTTGTAGCTCGACGCGGCGCCACCCAGCACCGAGAAGATGGCCTTGGGCTGCACCTTCTGCTGCTGCATCGTGCGCACCAGCAGCGCGTATTCGTTGTAGTAGTTGGCTGGGATCACGATGTCCGGGTTGATGGACTTCATGCGCAGCACGATGTTGTTGAAGTCGCGCGTGGGGTTCGCGTGCTTCACCACTTCCTTGACGTCGAAGCCGTAGCCCGGCAACTCGCGCGACAGCAGTTGTGCCGTGCCGGAGCCGAACAGCGACTCCTCGTGAATGATCATCACCGTCTTGGCGGGGTTGCCCGCGGCCTTGTTGAGCACGAGCAGGTTGGCCATCGCGACTTCGGTCGACTTCTTGTAGCCAGGGCCGAAGCGGAAGGTGTTCTTCAAGCCGCGCTCCACGATCTGGTCGGCCACGCCGACATCGACCACGTGCGGCAGGTTGTACTTGGCCGCCGCCTGCGTGGTCGCGAGGCAGATCGCAGAAGCGAAGGCGCCCACGATCGCCGAGACGCCGGCCTCGTTCATCTTCTCGACCTCGGCCGCGCCGGCCTGCGGCTGCGACTGCGCATCGCCCAGCAGGGCTTCGAGCTTGGCGCCGCCCATGGACTTGATGCCGCCCGCCTGGTTGATGTCGTCGATCGCCATCTGCGCGCCAAGCCGGCACTGCTGCCCCGAGTACGCGAGCGCACCGGTGACGGGATGCAGCACGCCGACCCGCACCGGCTTGGGCTGCGCGCCCCCGACCAGCGGAAAGGCGATCGACGTACCGATGACGGCGGTCTGCGACAGGAAGCGGCGGCGATTCTCCATGGGGACTCCTCGGGGGTTGCTATTGATCAGATGAACTGGGCGGAAAGCTCTTTGCTGACCCACACCTTGGCGTCGATGCCGCCCACGCGGGACAACTGCATCTCGTAGGCGTAGCGGTCCGGCCTGTACAAGCCGTGCAGCCATTGCACCGGGCGCTCGTTGGCGTCGTAGACCAGGCGCCGCACTGCCAGCAGCGCCGAGCCGACCGAAACGTCCAGGTGCTGCGCCAGCGTGGCATCGGCCAAGCGCGCGGTGATGGTCTGGTGCGCGCGGCCGACCTGCACGCCGGCTTCTTCTAGCAGCACGAGGATGGGCTTGCGGGCCAGTTCGCGCCGGCCGAACTTGTGGGCGACGTCGCCCGGGACGTAGGTGGTGATGTGGGAGAGCGGCCCTTCGCGGGTCGAGCGCACGCGCACGGCCTTCTGCACCGGGTCGCCCGGCTGCAGTTGCAGCGCGCTGGCGACGCTGGCCGATGCGGTGATGGTCTTCACGTCGATCACCTTGACCGAGGTGCGAAGGCCCATGCTCACGAGGTTTTCGAGCAGGCCGCCGAGATGGGCGCGCTGCACGCCGGGGGCGCCCTGCGCGATGGACGCCGCCATGGGCGCGCCGATGGGCCGGGTCCCGCGGCCAGGTTCCCGCGAGATCAGGCCATCGGCAGCCATTTTCTCGAGCGCGCGCCGTACGGTGACGCGGGCGACGCCGAACTCCTCCATCAGTGCGAATTCGCCGGGCAAGCCGTCGACGAAGCGCCCTTCAGCCAATTGCTCGCACAACAGCAGATAGATCTGGTGGTACTTCGGCAGCGGCATCTGGGACATGGGGACCGATGGTCACGGCGTTCGGTTGTCCCGTCAATAGGACATTTACGGCTGGGTTCTTGCGCCCCGCAATGGCGCGGAGGCGCCCCGTTCAGGGGCGCGCATCCATCGCGCTATTTGAGGGGGAATCGCCGGAGCATGCTGCGCCCGAGCGAGGTGATCTCGGTGACCGTGGCCGGCGGCTGCTCGTAGCCGTCCAGGGTCCGCACGGGCCTGGGAATCTCCGCCTTCACATGGCCGGCCAGGTTGAGCACGCGCACGGCGTCAACCTGCGAACCGCCGGTGACGGCGACGGGCAGCACCTGCGCTGCCAAGCGATGGAGTAGGTACATGGGCACCTCGGGAGTATGGCGCTCGCTGCCTTACGGCCTGCTTAAACTCGCCCGACCCACTTCGAGCCAGCCCATGCACATCCAGGAAGCCGTCGCCAGCCGCCATTCCATTCGAGCCTTCCTGCCGACGCCGGTCGATGGAGAGACGATCCGCAAGATCCTGACGATGGCGGCACGGGCGCCCTCGGGAGGCAACCTGCAGCCTTGGCATATCGACGTGCTCGCGGGCGACGCGCTTGCCAGTCTGAGGGCGACCATGCGCCAGCGCCTTGCCGACGGTGAGCCGGAGCCCGCCGAGTACGACATCTACCCGCCCAGCCTGCGGGCACCCTGGCGCGACCGCCGCTTCCAGGTCGGCGAGGCGATGTATGCACGCCTGGGCATCCCGCGTGACGACAAGGCGGCGCGCCGCCGCTGGTTCGCGAACAACTACGACTTCTTCGGTGCACCGATGGCGCTCTTCTGCTCCGTCGATCGCACGATGGGGCCGCCGCAGTGGTCGGACCTCGGCATGTACCTGCAGACGGTGATGCTGCTGCTGCGCGCGGAAGGCCTCGACAGTTGCCCGCAGGAGTGCTGGGCCGTGTACCCAACCACCGTCGGCAAGGCGATCGAGATGCCGGCCGAGCGCATGTTGTTCTGCGGCATGGCGATCGGCTACCGCGACGCGGAGCATCCGGTGAACGCGCTCGTGAGCGACCGGGCCCCGACGGAAGAGTGGCTGAACTTTCGCGGCGCCTGATGCCAGCGCCCGGCGCGCGGGCTACCGAGGATTGCCGAACTGCGGCGGACGCTTCTCGATGTTGGCGCGTACGGCCTCGGTCTGGTTCGCGCTCCCGATCAGCGCCTTCTGCTCGACCGACTCCGCCAGCAGCAGGTCTGCCGCGCTCTGCCCCATGGCCGCATTCAGCAGGCGCTTGCCGGCACGGATCGCATCGGGACTCTTCCGTGCGATCTCGCGCGCCATCTCCAGCGCCTCGGCCAACGGGTCGATCGCCAGGCGCGTGGCGAAGCCGATCGCCACAGCCTCCTCGCCCGAGAAAATCCGGCCTGTGAAGGTGAGTTCGCGCACCACGTCGTTGCGCGCCAGTTCGCGCATCAGGACCATGCCGGCCATGTCGGGCACCAGGCCCCATTTGATCTCCATCACGGACAGCTTCGTTCCGGGCGCGACGAGCCTGACGTCCGCACCCAGCGCCACCTGCAGTCCGCCGCCGAAGGCGACACCGTGGACCGCGGCGATCACCGGAACCGGCACTTCGCGCCACACCATTGCCACCTGCTGTGCGGCATTGGCGATGCCATGGGTACGTTCAAGCAGGTCCTTGCCGACCGAGCCCGAGCCGACCACCCCACCACCGCTGCCCTGCCCCATGCGCTCGAAGGACTGCATGTCGAGTCCCGCGCAGAACGCCTTGCCGCGCCCCGCAAGCACCACGGCGCGCACGCTGGCGTCGTTGCACAGGCGGGTGCCGGCGTCGATGAGGGCATCGAACATGGCGGGGTCCAGCGCGTTCATCTTGTCGGCGCGTGCGAGGTGGAGTTCGACCACGCCGTCGGCGTGGCGGATCGATTCGATGCGGTCGTTCATTGAGTGTCTCCAGGGCTTTCGGGCAAGTATCGATGCTCGGCGATGATCGCGCTGTCGCTTAGCCAACAACCACGATGCCACTTGCCCGCCGCCATTTCCTCCAGTCCGGTGCCGCTGCCGCGGTCGTTGCCTTCCTCGGCGAAGGGTGCGCCCTGCCCCGTGCCGTCGACGGTCGGCTCGGCTTCACCGCCGTGCCGGCCACGCTGCGCGACGCCGTCACGGTGCCTCCCGAATACGAGGCGCAGGTGCTCTACCCGTGGGGCACGCCGACCGGCATCGCCTCGTCCATGCCGGCCTTCGCGCCCGACGCCTCGAACAGCGCGGCCGACCAGGCGGTGCAGGCGGGCATGCACCACGACGGGATGCACTTCTTCGCGCTGGACGGGCGCACCGATCGCGGCCTGCTCGTGATGAACCACGAATACACCGACGAGCGCCTGCTCCACGCGGAAGGCTTGACGCCGTGGACCGAAGAGAAGACCCGCAAGTCGCTGCATGCGATGGGCGTGTCCGTGATCGAAGTCGAGCTGACGAGCGCCGGTTGGCGCCAGGTGTTGCCGTCCCGCTACGCCCGCCGCATTCATGGCACCACCGCGATGCGCATCGCCGGCCCGGCGGCCGGCACGCCGTTGATGCGCACGGCAGCCAACCCGGGCGGCGACCGCGTTTTCGGCACCTTCGCCAATTGCGCGATGGGCGTCACGCCCTGGGGCACCTACCTGAGCTGCGAGGAGAACTTCCATGGCTATTTCGGTGGCCCGAAGGAAGCCGCATCGCGCGCCACGCCGGCGCAACGCCGCTACGGCACGGTGAGCGGATCGCAGTGGCTGGACTACTGGCGCTTCGACGAACGCTTCGACCTCTCGCGGCATCCCAACGAGGCCCATCGCTTCGGCTGGGTGGTCGAGATCGATCCCTTCGATCCCGGCTCCACGCCCGTCAAGCGCACCGCCCTCGGTCGCAAGCGCCAGGAAAGCGCCACCTGCACGCGGACCCGGGACGGACGTCTTGCCGTGTACATGGGCGACGACTCCGCCTTCGAATACATCTACAAGTTCGTGAGCCGCGACAAGGTCCTCCCCGGAAGCGATGCTGCCGCCCGGGCAGCCAATCGCCACCTGCTCGACGAGGGGACCCTGTACGTCGCGCGCTACGACGCGGACGGCCGCGGCCAATGGCTCGAACTCAGGCATGGGCACCATGGCGTCGACACCGCCAGCGGCTTCGCGGACCAGGCCGAGGTGCTGGTCCACGCGCGCCTGGCCGGCGACATCGTCGGCGGCACGAAGATGGACCGGCCCGAATGGATCGCCGTCCACCCCGAAAGCGGCGAGGTCTACGTCACGCTCACCCACAACACCCGCCGCGGCGCGCCCGGCATGCCCGGTGCCGACGCGGCGAATCCGAGGGCGAACAATCTTTTCGGCGGCATCCTCCGCTGGCGCGAGGACGGGCAGGACGCCGCCAGCACCACCTTCGCCTGGGACCACTTCGCGCTGGCCGGCGACCCGAAATGGCCAGACGCCGGCGTGCGCTACCCGAGCGACGACGCCGACGCCTTCGGCAATCCCGACGGCCTGCGCTTCGACAGCGGCGGCCTGCTGTGGGTCCAGACCGACATGGCCGGCCCAGCCATCGGCAAGGGGCCGATGGCTGCGCTCGGCAACAACCAGATGCTCTGCGCCGACCCGGCAACCGGGCGCATCAAGCGCTTCCTGGTCGGCCCCAATGGCTGCGAGATCACCGGCTGCACGGTGACGCTGGATCGCCGGAGCCTGTTCGTCAACATCCAGCATCCGGGCGAGACACGCGAGGACGGCAGCGGCACGCCCAACAGCGCATGGCCGGACGGAGGCGCAGTCGGCAGCGCGCGCCCGCGATCCTCCACCGTGGCCGTGCGGCGACGCGATGGCGGTATCGTCGGAAGCTGATCAGGCCCACAAGGAGGAAGCATCCATGTCCATCCGCATCGTCCGCCTCGGCAGCGAGCGCGCCCCCGGCGAGGGTTTGCGCATCGGCACCGTGCGCCGTCCGCCGCGCGGCGTGCCCAAAGCCGAGTTCGCCTCGCGGAACTGGTACGACGTCTGGTACCCGAACCTCGCGCCGTCGGTGGAAACGATGAAGATGGCCCAGGACGCGCAGGCGTCCGGCGTCCCCGCCGAATGGACAGCTTTCGGCCGCAAGTACCGCAGCGAGATGGCCGAGGCCGACGCCAGCCGCAGCCTGGACCTGCTGGCGGCGCTGTCGCATCAGAGCGCGTTGTCTGTGGGCTGCTACTGCGAGGACGAATCGCGCTGCCACCGGTCCTTCCTGCGCGCGCTGCTGGCCGAACGCGGCGCGGACATCGTCGCGTGAGCGTCGCCTGGATCAGCGCATCGCCCGGGCGATGCCCTGCGCGGCGGTGCGCAGCTTGTCGAGTTGCTGCAACGCATCGGGCAAGGGCATGCGCACCGCAGGCGCCTGCAGTGCGACCGCGCAGCGCACCGGGCCGTGCGGCTCGTCGCGAACCGGGACCGCGACACACACGAGGCCTTCGATGAATTCCTCGGCGTCGACCGAATAGCCCTCGTGCTGGATGCGCTCGATCTCGGCCTCCAGTGCTTCCCGTGAGCACAGCGTGTGGTGCGTGTGGCGCTCGTAGCGGATGCCGTCGAGCAGCAGCTCGCGCTGGGCACGCGGCAGATGCGCCAGGAACAGCTTGCCGCTGGCCGAGCAATGCAGCGGCACGCGCGAGCCGGGTCCCAATTCCAGCCGCAGCGGAAACGCCGTCTCGACCCGGTCGAGGTAAATGACCTCGGCACCCGACAGCGCCGTGAGATTGCAGGTTTCGCCCACGTCCGCGACCAGTTGGCGCAGCACGGCATGGCGCACGCCAGTCGCGGTGCTTCCGCGCAGCACCGTTTCCGCGAACTGCATGAGCCGCGGCGTGGTCGCGTAGCGACGTCCGTCCCCGCCGCGCGCCAAAAGACCGCCGGCCTCCAGTTGCTGGAGCATCCGGTGCACCGATGGCTTGGGCTGGCCGCTGGTCCGCACGATCTCGACGAGCGTCTGAGGCTCGGGCGCAGCGACCACGTGCTCCAGCAAATGGAAGAGGCGCAGGCCGGGCGTCAAGGCCGAATCGGCGTCTTCCTGCAGTCCTGGAGTGGGATAATCCATAGGAAATCTCTGAAATCGAGACTAATAAGAGAATATTTTCGAGATTTTGCCGCGATTTCGCTAAGCTGCACACCCCAAACAAACGATTCCATGACTTTTCGTCTCGACAACCTCGTCATCACCGGCGCCTGCGGCGGCCTGGGCCGCGCCTTGGCGGCAGAGGCGCTGGCGCGCGGTGCGAAGGTTGCGCTGGTCGGGCTGGACACTGCGGCGCTCGACGCCCTGGCCACGTCGGCACCGGGGCGCACGGCGATCTACACGCCGGACGTGAGCGACGCGCCCGCGATGCAATCGATGGCGCAGGACTGGATGTCGCGCTTCGGCGTGCCCGACGCGGTGATCGCCAACGCGGGCGTGGCAGGCGGATTCGACACGGCCGAAGCCGCGGACCTGGCGGTGTTCCGCCGCATCCTCGAAATCAACCTGCTGGGCGTTGCCGCCACCTTCCAGCCCTTCGTCGCATCGATGTGCGTTCGCGGCCAGGGAACGCTCGCCGGCATCGCCAGTCTGGCCGGCCGGCGCGGATTGCCCGGCAATGGCGCCTACTGCGCGAGCAAGGGCGGCCTGATTCGCTATCTCGAAAGCCTGCGCGCCGAACTGCGCCCGAGCGGTGTGCACGTCTGCACCGTCAGTCCGGGCTACCTGCGAACGCCGCTGACGGCGGGCAACCGTTTCGCCATGCCCGGACTGATGGCGCCGGAAGACGCTGCCATCGCCATCCTTCATGCGCTCGCCCGAGGCCGCGAGCAACTCGTGCTGCCGCGCCGCCTCGGCTGGCTGTCGAATGTGCTCGGCCTGCTGCCGGCCGCGTGGCATGACGCCCTGCTGCTTCGGCAACCGCGCAAGCCGCGCGCCGGCGAACCGGGCGCCACGCCCATCCCCGGGCTGCCGGCGACGGAGGCCACCGGCCCCGGCCCCGACGCCCCCGCCCCCATCCCCGAAGCCGCCACGCGCTGAGCGGCGGTTCCCCCTGTGAGTCGGAGTTTCCTTTCGTGAGCCAACCTGTGCCTGCCCCCGTGCCTACCCATCAGCAGATCGCCCTGATCGGCGCCGGCCCCTCGGGGCTTGCCGGCGCCCGCAACCTCCAGAAGCTCGGCATCCCGTTCCAGGGCTTCGAGGCGTACGAAGACGTCGGAGGGTTGTGGAACATCGGCAATCCGCGCAGCACGGTGTACCAGTCGGCCCACCTGATCTCGTCCAAGCGGACGACGGAGTTCGCCGAGTTTCCGATGGCCGACGACGTGGCCGACTACCCGAGCCACGCCGAGTTGCGCCGCTATTTCAGCGACTTCGCGGATCATTTCGATCTGCGCCGGCACTTCCGCTTCGGCACGAAGGTGCTTCGCGTGGAGCCTGTGACGGAAACCGCTTCGACCCTGTGGCGGGTAAGCGTCGACGCCGGCGGCGGCCGCATCGAGACGGCCGACTACAAAGGCGTGGTCATCGCCAATGGCACCCTGTCCGAACCGAGCATGCCGCGTTTCGAGGGCCACTTCAACGGCGAGCTGCTGCACACCTCCGCCTACAAGCATGCGAACCTGTTCCAGGACAAGCGCGTGCTCGTGGTGGGCGCCGGCAACAGCGGCTGCGACATTGCGGTCGATGCCGTGCACTACGCGAAGAGCGTCGATCTCTCGGTGCGCCGCGGCTACTACTTCGTGCCCAAGTACATCTTCGGCAAGCCGGCCGACACGCTGGGCGGCAAGCGGCCGCTGCCGGCCTGGATCAAGCAGCGGCTCGACGCCAAGGTGCTGCAGTGGTTCACCGGCGACCCGGTGCGCTTCGGCTTCCCCAAGCCGGACTACCGCATGTACGAATCACACCCCGTCGTGAATTCGCTGGTGCTGCACCACATCGGCCATGGCGACATCGGGGTGCGCGCCGACATCGCGCGGCTCGACGGCGACACGGTGCACTTCAAGGACGGTTCCTCTCGCGACTACGACCTCATCCTGTGCGCGACGGGCTACAAGCTGCACTACCCCTTCATCGACCGTACCTGGCTCAACTGGCAGGGCATGGCACCGAAGCTCTACCTGAACATCTTCGCGCCGGGCTTCGACAACCTCGCGGTGCTCGGCATGATCGAGGCGAGCGGCATCGGCTGGCAGGGACGCTACGAGCAGGCGGAGCTGGTGGCGCGCTACTTCAAGGCCCAGTCCCAAGGTCGACCGCAGGCCGCCGCGCTCAAGGAAGCCAAGGCCGGGCCCACGCCCGATCTCTCCGGCGGCTACAAGTACCTGAAGCTGGAGCGCATGGCCTACTACGTCAACAAGGACAGCTACCGCCGCGCCATTCGTGACGCATCCGCCGCGCTCGCCTGAACAACGCAGCCACCGAGAAAACGTCTCATGCTCCCGCTTCCCGTCGACGAGGTGCGCCTCAATTTCAATCCGGCCTCGCTGGTCCTGCTCAATGCGGTGCTCGGTTTCCTGATGTTCGGCATCGCGCTGGACACGCGGGTCGAGGATTTCAAGCGCGTGATGCGAATGCCTTTGGCCATGGCGGTCGGCATTGCCGCGCAGTTCATCGTGCTGCCTGCCGTCACCTTCGGGCTCACGCTGGCGCTGCAGCCGGCGCCGAGCATTGCGCTGGGAATGATCCTCGTCGCGTGCTGCCCGCCGGGCAATGTGTCGAACATCCTCACGCACCGTGCGGGGGGCAATGTCGCGCTGTCGGTGTCGATGACGGCGATCTCGAACCTGATTTCGATCGTCGTGATGCCGCTCAACTTCGCCTTCTGGGGCGGCATTCATCCGACGGCGGCGCCGTTGCTCAAGACGATCGCGCTCAATCCGGGCGAGATGGTGATGCACATCGTCGCGATCATCGGCGCGCCCTTCGTCATCGGGCTGGCCTTCTCGCACTACCTGCCGACGCTCACGAGCCGCATCAAGAAGCCGGCGCGCATCCTGAGCTTCGTCTGCCTGATCGGATTCATCCTGGCCGCGATCGCCGGCAACTGGCGCTACTTCCTCGACTACGTGGGACTCGTGCTGCTCGCCGTGGTGCTGCACGACGCCCTGGCCTTTGCCACCGGCTATGCCTGCGCGACGGCCACCGGCCTGGCGGAGTACGACAGGCGCGCGGTCAGCTTCGAGGTCGGCGTCCGCAACGCGGGGCTCGGGCTGGTGCTGATCTTCAGTTTCTTCGGCGGCCTCGGCGGCATGGCGGTCGTCGCCGGCGTCTGGGGCTTCTGGGACATCGTCGCGGGCCTCGGGCTCGCCGCATGGTGGGCGCGTCGCCCGCTTTCTTCAACGGCTGCCCGATCGGCCTGAATCATGGATGTTTTCCTGCCCTTGGCGGCACGCCGGGTGCTCGTCACCGGCGCCGACGGTTTTCTCGGCCGCACGGTGGTGGCCGCTCTGGGCCAGTTGCCCGATCTCGATTGCGTAGTCGCGTTGGACGTCCGTGACGTGCCCGCCACCCGCCGCGTCCCCGGGGTGACCTATGCCGTGCAGGACGTGCGCGCGCCGGAACTGCGCGCCACGCTGGCCGAGCACGCCATCGACTCGGTCGTGCACCTCGCCTCCATCGTGACGCCGGGGCCGGGCAGCACGCGCGACTTCGAATATTCGGTCGACGTCCTCGGCACGCGCAACGTGCTGGAGGCCTGCGTGGCGCAAGGCGTGCAGCACATCGTGGTGTCGTCGAGCGGCGCGGCCTACGGCTACCACGCCGACAACCCGCCTTGGATCGACGAGAACGATGCCTTGCGCGGCAACCAGGCCTTTGCCTACGCACATCACAAGCGGCTCGTCGAGGAGATGCTCACGGACTACCGCGCTTCGCATCCCGCGCTGCGCCAGACGGTGCTGCGCATCGGCACCATTCTGGGCACCAACGTCCACAACCAGATCACCGCGCTCTTCGACAAGCCGCGCATCCTGGCGATCCGCGGAAGCGACAGCCCCTTCGTCTTCATCTGGGACGAGGACGTGACGGGATGCGTCGTGCACGCGATCACCACCGGCCGCGAAGGCTGCTTCAACGTTGCCGGCGATGGCGCTTTGACGCTCTCGCAGATCGCCGCGATCCTTCGCAAGCCGATGCTGGTACTGCCGGCATCGCTCCTGAGGCTGGCGCTCGCGATCGGTTCGCGCCTGGGTGTCAGCCGCTACGGGCCCGAGCAGCTCGACTTCCTTCGCTACCGGCCGGTGCTGTCCAACGCCCGCCTGAAGTCGGAGTTCGGCTACGTGCCGCGCAAGACCAGCCTCGAAGCCTTCCTCGCCTTCAAGGCGGCGCGCTGCGGCCGTGTTTCGCGACCCGGCCAGGTTTCCGCATGACAGCGCCGACCAGCCTCAGCCGAGCCGACTTCGGCCGCGCCATGGGCGTGGTGCTGATCTGGGGCCTGAACTTCGTCGTGATGAAGCTGGGCCTGCGCGACTTGAGCCCCATGCTGCTCGGCGCCCTGCGCTTCGCTGCGGCCGCCTTGCCGTTGATCCTCTTCGTGCGCCGGCCGGCGCTGCCCTGGCGCTTTCTCGCGGCCTACGGGCTCGCACAGGGGCTGGGGCAATTCGGCCTGCTCTTCCTTGGATTGCAGTTGGGCATGACGGCTGGCATGGCCTCGGTCGTGATGCAGACCCAGGCCTTCTTCACCCTGCTGCTGGCGGCGCCGCTTCTGGGCGAGCGGGCGCGCCCGAGCCAATGGCTCGGCCTCTCCGTGGCGCTCGCAGGACTGGTCGTGATCGCCATGGCGCACGGCGACGGGCCGGGGCAGATGACGCTGATCGGCTTCGTACTCACGCTGTCGGCCGCCTTCATGTGGGCCTCGTCCAACATCGTGGTGCGCTTCGCGGTGCGTACCGCGCCGGGGTACGACCCCTTCGGGTTCATCGTGTGGAGCAGCCTCTTTCCGATCCTGCCCTTCGCCCTGCTTGCCCTGGCGCTGGACGGCCCCGCAACGGTGATGCATCAACTCGCCGGGCTGGATCTGGGGGCCGTGCTGGCCGTGCTCTTCCTCGCGTGGTTCGCCACGCTGCTTGCCTACACGCTGTGGACTCGCCTGCTGCAGCGGCATCCCGCGGGTCGCGTCGTGCCCTTCTCGCTGCTCGTGCCGGTCGTCGGGCTGGCCGCGGCGGCCGTGTGCTTCGGCGAGCGGCCGAGCCCGGCGCAGTGGCTCGGCACCGCGGCGGTGCTGCTCGGGCTGGTGATCAACCAGGGCCTGGCGACGCGCGCGCTGACGTGGATGCGGGCGCCGCAGCGCGCCTGAGGCCTTCGCGAGGCGCTAGCGCTGCGCCTTGTCCTTCTGGTTCTGTGCCTCGATGCGTTCGCGCGCGGCCAGCCAGTCCGCGTCGCTCCACTGTCGCAACTCGTAGAAGTTGCCGCCGGTCGCGAGCGCGCTGCCGCCGTCCATCATGATGCTCTGGCCCGTGAGCCAGTCGCACTGGCCGCGCGCCATCAGGAAGGCCGCGAGGTTCTGCAACTCGCTCATCATTCCGGTGCGCGCCATCGGGTTCAACGCCTTGCTGCGCGCGCCGGGCTCCTCGCCGGGGTTCAGGCGCTTGCTCATGCCTTCGGTCGGAATCTCGCCGGGACCGACAGCGTTGAGCCGGATGCCATAGCGCGCCCACTCGACCGCGAGCGACTTGGTCATCACCTCGATGCCCGCCTTGCTCATGGCGGAAGGCACCACGTACGGACTGCCGTTGTCGACCCAGGTCACGATGATGCTCATCACGCTCCGATACGGGTCACCGGCCTTCCACTTGCCCTCCTTGGCCTCGGCCACCCAGCGCTTGCCGACCGCCTGCGTGACGTAGAAGCTGCCGTGGAAGACGATGTTCGCCACCGCATCGAAGGCTCGCGGCGACAAGGCCTCGGTGGGTGAGACGAAGTTGCCCGCCGCGTTGTTGATGAGCCCCGTCAGCCCGCCCGACTGCCAGAGGCTTTCGACCATTTCGTCTACCGCCTGCGCATTGCGGATATCGACACCGAAGGTGTCGATGCGTCGCCCGGGAAACTGCTTGCGCCATTCGGCTGCGGTGTCGTCGCAGACACTTTGCCGGCGCCCGCAGATCGCGACGTCGGCGCCCAGGCCGAGGAAGCGCTCGGACATCGCGCGGCCGAGGCCGGTGCCGCCGCCCGTCACGAGGATGCGCTGGCCGGCCATGAGATCGGTTTGGAACATGAGGGGTCTCCTTGTCTTCGGTGTGGAACAGGCTCTGCAGGCCGCATCGTAGAGCGCCGGGCGCAAGCCGGTAAGCTCCCGATGTGACACCGACAAGGATCCGCCCCATGCCGAACTCCGCCCCTTCCGCTTCCGCCGCCTCCTTCGAGCCGCTGGCCGGCGTGCGCGTGCTCAGCCTCGCGCTCAACCTGCCCGGACCTGCCGCGCTGATGCGCTGCCGGGCCATGGGGGCCGCGTGCACCAAGCTCGAGCCGCCCACGGGCGACCCGATGAGCCACTACAACCCCACCGCCTACGGCGCGCTGCACGAGGGCGTGAAGGTCGAGGTCGCCGACCTCAAGACCGAGGCCGGGCAGCAGCATCTGCATCGCCTGCTCCAGGAAACCGAGGTCCTGCTGACCTCCTTCCGCCCGTCGGCACTCGCCAAGCTGGGGCTGGACCGGGACGCGCTGCAGGCACGCCATCCGAAGCTGTCGCAGGTCGCGATCGTCGGCGCGCCGGGCGAGCGCGCCGAGGAGCCAGGCCACGACCTCACCTACCTTGCCGAAAGCGGCCTGGTTCCCGGGACCGCGCTGCCGCCCACGCTGTATGCCGACATGGGCGGCGCGCTGCTCGCGAGCGAGGCGGTGCTGAAAGCGGCGCTGCATTCGGCCAAGGCCGACACCTGCGGCATCTACCTCGAGGTGGCGCTCAATGCCGCCGCCGACTGGCTGGCGCTGCCGAGAACCTGGGGCCTGACGACGCCCACGGGCGCGGTCGGCGGCGCCCACGCCGGCTACCGCGTCTACCCATGTGTCGATGGCCGAGTCGCCGTCGCCGCCCTGGAGCCTCACTTCGCGACTCGCCTGTG
The DNA here is from genome assembly GCF_030317115.1 of Variovorax gracilis. Classification (GTDB taxonomy): domain Bacteria; phylum Pseudomonadota; class Gammaproteobacteria; order Burkholderiales; family Burkholderiaceae_C; genus Variovorax; species Variovorax gracilis. The sequence goes on from NZ_JASZYF010000001.1 coordinate 319,791, forward strand.
CGAAGCGGCCGGATTTGCGTCGGCAAGCATGTTCGCGTCCGGCACGCACGAGGCAATCGCCCGCTGGATCGGCACGCGCACACGCGCCCAGCTCGACGCCATGGCGCGCGAGCGCGATGTGCCCCTGCTCACCCTCGAAGCCTGACGAACGGGCAAGCGCACGGCCAAGGTCGGTGGCCGTTTGCACGCCTTGCGTGCGAACACCCGACCACCTACGCGGTTCCCCGTACGCGCCTCAGTGGCAGCACCTAGTGGCGCTGGGACTCGCCTTGATTGTGGCAATCCCGGGCGATTCCTACGATGATTCGACACTCAGGAGTTGCCATGAAACGCGTTGCGTGCCTTGCCCTCGTTCTTTCCTGCCTCGTCGCGGCCTGTGCGACGGGGCCCAAGGGAGGCGCGACGGGAGACGGCAACTCGATCATGCCGACGCTGACCCCGGCGCAGGCCGCCTCGAAGAAGGCGAGCATCCTCGCCATGCGCGACCGGACGCTCGCCCAGCTGTACGCGCAGAAGCCCGAGGCACGGGAAGAAGTCCGCCTGGCTGCCGGCTACGCGGTCTTCGATTCGACCCAGTACAACGTGGTGATGCTGGTCGAGTCGAACGGCACGGGCGTGCTGTTCGAGAACGGCAACGCGACGCCGACGTACATGATCGAGGCCAGGGCCGGCACCGGGCCGGGCGTCGGCTACAAGGATTTCCGCCAGGTGATCATCTTCAAGAGCAAGGACGTCCTGGACCAGTTCCGCAGGGCGGGCGCTGACGTCTCGGCCTCCGCCGACGCCACGATGAAGGTCAGGCCCGGCGGTTCGTCCGTGTCGCTCGCCACGTCCTTCGATCCATTCATCACGACCTATAACTTCACCGACGCAGGAATGCTGCTCCAGGCCAACTGGGGCGGGTCTGCTTTCCTGCCCTACGCGCAACTCAACCAGCCGTAAGGAGACTGTCTTGAAGGCACAGCCACCCCTGGCGTCCGCGACACGCGTGCCCCCCCGCGCCGCCAAGGAGCAGCGCGCCGACATGATGCGCCTCGTCATGAGCCTGGTCAGGCCCTATTCCGGCTGGCTCGTGATCGTCTTCGTCGCGATGATGGTGGAGATCCTGATGAGCCTCGCGGCACCCTGGCCGCTGAAACTGGTGCTCGACGACGCGCTCGGCACCCACCATCTGCCGCGCTGGCTGGAATGGGCGCACAACCTCGGCATCGGCCGCCACACGCTCGGCGTGGCACTGTTCGCGGGTATCGCCACCGTCATGATCGCGGTGATCGGCGGCATCGCGACCTACATCGACAACTACTACACCGCCAGCATCGGCCAATGGGTGGCGAACGACCTGCGCATTCGCATCTACGAGCACCTGCATCGGCTGTCACTCGCGTTCTACGACGGCGCCAAGACCGGCACCCTGATGTCGACCATCACGAGCGACGTGGCGACAGTGCAGAACTTCGCGTCGTCATCGACGCTCGGCATCATCGTGGACGTTGTCACGATCGTCTTCATGCTCGGGCTGATGGTCTGGCTGGACTGGGACTTCACGCTGATCGCGGTCGCCGTCATGCCCTTCCTCCTGATCTTCATCTTCCGCTTCAAGCAGGTGGTCAAGGAGGTTACCCGCGATGTACGGGCGCGGCAAAGCGAGATCGTAGCCGTCGTGCAGGAAGGCCTGGGCCAGGTGCGCGCCGTGAAGGCCTTCGGCCGCCAGGACCTCGAGGTGTCGCACATGGAAGCCGCGAGCCATGCAAGCACCGAGGCCGCCTTGCGGGCGCGGCGGGTCAAGTCCCTGCTGTCGCCTGTCGTCGCGGTCGTCGTCGCGCTGTGCACCGGCATCGTCCTCTGGAAGGGCACTGCCCTCATCGTCTCCGGCGCGATGACTGCCGGCGCCTTGACGGTGTACCTCGCCTACCTCAGCAAGTTCTTCAAGCCGGTGAAGGATCTCGCCGGCATGGCAAGCACCATCGCTCAGACCACCGTGGCGCTGGAGCGCATCCAGAAGATCCTGGGCGCCGACGAGATCATCCGCGACCGCCCGGACGCGATCGACCCCGGACGTGCCAAGGGAGAGATCACCTTCGAGCACGTGGCCTTCGGCTACGGCCACGAGCCTCCGGTCCTGCGCGACGTGAGCTTCACCATCCGGCCCGGCCAGGTCGTCGGCATCGTCGGGCCGACCGGCAGCGGCAAGTCGACCGTGGTGAGCCTGATGCCGCGCTTCTACGACCCCACCGGGGGCCGCGTCCTGCTCGATGGAACGGACATCAGCCGATGCAAGCTGGCAGCGGTGCGTTCGCAGATCGGATTCGTGCTGCAGGAGACCGTCCTGTTCCGGGGCAGCATCGGCGAGAACATCGCCTACGGGAAGCCGGGGGCAAGCCAGGAGGAAATCGTCGCTGCGGCCCGGCTCGCGAACGCCGACGAATTCATCAGCCGCATGCCTCACGGGTACGACTCGCAGGTCGGCGAACGCGGCGACACGCTCTCGGGCGGCCAGAGGCAGCGCATCGGCATCGCGCGCGCCATCATTCGCAACAGCCCGATCATGATCCTCGATGAGCCGACCGCGGCGCTCGACACCGAATCCGAACGCCTCGTGATCGAGGGCCTGGAGCGGCTGATGCAGGGGCGCACTGTCATCATGATCGCCCACCGCCTCAGCACCCTGCGCAATGCGGACAAGATCATCGTGCTGAAGGACGGCATCGTCGTCGAGGAAGGCACGAACGACGAGTTGGTCGCACTCGGCGGCGTGTATGCCGATCTGCACAGGATCCAGTACGAAACCCAGCCGGCCGCCGTGGCCGAATCTTCCGAATCTGCGTGAGGCCGCCATGTCGCACCACCTGATCGTCCTGCCCGACGACACCGCCCAGCCCATCCTCGACGCGATCAACGGGGCGAAGAGCGCGTTGAACATCCGGATGTTCCTTTTCACCGATGAAGCGCTGCTCAAGGCCGTCATTGCCGCGAAGCAGCGCGGCGTGAAGGTGCGCGTGATGCTGAATCCGGCACGCCGGAGCGGCGAGAGCGAGAACGAGGAATCGCGCAAGACGCTGGAGGCCGCCGGCGTGGAGGTGCGCGACAGCAATCCGAAGTTCGACCTCACCCACCAGAAGTCCATGGTCGTCGATGGCCAGATAGGGTTCGTCGAGTCGCTGAACTGGGAGCCGAAGGATCTCACCGAGACCCGTGACTACGCCATCGTCACCACGCACAAGCTCGAAACCCAGCAGATGGTCGATTGCTTCGATGCCGACTGGGAGCACGAGGACTTCAGTCCGCATCCCGAGTCGCGCCTGCTCTGGTGCCCGGACAACGGCCGTCCCCGCATGGCCGCCTTCATCGATGCGGCCAAGCACTCGCTGTGGGTGCAGAACGAGCGCTACCAGGACACGGTGATCATCGAACGACTGGTGCGCGCGGCCAGTCGTGGCGTAAAGATCCACATCCTCGCGAAGCCGCCCCATTCGCTCAAGGCGGAGAAACTCATCGAGGGCGTCGGCGGCCTGCGCATCCTGCAGGACGTCGGTGCCAAGGTGCACACGATGAAGCACCTGAAGCTGCACGCCAAGATGATGCTGGCGGATGGCAAGCACGCGATCGTAGGGTCGATCAACCTGGCGCCGGGCAGCTTCGACGGCCGACGCGAACTCGCGATCGAAACCGACCATGCCGCGACGATCAAGCGCCTGGAGAAGATCGCGCGCTCGGACTGGGAGCTGTCGCACCGGCTCGACCTGAGCGACGAGGGGCTGCTGAAGGACCTCCAGAAGCGCGAGCTCAGTCCGGACAAGCTGGTGCTCGACGGCAGCGCGCCTGCAGGCAAGAAGCACAAGGACAAGGGTTAGGGAAGGCTCTGGCCGGGGAATCCCCCTGATGCCGAACGCAACCTTTACCAGGGCGTTGGCAAGGAAGCTGCTGGCCGCGGCGGCATGCGTGTCGCTTTCGTCGACGGTGCTGGCGCGCAGCGCCGCGGAATACGCGATTCGCTGGGACCCCGCCGAAAGCGGGCCCCGGAGCATCGCGGAGGTCCAGGCCGCGTTGAAGCTGCCGGGAGCGGGCAAGCAGAAGCGGTTCGAGGTCCGCTATTTCGTCGTCACGCCGCCTCCCGGGACACCTCAGGACGCCAGCGTCATCGCCCGCGAACGCTCGACCGGCGGGAAGACCGAGTCGATGTACAAGCTGCGCAGCCCCACCCCGCTCGCCGCCACCGGGCCCCAAGCGCAGTGGCAATGCCCCTTCGCGCGCAAGACCCGACCCAAGAGCAAGGACGAAGTGGATATCGGCTGGACTGCCGAGGGGGTGCCGAGGAAGAACTATTCGCTCAGTTGCGATGCCGATGGCTTCCTCAAGGCGCTTCTCCCTGCGCGCTTCGAGGCCAGGCCGGTCGGCTGCGCCAACGACGTCCTGCGCCAGGAAGTCGACCACATCACCATCGAACGCTGGCACCTCCCAGGGGACAGGATGGCCTTCGAAGTGTCCTGGAAGGCGAGCGACTCGGACGCCGACCTTGAGCAGTTCACCAGGCGGGTCGTTCGCCCGCTCCGGGAGGCGGGTGCGAAGGCCCTCCAGGAAAGCAAGACCGGCCTGGGCAGCCACTGCTAGCCATCCTGCGCCAGGACGACAACCGACAGCCCGTGCCGCTTCAATCCGCTCGCTGGATCGTCTCCCCCTTCAAGGGGCCCATGTCGCGGATGTTGAAGCGGTGCCGCTTCCAGCCTGCGAACGTGCGGCGCCAGTTCAGCAGCGACACGAAGTAGTACACCACCTTGAACATGAAGAGCGAGCGCCGATAGGCCGGCCCGTGGTGGATGTCCGCCGCCAGCAGCGACATCAGGCCCTGCTTGACGTTGAAGGCGTTGTTCGGATGCATGAACATGTCGCGGATCGTCGGGTTGGTCACCCGGTAGATGAACCACGAGTAGTCGCGCGGGCCCACCCGCATGCGCTGCTCGAGCGCGACGCGTGCGGGTGCGAGTTCGTCCGGACGGTCGAGGGCGGTGGCCACCAGCTTCGCGCCGTCGAAGGCGCTCTGCATCGCCAGGAACACGCCGGAGGAGAACATCGGGTCGATGAAGGTGTAGGCGTCGCCCACCATGAGGTAGCGCTCGCCGGTGGCGTGCGTGCTGGAATACGAGAAGTTGCCCGTGGCGTGAACCATGTCGTCGACCAGCGTGGCGTCCTTCAGCCGGTCCTTCAGCTCCGGGCACAGCGCGATGGTGTCGTAGAAGTACTCCTTCAGCGGCTTGTCGCGCGCCTTGAGGTAGTAGGCCCAGCAGACCGCGCCGACGCTGGTCGTCCCGTCGGCCAGCGGGATGAACCAGAACCAGCCGTGCTCGAACCAGCAGATGCTGATGTTGCCCTCGCGCCGGCCCTCCAGCCGACGCGCATTGCGGAAGTGGCCGAACAGCGCGGTGCTGTTGTGGTCGGGGTTCTTCTGCTTGCACCTGAACTTGTTGGCCAGCAAGGTGTCGCGCCCGCTGGCGTCGACCACGAAGCGCGCGCGCCATTCGCGCACCGCGCCGTCATCGAGCTGCGCGCGAACGTTGGCCCCTTCGGCATCGAAATCCACTTGCCGAACCTTTGCGCCTTCCAGCGTCAGTGCGCCCTTTTCCTCCGCGTTGCGGAACAGCAGCATGTCCAGTTCGGAGCGGCGCACCTGCCAGGCGGAATCCTTCGATGGATCCCAGCCTTCGGAAAAGTCCACGTAGCTGCAGTAGTCGAGGTCCGGCGGCACGAACTCGATGCCGAACTTCGGCATCCCGATCTTCGCGACCTGCTCGCGCACGCCCAGCTTCTCGAACAGTTCGACATTGCCGGGCAGCAGCGACTCGCCGATATGGAAGCGTGGGTGATGGTCCTTTTCGAGCAGCACGACCCTGCGGCCTTCCTGCGCGAGCAATGTCGCGATCGTGGAGCCGGCCGGCCCGCCGCCGATCACCAGAACATCGCACTCCTGCCTTTTGTCCATGAAGGAACTCTCTTTCGAATCGAAGGGGCGGCGCGAATGTCGCCGCCGTTGAAGGATGCCCCGGACGAGCCGGGGATCTAGGTACGCTTGACCCGGTCGACGGGTTCGGGATTCTGCCGGCCGATCAGCGACAGCAGAGGTCCGGTCGCGGCCGTCGTGACCAGCGCCATCACCAGAAGCATTGTGAACAGCTCGGCGCCGATCAGTCCGGCGTCAAGGCCGACCTTGATGACGATGAGCTCCATGAGCCCGCGCGAATTCATGAGCGCGCCGGTCGCCAGGCTTTCACGCCATCCGTAGCCGCACACGCGCGCGCCGGCTGCGCCGCCGATGATCTTGCCCGCGCACGCCACCAGCAGGATCAGGCCGAGCGCGCCCAGTCCCGCATTGGCGAACGCACCGGACGAAGTGCCCAGGCCTGCCAGCGCGAAGAAGATCGGCATCAGCACGACGATCGACAGCGGCTCGATCCGGTCTTCGAGCGCGCGCAGCAGGCGGTCGTCGCGCGGCAGCGCGATGCCAAACAGGAAAGCGCCGAACACCGCATGCAGGTGCAGCCATTCGGTAAGCATCGCGCAGACGAACAGGCCGACGAGCAGCGCGGCCAGCACCATCGGCGAAGGCACGCCGTCGGGCGCATGCCGGCGAAGGTGCCTGGCCAGCAGCGGCTTCACGATCAGGAAAACCACAGACACCAGCACCACCAGCCCCAGTGCGATGCGCACGAAGCCATGCAGGCCGGCGCCGGCGCTCGCCAACGCGACGACCAGTGCCAGCAGCACCCATGCCAGGGCGTCCACCACACCCGCGGCGCCCAAGGACAACTGGCCGACACGCGTGCGGGTCATGTGGCGGTCCTTCAGGATGCGCGCCAGGACCGGAAAGGCCGTGATCGACAACGCCACGCCCAGGAACAGCGCGAACGGCCAGAAGGCCACGCCCTGCGGTGCGAGCGACGGATGCAGCACCGGCGCGATCGCCACCCCCAGCGCCATCGGCAGCACCATGCTCGATAGCCCGACCCAGCCCGCGGCCCTGAGCTGGGTGCCCATGCCGCTGGGCGCGCGAAGCTCGGCGCCGACGATGAACATGAACAGCACCACGCCCATCGTCGCCAGCGAGGACAGGCCCGGCAGCGACGCCGGCGGGAAGAGCTGGGCGTGCCACTGCGGGAACAGTGCGCCGAGCACCACCGGCCCGAGCAGGATGCCGGCGGCCATCTCGCCGATCACCATCGGTTGACCGACCGCGCGCAGCGCAAGGCCACAGACGCGCGCGGTAACGAGGATGACGGTGAGTTGCAGGAAAAGAAGGGTCAGGGACATTGCCGGTACGTCGCGGAACCATCGCGCGAACACCAAAAGCTTCGGGAATTTCGCCAGAGCGTATCAGTTTGCACCAGTGGGCAGCCCGCGCATCCCGGGGCCGCGCGGCCGTTGCGCCGCTCAGCCGAAGCCGCTGCGCCCCAGCACCCGCACCCCGGGTCCGACGATCAACGCTTCTCCCATCGCAACGGATTCCCCGGTGAACGCGCCGATGTTGACCTGGTGGGTGACCCAGACCTCGAAGGCCCCCATCGGAATGCGCGCCAACGCGTCCAGCATGGCCTGTCTGCGAGCGTCGGAATCGGCTGCGCCGCCGAAGGTCGAGTCGAGCGGCGACCAGTGCGTGTGGCTGCCGAAAGCAAGGTCCGCCGTATCCCTGCAGCGACACCACGCGCTGGTTCGCACTTCGGAGGGCTTGAGCCCCCGCCGCCTGAACCATTCACCCGCTGCCCGCGCCTGCGTGCGCCCTTCCTCGCTCAGATTTCGCTGACTGCTGCACACGCCGAGCCTGAAGCCCGGCGGGTCGCCCACACCAGGCGTGGTCTGCGCATGGCGCCAGAGCACCGCGCAGCGCCCGCTTCGAAGCTGCGCGGCCAGCACGTCGTCCGCAGGTTGCGCGCGGACGCCGACGGCGGCGAAGGCCAGCACAGCGAAGCCTCGCCGAGTGACGATTGTCATGGCGCTTCTCCTCGAGCAGTGGGAGCATCGTCCAAGGAGGAACGCCGCTCCTGCATGCGCCCCAGCGCTGCCGACAGCACGAGCCATGCGAAGACGACCGGGACGGCGCACAGCGCGATGGCGCCAACCTTGAGTCCTGCGGCGTGCAGCACGTCGTAGACCCAGCCATAGAGCGCGTCGGAGCCCCGGTAGACGACGACATCGATCAGGTTCTTCGCCTTGTATTTCTCCTCTCGGCCCACGACGGTGAAGAAGACCTGCCGCGCCGGGTTGGCGATGGCGAAGTTCATCCACCGCTGGGCGACCTGGAACACGACGATCACCGCCAGGCTTGGCGTCATGGCCAGCACGAGAAAGCCGACCACGTACACCGCTGGCAGCGCACCCGCCGCCAAGCCGGTGCCGAAGCGCTGGAGGAACCGGCCGGTAGCAAACACCTGCGTCGCCAGTGTGAGCAGCCCCACGGCCAGGTCGATGCTCGCGAAGACCCGCGTTTGCGCACCGGCGCCCTGCACGGTGGCCGACACCACGTTCGCCTGCGCGAAGTAGAGCATCGTCGCGCCAAAGGACAGCAGGCTCACCCATGCGGCGACGCCGAGCAGGTACGGTGAGCGAAGCACACCCCACAAGCCGGCGAAGGCGCTGCCGCCCACGCGCAATTCGTCTTGCCGGCGGGCCGAATTCACGCCCGCGCTGCACTCCAGCCGATGCGCGCAGAACACCGCGAGTTCCAGGAACACGATGGCCGCGATCAGCAGGTTATGCGGCCCGAGCGGCACCGAGAGCGCGATGGTGATCGTGGGCCCCAGCAGCGCGCCCGCCGTCCCGCCCGCGCCGATGAAGCCGAACAGGCGCTTGCCCTGCTCGCTCGTGAAGAGGTCGGCCATGAACGACCAGAACACCGCGACCGCGAACAGGTTGAAGACACTGACCCACACGAAGAACACGCGCGCCACGATCACCGGCTCGATGCCGAGCGCCAGCAGCACCCAGAACACCGCGAGGTTGATGACGAAGAAGTGGTAGACGATGGGAATGAACCTGGCGCGCGGCAGCCGCGCCACGAGCATGCCGTAGAGGGGCTGCGCGACCAGCAGCGTCACGAAGGTCGCGGTGAAGAGCCACGGCAGCGCCCGCGTGCCGCCCGCGATGCCCATCTGGTCGCGCAGCGGGCGCAGCACGTAGTAGCCTGCCAGGAGCGCGAAGAAGTACCCGAAGGACCAGAGCGCCGCCGCCAGTTCCTGCGGCGTCGCGGGAACCGCCCGCCGCAACCAGCGCTCGGCCGCCGTCATGGCGCCAGCGAAAGCTTCTGCCTGAGCTCTGCGGCGCTCACCGACTGGCCGTAGCCCGGCCCGCCTCGCTGGAATCGCCGTGCGTCGGCCAGCTTGCCGACCACCACGGGATCGAACCCTGCATCGCGCACGAGCTCCGCCGCGACCTTGACGGCATCGGGGTCGTCGCCGGCGATGGGAATTGCGAGTCTCGGCGCAGGCCGGTTCGCTTCGCGCGCGAAGATCGCGTACGACATGGTGTTGAAGGCCCGCACCAGCCGCGCACCTGCCAGGTATTTCTGCGAGACGACGCCGACGCCTTCCTGCTCGACCTCGTCGGCCACGCTGCCGTCGCGCGATGCCACGGCGTTGCAGGCATCGAGCAGAACCTTGCCCTTGAGCGCGCTGCCGAAATCCCTGCCGATCTGCGGCAGTGCACCATAGGGCACCGCAATGAAGAGCGCGTCGCCGAAAGCGATGGCCTGCGCCACGGTGCCGGCGCTCGCCAGCGGCCCCAGCCCCGCAACCATGTCCTTGAGTTCCTCGGGGTGGCGCGACGAGAACATCACCGGATGGCCGGCCTTGACCCACAGCCCGCCGATCGTGCCGCCGATGCGGCCGGCGCCGATCACGCCGATGCGCGAACCGGCAGGCGCCTGCGCCAGCGCGCGATCCGGCTTGAGCGCTGCGAGAACGCCCCATGCGCCACTCGCCAGGAGCAAGCTGCGGCGGGTGCGGGCGAGGGATGGATGTTGCGGCATCGAAACCTCCTGCGGTCGGCGAAACGGGCAATCATCTGCCCGCACCTTTCCCCGCGCAAGCACCGGCCGGCAGCGCTCAAAGCTTGATACCGGCGCCCTTCACCGTCGGGGCGAGAACGCCCACCTGCTCCTTCACGATGCTCTCGAAGCGCGCCGTGCTTTCCGGCTTGGCGACGATGCCCAGCTCGATCAGCTTCTTCTGCACCTCCGGCATGACGAGCGCCTCGTTGCATGCAGCGTTGAGCTTCACCACCATGTCCGGCGGCAGCCTGGCCGGGCCGCTGAGGCCGAAGAAGTTCTCCAGCACCAGCTTGGGCTGGCCCACTTCGACGATGGTCGGCACCTCCGGCATGAGCGGCGAACGCGTGGATCCCGTCACGGCGAGCGGCACGAGTTGGCCGCTCTTGAAGAAAGGCACGTAAGCCGTGATGACGTCGATGCCAACGGGGATCACGTTGGCGATCAGGTCGGTCGTCATCGGTGCGCCGCCGCGGTATGGCACGTGCACGAGGTTGGCGCCGGTCACCTTGCGGATCAGCTCGCCGTGGATGTGGCCGATCGATCCGGGTCCACCGGAACCGAAGTCCAGCCGGCCGTCCTTGCGGGCCCGCGCGTCCAGCTCGGCATACGTGGTGATACCCGAGGGCTTGCTCGCCATGATCACCAGCGGTGCCGAGCCCAGGGAGGCGATATGCGTGAAGGCCGTCACCGGGTCGTAGGGCTGCTTCTCGAGCGTGAACGGGCCCAGCGCGATCGGCGTGGTGTTCGACAGCATGAAGGTGTAGCCATCCGGCGGCGCCGCAGCCACCAGAGCGCCGCCGATGGTGCCGCCCGCACCCGGCTTGTTGTCGACCACGACCGCCTGACCGAGCTTCCTGGTCAGTTGCTCGCCCATCACGCGGGCGAGGATGTCGCTCGATCCGCCCGCAGGAAAGGTCACGATGATCTTGATCGGCTTGTCCGGCCACTGGGCAAAGGCCGGCAAGGCGAGCGCGGCGCCGCCGGCGGCCAGCAACTGGAGCGCGCCGCGGCGCGTGGGGTGGTAGGTGGTGGTCATGGTGTCCTGCAGCAAAAGGGATGCCCGAACTTTAGGAACGCCAACATGGCACGCCAATCGCTAGTCCGCAATCAGCGGCATAGCAAAGCTCTGCCCCGGAGCCCGCCGGCGACTGTCGCCGGTGCGCCGAGGCACCAAAGCTGTGCAGCGACCGCCCATGTCACGCTCCAACGACCCATTCGACACCTATTTGCTGCGCGTGTTCAACATGCTGATGAGCGAACGCAGCGTCTCGCGGGCGGCCACGCGCCTGAACCAGTCGCAACCTGCGGTCAGCGCCGCCTTGAAGCGATTGCGGGATATCTTCGACGACCCGCTGCTCATCAAGGACAAGCAACGCATGGTGCCGACCGAGCGCGCGCTGCAGCTCGAAGCGTCGGTGCGCACCGTGCTCGGCGAAATCGACGGGCTGCTGTCGCCGGGGGACGTCTTCATCCCCGCGACCACCCGGCAGACTTTTCGCATCGGAACGCCCGACTACCTCGCGCCGCCGCTGATGGCTGCCGTTGTCCACTACTTGCGCACGACGGCACCGGGCGCGCGGATGCTGATGCAGGCGCTCGGCCCGGACTACGACTTCGACGCCGCTCTCGCCGAAGGCGAACTCGACGTGGTGATCGGCAACTGGCCGCAGCCGCCCGAGCACCTGCGCACCACCTTGCTGCTGGAAGACGAGGTCGTCTGCCTGGTCGACCGTGACCATCCGGGCGCCAACGGCCTGAGGGTCGCCGACTACCTGGCAGGCAACCACGTCGTGCCCCAGCTCTACAGCACGCTGCAGCGCGGCGTGGTCGAAACCCACCTGGCGGCCCAGCGCCTGGCGCGCACGCCGACGGTGACCGTGCCCTACTTCTCGATGGCACCGCACCTGCTGCCGGGCACCGACCTGATCTTCACGACCAGCCGGCATTTCGCGCAGCATTTCGCGGCGATGCTGCCGCTGGCCGTCGTGCCGTCGCCGATCGACTTCCCTCCGATGCGCTTCTACCAGCTCTGGCATGGTCGCAACCAGCAGGCGCCGGGGCACATCTGGTTCCGTTCGCTGCTGTCGGCGGTGATGCGCACGGCGGGGGCGACCCGCCATCTGCGGGTGTCGGCGCCGGCTTTGCAGGAGTTGCGCCAGTTCGCCTGACGACCACGGGTGGCGTGCGCCGCCAAGGGCTTTTGAATCACAATGCCGGTCTCCCACGCCCGGCTTTTGCCCCATGCCCGAGGTCCCACCCCGCCCGCTGCTGAAACCCGAGCACATCGCGATGATCGACAAAGGCGTGTCGACCATCGTCTCGTCGCGCAATGCGGCGCTGCGGCCCAGCCTGATGCGTGCGATGGGCGCGAGCATCTCGCCGGACGGCACCGAGATCACGGTCTTCCTCGCGCGCGGCCAGGCGCGCCAGCTCCTGCAGGACATCGCCGCGACGGGCAACGTGGCCGTGGTGTTCAGCGAGCCGCTGAGCCACCGCACCGTGCAGGTCAAGGCGCGAACCGCTGAACTGCGCACGGCCGACGAAGGGGATCTGCCGGTGCTGCGCCGCTACCTGGCGTCGATGGAATACGAACTCGGCCTCGTCGGCTGCGACGTGCCCTTCGTGCGAACGATCCTCTCGTTCCGGCTCGCCGAGCTGGTGGCGGTGCGCCTCCACCCTGACGAGGCCTTCGACCAGACGCCCGGGCCCAAGGCCGGCAGCGCGCTGCCCGGGTCGACCGCATCGCCTGCATCGGCGCCCCTATGACCCCTGCGTCCCCGCCTCTCTCGCTGCACGCGATCCGCGCCTGCTTCGAAGGCGCGATCCCGGCCATCATGTCCACCTGCTCGGAGGATGGAACGCCGAACGTCGCCTACATCTCGCAGGTCAACTACGTGGACGAACGTCACGTGGCGCTGTCGTTCCAGTTCTTCAACAAGACCCGGCAGAACATCCTTGCCAATCCCTACAGCAGCGTGCTGCTGATCGATCCGGCCAGCGCCGGCTACTACCGGCTGCACCTGCGCTATTTGCGCACGGAGACCAGCGGCCCGCTGTTCGAAAGCATGAAGGCGCAGCTGGCCGGCATCGCCTCGTACTCGGGCATGGCCGCCGTGTTCCGGCTGCTGGGCTCCGATGTGTACGAAGTAGAGGCCATCGAGAGCGTGGAAGGTGATCGCCTGCCGCCGCAGCCGCCCCGATTCGGCCTGCTGGCCGGCGTGCGGCGTTCGGCCGAACGCCTCGCCGCCTGCGGGGCGACGGACGAGCTGCTGCAGACCGTACTGGCGGTGCTGAACGACCACCTGGACGTGCGCCACGCCATGGTGCTGATGCTGGACTCCGCCACGAAGCGCCTCTACACGGTGGCAAGTTGCGGGTATGCGACATCCGGCGTCGGATCGGAGATTGAAATCGGACACGGCGTGATCGGCGTGGCCGCGCGGGAGCGCACGCCTGTGCGCATCAGTCACATGACGAATGCGGCAAGCTACAGCCACGCCGTGCGCAGCAGCATGCGAGAGACCGAGCCCGGACTCGTGCTCGATACCGAGATCTGCTTTCCGGGGCTGCCCGAGCCGCACAGCCAACTCGCCGTGCCCATCGTTTCAAGCGGCCGGCTGCTGGGAGCGCTCTTCGTCGAGAGCCCGCAGGACATGCGCTTCGGCTTCGAGGACGAAGACGCGCTGGTTGCCATCGCCGGGCACCTGGGCGCGGCGCTGGAGTTGCTTCGCACCGCGGACGAACCTTCGGCGCCTGCTGAGGAGGCCCGCCCGGCCCATGTGCCGTCGACCACCGGCGCGCCGGTGCCCGTGCGCCACTACCTCGCGAACAACAGTGTCTTCATCGGCGACAGCTACCTGATCAAGGGCGTGGCGGGCGCCATCCTCGGCAAGCTGCTGCGCGAGTTCTCGGAACAGGGCCGCAGCGAGTTCACCAATCGCGAACTTCGGCTCGACCCCGCCATACGGTTGCCGGATCTCTCGGACAACCTTGAGGCAAGACTGGTGCTGTTGCAGCGCCGGCTGTTGGAGAACTGCCCGCATATCCGTATCGAGAAGACCGGCCGTGGCCGCTTCCGGCTGCGGATGGAACGGCCGGTCGCGCTGACCGAGATCGCAAGCTAGCGGTTCATGCCCGCACGACACCCGGCGCGGCGGGCAGCTTGAGGCTCGCGCTGAGCTTGGCCCATTCGCGTTCGCTCAGGTGGGGACGCACCACGTCGAGCGCAGCAGCGAACGCCGGCGCGGGCGCATGGGCCTGCATGTCGCCCAGCATCGCGGCGCGCTCGGCAGGATTCATGAAAGGCACCATCCAGCGCACGACGAACATCATCTCGTGCGGCGGGATGGAAGCGACCAGCGCGTTGTGGATCTCGATGAGTTCGGCGTCGGTGTAGCGCGCCCAGAGCACCGCGTTGTGCGCCGTCTCCTCGACGTGCATGTGCTCGAAGTTGTGCGCAATGAAGAGCGAGAGCGCCCGGTACAGCGCGAGCGCGCCGGCCGCACGCGCCTCTTCGCCGCATTGCAGCAGCGCCGTGGTCTGGTTCGCCAGCGCTGCAATCGCTTCTGCATGCTCCGCATGCTCATGCGCGATCTGGCCGCTGGCACCGGGCGCACGGGCCTCCATGGCGGTGTGCACGAATTCGTTTTCATGTTGCAGGTGCGAGCGGCAGAACTCCAGCAGTTCCAACACGCGCTGCGTAACCTGGGCGAGTTCCAGCGAATCGTCCACGTCCATTCGGCCGAGTGCGAGCAGGCTGTCTGCCATGAGTGCGCGCAGCGCCTTGTGGATGCCGGCGTACATGTCGATGCGGGGTCCCGCGGCCTCCGCAACCTGGCGCATTTCGCGCTGATCGATGTTCATTGGGGGTGTCCTTCTTGGGGTCCAGCGGAAAGCGCACCGTGCACCTCCTGCTGGGAAAGAAGTCTAGGAATCCGTGCCTTGTCGCGCCGCTAAGAATTGCTTAAGCAATCCCTCAAGGAACCTTAAAAATGCCGGATGGCGGGCCCGGACGCCCGTCACGCTACGATATCGCCTGAATTTTCTGGGGCGATATCCATGTTTGGCTTGTTCAAGTCAAAGCAGCCGACGCCGGGGCGCGGCTTGTATCTGGTCAATGTGAAGGTGGCACGCGGCTCCAACACCCGCATGCCGAGGTCCCTGGCGGGGGCCTACGTGTCGGCTTATGTCACGGCGAACAACGACGAAGCGGCGACGACGCTTGCCGTGACCCGGTTGACCGCACAGGGCTATGAGTTCCTGGACACCCAGGGCCCCATTACCCGGCTCGACCATCGCCAGTGGTCCGCGCATGTCGCGCAGTCGTGGCCCGAGTTCATCGACGAACTGCCCAAGCAGAATGAGATCGCCGAGGGCCTGCAAGGCGAGATGGTCTTCTTCGGTCCGTTCGTAGGCTACGAGCGGGCGCAACGGGTCGATCAGCCTGTTGCGCCTCGGTAGCGCCAGAACTTGTAGCCATGCAGGTCACGCACTTGCACGTAGTCTTTCAGCAGGAATGCCCTGAGTTCCCCGAACAGTTCCGGCTGTCCGTCGCACTTCGACCTGGACAGGCCGCATGAATCGGGCGCTTCGACGATGTACAGCGGCTTGTTGCCCAGCGCGTCCGCCTGGTATTTCGCGTACGTGTCCTTGAACCCGTAGAGCGCCGGGTAGTAGTAGGTGATGCTCGTCGCGGAGCGCCTGCCGGCAGCGGCCAGCAGCCAGGTTTCCGCGCCGTGGACCAGCACGAGATCGGAAGGCTTGGTGTTGGCCTGCAGATAGTCGACGAGTTCGCTTGCCGGCGAGCCCGCGACGCCGGTCCCCTGCTTCAACGAGGCCAGCAAGGCGAACGCCGGAGGCGCCAGCGCGACCACGAAGGCAGGAACCACGAGCACCGCCCATTTCGCGTTCTTCCTCACGCCGGACAGGAAACCGCCCGGGCCGCTCCCCAGGTTGAGCAATCCCACGAGCACCAGGACGAGCGCCGGGGTCGCGAGCGACGCGTAGTGCAAGTACCCCCTTCCCGAGGCCATCTGCGACAGCAACTCGACGCAGAAGATCGTGAACATGAGCCAATGGAAGGAGTTCTTCTTTCCCTTGGGAACCTGCGTATTCGACAGGAAGACAGCGCCCCCCATCAGCAGGCAGCCGAGACCCAGGGGTGAAAGGAAAACGGCCTGCGACAGCGTGTACACGGACACGACCCGTGCCATCAGACTCGCGCCCCGCGAGTACGCAAAATTGAACGACCAGTACTGGTCGACAAAGGCGCTCATCGCGCCCTTCTGGTAGAGCCAGAACAGGACCGGCAGCGCGATGACGGCGTATGAAACGCCCATCAGGACGATCGACCTCAAGCGATGCCGGGTGCCGAAGACGACCAGGTAGAGGGCCAGCAAGCCGAGGCCCATCCCGTTGTTGAGCCGCGTCAGCATCGCGACGGCCATCGCCACGCCGAGCGAGATGCAGAGCCAGTCCAGCAGACCCAACCTGTTCGATACCGTCTCGTCGCAGAGGTAGACGAAGGCCAGCGAATAGGTCACGAGGATGAAGGGAATCAGCCACGATTCCGTCAGGTTCCCCAATTCGAAGGTCGCGCAGTAGGTCAGCACGAACAGGGTCGCGGCGAGCAGGACCGCGAAGGTCGGCAGCAGCCTTCTCCAGAGGGACATCGATACCGCCAGCCCTCCGAACAGAAGCAGCCCTTCGAGGAGGACGGTGCCCTTGACGCTGCCCGTGAGAAGGTATCCCAGCGCATTGACGATGTAGAGCAGCGGGCCCTTGTGATCCCACGAATCGACGTAGGGTATGCCCCCGCTGTTCATGATCATGCCGGTGTACACGAAGACACCGGAATCCCGCCCGATGGGCAGTGTTCGCAGCAGGAGCCCATAGGGCACCAGGACGAGGACTGCCGCACCCAGGAGGGTGGCAATGCTCCAGGTCGCTGCAACTCTCTCTGAACTCTGGGGGCGGCAGCTCATGGTGGTTCAGCCGTTCTTCGCGGCGAGCGTCAAGCGCTCGCCGATGCTCTTGCCGGCCCGGATGGCGTAGTTGGTGCCTCGGTCTTCCGGGTAGATCTGGGCCATCGAGCAGACGTGGAAACCGCTCTTGGGGCCGTCCTCACCCGGAATCAGGCTGCTGTAGTTCTTCTCGACCACCGGCTGCGACCAGCGGGCGCGCCAGAGGTGATGCGCCTGGATCCACTTGCGCTCCATGGCGGGGAACATGGTCTTGAGGAAGGGAAGCGCGAATTCCAGGAAGTCGTCGGCACCCATCGCGTACAGGGGCTCCGTGTGCGGCAGGTACTTCGAGAGGTAGACGATATGCTTGCCGCCGTAGGTTTCGGCCCGCTCGAAATTGGTGTGCTCGATCACGCCCACGAAGGGGAAGCTGGGGTCGTTGACGTTCAGCCAATAGGTCTTCGACAGCGGCCTGTCGAGTTCGAGCACCAGGCACACGTTGCCGATGTACTGGATGCGTTCAAGGCTCTTGATGTAGTCACCGGACGCCCAGCCGCGCACCATGTCCGCGACCAACGGCAAGGCAGGCGTGGCAATGACGCGATCAGAGGTGACTTCGCCGCGCGGCGTGGTCGCGACCCAGCGCTCGCCGAGCGGTTCGATCTTCGAGACCGGCGTATTGAGTTCGATGCGGCCGCCCAGTTCCCTCACCCGGTTGGCCAGGGCCTCGGCCAGCGCCACGAAGCCTCCCTTGAAATACGCCAGGCGTTCTTCACCGCCCTTGCCGCGGCTGCCGCCGCGCAGCTTGAGCTTGTTCCAGAACCAGACGGCCGACACCTGCTCGGCGTAAGGGCCGAATTTCCCCTTGAGCAACGGCTGCCAGACGACGCGGTAGACATTCTCTCCACCGAGCTCGCGCAGCCAGTCCTGCGCGGTCTTGTTCTCCAGCGCCTTCCAGTCCTTCACCTGGCGGGCGCGCAATGCCAGCAGGCCGAGGCGGATCCGGTCGACAAAGCTCAAGGGCTTGAAGTTCAGCAGATCCCAGGGCGTGGACAGCTTGAAGAAATTGTTCGCGTAGTAGACGCCCGTGTTGGTCGGGTTGACCTCGACGCGCTCGTTCAGGCCGAGTTCATCGATCAGCCCCATCACTTCCAGGTCGTTGGTGAACCAGTGGTGATAGAAGCGGTCCAGGTTTTCGCCGCCGACTTCGAAGGCCGCGGCCAACCCTCCCACCTCGGCTTCGGCCTCGAGAATCGTGACATCGAATCCCTTCTTGACCAGCTCATAGGCGGCCGTCAGCCCGGTAAAGCCGGCGCCGACGATCGTCACCTGCGTCGTGTGAGACAAACTCATGAGGAAACTGCTTTCAATTTCTCTTGCTGCTGATGGACTGGAAACACCAGCAAGTAAAGGCCACCCACGAGGGTCGGCGGAAGCCAGAGCAACGCATGGACGAGCAGCGCATAGGCGGTCGCAACCGCCGGGTCGTTGCCGAGCGTCGTCATCGCATGCACGGTGAAGAAATCGAAGGTGCCGATGTAGCCCGGGGTGCTGGGAATCAGCGTCGCCAGTGTCCCCACGGGCAATGCAAGCCAACCGCCCAGTGGCGCTGAAAGCGCGGGCAATGCCAGGGCGGCGAACCAGAAGACGCAACCCTCGGCCAGCCAGGCCAGCATGGACCAGAGGACCAGCTTGAGCATGGTGCCTCCCTGCGCCAGATGGTTCAGCGTGTTCAAGCTCTTGTTGATCTCGTCGAACAGCTTTTGCCCGAAACCGGGCGCGATGCGAACCACCAGGCGTCCCATGGCCAGCACGAGAGGCGTGAAGAAGCGCGGGAACAGAAGCACGAACAGGATGGCGAGTGCAGCGGCGATCAAGGCCGCGCTGCCGATTCCCGCAAAGTGCTTCGTGTCCAGGCCGAACAGCGCGACGGCCACGCCCAGGAGCACCAGCACCATCAGCAAGTCCAGCAGGCGCTCGACGAACAGCGTTGCCACGACGACACCGGAAGTCGTGCCCAGCTTGCCGTTGAATGCAAACGCGCGAATCGCATCTCCCGCCCTGAAAGGCAGCACGTTGTTGGCCGCGAAGCTCGCCAGCAACGGGCCGGCGCAACGCCGCCATGTCAAACCCGGGCTGTCGCGCTCCAGCATCGAGCGCCAGCGCTCGATCCTGCATGAATAGCCGACGGCAAAAGCCGCGACCGCAGCAGTCACCCAGGCGAAGTTGGCGCCGTCGAACGCCCGCCTGATTTCTTCAAGGCTGATCTGGCGAAGAATCAGCCAAAGAAACAGTGCCGCGAGACCGATGCCCAGCAGCAATCGCAATGACTTCTTGGCCGTCATCGATTGACAACAACAGGGCTTCGAGACATGGCCGGACCGGCCTTCTCGAACCCGAAGTATTCCTGGACCACGTACAGCGGCCTGTTCTTGATTTCGTTGTAGATGCGGCCGACGTATTCGCCAAGGACACCGACGCATATTAACTGGACGCCGCCCATGAAGAGCACCGCGATCATCAAGGCAGTCCAACCCTCCACCCACACGCTGGTGAACAGGCGCAGGACCAGCGCATAGATGATGCCGAGCAGCGAGATGGAGGCGCAGAGCATGCCGAGGGCCACCGACATCTGCAGAGGCTTCGTCGAGAAGGACAGGATGCCGTCCGTCGCAAAGCGCAGCATCTTGGTCAGGGGGTATTTGCTCTCCCCCGCGAACCGCTCGGCGCGCCGGTAGGGCAGCGCGATCTGCTTGAAGCCGACCCAGCTCACCATGCCGCGCACGAAGCGGTCGCGCTCGGGCATGGCGCGAAGCGTATCCACGACGTCGCGGCTCATCAGGCGAAAGTCGCCCGTGTCCAGCGGGATCGCCACATCGGAAAGCTGGTTGAGCAGGCGGTAGAAGCCCCGAGCCGTCGCCAGCTTGAAGGCGGACTCGCCGGGACGCTCCGTGCGGGTGCCGTAGACCACGTCGTAGCCCTCACGCCACTTGGCGATCATCTGGTGGACGACTTCGGGCGGGTCCTGGAGGTCGGCGTCGATGAGCACGACCGCGTCGCCGTTGGCGGCGTCGATGCCGGCCGTGACCGCGATCTGGTGACCGAAATTGCGCGCAAAGCCGATGAGCTTGATCCGGGGATCTTCGGCGGCAAATTCCTTCAGGCGCTCGCGTGTCCTGTCGCGGCTGCCGTCATCGACGAAGATCAGTTCGACTTCCAGATCCTGCAACTGGGCGCAGAAGGCCTTGATGCGCTTCATCGTCTCGCCGATGACCTCTTCCTCGTTGTAGCAAGGGATGACGACGGACAGCAACTGCGAGTCCCTCGGCGATTCGGAAGCTGGATCCATCGATGAGCCCTCAACACGAAACGAAGCGGAAGACCGGTGGCCGAGCTGACGGCTTCTCCTCGTCCGGTCAACAGTTTCCCGGGCGATCGTAGTCGCCCCCGGGGTCATTCGCGTGGCGTCGAAGCTGACTTTTTCCATGGCATCCGCCCCTGAGGGGTTCGTTGGAGAACGTCGTAGACCTGTTACCAGACCCTACGAATGCCAAACTCTAACACTATGTTCTTACATGTAAACACATTTCGTCAGGGTCAACCCGAACGGGATATGCCCAAGCTCTTCTTGCAAGAGCCGGGCCTGGCCGCGCGCCCCGAGATTGGCTTGGCCATCGAACGGTGCGCATCCGACGAGATAGGCCGAAGGGACAGCACGGCGCCGTTGCAAAGGCGACACGCGGCGCCCCCGCTCACTCCCACTCGATGGTCGCCGGCGGCTTGCTGCTCACGTCGTAGGTGACGCGATTGATGCCCCGCACCTCGTTGATGATGCGCCCCGAAACCTTCTTGAGCAGTGCATAGGGCAGCTCGGCCCAGTCAGCCGTCATGAAGTCGCTGGTCTGCACGGCACGCAGCGCCACGACGTAGTCGTAGGTGCGGCCATCGCCCATCACGCCGACGCTCTTGACCGGCAGGAACACTGTGAAAGCCTGGCTCGTGAGGTCGTACCAGCTCTTGCCCGTGGCCGGGTCGATGAAATTGCGCAGTTCCTCGATGAAGATGGCATCGGCGCGGCGCAGCAGGTCGGCGTAGTCCTTCTTCACCTCGCCGAGGATCCGGACGCCCAGGCCGGGGCCGGGGAACGGATGGCGATACACCATCTCGGGCGGCAGGCCGAGCGCGACACCGAGTTCGCGCACTTCGTCCTTGAACAGGTCGCGCAATGGCTCCAGCAGCTTCAGGCCCAATTGCTCGGGCAGGCCGCCGACGTTGTGGTGACTCTTGATCGTGACGGCCTTCTTGCTCTTGGCCCCCCCGGACTCGATCACGTCCGGATAGATGGTTCCCTGTGCCAGCCACTTGGCGCCCTTGGCGCCCGCGCTCGTGAGCTTGGCCGCTTCCTGCTTGAACACGGTGACGAACTCGCCGCCGATGATCTTGCGCTTGGCCTCGGGGTCGCTCACCCCGGCCAGCTTGCCGAGGAAAAGCTCGCTCGCATCGACGCGGATCACCTTGGCGTGCAGCTTGCCGACGAACATGTCCATGACCATGTCGCCTTCGTTCAAGCGCAACAGGCCGTGGTCGACGAAGACGCATGTGAGCTGGTCACCGATGGCGCGATGGATCAGCGCGGCCGCCACAGACGAATCCACTCCGCCCGAGAGGCCAAGGATCACTTCCTCGTCGCCCACTTGCTTCCGAATCGCCTCGACAGCTTCGGCGATGTGGTCGCGCATGACCCAATCAGGCCGGGCGCCGCAGATACCCAGCACGAAGCGATCGAGGATCGCCTTGCCCTGCTGCGTGTGCGTGACTTCGGGGTGGAACTGCACGGCGTAGAAATGCCGGTCCTCGTCGGCCATGCCGGCGATCGGACAGCTCTCGGTCGACGCCATGAGCTTGAAACCGGGCGGGAGCTCGGTGACCTTGTCGCCGTGGCTCATCCAGACGTTGAGCATGCCGTGCCCGTCGTCGGTGGTGAAGTCGGCAATGTCCTTGAGCAGTTCGGTGTGGCCGCGCGCACGGACGGCCGCAGAGCCGAACTCGCGCTTGTGGCCGCCTTCGACCTTGCCGCCCAATTGGTGCGCCATGGTCTGCATGCCATAGCAGATGCCCAGGACCGGCACGCCGAGTTCGAACACCGCCTGCGGCGCCTTGTCCGTCGTGTCTTCGTAGACGCTGGCGTGGCTGCCGGAAAGGATGACGCCCTTCAGGCTGCCGTCCTTCGCGTAGTCGCGAATCCAATCGTCCGTGACGTCGCAGGGATGCACCTCGCTGAGCACGTGCGCCTCGCGCACGCGTCGCGCGATGAGCTGGGTGACTTGCGAGCCGAAATCGAGAATCAGGATCTTCTGGTGCATATGAAAAAGGCGAAATGAGTGCCAAGTCCCCTGCGCGCTCCTTCGGGAAACACCGCGGACCGGCTTCGCCGGCCCGCCGGTGTTGCCCCCTGCAAGGGGGTTGGCGAAGCGACACGAAGTGCGCGCAGCCTGGGGGTGTGCTTATTCAGCGCGGTAGTTGGGCGCTTCCTTGGTGATCTGCACGTCGTGCACGTGGCTCTCGCGAATGCCGGCGGTGGTGATCTCGACGAACTCGGCCTTGTTCTTCATGTCCTCGATCGTGGCGCAGCCGCAGTAGCCCATGCTGGCACGCAAGCCGCCGGACATCTGGTAGACGATCGACACCATCGAGCCCTTGTAGGGCACGCGACCTTCGATGCCCTCAGGCACGAGCTTGTCGGCGTTGGGATTGCCGGTGCTGGATTCCTGGAAGTAGCGGTCCGCGCTGCCCTGCTGCATGGCGCCGATGGAGCCCATGCCACGGTAGCTCTTGTAGCTGCGCCCCTGGAACAGCACGATCTCGCCCGGCGCCTCTTCGGTGCCGGCGAACATGCCGCCCATCATCACGGTGCTCGCGCCCGCGGCGATGGCCTTCGCGATGTCGCCCGAGTAGCGGATGCCGCCGTCGGCGATGAGCGGAATGCCCGTGCCCTGGAGCGCCGTCGCGACGTTGTCCACCGCCATGATCTGGGGCACGCCCACGCCGGCCACGATGCGGGTGGTGCAGATGGAGCCGGGGCCGATGCCGACCTTGACCGCGTCGGCCCCCGCGTCGGCGAGTGCCCGGGCGGCGTCGCCGGTGGCGATGTTGCCGCCGATCACGTCGACCTGCGGGTAGTTCTTCTTGACCCAGCGAACGCGTTCGATCACCCCGGCGCTGTGGCCGTGGGCGGTGTCGACGACGATGGCGTCGACGCCGGCCTTCACGAGTGCTTCCACGCGCTCTTCAGTGCCCTCGCCCACACCGACGGCTGCGCCGCAACGCAGGCGGCCGCTGGCATCTCGCGCGGCATTCGGGAAGCTGGTCTGCTTGGTAATGTCCTTGACGGTGATCAGGCCCTTGAGCTCCCAGGCCTCGTTGATCACGAGCAGGCGTTCGAGCTTGTGCTTGTTGAGCAATGCCTTCGCGTCCGCCAGCGTGGTGCCGTCCGGCACGGTGATGAGCTTGTCGCGCCGCGTCATGATCTCGCTCACCGGCACGTCGTAGCGGCTTTCGAAGCGCAGGTCGCGGCCCGTGACGATGCCGACCACCTTGCCGGCGTCGCACACCGGAAATCCCGATATGCCGAGCTGATCGGACAGTGCCATCACCTGGCGCACCGTGTGCGTCGGGGTGATCACCACCGGGTCGCGCAGCACGCCGGACTCGTAGCGCTTCACCTTGGCGACTTGAGCGGCCTGTTCGGCGGCAGTGAAGTTCTTGTGCACGATGCCGATGCCGCCTTCCTGCGCGATGGCGATCGCGAGGCGCGCTTCGGTCACGGTGTCCATCGCCGCAGAGACGAGCGGCAGGTTCAGCGTGATGTTTCGGGAGAGCCGGGTGGCGAGGGAGGTGTCCTTGGGGAGGACCTGGGAGAACGCTGGCACCAGCAACACGTCGTCGAAGGTGAGCGCTTTGCCGAGAAGGCGCATGGGTGAAGCTCCAAAAGACGGATTGTAACGATGGCTCGACATCCAATCTGGCGAAGGGATTTGAGCTTTCCCGCACGCATTCGGGCTCGAACGCCCCGGAATCCCGGCAGAACGTTGCAAAAATGCCAGAGACAAAGTTGCAAAACGTAAGGCAGCGCTAAACTGCCGGCCATGAAATTCGCGCATCTGCTCGTCATCGGGTCGGTCTTCATGCTGCCGTTGGGCGCGCACGCCCAGTGGCAATGGATCGACAAGGACAACAAGAAAGTGTTCAGCGACCAGGCGCCGCCGCCCGACATCCCGGAGAAGAACATTCTTCGGAAGCCCGGGACGCCCGGCAAGCGACTGAATTTCAGCACGCCTCCCGCGCCGGCGGAAGCGGCGCCGGCACCGGAGCCCGCCGTCGGCGGCGCCAAGCCCTCAGGCGTCGACAAGGATCTCACCGAAAAAGCGAAGAAGGTCGAGGACGCCGAAAAGGCCAAGCAGGCCGCCGAGGCACAGAAGATGGCACAGGCGAAGGCCGAGAACTGCAATCGGGCGCGCCAGGGCAAGGCGACCATGGACAGCGGCATCCGGGTGGCCCGCGTCAATGGCCAGGGCGAGCGCGAGATCATGGACGACAACGCGCGTGCCGCGGAGCAACGGCGCCTGCAATCGGTGATCGACTCCGACTGCAGGTAAGGCGCTCTAGTACCCCGCCTTGCCGCCCTTGCGCCGGCGCGCAAACAATCCCGTCCCGCGCGCGCCCTGCTGCCGGAATCGCTCGCGCCTCGCGACCTTGGGATCGACGGTGAGCGCTCGGCACAACTCGACCCTGTCGAGGTCGGCAAGCACCCGATCCCATTCGACCGCGCGGCCCCACACACCCGGCACGAGAGACTGCCAGTCGAGTTGCGGAAAGCTGGCGCCGAGTCTGCTGGACATCACCGCATCTCGCGCCGTCGCACCTTCCGGCACCGACACGACCTGCTCGAACACCTCACGTTGCGCCGGCGAATACGCCACTGTGACTTGCAGCATCAGGAGGTGCCGTAGATGTGCTCGGCGCGCTTCACGAAAGCCTCGACCAGATTGGAGGCAACCTTGTCGAACACGGGCCCCACCAGCGCCTGCAGCGCGAAGTTGCTGAAGCCGTAGCTGAGGTTCAACTCGACGCGGCACGCGCGCTCGCCCTCCTCTCCCACGGGCGTGAACTTCCAGACGCCGTCAAGATTGGAGAAGGGCCCGTCCACCAGCTTCAGATGCACCTCACGGCCAGGCACGTGGGTGTTGCGGGTGGTGAAGCTCTGGTGAAAACCGCTGAAGGCGAGACCGACTTCGGCGGTCATGCCGAGTCCGTCCTGCTCGATGACTTTCGAGCGGTCACACCACGGCAGAAACTCGGGATACTTCGCTACGTCGGTGACGAGGGCGTACATCTCTTCGGCGCTGTACCAGATCAGAACGGACTTGTGGACTGTTTTCATAGAATCGGCACCGCGTGCGCGACGGATTGTATTGAAGCCATGCAGCCCTCACCTGACACACCATGGCCACAAAAAAACAAGACACCTCCTCCCGGATCGCGGACAACAAGAAAGCCGCGTACAACTACTTCTTCGAGGAGCGCTTCGAGGCGGGCATGGTGCTCGAAGGCTGGGAGGTCAAGTCGCTGCGCGAAGGCAAGGTCCAGCTGACCGACGGCTACGTCGTGATCCGCGACGGCGAGCTTTACGTGATCGGTTGCCAGATCAACCCCTTGCGCTCTGCATCGACGCATGTCAATCCCGACTCCGTGCGCACCAAGAAGCTGCTGCTGCACAAGGAGCAGATCCGCCGCCTGATCGGCAAGGTCGAGCAAAAAGGCTATACGCTCATACCGCTCAACCTCCACTGGAAGGCGGGCAAGGTCAAATGCGAGATCGCACTGGCCAAGGGCAAGGCCGAGCACGACAAGCGCGACACCATCAAGGATCGCGAAGGCAAGCGTGAAGTCGAGCGGGCCATGAAGAGTCGCAGCCGCTAAAGGACCATCGATGGCGCTCCAACCCCTCGACGCCGCGCGCGTCAATCCGCTGCAGGGCGGTCCGAGCTTTTCTCTGGGCAATCGGCTATTGCGCGCCGCGTGGAACCTGAGTTGGGCGCTGCTTGCGTCATGGACACCGCCGCAGATGCGCTTCTGGCGCCGCTTTCTCCTGAAGCTGTTCGGCGCGCAACTGGGCGAATCCAGCGACGTGCGCGGCAGTGCGCGGGTCTGGTATCCACCCCACCTGCATCTGGCCGATCGCGCGCTGCTGGCCGAACGAGTCACTTGCTACAACATGGCGCCGATTTCCCTCGGCCGTGCGGCGCTGGTGTCGCAAGGCGCGCATCTGTGCGCCGGCAGCCACGATATCTCGTCGGCTACCTTCCAACTGACCGCCGAGCCGATCGTGATCGGCGCCCAGGCGTGGATCGCGGCCGAGGCCTTCGTCGGGCCGGGCGTCGAGGTCGGCGAAGGTGCGGTGCTGGGCGCGCGCAGCGTCGCGTTCCGCTCGCTCGATCCCTGGACCGTGTATGGCGGGAATCCGGCCAAGCCGCTCAAGCGGCGAGTGCTTCGCGATGGTACGGCCGGCGGCGGTTGAAAATTTCTCGGCGTTCATGGAATAAACGCCGGTGCGCCGGCGTTGGTGCAGCAGACAACCGACATCGATGATCTGCTCCCACCCATGGACTCGCGCCTCCTCGTCGACCAAATCCCCAGCCTGCGGCGCTATGCCCGCGCGCTGACGGGCGATCGCTGGGCGGCCGACGATCTGGTGCAGGACACGCTGGAGCGCGCCTGCGGCAAGTGGCGGCTCTGGATCGCCGGGAGCGACCTCCGGGCGTGGCTTTTCACACTCATGCACAACGTGTTCGTGAGTCAGGTCCGACGCGCTCCGTCTCCGCGTCCGGTGGCCGTCGACATCGACGAGGTCGTGCTTGAACTGCGCAGTGTCGATTCGCACCGCGACCAGGCGATCGACCTGCAGCGCTGCCTGTTGCTTCTGCCCGAGGACCAGCGCGCCGTGTTGCTGCTGGTGGCACTGGAGGACCTCACCTACGCGCAAGTGGCCAAGGTGCTGGGCATTCCGGCGGGCACCGTGATGTCGCGCCTGTCACGGGCTCGTGCCCGCTTGCAGGAGCTGATGGACGGCACGCCTTCGCCCGTGACGGCTCGCACCGGCCTGCGTCGCCTCAAGTGAATCGGCCATCGCCATGAACACCCCCACACTTCCCCCCGACGATGACTCTGCCGCCTGGGAGGCCCAGCGCGACGCATTGCGGCGACTGCACCGCGAGGTGCTCGACGAACCCGTCCCGCCGGCCTTGCTGGCCGCCGCGGGCCTTGCCGACGAACAGCATGCACGACGGATCCGATGGACACGTTGGGGCGGCATGGCGGCGAGCGTCGCGCTCGCCTTTGGCGCGGGATGGCAGGCGAACACCCAATGGGCCGCATCGGGCGGCACGGCCTTGGCGCGCGCACCGGCCACGCGGGAATTCGTGCATGCAGCATCCGTGGCCCATGCAATCTATGCACCCGAAAAGCGGCATCCGGTCGAGGTCGTCGCGGCGGAGCGGCAGCATCTCGCGCAATGGCTCTCGAAGCGGCTCGACAAGCCGCTCCAGGTGCCGGACCTGTCGGCAGAAGGCTATGAACTGGTCGGCGGCCGTCTGCTGCCCGGCAGTGAAGGCGCGCGGGCACAGTTCATGTTCGAGCGCGCGGGCGGCGAGCGCATCACGCTGTACATCGGCAGCCTCGGTCCGGCAGTTGATGCGGCGCGGTCCGCAGAGACGGCCTTCCGTTTCTCGACCGATGGACCGGTGCCGAGCTTCTACTGGGTCGATCGCGGCTTTGGCTACGCGCTGACCGGAGCGCTCTCGCGCGACGCGTTGCTCGACCTCGCGACGGACGTGCACCGTCAGCTTGAAAAAAGCGCGGGATAGACTGTCCCATCCGCATTCGTTTTTCAATCAAAGGAGAATCCTTCATGAAAATCCTCAGCGCCTCGATCCTTGCCGCCGCCCTGCTCGCAGGATGCGGAAGCATGTCAACCGCGCCGGACACGCCGACGCGCACATCCGACGGCGTACTGATCGGCCCATCCGGCATGACGCTCTACACTTTCGACCGCGACGCGGCCGGTAGCGGAAAGTCGGCCTGCAACGGGCCGTGCGCGACCAACTGGCCGCCGCTGAGCGTGGCCGACAGCGCCAAGGCGATGGGCGCCTACACGATCATCGTGCGCGATGACGGCAAGAAGCAATGGGCCTACAAGGGCTGGCCGCTCTACTACTGGTCGAAGGACACCAAGGCCGGCGACAAGACGGGCGACGGCTTCAATGGCGTGTGGAAGGTGGCGCGCCCCTGAATCAGGAGGCCCGCCGGAAGGCGGGTTGAATGAGAAAGGCCGGCTTGGACGCCGGCCTTTTCGCTGGTACGCCGCAGCCGCTCAGCAACGTCCCTTCTTTGCCTGGCCCGGAGGGCAGTGATAGCCGCCGTGGTCATGGTCGTCGTCCCGGTCGTGGTGATCGCCGTGGCCGTGGTGCTTGTCCTTCTTGCGCTTGGAGGCCTTCCAGTTCGGCTCGACCCAGCGCCAGCCGCCATCGGCACGCACCCAGCGACCCGGGGCATAGATGTAGTCGGGGCGCGCAGGCTCCCAGTACCCTTGCCGCCAGTCGTAGGCGTTGTGTTGCCATTGCCAGTTCCCCGGCACCCAGACGTAGCCTGGACGCTGCGGCGGCATGACCTCGTAGCGCGGCGGCGGCGGCGCCGCCATGACAACGCCGGGGACGTTGATGTTGATCGATACCTGGGCCGTCGAGCAAAGGGGCGCGGCAAGGAAGGCGCAGGCGGCCAGTGCAATGGAAAGTCGCATCAATACATCCTCAAAAAACAAACAACGTCATGCAGGTCGGACAGGCATCAGTGAATGCCCTCACTGCTACTCAGTGACTCAGTGGGGGCTGGTCAGGGCGGCCGCCGGAGCGCGCCTTTCGCGAAGGCCCAGTAGTTCGTTGAACACCAGCGCACCGATGACGACCGCGCCGCCGATCAAGACGCTCGACTCCGGTTCCTCGCCTGCCCCGATCCAGGCCAGCGCAATGCCGAAGATCACTTCGAGCAGCGCAAGAAGCGATACCTCAGGCGCCTTCAGCACGCGCGCGCACATCACCGACAGCGCGCAGGGAATCGCCAACTGAAACAGGCCGAGGAATGCCAGCAGGCCCAGGTCGTGCGCATTCGCCTGGAAGGGCCATGCCAGTGGCAGCGTGACGAGCGTGGAGATCGCAGCGCCGATCAGAACCGCGGGAACGAGGTCGACGTCGTGACCCTTGGCATGAGCGTGCTGCACCACGGTCCAGTTGCAAGCGCCGGCCAGCGGCACGCACAGCGCGACCAGCGTGCCGAGCAGTTGCCCCTCGCCGAGTTCGGTGCCATACATCCAGCCGATGCCCAGCCCGGCCGCGACGATGGCTGCCCAGGTGCGCGGCGGCAGCTTGTGGCCGATGAAGATTCGCGCGGCCAATGCCGTCAGCAACGGACCTGCCGACATCGTGACCAGGACGTTCGCGACGCTGGTGAGTGTGAGCGCGACCATGAAGGCGGTGAACATCACGCCCCAACAGATGCCAGAAACCCACAGCTCGCGGCCGCCCTGGCGGATCTTCGCGAACACTGCCCGGCCCTGCCACAAGGGCAGGATCACCAGCAGCGACACCAGCGTGAAAAAGCTGCGCCAGAAGGTCACCTCGAAGCTGCGTGCGTGCTCCAGGTGACGCGTGACCACACCCGCCGTGGCCCACATGAGGGTCACGACGACCATCAGCCAGACCGCGCGGCCGTGAGTGAGCCCACGGCCACCCACGTGCCGCATCAGACTGCCGTCTCGCGCGATGCGCGCTTGCGCTCGTGCTCCTTCAGGAAGCGCTTGCGCAGACGCACGCTCTTGGGCGTGATCTCGACCAGTTCGTCGTCCTCGATGAACTCCACGCCGTATTCGAGCGTGAGTTCGATCGGCGGGGTGATCTTGATCGCGTCTTCCTTGCCGGACACGCGGAAATTGGTCAGCTGCTTGGTGCGAGTGGCGTTGACTACCAGGTCGTTGTCGCGGCTGTGGATGCCGACGATCATGCCTTCATACACCGGATCGTTCGCACGCACGAACATGCGGCCGCGATCGTCCAGCTTGCCCAGCGCGTAGGTGAAGATTTCACCGTCGTCCATGGAAATCAGCACGCCGTTCTTGCGGCTGCCGATCTCGCCCTTGTGCGGCTCGTAGCTGTCGAAGATGTTCGAGATCAGGCCCGAGCCGCGCGTCAAGTTCAGGAATTCGTTGGTGAAGCCGATCAGGCCCCGCGCCGGGATGCGGTACTCGAGGCGCACACGGCCACGGCCGTCCGGTTCCATGTTGACCAGTTCGCCCTTGCGCTCGCCCAAGGCCTGCATCACACCGCCCTGGTGCGCGTCCTCGATGTCGGCCGTCACCAGCTCAATGGGCTCGTGCTTCACGCCGTCGACGTCGCGGAACACCACGCGGGGCTTCGACACGGCCATCTCGTAGCCTTCGCGACGCATGTTCTCCAGCAGGATGGTCAGGTGCAGTTCGCCGCGGCCCATGACTTCGAAGATGCCTTCCTCGTCCGTTTCCTTGACGCGCAGAGCCACGTTGTGCTGGAGCTCTTTTTGCAGTCGGTCCCAGATCTGACGGCTGGTGACGAACTTGCCTTCACGGCCGGCCAGCGGGCTGGTGTTGACGCAGAAGTTCATCGTCAGGGTCGGCTCGTCGACCCTGAGCATGGGCAGCGCAACCGGGTTCACCGGATCGGTGATCGTCACACCGATGCCGACGTCGGCAATGCCGTTGATCAGCACGATCTCGCCCGGGCCGGCTTCGGTTGCCTGCACGCGTTCAAGGCCCTGGAAGGTCAGAACCTGGTTGACGCGGCCTCTGACCGCCTTGCCGTCTGGACCTTCCATCACGACGACGTCCATCATCGGCTTGATGGTGCCGGCATGGATGCGGCCGACGCCGATCCGGCCCACGAAGGTCGAGAAGTCGATGGCGGAAATCTGCAGTTGCAGCGGCGCATCAGGATCGCCTGCATGCGCCGGCACGTGCTTCAGGATGGTGTCGAACAGTGCCGACATGTCCGGGCCCCATTGCTCGCCGTGTTCGCCCTCTTCCAGCGAAGACCAGCCGTTGATGCCCGAAGCGTAGACGACCGGGAAATCCAGTTGTTCGTCCGTGGCGCCCAGCTTGTCGAACAGGTCGAAGGCGGCGTTGACCACATAGTCCGGGCGCGCGCCCGGCTTGTCGACCTTGTTCACCACCAGGATCGGCTTCAGGCCGAGGGCCAGCGCCTTCTTCGTCACGAAGCGGGTCTGCGGCATCGGGCCTTCCTGGGCGTCGATCAGCAGCACCACCCCGTCCACCATGCTGAGCGCGCGTTCCACTTCGCCACCGAAGTCCGCGTGGCCGGGAGTGTCCACGATGTTGATGTGCATGCCCTTCCACGTCACGGCGCAGTTCTTGGCCAGGATCGTGATGCCGCGCTCTTTTTCGATGGCGTTGTTGTCCATCACGGTGTCGACCACTTTCTCGTGCTCGGCGAAGGTGCCGGACTGGCGCAGCAATTGGTCGACCATCGTGGTCTTGCCATGGTCCACGTGGGCGATGATGGCGATATTGCGGATCTGGTTGGTGCTCATGGTGTCGCTTCGGTCAATAGTATTTGCTGGATTTCGATGGGGCTCAACAAGCGCCCCGGAATCAGTTCGCCGGCCTTCACGTGGGCCGTGCCGAGGAATGCGGGCGGGTCGTGGCCGAAGACGGCCACCGCAGGCGCGTCCGGCCATTTGCCGCGTCGGCGCAAGCCGGACAGGAAACGCCCGGCATCTTCGGTGTCGAGCGTGACGGGCGTGTGATCGGCCACCAACGCCTCCGTCGGCAGAAGCCGAGCGAGGCGCTCTTCCTCGTCGAGCGCCTCGAGCGCCTCCAGCGCCACGCACTGCGAAGCGTCGAAGCCGCCAGTCTCGATCCGGCGCAGCGCGGTGAGATGGGCGCCGCAACCCAGGGCTTCGCCGATGTCTTCGCCCAGCGTGCGGATGTAGGTGCCCTTGCTCACGGTCGCGCGGATTCGAATCTCGTTGCCGGAGGCGGCATCGATGGCGAGCTTGTAGATCACGACATCGCGTGGCGCGCGTTCGACTTCGACCCCTTCTCGGGCGTACTCGTACAACGCCTTGCCGTCTTTCTTCAATGCGCTGTGCATCGGGGGGATCTGGCGGATCGGACCGGTGAACTGCGCTTCCACACGCTTCAGATCAGCAGCAGTCACGGCAACGGGCCGCTCGGCGATGACTTCGCCCTCGGCGTCGCCGGTGGACGTCTTTACCCCGAGACGCGCAGTGGCCTCATAGGTCTTGTCCGCATCCAGGTGCAGTTGGCTGAATTTGGTCGCCGCCCCGAAGCACAAGGGCAACACGCCGCTCGCGAGCGGATCGAGCGTGCCGGTATGTCCGGCCTTTTCGGCGCGCAGCAACCACTTGGCCTTTTGCAGGGCCTGGTTGCTGGAGAGACCCAGCGGCTTGTCGAGCAGCAACACCCCATGCACAGGGCGCCGCTGCACCCGTGTGCGTGGCGCGTTCATCTTCAGTCGTCTTTGGAACGGGAAGCGACGGCCTGCGCGATCAGCGCATTCATGTCGGCGGCACGCTCGGTCGTGCGATCGAACTGGAAATGCAGCGTCGGGACCGTATGGATATGCAGGCGCTTGAACAGGCCGTTGCGCAGGAAGCCCGCGGCCTGATTCAGCGCTTCGGTGGTCTCGACCGGATCGCCCACGAGCAGGCTGAAGAAGACCTTCGCATGCGCGTAGTCGGGCGTGACCTCGACCGCCTGGATCGTGACCATGCCCACCCGCGGGTCCTTCAACTCGCGCGCGATCAACTCCGTCAGATCGCGCTGGATCTGATCGGCCACCTTGAAGGCGCGGTTGGGGGCTGCGGCTTTTCTCTTGGGCATGGCCAGGGTCGCTCGGTACGCTTACAGCGTCCGGGCGATCTCCTTGATCTCGAAGAACTCCAGCTGATCACCTTCCTTGATGTCGTTGTAGTTCTTGAGCTTGATACCGCACTCGAAGCCTTCGCGCACTTCGCGGACATCGTCCTTCATGCGCTTGACCGAGTCGATTTCGCCCGTGTAGATCACCACGTTGTCGCGCAGCAGGCGGAAATGCGCGCTGCGGTTGACCGAACCCGAGGTGACCATACAACCCGCGACCGTACCGATCTTGGAGGCCACGAACACGGTGCGGATCTCGGCCGAGCCGATGATCTCTTCGCGCCGCTCGGGAGCCAGCATGCCCGACATGGCGACCTTGATGTCGTCCACCGCGTCGTAAATGATGCTGTAGTAGTGCAGTTGCACGCCGTTGCTCTCGGCCAACTTGCGAGCGCCGGCATCGGCGCGCACATTGAAGCCGATCACGATGGCCTTCGATGCGATCGCGAGGTTGATGTCGCTCTCGCTGATGCCGCCGACGCCGGCGTACACCATCTGCACCTTGACCTCGTCGGTCGCCAGCTTGAGCAGGGACTGCGCCAGTGCCTCTTGCGAGCCCTGGACATCGGCCTTGATGATGATCCGCAGCGTCTGCACCTCGCCCGCCGACAAGTCGGTGAACATGTTCTGCAGATTCGCAGCCTGGGCCTTCGCCAGCTTGGTGTTGCGGAACTTGCCGGCGCGGTAGGTGGCGATCTCGCGCGCACGGCGCTCGTCGCTCATCACCATGAATTCGTCGCCGGCCTGCGGCACTTCTGTCAGACCCTGGATCTCGACCGGGATCGACGGACCCGCTGACTTGATGGTCTTGCCGTCTTCGTCGATCATGGCGCGCACACGGCCATAGGTCGAACCTGCCAGCACCACGTCGCCGGTCTTGAGCGTGCCGGACTGAACCAGCACGGTCGCGACCGGGCCGCGGCCCTTGTCGAGCTGGGCTTCGATGACCAGGCCCTTGGCGGCGGCATCCACCGGCGCCTTGAGTTCGAGCACTTCGGCCTGCAGCAGCACCTGCTCGAGCAGATCGTCGACGCCCTGGCCCGTCTTGGCCGAGACCGGCACGAACGGCACATCGCCGCCGTACTCTTCGGGCACGACTTCCTCGGCGACCAGCTCCTGCTTCACGCGATCGAGGTTGGCATCCGGCTTGTCGACCTTGTTGATGGCGACCACGATCGGCACACCCGCAGCCTTCGCGTGCTTGATGGCTTCCTTGGTCTGCGGCATGACGCCGTCGTCGGCCGCAACCACCAGGATCACGATGTCGGTGGCCTGCGCACCGCGGGCACGCATGGCGGTGAACGCCTCGTGGCCCGGGGTATCCAGGAAGGACACCATGCCGCGCTCGGTCTGGACGTGATACGCCCCGATGTGCTGCGTGATGCCGCCGGCTTCGCCCGCGGCCACCTTGGCGCGACGGATGTAGTCCAGCAGCGAGGTCTTGCCGTGGTCGACGTGACCCATGACGGTCACGACCGGTGCGCGCGGCAGGGCTTCGGCCTGTTGCGCCGACACGTCCTCGTCGGTGAACGCTTCCGGATCGTCCAGCGCTGCAACCACAGCGTTGTGGCCCATTTCCTCCACGATGATCATCGCGGTGTCCTGGTCCAGCGACTGGTTGATGGTCGCCATCTGGCCGAGCTTCATCAGTTGCTTGATGACTTCCGACGCCTTGACAGCCATCTTGTGGGCGAGTTCCGAGACCGTGATGGTTTCGGGCACGTGCACTTCGAGCACGCGAGCCTCGACCGGTGCGGCCTGCACTCGTTCTTCCTGGCCATTGCGGTCATTGCCGCGGCGGCCGCGCGGGCCTCCGCGCCAGTTGCCGCGACCGACACCGCCGCTGGCATCGCCGCGGGTCTTGATTTCCTTTTTCTTGGCCGTGTCGCCAGCCCAGCTCGACGAGAGCTTGGCCGACTTGACTTCCTTGCCCGTGCCCGGTGCTGCCGCGGCGGCACCAGGAGCGGCCGGCGCACCCGGTCGAGCGGCCGGAGCCGTCGGCTTGTGCAGCGTGCCCTTGACCCCGGCCTTGGCTTCCGGCGCGGGCTTCTCGGGCGCCTTGTGCGGCACCAGCACACGAGCCGGCGCATTCATCATGGCGCGGATGGCTTCGGCCTCGGCCAGCGCCTTGCGGCGGCGTTCGTCGAGGTCCTTCGCGCGGGCGGCTTCCTCGTCGGCGCGAGCCTTCGATTCGGCGGCGGCCTTGGCCTTGGCGTCGTCCTTGGCCTGCACAGCGGCAGCTTCCGCGGCGGCCTTGCGGTCGGTCACGGCGGGGGCTTCCTCGGCGGGTTCGGGCGCGCCTTCGGTCACGGTCGCGGCAGCAGCGGCCTCGGCAGCCTTCTTCTTGGCGGCCCTGGCTTCCTGCTCGGCCTGCTCGGCGCGTTCGGCCTTCTCGCGCTCACGCGCCTCGGCTTCTTCGCGCAGGCGACGCTTTTCGACCAGCTCTTCTTCCTGGCGGCGGATCAGTTCGGCCTGACGGCGCGCTTCTTCCTCGCGGCGGGTCAGTTCGGCTTCGTCGATCTGCGGCGCAGCCGGAGCGGCTGCAGCAGGTGCTTCTTGCGGTGCCGGCTCGGCGGCGGCCGGATGACCTTCGTCACGCTGGATGAAGGTGCGCTTCTTGCGGACCTCGACCTGGATCGTGCGCGCACGGCCAGTGGCGTCGGCCTGCTTGATCTCGCTGGTCGACTTCTTCGTCAGGGTGATCTTCTTGCGCTCGGGCTCGACCGTGCCATGGCTGGCCTTCAGGAAGCCGAGCAGACGCTGCTTGTCGGCCTCCGTGAGCGCGTCGGTCGGTGCCTGCTTGGGCACGCCGGCGCTCTTGAGCTGGTCAAGCAGGGTTTCGGGAGTCTTCTTGAGCTCGTTCGCGAACTCGGCGACAGTGGTACTGGACATATTGGTTTCGTGCCTCCATGACCATCACTCTTGGCCGGCGAACCAGTGTTCGCGGGCTTTCAAGATGAGGTTCTTGGCGTCATCGGCGCTCTGGCCGGTGATCTCGGTGAGTTCATCGACCGCAAGGTCGGCCAGGTCGTCACGGGTGTGGACACCCGCCTCGGCCAATTTGGGGATGAGGGCCGGGTCGAGCCCGCCGAGGTCGCGCAGATCCTGCGAGACGCTCTCGACGTTTTCTTCCCGGGCGATTTCCATGGTCAGCAGCGCATCCTTGGCGCGCGACCGCAGCTCGTTGATCGTGTCTTCGTCGAAGCTCTCGATCTCGAGCAGTTCGGAAATCGGCACATAGGCCACTTCTTCCAGGCTGGTGAAGCCCTCGGAAATCAGGATGTCGGCGATTTCCTCGTCGACGTCGAGCTTTTCCATGAAGAGCTTGCGGCTGGCGTCCGTCTCGGTCGCCTGCTTCTGAGCCGATTCATTGGCGTCCATGATGTTGATCTTCCAGCCGGTCAGGTCGGAGGCGAGCCTCACGTTCTGGCCGCCTCGACCGATCGCGATCGCGAGGTTCTCCTCGTCGACCACCACGTCCATGGCGTGCTTTTCCTCATCGACCACGATCGACGAGACATTGGCCGGTGCCAGCGCACCGATCACGAACTGTGCGGGGTCTTCGCTCCACAGCACGATGTCCACGCGCTCGCCGGCGAGCTCGTTGGTGACGGCATTGACGCGCGTACCGCGCACGCCGACGCAGGTGCCGATCGGGTCGACGCGCTTGTCGTGCGAGAGCACGGCGATCTTGGCGCGCGAGCCGGGGTCGCGGGCGCAACTCTTGATCTCGAGCAGGCCTTGTTCGATTTCGGGCACTTCCTGGCGGAACAGCTCGATCATGAACTCGGGTGCTGCGCGCGACAGGATGATCGGAGCGCCGCGCAGCGTCAGGTCGACTTCCATGATCATGGCCCGCACACGGTCGCCGTTGCGCAGGTTTTCCTTGGCGATCATCTCGCTGCGGCGCAGGCGTCCTTCGACACGACCGGCCTCGACGATGATGTCGCCCTTGTCCAGGCGCTTGACCGTGCCCGTAAAGATCTTCTCGCCGCGCGACATGAAGTCGTTGAGCAGCATCTCGCGCTCCGCGTCACGAATCTTCTGCAGGATGACCTGTTTGGCCGCCATCGCGCCGATACGGCCGATCGGAACCGAATCCACCGCTTCCTCGATGTATTCGTCGACCTCGATGTCGGGCATTTCTTCCTTGGCTTCGAACAGGAGGATTTCCTGGTCGGGCAGCTGCAAGCCAGCCTCATCGGGCACCACATGCCAGCGGCGGAAGGTCTCGTAGTCGCCGCTGTCACGGTCGACGGCGACGCGAATGTCCACGTCGCCCTGATAGAGCTTCTTGGTGGCTTGCGCCAGGGCAGACTCGACCGCACCGAAGACGACGTCACGTTCAACGTTCTTCTCGCGCGAGATCGCATCCACCAACATCAACATTTCGCGATTCATGCCACCACTCTCCTCGTTCAGTCCGACACCACCGTGCCAGGTTTGGGCCTGCGCCCCTTGAAATCCACTATCGGGGCGAGCCGCGCTTCGCGGAGCTCGTCCAAAGCAAAACCCAACGCCTGCAGAGGTGCAGGCGCGCGCTTCTTGCTGATCTTCTGGCCGGGCTTCGGCGCCGGCTCGTCGCTCCAGACGATCTGCCAGCCGTGCGAGCCGTCGGCCGCTGCAACACGCTCCAGCGTGCCGCGAAATTTCTTGCGATTGGCCGCCACCTGGCCGCCCGCCGCCGCGCCCATCGGGGCCTTGAGCGTGATGTCGATCACCTCGCCGGCAAAACGTTCGAAATCCTGCTCATTGCGCAACGGCCGGTCAATACCCGGGGACGACACTTCGAGCCGCTTGTAGTCGGCGCCATCCACTTCCAGCGCGAATTGCAGCTGGCGGGTCACCTTTTCGCAATCTTCGACCGTCACGAAAGGCTCCGGCGTGCCCGGCGCCACATCCAAATTGGGGCCTTTCCAGGGCAAATCAATCGTGACGCGCAGCAATCCCCCGGCCGAGCGCTCGATCTCGACCAGGTCGTAGCCCAGCCCGGCCACGGTTTGTTCCACTGTCTGCTGCAATGCCACGTGTATGTTTATGCCCTTGGTGTGCCGGATGCCGCCGCCCGCCTGCGGCATCAAGAATGCTTCGACCAATAAAAAACGGGCGGTTGGTACCCGCCCGTTTGGTCGTGAGACTCGAATTATATGCCAAATGCGTTACGAAAGTGGGGTTTCTACGCGTTTGAGATACCTTTGGTGACGCATGAACGGCGCCAGACAGCGATAAAAAGTGCCGCCCCCATTCCGAGCGCGCCGGCCGCCACCAGCAAGGGCACCGCAAACGACCCGGTGCGCTGCGCCAGCGGCGCGGCGAACAGCGGACCGAGGATCTGCCCGACCCCATAGGAGGCTGTTGCATAGCCAATGAGCCCCGCCGCCGCATTGCCGCGGAGCCGTCGTGCATCCCGCATGGCGAAAAGAGTGATGGCCGTGAACGGCATGCCCAGCAGAAGGCTGCCCAGCGCAAATCCGATGGCCGTCGGCCACGCCACCGACAACACGACGCCCAGTGCCTGCAAGGCGTACGCCGCGCCGAGCAGGAGTCGATTGTCCCAATGGAGGGGTGCCCTGGCTCCGATCAGGGCGCCCGGAACCACTGCCAAGCCGAACAAGGGCCAGAAAAGGTCCGGCCAGTTCGTGCCCGGCAACGCCTGGCGCGCAATCACAGGCAGGAAAGTCGCCGTGATGATGTAGCCAAAGCCGGCCAGGCCATAGAGCGCCACCAGCCAACGTGCATCGCTGCGCGCGGCGGCGGATTCGGCGGCCGTCGGAGCAGCGGCAGGAGCTGCCTGCGGCGCCGCGTGGGCGGCTTCCCCGTCGCTGAAGATGCGCCAGACCAGCGCGATCAGGACCAGCGACAACAACCCGAATCCGATCCACCCCGCATTCGATCCCCATCGGCCAACCGCTCCGCCCAGAAGTCCGGTGGCCGCGATGCCGATGCCCGGCCCCGTATAGATCACGCCCGCCAAGGCCGGCGCGCCGGTCTCGGCCAGGCGACGCAGACCCCAGCCGGACGCGAACACGAAAGTCCAGGCGCTCATGACCCCCGCCGCAGTGCGGAGTGCGCCCCACACGGTGAAACCGTGCAAGAGCCCCATTCCCAGCAACAGCGCGGCGGTGGCGATCAGCCCGCCGCGCACCATGCTGACCGCTTTCAGCCGGATCGACGCGCAACTCATCGCGCCGAGAAAGTAACCGAGGTAGTTGAGCGAAGCCAGGACGCCGCCCGCCTGCAGATCGAGCTTGCCCTCGTGCAGCATGATCGGGAGCATCGGCGTGAAGGCGAAGCGTCCGAGGCCCATGGCCACCGCCAGCGCAGCCATGCAGGCCAGCGCCGCGCGCCAGGCGCCGCGCCTGTCGTAACCGATCAGCGACATTCCGCTCTCTCTCCGAGTTCTTCTAATCTGCCAGCGCCGCGGCTACCAGTTTCTGGGTGTAGGGATGTTCGGGCGCGTCGAGCACCCGGTCGACGGGGCCCGATTCGAGGATGGCGCCATCTTTCATGACGATGACCTTGTGCGCCATGGCGCGAATCACCTCGACGTCGTGCGTGATCAGCAGGTAGCTCAGGCCACGTTCGCGCTGGAGGCGCTGCAGCAAGCCGAGCACCTGCTTCTGGATGGTCACATCGAGCGCGCTGGTAGGTTCGTCGAGCACCAGCAGGCCGGGATCGACGATCAGCGCACGGGCAATCGCCAGGCGCTGCCGCTGCCCGCCCGAAAACTCGTGCGGATAGCGGTCGAGCAGCGAAGGGAACTGCGCCTCGGTCAGGCCGACGTCTGCCAGCGCTTCGAGAGCCCGCGTCCAGCGGGCGGCCGGGTCCAACCCTGGCGCATGCACCGTCAAGCCTTCGCCGACGATCTGCTCGACCGTCATGCGCGGCGACAGCGAGGAGAACGGGTCCTGGAACACCACCTGCATCACCCGCCGCAGCGCACGGTCGCTGGCACCACCCGCAGCCCACTTTCGGCCACCGACCGCCAGCTCGCCCTCATGTTTCAGCAGTCCCAGTGCCGCAAGGGCCAAGGTGGATTTGCCCGAACCGGACTCGCCGACCACGCCCAGCGTTTCACCCGGCGCAATGCTGAAATCGGCGCCCTGTACCGCCACGAACTCGCCCTTGCGAAACCATCCCGTGAAGCCCGGCCGCGACACCGGATAGCTCACCCTCAGCCCTGTGGCGGCAAGCACCGGTGGCGCGTTGGCGTCGACCGCGACCGGCGCCACGTCTCGCGTCGGGCGGCTGTCGATCAGCTTTCGCGTGTAAGGGTGTTGCGGCGCATCGAACACGGTCGACACGGCCCCTTGTTCCACGATATGGCCGTTCTCCATCACCGCCACACGGTCCGCGAAGCGGCGCACGAGGTTCAGGTCATGCGTGATGAGCAGCACGGCCATGCCGTATTTGCGCTGCAGGTCGGCCAACAACTCCAGGATTTGCGCACGCACGGTGACGTCGAGCGCGGTGGTCGGCTCGTCGGCCAGCAGAAGGCGCGGTTTGCAGGCCAATGCCATCGCGATCATGGCGCGCTGTCGCTGGCCGCCGGACAGCTGGTGCGGAAACGCCCTCGCCCTGCGCGCCGGCTCCGGAATGCCGGTGTCCGCCAGCAATTGCACTGCTGCTTCGTGAGCGGCGCGCGCCGACAGGGCCTGGTGCAGTTCGAGCACCTCGGCGATCTGGTCGCCCACGGGGTAGAGCGCATTGAGCGCCGTCATCGGCTCCTGGAAGATCATCGCGATCTCCTTGCCCCGGATGTCGCGCAGCCGGGCCTCGGGCAGCGACAGCAGGTCACGCACGCCGCCGCCCTCCCCTCCGGCAAAGTTCGCGACGCCCGAGATCTCCGCGTTCTGCACCAGCCGAAGCAGGCTCAACGCCGTGACGGTCTTGCCCGAACCCGATTCGCCGACCAGCGCCAGTTTCTCGCCCTGCGCGATCTCGAAGCCGATGTCGTGCACCACCTCCTTCTCGGCGAAAGCGACGCGCAGGCCTTCGACCTTCAACAAGGTCGTGCTCATCGAGGCCTCCCATGGATCATCGGTCGGCCTTTCGAGGATCGAGCGCATCGCGCAAGGCGTCGCCCATGAAGGTCAGCAGCATCAGCGTCAGCACGAGGACGCCGAAGGTGGACAGCGAAATCCACCAGGCATCGATGTTGGCCTTGCCCTGGCTCAGCAGTTCGCCGAGCGACGGGGTTCCGGGCGGCACGCCCAGGCCCAGGAAGTCGAGCGAAGTCAGCGCGAGGATCGACGCACTCATGCGAAACGGCAGGAAGGTCACCACCGGCGTCATGCTGTTGGGGAGGATGTGCTTCCACATGATCTGCAGGTTGCCAACGCCGAGCGCCCGCGCGGCACGCACGTAGTCCATCTGGCGGTTGCGAAGGAATTCGGCGCGCACGTAGTCGGACAGCCCCATCCAGCCGAACAGGCTCAGCAGTATCAGGAGCAGCGCAACGCTCGGAGCGAACACGGCGCTGAAGATGATGAGCAGGTACAGCTCGGGCATCGAACCCCAGATTTCGATGAAACGCTGGAAGGCGAGATCGACCTTGCCCGCGAAATACCCCTGCACGGCGCCGGCCGCCACACCGAGCACGGTCCCGATGGCCGTGAGCGCAAGGCCGAACAGCACGCTCACCCGGAAGCCATAGATCAATTGCGCCAGCAGGTCGCGGCCCCGATCGTCGGTGCCGAGCCAGTTGTCCCGCGTCGGGGCCGCCGGACTCGGCGACTTGGCGAAATAGTTGAGCGTCTTCGGGCCGTACGGGTTGATCGCGTAGACGGCCCAGTTGTCGCCCTGCGTGATTCGCTCGCGGATGAAGGGATCGAGGTAGTCGGTCGGCGTCTCGAAATCGCCGCCGAAGGTCTTCTCCGAATAGTCGCGAAGAACCGGGAAATAGATCTTTCCCTCGTAGCGCATCACCAGCGGCCGGTCGGTCGAGATCACCTCGGCGAAGAGGCTCAGGACGACCATCGCGACGAACAGCACCAGGCTCCAAAAACCCAGCCGGTTGCGCTTGAAGCGCAGCCAGGCGCGGCGCCCCGGGCTGACCGATGCGGTCCGGACGGTCGGCGCCCTAGTCAAACTTCACCCTCGGGTCGACCCATACGTAGCAGAGATCGGAAATGAGCTTGGTCAGCAAGCCGATCAGCGTGAAGAGATACAACGTGCCGAGCACCACAGGGTAGTCGCGACGAATCACGCTCTCGTAACCCAGCAGGCCAAGCCCGTCCAGCGAGAACAGCGTCTCGATGAGGAGCGAGCCGGTGAAGAAGGCGCCGATGAAAGCCGCCGGCAGACCGGTGACGATCGGAATCAGCGCATTGCGGAACACATGCTTCCACAGCACCTGACGCTCGCCCAGGCCCTTGGCCCGCGCCGTCAGGACGTATTGCTTGCGGATCTCCTCCAGGAAGGCATTCTTGGTCAGCATCGACGTCACCGCGAAGCTGCCCAGCACCATGGCCGTCACCGGCAGCGTGATGTGCCACAGATAGTCGACGATCCGGGCGCCCCAGCTCAGGTCGTCCCAATTGGCCGAGGTGAGGCCGCGCAGCGGAAACCACTGCAACTGGCCGCCGAAGACGACCAGCAGCGCCACCCCCAACACGAAACCCGGAATCGCATAGCCCACGAGGATCAGCAAGGTGGTGACGAGGTCGAAGCGCGTGCCCGCCCTCACCGCCTTTGCAACCCCCAGGGGCACGGCGACCCCATAGCTGATGAAGAAGGTCCAGAGCCCGAGGCTGATCGACACGGGCAGCTTTTCGAGGATCAGCGTCCATACGTCCTTGTTCTGGAAGAAACTGCGGCCCAGGTCGAAGCGGGCGAACTGGCCCAGCATTTGCCACAGCCGCTCGTGCGCCGGCTTGTCGAAGCCATACAGCGCCTTGATTTCCGCCAGCCGCTTGGGGTCGACCCCCTGATCGCCGCGGTAGTTCGAGCCGCCCGACTCCACCCCGCCGCGTACGCCGGCCTTGGCCTCGGCCAGGTACTGCTCGACCGGTCCGCCCGGCACGAACTGGATCACCAGGAACGTCACCAGCAGCACGCCGATCAGGGTCGGGATGAAGAGCAGCAAGCGCTTGAGGATGTAGGACAGCATGGCGTCGCTTGTTGTCGGCTATCGAGCCCACCAGGTGGTCATGACCCAGTCTTCGCCCGACGCATAGGGTGGCATCGGCGCCTTGTAGGCCAGTCGCCAGGCGTTGTAGGCGATGCGGTGCACCATCAGCGTCCACTGAGGAATCAGGTAGTGGCTGTGCATGATCACCCGGTCAAGCGCCCGGCAGGCCGGCAGAAGCTCCGCCTTGGTCTCCGCGCGCACGATGTCGACGACCAATGCGTCGACGACCGGGCTGCTCACGCCCATGTAGTTGCCGGAACTCTCCGTCGTTGCCGCCTTGCTGCCGAAGATATCGGCCAGTTGCTGGCCGGGATTGTGCGTGCCGGGGAAGTTGATGGTGGTGAGGTCGAATTCGAACTTGTCCAGGCGCTGCTGGTACAGGGCGAAATCGACCGAGGCGAATTTCAGCGTGATGCCCAATTTTTCGAGATTGCGCATCCACGGCGACACGGTCCGCACGCCGCCTTCCTTGCTGTCCAGGTATTCGAGTTCCATCGGCCTGCCCTGCGCATTGCGCAGCGCGCCGTCGCGATATTCCCAACCGGCTTGCTTGAGCAGATCCTGGGCCCGGCGCAAGTTGTTGCGCAGGGAGTGCCCGGCCCCTTCGGTGGTAGGCGGCTCGTACATCGGTCCGAAAACCGCGTCAGGAACCTTCCCGCGCCAAGGCTCCAGCAGCTTGACTTCTTCCGGTGAAGGCGTGCCTTCGGCCGCGCAATCGGTGTTGCCGAACAGATCCCTCACGCGCGGATACCCGCCGTAGAACATCTGGCGGCTCATCCAGTCGAAGTCGAATGCCAGCCCCAACGCCTCCCGGACCCGCCGGTCCTGCAGTTGCGGACGCCGGCTGTTGAGCACGTAGCTCTGGAAGCCCGAGGGTAGCCGGTGCGCGAATTCGCGCTTGACCAGTTCGCCGGTATCGAAGCGCTTGCCCGTCACGCGACGTGCCCAGTCGCCAGCCGAATAGAAGCTCATCATGTCGAACTCGCCGGCCTTGAAGGCCTCGAGGCGCGCCGTGTTGTCCTTGTAGATCTTGATGGTGATGCGATCGAAGTTGTTCGTGCCACGCCGCACCGCGAGGTCGCGCGCCCAGTAGTCGGGATCACGCACGTAGGTGATGTCCTTGCCGAATCGCACCGGGCCGATCTTGTAGGGGCCACTGCCGATCGGGATGTCCATGACCACCTGGTCGAAGGGCTTGGCCTTGCCGTTCTCCATGCCCCACCGGCGGCTGAAGACCGGCAGGCCACCGACGATCAGGGGCAATTCGCGGTTCGGCTTCCGGAACTTGTAGCGAATGGTGCGCGCGTCGACCACTTCGGCGCTCTCGACCTCTTCGAGCATGGTCTTGTAGGCCGGAGACACATAGGGCCCGATGAGGGTGTCGTAGCTGTGCTTGACGTCGGCCGCCTCGACCTGCGTTCCGTCGTGGAAGCGGGCTTCGGGCCGCAACCTGAAGGTGGCGCTGAGCCGATCGGGCGACACGACCACGTCTTCGGCCAGCAGGCCGTAGCCGGAGGCCGTTTCGTCCATCGAGCCAGCCAGCAGCGAATCGAACATCAGGCTGCCCAGGTAGGCCGGCGGGGCGCCCTTGATGGTGAAGGGGTTGTACTTGTCGAAGGTGGAATAGCGCTGGTTGCTGACCAGCCGAAGCTCCCCGCCCTTCGGCGCATCGACGTTGACGTAGTCGAAGGCCTTGAAGCCCGGCGGGTACTTGAGGTCGTCCCACATCGCATAGCCATGCGCCGCCCATGCGGGAACCGCGCACACCATCAGCCAGCAGAACGAGAGAACCCGCATGCGAGAATTCTGCCC
Organism: Variovorax gracilis; assembly: GCF_030317115.1. Lineage (GTDB taxonomy): Bacteria > Pseudomonadota > Gammaproteobacteria > Burkholderiales > Burkholderiaceae_C > Variovorax > Variovorax gracilis. The sequence goes on from NZ_JASZYF010000001.1 coordinate 364,769, forward strand.
AAGATTTTCACGAGGTCGACCCATGGGCTTTCTTTCCGGCAAAAAACTTCTGATCACCGGCGTGCTGAGCAACCGCTCCATCGCCTACGGCATCGCCAAGGCGTGCCATGAACAGGGCGCCGAACTGGCGTTCAGCTATGTGGGCGAGCGCTTCAAGGACCGCATCACCGAATTCGCGGCCGACTTCGGTTCGAAGCTGGTCTTCGATTGCGACGTGGGCGACGATGCGCAGATCGACAGGCTCTTTGCCGACCTGGCTCAAACCTGGCCGAAGTTCGACGGCTTCGTCCACAGCATCGGCTTCGCCCCGCGCGAAGCGATCGCCGGCGACTTCCTCGAAGGCCTGTCGCGCGATGCGTTCAAGGTGGCGCACGACATCAGCGCCTACAGCTTCCCCGCGATGGCCAAGGCCGCCCTGCCCTACCTCAACGACAAGTCGGCACTGCTGACCCTGACCTACCTCGGCGCGATGCGGGCCCTGCCCAACTACAACACGATGGGCCTGGCCAAGGCTTCGCTCGAAGCGTCCGTGCGTTATCTGGCCGAGTCGCTCGGCCCCAAGGGCATGCGGGTCAACGGCATCAGTGCCGGGCCGATCAAGACGCTGGCGGCCAGCGGCATCAAGGGTTTCGGAAAGATCCTTTCTGCAGTTGCCGAAGTGGCGCCGATCCGCCGCAACATCACCATCGAAGAAGTGGGCAACGTCGCAGCCTTCCTCCTGAGTGACCTCGCCAGCGGCGTGACTGCCGAAATCACCTACGTCGACGGTGGCTTCAGCCATGTCGTCGGGGGCATCGCGGAGCCCGCCGCCTGACGAGGCACACATCGAATCAGCACTCCATAATTCCGGCATACCTAGAAATGCCGGGGAGTTGATCGTGAGTTTCTCTGTTCGTGCGCGCCGTGCCGCGCCCGTTGACCTGTCTCGCCGCGCGCTCGTGCTGGCCGCGCTCGGCGCTGTGTCTGCCCTGTCCGGACCTGTCGATGCATGGGCTCGAAGCAGTTCAAAGGCATCGCCACTGCTGCTGGCCGCGGTCTACCACCGCGGCATGCCGCTCGACGACCATTGGGTCAGCGAGAAATACGACGGTGTGCGCGGATACTGGGACGGCAGGCAACTCCGCACGCGCGGCGGCGAGCCCATCGTTGCGCCGACCTGGTTCACCGCCCCGCTGCCGCCCATCCCCATGGACGGCGAACTGTGGGCGGGCCGCGGTCGCTTCGCGCACACGGTGTCGACGGTGCGCAGCCAGACGCCGGTCGATGCGGCCTGGCGCGAGATCCGTTTCATGGTCTTCGACCTGCCCGCCGCGCCCGGCGACTTCACGGCGCGCCTCGCCACACTGCGCAAACTCCTGCCGGTCACGAATGCAACCTGGCTGGTCGCCGTGCCGCAGCAGCGCGCCACGACTCACGAAGCCCTGCAGGCCTTGCTCGACAAGACGGTGCGGATGGGCGGCGAAGGCCTGATGCTCCATCGCGGCGCGTCGCTCTATCGGTCCGAACGCAGTTCCGACCTGCTCAAGGTCAAGCCTTTCGAAGATGCCGATGCGCGCGTGGTCGCGCACATCGGGGGACGCGGCAAGCACGCCGGCCGCCTCGGCGCGCTGATGGTCGAGATGCCCGATGGCAAGCGCTTCAAGCTCGGCACCGGCTTCAGCGACGCCGAACGCGAGAAGCCGCCCGCGATCGGCACCTGGGTCAGCTACCGATACAACGGGACGAACCCCTCGGGCCTGCCGAGGTTCGCCCGCTTCCTGCGGGTGCGCGACGACATCGAGCCCTGAGGCGCTCGGGCCGCCTCACTTCGGCAGCAGCACCTTGTCGACCACGTGGATCACGCCGTTGGACTGGATCACGTCGGCGGTCGTCACGTGCGCGGTGTTGCCGTTCTCGTCCGTGACCATCACCTTGCCACCGCTGGCCTTGGCCGTGAGCGTGCCGCCGGCCACGGTCTTCAGCGAGGCCATGCCCTTGCCGACCATGATCTCCTTCGTCAGCGCAGCCGCATCGAGTTTGCCCGGGACCACGTGGTAGGTCAGGATGGTCGTCAGCTTCGCCTTGTTTTCCGGCTTGAGCAGCATGTCCACCGTGCCATCGGGCAAGGCCGCGAAGGCGTCATTGGTGGGCGCGAAGACCGTGAATGGACCCGGGCCCTTGAGGGTCTCGACCAGCCCGGCCGCCTTCACTGCCGCGACCAGCGTGGTGTGGTCCTTCGAATTGACTGCGTTGTCGATGATGTCCTTGGTCGGGTACATCGGCGCGCCGCCGACCATGACCTGCGCCATGGCCGAGGCCGCGCCGGCCGCCATGACGATGGCCAGCGTGACGGATGCGATGCGATGGGTGCTGCTCTTCATGAATGGCTCCTGAGGTTGGAACCGCCGCAAAAGTCGCGACGGCTGCAACCTATACGGAGCCGCGAGCGTTTTGGATTCAACGCCGGGCAATTCGCAGCGTGTACTTGTCGGCCGTGCACAATCCGCAAGGGTCACCCTCCCCATCGCCGCCACCCACCGCAAGCTGATCCATCAGCTTCGCTGGTCCGGCGGCCGAACCTCACACCCGAATCGATGACCGTCTTTCCCGCGAAACCCCGACGACCACCAAGCCAGCCGTCAACGCTGCGCTGCAGTTCTGAGTGGCCGGCCCTGTGGCATTGACCGGACCGATCGTGTTCGCAGTCCTGTGCGGCGCGCTGCTGCATGCGGGCTGGAACGCGTTGATCAAGTCCGGGCGCGACAAGGCGCTCGACACCGCGCTGATCCACAGCTTGGGCATCTTCGTGGCGGTGCCCCTGATCTTCGTTACCGGTCTGCCGGCGCCTGTCGCGTGGCCTTACATGATCGCCTCGATGGTGATCCACCTCGGCTACTACATCGCGCTGGCCGGCGCCTACAAGCACGGCGACCTGGGGCTCACCTACCCCGTCATGCGAGGCTGCGCGCCGCTGCTGGTGGCCATGGGCAGCATGGCCTTCATCGGCGAAGGCATCTCGGCGGCCGCCTGGGCAGGTGTCGCGATCATCTGCGTGGGCGTGGTCACCCTTGGCCTCTCCCGCTCGGCCTTGCACGGCGGCGATGAAGCGCGGCGGCGCAAGGCGCTCGGCTTCGCGCTGGTCAACGCCGCCATCATTGCGCTCTACACCGTGATCGACGGCCTTGGCGTTCGCGCGTCGGGGGACGCGTTCGCCTACGTGGCGGCGCTGTTCCTGTTCGACGGAATACCCTACCTCCTGCTGGTACTGTGGCGGCGGCCGGGCCAGCGCCGTGCAGCCATCACGTACATGGCGAGCCGGTGGAGGATCGCCGCGATCGGCACCTTCGCCTCGCTGGGCAGCTACGGCATCGCGCTGTGGGCGATGACCCACGCGCCCGTCGCTGTCGTCGCGGCCCTGCGCGAAACTTCGGTGCTCTTCGCCGCGCTGATCGGCACCCTCTTCCTGCGCGAGGCCTTCGGCTGGCAGCGAGCCGCCGGCACGGCGATCATCGTGGCCGGCGTGATGATCCTGCGCCTGGCCTGATCAGGCTGCGCGAACGCAATCGGCGTAGTAGCGCTTGCGGCCCGTCTCGTCGATGCGCCCCACGAGTCCGTGAATGTCGGTCTCGAATCCCGGGCACTCGGTATTGAACTCGCGCGCGAACTTCAGGTAGTCGACGATCTTCTTGTTGAAGACCTCGCCCGGAATCAGCAGCGGGATGCCCGGCGGGTACGGCGTGATGAGGCTGGTCGTAATGCGCCCTTCCAGGTGGTCGATCTCGACGCGCTCCGTCTTGCGGTGCGCGATGTGCGCGAAGGCGTCGCTCGGCTTCATTGCCGGAGTGAGATCGCTCAGGTACATCTCGGTGGTCAGCCGCGCAACATCGAAGCGCGCGTACAACTCATGGATGTGGTGGCACAGGTCGCGCAGCCCGAGGCGCTCGTACTTCGGATGCGCCTGGCAGAACTCCGGCATGATCCGCCACATCGGCTGGTTGCGCGCGTAGTCGTCCTTGAACTGCTGCAGCGCCGTCAACAGCGTGTTCCACCGGCCTTTGGTGATGCCGATCGTGAACATGATGAAGAAGCTGTAGAGCCCCGTCTTCTCGACGATCACGCCATGCTCGGCCAGGAACTTGGTGACGATGCTGGCCGGGATGCCGGTCTTCGCGAACTTGCCGTTCAGGTCCAGGCCCGGCGTCACGATGGTCGACTTGATCGGATCGAGCATGTTGAAGCCGTCGGCCAGCTTGCCGAAGCCGTGCCACTTCGCGGTGCGTGATTCGCCCTTGATGATCCAGTCGTCGGCGCGGCCGATGCCCTCGTCGACCAGCTTCTCGGGGCCCCAGACCTTGAACCACCATTCGTCCTTGCCGAACTCGTCCTCGACCTTGCGCATCGCGCGGCGGAAGTCCAGCGCTTCGAGGATGCTCTCCTCCACCAGCGCGGTGCCGCCGGGCGGCTCCATCATCGCGGCCGCGACGTCGCAGCTCGCGATGATCGCGTACTGCGGGCTCGTCGACGAGTGCATCAGGTAGGCCTCGTTGAACAGGTCGCGGTCCAGCGCCCGGTTCTGCGAGTCCTGCACCAGCACGTGGCTCGCCTGGCTGATGCCGGCCAGGAGCTTGTGGGTCGACTGCGTGGCGAACACGAGCGATTCCTTCGGCCGCACACGGCGCTTGCCCATTGCATGGTAGGCGCCATAGAACGGGTGGAAGGCGGCGTGCGGCAGCCACGCTTCGTCGAAGTGCAGCGTGTCGACGTAGCCGTCGAGCATGTTCTTGATGGTCTCGGTGTTGTAGATCACGCCGTCGTAGGTTGACTGCGTGAGCGTCATCACGCGCGGCTTGACCTTGTTCGCGTCGACATGCGAGAGCAGCGGGTTGGCGGCGATCTTGGCCTTGATCGCCGCCGGCTCGAACTCGCTCTTCGGGATCGGGCCGATGATGCCGAAGTGGTTGCGCGTCGGTTTCATGAACACCGGAATCGCGCCTGTCATGATGATCGCGTGCAGGATCGACTTGTGGCAGTTGCGGTCAACCACCACCACGTCGTCCGGCGCCACCGTGTGATGCCACACCATCTTGTTGCTGGTGCTGGTGCCGTTGGTTACGAAGAAGCAGTGGTCGGCGTTGAAGATGCGCGCCGCATTGCGTTCGCTCGCCGCGACCGGCCCGGTGTGGTCCAGCAGCTGGCCCAGTTCCTCCACCGCATTGCAGACGTCGGCGCGCAGCATGTTCTCGCCGAAGAACTGGTGAAACATCTGGCCGACGGGGCTCTTCAGGAAGGCCACGCCCCCGGAGTGCCCCGGGCAGTGCCATGAATACGAACCGTCTTCCGCATAGTCGATCAGCGCCTTGAAGAACGGCGGCTGCACGCCTTCGAGGTAGCTCTTGGCCTCGCGGATGATGTGGCGCGCCACGAACTCCGGCGTGTCCTCGAACATGTGGATGAAGCCGTGCAGCTCGCGCAGGATGTCGTTCGGGATGTGGCGCGACGTCTTGGTTTCGCCGTAGATGTAGATCGGCACATCGGCGTTCTTGCGGCGAACTTCTCCGATGAAATTGCGCAGGCTCAGCACAGCCGGGTCGAGGTCAGGGCCGACCGAGAACTCCTCGTCGTCGATCGACAGGATGAAGGCGCTGGCGCGGCTCTGCTGCTGCGCGAACTGGCTCAGGTCGCCATAGCTGGTGACGCCCAGCACCTCGAAGCCTTCGCTCTCGAAAGCCTGCGCGAGCGCGCGGATACCGAGCCCCGACGTGTTCTCGGAACGAAAGTCCTCGTCGATGATGACGATGGGAAAGCGAAATTTCATGTGCGGGGCTCCCGACTGGCAAATAGGCGCGAAGTGTACGGAATTCAGATGAAGGCGCTGGTCAGCTTTGACACAATCCCTTCAACCTACAACAAAGAGAGGAATCGACATGGCGAGTTCCACCATCTGGTGGTTGATAGCAGGGGCCGCCGTCGTGGCCGAACTGCTGTCCGGAACGGGCACGGTCTACCTGCTGCTGATGAGCGCCGGCTTCGCTGCGGCGGCATTGTCGGCGCACGCAGGCGCCGCGCTCGGCACCCAGTTGATCGTGGCGGCGGTCGTGAGCCTCGGGGCGGTGATCGGCTGGCATGCAATCCGCCGCAAGCGCCCGCCCGAACCGCCGACGGGCGCCAATCGCGACGTCAACCTCGATATCGGCGAAAGAGTCCACGTCGACGCCTGGAACGCCGATGGCACCGCCACCGTCCGCTACCGTGGCGCGCAATGGACTGTCGTGGCTCGCGACGGGAGCATGTTGACAACGGGCGAGCACAAGGTCGCCGAGGTGATCGGCAGCCGCCTCGTCGTCGAAAAGATCTGAATCAGAAACCACAAGAAGGCAGGAAAGCAACCCATGGAATTCGCAGTCGTCCCCCTCGTCATCCTGGTGATCGCCGTGATCGTCATTACCCAGTCGATCAAGTTCGTGCCGCAGCAGAACGCCTGGGTGCGCGAACGCCTCGGCAAGTACCACGGCACCATGACACCCGGGCCCAACTTCCTGATCCCCTTCATCGACCGCGTGGCGTACAAGCACAGCCTGAAGGAAATCCCGCTGGACGTGCCGAGCCAGGTCTGCATCACCCGCGACAACACGCAGCTGCAGGTGGACGGCATCCTCTACTTCCAGGTCACCGACCCGATGCGGGCGAGCTACGGCTCGTCGAACTACATCGTGGCCGTGACCCAGCTGGCCCAGACGTCGCTTCGCAGCGTGATCGGCAAGCTCGAACTGGACAAGACCTTCGAGGAGCGCGACATCATCAATTCCCAGATCGTCTCCGCAATCGACGAGGCGGCGCTCAACTGGGGCGTGAAGGTGCTGCGCTACGAGATCAAGGACCTGACGCCGCCGAACGAAATCCTCCACGCGATGCAGCGGCAGATCACGGCCGAACGCGAAAAGCGCGCACTAATCGCCGCATCAGAAGGCCGTCGCCAGGAACAGATCAACATCGCCACTGGTGAGCGCGAGGCCTTCATCGCACGCTCAGAAGGCGAAAAGCAGGCGCAGATCAACAATGCGCAGGGCGAGGCGGCCGCCATCACCGCCGTGGCCGAAGCGACCGCGGGCGCCATCGAACGCATCGCCGCCGCGATCCGGCAGCCGGGCGGCGAGCAGGCCGTGCAACTCAAGGTGGCCGAGCGCGCGGTCGATGCCTACGGCAAGGTCGCGGCAGACGCAACGACCACGCTGATCGTGCCGAGCAACATGAACGAAACCGCCGCCCTGATCGCTTCAGCCATGCGGATGGTGCAGGCCGGCAAGACGTCCGTCTCAGCTTGATCGCTTTCGACGCAGACGCCCGGGGAAACGGTTTCCGCCACTGCTACAATCGTGGGCTCGGAGCGGTGGATGAGCGGTTTAAGTCGCACGCCTGGAAAGCGTGTGAGGGTTAATAGCCCTCCGCGGGTTCGAATCCCGCCTGCTCCGCCAGATGGCCCTTACGGGCCATTTTTTTTCGTTCAAGCTGACCCAAACCGCCCTGCCCAGTAGGTCATCTCGCCGGCGTACAGCTTGGACAGCATGGCTCGGCTGCTGGCATGAATGTCGTCGATGATCGCCATCATCACGGCCAGCGCATAACCTCTTGCCGTACACGTCCCCCAGTGCGAAGCAGCGATCACGCTGTCCAGTGCGAACAGAGCCTGGCAGACCGACAGGAATTCACGGTCTAGCCACTGGCGATCAGCTTTGGGCCATTGCCACAAGACTCCTGCCTGAACCAACAGGCTGCGATGCCGCAGGTGCCGAAACCGGTTGTGTGGTGCCAGATCGCTTGAGAATCGAAAGCTGGCCGCCATTGGACAGAGTGATGTAGTTCTCTCTCGACTTGACGACAAGAGGCATGGCGGTTTTTCCGGGCCCGAGCGGATAGAGCCTGTTCGTGGACTTGGCGTACGTAAACATTACGGCGGCACCATCGGCCACGACTTCAAACTTGTTCTCAACAAAGTTGTAGCAGGTACCGTCATCGGGAGCGGAGGTTCCTGCCGCCAAAAAGGCACCGTTGAGAACCGAGAACGTACCGTCTGCGTTGATCTGCACTTTCCCCGTTGGTTGCATCGCACAAGTACCGGAGGCAGAGCCATCCGACGTGTTGCCGGGCAGATTCACGATGTCCCAAACCCCTACGAGGGTCTTGGAGAGGTTGACGGCAATCTCCTTGTCGAGCGCGTCTTGCAGGTTGCTTGCGGACAGGCCGTTGGAGGCGTTTTCGAGCGATACGTTGGATGCAAGCACTTTCACGTTGTCCGGCAACTGGCTGGCCTGCACACGGATAAAACCGTCCTTGCCGGCGGCGACTTGCGTGCCGGACTTCAACACGATGTTGGATGCCTTGACGGTGCCGTTTGAGTTGCCGCTGGCCGTCCCGCTCGATGAGCCGCCTGCCACTGCTTGTTCGCCCGAGCCACCGCCACCTCCGCATCCGACGAGAAGCATGGAGACCGCAAACGCGACGGAAACGGACGACCCCAGTGCGGCGGTGAACGTGCGATGGACCTTGGACATTTGGGGTTTCCTTGAAAGCGGGCGACATCACCCACGCATACACTCAGCTGCGGTGCATGCGTCGACGTCTGTCGTGGTGCCCCAGTGGGGCTCAAGCCTCAGGAGGCTTCGTTGCGCTGGCGATAGCGCGATTCGGGCCGGGGCGGTGGCTCGGCGTCCATGTTCCAGCGCGCACCGAAGCTCGCCATGTACGCCACGATGCGCTCGACCTCTTCATCGCTGAGCACCTGGAATGCCGCCATGAAGAACGCTCGCGTCACGCTGATCTCGCGCGGGGTCTGTCCGCCCGTGTGCTTTCGCCACTGCTCCGGCTGCACTGCGAACAGACGCGCCATCTCATAGGCCGTGAGGCCAAACTGCTCCTTGAGCACTTGGAGGTCTTTCGGCGTTGGCGCGCGGTACTCGGTGACCGGAGGCGTGATTCGCATGGTTTTCGCCCGGCTGTCGCTGGAGCCCGTCACTTGGCCCTTGCAGCGGGGAATGCCTGATTCATCGGTTACGTCCTTGAAGGGTTGAGGGCGCTGCGCTACGCTGCACCACAGCATGAATCTTACCGACCTTTTAGGTCGCCAACTGAATAGTTGAGCGGAAAGGTCCGTGAACCAATGCGCGGTTCGAGCAGATTCAAGTCGCGGGGCGACAGGGCCACTGACAATGCTGCGCCTTGCCCGGTGCGAAGATGGGTTTCGCCGCAATTCACGAGAGACTCGGCAGTGTCCACCTGCATCAGGAACGTCTTGAAAGCCCCGCTCGTCGGGGCTTTCTTGTTGACATCCTTTTCGACCGCGCGGAACTTCGTCTGCTTTCTCCTACGTGACGGCGCGGCCGAAGCGCATGGATTTCCGCGCGTAAGGCGCTAGCCTTGCGGACTTGCACTGGCAGGAATTCGCATGGCCCTCTTCACATTCCTTGTCGAAGACAACAGGACCATCCGAGACAATTTGATCCCCGCACTGGAGGACTTGGCCGACGCCACGGTCGTGGGCCTCGCCGAAACCGAGTCTGAAGCGGTCGCCTGGCTCAACTCCCGTCCCGACGATTGGCAACTCCTCGTCGTGGACCTGTTTCTCAAGGAAGGCTCGGGACTGGGTGTGCTTCGCAACTGCATGAACCGCCCGGCTTCGAAGCGCGCCGTCGTACTCAGCAACTACATCAATGCCGACATCCGGGCACGGTGCATGGCGCTGGGTGCGGACGCGGTGTTCGACAAATCGAGGGAGCTCGAAGCCTTCTTCGACTATTGCAACGACGGCAAGCGCGCGCATCCACGAACACGGTAGCGGTTTCAGCGCGACCATGAAAAAAGGGCCCGAAGGCCCTTTTCCGTTTTCAGCGTGAAGCTCAGCGCACCACGGCGATTTGCGTACGCGCACCATTCTTGTAGGTGTACAGCGTCAGCGCACCGTTCTTGATGTCGCCCTTTTCGTCGAACGCGATCGGACCGGTCAGGCCCTTGTATTCGACCTTGCTGACTTCAGGGAGGTACTTCTCGGGATCCGACGAACCAGCCTTCTGCATCGCGGCAGCCAGCACTTGCACGGCGTCGTAGACGTACGGTGCATAGATCTGGACTTCAACGCCGTTCTTTTCCTTGAACTTGGTCTTCCAGGCATCCAGCGGAGCCTTGAAGTCACCGTCCACGCCACCGGCTTCAGCGCACACCACCATGTCTTCGCCGATCGCATCGCCAGCCAGCTTGGCCAGTTCGCCGGTGCACAGGCCATCGCCGCCCATGAACTTGACGTTCATGCCGAGCTGCTTGACCTGCTTGAGCATCGGGCCACCGACGGCGTCCATGCCGCCGAAGAACAGCACGTCGGGCTTGGCACCCTTCAGCTTGGTCAGGATGGCGTTGAAGTCGGTCGACTTGTCGGTCGTGAATTCGTGGCCGACGATGGTGCCGCCGGCGGCCTTGGCGGCCTTCTCGAATTCTTCGGCAACGCCTTGGCCGTAAGCGGTGCGGTCGTCGATCACGGCAATGTTCTTGCCCTTGAGCGTTTCGACTGCGTACTTGCCCAGCGTGCCGCCGAGTTGCGTGTCGTCGGCCACCACGCGGAACGTGGTCTTGAAGCCCTGGCGCGTGTACTTGGGGTTGGTTGCCGACGGCGAGATCTGCGGGATGCCAGCGTCGCTGTAGAGCTTGGAGGCAGGGATCGTGGTGCCGGAATTCAGGTGACCCACAACGCCATTGACCTTGCTGTCGACCAGCTTCTGGGCGACCGCGGTGCCTTGCTTCGGATCGGCTGCGTCGTCTTCGGCGAGCAGTTCGAACTTGGCAACTTTGTCGCCGATCTTGATGCCCTTTGCATTGAGGTCTTCGATGGCCATGCGTGCGCCGAACTCGTTGTCCTTGCCGAGGTGGGCGATGGCGCCGCTGGTCGGTGCAACGTGACCGATCTTCACGACGAGCGCTTCAGCCGGAGGTGCTGCCGGTGCGGGCGCCGCTGCAGTCGGTGCGGAAGCAGCGGGTGCAGCTGCTTCTTCCTTCTTGCCACAGGCCACAAGCGCGAGAGCAGCCAGTGCGACCGCAGTCCATTTCAATTGCATGGGAAACCTCCAGAACATTGATAAATAGAGAGTTGAAAACCGGTCTTTCGATCCAGGCACGAAGACTGAGCAAATATCGCGCCGCGGATGCGCAGCGCCCTCGCGCATTCGACCCGGCGCGCAGTTTAGCCCAAGGATTGCGGGCCGAAAGCTGGCGTAGACCCTGTGTTGTCGGAAAGCTCTCGGGCCAAAGCTTCGCTCACCAGCGCACGCAAAACCGCTTCGATTTCGGCGCGTAGACCGGGGATCATCCTGTCGAGATGTTGCTGAACGGCGGCTGACACCGCATCGCTCACGCGCTCCTCGAGCGACAGGTCGACACGCTGCAGAACGCGGTGCAGCAATTGCTCTTCGAGCCGGAAAGCATCGGTTTCCGAAAGCTTGGCCTGGGGGGTCAGCGCAACCGCGTGCGAGGGCTCGATCACTGCGGGCGCCGGCGCCGGCGAAGGTGCCGGCGCTTCAACGGCGGGCGCTCCTTCAGGCGGCAGTTCGAGCACCGTCGTCAGGGTCGGCACGAAGCGTGGCGGGGTGCGCTGCGTCATCAGCTTGCACTCCCGCCATAGGGGTGGGTGCGAATGGCATACCCACGGTCCTTGTAGTGCCGCCAGCGCGTGCGGCCCGCGAGCTTGTCGGCGTCGTCGCTGCTGACGATGTCGATCAGCCGCTCGAAGCGCTCGAACCTCGCGGGCAGTTCGGCACCGAGATTCACGAGGATGGGCCGATCAGGCAGCGAGGCCTCGCCGCTTTCGGCAAGCACAACCGGCGATCGCGCCACGACGTGAGCGTCGTCATGGATGCGGCAGTGCGGGATGAACTCGGTCGGCATCAAGGTCCACAGCGATTGGTCGACAGCGTCCAGCGTGGCGGCGTCGGCGACCACCACCAGACGCGCGCCGTGCGCGGCGACCGCCTTGCGAAGCAGCCGGCAGGCGTAGCCCACCTTGTCCGGCATGTTGTAGTGGCCGTCGATTTCAGTCACGCCGCCGACCGGGTCTTTCTGGCCTTGCGCGCGGGCGACTTCGCATCGCTCTTCCGGCTCTGGCCCAGCAGGTAGTTCAGCAGCAGGCCCACGGGCCGGCCGGTGGAGCCCTTGCTCGCGCCGCTCTTCCACGCGGTGCCTGCGATGTCCAAGTGCGCCCACGGAAAATCGCTCGTGAAGCGCTGCAGGAACTTGGCGGCGGTGATCGCACCGCCCGCGCGCCCGGCGATGTTGGCGACGTCGGCGAAGTTGCTCTTCAGTCCCTCTGCGTAATCGTCGTCCAGGGGCAGGCGCCAGCAGCGATCCTGCGACTCCTCACCGGCGGCGGCCAGCGCGCCGGCAAGGGCGTCGTCGCCCGAGAACAGACCGCTGCGCACGCCGCCCAGCGCCACAACGCAGGCGCCGGTGAGCGTCGCGATGTCGATCACGGCCGTGGGCGCGAAACGCTTGGCGTAAGTGAGCGCGTCGCACAGGATCAGGCGCCCTTCCGCGTCGGTGTTGAGCACCTCGATGGTCTGCCCGCTCATGCTGGTCACGACGTCGCCAGGCTTGACGGCGTGGCCGTCGTTCATGTTCTCGCAGGAAGGCACCAGGCCGATCACGTTGATGGCCGGCTGGATGTCGCCGAGCGCGCGAAACACGCCCAGCACGCTTGCCGCGCCGCACATGTCGAACTTCATCTCGTCCATTTCGGCGGCGGGCTTGAGCGAAACGCCTCCGGTGTCGAAAGTGATGCCCTTGCCGACCAGCACGACCGGCGCCTGGTCCTTGGGCGCGCCGTGGTAACGCAGCACGATGAAGCGCAGCGGCTCGGCCGACCCCTGTGCGACCGCAGAGAAGGCGCCCATGCCGAGCTTGGCGACTTCCTTGGGGCCGAGCACCTCGCACTTGATGTTCGGCAGTCCGGCCAGTTCCTTCGCCGCATCGGCCAGCAACGTGGGAGTGCAATGGTTGCCGGGACGGTTGCCCCATTCCTTTGCCAGTTCGATGCCCGCGACGGTCGCGGTGGCTTCATCGAAAGCCTGCCGCAGCGGCCCTGCATCCGCCACGCCGATGCTCAGGTGACGAATCGTCCGCGCCTCGGCTTTCGACTTGGTGGTGGTGTAGACATAGCTGGCGTCGGCCGCCGCGATCACCGCACCGCCGACCCCGGCCGCGTCCGCAGCCTGCGCGAACACGATGGTCACGCGCTTGGGATTCGAGCCCTTCGCCGCGTTGACGGCCGCGATCACGGTAGAGCGGACCGACGAGGGGCTGCCATCCCCCACCGACGCCAGCACCACGCGCGGCGCGCTCACGCCGGCCGGCCGATACACGGCGAGCAGTTTGCCGGCCTTGTCGGGCAGATCGGCAGACTTGCGGGCGTCGGCGATCAGTGTGGAGAGCGCATCCTTGGAGGTGCTGGATCCGGACGCCACGAGCACGATGAGCACATCGCATTTTTCCGTGGCAGCCTGGGCGATGGAGAGGGTCTTGAGTTGAAAGTCCATAATCCTTTTTTTCCCTCGACGATGTTATTCCATTCCTCTATACGCAAGGAGCTGTCGCGCAGCTTCGGGGCCACGCTGGTGGTTCTGGTCACCATCGTGATGACCATGATGCTGATCCGCACGCTCGGACTGGCGGCCAAGGGCAGCGTGAACCCCTCCGAGGTCTTCCTCGTGATGACCTATACCGTGCTCGGCTACATGCCGACCATCCTGGGCCTGTGCCTGTTCATCGCGATCGTCGGCACGCTCTCGCGCATGTACCGCGACAGCGAGATGGTGATCTGGTTCTCCGCGGGACGAGGACTGGCCGAGTTCCTGCGGCCCCTCTACCAGTTCGCATGGCCGATCCTGCTGCTCATCGCCGTGCTGGCGCTGGTCGGCTGGCCCTGGGCCAACTCGCAGACCCAGGGCATGCGCCAACGCTATGAACGCCGCAGCGACATCGAAAGAGTTGCGCCGGGCGAGTTTCGCGAGTCGTCCGGGCGCCTGCGCGTCTTCTTCATCGACAAGGACGCACCCGACAGCGCCACGGCGAACAACGTCTTCATTTCCTCCATCGAACGCAACCTGCAGATCATCACGTCCGCACGCAGCGGCCGGATGGAGGACATCGATGGCGTCCGCTTCCTGCTGCTGAACAACGGGCAGCGCCTGGAGCGACCGCTCACGCCGGACGCCATCAAGATCAGCGAATTCGAGACTTACGGCGCCAAGGTCGGCGGTCGCCTGAACAGTTCGCCGGACGCCGCCCCGGTGCGCACCCGCACCACGCTGACGCTGCTGCGCGACCCCACCATGGCCAATCGGGGCGAGTTGGCATGGCGCATCGGCATGCTGTTCGCCGCGGTCAATTTCGTCCTGCTGGCGTTGACGCTATCGAGTGTGAACCCGCGCGTCGGACGCAGCGGCAACCTGCTCTTCGCGCTGTTCGCCTTCGTCATCTACTACAACGTGCTCAACCTGGGTCAGAACTGGATCGGCTCCGGCCGCTTCAGCATGGGCGGCTTCATGCTGGCCCTGCATGGCGGCGCGCTGCTCATCGGCCTGCTCTGGCTGGCCAAACGACACTACAACTGGGGCCGCCCATCGCGCCGTTCCGGTTCCCCTCCCGCAACGACACCGCACGCGTGAAAACAATCCGTCGCCTGATCTATGTCGAGGTGGTGAAGGCGGTCGCCTTCGTTGCCCTCGGCTTCCTGAGCCTGTTCTTCTTCTTCGACTTCGTCGACGAACTGCAATCGATCGGCCGCCCCGAAAGTCTCGGCTACGGCGCCGGGCAGGCCCTGATCTACGTGACGCTCCTGATCCCCAGCCACCTCTACGAGTTGCTGCCGATCGCGGTGCTGATCGGCACCATCTTCGTGATGGCGAGACTCGCGCAAAGTTCGGAATACACGATCTTGCGCACCAGCGGTCTCGGCCCCTGGCGCGCATTGCGCACGCTGCTGTTGCTGGGCCTCGCCTTCGTGGTGCTCACCTTTGCCATTGGCGACTACATCGCGCCAGCCTCCGACCGGACGGCACAATTGCTCAAGGCACGCTTCCAGAACGTCTATTCCTTCGTCGGAAACACGGGAGCGTGGCTGAAGGAAAAGCAAGGCGAAAACTCCTACGCCGTCAACGTGGCCACCATGTCGCGCAATGGCATGCTGAAGGATCCGCGCATCCTGGAGTTCGGGCCGAACGGCTTCATCATGTCGCAGGTGTCCGCCGCCTCCGCACACACGGACGACGGCCATTGGACGCTGGTCGACGTGGAGCGCCAGGAGTACGACACGCGCGGCCCCGGCGAACCACGCATCGTCACGACCAAGATCCCCATGCTGGAGTGGCCGACCTCGCTGACCACCGAAATGGTGTCGGTCGCCCTGCTACGCCCGGACCGCATGCGCACGCTCGACCTGTTCGACTACATCCGCCACCTCGAGGCCAACGGCCAGACGGCCCAGCGCTATGAGATCGAGTTCTGGCGCAAGGTGTTCTATCCGTTGTCCTGCCTGGTGATGGTCGTGCTCGCGCTGCCCTTTGCCTACCTGCATTTCCGGCAGGCCGGCATCACCACCTATGTCTTCGGCGGCGTGATGATCGGCATCAGCTTCTTCCTGCTGAACAACGTCTTCGGCTACCTGGGCAACCTCGGCAACTGGTGGCCATGGATGACAGCGGCCGCGCCGGGCCTGATCTATTCAGTCATGTCGCTGGCCGCTTTCAGTTGGCTGGTGCTGCGGCGCTAGCCATGGCCTCGCAGGGCATCGTCCTTTTTGCGCACGGATCGCGCGACGAACGCTGGCGGGCCCCGGTGGAGGCCGTTGCTCGCCGGGTCGCGGAACTGGATCCGTCCGCCCGGGTCGCATGCGCCTATCTCGAACTGATCGAGCCCGATTTGCGCACGGCTGCCGCTCGGCTCGTCGAAGCTGGCGTGGATGCGGTCCGGGTCATCCCGCTTTTCCTCGGGATGGGCAAGCACGTGCGCGAGGACCTGCCTCGCCTGTTGGAAGACTTGCGCGCCTTGCATCCGGCGGTGTCGTTTTCGCTGAAATCTGCGGTGGGCGAGGAGCCCGACGTGATTGAATTGCTCGCTAGAAAGGCGTTGGATTCCTGAATTTCCGGTGATTTTCATAGACTCCGAAGGCATAATGAATGCCGAATTAAGACGGAATTTGTTATGAATCTTCACCAGTTCAAGTTTGTCCAGGAGGCGGTTCGGCGCAACCTGAACCTGACGGAAGCAGCCAAGGCGCTGCACACCTCGCAGCCGGGGGTCTCCAAGGCGATCATCGAACTCGAGGAAGAACTGGGCGTGGAAATCTTCGCCCGGCATGGCAAGCGCCTCAAGCGCGTGACCGAACCCGGCCAGCACGTGCTCGCCAGCATCGAGCTGATCATGCGCGAGGTCGGCAACCTGAAGCGGATCGGCGAACAGTTCAGCGCCCAGGACAGCGGCACGCTCTCCATCGCCACCACCCACACCCAGGCGCGCTACGTGCTGCCGGTGCCCGTGGCCAAGCTGCGCGAGGCTTACCCGAAGGTGAATGTCAGCCTGCACCAGGGCTCTCCCGATCAGGTCGCGCGCATGGTCATCGACGAAATCGCCGAGATCGGCATCGCCACCGAATCGCTCGCCGACTACGCCGAGCTCGTGACCATGCCCTGCTACGAGTGGCAGCATGTCCTGGTGCTGCCCAAGGGCCACCCGCTCGCCGACAAGGAACGCATCTCGCTGGAAGACCTGGCGCACGAGCCGATCATCACCTACCACCCCTCCTTCACCGGCCGCACGCGCATCGACCATGCCTTCGCGCAAAAGAAGCTCACGCCCCGGATCGCGCTGGAGGCCATCGATTCCGACGTCATCAAGACCTATGTGCGGCTCGGGCTCGGCGTCGGCATCGTGGCCGAGATGGCGGTGCGCGACGACTCCAACGCAGATCTGGTCGTGCGCCCGATGGGGCACATCTTCGGCGTCAACATCGCGCGCGTGGCGTTCAAGCGCAGCGCCTACCTGCGCAACTTCGTCTTCAAATTCGCCGAGCTGCTTTCGGAGCGGCTCGATCGCAACCTGATCGCCAAGGCATTGAGCGGTCACAACCAGGACTACGAATTGTGAGCACCGCGATCGCCGCCCGTACACCCGACGTCAAGACCAAGCTGCCCGCCGTCGGCACGACCATCTTCACCGTCATGTCGGCGCTGGCCGCCGAGAAGAACGCGGTGAACCTCGGCCAGGGCTTTCCGGACTTCGGTTGCGACCCGAAGCTGCTGCAGGCCGTCACCGACGCGATGGCGGCCGGCCACAACCAGTATCCGCCGATGCCCGGCATCCTTCCGTTGCGCGAGGCGATCGCCTCGAAGATCGCAACGCTGTACGGGCACAGCTATGACGCGCAGAGCGAAATCACCGTCACGGCCGGCGCCACGCAGGCGATCATCACCGCGATCCTCGCCGTGGTGCGTCCGGGTGACGAAGTCATCGTGCTGGAGCCCTGCTACGACAGCTACGTGCCCAACATCGACCTGGCCGGCGGCACTGTGGTGCGCGTACCGCTGACGCCCGGCACCTTCCGTCCCGACTTCGGCAAGATCGCGGCGGCGATCACGCCGCGCACGCGCGCGATCATCGTCAACACGCCCCACAACCCGAGCGCCACGGTGTGGACCGAAGCCGAGATGCGCCAGCTCGAAGAACTGCTGGCACCCACCGACGTGCTGGTGATCAGCGACGAGGTCTACGAGCACATGGTCTACACCGGCGCGCGCCACGAAAGCGCCGCGCGCTTCCCCGGCCTGGCCGCGCGGAGCTTCATCGTGAGCAGCTTCGGCAAGACCTACCACGTGACCGGCTGGAAGGTCGGCTACGTGGCTGCGCCCGCAGCGCTCACCGCCGAGTTCCGCAAGGTGCACCAGTTCAACGTGTTCACCGTCAACACGCCGATGCAGCATGCGCTCGCGAGCTACATGGCCGACCCGGCGCCCTACCTCGAACTGCCTGCCTTCTATCAGCGCAAGCGCGACTTGTTCGCGGCAGGCCTCGCAAAGACACGGCTCAAGCTCCTGCCGAGCGGTGGCACCTACTTCCAGTGCGTCGACATCAGCGACATCAGCGACCTGGGCGAGTCGGATTTCTGCCAATGGCTGACGAGCGAGATCGGCGTCGCGGCCATCCCGTTGTCAGCCTTCTACGGCGACGGATTCGACCAGCGCGTAGTGCGCTTCTGCTTCGCCAAGAAGGACGAAACGCTGCAATCGGCCATCGAGCGGCTGGCGCGGCTCTGACACGAATGGTAGGAGAGTCCTGACCGCCGGAGGGCGCCCCTTCCGGCGATGGATTCGACCCCCAGCCCTGACCATGGACTCCTCAAAACATTCCGCCCTAGGAGAAGTCCATGTCTCTCTCGTTGATTCTGCTGATCGTCCTCATTCTGCTGCTGGTGGGTGCACTGCCGAGCTGGGGCTACAGCCGCGGCTGGGGCTATGGGCCAAGCGGCGGGCTGGGCCTGGTGCTGCTGGTCGTGATCGTGTTGCTCCTCATGGGGCGCATATAAGGCCCACGCGCTTCACATTCACTGGAAAAGCCCGCTTCAGCGGGCTTTTTTTTCGTCTGCCGCCGGGCTTCTCAGCTTTCGAGCTGTACCCAGAGCTTATCGAGCCGCTTCACGCTGACCGGCTGCGGCGTGCGCAGTTCCTGCGCGAAGAAGCTCACGCGCAACTCTTCGAGCAACCAGCGAAATTCGCTCATCCGCTCGTCCGTCGCGCCCTTGCGTTCAGCCAGCAATCGCCAGTAGCGCTGCTCCTGCGGTCGAAGCTCGGCCAGTCGCTGCGCATCCCGCGCCGGATCGCCGCGGAGCTTGTCGAGCCTCAGCGTGATCGCCTTGAGATAGCGCGCGAAATGCTGGAGCCGCGGCCACGGCGTGTCGGCGATGAAGCGCTTGCCCATCAACCGCTGCAACTGCTGCGCGGCGTCTGCCGTGGCCGTGGGCTGCACCTTCGTGTCCTTGATCTTGCGCGCCGCCTGCGTGTACTCGGTGAGGATCACACCGGCCAGCCGGGCGACCTCGTTCGCGATCAGCGTGAGCCGGCCGCGGCCCTCTTCCACGCGGCGCTTGAAACCCGCCTCGTCGGTCGGTAGCGGCTCCTGCAGAAAGGCGCGTTCCAACGCAACGTCAATGATCTGCGCCCGAATCTCTTCGGCGGTGCCGAGCGGCATGTACGCCACGGCCATCTTCTGCAGGTCGGGGATGTTCTTCTCGAGGTACTTGAGGGCGTCCTTCAGTTGCAGCGCGAAGAGTCGCCGCAGGCCGCTCCGGTGCTTCGCGGCTGCAACGGCCGGCTCGTCGAAGACCTCGATCGTGACCGCGTCGCCGCCATCCAGCAGCGCCGGGAATCCGATCAGCGACTGCGCGCCGCGCCGGACTTCCATCAACTCCGGGAGTTCGCCAAAGGTCCAGGCGGTATAGCGCTGGCCCGCCGGCAATGACGGGGTCTCGGGCGAATCCGGCGCGGACTTTTCCGATGACAGCGCTGCTGCACCTGGAGATCCGCCGGCCGCAGGCTTCGCGGACGCCTTGACGTTGAGCCCCGCCAGAGCCTGGAAAGCACCGCGCGCCTGCGCGCCCAGTTCCGCCTTCAAGGCGCCCAGGTTGCGCCCCATGCCGAGTTGGCGGCCGTGTTCGTCCACCACGCGCAGGTTCATGAAGAGATGCGGCGGCAGCATGTCGAGCTTGAAGTCGGCGCGCTTCACGTCGAGGCTGGTCTGGTCGCGCACGCGCTTGAGCAAGGCGTCGGTGAGCGAACCGTGGCCGAAGACTTCCGGCGCCGCGAGCATCTCGCTCAGGCGCGCGGCCGATTCCGGCAGGGGCACCAATCGGGCCCGCGGCTTCTGCGGCAGGCTCTTGAGCAGGGCCTGCACCTTGTCCTTCAACATGCCGGTCACCAGCCATTCGCAGCGCTCCTCGCTGACCTGGTTCAGCACGAAGAGCGGCACGGTCACAGTCAGCCCGTCCTTCGCGTCGCCCGGCTCGTGCAGGTAAGTGGCAGCGCAATCGACACCGCCCAGGCGCAGGGTCGGCGGGAACGATTGCGTCGTAATGCCGGCCGCCTGGTGCCGCATCAGTTCGTCGCGTGTCAGGTACAGCAGGCGCGGCTGCGCCTTCGACTGCTGGCGGTACCAGTTCTCGAAGGTGATGCCGCTCGCGACATCCGGCGGCAACTGGGCGTCGTAGAAGGCGTAGATCAGTTCGTCATCGACCAGAACGTCCTGACGCCGCGACTTGTGCTCCAGGCCCTCCACCTCGCGTACCAGCTTGCGATTGGCCGCGAGGAAAGGCAGCTTGCTCTCCCATTGGCCGCCGACGAGCGCTTCGCGAATGAAGATCTCGCGCGCTGCGACCGGGTCGACCTTGCTGAAGTCGACGCGCCGCCCGCTGTACACCACGAGCCCGTAGAGGGTCGCCCGTTCCAGCGCCGCGACCTGGGCACCCTTCTTCTCCCAATGCGGATCGAGCAACTGCTTCTTGAGCAGATGCCCGGCGACCTGTTCGAGCCACTGCGGCTCGATGTTCGCGATGCCGCGCCCGAACAGACGCGTGGTTTCGACCAGTTCGGCACAGACGATCCAGCGTCCCGGCTTCTTCTTCAGGTGCGCGCCCGGATGCCGGTAGAACTTGATGCCGCGCGCACCGAGGTAGGCCTCGTCGTCCTCGAGCTTCCAGCCGACGTTGCCGAGCAGGCCCGAGAGCATGGAGAGGTGCAGGGGCTCGTAGCCGGCGGGCTCGGTGTTGATGCGCCACTTGTGCTCGGTGACGACGGTCAGCAATTGCGAGTGGATGTCGCGCCATTCGCGCACGCGCCGGACGTTGATGAAGTTCTGGCGCAGCAGCTGTTCGTACTGGCGGTTGCTGAGCTTGTGAGTAGGGGTCGTGCCCCCACCGCGTGCCTCGATGATCCATTTCCAAAGCCGCAAGTACCCGCTGAACTCGCTCTTCTCGTCATCGAACTTCGAATGCGCCTGGTCCGCCTGCTGCTGCGCCTCCATGGGGCGATCGCGAACATCCTGGACCGACAAGGCACTGGCGATCACCAGCACCTCTTCGAGGGCACCGCGCGTGCGGGCCTCCAGGATCATCCGGCCGACGCGCGGATCGAGCGGCAGCCGGGACAGTTCGACGCCCGTCGGCGTGAGCTCGTTCGCGTCGTCCACCGCACCGAGTTCGTTGAGCAGTTGGTACCCGTCGGCGATCGCACGCCGCTGCGGCGCTTCAAGAAACGGAAAGCGCTCGACGTCACCCAGGTGCAGAGACTTCATCCGCAGGATCACGCCTGCGAGCGACGAACGCAGGATTTCCGGATCGGTGAAGCGCGGCCGGCCTTCGAAGTCCTTCTCGTCGTAGAGCCGGATGCAGATACCGTTGGCCACCCGGCCGCAACGGCCCGCGCGCTGGTTGGCCGCCGCCTGGCTGATCGGCTCGACCAGCAGCTGCTCGACCTTGCTGCGGAAGCTGTAGCGCTTGACCCGCGCGGTGCCGGCGTCGATCACATAGCGGATGCCCGGTACCGTCAGCGAGGTTTCGGCGACGTTGGTGGCCAGCACGATGCGGCGGCCGGTGTGGCCGTCGAAGATTCGGTCCTGCTCGGCCTGGGAGAGGCGGGCGAACAGCGGCAGCACCTCGGCGCTGCGCATCAGCGGCTGATGGCTCAGGTGCTTGCGCAGATGGTCGGCCGCCTCGCGGATCTCGCGCTCGCCGGGTAGGAAGACCAGGATGTCGCCCGCGTTGTGCGGATCGCGCCAGAGTTCGTCCACGCCGTCGGCGATGGCGTCATTGAGGTCGTAGTCGCGCGATTCCTCGAAAGGCCTGTAGCGCTGCTCCACCGGGAAGGTCCGCCCCGACACCATGATCGTCGGCGCGGGCCCCTTCGCCGAGGCGAAATGCTGCGCAAAGCGATCCGCATCGATGGTCGCCGAGGTCACGATCACCTTCAGATCCGGCCGGCGCGGCAGGATCTCGCGCAGGTAGCCCAGCAGGAAGTCGATGTTCAGCGAGCGCTCGTGCGCTTCGTCGATGATGAGCGTGTCGTACGCCTTGAGGAGCGGATCGGTCTGCGTCTCCGCCAACAGGATGCCGTCGGTCATCAGCTTGACCGACGCGTCGCGCGACAGCCGATCCTGGAAACGCACCTTGTAGCCAACCACATCGCCCAGCGGCGTCTTCAGCTCCTCGGCGATGCGCTTGGCGACCGACGACGCCGCAATGCGGCGCGGCTGGGTATGGCCGATCAGCCGGCCCTTGCCCGGCGAGGCGTTGAGCTTGCCTCGCCCCAGCGCCAGAGCGATCTTGGGCAACTGCGTGGTCTTGCCCGACCCGGTCTCGCCACAGACGATCACGACCTGGTTCGCCGCGATGGCGGCCATGATTTCGTCGCGCCGGGCCGACACCGGCAGGGATTCGGGGAACTCGATTCGAAGTGGAGGCGAAGACAAGGCGGGCAGTTCGGGGAAAATCGCCGATTATCTTGCGCCCGGCCCTTCCGCCTCCCCTACCCCGCCAATGTCCACCGTCTTCAACTTCACCTTCGTCCCCTGGTTTCGCTCGGTGGCACCCTACATCCACATGCATCGCGGCAAGACCTTCGTGGTCGCGATGGCCGGCGAGGCGATCGCGGCCGGCAAGCTGCAGAACATCGCCCAGGACCTGGCCCTGATCCAGAGCATGGGCGTCAAGGTGGTGCTGGTGCACGGCTTCCGCCCCCAGGTCAACGAGCAGTTGCGCGCCAAGGGCCACGAGGCAAGGTACTCCCACGGCATGCGCATCACCGACGAGGTGGCGCTGGACTGCGCGCAGGAGGCCGCCGGCCAGCTGCGCTACGAGATCGAGGCCGCCTTCAGCCAGGGCCTGCCGAACACGCCGATGGCCGGCTCCACGATCCGCGTCATCTCGGGCAACTTCATCACTGCGCGGCCGGTCGGTGTGGTCGACGGCGTCGACTTCCAGCATTCGGGACTGGTGCGCAAGGTCGATGCGGCTGGCATCCGGCGCGCGCTGGATTTCGGCGCAATGGTGCTGATGTCCCCCTTCGGCTTCTCGCCCACCGGCGAGGCCTTCAACCTGACGATGGAAGAGGTTGCGACCAGCGTGGCGATCTCGATCCAGGCCGACAAGCTGATCTTCCTGTCCGAGATTCCCGGGATTCCGCTGGACACCAGCTTGCCGGTCAGCGAGGACAACCCGATCGACACCGAATTGCCGCTCGACACGGCGAAGAAGCTTCTGGAGTCGCTCTCGCCTCCGCAGCGGCCGACGGACACTGCCTTCTACCTGCAGCATTGCGTGAAGGCCTGCGAGGCAGGCGTGGAGCGCAACCACATCCTGCCTTTCAGCGTGGACGGCTCGCTGTTGCTGGAGGTGTACGTGCACGACGGCATCGGCACCATGGTGATCGACGAGAAGCTCGAATCGCTGCGCGAAGCGACGGCGGACGACATCGGCGGCATCCTGCAGCTCATCGAGCCCTTCGAGCGAGACGGCACGCTGGTGAAGCGCAGCCGCACCGAGATCGAGCGCGACGTCGGCCAGTACACGGTGATCGAGCACGACGGCGTGATTTTCGGCTGTGCGGCGCTCTACCCCTACCCCGAAGCCAAGACGGCGGAGATGGCGGCGCTGACCGTGTCGCCCCAGTCGCAGGCGCAGGGCGACGGCGAACGCATCCTCAAGCGGATCGAACAACGGGCCAAGGCCCAGGGCCTGGAAAGCATCTTCGTGCTGACGACGCGCACCATGCACTGGTTCCTGAAGCGGGGTTTCCAGCAGGTCAACCCTGACTGGCTGCCCGAGGCCCGAAAGCGCAAGTACAACTGGGACCGCAAGAGCCAGGTGCTGGTCAAGAAGCTCTGAATTGCGGCGCACATCACCGAGGAGAACGCGATGTTTCCATGGCTCTGGTTCTGGTCCCCGACCTTGCACTTTCCGTTCAGCGGCAGCGTGGCGCAGCAGATCGAGCCGGATACGAGCTGGTTCTTCGCGGGAATTCCCCCCTGGGCGGGCAACGGCGAGCTGGAAAAGAAGGCCTTCGACGTTGCCAGCTACGGGCGGCAAATTGGCTGGATCACGGAAGTGCTGCTGGCCGACAAGCAATACAAGTCGGTCACCCCGGCTCAGGGTGCCGATTCCCTCGACAAGCTTCAGAAGGCCTACGACAAGATCGAGGCCGCCAAGAAGCAAAGCCGCGCCGAGATCGCCGATGCAGCGGCCTCGGCGCTCGCCAGGCTGCGGGAAGCCGATCCCGACGCCTATGACCGCCTGCTGGCGCTCGCGGCCAGGCCCTGATAATCCAGGCCCATGAATCCCCTGCTCGCCAAACTGCAGCCTTACCCGTTCGAGCGGCTGCGCCAACTCTTCGCGGGCGTCACGCCGAACCCCGAATTCGCCCCCATCAGCCTGGGCATCGGCGAACCCAAGCACCCCACGCCGGCGTTCATCAAGGAAACCCTGTCCAACAGCCTCGGCGCGCTCGCCGTGTATCCGGCGACGGCTGGCGAACTCAAGCTGCGCGAGTCGTTCACGGGCTGGCTGCAGCGTCGATACGACCTGGCGCTGGACCCGGCCACGCAGGTGCTGCCGGTCAACGGGTCGCGCGAGGCCCTGTTTGCGCTGGCGCAGACGGTGATCGATTCCAGCAAATCGCCGGCGCCCGTGGTGCTGTCGCCCAATCCCTTCTATCAAATCTACGAAGGCGCGGCCTTCTTGTCGGGCGCGGAGCCCTACTACGTGCCCAGCGTGGCGGCGCGCAACTTTGCCGTCGACTGGGACAGCGTGCCCGCCGAGGTCTGGGCACGCACCCAGCTCGTCTTCGTCTGCTCGCCGGGCAACCCGACCGGGGCCGTCATGCCGCTGGACGAGTGGCAGAAGCTCTTCGCGCTGTCGGATCGCCACGGCTTCGTGATTGCGGCCGACGAGTGCTACAGCGAGATCTATTTCCGCGACGAACCGCCGCTCGGCGGACTCGAGGCCGCGGCGAAACTGGGCCGCAGCGATTTCCGCAACCTCATCGCCCTCACCTCGCTGTCCAAGCGCAGCAACGTACCCGGACTGCGCAGCGGCTTCGTGGCTGGCGATTCGGCCATCATCAAGTCTTTCCTGCTCTATCGCACCTATCACGGCAGCGCCATGAGCGGCACGGTGGCCGCAGCCAGCATCGCGGCATGGAACGACGAGACCCACGTGATCGAGAACCGCGCCCAGTACCGCGCCAAGTTCGCCGCCGTCACGCCCTTGCTCGAATCCGTGCTCGACGTTCGCCTGCCGGACGCCAGCTTCTACCTCTGGGCCGGCGTCCCGGCCTCGTGGAAAGGCGACGACCAGGGCTTCGCCCGTGCGCTCTACGCTCAATACAATGTGACGGTGCTGCCCGGCAGTTACCTCGCCCGCGACGTAGCCGGCGCCAATCCGGGCCGCGGGCGCATCCGAATGGCGCTGGTCGCCGACACGGCCGAATGCACCGAGGCCGCGCAACGCATCGTGAACTTCATCCAGAACTGAGTTTTTCCATGACCCAACAACTCCAGCAGACCATCGACGCCGCGTGGGAAGACCGCGCCAACATTTCCGCCACCAGCGCTCCGAAGGAAGTCCGCGATGCCGTCGATCACGTCATCGCCGAACTCAACAACGGCCACCTGCGCGTCGCCACCCGTGAGAGCGTGGGCCAGTGGACCGTGCATCAGTGGATCAAGAAGGCCGTGCTGCTGTCGTTTCGCCTCAAGGACAACGAGCAGATGCAGGCCGGCTCGCTGGGCTTCTACGACAAGGTACCGACCAAGTTCTCGCACCTGTCGGCCGGCGAGCTGAAGGAAGCCGGCGTGCGCATCGTGCCGCCGGCCGTGGCGCGCCGCGGCAGCTACATCGCCAAGGGCGCGATCCTGATGCCCTCCTACGTGAACATCGGCGCCTATGTCGGCGAAGGCACCATGGTCGACACCTGGGCTACGGTCGGTTCCTGCGCCCAGATCGGCGCCAACGTGCACCTCTCGGGCGGCGTCGGCATCGGCGGCGTCCTGGAGCCGCTGCAGGCCGGCCCGACCATCATCGAGGACAACTGCTTCATCGGCGCCCGCTCCGAAGTGGTCGAAGGCGTGGTGATCGAGGAAAACTCCGTGTTGTCGATGGGCGTCTACATCGGCCAGAGCACGCCGATCTACGACCGCACGACCGGCGAAGTCAGCTACGGCCGCGTGCCGTCGGGCTCGGTCGTCATCAGCGGCACGCTGCCCAAGGACAACGGCAAGTACAGCCTGTACGCTGCCATCATCGTGAAGCGTGTCGACGCGCAAACCCGCGCCAAGACCTCGCTCAACGATCTGCTGCGCGACTGAGAGCCCAAGAGGAAGCCGGCCGCCTGAGGGGGCGGCACGGTGGCCGTGTTTCACAACCACAACGCTGAGGAGAAATGCCGATGAACACGATGGAGCGAATTCTTCGCCTGATGGCCGAACGCAAGGCTTCCGACATCTATCTATCGGCGAACTCCCCGGCGCTGATTCGCATCAACGGCAACTGCATGCCGATCAATGGCCAGGTGCTGCCGCCGGAGGCGCCCCTGAGCCTGCTTTCGGAGGTGGTGCATGAGAGCCGAATCGCCGAGTTGGAACGCACGGGCGAACTCAACATGGCGATCGGCCTCGACGGCGCAGGCAACTTCCGCATCAGCGCCATGCGGCAGCGCGGCAGCTATGCCGTCGTGGTGCGGCACATCGCCTCGGTCATCCCGTCCTTCGAGGACTTGAACCTGCCCGAGATCCTCAAGACGCTCGTGATGGAAAAGCGCGGGCTCATCCTGATGGTCGGGTCCACCGGTGCCGGCAAGAGCACGACGCTGGCCTCGATGCTCGACTACCGCAACGAGAACGCGACCGGCCACATCCTGACGGTCGAGGAACCGATCGAGTTCACCTTCACCAACAAGAAGTCGATGGTGAATCAGCGCGATGTGGGCAGCGACACGCAATCGCTCCAGATCGCGTTGAAGAACGCGCTGCGCCAGGCGCCCGACGTGATCCAGATCGGCGAAATCCGTGATCGCGAAACCATGACCGCCGCGATCGCCTACGCGCAATCGGGCCACCTCTGCGTGGCCACGCTGCACGCCAACAACAGCTACCGGGCGCTGAACCGCATCCTGAGTTTCTACCCGGTGGAAGTGCGCCCCACCCTGTTGGGCGACCTCGGCGGTGCCCTGCGCGCCATCGTCGCGCAGCGCTTGCTGCGCACGCCCAACGGCGCCCGCGTCCCGGCGCTCGAAGTGCTGCTGAACACGGCGCTGGTCGCCGAGCACATCGGCAAGGGCGACTTTTCGGCCGTCAAGGAAGCCATGGAACAGTCCATGGCCGAAGGGTCACAGACCTTCGAGGAAGACATCGCCCGCCTGATCACCGAAAATCTGGTCACCCGCGAGGAAGGCTTGGCCCAGGCCGACTCGCCGACCAACCTGATGTGGCGCCTGCAGAACCGCAAGGCGCCGCAAACCCGCAGCGAAGAACGCTCCCTCCTCGACCAGGTCGAGGAACCCACCTTCACGGACATCACGCTCGACGTGCGTCTGTGATCCATTTGTCATCTCGATGTCCCGAACGCTCCAGCTTGCCGAACAACTGATCTCCCGCCCCTCGGTCACCCCCGACGATGCGGGGTGCCAGGAGATCCTCGGCGAACGGCTGGCGCGGCTCGGATTCCGGCTCGAGAGCATCGAAAGCGGCCCGGCCGACTTCCGGGTGACCAATCTGTGGGCAGTCCGGCCCGGCGCCGCCCCGATCGGCGCAAGCCGGACGATGGCTTTTGCGGGTCACACCGACGTCGTGCCCACCGGGCCGGTCGAACACTGGACCAGCCACCCCTTCACGCCCACCCACCGCGACGGCAAGCTCTACGGCCGCGGTGCCTGCGACATGAAGACCTCGCTCGCGGCCTTCGTCGTCGCGATCGAAGAATTCCTGGCCGCGAAGCCGGATCCACGCCTCACCCTCGCCCTGCTGCTTACCAGCGACGAGGAAGGCCCCGGCGTGGACGGCACGGTCGTGGTCTGCAACACGCTGGCTGCGCGCGGCGAACGTATCGACTACTGCATCGTCGGCGAACCGACGGCCGTCGAGCGCTGCGGCGACATGATCAAGAATGGCCGGCGCGGCACCATGAGCGGCAAGCTGACCGTCAAGGGCGCGCAGGGCCACATCGCCTATCCGCACCTGGCGAAGAATCCCGTGCATTCGCTCGCGCCAGCGCTGGCCGAGCTGGTCGCGATCAACGCGGCAGGCGGCTGGGATGCGGGCAACGACCACTTCCAGCCGACAAGCTGGCAAGTCAGCAACATCCACGCGGGGACCGGCGCGAGCAACGTCATCCCGGGTACCGCGGTGGTCGACTTCAACTTCCGTTTTTCGACCGAATCGACACCGGAGTCGCTGCAGCAACGCGTGCACGCCGTGCTCGACAGCCATGGTGTCGACTACACGCTGGCGTGGACCGTCGGCGGATTGCCCTTCCTCACGAAGCCGGGCGAACTGGTCGAAGCGGTGCAGCAGTCCATCCGCGACGAAACCGGCATCGAGACCGAGTTGTCGACCAGCGGCGGCACGAGCGACGCCCGGTTCATCGCGAAGATCTGCAAGCAGGTGGTCGAACTGGGTCCCGTGAACGCCAGCATCCACAAGATCGACGAGCACATCGCGGTCGCCGAGATCGAGCCGCTCAAGAACATCTATCGCCGCACGCTGGACAGGCTCGAAGCGCTGCTCTTCGTATGAGCACCGTCATTGAACTGATCGAGGCCGGCGCCAAGCAGCTGGCCGACGCGGGTGTTGCGTTCGGCCACGGTACGGACAACGCCTTCGACGAGGCCGTGTGGCTCGTGCTCTGGCGCCTCGGCCTGCCACGCGATGAACTGGACGAAGTCGCCGACCGCCCGGTGTCGCCGGCGGACGCTGCGCGCATCAGCCAGCTCTTCGCCCAGCGCATCGAGACGCGCAAACCCGCCGCCTACCTGACCAAGGAAGCCTGGCTGCAAGGCGTGCCCTTTTACGTCGACGAGCGCGCCATCGTCCCGCGCAGCTTCATTGCGGAACTGCTGGCCGACGGCAGCATCGATCCCTGGCTGGGCGAACACACGCGCCGCGTGCTGGACCTGTGCACCGGCAACGGCAGCCTCGCGGTGCTGGCGGCGATGACCTACCCGGACATCGCAGTCGATGCGGCGGACCTGTCGACCGCGGCGCTCGAAATCGCGGCCATCAACGTGACGCGGCATGAGCTCGACGACCGCGTTACGCTGCTCGAATCCGATGGCCTCGCCAGCGTGCGCGGCCCCTACGACCTCATCCTTTGCAATCCGCCGTACGTCAATGCGCAGAGCATGACCACGCTTCCCGCCGAGTACCGCGCGGAGCCCGAACTGGCCTTGGCCGGCGGCAGCGACGGCATGGATTTCATCCGCCGGCTTCTCGCCGAAGCGCCCGCCTGCATGAGCGATTCCGCCGTGCTGGTGCTTGAAATCGGCAACGAGCGCGCCCACTTCGAGGCCGCCTTTCCGCAGCTCGAAGTGGTGTGGCTCGCCACCAGCGCAGGCGAAGACCAGGTACTGCTGGTCACCCGCGATTCCCTCTGAAGAAATGCCCGCCAGCGCGCGGGCAATGAAATGATCACTCTCAAGAACGTCATCCTGCGCCGCAGCGCCAAAGTGCTGCTCGACGGCGCCAGCGTCACCATCAATCCCGGCGAGAAGGTCGGCCTGGTGGGACGCAACGGCGCGGGCAAGTCCACGCTGTTCGCGCTTTTCAACGGCACGCTGCATGAAGACGGCGGCGACTTCTCGCTGCCGAAGCAATGGCGCATGGCGCAGGTCGCGCAGAACATGCCGGAAACCGACGAACCGGCGACCGAATTCGTGGTGGGCGGCGACACACGGCTGGTCGAACTGCGCGAGGCCCTCGCCCTCGCGGAGGCGGGCCACGAAGCCGACCCCGACGACCATGAAATGGGCATGGCCCTCGCCCATGCCTACACCGACCTGGCCGATGCCGGCGAGCACGATGCCGTGCCGCGCGCGCAGTCGCTGATCCTCGGCCTGGGCTTCAAGGCCCACGAACTCGACCAGCCCGTCAACAGCTTCTCCGGCGGCTGGCGGATGCGGCTGCAGCTCGCGCGTGCGCTGATGTGCCCGAGCGACCTGCTGCTGCTCGACGAACCGACCAACCACCTGGACCTGGACGCCCTCGTCTGGCTCGAATCCTGGCTGCAGAAGTACGCCGGCACGATGATCGTGATCAGCCATGACCGCGAATTCCTCGATGCTGTGACCGACGTCACCCTGCACATCGATCACGCCAAACTCACGCGCTACGGCGGCAACTACAGCGCCTTCGAGACACTGCGCGCCCAGCAGATGGAGCTTCAGCAGGCGGCGTTCGCCAAGCAGCAGGACAAGATCGCCCACCTGCAGAAGTTCATCGACCGCTTCAAGGCAAAGGCCAGCAAGGCCAAGCAGGCGCAGAGCCGTGTCAAGGCGCTGGAACGCATGGAAAAGGTCGCGCCCCTGCTGGCCGAGGCAGACTTCAGCTTCGAGTTCAAGGAGCCGGGGAATATCCCGAACCCGATGCTGTCGATCAGCGATGCCAGTTTCGGTTATCGCATGGAAGACGAGCCGCCCAAGACCATCCTGCGCGGGGTCAACCGCTCTGTGCTGGCCGGCCAGCGCATCGGGATCCTGGGCGCCAACGGCCAGGGCAAGTCGACGCTGGTCAAGACCATAGCCCGCGAAATGGGCGCGCTGGCCGGGACGGTCACCGAAGGCAAGGGCCTCAACATCGGCTACTTTGCACAGCAGGAACTCGACGTGCTGCGTCCGCAGGACACCCCGCTTGAACACATGGTCCGCATGGCGCGCGAACTGGGCTCCGCCGCCAAGGAGCGTACGGGCGAGCAGGACCTGCGCGGCTACCTGGGCAGCTTCAACTTCAGCGGCGACATGGTGAAGCAGCCTGTCGGCACCATGAGCGGCGGCGAGAAAGCCCGCCTGGTTCTGGCGATGATGGTCTGGCAGCGCCCCAACCTGCTGCTGCTCGACGAGCCCACCAATCACCTGGACCTGGCCACGCGCGAGGCGCTCGCGGTCGCGCTCAACGAATTCGAAGGCACTCTGATGCTGGTGAGCCACGACCGCGCACTGTTGCGCTCCGTGTGCGACGAGTTCTGGCTGGTCGGCCGCGGCGTGGTCGGCGATTTCGACGGCGATCTGGACGACTACCAGCGCTACCTGCTCGACGAGGCCAAGCGCCTGCGGGAGGAGGCCAAGATCGCCACGCGCGACGCGGCCACCGCGGCTGCGGAGGAAGCGGCACCGCCCCCGGTCGCCAGCGCACCGGCACCGGAGGCCGCGCCGCAGGGCAAGAACCAGCGCAAGCAGGATGCCCAGGATCGCCAGCAGCGCAGCGAACAGGCCAAGCCGATCAAGCGGGAACTCGCGCAGATCGATCAACGCCTCGCCGCCGCCACGACCGAGAAGGCCTCGCTCGAAGAGCGGCTGGCGCAACCCCTGGCTGCCGCGGACATCGCCGAAGCGGGCAAGCGCCTGAAGACGCTGAATGACGAAATTGCCCAGCTCGAAGAGCGCTGGCTGGCCTTGTCCGACAAACTCGAGTCGCTCGCCGCCTGATAATTCAGCGGCATGCCCTCCGCCATCGAACTCGCCCAAGGCGATCCGGAACTCATCGCGGCCATTCGGCGCAGCCGGCGTCTACTCGGCCGGAAGGCGCTGATGGCTGCTGCGGTCGGCGCCGTGCCGATCCCTGGAATCGACTGGGCGGCCGATGCGGCGCTGCTGGCGCGGGTGATTCCGCAGATCAGCACGGAATTCGGGCTTTCTGTGACGCAAGTCGACCGCCTGGCACCCTCCGAGCGAGAGCGCATCCGCAAGGCGGCGGCGACGGTGGGCGCTTTGCTGGTCGGTCGTCTGGTGACGCGCGAACTGCTGATCGGGCTGGCCCGCCACGCCGGGGTCAAGCTGACGGCCAAGCAAGCCACCAAATACGTGCCGATCGTCGGCCAGGCGGTCTCCGCCACACTGAGCTACGCTGCGATGCGCGCGCTGGGCGAACTGCATATCAAGGACTGCGTGCAAGTGGCGCGGACCCTGCGGCACCTGCTGCCGCCGGCGTCGGGCGGTGAGCGTCGGGTGGAGTTGGCGGCGCAGCGGCCATCTCGGATTGGCGGGGTGTGGAATCGTCTCAGGCTGCGCTGACGGCCGGAAGCCTTGAATCCCGAACATATCCATGATGCGCTGTTGGACTACCACGACACGCGAAGAATGTCTATCGGCCGGAAGGTGGATAATGGACATACTCACGCAAATCAGCGAAGCTGGGGTGAGTCCCTACAGTTGAAGGTACGGATCGAACTAAGGTCCACTCCGCACGACAGAATCCGGAGGAGCGGAAGATGAACGAGACAGACTTGGCAGCGTCGGTAGATCGGCTGATGGCCCGCGTCGACTATTACCTGCACTGCGAGTTGGATGAAGAGTACGACCACGATCGACCGGACACCGCGCGCCGATTGCTGGAAGCGGCATTGCGCCAGGAATTGGTCCGCGCAAGTGCCGTGGGTATTGTCTCCGCCATTGCAGAATCCCCCCATCCTGTACTCGACGACGCCGAACATTTGGGCCGCGCCCGAAGCGCATAGGAAGCAGAAAAGGCCGCATCAGCGGCCTTTTTTTTTGGCCCTCTCGCCCAGGAATTCCGCTTCCTGGCTCGGGTTTGCACTAACCATCCTCGTTTCCACAAGAACCTATATTGGTTATCTTCAATAACCGTATTGACCCTGCCAAGGGCCAGTTCAGCAGGAGACAACCATGGTGCAAATCAAGTTGCCGGCCCTTCGGCCGACGATGCTGATGATCAGTACAGCGGCCGTGCTCGCGGCGTGCGGCGGCGGGGGTGGAGGCAGCGGCTTCTTGCTACCCCAGGCAACGACCCAGGCACAGCCTGGCAAGCTGCTGTATTGCGACGAACTTGCAGCCCGGGCCGCCCAGGCCGGCACCGTCTACACCTCCGTGACGTCCGTGGCAGCCGGAGCGCTGACAGTCACCGGCGCCAGCACACAGGTGCCTGCACATTGCCTCGTCAAAGGGAAGATGAATGAGCGCACCAGTTCCGTCGACGGTCAAACCTACGCGATCGGCTTCGAGATGCGCTTGCCGGTCGACTGGAACGGCCGGTTCTTCTACCAGGCCAACGGCGGACTCGACGGCAGCGTCGTGACGGCCACGGGCGGCGTCGGCGGTGGCGGGCCGCTCTCCACCGCGCTGCACATGGGTTTCGCGGTGATCAGCTCCGATGCCGGTCACGCTGCACCGACGCCCAGCTTCGGCATCGATCCCCAAGCTCGGGTGGACTACGGCTACAACGCCGTGGCGCAACTCACGCCAATGGCCAAGAACCTGATCACCAAGGCGTATGGCCGCGGCCCCGATCGCTCGTACCTTGGCGGTTGCTCCAACGGCGGCCGGCATGCCATGGTGGCGGCCTCGCGCTACGCGGATCAGTACGACGGGTTCCTCGCCGGCGACCCGGGCTTCAACCTCCCGAAGGCCGCCGTCGCGCAACTCTACGGAGTGCAGCAATACGCCACCGTCACGACAGGCCTGACTGCGCAAGGCAAACCCGATCTGCAAACGGCGTTCGCACAGGCCGAGCTGAACACGGTCGCCAAAGCCGTGGTGGCGCGCTGCGACGCACTCGACGGCCTGGCCGACGGCATCGTCTCGGATGTTCCGAAATGCCGCACGACATTCAACCTGGCCACGGATGTCCCCTCCTGCTCGGGTGCGCGAGACGGGACCTGCCTGACCACCCCCCAAAAGACCGCGCTGTCGAACGTCTTCGCCGGCGCCCGGAACAGCGCCGGCACCGCGATCTACAGCACCTTCCCATTCGATGCGGGCATCAACGGCACCAACTGGCGCCAATGGAAGTTCGCCAACTCCCAGGTACTGGACACGGGCGCGGTGGGTTTCGTGTTCAGCACGCCCCCCATGGGCCCGAGCAGGCCTTCCGGCATCGACTTCGCGCTGGCCTTCAACATGGACACCGACGCGCCGACCATCTTCGCAACCAGCGGTGTCTACGCCGAGTCGTCCATGTCGTTCATGACCCCTCCGAATCCGACGCAGCTCAAGACGCTGCGCGACCGCGGCAGCAAGCTGCTGGTCTACCACGGCACCAGCGACCCGGTGTTTTCCTCCGACGACACCACCAACTGGTATGACGGCCTGCGCGCCAACAGCGGCGGCGATGCGTCCGCCTTCGCTCGTTACTTCCCCGTGCCTGGCATGAACCATTGCGCCGGCGGACCGGCAACGGATCAGTTCGACATGCTTTCGCCACTCATCGCATGGGTCGAGCAAGGCAAGGCGCCAGATTCTGTGAAGGCAACAGCCCGCGGCGCAGGCGCCAATGTGGTCAACACCGAAATACCCGCGAGCTGGTCTGCCAGCCGGACGCGTCCCCTGTGCCCCTACCCCAAGGTTGCGACCTACTCCGGCGGCAATCCCGAAGACGCGGCGAGCTTCGCCTGCAAGTAGCGACGGCGCGTGGCGGAGCCGGACCGGAGGGCGTGCCTCACGA
Organism: Variovorax gracilis; assembly: GCF_030317115.1. Lineage (GTDB taxonomy): Bacteria > Pseudomonadota > Gammaproteobacteria > Burkholderiales > Burkholderiaceae_C > Variovorax > Variovorax gracilis. The sequence goes on from NZ_JASZYF010000001.1 coordinate 399,476, forward strand.
CCTCCCGGCGCCGCCGCGCTTCCTGGCCGAGCCGTCCCCCCAAGCCATCGAGATCAAGCCGAAGATCAACAACCAGACCGCGCCGGAAAACACCGCGCCGCCCCAGTGCGTGCCGGTGTCGCAGCTCAGGTCCAGGAACTTCGAAAGGGTGGAGCTTCTATCGACGGCCAGCGTCGCGAACCGCGCAGGCAGGTAGTAGAGAAACTGCAGCCACTCCAACAAGTCGCTGACGGAGATTCGACCATCCCTGTTGGAGTCGACGACGATCTCGAGCCTCTGGCATTGATCAGCGAATATGACCATCCTTCAATCTCCGTAAGGGCTTTCGCTGGATCATCCCACGCAAAGAAAAGAGGCGCCGCTTTGGCGCCTCTCGTTGCATCAACTCGCTCGAATGTCAGGCAGCAGCCAGGGCCTCAGGCATGCGCTCTGCCACGCGCTCCATGTGGACCCAGTCGACCAACTCGCTGCTCGGGTTGTAGCCGCGCACCGCCTGTTGCAACAAGTCACTGACGGATTCCAGGTCGTTCGCTTCGACTGCAGTCGTCAGCGCCTTCAGTATCACACTCAGTTCAGGCCAATGCAGAAAATCCTCGTGCGCCTTCATGATGCGGGGATGATTCGTCGGCAAAGGGTTGTCGCCGATCAGCAGTTCTTCGTAGAGTTTCTCTGCCGGACGCAGGCCCGTAACCTCGATCGCAATATCGCCCTCGGGATTGTCGGCATCGCGCACGGTCATGCCTGAAAGCTCGACCATGCGACGCGCCAGGTCGCGGATCTTCACCGGCGCGCCCATGTCCAGCACGAACACGTCACCCCCGCTGCCCATGGCCCCGGCCTGAAGCACCAGTTGCGCCGCCTCGGGAATGGTCATGAAGTAGCGCGTGATCTCCAGGTGCGTCAGCGTGATCGGCCCGCCTCGCTTGATCTGCTGGCGGAACAGCGGTACCACCGAGCCGGAGGAGCCCAGCACGTTGCCGAAACGCACCATGCTGAATCGAGTCGCATCGGGCTTGTCCTCGACTTCCCGGGCTAGCGCCTGCAATACCATCTCGGCCAATCGCTTGCTCGCGCCCATGATGTTGGTAGGACGCACCGCCTTGTCCGTGCTGACCAACACGAAGTCGCTCACGCCTTGCTCTGCTGCCACGCGCGCGGTGACCCAGGTGCCGATCGCGTTGTTCTTCACCCCTTCGGTCGCGTTGTGCTCGACCAGCGGCACGTGCTTGTAGGCAGCCGCATGGTCGAGCGTCGCCGGGCGCCAGGCCCGCATGATTTCGCGCATTCGCCTTTCGTCGCGGACGGAAGCGAGCAGCGGCACCACGCGAACCTCGGGGCCGGCATGGTTCGCCAACTGACCCAGCAGTTCGGAGTGAATCGAATACAGCGCGAACTCGTTGCTTTCCACCAGCAACAGCGTCGCGGGTCGCGTGCGCACAATCTGCCGGCACAACTCGCTGCCGATCGAGCCGCCCGCGCCGGTGACCAGCACCACCTTGCCGAGCACGTTCTTGCTCAGCAGGATGTCGTTCGGAGGCACCGCGTCACGGCCCAGCAAGTCTTCGATGTCGAGTTCGCGCAAATCGCCGGTCTGGACACGGCCCTGGGCCAGATCGGCCAGACTGGGCAGCGTGCGCACCGCCACGCGCAACCGCAGCAACACATCGAGGATCTCGTTGCGCCGCTTGCGCGAGACCGAGGGCAATGCCAGGAGGATGGTACCGACCTCGAGCGAGCGGACTCGATCCACCAGGTCGTCGGAACTGAAGACCGGCAGTCCGCCAACCACGCCGCCATGCAAGCGGGAATCGTCGTCCAGGAAGCCGACGACGCGCATGTCCCCATTGCTCGAAACCGCCTGGGACAACTGCTGTCCGGCCGAACCTGCTCCGTAGATCAGGACGTTCGGAAGGCCGTCAATGGGCATCCACTTGCGGTAGCCGCCCCCCAGCCAATGGCCGACGAACGCGCGCGAAGTGCCAACTGCCACCATGAGCAAGAGCGGCTGGATCACGCCGAGCGTGCGCGGAACGCCTTCGATCCCGATCAGCGTGAACACCATGCCAAACGACAAGGCGTAGAGGACCGAGGCATGCCACACCGCGACGAGTGCGCTTCCGTTGCCATAGCGATAGACGGTCCGATAGAGGCCGAACACCGCGAATAGCGGCAAGGCGATAAGAACCGAACCAACCAATGCCCACCACGCGGCGCCGGACGGCACCACCCATGCGCCGACGCTGAGCGACAGCGCGATCCCGACGGTGAGCACACAGAAGCAGACGTCGACCGCCAACGCCAGCAGGCGCTTGGCAAAGCGCGGAAGCCCCAGCATCGGCGGAGCAAATCGTTCGAGCAAGCTCCAGCCGAAAGCCCAGGCGACAAGGCGACCGATTGCCACCCCGGCGGCGTCGGCGCCGAGATCGCCCCATTCGGCCATGCGCAAGGATGTGAACGCTTGCAGTACTTCGATCAATGCACCATAGGCCAGGAGACCGCCAAGGACTGCGACGCCACGGCCGGGGTAGGCACTGAGGCCCACCAGCGCGAGCGCCGCAAACGCCAGCATGTGGTTGATCTTGTCCCCCTGGGGGATTAGCAACTGCAATGGCGAGACCGGAGTCATCGCAAGCGCCAGCACAGCCACACCGCAGATCCAGAAGCCGACACGAGCGAATCGCTGCCGGGCAAGTCGGGCCATCATCTGCGGTCAGTGGTTTGTGCAGATTTGGCTGCGACCCGTCGCGTCGAGCCGCACGGCCTCTCTTCGGCCGTTCTTTTTGTTGTTGAACGCATGAAATCGAGAATAGGACGAAGTTGCTCAGGCGCACTAGAGGCACCGTCCCGCTTCAATAACCGATACGCCCCGACTCACGGTTGAAAATTCTTATCGCCACATCGATAAGCCCATCAAGCTTGCCATGTCCAGCACTTGCCCACCCAGGTCTTGGTAGCGCGAAACCTGGCAAGGGCCAATTCCATTGGCGATCCTGCGGCTCCAAAGGCGCAGTCAACCATTTCGGCCGGACGTGGCGTTGACCTTGTAGTAGGCATACACGGCCTGCCCCTCGTGCACTGATGCCGAACCGGAGATCTCCGCCATGTTTACACGCAAGCGAACCACGTAGAGTTGGCGAGGCTCGCCGCTGGCGGCGCTCACGTCGCCCGCCTCGTTAGAGTTCTCTAATTTAGTTCTGGCAAGCTACGTCAGCGGTGAATTGCTGCGAATCGCACGAAATGACAAGGGGAAAGAGAATTTCCTTTTTCACATTTCACAATAGACGGCTTTTGAACTCCGTGAGCCATGGACAACGGCGAGCCGTCATGCGCATCGGAGCAAGAAAAAAGCCCGCTGTCTTTCGACAGCGGGCTTTTGCGATTCAACGGTGAAGTGGTAGGACGTACTGGATTCGAACCAGTGACCAACGGATTAAAAGTCCGCTGCTCTACCAACTGAGCTAACGTCCCAATACCAAATTTCGTAGACTGATCTTCGCCGGCATCAGATCCGGCAAAGCCCGAGATTATAGCGTGGCTTTTTGGGCAATCCTGTCGAGAATCCACCCCGCGGCACATTGTCCGAAGGTGGCTGTCACGCTGACCACCGACCCGTAGCCGTGGCAGTTGAGCGAGCCGTCACCCTCCACTGCGCATGAAGCATCTGGCGGCGCCACGCTTTCGCGGCTGAACACGCAGTTCACACCGATCTTGCGGCCCTCGCGCGGAGCTCCGTGCTCCTTGCGCAGCCGCTGGCGAAGCTGCGCGAGCAAAGGATCGTGCGTGACCAACGCAAGTTCATCGATGTCGACCTTGTGTGCTTGGCGCTTGCCGCCCGCTGCGCCGACCGTGATGAAGCCGGCGCCGGCATCGCGTGCCCACGCAGCCATCGCCACCTTGGCCTTGACCTGATCGCACGCGTCGATGACTCCGGCAACAGGGCCGTTCGTTGCTTGCGCCGCGGCGAGCAGTTGCAGCCAATTGTCCGGCTCCACGAACTCGTCGAGCGCGAGCACCTTGCAGGCCGAGTTGATCTGCGCAATGCGGTCGCGCATCGCCTCGACCTTGGCTTGGCCGACGGTGGCGTCCAGCGCATGAATCTGCCGGTTGATGTTGGACTCGGCAATGTGGTCGAGGTCGACCAATGTCAACCGTCCCACTCCGCTGCGCGCCAACGCCTCGACGGCCCACGAGCCAACGCCGCCGATTCCGACGACGAGCACGTGCGCATCTCGAATGGCCGCCGCTCCCGCAACACCGTAGAGACGCTCGAGCCCGCCGAAGCGACGGGCCAGATCGGCGTCGTCCGTCGGGGCGACGGGAGAAACAGTGCTCGACAAGATGCGGCCGATGTCAGCGGAGTCGCGAGAGGCGCTCGCGCCCTGCCTGCGCAGCTTCGGACTGCGGATAGGCCTTGGTCAGGTCTTCCAGCGTACGGCGCGCCGCACGCGTGTCCTTCAGCTCGATCTGGCAGTTGGCGATGGACAACACAGCTTCGGGCGCCTTCGCATGATCAGGCGCCAGCGACAGCATGGACCTGAAGTTGGCGATGGCCTCGTTGTAGTTGCGCGTCGCGTACTGCGCGTTGCCGAGCCAGAACAGCGCGGACGCGTTGTAGCCGCTCTGCGGGTAGCGCTTGACGAACTCGGCGAACGCCGTCTGTGCCTGCGCGAATTGACCGGCCCTGAAGATGCCCAGAGCCGCATCGAAGTCGGCCTTCTCGCGCGGATCAGCATTAAATTCTCGACCATCGACGGCCACCTTCGAGGGCTCGTTCTTCTTGAGCCGGTCGTCGACTTCCGTCTGGCGCTGCTGCATTTCGGTCAGCGTGCGCGTGAGCTGTTCGTTCTGCCCGGTCATGCGCGCCAGATCGCCACGCATCTGCTCGATCTGGTTCTGCAGATCGAGCAGGCTGCGGCGCAGTTGCGCGTTCTCGTCGTTCTGGCGTTGCTCGCTCTGCAGGCGCATGGCTTCAACGCGTTGACGCAGGTCGAGGATGGCGCGTCTCGCCTCGTCGTCCTCGAACAGCGCAGCCTGCGCGCCAAGAGAGGCGCACAGCAAGGCGGCTGCGAGGGCTGCCCCCCGCAAGAAAGCACCGCGCATGATCAACGGTAGGTGATTTCAGCGCGGCGGTTTTGCGCCCAGGCGTCCTCGCCCGAGCCTTGGGCGGCCGGCTTTTCCTTGCCGAAGCTCACGGCTTCGATCTGGCCATCGGAAACGCCCAGCAGCACCAGCGAACGACGCACGGCTTCAGAACGCTTCTGGCCCAGCGCCAGGTTGTATTCGCGGCCGCCGCGTTCGTCGGTGTGCCCTTCGATGGAGATGCGACGATTCGGGTTGGCCTTGAGGAAGCGCGCATGGCCGTCGATGAGTTGTTGGAACTCAGGCTTGACCGTGTAGCTGTCGAAGTCGAAGTAGATGATTCGTGCCACGCCGACCGGTCCCTGCGCGGTCTGCGCATTCGGGTCGATGCTGACCGGTGCCACGCCACTGGCAGCGCCACCCGAACCTTGGCCCGCGTTGCGGTCGACCACCGGCGTGTCGTTGAGCTTCGTGCCCGACGAGCAACCGGCGATCAGCGCCACGATGGCCAACGAATAAATCGTACGTTTCAACATTTTCGAACTCCTCAAGTTAATCATTGCTTTTGAAACGGACCCCAGTCCGGTTCGCGTATGTCTCCGGCCTGTCCCGCCAGGCGGGCCTTTATTTTTCCGTCGAGCGTCGTGGTCATCAGCGCTTCGCGGCCCTGCAGCCGGGTTGCGTAGACGATCAGCTTGCTGTTCGGGGCGAAACTTGGGCGCTCATCGGCAGTCGTGTCGGTGATTGCCTGCACGTTGCCCGTCGCCAGTTCCATCACGTGGAGTTTGAATCCGCCCCCCACTCGCGAGATGTAGGCCAACCACCGACCATCGCCGCTGATTGCCGGAGAAATGTTGTAGGTACCGCTGAAAGTCACCCGTGTCGGGTTGCCGCCATTGGCGCCCATCTTGTAGATCTGCGGCGCACCGCCGCGGTCGCTCACGAAGTAGATGGAACTGCCGTCCGCAGAGTACGTCGGCTCGGTGTCGATGCTGCTGCTCTGAGTGAGGCGTCGCGGCTCGCCGCCGCTCGAAGGGATCGTGAAGATCTGCGAGCCGCCATCGCGACTGAGCGTGACAGCCAACGTTCCGCCATCGGGCGCCCAGGCCGGTGCGCTGTTGTTGCCCTTGAAGTTGGCCACCAGGCGCCGCTGGCCGCTTGCCACGTTGTGCACGTACACCACCGGCTTGCGCGACTCGAAGGACACGTAGGCCAATTGCGTGCCGCTCGGCGACCATCGTGGGGAAATGATCGGCTCCGGACTTGCGAGCGCAGCCTGGGCGTTTTCGCCGTCGGCATCGGCCACCCAGAGCGTGTGGCGGGTTCCGCCCTTGGTGATATAGGCGATGCGAGTGGAAAAGATGCCTTTCTCGCCGGTCAACTTCTCGTAGACGTAGTCAGCGATCCGGTGGGCGGCAAGTCGCAGGTCCGCCTGCGGCACGGTGTAGCTCTCGCCGCCGAGATCCTGGCCGCGCACGACGTCCCACAGACGGAAACGCACATCGAAGCGGCCGTCGGCCAGCCGGTTGACGCTGCCCACGACGAGCGAGTCGGCAGTGCGCTGGCGCCACAGGGTCAGGTCGGGACGGGACGTTTCATCCAGCGACTGACCCGAAGCATCGACGCCACGGAACTGCCCGCTGCGCTCGAGGTCGGCCTGGACGATCGCGGAAATCTTCTGGGGCGATCCCGCCTCGCCCTTGAACGGGGCGAGCGCGATCGGCAACTGCGTCAAGCCAACGCCCGACACCTCGACCCTGAACTGGGCGAAAGCGGGGAGCACTGGGGAGGCGGCAAGGGCCGCAATCAGGGAGCGGCGACCGAAGAACGATGAAGAAGGGGCGGGGGGAAAGTCTTGCAACGGCTTTTTCATGCAGTTCGGAGAAGGTTCCGAGGATTAAGTTTCTTCTGTCTCGGACGGAAACAGCCGACATGGTACACATTGCGATGGTCACGGCGTCACAAAACGTGTATGAATCGCCCCGGTCCTACACATGACGCGCCCGTAGAATGCGCCGCCATGCAGCCCTCCCCCGCCGCCGAAGTAGCGCGCCCCCCGTTGACGCGACGACTCGCGCGCCTGATGACCTGGTTTGGTGGCTCCCGCCGCTGGTGGGCTCTCGGATTCTTCACCGCCCTCATTGCCGCCCTGACCGAGCCGCTGATGCCTGCGCTCGTCAAGCCGCTTCTCGATCGCGGCTTCACGCGCGGGCAGCTCGCACTCTGGATCGTGCCGGTGGCGATGATCCTGCTCTTCGCTGTGCGGGGGCTCGCACAGTTCATTTCGCAATATGCACTCGCGCGGATTGCCAACGAGGGCATGCAGCGGCTTCGTCGCATGCTGTTCCAAAAACTTCTCGCAGCCGAACTGGCCCTCTTCTCGCGGCAGTCGGCCAGCACGCTGTCGAACACGGTCGTGTATGAAGTGCAGACCGGCGGCATGCTGCTGGTTCAAGCCTTGCTGGGACTTTCGCGCGACGGCTTGACGCTGTTCGCGCTGCTGTTCTATCTGCTCTACCTGAACTGGAAGCTCACGCTGATCGTTGGCGTGCTGGTGCCTGGCGTCGGCTGGATCATGAAGGTGCTGTCCAAGCGGCTCTACCACCTGACCCGGCTCGGCCAGCTCGCCACCGACGAACTCGCCTACGTGGTCGAAGAGAACGTGCTGGCGCACCGCGTGGTGCGCCTGCACAACGCCGAGGCAAGCCAGACCGATCGCTTCGAGCGACTGAGCCACAGCCTCAACCGGCTCGCGGTCAAATCGACCATCGCATCGGCCGCGATGACGCCACTCACGCAGTTGCTGGCCGCTGTCGCGTTGTCGGTGGTGGTGGTGATTGCGCTCTGGCAGAGCAACGAACAGGGCCTGACCGTCGGCGGCTTCGTCGCCTACATCGCGGCGATGCTGATGTTGATCGCGCCGATCCGCCGGCTCGCGGACATGGCCAACCCGATCACGCGGGGACTTGCGGCGCTGGAGCGCGGGCTCGAACTCGTCGACAACGTCGGCGCCGAGCCCCAGGGCCGCTACGAGGCGCAGCGCGCCGAAGGCCACATCGAGCTACGCAAGGTGCGCGTCAATTACCGCGGCGAGGATGAGGCACGCGCGCTCGACGACGTCAACCTCACGATCGAGCCCGGCGAAACCGTGGCCTTCGTCGGGCCGTCCGGGTCGGGCAAGACCACCCTGGTCAACTTGCTCCCGCGCTTCGTGCTGCCGAGCGGGGGCGAAGTGCTGCTGGATGGCCACGACATCGGCCAATGGCAACTCAAGAGCCTGCGCGCGCAGTTCGCGATGGTGAGCCAGGACGTCGTGATGCTCAACGACACCCTGGCCGCCAACGTGGCGCTCGGTGCGGAAATCGACCGCGAGCGCGTCAACGAATGCGTCGCGGCCGCCAACCTCACGGTCCATGTCGACAGCCTGCCGCAGGGCATCGACACCGTGCTCGGCCACAACGCGACCCAGCTCTCGGGCGGCCAGCGGCAGCGCCTCGCGATCGCGCGAGCCCTGTACAAGAACGCCCCGATCCTGCTGCTCGACGAAGCGACCTCGGCGCTGGACACCGAATCCGAACGATCGGTGCAGGAGGCCCTTCAGCGACTGATGCAAGGCCGCACGACCTTGATCGTCGCGCATCGCCTCTCGACGATTCAGCACGCGGATCGCATCGTCGTGATGGACCATGGCCGTATTGCCGAACAAGGCAGCCACGCCCAATTGATGGCGTTCGATGGGCTGTACGCGCGCCTGCAGAACCTCGCCGTACGAGGCGCGCAGCCCGGCCAAGACCCCACGCTGTAGCCACCCAACGGTCCAACTGCGTGAGGGCGGGCGGCCCGCCCCCGGCAGGGGGTAGGCGCAGCGACACGACGTGCGCGAAGCCTGGGGGCGAGCTAGAGAAGCACGATGTCGTACTGGCCCTGCCCCATGGCGGGCTCGGCCTGCAGCGAGATCGGCTTGCCGATGAAATCGCTCAGGCCGGCAAGGTGCTGGCTCTCTTCGTCGAGAAACAGCTCGATCACCTGAGGCGACGACACGATGCGGAACTCGCGCGGCGTGAACTGGCGCGCCTCGCGGAGGATCTCGCGCAGCACGTCGTAGGCCACGCTGCGCGCGGTTTTCACGATGCCCTGCCCCCCGCACGCCACGCAAGGCTCGCAGAGCATGTGCGCCAGCGATTCGCGCGTACGCTTGCGGGTCATCTCGACCAGTCCCAACTGCGAGAAGCCCCCCGCCGTGGTCTTGACGCGATCGCGCGCGAGCTGCTTGCGAAACTCCGCCAGCACCTGCTCGCGGTGCTCGTCGCGTGCCATGTCGATGAAGTCGACGATGATGATCCCGCCCAGGTTGCGCAGCCGCAGCTGCCGCGCAATGGCCTGCGCGGCCTCCAGGTTGGTTTTGAAGATCGTGTCGTCGAAATTGCGAGCGCCGACGAAGCCGCCGGTGTTCACGTCGACCGTGGTCAGCGCCTCGGTCTGGTCCACCACCAGGTAGCCGCCCGACTTCAAGTCGACACGGCGGCCCAGCGCCTTGGCGATCTCCTCGTCGATCGAATACAGGTCGAAGATGGGCCGCTCGCCCTTGTAGAGCTGCAGCTTGCCGGCCGCCTGGGGCATGAATTCGAGCCCGAACTTGAGCAGCGAATCGAACTGCTCGCGCGAATCGATCCGGATGGTCTGCGTGTCCTCGACGGTCATGTCGCGCAGCACGCGCTGCAGCAGGCTCAAATCCTGGTGCAGGAGCGACATGGGCGGCATGCGCGACGAGAGCTCGCGAATGCGCGACCACATCTTGCGCAGGTAGGCGATGTCCTCGGCCAGCTCGGCGTCGCTCGAATCCTCGCCGTTGGTGCGCAGGATGAATCCGCCCGTGTTGGCCGGCACCACGCCGCCGCTATCGGCCGCAGCGGCGGCTTCGATCAGCACCTGCATGCGCGTACGCAGTGCATCGCGCAGATCGGGCGGAATCTTCTGCGACACGCCCACATGGTTGTCCTGCGGCAGGAAGACGAGCAGCCGCCCCGCGATGCTGATCTGCGTCGACAGGCGCGCGCCCTTGCTGCCGATCGGGTCCTTAATCACCTGCACCAGCAGCGACTGACCCTCGAACACCTGCTTCTCGATCGGAACGATCGCGCCACCATTGCGATGGTCGCGCTCCGGGGCGGGAGCGCTCGGCCGCGAACCGGGCGTGAATGGGGCCACGATGTCGGCGACGTGCAGGAAAGCCGTGCGGTCGAGCCCGATGTCGATGAAGGCCGACTGCATCCCGGGGAGAACGCGAGACACCTTCCCGAGGTAGATGTTGCCGACCAGCCCGCGCTCCAGCGTGCGCTCCACGTGCAGCTCCTGCACGGCGCCGTGCTCGACGAGCGCCACGCGGGTCTCCTGCGGGGACCAGTTGATCAGGATGTCTTGCATCTGTTTTTAAAGCCTGAAACCCGCCAGCCGCAGCAACTGGGCGGTCTCGAACATCGGGAGACCCATGATGCCCGAATGCGAGCCGCTGATGTGTTCGATGAACGCCGCGGCCCGTCCCTGGATGGCGTACGCGCCGGCCTTGCCGAGCGGCTCGCCGCTGGCGACGTAGTGGGCGATCTGGTGTTTCTCGACCTGGGCAAAGCGCACGTGCGAGACATTGAGTGCCGCGTGGCGCTGCGGGCCGTTCTGAAGCGCGATGGCGGTCATCACGCGGTGCGTGCGGCCGGAGAGCATGTCGAGCATCCGCTCGGCATCGCGGTCGTCCTCCGGCTTGCCCAGGATGGTGCGGCCGATGGCGACGGTAGTGTCTGCGCAAAGGATGGGCGCCGGGGGCAAGCCCAGCCGCCCGTGCCTTGCCACGGCCGCGTCGAGCTTGAGCGCGGTGACCCGCTGAACGTAGGCCGTCGGCGACTCCCCCGGCACCACGGCCTCCAGCGACTCCGCGTCCTCATCGGGCGCAGCCAGCAACAGTTCGTGCCGAACGCCGAGCTGGCCCAGCAATTGGGCGCGGCGCGGACTCTGCGACGCCAGGTAGATGAACTCTGCGCTGCTCATTCGCGGTGATAGGGGTGTCCGGCGTTGACCGACCACGCGCGATACAACTGCTCCACCAGCAGCACCCGCGCCATCGCATGCGGCAGGGTCAGGTCGGAGAGCCGGATGCGTTCGTGAGCCGCCGCCTTGAATGCGGGATCCAGGCCGTCGGGGCCGCCGATCACCAACGCAACGTCATCGCCCTCCCCTTGCCACGCTTGCAGCCGCGCCGCAAGCGCCTTGGTGGTGAGTGCGGTTCCGCGCTCGTCGAGGGCGACGATGCGCATGCCTTTCGCGATGGCGCCCTCGATCCGCTCGCGCTCGGCAGCGTACAGCGTTTCGAGCGTCTTGGAGCCGCGCGGCTCCGTCTTGACGGCGCGGAGTTCGAGCTTGAGTTCGGGCGGAAAGCGCTTGGCGTAGTCGTCCCAGGCGGTCTGCGCCCAGTCGGGCATGCGCTGCCCGACTGCGACCACCAGCAGCCTCATGACCTTGCGGAAGCAGTCTTGCGCGCGACCTTCTTGGCAGCAGGTGCCTTCTTCGCTGCGGCCTTCTTGGCGGGCGCCTTGTTCACGACCACGGTCTTTGCCGGCTTGGTTGCCGCCTTCTTGGCTGCGGTCTTCTTGGCGGCCGGCTTCTGCTGCTTGGCCGCCTGCTCCGCGGCACGGATCGCCGACTTCGCGGCGCTGGAACGGCGCAGGGATGTGCTGTTCCTTGCAGCGGCGGGCACCTTTTCTTCCGAGGCTTTGGCGATGGTGGGCTTCGTCGCACCGAGCTTGGTGCGCACCGGCTTGTCGCCCCAGATCTCTTCGAGGTGGTAGTACTGGCGAATGGCCGGCTGCATGATGTGCGCCACCGCGGCGCCACAGTCAACGATGATCCACTCGCCGTTGGCCTCGCCCTCCACCCTGGGCTTGTTGAATCCTGCCTCGCGCACCGCATCCCGCACGCTGGCGGCCAGCGCCTTGGTCTGGCGGTTGGACGTGCCCGAGGCAACGATCACACGCTCGAACAAGGGGGAGAGATGCTCGGTGTCGAAAACCTGTATGTCCTGCGCCTTGACGTCCTCGAGGCCATCGATGATGGCTCTCTGGAGTTTCTGGGTGTCTTTCTTGGCGGCGGCTTCAGTGGTCATCAGGCGGATCGGTAGAGGTGGTGTTGTTCAATATAGCGTGCAACCGCCGCCGGAACCAGACCGCGAAGGTCCTCGCCACGCGCGGCGCGCGCCCGGATGTCGGTCGCGCTGGTGTCCATCGGCTGGAGTTCGAGCTCTTCGAATCGCGCGCCGGAAGGCACGGATGGCAAGGTCCTGGGATCGAATGGACCTGCAGAGCCCGTGGATGCTGCACGAAATGCTACGGAAATTATAGCGGTCGAGAGAATCTCCTCCCAACCGTGCCAGCGCGGCAGCGACGACGCCTGGTCCGCCCCCATGATCAGCACCAGTTGCGCCGCTGGCTGCTCCTGCTGCAGTTCGCGCAGGGTGTCGAGCGTGTAGGTGGGGCCTGGGCGCGCGATTTCGCGCGCATCCACCACCGTGCTTGCAAGTCCTTCGAAAGCCAGCCGTGCCATCGCGAGCCGATCTTCGGCCGCACTCAGGGTGCGATCCTTGTGCCATGCCTGTCCGGTCGGAAAGATGCGCAGTTGCGCCAGATCGAGTTGCGCCAGCGCCGCCTGGGCCAGCGCCACGTGCGCGTTGTGAGGCGGATCGAAAGCGCCGCCGAACACACCCACGCGCGGCTTGTTCAGAGCCATTCGCGCCGCACGATGAAATCGCTGTACAGCGCTGCCTCCGCGGTGCCGGGCTCGGGCTCCTTGCGGTAGGCCCAACTGGCGAGCGGCGGCATGGACAGCAGGATCGACTCGGTGCGCCCGCCGGACTGCAGCCCGAAGTGCGTGCCGCGGTCCCACACCAGGTTGAATTCGACATAGCGCCCGCGCCGGTAGAGCTGGAACCCGCGCTCGCGTTCGCCGTACGCGGTGTCGCGACGCCGCTCCACGATCGGCAGGTACGCCGGCAGGAAGGCATCGCCTACCGAACGCAGCATGGCAAAGCTCTGCTCGAAGCCGAGCTCGGAAAAGTCGTCGAAGAAGATGCCGCCCACGCCGCGCTGCTCGTTGCGATGCTTGAGCACGAAATACTCATCGCACCACTGCTTGAAGCGCGGATATTTATCCTCGCCGAATGGTGCCAGCGCATCGCGGCAGCTTCGATGGAAATGCACCGCGTCTTCCTCGAAGCCGTAGTACGGCGTGAGATCCATGCCGCCGCCGAACCAGCACACCGGCTCCGCGTCCTGCGGCAGGGCCGCCAGCATCCGTACGTTCATGTGGACGGTCGGCACGTAGGGATTGCGCGGATGAAACACCAGCGAAACGCCCATGGCCTCGAAAGGCGCTCCAGAAAGTTCAGGCCGGTGCTGCGTCGCCGAAGGCGGCAGCTTGGGTCCGCGCACTTGAGAAAAGCCGCAGCCGGCGCGCTCGAACAGCGTGCCGCCTTCAAGAATGCACGTCAGCCCGCTGCCCTGCAGGGGCTCGCCGGGCTCCTTGCGCCACTCGTCGCGAACGCACCGGCTGCCGTCCGCCGCCTCGATGGCTTCGACAATGCGCTGCTGCAGGCCTCGCAGGTAGTCGCCGACTTCTTCCGGCCTGGTGCCAGGCAGGCTCTGCATCAGGCTTGCGGACCGCGCGCGTGGACTGCGCGGTGCCCGATGTCCTTGCGGTATTGCACACCGTCGAACTGGATGCGCGCCGCGACGGCGTAGGCGCGCTGCTGCGCCTGCTTGACGCTGTCGGCCAGCACGGTCACGCAGAGGACGCGCCCGCCGCTGGTCTTGAGTTCGCCGCCTTCGAGCGTCGTGCCCGCGTGGAAGACCACGGCATCGGGCGCTTCCGGTGGGATGCCGACGATGCGGTCGCCCTTGCGCGGGTCGAGCGGATAACCATGCGCCGCCATCACCACGCCGAGCGCGACGCGGCGGTCCCAGTCGAGTTCGACCTGGTCGAGCGTGCCGTCGGTCGCGTGCCAGAACACCTCGAACAGGTCGGACTTGAGGCGCAGCATGATCGGCTGCGTCTCGGGATCGCCCATGCGGCAGTTGAATTCGAGCGTCTTCGGGTGGCCTGCCGAGTCGATCATGAGGCCGGCGTACAGGAAGCCCGTGTAGGGAATCCCGTCCTTTTCCATGCCTCGGATCGTCGGCAGGATGATTTCGCGCATGGCGCGCGCGTGCACCTCGGCCGTGACGACCGGCGCCGGCGAATAGGCTCCCATGCCGCCGGTATTCGGACCTTCGTCGCCGTCGAGCAGGCGCTTGTGGTCCTGGCTGGTGGCCAGCGCGGTCACGTTCACGCCATCGCACAGCACGATGAAGCTGGCTTCCTCGCCCTGCAGGAATTCCTCGATCACGACGCGCGCGCCGCCCTCGTTGTGGGACACGCCGAACTTGTTGTCCAGCAGCATGAAGTCGATCGCCTCGTGCGCCTCTGCGAGCGTGGTCGCGACGACGACGCCTTTGCCGGCGGCCAGGCCATCGGCCTTGATCACGATCGGCGCGCCCTTGGCATCGACGTACGCGTGGGCTGCCGCCGCATCGGTGAAGGCCTCGTATTCGGCCGTCGGGATGTTGTGGCGCTTCATGAAGGCCTTCGAGAAGGCCTTGGAGCTTTCCAGTTGGGCCGCAGCCTTCGTCGGTCCGAAGATGCGCAGCCCATGGGCGCGAAACTCGTCGACCACCCCGGCCGCGAGCGGCGCCTCGGGGCCGACCACGGTCAGTGCGATCTTTTCCTTCTGGGCCCAGGCGCGCAGCGCGGCGGGCTCCGCGATGTCGACGCACTCGTAGCGCGTGTCCGAGCGCGTGCCGCCATTGCCCGGTGCCACGTACACCCTGGCGACCCGATCAGACTGCGCCAGCCGCCAAGCCAGGGCGTGCTCGCGGCCGCCTCCCCCAATGACCAGTACCTTCATTCGCAGGCTTTCGTTCGCGCTTCCGTCATTCGGACAGCGCAGCGTTGTGATAGACGTCCTGCACGTCGTCGAGGTCTTCCAGGACGTCGAGCAGCTTTTGCATCCGGGTGGCGTCCTCGCCGGCCAGGTCGATGGTGTTTTCGGCCCGCATCGTGACTTCGGCCACCTCGGGCTTCAGCCCCGCCGCCTCGAGGGCGTTCTTGACGGCCTCGAAGTCGGCGACCGCGGTGAGCACCTCGATCGCGCCGTCGTCGTCGGTCAGGACGTCCTCGGCACCGGCGTCCAGCGCCACTTCCATCACCTTGTCTTCGCTGGTGCCCGGCGCGAACACGAACTGTCCGCAATGCTTGAACTGGAAGGCCACCGAACCTTCGGTGCCCATGTTGCCGCCATGCTTGGAGAACGCATGGCGCACCTCGGCGACGGTGCGCACGCGGTTGTCGGTCATGGTGTCGACGATGATGGCCGCTCCGCCGATGCCGTAGCCCTCGTAGCGGATTTCCTCGTAGTTGACGCCCTCGAGGTTGCCGGTGGCCTTGTCGATGTTGCGCTTGACGGTATCGGCCGGCAGATTGACCGCCTTGGCCTTCTCGACCGCCAGTCGCAGCCGCGGATTGGCGCCGAGGTCGCCGCCACCGGTGCGGGCGGCGACCATGATTTCACGGATGGCGCGAGTCCAGAGTTTTCCGCGTTTCTCGTCCTGGCGGCCCTTCCGGTGCTGAATATTCGCCCATTTGCTATGTCCGGCCATGGCTCTGTTTCTCGCAGTCTTGTGTTTTCCAAAAGCAAGCAGCGAGTTTACTGTCCGGCGCGCACAACGACCGGGTTCGTCTGACAGGAGCGCAGGGGCCTTTTTGGGATAATCCGACGCTGATGCGCCACGAACGTGCGCCTCGGGCGTCTCCAGATCAATCCCGCAATGCGCATGAATATTTCCACAACAGTACTTGAATTTTTCTCGCCCCCTTCCGAGGCGTACGACGTGCGCGTGATCGGTGGCAGCCTCGCCCCGCTTTCGGGCGAAAACATCGTCGAGGCCAAGTGACCGCGCGCGTTCCTTTCGGGGCGCCGCCCCTGCGCGTCGAGCGCCTGTCCCTGACCGAAAGCCTGGCGATCGCGGCCACGGGCCAGTCGCCCTTCGGAGCGCTGGGCTACGGCACGCCCGATGACCTCTCTTGGATGCCCACCGTGAATGCACGGGTGCTGTCCGACGCCGGTGCGATGGCCGACGTGTGGCACGCCAGCGAGCACATCGAGTCCGGCACCACCGGCGTTGTTCGCTGGCGCTGCGACGGGCACTGGATGCTCGGCGCCATCGATCTCGACGAATCGGTCGAGAAGCAAGGGCTTGCCGCACTTGCCCAGCGGGCGTATCGCGATCTCTTCGCTTCGCTGGAGCAGACCGGCTGCGCGCACCTCTTGCGCGTATGGAACTACCTGCCTCAGATCAACGGTGACGGGGGCGGACTCGAACGCTACCGGCAGTTCAACCTCGGACGGCAAGAAGCTTTCGTCGAAGCGGACCAGGCGGCGTTCGAAGGCGCCCCAGCCGCTTGCGCCCTGGGGATTCACCAAGGGGCGCTGTGCATTCGTTTCCTGGCAGGGCGCGTCGCGCCGCTGCCGATCGAAAACCCTCGGCAGGTCTCGGCCTACCGCTATCCCCCGGCCTACGGACCGCGTGCGCCGACCTTCTCGCGCGCTGCGCTCGCGGAGTTGGGGGGGGGCGACGTGGCGCTCTTCATCTCGGGCACGGCGAGCATCGTCGGGCACGCGACGGTGCATGTGGGCGAGGTGATCACGCAGACGCAGGAAACGCTTCGCAACCTGCAGGCGGTGATCGCGGCGGCCAACGAACGCACCACTGCGCGCTTCGACGTGGCCAGACTGGATTGCGTGGTCTACGTCCGCCATGTCGCCGATGCGCCGCTGGTGCGCCAGGTGCTCGAAGAGGCGTTGGGCCCTGCAGCCCACACGGTGAGCCACGCGGTCTACCTCGAAGCGGACATCTGCCGCCAGGACCTGCTGGTGGAGATCGAAGCCCACGCCGTCGCCGGCGGCGCATTGCATGCCTGAGAGCGCGAGCGCCCGATGATGAACCAGCCGCCTCATCCGGGGCTCTCCGTGCTCTTCGCACTGCCCCTCTACGCTTTGCTGGTGCTGCTGGGGACGATTTCGCTCGTCTGGAACCTGATCGCGATGCTGCTCTATCCGGTGTTGCCGGTCGAGACGGGGCGCAAGCTGGGCCGCAGCGTGATTGCGCGGGCCTACCGCTTCTTCTGGGCGGCCGCTTCCGCCAGCGGGATGATGCGCATCGACGCGAGTTGCCTCGATGCATTGCGCGACGAGCGTGGCGTGATCTTCGTCGCCAACCATCCGACGATGCTCGATGCGCTGATGCTGGTGGCGCGCCTGCCGCGCAGCGCCTGCATCATGAAGGCGGACTTGATGCGGAACATCTTCCTCGGTGCGGGCGCACGGCTGGCGCGCTACATTCGCAACGACTCGGCCCGCACGATGGTGCGACTCGCGGTCGACGATCTGAAGAACGGCGGCCAACTGGTGATCTTCCCCGAGGGCACCCGGACCGTGACGCCGCCGCTGAACGCCTTTCGACCGGGCGTGACGCTGATCGCCAAGCTGTCGCAGGCGCCGATCCAGACGGTTTTCATCGACACCGATTCACCCTACCTCGCCAAGGGCTGGCCGCTGTGGCGCGTGCCGCCCTTCCCGATCGTCTTCACGCTGAGGCTGGGTCAGCGCTTTGCGCCGACCCAGGACAGTGACGCGCTGCTGCGGCAGATAGAACAATACTTCCGCCAATCCATGGAACAGCGCGCCCCCGACGCGCAGCCCGCATGCCAGACGTCTCGCGCACCCACCTTGTCCTGATTCCCAGCTACAACACGGGCGAACGCCTGTTCTCTACAGTCAGCGCGGCGCGAGCGCAATGGAGTCCTGTGTGGGTGGTGGTGGACGGCAGCACGGACGGCACGGGGGAGCGGCTTCAGCAGATGGCCGCATCGGACCCGGGTCTTCGTGTCTGGGTACTGCCTGAAAACCAGGGCAAGGGCGCAGCCGTGCTGCACGGTCTTCGTGCGGCGCGAGAGGCGGGCTTCACGCATGCACTCACGATGGATTCCGACGGGCAGCATCCGGCGGACCTGATCCCGGCTTTCATGCAAGCGTCGCAGGCCCGGCCCAAGGCCATGGTGCTCGGCCGCCCCGTGTTCGATGCCAGCGCGCCGATGTTGCGAGTCCGAGGCCGGCGCGTCTCGAACGGTTGGACCCAGCTCGAAACGCTGTTCGCGGGCATCGGCGATTCGCTCTACGGATTCCGCGTATATCCGGTCATGGACCTTATCGCCGTCATGCAACGGCAACCATGGATGCGCCGCTTTGACTTCGATACGGAAGCCGTGGTTCGTCTCGCATGGCGCGGTGTCAAGCCGATCAACATCGATGCGCCGGTGAAGTACCTCACGGCTGAAGAAGGCGGGGTTTCGCATTTCCGCTACGTGCGCGACAACCTGCTCCTGACCTGGATGCATGCGCGGCTGATGGTGGAGTTCGCGTTGCGGCTGCCCGGGCTGTTGCTGCGCAAGATGCGAGGGGCGCCCCCGTTTCAGCGCTGAACGTCGGTCCCACCCGCTGCGGCTCGTCAGGCGGCCGCGGCCTCAGCCCTTTGCGCCAGGTGCACCCAGTCGACGAGTTCACCTTCAGGGCGGTATCCGAGAACCACTTGTTGCAGCAGTTCGCGAATCAACTGGACATCGTTCGACTCCAGCGCAGCCGTGAGAGCCTCCAGGCGCAAGGCCAGTTCGCCCCAAGGCAGGAAGTCCTCGTGCGCTTTCATGATGCGCGGGTGATGGGTCGGCAAAGGGTTGTCGCCGATGAGCAGTTCTTCGTAGAGCTTCTCGCCAGGGCGCAGCCCGGTCACGCGGATCTCGATGTCACCTTCAGGGTTCGCTGCGTCGCACACCGTGCGGCCCGAGAGTTCCACCATGCGGCGCGCGAGATCGATGATCTTCACCGGCTCGCCCATGTCGAGCACGAACACGTCGCCGCCACTCGCCATCGCGCCAGCCTGGATGACAAGTTGCGCGGCTTCCGGAATGGTCATGAAGTAGCGCGTCACCTCGGCGTGCGTCAGCGTGATCGGCCCGCCCTGCTTGATCTGCTGGCGGAACAGCGGCACCACCGAGCCTGAAGACCCCAACACGTTGCCGAAGCGCACCATGCAGAAGCGCGTGCCACCTGGTTTCCTGGCTGCCTCTCCCGCCAAGGCCTGCAAGACCATCTCGGCCAGGCGCTTGCTGGTTCCCATGACGTTGGTTGGCCGTACAGCCTTGTCGGTGCTGACGAGCACGAAATCGCTTACGCCCAGCTCGGCCGCCACCCGCGCGGTGACCCACGTACCGAGCACGTTGTTCTTCACGCCCTCGGCCGCGTTGTGTTCAACCAGAGGCACATGCTTGTAGGCCGCCGCGTGGTACACGGTGTGCGGACGCCATGCCACCATGACCTCGCGCATGCGCCGCTCGTCGCGCACCGATGCCAGCAGCGGAACGATCCGCACGGTGGACAGGTCCGAATCGGCCAATTGATGCAGCAGTTCGCCGTGGAGGGCGTACAGGGCAAATTCGCTTCGCTCGACCAACAAGAGGGTGTGCGGCATCGCCCGGACGATCTGGCGGCACAACTCGCTGCCGATGGAGCCACCGGCCCCCGTCACCAGCACTACCTTGCCGCAAATGTTCTTGCCCAGCAGGATCTGGTTGGGCGGCACCGCATCGCGGCCCAGCAAGTCTTCGATCTCCAGCTCGCGCAAGTCGCTGGTTTGCACGCGGCCATGGGCCAGATCCATCAGGCCCGGCAAGGTGCGCACCGCAACATGCAGCTTGAGCAGCGAGTCCAGGATCTCGTTGCGGCGCTTGCGCGGTGCCGAAGGAATCGCCAGCAGGATCATGCTGACCTCCAGCGAGCGCACCCGGTCCTCGAGGACAGTCGGACTGTAGATGGGCAAACCGCGGACAGTCCCGCCGTGCAGCCGACGGTCATCGTCGAGGAACCCGATTACCTGCAAGTCGGGGTTGCGCGACAGGGCCAACGACAGTTGCTGTCCGGCCGAGCCTGCGCCGTAGATCAGGACCTTGGGAAGCGTGCTGCGCGAGACCAGACTGCGGTAAGTGCCGCCCAGCCAAAAACGCGCAAGGGCTCGCGCCGCTCCGACCGCAACCAGCAGCAACGGCGGCTGGATCATTCCGACCGTACGCGGCACGCCGTCCACTCCGACGAGCGTGAACACCACGCCATACAAGACGCCATAGATCACCGACGCGTGCCATACCGCAGTCAGCGCCGCGCCGCCGCCATAGCGAAAGATGGCGCGATACAAGCCGAACACGACGAATACTGGCAATGCGATCACCAGTGCGCCGGCAACAGCCCACCAATACGCGCCCGACAGCGTCACCCAGCCTTCCAGCCGCAACGACAGCGCCAGCCACACTGTGAAGACGCAAAGGCAAGCATCGACCCCGAGCGCAACAACGCGCTTCGCGGTGCGCGGCAGCGCGAGCACGGGACGAACGGACCGCTGGAGCGGCCGCCAATCCAGCGCCCAACCTGCAACAAAGGCGACCACCAGTCCGACGCCGTCGGCCAACCAATCGCCCCATTCGGCAAGCCTCTGGGGCGTGAAAGACTGAAGCACCTCGATCAGGCCCCCGTAGGCGAACAGGCCCGCGAGTACCACCAGAATGCGCTCGCGATACGCCGCGCGCCCCAGCAGCCCGAGGATCGCGAAGGTAATCACGTGATTGCTCTTGTCCCAACCCGTGGTCGGCATCTGCGGGGGCAATACGGGCATCAGCGCCAGGACCAGCGCCGTCAATGCGGCGACCCAGAAACCCAGCCGGGCGAACTTTGCCCTGGCCAATGCTGCTGCAGTCATTGTTCTTCTCTCTTCAAGGACTGCACGCAATTCTTGTTGTTGTTGCTGCTGTTCACGATCACTGACCGCCCCGATTCACTCGGCCGCTCGGAAAAATACATGATTGATCATAGAACAAAATGATACTTTTGACACATTTAGACTCAATCAGTCCGAAGGCTTTGCTGGCACTGGACGCTAAGGAATGCGGCATCACGCGCTTGCTTGCTCAAGGACCCGCCCGATCACTTCGCAGGACCTGTCGAGTTCGACCGATGTGAGCGTCGGATGCACCAGGAACATCAGGCTGGTATCGCCCAAGCGACGAGCGACAGGAAGCCGCTCCGACGGCCGCCAGCCCGTGTCGTCGAACGCCTTTTCGAGGTACACCTCCGAGCACGAGCCCTGATAGCAAGGCACGCCGCCGGCATTGATGGATTCGACGATGCGATCGCGACTCCAGCCCTCGGCCAGTCGATCCGGCTGCACGTAGACGTAGCACTTGTAGTGGGCGTGTGCGGCTCCGCCTTCATGCCGCGCGAAGTGCGGAACACGCACCGCCGCATGCAGCCGACACGCAGCCCAGACAGCTTCGGCATTCTTCGTTCGCGCCTCGGTCCAACCGGCCATACGCTGCAGCTGAATGCGACCGATGGTGGCCTGCATCTCCAGCATCCGCCAGTTGGTGCCGAAGCTCTCGTGCAGCCAGCGAAATCCCGGCGGGTGCTCACGCTCGTGCACCGCCTCCCAGCTCTTGCCGTGATCCTTGAACGACCACATGGCCGACCATAGAGCACGATCGTTGGTCGTGACCATGCCGCCCTCGCCGCCTGTGGTCATGATCTTGTCCTGGCAGAAGCTCCATGCGCCCACATGGCCGATCGAACCCACGCTGCGGCCCTTGTAGCGTGCGCCATGGGCCTGGGCGCAGTCCTCGATCACCTTGAAGCCGTGGGCGTCGGCCAGCGCCATGATGCCGTCCATGTCGCAGGGCCAGCCTGCGAGGTGGACGCAGATCACGGCCTTGGTTCGCGGCGTCAGCACGCGTGCGATGGTGGCGGCCGAGAGATTGCCGCTGTCTTCCTCGACGTCCGCGAAGACAGGCGTGGCACCGGCATTGACTACACAGGAAGTGCTCGCGATGAAGGTACGGGGGGTGACAACGACTTCATCCCCCGGCCCGATACCAAGAGCCTTCAACGCGATATCGAGCGCGAGCGTGCCGTTGGCGAGCGCCACGGCGTACTCCGTGCCGGCCCAGGCGGCGAACTCCTTTTCGAAGGCGCGGGATTCCTGGCCGGTCCAGTAATTGACTTTGTTCGTGAGGAGCGTTTGCTGGACCGCAATGGCTTCTTCGGCCGAGAAACTGGGCCAGGGGGAGAACGACGTATTCAACACAACGGATCAACCTTTGAGAAATGGCTTTGCGGGGTTGCCGACCACCGTGACGCCGGGGGGCACATCGCGCGTGACTACGGCACCCATGCCAACCACGGCGCCTCGGCCTATGACCAGGGGCTTACCTGGTTTGCCTTGCTTGATGACTGCGCCAGTGCCGATGTAGGCATGGTCTTCAATGACCACATTGCCGTTGCACTTGACGCCTGGCGCGAAGGTGACGAAGTCGCCGATCACGCAGTCATGGGCCACATAGCTATAGATGTTGGCGTGAAAGTGCCGGCCGATGCGGATGTTGGACGTGAGCGTCACGAAGGGACTCAGCACCGCGCCCTCACCAAGCACGACGTCATCCATTGCCACCACATTGCCAGCAGTCACCGTCCATGGCTGGACCCCATCTGCGGCACAGCGCAAAGTCAACTTCTCACGTACAGCGCTGTTTGCAATGGCGAGTACTGCGTGGCGCGTACCAGCCTCTGCCTGAACAAACTCCGCGTAGCTCAACACGGGATGACCGTTAACCGACCTTGCTTCAAGACGGTCGTCCACAAACACCAATTGTGTTGAAGACATGCCGTGTCGGTGCAACTGCTCTCGCGCCAGAGGCATCACTTCGCGGCCGTACCCGCTGGCTCCATAGACGGCATAAAGAGAGAGAGTCATTGTTTGTCACGGACTTGAGTGCCAATGAATCGTGGCATCGTGGCCTCGCCCACTGCGCTGATGCCATCGCGCACGAGCACTTTGCGCACCGTGAGCCAGAGGATCTTGATGTCAAGCCGGAGAGATTGATGGTCCACGTACCATACGTCGAGGTTGAATTTTTGTTCCCAACTCAACGCGTTGCGGCCATTGACTTGTGCCCAGCCGGTGATGCCGGGGCGCACCTCGTGACGACGGGCCTGCTCGGGTGAGTACAACGGCAAGTACTCCATCAACAACGGACGGGGACCAACCAGGCTCATGTCGCCCTTGAGAACGTTCCACAACTCAGGCAGTTCATCCAAGCTACTGGCGCGAAGAACGCGGCCGAAATGAGTGAGGCGATCCGCATCTGGCAACAGGCGGCCGTCGGATTCGCGTGCGTCCGTCATGGTGCGCAGCTTGATCATCTGGAAAGGGCGGCCGCGGCGGCCCGGCCGGGTCTGCCGGAAGAATGCGGGACTTCCGAGCCTCCGGCGAACGAGCCAGACAAGACATAAGAGCGGCAATGCCAACAACGTCAGCGCCAGCGAAGCAAGAAGAACATCGAACGAGCGTTTCATGCGATTCCCATTTTTCGAAGCATCTCCGCGTTCACCTTGTGAACGTCGTACTTCTCTTCGGCCATCTGACGCCCGCGCTGCCCCATTTTGTTGATCAGTTCAGGGCTCTCGACAAACCGGAGCATCGCCTTTTCAAGTGCGTCCACGCATTGAACGGGCACGAGATAGCCGTTGTCCCCGTTGACTACGGTTTCGCGACATCCAGGCGCGTCGGTGGTGATCACGGCACGCCCCATAGCCATGGCCTCGAGAACCGTGCGGGGTGTTCCCTCCCGGTACGAAGGCAGTACGAACACTGAGCAATTTGCAATGGCCGGACGAACATCACTCAAGCGCCCCAGAAAATGAATCGTGCCCTCAGAGGTCCATTGATCCAACTCGGCCTGGGCGATGGCGCTAGGGTTTTCGTCGATCCATCCGACCAAGTCGAACTGCACGCTAGGATGCTTCTTGCGAACGAGTCGCGCGGCGTGTGCATACTCGCGAACTCCCTTGTCTCGAAGGAGTCGAGCGATCAGCACGAAGCGCACAGTCCCGGTCGGAATCTCGGCAGGCGAGAACTGCGCTACATCCACCCCCGAGCCGTTGACCACAACAGTCTTCGCCTGCTGCTGAATCATGGACGTGTTGAGGAACAGTGCCTGGTCATCGGGGTTCTGAAAGAATGTCACGTCAACATTCGCCAATGCAAGCGCATAGAGGCGCCTGACCAGCGACTGCAACCCGGCGCGCTTTGCGTCTGCCTGGAATGCATAGCCGAGGCCAGTTATAAGCGCGAAGCGTTTCGGAACCCGAGCAAGCCAGGCGGCCAACGACCCGTAGATCACAGGTTTGATCGTGTAGCCGAGCACAAAGTCCGGTCGAACGCGCAGCATCAGCGCGAACAACGACCCTAGCGACTTCAGGTCAGCCACGGGACTCGTCCCTGTCCGCTGCATCTGGACCTCATGGACCTTCAAACCCTTGTCTTCCAACGTCTCCCTGATGGCACTGCCTCGAGACAGCGCTGGCGCTGCAACGTGCACCTCCAGTCCTTTCGCCTGCAATGCGGCGATCAGCGGCGCTCGAAAGCCCAGCAAAGAGTCGGCATAGCTCGCGATCACTAGGAACCTGCTCACTTGGCACCTACTTGTCGCAACAAGCTGGCCAGTCGAGGCGCAGTGACCTGAATACAGAACTCTTCTTCAACCTTTCGACGGCCCGCTTGGCCGAGCGTGCGCCTCAGGGCGGGCGCGGACAGCAGCGACTCAAGCGCTGCCAGCCACTCCTCTGACGACTTCGCCAAGAATCCGCAATCTCGGCCGACAATCGAGGTATTGACTCCGACTGGCGACGCAACAACGGGAAGGCCGCAGGCCATGTACTGAATCAGTTTGTAGGCGCACTTGCCCCGCTCCCACGGAGAGTCCTCCAGCGGCATGACGCCTACGTCGCAGGCAATGATGTCTTCCACTTCCGTCTCCTCGGACCAGGGCAGCACCTCAACATCAACGCCAGGCAGGTCAACGTCGCCACCGCCAATCACTCGCAGCGCGAATGGACGACGTGCCGCCAACGCTTGCAGAGGTTCGCGAATCAACTGCAGATAGCGAACAGTCGAGGGCGAACCGATCCAAACGATTCGAACTCTTTCGTCGACTGAAGCGTTGACTTGACCATCGTTGTCCAACATATCGGTCGGACGCGGGTAGCGCGCCAGATCTATCGTGGTGGGAAGCACCTCCACCCACGGTGCGCCAGCGTCCTCGGCGCGTTGCGCTAGATAGCTGTTTCCACCTATGACCAACGCGGCGCCCGCCATGAGACCGTCCAGCCGCTTTCCAAAGACATGCCGCACCACACGACTTCGATGACAGTCGTAGTTGTGAAAGATGGCGTCGTCGTAGTCGAGCACGTAGGGCACGCCGCGCAGCAAGACTCGCTCCAGCCAGAGTGGCATCCACGGCATGGCCTCCTTCTCGATCCAGACGGCGTCGAAACTTCCCCGCCGAAACATCACAATCACACGGCGACCATAGGAGCGCAACATGGCGCCCAATCCATAGCCGCCACGCCGGTACCGGTTCTGCAGGACTTCATCTGGTATGAGGGCAAGCGCGGTGACCTTGATCGCTGCTCGCTGCAGCCAAGGAACGTATTGCCAGGAACGCATGCGCGAAGAAGCGCCCAGCCGTCCATACTTGGTCAGGACCAAGAGATTCACTTGCTTCAACGTGTCACGCCCCTGAATGCCCATTGAGGCAGCCAGCGCCACAGGAGGACGTAAGCGGCCCAAGTTTCAATCAGGCTTGACAATGAGCGCCGAGTCATCGCGAGCGCAGAGCGCGACAGCGGTTCAAAGAGCAACGTCACAAGTAACACAAATGCAGCGCCGAGCCACGAAAAGTGCTTAAACGAGTACAACAAGCGGCTGCGCAAAGAATAGAACAAACGTAGCGCTTTGATTTGGCGCGACGTCCCCCCCCCTGCATGGAAGGCGTTAGCGCTTGCCAGATAGACGCTGCGCCAGCCGAGCCGATAAGAGCGCCGGGAGAAATCAACGTCTTCTAGGTAGACGAAGTATTGCTCATCAAAACCACTCAGCGCTTCGAAAAGTTTGCGCCGAACTAAGAAGAAGGCTCCGATTACATGATTTACTTCCCGCGTATTCGCATGGTCCCATTCGGACAT
The DNA here is from genome assembly GCF_030317115.1 of Variovorax gracilis. Classification (GTDB taxonomy): domain Bacteria; phylum Pseudomonadota; class Gammaproteobacteria; order Burkholderiales; family Burkholderiaceae_C; genus Variovorax; species Variovorax gracilis. The sequence continues at coordinate 425,805 of NZ_JASZYF010000001.1, forward strand.
GATGTTTCCGACTGCGGGGAACCAACGATCGAGGCCAATGGCATGAGAGCAGAAGCCGCGAACAGACGGAAAGCGCGCGCAACTGCGTGTCACTTCGCCATCCCCGTCAATCAATTGCACGCCGCAAATCCCAATTTGCGTGTTGCTCGGATCTCGCATGAATGCCATCACCTCGCGAAGAGTACCCGCATGAAGCGCGGCGTCTGGATTTAAGAATAGCAAAAACTCGGCTTCCCCACGAGACGCGCCCAAATTGCAAGCCCTTCCAAATCCTGAATTCTCCCCCGAGCGAACGAGAACAACGTCCTGAATTCTCTCAATACACTCCTCGGAGCCATCGGTCGAGTCATTGTCTACGACCGTCACACTAGACACGGTTTTTTCGCCGAATTCCCGAATAGACTCAACGCATTGAAGCAGTTGCCCCCCTGCATTCCAATTTACCACCACAACATCAATCACCGAGCCACCTCTGACGCAATATTTCCACTCCTACAACCGACCAATGCAAGGGGAATAAAAATAACCCACATGAAGTCAAACTTGCCCAAATACGGGTTTGTCGCATTTGCAATTAGAAACGAAATAAGCCCGGAAAGCACACAAAACGAAAAGTCATTTCTACCAGAATATATTACAAAGCGACGGAGACCAAGTACAATAAAGCAAAGGCCGGACGCGTAAAGCGAGAATCCTATAAGCCCATACTGAAAGGCAAATGCCATATATGAAAGCTCGTATGCCCACGGTTGATCGATGGATCGCGAGTAACTTGCAGCAGCGCCGGCACCGAGGCCAAAAAATGGCGAATCCTTTAGGCCTCCCCACAGTGCTTCAAATTGGAGACGCCGCTCGACGTTGCTCGCATTTTCGGAAAAATCAAAGACTGAGAACAGCTGCTCTACGTAAAAGCCTGCGCGATCGCTATAGAAGAGCCAAATGAAGACCAGCGGAGCTACGGTCAGAATAATTAAACGCAAACGTGCAAAATTAACTAAGCCCACATGAATTCGTCTTGACCCGTACGTCAGGAAATAAGCAAGCAGAGGCCCCAACACAACCGACATCAATAATGCTCGACGCCCCGACAACACTCCAACGGCAAACAAAAGGAAGACTAGCGCAGCGTTACACAACGTGACGCGGGAGTATCCAAATGCGGTCGCAGCAAAAAAAAATGGAATCAAAAATAGTAACGACGAGACGTTTGGAAGCGTGAATTTGAAATATTCCTCAGCGTCATCAACCACCGCATTGTCGCCAAACACCTCTTGCATCACTGGAGCAATACCTCCCCCATCCAAGAACGATGAAGAAACGATGTACATCAAATTGAGTAGCACCAAGATCCAGGCAGAAAATTTGAGCACTCCATACAACGAATGTTCATTGTCTTTCTCATAACAAAATGCCAAAACTGGAAACAGCAACGGGTAAACAAACATCACACTGAGCACAGGAACGGCGCCAGGATTTCCAGACGCCACGCCGTACAAAGACCAAGCAAGACCCAATATTGGATAGCCAATCCAAAAAATTCCAATGTCTGAACGAATTGTCGCGCCGCGACTAACAAGCAGATGGACAGCGGAAAGAAGTGCAATAAGGAACGCGACCGCTTTCGCTTGTACGAAGACGGTCGGAAAGACAATTGACCCGACCAGCAACGACGCAACGGAAATCTCGAAGATGCGACGCATTACTTGATTCGTTTAGCCAACAAAGCGAGCGCAAGTGCATCAACGGCCATGCGCCCAACCCAAGCCCAAGCAGCGCCGAGAATTCCCATTTCTGCCACCAGTGGAAGCAGTACCGCCAGAAAGGCCGGTAGTTCCAACGCATGCAGCTTCGCGGTCACGTCCGCTCGCCCCTTGGCGTGCAGCAACGCGTAAAACATGGCACCGATCGCATTGGCGAAAACGCCAAGACAAAGCACTTGACCGACTGCAATGGACTCTGCATTCAGACTGCTCCCGATCCAGAGCGGCAAGACCACGGGCAACAAGGCGGCCAAGGCCAAACACACCACGAGCATGAGTCCCATCACCCGCCTCAGCCACTTGTCGAAGTACGCGCGCCATTGGTCCGGCGCTTCCTGCATGATCTTGCTCAGTCCCGGAAACATCACTGAGGACACCGCCCCGACAAGAATGAGGCTCTGAACAACAACCTCATAGGGCAGGACATAGGCCGAAACTGCGGCAGCCGACACCGTGGATGCAATGACGAAGCGATCGGCTTGTACCAACATCGGACTGATGATGCTGCTCACCGTCACCCACCTTCCAAAGGCGAAGAGCGAACGAGCAACATTTCGCGAATAGCCGGCGTGTCCGCGGGTTTCGGGTTCCGCTTGCAGGCACCTCAATGCAAGCCACCGATAAACGAACAACGCCATAAGGCGGCTGACAACCAAGGACGCCACCAACCACGGCAGTTGCGTTGTGAACAAGGACACCACATAGGGCCCGCCAAAATTCACCACGCCCAAGGTAGCCCGCACGATGCTGACGCCCCTGAAGTTGAGGAATGCCTCATTCAGGCCGCGATAGGTCGCACTCATGGCTTGGGCGGGCAAGGCCACGGCCAGGAGGATCATGGAAATCAGAATCTCATGGGGTGAGGTGTCGGCCACGCGAATCCATTTGTAGCCGCCCGCCAGGGCGATCAGCGCGATGAGCGCCCCCCCGACAAGTCCCGTGCCTAGCGTGAGGCGTCCAGCTGTCATCAGAACGTCCGGTATGGCCGAGAGCTTCCTCTCCCCCCGGAAACGAGCAACCATCTGCGTCAAGGCGCGCCCCAGTCCAAGGTCCATCGCCCCCGCATAACCAATCAGACCCCAGGCCAGAGCGAGCAAACCGAAGCGCTCGTGCCCCAGCGTCGCGATCAAGGACGGCACTGTGAGTGCCGCCACTCCCAAGGGCAGACTTAGTCCTCCCAGGTTCCACGCTACATGAGAGAGCCGCATCAGTCGGCACCCATGCCGCCGAACGCGCTCGTCGCCGAAATACTCATTCGATCAACCAGTCCTGATGGGAGGCGTACCAAGCCACGGCGGCAGGTATTCCTTCGGCAAGCGTGTGGGTCGGCTTGTACCCCAACAAGCGACGCGCCTTGTCAATGTCAGCTTGGCTGTGTCGCACGTCACCGGCGCGAAAATCTCTGTACACCGGCTGCACATCGGCCGGAACTCCATGCGCGAGCAAGGAGTTACGCAACAAGTCAAAGAGACGATTCAGCGTCGTGCGCCCGCTCACCGCAACGTTGTAGACCTGATTCTTGGCGTCGATTTCGACCGTGGTGGCCGCCAGAAGATTCGCCTGAACGGCGTTGTCGATGTAGCAAAAGTCGCGACTGGTTTCTCCATCGCCGTTGATGAAAACAGGCTCTCCCTTCAACAGAGAACCAGCCCATTTGGGTATGACAGCAGCGTAAGCACCATTGGGGTTCTGCCGCCTGCCGAACGCATTGAAATAGCGCAGGCCAATGGCATGGAGACCGTAGCTTCCGGCGAACACGTCCGCATAGAGTTCGTTGACATACTTCGTCACCGCGTACGGACTCAATGGCTTGCCGATTCGATCTTCGACCTTCGGCAGGGCCGGGTGGTCGCCATACGTGCTGCTACTTGCCGCGTAGGTAAAGCTGCTTACCTTCGCATCGCGTGCCGCCACCAACATGTTCAAGTGGCCACCAATGTTCACGGCGTTGGACGTGATCGGGTCTGCCAGGCTTCTGGGCACACTTCCAAGCGCGGCTTGATGCAGCACGAACTCGACCCCTTCGCACGCCTGCCGGCAGTCATCCAAATTGCGGATGTCGCCCTGCATGAAAGTGAAGTTCTTCCATTGCTCGGGCGTCACCAAGGATTGCACCTCGTCCAGATTGCGCTGGTACCCGGTAGCAAAGTTGTCCAAACCCACTATGCGCTGATTTAGTGTCAGAAGCGTCTCCAGCAAGTTGCTGCCGATGAAACCGGCGACGCCCGTCACCAGCCAAGTGTGTTGCTCGCTCTTCAGGCTAGCTTGAAGGCGCTCATAAGCAGACGGCTGCGCGACGACGTCCGCAAACTTTGGATTCTCGATATTCATAGCCGCGCGTCCGCTGCGCCCGCAAGAAGCACGCTCTTGACGTCATAAACCACCGCGCCGGGAACGCCCAATGCCTTCACCCCTTGCTCGCCCAAGGCCACAAACTCCCGGTGAGCCACCGCAAGCACAATGGCTGCGTACTGGCCGGGTTCGGGTGGATTCGCCAAGCAGTGCAGCCCGTACTCGTGCTCCGCTTCGGCCAGATCGACCCACGGGTCGTACACGTCCACCTGAGCGTTGTAAGCGCCCAAAGATCGAACGATGTCCACCACCTTGGTATTGCGTACGTCCGGGCAGTTCTCCTTGAAGGTCAGGCCCAGCACCAGCACCTTGCTGCCTAGCACGGGCAAGCTCTTTCGCAGCATCAGCTTGATGACCTCGTCGGCCACGTGACTGGCCATCGAATCGTTGATGCGCCGGCCCGCCAAGATCACCTGGGGGTGATAGCCGACCTCTTCCGCCTTGTGCGTCAGGTAGTAGGGGTCGACACCGATGCAGTGCCCTCCCACCAGACCCGGCCTGAAGGGAAGAAAATTCCATTTGGTGCCAGCAGCTTGCAGCACTTCCAGTGTGTCGATGCCGAGCTTGCGGAAGATCAGGCTCAGTTCATTCATCAGCGCGATGTTCAAGTCACGCTGCGTGTTCTCAATCACCTTGGCAGCCTCGGCCACCTTGATGCTACTGGCCTTGTGGGTGCCGGCGGTGATGATCGACGCATACAGCGTATCCACCGCGTCCGCCACGTCCGGTGTACTACCGCTGGTCACCTTCTTGATCATCGGCAGCCGATGCTCCTTGTCACCCGGATTGATGCGCTCCGGGCTGTAGCCGCAGAAGAAATCCTCGTTGAATCGAAGTCCCGAATGCTGCTCCAGCACTGGCACGCACACCTCTTCCGTCGCACCGGGATATACGGTCGATTCGTAGATCACCACGGCACCACGCGACAATGCCTTGCCCACGGTCTCGCTCGCCTTCACCAGCAGCGACATGTCAGGCCGATTGGCCGTGTCGATTGGTGTTGGCACCGTGACGATATAGGCGCCGCAGCCCACAAGCTCCTGCGGATTACTGCTGAAGCGCAACTCGCCCGCGTCCTTCAACTCCTTTGGACTCACTTCCAAGGTCGAGTCTCGACCTGCCTGCAGTTCGGCAACACGCGCCGGGTTGATGTCAAAACCAAGGACGTTTCGGCGCTTGCCAAACTCCACCGCCAACGGCAGCCCGACGTAGCCCAGGCCAATGATGGCGATCGTTCCAGTATTGAGATTCATTTGTTGTTCTAATACTTGTAGTTCGTGTACCGATAGCCGCCGTACTTGTAGCCAATGCCATAGCCATAGCGTCGCTTGGACATGTTCAGGCCGTTGAAGATGACGCCCTTTGGCTTCACACCCGTATCGAGCAGGCGCTTGGCCGATTCCTGCAATTCGCCGAGGCTGGTTACCTCCGCACGCGCCACGAGGAACACCGCACCGGCGAGCGGCGCAAGGATGGCGGTGTCGGATGCCGCCAGCACAGGGGGCGTGTCGATGATGATCAGGTCGTAGTGCTGCGCCGCCTCCTGCACCAGGCTTGGGCTCGCAGGCGTCATCAGCAATTCGGCCGGGTTCGGCGGCAGGATCCCGGTGGAAAGAAAGTCCACGTTGGGCGCCACTTCCCGATGCACCGCATCGGCAAAGCTGATGCTTCCGCTCACCACTTCACTCATGCCCCGTTCGCGCGGAAGGCCGAAGTACTGGTTCAGGTGCCCCTTGCGCAGGTCGGCGTCGATCAGCAGCACCTTCTTGTTGGCGGCCCCAAGCACCGCGGCAAGATTCACGCTGGTGAACGACTTGCCGATGCCGGGCGTCGGGCCGGTGATCAGGATGACGTTGTTGGCTGCGTCCAGCATCGCGAACTGCAACGCCGTACGCAAACTGCGAAGGCTTTCGACCGCCGGCTCCTGTGGAGCCGCCACCGCCAGTACATGGCTGCCCGGCACTTTCTTGCTCACTTCCTGTGCCTGCCGCACTTGCGCATCGGAATGCGGAATGCTGGCAAACACATGGAGACCTGCGCGTTGCTCGATGTCGGCCGGGTCCTTGAGTCCGGGGCGCAAGCTGTTGCGCAGGAATGCCAATGCAAGGCCCAACAACAAGCCCAGCACGGCAGCCAGCGCAACCACCAATGCGCGCTGCGGCTTCACGGGCTTCTTGGGAACGGCCGCCACATCGACGATGCGCACGTTCCCGACCTTGCCTTCCTTCACCAGGCGCAGTTGCTGCGACGAGTTGAGCAGGCTGACGTAGAGCTCGTTGTTGACCTTGACGTCGCGCGTCAGGCTCAACAATTCCTGCTCGATGTCGGGCAGCGTCTTGACGCGGGTGTTCAGTCCACCCAATTCGGCATTGATGCTGGCTACCTGCGCATCTAGTGCCTTGATGCTGTGGTGCTCGGGCGTGTACAGAGCGCGCAGTTCCTTGCGCTTTTGCTGAAGTTCGAGCAGGCTCGTCTGGAGCTTGACGGATTGCTCCAGCACCAGCTTGCCCTCGGTTCCGAGGTCGAACGTGCTGTTGCGGTTGCGAAACTTGTTGAACTTCGATTCAGACGCTTCCATCTGCTCCCGCAGTTCCGGCAGGAAGGAACCCAGGAAGCTCAGCGACTTCTCCGCCTCGGCGGCCTTGCGTTCGATGTTCTGGCGCACATAGAGGGAGCCGATTTCGTTGAGCACGCGCGCGATACCCCTGGCGTCGTCCCCCTCGAGCGTGGCTCGAATCACGCCCGATTGCTTTCCCTCTTCCGAGATCTTCAGGTCCTTCTGCAGATCCTCGGTCACATCCAGCGGCAGGAAGCGAGTCAGGTAGAACTCCGCGCCCGCCTTGCCCACGGCTTCGACAATCAGAAGACTCCCCTTCTCGCCATCCACCGCATAGGCCAGCGGCTGGCCTATGCGCCCCTGCCCCACGACGTCGCTGTCGGGAGACAGCAGTTCATAGCCCTGATCGACAAGGCGTACGCGAAAGCGGTTGCCTTCCAGAGCCTCGGGCACTTGGAAGGCCGCGACCTTCAACGATTCGTTGCCACTCACGAAACCACCCCAGCCGAAGATGCCCGGATTCGACGGCCCCTTCGCACGCTTCGCGAGCCACCGGCCCAGCACCGGCAAGTACTTCGGCGTGACTTCCACGTCGAGGTGCAGGTTCGCCACTGCCTGACCCACGACCAGGCGCGAACGCAGGATCTGCATTTCAGCCGAAGCCGGCGAACGGATATCGAAGAGACCCGATGCCTGGCCCAGCATGTTGCCCGCCACGTCTCCCTTGCTGTCCTCCACCTGCACCATCGTGTTGGCCTGGTAGATCGGCGTGCTGATCAGCGCATAGGCCAGCCCGACCAAGGTCGCAAAGACCATGACCGAGGCAATGAGCCAGCGGTTGTCGAGCACCACATCGATCAGTTCGAGCAGGTTGATTTCGTCTCCGGCGCCGGCTTGGCCTTGCGTGCCGGGCGGAATAGGCTGTGGGGGATTCATTCGCGGAAAGCTTGGAAAAACGGTGATGGAATTCAGTGCGCGAGTCAGCACAGCAGCCGGATGCGCGGCACCCAGGCGGTAACGCCACGAGCGATGTCGGCGTAGGCTGCGTCAAATGCAGCCTTGGGCCGGCGGTGGGGGTCGGCGATGTCGAACTTGTCGAGTTCGCCCAGCCGGAACGCCTTGCCGCGCACCAGCGGAAACCGCTGTTCGAGTTCGGTCTTGTGGCCCTGCTCCATCACCAGGATCAGATCGGCGGCCTGGCACATCCAGTTGGTGATCTGCTGGGCGCGGTGGGCCGAGAGGTCGAGCCCATGGGCGGCCGCCACTTCGATCGACAGCGGGTCGGCAGGGTCGCCCACCAGCGCGCCCAGGCCTGCCGACCAGACCTTCATCTGCGGGAACTCGCGAGCCAGCAAGGCTTCGCCGATGGGGCTGCGGCAAATGTTGCCGATGCACACGACGAGGATGTTCTGCATCACTTGTAGATCGAGTTGCCGACGTTCATGACCTGCGCACTCGGCAGGATCATGCTGATGACGCGGTTCCAGCGCACGAGTGCGGCAGGGTCCACGTACACGACGTCACGCGGCTTGAGCTCGAAGCCCTCAGCCAGCGCGTACGCCACTGGCGACTTGGCATCGAGGTGGTAGATCTCGGGAGTGCCGTCGGCGCGAGAGCGCACCACGTAGATCTGGCGAGGCTCGCCTGTGGTGGTGCTCACGCCACCGGCCTCGCCGAGCGCTTCGTTGAGCGTGAGGCGTCCGTTGCGCAGCGGCTGCGCAACAGGCCGCGTCACTTCGCCCAAGACGTAGACCTTGGCGTCGTCACGGCTGTACACGCGTACGAGGTCGCCGCTGCCGAGAAGGATGTTCGCGGGGTTGATGCCGAGCGTCGTAAGCTGCTGCATGTTGACGACGGAGGTAACGCCATCACGCGAGATGGAAACCATCGAGCGGTCGGCATCCGCGGCGAAGCCGCCGGCGCGGTTGATGGCCTCGGGCAGCGTCATCGGAATGTCGTTGACCGCCTGCAGGCCGGGCGTACGCACCGCGCCATCGACGTAGACCCGGCCGTTGCGGTAGGACTGGATCCGCACCGTGAGCTTCGGCGCTTCGAAGAACTTCGAGAGGGCCTTGGTCAAGCGGTCACGCACCTCGTACTCGGTGAGCCCGCCGACCTTGAAGCTGCCGACATAGGGGAACTGGATCAGGCCTTCCGCGCTGACGTTGTAGCCATTGCTCACGGGCGAGCCGCTGGTGGCGTCGGTCGTGAGAGATCCCGCCGGCGCCAGCACGAGATCCGGGTGATCCCACACGACGATGTTCAGGATGTCGCCGGAGCCGATGCGATAGGGCTGGGCTACGCCGTACAGACGCTTGACGTCCTCTCCGACGTCGGTCGCCTGCGCGGCGCGCTGACGGCGAATCAGCTCGGGCGTGATCTTCTGCAGCGCGCCCGGCGGGGCCGCGTCCGCAGGGGCATCCATGGCCGTTGCGGAAGTGCGCGCATCGTCGTTCGGCGCCGTCTCGTCGAAGCTCATGCCGGGCGCAAAGGCGCAACCGGCAACCAGCGTCACTGCGGATGCCAGTGCCGACCACCGGGCGATCGGACGCAGCGAGCGCAGCAAGGAAGAATGTGAAGGGAGATGACTCGAGGTATCCATGATTCTGTGGCGGCCTACTGGCGCGCGGCGCTGCGAACGCGGCGCATGTTGTCTTCGAAATAGACCAGGCCTGCGCGGTCCGAATTGAAGGTGCGGTCCAGCGCCGACGCGGTCGAGGACACACCTTGGTTGGTGGTGATGTAGTTGCTGCTTTCCTGGATCACGGTCTCGACGCCGTACGACCAGCGTGGCGAGCCGGTCACCTGGATGTGGTGCGTGGGGTTCATGTCCTTGCGTGGCGTGAGCGGGATCGAGATCTCGATCCCGGCAAAGGAGCGCGCCTGGCGCTCCCAGTCGAACTTGGTTCGCCGCACGTAGAGACTCACCGCGACGTCGTGAAACCACTGCTTGATGCCGAGCCTGACGCCGCGGTCGTTGTAGAGAAACTGACCCGCCGTCGCTTCGAAGTACGTGTGCGTCGGCGTGTAGGCATAGCGGTAGTTCGCCAGCAGCGAGCGCGAGTGGATCGGAAGGAAGCGGTCGTAGTCGATCGTGCGCTCGAAGCGCCCGGCTTCCACGCTGAACCGGTTCCGGCCGTCGCCTGGCTCCCAGCGCAATTCGCCGAAGGCACCGCGGTAGTTGCTGTCGAAGCGGCCGGCCGCGACGTGGGCGGTGAGGGCATCGAGTCCCCATCGCGCCGCCGTCTCGCTATCGGCCTGCCCCATCAGGCGTTCGAGCGGAACGCGCGCGAACTGGTGCAGGAGTACGCGGTCGGTCGAGTTGACGATGCGGCTGGTGCCAAACACCTCGCCATCGCGGAAGTCCTGCGATTCAGCGACCGGCGCAACGTGGCTGACCTCGGCGTAGCCTCCCTTCCACAGGGGCTGCTGCACGGTGGCACGCACGCCTACCGAGTAGTCAAACACGCCGTACTCTGTGGCGAGCGTGCTGCGCACGACGGGCTGCAGCATCAGCCGCGTCGTGGCCCAACTCTGGGCAGAGCCCTGGACCACCCAGGCGGCCTCATCGAGCGTGGCGTCCAGCGCCGTGGTGCCGGGCGTGTAGAGCCGCGCTGCCGTGCATGCGGGCGTCTCCATCGCAACCCACTGCGCGAGGCAGTCTGTGCGGCCACGTGCGCCGACGATGGAAATTTGCCGTTGGGTCAGCACCAGGCGGTAGCCGACACGGGCCTCCCCCAACTGGCGCGCAATCACGCCCAGCGCGACGCCCAGGCCATCGGCGCTGTTGACGTTGTAGGTGGCGTTGTTGACTCGAACGGCGACCGCGCCGTCAGGCAAACGGCCGACGGAAATGTCTTCGAAACCCTTGGCGCTCAGTGCCTTGGCGAGTGCGCGCAATTGCGCGTCGGTGATTCGAGCGGTCTGCTCCACCACGGCCGCGGCAGGTGTCGGATCTGCGAGGGGCGCCGAGATGGGCTGAAGGGGCGCAGATGCGGGCAGTCCCGCGGTCGAAAACTCGGTCGCGGAGCTGCTCCGCGGCGCGGGCCCGACCATGGCCCCGGGGAGGCCCCTGGACATCGGCGCCGATTCGGACGGCCGATGGGTGGACACCTTGTAGAGCGGCACCGTGAGGCCGACGCTCCACCAGTTGCGTGCGGTACGCCCGTCGCCCGTCAATCGCACATTCGCGCCCAGATGGGCGGACCATCCGGCAGGAAGCCATTCGGCAGGCGCGAAGACTCGCGCACCGGCCCATGCACTGCCGTCGACGTATTCGACATGGCCCTGCAGCCAGGACAAGGGCCTATACATCGCGCTTGCGAAAGGGCCATCCATCGGCGGTGCGGACGCACGGTTGAAGCGGTCGTCAAGACGACGGGCATAGCCCAGGCTCAGGTCAAGCTGGCGATCCGGGCTGTATGTCAGGACACCGTAGGCGGACCGGAAATAGGTGGCCGCGCCGCCCAGGTCAGTCGCCCCGACCGCGGCGTACCAGCGGCCGGCTCGGTCGAGCGGAACGCCGGCCTTGAAGTTGAAGGACAGGTCGCGTACGCCACAAGGCTCGGTGTAGCAATGGGTATTCAGCGTGCTGGCGGCTATGCGGCCGGAAACCTCGAGGTTCGGCAGAAGCCCGAAACCCGCCACGAAGTTGTGGCCGCTCGTACCGTAGCGGCTGTTGGCAGGGGCACCGGGTACTTGGTCGTCGTAGGCCAGTGCCGTCGTCCCCCAACGCAGGAGGCGCGCGGTCGGCGTGACGGACAACCCGGAGTAGCCCGCAGAATTCAACACAGCCTCTTGCTGCGCGAGAGCAGACTGCGTCGCCAAGGCCAGCAGGGCCATACCAGCGCCTACTTTGTGAACGCGTCCCATCGGAATCAAAAACCTGTAAGTTGCCGAGAGCCTGGCCCAACAGACCGAAGGGCAGCCTGCGCTGCCCTTCGATTGGGGAGGCTCACAAGGAGCGCCGTGTATCAGCCGCCCGTAGCGCCGGTGCCGCCGGTTGCGCCACTGCCCGGGACAGGCAGTGCATCGCCCTTGGCCTTGGCGGCGGCCAGCACGGCGGCCTTCACCGATCCGTCGGCCTCTTGCATCACCGAAGCGGTGTTGTCGAGCACCTTGTCCAGATCGGAGCCGATCGCGAAGGTGGCGGAATCAAAGTTCTGCGAACGCGCGGCGCTGAGGATCGCTTCAGCATCGGCATCACTTTTGCCCGAGGCCACGAGTTGCGCCTTGACGACGTCAAGCGCGGCCGCACGATAGGTGGCCACTGCGCTGGCAGAGGACACATTGTTGGCGAAGGTCGCATCGGCGGCGATCTTCGAGATGAACTGCTCCACGCTCAGGGAGCCATTGCCGCTCACCGACGCTGCGAGCACGACTTCCGTCATGGTGTCCGTGAGCGGCGTGAAGTTGACCACCGAGCCGGAGAAAAGAATGCCACGGTAGCTGATGGCGCCGGACTTCGCGGTACCGATACAGGGATAGGTCAGCGCAGCCTGGTTGGTCGTGTAGGCACCGTTTCCGTTGGTGGTGGCAGCGAGCGTGGCGACGTTGGCGCAGGTCAATGCGACCGTTGCGCCCGCAAGGGCCGCACCCTTGGCACCCGTGCCCGTGACCTGAATGCTGGTCCCCGCGCCGTTGCCGCCGCTTTGCGGGAAGCTTCCCCCACCACCGCCACCGCCGCCGCAGGCGGCGAGAGATGCGAGTGCGACGGCATACACAAAAAACTTAGCTCCATCCAGTTTCATGATTCTTTTCATTTGAGGTTTTGAGGCAGGTGCGCCTGCAGGAGGGTTTGGAAAGCGACACAGGCGAAGTGCGTCGAGTTGAATTCGGATGAACACGTTCAGCAAACGTTTCATTTCCAATAACAACTATTTCCGGACGTTAGTCTAACAGCGACCAGTCAGGTTCATCCCTCAGGGCAAGACCTCTTCCAACAACCAAAGATCACGAAGTAGCACTCGGATCGATCAAACATGGCGACTGTTGGAAGATTTTGACGATACTTAACGACTCGTCAACCAGGAGGCTGGTCAATGACAACGCATTGAGTGTAGTCAGATTCGAGCGTGCGCATGAAAAAATACCGCCCTGTTACACGCTCAAACCACACAAAACGGGCATCGTTAATTAAAAAGTACTACTCGTCAATAAAAAAGAGTGAAAACTTTTCAACTCATTTTCTTCAATAACTATCGAGCCAAAGCTGCCTAGCAGTTTCAGATTAATCCGATTTCAATCGAAACTAAATTGGCAATTTTCACCAATAGGAAGTCAGATTCTTGAGGCGGCCGAATTGATGTTTCCGACCCTTGGCCGTTTTGCGCGCAAGACTTCCCCCTGCGCGCTCGCCTCAGCGGACGCACGTCAGTGCACCGGGGTTCTCGCTGCCGCGTGCGCGGCACAGCGATTCGGTGGCCTGATCGCCTTAGATCATTCCACCGTTGATCGAGATCACCTGTCCGGTGATGTAGGCCGCTTCATCGCTCGCCAGAAAGCCGGCAAGCGCCGCCACCTCTTCCGGCTTGCCGGCGCGCTTGACCGGCACCATCTGGTTGATCATCGCCGCGTCGAACACGCCATCGGCCATCGGCGAAGCAATGATGCCCGGCGCGATCGCATTGACCGTCACGCCGCGCGCCGCCACTTCGAGCGACAACGCCTTGGTTGCACTGTTGAGCGCGCCCTTGGCCGCGGCGTAGTTGACCTGCCCGCGATTGCCCGTCAGCGAGGCCACCGACGAGATGTTCAGAATGCGACCCCAGCGCGTGCGCAGCATCGGGAGCAGCAGCGGCTGGGTCACACGGAAGAACCCATTGAGCGAGACGTCGATCACCTTGTGCCACTGCTCGGGCTGCATGCCCGGAAGCACCGCGTCGTCATGCACGCCGGCGTTGTTCACGATGACCTGCACAGGACCGCCTTCGAGGATGCGCTCGCAGGCGATGCGCGAGGCCTCGTCGCTGCGCAGGTCGAACACCACGCACTCGGCCTTGCCGCCGGCAGCGGTGATCGTCGCCGCCAACTGCTCTACGGATTCCGGCCGGGAGTTGGCGTGCAGCAGCACCGTGGCGCCATCGCGCGCGAGGCGTTGTGCAATGGCCGCGCCCAGTGCGCCGCTCGCGCCGGTGATCAGTGCGCGTTTTCCTGTGAGACTCATGAGGATGCTTCCATGGCAAGCGGCGTGTTCAGGACGACCACCGCACGGCCTTCGGCCAGCGGCCGACCGTGCGCGTCCTTGACCGCGAATTCGTAAAGGATCTGGCTGACGTCGCCGGAGATGCGCTGGGCGTGCACGTGCAAGAGGCCCGCAATGTCGTCGATGTGTTCGACCGCCAGGCGCACGTTGCGCGCACTCGCCAGAAAGCCCGCCGAGGGTTCGCTGCCCTCGGCCGCGAGCAATCCGCCATGCAGCGCCATCGCCTGCGCGGCGTACTCGATCAGATTCGGCGAAAGCAAGCCGCTCGCGGTACGCAGCGGATTGTCGGCATGCGCGTGCGTACCGGTCGTGCAGTGAATGGCATTTGCGTCCCACGACTCCAGCCGCTCCAGCAGGCACATCGTGCCGCTGTGCGGAATGCGCCGGGCAATGCCGGCCTGATCGAGCGTCTGTGGCGCAGTCATTCAATATCCTTCAGATCGGCTACCAGCAACACGTTGGCGAAGGGCGTGCCTTCGCTCATCGGAATGCTGTGCGCCGAGAAACCCAGGCGCTCCAACAGCGCCATCCAATCCTTGAGCGGGCGACCCCATGTCGGCGACACGCGGTGGCCGCGAATGCGCGTCACGGTGCGGTCGACCCACTGGCTGATCGCAAAGCCACGGCGACTGTCCGCATCGCCGACGCGCAGGAGCAACCGACCTCCGGGCTGCAGCGCATCGCGCACGCGGCGCAGCACGCCCTCCTGCGCATTCAGGTCGACGTAGTGCAGCACGTCCAGGATCACAACGAGATCGCTGGCCGGCAGTTCGACGGTGCACATGTCCGCGCAGACGAATCGCGGTTCGGGCTGCAGATGCCCCACTGACGCCTCGGCGCGTGCAACGTCCTTCGGCATGAGTTCGATGCCCGTATAACGCGCCGTTGCCGAGGTGCGCGGCCAGGTCGAGGGCCATTCGCCCGCTTGGGCCTGCATGGCATTCATGGCCGACAACAGGCTCATGAACAGTCCCTGACCACAGCCGATGTCCACGACCCGGCCGCGGCGCTGGCCGATCAGGCCGCGTTCGATGAGCCCGCGAAAAACCGGATCGCGCCCCAGCTTGCCACGCGCAAAGTGCCATGCGAACTTGCCGGCCTTCCTGTATGGCGCGGTCGCGCGCTCGTGCAAGCGACGCCACGCGGCGTCCGTCGAGATCTGTGCACTCATGCCGCCAGGGCGTCCGGCAAGGTCACCGCCCGCAGGCCCTCGGCACGGATGCGCGCCAGCAGCGGCGGCAGCACGTCCAGCACCACGGCGCGTCCGGCGGCCGTGCGCGCGGCATTGCCGTCGTGCAGCAGGAGGATGTCGCCCGCCTGCAGTTCGTCGGTCAGGCGCGCGAGCACGGTGTCCGCATTGCCTTCGCGCGTGTCGTAGCCTCGACGCGTCCAACTCACCAGCGACAGGCCCAGCCTGTGAAGCACCGGCCCCAGGAACGGATTGCGCAAGCCGGCGGGTGCGCGGAAGCAAGTCGCGCGGTGGCCGATGACGTCCTGCAGCACCTGCTGCGCGCGCGAGATCTCTGCGGCGAAGCCGCGTGGGCCCAGAAACGAAAAGTTGTGGCGATGCCGCGCCGTGTGGTTCTGGATGCTGTGGCCGCGCGCCACGATCTCGCGGGCCAGCGCCGGGTATTCGAGTACTCGCTCGGCGATGCAGAAGAAGGTTGCGCGCTGGCCGTGCGCATCGAGCAGGGCCAGCACCTGCGGCGTGACTTCCGGGTCCGGACCATCGTCGATCGTGATCGCGATTTCGCGCCGTGCCACCGCCGCCTGCGGCAGTCGCGTGACATTGGGGCCCAGCAGGCTGCTGCGGGGCGTCAGGCCCGCGGCGGTGATCAGCGCGTGGTTCAGCACGATCCCGCCAATGGCCCAGGGTGCCGCGCCGGGCACCAGCATGGCGGCGCCGCCGGCCAGAAGATGCCAGCCGACGCTGGCGCGAATCATCGGCGGCCAGGGCCAGGAGGGAGAAGCGGAGACGGGAGCGATGGTCTGCATGGAGGAAGTGAGCGTAACGCGCGGCGGGGTGGATTTTCCCATCAGCGGCGGTTCGAGGCCATGGGCGCCACGGCACGCGCGAAGGCGGCCGACAACAGCAACGCCAGCAAGGCGCCGGGCGCTACCACGCGGCCGATCGACGACAGCGCCGGAATATTGGAGATGGCGATCAATCCAAAGGAGACGACCGTGGTCAGATTCGCCAGCATCAGCGAGGCCAGCGTGTCCTCGTCGGCGCGCCCGGTTTCGCGCAACTGGTCGAAGAACAGCGCGTAGTTCGATCCCACCGCGACAATCAGCAGCAGGCCCACCAGATGCAGGATGCCCAGCGGCACCTGGAGCGCCGCCATGCCCCCCAGCGTGAGCACGACCGCCACCACCAGTGGCTGGCACACGGCAAGCAGCCGGCGGCCCGAGCGCAGGTAGATGGCAAGCAGCACGACCACCGCGAGCGCGCCCACCATGACCTGGACGAAGGCTTCGTGCAGGTAGCGCCGGTACAGGCTGGAAAGCTCCTGCCCCACATTGACGACCTGCACATCGGGCAGACCGTCGAGCGCGATCGCCAGGCGCGCTGCATCGAAACTCGCGCCCGGGTGCAGGGAGATCAACGTCGACCACCCGCCCGCCTGCCGTTCGAACATCAGGGCGCTGACCACGGCGTCGAGCGGCCCGCCCTGCAGATCGGCGCGCTGGATCATGGGCTGTCCCTTGGCAGTCTCGACGCCTGCGATGAAGGGTTCCAGGCGCGTCGCCGGCAGCGGCAGCCCCCGGGTCGCTTCGGCCAGCCGGGTGCGCAGCGTTTTCGCATCGGGCAGGCTCGCGATGCGCGCCGCCTGTGCAGCCTCGCTGGGCAGCACGCGGGTGACGGATTCGAAGCCGGCCAGATCGCCCTTGTCCACGAGTGTTTCAAGGCGTGCGCCTGCGGCTTCGGTGTTGCGCAAGGCAGACTGCACGTCCGCGCCATGAACCACGACCAGCGTGCCGCCATCGCTGGCGCCGATGTCCTCGCGCAGTTCCGCATCGAGTCGCTGCGCGGCCTTGGGCACCGGGCTCATGGCGCCAAGATCGGCGCGCCACAGATGGCCGCCCTGCCACAGGACCAGCGCCAGGGCCGCGGCGCCGAGCACCACGAAGACGTAGCGCAAACGCGGCAGCGCCCGCACCAGGATGCCGGCGACCTGTGCCATCTGACGCCGCATGCCCATGCCCGTCGCTCCGTCCGGCGCCAGCACGGGCAGCACGTAGCGCGCGACGAGCGCCGCGGCGATGAGCCCGGCGAGCGAGAAGACGCCGAGCTGCGCGAGCCCCG
Source organism: Variovorax gracilis (assembly GCF_030317115.1). Taxonomy (GTDB): domain Bacteria; phylum Pseudomonadota; class Gammaproteobacteria; order Burkholderiales; family Burkholderiaceae_C; genus Variovorax; species Variovorax gracilis. Next base: position 442,985 of record NZ_JASZYF010000001.1, read on the forward strand.
GGAAACCCGAGAACACCAGCGCGGCAAAGCCGCAGACCGACGTCAGCAGCCCCAGCCTCACCGTGGGCCAATGGATGTCACGCCAGCGCTGCCAGCCGGTGCCCGGCACGGCGGCGCCCCGCGCCTGTATCAGGTAGTAGATGGCGTAGTCGACGGTCTCGCCGATGAGGGTGCTGCCGAAGCCCATGGTCAGGCCGTGCACCTGGCCGAAAACGAGGCTCACCGTCGCGGTGCCTGCGACCACGCCGGTGGCGACCGGCAGAAGCGCAAGCACCAGCGCGCGCGGCGACGCGAAGGCCAGCAGCAGCAGCGCGCCCATGACGATCCCGCCGACGACGGCAAGGTGGATCGCCTCGCTCTTGATCTGGTCGCGGCTCTGCACCGAGAAGACGGGCGCGCCGGTCATCTGCAGTTGCGGGCCGGCGCCCGCCAGGTCACGCGTGGCGGCGTCGAACGCGCCCTGCACGCGTCCGATGGCCTTGGCGATGGCGTCGAGGTCGCTGCCCGGCGCGTGCGTCGTCGCCAGGATCAGCGCGCGCGGAGCGGTGCGCGACACCCACACGCCCTCCTCGCTGCGCGGCGAACTCGCCGGGATCAACCCTTCGGCGATGCGTTGCGTCTCGCCCGTCGGGTCGCGCTCCAGCAGCGGTTTGAGCGCGTTGCCGGCCGGCGTCCCAAGCATCGACAGGCTGTCGACGATCGCGTCGCGCAGGCCTTCCATCGTGAAGCGTTCGGGCGTCACGGCAGGCGAGAGCTGGTAGCGGTGGTCGAACACCCACGTGCCCGTCTCCTTCCACTCGCTGGTGTCGCCGTTCTGGACCTGGTCGAACAGCTTGCTCTCGCGCATCGCGGATGCCAAGGCGCGAGAAACGGAAGCACGCTGCGCCGCATCCTTGCCGCCTTCGATGCCGATGAAGATCGTGCGCGACGCGATGCCGCTCTGCAATTGCTCGATCAGCACCCGCTGCCGCGCATCCGGGCTGGCCGGCAGGAAGGCCGAGAGATCCGCGCTGAAATGCGTGCGTGCGATCAGCACGATGCCGGCGAGCAGCAGCGCCAGCCAGACTCCCAGCGCCAACGCCGCGCGGCGGCGGTCGAATGCGGGAGCAGCGGACGTCACGGCGCGGAACGCGCGGGCGTCCGTGCGGAGCCGGCGGCGGCGCGTTCGGGCGTGATGTTCATCACCGAGCGGTCGCCACCAATGAACTCCATCTCGATGCCAAGCACTTCACCGCCACGCCCGCTCAGGCGCATGGTGCGCACCTGGGCGGCGAGGCGTTCGTCGACCGGTTGCAGGTCGAGCGTCCAGCCGCCGCTGGAACCCGCAAGCGTGCTGCGGAAGTAGCGCTGCAAGCCTTGGGAATTGCCGCTCAGCGTGCCGCGCATGGCTTCGACCATGCCGAGCAGTTCGGGCATGCTGTCCAACTGCAGGGTGCGGGTACGTCCGCCGCGAGACAGGGTCAGCGTGTTGCCTTCCACGCTCATCGTTTCGGCTCGCGGCGCGAGGGTGCGGCGCACGAGCTTGTCGGGTGCGGTGAAGCTGAGCACGCCGCTGGCTTCGAGCGGCCCCTCCAGCCCGCGCACGAAACGCTGTTCGGTGAACCGCGCCTCGCCGCTCTTCTGCTGTGCGAGCAGGCCCATCAATTCGGGCAGGTCGAACGCCCACGCGGACGATGCCGACAGAGCCAGGGCAGCCAGGAGCGCCCTGCACCAGCGGTCAAACCGAATCTTCGAGCCAGAAATCATGGAAATTGAACCAGTTGTACGGATAGGCGCGGCACAGCGCCTCGAGCCGGGCCACGTAGCTTTCGAGCGCGGCACGGATGCGCCGTTCCCGCTCGACGGGGTCGCTCACCCTTTCGCTGAAGTCCGCCAACGGCTCGAACAGCACATCGTAGCGGGCGCTGCCCGCATAGAGTCCGGCCATGAAGAACACCTTGCGGCGCAGCAAGGCCGCCAGCCGGAACGGCCCGTCATTGAAGAGCGCCGGCTTGCCGAGAAAGGACACTTCGATGCTGCTGCCGCGTTGCTGCCCCGCTTCTTCCGGCCCTGCCAGGGTGCGGTCCGCCAGCAGGCCCGCCAGCCCGCCCGAATCGAGCCAATCGCGCAGGTCGAGCATGGAATGCGGACGGCCCAGCGCGATGATGTGCGGCCGCAGGCCAGGCAGGCTGATGGCGTCGAGTACGGCATTGATCTGCTGCGCGTTGTCCTGGTACATCAGCATCGCCGCGCGCAGGCGTTCGGGCGTGGGGCTGCGATTCGTGGCCGCGCCCACCGCCTCGAAGCTGCCGACGTGCGCGCCCAGCATGAAGGCGCCCCGCCCCGCGTCGGTTTCGGCTTCGACCGGCTCGTTGCCGTAGACGCGGATGTCGAACAGGTCCATGCGCCCGCGCAGGAAGTAGATGCGGTCCAGCACTGTCGAGGCGAACGCATGCAGCAGGCGGTAGCCGTCGCTCCACCCGGCCTGCGGCCCGATGACACGGAACAGGTAGCGCTTGATGTGCCGCCGCGGCGTGGGCGAGAACAGCAGGAAGTAGAGCGCGATCGGGTGCAGGATCAGGCGCGTCAACGGCCGGCCGCATTGGATGGCGATCCAGCAGATCACGCGCAGTGCCAGCATGTTGCTGCGTTCCGGCGCGCGCGACCACTCGGCCTGGCGTGATTTCGAGTCGCTGGCGTCGGGCTGCCGCCGGTCAGCGTTCATGGCTGCGCGTCGGCGCCGGGTGTCCAGCGCCCGCTGACCGCGATGACGTCGCCGCAGCGGACCTCGAAGCGCAGTCCCCGCGCTGCGCCGGTTTCGGGGATGAGGTCGATCCGCAGCGTGCTGCCCGGCCGCACCGGCGCCAGGAACTTGGCTGCGGCCAGTGTCGGATGGGGCCCCATGCGCGCGGCGAGCGCAGGAACGCTGCGCACGGCTTCGAGCACTTCGGACACCAGCAGCGCGCCGGGCATGAGCGGCTGGCCCGGGAAATGGCCCGCGAACGCGGGATGGTCCGCCGGCACCTCGCGCGTCAGTTGCACCGGTGTGCTGTCCGACGCAAGGTGCGCGAGCGCGAATTCGCGCAGCGAGCGGACGGTGAGCTTTCCCGTGCCTTCGCGCGGAAACGCAGTCACGTGCACTACGCGGCGCGGCACGAAGACCGCTTCCACCCGCTCGCGCAGCGCCGTGATGATCGTGTGTGCGTCGAGCGTCGGCGCCACGACGAAGGCCACCGGGCGCACCACACCGTCGGCCACCTCGTCCGGCAGCCAGAAGGCGCCGTCCTCGATGCCCGGAATGCTGTTGAGGTGATGGTTGAGATAGCCCAGCGAGCTGCGCCGACCCGCTACGTGGATCAGGTCATTGGCGCGGCCCAGCAGGCGGAAGTGGCGATCGTCGACCAGTTCCAGCACGTCGGCCATCGGCGTGGGTTCGGGGATGAAGTCGCCTTCGAAGACAAAGCGCTCGGCGCCGGCATCGTCGTGTTCCGCATGCACCCGGATCTCGCCGAAGGTCTCCCAGACCTCGCTCTGCGTTGGACGGCGGGTCGCGACCTGGCCGGATTCGGTGCTGCCGTAGATCTCGATCAATGCGCCGCCCATGGCCTGCTCGGCCTGGGCCGCCAATTGGGGCGATAGCGGTGCGGTCGCCGAGAGGATCAGGTCCACCGGCGGAAGCTCGATCCCGGACAGCAGGAGCGTCTTCAGGTGGAACGGCGTCGTCACCAGCGCACGCGGTTGCGGCACGGACGCCAGCGCCTGCGCGACGTCGGCGGGAAAGAACGGCCGGCCGCTGTCGAACGCCGCTCCGCCCAGCAAGGCCAGCAACGCGGAAGACTCCAGTCCATAACTGTGCTGCACCGGCACTGTCGCCACCAGCGTCAGCCCTGCAAGCGATGGGCGCCCGAGCAGGCTGGACAGCCGTCCGACCGCTGCCACGACGTCGCCCACCAGCGTTCCCCAGGTCTTGGCATGGGGCTGCGGCGCGCCGGTCGAGCCCGAGGTCAGCAGGCTCACGGCGTGCATGTCGCGATCGATCCTGGGCACGGCCGGATCGGATTCGCCGGCCGCGGCGGGCCGGTTTTCGACCAGCACGCGCGGCAGGCCGGGCGTCTCGACGTGCACGTCGTCGGTCACCGCAAAGGCGGGATCGCCGATTTCGTGCAGCCCGGCCAGCGTGTCCGGTCGCGCATCCGGTGGCAACAGGCTCGTTTCGCCACGCATCAGCGCGGCTGCAAGGCTCACGGCAAAGGCGTATCGGTCGACGCAAAGGTTCACGACCGGGCCGCCCGCATGCAATTCAGGTGCGAAACGCGCGACATCGGCAAGGAACTGGCGCCCGCTCACCGGCACGCCGGCGCGCCATGCCAGGGGTTGGTCCAGATCGCGATCGGCGAGCAGAGGCAGGGAGGGTTTGGAACTCACCGTGATGTCCGGTTCAATGTCGCGCGGTGCGATCGACCGGCGCGCTGTAGAAGGCGCGCACCGCATCGACCAGGCGGGTGCGCTCGAATTCGGGATGCAGCCGATAGCGCACCAGGTACTCGCCGACGAAGATCACGCCGATCATGGCCGGCGTCAGCAGGTTCGCAAGCACCGACCAGGCGGCGAACGAGAAGTACGCATAAACCACCACCGAGGCCACCGCCATGGCCGCAAAGTAGAGCGCCCAGACGAAGGTGACTTGCGAGGTGTAGATGAGCATGGCCGGCGACAGCGGATGCACGCGCTCGGCGAACTGGCCGATGAGCGACAGTCGGCCACCACGCAGCGACCCGCCGAACCAACCGCACAGCAAGACGTTGATGCCCACGTGCTGGAACATGTAGAGCCGGTTCGGATCGCCCGCCTCGCCACGCAGCACGAGCGCGAACAGCAGCACGCCCAGCACGCCCGCGAGCGCCAGGCCCCAGTTGCCGAAGCGGCTACCGGCAATGCCCAGCGCAGTGAGCCACAAAGGCCCGAGCAGCACGGCCAAGGCCCACGGCTCCGCCGCGTGATACAGCATCATCCAGTGGGAACCACAGGCATAGGCCACCCCCGCAAGCAGCAGGAGCGCCATGCGCCATCGGGACATGGATCAGGAAGCGCCGCGATTCTGCGCGACGTGGGCCGCAAGACTGCGTAGCGACGAGAAGATCTGCTGGTTGCGCTCGTCATCGGAGCGCAACTGGAACCCGTACTTGCGGGAGACCTCGAGCGCCACTTCCAGGATGTCGATCGAATCGAGTCCGAGCCCTTCGCCATAGAGAGGCGCAGTTGGCACGATGTCGGACGGCGCGACCTCCAGGTTGAGCGATTCGACCAGAAGGACGGCCAATTCATTCTCGAGGGGTGACTGTCCGGACGCGTCGCCAGCGGCGGGAATGGGGGAATGGGCTGTCAATGACAAAAGAAAACTCCGGGAACGTGGTGTGAACTATCGCATGGGGTCGGAATTATAGAAGGCGGCCTTCGCTAGACTGGCTTCCCTGCCAACGAACGGAAACACCCATGGCCGACCCTCTTCTCATCGCGCGCCACGACACCGCCGAATGCAACCTGCTGCCAGGCCTTGCCAATCGCCACGGCCTGATCACCGGCGCAACAGGCACCGGCAAGACCGTCACGCTGCAAACCATCGCCGAAAAGCTCTCGAACATCGGCGTGCCGGTGTTCATGGCGGACGTCAAGGGCGACCTGACCGGCGTCAGCCAGAAAGGCAGCATCGGCACCAAGATGGCCGCCACGCTCAAGGACCGCGGCCTCGACCAGCCCGAGTCCATTGCCTGTCCCGTCACGCTGTGGGACGTTTTCGGCGAACAGGGCCACCCCGTGCGGGCCACGGTCTCCGACATGGGTCCGCTGCTGCTGGGCCGCATGCTCAACCTGAACGAAACCCAGGCCGGCGTACTGAACCTGGTGTTCAAGATCGCGGACGACAACGGTCTCCTGCTGCTCGACCTCAAGGACCTGCGCGCGATGCTGCAGCACGTCGGCGAGAACGCCAGCCAGTTCACGACCGAGTACGGCAACGTCAGCGCTGCCAGCGTGGGCGCCATCCAGCGCGGCCTGCTCCAGATCGAGGGCCAGGGCGGCGACAAGTTCTTCGGCGAACCGATGCTCAACATCGCCGACTTCATGCAGACCGAGGGCGGCAAGGGTGTGATCAACATCCTGACGGCCGACAAGCTGATGAACTCGCCGCGTCTCTACGCGACCTTCCTGCTGTGGCTGCTGTCGGAGCTGTTCGAGCAACTCCCCGAGATCGGCGATCCGGAGCAGCCCAAGCTGGTTTTCTTCTTCGACGAGGCGCACTTGCTCTTCAACGAGGCCCCCAAGGCGCTGGTGGAGCGCATCGAGCTGGTGGTGCGGCTGGTGCGCTCCAAGGGCGTCGGCGTCTTCTTCGTCACCCAGAATCCGCTGGACATCCCGGATTCGGTGCTCGCCCAGCTCGGCAACAGGGTGCAACACGCGCTGAGGGCTTTCACGCCTCGGGACCAGAAGGCAGTCAAGGCGACCGCGACCACGATGCGGCAGAAGCCGGGCCTGGATATCGAGGCCGCCATCACCGAACTCGCTGTTGGCGAGGCGCTGGTGAGCTTTCTCGACGAAAAGGGGCGCCCGTCCGTCACGGAACGGGTGTTCGTGCTCCCGCCTGGCAGCCAGATCGGCCCGATCACGCCGGCACAGCGGCAGGCGCTGATCGCGAATTCGCTGGTGGCCGGCGTGTACGAGAAATCGGTGGACCGCGAGTCGGCCTACGAAAAGCTCAAGGGCCGGGCCGAAACGGCGCCGGACGCACCCGTCGCCGCCGGAAAGCCGGGCACGGGCACGGCCGCGCCCCAGGAGTCCGGCGGCATGATGGGCAGTCTCAACGAAATCCTTTTCGGTTCCACCGGCCCGCGCGGCGGCAAGCGCGACGGACTGGCACAGACGATGGCCAAGTCCGCCGTCCGCACCATGGGCACCACGGTGGGCAAGGAAATCCTCCGGGGCGTGCTCGGCGGCATCTTCGGCTCCAAGAAGCGCTAGCGGCCCCCGACGTTCAGACAAGCTCCGTCAGCGCGTTCTCGAACGCCGTGCGCGCAATGCCGGTCCGCGCGCTGGAGCGCGCATGGCAACGCTCCAGCGCAGCGGCCACCGTCGCCGAGACATCGCTGAAGATGGCCGCATCGGAAATCTCGGCGTTGTCCTGCATCAGGAACGCGAAGGCGCGCGCCATGCCGCAATTGGCGATGAAATCCGGGATGACCGCGACCTGAGAATCCGCCTTCTCGTAGATCGGTCCATAGAAAATCTCGCGATCTGCAAACGGCACGTTGGCGCCGCTGGACACGACTTCGAGGCCGCCCTTGACCAGCGCTTCGACCTGCGCCTGCGTCACGAGCCGCGATCCCGCGCAAGGCAGGAAGACTTCGGCGCCCGCGCTCCAGACCAGGCTGTCGATTTCATCGAATCGAAGCATGTACTTGGCCGAAAGCTGGTTGCCCCGCTTCTCGAGGAAGAGTTGGCGAACCTGCTCGAGACTGAAGCCATCCGGATTCAGCAACCCGCCCTCGCGGTCGATGATGCCAACCACCTTCGCACCGGCCTGCGCCAGGTAGTACGCGGCGGCCGAGCCGACATTGCCCCAGCCCTGCACGATGACGCGCTTGCCCGCAACCTGCCCGCCATAGAGCCGGTAGTAGTGCAGCACCGATTCCGCCACCCCCCAGCCGGTGATCAGGTCGGCCACCACATACTTGCGCGAGATGTCCGGCGAGTACGCCCGATCCTCGACGACCTTGGCCACGCCCATGCGAAGCTGGCCGACCTTCTGGATGCGCTCGCTGTCGCTCGGCGCAAAGTGCCCGTTGACCACACCTTCCTGCGGATGCCACAGGCCGTAGCTCTCCGTGATCGGAATCACCTCATGCACCTCGTCGATGTTCAGATCGCCGCCGGTGCCGTAGTAGCTCTTGAGCAGAGGCGTAACCGCCTTGTACCAGCGCCGCAGCACGTCGTTCTTGCGCGGGTCGGCCGGATCGAAGTCGATGCCCGACTTGGCGCCGCCGATGGCCGGGCCCGAGACACTGAACTTGACCTCCATCGTCTTTGCCAGCGATTCGACCTCGCGCCGGTCCAGGCCCGCCCGCATGCGCGTCCCGCCGCCGGCGGCACCACCGCGTAGCGAATTGATGACAACCCAGCCCTTGGCCGGCGTCTCCGCGTCGTGCCACTCGAAAACGATCTCGGGCGCCTTGTTCTCAAAGCGATTCAGAAGTTCTTTCATCTCAGTCTTTCAAAATGGAAACCAGTGTGTTCAGTGGCGACGCACGAACCGGCGCCAGCCCCATACCGGGGAGACAGCGGAACCGGCTCCGCCGGCCCGCCGGTATCGCCCCCGGCAGGGGGTGGAGCGCGTCACGAAGTGCGCGAGCCTGGCGTTCTGCCTAGGCCAGGAGAAGCTTGTCGTCGTCGAGCTTCTCGCCGCGTGTCTTCTCGAACATGTGCAGGAGATCGGACACGTCCATGCCGGCGCGCTCCTCCCCCTTCACGTCCAGGATGACGCGGCCTTCATGCAGCATCACCGTGCGGGTGCCGTAGTCGAGCGCCTGGCGCATGCTGTGCGTGACCATCATGGCCGTGAGCTTGCCGGCCTCGACGATGCGGGCGGTGAGTTCGAGCACGAAGGCGGCCGTCTTCGGGTCGAGCGCCGCCGTGTGCTCGTCGAGCAGCAGGATGCGCGACGGTTGCAGCGACGCCATCAGCAGGCTGACCGCCTGCCTTTGCCCGCCGGAGAGCAGGCCCATGCGGTCGGCCAGCCGGTTTTCGAGGCCGAGGTTGAGGATGCTGAGCTTCTCGCGGAAGAGTTCGCGCAGGCTGCGCGTCAGCGAGAAGCCGAAGGTGCGGCGGGCGCCACGCTTCCAGGCCAGCGCCATGTTTTCCTCGATCGTGAGTGCCTCGCACGTGCCGGCCATGGGGTCCTGGAAGACCCGGGCGACAAGGTTCGATCGCTCGCAAGCCGGGCGGCGGGTGACGTCTTCGTCGTCGATGCGGATGGTGCCGCGATCGACCATCAGGTCGCCGCTGACGGCATTCAGGAAGGTCGACTTGCCGGCGCCGTTCGAACCGATGACGGTGACGAACTGTCCCGTCGGGATCTTCAGGTCCAAGCCTCGCAGCACCCGGTTCTCGATCGGCGTGCCGGGGTTGAAGGTGATCTCCAGGCCTTTGGCGTGCAACATCAGTTGGCCTCCTTGACAGTAGCGGCCGCGATCCGGCCGGCGCCGCCCGGCCTGAGCGCGGCCAGCTTGCGTTTGTAGGTGGGAACGAGCAGCGCGAATGCGACGAGCACGGCGGTGACCAGGTTCAGGTCCTGGGCCTTCAGGCCGATGAAGTCGCTGTTCAGCGCAAGTGCGATGAAGAAGCGGTAGAGCACCGCCCCGAGGACACAGGCCAGCGTCGTGACGACCAGGCTGCGCGCCGGCAGGATCGTCTCTCCGATGATCACCGCCGCGAGGCCGACGACGATGGTGCCGATGCCCATCGAGATGTCGGCGCCGCCCTGGGTTTGCACGAACAGGGCGCCGGCCAGCGCAACCAGCCCGTTGGACAGCGCCAGGCCCCAAACCGTCTGCCGGTCGGTCGAGATGCCCTGCGCCCGCGCCATGCGCGGATTGCCACCCGTGGCACGCATGGCCAGGCCCGCTTCCGATGCAAAGAAGAGATCGAGCAACAGCTTGGCCGCGATCACGATCACGAGCAGCACCAGCGGCTTGAGCACGTAGTCGGGCATGCCGCCGAACGCGACCATGCTGAAGACCGTCGGCTCGTCGATGAGCGCGATGTTGGGCTTGCCCATGACGCGCAGGTTCACCGAATAGAGCGCGATCATCACCAGGATGCTGGCGAGCAACTGCATGATGCGCAGCCGCACGTTCAGCCATGCGGTGAGGTAGCCGGCGAGCGCACCGGCCGAGATCGCCGCCGCCGTCGCGGCGAAGGGATTCCAGCCCGCCACGATCAGCGCGGCGGCAACGGCTCCGCCGAGCGGGAAGCTGCCATCGACCGTGAGGTCGGGGAAGTTGATGATGCGGAACGAGAGGAAGACCCCGAGGGCAACCAGCCCGAAGATCAGTCCGATCTCGATCGCACCGAGGGATGCAATGAGCGACATGTTGGCGACGCCCGCTTACTTGACGACGACTTGAGCGGACTTGACCAGCTCGTCCGGCAGCGTCACGCCTTGCTTCAGCGCGGCGGCCGGATTGACGTGCAGCTCGAAGGTGCTGCTGGTCTGCGAGGCGATCGTCCCGGGCGCCTGGCCCTGAAGAATGCGCACCACGATCTTGCCGGTCTGGTGGCCGATGTCGTAGTAGTTGAGGCCCAATGCCGCGACCGCGCCGCGCTTGACCGCGTCGGTGTCCGCCGCGACCACGGGAATCTTGGCCTGCTGCGCGACCTTGACGATGCCCTCGAACGCCGACATCACGTTGTTGTCCGTGGGTGCGTAGATGACGTCGACCTTGCCGACGAGGCTCTGCGCCGCGCTGGCCACGTCGACAGTCCGCGCCGCGGCGCCCTCCACCAGGGTCATGCCGGCAGCCGGCATGGCCTTCTTCAGCGCCTCGATGATCGACACCGAATTGGCTTCGCCCGGGCTGTAGATCACGCCGACGCGCTTGGCGTTGGGCACTACCCGCTTGATCAGTTCGAGGTGCTTGTCCAGCGGAGAGAGATCGGACACGCCGGTCACGTTGGTGCCCGACGCCTCCCACCCCTTCACCAGCTTGGCGGCGACCGGGTCGGTGACCGCGCTGTAGACGACCGGGATGTCCTTGCTCGCGGCCACCACGGCCTGGGCCGACGGCGTGGCGATCGCGACGATCACGTCCGGCCGTTCGCCCACGTACTTGCGGGCGATCTGCGCCGCCGTGCCGTTGTTGCCTTGGGCGCTCTGGTACTCGTACTTCAGGTTCTTGCCGGCCTCGAAGCCGGCCGACTTCAGCTCGTCCTTGACGCCGTCGCGCACCGCGTCAAGGGCCTTGTGTTCGACGATCGAGGTGACTGCGACCGACACCGTCTTGTCGGTGGCGTGGCTGGGGGCGGCGGCGCCGGCGAGCGCGACGGCAAGCAGGGCGAAGGAGGAACGCAAGAAAGGATATTTCACTGTGGAGTCCTGATGAGAAATAGTCGGCAGGGTTCAATTTGCGACGGCCACCCCGATCGGGCGCCTGTCAGGTTCGCGTCGGTAGACCGCGTTCCAGGGGAGTAAGTGTGATTTTTTGCGCGGAGAATCTGTTTTCATCGCGCGTCGGGGCGAACCCTTGGAAGAGCAACATAATTTCGCCAACTCGCCAAACAAGGAGACGAACTTGCAAGACCCTGATTTCGACCGCATCGACCGCAAGATCCTTGGCTTCCTGCAAGAGCACGGACGCGCATCCAACCTGGAAGTGGCGGCGGCCGCCGGCCTGTCGCCCGCTCAATGCCATCGCCGCCACCGGCGTCTGGAGGAGGCCGGCTTCATCGCGCGCTACGAAACGCGCCTGAATGCCGCCCGGCTGGACCTGCACGTCGTGGCGTTCATCCTCATCGCCATGGAAAAGGGCCACATCCGCGACCTGACGAAGTTCACCGATGTGGTCACCGACCTGCCGGAGGTCCTGGAGTGCTATTCGATCACCGGCGACTACGACTTCGTCATCAAGGTCATCGCGCGCGACTTAAAGGGCCTGTCGCAGTTCCTGATCGACAAGCTGATGCGCCTGCCGGGCGTGGACGGGGTGCGATCCAGCGTCTGCCTTGACGAGTTCAAGTGCACCAGCGCCCTGCCCTTGCCGGACTGAGCCGCACCGGCGCGAGACGCCCGGGTTACCAGCGAAGAATTCGAGGCCCGGCCAGGGCGCCCACCACCACAGGCAACGAAATGCCCGCGACGTACCAGACCGCCAGGAAGGGCGCAGCCAGTTCCTGGCAATGCAGCGCGTAGACGGCAGCGCCCACCCCTCCCGCCATCGCGCCCGCAGCGGCGCCCGCAAGTGCGGGCCGTGTCGGCGCGAGCCCTTTCAGTGCCACCAGGGCGGCGATGAATACCGGGAGGGAAATCGTGGCGATGTTCATTGCGCAAGTGCGCCATGTCTGCCCCATGATCAGCGTCGGACGCTCCTCCGCCGGCGATGACAACAACATCACGGCCGCCATCACCCAGATGACGCCCAATGGCGCGACGAGCCCCAGCCAGGCCCGGCGCACGAGCACGCCGGGTCGCGCCAGTCGCTGCAAGATGACGAAGCCGGTGACCGCCACGCAGATCGGCAGCAGCATGCGGACCCAGAACATCGGCCAGACCATCACCTGGGCGAGGTCGCGCCGCATGCCATACACGAGCGTCATCCACGCGAAGGACAGCGGCACGCCGACCAGCAGCGCGATGGACAGCCTGCGCGAAGCCGCACCCGGAGGCACCGGCGCCGCACCGGTGGCGAGCATCGCGACAAGGTCGTCTGTCTTCATAGGGACTCCTTGATCTTCAGCGCGAGTGCCTTCAGGCCGCGGTGGATGCCCACCTTCACCGCGGACTCCGACATGCCGGTCAGCGTCGCGGTCTCCGCGACCGAGAGGCCTTCGAGCTTGACGTGCACGATGGGCAGGCGGTGCCGGTCCGGCAGGGTGTCGAGCAACCCCGCCAGGTCGCGGCGCGCATCGCTCGCTTCGGTGGCCGATTCGGCGAAAACGGCCAGGTCGTCGTCCAGCGGTTCATGCAGCGCCTCGCGGCCTGCCTTGGCGCGCAGCAGGTCGATCATCTTGTAGCGCGCGATCGCATGCACCCAGGCCGTCAGCGGCTGGTCTCTCTGGTAGGTGTGGCGCTGGTTGTGCATGGCGAGAAGGCATTCCTGTACGAGATCTTCCACTTCATCGGGCCAACCGAACAGGCGCCTGGCCAGGAACGCTCGAAGGTGGGTGCTGAGCTTCTGGAGGAAGGCGCGGTAGGCCGCCGCGTCGCCGTCGAGACCGCGCACGAAGAGGTCGTGCAGCACGCGCTCCGCGTCGCTCTTCGCCAACGGGCTCCCACTGGTCATTCGTGCTTTCGAGTCGGCCGGTTACAGGCGCATCAGGAAAAAGAGATCCGGCGGATTGTGCCGTCGCGCAGGCTCGGCAGCGCATTACGACAAATGGCGTATGCAGTTGCTTGCCAGTTATGGGAGCCGTCGGTACATTGCGGTTTTTGAGGGCCTGCAATGTCCGTTGACACCGTTCCGACTCCATCCTCTCCATCGCTTTCTTCCACGTCTCCCGAGCCCTCTCCTGACGTCGCGCCGCCCGAGTCGGTGTCGATCTCGCCGGTCTATCCCGGCTCATCCCCCCAGCGCAGCCACATCCGCCTGACGTCGCATGCCGGCGGGTTCGGTGCCCTGCCGATCCAGTGGGGCGCAGCCACCGCGGCGGAACGCGGACCGGTGGTCGGCACCACGACCAAGCGCGCGCACCGCAACGTGATCGGCACGCACAGCGGGTCATACAGCGTCTATCGCGCACTCGCCGTGGCCTCGGGCGCCCTGTCGCCGCACCACAAGGCGGACCTCACCAATACGGCGCCGACCGACGCCATCGGCCCCTATCCGCAATGGAGCGAGCCCGGCAAGATCGTCTCGCTCGATCCATGGGGTGCCGTGGTGGCGGATGTGTTCTCCGCCGAACTCGCGGCCGGCTACGACATTCGGCCCACCATCGCGATCACCAAGGCGCACGTGATCCTGCCGGAGGTCATCGAGGCCTTGCAGAAGGGCCGGCTCAAGGCCGACGGCAAGTTCCTGACGGCCGGCGGGGCGGCGATGGTCACCAAGGCGGCGATCGAACCCGTCTGGTACCTGCCCGCGGTCGCCAAGCGCTTCGGCTGCTCCGAGACCGACCTGCGCCGGGTGCTTTTCGAGGAAACGGGCGGCATGTACCCCGAGCTGGTGACGCGCTCCGACCTGGAGGTGTTCCTTCCGCCCATCGGGGGCCAGACCCTCTATATCTTCGGCAATGCGCGCGACCTCGCGAACCCCGATGTCGAACTGACGGCGCGCATCCACGACGAGTGCAACGGCTCGGACGTGTTCGGCTCCGACATCTGCACCTGCCGGCCCTACCTCACGCACGCCATCGAGGAATGCATCCAGGGCGCGCAACGCGGCGGCGTCGGACTCATCGCCTATTCGCGCAAGGAGGGCCGTGCGCTCGGCGAGGTGACCAAGTTCCTGGTCTACAACGCGCGCAAGCGCCAGGTGGGCGGCGACACGGCCGACCAGTATTTCGCGCGCACCGAATGCGTGGCCGGCGTGCAGGACATGCGCTTCCAGGAACTGATGCCCGACGTCTTCCACTGGCTCGGCATCCGCAAGATCCACCGCCTGGTGTCGATGAGCAACATGAAGTTCGATGCCATCACAGGCTCGGGCATCGAGATCGGAACGCGCGTGAACATTCCCGACGAACTGATCCCGGCCGACGCCCGCGTCGAGATGGACGCCAAGATGGCGGCCGGCTACTTCACGCCGGGCGCGGTGCCCGACGCCGAGGAACTCAAGAAGGCCAAGGGCCGGGGGCTCGATCAATGAGCAGGGACAACTACGGGCTGGACCCCGATCGACCGACCTCGAACCCGGCCGTGCGCAGTGTCGACCCCGAAGGGCACGTCGACCCGTCGGCCGAATTCGTGCCCGACACCGATCACCCGGCCGGCGCCGCCGCCTACCTGCGCACGACGCAGGCAGTGCGCAGCCGGGCGGCGGCACTGCTGGCGCGCGCCCGCGCCGGCGATTCGCAGTGGTTCACGATCGGCGCCGACAATGCGATGGAAGACACGGCACGCACCGTGGCCGAAGTGACCCGCGACCGCTACCCTTGGAGCCCCATCCCGTACCACAGCCGCTGGCGCCATTTCGAAGCCGGCGGCGTGAACCGGGTCAGGACGCTCGACGAACTGCTGGGCAACGCGACCGCCAGCCAGCGCGCTCGCGCGCACATCGACCTCGTGCTGGTGAGTGTGCTGCTCGATGCCGGCGCCGGCCCCGACTGGCACTACATCGAGGCGGCCACCGGCCAGCGCTTCACGCGCTCCGAAGGGCTGGGCGTCGCGAGCTTCCACGCCTTCACGAGCGGCCTGTTCTCGTCGAATCCCGCGCAGCCGCTGCAGGCCGATTCGGCCGGACTGCGCGCCTTGGTCACTGACCGGCTCGGCGATGCCTTCCAGGTCAACACGGTCAACCCACTGGTCGGTCTCACGGGCCGGGCCACGCTGCTGCGTCGGCTTGGCGAGGCGATGAGCGAGCAGCCCGAAGTGTTTGGCGACGATGGCCGGCCGGGCCGACTGTTCGATGCGCTCGTCGGCCCCTATGGCCCCGCCGCGCCGCCGACCGCCGAGGTCACGGCGCACGAAATCCTCTCGCTGCTGCTCGATTCGCTTTCCGGCATCTGGCCGTCCTCCAATGCGATCGACAGCATCGCGGCCGACGGCAGCGATGCACCGGGCGGCATCGGCACCGGCGACCCGGCGCTGGCGCTGGGCGACTGCTGGCGACACAGCGCGGTGCCGGGCCCTGGATTGACCAGGGGCTGGATGCCGTTCCACAAGCTCTCGCAGTGGCTCACCTATTCGATGCTCGAACCCTTCGAATGGGCCGGCGTCAAGGTCCGCCATCTCGAAGCGCTCACCGCGCTGCCCGAGTACCGCAACGGCGGCCTGCTGATCGACAGCGGGATGATCGTTCCGAAGGACCCGTCTTTTCTCCTGCGCGACTGGAAGGTCAGCGACGAGTTCATCGTCGAATGGCGGGCGCTCACCATCGCCCTGCTCGACGAGTTGGCTCCGCGCGTGCGCAAGGTGCTCGGCCGCAGCGAGGAAGAGTTGCCGCTCGCCCGCGTGCTCGAAGGCGGCACCTGGGCAGCCGGACGCGTCATGGCACAGCGCTTGCGTGATGGTGCACCGCCCTTGCGCATCGAGAGTGACGGCACCGTCTTCTAGACTCCACCCTCTTTTTTCACAACGACAAGAACGCCCAGCCGCTTCTCGACCACCATGAGCAACGTCCACCTCGTCGATCACCCCCTCGTCCAGCACAAGCTCACACTGATGCGCCGCAAGGAAGCCAGCACCAACAGCTTCCGCCGCCTCCTCAATGAAATCAGCATGCTGATGGCCTATGAGGTCACGCGCGACATGGCGATGCAGGACATCGAGATCGAGACCCCGCTCGAGACGATGCACGCCAAGGTCATCGACGGCAAGAAGGTCGTGCTGGTGTCGATCCTGCGCGCCGGCACGGGCATCCTGGACGGGATGCTGAGCGTGATCCCGGGCGCGCGCGTCGGCCACATCGGCCTGTACCGCGACCCCAAGACGCTGACCGCGGTGGAGTACTACTTCAAGATGCCCGGCGGCATGGAAGAGCGCGACGCGATCGTGGTCGACCCGATGCTGGCCACCGGCAACTCGGCGGTGGCGGCGGTCGAGCGGTTGAAGGAACTGAATCCGAAGTCGATCAAGTTCGTCTGCCTGCTGACCTGCCCCGAAGGCGTGAAGACGATGCAGGACGCGCATCCGGATGTGCCGATCTACACCGCGGCAATCGACCGCGAACTGAACAGCCATGGCTACATCCTGCCCGGCCTTGGCGACGCCGGCGACCGGATCTTTGGGACCAAATGAACTCGCCCCCAGGCTGCGCGCACTTCGTGTCGCTTCGCCTTCCCCCTA
Organism: Variovorax gracilis; assembly: GCF_030317115.1. Lineage (GTDB taxonomy): Bacteria > Pseudomonadota > Gammaproteobacteria > Burkholderiales > Burkholderiaceae_C > Variovorax > Variovorax gracilis. Next base: position 459,669 of record NZ_JASZYF010000001.1, read on the forward strand.
CCGGGGGCAACGCCTGTGGCCCGGCGGAGCCGGTTCCACGGCGTTTCTGGAATGGGGCGCGAACTACTTGCCTTGCGAATTCATAACCCGAGGAGAAGCACTGTGACTGTTCGCCGTCAGTTGATCATTCGTTCGGTTGCCGTTGCCGCGGCGCTCGCGGCGGGGGCGCCTGGGCTCGCGCTGGCGCAGGCCAAGCTCAAGGTGGCGGCGGTCTACACCGTGCCTTTCGAGCAGCAATGGGTGGGGCGCATCCACAAGGCGCTGAAGGCGGCGGAGGCGCGTGGGGAAATCGAATACACCGCGACCGAGAACGTCGCCAACGCCGACTATGAGCGCGTGATGCGCGAATACGCGACGGCGGGCAACCAGTTGATCCTGGGCGAAGTGTTCGGCGTCGAAGCGGCGGCACGCAAGGTGGCGAAGGATTTTCCGAAGACGGCGTTCCTGATGGGATCGTCGCTCAAGCCGCAGGCGCCGAATTTCTCGGTGTTCGACAACTACATCCAGGAGCCGGCCTATCTGTCCGGCATGGTCGCCGGGGGCATGACCAAGACGAACAAGATCGGCATGGTCGGCGGCTTCCCGATCCCCGAGGTGAACCGCTTGATGAATGCTTTCATGGCGGGCGCCAAGGAAGTGAATCCGAAGGTGGAGTTCAGCGTGAGCTTCATCAACAGCTGGTTCGATCCGCCCAAGGCCAAGGAAGCGGCTTTCGCGATGATCGACAAGGGCGCGGACGTCATGTACGCAGAACGCTTCGGCGTGAGCGATGCAGCCAAGGAAAAGGGAAAGCTCGCGATCGGCAACGTGATCAACACACAGGATAAGTACCCGGACACGGTCGTCGCCTCCGCACTGTGGAACTTCGAGCCTTCCGCCGACCGCGCGATCAAGCTGGTCAAGGAGGGCAAGTTCGCCGCCGAGGACTACGGCCAGTACTCGATGATGAAGCACAAGGGGTCCGAACTTGCGCCGCTGGGCACTTTCGAGAGCAAGGTGCCGGCCGACATCGCCGCCAAGGTCAAGTCGAAGCAGGCGGACATCCTGTCGGGCAAGTTCACAGTGAAAGTGGACGATAGCCAGCCCAAATCCACCGCGAAGTGAAGTCCACCCCCAAGTAGCTCTTCTTGGCCCAAGTCCTCGCGCTGCGCGGCATCACCAAGCGCTTCGGCGCGCTGGTGGCCAATGACGGCATCTCGCTCGAACTGCAGGCGGGCGAGGTGCTGGCGCTGCTCGGCGAGAACGGCGCGGGCAAGTCGACGCTGATGTCCATCCTGTTCGGGCACTACGTGGCAGATGAAGGCAGCATCGACGTGTTCGGCGGGCCGCTCGCACCGGGCAATCCGAAGGCGGCGCTGGCCGCGGGGATCGGCATGGTCCACCAGCATTTCACGCTCGCCGACAACCTCAGCGTGCTGGACAACGTGCTGATGGGCACGGAGTCGCTGTGGAAGCCCTTCTCCCGCCGCGGCGCGGCACGCGCCAAGCTGATGGACGTGGCACAGCGCTTCGGCCTGCCGGTGCAGCCGGATGCTCTGGTGGGCAGCCTGTCGGTGGGCGAGCGTCAGCGCGTGGAGATCCTGAAGGCACTGTACCGAGACGCGCGCATCCTGATCCTCGACGAACCCACGGCCGTGCTCACGCCGCAGGAGAGCGAGGCGCTGTTCCACACGCTCGCGCAGATGGTGGCGCAGGGCCTGTCGATCATCTTCATCAGCCACAAGCTGGCCGAGGTGCTGCGCGTATCGCACCGCATCGCCGTGCTGCGCGGCGGCAAGCTGGTGGCCGAGTCGCGCACCAGCGACACCACGCAGGCGCAACTCGCGCTGTGGATGGTCGGCCATGCGATCGAGGGCACGGTGCGGCGGCCCGCGCAGCGAGTCGGCGATGCCGTCTGCGTGCTCGATCACGTGCGAACCACGGGCAGCGGGCACGATCGACTGCAGGACGTGACGCTCACGCTCAGGGCCGGTGAGATCACCGCCATTGCGGGCGTGTCCGGCAACGGGCAGGTGGCGCTGGCCGAACTTCTGAGCGGCACGCGTCGTGCAATCGCGGGCACGGTGAGCCTGATGGGGCGTGCGCTGGCCGCATCGCCGGCCCGGTTGGTGCAGCGCGGCGTGGCGCGCATCCCCGAAGATCGACATGCTGTAGGCGTGGTGGGCGATCTTCCAGTGTGGGAGAACGCCGTTTCCGAGCGGTTGCGCAGCCGTGCCTTCTCGCGCTGGCTCTGGGTCCGGCGCGGCGCCGCGAAGGCGCATGCGCGCAGCGTGGAAAAGGCCTACGACGTGCGAGGAGCCGGGCTCGAATCGCCTGCGAGGTCGCTCTCCGGCGGCAACATGCAGAAGCTCATTCTCGGGCGGGCACTGCTCGCGCCGGCGTCCGCTCCCGCGCAGCGCCGCATCCCGCGGCTCATCGTCGCGCACCAGCCGACTTGGGGACTGGACATCGGCGCGGTGGCCTATGTACAGCAACAGCTGATCGCGGCGCGCGACGCCGGCGCGGCGGTGTTGCTGATCTCGGACGATCTCGACGAGGTGTTGACGCTGGGCGATCGCGTCGCCGTCATGCACGGGGGCCAGTTGGGCGAGCCCCGCCCGGCATCGGCGTGGACGCGCGAAGCGATCGGCCTGGCGATGGCGGGCTCGAAGACATGAGGCTGGAGCGCCGCCACGGGACATCGCGCGTGGCATTGGTGCTCGCGCCCGTCGGCGCGGTCGGATTCACCTTGCTGGTGAGCGCGCTCCTGGTGCTGTGGGCCGGCGCGCCGGTGGGTCGCACCTATGCGCTTCTCCTGCAAGGCGGCTTCGGCTCGGTGTTCGCCTGGAGCGAGACCCTCACCCGCGCCATCCCCTTGATCCTCACGGGCTTGGCCGCCACCGTCGCCTTCAAGGCGCGGCTCTTCAACATCGGCGCCGAAGGGCAGCTTTATGCGGGCGCGCTCGCCGCCGTGGCCGTGGGCGGCATGCATGGCGGCGCGGGCTTCGATCTGCCGCTCTGGCTGTTGTACCCACTGATGATGCTGGCCGCCGCGACCGCGGGCGCCCTGCTGCTGCTGGGCCCGGCGCTGATGAAGAACAAGCTGGGCGTCGACGAAGTGGTGACCACGCTGCTGATCAACTTCATCGTGCTGCTCGGCGTCTCCGCCATGCTCGATGGCCCCATGAAGGACCCGACGGCGATGGGTTGGCCGCAGAGCGTATCGCTGCAGTCCGAACTCGAGCTGAACAAGCTGATCGCGCAGACGCGGGTGCACAGCGGCTTGCTGTGGGCCGGCGCCCTGTCGGTGATCGTGTGGGCGCTCTTCAAGTACACGGTGATCGGCTTCGACATCCGCGCGGTAGGCGCGAACGCGCGCGCTGCAGCCTTTGCCGGCGTCCCGGTCACGCGCACGGTCGTGCTGGTGGCACTGCTCTCGGGCGCGCTGGCCGGGCTGGCGGGCGCGATCGAGGTGGCCGGCCGCACGAGCTACGTCACCCTCGACATGTCTCCGGGCTACGGCTACAGCGGCATCGTGATCGCGATGCTGGCCGGACTGCATCCGCTGGGCGTGCTGGCGGCGGGCGTGTTCGTGGCGGGCGTGCTGGTCGGAGCCGACACCATGAGCCGGGCGATCGGCGTGCCGACCTACATCGCGGACGTGATCGTGGCCGCCTCGCTGATCGCGGTGCTGGTCGCGACCCTGTTGACCCAATATCGGGTGCGGCTGAGATGAGCGACGTGGCGGACATTCTTTCGAACGCCTCGTTCTGGGTGGCCGTGCTGCGCATTGCCACGCCGCTGATTTTCGGGACACTGGGCGTGCTGCTGTGCGAACGGGCCGGCGTGCTGAATCTCGGCATCGAGGGAATCATGGTCGCGGGCGCCTTTGCGGGCTGGCTGGCGGTGTACGCGGGAGCGCCGCTGTGGATGGGCGTGGGAGTGGCCGCGCTGACGGGAGCCGTCTTCGGGCTGCTGCATGCCTTCCTTACCGTGGGGCTGGCACTCTCGCAGCATGTGTCGGGGCTTGGCATCACGCTGCTGGCAACAGCGCTGAGCTACTACGGCTATCGCGTGAGTTTCCCGAAGGTCAACACGCCACCTACGGTGACTCCCTTCGCGCCGATGGAGTGGCTGCACATCCCGGTGCTCGATGCGCAGACGCCGCTCACCCTCCTTGCGCTGCTGATGGTGCCGGTGGTGGCCTACGTCCTCTACCGCACACCCGTCGGGCTGGCCGTGCGCATGGTCGGCGAGAACCCGCAGGCGGCCGAAGGCCAGGGCGTGTCGGTCGCGGCCACGCGCACGGGTGCGATCGTCGCCGGCTCGGCGCTGATGGGCGTGGCGGGGTCCTTCCTCACGCTCTCGGCCTTCAACGCCTTCTTCTTCAACATGATCAACGGCCGCGGATGGATCTGCGTGGCGCTGGTGGTGTTTGCGTCCTGGCGGCCCGGCAAGGCACTGCTGGGCGCGTTGCTGTTCGCCTTCTTCGATGCGCTGCAACTGCGGTTGCAGCAATCTGGCGACGCCGTGCTGCCCTACCAGATCTACCTGATGCTGCCTTATCTGTTGTCCATCCTGGCGCTGGTGCTGGTCGCGCGCAAGGCGAGCTACCCACAGGCCCTGATGAAACCGTATCGAAAAGGAGAGAGGTAGAACCTCAGACCCCTGGGGCCCGGCGGACCCGGTCCCGCGGGGTTTTCACGAACAGGGCTCGCTACGCTGGCCCGCCACGCGCAGGAGAACCGGAATGCTTGACTTGCTCATACGAGACGCCGCCCTTCCCGACGGCCGCACCGGGATGTCGATCGCCGTGCAAGACGGCCGCATTGCCGAGGTCACGGCCGGGCTCGATGCGCCGGCCGCGGAAAAGCTCGACGCGCAAGGCATGCTCGTCGCGCCGCATTTCGTCGACCCGCACTTCCACATGGACGCCACACTCAGCTACGGCCTGCCCCGCGTGAATGAAAGCGGCACCTTGCTCGAAGGCATCGCGCTGTGGGGCGAGCTCAAGCCGCTGCTGACGACCGATGCATTGATCGAGCGCGCACTGGCGTACTGCGACTGGGCGGTCGCCAAGGGGCTCCTCGCGATCCGCAGCCATGTCGACACGAGTGACCCCAGCCTGCTGGCAGTCGATGCACTGCTCGAGGTCAAGCGTCGCGTGGCGCCCTATCTCGACTTGCAGCTCGTCGCATTTCCGCAGGACGGGGTGCTGCGTTGTCCGGGTGGCGTCGAGAATCTGAAGCGCGCGCTCGACAGGGGCGTGGACGTGGTCGGCGGCATTCCGCACTTCGAGCGCACGATGGCCGACGGCGCCGCAAGCGTGAAGTTGCTGTGCGAGGTCGCAGCCGAGCGCGGCAAGCTGGTCGACATGCACTGCGACGAGTCGGACGATCCGCTGTCGCGCCACATCGAGACGCTGGCCTTCGAGGCGCAGCGCCTCGGGATGCAGGGCCGGGTGACCGGCTCGCACTGCACGTCGATGCACTCGATGGACAACTACTACGTGAGCAAGTTGCTGCCGCTCATCGCCGAAAGCGGCGTCGGCGTGGTGTCGAACCCGCTCATCAACATCACGCTGCAAGGCCGCCACGACACCTACCCCAAGCGCCGAGGCATGACGCGCGTGCCCGAACTCATGGCCGCGGGCGTGAACGTCGCCTTCGGCCACGACTGCGTGATGGACCCGTGGTACGGCATGGGCTCGGGCGACATGCTGGAGGTGGCGCACATGGGATTGCATGTGGCGCAGATGACCAGTCAGCACGGCATCCGGCAGTGCTTCGACGCTGTCACGGTCAATGCGGCCAAGGTGTTTCACCTCGAAGGCTACGGGCTCGAAGCCGGTTGCGATGCGAGCTTCGTGCTGCTGCAGGCGCGAGATCCGGTGGAGGCCATCCGGCTGCGTGCGACGCGGCTCAAGGTCTATCGCAAGGGCCGCCTGTTGGCGCAGACGCCGGCCGCCACGGCGGATCTCCATCTGCCCGGCCGCGAAGCCAGGACCGGCTGGATGATTCAGCGAGGCTGAGGATTCCGGGCCTCAGCCGAGCGAACCCACCGGGCACCACATGTGGACTTTGGACAGGAAGGTCGAGCCCAGCGCAACCGCGAAAGGTTCTACGCCGAAGGACACGAATCCGCAGTGTTCGTAGAGCGCATGCGCGGCGGCATTGCCTTCGGTCACGGTCAGCTGCACGACCTTGACCCCTTCACGCGAAGCGGCTTGTGCCAGTGCAGCCTGCACGAGCATCCGCCCCACTCCGCCTTGCCGGGCCGCAGGCGCGACATACATGCCGAACAGGTTGGCCTTGTGCCGCGCCTTTCCGCGCGGCTCGAACTGGAGCCCGGTGGCACCGACGAGCCGATCGCCGTCAAAGGCGCCCAGGACGACCTGACCGGCCCGGGGCGACGCATCGAGCCGCGACTCCCACCAGGACATCGGCAATGCCGCGCGCTCGTCCGCACTGGAGGTGAACGCGTCGGGATGCCGCTCGTAGCCTTCGAGCATCAGCGCCCGGTAGGCAGCGGCATCGGGTGGCGCGAGACGGCGCACGGTGGTGGACATCGCGAGTTCCTCCTTCAGATGGCCGGCGCAATGGCCTCCGCGTATTCATACAAGGCGCCGAGTATCTGTTCCGCTCTCTCGTCCGCCGTCTCCGCCAGCGTGTCGATCTCGGCGAAAAGCTCGTCGACATTGCGTGCACCGCCCTCCCCTTCGAGCAGACGCGCGACCCGGTGCGCCTCCCAGCGCTCGGATTCTTCGTCATTGAGCGTCTCGACGAAGTTGCGCGCGCGGTAGCGGAACAACAGTTCCTCGAGCCGTGCGTCGTCGAAACCGGTGCGTGCCTGTGCGAGCTGGGTCGGCGGCAGGCTGCGCAACTGAGTGAGTCGTCGCCGATCGCCATTGCCGACGAATCCGCCGTAGAGGTCCTCGTCGACGTCGGGCGCGCCTTCCCGCGGCCGTTCATAGACTTGCGGCCAGATCGCGCTCATGTCGGGTAGCGCGGCGGCCAGTGCCGCATTGCGCATCGCCGCCTCCATGTCGATGCCCCAGCGCGCGGCCATGACGGGCGACAGCGTCTTGAGGTTGCCAACCACCATGGGTGACTTGTTCAGGTGCACACCCTTCACCGGCAGGCGCGCAACGCCTTCGGGCAAGTCCGCGGTGCGCGTGAAGAGGCGCAGGCGCAGCGTCGCCACGTCGATATCGCGCAGTTCGCTGGGGTCGTGGGCCAGGTCCCAGGCGAGCAACTCGTTCTTGTTGGTCGGATGGCTGGCCAGTGGCCACATGACTGCCAGGCAGCCGCGTTCGACCGGGAACATGCCGGAGACGTGCAGGAAGGGCCGCGCGGAGTCGCGCGTGGCGGGCAGACCGAGTTCGGAGGCGACGCGATCCTTGCGATGCAGTGCGAACGCGAAGTCGAAGAGCTTCGGTTGCTTGTCGCGAATGAGCCGCGCCAATGCGATGGTGGCACGCACGTCCGACAGCGCATCGTGGGCCGCCTCGTGAAGCAGCCCATTGGCACGTGCCAGGTCTTCGAGTTTGAAGCTCTGGGTGCCATCAGCCTTCTTCGGCCATTCGATGCCGTCGGGACGCAGGGCGTAGGTCAGCCGCACCACGTCGAGCAGGTCCCAGCGGCCGCAGTCGTTCTGCCATTCGCGCGCATACGGATCGATCAGATTGCGCCAGAACAGGAAGCGCGTGACTTCATCGTCGAAGCGGATGGTGTTGTAGCCCACGCCAATGGTGCCGGGCTGCGAAAACGCGCGCTCGATCTGCGCCGCGAATTCGTGCTCCGGGATGCCGCGCTCCAGGCACTGCTGCGGCGTGATGCCGGTAATGAGGCAGGCCTCCGGGCTCGGCAGGTAGTCGGGCGCGGGCTTGCAATAGATCATCAGCGGCTCGCCGATCTCGTTGAGTTCGGCGTCGGTGCGGATGGCGGCAAATTGTGAAGGCCGGTCGCGGCGCGGCACGGCACCGAAGGTTTCGTAGTCGTGCCAGAGAAAAGTATGAGGCGGCATTGTCAAAGCAAGGGGGAAAACAGGCGTGCGATCGAATCGCCGAGGCGGCGCAGGAAACTCTGGCGCCGTAGGGCCCGGATCGGCGACGCACTGCGGAGATCGGTCACGAATTGCGCGACCAGGGGCTTGGCGAGGGCTGGACCGTAGATCACGGCACAGACCTCGAAGTTGAGCCGGAAGCTGCGGTTGTCGAAATTGGCGGTGCCGATCATCGCGCAGTTGTCGTCGACGACCAACGTCTTCGAATGGAGCATGCGCGCCTTGTATTCCCACACCTTGACACCCGCCGCGATCAACTCGTCGTAGTACGAACGGGCCGCCGCGCTCACGACCAGCGAATCGCTTCGCCGCGGCACGAGGAGCTGCACGTCGACGCCTCGCAAAGCAGCACTCGTGAGCGCCATCAGCGCCGGTTCGCCGGGCACGAAATACGGCGTCGTGAGCCAGGCCCGATGCACCGACGACTGGATCGCCGCCAGGTGCATGCGATGGATGGGCTCCAGAAGATTGTCGGGTCCGCTCGTGACGATCTGCACCGGTATCTCCCCGACGCCCTCGTGAGCGGGAAGGCGCGGCAGCAGACGCGCCATGGTCCGGTCGATCTGGCGCGGGTCTTCGCCGGTCGCGTAGGTCCAGTCCTCGAGGAAGGTCGTCTGCAGCCAGCGCACCGCGCTCCCTTCGATGCGGAGGTGGACGTCGTGATACGCATCCTCGCGTGTACGGGAGTCTTCCTCGTCGGTGATGTTGACGCCGCCGGTGAAGCCCACGCGCCCATCGCATACGACGATCTTGCGGTGGGTGCGGTAGTTGGTGACCGGCCGCAGGCGCCGGCCGATGCGTGTTTCATGGAAGAGCGCGACATGGATGCCCGCCGCGTGCATCGGCGCCATGAACTTGCGGCCAACACGCTTGGAACCCAGCGCGTCGAGCAACAGCCGGACCGCGACACCTTCGCGCGCGCGTTCGATCAGCAGATCGCGCAGCGCCGTACCGATCTGGTCCGGCTCGAAGATGTAGTACTCGAGGTGCACATGGTCGCGCGCATTCCGGATGGCATCGAAGATGGCATCGAAGGTGCGCGCACCGCCTGAAAGCAACTCAGCCGATGTCGCGCTCGACACCGGCAATCCGCACGACGCCGTCCCGAGCGCGGCCATCTGCCGCAATGCAGGCGGCGCCTGCTCGGCCGCATCGCGCAACAGCGCGAGATCCGCCGGCGACTGCGCATTCGCGCGGCTGCGCAAGCGCTTGAGGCGCTGCTTCTTGAGCCGCTGAGGCCCGAGGAAGTAGTAGATGATGAAGCCGGCGAACGGCAGCAGCGCCAGCGAGAGGATCCAGCTCATCGTCGACACCGGCGCGCGCTTCTGCATCACGATCCAGACGGAAAGCACCGCGATGTAGCCGCTCCACGCAAGGGAGAGGCCGGTCTTCCATTCCTGGCTGAGCTCGGGGACGATCAAGGGCGAAAAGGATCCTGAAAAAGAAAAAGGCCGATAGCCCGATGCTACCGACCTTATTCACACTCCAGAAATACCGCGGATCCGGCTCCGCCGATCCGCAGGTATTGCCCCCTGCAAGGGGGTGGGCGGCCACACGAAGTGGGCAAGCCTGGGGGTTAGCCAGTTAGCCCGTCGCTGCTTCCTCGGCTTCCGGCTTTGCCTTGCCTTCCTTCTTGGCCACTGGCTGGATGTCCAGTTGCACTTCTTCCTTGTCGTCCAGGTCGACGGTCAGGCGACCACCTTCCTGCAGGCGACCGAAGAGCAGTTCGTCGGCCAGGGCACGACGGATCGTGTCCTGGATCAGACGCTGCATCGGGCGGGCGCCCATCAGCGGATCGAAACCCTTCTTCGCGAGATGCTTGCGCAGCGCGTCGGTGAACGTGACGTCGACCTTCTTCTCGGCAAGCTGGGTCTCCAGTTGCAGGAGGAACTTGTCCACCACGCGAAGGATGATCTGCTCGTCAAGCGCCTTGAAGCTCACCGTGGCGTCCAGGCGATTGCGGAACTCCGGCGTGAACAGGCGCTTGATGTCGGCCATCTCGTCGCCCGCCTGGCGCGGGTTGGTGAAGCCGATCGTCGCCTTGTTCATGGTCTCCGCACCCGCATTGGTGGTCATCACGATGATCACGTTGCGGAAGTCGGCCTTGCGCCCGTTGTTGTCGGTCAGGGTGCCGTGGTCCATGACTTGCAGCAGCACGTTGAAGATGTCCGGGTGCGCCTTCTCGATTTCGTCGAGCAGCAGCACCGCGTGCGGCTTCTTCGTGATCGCTTCGGTCAGCAGACCGCCCTGGTCGAAACCGACGTAGCCCGGAGGCGCGCCGATGAGGCGGCTCACGGCATGGCGCTCCATGTACTCCGACATGTCGAAGCGGATCAGCTCGATGCCCATGATGTAGGCAAGCTGCTTGGCCGCTTCCGTCTTGCCGACGCCCGTGGGGCCGCTGAACAGGAACGAACCGATCGGCTTGTCTTCGCGACCGAGGCCGGAACGCGCCATCTTGACCGCCGAGGCAAGCACTTCCAGGGCCTTGTCCTGGCCGAACACGACGCTCTTGAGGTCGCGCTCGATCGTCTGCAGCTTGCCGCGATCGTCGTTCGACACGTTGGCGGGGGGAATGCGCGCGATCTTCGCGACGATTTCCTCGACCTCGGTCTTGCTGATTGTCTTCTTGCGCTTGTTCGCGGGCAGGATGCGCTGGGCGGCACCGGCTTCATCGATGACGTCGATCGCCTTGTCGGGCAGATGGCGGTCATTGATGTACTTGGCGCTCAGTTCGGCGGCGGCCTGCAGTGCGGCCACGCCGTACTTCACGCCATGGTGCTCCTCGAAGCGCGACTTCAGGCCCTTCAGGATGTCCACGGTTTCCTGCACCGTCGGCTCGACCACGTCGACCTTCTGGAAGCGACGCGACAGGGCCGCATCCTTTTCGAAGATGCCGCGGTATTCGGTGAAGGTGGTGGCGCCGATGCACTTGAGCTGCCCGCTGGAGAGCGCCGGCTTGAGCAGGTTGGATGCATCGAGCGTGCCGCCCGAGGCAGCGCCGGCGCCGATCAGCGTATGGATCTCGTCGATGAACAGGATCGCATTCGGCTTGTCCTTGAGCGACTTGAGGACGCCCTTCAGGCGTTGTTCGAAATCACCGCGGTACTTGGTGCCAGCGAGCAGCGCGCCCATGTCGAGCGAGTACACGTTGGACTCGGCCAGGATTTCCGGCACGTCGCTCTGGGTGATGCGCCATGCGAGGCCTTCGGCAATCGCCGTCTTGCCCACGCCCGCCTCCCCCACCAGCAGCGGATTGTTCTTGCGGCGGCGGCACAGGATCTGGATCACGCGCTCGACCTCGTACTCGCGGCCGATGAGCGGATCGATCTTGCCTTCCTTGGCAAGCTGGTTGAGGTTCTGGGTGAACTGCTCCAGCGGAGAAGATTTCTCGTTCTTCTCGCCACCGCCCTCTTCGCCCTCGCCCGAAGACGCGTCGTTGTTGCCCTTGGCAGCTTCCGGCGGATCGCTCTTCTTGATCCCGTGCGCGATGAAGTTCACCACGTCCAGGCGCGTCACGCCCTGCTGATGCAGGTAATAGACGGCATGCGAATCCTTTTCACCGAAGATCGCGACCAGCACGTTGGCGCCGGTGACTTCCTTCTTGCCGTTGCCGGTGGACTGCACATGCATGATGGCGCGCTGGATGACGCGCTGGAAACCCAGCGTCGGCTGGGTGTCGACATCGTCGGTTCCCGCCACCTGGGGCGTGTTGTCCTTGATGAAGTTGGTGAGCGACGCGCGCAGGTCGTCGACGTTCGCCGAGCAGGCGCGCAGAACCTCTGCGGCACTCGGGTTGTCCAGCAAAGCGAGCAGCAGGTGCTCCACCGTGATGAACTCGTGGCGCTGCTGCCTGGCTTCGACAAAAGCCATGTGCAAGCTGACTTCCAGTTCCTGGGCAATCATGTGATTTCCTTTTGCCTTGCTGTAAATAATTTCTCAGATGGGTTGGAGCGCTGTTTATTCAACCGGTTCACTGACGCATTGCAACGGGTGACCGGCCTGATGGGCCGCTTCCATCACCTGATTGACCTTGGTCGCCGCCATGTCGCGGGAATAGACCCCGCACACGCCACGACCGTCGAGATGGATCTTGAGCATGATCTGCGTGGCGGTTTCCCGGTCCTTGTTGAAGAACTCCTGAATCACGACGATCACGAACTCCATCGGCGTGTAGTCGTCGTTCAGCATCACGACCTGGAACATCTGGGGCGGCGCGGTTTTCTGCGGCCGCCGTTCGAGAACGACCGCATCGCCGTCGTCCCGCCTCGGCTTCGTAGCCGGCGGCGTCTTGGGGGTCGAGGGGATTCTGGTAGCCATGAAAATCATTTTATAGAGCAGCCGCGCGTTGCACTTGCCGTAGTGACACAACTGGAGGCAGCTTTGTGACATTCAAGGCGGATGGGGCTGGAACTGCATGGTCGACACATGCAATCTACGTGCCTTCCACCCCCTGCATGCCGGTCCCCGCGCGCAAGATATGCAACAAAAAAGCCCCGGCGCCTTGCGGCTCGGGGCTTTGCTGGCAAGGGCTCCGCAGACGCCCCGCGCAACGGTTTACATGTTGTCGATCATCACCTGGCCGAAGCCAGAGCAACTCACCTGGGTGGCGCCTTCCATCAGGCGGGCGAAGTCGTAGGTGACCTTCTTGCTGGCGATGGATTTCTCCATCGAACTGATGATCAGGTCGGCCGCTTCGATCCAGCCCAGGTGGCGCAGCATCATTTCGGCGGACAGGATCTCGGAACCGGGATTCACATAGTCCTTGCCGGCGTACTTCGGGGCCGTGCCGTGGGTGGCTTCGAACATGGCAACCGTGTCGCTCAGGTTCGCGCCGGGGGCGATGCCGATGCCGCCGACCTGTGCGGCCAAGGCGTCGGACACGTAGTCGCCGTTCAGGTTCAGCGTGGCGATGACGCTGTATTCGGCCGGGCGGAGCAGAATCTGTTGCAGGAAAGCATCAGCAATTGAATCTTTTACGGTAATTTCTTTGCCCGTCTTGGGGTTCTTCAGCTTCATCCAGGGGCCGCCGTCGATCAGTTCGGCGCCGAATTCCTTGGCTGCCAGGCCATAGGCCCAGTCACGGAAACCGCCTTCGGTGAACTTCATGATGTTGCCCTTGTGCACGATCGTGACGCTGGGCTTGTCGTTGTCGATGGCGTACTGGATCGCCTTGCGCACCAGACGCTCGGTACCCTCGCGCGAAACCGGCTTGATACCGATGCCCGAGGTGTTCGGGAAGCGGATCTTCTTCACCCCGAATTCGTCCTGCAGGAACTTGATGAGCTTCTTCGCCTTGTCGCTCTCGGCTTCGAACTCGATCCCCGCGTAGATGTCTTCCGAGTTCTCGCGGAAGATCACCATATTGGTCTTGTGCGGCTCCTTCACGGGGCTGGGCACGCCCTCGAAGTACTGGATGGGCCGCAGGCACACGTACAGGTCGAGTTCCTGCCGCAACGCGACGTTCAGCGAACGGATGCCGCCGCCGACGGGGGTCGTCAGCGGACCCTTGATGGAGACCACGTAGTCACGGACGGCGTGGAGCGTTTCTTCGGGCAGCCAGACGTCCGGACCATAGACCTTGGTCGACTTCTCGCCAGCGTAGACCTCCATCCAGTGGATCTTCCTTTTGCCTCCATAGGCCTTGGCCACTGCGGCGTCCACGACCTTGAGCATCACGGGGGTGATGTCGAGGCCCGTACCGTCGCCTTCGATGAACGGAATTACCGGCTGATCGGGCACATTCAGCGAGTTGTCGGCGTTGACCGTGATCTTCTGGCCTTCGGCCGGGATTTTGATGTGCTGATAGCTGGACATGAGATCAAGGACTCCAGGAGAAATGAACGGTGGAAGACACTACGTTTCCAGCCGGCTGAATACCCTTAGAATTTTAGACGCAACCGGAGGAGCCTGAAGGATCTGTCAACCACAGCCATATTGGCTCCGTTGTTGACTGACCTTCTGCTGGCCGGGAGGCGTTTTCAACCATTTCCATTGAGGAATCCGTAATGAGCAAAGTTCTCGCAGTCATGATGGCCGGCCTGTTCGCAGCTGGCGCATACGCACAAGGCACCTCGCAAGAAGCCGCCCCCCAGACCAACACCAAGTCCCAGCAACGCGCTACCGAGCGTCGCGCCGACAAGCCCCAAGGCCAGGTCCGTCAGCCGACTGGCGACACCGCCAACACCGCTGAAGGCAGCGGCGGCCTGACCCAGAACAAGGCAACCGCCGCCGGCCAGGCACGCGCAAACACCCGCAGCGATCGCCGCCGCAACAAGGATGGCAGCGTTCGCAAGATGAACCCGCAAGGCGGCACGCCCAACTGAGTGGGTCGGTCTGCTAATGAAAAAGCGTTCTCCGGGACGCTTTTTTTTCGTCTGCTCGCGCACCGAGTCGGTCAGGTACCGTACAGGTAATTCCCCCGAATAAGAGGTAAGCTCCGAGGCCAATTGGCCATGCCCGCATCCGCGGGCATTCTTGTTTGTGTTGCCGTCCTGAAAGTCGACCCATGTTCCAGCGTTTTTTCACCTTTTTGGCACTGTCGGCCGCATTGCTGACTATTGCGCAGGCCCAGGAGCCGCAAAGCAATCTGCCACGGACCAAGCTGTCCGCCGGCATGTACCAAATCGATGCGCAAGTGGCACAGACCCCCGAACAGCGTCAGACCGGGCTGATGTTCCGCAAGGAAATGCCGCAGGCGGAAGGGATGATCTTTGTGTTCGAGCAACCGGCTACCCAATGCTTCTGGATGAAGAACACCCTGCTCCCGCTGACGGCCGCCTTTGTCGCGGATGACGGCCGGATCGTCAACCTGGTCGACATGAAGCCCCTGTCGGAGGATTCGCACTGCTCCAAGGAGCCGGTGCGCTTCGTGCTGGAGATGAACCAGGGCTGGTTCGCGCGCAAGAGCATCAAGGAAGGCAGCAAGCTAGGCGGCGAACTCTTCGCAAGCCGGCGCTGAACGCCCCCGAAAAAGAAAAAGCCGACCCAGGGTCGGCTTTTTCATGCGTGGCACGTTCGGATCAGCCGAAGTTCTTGGCCGCGAAGTCCCAGTTGACCAGCTTCGCGAGGAAAGTTTCGACGTACTTGGGGCGCAGGTTGCGATAGTCGATGTAGTAGGCGTGTTCCCAGACGTCGACGGTCAGGAGCGCCTTGTCGTCGGTCGTGAGCGGCGTGCCGGCAGCGCCGGTGTTGACGATGTCCACCGAGCCATCGGCCTTCTTCACCAGCCATGTCCACCCGGAGCCGAAGTTGCCGACGGCCGACTTCACGAATGCTTCCTTGAACGCTGCGAAGCTGCCCCACTTGGCATCGATGGCCTTGGCCAGCGCGCCGGCGGGTTCGCCGCCACCGGCGGGCTTCATGCAGTTCCAGAAGAAAGTGTGGTTCCAGATCTGGGCGGCATTGTTGTAGATGCCGCCGCTGGACTTCTTGACGATCTCCTCGAGCGTCATGTTCTCGAACTCGGTGCCCTTCTGCAGGTTGTTCAGGTTCACGACGTACGCATTGTGGTGCTTGCCGTAGTGGTATTCGAGCGTTTCCTTCGAATACTCGGGTGCCAGCGCGTCCAACGGGTATGGCAGAGGCGGAAGAACGTGTTCCATGTTTTATCTCGCGGGTTGGTTGTGGGATGGCTGATTCTAGAAAGGTAGGGGAACCATATCTTTCCGGGGCTTAGCCTAGCTTAGTTCTCACTCGGTTTTCACTGGGAAACATAGCGAAATTCGTCAGAAGCGGATTAGCGTATCTTTCCTACACTTAACCCTCTCCCTAGCGAAATCCTAGCTATGACGAACGAAACTCTGCCGAAGGTCCAAGCCTTGAGCGAAAGCCTAGCACGGACGCTGCCCCCGGGCGAGTGGCAGGACAAAACCCAGAAGAGCCTGTACTTCTATGTGTCGGCCAAGGGCACCCGGTCCTACGGGTTCTACAAGTGGTCCTCGGCTCGGCAGCAACCCATCCGCAAGTCGCTCGGGAAGTGGCCGGAAACCAAAGCTGAGGACGCCCGCAAGGAGGCGGCACGGCTGGCCGTCCTCGTGGCTGACGGGAAGGACATTACCGCCCGCACGGCCAGCAAGGCGCAGACCGTCTCCGAGTTCGCCAACGGCCACGCGGAGAAGCTCAAGCAGGAGAACCGGGCCGCATGGGAGTGGATTCGCAAGATTCTGGACTTCCACGCCCCCGATTGGTCCGCCCTGCCCCTCGACAAGCTGACCAAGGAAATGATCGCCGTGCGCCAGCGTCGGATCGCCTATGGAGACGCCTCCCACGAGCCCCGGGGGAAGCAGGCCGGGGCGGCGTTTGTAAAGGCCCTACGAGCCCTGTTCACCTATGCAGAGAAAGAGCACAACTTCGAGGGCAAGAACGTCGCCAAGCTGGTCGACAGGGCTCCGGGGGTCGCTCGGCAGCGCATCCTGTCCGAGGCGGAGCGGGTGGCAATCATCGCCACGCTCGACTCGCCCCGCTGGCTCCCCCATGTGCGCCCCTACTTCCGGCTGCTCATGCTGACCGGGGCGCGTCGGGCCAACTTGGCCGGGGCGAGGAAGGAACAGTTCAAGCTGGACGTGTCCGAATGGCGCGTCCCCGCCCGGAGCGCGAAGGGTCGCCGGGAACTGTTGGTCCACCTGCTGCCGGAGGCGGTTGAGCTGCTCCGTGCGCAGTTCGCCAGAAACCCTGAGTCTCCATGGGTCTTCCCCACGACCAGCGGTTCTAGCAGCGGCCACATCGAGGAGTTGCGGCCAGTGTGGAAAGCAATTCTCAAGGAAGCCGGGGTGTCGGACGACATCACGATCCACGATCTGCGTCGCACCTTCGGCTCTCGTCTGCTGGAGCAGGAGACGCCCATGGAGGTCGTATCGAAACTCATGGGGCATCGGAACGTGGCAACGACAGCGAAGCACTACGCATTTGTCACCGACGAGGCGGCAGCGAAGCACTTGAACCGCGCTAGCCTCTAGTCCTATTCAGAGGATCAAAGAATGAAAAAGTGGATCAAAGGAAGCCTTGTGTTTTTAGCTGGCGGTGTGACGTTCACGGTTGTCCTCTTGGCCGTGATGCTTCGCGCCGATGAACGCAAGTACTACTACGTCCAGCAATATGACGGGACTACCCTGCCGCTCGTGCTTGAAATGGTTGACCGACAGGGTTGCCAGGACCTGAGGACAACGACCCACGACATTAGGGCGCAGACCCGCCTCGCCGTCGAGACTGCGGAGCCCGTCTGCGTCCCAAAAAACTCTCAAAGGCGCAATGACCTTGTGCAGGCAGAGCAGACAGGAGCGTCCCGGGCTAGGGCCAAACAGCCAGCATCGGATTGACGCGGCGGGCGGCGTGGAAAGCCTCCCGGGTGAAGTACTGAGATTTCCGCCCCTGTAGGTATGCAATCTTCACTTGCAGGGCCGCGTCGGGGTCGAGCCCAATGTAGAGCAGATGGTGGTTGAAGGTCGTGCTCATGACGTACGCAACGTCGTTGTCCCGCATGGCCTGCATGACGATCGCAAGCATTAGCTCTCGGCACGCCTCGATGGGGGTATCGGGCAGACCCTCGCGCATCGGTTGAATGTCCGGATCATTGATCGCCCCGCCCCATGATGACTTCGGGAGGTCGAGCCCCGTATAGGAGCCGCGTTCGGCCCGGGGAAGGGTACGGATACCCTCCTCCGGTTTCGACGGCTCTGACAAAGCCTCCGAGCCCTGTGCACGCCACACACGTTCGAGGGGTCCGGCGTCGAACTCGGGGAGAGCCCTCACGATTGTTCCTCCATAGGCATTTCTGTGCGCTCCTGGCGGGGCTCTACCCGCGAGCTATCGGATATTTGGGGAGAGAGGCGTATGTTTTCCAACTGCCGGTAGGTCCAGTCCCATTGAGACTCGTCCTCGGGCAGTTGCTCACCGAAAACACGCCCGGTCATGATGCGTTCCCCCGGTCCTTTTGAGCCAAGCGCTCGATCAGTTCAGCAGCGGCTCCCATCCCCCATGCCTGCTCTGGCGTTGGGCCGGTAGACCGCTGGCGGGGGTCATAGATTTGGTTGATCCACACCGGCTGCGCGGGACGCTGCACCCGACCCATTTCGTCGGCCAGTCGGTCACCCTCCGCCGCCATGGCTTTCTCACGCTCACGCCGCTGCTCCATCGTCAGCTTGTTAAACGGAATGTCCGCGTATGGGATGGGGATGGGGGTCGAACTCATTGCTGCTCCCCCTGCGACTGCGTAGCCATTTGCCGAGCGAGTTGGGAGACAACGCTCTGGGCCATCGGCTGAAGGTGCGGGTACTGCGTAGCCAACCGCTCAAGCGCCTGTGCAGGCGGGAGAGCGCGCAAAGCATCCGACACGCTCTTGGGGATCGCAGCGCCGAGACCATCCAAGAGGAAGTTGATACCCGGGCGCGAGTACAGGACTGCGGTGAGAGCGGCAGCGCCAGCCGTGTGACCGAGAGCCCCGGCCGTGGCCGCTCCGCCGATGACGCCAGCCCCGAGCAGCGCCCTGCCCGCTGTACCGCTGTCGGGGATCGAGGCCGGGAGAACCCTACGTGCAGCCGTGTTCAGTTCGCTCCCGTCCTGGCCGAACTTCTGGGCGGCACGGTTGAATTGAAGCGGTGTGAACCGTCCACCCTGACCCATGGCGCGATCCGCAGCCTTCACGGAGGGCAGCAACTGACGATATGAACTGTTGGCCTCCTTGAGCAGACTCTTGGCGGCGGGGGTCGTCGCCTCCAGACCGTCCCGCCACGATTGCTGGAGCGCATAGAACGCTTCCCCGAGCGAGTGAGCGGAGGGGTCGGCAGCAGTGCTGAACTCCCGGGCTTGGTGACCAATTTCGGCGTCGATGGCCTTCCATGTCTTGCCGTCGATGGGCTTCCCGCTCTGTAGCTGCGGCTGGATCTTGCGAGCCACGTACTGGATCAGCTTGCCCTCTTGCTCGACCGTCAGCAGGGGAATGTCCTTCAGCGCGGCGTCGGTCGCTTGGAGAGCTTGGGTAGCTTTCGCCGGGGTCAGGAACATCTGTGGCAGCGCGAGGTCATACGCGTCCGAAATGGCCCGTTGGGCGGATTCGATCGTGTCCTCACCGGAGCCCCGGACCTTCTTGCCGAGTGGGGCCAGAGCGCGATTGATTTCGACGTTGTTGTACTGCTCCATCGAGCGAGTGCGAGCGTTGCGGATGAGGTCGCCAGCGAGCGGGATCGACATGGCCTTGTCTTCCGTGGCGCGAACCACCCTACCGGGTAGGTTGTCCCCGAACAGTTGGCCCGGCGTCGGCGTCACGCCAGCGTCGATGAGCGTTTGGGCGTCCTTCGACACGAACGGCTTGGCGACTCCTCCGAGAGCGCGGGTCAGAAGTCGCCCGCCCGCTGCGCCTGCCCCGCCGACCATTGCAGAAGTGCCCCGGTTGCCCTCGTCGGCCGTGGCTGCGGCGTACCCAGCGTTCGCAGCGATATCGCCTGCAGCGGGCGCTAGACGCCCCAGAGTGCGAGCGAGGACAGGAGCTTTCGAGATGAGCGTGCCAGCGCGGGAGATGGGGGCAGCCGTTGCGACCACTTCCGGGATCGCCTCGCCAATCGCGCCAGCGGTGCCCAGATCGGCCTTGTTCGCCTCATAGGTTGCCAGGTTGTCTCTGCGCTCCCGTGTGTCGTCCCTGCCGAGCGTTCCCATGGACAGGGAGTTGATTGGGTTGCCCGGTGGGAAGATTTGGTCACGCATCTTCGACAAGCCGCCACCGATGCCGGTCAGCACCTTCTCGGTCGTGGACATGCCCTCTGCCGTATCGACCTTGGCGGGGGCGGCAGAGGACCGGGCCTGCCGGATCGCGTTGGCGAAGGCGCGGGCGTCCTCCGCGTTGCCAGCGGCATCGGCTGCGATCAGGCCACGTTCAAGCTGTTCAAGCGTAGCCATGTACTCACCTGTACTTGTTCAGAAGGTCATCGATGTTCTTCGGGGTCGAATGCTGATCGGCTGCGGCCTTGACCGCATCGCGGATCGATGGACCCTTGGCCTGCTGCTCGAACTGCTTGCGGACACGCTCGTACACGGCCAGCTTGCGGCTGACGGGGATCGTGGGATCGCCCAACCCGCCCGAGGTCGCGGACAGGAACTTGAGGTCAGCGTCGGAGAACTGCGGGCCGAGCCCCTTGCGGTCGATGTAGCTGACCAGCTTCTTGCCCATCTGGTCAATCTCACCGGCCGCATCACCTGCGGCGGTGGAGACGCCCACAACGCCGAGCGCCTTGTCACGCACCGAGCCGACCGTGCTGGAGGTCGCCTTGGGGATGAGGGGCTTCATCTGGTCGAGCAAGTCGATGGCCTTCTCGGCGTTGTCGATGGCCTGCTTCGCGTCCTGCTGCTCCTTGAGGACGCCAGCCGACGACTTGCCACCTTGGCCAACAACGTCCTTCTGGCCGCTGAGCTTGTTCACGCGGGTGATCGTGCCACCGTCCCCTTGGAACAATTGATAGTTGCTGGCCTTGTCGCCCCCGCCACCGGCAGAGCGAACAGCATGGGCGAGCGTGGCGCGGAGGTCGCGGTTGGCGGCGTTGTCGTCGGCGCGCTGCTGGTCACGCTCACGGCGGTAGGTCAGTTCCTCCTGCTGCTTGCGCTGCGCTTCGGCAATAGCGTCGGCCTGCTTCTGCCGGCGCTCGGCGCGGGCTTCGACACGCTCCGGCTCGGTCACGAGTTGGTCGGTCGCATACGCCTTCATCAAAGGCGCGACGTTGGGAATCTGCGACCCGCGCTGAGCCCATGCCAGCTTCTCCTCCCGGGGGGCATCCGCCGCAGGCGGGTGGGATAGGTGCTCCATCGCTGCCGCTGCGGCACGGCGCTCGTAGTCGCTGGCTTCATTGTCAAGAGCCGTCTGCTTGTACTGCACCAAGGCCTGACCGAGGATGGGGAGCAACTGCTGACCCTTAGAGGGGGCCACGAAGCGCCCAGAGACCATCTGACCTTGAGGTTGGCCCTGCTGGGCGATAGCTGCGGCCTGCTCTTGAAGCTGCTTGCGGCGCTCAGCGAGGCGGAAGGCTTGGGTGGTCAGAGCCTCGTTGCCGCTGTCGAGGGCATCGCCGTCAGTGAATGCGTTGGTAATGGAAGGCATGGGGGCTCCTACTCTTGGGAATGGATAGCTGCGGCAGCTTCGATCTGCTCGCGCAAAGTCGCTTCTTTCGGCAGGGGGCAATCAGCGTCGGTCCCCATGCGCTCCTGCATCTCGCTGGTCAATTGCTCGGTGACGAACTGCTGGGTGACGCCCTGGGCGTGCTTCATGAACTCGGGGTCGGCAAGGTGGTCCGGGCGGTGCGTCTCCTTGGGCGCGAACGGCGTGGGGTAGCCGTGCCGATTGGCGACGGTCGGCTCAGACGGGCGGTAGCTGTTGCCGTTGGGCAGAAGGTCGGGACGCCAACGCATGCCCTCCTCGGCGCGCTGCATGTGACTGAGTTCAGCCAGGTACTGCGTCTGGACCTCGGGGGGCATACGCTTGATCCGCTCCAGCAGACCGGGCTTGCGAATGTCGCGCTCAAACTCTGCTTTGCTGATCGGCGTGCGATTCACGTATTTCATTTGTACGGTTCCTTCCACGGCTGGGGGGCGTTCTTGGCGAGGGATGGCTTGCGAGCGGTGGACACCGGACTCGTGCGCCGCTGGAATTCCTCAGCTTCTTCACGCTTGCGCTGGCGAAACTCTTCCTCAGTCATGTGGAATGGCTCGCCCACTACGTTCGACGCACGCCGCTGGACCGGGGGATGGTTGCCTGCACGAAGGAATGCAGCCTCTACGGTCGTGAAGCTGGGGCTCAGCGTCGGATCGGGTACGGAGCGCGGCAGGTTGGCCTTGGCGAGGTGGGCGAAGTGCATGTCGAACCGCGTCTGATCGATTCGGCGCAGTTCGACAAGGTTGGCTTCGATGTTGGCGGCGATCTGGTCATAGGCCGCAAGCATTCGATCGAAGTTGCGAGCCCGCACCACGTGCTCTGTGTTCGGGATTGGGTCCATGGTGTCGCGAGCAGCTTGATCCCAGACGCCAGCGCCGGGCGTCGGGTCCGGGGCCTCTTGGATCACGCGGAAGTCACTCACCGATGACTCCTTGCGCCGGGGGCAGCAAGTCCTCCGGCCACGGATGCTGGTTCTCACCGTATGGGTTGCCGTCGGCACCGTATGGCTTCGCCGGGGGTCTGCGCTCGCCCCAGCCGTTCGTCGGTTCGCTCTGGTGCCCGACGCGGGGGTCAACCTCTGCGACCCGGTTGCCGATAGCGTTGATCCCCGGATCGCCGACTTTGAGTTGAGGGGCGCAAACACCGGAATCCCAGCCCGCCCCTGCGCGGCGTGCCCGTGCGCGCTCGATGTCTTGATAGTCGAATGCCACGATTGGCTCCTCAATTGACGACCCAGCCGAAGCCGTTGGCCGGAATGGTGGATTGGGCGATGGAGGCGCCAGCGCCGACGACGAATGCGCCTGCGGTGATCGTTCCTGTGGCGCCCGCTGTGCAGCCCGCGACGCACACGCACCACGTCATGGCCTGATTGGTTTTGGACCGGCCCGGGGTGCCTTGCACAGCCTTGACCCCGCCCGAGGCGCTGGGGGCGTTGTCTGCTGCCGACACAGCCACGGTCAGGTCCGTCCCAGCGTGCGGATTCCACGATTCCGCGTTAGCCGCGGTGAGCGCGTTGTGCCCTATGGGCGGCTGGACGGCGATACTCGTAGGCGCGCTCAAAGCCCCGGCAATAGTCGCAGCGGCATAATCAGTGGACACTATAGATTCCCGAAATAGGCTATAGCCTATTTTCGATTAATCGTCCGAATTTCGGGGAAATATAGTCCTTTGAGGTCTATTAGGACTTCTACTTAATTTGGCGAGAACAAATGGACAAGAAATATCAAGTTTTTGTTAGCTCAACCTACACTGATCTAGTGATGGAGAGGAAGGCAGTTATCGAGAATCTTTTGCGATTGGATTGCATTCCCTCGGGGATGGAGCTATTCCGTGCCGCAAACAAAAAATCGTGGGATCTCATAAAGGGGGTTATTGACGAATGCGACTATTATCTTGTCATCGTAGGTGGGCGCTACGGATCTCAGCATGAGGACACAGATCTGAGCTACACGGAGATGGAATACCGCTACGCCGTCGAGAAGGGCAAACCCGCCGTTGGCTTCGTTCACAAGGATATAGGCGTGCTTCCCGGAAATAAGTTGGAAGAAACAGAAGCGGGTAGAGCCAAACTCTCGAAATTCACGGCGCTCGTCAAAAGTCAACAATGCGCTTTTTGGACAAATGAAAGTGATCTCGCCGCCGAGGTTGTTCTTAGCATAAACGACCTCAAGAAGACTGATCCAGCGGTCGGATGGGTCAAGGGAGATCAAGTGCCTGAGCGAGGTGCCACAGAGGAAATACTCCGATTGCGCCAAGAGATAGAAAAACTCCAATACAACATTGCGGCGACGGAAATTTCAGCAGGCAAGGGAACAGAGCAATTTTCCCAAGGCGACGATAAATTCGAGATCTCATATGCATTTGACGGCTTCAAGAGCAACCAGTTCTCAGCCGACATAAATTTCACCGCATCATTCCGCTCAAGTTGGAACGACATTTTTGCGGAATTGGCTCCTTTAATGATAGATGAAGCGTCCGAGAAACAACTGAAGGGGCAACTTAGTCAATTCTGCATCACACACAATCTTGACACTCTCTCGAAAGAAAAGAGCACCGCCCCCTATCGACTGAAAAACTTTCGAGCAGATTCGGATGATTTCCACACAATTAAGGTCCAGTTGCTTGCGCTACGACTGATTCAGAAGAGCGAGAAGAAGAAGTCGAGAAGTGTGAACGACAAGGAAACATATTGGACGCTAACTCCTCATGGGGAAAACGTCATGATGACATTGAGAGCTATTAGGCGCGCGCCGAAGGTTCACGCGGAGGGCAAAGTAGAACGCACGGCTCTCAAGATGGTCAGCGAAAATACGGCCCACTAAAGGCAAGGAGCTTAGAGAACATAATGATTAATTGGAAAACAGCGGCGACGACATTGGTAGTTGCCGCATCTTGTATTGGCCAGACCGTGCAAGCAGTGGAGGCACGGGGCATGCGGTCGTGTGGGACTTGGACCAAGGAAAGGGCCGTTCAAGGAGTTGACCACTTCGTTTCTGAGGCGTGGTTGCTCGGCTATTTATCCGGCATGGCTTTTGTCAGCAGCAAAAACATTTTGAAAGGGACAGATAATGACTCCCTGTACCTTTGGATGGATAACTATTGCAAGGCCAACCCGCTCAAGGATGAGGCTGACGGGGCTAACGATCTGTACTTCGAGCTGGTGAGGCAAAAGAGGATGTGAGCATTACAAATTGTTGGTGGCAGGCTCTGTGGGTTTCGGGTGCAGGTTCCGCAAGGCCGACCAGTGACATGAGAGGCACCCCCACCCGCCCATTTGCGCCCATGTGGGAACGGCATTGCCAAGTGCTTTTCACATGCCGCTGACTCAAAAGAATGTCAGCACGCCGCCCGGCCAGCCAGCAGCAGGCAGAGCCAGAGAAGACAGAGGGCAAAACCTCTCCGCTCTCCACCCGCCCGGCTCACTCGGTTCCGCGTCGGATTCGCTTTGTCAGTGCAGATCAATGACTTAGCTCCGCGTGGCTAGGCAGTGAACTAGTCGTCAGTCCCGGCAAAGGGGTCGCGGCGCTTTGCGGCAGGCAATTCAGGCGCTTCGGGCTGCTCCGTGCCGAGCTTGGCGTACATCGCCTGCGCCGCCTCATAAATCTCCGGGTGCGCGGTCAGGAAGTCGTGGATCATTTGCCGTAGCGCCTGCGGGTGGTCGACCCACGGCGAGTCGTCGTCCGGGCTAATGTCGCGTGACGCCACGGTCACGATCTGGTACGACAGCCGCTGGGCCTTGAGCCACGTAGGCATCGGCATTTCGTCAGCCTTCTGGTTCGGATCGTTCACGCCCTCAGGCGGCAGAGAACGAACGAGCAACTTCGACAGTAGCTCGGGGTTCGCCTTCAGGAAATCGACGCCTCCTACTGCCGCGTAGGCCCTTGCAGAGTCATTTCTAAGCTGCTGGCGGAGCGACACATCGGGATCGACCTCCGGTGGGGGCACGGCTACCACTGGCGGACGGGGCTTCCCCACGTCTCCGACATCGCACAGACCATTGTTTACATCGTCAATTGACCAAAACATTTGAATTTCTCCGAATTTTCATGGGGGAACACATCAATAGGGGCGGCTAGGGGCGGCTAGGGGCGGGTATTTCTACTTGTTGTCTAATTAAAAATCGATCGAACGAATTTATATAACACTTCCCGGAAAAGCGCCCCTAGCCGCCCCTCCCGCCCCTAATGCTTAGCACCTCTGGCGGTTTTCACTATTCCTTTCAAAGCCCTCACGCCGCCCGTTCCTTTGCCCGCTTCGATCCGACCTTTGCCGTAATCAATAAGCCTCTTGCTAAAGATCGCAGACGAGACGGCTTTCATGCCCTCCATCTCGCACCAGTGGGCAAAGGACGCGAACACCTCGGTGCTAGGCGTCTTGCCGTTCGGGTCAAACTCCCAGCCCTCGTCGTCCATCCAGCGACCGAGCTTGTCTTGCGCTCCCCTGTAGGCGTCGGCATTGCGCACCAGATCGGCAGGCGGGCGCGGCAACCCTTCGCGCTCCAATTCGACGCCACCTTGGATCGCCCACCAGAGCAGCCACCGCAGGGCGTCAGGGTCGCGCCCCTCGGCCATCACATCCCTTAGCCACGGGTCAGCCTCGGGCAACGAAGGGTCATCGCCATCCGTCGCAGAGAGCACACCGGGCCGACGCCAGCGCAGGGCGAAGGGGAACGGGGCCAGCCGATCCCACAGGGCAGCGTCACCCGCCGCAATGTTGGGCAGCGCGTTGGTCAGCAGCACGGGGGTGAACGTCACGGCGTACTCGCCGCCGTCCTGGTAGTTCGCCCGGACGTTGATCTTGTCCCCGCCGGTGAGGGCCTTCACGCGGGCCTCATCCAAGTACTGCGTGTCACTGCTCTCGTTGGCGAAGACCATGCGAGCGCCGACCGCTTTGGCGAGGAACGGCGATGCACTCTCAGCGTCACGCCCGCGAATCGACGTCATGAGCGATCCGGCAGGCACGTTCACGGCGTAGTCGCCTAGCGCATGACCAAGGGACTTCGCCAGCACGCTCTTGCCGTTGGCCCCCTGCCCGTGCCAAATCTCCAGCGATTGGAGGGCATTGCGACCGCGCAGGGCCGCACCGATCCGCAGACTCAGCCACCGCTCCCGCTCGGCGTCGACATGACCGTGCTGTAGGCCGGTGATCCCCTCGATGAAGTACGCAGCGCGGGCAGCGCCCTCGGTCCCTTGCGGCTCGGAGCCGTCATATGAAACCGCGCAGCGCTTGAGGATCATGTCTTCTTGCTGCTCGGGGCGGACCTCGCCAGTGCGCAGATCCACGATGCCGTTCTGGACCGCGAGCACGTCAGGGTCAGCATCAAAGTCGGCCATGGTGGCGTGGAGCATCCGGCGCTCGGCAGCGTCCTTGAGCATGGTCTGCCTCCCGGGCACGGAGGAACACTTCGCCTCGGCGTGCTTGCGGTAGCGACCGGCCTTCTTGACCAGCGCGTCTCGCTTTGCCGCGTGGGCGTCGTCAGCGGGCATCCCCGACGCCATCAGCTCGAATCGATCAGCCAGCAGGAAGTAATGGCGCGCGACCACGTTGGTCATCTCGTAGGGCGTCGAGCCCATGTTGTGCCACCGCGTGCCGTCCCACTTCACCCACTCGCCCACGTCAGTTAGGTGGCGCAGGTTGTTGCGACCGATCAGACGCACAAGCAGGGAAGCGTTGCCGCGGTCGGTCAGGTCCGTCAGGCTCTGGTTGAACTTGTCCTGCGACGCCAGCGCCCATTTCTTTGCCTCTTCCAGTTCTGTGACTGGGACCTGCGGCAGCGCAAAGATTTCCTTGATGACCTGCTTCTGGTCGGGCCAGTATTCGCGGTCGGTGTTGTACTTGGCGACGAACCAATCGTCATAGCCACGCTTCTTGCCCTTCTCATCGACGCCAAAGTCAGGGAACCGGGCCTGCACACCGTAGCTGTCGAGTTCAACGGCATAGGTCGCCAGCGCTCTCGCCACGTTCGGGTTGCTCGCCCAATCGCCGTCAAACAGAGCCAGGTGGACTTTCCCCGGGCGGCAACCGTCGAGGATGTCGAGGCGTACGGTCTTGCTGTCCACGCCGTCCTCACCATCGCCGCCGCTCTCTGCGAAGTCCCAGCAGCTATCCATCACCATCGTCGGGATGCCGGTCGTGAGCTCGAACAACACCGACTTTTTCAGCCCCTCGACAGAGGCATTCATGTTGCCGCTGTTGAACTCGACAACCGAGCCGACGCAGGTGCTGGGCGCACGCTTGCCCTTCGGCCCTATGTACTTGTTCTCGTCCCTGTCGATGCGATCCTTGTAGTAGTCAAGGTCATACCAAAGCCTGTACTTGGCTTGCCCATCGTCGGTCAGGGGCTGCGGCTTCGGCGTGATCTTGAAATCCGAAGGCACGAGGCCAGACCGCATCAGATCGGCCAGCATGAAGGCTTCGGACGTGGCGTTCATGGTGGTCACGTTCGGCAGCGCACTCATTAATTTCTCCTCAACTTGCGCTCGGCCACCATGCGACCGCGCCAGTCCCAGAGGGCCTCGCCGGTGCGCGGGACGATGCCGATGCGGTAGGCGAACGCGACATAACCGGGGGCCAGGACGCGGGGCGCTGGGCTGGGCTCGGGTGGCTCGATGCGCTCAGCCTTGATCTTCACCATGCGCCTCTTCCAATCGCGAAGGTTGTCGTCCATGGCTCACTTCTCCGCCATGCGCCGGTTGAACTCAGCGATCGTTTCGTCGTGAGTTCGATACACGCCCTTCGCCCGCTCATGGGCAATCTCCATCGTGATTTGCTCGGACCTATGGACCTCGGCTTGCCGCTTCAACTTGGCGGATTCCCGCTCCATTTCTTCCAGCTGGGCGCGATCCCGGCGTGCCTTCGCCAGCTTCTGCTCTGCCCTGCGCACCTGCTCGTCGGCGCGCCAGTTCTTGATACTTGCGGCCCAGTGCTCCACGTCCTCGGGCATCCATGCCTGACGGCCCAAGACACGCTGCTGGAGCGGGGTCGGCAACGGGGGCAAATCCTTCATGTAAATCATGGCCCCGAGGGAGACAGGGGCGATCCCAGCCGCATCGGCAAAGTGATCACGGCCGCAATAAATTCCACCGATCAATTCAAGCATTTGAAACTCCAAATAAAAGAAAACCCTGTAATAGAATGATCGCCAAAGCGGTTTCTATTACAGGGCCTAAGTAAATCCAACCTATCCGCTTTCGCCGGTTCTAATTCTAAAAGCGGAGCTATATTTAGGGCGATCTATATAGCCATGTAGCTATACTTTCGTTATTGCTCGACCAGCCTCAGCGACGCAATAACCTCGTCGCGCTTGTAGAGAATGCGTTTCCCAAACCGATATCGGGGCGGCAGATAGCTTTTGCGTTTGTTATAGGCAACGTGAAGCGCTCCGGGCGTAGTGCGCAGGAGGGCGGCAACCTCTTTGGTCGTGAGATATTCAGACATCGCAAACCTCCGGGGGCGCGCCAAATTCCAGACGTTGCTCGACCCATGCGACGATTTCCTGCCACTCGGCCGTGCCTTTCTTGTAGCAATCCCAGTTGTCGGGGTGCTCCGTGCTGATGCCCGCCTCCCGAGTTTTGACGTTCGTGTACATGTAGAAGTACCGGTTGTAGACCGTGGTCCGAACCCACTCCTCAAAGGAGCAAGTTGAGTCCGGGTGGTTGTCCATCCACCAGTCGTACATGTCGGGCGCGGCGAACTTGATCCGCTCAGCCACTTGCTTAATCGGCGCACGGTCCGCAATTGCTCTGTTCTCCGCTGCCCCGTATGGGCCCAGAAGCGACTCATAAACGCGGAAGATCAGGTACTTGTATTCCAGCGGCCACCGACCTCTCGGCGCGTTGCTCCCCGGATGGTTGCCGCCAAGAATGCGGCGCTTGGGGCGGAATTTGGGCGCGGCTTCGCCCAGAGCGATTTCAGACATGGGAACCCTCGAAATGACATCGGCCTGCCACGGGGCCAAGAGCCAGAATGGGCTCGCTCATTCCGAGGTTTGTTGAAATACCTTCGGGAACAACGTGTAGTCGAAGTGGCTGGGGAGGTGGCACTCCCGCGAGGTTCCGACGCCCCCGAGTCTACCGGCGTTCACTTGGAACGCAACGATTAACCGTTGTAGCTGCGCGTGATCGTTATGCGACTATATTCACATATGAATAGGTATGAGATGGCTTTACTGCCACCAATCAAGCCACTCAGAATTAATTGTTAGGCGGAATGTCCCGTCATTTCTGGAGCTTAACCATGCCTAACTTCAACATCACCATTGGCGCCCCCTCGGCAACTCGTCTCTCCAATGTCTCGGCCAGCAAATACAACGTCGCTCCCCGGACCAATGAATTCAAGTGCACCGTGAACGGCGTCGAGCAGCCCGCATGGACCACCGAGGGGCGCGGGAGCCACTACCTGTACTTCAAGCAGGATGACACGCTGTACTACGTGAAGGTGACCGGCCCGGGCGAACTGACCGCCGCTCGCCAGTCCCTGATCGTGACCACGGACGCGTACGAGGAAGTCATGGCGAAGATCGACCCGAAGCCAGCCAAGCGCCGTGGCCGGGCGAAGGCGTCCGCGTGACGCATAGCGGAGACATAGCTAAAATAGCCCCGCTCCGAGGGAGAACGGCATTCTAGAAAGGAATTACGCACCGGGCGTCGGACGCGTTCCCATTGTCCCCGACTGCATCACCTTGAGATCGACCGTACCGTCGGCGAGCCGCGCATGCACGTCATCGCCGGCGGCCAGCCGCCGCACGCTGGTGACGGCGTGGCCCTCCGCGTTCGTGAGCCACGCATAACCCCGCTGCAGCACCAGTGCCGGATCGAGCAATTGCAGGCGTAGCGCCGCTCTGTCAAGGCGTTCGTGCTGCCGAACGAATGCGGCGCGAAACCTCTGCGGCAACTCGGCTTGCAGCATCTGCTGCGCCTGCGCGAAGCGCCCCGTTCGAGACAGCACGGCGTAGTGCAGGCGTTGCGCACTGTGGGCAAGGTGGAGTTTTTGCCGCCCGACCAGCGAAGACGGACGTCCGAGCCGGCTGGCCGCGACGTCAAGACGCTGGTTCGACGCGTCGACGCGCGCAGCGATCGACTCCCGCAGCCGTTCGTCCAACAGTTCGAGCGCGCCGAGCCACAGGTCCCGTGGCGCTGCGACGAGTTCGGCAGCGGCGGTCGGCGTCGGCGCGCGCACGTCGGCGCAAAAGTCGGCGATGGTGAAGTCGGTCTCATGGCCGACACCGGTGATCACCGGCACCGGGCTCTGGACGATGGTGCGCGCCAGTTGCTCGTCATTGAAAGACCACAAATCCTCGATGGAGCCGCCCCCGCGCACCAGCAGGATGACGTCGACCTGCGGCCGCAGCCTGTAAAGCGATTGCAACGCGCCCGCAAGTTCGGCGGCGGACTGCGCGCCCTGCACCGCCGCAGGCGCGACCACCACGGAGATGTGCGGCACGCGGCGACGCAAGGCGGTGACGACGTCGTGGAGCGCCGCCGCACCGAGCGAAGTCACCAGCCCGATGGAGTGCGGCATGGTGGGCAGTGGTCGCTTGCGCGCGCTGTCGAAGAGCCCTTCCGCTTCGAGCCGCGCCTTGCGTTGCATGAATTGCTCGAACAATGCGCCCTGACCGGCCCGGCGCAGGCTCTCCACAACCAGTTGCAGGTCGCCGCGCGGCTCGTAGACCGCCAGCCGGCCTCGCACCTCGACCTGATCGCCATCGCGGGGCGAAAAATCGAGAAGGCTCGCGGCACGCCGGAACATGGCGCAGCGCAACTGGCCGAATTCATCCTTCAGCGCGAAGTAGCAATGCCCGCTGGCGGCTCGAGAAAAACCGGAGATTTCCCCCCGCACTGTGACGGGGTTGAAGCGTGCATCAAGCGCGTCCGCGACCGCCCGGCAAAGCGCGCCAACAGCCCAGATTCGGCCTCCGGACGCAGGTGTTTGCTCACGTTCACTCATGCCGGGACCGCTTGACGCGTAACGATTCGTCCACAAGGGGACCCAAGGTCACCATCACCGCCCCATGGCGTGCAGCAAGAGCGCAAGTCCTCGTGCAAGTTATTGATTTGATTGGAAAAAGTGCTGCTCAATTTTCGGCCTAACCAATGAAACGCCCAGCCAGTGCGGGTCCTGGCGAGTTGCCCTGCGTGTTAGTCACAAAGTTATCCACAGATTGTGTGAGTCTTCGCCTACGTGAAAGACAGGTCAGGAAGGCGTGCCGGCTCGGTGGATAATCGCCGCGCATTTGCAGTCCATGGGCCGGAGGAATTCTTGTTTTCCATCATAGTTGCTGCGGGTTGGCCGATCTGGCCTCTGCTCGCTTGTTCGGTGATCGGGCTGGCGCTCGTCATCGAAAGATTCACCAGCTTGAAGACCTCCAGGGTCTTGCCTCCCAAGTTGCTCGACGAGGCCATCACCGTGTCGCGCACTTCGATCCCCGGTCCGGATGTGGTGACCAAGCTGGAAAAGAACTCCGGGCTCGGCGAGGTCCTGGCTGCAGGATTCCGCGCCCTCAATACCAACCCGCTATCGAGCGAAGACGATCTGCGCGTCTCGATGGAAGCAGCCGGACGCGTGGTGGCCCATCGGCTCGAACGGTACCTGCCCGCCCTGGCGACCATCGCATCAGCGGCGCCTTTGCTCGGCCTCCTCGGGACCGTGATCGGCATGATCGAGATCTTCGGCTCGCAGTCTCCCACGAGCGGCGCGGTCGGCTCGGGCAATCCGGCGCAGCTTGCCCACGGCATTTCGATCGCGCTCTACAACACGGCCTTCGGACTCATCATCGCGATTCCGGCGCTGATCTTCTGGCGCTATTTCCGCAGCCGTGTCGACGAGTACCTGCTGAACCTCGAACTGGCCGGCGAACGCTTCGCGCGCCACCTGAACACATTGCGCCGATGAGAATGCATTTCCGCCACGGGTCGCGCGATGAACCCGAGATCAACCTGATCCCCTTCATCGACGTGCTGCTGGTCGTGCTGATCTTCCTGATGCTGTCGACCACCTACAGCAAGTTCACCGAGATGCAGCTGCGTCTTCCGGTCGCTGACGTGGAAGCGCAACGGGACTACCCGAAGGAAGTGATCGTCGCCGTGTCGGCCGACGGGCGCTATTCGATCAACAAGAACGTGCTGCCGGACCGCAGTGTCGAAGCGGTCGCCGCGGCGCTGGCGGCGGCTGCCGGCGGCGCCAGGGACAACGTCGTGATCATCAGCGCCGACGCCAGTGCCGCCCACCAATCCGTCATCACGGTGATGGAAGCGGCCCGTCGGGCCGGTCTCGTGCAGATCACTTTCGCCACGCAGTCGGCCGCACAGGCGGGACGCTAGCCTTGGCGTCGTTGCGCCAGGCCTGGCTGCAACGCGGCGTGCTGGCGCGGCTGCTCTGGCCGCTGTCGTTGCTGTTCGGCGCGCTGGCCGGCGCTCGGCGCGCGCTGTATCAGGCAGGTATCCTGCGGACCGAGCAGGTTCACGTGCCGGTCGTCGTCGTCGGCAACGTCATCGCCGGGGGGTCCGGCAAGACACCTGTGGTGATGGCTGTCGTTCGACACCTCCAGGCGCGAGGCATCAAGGCCGGCGTCGTGTCCCGCGGCTACGGGAGGGCGACCGACGATTGCCGCGAGGTGCTCGATGACTCCGATCCGCGCGACGTCGGCGACGAGCCTGCACTGATCCGACATTCGACCCGGTCGCCGGTCTTCGTCGCGCGAAAGCGGATCGAAGCGGCCCGCGCCCTGCTCGAGCGATACCCGGACACTCAAGTCGTCGTGAGCGACGATGGACTTCAGCACCTCGCGCTCGCGCGGGATGTCGAGATCTGCGTCTTCGACGATCGCGGCGTGGGCAATGGCTGGCTGCTCCCGGCCGGCATGCTGCGAGAGCACTGGCCGCGCCGCTGCGACCTGGTGATCCACACGGGCGCACGGCCAGCGTTCGACGGCTTCACCGCGCGGAAGGCGCTCGCCGACTACGCATTGCGCCGCGATGGCACGCGGGTGCCACTCGAATTGCTGACCGACCGGAAGCTCGTTGCCGTCGCCGCGATCGCGAAGCCAGAGGCGTTCTTCCAGATGCTGAAGGAACGATCCCTGCTGCCGGTGCGATGCATCGCCCTGCCCGACCACCACGATTTCGAGGATTGGTCCCTGCCGGCGGACGGCGGCCAGACGCTGGTCTGCACCGAAAAAGACGCAGTGAAACTGTGGCGCAAGGCACCCGACGCCTTGGCCGTGCCGCTGGTTTTCGAGCCTTCCCCCGCCTTCTTCACAGCGCTCGACGCAAAGCTATCATCGCTCGATGGACACCAAGCTGCTTGAATTGCTCGTCTGCCCCGTGACCAAGGGGCCGCTCACCTGGAACGCAGAGAAGCAGGAGCTTTCGTCGCGCAGTGCCCGCCTCGCCTACCCGGTGCGTGACGGCATCCCCGTGCTGCTCGAAACCGAAGCGCGCACGCTGACCGACGAAGAGTTGGGCCTTTGAACACCTCCTTCACCGTCCTGATTCCCGCGCGGCTCGCATCGACGCGCCTGCCCGACAAACCCCTGGCCGACATCGCCGGCCTCCCGATGGTGGTGCGCGTCGCCCGGCGCGCCCTGGAATCCGGCGCAGAGCGCGTCGTGGTGGCTGGCGACGATCCCCGCATCGTGGCCGCGTGCGCAGCACACGGAGTACAGGCGTTGCTCACGCGGACCGATCACGCCAGCGGAAGCGATCGCCTTGCCGAAGCCTGCACGCAGCTTGGCCTGGCAGACGACGCGATCGTCGTGAACGTGCAAGGCGACGAGCCTCTGATCGAGCCCTCCCTGATCGACGCCGTGGCGCTGACGCTGGCGGAGCATCCGGACGCGGCCATGAGCACTGCCGCACATGCCATCGATTCGCCCGAGGAGTTCGCCAATCCGAATGTCGTGAAAACAGTGCTCGACGCACACGGCAATGCGCTGTATTTCAGCCGTGCGCCGATTCCGTGGTGGCGCGACGGTTTTGCGGAAAAAGGGCCGAGGGCCGTTCCAACCTCGCCGCCGGCCCTGCGGCACATCGGCATCTATGGCTATCGCGCAGGATTCGTACGCGCGTTTCCCGACCTGCCTCCGGCGCCCGTCGAGGCGACCGAAGCCCTGGAACAGCTTCGCGCTCTGTGGCATGGCCACCGGATCGCAGTGCACGTCAGCTCACACGCGCCCGGGCCAGGCATCGACACGCCGGAAGACCTCGCACGCGTTCGCGCGCTGCTCGCTGCAAGCTAGTTCCCGCCGCTTCCCGGGCCCTGGAGCGCTGGGGGCGCATGCTATCCTCGAAGCAACTCCGCCCTGCGGCACCCCTCGGGGCGTTCAAGGGCGCGACAGAAAATCAAAGAACCTTCCGAGGACACCATGAGACTGATTTTGTTGGGCGCCCCCGGGGCAGGCAAGGGCACCCAGGCGGCCTTCATTTGCCAGAAGTACGGCATCCCCCAGATTTCCACTGGCGACATGCTGCGCGCCGCCGTCAAGGCAGGTACGCCGCTCGGACTCCAGGCCCAGGCCGTCATGGCATCGGGCGCCCTGGTGAGCGACGACCTGATCATCAATCTCGTCAAGGAGCGCATCGCGCAGCCGGATTGCGCCCAGGGCTTTCTCTTCGACGGCTTTCCCCGCACCATTCCGCAGGCCGAAGCCATGCGCGCAGCCGGCGTCAAGCTCGACTACGTGCTCGAGATCGACGTGCCCTTCTCCGACATCATCGAGCGCATGAGCGGCCGCCGCTCGCATCCGGCATCGGGGCGCATCTATCACGTGAAGTTCAATCCGCCGAAGGTCGAAGGCAAGGACGACCTCACCGGTGAGGACCTGATCCAGCGCGAGGACGACAAGGAAGAAACCGTGCGCAAGCGCCTCGAGGTCTACAGCCAGCAGACCCGGCCGCTGGTCGACTACTACTCCGACTGGGCCAAGGCCGATGCCGCCGCGGCACCCAAATACCGCGCCATCACCGGTGTCGGCACGGTCGACGAGATCACGCAGCGCGCGCTCGCCGCACTCAACAGCTAGTCAGGCCGGGCTGGAACGCAGCCCGTACACCTTGCCGTCGACGAACAGGTACTCGACGCGCATCACGGCGTCCCCCTTCTCGTCCTTGGAGGTGAAGCCCACGGCGGAAATGGTGGCGCCAGGCTTGATTTCCTGAACTTTCCAGGCCTCCATGCGCGTGAGCGGCGCCAACTCGAGCTCCCATTGGCGATCGTTGCGACGAGGCACGACCGCCTTGGCGAGCAGGCCAGGTCCATCGACGGGCGCGCTCTGTGCAGGCAAGGCACGCTTTGCAAGGTCCGCAGGCACCTTGAGATTCGGGGGAACCTCGATCATCAGCTCGGCATGCGGGTTCTGCCAGCGCGCGCTCACGACCCGACCTTCCAGGTAGAGGGGGCGGTCCTGATCAAAGCTGCTCCATCCGTGGTGCGCCCAGGCGGGCGGCACAGCGACGGCAGTCGAAGCGGCGGCCCATAGGAAGCTGCGACGTTTCATGCGGAAAGCTCCTTTCAGTAGGCGATCCACCGGCCGCAGAAGATCACGGCCAGCCAGATCGCAGTGGACGACAACATCTGTACCCGCGCCAACAAGTCGAGTTTGAGCAGCGAGTGACGGCCATGAAACCACAAGGCGTTGCAGCCGGCCAATAGCAGCAAGCCCATCTTGATCAGGAATGCCTGGTTGGCAAGCAGTTCCGCCGGCTGGGTGGCGAACATCAATGAACCACTGGCGGCGGCAAGCGCAAAGCCCGACAAGGCGATGGTCAAGGACAATTTGGCGAGATCGCGCACAGGTAGCACGGCAGCGCGTCCGAAAACGCGCATCTCGAGCGCAACCAGATTGCCCACGAGCAGCGCGATCCCGACGATGTGCACGACTTCCAGCGCCGGATAGGCCCACGGAGTCGATTGCAACGCGCTGAACATGGGTTCAGGCGGAACGTTCGCCGGACAGGAGTTCAAGCATCAGCGCGATGCGCGCCTTGACCGGCGTCAGGGCACCCGCGTCGCGCAGGACTTCCTTTTGCCTCGGAAGGATGCGCCCCTGCGAACACCGCGTCGCCCGAAGGACGGCAATCCCCTCGGCTTGCGCACGCAGCGCGGCTGCCTCGAGCGAATGGTGTAGCGTGCCGTTGCCCGTCGCCGCGAGCACGAGGCCCTGGACGACATCGGGGCCGCCCAGCCTGCGCTCCTGCACCAGCGCATCCACGATCGAGCCTCGCGACTCGGCATGGCTCAGGAGAATTTCCACGCGAGGCCAGGACGCAACACCCGCCACACGATCGAAGGCCAGCCGCTCGCCGGCCGGCACCGGCCAGTCCCTGAGCACCCTGAGTGCCCCTTCTTCCACGTAGGCCACCGGCCCCGCGTCACCCGAGTCGAAGGCATCGAGTCGGTACGTGTGGACCTTTTGAACATCGAATGCGCTGTGCACCGTGCCCGCGCAAACCGCGACGACACCCTGCGCGCCCGGCGTGGACGCAACGACGATGGCGTCCCGCACGTTCTGGGGACCATCGGGCGCCAGCGCGGTAGACGGCCGCATGGCGCAGGTCACGACGACCGGCTTCGACGGCCCAAGGACGGCCTGCAGGAAGAATGCCGTCTCCTCCAGGGTGTCCGTCCCGTGCGTGATGACGATGCCCGCCACGGCGGGCTCCGCGAGCCAATAGGCGCAACGCTGCGCCAGCGTTTGCCAGATGGCGAAGGACATGTCCTTGCTGTCGACCTGCGCCACCTGTTCGGCCGTCAATGAAATACCCGGTGGCGCGTCGATGCCGCCCAGCAGCTCGGCCACGCCCACCTCGCCGGCGGTGTAGCCGATGTTGTCGGCTGCGGCCGAGGCGCGGCCCGCAATCGTGCCTCCCGTGCCCAGCACGACCACGCGGCGTTCGTCTTTTCCATTGCTCTCGGCCATCGCTTGCCAACTTCCAGAAACTGGTTAAAAATACAGGTACTGGATATTCAGCCAGTGCCAATCAGGAGCCAACATGCAGTTCGCCGTGAAGCTTACCGCCCGTCAGCAGCAGATTCTGGACTTGATCCAGAGCGCCATCGCGCGCACCGGAGCCCCTCCCACGCGCGCCGAGATCGCCGCCGAACTCGGGTTCAAGTCGGCCAACGCTGCCGAGGAGCACCTGCAGGCACTCGCACGCAAGGGTGTGATCGAACTCGTAAGCGGCACCTCCCGCGGCATCCGACTCAAGGGCGACGCCCTGCGCTCCCTCAACGAGTCGCGCAACAACCAGTTCTCCCTGTCGCTGCCCGGGATGGCGCAACTCGCGCTGCCGTTGATCGGCCGCGTGGCTGCCGGTTCGCCCATCCTCGCGCAGGAACATGTCGACCAGACCTATTACGTCGAGAACACGCTGTTCCAGCGCCAGCCTGACTACCTCCTCAAGGTGCGCGGCATGTCCATGCGCGACGCCGGCATCATGGACGGTGACCTTCTTGCGGTTCAAGCTACCAAGGAAGCCCGCAACGGCCAGATCGTCGTGGCTCGGCTAGGCGATGAGGTCACAGTGAAGCGTCTCAAGCGCAACAAGCAGGTCATCGAGCTGCATGCGGAAAATCCCGACTACCCCACCATCGTCGTCCAACCGGGCGAGCCCTTCGAAATCGAGGGCCTGGCGGTCGGTCTCATCCGCAACACCATGCTGATGTGAGGCCTTGAATCACCCGGCCGCGACAGGTGGCGGGCGTATGGCGAAGAGCCATCACCCTGTCGAGGCCCATGAAAGCAATCCTGCCTATGTTCAATCTCTGACCTTTGGAGTTCACATGGGAATCGCCCTGCTCAGCATCGTTGATTTGTTCACGCCACTGCAATCGCTGGCCAGCCGCTGGATGCCGGCGCGCAACTCGCGTCGAGTCAGTCCGTCCGGCCTGCGCTATGTCGGAGTCCGTCCAGGCTGCGCCGGACGGCAGGCTGCCGGCTCGCAAGTCAGCGCGCCCGCCGCGCGCCCCCTGCGCGTGGTGCGCATGATCGACGCACAACAACCGGGCTGCCACCAGAGCCGCGTCGTGATTTCGGGCCGCATGGCCGACGTCTGCGCGGAGCTCGACAGGTTGGTGGCACTCGAAGCGGCCGGCTCGGCACTGCACTCCGCGCACACGCATTGAGGGCCTCGGTGCTTCTGCGCTGAACGAGCGCGTTGCCGCCGGCAGCGCCTCGTTTGGCAACCGTCGCGTACGGTGCATGCAACAGCAAATCGACGCGCCGTTACAGCATGTCGATGGTGCGAGGCACAATGGCACGCCATGAACATTGTGATCCTCGACGACTATCAGGATGCGGTGCGCAAATTGCAGTGCGCTGCCAAGCTCGATGCGTATGCCGCCAAGGTCTACACCAACACGGTCAAGGGCATCGGACAGCTCTCGGTGCGGCTCAAGGACGCCGACGTGATCGTGCTGATCCGCGAGCGCACCCAGATCTCCCGCCAGCTCATCGAGAAGCTGCCCAAGCTCAAGCTCATTTCGCAGACCGGCCGGGTCGGCGGCCACATCGACGTGAACGCCTGCACGGAGCAAGGCATTGCGGTGGCGGAAGGCACGGGGTCGCCGCTGGCGCCTGCGGAGTTGACCTGGGCTTTGATCATGGCCGCCATGCGTCGCCTGCCTCAGTACATCAGCAACCTCAAGCACGGTGCATGGCAGCAATCGGGCCTCAAGTCGGCATCGATGCCGCCGAACTTCGGGCTTGGCTCGGTGCTCAAGGGCAAGACGCTTTGCATCTGGGGCTACGGGCGTATCGGCCAGCTGGTCGCACGGTACGGCCAGGCATTCGGGATGCAAGTGGTGATCTGGGGGCGCGAGCAGAGTTGCGCCAGGGCGAGGTCCGATGGATTCCAGGTTGCGCCGAACCGTGAAGCCTTCTTCGCCGCGGCCGACGTGCTGTCGGTTCATCTTCGGCTCACCGACGAAACGCGGGGCCTGGTCACGCTCGAGGATCTTTCGCGCATGAAGCCGACCGCGCTGTTCGTGAACACATCGCGCGCCGAGCTGGTCGAGCAGGACGCACTTCTCGCAGCACTCAATCGCGGCCGGCCTGGCCTGGCGGCGGTCGACGTCTTCGAGAGCGAACCCCCGCTGCAGGGCCATGCCCTGCTACGGCTCGAGAACTGCATCTGCACCCCGCACATCGGCTACGTCGAGCAGGACAGCTACGAGATGTACTTCGGTCAGGCTTTCGACAATGTCGTCAGCTTCATCAAGGGAAACCCGACCAACATCGTCAACCCCGGCGCACTGCAGGTCCGCCGTTGAAACGGCCTGCCCTGCCGGCCGCCCTGTGGGCCCTGCTGGCGGGCAACTTCGTGATCGGCACCGGCGTGATGGTCGTGCCCGGCACGCTCAACGAACTCAGCACGTCCCTGGAGGTCAGCGCGGCGACGGCCGGCCAGTTGATCACGGCCGGCGCGATCGTCATGTGCCTGGGAGCGCCTTTGCTCGCCGCCGTGGTCGCGGGATGGGACCGCCGGGTGCTGCTGGCCTGCACGATGCTCTGGTACGGAGCCGGTCACCTCGTCGCGACGCTCATGCCGAATTTCGGCGGGCTGCTGCTGGTCCGCATGCTGACGGTGGTGGCGCCCGCGATCTTCACCCCGCAGGCTGCAGCGTGCGTCGGTCTGCTGGTTCCGCCTGACCAGCGCGGCCGTGCAGTCACCTTCGTGTTCCTCGGATGGTCGATGGCTTCGGTGCTGGGCCTTCCGATTGGCGCCATGATCGGCGGCCATTTCGGGTGGCGGACGGCGTTTGCGGTGATCACGGCTCTGTCGACGATCAGCGCGGTCTGGATCTGGCTCAAGCTTCCCACCGGCATTCGGCCCGCCGCCTTGTCGCGTGAAGCCTGGGGCCGCGTGCTCACAAGTCCCCTGCTGATGGGTGTGGTCTCCGTCACCGCGCTACAGGGCGCCGGCCAGTTCATCCTGTTCAGCTACTTCGCTCCCATCCTGAAGCAGAACCTGGGTGCGAGTGCAACCGAACTGGGCCTCATGTGGGCCTGGTTCGGCGTCTGCGGCCTCGCCGGCAACATGCTGGTGAGCCGCCACATCGACCGCGTGGGTGCGCCGCAGATGGTGTTGCTCACCACCTCGCTGATCGCGCTGAGCCTGCTTCTGTGGCCGCTGGGTGTCACCCTCGTCTGGCTGGCGGTCCTGCTCACCCCCTGGGGACTCGGGTGCTTCGCGACCAATTCAGCCCAGCAGGCACGGCTGGTGGGGATCTCGCCCGCGCTCGCGCCAGGCTCCGTGGCGCTGAACAGCTCCGGCATCTACATCGGACAGGCCGTAGGTGCCGGGGCCGGCGGCTGGCTGCTGGCCCATGACGCAACCGCCTGGATGAGTTGGGTCGGCCTGGCAACCGTCCTCGTCGCCCTCGGGCTCAGCGTGGCCGTGGACAGGGCACAGCGCCGCGCCCCTGCATTCAGCGCTTGATGATCGGTCGCGGCGCGATCTCGGCCTCGGTGGTCGGATCGAACAAATCGAAGTCGATCACGTGCGGATCCGTCGAAGGCGCGGGAGGCGGCTTCGGGGACTCGATCGGCGTCGGCATGGT
Organism: Variovorax gracilis; assembly: GCF_030317115.1. Classification (GTDB taxonomy): domain Bacteria; phylum Pseudomonadota; class Gammaproteobacteria; order Burkholderiales; family Burkholderiaceae_C; genus Variovorax; species Variovorax gracilis. The sequence continues at coordinate 500,398 of NZ_JASZYF010000001.1, forward strand.
CTCGTAGGCCGTCTTGTCGAAGTCGGCGAGGTCCAACTCCAGATCAGGCCTGACGCGCGGCTGTGCCTCGCTTGCGACAGGCATCGGCACCGGTGCATCCGGCACCATCACCGTGTCGCGATGCAGGCCGTCATCGATCGAGCCGTAGATCGAGGGCGACATCACCAGATCCTCGTCGTGCATGACCGGCGGCTGGGTATCGACTTCGAGGGGCGCGGTCGCCGTCGGCATTTCGTCGTGCGTGTCGACGAACGACTGCGGGGTCACCGGTGCAGGCGGTGCGCTCTCCGGATCGATCACCTCTTTCGCCACCGCGTAGAGGAGCAGGAGTTCCTGGTAGGCAGCGAGATCGAACGCGTCGTCCTCGTGGACGCCCGGCTTGCGGAAAATCAGTTCCTCGATCAGCGCAAGGGTGCCGGGCGCAGGCCATTGCGATTCGATGCGCGCCAGGGCGCTGCGGTAATGCTCCAGCCCCCTGCCCGCCTCGGTGAAATGCTCGAAGGCCGGCACGTCGGCGTTGAAGGCGCGTTCGAACTCTTCCGCCAGCCGCGCATAGTCTTCCTTGCGGTCGAGCGAATGAAAGATGCGCAGCAGGTCGAGGTAGGCCAGCGCGCTGGTCCCGGGATTGGCGGCGATGTGCTCGCGCAGCACCGCGATCGCCTGGTCATGTTGGCCGAGCGAGAGGAAGAAGTCCGATTGCTGCTGCACGTCGAACAGTTCTTCGGTGTTGACCGGCCGCACCGGGGCGTTGTCGAAAGTGCGCACCGGATGCGCGGCCTCGTCGAAGCCGCTGTCGAGCGCATGGGGCTCCAGCGGCGCAAACGGTGTCGGCACGAAAGTCCTGCCCGTGCTGGCGCTGCGTCGCGGAGGGCGCACATCCGGCTCGGAGTCCAGGTCCATCTCTTCGTCCAGCAGTCCCCGCTGCGGATGGAGACGCTTGCGCGCGCCCTCGCCTCTCGGAGGCGGCGCTTCACCCCACCAGGCCGGCACGGCCGCAGGGCGTCGCGCCTGGCGCCACAGCAGCAACATGCCGATGAGCGCCAGCAGCAGCAGCGCGACCAAGGCGTAGACGAGCGGATTGCGATACTGGCTTTCACGCGCCTGGGCCAACTCGCTGCGCAATTCGTTCAGGGCGCGCTGGTTCTGCGCAGTTTGCTCGCGCAATGCGGCGAGCGTGGAATCCATGTCCTTTGCACGCTGGGCCTCGCGCTGCGCCTCCTGCGGCTGCGGATTCATCGCGTTCCAGAGGGCCGCGGCAGCGGCACGTCGCCCAAGATCCTCGGAGGGAGGCAATGCCAGGTCCGTCGTGGTCTTGAGGCCCGCTTCCTTGGTGGCTTGCGGCTCCAGCGCCTCGACGCGAAGGCGTGATCCGCCTGTGGCCGATTCTGGCTTCGGCGACGGTTGCGCGGGGGATGCTGGCGTCGCCGCAGCGACCTTCGGCGCGGCAGGCGGCCTCGCCACGGGCGTTCGCCGGGGCGCGGCCGGAGCAACGATGGCAGGAGCGCGGCGCGGTGCCTGCGTTTCGGCATCAGGCGATGCGGGCTCCCGCGGCGGGATGGCGCGCTGTGCTGTCCTGGTGCCGGAACCCTCCGACGAGGACGCTCCGCCGCTCGCATTGCGCGGCACAGCGCGCGTCGCGGGCCGCGCGACCGGCGCGGGGTCCGACGAGGAACGCGCCGCGGACGGCGCAACAACACCCGGCAGCGCCACGTCGGTGGGCACATCGGCCAACAGCACGTAGCTGCGCGCAGACTTCGTCTCGCAGCCTGCCCGCACGGTGACGGTGACCACCGGCTCCTCCATCGGAACGGTGGAGCGAATGCGCATGTTGGGATTGCCAGGACCCGCTCCGGGATCGAGGGATACAGTCACACGGCGATCGGGAATCGCCGTGTCGCCTTGGAGGACATGGGCCTCGAGGCACAAGGAGCCGCCCGCCTCCGCGGAATCGAGCGTGAGCGGGATCACCACGTCCATCGGCTTGCCGATCCAGACGGCGCCCTGCGGCCGACCGATCGTCAACGCGGATGATTCGAGGGCGAGCCCGAGGAGAAACAGGCTCGCCGCTAAGCGTGGGGACTGCAAAATGGGCTGCAATGGCAATCTAAAGTTGACACATTCTGACATGAGGGTCAGAGGCGATCTTTCAGAGAGAGACAATTATCAAATGACTGTGAATTTTTCCAACATCGGTGTGATCGGCGCCGGCGCCATGGGACGAGGCATCGCGCAGATCGCAGCGCAGGCCGGAAGCGAGGTGTTGCTGCTCGACAGCTTCGATGGCGCGGCAGCGCGTGGACGCGATGCCGTCCTCGCCCAATGGCGGAAGCAGCACGAAAAAGGCAAGCTGGACGCCGCACAGCGCGACGCGCTGTCTTCACGCGTGCGTGCGGTCGATTCGATGCAGGCGCTCGCCGCCTGCGATCTGGTGATCGAAGCCGTGGTCGAAGACCTGGAGGTCAAGCGCAAGCTCTTCAAGGAGTTGGAGGACATCGTGTCGCCCTCGGCCACGCTCGTCACCAACACGTCGTCGCTGTCAGTCACCGCCATCGCGGCAGCGATGAAGCATCCCGAGCGCATGGCGGGATTCCATTTCTTCAATCCCGTGCCGCTGATGAAGGTCGTGGAGGTCGTTGCCGGCTTCAAGACGGACGCCCAGGTCTGCAAGCGGCTCGCCGGCTATGCCACCCAGATGGGCCACAGCGCGGTGCAGGCGAAGGACACGCCCGGCTTCATCGTGAACCACGCAGGGCGCGGCTACGGCACCGAGGCGCTGCGCATCGCTGGTGAAGGCGTCGCAGACTTCGCGACGATCGACCGCATCCTGAAGGACCAGGCCGGTTTTCGGCTCGGGCCGTTCGAGTTGCTCGACCTGACGGCGCTCGACGTGTCGCATCCCGTGATGGAGTCGATCTACCGCCAGTACTACGAGGAGCCGCGCTATCGCCCCAGCGTGATCACGGCGCAGCGCCTGGCGGCCGGCGCATTGGGCCGCAAGACAGGCGAAGGCTTCTACCGCTATGCCGACGGAACGATGCAGCAGACTCCAGAGCCGCCTGCGCCGACAGTCGATTCGATCCCGTCGGTCTGGGTGTCGCCGCGCGCGGCGCGTCGGCCCGAACTCCTGCGGCTCGTCCATGCCCTGGGCGCCCAACTCGAAAGCGGCGCGACGCCTTCCAGCGCGGCGCTGATCCTGGTCGCTCCGCTTGGCTTCGACGTGACGACCGTGGCAGCGGTCGAGCGGCTCGACGCGACGCGCACGGTCGGTATCGACATGATGGTCGACGACGCGGCGACCCAGCGCCGCGTGCTTGCAACCAACCCCGCCACCCGGCGCGACGTGCGCGATGCAGCGCATGCGCTCTTTGCCCGCGACGGCAAGACCGTCAGCGTGATCCGCGACAGCGGCGGCTTCGTCACCCAGCGCGTCGTCGCCACCATCGTGAACATCGCTTGCGACATGTGCCAGCAAGGCGTCTGCTCGCCGGCCGACCTCGACACGGCCGTGCGCCTCGGGCTCGGCTATCCGCAAGGGCCGTTGGCCATGGGCGATCTGTACGGCCCGACCAACATGCTCGAAGTGTTGTTCAACCTCCAGACCGTCTACGGCGATCCTCGCTATCGCCCGAGCCCTTGGCTGCGCCGGCGCGGCGCCCTCGGCCTGAGCCTCACCCATGAAGAAGAGTAAGAGACACGCATGACCGCAGAACTGAAGAGCACGACCGAGGGCAGCACGATGGTGCTCACCCTCTCCAATCCCTCGCAACGCAATGCGCTGGGCCCCGAGATGTATGCCGCGGGCATCGAGGCGCTAAACGGCGCAGAGAACAGCGACGAGATCCGCAGCGTGATCCTCGTCGGCGAAGGCAAGTGGTTCTGTGCCGGCGGCTCGCTGCAGCGCCTGTCCGCCAACCGGGACCGCGAACCCGCGGTGCAGGCCGAGAGCATCGAGGCACTGCACACCTGGGTCGATTCGATCCGCACCTTTCCGAAGCCCGTCATCGCAGCGGTCGAAGGTGCGGCGGCCGGCGCGGGCTTCTCGCTGGCATTGGCCTGCGACTTCGTGGTCTCGGCGCGCGATGCGGTGTTCGCTGCCTCGTACAGCAATGTCGCGCTTTCGCCGGATGGTGGGCTGAGCTGGCATCTCGGACAGGCGCTGCCGCGCCAATTGGCCAGCGAATGGCTCATGCTCGGCGAACGCCTGGACGCCTCGCGCCTCCACGCACTGGGGCTGGTCAACGAGATCACCGAAAGCGGGCAGGCCCTCGCCTCCGCACTTGCTCTCGCCGGAAAGCTCAATGCGCGCGCGCCGAACGCTCTGGCCAGCATCAAGGAACTGCTCAGTGAAGCGCGGGGCACGACCCTGGTGTCGCAGCTGTCACAGGAGCGCGATCACTTCGTGCGCAATCTGCATCACGCCAACGCGGGCATCGGCATCGCGGCATTCCTCTCGAAGCAGACGCCGCGCTACGAATGACGGGCGCGTCGCTCCCGCGACAACCCCCAGCTTTTCAGTCACCGACAGGACAGTCCATGGACGACCCCATTCTTACCATCGAAGAACGTGAAGCGATCAACGGTGGTCGCTGGTTTTCTTCTCTCTCCCCATCACTGCGCCACGACATCCTCCGATGTGCTTTCGTCAAACGCTACAAGGACGGCGAGTTGATCGCCGCTCGCGGCGATCCGCCGGAGCAGTGGATCGCCTGCGCAAAGGGCGCAGTGCGGGTGAGCTCGACCGCCGTGTCGGGCAAGCAGGTCACGCTGACCTACGTCGAGCCGGGCATCTGGTTCGGCGACGTGGCGATGTTCGACGGGGACCGGCGCACGCACGATGCGTATGCGCATGGCGACTCCACGATCCTCTGCGTGGCGCGTGCGGACTTCCAGAAGATCCTCGCGAACCACGTCGAGCTCTACGAAGCGTTGATGCGCCTGCAGGCGCGGCGCATCCGCCAGTTGTTCGGGCTGGTCGAGGACCTCAACACCCTGCCCTTGCGCGCGCGCTTGGCCAAGCAACTCATCCACCTGGTTCGCAGCTATGGCGTGCCGAACCTCGCGGACGGCAGCCAGATGCGCATCGGCCTGCATCTCGCGCAGGAAGAGCTCGCCCAATTGCTCGGCGCATCGCGCCAGCGCGTCAACCAGGAACTGAAGGCCATGGAGCGCGAGGAAGCGATCCGCATCGAGCCGGGCGGCCTGGTCGTGCTGGACCGCGCCGCGCTGATGCGCATCTCGGAAGCCGACGACCAGTAAATCCAGAGATATCGAGAGACATGACCCAGGACTTCGACAATTTCGTCGGCACGCGTGCCGTTTCCCAACAGCACCTCGTCGACATCGATGCGCTGACCGCATGGCTCGAAAAGAACCTTGAAGGGTTCGAGGGGCCGCTCACGGTCGAGATGTTCAAGGGCGGGCAGTCCAACCCGACCTACAAGCTCATCACGCCGTCGCAAAGCTACGTGATGCGCGCGAAGCCGGGACCGGTCGCCAAGCTGCTGCCTTCTGCGCACGCGGTCGAGCGGGAGTTCAAGGTCATGAGCGGGCTTGCCGGCACCGACGTGCCGGTACCGCGGATGTACTGCCTGTGCGAGGACGAAGCCGTGATCGGCCGCGCCTTCTACGTGATGGAATTCATGGCGGGCCGCGTACTGTGGGACCAATCCCTCCCCGGCATGGACAACGCCGGACGCGCCGCCATCTACGACGAGATGAACCGCGTCATCGCGGCGCTGCACACGGTGAAGTTCGCCGAGCGCGGCCTCGCCGACTACGGCAAGCCCGGCAACTACTTCGAGCGTCAGATCGGCCGCTGGAGCAAGCAGTACGTCGCATCGATCACGCAGCCCATCCCCGAAATGGATCGCCTGATGGAGTGGCTGCCGGCCCACATCCCGGCCAGCGCACGCGACGAGAAGATGAGCTCGATCGTGCACGGCGACTTCCGCCTCGACAACCTGATGTTCCACGCCACGGAGCCGCGCGCGATCGCCGTGCTCGACTGGGAGCTGTCGACGCTGGGCCACCCGCTGGCGGACTTCAGCTATCACTGCATGGCCTGGCATATCCCGCACGCGATGTCGCGCGGCGTCGGCGGTCTTGACCTGAAGAGCCTCTCCATCCCGACGGAGAGCGAATACATCCAGCGCTACTGCGATCGCACCGGCCTCACGACGCCCGAGGCGCTGGCGCCGGACTGGAACTTCTACCTGGCCTACAACATGTTCCGCATCGCGGCGATCCTGCAAGGCATTGCCAAGCGGGTCGAGGCCGGCACCGCATCGAGCGAGCAAGCCGTGGCCTCTGGCCGCGGCGCGCGACCGATGGCCGAAATGGCCTGGCAATTCGCCAAGAAAGCATGAACGGCGCGGCAACGGCCGCCTGACATCCCACCCACCTGGAGACGACATGGACTTCGAATACTCGGCCAAAACCAAAGAGCTTCAAAAGCGCGTCAGCGCCTTCATGGAAGACCACATCTATCCCGCGGAGGCCGCGTACTCGGCCGAGCTGGCAGCGAACACTGCCGCCGGCAAGCGCTGGACAGCGCTCGATACGGTCGAGAAGCTCAAGGCCAAGGCCAAGGCCCAGGGTCTGTGGAACCTGTTCCTGCCGGTCGACAGCGCTGCCGCATCGGGCTACGAAGGCGCCGGCCTCACCAACCAGGAATACGCGCCGTTGGCCGAGATCATGGGGCGGGTGCCATGGGCCAGCGAGGCCTTCAACTGCTCGGCGCCCGACACCGGCAACATGGAAACCATCGCACGCTACGGCTCCGACGAGATCAAGGCGCGCTGGCTCAAGCCGCTCCTCGAAGGGGAAATCCGATCGGCCTTCGCGATGACCGAACCCGACGTGGCTTCCAGCGATGCGACCAACATCTCGACCCGCATCGAACGTCAGGGTGACGAGTACGTGATCAACGGCCGCAAGTGGTGGATCTCCGGCGCGGCCGACCCGCGCTGCAAGGTCTTCATCACCATGGGCAAGTCGGAACCCGACGCGCCCCGCCACTCCCAGCAGAGCATGGTCATCGTGCCGGCCGACGCCAAGGGCATCCGCATCGTGCGGCCGCTCAACGTGATGGGGTATGACGATGCGCCGCATGGCCACGTCGAGATGTACTTCGAGAACGTCCGCGTGCCGGTCGGCAACATCCTCCTGGGCGAAGGCCGCGGCTTCGAGATCGCCCAGGGCCGCCTCGGCCCGGGACGCATCCACCACTGCATGCGCCTGATCGGCCTGGCGGAACGCGCGCTCGAACTGATGTGCAAGCGCGCCTCCTCGCGCGTGGCCTTCGGGAAGACCGTCGCATCGCAGACCGTGACGCAGGAACGCATCGCCGAAGCGCGCTGCAAGATCGACATGGCGCGCCTGCTGACGCTCAAGGCCGCATGGCTGATGGACGTGGCCGGAAACAAGGTCGCCAAGACCGAGATCGCGATGATCAAGGTTGTCGCACCGAGCATGGCTTGCCAGGTGATCGACTGGGCCATGCAGGTGCACGGCGGCGGCGGCATGTGCGATGACTTCCCGCTGGCCTATGCCTACGCCGGCGCTCGCACGCTGCGTTTTGCGGATGGCCCGGACGAAGTGCATCGCAATGCGATCGCGAAGTGGGAGCTGGGCAAGTACGCGCCGAGCAAGGGCGACGAGCCGATGCCTGTCACCCGGTTCTGAAGCTCGCCCCCAGGTTGCCCGCACTTCGTGCCGGGCGCCCGCCCCCGGGGGCAACTCCGGCGGATCGGCCGAGACGGATTCGCGGTGTTTCGCCAACGGGCCAGCCTTCGCCGACCAATGGCACCGCGTCAGAGCTTCTTTTGCAGGAACATGGCTGAACCGAAGGCCGGGTCGAGCTGGTAGTTGGCGAAGCCTTCGCGCTCGTAAGCCCGCAGCGCACTCCGGTTGCCTGACAGCACTTCGAGCGTGAGCTTGCAAGCGCCTCTGGCGCGCGCCTCGGACTCCACGCGGGACAGCATGCGCTGCGTCAGCCGCTGGCCGCGATGACTGGCCAGGACGACGACGTCGTGGACGTTGACGAGCGGCTTGCAGGCGAAGGTCGAGAAGCCCTCGATGCAATTGACCAGCCCGACGGGCTGCTCGCCGTCGTACGCAAGGACGCTGAAGGCTTGCGGCCGCACGGCGAGCGCCTCGGGCAATCCCGCCATCGCCTCGGCTGAAAGCGGAGAGCCTCCGCCCGCGGGATCGCGCGCGTAGGCGTCCAGCAAGCCAACCAACGCGCGTGCATGTGCGGGATTGCGATAGTCCGCCATCACGATATCGACCATCGCGCTCAACCCTCCTGGACGGCCGCCACCAGACGCTGCGCGCAAGCTTCGGCTTGCGCCGCGTCGCGCGCCTCGACCATGACGCGCAGCAATGGCTCGGTGCCGCTTGCGCGAATCAACACGCGCCCACCATCACCCAGCTCAGCCTCTGCGCGCTGCGTCTCGGCAGCCAGCGAGGCGTTGGATTTCCAGTCCTGTCCGTCGGCGAGACGCACGTTAATGAGCGTTTGAGGAAACAGCGTCACCCCGTCCAGCAGTTCAGCCACGCTTCTGCCGCTTCGCACGCAAGCTTGCAGCACCTGCAACGCGCTCACGATGCCGTCCCCCGTCGTGTGGCGATCGAGAGCGAGCAGGTGGCCCGAGCCCTCTCCGCCCAGCAGCCAACGGCGCTTCTCGAGCTCTTCCAGCACGTAGCGATCGCCGACCTTGGCGCGCACGAAATCGATGCCCTGACCCTTCAGTGCCATCTCGACGGCCTTGTTGGTCATCAGAGTGCCGACGACACCCGCAGGCTTCTCGCCGCGAGCGATGCGCTCCATCGCCATCAGGTACAGAAGCTCGTCGCCATTGAACAGGCGCCCGCTGGCATCGACGAGTTGCAGCCGATCGGCGTCGCCGTCGAGTGCAATGCCGTACTCGGCACCCTGTGCCTTGACGGCATCGATCAGCGCCTGCGGATGGGTGGCGCCGAAACCCTTGTTGATGTTGAGGCCGTCGGGCGCACAACCGATGCTCGTTACCTCCGCGCCCAATTCATGGAACACGGACGGCGCCACCTGGTAGGCCGCACCGTGCGCCGCATCGATGACGAGCTTGTGCCCGCGCAGGGTCAGGTCGTTGGCGAAGGTACTCTTGCAGAACTCAATATAGCGTCCCGGTGCATCGTTGAGGCGCCGCGCCTTGCCCAGGGTCTTGGAGTCGACCCACACGGGCGGCTCCTTAAGGACGGCTTCGACGGCCAGCTCCCACTCATCGCTGAGCTTGGTGCCCTGGGCGCTGAAGAACTTGATCCCGTTGTCCGGATACGCGTTGTGGCTCGCACTGATCACGACGCCCAGGCTCGCACGCTGTGCGCGCGTGAGATAGGCCACGCCGGGTGTCGGCAACGGCCCGAGCAGCACGACGTCCACGCCAGCGGAGTTGAAGCCCGATTCCAGCGCCGATTCGAGCATGTAGCCGGAAATGCGTGTGTCCTTGCCGATCAGCACGGTCGGGCGCGACTCGGTCTTCTTGAGCACACGGCCCACGGCATGCGCGAGGCGCAGCACGAAATCGGGTGTGATCGGCGGCTGCCCGACCGTTCCGCGAATGCCGTCGGTGCCGAAATATTCTCTTGTCATTGAATTGATACCTTTCCCTGTTGTTGTCGTTTCATCGCGCGCCATACCGCCAACGCGGCAACGGTTTCGCGCACATCATGCACGCGCAGGATCGTCGCGCCCTGCTCGACGGCGAGTACAGCCGCAGCCACGCTCGGCACCATCCGTTGGCCAGCCGCCTCGATGCCGGTGACCGCGCCCAGCGAAGACTTGCGTGACCACCCGGCGAGCACAGGCCAGCCCGAGGCCAGCAACTCGCGCTGGCGCGCGAGCAAGTCGAAATTCTGTTCCACGGTCTTGCCGAAGCCAATGCCTGGGTCGAGCACGATGCGGGAAGCATCGACGCCAAGCGCCAGCAGCGCCCTTGCGTGCGCTTCGAGGAATGCGCGCACCGCCGGGACTACATCCCCCTGCATGGGGGCCGTCTGCATGGTCTGGGGATCGCGGTGCATGTGCATCAGGCAGACGCCGCACGCCGGATGGGCAGCGACCGCCTCCAAGGCACCCGGCTGGCGCAACGCCCAGACGTCGTTGACGATGTCCGCGCCGAGGTCCAGCACCGCGCGCATCACTTCGGGCTTGTAGGTGTCGACGGAGACGGGCACCTGAAGCTTCACCGCCTCGCGCACCACCGGCAGCACCCGCGCCAGCTCGGCTTCGAGCGGTACGGCCGGGCTGCCCGGTCGCGTCGACTCCCCGCCGATGTCCAGGATGTCCGCGCCCTCGTCGATCAACTGGGCGCAATGACGCACGGCGGCTTCGGTCGATGCGTGTTCTCCTCCATCAGAGAACGAATCGGGCGTGACGTTGACGATGCCCATCACCCGCGGCTCTGCCAGGTCGATGGCAAAGCGCGCGGTGCGCCAGACCGCCGTCATGGCTCACCCCCACGAAAAAACGGGGCCAGAGGCCCCGTTGATTGCCAAAGCGCCATGCTCAGGCCGCGGTCGGCGCCGGATCGGGATTCACCGCCGGCGTACCGCCACTGCCACCGCCGCTGCCCGATGGCGGAATGCGCGGCGTCCAATCCTTGGGCGGACGCGGTGCGCGACCGGCCATGATGTCGTCGAGCTGCTCGGTGTCGATGGTTTCCCATTCGAGCAAGGCCTTGGCCATCGCATGCATCTTGTCGCTGTTCTCCTCGATCAGGCGGCGCGCCAGGGCGTACTGCTCGTCGATGATGCGGCGCACCTCGGCATCGACCTTCTGCATGGTCGACTCGCTCATGTTGGTGGTCTTGGTGACCGAACGGCCCAGGAACACCTCGCCTTCGTTCTCGGCATACACCATCGGCCCCAGTGATTCGGTCATGCCGTAGCGCATCACCATGTCGCGGGCGATCTGCGTGGCACGTTCGAAGTCATTGCTGGCGCCGGTGGTCATCTGGTGCATGAACACCTCTTCGGCGATGCGGCCGCCGAACAGCATGCTGATCTGGTTCAGCATGTACTCGCGGTCGTAGCTGTAGCGGTCCTGCGCGGGGAGGCTCATGGTCACGCCAAGGGCGCGGCCGCGCGGAATGATCGTCACCTTGTGAACCGGATCGCACTTGGGCAGCAACTTGCCGATGAGCGCGTGGCCAGACTCGTGGTAGGCCGTGTTGCGGCGCTCTTCCTCGGGCATCACCATGCTCTTGCGCTCGGGGCCCATGAAGATCTTGTCCTTGGCCTTCTCGAAGTCCTGCATCTCGACGACGCGCGCATTGCGGCGCGCCGCCATCAGCGCAGCTTCGTTGCACAGGTTGGCCAGGTCGGCGCCCGACATGCCCGGCGTGCCGCGCGCGATGATGCTCGGATTCACGTCCTGGCCCAGCGGCACCTTGCGCATGTGGACGTTGAGGATCTGCTCGCGGCCGCGGATGTCCGGCAGCGTCACGTACACCTGGCGGTCGAAACGTCCCGGGCGCAGCAGTGCGGCGTCGAGGATGTCCGGACGGTTGGTCGCGGCCACCACGATCACGCCGAGGTTGGTTTCGAAACCGTCCATCTCGACCAGCATCTGGTTCAAGGTCTGCTCGCGCTCATCATTGCCGCCGCCGAGGCCAGCGCCACGCTGACGGCCGACCGCATCGATTTCATCGATGAAGATGATGCAGGGAGCGTTCTTCTTGGCGTTCTCGAACATGTCGCGCACACGGGCAGCACCCACGCCGACGAACATTTCGACGAAGTCGGAGCCGGAGATCGAGAAGAAAGGAACCTTGGCCTCGCCGGCGATGCTCTTGGCGAGCAAGGTCTTGCCGGTGCCGGGAGGGCCGACCAGCAGCAGGCCGCGCGGAATGCGGCCGCCGAGCTTCTGGAACTTGGCCGGGTCCTTCAGGAAGTCGACGACTTCCTTGACTTCTTCCTTGGCCTCGTCGCAGCCCGCGACGTCGGCGAACGTGACCTGGTTGTTGTTCTCGTCGAGCATGCGGGCCTTGCTCTTGCCGAAGCTGAAGGCGCCGCCCTTGCCGCCGCCCTGCATCTGCCGCATGAAGTAGACCCAGACTCCAATCAGGAGCAGCATCGGTCCCCAGCTCACGAGCAGCGTCATGAGGAGCGAGCCCTCTTCGCGCGGCTTGACATCGAACTTGACGTTGTTGGCGATCAGGTCGCCGACCAGGCCGCGGTCGAGGTAGGTGGCCGTCGTCCGGATCTTGCGGTCGTCATTGGTGATGGCGACGATCTCGCTGCCGCCCTGGCCTTCCTGGATCGTGGCGCTCTTGATGCGGTTGTTGCGAACTTCCTCGAGGAAGTCGGAATAGCCGATGTTGCCTGCGCCGGCGACGCCGCGGGTGTCGAACTGCTTGAACACAGTGAACAACACCATCGCAATGACGAGCCAGACGGCAACTTTGGAAAACCACTGATTGTTCAAACGAAGCTCCAGTCGAAAGCGCGTGGTACGAAAAACAAAAACGCGCTGTGGGCACGCAATTGGCGGCTATTTTAGGCTTTTCAACCCGCGAAACACCCTGATTTCCCTATAGCAGCCACAGGGTGCAAGCGGTTTTAGGCGCAATCGTGAGGGATGCATCCGGGTATCAATTCGTATCCGCTGCCTTGAGGCCGATGCCCACCATGAAGGTTTCGGACGATTTGTCGCGGGAAGCCTTGGGTTTGATTGGCTTCACGATGCGGAAATTGTCCTTGAAGAGCTTCGTCAGTTCGCTGTAGCCGCTGCCGTGGAACAGCTTGGCGACCAGCGCGCCTTCGGGCTTCATGTGGTGGTGCGCGAAGTCGATCGCAAGCTCGATCAGGTGCGAGACGCGGGCGGCATCCGCGGATGCGATGCCGGACAGGTTCGGCGCCATGTCCGACACGACCACATCGGCCAGACGGCCATCCATCACCTGGGTCAACCGCTCCAGCACGTCGGCTTCGCGGAAGTCGCCCTGGAGGAAGGTCACGCCTTCGATCGGCTCCATGGGCAGGATGTCGAGCGCGATGATGGTTCCGGCCAACTCTCCCGCGGCCGCACCGTCGGGCGACATGCGGCGACGGACGTACTGGCTCCAGGCACCGGGCGTGGAGCCGAGGTCGACGACCAGGTGGCCGGGCTTGATCAGCCCCAGCGTCTCGTCGATTTCCTTCAGTTTGTAGGCGGCCCGCGCCCGATAACCCTCCCGCGTGGCGAGTTTGACGTACGGGTCATTGATGTGATCGTGCAGCCACGCCTTGTTGACCTTCTTGCTTTTCGGTTTGGGATTCATTGACGCTCGATAATACGGGGATGCCCGCCATTCAACTTACCCCTGCGCAGCGCAAGGTGCACCGCTCCGAAGCGCACCATCTGGACCCGATCGTCATGATCGGCGGCGACGGGCTGACGCCGGCCGTCAAGAAGGAAGCCGACGCCGCGCTCAAGGCCCATGGCCTGATCAAGGTGCGCGTGTTTTCCGACGACCGGACTGCCCGCGAAGCCATGCTTCAGACACTGGCCGACGAACTGGACGCAGCGCCGATCCAGCACATCGGCAAGTTGCTCGTACTCTGGCGGCCCATTCCCGAAAAGGAACGGGAAATCGACGAAGACCGCATGCCCGGTCCACGTGATGTCAAGGTCATCAAGTACAGCAAGCGTGCCGGTCAACGCCCCGAAATCAAGACCTTGCGCGTTCTCGGCAACCAGCGCCTCACGCCTGGCGGCACGATCAAGCGCGCCAAGGCCCGCAAGCCGCTGTCGGTGAAGAAGCGGCGTCAGGCGGACTGAGGATGCCGAGCGAGACAGCGGCCCGACCGCAGCAGCGGCACATCCTGTGCATGAAGTGGGGCACGAAATACGGGCCCGACTATGTCAATCGCCTTTACGCCATGGTCCGCCGCCATCTGAGCGGCGACTTCAAGTTCGTGTGCCTGACCGATGACAGCAAGGGCATCCGCAGCGAAGTGGAATGCTTTCCGATCCCCCCGCTGAACCTGGAACTCGCTCCGGGACAGGTCGACCGGGCATGGAAGAAGCTGACCACCTTCGAGCAGGATCTTCATGGACTGCGAGGCACGGCGCTCTTCGTCGACCTCGATGTGGTGGTGGTCGGCAATCTGGACGAATTCTTCGAGTACCCGGGCGAATTCCTGATCATTCACGACTACGAGCGCCCCTGGCGTCGTCGGCGCATCACCGGCAACTCGTCGGTGTACCGTTTTGAACTGGGTGCACATCCTGACGTGCTTGCGCATTTCCGCCAGAACATGGACGCCGTTCAAGCCGAGTTCCGCAACGAGCAGACCTACCTCTCGGATTTCATGTTCCGCAAAGGCACGCTCGCCTACTGGCCCGAGGCATGGTGTCCAAGCTTCAAGTACCACGGGATTCCGACCTGGCCGACCAACTACTGGCGCGAGCCCTTTGTGCCGGAAGGCGCGAAGATCATGGTGTTCCACGGGGAATGCAACCCGCCCGACGCGCTGGCGGGGCGGCGCAACCGGCGCTTCCGGTTCATCCGCCCGGCGCGCTGGATCACGCAGTTCTGGAAGGCCTGATCAGGCCTGGCGGCGTCCCATTCGCCAGAGCAGGACACCGGCGCACACCCACTGGCCGAGGTACATCGCGCTCCCGAGCGAGTGCCATAGCCTGAGGTTCTCGCGCGCCAGGATGCGCGGCGAGACGGCATATTGCTGCAGCAGCGCCAGCAACAGCGCCGTGATGATCAGGAAGATCGCCGTCCGAGCCGGCCCTTCGACCCGGTCTCCTCCTTGTGCGCGGAAGTGAACCAGAAGCACCAGACCGCACCCAAGCGCCACCCAGGTCTGCGCCGCGAACAGTTGCCCGGCGAAGTTGCCGGCGACCGCCGGATTGCCCAGCCGGGCGAAAAGCATCGGCACCACGAGGAATCCGATCGTCGTCAGGCTGCCCCACCAGAGGGCAGCGAGAAGCAGAGCGATGCGGTTCTTCAATGCGCCTGCCGGATCAGAGATAGCTCACAGCGACGATCTCGAAGCGCTTGATGCCGCCCGGCGCCTGCACTTCGGCGGTATCGCCCTCTTCCTTGCCGATCAGCGCGCGCGCGATCGGGCTGGAGACGTTGATCAGCCCCAGCTTCAAGTCGGCTTCATCTTCGCCGACGATCTGGTATTTGACGGCTTCGCCCGTCTTCTCGTCCTCGAGTTCGACCGTGGATCCGAACACGACCTTGCCGCCCGCATCGAGCGCGGCCGGATCGATGATCTGCGCCGCCGAGAGCTTGCCCTCGATGTCCTGGATACGCCCTTCGATGAAGCCCTGGCGATCCTTGGCTGCTTCGTACTCTGCGTTTTCGCTCAAATCGCCCTGCGCGCGGGCTTCGGCGATCGAGTTGATGACCCACGGGCGGTCGACCGTCTTGAGTCGTTGAAGTTCTTCGCGCAGCTTTTCTGCGCCACGCTTGGTGATGGGAATGGTGGCCACGTTGTTGCTCCAGAAAGCGAAACCGCCGAACGCTGCCGTTCGGCGGTCGATGGGAGAGAAAGGATCAGACGAGATTGCGTCCGGTCAGCCGGCTCAGGATGGCGAGCGGGCTCGAATCGGGATTGTATTGCCTCGCAGCGGGCAGGTGCAGGGTCTGCTCGAGCATGTACTGGCCGGACATGACGGCGTGCGAAGTCTGGTCGGAAAAGCAGACCCACACCGACCCGGCCGGGAACGCCACGGTTTGCTGGTCCGCGTTCTTCTGGTAGTCCAGGTCCGATTTCATGCCATCGTGCAACTGCAGCATGAGATGGTCGTACTCGCTGCGCAGCGACTTGGTAACGCGGAGCGCCCGCAGCATGCGCGCCTGCCAGCGCGAATACGGCTTGGCGCGGGGCAAAAAGCGCCGCGCGACGGTCTCGAATGGCTCGCCGACGCGCCACACGCGCGGCGCCCCTTCGGGGTTGGCATTGGTGAAGACGCGCAGGATCCGCTCGCCGTAGTTGGGCCGCGAAGGAAAGGCGTCGACATGCAGGCGCCGGTCGTCGGCCCGCCAGGACTGGACGCGGGTCTCGACCTGCGCCGGCCGGTAGCTGGTCGGCGCCAGCCTCAGTGCCGGCGTGTAGTGCGGTAGCAGGCCATGGATCAACTCCTGAGCCTGCGCGCGGAAGCGCCCGACCATCGCCGCGACGGCGCGCTGCCGGTCGTCGTCCCCTGCCACACCCTTGATGCGCCCATTCGCGTCCAGGCTGATATTGCGGACGTCGGGCGACAACACCGCCGGTGTCAGCAAGGCCCTCTCCTCCGGCAGCAGTTCGAAGGCGAGGCGCGGAAAGTACAGCACCTTGCCGGCCTCCAGCGCGGCGATCCATGCCTCGTTCGGCACGGCGCCGCCCCAGTCGGCCAGGTCGAGTTCGACGAGCTGCGATTCCATGGGACCCTCGTGCCGTCAGGCCAGCGCGAGTTGCGCGTGCATTTCCTGGATCGAGATCACGTCGAGCTCGTTCATGTGACGCATGCCCTCGACGGCCGCTTCGGCGCCGAAGATCGTCGTGAAGGTCGTCACGCGGGCCAGCAGTGCCGAGGTTCGGATCTGGCGCGAATCGGCGATGGCGTTGCGACGTTCTTCCACCGTGTTGATGACCAGCGCAATCTCGTTGTTCTTGATCATGTCGACGATGTGCGGACGGCCTTCGGTGACCTTGTTGACCACGGCGCAGGCAATCCCGGCAGCCTGGATCGACGCCGCGGTGCCTTTGGTCGCGATCAACTCGAAGCCCAGGGCTGCCAGACCGCGCGCCACTTCTACCGCGCGCGGCTTGTCGTTGTTCTTCACCGAGATGAAGACGCGGCCGGACTTCGGCAAGTGCGTGCCCGCGCCCAACTGCGACTTCACGAAGGCTTCGCCGAAGGTCTTGCCCACACCCATCACTTCGCCGGTCGACTTCATTTCCGGGCCGAGGATGGTGTCCACGCCCGGGAACTTGACGAACGGGAACACCGCTTCCTTGACGCTGAAGTACGGTGGCGTGACTTCCTTCGTGACGCCCTGCGAGGTCAGCGACTGGCCGGCCATGCAGCGCGCAGCCACCTTGGCGAGCTGGATGCCCGTCGCCTTGCTCACGTAGGGCACCGTGCGCGATGCACGCGGGTTCACTTCGAGCACATAGATCACGTCCTGGCCGTCTTTCTCCTGGATCGCGAACTGGACGTTCATGAGACCGACCACGTTCAGCGCCTTGGCCATCGCGGCACTCTGGCGCTTGAGTTCGGCGATCGTCTCGGCCTTGAGGCTGTACGGCGGCAGCGAGCAGGCGGAGTCGCCCGAGTGCACGCCGGCCTGTTCGATGTGCTCCATCACGCCACCGATGAGCGTGTTGCCCTCGGCGTCGCGCAGGCAGTCGACATCGCACTCGACGGCGTCGTTCAGGAAGCGGTCCAACAGCACCGGGGAATCGTTGCTGACCTTGACCGCTTCGCGCATGTAGCGTTCCAGATCGCGCTGCTCGTGCACGATCTCCATCGCGCGACCGCCCAGCACGTAGCTCGGGCGCACCACCAGCGGATAGCCCAGCTCCGCCGCCTTTTCGAGCGCCTCGGACTCGGTGCGCGCGGTCGCGTTCGGCGGCTGGCGCAGCTTCAGTTCATGCAGCAGCTTCTGGAAGCGTTCGCGGTCCTCGGCGGCGTCGATCATGTCGGGGCTGGTGCCGATGATCGGCACGCCATTCGCCTCCAGATCGAGTGCGAGCTTGAGCGGCGTCTGGCCGCCGTACTGCACGATCACGCCGGTCGGCTTTTCCTTGTCGACGATCTCGAGCACGTCTTCGAGCGTGAGCGGCTCGAAATACAGGCGATCGCTGGTGTCGTAGTCGGTCGAGACCGTTTCGGGATTGCAGTTGACCATGATGGTCTCGTAGCCGTCCTCGCGCATCGCGAGCGCGGCATGCACGCAGCAATAGTCGAACTCGATGCCCTGCCCGATGCGGTTCGGACCGCCGCCGAGCACCATGATCTTCTTCTTGTTGGTCGGCTCGGCTTCGCACTCGTCTTCGTAGGTCGAGTACATGTAGGCGGTGTTCGTGGCGAACTCGGCCGCACAGGTGTCGACGCGCTTGTAGACCGGGCGCACGCCCAGCGCACGGCGCTTCTCGCGGATCGCGGTATCGGTGGTCTTCAACTGGCGCGCGAGGCGGCGGTCGGAGAAGCCCTTCTTCTTGAGCGCCAGCAGCGTGTCGCGGTCGATGTCGTCGAGGGACTTGGTCTCGAGTTCGAGTTCGATCTTCACGATCTCCTCGATCTGCACCAGGAACCACGGGTCGATCTTGGTCAGCGCGAAGACTTCTTCGACGCTCAGGCCCATGGCGAAGGCGTCGCCGACATACCAGATGCGGTCCGGGCCGGGCTCGCCGAGTTCCTTTTCGAGGACTTCGCGGTCCTGCGTCTTCTCGTTGAGGCCGTCCACGCCGACTTCCAGGCCGCGCAGCGCTTTCTGGAACGACTCCTGGAAGGTGCGCCCCATGGCCATGACCTCGCCGACCGACTTCATCTGCGTCGTCAGCCGCGAATCGGCCTGCGGGAATTTCTCGAAGGCGAAACGCGGGATCTTCGTGACCACGTAGTCGATGCTGGGCTCGAAGCTCGCCGGCGTTGCGCCGCCGGTGATCTCGTTGCGCAATTCGTCCAGCGTATAGCCGACGGCCAGCTTGGCCGCAACCTTCGCGATCGGGAAGCCGGTGGCCTTGGAGGCCAGTGCCGACGAACGCGAAACGCGTGGATTCATCTCGATGACGACCATGCGGCCATCCTTCGGATTGATGGAGAACTGGACGTTCGATCCGCCCGTGTCCACGCCGATCTCGCGCAGGACCGCCAGCGAGGCGTTCCGCAGGATCTGGTATTCCTTGTCCGACAGCGTCTGCGCGGGTGCGACGGTGATCGAGTCGCCGGTGTGCACGCCCATCGGGTCGAGGTTTTCGATGGAGCAGACGATGATGCAGTTGTCTGCCTTGTCGCGCACGACTTCCATCTCGTACTCTTTCCAGCCGAGCAGCGACTCTTCGATCAGCAGCTCGTTGGTCGGCGAGGCTTCCAGGCCGCGCTTGCAGATGGTCTCGAACTCTTCCGGGTTGTAGGCAATGCCGCCGCCGGTGCCGCCCAGCGTGAAGCTGGGGCGAATCACCACCGGGAAGCCCACGGTCTTCTGGACCGCCCAGGCCTCGTCGAGCGAATGGGCGATGCCTGAACGCGCGGAGCCCAGGCCGATCTTGGTCATGGCGTCCTTGAACTTCAGGCGGTCCTCGGCCTTGTCGATGGCTTCGGGCGTCGCACCGATGAGTTCGACCTTGTACTTGTCGAGCACGCCGTTGCGCCAGAGGTCGAGCGCGCAGTTGAGCGCGGTCTGTCCGCCCATGGTCGGCAGGATCGCGTCGGGACGTTCCTTGGCGATGATCTTCTCGACCGTCGGCCAGGTGATCGGCTCGATGTAGATGACGTCGGCCGTGGCCGGGTCGGTCATGATCGTCGCGGGATTGCTGTTGATCAGGATGACCTTGTAGCCCTCCTCGCGCAGCGCCTTGCAGGCTTGCACGCCGGAGTAGTCGAACTCGCACGCCTGGCCGATGATGATCGGGCCGGCGCCAATGATGAGGATGCTCTTGAGGTCTGTGCGCTTAGGCATTCTTCTGTCCTTCTTTGTGACTTTGCATGAGTGCCGTGAAGCGGTCGAACAGGTAGCCGATGTCGTGCGGGCCGGGCGATGCTTCCGGGTGGCCCTGGAAGCAGAAGGCCGGCTTGTCGGTGCGCGCCAGGCCCTGCAGCGTGTTGTCGAACAGGCTGATGTGCGTGGGCCGCAGGTTGGCGGGCAAGGTCTTTTCGTCGACGGCAAAGCCGTGGTTCTGGCTGGTAATGCTCACGCGGCCGTTGTCGAGATCCTTCACGGGATGGTTCGCGCCGTGGTGGCCGAACTTCATCTTGAAGGTCTTTGCGCCCGAGGCGAGCGCCATGATCTGATGGCCGAGGCAGATGCCGAAGACCGGGATACCCGTTTCGATCAGCTGGCGGGTGGCCTCGATCGCGTAGTCGCATGGCTCCGGGTCACCGGGGCCGTTGGCGAGGAAGATGCCATCGGGTCGCAGCTTGAGCACGTCGGCGGCCGGCGTCTGCGCCGGCACGACCGTGATGCGCGCGCCGCGCTGGGCGATCATGCGCAGGATGTTCTTCTTGACGCCGTAGTCGAAGGCCACGACGTGGAATTTCGGCGTGATCTGCACGCCGTAGCCAGAACCGAGCTTCCACTCGGTCTGCGTCCATTCGTAGGTTTCCTTGACCGACACGACCTTGGCGAGGTCCAGGCCCGCCATGCTGGGCGCTGCCTTGGCGGCGGCCACGGCCTTGTCGATGATGGCCTGGGTCACCTTTTCACCTTCGGCGAGCCCCAGGATGCAGCCGTTCTGGGCACCCTGGGTGCGCAGGTGACGGGTGAGCTTGCGGGTGTCGATGTTGGCAATGGCGACCGTCTTGCCGCGCACGAGGTATTCGTTCAGCGTGGCGGTCTTGCGGAAGTTGGACGCGACGAGGGGCAGGTCCTTGATGATCAGGCCCGCGGCATGGACCTTGTCGGCCTCGATGTCTTCCTCGTTGACGCCGTAGTTGCCGATGTGCGGGTACGTGAGCGTCACGATCTGCTGGCAATAGCTCGGGTCGGTCAGGATTTCCTGGTAACCGGTCATGGCGGTGTTGAACACCACTTCACCAGTTGTGACGCCGGTGGCGCCGATCGAGTTGCCGAGAAAGACCGTGCCGTCTGCAAGCGCCAGGATGGCGGGCGGGAATTTTCCCTTGAGAGACAAAAGCACTGGGATCTCCGGATGGATGACGCCCAAAGCGGACCCAAGATATGACTTTGGGCTGCGACTCTCGTCGAGGAGTTGGCTTGCGTGCGCTGAGGGCGGGGTGTGAGCGGGAAAGCCCTTGATTATAGCCGGCAGCAGCTCACGAGCCGACCCCTGCCGCGCTTGCATGCAAGCAAATCGCCGCCGCCGCCGCGACGTTGAGCGACTCCTCGCCGCCGGGCTGTGCAATGCGCACGTGCCGGGTCGCACGCGCCTCCAGGGCGGCGGAAACGCCCTGCCCTTCGTGCCCCATCAGCCAGGCGCAGGGATGAGGGAGGCTGGTTCGGTGCAGCCAGTCGCCGCGGTGCGAGCTGGTGGCGATCCAAGGTACGGACAGGGCATCCAGCGCATCGATTTCCACTCCCTCGATCAGCCGCAACCCGAAATGGGCGCCCATGCCTGCCCGCAGCACCTTGGGCGCCCAGAGCGCGGCCGTGCCCTTGATGGCGATGACCTGGGTGAAACCGAACGCCGCGGCGCTGCGAAGGATCGAGCCCACATTGCCTGCATCCTGCAGGCGATCGAGGACGACGGTCGGCGCCCCTGGTTCGACCGCGGGGCGCGGGGGCAGATCCAGCACGAAACCCATGGGCGCCGGCGATTCCAGGCCGCTGACACCGGCCAGCAAGGAATCCTGCAGCACGACCGTCTTGGCTGCCGCGTCGGCCCATTCATGGCGCGCCGAAGGCCAAAGCGATTCGGCAAAGACGGCGACGGCCGGCCGCACGCCCCGCTCGCGCGCAGCGCGGCAAAGGTGGTCGCCTTCGAGCCAGACGCGGCCCGCCTTCCGGTACGCGCCCGGGTCGTGGGCCAGCTTGCGCAGCTCCTTGAGGAGCGGATTGTCGCGGGATGTGACGTGGCTGACGTCGTCGGAAGTCACGGTGAAATCCGCATCTCGATGGAGGTCGTCTGGATCACCATGGATTCGGCCAGCATGGCGGATTCGGCCTCGCCCGCCATCCTTGAAAGAGCCGCCGCCACAGGACTGAAGGATTTGCGATGGTGCACGCAAGCGCCATGGCGCATCAGCGCTTCGAGGTGCTCGGGCGTGCCGTAGCCCTTGTGCCCGGCAAAGCCGTAGTGCGGAAACTCGGCGTGCAACTGCTCGCACAGCCTGTCTCGGTGCACTTTCGCGAGGATCGAGGCCGCGGAAATCGCCTTGACGCGGGCATCGCCTTTGACGATGGCCTCCGCCAGCACGTCGAGCGTCGGCAGCCGGTTGCCGTCGACAAGCACCTTGGCGGGCTTCAGGCGCAGGCCTTCGACCGCGCGCCGCATCGCCAGCAGCGTGGCCTGGAGAATGTTGTGGGTGTCGATTTCCTCGACGCTCGCCTGCGCCACCGAGCAGCACAGGGCCTTGGCCAGGATCTGGTCATTGAGACGCTCGCGCTGGCGCGCCGTCAGCGTCTTCGAGTCGGCAAGGCCCCGGATGGGCCGCTGGTCGTCCAGGATGACGGCCGCGGCGACGACTGGCCCGGCCAGCGGACCGCGACCGGCCTCATCGACTCCGGCCATCAGGCCGGGCGCGTCCCAAACGAGAGTGGCCTGTTCAGCCTTCAAGAACTTTCTGGATCGCATCAGCGCACAGTGTCGGCGTATCGCGCAGCAATTCGGCATGCAGCGCACAAAAACGTTGTTGCAAGGCGTGAACCTTGTCGGGAGCGTCAAGCCACTCCAGAGTGGCGTCGGCGAGCGCCTGGGGCGTCGCCGCGTCCTGGAGTACCTCGGGAACGACGAACTCGCCGGAGAGGATGTTTGGCAAACCTACCCAGGGCTGCAGCTGCTTGTGGCGCATCACCAGATTCCAGGTCAGCGAATTCATGTGATACGAAATGACCATAGGCCGCTTGAAGAGCGCAGCCTCCAGGGTGGCAGTGCCGCTGGCGATCAAGGTGACATCGCAGGCGGCCAGCGCGGCGTGCGAACGGCCATCGAGCAGCGTCACGCGCCCGGTCATTCCGGCAGCCTGCAGCGCCTGTTCCACGTCAGCGCGGAGGTTGGGCAGCACCGGCGCGATGAACTGGAGCAAGGGCTGCGCCTTCAACATCAGTGCGGCCGCTGCAAAGAACCTGGGAGCGATATGCCGCACCTCGGAGCGCCGGCTGCCGGGGAGCAATGCCACGACCTTGGCGTCGCCGCCAATGCCGAGCGATGCGCGGGCAGAGGCCTGGTCCGGTTCCATGGGGATCACGTTGGCCAGCGGATGGCCGACATAGCTGGCTGCAACGCCGTGTTTTGCCAGCAGTTCGGGTTCGAAGGGGAAGATGCACAGCACGTGATCGGCCGCTGCCCTCAACTTTTCGACGCGCTCCGGACGCCAAGCCCAGATCGAAGGACAGACAAAATGGGCAGTCTTGATGCCTCGGCTTCGCAGCCCGGCTTCGAGGTCGAGATTGAAATCAGGTGCGTCGACCCCGATGAAGATGTCCGGCGATTCGCGAACAAGCCGCGCCTTCAGTTGCCGCCGGATGCCTGCGATTTCCGCGTAGTGCCGCAGGACCTCGACGTAGCCACGCACGGCAAGCTTCTCCTGTGGCCACCAGCTTTCGAAGCCGCGCGAAAGCATCTGGGGCCCGCCGATGCCGACCGCTTTCATGCCGGGCCAGCGCGCCTGCAGCCCGTCCAGCATCAATCCCGCGAGGAGGTCGCCCGAAGCCTCGCCGGCGACCAGCGAGAACTGCCGCTGCGTTTCAGACATGGAACAACTCAGCGCGCGATGCCGCGCGTGGCACCCGCGAGAAACTCACTCATCATCGCGACATCCGGTGCCGATTCGGGCACCTCGGCAGCAAGGGCCTTGATCGCGGCACGAGCCTCGTCCAGCGTCTTGCCCTGCCGGTACAAGAGCCGGTGCATTTGCTTCACGGCCGCAATCCGTGCCGGCGAGAACTCGCGGCGGCGCAAGCCGACCAGGTTGAATCCGCGCACGGCGAGAGGATTGCCGTCCACCAGCATGAAGGGCGGCACGTCCTGCGTGACCGCGCTGGCAAAGCCGAGCATCGCATGGGCACCGACCGACACGAACTGGTGGATGCCAGTCAGTCCGCCCACTGTCACCCAGTCAGCCAGGTGCACGTGGCCGGCCAGCGTCGTGTTGTTGGCGAGCGTGGTGTGGTCATCGACACGGCAGTCGTGCGCGATGTGCGTGTAGGCCATGATCCAGTTGTCGTTGCCCACCCGCGTGACGCCACCCGCCCCGGGCACGCCGATGTTGAAGGTGCAGAACTCGCGGATCGTGTTGCGATCGCCGATCACCAGTTCAGTAGGCTCGCCGGCGTACTTCTTGTCCTGTGGCACTGCACCCAGCGATGCGAACTGGAAGATCCGGTTGTCGCGCCCGATGGTGGTCCTGCCCTCGATCACGCAGTGCGCGCCGATCGTGCTGCCCGCGCCAATCCGAACGTGCGGGCCGATCACGGCATAGGGACCGACACTCACCGTCGGGTCGAGTTCGGCCTGGGGGTCGACGATGGCCGTCGAATGAATCAGGGTCATGCCAACAGGTTCAGTTGATCTGGCGCATAGCGCACATCAACGTGGCTTCGCAGGCCAGCTCGGCGCCGACCAGCGCACGCCCCTTGAACTTGGAAATGCCAGCCTTCATGCGCTCGATCTCGACTTCGAGCGTCAATTGGTCGCCGGGCTCCACCGGGCGCTTGAAGCGCGCGCCGTCGATGGCTGCGAAGTAGTAGACGGTGTTGTCGTCGGGAACGATGTCGAGCGAATGGAAGGACAGCAGCGCAGCGGCCTGCGCCATCGCCTCCAGCATCAACACACCCGGCATGACCGGGCGGTGCGGAAAATGGCCGTTGAAGAACGGCTCATTCATGGTGACGTTCTTGAGCGCCGAGATGCGTTTGCCCTTTTCCATTTCGAGCACTCGATCCACCAGAAGGAACGGGTAACGGTGGGGCAGCAGCTTCAGGATTTGATGGATATCGAGCGTCGTCGTCATGATTTCTTGTCCTGCATCGTCATTTTTTCCAGCGCCTTCAGGCGCTCGCGAAGACCGTGCAGTTGCTTGAGCGTGGCTGCATTCTTTTCCCAGGAGGCATTGTCGTCGATGGGAAACACGCCAGTGTAGTGGCCAGGCTTGTGGATGGAACGGGTGACCAGGGATGTGGATGAAATGTGCACGTGGTCGACGATCGTCAGGTGTCCCAGGACCCCGGCGCGGCCGCCGATTGTGCAATACGCGCCTATCGTGGCGCTGCCCGCCACGGCGGCGCAGCCCGCCATCGCGGTGTGCTTGCCGATGCGCACGTTGTGCCCGATCTGGATCAGGTTGTCGAGTTTGACGCCGTCTTCGATCACGGTGTCTTCCAGGGCGCCGCGGTCGATGCACGTGTTGGAGCCGATTTCGACGTCGTCGCCGATGCGCACGGCGCCAAGTTGCTCGATCTTGACCCAAGCGCCCTCATGGGGCGCGAGGCCGAAGCCGTCGGCGCCGATCACGACGCCCGGATGCAGCAGGCAGCGCGCGCCGATGATGCAGTCCTCGCTGACCGTCACGCCGGATTTCAGGACGGTGTCGGCGCCGATCCGCACGCCGCGTTCGATGACGCACAGCGCACCGATTCGGGCGGTCGGATCGATCGAAGCGTCCGGATCGATCACTGCAGTGGGGTGGATCCGGGCCGGCTCGGGCTTGGCGTGCGCCTTCTTCCAGAGCTGGGTCAGCCGGGCGAAATACAGATACGGATCAGGCGCAACAATGAACGCCCCCCGTTCCGCAGCGGCGTCCCTCATGGCCGGCGACACGATGACGCACCCGGCCCGCGAATCCGCGAGTTCCTTGCGGTATTTCGGATTGCTCAGGAAGCTGATTGCATCAGGCTGCGCGGTCGCAAGCGGCGCAAGCCGCTCGATCGACAGCGCGGCATCGCCCTGAAGCTCGCCCCCGAGGGCTTCGATGATTGCGCCTAGCCGCAGTGCCACGCCGATTTGCGGCGCTACTTGCCGCCGGCAGAAGTCGACGCGTTCAGCGCCTTGATCACCTTCTCGGTGATGTCGTGCTTGGGGTTGATGTAGATCGCTTCCTGGAGGATCGCGTCGTACTTTTCAGCCTCAGCCACTTGCTTGACCACACGATTGGCGCGCTCGTAGACCTGCTGGAGCTCCTCGTTCTTGCGTGCGTTCAGGTCTTCCTGGAACTCCCGGCGACGGCGCTGGAAATCACGATCCTGATCGACCAAAGCGCGCTGGCGCGCGACGCGCTGGGTTTCCGACAGGGTCGGCGCCTCGCGCTCGAATCGCTCGGAAGCAGCCTTCAGCGCTTCCCCCTGCGCGGTCAGATCCTTCTCCCGCTTGAGGAACTCGGCCTCCAACTTGGCCTGCGCAGCCTTCGCGGGCTGGGCTTCACGCAGGACGCGGTCCGGATTGACGAAGCCGATGCGAAAGGTTTCCTGCGCACGCGCAGGAACGCCCGCAGCCATGAACGCGGGAATCAGCAACGCACCGGCGACGCGGAGCAATGGGGTCATTAGAAAGTGGTTCCGATCTGGAATTGCAGGCGTTGGATTCTATCCTTCGTGATCGGGCTGAGCGGATCGCTGAAGTCTTCCTTCTGGTACACGACCGGGAAGGCATAGGCCAGGCGCAGCGGCCCCAGCGGCGAAATCCAGCTGATACCGATGCCGACGGAAGCCCGCAGCTTCTTGACCGCGTCCCACTGCTTGTCTGTCGAGAAGGCATCGCGATCCCCGAACACATTGCCGGCGTCGAAGAAGCCGTAGAGCCGAAGCGTCCGGTCGTTGCCGGCACCCGGGAACGGGGTGCTCACCTCGGCGTTGAAGACGGCCTTCTTCGTGCCACCGATGGCAGCACCCTCGGTCTGCCCCAGCAGCGGAATGTCTCGCGGACCGAGCGAGTTCTGCTCGAAGCCGCGCACGGAACCCAGGCCACCGGCGTAGAAGTTCTTGAAGATCGGGTACGGCTTCCCGCCGTAGGCCTTGGCATAGCCCACTTCGCTGTTGATCGCGAACGTGTATTGCTTGTTGATGGGGAAGAACTGCTGGTACTGATAGCTACCCTTGTAGTACTTCATGTCCCCGCCCACCCCGACTTCCAGGTTGGCTCGTTGCAGCCGCCCACGCGTGGGGATCAGCGCGCTGTCGCGATCGTCGCGCGACCAGCCGATGGTGAGCGGCAGGCCCCACACCGAATCGTCCTGGCAGGCGACCAGACCCAGTTCATTGGTATTGCAATTGAAGTACCTGCGGTAGGACTCCGGCGTCAACCCGGAGATGTTGCTGCCCGGGCTGAAGCTGTAGCGCTCGAGACCGGCACCGAAGAAGACCGTGTCCACTTCGCTGAACGGAACGCCGAAACGAATGATGCCGCCTTCGTTCACGAGCTTGTAATCGCCGTCGACGGTGTAGTAAGGCCGCGTCGTCGTGCTGTACAGGCTGAAGCTGCGCGAAATGCCCTCTTTCGTGAAATAGGGATCCGTGGTGGTCAGCGAAAGCGTGCGGTTGTATTTGCTCGTATTGACCTGCACGCCCAGGTAGTTGCCCGAGCCGAACACGTTCTCCTGCGAAATGCCGAAGGTCAGGCTGACCTTGTCGGCGCTCGAGAAGCCGGCGCCCAGTTGCAGCGATCCGGTCGGCTTTTCCGCCACATTGACCGAGAGGTCGACCTGGTCGGGGGTGCCGGGCACTTCCTGAGTGTCGACATTCACTTCCGTGAAGAAGCCGAGCCGGTCGACGCGATCGCGGGACAACTTGATCTTGTCGCCGTCGTACCACGAGGCTTCGTACTGGCGGAACTCGCGCCGGATCACTTCGTCGCGCGTGCGGTTGTTTCCGCCGACCGCGATACGCCGCACATACACACGGCGGCCGGGGTCTCCGGTGATGGTCAGCGCGACGCGATTGTTGACTCGATCGACTTCCGTATCGGCCGCCACTCGCGCGAACGCAAAGCCGAAGGAGCCGAAATAGTCGTTGAACGCGCGGATCGTCTCCGTGACCTGCTCGCCGTTGTAGGGCTCGCCCGGCTGGATCGTCACGAGCGACTTGAACTCGTCTTCGCGCCCCAGGAAATTGCCATTGAGCTTGACGCCCGAGACCACGAACTTCTCGCCTTCGGTGATGTTCACGGTCACGGACAGGTCTTGCCGGTCCGGCGAGATCGCGACCTGCGTCGAATCGATGTGGAACTCGAGATAGCCGCGCGTGAGGTAGTACGAGCGCAGCGTCTCCAGGTCGGCATTGAGCTTGGCGCGCGAGTACTGGTTGGACTTGGTGTACCAGCTGAGCCAGCCGCCGCTGTCCTGGTCGAACAGGCTGAGCAGCGTGGACTCGCTGAAGTCCTTGTTGCCGACGATGTGGACCTCGCGAATTCGCGCGGGGTCGCCTTCGGTCACGGTAAACGTCAGGTTGACGCGGTTGCGCTCGATCGGCGTGACCGTGGTCACGACCTGCGCGTTGTAGAGGCTGCGACTCACGTACTGGCGCTTGAGCTCCTGCTCGGCGCGGTCGGCCAGCGCCTTGTCGTAAGGACGGCCGTCTGCGAGGCCGACTTCACGCAAGGCCTTCTGCAGCACCGCCTTGTCGAATTCCTTGGTGCCGACGAAGTCGACGTCGGCGATGGTCGGCCGTTCCTCGACGATCACCACCAGCACATTGCCGTTGACGTCGATGCGCACATCCTTGAAAAGCCCCAGATCGAACAGTGCCCGGATGGCCGCCGAACCGCGCTCGTCGCTGTAGGTATCGCCCACACGGAAGGGCAGCGAAGCGAAGATCGTTCCCGGCTCCACGCGCTGAAGGCCTTCGACACGAATGTCTCGCACCGTGAAAGGCTCGACGGCCCAGGCTGCCGTGGCTGCAAGTGCGCTTACCACCACCGCGGCGACGCTGCGCAGGCGAAAGCGACTGAATGTTGTGTTCATCTGTGAATTGAACCGGCGCGGAAGGGGCCGGCAGAAAGTTAACCAAAGAGCCGCGTGACGTCGTTGAAGAGTGCGATCGACATCATGACCAGCAGCAGCGCGACACCGCCGCGCTGAAGCCGTTCCATCCATGCATCGGAGACGCTCTTGCCGGTCAGGCCCTCCCAAAGATAATACATCAGGTGCCCTCCATCGAGGACCGGCAGCGGCATGAGGTTCAGCACGCCCAGGCTCACGCTGATCAGAGCCAGGAACACGAGGTATTGGGTAAACCCCATGCTTGCGGACTTGCCCGCGTAGTCGGCGATCGTCAGTGGTCCGCTCAGGTTCCTGAGCGAGGCCTCGCCAATCAGCATCTTGCCCATCATGCGCACGGTGAGCGCCGACACTTCCCAGGTCCTGACCACACCGCGCCAGACACCTTCGACGACACCCTGGCGGACCAGCACCATCTCGGGCGGCGTCCCGACATAGGCCCCGATGCGGCCGACCTTTCCGGCGCCTTCGTCGCGCACATCAGGCGTCACTTCGATGCGGACCGTCTGCCCGCCCCGCTCCACCTGCCATGGCTGCGTGAGTGGTTGCCCGCCATCGACCGACGCACGGATCGCTTCGCGCAGTTGCTGACCATCGACGATGGCCGTGCTGCCGACCGAACGCACGAGGTCGCCGGCGCGCAGGCCCGAACGCTCGGCCGCGCCCTCAGCCATCACCTCGCCGATTTCGGGGCGCGTCAGCGGCGTGACGAGCCCGATCTTCCGGAACATCTGCGCATCCGCATCCTTGGCTTCAATCTGGCTCAACGGCAGAATGACTTGTCGAGCGGGTCGGCCGCCCTCGCCCGCGATCTCCAACGTGAGGTCGCGCCCATCGAGCGCGCCGCGTGTCATGCGCCAGCGCAGGTCTTCGAAAGACTCCACCGGCTCCAGTTCTCCGCCGAAGCCCGCGCGCGTGATGTGCTCGCCACCGCTGAGCCCCGCACGTTCGGCCAGGGAGGCCGCCACCGGCCGGGCGAGCTTGGCAACAGGCTCCTGGACCCCGATCCAGTTGACGACGGTGTAGAGCACCACCGCCAGCAGCAGGTTCGCGATAGGACCGGCCGCGACGATGGCCGCGCGCGAACGCAGCGGCTGGGTATTGAATGCGCGATGGCGCTCTTCCTGCGCGACCGGGCCCTCTCGCTCATCAAGCATCTTCACGTAGCCGCCGAGCGGGAAAGCGCCGATGACGAACTCGGTGTCCTGCCCCGGATGCTGGTGCTTCGGCTGCCAGCGATAGAGCGTCTTGCCGAATCCGACCGAGAAGCGCAGGACCTTCACCCCGCACGCCACGGCAACCCGATAGTGGCCGTATTCATGCACGGCGATCAACAGGCCGAGCGCAACGACGAAGGCAACGACTGTGAGCATCGGATGGTCCGGAAGTTGAGGGCGTCAGGCTGCGAAGCGAAGCGCCGCCGCGTTGGCAGCCGCACGGGCGCTGGCGTCCAAGGCAAGCAGATCCGCGAGCGATGCCGGATTGGAGGGATGCACGAGCTCCAAAGTTTCCATGTTGACCGCATGAATGCGGTCGAAGCGCAGTCGGCGATCCAGGAAGGCCTCGACGGCGACTTCATTGGCAGCGTTCAGCACCGCGGTGGTTCCAGGCGCGGCGCGCAACGCGTGCCACGCCAGGCCGAGGCCGGGAAAGAGCGCGGCGTCCGGCGCATCGAAAGTCAATGCGGCCATCTGGCGGAAGTCGAGCCGGCCGGCGCCGCTGTCGATGCGCTCGGGCCATGCGAGCCCGACAGCGATGGGGACCCTCATGTCCGGCGTGCCCAACTGCGCGATCACGGAGGCGTCGGTGAACTGCACCATGGAATGCACCACGCTCTGCGGGTGAATCACGACCTCGATCTGATCCGGCCTTACGCCGAAGAGGTGGCGGGCCTCGATCACCTCGAGCGCCTTGTTCATCATCGTCGCGGAATCCACCGAGATCTTGCGGCCCATCACCCAGTTGGGGTGGGCACAGGCTTGCTCGGGTGTGACGGCCGCCAAGGTTTCCGGAGCGCGGTTGCGAAACGGGCCGCCGGAAGCAGTCAGGATGATCTTGTCGATGCGACGCGACCAGGTCGCCGGGTCTTCCGGCAATGACTGGAAGATGGCGGAGTGCTCGCTGTCGATTGGCAGCAGGGTCGCTCCGCCCTCGCGCACGGTTCGCATGAACAGATCGCCGCCGACGACCAGGGCTTCCTTGTTGGCAAGCAGCAAGCGCTTGCCGGCGCGGGCCGCCGCGAGGCAGGGACCCAGTCCGGCCGCACCGACGATGGCGGCCATGACCGCGTCGGTCTCTTCGTGCGAAGCGATGGATTCGAGGGCACCCTCGCCGCTCAGCGCTCGCGTGGACATGCCGCTCTGCTTCAGCTTGTCCGCCAGCAACGCGGCGTGCGGGGGACTGGCCATGACCGCGAACCTGGGGGAGAAACGGGCGCACTGGGCGAGCATGTCGTCGACCTTCGTCGCGGCCGACAAGGCGAAGACCTCGAAGCGCTCGGGATGTCGCGCGATCACGTCCAGCGTGCTGACACCGACGGATCCTGTCGAGCCGAGCACCGTGATGCGTTGTTTGGAAGCGTTCACAAAAATGCCAACATCATTGCAATAGGCAGGGTGGGAAGAAGCGCATCGATCCGGTCGAGCACGCCGCCATGGCCAGGCAACAGCCCGCTGCTGTCCTTGGCGCCGGCGCTGCGCTTGATCAGGGATTCGACCAGGTCGCCCACCACGCTCATGGCTGCGAGGAACACCACGCTGATCAACAACAGCCACCAACCACGCTCGGTCAGACGCGTATAGAGGCTCGGGTCGGAAGGCTGTGCTGCCGAATCGGCCCAGACCCACGCCAGTGCGAGGACGACCACGCCAGCCATGCCGCCCCAGACGCCTTCCCAACTCTTGCCGGGGCTGATGGAGGGAGCGAGCTTGTTTCGGGTGAACTTGAGGCCGAAGGCCCGGCCGGTGAAGTACGCAAAAACGTCGGCCACCCAGACGAGCACCAGTATCGACAGCAGGAAATTGACCCCCACCATGCGTGCTTGTACAGCCGCCAGCCAGGCCACCCACAGCGCCAGCAGGCCGCCGACCAGGCGCAGGCCCTTGGGCACCCGCGGCCAGCCGGGCACGGCGACGCGCAGCAGCGCAGCACCCCCCAGGACCCAGGCGGCGCTGGCAACGATCCAGACTGCCAGCAAGGGAACTTCGAGCAAGCCCAGCCACCAGGACAGCCCGCAAAGCAAGACCATCTCGACGCCGAGAAACAGCGACAGGCGCGGACCGTAGTCATTCAGGCGCCCCCATTCCCAGGCCGCGGCGCCGATCAGCGCCAGCATGACCCAGGCGAACGGCACGTGCGAAGGATAGAAGAGCGCGGGCAGCAGGATCGCCAGCAAGACGACCGCAGTGATGATTCGTTGTTTGAGCATGCGCTCAGGCTACTTGCTGATCGGGCTGCGCGCTGGCACCGATTTGCGCGGAAGTCTGTCCGAATCGGCGTTCACGGAGCTGGAAGGCGGCAATCGCGTCGTCCAGCGCGGCCTCGTCGAACTCGGGCCACAGGCGATCGCTGAAGAACAACTCGGCGTAGGCGCTCTGCCACAGGAGAAAATTCGAGAGCCGCTGCTCGCCACCGGTGCGGATGAACAGATCGGGATCGGGCACATGCGACAAGGCCATGGCCGCATCGAGATTGGCCTCGGTCAGCGGCTCGCCACGCTCGACGATCTGCGCTGCCGCCCTGGCGATGTCCCATCGGCCGCCATAGTTGAAGCAAACGTTCAGCACGAGCCGGTTGTTGTGGGCCGTCGCGGCCTCGGCCTGGAGGAGGCCCGCGATGATCTTTTCGGACAGTCCGCCGCGCTCGCCGACGAAGTGCAACCGCACGCCGTCCTGGCTCAACTTCGGCACTTCGCGGCCCAGCGCGCCGACCATCAGGTCCATCAATCCCGAGACTTCCTCGACAGGACGATTCCAATTCTCGGACGAGAAAGCAAAGACGGTCAGGACGCCGACGCCACGGGCCACGCAGGCCTTGACGCAACGTCGCAGGGACTCGACGCCCTGCTTGTGCCCCGCGACGCGAGGCAGGAAGCGGCGCGTGGCCCAGCGCCCATTGCCGTCCATGACGATGGCAATGTGATGGGGGACGGCACGCGCGGGCTTCACGTCAGACCGCCATGATCTCGGCTTCCTTGGCCGTCACGAGTCGATCGATCTCGGCGATGTGGCGATCGGTCACCTTCTGGATCTCGCCTTCGGCGCGCTTCTGATCGTCTTCGGAGGCGAGCTTGTCCTTGACCAGCTTCTTGATCGCGTCGTTGGCATCGCGGCGCAGGTTGCGGGTCGCGATCTTGGCGCTTTCGCCTTCATTGCGGACGAGCTTGGTCATTTCCTTGCGGCGCTCCTCGCTCATCGGCGGCAGCGGCACGCGGATCAGGTCGCCCATCGAGGCGGGGTTCAGGCCCAGGTCGCTCTCGCGAATCGCCTTCTCGATCTTCGCTCCCATGCCCTTTTCCCAGGGCTGGACACTGATGGTGCGCGAATCGAGCAGGGCGACATTGGCGACCTGCGACAGCGGCACCGACGAGCCGTAGTAGTCCACATGGATCGAATCCAGCAGCGCCGGATTGGCACGACCCGTGCGGATCTTGGTGAGGTTGTTCTGGAACGCGGCGAGCGACTGATTCATCTTCGCGTCGGTTGCGTTGCGGATTTCTGCAATGGTGGTCATCTCTACGATTCCTTGGATCCCTGACTTGTCAGGCATGCACCAGCGTGCCTTCGTCCTCGCCCATGACGACCCGCTTGAGCGCGCCGTTCTTGAAGATCGAGAACACCTTGATGGGCAGGTTCTGGTCGCGGCACAGCGCGAAGGCGGTGGCGTCCATGATGCCGAGATTCTGCGCAATGGCTTCATCGAAGCTCAGCCGGGCGTAACGGGTCGCGCTCAGATCCTTCTTGGGATCCGCGGTGTAGACGCCATCAACCTTCGTCGCCTTCAGCACCAGCTCGGCGCCGATCTCGGCGCCACGCAGCGCAGCCGCCGTATCCGTCGTGAAGAACGGGTTGCCGGTGCCGGCGGCAAAGATCACGACCTTGCCTTCCTCCAGGTACTGGAGCGCCTTGGGACGCACGTAGGGCTCCACCACCTGCTCGATGGCAATGGCCGACATGACGCGGGCAATCAGGCCCTGCTTGTTCATCGCGTCAGCCAGGGCGAGCGCGTTCATGACCGTCGCCAGCATGCCCATGTAGTCGGCCGTGGCGCGGTCCATGCCTACGGAGCCTCCCGCGACGCCGCGGAAGATGTTGCCGCCGCCGATCACGACAGCCACTTCGACGCCCATGTTCACAACCTCGGCCACCTCGCCGACCATGCGGACGATGGTTGCGCGGTTGATGCCGAAAGCGTCGTCACCCATCAATGCCTCACCCGACAGCTTCAACAAGATTCGCTTGTGGGCTGGGCGGGGTTCGTGCATGGATCGTTCCTTTGGAAGTTGGCGGGGCGAGTGTAAAACGTGACAGAAGGATTCGGCAGCGCACCATGCGCCACCGATCCGGACGGCGTGACTTACGCCGCGGCCTTGGCGGCAGCGACCTGCGCGGCCACTTCGGCCGCGAAGTCGTCGACCTTCTTTTCGATGCCTTCACCCACCACGTAGAGCGTGAAGCCCTTGATGGACGTGTTGGCCGCCTTGAGCATCTGCTCCACGGTCTGCTTGTCGTTCTTCACGAAAGCCTGGTTGTGCAGCGACACTTCCTTGAGGTACTTCTGCACACCGCCTTCGATGCGCTTGGCAACGATGTCGGCCGGCTGCGGCTTCTTGCCTTCGGCTTCGGCCGTCTTGCGGTCTTCCTCGGCCTTGCCGGCTGCAACCGCGCGTTCCTTCTCGATCAGGTCGGCGGGGACGTCGGCACTCGAGATCGCGACCGGCTTCATGGCGGCGATGTGCATGGCGACATCCTTGGCGGAGGTGTCGTCGCCTTCGAACTCGACCATCACGCCGATGCGCGTGCCGTGCAGGTACGAAGCCAGCTTGCCGTTGCCGGCGAAGCGCTTGAAGCGGC
Organism: Variovorax gracilis; assembly: GCF_030317115.1. Lineage (GTDB taxonomy): Bacteria > Pseudomonadota > Gammaproteobacteria > Burkholderiales > Burkholderiaceae_C > Variovorax > Variovorax gracilis. Next base: position 535,264 of record NZ_JASZYF010000001.1, read on the forward strand.
GGAAGCTCATGTTCTCGCCGATCTTGCCGACGAGGCCCTTGCGCACGTCTTCAAGCGTGGGGCCGAAGCCGTCCTGCTCGTACGGCAGCGCGCCCAGCGCGGCGAGGTCGGCGGGGTTGTGCTTGGCGACCAGCATGGCAGCGGCGTTGGCCATTGCGAGGAAGCTGTCGTTCTTCGTGACGAAGTCGGTTTCGCAGTTGATTTCGATCATCGCGCCGGCATCGCCTTCGACGAAGGCCGTGACCACGCCTTCTGCCGTGATGCGGCCGGAAGCCTTGCCAGCCTTGTTGCCCAGCTTGATGCGCAGGAGTTCTTCGGCCTTGTCCATGTTGCCGTCGGCCTCGGTCAGGGCCTTCTTGCATTCCATCATCGGCGCGTCGGTCTTTGCGCGCAGTTCGCCGACCATGCTTGCGGTGATTGTTGCCATGTGTGTTCTCCGTTCGGTTTGTCAGTTGCAGCGACCGGCACCGGGCGCCACGAAAATCAGATTAAAAAAAAGGGGCAACGAAGCCCCTTCTTCAGGCTCGTGCGAGCGCAAATCAGGCGGAAGCGCCCTCTTCGACCTCGACGAACTCGTCGGAATTGCCTTCGGACACAGCCTTCACCACATCGTTGACGGCACTCGAACGGCCTTCGATGATCGCGTCGGCGATACCGCGGGCATACAGCGTGACGGCCTTGGACGAGTCGTCGTTGCCGGGGATCACGTAGTCGATGCCTTCGGGCGAGTGGTTGGAATCCACCACGCCGATCAGCGGAATGCCCAGCTTCTTGGCTTCGGCAACGGCGATCTTGTGGAAGCCCACGTCGATCACGAAGATGGCGTCGGGCAGCGCGGTCATGTCCTGGATGCCGCCGATGTCCTTCTCGAGCTTCTCGATTTCGCGCGTGAAGGTGAGTTGCTCTTTCTTGCTCAGGCTGTCGAGGCCGGCTTCGAGCTGGGCCTTCATGTCCTTCAGGCGCTTGATCGAGGTCTTGACGGTCTTGAAGTTGGTCAGCATGCCGCCGAGCCAGCGGGTGTCGACGTAGGGAACGCCAGCACGACGAGCTTCAGCCGCGACGATTTCGCGGGCCTGGCGCTTGGTGCCGACCATCAGGATGGTGCCGCGGTTGGCGGTGAGCTGCTTGGCGTACTTCATCGCGTCCTGGAACATCGGAAGCGACTTTTCCAGGTTGATGATGTGAATCTTGTTGCGATGGCCGAAGATGAACGGGGCCATCTTGGGGTTCCAGAAGCGGGTTTGATGACCGAAATGGACACCGGCTTCCAGCATTTCGCGCATGGTGGTCGACATAGGAATAACTCCAAAGGTTGGGTCTAAAATCCAGCCCGTTTTGTGTGCCATTCATTCGAATTTCTTCGATGGAACGGAGCTCACAACACCTTGAATGGACTGGTTTGCGGATGCGTTTCGCAGCGGGAAAGTATCCGGGGCGAAACCCAAAGAGTATAGCACGCACCTCCCTCCCCACATTTCCCAGCCACCCAGACCATGCGCCCAGACCTGCACGCCACCCGCCTCGCCCTGCTGGCCGGCACCTCCGATGCGCGCACCAAAATGGAGCAGGCCATTGCCGCGGCCGAATCGGCTGCTTGCGATCACGTCTTCACGCGCAAGATGTTCGACGAAGCCCGCCAGGCCGCCGCGGCTGCCGCGCCCCGCCAGCCCCTTGCCGGCCTGGCCTTTTCGGTCAAGGACCTGTTTGATGTCGCCGGACAGCCGACGCCCGCCGGCTCGGTCGTGCTGAACCATGCGCCGGCGGCCAAGGCTGACGCGCCGGCAGTCGCCCGCCTCCGGGCCGCCGGAGGCGCCCTGCTGGGCCGCACCAACATGACCGAGTTCGCCTTTTCGGGCGTGGGCGTCAACCCGCACCACGGTACGCCGGCAAACCCGAACGACCCGGCCACGCCCCGTATCCCCGGCGGATCGTCCTCGGGAGCTGCCGTGTCCGTGGCGAGCGGCGCGGCCTTCATCGGGCTCGGGTCGGACACCGGCGGCTCGATCCGCATCCCTGCTGCACTGAACGGCATCGTAGGCTTCAAGAACACGGCGCGGCTGGTTCCGACGGAGGGCGCAGTGCCGCTGTCCACCACGCTCGACACTGTCTGCGCCATGACGCGCTCGGTGCGAGACGCGATCACCGCGCACGAAATCCTCGCCGCCCGCCGGGTCACGGCCGGCACCGCACCGCTGGCCGCCTACCGGCTCGCCGTGGTCAGGGACCTGTTCCTGGACGACCTGGACCCCGTGGTCGCGCAGGCCTTCGAACGCGCCCTCGAGACCCTGCGCAGCGCGGGCGCGCGCATCGAGGAAATCGGCCTCGCCGAGTTGGCCGACCTGCCCTCGATCAACTCGACCGGCGGTTTCTCGGCCGCCGAGGCCTATGCCTGGCACCGCCTGCTGATGGAGCGCAGCGGCGCTGGCTACGACCCGCGTGTCGCGCAGCGCATCCTCAAGGGTGCGACCATGAAGGCGCACGAGTACATCGAGCTCGGCCATGCCCGCCGCGGCTGGATCGCACGCATGGAGCGCTCGCTTGCCTCGTTCGACGCGGTGCTGTCGCCGACGGTGCCGATCACCGCGCCGACCATCGCGAGCGTTGCCCCCGGCGACGCGCGCGACCCCGAGTTCTTCCGCGTCAATGCATTGCTGCTGCGCAACCCCTCCGTCGTCAACATGCTCGACGGCTGCGCCATCTCGATCCCGTGCCACCTCGCGGGCGAGTTGCCCGTTGGCCTCATGCTCTGGCATGCTGCCCTGCACGACGACGCCGTGCTCGCCGTCGCGCTGCAGGCCGAGCGCGCACTTCAAGAACAAGAGCGATAACGCGATTGCCAGGCGCGCTCAGGCGCCGACGAACAAATTTCACCGCAAAGAACCGAATGAAAATCGCGATCGTGGGAGCCGGAATCATCGGCGTCACCACTGCATGGGAGTTGGCCTCCGACGGCCACGAGGTGGTCGTTTTCGAGCGCCGCGGCGCTGCCGCTGAAGAATCGAGCTTTGCCAACGCGGGCGTCGTCGCGCCCGGCTATGTGACGCCTTGGGCCGGCCCGGGAATGCGCGGCAAGGTGTTGCGCTCGCTGCTGTCCACGCACGGCGCGATCAAGCTGCGATGGCCCCTGTCCGTCCGTGACGTCGGCTGGATGGCGCGCTGGCAACGCGCCTGCAAGCTCGAGACCTATCTGGCCAATCGCGCGCGCATGCAGCGGCTGGCCTTTTACAGCCGCACCCGCCTGCACGCGATCACCGAGGCCTGCGACCTGGACTACGAACGCAGCGACGGCTACCTCGTGCTGCTGCGCTCCAAGCGCGAGAAAAAGCTGGTGCAGGCCGGGCTCGATGTCCTGCGTGAGGCCGGGAGCACCTTCCGCGAAGTCGATGCCGACCAAGCGCGAAAGATCGAGCCGGCACTCTCCACGGATACGAGCCTCGTCGGCGCCATTCACCTGCCGGACGATGAGGTGGCCAATTGCAGGCAGTTTGCCCTGCTGCTCAAGTGGGAGGCCGAGGCCCTCGGTGCGCAGTTCCATTTCAACTGCGACTTGGCGCCGCTGAGCCGCGCCGCGCCGACCGAACTGTCGCTGGCGAGCGGTTCCGAAGGTCATCGCTTCGATGCGGTCGTGGTGTGTGCAGGGGTCGCGTCCGCGCGATTGCTCAAACCGCTCGGCCTGCAAGTTCCCCTGGCGCCCGTCTACGGCCACTCGATCAGCGCGAGCATCCGCGAACCGCTGAATGCGCCGCGCAGCGCGGTGATGGACGAGCGATACAAGGTCGCGATTTCCCGGCTCGGCCTGCGGGTGCGGGTGGCAGGCAGCGCCGAACTGGGCGGCTCGCCCGGAACCTTGAATCCCGCCTCACTCAAGACGCTGTACAAGGTGCTGCAGGACTGGTTCCCGGGCGCGGTCACCTTGCAGGCCGGCGTGCAGCAATGGAAAGGTGCGCGTCCGATGCTGCCCGACGGCCCGCCGATCATCGGCCCGAGCGGCATTCCGGGTGTCTGGCTGAATCTGGGGCACGGCTCCAGCGGCTGGGCGCTGTCTTGCGGAAGCGCACGCGTCCTGGCTGATCTCATGGCCGGGCGTGATGCCGGCATCGATCTCGAGGGGCTCGGAATCGAGCGATTGCTGCAACACTGACGGCCGAGCCGTCAACTTCCATGCAACGCATCACATCCGCCGCCGCCCTGCCCCTGTTCGACATTGCGGCCGCGCGCCGGATGGAGCAAGCGGCCGCGGCTGGGCTGGCGCCTCACACGCTGATGCAGCGTGCGGGCCTTGCGGTGGCACGCCTGGCGATGGCGACGGCGCCCCAGGCGCGCACGATCTGGGTGGCCTGCGGGCCCGGCAACAACGGCGGCGACGGGTTCGAAGCGGCGGCGCAACTGCAGCGAAGGGGCTTCGCGACGGTCGTCACCCGAATCGGCGATGAGAGCCGCCTGCCTTCGGATGCGCGCGCGTCGCTGCAGAACGCGCGAGATTCGGGTGTGCAGTTCTCGAATGCACCTCCGGAACACCCTGATCTCGCCATCGACGCGCTGCTGGGGATTGGCACGACCCGGCCGCCCGACGGACTGATGATGGACTGGCTGCGACGAATGCACGCGGCTCGCTCGCCCGTGCTGAGCGTGGATACGCCATCCGGGCTGAATGCGGATACCGGCACTCTCTCGGCGGACTTCCTTGCCACGCCTGCGTCTGGCATCCCCGGCTTTCGCCGCTTGTGTCTCAGCCTGCTGACCCTCAAGCCCGGCCTGTTCACAGCGCAGGGGCGCGATGCGGCCGGTGACGTGTGGTTTGACGACCTCGGCGTTGCCCCGGGCAACGAAGCGCCCGTGGCTCGGCTGCAAGGCACGTCGCCGGCGCCCGTCCGCTGGCAGTCATCGCACAAGGGAAGCTATGGCGACGTCGCCGTGATCGGCGGCGCGCGCGGCATGGCGGGCGCCGGCTTGCTGGCGGCTTCGGCCGCGCTCAACGCCGGTGCCGGTCGAGTTTTCGCTGCCCTTCTGGACACGGACATTGCGCCGCTCGACTTCGTGCAACCAGAGCTGATGTTCCGTGGCCACGAAAGCCTGGATCTCGGCGCGATGACGGTCGTTTGCGGCTGCGGCGGTGGTTCGGCGGTGCTCGAAGCGCTACCGCTGGTGGTGGAAACTGCGCGTGCGCTGGTGCTCGATGCGGACGCGCTCAACGCCATTGCCGGCGACAGCGCCCTGCAGGGCTTGCTGATATCCCGATGCCGAACGGGGCTGCCTACCGTTCTGACGCCGCATCCACTGGAAGCGGCCCGGTTGTTGGGCGCGGCCACCCGGGACGTACAGAACGATCGGATTGGCTCGGCGAACCGCCTCGCTGAGCGCTACGGCGCTGTCGTGGTGCTCAAAGGTTCGGGCACGGTCATCGCCCATGGCGGTGAAACACCGGTCATCAACACCAGCGGCAATGCGCGCCTGGCAACAGCGGGCACCGGCGACGTCCTCGCCGGCATGGTGGGCGCTGCGCTGGCCGCAGGCCGCCCGGCGATGGCGGCCGCGTGCGAAGCAGTCTGGCGACACGGCGATCTGGCCGATCGCTGGCCAGAACACATCCCCCTCAGCGCGAGCGCGCTCGCGCGCGGCCTTCCTGCCAGGCCCTGATCCGGTCGAGCGCCCGCTACCCGCGCCCGACGAAGGGCATCTTGGTGGCCATCACCGTGTGGAAGAGCACGTTCGCCTCCAGCGGCAGGTTGGCCATGTAGAGCACCGACTGCCCGACGATGGACACATCCATCACCGGCTCGATCGCGATCTCGCCATTGGCCTGCGGCACGCCCTTTGCCATGCGCGCGGCGAGTTCCGTCAGCGCATTGCCGACATCGATCTGGCCCACCGCGATGTCGTGCTTGCGCCCATCCAATGACGCCGTCTTGGTGAGCCCTTCGACGGCGTGCTTGGTCGCCGTGTAGGCGATCGAGTTCGGTCGCGGCGCGGTGGCGGAAATCGATCCGTTATTGATGATCCGGCCGCCCTGCGGCGTTTGCGCCTTCATCGTGCGGAACGCCTGCTGGATGCAAAAGAACATGCCGCTGAGGTTGATGTCGACCACGCCGCGCCACTGCTCGGGAGTCCAATCCTCGAACGGCCCGGGCGGGTTGCCCACGCCCGCGTTGTTGAAGAGCAGGTCCACGCGACCAAAGCGCTCGACCGCCGCAGCGAACAAAGCCTGCACCGATTCCGGATTGGCGACATCGGTCGGAACCGCGAAGGCCCGCGCGCCGGCGCCCGATTCCTCGGCCACCTGTTCCAGCGGCTCCAGGCGACGGCCCGCCAGCACAACGCTCCAACCATCGCCGAGCAACGCCAATGCTGCAGAACGGCCAATGCCGGTACCCGCGCCCGTGACGATCGCGATGCGGCTCTTCTTCTCAACGCTCATTCGTATCTCCTTGGATCAACGGCGCGGCTTGCGCCCTTTCATCTTGTTGGCAGCCTTCTTGACGGCAGTCCTGAAGGCTTGCATCGCCGATTGTGGCGCTGCCGCAGCGGCGCGGTCGGACCGCTCGGCTTCGGGCTTGTTTCGCGCGCTGCGTTTGGCCGATGCCTTGGCGGGAACGCCGGTCGGAGCGGCGCCCTTGTCCTTCATGGCCCGGGCGCTCAACTCTTCGCCTTCGCGCACCAGGCGGAAATCGATCTTTCGGCCGTCCAGGTCGACGCGGCTCACCTGAACTCGCACGCGCGTACCGATGGCATAGCGGATGCCGGTGCGCTCGCCACGCAGTTCCTGGCGCTGTTCGTCGAACTTGAAGTACTCGCCCCCAAGTTCGGTGATGTGAACGAGGCCCTCGACGTACATCGCGTCCAGCGTGACGAAGATGCCGAAGGTGGTGGCCGCCGTGACCACGCCGCCATATTCCTCGCCGAGATGCTCGCGCATGTACTTGCACTTGAGCCATGCCTCGACGTCGCGACTGGCCTCGTCGGCGCGTCGCTCGTTGGCGCTGCAATGCAGGCCAGCGGCTTCCCACGCCAGGACTTCCCTGCTTGGCGCAACAGTGGCCTTCTGCGGCTTGGACGTCGGCGACTTCACGCGCGACGCGAGCCGCTTCGCCAGCTTGGCGTGCGCTTCGCCAGGTGTCGGCAACATCGGCAATTGGTACTTGGTCTTGCCCAGGATGGCCTTGATCACGCGATGCACGAGCAGGTCGGGATAGCGCCTGATCGGGCTCGTGAAGTGCGTGTAGGCCTCGTAGGCGAGTCCGAAGTGGCCGCTGTTGATGGGCGTGTAGATCGCCTGCTGCATCGAGCGCAGCAGCATGGTGTGGATTTGCTGGGCGTCCGGACGCTCCTTCGTGGCGTCGGCGATGGCCTGGAATTCCCCGGGCTTGGGGTCGTCCGTGATCGACAGGCCCACGCCCATGGCCTTGAGGTAGCCACGAAGGATTTCCTTCTTCTCGGGGGTCGGGCCTTCATGCACGCGGTACAGGCCGGGATGCTTGCCCTCGGCGATGAAATCGGCGCTGCAGACGTTGGCTGCCAGCATCGCTTCCTCGATCAGGCGGTGCGCTTCATTGCGCGTACGCGGCACGATCTTCTCGATGCGCCCGGCGTCATCGCAGATGATCTGCGTCTCGGTGGTCTCGAAGTCGACCGCACCGCGCTTCGAACGCTGCTTGAGCAGTGCGCGGTAGACGTCGGCCAGGTTCAGCAAGTCCTTGACGCGTTCCTTGCGCTTCAGCGCTTCCGGTCCGCGTGTGTTGCCGAGGATGGCCGCCACTTCGGTGTACGTGAAGCGCGCGTGGCTCCACATCACCGCGGGATAGAACTGATAGGCGTAGATCTCGCCGTCGGCAGCCACCAGCATGTCGCACACCATGCACAGTCGCTCGACCTCGGGATTGAGCGAGCACAACCCGTTGGACAGCTTTTCCGGCAGCATCGGAATCACGCGGCGTGGGAAGTACACGCTGGTCGCGCGGTCGTAGGCATCGATGTCGATCGCCGACCCGGTCTGCACATAGGCGCTGACATCGGCGATCGCGACCAGCAGGCGCCAGCCCTTGCCGCGGCCGACCTTCGCAGGCTCGCAGTACACGGCATCGTCGAAGTCGCGTGCATCCTCGCCGTCGATGGTCACCAGCGGGATGTCGGTCAGATCGATGCGGCCCTTCTTGTCGGAGGGGCGCACCTTGTCGGGCAATGCTTTCGCTTCGGCGAGGCACGCCTCGGAGAACTCGTGCGGCACGCCGTACTTGCGCACCGCGATCTCGATCTCCATGCCCGGATCGTCGATCTCGCCGAGCACTTCCGTCACGCGACCGACCGGCTGGCCAAACAGCGCGGGGGGCTCGGTCAACTGCACGACCACGACCTGCCCGACCTTCGCCGTACCGGTCGCGCCCTTGGGAATCAGCACGTCCTGGCCGTAGCGCTTGTCCTCGGGCGCCACGAGCCAGACGCCGCCTTCGTGGAGCAGCCGGCCGATGATGGGCTGCTCGGGACGCTCGACGATCTCAACCACGCGGCCCTCGGGACGTCCGCGTCGGTCCTGGCGCACGACGCGCGCCTTGACGCGGTCCTTGTGCAGCACCGCGCGCATCTCGTTGGGGGGCAGATAGATATCGGCTTCACCGTCGTCCCGCTGCACGAAACCGTGTCCGTCGCGATGTCCCTGGACCGTGCCTTCAACTTCATCCAGCAAGCCGCTGGTATGGCCTATGTTTTTGATGATATGATCTCTTTCTTTCCTGAAATTCAAAACATAACTGCTTCGGCAGTTATGTGGGCCCAGATGGCGGAATTGGTAGACGCACTAGTTTCAGGTACTAGCGAGTAACATCGTGGAGGTTCGAGTCCTCTTCTGGGCACCACAGTAAACACAACGAAACCCCGGTAAGTCATTGATTTGCCGGGGTTTTTTGTTGTCCGCGGGGACAGAAAGCGGGGGACGCATCCCCCGACAATCACCGGAAGACTCCCAATGAGCCCTGCTTGACGCGGTCCCACGGTGTTCCCAACACTGTCCCCATGTTTTCCACTCCGATCTTGGCCAATGGCTTCCTTTGAGCCTCGTGGCAATTCCGTTCGCGCTATTGTGCGCCTCCCGGGTGGCGGCAAGAAGACCGCGACCTTCGACACCATGAGAGAGGCCCAGGCCTGCGCTGCACGCGCAGAGAAAAAGAAGGCCTTGGCCACGCTCCCCCCGACCAAGGCTGGCGGCGTCACCAACGGTGAACTCTTCGAGGCGTACCTCGACGCAGTTGCCAGCAAGACGGATTCGGAGAGGTGGAACAGGTTGCGTTTGATGAAGTGGTGCAAAGACCCTCTTGCACAGAAGCGCGTGGTCGACACGTTGACACACGACATCAACCAGTGGATCGAGCGCAGTCTATCCCAGGACAGCGAGCGCACGAAGGAGCCGCTCTCGCCCGCGACGGTGCACACACTGGGCCATGGCGCCCAAGCCGCAGCAGCTTGAGAGCGATGCTCTCTGTATGAGCGCCGGCTCTATCGCTCGTCGACCTCGTTCATCCTCGTCGACTCGGCGAGGATGAGAGCCGCCAAGGTCACGACATCGGCAGGCGAAGCGCCCGGCAGTTGCGATTCCACAATGGACCGCGCCGTGCGGACGGACTCGTACACCTCGAGGCCTGCCGTGGCGGCCGCCTTCTTGCCCTTGCGCTGGAGTACCTGCAACCGGGCGTTGACAACGCCTCGACCTTCATTGATCCCTGTCATTGGATTGTTCCTTTTTGGTTTTGGTAGCCGGGGATCTTAAACAAGACAGGAGCGATGGCCGCGGCTGAACCCTGGGCCTTCGACCACGCGCTTCAGTGCCAGCGGGTGTTTTGCACCACCTCGAATTCACCGAACTGCCAACGCCCGAGAAGGAGCGGGTGCTTCGTCTTCTCAATGCGCCGATCTGCCTCTGGCGGATCTCCACAAGACTGCCATCGTGGCGACTTTGGGGACGCCGCCGTCCCCAATCCTGCGCAAACCCAGACGGATCGCCGCCTTTGGGTCCTCACCAAGTTCTCATTGACCCTTCGAGAGTCACTCGATTCAAGCCACTGGTCTGCGGTGGCTTTTTTCCTGGCCGCCTGATGGGCCGACGGCATCAGATCGGCAAGGCGATCAGGTCGTGTCCCTCACTACCGACGATACGAGCGCGTGTGAACTCGCCGACTTTCAGCGTCTTGCTGATTTTTTCCGGCGGCAGCAGACGGACGATGCCGTCGATCTCCGGCGCGTCGGCGTACGTGCGCCCCACGCCTCCCTTGCGCCCCATGCCGGGCGCCGAATCCACCAGCACCTGCATCGTCGCGCCGATCCGCTTGCGCAGCTTGGCGATCGACACCGCTTCAGCCACTTCCATGAAGCGCGCGCGCCGGGCCTCTCTCTCGGCCTCGGGCAGCATGCCGGGAATGTCGTTCGCGGCGGCGCCCTGAACCGGGCTGTAGGCGAAGCAGCCTGCGCGATCGATTTCCGCCTCGCGAATGAAGGCCAGCAGATGTTCGAACTCTTCCTCGGTCTCACCGGGAAAGCCGGCAATGAAGGTGCTGCGGATCACGAGTTCCGGGCACACCTCGCGCCAGCGCGCGATGCGCTCCAGGTTCCTCTCGCCGCTGGCAGGCCGCTTCATCCGCCGGAGCACGTCGGGATGGCTGTGTTGCAGCGGCACATCGAGATAGGGGAGCACCTGGCCGCTCGCCATCAGCGGAATGACTTCGTCGACGCTCGGATAGGGATACACATAGTGCAACCGCACCCACGCCCCGTAGGGCTCGGCGATCTCGCCCAGCGTGCGCACGAGTTCAAGCATGCGCGTCTTGACCGGCTTGCCGTCCCAGAAACCGGTGCGGTACTTCACGTCCACACCGTAGGCGGAGGTGTCCTGGCTGATCACCAGCAGTTCCTTCACGCCGCCCTCGAAGAGCGCCTTGGCTTCCGACAGCACATCGCCGACCGGGCGCGACACCAGGTCGCCGCGCATCGAAGGGATGATGCAGAAGGTGCAACGGTGATTGCAGCCCTCGCTGATCTTCAGATAGGCGTAGTGACGTGGAGTGAGCTTCAGGCCGGCAATACCGAAAGCCTGTGGTACCAGGTCGATGAAGGGATCGTGCGGCTTCGGCAGATTCGCGTGGACCGCATCCATCACTTCCTGCGTCGCATGCGGCCCGGTGACGGCGAGCACGCTGGGATGCATCTGGCGAACCAGGTTGCCGCCCTCCTCGCCCGTCTTGGCGCCGAGGCAACCGGTCACGATCACGCGGCCGTTGCCCGCGAGGGCTTCGCCGATCGTGTCGAGGCTTTCCTTGACGGCGTCGTCAATGAAGCCACAGGTGTTCACGATGACCAGATCGGCACCTTCGAACGTCTTGGACGTTTCGTAGCCCTCGGCGCTCAGTTGGGTCAGGATCAGTTCGGAATCGGTCAATGCCTTGGGGCAGCCCAGGCTCACAAAGCCGACTTTAGGGGCTGCCGGCGCGGCAATTCGTTCGGGGGAGGCAACTTCGCTCATATCCCCCTATTGTCCCAGCTATCGGCCTCCTACCCCATTTCAGGGTCGCTTGATGCCAAACGCACCCAGAACCTGTTCCGTGTTCTTCTGCATCTGCTCCTGCATCTGGAGGAAGACGTTCTTGGACTGCTCCACATAATTGCCCATCAACCCCTGCAGCATCGGGGACTGCATGGTCATGAATTTCGACCACATTTCCGGCGTGATGCCCTCGGCCTTTTCGGCCAGTTGAGCCTGGACCTCGGCCATCGCCTGGATGTTCTTCTCCAGATAAGGGCCCATGTAGCTTTGCATGGTCTGGCCGTAGAACCGGATGATGCTGGCCAGAACCTGTTCGGTGAACATCGGTGCACCGCCGGCCTCTTCCTCGAGGATGACCTGCAGCAGGATGCTGCGCGTCAGGTCATCGCCAGTCTTGGCGTCCCGGACCACGAACGACGCCTTGTTCATGACGAGCTGTTTCACCTCGGCAAGGGTGATGTAGCTGGAGGTTTCCGTGTCGTAGAGCCTTCGATTGGGATACTTCTTGATCACCCGCTGGACCGGCTTGGCACCGGACTTCTTGCTCTGCACTAGGGACTCCTTCAGATTTCGCACCAGGACGCGCGAGCAATTCTAGGGAGCGGTTTTGTTACACCGCGCCAAGGTTTACCCTGACCGGCGGAGAGCTTCAGTCCAGAGAGGTCGCGTACTCGGCGCCGCAAACCTTGCAAGAGCCCGATTCGGGGCGCTCGCCGGTCGCTTCGCGGTACTGCAATGGGCTCTTGGTACCGTTGAAAACCCAGCAACGGGGACAGTGCTCCTGCCCCGCGAGCGGCAGGTAGGCCCGGGCTCGCTGCTCGGCACGCTCGCGCGTGACCGGAACACCTTGGCGCTCCGTACGCGCGACGTCTTCCGCCGCCATGGTGCCCGCCCGGCCATTCGCGCGATCGTTCAGCCCGTAGACCACGCGCGCGAATTCCAGCGGCGCCTGTCGCACCAGCGCTGCAATACGAAGCTCTTCCAGCGAAGGATCGATCTCGGCTGCCGGAGTATTCATCGGTTCCCTGAGTCAGATGCTTGAACGTGACGAATTGTCAAGTTACCACAACTGAAGGTCGAACCGCCAGCGGCCGAAGGCCATAGTTCCGAGGATGGACCTATGGCAGGGCACTGAGGTTCGGGTGGTTTTGATCCGCTGCGCGTCCGGTGGTTAAGCGGACGCTGGATCAAGAAAATTGGTAGGCGCGATTGGACTCGAACCAACGACCCCCACCATGTCAAGGTGGTGCTCTAACCAGCTGAGCTACGCGCCTAAGGATGTGTCCGAGAAGCCGTAATTGTAGCAGGATGCGAGACCACTTTTCAGCGACGTCGTGCAGAACGCACGCCGGTGACTGCCGCGACCACTGCGAGCACCTGCTTCAGACGCGTCGCGTCCGCGATCTCGATGGTGAAAGTCATCCACGCGGTGCCCTTTACCGACTGCGTCTGAACACCGATCACATTCATCTTCTCGCGTGCGAACACATCGGAGATATCGCGCAGCAAACCTTGCCTGTCGGCCGCTTCGACAGCGACATCGACTGCATAGACAGAGCCTGCATCGCCCTTCTGCGCGCCCCACTCCACGTCGATGACGCGCTCGCCATCGCGGCTCGCCATCATGCGGAAGTTGCTGCAGTCCGAACGATGGATGCTCACCCCGTGGCCCTTGGTCACGAAGCCGCGAATCGCATCGGGCGGCGCAGGCTTGCAGCACTTGGCGAGTTGCGTCATGAGCGACGAAACGCCGACCACCAGCACACCGCCGCGTCCCGACTGCTCGCTGCCGCGCGCCTTCTTGATGATGAGGCCGTCGTCCGGGCCCGGCGCAGGTTCGGGCGGGCGCAACAACATCTCGATGTTGCGCAGCGAGAACTCGTCCTTGCCCACCACTTCGAACAAGTTGTCCGCCGACTTGAAGCCGAGTTGCGAAGCAAGGTCCTCGAGCTTCAGCGCTGTCTTGCCTTCACGCTGAAGAAGCTTCTCGACCGCCTCGCGACCGCGTGCCACGGTCTCGTGCGTGATCTGGGCGTTGAACCAGGCACGCACCTTCGCACGCGCCCGATGGCTTGCGAGATAACCCAGCTCCGCATTGAGCCAGTCGCGCGAGGGGCCGCCTTCCTTGGCCGCGATGATCTCGACGGTCTGCCCGTTCTGCAGCGGCGTGTTCAACGGCACCATCGCGCCGTCGACACGGGCGCCGCGGCAGCGGTGGCCGAGACTCGTGTGCACCGTGTAGGCAAAGTCCACAGCAGTCGCGCCCTGCGGCAACTCGACGATCGCGGCGTCGGGCGTCAGCACATAGATGCGGTCGTCGAAAAGCCCCTGCCCCTGCTGGTCGCCGGAGAGGTCGCGCTCCCACGCCAGCAGTTGCCGGAGCACTGCGATCTTGGCGTCGTATTCCCCGGTCGCCCAGACACCCGCATAGCCCTTGTGGCCCGCCTCCTTGTACGCCCAGTGCGCAGCAACGCCATGCTCGGCATGGTCGTGCATTTCCTCGGTACGGATCTGGATCTCGATCGGCTTGCCAACATGACCGCCAACGACTTCGCGCACCACGGTGTGGAGCGACTGGTAGCCATTGGGCTTCGGCCTGGCGATGTAGTCGTCGAACTCTTCGTCGATCGGCTGGAAATGCGAATGCACCCACGCGAGTGCCGCATAGCAGTCCTTGACATCCGCGACCACCACACGCAGCGCCATGATGTCGAAGACCTGCGCGAAGTCGAGCGACTTCCCGCGCATCTTCTTGACGATGCTGTAGATGTTCTTCGGCCGTCCCTGCACCGCGGCCTTGATGCCCTCAGCCGCCAGTTCGCGCTCGAGACGCGCACGAAGTTGCTCGACATAGCCTTCACGCTCGATGCGCTTCTCGTCGAGAAGGCGTGCGATGAGCTTGTAGGTCTCCGGCTCGAGAAAGCGGAACGAAAGATCCTCGATCTCCCACTTGACCTGCCAGATGCCGAGCCGGTTCGCCAGGGGCGCGAACACCTGCAGCGACTCGCGCGCGACGTTCTCGGGCGGAGGCCGCTTGCTGGCCGCCGCATGGCGCAGCGTCTGAAGTCGCGAAGCGAGCCGAAGCATCACGACGCGCAAGTCGCGCGAGAACGCGAGCAGCATCTTGCGCACGTTCTCGGTCTGCGTGCCAGCGCCGTCCGCCAGATGCGCGTGCGCGGTGGCAGAGCGTGCCTGCTTCTGCACGTGCACCAGCTTGGTGGTCTCGACCGCAAGCGCGGCGAAGTTGTCGCCGAACACCTTGGCGATCACCTCCTGCGGCCGATTCAGGTGCTGGCACGAATAGACCAGATAGCTGGCGGCCTGCATCGCCTCCGACCCGCCCATGGACGCGACGATGGTGGCAACCGCGTCGGCATGCGCGAGCGTGTTCTCGCCCGTATCCAGCGTTTCGTCGGCAATGAGCGGCTCGGCGAAAGCACGCGCACGCGCCAGCATGTTCTCCATGACGGGCGTGCGCTCGGCCGTGGCTGCCGACAACGGATAGTCGACCACGAGCTGTTCCGACGCGGAAGGCACGTGCAGGTTGGTCTGTTCGCGCTTCACTGGAACGGATGCCGGATGGATGACTGCCGCCCTGCCTGCTTGCGAGCCTCGCGAGGGGCGAATGAAAAGGCAAGCTCGGTCATGGAAAAGGCGGGGTCGCGATGAAGATAATTCTCTCGTTGCATCCTAATTCATTCGGAGATAGTCATCATGCTCAAAGGCAAAACCGCGCTTGTCACGGGGTCCACCAGTGGAATCGGACTGGGTATCGCACAGGCGCTCGCACAACAAGGCGCGAACATCATCCTCAACGGCTTCGGCGACGTGGAAGGAGCGAAGGCTGAAATTTCCGCGCTCGACGTCCAGGTCGACTACCACGGCGCCGACATGAGCAAGCCTGCGCAGATCGAGGACATGATGAAGTTTGCGGCCGCTCGCTTCGGACGGGTCGACGTGCTCGTGAACAACGCCGGCATCCAGCATGTCGCGAACGTCGAGGACTTCCCGGCCGAGCGTTGGGACGCGGTGATCGCGATCAATCTCAGCAGCGCCTTCCATACGACCCGCCTTGCCATCCCCGCGATGCGCGAAGCCAACTGGGGCCGCATCATCAACATCGCATCGGCGCACGGCCTGGTGGCCTCGGCGCAGAAGTCCGCCTACGTTGCGGCCAAGCACGGCATCGTCGGGTTCACCAAGTCGGTGGCGCTCGAAACCGCAACCACCGGCATCACGAGCAACGCGATCTGCCCGGGCTGGGTGCTGACGCCGCTGGTGCAGAAGCAGATCAACGACCGCTCCGAGCGCGGAGGCATCTCCCTCGCGCAGGCCCAGAAGGATCTGCTGGGCGAGAAACAGCCCTCGCTCCAGTTCACGACGGTGGAACAGCTCGGAGGCCTCGCCGTTTTCCTGTGCTCGCCCGCCGCGGAACAGGTCCGCGGCGTCGCATGGCAGGTGGACGGTGGCTGGACTGCGCAGTAGCGCTCGCTTACTTGAGCTGTACCGAGCCGGACACGTTGACCATCACGGTCGCCTTGCCGGCTTCGACCGGCACCGGGGCGTCGGACGAGGCCGCTTTTGCTTCCATCGCCATGATCCGGGGCTGGAAAGGCGCGCCCAGGTTGGCGTTGACTGACACCTCGCGCAGCGTGTAGCCGCTGAAGCCGAAGCGCTTGGCGAGCTCATCCGCGCGCTGCTTGAAGTTGTCGATCGCCACGCCTTGCGCCTCGGCCTCGGCCTTGGCCTGCTGCTCGCGGCTCAGGCTGAAGCCGATGTTCCTGATGGTCAGTGTCGAGATGCGGCCGGCCGTCTGCGCGATGCGCGGGAAATCCCGGCCTTCGAGCACGAGCTCGGCCGTGCCTTGCCACCCGGTCAGCGTGCCATCGCGGTTGCGGCGAGGCGACAGGTGGAAGTTGCCCGTGCGCACGTCCATCTGGCCGGGTTGGGCATTCTTGCGCGCCTCTGCCAAGGCGGCATCGAGCGCCGTCTTGAGCTGCGTCTGCACGGTGGCTGCGTCGGCGGCGTCACGCGAGGTGGAGAGCGTCATGCTCAATTGGTCCTGCTGCACTTCCACGGTCGAATTGGCCGACAGTTGCAGCACGTTCTGAGGCTGAGGCAGGGCCAGGGTCTGGGCCGATACGGCCCCGGCAGTCATCAATACGGCACAGGCCGCAATCCATTTGGCATTGTTCAAGACAGCAAATCCTCAGGTGGACAAAGAAAAAGGGGAAAGCAGGCGCCCGGAGGGCGCGACCCAAAGGCGTTGGCCGGCGCGGCGCCCCTCACCGCGGACGCGGCATCACGCGCTCCGCCGGCTGCGGTTCTACCGACGACTGCAGGACATCGTGCGGCGGCGACCATTGCTGACGCACCTGCTGCCGCAATTCGGCCAGCTCCGCAGGTGTCAGGCGGCGGCCGGCGGCCGCCTCTTCGCGGCGCACTTCGTCCCGGTTGGTGGCCCGGTGGGCTTCCACCGCACCGCGCAATTCGGTGCGCCGCTGGTCGGTCACCAACACGAAACCGGGAGACCCGGCCAGGACCGGCAGGCAGCTGCTGGCGAGCAACAGGGAAAGTATCGGAGCGTTGAATTTCATAGATTGCGTAAGACGGCAAGATCACTGTGCCATCCCTTGGCAAGCCACAAGCGTCCCGACGGCTAGCGCCCGCAAGTTTTGTAACTTTGTGTCAATCCGACGTGTAAAGCACCTCAATGGGGCTTCAACACCCTCAGAATTGGCGTTGTTACAAATTCAGCGTTGTAGAAATGAATCAAACCCCCGCTCGCACAGACAAGATCGTGATCGTCGATGACGACGCGCGCATCCGCGACCTGCTGCGCCGCTACCTGACCCAGGAAGGATTCGAGGTCATCGTGGCGGAAGACGGCAAGGCCCTGAACCGCATCCTGCTTCGTGACACGGTGGACCTGATCGTGCTCGACCTGATGATGCCCGGCGAGGACGGCCTGTCCGTCTGCCGCCGCCTGCGCGCCGCCAACGACCGCACGCCCATCATCATGCTGACCGCCAAGGGCGAGGACGTGGACCGCATCGTCGGCCTCGAAGTCGGCGCCGACGACTATCTGGGAAAGCCGTTCAACCCGCGCGAGTTGCTGGCCCGCGTGCATGCGGTGCTTCGCCGCCGTCCGCCGCTGGAGGCTCCAGGCGCCCCGTCGACCGACAACGAAACTGTGAACTTCGGCCCGTTCAGCTTCGACCTCGGCTCCCGCACGCTCAAGAAGGATGGCGAGGAACTCTCGCTGACCACTGGCGAGTTTGCGATGCTCAAGGCGCTGGTACGCCATCCCAGACAGCCGCTGTCGCGCGAAAAACTGGCGCAGCTGGCGCGCGGCCGCGAGTTCGAACCCTTCGACCGCAGCCTGGACGTTCAGATCTCGCGCCTGCGCAAGCTGGTCGAGTCCGACGCCGCGGCGCCGCGTTATATCCAGACCGTCTGGGGCGTCGGGTACGTGTTCGTGCCGGACGGCACCACCTGAAGCGCTGACCGTGGCCGCATCGATCGGCCCCAAGACGACTCAGCCGAGCCCCCTCGCCGAGGACAGCACCCAGGCCACCTTGCCCAGCCCGCTGGAGGGCATCGGTTCCCGGCGGCGCCGCTCCCGGATCCAGTTGGGCCTGAGTCTCTTCTGGCGCACCTTCTTCCTGCTTGTGCTGTTGCTGGTCGGCTGTACGGTCGCCTGGCTGCAGACCTTCCGCGCGCTCGAATACGAGCCACGCGCGATCCAGACCGCACACCAGATCGCCTCCCTGGTGAACCTCACGCGCGCAGCGCTGGTGTACTCGGACGCCATCACACGCGTCTCGCTGATCAAGACGCTCGCCGACCAGGAGGGCGTGCGCATCCTGCCGCGCGAGCCGGGCGACCGCTTCCTGCCCTACACCAGCGGCGCGCTCGACCAGCGGGTGACGGAAGAGTTGATCGCCCGTCTCGGCGAGGGCACGACGGTGGCCAGCCGGGTCAACGACGAGCCCGGCTTGTGGATCGGCTTCACCATCGAGAGCGACACCTACTGGCTGCTGGTCGACCCCACGCGCTTCAGCCGCCTCGACCGGCGCACGTGGATGATCTGGCTGGCGACGACCATGGCGCTCTCCCTGGCCGGCGCGGCTCTGATCACGCGCCTGATCAACCGCCCGCTCAAGCAGCTCTCACAAGCCACGTTGCAGGTGCGCGAGGGTGAGTACGAGGCGCACCGGCTCGACGAGCGTGCCCGCACCAACGAAATCCGGGCGGTGAACGTCGGCTTCAACCGCATGGCCGACCAGCTTGCCAAGATCGAGCAGGACCGCGCCGTGATGCTGGCCGGCATCTCGCACGACCTGCGGACGCCGCTGGCGCGGCTGCGCCTCGAAACCGAGATGAGCGTCGCCGACGAAGATGCGCGCGACCACATGGCGGCCGATATCGCCCAGCTCGACGCGATCATCGACAAGTTCCTCGACTACGCCCGGCCCGACCATGTCGACTTCAAGCCGGTGCTGCTGCGCGACGTGATCGATGCGTGCACCTACGCGGTGCAGGACCATGAGGACATCAAGATCAGGGTCGACGTACCGAACGACCTGAGGGTCATGGCGGACGACGTGGAACTTCAGCGCGTGATATCCAACCTGGTCGAAAACGCACGCCGGTATGGCAAGACGCCCTCCACCGGCGTCGCCGACATCACCATCCAGGCGCAGGCGCACAACGACGCGGTCCTGATCAAGGTGCGCGACCACGGCGCCGGCGTCGCGCCCGCGCTGCTGTCCCAGCTGAGCAAGCCCTTTTTCCGCGGCGACGTCGCGCGCACATCGGCGGCCGGCGCGGGCCTCGGCCTGTCCATCGTGACGAAGAACATCGAACGCATGGGCGGCACCTTCGCCCTCACGAGCACACCCGGCCGCGGGCTGGCAGCGCACATCCGCATGCCGCGCGCCGCGTCAGCCAAGCCCGACGCCTCGCCGGCGAAGGACAAGGACAAGGAAAAATAGGCGGAGGCGTCCCTCTCAACGCCACGGGAAACCTGCGGAACAGGCTTCGCCTGGCCGAAAGGGTTGCGCCCTGCAAGGGAGTCGGCGAAGCGGGACGGCGTGCGCAAAGCCCTGGGGGCTATTTGAATACCATGGCGATGGCGCGAGCTTCCATCGCCCGCCCCTCGCCAACCGGCCCCAGCTTCTCCGCCGTCTTCGCCTTTACATTGACCTGATCGACACCGAGCCCCAGCGTTGCTGCGACGCGCTCGCACATCGCCGGAATATGCGGGGCAAGCTTCGGCGCCTGCGCGATCACCGTGCTGTCGATGTTGCCGATCTGCCAGCCCGCGGCGCGTACGCGGCGCGCAGCCTCCGCCAGCAGTGCGGACGAGTCCGCACCGCGGAACTGCGGGTCGGTATCCGGGAAATGCCGGCCGATGTCGCCCAGCCCGGCCGCACCGAGCAGAGCGTCGGTGATCGCATGCAAGAGGACGTCGGCATCCGAATGGCCGAGCAAGCCCGTGGTGTGGGGCACTTCGACGCCGCCCAGGACGAGCTTTCGGCCCGCCACCAGTTGGTGAACGTCCCAGCCCTCGCCGACACGCAGATTGAAAGCAGTCATGGTGCGGTGCGCCGGCTGCGCAGGAGCGCTTCCGCCAACGCGAAATCCTCTGAATACGTAAGCTTGAAATTCTGCGCGCTGCCCGGTACCAGCAGCGGGCCGAGGCCGATCGCCTCGATGGCGCTGGCTTCGTCGGTCACTGCGTCGCCGACACGCTCGAGGGCGTCGAGCAGCATGCCGATGCGAAACATCTGCGGCGTCTGGGCCAGCCACTTGTCGGCGCGGGTCGGCGTGCGGACCACGCGGCCTTCGGGGGATGCGACCTTGAGCGTGTCAGCCAACCGATGCGCCAGCAATCCACCGACGGGATCGTGCTCGCAGGCGGCGATCAGGGCCTCGACCTGCGTCGGCGTGACCAGGCAGCGCGCCGCATCGTGCACCAGCACCCAGTCATGCGGGCCGGCACCGGCGTTGCGCAAGGCACGCAGCCCGTTGCGCACCGTCGCAGCGCGCGTCGGGCCGCCCACGCGCAGCAGGTGCTCGCCCGGGCCCGGAAAGCGCGGCAGCACGATTCCCACATCCGCGTCGTCCGGCGAGACCACGAGCGCAATACCCTCGAAGCGGCCGACGAGCGAGCGGAACGCTTCCAGCGTGTGCTCGACCATGGGCCGACCGGCGATCCGCTGGTACTGCTTGGGCCCGACGCTGCCGGCGCGACTGCCCGAACCGGCACAGGGGATCAACACGAAAAGGCGGGAAGCGGACATGGGTGCAACGGCGGCCAGCGACAAAGGGGCAGCCATTCTAGAATCGCCCTTCACACCCCTCGCCGGCTGGCGCGGGGTGTTCTGCATTTCCCAGGCACTCCATGGACCTCCCCCATCTCACGGCGGGCAAGCGCTTCACGCTGCCGCGTCCTCCCTTGTCCGCCGATGCGCTGCTGCTGGCGCAATTGGCTGATCGCGAAAAAGCGGCCGGCCGTGCGACGGCCGTGTTCACTGCCGACGCGAACGACGCCCAGCGGCTGATCGACGAGATTGCCTTCTTCGCGCCCGAACTGCGCTGCGCGCTGTTCCCGGACTGGGAGACTCTGCCCTACGACAGCTTCTCGCCGCACCAGGACCTGATCAGCGAACGCCTCGCCACTCTCTGGCGCATCAGCCAGAAGGAGGCCGACATCGTGCTGGTGCCGGCCACCACCGCGCTCTACCGGCTGGCGCCACCGGGCTTCCTGGCCGGCTACACCTTCCAGTTCAAGAGCGGGCAGAAGCTGCAGGAGTCGAAGCTCAAGGCCCAACTCACGCTGGCGGGCTACAGCCACGTGACGCAGGTCGTCAGCCCGGGCGAGTACGCGGTGCGCGGCAGCCTGATCGACCTGTTTCCGATGGGTTCGCCCGTGCCCTTCCGCGTCGACCTGTTCGACGACGAGATCGATTCGATCCGCACCTTCGACCCCGATACGCAGCGCAGCCTCTACCCGGTGCCCGAAGTCCGCCTGCTGCCGGGCCGCGAGTTTCCGATGGACGACGACGCCCGTGCACGCTTTCGCAGTCGCTGGCGCGAACTGCTCGAAGGCGACCCGACGCGCAGCCGCATCTACAAGGACATGGGCAACGGCGTCGCCACGGCCGGGATCGAGTACTACCTGCCGCTGTTCTTCGAGGAGACGGCGACCGTGTTCGACTATCTGGGCGCCGACACCACCGTGGTGCTGCACGGCGAACTCGAACCCGCCTTCCAGCACTTCTGGCAGGACACGGCCGAACGCTATCGGCTGGTGCGCGACGACCCCGAGCGGCCGGCGCTGCCGCCCGAGGCGCTGTTCCTCAACGCGGAACAGTTCTATCAGCGCGCCAAGCCGCACGCCCAGTTGGCGATCCGGGGCGACGCGGCCGCCGATGCGCCCTACGCGGAATTCGACGTCCTGCCCCCCTTCGCCGTCGTTCGCGGCGCCGACGATCCTCTGGTCAAGCTCAAGGAGCACATCCGCACCACGCCCCACCGCGTGCTGGTGATCGCTGAAAGCGACGGCCGGCGCGAAAGCCTGCTCGACTTCCTGCGCGCCAGCGGCGTGGGCCCGCCCGCCTTCGATTCGCTCGCTGAATTCGAGGCCTCGCCGGACGAGAAGATCGGCATCGCGACCGCCGCGCTGGTCGCCGGCTTCGCTTGGCGCGAGCAAGGCATCGACTTCGTCACCGAAACCGAACTCTTCGCGACCGCGCCAGCCACCCGCCGGCGCAACAGGAAGCAGGAACAGGTCAGCGACGTCGAAGCGCTGATCAAGGACCTCAGCGAACTCGCCATCGGCGATCCGGTCGTGCATTCCGCGCACGGCATCGGCCGGTACCGCGGGCTGGTCAACATGGATCTCGGCCAGGGCGTGGGCGCGGACGGCAAGCCCCTGATGCAGGAAATGCTCCACCTGGAATACGCCGACAAGGCCACGCTGTACGTACCGGTCTCGCAGCTGCACCTGATCAGCCGCTACACCGGCGTGAGCGCCGACGAGGCGCCGCTGCACAAGCTGGGCTCCGGCCAGTGGGAAAAGGCCAAGCGCAAAGCCGCCGAGCAGGTGCGCGACTCCGCCGCCGAGCTGCTCAACATCTACGCCCGCCGCGCGGCGCGCGAAGGCCACGCCTTCCGCTTCTCGGCTGCGGACTACGAGGTGTTCGCCAACGACTTCGGCTTCGACGAAACGGCCGACCAGAAAGCCGCGATCCACGCTGTCATCCAGGACATGATCTCGCCGCAGCCCATGGACCGCCTGGTCTGCGGCGACGTCGGCTTCGGCAAGACCGAGGTGGCCTTGCGCGCAGCGTTCATCGCCGTGACCGGCGGCAAGCAGGTCGCCTTCCTGGCGCCGACGACGCTGCTGGCCGAGCAGCACTACCAGACGCTGGTCGACCGCTTCGCGAAATGGCCGGTCAAGGTGGCCGAGATGAGCCGCTTCCGATCGACCAAGGAAATCACCACCGCGGCCAAGGGACTCGCCGACGGCACCGTGGACATCGTGGTGGGCACGCACAAGCTGCTTTCGCAGTCGGTCAAGTTCAAGAACCTGGGCCTGCTCATCATCGACGAGGAGCACCGCTTCGGCGTGCGCCACAAGGAGGCGATGAAGGCGCTGCGCGCCGAGGTGGACGTGCTCACGCTCACCGCGACGCCGATCCCGCGCACGCTGGGCATGGCGCTCGAAGGCCTGCGCGATCTGAGCGTGATCGCCACCGCGCCGCAGCGACGGCTCGCCATCAAGACCTTCGTGCGCAACGAAGGCACCGGCGTGATCCGCGAAGCGGTGCTGCGCGAACTGAAGCGGGGCGGGCAGGTCTATTTCCTGCACAACGAGGTCGAGACCATCGAGAACCGCCGCCAGAAGCTCGAGGAGATCCTGCCCGAAGCACGCATTGCCGTGGCGCACGGCCAGATGCCCGAGCGCGAGCTGGAGCGCGTGATGCGCGATTTCGTCGCCCAGCGCTACAACATGCTCCTGTGCTCGACCATCATCGAGACCGGCATCGACGTGCCGACCGCCAACACCATCGTGATGAGCCGCGCCGACAAGTTCGGCCTCGCGCAGCTGCACCAGTTGCGCGGTCGCGTCGGCCGCAGCCACCACCAGGCCTATGCCTACCTCATGGTCCCGGATATCGAGGGACTGACCAAGCAGGCCGCGCAACGCCTCGACGCCATCCAGCAGATGGAAGAGCTCGGCTCCGGCTTCTACCTCGCGATGCACGACCTCGAGATTCGCGGCGCGGGCGAGGTGCTGGGCGAAAACCAGAGCGGCAACATGATGGAGATCGGCTTCCAGCTCTACAACGAGATGCTGGCCGAGGCCGTGCGCTCGCTGAAGGCGGGCCAGGAACCCGACCTTCTCGCGCCGCTGAGCGTGACGACCGAGATCAACCTGCACGCCCCTGCCCTGCTGCCCGACGACTACTGCGGCGACGTGCATCTGCGCCTCTCGTTCTACAAGAAGCTCGCGACAGCCAAGACACCCGACCAGATCGACACCTTGCTCGAGGAAATCGTCGACCGTTTCGGCAAGCTGCCGCCACAGGCACAGACGCTGATCGACGTGCACCGGCTGCGCGTGCTGGCGCGGCCTTACGGCGTGGTCAAGGTCGACGCGGCCCCGGGCGTCATCCACATCACGTTCAAGAAGGACCCGCCGGTCGATTCGATGAACATCATCCACCTGATCCAGAAGAACAAGCACATCAAGCTCGCGGGCAACGAAAAGCTGCGTATCGAGCGCGAGCTGAAAGAGCCCAAGGATCGCGCACAGATGGTGCGCGACATTCTTCGCAGCCTGGGCCAACCCAAAGTACAGGAAGCCACACCGGTATGACCGCCAAGGAAATCTCTCCCGGCCTGATCGTCCAGCGGTTCACGCCGCCGCTCGCGCTTGCCGATTTCAAGCTGATCGCGTTCGACATGGACTCGACGCTGATCAACATCGAATGCATCGACGAGATCGCCGACGCGGTAGGCAAGAAGGCCGAGGTGGCCGCCATCACCGAAGCCACGATGCGCGGCGAGATCAAGGACTTCAAGGAAAGCCTGCGGCGCCGCGTGGCGCTGCTGAAGGGCGTACCGGTCGCCGCGTTGCAGAGCGTCTACGACAAGCGTCTCCGGCTCAATCCGGGCGCCGAGCAACTGGTCGCGGCATGCAAGGCTGCCGGGCTCAAGGTGCTGCTGGTCTCCGGCGGATTCACCTTCTTCGCAAACCGGGTCAAGGACCGGCTCGGCATCGACTTTGCGCGCTCCAACCTGCTGGACGAAGCCGACGGACAGCTCACGGGCAGCGTCGTGCAGCAGTCCTGGGGCGACATCTGCGACGGTGCGGAAAAGCGCCGCACCCTGCTGGAAGTGGCTTCGCTGCTCGGCATCTCGCCGGGCGAAACCATCGCCGTCGGTGACGGCGCGAACGACCTGCCGATGATGGGCGAGGCGGGTCTCTCCGTCGCCTACCACGCCAAGCCGAAGGTGCGTGAGCAGGCCATGGTCGCGATCAACGAAGGCGGCCTCGACCGCCTGCTCGAAGTCATGAGGTGAACACCATGAGCGACGCCGACAAGGGCCAAGGCCTGCCAGTCACATCGGACACGGTGCATGGCGACCGGCGCTTCGGCGCCGAGCACGGCAGCATCCACAAGCCGATCCACACCTCGGTGCAATACGGCTACGAGCGGGTCGAAGACCTGATCGGCGTGTTCCAGGGCACCCTCAAGAACAGCTTCAGCTACGCGCGCCAGGGCACCCCGACGACGGCAGCGCTCGAGGCCAAGATCAGCCAGCTCGAACAGGGCATTGGCACCGTCTGCTTTTCTACCGGCATGGCCGCGCTCAGCGCGATCTTCCTGACGCTGTTGCGCTCGGGCGACCACGTCGTGTCGAGCCAGTTCGTCTTCGGCAACACCAACAGCCTGTTCGGCACGCTCAACGATCTCGGGATTGCGGTCAGCAAAGTCGACGCGGGCTCGGTGGATACGATCCGAGCAGCGCTGCTCCCGAACACGCGCATGGTCTTCGTTGAGACGATCGCCAATCCCGGCACGCAGATTCCCGACATCGAAGCCATCGGCGCACTGTGCCGCGAGCGCGGGCTGCTCTATGTCGTGGACAACACCATCACCTCGCCCGCCCTGTTCCGGCCGAGGACGGTCGGCGCGGGCCTGGTCATCAACTCGCTCACCAAGACCATCGCCGGGCACGGCGCGGCTCTCGGCGGGGCAGTGACCAATACCGGCCTGTTCGATTGGGCCGGCTACCCGAACATCTCGCAGAGCTACCGCGGCCTCGATGCCCGCCAGCAAGGCCTGCAGCAATTGCGGAAGAAGGGTTTGCGCGACATGGGCGCGACCCTCTCGCCGGAGCAGGCGCACCGCATCAGCCTGGGCGCCGAGACACTCGGACTGCGCGTGGCGCAGACCAGCGCCACAGCCTTGTCACTGGCGCGCTTTCTGCAGGGCCACACGGCGATTGCGACGGTTCACTACCCGATGCTCGAAAGCCACCCGCAGCACGCGCTGGCCGTGCGGCACTTCAAGGCGGGCTCGTGGCTGCTGGCTTTCGAGCTGCGCGACGGCGCCAATGTCCCGGCTGTGCTCAACCGGCTTCAACTGCCGATCAAGGCCACCGGGCTTGGGGACAACCGAACGCTGGTCATCCCGGTGGCGCCCACGATCTACTGGGAAGCAGGAGCGGCGGTGCGTGCCCAGATGGGCATTGCGGACGGGCTGGTGCGGGTCTCCGTCGGGCTGGAAGCCGCGGACGAGCTGATCGAGGACTTCGGGCGCGCACTGAGCTAGCGGCAGGACGAGGCTGGGGGCAACCCTTATCGCGTGAAACGATGAGGCCGGGACAATGCGGCACACGATCGAGTCCCCGGAGGCCCCCATGTACCCAGGCAAGCATGCGCAGCAATACGCCAACCGCCCTGCTTTCATCATGGCTGGCAGCGGCGAGTCCATGACCTACGCGGAGCTGGAGGCTCGCAGCAACCGTCTCGCGCACCTGCTGCGCGCGCAGGGCCTGAACCGGCTGGACCACTATGCCGTGTTCATGGAGAACAACCGCTATTTCTTGGAATCGTGCGTGGCGGGCGAGCGCTCGGGGCTCTACTACACCTGCATCAACGCCTACCTCGCGCCCGAGGAAATGGCGTACGTCGTCAACAACAGCGAATCGACAGTGCTGATCACGTCGGCCGAGAAACTCGCCGTCGCGCGGCAGGCGCTGGCCGACTGTCCCAAGGTCCAGCTGTGCCTCGTCGCGGGCGGAGGCGCCGGCGTCGCAGGGCGGGTCGGCACGGCGCGGCTGGTGGACTTCGATGAAGCCGTTGCCGGCATGCCCGACACTCCGATCGAAGACGAGTGGCTGGGCACCGCCATGCTCTATTCGTCAGGCACCACCGGCCGGCCCAAGGGCGTGCTGCGGCCGCTGCCCGACAACCCGCCGAGCCAGCCGTTGCCGCTCTTCGGCTTCCTGAACAAGCTCTGGCAGTGCGAGGAAGGAATGATGTATCTCTCGCCTGCCCCGCTGTATCACTCGGCGCCGCTGGCCAACGTCTCGCTGGCGATCCGCAACGGCGGCACCGTGATCATCATGGAGCACTTCGATCCGCAGCAGTACCTCGCGCTCATCGCGAAGTATCGGATCACGCACACCCAACTCGTCCCGACGATGTTCTCGCGCATGCTCAAGCTGCCGCCCGAAGAGCGGGCAAGAGCCGACCTGTCCACGCTGAAGATCGCCATTCACGCCGCCGCGCCCTGCCCGGCGCAGGTGAAGGAACAGATGATCGAATGGTGGGGGCCCATCATCCACGAGTACTACGGCGCCACGGAGGGCCTCGGGTTCACCGCATGCGACAGCCACGAATGGCTGGCCCACCGCGGCACGGTGGGCAAGGTGCTGCTGGGCGACATCCACATCTTCGACGAGCAGATGCAGCCGGTCCCCAAGGGCCAGTCGGGCGAGATCTGGT
Source organism: Variovorax gracilis (assembly GCF_030317115.1). Classification (GTDB taxonomy): domain Bacteria; phylum Pseudomonadota; class Gammaproteobacteria; order Burkholderiales; family Burkholderiaceae_C; genus Variovorax; species Variovorax gracilis. The sequence goes on from NZ_JASZYF010000001.1 coordinate 562,818, forward strand.
TCAAGACCGCAACTCCCTTCGTCTATTTCAACGACCCGGAGCGCACGGCGCTCACCCGCTCGCGCGACGGCACCATGAGCACGGTGGGCGACATGGGCTACCTCGACGACGACGACTTTCTTCACCTCACTGACCGCTCGACCTTCATGATCATCTCGGGCGGCGTCAACATCTATCCGCAGGAATGCGAGAACCTGCTGATCACCCATCCCAAGGTCGGCGATGCGGCAGTGTTCGGCGTGCCCAACAAGGACCTGGGCGAGGAAGTGAAGGCGGTCGTGCAGACTTTGCCGGGCGTGGCCCACACGCCCGACCTGGCTGTCGAGTTGATCGAGTTCTGCCGCTCGCACCTCGCGCACATGAAGTGCCCGAAGACCGTGGACTTCACCGACCAACTACCGCGCCTGCCCACCGGCAAGCTCTACAAGCGCAAGCTGCGCGATGCGTTCTGGGTCGGACACGCCAGCCGCATCGTCTGACGCCGCTATCCGTTCAGAGCGCTGCGCCGAGGCGCGCAATGCCTTCCTGAATCTTCTCGACATTGGCGGTAGCGAAGCTCAGGCGCAGCGTTGAAACGTCGGGCTTCTCCGCGAAGAACGGCGCGCCTGGCACGAAGGCCACGAGCTTCTCGATGGCGCGCTTGGCGAACACGTTGGCGTCGGCGACCTTGCCGTTTGCGCCGGTGAGACGCGCCCAGAAGAACAAGCCCCCTCCAGGCTGCGTGAAAGTAATGGCATCGCCCAGTTCCTTCTGCAGCGCGGTACCCATGGCCTGCGCACGTTCGGCGTAGACCTTGCGCACATTGGCCAGCGTGCCCGGCATGCGGCCGCTCCTGAGGTACTGCGCCGCGGTCGCCTGCGCGAAGGTGCTGGTATGCGCATCGCTGAACTGCTTGCACATGGTTGCCTTCGCGAGCAGTTCGGCCGGGCCGATCATCCAGCCGATGCGCAGACCGGGGCTCAACACCTTGCTCAGGCTGCCGCAGTGCACGACGAGTTCGCGGCTGCCGGGCACGTCCTGGCTCAGCGACATGATCGACGGCGGCGGCGCCTTGTCGAAGTAGAGGTCGCCGTAGGGATCGTCCTCGACGATCAGCGTCTGGTGCTTCACCGCCATCTCAAGCACCTTTTTGCGTCGCTCCAGGCTGAGCAAGGCGCCGCTGGGGTTGCCGAAGGTCGGGATGAGGTAGACAAACTTCGGCTTGTGTTCGGCGATGAGTCTCTCGAGCTCGTCGGTGCGCACCCCATCGGCATCGATGGGGGCGCTGATCAATTGCGCGCCGTAGAGGCGAAAGCACTGGATGGTCGCGAGGAAGGTCGGGCCTTCGACGATCACCTTGTCGCCGGGAGAGATCAGCGTCTTGCCGAGCAGGTCGAGCGCCTGCTGGCTGCCCGTGGTGACGATGAGGCCGCTCGGGTCGACGTCGACGCCCTTGGTCTTCATGAAGGCGCCGAGTTGCGTGCGAAGCGGCTCGTAGCCTTCGGTCGCACCGTACTGCAGCGCGCCGCCCGGCTCTTCCGCCAGCGCCCTGGCGCTCGCTTCCTTCAAGCCCTCGACGTCGAACATCGCGCTGTCCGGAAAGCCACCCGCAAAGCTGATGATGCCGGGCGTGCCGAGCAGCTTGAAGAGTTCGCGGATGGCGGAAGTTTCGACGTTGTCGAGGCGGGAGGCGAATTGCATGGGAACTTTCTGTCGGAGAGTTGCAGCCCGCCATTGTCGCAGCGACACCCGCCCTGAGCGGCCTGGATCCCTCGGTACCAATGACCGCCCGCGGTGTATGGTCTCGATTTCCGCAGCGCCGCACCGGCGCTGGCTGCAAAGGAGGTTTCGCCGTGGGCCTGCGAACTTTTCTTCCCGTACTGACGGTGGCAGTTGCAGCCACCTGGACGACCTGGGCGCCGCCAGCCGCCGCGCAGGCTGGCGCCTCCGCGTTGCGAGCAACCTACGACAAGCTCGCTCCCGGCATGGCGAGCAGCCCGTTCGGGCGACCGATGGTTCTGAATTCCGCCGAAACGGCGAACGGCCTCAAAGGCGAGGTGTTCGGCGTACTGGATCATCCGCTAGGCAAGGTCAGCGCCGCGCTCAGTACGCCGAAGCAATGGTGCGAGATGCTGATGCTCCATCTCAACAACCGTGCCTGCCGGGTCGACGCCGCCAAGCAGACCCTGACACTGAGCGTGGTACGGCGCTACGACGTTCCCATCGACGACGCGTTCGAGCTGACTTTCAACTTCCAGGTCGTCAGCGCGAAGCCTGACTACTTCAATGCGAAACTGACTTCGGGCAAGGGTCCGTTCGGCACGCGCAACTATCGCATTTCGCTCGAAGGCATCCCCGTCGGAACGGGAAAATCCTTCGTTCAATTCAGTTATGCCTACGATCAGGGCTCCGCGACACGCGCGGCAACCCGCAGCTACCTGGCAACCCTGGGACGCGGCAAAGTGGGCTTCACGGTCGTCAAGAAGCAAGCGAACGGCGAGCCCGAACTCATGGGGGGCATGCTGGGCTTGATGGAACGCAACGCCATGCGCTACTTCCTGGCGCTGGACGCCTACCTGAGCGCGCCGGACGACTTCGAGAAGCGCCTGGCGCTCTGGTATGCAAGCGTGGAAAAGTACCCGCGGCAGTTGCACGACCTCGACGAGGCAGAGTACCTCGAGTTGAAACGCATGGACCGGAAGCGCCAGAGCCGGGCGCGCCCCTGATCGGCATCATGCAGCGCCGGATCCTTGCGTCGCTTCGCGGCTACCGCATCGAATGGCTGTCGCGCGATCTCGTTGCCGGGCTGATGCTCGCGGCCATCGCCATTCCCGGCCAACTCGCCACTGCGCGGCTGGCGGGGATGCCTCCCGAGACGGGCATCTATGCGTTCGCGGCCGGCTCGATCGCATTTGCGGCTTTCGGCGCCAACCGCTTCATGTCGGTCGGGGCGGACTCGACCATTGCGCCGATCTTTGCCGGCGGGCTGGCATCGATCGCCGTTGCGAGCGGCCATGGCCATGCGCAACTGGCCCCGCTCTTCGCGCTGCTGGTCGGCTCCGTGCTCATTGCGATCGGCCTTCTGCGGGCCGGGTGGCTCGCGACGCTGCTGTCTGTTCCCGTCACCACGGGCTTTCTGGCGGGCATCTCGATCCACATCGTCGTGGGCGAACTGCCCACGTTGCTGGGCGTTCCCGACGAGAAAGGACACCTCCTCGTCCGGCTCGCCCACGTCATCAGCCAGGTGCCCCACGCCAATCCCTTTGCGTTTGCATTGGGCGCCGGTGTCCTCTGCGTGACGCTGGCCGCGTCGCGTATCAGCCCCCGGATTCCGGGGGCCCTGCTGGGCCTGGTCGGGGCGGGCGCGGCGACGGCGTTCTTCCATCTCGAGTCGCGCGGCGTCAGCCTGCTGGGCCCCCTGTCCGTGACGCTGCCGCACTTCTCCTTTCCCGGCCTGCCCGGGATCGATGAACTCGGCCGCATGGTGCAACTGGCACTGGTGGTCGCCATGGTTTGCGTCATGCAGACAGCGGCGGTAGCGAGCACCTTCCCCTCCGACGAAGGCAGGGCCGAGGACGTCAGTCGAGATTTCGGCGCGGTCGGGGCCGGGAGCGTCGCCGCAGCGCTGGTCGGCTCCTTTCCCGTCAACGCCAGCCCGCCCCGCACGGCGATCGTTCGCGAATCCGGAGGGCAAAGCCAATTGGCGGCACTCGCGGCGGTCGCGCTGGTGGTCGCGCTGGTGATCGCAGCGTCAGGATTGACGGCCTATGTGCCCCACGCCGCGCTGTCCGGCATCCTCCTCTACGTCGCCTGGCGCATTTTCCGCATCAACGAGATGCGCCAGATCCATCACCGCGGCGGCCTCGAGATCCTGCTGGTGGCGGCAAGCGCCGCGCTCGTCATTGCGCTGCCGATAGAGACCGGCATGCTGCTGGCCATCGTGATGTCCTTCGTGCACAGCCTGTATATCGTTGCCAGGCCCTATTGCGTCGAGCTGGCTCGCGTGCCCGGCAGCACCGTGTGGTGGCCACCTGTACCGGATGCGCCTTTCGAGCACGAGATCGGGGTCCTCGTCTTCGCCCCGGGCGCGCCGCTCAACTTCACCAACTGCGAGCGCATCTGCGCCGAAATACGGTCGGCCATCGCGCGCCAGCGCCAGCCCGTGAAGCTGCTGGTCATCGAGGCCAACGGCATCATCGACATCGACTACACGGGCTCGCAAGTCCTGCGGCGAGCCATCGCGGAGTGGCAAGACGCCGGCATCGTGGTGGCCATGGCCCGGCTGTCCGCTGGACGCGCGCGTGAGCAGGCCCATCGCACCGGCGTGATCGAGACGCTCGGCCAGGAGCGCGTGTTCATGTCGGTCGAGGAAGCCGTGCGAACGCTCTCCCCGCTCCGACCTCCGGCAGCGGCGCCGGCCTAAACTCGCCGCCACGATGAAAAAAGCCGCGATCGAATCCTTCTTCGCAATACTCCAGGCCGCGAATCCGACACCGGAAACCGAACTCGAATACAGCACGCCCTTCGAACTCCTGGCGGCCGTCCTTCTGTCCGCGCAGGCCACGGACGTCGGAGTGAACAAGGCCACGCGCAAGCTGTTTCCGGTCGCAAACACACCGCAGGCGATCCTGAACCTGGGCGTCGAAGGCCTGGAAAGCTACATCAAGACCATCGGTCTCTATCGCAGCAAGGCCAAGCACCTGATCGAGGCCTGCCGCATGCTGGTGGAGCAGCACGGCGGCGAGGTGCCGAGGACGCGAGCGGAGCTCGAAGCGCTGCCTGGCGTGGGGCGCAAGACCGCGAACGTGGTGTTGAACGTCGCCTTCGGCGAGGCGACGATGGCGGTCGACACGCACATCTTCCGCGTCGGCAACCGCACCGGGCTTGCGCCGGGCAAGACGCCGCTGGAGGTCGAGATGAAGCTCGAGAAGCGCGTGCCTGCGGCGTACCGCCTGCATGCGCACCACTGGCTGATCCTGCACGGACGCTACGTCTGCGTGGCGCGCAAACCCTTGTGCTACCAGTGCGCAGTGGCGCCTTGTTGCGACTACAAGCCCAAGACCCCAGCGCCCTGATCGATCAGGCTTCGATCGTCACGCATTCGCCGAACGCGATCGGCTGCGACGGCCATTGATCGGCGTGGTCGACGCAGCGCGTGCCGTCGCGCAGCAGCCAGACGGCGCGGATCACGCCGGCGTGCGTGATCCAGATCGCATCGCGCCCGCCGGCATGCCAGTCGTCGAAGGCTTCCCCTACTCGCCTCATGAACTGACGCGTGCTTTCGCCGATGCGGCCTGCAGGTGTATCGGCGAATTCTCGGGTCCAGGTTTCGAACTCGGCGCGATCGATCGCCGTCCACGGGCCGCCCTCCCACGCACCCATGTCCATCTCGGCGATGCGAGGGTCCGGCCGGGGACTGAGATCGGGCCGCAAGACCGAAAGGGCGCGCGCGAGTTCGGAACATCGCATCAGCGGAGAGCAGGCCATCGCGACGTCCAAAGGGAGCATGGGGGCTACCCTTTCCGCCACCGCCAGCGTCACTTCGGGAAGCACCGGAACATCGGTTCGACCGTAGCACTGCCCTTCTTCAGCAGTGGTCTGCGCGTGTCGGACGAGCAGGAGCTTCATGCGTGCCACGCCAGCGCGAGATAGATCGCGAGTTCGCAGACCTGTTGCGTCGCGCCCAGTCCGTCTCCCGTGAAGCCCTGGAGGCGGCGCATCAGGAGTCGCGCCGTCCACATCGCCGCCAGGGCGCAAAGCAGGAGGGCCGCCAGTCCGTGCTGCGCGCCATGCGACCACAGGAGGAGCGCAGCGGCCGGGATCGACCACGCGACGCCGACCATCAAGGCGCCACTGCCGATCGCAGCGGCCAGGGGCTTGGCCTTGCTCGCCGCGTTCTCGTCGCCGACGTAAGGCAGCCATCGGATCAGGAACAACGGCGCGAGCCGCGAAAGCACATGGGCACTCAAGAGCGCAACGGATGCGGTCCAAGCGCCCTGCCCGATCAACGTCGCCAACAACACGATCTTCAGGCCGAGCGCCAGCACCAGCGCGATCGCACCGAAAGCGCCGATGCGCGAGTCCTTCATGATCTCGAGCGCGCGCGCGCGATCGGCCGAGCCGCCGAGTCCATCGGCGACGTCGGCCAGTCCGTCTTCGTGAAACGCGCCGGTCATCAGCACGGTCGCGATGGTCGACAGCGCAGCAGCCGCGAGAGCGCCAGCGACACCCGGAAGACCGGCTTGCGCGAACCACAGCACACCCGCGCCCACGCCGCCGACGAGCCAGCCCACACCGGGGAAATGGGCAGCGCTGGCACGGAGCATCGCCGGACTGAAGCCGACCCAGCCGGCCAGCGGCCCCGTGACCGGGACACGCGTGAAGAACTGCAGCGCCAGCAGGAAATGGCGCACCCCGTTCATGGCGTCTCTTGCTTCGACACGCCTGCCGATTCGAAGCTCGCCATCTCGCCCAGGATGCGGCAGGCAGATTCGAGCAGCGGCCAGGCAAGCGCGGCGCCCGAGCCCTCGCCGAGCCGCAGGTCGAGTTGCAGCAAGGGCTCCAGCCCCAGGACATTCAACAGCAGCCGATGGCCGGGCTCGACCGATTGGTGCGCTGCCACGCAGCGCTGCACGACCTGCGGGCGAAGAGCCTGGGCGACGAGCACCGCTGCGCTGGCGATGAAGCCATCGAGCACGATCACGCGGCGTTCGTGGGCTGCCTGCAACACCACGCCGACCAGCGTGGCGATCTCGAAGCCGCCGAGGGCGGACAGCGCATCGAGCGGTGCCGTGGCATCGGCATGCCGTTCGAGCACTCCCCGCAGGATCTTGCGCTTGTGCGCACGGCCTGCGGCGTCCAGTCCGGTTCCGGCGCCGGTGCAGGCATCGATGTCCTGGTGGGCAATGCGTGCCAGCAGCATCGCCGCGGCGGACGAATTGCCGATGCCCATCTCGCCCAGCAGCACCGCGTTGCCTGGCAACTCACGCAGGAGCGCCATGCCGTTGGCAATGGCCGTCTCGCACTGCGCCGCGCTCATGGCCGGTTCGACGGAAGCGTCCGCCGTGCCGGCTGCCGTCTTGCGGATCAACAGGCCGTCGCGTGGCGCGAAGTCGTGGCGCACGCCGCAGTCGACCACCGTCAACGTCAGGCCGTGCTGGCGCGCCAGCACACTGACGGCCGCGCCGCCGGCGAGGAAGTTCTCGACCATCTGCCAGGTCACGTCGCTCGGATAGACGGACACCCCGCGCGCGGCCAGGCCGTGGTCGCCGGCGCAGACGACCATCTGAGGCGCCGTCATCGATGGCGAGTCGGTGCCGAGGATCGTGCCCAGCCGCAGGGCCAGCGCCTCCAGCCGGCCCAAAGCGCCGACCGGCTTGGTCTTGCCATCGAGCAGATGCTGCAGGCGCGCAGAAAGTGCAGCGTCGTCGAGGTCGGGGACCGAAGGGAGTTCCAATGTCATTCGATCAGCGAGCGCAGCACGCCCGGTTCAAAGTGGGAGTCGATGTGGTCGGCCAGTCCGTCGAACACCGCGTCCAGCGTGCGCGCGGCGACGCCAAACATCGCCTGCAGCACGGCAGGGTCTTCGAAGAGACCATGAAGATAAAGCCCGAGGACGTTGCCAGCGCCGTTTTGCCACGCCAGCTCATCGGGCATCACTGCCGTGGCCCGGTCACCGGCGGCGGCCATCGCGGCATGCTCCGCGGTTTGGCCGTGGTGGATCTCGTAGCCGCGCACGTTGATGCCGGACAACGCCGACCAAGGCCCTGCGAGCGTGGCGAAGGCGGCCTCCCGGTGGCGCACGGTCTTGTCCACCGCGAACACGGTGACCAGCGGCAGCAACCCCAGCCCGGGCCCATTGCCGTCGACGCCGTGTGGATCGATCAGGGCCTCGCCCAGCATCTGCAGGCCACCGCAAACGCCCAGCACCATGCCGCCACGCGACGCATGCGCAGCCACCGCGCGATCCAGCCCTTGCGTGCGCATCCACGCCAGATCACCGCTGGTGTGCTTGGAGCCCGGCAGGATGATCCAGTCCGCGCCTGCGACGTCGGCCGGGCTCCGCGCCCAGCGCAGGCGTACGCCCGCAATGTTCTTGAGCGGCTGGAATTCGTCCAGGTTGCTGATCCGCGGATAGGCAATCACTGCGATGGTTCGGGTGACTTCGCCGCTCGACACGCTGCGATCGTCGAAGACGCCGTCCTCCTCCGGCAGGCCGTGCTGCCACCACATGGGCAGCGTCGCAACAGTAGGCACGCCCGTCAGCGCCTGCAACTGCTGCGGGGCCGGCGCCAGCAAAGACGCATCGCCGCGGAACTTGTTGAGAACGAAGCCGGCGAGCATGTCGCGGTCGCCCGGCGGCATCAGCGCCCAGGTGCCATAGAGATGGGCGAAGGCGCCGCCGCGGTCGATGTCCGTCACCAGCAGGCAGCGCGCCCCGGCGCGACGCGCGACACGGAGGTTGACGATGTCGCTCTCCATCAGGTTGATCTCGGCCGGCGAGCCTGCGCCTTCGATGACGACGACATCGTTGTCGGCACGCAGTTCATCCAGCGCCTGGGCGATCCGCGGCCACACCCGCTCGCTTCGCCCGCGCCAGGGCAACTCCGAAAGTTCGTTGCTCACCTGCCCCATCAGGATGACCTGGCTGTGGGTGTCCCGTTCTGGCTTGAGGAGCAGCGGATTCATGCGCACCTCAGGCTCGGCCCGCGCCGCCAGGGCCTGGAAATACTGTGCACTGCCGATCTCGCCGCCCGCGACGACCCTCGCGTTGTTGCTCATGTTCTGCGCCTTGAACGGCGCGACCTGGAGCCCCTGCCGGGCATACCAACGGCACAGCGCCGTAGCGAGCCAGCTCTTGCCGGCGCCGCTGGTGGTGCCAAGGACCATGACGCAGCGCGCTCGGCGGTTTAGCACATCGGGAATCATGGGTGCGATTGTCCTTTACGTGAAGTTCGTCACGCTTCCCGTTGCGGCCTTCAATGAGGTCGAAACTATTCATTCGATTCGCCCGTAGCTTCAAGACTTGTTCAGAAAAGGGAGCCCCGGCGAATGCCAGCTTTACGAGATATCGCGCTCACGGTGGAGGAGCGTGGACAGAATCAATACTTCTGGGTCCTCCTGGAGGCCTTCAACAGCGACGCCGTCGAAGCGATCCACTACCAGCGGATCCACACCGCCTCCGTGGCCCAGACCACCTATTCCAGCGCGCTGGTGATGGGCGCGAATGCGCTGCGCAGGCTGATCGAGTCCAACTCGGGGCGGATCGACACCGGCTTCTAGCGCCCACAAAAAAGCCGCCCGGGGAATGCCTCGCCGGGCGGCTTTCTGCTTTCAGTTTCAATCGCCTGCTTTTTGCGAGTAGACCTTTTCGCCCGCCAGCCACGTTTCAAGTACCTTGGTCTTCCACAAGTCTGCCGGCGCGATCTTGAACGGGTCCTGGTCGACCACGATGAAATCGGCCCACTTGCCGGGCTCAAGCGAACCGATTGCCTTTTCCTGGTGCTGCGCATACGCGGCATCGAGGGTGAAGGCGCGGAATGCCTGGGGCAGCGTCATTGCCTCCTCGGGATGCCAGCCTTCGATGGGCTTGCCTTCATGGTCGGTACGCGTCACGGCGGCATGCAGACCAAAGAAGGGGTTGGCCGACTCGACGGGGAAGTCCGAACCACCCGCGATCACGGTGCCTTGTTTCAGGATCGTGCGCCAGGCGTACGCGCCCTTGATCCGCTCCTTGCCGACGCGGTCTTCCGCCATGTTCATGTCGCTCGTGGCGTGCGTGGGCTGCATCGAGGCGATCAGGCCCAAGGTCTTGAAGCGCGGAATGTCCGAGATCGCCACCACTTGAGCGTGCTCGATGCGGTTGCGCTGCTCGATGCCGCCGCCGTCCTTGTACGCAGCCTCGAAGGCATTCAGGATCTGGCGGTTGGCCGCATCGCCGATGGCATGGACGTTGACCTGGTAGCCGGCCTTGAGCGCGGTCTTCATCTTGGCCTGGACCGTGGCATCGTCCATGAACAGCAACCCCTTGTTGCTGTGGTCGTCCGAATAGGGTTCGAGCAGCGCCGCGCCACGGCTGCCCAGGGCGCCGTCGGCGTAGAGCTTGACCGAGCGCAGGTTGAAGCGGTCGTCCGCATAGCCCTTCAGCGGGCCGCTGGCGGACAGCACCTTGAAGTCGTCGGCCACGTCGCCAATCATGGCGTAGACGCGGGTCGTGAGCTTCTTCTGGTCGGCGAACTCGCGGTAGATCTTCACCTCGTTGGCCGTCACGCCGGCATCGCCCACGCCCGTGAGACCCAGGGAGCCGAAGTGCCGCAATGCAGAGTCGAGTGCGATGCGACGTTCAGCGTCGGAGTACGGAGGCATGACCTTCACGAGCAGGGCCTGCGCCTTGTCGACCAGCACACCACTCGGGTTGCCGTTGGCGTCGCGCTCGATGCGGCCGCCCACTGGGTCGGGCGTCTCGCGCGTGATGCCGGCGAGTTGCAGCGCCTTGGTGTTGGCCCAGGTCGCGTGGCCGTCCACGCGGCGCAGCGTCGCGGGGCGGTCGGCAATGGCGACGTCGAGTTCAGCCGCGGTCGGGAAACGGCCGAGCTTCCAGATCACCTGGTTCCAGCCCTGTCCCATGATCCACTGGCGAACCGGGTTGGCTTCGGCGTAGGCCTTGACGCGGGCTTGCGCTTCCTGCAGCGACTGGGTACCGGTGACCGCGACTTCGCTCGTGCGGAAGCCGATGCGGAACACGTGCCCGTGGGCGTCGATCAAGCCCGGCAGCAGGGTCTTGCCCTGACCGTCGACGCGACGGGCATCGGGGTACTGCTTGGCGAGCACGGCCGCATCGCCGACGCCGAGCACCTTGCCCTGGTCGAAGACCAGGCCGGTGAAAGACGTCAGTTTGTCCTGGCTGAAGGTGTAGCCCTGAACGTGGTCCACCAGCGTCGGCGCGGCTTGGGCCGAACCGGCCGCGAGGGCCGCGGCAGCAGCGAGCACCGCTACGGGTTGCAAGAGGTATTTTTTCATTGGAGTTCTCCTTGGTTATTGGATTTGCGAACCGGGCGTATTCGGTCGCGGGAAATACATGTCGGCGTAGGCCACGATGCGGGTCTTGCGAACCACTCGATAGCCCAGCCACATCGCCAGAAAGATCGGGATGCCGATGTAGGTGGCCAGCACGGCAATCCAGTCGATGCGCCCGCCCATGAAGGCTGCGTAGTTCTGCCCCAGCGTCACGATCAGGCAGAGCCCGAACGCGAACAGGGGACCGTACGGAAAGAATGGCGAGCGGTAAGGCAGCATTGCCAGGTCCAGCCCCTGCGCCATGAAGCCCTTGCGAAACCGGTAGTGGCTGATGGCGATGCCCAGCCACGCGATGAAGCCCGTCATGCCCGACAGGTTGAGCAGCCACAGATAGACGCTCTGGCTTTCGAACAGCGAGGTCAGGAAGCACAACGCGCCCACCAGCGCAGTCGCCAGCAGTGCATAAAGCGGCACTCCGTTGCGGGTCAGCCGGGCAAAGCAGCGCGGCGCACGCCCGTCGACGGCCAGATTGAAAAGCATCCGCGTCGACGCGTACATGCCCGAATTGCCGGCCGACAGGACGGCCGAGAGGATCACCGCGTTCATCACGCTCGCGGCGAACGCCATGCCCGCACGCTGGAACACGAGGGTGAAGGGACTCACGCTGACCGCGCCGATATCGGTCTTGATCAGGTTCGGGTCGGTGTACGGGATGAGGATGCCGATGACCAGGATGGCCAGCACATAGAACAACAGGATGCGCCAGAACACCTGCCGCATGGCGCGCGGAATGGTCCTGCCTGGATCCTTGGATTCACCCGCGGCGACGCCGATCAGCTCGGTTCCCTGGAACGAGAAACCCGCGATCATCGCGACACCGATCATGGCCGGCAGCCCGCCCACGAAGGGCGCGTCTCCCACCGTGAAGTTCGACAGCCCCGGAGAGCGCTCGCCGTTCATGATGCCGAAGATCATCAGCGTGCCGATCGCGATGAAGGCCACGACCGCCACCACCTTGATCAATGCGAACCAGAATTCCGCCTCGCCGAAGCCGCGCACGGAAATCGCGTTGAGCAGGAACATCACCGAGAGAAACAGCGCGCTCCACATCACGCCCGACGTGCCCGGGAACCAGTACTGCATGACCAGTTGGGCAGCGGCCAGTTCGACGGCAATCGTGACGGCCCAGTTGTACCAATAGTTCCAGCCCAGCGCGAAGCCAAAGCCTTCGTCGACATACAACGCGCCGTAGGTGGCGAACGACCCGGAAACCGGCATGTAGGCCGCGAGTTCGCCGAGGCTGGTCATGAGGAAGAACACCATCGCGCCGATGAGCAGGTAAGCCATCAGCGCCCCACCCGGGCCCGCCTGCGACACGCTGGCGCCCGATGCCACGAACAGCCCCGTGCCGATCGACCCGCCGATCGCGATCATCGTCAGGTGTCGCGCACCCAGCGCCCGCCGCAACTTGGGCGCGGCATTTTTGTCAAGGGAGTTGGATGTCGCCGGCGCTGATGTCGTCTGCATACGCAATTTTCTGTTTGATGCTCGGCACACCGATGACATCAAACCCGACGATCAGCGCGAAAGCGCCGGGAGTCTATCAGGCCGCCCGAAGCCGATCTCGGGCCGCCGTGCACATACTTCTTATTCCAAATTCATCGGGCGAGTGGCCGCAACCTGCGCCTTGCCTGTTGCACCGGGAGCTACCGGCCCGGCATCCCAGCCACCACCAATTGCACGGATCAAGCCGACCGTCGCCTGGTATTGAGCTGACTTCACCTGCAACGCCTGCCTGCGGTTCTGCAATTCCTGCCGACGGGCATCGAGCAAGTCCAGCTGGCTGACCAGACCATTGCGATAGCGCGAATCCGACAAGGTCGTGGCCCGGGTCGCCGACGCCACCGCCTTGGCCTGCACGCCGGATTGCTGCTCCAGGATTCGCAGGGAAGAGAGCTGGTCCTCCACCTCCTTGAAGGCGACGAGCACTTGCGACCGGTAGTTTGCGAGCGCGCCATCGAGCTGCGCCGAGGCGTTCTGCACGCCCGCTTCGCGGCGTCCACCATCGAAGATCGGCAACGCGAGCAACGCACCAATGCCCCATGACCGTGCCGACCATTTCACGAGGTCGCTGAAGTCCGACGTCGCGTATCCGCCGCCCGCGGTCAATGCGATATCGGGAAACCAGGCCGCCTGCGCGACGCCGACGCGCGCCTGCGCCGCCAGCACCGCCTTCTGCGCGGCAGAGATGTCCGGCCGGCGCGTGAGCACTGTCGCAGGCACGCCCGGCGGGATCGTGGGCAAGGCGGTCGACCATTCATCCGCGCTCACGCCGAAGTCCGACGCCAGGTCGCCTGCCAGCACCGCCAGCGCGTGCTCCAGTTCGGCACGGCGGCGGTCCAGCGTCATTGCATCGGACTCGGTGGAGGCGACTTCGGTCTCGACGCGCGCCACGTCGAGTTCGGCCACGTCGCCTGCCCGTTCGCGGCTCTGCGTCAGCTTCAGGGTGTCGCGATAGGCCTCGACCGTTTCCCTCACCAGCGCACGCTCGGCATCGAGAGCGCGCAGGGCGAGATAGGTCTGCGCCACCTCGGCTTCGACCAGCAGGCGCGTGCTCTGCAGCAGCCCGTCGCGGGAATCGGCATCGAGCCGTGCCGCATCGCTCGCTCGGGACAACTTGCCGAAGAGGTCCAGCTCATAGGAGAGTTCCAGCCCCGCCGTGAACAACGAAGACGGCCTGGGCGTCAGGTTGCGGTCCAGGCCGGCACTGCGCACGCCGCCTGCGACGGCGTTGACCTGCGGCGCACGATCCGCATCTGCGTTGCGGGCCAACGCGCGGGCTTCTGCAAGCCGCGCTGCCGCGGCCTGGATGCTGGTGTTGCGCGCGTCGGCGCTCGCAATCAGCTTGTCGAGCACCGGATCGTTGAACGCGCGCCACCATTCGCCCCGCGCTTGCGCTTCGGCGGGCTGGGCACGCGTCCACGCGCCCTCCGGCGCTACGGCGGCCTGCTCCTTGAACTGTGCGGGCGGCGTGAACGAGGGAAGCTCCGCCGGCGCCGTGGCGCAGCCTGCGAGCACCAGCGCCGCCAGCAGCGGTGCCAGCGCGGCGCGCCACCGCAAGCCTCGGGATGGAGATGTCTGATTCATGATGAACTTTCTGAACGTTGGGAGGTGAGCGCCAGATCGCCTCACTCGATGGCCTTCAAGGGCGCCGCGGGCGATGGCCGCAACGAACCTCCGCCAGCTGCACCGGCATGCGCGGCCGCCACGGGCTGATCCGCAGACACAAACGCATCGCCGTGCGGCACTTCGCCATGCAGCTTGAGCGGCCGATTGCCTGTCATGCGACGCAACAGCACATAGAACACTGGTGTGAGGAACAAGCCGAAGGCCGTCACGCCAATCATTCCGGAGAACACCGCGATGCCCATCGCCTTGCGCATCTCGGCACCCGCGCCGGTGGAAAGCACCAGCGGCAGTACCCCCATCACGAAGGCCATCGAGGTCATCAGAATCGGGCGCAGCCGCAGCCGGCTCGCCTCGATGGCCGCCTGGATCGGCGTCCGCCCGGCGAACTCCAGCTCTCGCGCGAACTCGACGATCAGGATTGCGTTCTTCGCCGACAGCCCCACCAGCACCATCAGCCCGATCTGCGTGAAGACGTTGTTGTCGCCGTGAGACAACCACACGCCAGTCATCGCAGCCAGCAGCCCCATCGGCACGATCAGGATGATCGCGACCGGCAAGGTCAGGCTTTCATACTGCGCGGCCAGCACCAGGAACACCAGAAGGATGGCGAGCGGGAAAACCCACAGCGCCGAGTTGCCGGCCAGGATTTCCTGATAGGTCAGCTCCGTCCACTCGAAGCCGATGCCCTTGGGCAGCGTCTCGGCGGCGATGCGTTCGATCGCGTCCTGCGCCTGACCCGACGAAAAGCCCGGCGCCGGCCCGCCGTTGATATCGGCCGAGAGAAAGCCGTTGTAGCGCATCGCACGCTCCGGCCCATAGCTGGGCTGGATGTTCATCAGCGCCGACAGGGGCACCATCTCGCCGCTGGCCGAACGAACCTTGAGCAGGCCGACGTCCTCGGCGCGCGCGCGGTACGGCGCATCCGCCTGAACGCGCACGCTGTAGGTGCGGCCGAAGCGGTTGAAATCGTTCGCGTACAGGCTGCCGAGGTAGATCTGCATGGTGTCGAACACGTCCGTCACCGACACGCCGAGCTGGCGGGCCTTGGTGCGGTCGATGTCGGCATAGAGCTGCGGCACGTTGACCTGCCAGCTCGTGAACATGCCCGCGAGTTCCGGCGTCTGGTAGGCCTTGGCCATGAACGCCTTGACCGCGCCGTCCATCGCCGCGTAGCCGAGCGACCCGCGGTCTTCGAGCTGCAGCTTGAAGCCGCCCGTCGTCCCCAGCCCTTGTACCGGCGGCGGCGGGAAGATCGCGATGAACGCATCCTGGATCTGGCTGAACTGGCCGTTCAACTGGCCCGCGATCGCACCCGCGCTGAGGTTCGCCGCCTTGCGCTCGTCGAAGTCCTTCAGGCTCACGAAAACGATGCCGGAGTTCGAGCTGTTGGTGAAGCCGTTGATCGACAGTCCGGGGAAGGTGATGGCGTGCTCGACACCCGGCTGCTTCATCACGATGTCGTTCATGCGGCGCGTCACTTCTTCCGTGCGGTCGAGCGTGGCGCCGTCGGGCAGTTGTGCAAAGCCGATCAGGTACTGCTTGTCCTGCGCCGGCACGAAGCCGCCGGGCACCGCCTTGAAGAGCCCGAAAGTCACGGCCACCAGCGCGAGGTAGATCACCATCATCAGCGCCTTGCGCGAGATGGCTCCTTTCACGCCGGTGCTGTAGCCCTCGGCGCCGCGATGAAAGATGCGGTTGAAGCCCCGGAAGAAGCCGCCGAACACGCGGTCCATGCCACGCGTCAGTGCATCCTTGGGCGCGTCATGGCTGCGTAGCAGCAGCGCGGCGAGCGCGGGCGACAAGGTCAGCGAATTGACGGCCGAGATCACGGTCGAGATCGCGATCGTCAACGCGAACTGCTTGTAGAACTGCCCCGTGAGGCCGCTGATGAATGCGAGCGGCACGAACACCGCCACCAGCACCAGCGCGATCGCGATGATGGGCCCCGACACTTCGCGCATCGCACGGTAGGTCGCCTGGCGCGGACTCAGGCCGGCCTCGATGTTGCGCTCGACGTTCTCGACCACCACGATCGCATCGTCCACCACGATGCCGATCGCGAGCACCAGCCCGAAGAGACTCAGTGCGTTGATCGAAAAGCCGAAGAGATGCATCACCGCGAAGGTGCCGATCACCGAGATGGGCACCGCGAGCAGCGGGATGATCGATGCGCGCCAAGTCTGCAGGAACAGGATCACGACCAACACCACGAGCGCGATCGCTTCGAGCAGCGTGTGCACGACAGATTCGATCGAGGCACGCACGAACTGCGTCGGGTCGTAGACGATGCTGTAGTCGACGCCATCGGGCATGTTCTTCTTCAGCTCGGCCATCGTGGCGCGAACGTCGTTGGAGATCTGGATCGCATTGGAGCCAGGCGCGGCGAAGATCGGTACCGCCACTGCATCCTTGTTGTCGAGCAGCGAGCGCAGCGCATAGCTCGACGCGCCGAGTTCCAGCCGCGCGACGTCGCGCAGCCGCGTCACGGCACCGTCGCTACCGGTCTTGACGATGATGTCGCCGAACTCTTCCTCGGTCTGCAGACGGCCCTGTGCGTTGATCGAGATCTGCATGTCGACGCCTTGCAGGCCAGGCGATGCACCGACCACGCCGGCGGCTGCCTGCACGTTCTGTTCGCGAATGGCGCGCACCACGTCGCTGGCGGAGAGGCCGCGCTGGGCGACCTTCTGCGGATCGAGCCAGACACGCATCGAGTAGTCGCCCGAGCCGAACAACTGCACGTCGCCCACGCCCTGCACACGCGCCAGCCGGTCCTTGACATTGAGCACTGCGTAGTTGCGCAGGTAGGTCATGTCGTAGCGCCCGTTGGGCGAGAGCAAGTGCACCACCATCGTGAGATCGGGTGAACTCTTGATGGTCGTGATGCCGAGCCGTCGCACTTCCTCGGGCAGGCGCGGCTCGGCTTGCGAGACGCGGTTCTGCACGAGTTGCTGTGCCTTGTCGGGATCGGTGCCGAGCTTGAAGGTCACGGTCAGCGTGAGCAGGCCGTCGGTCGTTGCCTGGCTGCTCATGTAGAGCATGCCTTCGACGCCGTTGATCGATTCCTCCAGCGGCGTGGCCACCGTCTCGGCAATGACCTTCGGGTTGGCGCCGGGGTAGTTGGCGCGCACCACGACCGAGGGCGGCACCACCTCGGGGTACTCGGAAATCGGCAGCCCGCGCAGCGCGATCAGCCCCGCGATCAGCATCAGCAGCGAGAGCACGCCGGCAAAGATCGGCCGGTCGATGAAGAACTTGGAAAGATTCATGATGATTTCTCCGAGAGCCGTGCGATCAGGACTTCGCGTCGGCCACGTGCTGGGCCGGTGCTTGCACTTCGGCCTTGGCGTCCATGGTCACGGTCTGCGGCGCCACGAGTGCACCGGGGCGGATGTGCTGCAGGCCATTGACGACCACGCGCTCGCCCGCCTTGAGGCCCTTGGTCACGACACGCAGACCATTGACCGGCGCGCCCAGCGATACCTCGCGGTACTCGGCCTTGTTGTCCTCGCCGACGACCATCACGAACTTCTTGTTCTGGTCGGTGCCTACCGCGCGCTCGTTGACCAGCAGTGCCGTGTCGTTGCGCGCCTGGCCCATGCGGATACGGGCGAACTGGCCGGGGATCAGCGCACCATCCTTGTTGTCGAAGGCTGCGCGCACGCGCACCGTGCCGCTCTTGGCATCGACCTGGTTGTCGATGAGTTGCAGACGGCCTTCATAAGGCGTGCCGTCGATGCCGGCAGTGCCCATCTGCACGGGGATGCCCTCGATGCGGGTGCGCG
The DNA here is from genome assembly GCF_030317115.1 of Variovorax gracilis. Lineage (GTDB taxonomy): Bacteria > Pseudomonadota > Gammaproteobacteria > Burkholderiales > Burkholderiaceae_C > Variovorax > Variovorax gracilis. The sequence goes on from NZ_JASZYF010000001.1 coordinate 580,787, forward strand.
CGCTGGCGCCGCCGGGCAGGTCCTTCAGCGCGCGGACGACGATCTGCTCGTCGGCATCGAAGCTGGCGTAGATCGGGCTGACGGACACCAGCGTCGTCAATACCGGCGCGCCGGGGCCGGCCGCAACGAGATTGCCGATCGTCACTTCGAGCTTGCCGATGCGACCCGCGACCGGGGCGCGGACTTGCGTGTAGCCGAGGTTCAGGCGTGCGCTCTGCAGCGAGGCCTGCGCCGCGCGCAGGTTGGCTTCGGCTTCGCGACCGGCGTTGGTGCGCTCATCCAGTTCGCGCTGCGCGATGGCCTTTTCATCCCAGAGACGGCGTGCGCGTTCCTGCTCGCTGCGGGTGAACGACACCCTGGCCTGTGCCGAGGCCACCTGTGCCTCGGCGCGTTGCACTTCCGCAGCGTAGGGAGCAGGGTCGATGGTGATCAGGAGTTCGCCCTGCTTCACCAGGGCGCCCTCGCGAAAGTGCACGGCTTGCACGGCACCCGCCACGCGGGACCGCACATCGACTCGTTCGACCGCTTCGAGGCGACCGGAGAACTCGTCCCACGTGTTGACTTCCGTCGCGGCCACGGTCGCCACCGAGACTGGCGTGGCGCGCGGCGCCGAGACGGCCGGGGCGTTGTTTGCCTCGGCATTGAAACTGTGGAAGCCGAGCGCGGCGGCTGCAATCGCCACCAATGCCGTGACGCCGGTCACCGCGGGCCAGAGGCCGCGACGGGCCATGGAGGAAAGCTTGGGGTTCGTCATGATGAAACGTCCTTTTGGTGACTCTTGAGATGCAAAGCGCCCTCCCGCGCGGATAGCGCAGGACAGCGGGGAAAACGAAATCGGGTGGGAGCGCGTCGCCGGAGCACCACGGATGGGCGGTCGCGCAGGCAAAGGCTCCCCCCGCAAGGCGGTCGTGTCGCCTTGCAGATCGAGGTGCAATCACCTCACCTTTGGGTGATCCCGCGCGACGGGATCCTTCAGTGCACGGGGCGCCGTGCTTCGCCGCTCAGTGAGGCGGCGGTGCCGCGCTGAAAAACTCGCGGAAGTGCTTCTGTACGACCGCCTCGCAGGCCGCACAGCCAGAATCGTCCGGCCGGTAGAGCGCCTCGGGCCAGTTCGAAGCGCCGGGCAACACATTGCTCGTGACCTCGATGCCGGCGTCGCTCAGCCGTTTGGCGAAGTTCAGCGCTTCGTCGCGCATCGGATCATCCTTCCCGACAAGCACCAGCGTTCTCGCCAGTTCGGCCAGACGCAGCGACCCGCCGGGCACCGCGTATGGGTGCGTCGCATTCATCGGGCGGCTGAGGTATTCCTGCCAGCCGGAGGCCCACTTGCACTGCACGGCATCCCCCTTGGCCTGCCGGAGCGAAGGCGTCCCAGCGCAGGGATCGAGCATCGGCGAAAGCAGGATCTGCCCAGCCAGCGGCGGATGCGCCCTGTCCCGCGCCATCAGGGCCACTGCAGCCGCCAGATTGCCGCCGGCTTCCTCGCCGGCCAGGAACAGTTGCGCGCCCCTGCCCGCCAGCTTCATGCGTTGCTTGTAGACCCACTCCAGCGCGGCAAAGCCGACCTCGATGGGTTCGGGAAACGGTGCCTTGGGCGCAAGCGGATAGTCCAGCGACACCACCACCGCGCCGGCACCCGCCAGCAGGCGGGCCACGTTGCGCCCGTTGTCCAGGTCGCCGCACACGAAGGTGCCGCCGTGGAAATGGAGCACCAGCGGTGAGGTGGTGCCCCGCACACGCTCGCCATACAGCCGGGCCAGCACGGGCTCCCGGTCCGGCAGTTCGATGCGGATGTCGGTTTCGGCGCCCCGCGCGGCAGCCGTGGGGGCTTCAGCAGTTGGCAGGGTTGGACGGGTGGACATGGACGACCTCGGTGGGTGGACGATGGGTTGAATATAAGACGTCGTTGATATGCTTCAACAAGGGCTCGGACCTCACTCTGTTTCCAATCGGCTAACAATCGCCTCAAAAGGCCGTGTGAGAATTCCGCTCCCCCCGGCCCCAGGCCACCCCAGGAGCAGCATAGATGGATCAGATCCAGGCCATGCGGATCTTTGTCCGCGTCGTCGAAGCAGGCACATTCACCCGCGCCGCCGATTCGCTCGGCCTGCCCAAGGGCACGGTCACCAAGCAGATCCAGGCGCTGGAGTCGCGCCTGCATGTGAAGCTGCTCAACCGCACCACGCGCCGGGTCACCGTCACGCCGGACGGGGCGGCGTACTTCGAACGCACCGCGCGCCTGCTGAACGACTTCGACGACATCGAGGCCAGCATGACCAATGCACAGGCCAACCCCACCGGCAGGCTGCGCATCGACGTGGGGTCGTCGATGGCGAGGCTGGTCATCCTTCCCGCCCTGTCGACTTTCTGCGACCGCTACCCCGACATCCAGGTCGATGTGGGCGTGAGCGACCGCGCGGTGGACCTGATCACCGACAACGTCGACTGCGTGATCCGCGGCGGCGAGTTGGCCGACCAGTCGCTGGTGGCGCGCCGCATCGGCAATCTGCCCTGGATGACCGTGGCTTCGCCGGCCTACCTCAAGCGCTACGGCGCGCCGCAGCATCCGACAGACATCGAGAAGCGCCATCTGGTGGTGAGCTTCTTCTCGGGCAGCACGCGCCGCGTCTACCCGCACGAATTCCATCGCGGCGATGAGCAATTCGAGATCGCAGGCCCCTACCGCGTGGCGGTCAACGACAGCAACGCCCACATGACCGCGGTGCTGGGGGGCTTCGGCCTCTCGCAGGTCATTACTTATATGGCGGAGCCCTACATCGCCAGTGGCGAACTCATCGAGATCCTGCCGGACTGGAAGCGCCCCCCCCTGCCCGTACACGTCGTGTATCCGCCAAACCGCCATTTGAGCGCCAAGGTCCGCGCCTTCGTTGATTGGGCTGCCGACCTCTTTGCGAAGCACCCGCAGTTGCAGAGAATCTGACGGCACGTAAACCTGGACCGGGCTCTTCAACAAGTTTGACATCCGTCCGCGCCCAAGCGCAATATGCAGCGCATGTAGTTCGCTTGGAGAGTGCGATGAACATGAAACTTCAGTTGCGCACGGCTGCGGCCGTGACATGCATGGCGCTGGCGATGGCAGCTGCGCCAGTCCGCGCGGCCGAGGTCCAGATGGTCACCGGTGAGCAATGGACTCAGTCGAGCGAGGCCGTCAAGAAGGCGTACCTCGTCGGCCTTGCCAACATGGTCCAGGTCCAGACCGCCTATCACGGCGCCAATCCACCCACCGACGCGCAAAGCTTCATCCCGCGCCTGGCCAAGGGCATGCAGGGTCAGACGCTGGACGGCGTGCGCGAAAACCTCGACCGCTGGTACGCAGCGAATCCGACGAAGCTCAAGCGGCCGGTGCTCGACATCATCTGGTTTGAAATGGCCGTTCCCGGCCTGAAGAAGTGACGGAGCTGACCATGAAACGACTCGTATGGATGTCGACTGTTGCGGCCATGACGCTCTTGGCCGCGTGCACGGACATGACACCGCGGCAGCAGGGAACGATGAGCGGCGCGGGCCTGGGCGCTCTGGGCGGTGCAGGTATCGCCGCGATCGCCGGAGGCGACGCGTGGACCGGTGCCGCGATTGGTGCCGTTGCCGGGGGCGTCGCCGGGAACATCAAGGGCGGCCGGCAACAGCAAACCGGCTGGTGATCGGATTCAGGATCGCGATGCGATCCACGCCCGTTGCAACGCCACCTGACTGGCCGGCGACAGTACGCCGAGCCGAACGTGCCCCGGAATGCCGAAGGAGGCGGTGTCGCGCAGCTTGATGCCCTCCGCCCTCAGTTCGGATACGCGCGCCCCTGAATACGGTACGTCCGGCTTCGCACAGAAGTAGCTCGCGACGCTGGGTTCGCACACCCAGCCCAGCGATTCGCACAACTCGCGTTGTTCAGCCTCCCAGACTCCGAGCTTGAGCCGGCTCTTGCCGAGCCACTTTTGCGTGCTCTCGCTGGTCCACGATTCGAGCAGTGCCACGCCATGTGCGCCCAAGGGCCAGGAAGGTGCCAGACGTTCGAGGCGCGTCGCCATGTCTGCGGCATCCACCGGCGCAATGGCATAGGCGGCCCGGATGCCCGTGAGACCGAGTGCCTTGTTCGGCGTCCAGAGTTGCCAGACGCGATCGAGCCGGTCTCGGCCCAGGGCCAATGAACCCCGCAAGCGCAGGGGCTCGTAGGCCAGGTCGAGCACACACGTCGCTTCCGCGCGCAACCGCATGACGATTTCCGCGAGTTCACCCGCCTGGCCCAGCGGACTGGACGGATCGCAGCACCACACCAGATCCGCAGCACCTGCCTCGGGCTCCGGCTCGAATCGCCATGCGCTCGCGGCACGAAGATAGTCGCCATAGCAATGCCGCGGCACCCAGACGCGCCGGCTGTCCCCTTGCGCCACGGCCGCCGTGATCCGGCCGATGAATTCGCTGGCGCTCGCGGCGATCACGATCCGACGGACTTCGACCTGATGAAAGTGTGCAAGCCGTTCGCGCAGCGTCGAGTAGAGCGGGTCTGGATAGCGGCCGGCATCCACGCGTTGAAGCGCCAGCCTCGTTCCCGGGCAAGGGCCGCAGGCGTTGGCGTTCGTGGAGAAATCGTGCGGCGCCGCGCCTTGGGCATCCGTGCCGCCGTGCAGAGACTCGAAGATGTGGGATGAGGTCATGGCGATCCCCATGTCGACATGGAGCCGATCGCCAGTGTGGCGCAAAGCGCCGACAGTGCGACCACTCGACGCCCCAATGCCACTGCGCGCAGCGTGTCGCATGCGAACGGCTGACGCCCCGCAGGGTTCAGGGTGTATGCGCCCGGCTTCGCGAGCCGCACGCCGAGCAACAGAGCCATCGCGGCCATCGGCCAACCGCTGTTGGGGGATGGCGTCTTCCGCGCTTCCGATCGGAGCTCACGCATTGCCATCCCCGCGCCGGAGAAAAGGGAGCAGCACAGAAGCAGCAATGCCGTGAGGCGGGCCGGCACCCAGGAGAGCACGTCGTCGGCCCGGGCAGCCCATTTCCCGGCCCACTCCCACCTTCGGCCGTCGCGCTCGCCGCGGTAGCCCCACATCGCGTCGGCCGTGTTGGCGAAGCGATAGACCGCCGCGCCGGGCAATCCGAACAGCACGAACCAGAAGACGGGTGCGACCAGCGAATCGTTGAGGTTCTCGGACAGGGATTCGATCGCGCTTTCACGGACCTCGCTGGCACTCAATGCGCTGACGTCGCGGCTGACGAGTCTTGCGAGTTGCGTGCGGCCCACAACGAGGGAACGATCGAGTGCGCCCTCGACTTCGAGCACCTCGTCGCGAAGCATGCGCCATGCAAGCAGTGGTTTGAGCGCTAGGCCTGTCAGCAAGGCAGCCGCCCACATTGGCAGGCCCTGTGCAGCCGCGGTCAGGCCCCATGCCACGACCAGCACCAGGAAGGCACCCGCACACCAGGCAACACTGCCTGCGGCAAAACGGGAGAGATCACGCGTTGCTCCGGCGACTGCGGGCGGGGCGATGTGTCGGCCGGTCCAGCCCAGGTAGCGGCCGATCCAGACCACCGGATGCCAGCGCGCGGGGGGTTCGCCCAGCCAATGGTCGATGGTCAGGGCGAGCCAGAGGGCTGCGATCGATGCCAAGGCTGGCGCGCCCCCACCCCAGCCCTCCCCCAGAGGGAGAGCGAGCCATGCGGCGCCGGGCACGTTGGTCACGGGTTGGCGACGGCTAGTCTTCGATGCCGCGTTGGGCGGGGACCCCTGCCTTGAAGGCGTGCTTGATCATCTGCATCTCGGTGACCGTATCCGCCAGCTCGATGATTTCGGGCGGGCAGCGCCGGCCGGTCAGCACCACATGCACTTCCTTCGGTCGCGCGCGCAACGTTTCCAGCACGTCTTCGAGAGGCAGCCATCCGTAGATCAGCGGATAGGTGATCTCGTCCAGCACGACCAGGAAATACTCGCCCGACAGGATCGACGCCCTGGCTCTCTCCCAGCCGTCCCGGGCCAGTTGCGCGGAGTGCTCCAGGTCCTGGCTCTTCCAGCTGAAGCCGTCGCCCAGCCCTTCGATGGGGATGCCGATCTGCTCGAACATCCGGTGTTCGCCGAAGCGCGCCGTCGGCACCTTCATGAACTGGTAGATCTTCACGGCCTTGCCGCGGCCATGCGCGCGCAGTGCCAGGCCGAAGGCTGCCGTGCTCTTGCCCTTGCCGTCGCCGGTGTTGACGATGACGACACCTCGCCGTTCGCCTTCAGGTTTTTCGTACGGTTTTTCGCTCGGTGGATTTTCGATTTGCATGAGTGCAGTCAATGAATTCGCTATCTGGGAACGGCCATCCAGTGCTCGGCGACCCGATGCACGACCACCCGCTGGTCGAACACCGCTTCCAGCGCGCGATGCGTGACCGCCTCGTCGCAGGCGCCGTGGTGCAACACCAGGCCGCGCGCCATGACGACCATCGCGTCGGCGGCGAGCGCGGCGTTGAGTTCGTGAAGAACGCTGACCACGGTGCGGCCCTGGGCCACGAGTTCACGGGTGGTCTGCATCCAGTCGGCCTGGTGCGGCGGATCGAGGTTGGCGAGCGGCTCGTCCATCAGCAGCACCTCGGCTTCGACCGCGAGCGCACGCGCCAGCAACACGCGCTGGCGTTCGCCACCCGAGAGTTGGCCGAGGGGACGGTCGCGCCAATCCCAGGCCTGCGTGCTGCGCAGCGCGCGCTCGACCGCGGCGCGATCGGCTTCGCTCGGCGCCGCGAGCCAGCGCTGGTGCGGCAGCCTCCCCAGCATGGCGACGTCGTAGACCATGAGGTCGTCCGCGCTGCCCTCGCCGGCCCCGCCCTGGCCGAGCCAGGACATCCGCCGCGCACGCTTGCGCCCGGACAGCGCGCCGAGCGGCTGCCCGAGCAGGCGGACCTCGCCGCCGTGCGGAAGCAGTCCCGCCACCACCTTGAGCAAGGTCGACTTGCCAGCGCCGTTGGGACCGACGATGCTGGTCCAGCGGCCGGCTGCGAACGCAAGGTCGATCCCATGCAGCACCTCCGTCACCCCGAGGGTCGCGCGCACGCCCAGCGCTTCCAGCGCGGGTTCCGGCGTGATACGTTGCGCGCTCACAGGCCCCCCCGTGCGCTGCGCCGATGCATGAGCCACAGCAGATAGCCCCCGCCGAGCACCGCCGTCAACACACCGACCGGCAGTTCCTGCGGCGCGATCAGCCAACGCGCTAGCAGGTCGGCCGCCATCAGCAGCAGGCCGCCCATGGCGCTCGACAGCACGATCAGCCGAGCGTGCGTGGTCTTCACGACCGAGCGCACCAGATGCGGCGCCGCGAGCCCGACGAAGGCGATCAGCCCGGTCTGCGCAACGGCCGCGCCTGTAGCCAGCGCCAGCGCCGCGACCAGCGCGATACGCATGGCGCCCAACGGCAGGCCCAGGCTGCTGGCGGTCGCTTCGCCGAGCGCCAGTCCGTCGAGCAAGGGCGCCAGGGCCCAGCCGAGCAGCAGGCAGATCGCGCCGAGCCCGCCCATCACGGCGCAGGCGCTCCATCCGACCAGGCCGGTGCTGCCGAGCATGAAACCCTGGATGGCCTGAAGGATGTCGGCCGAGGCGATGGTAATCAGGTCCTTTGCTGCGCCGAGCACGACGCCGACGATCACCCCGGCAAGCAGCAGTCGCAGCGTCTGCTGCACGCCGCGCGCCAGCGCCAGCGTGAGCAACACCGCCAGCACCGCGCCGATGAACGCGGCGCCCGTGAGCCCGAGACGCACCACCCATTGCGTACTGAGCGGCGACACGCCGAACATCATCAATGCGATCGCCATGCCGAGCGATGCGCCCGACGAGCTTCCCAGCAGATAGGGATCGGCCAGCGGATTGCGGAACAGTCCCTGGGCCACCGCACCCGCCAACCCGAGCAGCGCGCCCGCGAGCCACGCACCCAGGGTACGCGGCAGGCGAATGTCCCAGACAATCTGCAGCGCGACCGGATCGTGCCGTGCCGCGAACACACTCTCGAAGCCCGTGCTGCCGATGCCTGCACCCAGCACCAGCAGCGCGGATGCCAGCGCCAGCAGCATGATGCCCAACACCAGCGCGCGGCGATGGTGGCTCTTCACGCGCGCCGACCTCGCACGGCGGCGCCGATCACTTCGCCTTCTCCTGCAGGCAGTGCGCCATCAGACGCGCGGCCTCGCCCATGCGCGGGCCCGGCCGCACGAGCACATCCGATTCTGCCGCCGTGAAGCGGCAGATGCGACCTTCGCGCACGGCCTTGATACCCGCCCACCCCGGCCGCTGTTCCATCCCCTGCGCGCTGCGCTCGCCGACCATGATCAGGTCGGGATTGGCGCGGACCACGAACTCCGGATTGAGCTTTGGAAACGGTCCGAGCGAGGCGGGCACGATGTTCCGGACACCGAGCCGCGCGAGCGTTTCGCCGATGAACGAGACCTCTCCCGCTGCATAGGGCGTGCTGTTGATCTCGAAGTAAACACGCGTGCTCTTCACACCCGCGGGCAGCGACTGCGCCGCCGCGGAGACGCTGGCGTCGATGGCGCTCCACGCGCGTTGCGCATCGCTGGTGCCCAGCACCTGGCCGATCACGTCGAGTACGCGCCGCACATCGGCATGGCTCTTCGGTTCGAGCACCAGCACTTTGAGGCCCAACGTTTCGAGCCGCTCCGTGACGCGCGACGACTTGGCGAGCAACACCACGTCGGGCTTGAGCGCGACGATGGCCTCGACATTCGGATCGATGCCCCCGCCGACCTGCGGCAGCCCACGAACGGAATCGGGCCAGTTGGAATAGCGGTCGACGCCGACCAACCGATCGCATGCGCCCATCGTGCAGACGAACTCGGTCAGCGAAGGCAGCAGCGTGACGATGCGTTGCGGCGGCTTGGGCAAGTCCACGTTGACGCCGCGCTCGTCGGTCACGACGACCGCTTGCGCCCCAAGGGCCAGCAGAGCCGCGGCCGCGGCGAGGGCAAGCCTTGCAGGAAGATTCATTCAGGTTCTTTCAGGGTGATGGCCAGCCCCGCCACCATCATCGTGACACGGTCGCAGGCGCCGGCCACTTCCTGGTTGAGGCGGCCCAGACCATCGACAAACTCGCGCACCTCGCGGCCGAGCGGGATCACACCCAGGCCGATCTCGTTGCCCACCAGAACCAGCGGGCCGGCCGATTCCTTGATCGCGTCGAGCAGTTCGGCAACGTCCGAGTCGACCGCAGGCATCGCACCCACTGGCCCGTTCACCGGCATGAGCAGGTTCGTGAGCCAGAGCGTGAGGCAGTCGACCACCACCAAGGTCTGCGGGGTGCCGTGCCGGCGCAAGGCCAGCGCAAGCGCGACCGGCTCTTCCACCGTCGCCATCGCAGGCACGCGCGCCGCACGGTCGGCGCGGTGCCGCTCGATGCGCGCGCGCATTTCGTCATCGTGCGCATGCGCCGTCGCGATCAGCACAGCCCGGTGCGCGGGCGATTGCGAAAGCCAGGCCGCGGCAAGCTGCTCGCCGCGGCGCGATTTGCCGCTTTTCTGACCGCCGAGGATCAGTTCGCGGCGAGCGATCTTCACTTCGGCTGCCACCGCAAGGTCAGGTAGAAGGCCCGGCCGGGCTGGTTGTAGCCATAGGCCGTCTCGTATTCCACGTCGCCCACGTTCGCGACGCGGCCCTGCACGAACCATTCCTTCGCGAAGCGGTATTCCGCATAGAGGTCGACCGTGGTGTAGCTGTCGAGGAAGCGCAGGTTGGCTGTGTCGTCGAATCGGCTGCCCACATAGAGCGCCGATCCGCCCAGCTTCCAGTCGCCTGCGGCGTAGTCGATGCCGAGCGCCGCCTGCTCCTTCGAACGCCGGGGGAGCAACTTGCCGGTGATCTCGTTGTGCGGGTCGAGCGAGTCGTAGCTCGCATGCAAGCCGACATTGCCGAACTGGCCGTCATAGCTCAGCGTCGCACCCTGGATTCGGGCCCGCGGAATGTTCTGAGGCAGCGTCTCGTTGGTGATGAAGCCACGGACCTTGTTGTCGTATCCGACCAGCTTCACGGTGTGCACACCCTGCGTCCAGGTGATGCCGACATCCGTGTTCTTGCCCTCCTCCGGTTGCAGCGCAGGATTGCCGAAGCCCGGGAAGTAAAGCTGGTTGAACGACGGCGCGACGAAGCTGGTTCCCTGCGACACGTTCACTCGCCAGTTCGGCGAGATGCGATAGCCGTAGCCGGCGAACCAGTTGTTGTTGTCGCCGAACTGCGAGTTGCTGTCGTGCCGTGCATCGAGCTGCCAGCTGTGCGGGCCGGAGTTGCCGTTGAGGCCGACGAACGCAGAATCGATGGCGCGATCGGTCACCGTGTATCTCGTGTCGCTGTTCACGTCCTGGTCGCGGCGCTCGAGGCCTGCCATGACGGTACCGATCGGCGTGGCGAAGTCGTTCTGCCAGAGATACTGGTTCTCCACGGTCTCGAACAGGCCCGGCAGGTTGAAAGGCGCGGCCACGATGGCGCGGCTGTAGTCCTCGCTGCGTGCATAGCGTAGCTGGGTGGTCCAGTTCGACATGACGGTGCCGCGCGCACCGACGTAGGTGGTCTGCGTACGCAAGGTGCCGCGGGTGTCGCGGTTCGGACCGTCGTCGTAGTGGTTCAGGCCGTCGGCATACAGCAGCCCGGCGTCGACCTTCCAGTCTGGGTTGATCTGGTAGCCCAGCGAAGCGTTGACTGCGCTTTGCGAAAAGGGATCGCGATCAGGGTTGTAGTTGCCGAATTGCACCTTGCTGTTGGTTGCCGAGAAACTCTTGTCGATTGTGCGCTGGATGTCCAAGGAATAGGTCGCGGCCCCGGAGGCGCCGCTGAAGCCGCCCGTGATCTGCTTGTAGCTGTCGGTGCCGACGGTCGCGGACGCACGCGGGCTGAAGACCGGATCCCCCGCATTGGCCTTGCGGGTGAAGATCTGCACCACGCCGCCCACGGCATCGCTGCCGTACAGCGCGGAGGCCGGCCCCTTCACCACTTCGATGCGATCGATCATCTCGACGGGAATGTTGTCCCACGACGGTGTGCCGGCGGTGGCCGATCCGTAGCGTATCCCGTCGATCAGCAGGATGGTATGGCGAGCCTCGGCGCCGCGGATGAAGACGTTGCTCGTCTTGCCGCGACCGCCGGTGGCCGACACCTGGACGCCTGCAAGGCGCGCCAATATGTCCGGCAGGGTGCGGTTGGCCAACTGCTCGATCTGCGCGCGCTCGATGACGACGGTGTCCGACACCAGTTCGTCGATGCGCGTCGGCGTGCGGGTCGCGGTCACGACGGTTTCGGGGAGCGCGGGCGCCGTGCCTTGCGCGAGTGCTGGAAGCGCGAACCCTGTCAGCAGTGGAGCAACCGACAAGGAAAGGGCATGGGCACGCGCGAGCGGCCACGGCGAAGCACACCGGGCGGCGCGGGTAGAGGAAACGCAGATTTTCATGGGAGCGACAAAAGATCAATGTCCCTCACCGGCTTCCCCGCCGGTGCTTGGACGTCATGGCCGCGTGCACGCCTTCAGACATGCGGCAGCCGCCTCGTTGGCCGGTATCCGGGCTGGCAGCGCGGCCCTCGCCGCCTTCCCAGAGGCCTGTTTCAGGGCGTCCAGTGGCTGATTGACGAGGTGGCACCCGATGGGCGCCGTCTGCTTGACCGTTGCGGGGGCAGCGCAGGCTGGCTCGGCCCTGGGGGGCCTCGACTCCTGCTTCCCGTTGAACTGCGACGCGTGAACCGCGGCGCGAGCACCAACGCGCGGGATTTTAGGTGGAAACCCGCCACCGCCGGAATCTACAATCGCCCTCCATGCCTGCATCCAGCCGTATTGAACAGATCGCCGAGCGTGTCGAACGCCTGCTTGTGCGCCATGAAGAAGTACAGCGCACCAATGCGTTGCTGCAGGACCAGGTGGACGCGCTCACGCGCGAACGCGATGCGCTCAAGTCCCGGCTCGCCGCGGCGCGCACACGGCTCGATGCCTTGCTCGAGCAGCTGCCGGCCGATCCCTCCCAAGACGCATCCTCTTCCTGATGAAACAAATCGAAGTCCAGATCATGGGCCAAAGTTACCTGCTCGGCTGCCCGGAAGGCGGCGAAGCGCAATTGCGCGAAGCGGTCGAAAGAGTCGATGCCGCGATGTGCAAGATCCGCGACGCGGGCAAGGTCAAGGCGCGGGACCGCATCGCGGTGCTCGCATCGCTCAATCTGGCATTCGACCTCGTGCAGCGCGAAGCCGCGCCTGCCCCTGCGCCCACAGCAGCAACCGATACCGGCCCCGACGACGCGCGCGCCTCACAATTGATACAGCGTCTGGACCAAGCACTTGCCGGTGACGGACATTTACTCTGAAGGCATTCGCCGAAGCCCCGAGCGGGCGTAAAATGCACCGTGTCTGCGGTGCGCGTCGGGCTCTATATGTCCTTGTTCCAATGCTCTACGGAGCAGGGCTTGGTATATCGCTCGGTGGGTGTGATCATCTCGCGTCAGATGAACCCGAAGCCTTGCTGCCCTCGCCCACCTGAACCCCGGTTCAGGATGCGAGTCCGGCCCACACTCGCAGACACCTATTCCTGACGGCCACGGCCCCTTCACGGGGCCGTGGCTTTTTTCTGGACTCGCTTGCTTTCATGACGATCGAACCCATCCTGATCGCCGAACTCGCCCTGCTCGGCGTCGGCACCGGCTTTCTCGCAGGCCTGCTCGGCATCGGCGGCGGCATGCTGATGGTGCCCTTCCTCACGATCATCCTCGGCAACCGTGGTGTGCCTGCCGACCTGGCGGTGAAGATGGCGATCGCGACCTCGATGGCAACGATCATCTTCACGTCGATCTCCAGCGTGCGCGCACACCACAAGCGCGGCGCCGTGCGGTGGGACATCGTGCGGCGTCTCGCACCCGGCATCGTGATCGGCAGCCTGATCGGCAGCCTCGGCGTCTTCGCGCTGCTCAAGGGCACCGCGCTCGCGATCTTCTTTGCGCTGTTCGTCGGCTTCTCGGCAACGCAGATGTTCCTCGACAAGAAGCCGAAACCCACGCGCCAGATGCCGGGCACGGCCGGCCAACTGGGCGCGGGCGGCGCCATCGGCTTCATCTCCGGCCTGGTCGGCGCGGGCGGCGGCTTCATCAGCGTGCCATTCATGACATGGTGCAACGTCGCGATCCACAACGCGGTGGCCACCAGCGCGGCGCTGGGATTTCCGATCGCAGTCGCCAACGTGGTCGGCTATGTGTGGAGCGGCCAGGCAGTTCAAGGCCTTCCGGAGGGTTCATTCGGCTTCATCTGGCTGCCCGCACTGGGCGTGATCGCGATCTGCAGCTTTCTCATCGCGCCGCTGGGCGCCAGGGCGGCGCACAGCCTGCCGGTCAGCAAGCTCAAGCGGGTGTTCGGGAGCATTCTCTATGTGCTGGCGGCGTACATGCTCTGGAAGGGCCTGCGCGGGTAGCGGAGTGCGCGCCCGGGCCTGTGCCCTTTCGTGTCGCGGCCGGCATAGCTGTTTCCGCGCGATTCTCCGGGCTCGGCTTGCGCCGGATCGAATGGAGGTGTCGGCAGGGGTCGCCCTGAGCATGGGCGTGGCTTAAAGTGTGCACATCCATCTTCTGGAGAACTCCATGTTCCAGCGCATCCTGGTTGCCACCGACGGCTCACCGCTTTCGAAGAAGGCCGTGGCGAGCGCCATCGAGCTTGCCACGCAGAACGGCGCCGAACTGGTCGCACTGACGGTCGTGCCGCGCTATCCCAAGAACTATTTCGATGGCGCTGCCGTCTTCACACCCGAGGACATCGCGCGCATCGAGAGGCAATGGGCGGAAACGGCACAGGAAACCCTCGACGCCGTCGCCAAGCGCGCCAAGGCCAGCGGCGTGAAGATCAAGACGGTGACGGTCAGTTCCGATCTCATCGCTGAAGCCATCGTCAATGCCGCGAAGAAGCACAAGAGCGACATGATCGTGATGGCCTCGCATGGCCGCAAGGGCATCAAGCGGCTGCTGCTCGGCAGCGAAACCCAGCACGTGCTCACGCACTCCGAACTGCCGGTATTGGTGCTGCGCTGATACCGGTTTATAACGAAGGCACGCGGTGCTTTCGCCGCGGATTGCGTAACAACGAGAGGTAGTGCATGAAGATCCTGATCGCCATTGACGGCAGCTCGCACACGCAGAAGGCCATCGAGTATCTGGCCCGGCACCGGAACATGTTTGTCGATGGCAATGAACTGGTGCTGGTGCACGTGTGCATCGGCGTGCCCGGCCATGTGGCGCGCCATCTCAGCAAGGGCGTGATCTCGGAGTACTACACCGAGGAAACCGCCAAGGTGATCGATCCGGTCAAGGCACTGCTTGCGAATCACAACATCGCCAACTACACCATCGAGCAGCGGCACGGCCATGCAGCGGAAGAGATCCTCAAGGCGGCCGAGGCGGCCAAGGTCGAACTGATCGTGATGGGCACCCACGGCCACGGCATATTCGGCCGTGCGCTCATGGGCTCTGTCGCCACCAAGGTGGTGGCGGAGACAGACATCTCCGTGCTGCTGGTGCAGTAAGCGCGTCAGCCCTCGAAAAGGCGCTTGTGCTGCTCACGCAGCAGCGCCTTCTGCACCTTGCCCATCGCGTTGCGCGGCAGTTCAGCCACCACGAAGCAGCGCTTGGGAATCTTGAAGTTCGCGAGCTTCGACTTGAGTTCCGCGATGATTGCCTCGCCATCGAGCGACGCACCCGCCCGGGGAATCACGATGGCAACGCCCACCTCGCCGAAGTCCGCGTGCGGCACACCCACCAGGGCGCTTTCGGCGACGCCCGCCATCTCGTTGATGTAGCCCTCGATCTCCGCCGGATAGACGTTGTAGCCGCCGCTGATGATCAGGTCCTTGCTGCGTCCGACGATCGTCACGTAGCCGAGTCCGTCGACCTTGCCCACGTCGCCCGTCCTGAAGTAGCCGTCAGCGGTGAATTCTTCCTTCGTCTTCTCCGGCATGCGCCAATAGCCCGCGAACACGTTCGGACCGTCGACCTCGATATGGCCGATCTCGTCGGTCGGGCACGGTTTGCCCTCGTCATCGCGAACGCGGAGTTGCACGCCCGGAAGCGGAAAGCCCACGGTGCCGCCGCGGCGCTCCCCCGAAACGGCGTTGTAGGGGTTGGAGGTGAGCATCACCGTCTCACTCATGCCGTAGCGTTCGAGGATGGTGTGCCCCGTGCGCTCGCGCCATTCGTTGAACGTCTCGATCAGGAGCGGCGCCGAGCCGGAGATGAAGAGGCGCATGTTGCTGCACGACTTGCGCGTGAGGCCGCGCTCCGCGAGCATGCGCACGTAGAGCGTCGGCACGCCCATGAATACCGTCGCCTCGGGCAGTCGGGCCACCACGCGCTTCGGGTCGAAGCGGTTGAGCCAGATCATCTTGCTGCCGCTGATGAGCGCACCGTGGATCGCGACGAAGAGCCCGTGCACATGAAAGATCGGCAGCGCATGGACGAGGACGTCGCCGCCCTGCTCCGCCGTTCGCCAGCCCCAGTAGTCCTTCAGCACTTCGGCATTCGACCGCAGGTTGCGATGCGTGAGCATGGCGCCCTTGCTGCGGCCCGTCGTGCCGCTGGTGTAGAGGATGGCAGCGAGGTCATCGTCAGCCTTCGTCACGACGGTATGCCGGTCGCTGCATTGCGCGGCCACATCGAGCAAGGTGCCCTTGCGGTTGTCGTCGAGCGTGAAGACGTGCCGCGTACCGGCCGCCGTGGCGATGGGCGCGACCCAGGAGGCGTTGGCGCTGCTGCAGACCACCACCTCCGGCTCGGCATTGCCGATGAAATATTCGATCTCCGCGCCGCGGTACGCGGTGTTGAGCGGCAGGAAGACGTAGCCTGCGCGCAAGGTGGCGAGGTAGAGCAACAGGGCCTCGACCGACTTCTCGACCTGCACTGCGATGCGCGCGCCCTCCTCGAGCTTCAGTGCATCGAGCAGGTTGGCGATCATCGCGCTGGCGCGGTCCAGGTCGCGCCACGAATACAGGAGGTCGTCATCGGTCTCGATCGCGATCTGGTCGAGGTCGGACGGGAAAGCCGCGCGCAATGCGGCGAAGAGATTGGCGTTGGTCGGTTCGGTCATGATGGTTTCAGAAGACGGGTGCGCGCTTGGAAAGAAAGGCCTCGATGCCTTCGCGATGCTCCGTGGAGTCGGCGTAGTCGTAGGCGGCGGCGAGCAGCGGCGCGATCGATTCGTGCGCCGTGGATCGGCGAAGGGCGGCGAAAGTGCGCTTGTTGAGTCGTGCAGCCCCGGGTGCCAGCGCGGCGATGCGCTGCGCGAGATTCAAGGCCTCGGCGGCCAACTCCGCATCAGGGACCACGCGCAGCAGGAAGCCGGCGTCGTACAGGCGATCGGCGCCGTGCACGCTCGCGGCCAGCAGCATGTCGCGCGCCAGCGCATCGCCGATCGCGCCATGGACGAGCGCCGCTTCTCGCGGCGCCATCGGAAAGCCCAGCTTCGCGATGGGCGCGCCGAACCTGGCGGAAGCGCCTGCCAGGCGGATGTCGCAACAACTCGCGATTTCTAGGCCGGCGCCCATGCATGCGCCTTCGATGCAGGCCACCATCGGCAGCTCGCAGGCCAGCATCGCGGCCAGTGCGCTCCACACCTCGTTCTCGTGGAATTCGCGCAGGCGCGCTTCGTCGAAACGAAAAGACGGGTACTCGGAAATGTCGCCGCCTGCGCAGAAGGCAGCGCCCTCCCCTCCAATGACGACGCAGCGCAGCGACGCATCCTGCGCCAGTCCCTCGAAGACGGTACGAAGCTCGATCCACATGGCGCGCGTCATCGCGTTGAGCCGACTCGCATTCGCGATCGTCACGAATGCGATCGGGCCCTCGCTGCGCAGCCTGATCGACGCCGTCATTCCAGCTTGGCCCCCGACTCCTTGACCACCGCCGCCCAGCGCTTGATCTCCGCGTTCACGAACGCGCCATACGCTGGCCCGACGACGTTCGGAATCTCCGAGCCGTTGCTGGCCCAGATCGCCTTGAGATCATCGGTCGCGAGCGCCTTCTTCATGTCGTCGACGATCTTTGCCTGCACGTCGGCCGGGGTGCCCTTGGGCGCCCAGAGGCCATACCAGGTAGTCACTGTGTAGTCCGGCAATCCCACTTCTGCAGCGCAGGGCACGTCGGGGAACGCCGGGTTGCGCTTGTTGCCGGCAACCATCAGCGCCTTGATCCGGCCGGCCTTGATGTGCTGCGCCGATGAACCGAGGCCGTCGAACATCACGTCGACATTGCCGGCGATCAGGTCCTGCAGCGCCGGGCCGGCGCCGCGATAGGGGATGTGGGTGATGAAGGTTCCGGTCTGCAGCTTGAACAGTTCACCCGCCAGATGGTGCGAGGTTCCCGCACCGGCCGAGGCGTAGTTGAGCTTGCCCGGGTTCTGCTTGGCAGCGGCGACGAAAGCCTTGAGCGTGGTCGCCGTCACGCGCTTGGGGTTGACCACCACTACCTGCGGCACGTTCGCCAGCAGCAACAGCGGCACGAAATCCTTCTCGATGTCGTAGTCGAGCTTGGGATAGACCGCCGGCGCGATGGCATGGTGCACGGCGCCCATGAAGAGCGTGTAGCCGTCCGGATGTGCCTTGGCCGCGATGCTGGCGCCCACGGTGCCCCCGGCGCCTCCCCGGTTGTCGATCACCAGCGTCTGGCCGGTGATCCGGCTGAACTGTGCGGACAGCGGCCGTGCAAAGGCGTCGGTGCCCCCGCCCGCCGGGAACGGAACGATCATCGTCACGGGCCTGGTCGGCCATGCCGTCTGGGCCCATGCTCCGCCGGAAAGCGCTGCGGCTGAAGCCGCGGCGAGGCGCAACACGTCGCGCCGCTGGAATTTGGGGGTCATTGCTAGTCTCCTGTCGTTGTGAACTCTCATGTGCCGGGGCCTTCGGCACGCTGGAATCGGCCCTCTGCAATCAACTTTTCAGAAAGAGATCGTCGATGTCCCCGGACACCGCAACCTTGCCCTGCGCCAGCAGCGTCCGATGCTTGTCCAGGCGCTTCAGATCGTAGAGATAGTTGACCATGAGGCCGTAGGACTGCTTCAGTCCCTTGGGCGAGGGATCGCCGGCCCAGTTGAGGCGCTCCACACGGGCGCCATTGCCGAGATGGAAGCGCGCGACAGGGTCGATCGGTTTGCCGTCGGAGGTGGCTCGGCCCAGGTACTCGGCGGCCGAATTCAGCAGCAGTTGACGTACGGGCGACCTGGTGTCGAGCGCGCTCGCCTCATCTGCCGCGGCCAGGAAGCGCTCGGCCGTGGGCGGCAGCGAGCCGACGACGCGCCCCAGTTCGGTCGCGCGCTTTTCATCGAGCCTCTCGACCATCCCGGCCGCATGCTTGGCGAGCCATCCGCGAAACCCCGGGATCGGCGACAGCGTGGCGAAGGTCTTGAGGCGCGGCAACTCCTCCTGCAGCGTCTCGACCACTCGCTTGATCAGCGAGTCGCCAAAGCTCACGCCGCGCAGCCCGGTCTGGGTGTTGCTGATCGAATAGAAGATGGCGGTCGTGGCCTTGTCCGGCTTGACGAGCGCTGCAGCCTCGTCGAGCAGCGGCACGATGCCTTCGCTGACACGATCGACAAGCGCCACCTCCACGAAGATCAATGGCGTGTTCGGCAGGCGCGGATGGAAGAAGCCATAGCAGCGGCGATCGCTGTCGAGCCGGTTCTTGACGTCGGCCCAGCTCTTGATGTCGTGGACGGCCTCGTACTGGATCAGCTTTTCGATCAGCGAGGCGGGCGAATCCCAACTAATGCGGCGCAACTCGAGAAAGGCCACGTCGAACCAGGTCGAGAAGAGGTGCTCGAGTTCGGCGTCCAGGGGCAGGAGCCGGCGGTCGCCCTTGAGGTGCGGCAACAGTTCCGCGCGCAGGTCGACCAGGAAACGCATGCCGTCGGGGTCGATCGCAAAGCGCTGCAGAAGGCGCGCACGCGGCGAGACAAGCGCCCGTCGCAGGTGAACCTCGGCCTGGCCTTCGTCGGGCGTGCCGACGGCCGCCTCGTGCTGGTCGCGGGCATCGCTGAGCTTCTGCACGTCGGGCGCGAAGCGTTCGCTCATGAGCAACCAGATGTCGCGCCGCTCGTCCAGGTCGCGGCCGGCGTACCACTGCACGACAGCGTGGGCGCGGCGCCCGGCCTCGACTTCGCTCACGCGCGGATCGACCACTGCCTGCAGTTCGACCAGCGCACGGCGAAGCGCACGCGGCGCGAGCGCTTCGCCGTTGCGGCGCAGCGTCGCCTCCAGCCGATCGGCCAGCGGCCGAGGGCCCGCAGTGGATGCGGTCTTCTTCCCTCCCGGGTCGCTGCCCGGGCGCAGGCGCGAGACCCCGCGCGTGATCCAGTCGCTGGCATTCATGAAATGAGCTTTGCCTTCTGTTGGAGCGCGACGGCCCGCAGGGCTTCGCGCTGGCGGTGGAGATGGGTGCGCATCGCGGCCTCCGCACCGTCGCTGTCGCGCGCCTTGAGTGCGGCGAACACTGCGAGATGCTCCGAGAGGCTCTGGTCGAGGCGTCCCGGCGCATGCAATTGCTGCAGTCGCGCAAGCTTGAGGATCTTGCGAAGATCGCCGATCACCTGCGCGAGCCAGCGGTTGTCGGCCAGCATGATGATGGCCTCGTGGATCGCGAAGTTGGTGGCGTAGTACTCGTTGATGCGCTTCGCACGCGCGTTCTTCGCGAGCCTGACGTGCAGCGTTTCGAGCGCATCGAGATCGGCATCGCTCGCGTTGCGCGCGGCCTCCCAGGCGCAGCGCCCTTCGAGCAACGCGATCACCGGAAAGATGTCATCCAGATCGCGCTGGGTGACCTCCGCTACAAAGCAGCCGCGCCGCGGTTCATGACGCAGCAGCCCCTCTGCGGTCAGTACCTTCAAGGCTTCGCGCAAGGGTGTGCGCGAAATCTCCAGCCGCTCGCACAGGGCGGCCTCATCAATGAAGCTGCCGGGCGCCAGCGCGCCGGCGAAGATTTCCTCGCGCAGGGTCGCGGCTACTTCGTCGTGCAGGGAGTTATGGACGAGACGCATGGGCGGCGGCAAGCGGATCGATACGGGCCAGCGGTGATTTCTGGAAATTACGCGTAATTATGGGAATCACACGTCCGGGCGCAAAGCATTTTTTCCTTCGGAGATACCCTGCTCGCGGCAGGCGGTCAAGCTCGCGCGGCCGCCACACTCCTGCGGGCGGGCGCACTGGCATAGAGCCAGATACCAAAGACGATCATCGGCACGCAGAGCCATTGCCCCATGCTCATGTTGAGCGCGAGCAGGCCGAGGAAGTCGTCGGGCTCGCGGAAGTATTCGGCGATGAAGCGCATGAGACCGTAGCCGATCAGGAACACGGCAGACACGCGGCGCTCGCGCCGCTCCTTGCGGGCATAGAGCCACAGCAGCACGAAGAGCAGCAATCCCTCGAGCAGGAACTGGTAGACCTGCGAAGGATGGCGTGGCAGCATCGACCCGCTCTGGGGAAACACCATGCCCCAGGGTAGATCGGGGCTGCTGAAGCGGCCCCAGAGTTCGCCATTGATGAAATTGCCGACGCGGCCCGCGGCCAGCCCGGTGGGCACGCAGGGTGCCACGAAATCCATCACCTGCCAGAAGGGCCGCGAACGCGAGTGAGAAAACCAGACCATCGACGCGATCACTCCCAGCAGCCCGCCATGGAAGCTCATGCCGCCCTGCCAGACGAAGAAGATCTCGAGCGGGTGGGTGAGATAGAAGCCCGGCTTGTAGAACAGGCAGTAGCCCAGTCGGCCACCGACGATCACCCCCATCACGCCCAGGAAAAGGATGTCTTCGAGGTCCTTTCGGGTCCATGCGCCCGGGCCGGTGATCGAGCGGAACGGCTCGTGCTGCAGCCGGCGCGTGCCGAGGAAGAAGAACAGTGCGAAGGCGGCCAGATAGGTCAGGCCATACCAGTGGATGGCGATCGGCCCGAGCTGCAGGGCCACGGGATTGATCTGCGGGTACATGAGCATGCCGAATTAAAACACCGCGGGCCTGCTCGCTTCGCGTAGCCGCCCCCCCTTGCAGGGGGCAATGCCGCACCGGCGGCGCCGGATCCGCGGCATTCCCGGCTCCTACGACTTGATGAATCGAATGAATCGCGCCAAGGCCGGGTTGTCGACGTGGGTCGGCCAGACCAGGCTGGTCTCGCAACTGGGCAGAGTTGCGGCAGACCGACGGCGCCCGGCAGGCTCGAACTCGCTCGCAGCGCGGTAGACCACGCCTGAGCGTCGGAACTGCGTGACGCTTTCCGGAACCCAGGCCACGCCCAGGCCGCCCCAGACCAGGTTCACGATGGTCTGCATCTGGATGGCTTCCTGCGCGACCTCGGGCGCTCGACCAGCCGCGTGATACAGGCCGAAGATGGCATCGTGCAGCGACGGGACGATGCGACGCGGGAAGATGACGAGCGGCTCGGCCAAGGCGTCCGCCACGGACACCTTGCTCGCCTTTGCCAGAGGGTGCCTGGCCGACAACGCAAGCACCAGCGGCTCTTCGGAAACTGCCAGGCGCTCCAGGCCCGGCGGTGCGAAGCCGGGGGAATGCAGCATCAGCCCGGCATCGATCTCGCCGCGCGACAAGGCTTCAAGCTGCACGTCGCCGGTGGCCTCGACCAGTTCCAGCGCCACCTCCGGACACTGGATGCGAAATTCACGCACCCATGCGGGCAGGCGCTCGAAACCGATGGTGGACACGAAGGCGAGGCGTACTCGGCCGACCTCGCCCGCGGCCGCTGCCTTGGCGCGCGCCGGTAGCGCCTGCGCGCGGGCCAGCAGTTCGCGGACATCGGGCAGCAGCGCCTCGCCGGCAGGCGTGAGCGCCACCCTGCGTCGCGTGCGGTCGAACAGCCCGACGCCCAGCGTCCTTTCGAGTTGCGCAATGGCCTGCGTGACCGGAGGTTGCGTCATGTGAAGGCGCTGGGCGGCGCGGCCAAAGTGCAGTTCTTCGGCAACTGCGACGAACTGACGCCAGGCACGCAGGTCGATCCATGCTTCTTTCATATGCCGAGCATATCAATCAGACACAAAAAACGGATTGGAACCAATCAATCAATCGTCCGATACTTGGCGTCCCCGATTCCCGACCCACGAGACACACGATGGACACCAAAACGATCCAGATCAACCGCCGAAGCGCCAACATCGTCGAAGGCAAGAGCCGCGCGCCGAACCGCTCGATGTTCTACGCCATGGGCTACGAGGAAGGCGACTTCAAGAAGCCGATGGTCGGCGTGGCCAATGGCCACAGCACCATCACGCCCTGCAACTCGGGCCTGCAGAAACTGGCGGATGCGGCCATTTCCGGCATCGAGGAAGCCGGCGGCAACGCCCAGGTGTTCGGTACGCCCACGATCTCGGACGGCATGGCGATGGGCACCGAGGGCATGAAGTATTCGCTCGTGAGTCGCGAAGTCATCTCCGACTGCATCGAAACGTGCGTCGGCGGCCAGTGGATGGACGGCGTCCTGGTGGTCGGCGGCTGCGACAAGAACATGCCCGGCGGCCTCATGGGCATGCTGCGCGCCAACGTGCCGGCCATCTACGTCTACGGCGGCACCATCCTGCCGGGCAGGTACAAGGGCCAGGACCTGAACATCGTGAGCGTGTTCGAGGCGGTCGGCCAGAACGCCGCCGGCAACATGAGCGATGAGGACCTCAAGGAAATCGAGATGCGCGCGATTCCGGGCACCGGTTCCTGCGGCGGCATGTACACGGCCAACACGATGAGCTCCGCTTTCGAGGCGCTGGGCATCTCGCTGCCCTACTCGTCGACCATGGCCAACCCGCATGACGAGAAGGCCAACTCCGCCAAGGAATCGGCCAAGGTGCTCATCGAGGCGATCAAGAAGGACATCAAGCCGCGCGACATCGTGACCAAGAAGGCCATCGAGAACGCAGTGGCGGTGATCATGGCAACCGGCGGATCGACCAACGCGGTGCTGCACTTCCTGGCAATCGCGCACACGGCCGGCGTCGATTGGTCCATTGACGATTTCGAGCGCATGCGCAAGAAGGTTCCGGTGCTGTGCGACCTGAAGCCCAGCGGCAAGTATCTCGCCGTCGACCTGCACAAGGCTGGCGGCATCCCGCAAGTCATGAAGGTGCTGCTGAACGCAGGCCTGCTGCATGGCGACTGCATCACCATCACCGGCCAGACCATCGCCGAAGTGCTGAAGGACGTGCCGGACCAGCCGCGCGCCGACCAGGACGTGATCCGTCCGATCAACAATCCGATGTACGCCGAAGGTCACCTCGCGATCCTGAAAGGCAACCTCTCGCCTGAAGGAGCCGTCGCGAAGATCACCGGCCTCAAGAACCCGGTCATCACCGGACCGGCGCGCGTGTTCGATGACGAGCAGTCCGCCTTGCAAGCCATCCTCGACGGCAAGATCAAGGCCGGCGACGTGATGGTGCTGCGCTACCTCGGTCCGAAGGGTGGCCCCGGCATGCCGGAAATGCTGGCCCCCACCGGCGCACTGATCGGCGCGGGTCTGGGGGAAAGTGTCGGCCTCATCACCGACGGCCGTTTCTCCGGCGGCACCTGGGGCATGGTGGTCGGCCACGTCGCGCCCGAAGCCGCGGCCGGCGGCACGATCGCTTTCGTCAACGAAGGCGACTCCATCACCATCGACGCCCACCAGCTCAAGCTGGAACTGAACATTCCCGACGCCGAACTCGCCAAGCGACGCGAAGGCTGGAAGGCCCCCGCCCCCCGCTATACCCGCGGGGTGCAAGCCAAGTTCGC
The DNA here is from genome assembly GCF_030317115.1 of Variovorax gracilis. GTDB lineage: Bacteria > Pseudomonadota > Gammaproteobacteria > Burkholderiales > Burkholderiaceae_C > Variovorax > Variovorax gracilis. The sequence continues at coordinate 604,536 of NZ_JASZYF010000001.1, forward strand.
CTTCAACGCCTCCAGCGCCAGTTCCGGCGCGGTACTCGACAAGTTCTAGACAAGCGACTCCCGGAGCTTCAATCCGGGAATACCGCGGATCCGGCTCCGCCGGTCCGCAGGTATGTGCGCGCAGCCTGGGGTGCGCCTATTTCCGTCGGAGAGTGCCCAGCTTGCTCCGCTGGCGATCGATGCGCTCCTGCCGGCGCGCGTTTTCCCGCTCGACCACCTTGCGCTTGGTATAGCCGGACGAATCGGCCCAGGCCCACCAGACGATCGCCAGCGCGAACGGGATCAGGACGATCCACCAGTTCCACGTGGCGACCGGGCCGACTTCGAGCAATTTGAGAGCCACCCCGAGCAGGCCCAGCATCAGAAACCACATTGCGAACTTCTCCGTTGATTGCGCGAACGCGTGGAAGGCGGTGTGCACGGCCCTGCCTACAATCGCGTTGGATCGACTTTAACGCACCGACTCGATAAGACCCCATGAAAAAAGCACTTCTGCTTGCCGCATTGAGCCTTGGCTGTGCCGCGCCCGCATTCGCCGACCTGGCCCTCGCCACTTCGAAAAACTGCATGAGCTGCCACGCGGTCGATCGCAAGGTGCTCGGGCCGTCGTTCAAGGAAGTGGCCGCAAAGTACAAGGACGACAAGGGTGCCGTCGACATGCTGGCCAGCAAGATCGTGAAAGGCGGCTCGGGCGTCTGGGGCCAGATACCGATGCCGGCCAACAACCAGGTCAGCGAAGCTGACGCGAAAAAGCTGGCCGCCTGGGTGCTGTCGACCAAGTAGGCGTTGGTGGTCAGACCGCCGGCGGCATGCCAGCCGCCGACGCCGACGCCCGGCGGTCGAATCGATCTTCCAGTTGACCGATGTGGGCGGCGATCGTGTTGTCCGATTGGTCGCTGCGCGTCTTGAACACCGTCTCCAGTTGCTCCACACGGGCGAGAAGTGCGGCGTGCCTCTCGGCATTGCGCGCCATGTGGGCGTTTTCCTGCGCCTCCAGGAAATTGCGCAACTCAGTGAAGCGGGAAGCTTCGGCCTTGTCGGCCAGGTCTCGCTGAGCCTGCATCTCCTTGGTGTGGCGGCGCGTCTCCATCAGGATCGAGCTCTGCAGGTAGACGATGTAGGCCACGAAGAAGATGCCCAGCAGCGCCGTGAGCCCCAGCATGATCAGGCCGAATGGCGCCGTGACCTGCATGAAGCCGACGGACATTGCAGTGGGCGTGACAAGCAAGCCCCAGTTCAACGCTGCCAGCGCCACGATCAGCAGCACGACAACCAGCAGCACACCGGTTCTCAGTCCCATGACGTTGTCTCCTCGACGATCAATGGGCCATTTGTAACGCATCCCCGCCACGCGCCCTGTCGGACGGAGGCGCGGACGGTGAAATCAGTACGCCTGGCCCAACTGTTCGAGGATGGCGGGGTTCTCCAGCGTCGAAGTGTCCTGCGTGATGGCCTCGCCCTTCGCGATGCTGCGCAGGAGCCTCCGCATGATCTTTCCACTGCGCGTCTTCGGCAGGTTCTCGCCGAAGCGGATGTCCTTGGGCTTGGCGATCGGGCCGATTTCCTTGGCCACCCAGTTGCGGAGTTCGGCAGCAATCTGCTTGGCCTCGTCACCGCTCGGACGGCCGCGCTTGAGCACGACGAAGGCGCAGACCGCTTCGCCGGTGAGATCATCCGGCCGGCCAACGACCGCGGCCTCGGCCACGAGATCGGTCTTGGCGACGAGCGCGGACTCGATTTCCATCGTGCCCAGCCGATGACCCGACACATTGAGCACGTCGTCGATGCGCCCCGTGATGCGGAAATAGGCCCGATCGGCGCTGCGCACGGCACCGTCGCCGGCAAGGTAGATCGTGCCGCCCATCTCTTCGGGGAAGTAGCTCTTCTTGAAGCGCTCCGGATCGTTCCAGATCGTGCGGATCATCGAAGGCCAGGGCCGCTTGATCACCAGCATGCCGCCGGCGCCGTGAGGGATGTCCTTGCCCGTCTCGTCGACGATCGCGGCCATGATCCCGGGAAGCGGCAGCGTGCAGGAACCCGGCACCAGCGGCGTCGCGCCCGGCAACGGCGTGATGACATGGCCACCGGTCTCGGTTTGCCAGAAGGTGTCGACGATCGGGCACTTCTCGTGGCCGACGTTCCGGTAGTACCACATCCAGGCTTCGGGATTGATCGGCTCGCCGACCGTACCGAGGATGCGCAGCGAAGACAGGTCCCAGTTCTTGGGATGCACTTTCTCGTCGCTGTCGGCCGCCTTGATGAGCGAACGGATCGCAGTCGGCGCGGTGTAGAAGATCGAGACCTTGTGCTTCTCGATCATCTGCCAGAAGCGCCCGGCATGCGGGAAGGTCGGAATGCCTTCGAACACCACCTGAGTCGCGCCGGCCGCCAGAGGCCCATAGGCAACGTAGGTGTGGCCGGTGATCCAGCCGATGTCCGCGGTGCACCAGAAGATGTCTTCCGGACGGATGTCGAAGGTCCAGTCCATCGTGAGCTTGGCCCACAGCAGGTAGCCGCCGGTCGAATGCTGCACGCCCTTGGGCTTGCCCGTCGAGCCGGAGGTGTAGAGGATGAAGAGCGGATGCTCCGCGCCGACCGGCACGGGGGCGCACTCGGTGCCCTGCCCCTTGAGCGCCTCGTCGAAGGTCTTGTCGCGACCCGCCACCATGTTGCAGGGGGTCGCCGTGCGCTGGTAGACCAGCACCGTCTTGATCGACTCGCAGCCGCCCAGCGCGATGCCGTCGTCCACGATGGCCTTGAGCGGCAGCTCCTTGCCGCCGCGCAACTGGAAGTTGGCAGTGATGACCCCCACCGCGCCGGCGTCGATGATGCGCTCCTGCAGCGCCTTGGCCGAGAAACCGCCGAACACCACGCTGTGGGTCGCGCCGATGCGGGCACAGGCCTGCATGGCAATCACGCCCTCGATCGTCATCGGCATGTAGATGATGACGCGGTCGCCCTTCTGGATGCCCTGGGCCTTCAACGCATTGGCGAACTGCGAGACCCGCGCCAGCAACTCCTTGTAGGTGACCTTCGTGACGGCGCCATCATCGGCCTCGAAGATGATCGCGGTCTTGTTCTCGACCGGCGTGCCCATGTGCTTGTCGAGGCAATTGGCCGAGGCGTTGAGCTCGCCGTCGTCGAACCACTTGTAGAAAGGCGGGTTGGACTCGTCCAGCGTGCGCGTGAAGGGCTTGCTCCACACCACGTTGGCGCGCGCCTGGCGTGCCCAGAAACCTTCGAAGTCGTCGGCCGCCTCCTTGCTGAGGGCGTCGTAAGCGGCCATGTCCGGCACGCGCGCGCCCTTGCTGGCACGGGCGTCGGGCGGAAACACGCGGTTTTCGACCAGGACGGATTCGATCGTGGAAGCGCTGCTCATTCGGTGTCTCCTGTACCTGCGTTCACTACGGGCGGTAATGTGGGCGTCCGCACTTACGGTTCACTGACGGGGCATGTTAACCACAGGGGGCATGCTACCGACAGCGGCATGCCGCCCCTAAAATCGCGCCTTTCCCACCGATTCGCATCGATGTCCAACACCGACCCCCTCCTTCCGCCCACCGGTAAGACCTCGCCGCTTCGCCCGCTTCCCAACCTGATCTTCGCGAGCCGCTGGCTGCAGTTGCCGCTGTATCTGGGGCTTATCGTGGCGCAGGGCGTGTATGTCGTGCATTTCCTGGTTGAACTTCTTCATCTCGTGGAAGCTGCTTTCGGGAGCAAGGACGCACTGGAGGCGCTTGTCACCAGCATCGGCTACAAGACCACCGCGCCCGTCGCGTCGCTCAATGAGACGGTCATCATGCTCGTGGTGCTTGCGCTGATCGACGTGGTGATGATTTCCAATCTGCTCATCATGGTGATCGTGGGCGGCTATGAGACTTTCGTGAGCCGCATGAACCTCGAAGGCCATCGCGACCAGCCCGAGTGGCTGAGCCACGTGAACGCCTCGGTCCTGAAGGTGAAGCTCGCGACGGCCATCATCGGCATCAGCTCGATCCACCTGCTCAAGACCTTCATCAATGCGGACAACTACACCGACCGCGTGCTGATCGCGCAGACCGCGATCCACATCACCTTCCTGCTGTCGGCCATGGCGATCGCGGTCACTGACCGGCTGATGTCGCCGGGCCCTTCCGCCGACCACTGAGCCCGCTCGGGCGGCGAGCGATCACCGCCCTGTCATGTTCTCGGGAATCACCCACTGGTCGAACTGCTCGGCCGTCAGATGGCCCGAAGCGATGGCCGCATCGCGCAGGCTGCTTCCTTCCTTGTGCGCCTTCTTCGCGATGAAGGCGGCCTTGTCGTAGCCGATATGCGTGTTGAGCGCCGTCACCAGCATCAACGAGCGCTGGACCAGTTCGGTGATGCGCTCGCGGTTCGGCTCGATACCCACCGCGCAATGGTCGTTGAAGCTCACCATGCCGTCCGCCAGCAGGCGCACGCTTTGCAGGAAGTTGTGCGCCACCATCGGGCGGAAGACATTGAGCTCGAAGTTGCCCGAGGCGCCGCCGAAATTGATCGCGACGTCGTTTCCGAACACCTGGGCCGCGAGCATCGTGACGGCCTCGCTCTGCGTCGGATTGACCTTGCCCGGCATGATGGACGAGCCGGGTTCGTTCTCCGGGATGCTCAGTTCGCCGATGCCGCTGCGCGGACCGCTCGCAAGCCAGCGCACGTCGTTGGCAATCTTGGTCATGCTCGCAGCCAGCGTTTTCAGCGCTCCATGCGCGTGGACCATGCCATCGACGCTCGCCATCGCCTCGAACTTGCTCGGCGCGGTGACGAAAGGAAGTCCGGTGAGCCTTGCCAGTTCGGCAGCCACCTGCTCGGCGTAGCCTTTGGGCGCATTGAGGCCGGTACCCACCGCGGTGCCCCCCAGCGCGAGTTCGCACAGGTGCGGCAGCGCCGCACGCACGTGCGCCTCGCCGTGCGCGAGTTGCGCCACGTAGCCCGAGAACTCCTGGCCCAGCGTGAGCGGCGTCGCATCCTGCAGGTGGGTGCGGCCGATCTTCACGATGTCGGCGAAGTCCTTCGATTTCTTGTCGAGCGTGGTGCGCAGCTTGGCGATGGCGGGAAGGAGCCTGTGCGTGATGGCATCAACCGCCGCGACGTGCATCGCGGTGGGAAAGACGTCGTTCGACGACTGGCTGCGGTTGACGTCGTCGTTCGGGTGTACCAGACGCCCTTCCCCGCGCTCGCCGCCCAGCAGTTCGCTCGCGCGGTTGGCGAGCACTTCGTTGACGTTCATGTTGGTCTGGGTGCCCGAGCCGGTCTGCCAGACGACCAGGGGGAATTCGTCGTCATGCTTGCCGTCGATGACCTCGTCGGCGGCGGACACGATCGCCTTGGTCTTCTTTTCATCCTGCAGGCCCAGCGCATGGTTCACCACCGCCGATGCACGCTTGACCTGCGCCAGCGCCCGGATGATCTCGCGCGGCTGTCGCTCGCCGGAGATGTCGAAGTTCTGGAGCGAGCGCTGCGTTTGCGCGCCCCACAGCTTGTCGGCAGGCACCTCGATGGGGCCGAAGGTGTCGCGCTCTACGCGGGTCTTGGTTGTAGTGGCCATGAGGAAATCTTCTCAAAGATGAGTTGACAGGACGCGAGCAGCCTCGTGCAGGAACTCGAATTCCTGGTCGGACAGTCGCCGGGGTTCGAAATCGAAATGACACAAGGTGCCGAACAGTTCCCCATTCTTGTCGACCAGCGGGATACCGTGGTACGCCAGGACCACGCCCTTGAAAGGGCTGCCGTCGACCCGCGAATCGACACGCGAATCGTCGGTGAGGAAGGCGCCTTCACGAATGGCGTGCTGGCAGAAGCTGTCGTCGAGGGGGACCACGCCGAGCGATTCCGGCAGGAGCGCGCCCTCGCGGTCGTACAGGTACAGATTGCGCACCGTCATCGCCTCGAGGCGATAGATGGCGGTGCAGCGGTGCTCCACGCGCTGGTTGAGAAACCGCAGTCCGGCGACCACTCCTTCAGTGCGGAGAACTTGCTCGAATTCGTGGACGGGCGTGGCGACGGCAGTGCTCATAGGGTTTGATCCTCACTTGACAAATGAAGATAGCACAAGGCTATCTGCGGCGCTGTCGGACAGGCGTGAACCGCGGCGGGGATAATTGCGGGGTTTGTCTGCCACCCTCCCCACGAAATCGCCATGACCATCATCCAGCAAGCCGACCTGATCGAGTCGGTTTCCGCCGCGCTGCAATACATCAGCTACTACCACCCGACCGACTACATCGCCCACCTGGCCAAGGCCTACGAGCGCGAGCAGAGCCCGGCGGCCAAGGACGCGATGGCGCAGATCCTGACCAACAGCAAGATGAGCGCCACCGGGCACCGTCCGATCTGCCAGGATACCGGCATCGTCAACGTGTTCCTGAAGGTCGGCATGGATGTCCGCTGGGGCGGCTTCACCGGCAGCCTGGACGACGCCATCAACGAAGGCGTGCGCCGGGGCTACAACCATCCCGACAACATGCTGCGCGCGTCCGTCGTGGCCGACCCGCAGTTCGACCGCAAGAACACCAAGGACAATACGCCGGCCGTGATCTTCACGGAAATCGTACCCGGCAATACGGTCGAAGTGACGGTCGCGGCCAAGGGCGGCGGCAGCGAGAACAAGAGCAAGCTCGCGATGCTGAACCCCGGCGACAGCATCGTCGACTGGGTGCTGAAGACCGTGCCGACCATGGGCGCCGGCTGGTGCCCGCCCGGCATGCTGGGCATCGGCATCGGCGGCACGGCCGAAAAGGCCACCCTGCTCGCCAAGGAAAGCCTGATGGACGACCTCGACATGCACGAGTTGCAGGCCAAGAAGGCGTCGGGTGCGGAGCTCAGCAAGGTCGAGGCGCTGCGTATCGAGCTGTATGAGAAGGTCAACGCGCTCGGCATCGGCGCGCAGGGCCTGGGTGGTCTCTCTACCGTGCTCGACGTCAAGATCAAGATGTACCCGACGCACGCTGCGAGCAAGCCGGTCGCCATGATCCCGAACTGCGCCGCGACCCGCCACGCGCACTTCGTGCTCGACGGCTCAGGCCCGGTGTACCTCGAAGCACCCTCGCTGGACCTCTGGCCCAAGATCGACTGGGCACCCGACTACAACAAGAGCAAGCGCGTCGACCTCGACAAGCTCACGCCCGCCGAAGTCGCGAGTTGGAAGCCTGGCGACACGCTGCTGCTGAACGGCAAGATGCTCACCGGTCGCGACGCCGCGCACAAGCGCATCGCCGACATGCTCGCCAAGGGCGAGAAACTGCCGGTGGACTTCACCAACCGGGTGATCTACTACGTGGGCCCGGTCGATCCGGTTGGCGACGAGGCCGTCGGTCCCGCCGGCCCGACCACCGCCACGCGCATGGACGGCTTCACCGAAATGATGCTCGCCCAGACCGGCCTGATCGCGATGATCGGCAAGGCGGAGCGCGGCCCGGTCGCCATCGAGGCGATCAAGAAGCACCAGAGCGCCTACCTGATGGCGGTCGGGGGTGCGGCCTACCTCGTGAGCAAGGCGATCAAGACCGCCAAGGTGGTCGGCTTCGCTGACCTCGGCATGGAAGCGATCTACGAATTCGATGTCGTCGACATGCCGGTGACGGTGGCGGTCGACGCCGGCGGCACCAGCGCCCACATCACCGGCCCGGCGGAGTGGCAGAAGCGCATCGCGAGCGGCGAGTTCAAGACGATCGCGCTGCAGCCGGCCTGAGCATGACGCACGCCGGCAACCTCACGAGCGCCGATCGCCCGATCGGCGTCTTCGACAGCGGCGTCGGGGGCCTGAGCGTCCTCAACGCGCTGCGTGAAGAGTTGCCCCACGAGCGATTCGTCTACTTCGCGGACAGCGCGCATGCGCCTTACGGCGAGCGCGGCGACGCCTATGTCGGCGAACGCAGCGGCGTGGTCGCGCGGTATTTGCTGGAAACGCATCGGATCAAGGCGCTGGTCGTGGCGTGCAACACCGCGACGGCGGCCGCGATCCACCGGCTTCGGGCGGACCATCCGGCACTGCCTGTGATCGGGCTCGAACCTGCCCTCAAGCCCGCGGTGGCACTCAGCAGGACGAAGCACATCGCAGTCATGGCGACACGCGTGACTGTGGAAAGCCGAAAGTTCGAGACGTTGCGGGCCTCCCTCGCTGCGGAGGCCACCTTCCACATCGTGCCTTGCGACGGGCTGGCCGGTGCGATCGAGCAATCCGACGCTCCCAGGATCGCGGCACTGTGCGAGCAGTACGCGGGTGCCGCGGGAATCTTCGGGAGCGATGCCGGACAGATCGACACCCTCGTGCTCGGCTGCACCCACTACCCGTTCATTGCCAACGAACTGCGACGGCACACGGGCGAAGCCGTGCGCTTCATCGACACCGGCTCTCCGGTGGCGCAGCAAACGCGCCGGCGCCTCAGCCAGACCGGGCAGCTCGCGACGCAAGGCGAAGGCGCCGTGCTGTTGCTCAGCAGCGCAGCGCCCGAGTCGCTGGATTCGGCCACATCGCGCTGGCTGGCGTTGCCCGCCGGCCCCGCGAGACTGGCCCAAACCGCCATCGCGGTGACTGCCTGACGCCGCGCATGGCCCGAAGACTCCTCGCCGCCGGCCTTCTGGGCGCCTTCTGCGTCGCAGGCCACGCCGCATGCGATACGGGCCTCGCAGAGCGCATGCACGCCAAGCTGCACCCCAAGCGTGCGCTCGACCACGAACGCGCCGCGTGCGAGCCTTGGCGCGGCTTGCCGGGCCGCTTCATCGTTGTCCTGCCCATGCCGCGCCCATCGTCCGAGCCGGGCGTCACAGATTTCGACCTCGACGTGCTGGTAGTCCAGCAGGCCGACAACGGCAACACAGAGCGCGCCAAGATCGTCAGCCGGCTCTTCGAGGAATCTGCATTGACCGAAGACGCCGTTCGCATCGGCGAGATCAAGGTCGACACGGCGCGCTACACGCTGGCCGCCGATACGCGGGCGTTCGGCGTGCGAATCCTCCGCCAGGGCTCGTCCCGCGCCAACCCCTATTCCAGCGAAACGCTGACGCTCTACGTGCCGCAAGGCCAGAAGCTCGTCAAGGTATTGGATGATCTCCAGGTCACGTTGGAACGCGGCGAGTGGGACACGAACTGCGCCGGCAACTTCGAGACAGTCAGGGGAACCCTGTCCGTCGCGCGCGGCAGCACGCACAGCGGCTATGCCGATCTGATCCTGCGGGAAGCGCGATCAGAGACCCGCTCCACGATGCAGGGAGAGGAATGCGCAACGCACGAGCGCGCGCCGACCTTCAAGTCGACCGTGCTGCGCTATGACGGGGCAGGCTACCGCGCCTCCAAGGCCGTCGCGTCCAACTAGCGCCGACGAGATTTCGAGCGTCAGGTACGCAACGCCGCTTCGCGACCGCGCCGCATGTCGATCGGCAAGAGAAGCACCAGCCCGGCGATGAACAGCGCCGCCGTCGAAAGGATGGCGATGCGCTGGTTGCCGCCGGTCATCCAGGTGATGGCGCCGTAGCTCAGCGGACCGATGATGCTGGCCAGCCGGGTCGCGAAGGTCCAGAGCCCGAAGAATTCGGCGAGTTGGCGCGGCGGCGCCAGAACGCCCGTCATCGCCCGCCCCGCCGACTGGCTCGATCCCATCGCCAGTCCGGCGATCGAGGCAGCCCACCAGAAGCCACCCTTCGTCGTGACCGAGGCAGCGATCACGCACACGGCGATCCAGGCCACCAGGGTGCCGGCGAGCGAGCGCTTGTGGCCGAGCCGATCCTGCCAATAGCCGAACACGAAGGCCCCGAGCGCCGCCGCGATGTTCAGCACGAAGATCAGCACCATGGTTTCACTCGGGACGAAGCCGATCACCTGCTCGGCGTAGATGGCCGCCAGCGTGATCGCGACCGCCACCCCGCCCTGGTAGCAGACGGTGCAGGCCAGCAGCCACATGAAGTCACCATAGGCACGCGCCTCGCGAAAGGTGCTGCTCAATTGCAGCCATGCGCTTTGCTCTTCACCACGCTTCTGTGGCACGGCGCGCTCGGGCAGCAACGCAAAGGTGACGCAGGCTGCCGCGCCGTAAATGGCGGCCGTGATGAGCATCGTGACGGGCACGAAATGCGCGGCTGGCAGTCCCTTGGCCTGCGCCGAGAGGACATAGGCCAGGCACAGGCCCAGCGCAAGCATCCCCCCGATGTAACCGAAGGCCCAGCCCCATCCGCTGACCTTGCCCATGCCTTCGGCCGTCGCCAATTCGGGCAGGAAGGCTCCGGTGAGCGACTCGCCATAGGAATAGAAGGTGTTGGAAATGATCACCAGCCCCATTGCCAGCGCCACGGCGTAGGTTCCGCCCAGGCGCGGCGTGAGGGCGAGCGCTGCAGTGCCGGCGACGCAGCCCGCGGTGACGATCATGAGCACACGCTTCTTGGCGGCATGGAGGTCGGCCCAGGCGCCGATGGCGGGCATCGTGAGCATCACGATCGCGTACGAGATGCTCAGGGCCATCGTCCATGCGAAAGCGCCCCAGGGCGCGCCCTTCGCGATCCCGCCGACAAAGTACGCGGCGAACACCGCAGTGATCACGACCGTGGTGTAGCCCGAATTGGCGAAGTCGTACATGGCCCAGCCAAAGACCTCGCGCTTGCGCACGCCGGGCTGGAGGGCAGACTGGGGGAACAGGGCCAAGCAACGTCTCCTTGAAAAACGTCGCCGAGCATAGCGGAGCGGCTTGACCGCCCCGTGGCGCAATGGCCCTAGTGCAGGTGGCGCGGGCGGCGTCCGCCGCCGTGGCCGCCGCTGCCCGGACCGCCGGTGCCACCACGCGGGCGCTTGCCGATTTCGAGCGAGTTCACCAGCGCATCGAAGCGATCGCCGAACAGTTTGTCGATCTCGGCGACCACACCGCCGAGTTCGGCGCCGTCGAAGTGGCGTTCCATCAGGTTCACCACGTCCTCGACCAGCAGGTCGCGCTGCACCTGCATGATCGCGGCGGGGTTGGGCCCGACGAAGAGCATCAGGAAGTCGTCGCGCGATTCCTCGTCGGGATCGCCCTCTTCCTCGTCGAAATCGGTGTCGTAGAAGGTGACTTCGAGCGCCGCGCCCTGCTCCGCCAACTCGTTGAGCGCCATGCACATCTCATCGAGCGCCTGGCGGAAATCCTCGTCGCCAGCGACCGTCCAGCAGATCTGGAGCATGTGGTCCTTCTGCTCGAAGCGGATACCCGGCTCCTCTTCATAGACGCTGGTCGCGCCATCGGCCAGCGAACGCGCGCCGGCGTATTTCCAGAGCGGCTTGAGCGCTTCCTGGATCTGCTCGAAGTTCACATCGGAGCGCAACGGCACATCGCCGTGCACATGGATTTCGAACGGAGCGTTATAGCGAGGCATGTCTTGCTCCCTTGTAGTGTGGTGGTGCCCGGAACCGGGGTCGAACCGGTACGCCCCTTATGCAGGAAGCGGCGGATTTTAAGTCCGATGTGTCTACCAATTTCACCATCCGGGCCGTCCAGTCGGACGTTGACGATACCCCAAACAAAAACAGCCCCGACAACGTTGGTTGGCGGGGCTGCGTTTTCAGTACCGAAGAGGTGGAGGCGCGACCCGGAGTCGAACCGGGCTAGACGGATTTGCAATCCGTTGCATAACCGCTTTGCTATCGCGCCACGTTCTTTTCTCGAGACTTTCGAAGTCCTACGAATACCGCGAAAAAAAGGGAAGCCTGGGCTTCCCTTTTTCAAAACTGGAGCGGGAAAAGAGTCTCGAACTCTCGACCTCAACCTTGGCAAGGTTGCGCTCTACCAACTGAGCTATTCCCGCGTTTCGAGCCTCGAATTATATACCACTTTTTCGAGGTCCCGCAACTGCCGCATTCAATGTTTGACCGAGCCTTCCACCGGCGTTGCCGCGCGCTGCTTGGCCAGCTCCGCTACGGCGGCGGCCGAAGCCGCAACCTCTTCGTCGGACAGTGGAGTCGGCATCTTCTCCAGCGCGATCTCGAGCACCTTGTCGATCCACTTCACCGGCACGATCTCGAGGCCGTTCTTCACGTTCTCGGGGATGTCCTGCAGGTCCTTCGCGTTTTCTTCGGGGATCAGCACGGTCTTGATGCCACCACGCAGGGCTGCCAGTAGCTTTTCCTTCAGGCCGCCGATGGCCGTGACTTCGCCACGGAGGGTGATCTCCCCGGTCATCGCCACGTCGGCGCGAACCGGGATGCCGGTGAGCGCCGACACGAAGGCCGTCGTCATCGCCGCGCCAGCGCTGGGGCCGTCCTTCGGCGTTGCGCCGTCCGGCACGTGGATATGGATATCACGCTTCTCGAATACTTCGTCCTTGATGCCCAGGCGGCGGGCGCGGCTGCGCACCACGGTGCGCGCGGCCTCGACCGATTCCTTCATCACGTCGCCAAGCGAACCCGTGCGGCTGATCACGCCCTTGCCGGGCATGGTCACGGCCTCGATCGTGAGGAGGTCGCCGCCGACTTCCGTCCATGCGAGGCCCACCACCTGACCCACCTGGTTCTGCTTCTCCGCGAGGCCGAAGGTGTACTTGCGCACGCCGAGGAAGTCATTGAGGTTCTCGCCATTGACGACCACCTGCGGTTCCATCTTCTTGAGCAGCAGCCCCTTGACCACCTTGCGGCAGATCTTCGACAGCTCGCGCTCGAGCGAACGCACGCCCGCTTCACGCGTGTAGTAGCGCACGATGTCGCGCACCGCTTCCTCGGCGATGAGGAGTTCCTCCTCCTTCACGCCGTTGTTCTTCATCTGCTTGGGCAGCAGGTACTTCAGCGCGATGTGCGTCTTCTCGTCTTCGGTGTAGCCCGCGAGGCGAATGACTTCCATCCGGTCCAGCAGGGCCGGCGGGATGTTCATCGAGTTCGACGTCGCGACGAACATGACGTCGCTCAGGTCGAAGTCGACCTCGACGTAGTGGTCGCCGAAGGTGTGGTTTTGCTCGGGGTCCAGAACTTCGAGCAGCGCGCTCGACGGATCGCCGCGGAAATCGGTGCCGAGCTTGTCGATCTCGTCCAGCAGGAACAGCGGATTGCGGGTGCCGACCTTGTTCAGGCTCTGCAGCACCTTGCCCGGCAGCGCGCCGATGTAGGTACGGCGGTGGCCGCGGATCTCGGCCTCGTCACGCATGCCGCCCAGGGCCATGCGCGTGTACTTGCGGCCGGTCGCCTTGGCGATCGACTGACCGAGCGAGGTCTTGCCGACCCCCGGCGGGCCGACCAGGCAAAGGATCGGCGCCTTCACCTTGTCGACACGTTGCTGCACCGCGAGATATTCCAGGATGCGGTCCTTGACCTTCTCCAGGCCGTAGTGGTCCTCGTTGAGCACTTCCTCGGCATGGGCGAGGTCGTGCTTGATCTTGGTCTTCTTGCTCCACGGCAGGCCGATCAGCACGTCGATGTAGTTGCGCACGACGGTCGCCTCGGCCGACATCGGTGACATCAGCTTGAGCTTCTTGAGTTCGCCCTCGGCCTTCTTGAGCGCTTCCTTGGGCATCTTGGCGAGCTTGATCTTCTTCTCGATCTCCTCGATGTCCGCGCCCTCTTCGCCTTCGCCCAGTTCCTTCTGGATGGCCTTGACCTGTTCGTTCAAGTAGAAGTCCCGCTGGTTCTTTTCCATCTGGCGCTTCACGCGGCCGCGGATCTTCTTGTCGACGTTGAGAATGTCGACCTCGCGTTCCAGTTGCCCGAAAAGGTTCTCGAGACGCGCCTTGATGTCGTCCAGGTCGAGCACCGCCTGCTTGTTGTCGAGCTTCAGCGGGAGGTGGGCTGCAATGGTGTCGGCCAGACGGCCTGGATCGTCGATGCTCGATATCGAGGTGAGGATCTCCGGTGGGATCTTCTTGTTGAGCTTCACGTACTGGTCGAACTGCTGCATCACCGCGCGTCGCAGCGCCTCGACTTCCGTGCCCTTCTGCGCGGCGACTTCGGGCGCCTCGACCGGGGTCACGTTTGCGGAGAAATGCGTTTCGCCGTCGTCGATGCGGTTGACTCTTGCGCGCTGCTGGCCTTCGACCAGGACTTTGACGGTGCCGTCGGGCAGCTTCAGCATCTGGAGGATGGTCGAGATGCAGCCGACCTCGAACATGTCCTCGACCGAGGGCTCATCCTTGGCAGCGGCCTTCTGGGCCACCAGCATGATGCGGCGTTCGGCTTCCATGGCGAGTTCGAGCGCCTTGATGCTCTTGGGGCGTCCCACGAACAGCGGGATGACCATGTGAGGAAACACGACCACGTCGCGCAGCGGGAGCAGCGGCAGGTCGAGTTCGGTAGCAGGCAGGGGGGTATGACCGGACATGGGAATCCTTTACTTGATCATGGAAAGATGGTCGGCCGCGCGCACTTTTCAAGTGAGCGGGCACAGTCTTCGTCGAAGACGACGCCGGACGCCTGGCGGGGAGCGACCGGCTGCTTGAGCATTCAGGCCTTCTTGGCCGCTTCGCGATAGACGAGCAAGGGCGGCTTGTTCTCGTCGATCGTGGATTCCTCGACCACGACCTTGTCGACATTGGTCGCGTTCGGCAGTTCGAACATCGTGTCGATCAGCGACTGTTCCAGGATCGAACGCAGGCCACGCGCACCCGTCTTGCGGGCCAGCGCCTTGCGCGCGATCGCCTTCAGCGCGGCGGGGCGGATTTCGAGGTCCACGCCTTCCATCTGGAGGAGCTTGGTGAACTGCTTGACCACCGCGTTCTTCGGCTCGGTCAGGATTTGCACCAGCGCGTCTTCGCTCAGTTCGGCGAGCGAGGCCACGACGGGCATCCGGCCGACCAGCTCGGGAATCAGGCCGAACTTGATCAGGTCCTCGGGCTCGACCTCGCGGAACACCTCGGTGATGCTGCGCTGCTTCTTGCTCTTGACGGATGCGCCGAAGCCGATGCCCGAGGCTTCGGTGCGGTTTTCGATGACCTTTTCGAGGCCGGCGAACGCACCGCCGCAGATGAAAAGGATGTTCGTCGTGTCGATCTGCAGGAAATCCTGGTTGGGATGCTTGCGTCCGCCTTGCGGCGGCACGCTGGCCATCGTGCCTTCGATCAGCTTCAGCAGGGCCTGCTGCACGCCCTCGCCCGACACGTCGCGGGTGATCGACGGGTTGTCCGATTTGCGCGAGATCTTGTCGATTTCGTCGATGTAGACGATGCCGCGCTGGGCGCGCTCGACCTCGTAGTTGCAGCTTTGCAGCAGCTTCTGGATGATGTTCTCGACGTCCTCGCCGACGTAGCCGGCTTCCGTCAACGTCGTGGCGTCGGCCATCACGAAAGGCACGTCGAGCATGCGGGCGAGCGTCTGGGCCAGCAGCGTCTTGCCCGAGCCGGTCGGGCCGATCAGCAGGATATTGCTCTTGCTGAGTTCGACGTCGTCGCCCTTGGCCTTTTCCTTGTGGCGCAGGCGCTTGTAGTGGTTGTAGACCGCAACCGACAGCATCCGCTTGGCGGGTTCCTGGCCGATCACGTAGTTGTCGAGGTTGGCCTTGATCTCCAGCGGCGTCGGCAGGTCGCTGCGCGCCTCGCGCGATTCGTCGCCCGTGGGGAGTTCGTCGCGAATGATCTCGTTGCACAGATCGATGCATTCGTCGCAGATGAAGACCGAAGGTCCTGCGATCAGCTTCTTGACCTCGTGCTGACTCTTCCCGCAGAACGAGCAGTAAAGCGTTTTTTCGCTGGAGGAGCCTTTTTTCTCGGCCATGGACAATTGCCTCGTAACTGGGGTTTAACAATGATAGCGAAACAAAAACGGCGTTCCCCGTGTGGGAAAACGCCGTTGTTGCTTGGGCGCCTCAGCGCCGGGGTGCGTTAACTGCGCTTCGCGATCACCTGGTCGATCAGACCATACTCCTTGGACTCGTCCGCCGTCAGGAAATAGTCCCGTTCGGTATCGCGGGCAATCTTGTCGAAAGACTGGCCGGTGCGCTCCGCCAGGATGCGATTCATCTGCTCACGCGTCTTCAGGATGTCGCGGGCGTGGATCTCGATGTCCGTGGCCTGGCCGCGAGCGCCACCCAGCACCTGGTGGATCATGATCTTGGAGTTCGGGAGCGAGAAACGCTTGCCCTTCTCGCCTGCAGCCAGCAGGAAGGCGCCCATGCTGGCAGCGAAGCCGATGCACAGCGTCGACACGTCGGGCTTGATGAATTGCATGGTGTCGTAGATCGCCATGCCGGCGCTCACGCTGCCGCCCGGGGAATTGATGTAGAACGAAATGTCCTTGTCCGGGTTCTCGCTCTCGAGGAACAGGAGCTGCGCCACCACGAGATTGGCGGTCTGGTCGTTGACTTCGCCGACCAGGAAGATCACCCGTTCCTTGAGAAGGCGCGAATAGATGTCGTAGGACCGTTCGCCACGGCCCGACTGCTCGATGACCATCGGAACCATGCCGAGGCCCGTAATTTCCTGTGCGCTCATTTTTGCTCTCCAGAGGGGTTTGTACTGTACCCAGACGAAATGGGGCTCGTGCCGCAAAGCACAAGCCCCATGGTTGGACCGCGGTGCTCCGCCCGATCAGCCCTGCTGGGCCATCAGTTCGTCGAAGGAAACCGACTTGGCGTTGACCTTGGCCTTGCCGAGCACGAAGTCCGTCACGTTGTTCTCGATCACGACGGCTTCGACTTCCGCGAGGCGGCGGTTGTCGCCGAAATACCAGCGAACCACGTCGGCCGGCTTCTCGTAGCTGGCGGCGAGTTCGTCGATGTGGGCCTTGATCTGCTCGGGCTTGGCTTGCAGGTTGTTCGCACGCACCAGTTCGGCCACGACCAGGCCGAGGCGCACGCGGCGCTCGGCTTGCGGACGGAACACGTCATCGGGGATCGGGGCCTTGTCGGCGTCCTTGATGCCGCGCTGCTTGAGCTCGGCGCGGGCGCCTTCGATCATGCGGTCGACTTCGGCCTGCACGCTCGACTTGGGCAGGTCCAGCTCGGCGTTGGAAATCAGCGAGTCCATCACCGCGTTCTTGTTGCGGGCCAGCAGGCGGAACTTGACTTCGCGCTCCAGGTTCTTCTTGATGTCGGCGCGCAGGCCTTCGACCGTGGCGTCGGCGATGCCGAGCGACTTGGCGAGCTGTTCGTTGACTTCGGGCAGGTGGGAGGCTTCGATCTTCTTCACGGTGACCATGAAGTCGGCTTGCTTTCCGGCCACGTCCTTGCCGTGATAGTCGGCCGGAAACGACAGCGGGAAGGTGCGGCTGTCGCCGGCCTTCAGGCCGCGCACGGCATCTTCGAATTCCTTGAGCATCTGGCCTTCGCCAACGATGAACTGGAAGTCCTCGGCCTTGCCGCCCTGGAAGGTTTCGCCGTCGATCTTGCCTTCGAAGTCGACAGTGACGCGGTCACCGTCCTGTACCACGGCGTCCTGCGCGCGCTGTGCAAAGGTACGGCGTTGCTTGCGCAGGATGTCGAGCGTCTTGTCGATCGCGTCGTCGCCCACTTCAGCGCTGAGCTTTTCGACTTCGGCGCCGGACAGGTCGTTGATCTTGACGTCCGGGAAGACTTCGAAAACCGCGTCGAAAGCGAGTTCGCCCTCGGGCGCATCTTCCTTTTCGGTGATGCGCGGCTGGCCGGCCACGCGCAGTTTGGCTTCGTTGGCCGCCTGCGAGAAAGCCTCGCCGACCTTGTCGTTCATGACTTCGTAGTGGACCGAGTAGCCGTAGCGCTGGGCCACGACGTTCATCGGCACCTTGCCGGGACGGAAGCCGTCCATCTTGACGGTGCGGGCCAGCTTCTTGAGGCGCGAATCGACCTCGGACTGGATGGTGCCGACGGGCAAGGTCAGCGTGATCTTGCGTTCGAGCTTCTCGAGGGTTTCAACGTTCACGGTCATTTCAGTCTTCCTTGTGAGGGGTCTTGTCTTGTGCTGGTGCGCGGGGCCGGACTCGAACCGGCACGCCATTGCTGGCGTCAGGACCTAAACCTGGTGCGTCTACCAATTTCGCCACCCGCGCGGTTCCAGTGTCTTCAGGTGATGAATAAACGAAAGCGGCCCAGAGGCCGCCTTCGTCTACCAGGAGCGGACGACCCGGAAGCCCCCCGCTTGAAATCGGTCAACCGCGTATTTTAAGCGCGAACGAGAGCCTCTTCGGCCTCCACCGCCGGGTTTCTCTCATCCCGCTTCACGCGGAACCATGCCGCATACATGGCCGGCAGCGCCAGCAGCGTGAGCACCGTCGCCACGATGAGCCCGCCCATGATGGCCACGGCCATCGGCCCCCAGAAAACGCTGCGCGACAACGGAATCATGGCCAGCACGGCCGCCGCCGCGGTCAGCACGATCGGCCGCAGACGCCGCACCGCCGATTCGACGATGGCCTCCCAGGCCGGGACGCCGGAAGCGCGGTCGCTCTCGATCTGGTCGATCAGGATCACTGCGTTGCGCTGGATCATCCCCATCAACGCGATCACGCCCAGCAACGCCACGAAGCCGAACGGCCGGTTCAGCGCCAGCAAGGCGCCCGCGACACCGACGATGCCCAGCGGCCCCGTGATGAACACCAGCAGCGAACGGCTGAAGCTGTGCAGTTGCAGCATCAGCAGGGTGAACACCAGGAACAGCATGATCGGCACGCCGGCCACGATGGAGGCCGAGCCCTTGCTGCTTTCCTCCACAGCACCCGCCACCTCGATGCGGTAGGCGCCGTCGCCGGCCGCGTGCCATCGAGCCTCCAGTTCGCGCAGTTTCGGCAGCAGTTGGTTGGTGACGGTCGCGCCCTGCAGGCCTTCCACGATGTCGCCCTGCACCGTGATTGCATAGTCGCGGTTCTCGCGCCACATGACGCCCGGTTCCCAGGTGAAGACCGGCTTGGCGATCTGCGTCAGGGGAATCGAGCGGCCCGAGCTCGTGGGCAGGTAGGCGTTGCCGATGTCCGAGATCGCCTCGCGCTCGTCCGGGGACTGGCGCAGCGTGATGTCGATGAGCAGATCGTTCTCGCGGTACTGCCCGACCGTCGTGCCGCTGAACATGGTCCGTGAGGCCTGCGCGATCGCCTGGCTGGTGACGCCGAGCGCACGCGCCTTGTCCTGGTCGACTTCGAGCCGGATCACCTTGACCGATTCGTTCCAGTTGTCATTGACGCCGCGCATGTTCGCGTTCTCGCGCATCACGGCCTTGACCTGGTCCGCGTGCGCGCGCAGCTGCGCGGGGTCCGTGCCGATCACGCGGAACTGGACCGGGTACGGCACCGGCGGGCCGTTGGGCAGCAACTTGACGCGCCCGCGCGCCTCGGGGAATTCCTGCGCCAGCACGGCGGGCAGCTTGATGCGCAGCGATTCGCGGTACTTCAGGTCCTTCGTCAGCACGATCATCTGCGAGACGTTGGTCTGCGGAAACACCTGGTCGAGCGGCAGGTAGAAGCGCGGAACGCCCGAGCCGATCCAGCTCGTGACGGTGCTGACGCCGTCTTCCTTCTGCAGCCGCTGCTCGACCCGCTTCGCCACTTCCTCGTTCGCGGCAAAGGACGTGCCTTCCGGAAACCACAACTCGACCAGGATTTCCGGCCGGCTCGAATCCGGGAAGAACTGCTGCTGGACCTTCCCCATACCGAAGATGCCCAACGCAAAGACCAGCAGCGTGGCGCCGATGGTCAACCACCGATGCTCGACGCACCAGTTCACCGTGCGGCGGAAGGTGTTGTAGAACGGCGTGTCGAAGAGTTCGTGCGGCGGCGCATCCGGATCGTGCGGCTTCACCTTGAGCAGCAGCGTGCCGAGGTAGGGGACGAAGTAAACCGACACGAACCAGCTCAGCACCAGCGCGATCACGGTGACCGCGAAGATGGCGAAGGTGTATTCGCCTGTGACGGACTTGGCGATGCCGATCGGCAGGAAGCCCGCCGCCGTGATCAGCGTGCCCGTGAGCATCGGCTTGGCTGTGACGTCGTACGCGAAGGTGGCGGCGCGGACCTTGTCGTAGCCCTCCTCCATCTTTCGCACCATCATCTCGACCGCGATGATCGCGTCGTCGACCAGCAGTCCGAGCGCGATGATCAGGGAACCGAGCGATATCTTGTGCAGGCCGATGCCGAAGTAGTTCATCGCGAGGAAGGTCACGGCCAGCACCAGCGGGATGGTGATCGCCACCACCAGGCCCGGCCGGATGTCGACGTACCAGCCGAAGCGCCCGCCCTTGTGCAGACCCAGCGCGATGAAGCTCACGGCAAGCACGATCGCCACGGCCTCGATCAGGACGCTGACGAATTCATTGACCGATCTCGAGACGGCCACTGGCTGGTCCTGCACCTGCACGAGCTTGACGCCGACCGGCAGCCGATGGTCGATCTCGGCCGTGGCGCTGCGCAGCGCCTTGCCCAGCTCGATGATGTCGCCGCCCTTGGCCATCGAGACACCGAGCGCAATCACTTCCTTGCCCTGGTGGTGCACCTTGACGGCCGGCGGATCGACGTAGGCTCGGTGAATCTCGGCGATGTCGCCCAGGCGCATCTGGCTGCCCGAACTGCCGCGGATCGGCATCGCGCGCAGTTGCTCCACGCTCGTGAACTGGCCCCCGACGCGCACCTGCACGACGTCCTGCGGCGACTGGATGGTTCCAGCGCTTTCGATCGCGTTCTGCGACCCGAGCTGGGCCAGCACGGTATTGAAGTCCAGACCGAGCTGCGCGAGCCGCTTCTGCGAAACCTCGATGAAGACCTTCTCGTCCTGCACGCCGAACTGCTCGACCTTTGCCACGTCCTTCACGCGCAGCAGGCGCTGGCGCACGTCGTCCGCAAAGGTCTTGAGTTCGGCATAGCTGAATCCGTCGCTTTCCAGCGCATAGATAACGCCGTAGACGTCGCCGAAGTCATCGTTGAAGAACGGGCCCTGGATGCCGGCCGGCAGCGTGCCCCGCATGTCGCTGATCTTCTTGCGCACCGTGTACCAGACGTTCGCGACCTCGCTGGCCTTCGACGAATCCTTGATCTGGAAAATGATCTGCGACTCGCCCGGCTTCGAGTAGCTGCGGATCTTGTCGGCGTAGGGTGCTTCCTGAAGCGTGCGTTCGAGCTTGTCGGTCACCTGCTCGGCCACCTGCTGCGCGGTAGCGCCCGGCCAGTAGGTGCGAACCACCATCGCGCGGAAGGTGAAGGGAGGGTCTTCGTCCTGGCCCAGCTGGAAATAGGACGCGAAGCCCAGCAACATCAGCACGAGCATCAGGTAGCGCGTGAGCGCCGCGTGCTCGAGCGCCCATTTCGAAAGGTTGAAGCCGGCCTTGCCGGACGCGTCGGTCTGGGACGTCATGACGGCGTCCTCAGCGCGTGGCGACGGGAGCGACGGGGGCTTGCGCCGGCGCGATCGCCTGCCCGGGAGTGCCGGGCGTCGCGCCCTTCCCTTTTTCCTGGTAGATGGTGACCTTCTGCCCCGGCGACAGGACGTGCACCCCCGCCGCAACCACCAGCATGCCCGGGGAGACGCCACTGCCGATCACGGCTTCGTTGCCATCGGCCGTGGCGACCTGCACCGGCTGCGAGCGGACCGTCATTGTGTCCTTGTCGAGGACCCAGACGGCGGTTCCCTGGCCTTCCTGGCGCAATGCGCTGGTCGGCAACTTCAGCACCACCGCACCGTTGCGCGACAAGGCTTTCGGACGCGCATACACCGTCGCCCCGAGCGCAGGTGCCGTCGCGGCGTCGATCGTCACCTTGACGGTGTACGTGCGCGTGACCGCGTCGGCGCTGGCCGCCACCTCGCGCACCTTGCCCTCGAGTTCCGCTCCGCCGGCCCAGCCGCGCACCGCAACAGCGGAACCCGGCTTGACCAGCGCCGCCCGGTCTTCGGGCACCGCGAAGACGACGTCGCGCGCGCCGTCCTGGGCGATGCGCACGACCGGCGTTCCGGCCGCCACCACCTGCCCCGGCTCGGCCTCGATCGCGGTGATGATGCCCGGCACGTCGGCCACGAGCGTCGTGTAGTTGGCCTGGTTGCCCTGGGACGCCAGTTGCGCCTGCGCCTGTTCCAGTTGAGCCTGTGCGGCCTTGTAGGTGGTCTCCCGGCGCTCCAGGTCGGCGCCGCTGATGAAATTCTGCTCGCGGAGTTCGCGGTAACGCTTGAGGTCCGCCGCCGCGAGATCGCGATTGGTCAGTGCGGCCGCGTGCTGCGCGCGGGCGCCCTCGGCCGCCAGCTTGTAGTCCTGCGGATCGAGCTGGGCCAGCACCTGCCCGGCCTGCACGTGCTGGCCGAGTTCGGCCTGGCGACGCGTGATCTTGCCGGCCACCCGGAACCCGAGCCGCGACTCGACCCGTGCCCGCACTTCGGCCGAGAACTCGGGTTCGGTTTCATAAGCAGTCGCCCCCACCGAGACTACCTTGACGGCCCGCAATGGCTCCTCCGCAGCGGGCGGGCGCGAGCAGCCGGCAAGTGCAAGGATGGCAAGCAGCAGCCAGGCGCGGCCGGGCAACGAGGAGAGGGACGACGCGGTCATGAAGCACCCTTGAAAAGCGAAAGGGCCATTAATGACCCGCCGGTTAGTAATCTAGGGTAAACGCCAATCGCTGTCAACGAAATCAGTAGCACTGCGGCGGAATCCTCGCCGCGCCGGCCGCGTCGTACCCGTGCAGCACAATCCGCCGCGTGCCATCCACCTCCACTCCCGTCCGCGCGGCCGCGCCGACCCACTACGAAAATTTCCCCGTGGCCTCCTGGCTATGCCCGCCCCGGCTGCGCCCGCCCATCGCCGCGATCTATGCCTTCGCGCGCACGGCCGACGACATTGCCGACGAAGGCGATGCCAACCCGGCCCAGCGGCTCGGGGCGCTGCGCGCCTTTCGCGCGGACCTTGCCTCTGCGGCGCGAGGCGCAGCGACGTCGGATCGCTGGCCTGAAGTCTTCGGCCCCCTCGCGCATGCCATTCGCGGCTTCGCATTGCCGGAAAACCTGCTCGCCGACCTCCTCTCCGCGTTCATGCAGGACATCGAGAAGACGCGCGACAGCGCAGGCTACGCCGACCGCACCGAGTTGCTGGACTACTGCCGCCGCTCGGCCAACCCGATCGGCCGGCTCTTGCTGCATCTGTATGGTGTCGACGATGCGCCCTCGCTTGCACGGAGCGACGCCATCTGCAGCGCCTTGCAACTCATCAATTTCTGGCAGGACCTGAGCGTCGATCTGCCTCGAGGGCGTTTCTATCTGCCGCACGAGGACAGCCGGTCACATGGACTGGGCGCCGGCGACTTCCACGCCTTCAGGCCACTGGGACCTGCAGCCCCGACGCCGAAGGCCATCGAACTCGTCGCCAGCGAGGTCGCGTGGGCGCGCGCACTGATGCGCGAAGGCGCGCCGCTCGTGCATCGGCTTCCGGGACGCGCCGGATGGGAGCTGCGCTTCGTGGTCCAGGGCGGCAACCGCATCCTCGACAAGATCGAAGCGCTCGGTTGCGACACCTTCTCGGCCCGACCGACCATCGGCGGCGCCGACGCGCCGCTGCTCGCGTGGCGGGCCCTGCGTATGCGGAGACAATTGTCCGCATGAAGAGGCCCGCACGATGACCCCCGAGCAGTACGTCCAGGACAAGGCCGCTGCATCGGGCAGCAGTTTCTATTACGCATTCCTGTTTCTCCCAAAGCCGCGCCGCGCCGCCATCACCGCGTTCTATGCGTTCTGCCGCGAGATCGACGACGTGGTCGACGAGGTCACCGATCCGGGCGTCGCGGCCACCAAGCTCGCGTGGTGGCGAACCGAGGTCGCCCAGTCCTATGCTGGCCAGCCTCACCATCCGGTGATGCAGGCGCTGATGCCGCATGCCGCCACCTACGGCATCGAGGAGCGCCAGTTGCACGAAGTGATCGAGGGCTGCCAGATGGACCTGGACCAGACCCGCTACCTCGACTTCCTCGCCCTGCGACGTTACTGCCACCTGGTGGCCGGCGTGGTGGGCGAAGGCGCGGCACGCATCTTCGGCCAGAGCGATCCGCGGACCACCGAGTACGCGCACAAGCTGGGCCTCGCGCTGCAATTGACCAACATCATCCGTGACGTCGGCGAGGACGCGCTGCGCGGACGCATCTACCTTCCCGTCAGCGAGTTGCAGCAGTTCGACGTCAAGGCGCACGAGATCCTGAATCGCGTGCACTCGGAGCGTTTCGTCACACTGATGAAGTTCCAGGCGGCACGTGCGCACACGGCCTACGACGAAGCGCTCGCCCTGCTCCCGCCCGCCGACCGCCGCATGCAGAAACCCGGGCTGATGATGGCCAGCATCTACCGCACGCTGCTGCGCGAGATCGAGCGCGACGACTTCCAGGTGCTGCACCAGCGCGTGAGCCTGACACCCGTGCGCAAGCTGTGGCTGGCATGGCGGGTACAGGCTCTGGGGAAGCTCTGATTTGAGCAGCGTCGCGATCATCGGCGGCGGATGGGCCGGCATGGCCTGCGCCG
This sequence comes from Variovorax gracilis, assembly GCF_030317115.1. GTDB lineage: Bacteria > Pseudomonadota > Gammaproteobacteria > Burkholderiales > Burkholderiaceae_C > Variovorax > Variovorax gracilis. The sequence continues at coordinate 628,865 of NZ_JASZYF010000001.1, forward strand.
TCGAGGCCAGGCGGGCAGGCCATGCGGTCACGGTGTTCGAAGCCGCCCGCAACTGGGGTGGCCGTGCGCGCGCGCTGACCGCCACGCTGCCGGACGGCCAGGACGTGACGCTGGACAACGGCCAGCACATCCTCATCGGCGCGTACACCCGCACGCTCGAACTGATGGCGCGAGTCGGCGTCGACGCAGAGCGCGAGCTGCAACGCGTCCCTCTCATCCTTCGCTTTCCCGACGGCGGCGGCCTGTCGCTGCCGCGGATTCCACAGTGGCTCGACCGCGCAACCCGGCGCATCGCACCGCTCGACGTCCTGGCCGGCGTGCTCGGCGCGCGCGGTTGGACATGGCGGGACAAGCTTTCCTTGCTGACGACCTCCACCCGATGGCAAAAGCAAGGCTTCACGTGTCCGGATTACCAGACGGTCGCCAGCCTGTGCGCCACGCTCACGCCCCGCGTGCGCGCGGAACTCACCGACCCGCTGTGCGTGTCGGCGCTCAATACGCCCGCCGACCAAGCCAGCGGGAAGGTATTCCTTCGCGTACTGGCGGAGGCCCTGTTCTACACGCCCGGTGGATCGCAACTGCTCCTGCCGCGGGTGAACCTCGGTGCGCTGTTCCCCGAGGCGGCCGACCGATGGCTGAGAGAGCGAGGCGTCCGGACGGTGGCCGGCCAGCGCGTGCGAGCCCTCTCGCGCGCAGGCGACGGCTGGCGTGTCGATGAGGAGCCCTTCGATCGCGTGGTGCTGGCTTGCTCGCCGTGGGAAGCCGCGCGGCTGACCGCCGACCTCGCATCGTCCTGGTCCGCCGTGGCCGACGCCCTGCCCCACGAATCCATTGCCACGGTCTACCTCCACGGCGACGTGGCCTTGCAGGCGCCCTTCGTGGCGCTGCGCAGCGGCTCCGAGTCGCCTGCCCAGTTCGTCTTCGACCGCGGCCAGCTCGGGGGACCGAAGGGCCTTCTGGCCTTCGTGATCAGCGCGAGCACCGGCGATCGCGAGACGCTGCAGCGGCAAGTGCTGACGCAAGCCCGTGAGCAACTCGCACTTGAGCAGCTGCTGCCGGTGCTGACCGTGGTCGAACGGCGCGCCACCTTCGCCTGCATCCCCGGCCTGGTCCGCCCGCCGATGCGGATCGCGTCCGACCTCATGGCCTGCGGTGACTACGTCGAGGGCGACTATCCCGGCACGCTCGAAGGGGCGGTGCGCAGCGCCATCGCCGCTGCCGCAACGCTCTAGGCCCGCCCCGCTGGCTTGCCGGCGCCGGTCCAGTCGGCACGGAAGCCGTTGCCAGAGGATTTCAGGATCGCATCCAGCGGATTCGCGACGCCCGAAGGCGCCGGACGAATCTGCGGCTCCGAGGGCGGCCATTGCGCAGCCGGGTGCGGCCGCGATTCCGAATCCAGCGCGATGCTGTGCTTGTCCATCAGCCGGTACAAGGTCATGCGCGAGACGCCGAGTTCGCGCGCAGCGTGCGTGATGTTGCGCCCGACCCGCGTCAGCGTGAGGTAGATGACGTCGCGCTCTGCCAGCGTGCGGGCGACATCGAGTCCCATGCCGACAGGGTTGTCCACCATCGTGAGTCCGAGGTCGGTCGGGCCGATGAGGCGCCGGTCGGTCATGACGACCGCGCGCTGCACGCGATTGAACAGCTCGCGTACATTGCCCGGCCACGCGTGCGCGAGCATGGCCGCGACGGCCTGCCGGCTGAAGCCCCTGACGCGGGCCCTGCTCTTGGCCACGCAGCGCTGGAAGAAGTATTCGGCCAGGATGGGGACGTCCTCCATGCGCCGCCGCAACGGCGCGACATCGATCGACAGCACGTTCAAGCGATAGAACAAGTCGTCCCGGAACTGGCCGACCGCTACGGCCTCGGCCAGGTCCACGTGCGATGCCGCCACGACACGCACATCGACATGGAGACTGCGCACCGCGCCCACGCGGCTGATCGTCTTTTCCTGCAGGAAGCGCAGGAGGTTGGTCTGCAACTCCACCGGCAGGTCGCCGATCTCGTCAAGAAAGATCGTCCCGCCGTTGGCCGCTTCGATCAGGCCTCGCCGCTCCGCCGACGCACCAGTGAACGCGCCGCGCTCATGCCCGAACAGTTCGGACTGGATCAGCGACGGAGAGATCGCGCCGCAATTGACAGCGACGAAGGGCCCGGCCGAGCGCTGGGAGCATTGGTGGATCGCCCGGGCAGCCAGTTCCTTGCCGCTGCCGCTCTCGCCGCCGATCAGCACCGGCGCTTCCGTGGCCGCGACCTTGCGAATCTGTTGGCGCAACCGCGTGATGGCCGGGCCCTGCCCCACCATGCCCAGCGCATCCACCGCATTGCGGTGCGATGCATCATGGCGCTGCCGGAGCATGGCGCGCTGGCCGGCCCGGTCGAGCATCAGCTCCAGTTCGTGCACATCGAAGGGCAGCGGCTGGTGGTCGAAGAAGCTGCCGAGGATCAGTTCGCGAAAATCCGCGGACTCGAGCGCTTGCGGCTCGCAGACGCACACCCACTCCGAACCGCCCGAGGCCGCGACGCAGGCCTCGACCGCCGCTTCGGGGACGGTCAGCGCGCTGCCGACGACCAGCACGCTGACGTTGAAATTCCGGTGCGCCTGGACGCGGCCCGCCCCCACCAGATCCGAAGCCTGTGCGACATCCCATCCGCGCGCGATGAGCTGGTCGGCGACCATGCTCGGGTTTCCGCCCAGCGTCACGCAAAGAATATTTCCGTGCATAGGAAGCACTAGAAGGTGAACGGCACCCTGACTGTCAGTTGGAGGTCGGGCGTGTCGCGGGTCAACCCGGCGCCGACGCTGACATTCAGAAGGGTCTTGTCGCTGTAGCGGTAGGAGTAGCCCAGCAGCAGCGAGGCCAGCTGGGTGCGTACCGAGCCGATGACGTACTGGCCGTTCTGCTTGGTGCGGCCGACAGAATACAACTCCATGCCGAGACTGAAGGACGAGCGCTCGTTGATGGCCAGGCCCATGCCGAGATTCATGCCGAAGACGTCGCCGGCCTTCACGTCGCCGAGGAACTCCGTCAGGCCACCCACCACCGTGCGGCTGACGTCATTGCGAGCCATGGTGTAGGTGTAGCTGAGACCACCGAAGAACACCGCGGGATCCGACGGCAGCAGGAACGTCAGGCTGGGCTGCAGCGAATAGAAGCCCGATCCAACCGGGAGTTCCAGCGGCAGACCCGTTCCGGTCGCGTTGCCGATGCAGCGCGTCACGCAGTCCGTCGTGACCTCGAAGGGATCCTTGCCGTTGCGCGCCTTGAAACGCAGCGCGCCGACCACATAGGGCTTGTTGTTGTCCCTCCCGTCGGCAAGCTGGTAGCGAAGGGCGACCTCGACATCGCCGATGCCCTTGCCGTGCGTATTGAAGACGTTGTCGAACGCGCTGCCCGTGAAGATCTCGCGGCTGATCGTGGAGTCCGACCGGTTGACGTAGGGCACCTTCAACTCGAGTTCCATGCGATTGGTCGCGCCCCACCGACCCGTCAGCGCGCTGATGAAGGTGTTGTTCTTGAATTCTCGAACGTCGACGAGGCCGATCAGGATTGCGGGAATCACCGTGTAGCCCACCAGCGCGACCCGGTTGCTGGACGAATAGCCGTACTGAATCGAAGGCTCCAGGACGAACTTGCCCTGCGGCGTGAGTATCCCCGGCTCGCTGAAGATCTGCGCCACGGGAGGCGATTGGGTCTCGGCGACAGGCGCCACGCCCACACGCACCGGTGTCGTCGAGTCGGCGGCTTCGGCGGTCTCGGTCGGGATCCTGCCGGGTGCACCGGGTGTGGCGGGTTGCGGCTTGCTCCCGGGGGCTGGAAGTTCTCGGGCTTCCTGGCTGGACAGGCGCTCCTGCAGTTCCCGGAAGCGCGCGTCCTGCTCGCTTGCCAGCTTGCGAAGTGCCTCGATCTCCCGTCCCTGGTCGGTCACCTGCTGCTGAAGCGCCTCGATGCGCTTGGCGGTGTTGCGCGCTGCCGCCGTACCCTGACCCTGGGTTTGCGCGACGGCACCTGACCATGCCATGGATGAACAAGCAAGCAGCACGAGCGCCCTGTGCGGACGAAAGCTCTCCATCTTTTGCCCCCTCTTTATGGTTCTGCGCGCGAGGTGATCGGGCGCCAGACTAATCTCATTCCTGTAACAGTGCCAAGCCACAAGTTGCAATTAAAGGTAAGTCGAAGGTCCACATATGCCCGGTGTCTCAGAACTGTGGCACTTCGGTCCCGAGGCACGTCGAAACAGGCACGCCATCCGAGGCAAGGCCGGGTCTTGTCGCTATACCGTTCGGCCTACGTGCAACGCCTTACTTCCTCGAAAACGACTGTCACTCAACTGAGACAGAACAGGAATCTTCCGGCTCGGTCGCGCGTGTCAAGGCGCTGCTTGGTCCTCCTCGCTGGCGATGGATGCAGGCTGGGTCCAGCGTCAAGCAACTGTGACACTGCGGGCCCGGATTCAGCCCCTCCCACCCTCGAGATAAGCGAGGGCACGCACTCTCGAAAGCGGCCCATGGCATGGCATCCCAATGGAGAACGCTATGCAGGAAACAAGCGGTAAGTTGGTGGCACTGAAGTTGCACTGGCGCCCTTGATTTGCGGCGACGCACGTCACTACCAAGCTTGTTCAACTTTTTGGAGGGTTCATGAAAAAGACACTTCTGGCTTCGGCCATTGCGCTTGCCTTCGGGTTCAGCGGCTCGGTGTTCGCCAATGACACGGACCAGGCTGCACGACAGCGTACGGTCACCGGCAGCAACACCAATACCGAGACAAGCACGAGTACCAGCACGAGCACACGCACGAGCACAAGCACGCGCAACAGCACGAGCACCAGCACCAACAGGGAATCGGGTGCTGCAGAGGCCAGCGCCGCGCGTTCCGCCGCAATCAACAACGGTTCCACCGGCACTTTCACCAACGCATTCAACACGGCGAAGGCGACGGCCCTCAGCAAGCTGGATGGCTATGTCTCCGGCAACACGGTGTCCAACATCGGAAATTACGCGACCAATAACGGTTCAGCCGCAGGCGGCGGTGGCTACGGTGGCCACGGTGGCACGGGCAGGGGCGGCACGGCCTCCGGCCAGGGCGGCAACGGCGCCACGGGCACCGGTGCGGTCGGTGCGGTGGGCGGCAGCGCATCCAATGGCGCGATCAACCACGGCAGCGCCACGAATGGAGGTTCGGAAGCGGGTAACGGCGGCAACGGCCTCGGCGGCATCGCAGCTGGCCTGACCGGCAGCGGACGCGCCTCTTCCAGCGGCGGCGACGGCGGGCGCGGCGGCTCGAGCGGCGACAGCGGCCGCGGCGGAAGCAGCGGCAGTCTGTCCGCTGCGCTCGGCGGAAGAAGCGGCGGTGGCGGCGGTGGCGGAAGCTCCGGCAACACCTCGGCAGGCTCGGGTGGCTATGGCGGCAGCGGTGGCTCAGGTGGTGAGGGCGGCTTGGCCGGCGCAGCGGGCGGCGCGGGCGGCAATGGCGCAGCCGGCGGCGCGGGTGGCGCAGGCGGTGCAAGCGGCGCGGCAGGCGCGGGCGGCGCGAGCGGTGCGGGCGGAGCCGGTACATCGACCAGCACGGCAGGCGCCGGTGGTGCAAGTGGCGCGACGGGTGCCGGTGGAGCAGGCGGATCGGGCGGCGGCGGTGGAGCAGCCACCAGCACGGCGACTGGTACCCAGACCGGCGGCGCAGGCACGGGCGGCGCAGGCGGCTCGAGCACGAACGGCAGCGCCACCAATGGCAGCGCCAGCAACGGTAACAACACTGCAGGCGCCGGCGGCGCAGGCGGTAGCGGCACCGGCGGCGCGGGCGGCGCAGGCGGAACCAACACGGGCAACGGCGGAACTGGTGGCACTGGCAACGGCGGCACCGGCGGCGCAGGCGGCACGGTCACGGTCAACGCCGGAACGTTCAACATGTCCAACACCATGACGAGCGTCGGCCAGACCGCCGCGGGCATCATGGTCGCGAACCAGAACAGCGGTATCGCCTCAATGGTTCAGCAAAGCGTGAACGTCCAGGCCAACCTGTCCGTGGGACGCTGATCGATCGCGAAGACCGATGGACGTCGTGCAGCCTGAACCGCTCAGGCTGCACGGCGCCTGTCGGCTCGCCTTCACATGAGGCCGAAGGGAGACGCCATGAAATTCACCACCCTCATCGGGTCCGTTTGCACGACCCTGGGGATGCTGCTGTTGCCGGCTGTGGCTGTGGCGCAAGGCGCTCCGGCGACCAGCGAGGCATCGGCCGGGAGCGATCGAAGCGTGGCCTTTGCGGCCGTGCCGGTCGACTCATCAAGGCTCGCCAGCTATCGCGGAGGAAGCGAACAGGTCAACAACGAAATGACGCTGAACGGCACCACGGCCAACAACTCGGCCAACCGTGTCAATACAGGCGACAACACCATCAGCGCGGGCTCGTTCGCCAACATGAACGGGCTGCCGGTCGTGATCCAGAACTCCGGCGCGAATGTACTGATACAGAACGCAGTGATCCTTCATCTGCAGATGAACTGAGGAGAGCACCATGCGCGGCATGCTGCTTTCCTTCGCACTGCTGACTGCGGCCATCGGGGCGCCTGCGCAGCAGGCCTACCTACCCGGCTTGGGCGGGGTGGACGTGCGCATGCCCATCACCAGCCTGAAGCAGGCGCGCATGGCGCGCACACTGATCCAGAAATACGACTTCAGCTGCGGATCGGCAGCCGTCGCCACGTTGCTGACTCACCACTATGACTACCCGGTCACCGAAGAAGCGGTGTTCAAGGAGATGTACGAAAACGGCGACCAGGAAAAGATCCACAAGGAAGGCTTCTCGCTGCTCGACATGAAGCGCTACCTGCAGGCACACGGCTTCCAGGCCGACGGCTTCGAGCAGCCTCTGGAAAAGCTCAACGAGGCGCGCATCCCCGCAATCGTCCTGATCAACTCGAACGGCTACCACCACTTCGTCGTGGTCAAGGGCGTGCAGGACGAGCGCGTGCTCGTCGGCGATCCCGCGCAGGGTACGCGCGCGATGTCGCGCAAGGCATTCGACGACAGCTGGAAGAACGGGCTGCTCTTCGTCATCCACAGTCACATAGAGAAGGCGCAATTCAATGTGGCCGCCGATTGGCGCGTGACACCTCGCGCGCCGTTGGGGCGTGGAATCGGCCGCTCGAGCCTGAGCGACATCACCATGCCGAAGCTGGGGCCGGGAGACTTCTGATGCACGCCGGCCACTTTCCGTTCGCGCGAATCGGGCTGGGGCTCTGCCTCGGCCTGCTGGCGGGAAGCGCCCTTTCGCAGGTGCAAGCCGGCGAACCCGATCCCGTACCGCGCCGCGAGGAGGTGTGGATGGCGGTCAGCAGCCGCACGCTCGACCAGATGCGCGGTGGCTTCGACCCGGGCAACGGCCTGCTGGTGAGCTTCGGGATCACGCGGGCCGTCTACATCAACGGCAATCTCGTGACGCAAACCACTCTGGACTTCGGCCATATCAACAACCTGACCCCGGTGCAGGCGGCGCAACTCGACAAGCAACTGTCGAGCTTGAACCTGGTGCAGAACGGACCGGGCAACACCGTCCAGGCGCAACAAGGCGGCGCAAACTACGGCACCGTGATCCAGAACACGCTGGACAACCAGCACATCGTGAATCACACCGTCATCAATGCGACCAGCAACGCGGCGGGAATGCTCAAGAACTTCAACATCCAGTCGACCGTGAGCGACGCGGTGGCTCGCGCCATCATGAGCTCACGCTGACGAATCCGCGGCCTACGCGGACTCCAGCGCCATGCACAGCGCGTGCAGGTTCGGCACGATCAACTGCGGCCGCGCGCCGTGTTCCCACGGACGCTCATCCCGGACCAGCCAGGCCGCCTGCATGCCCGCATCGAGCGCACCGACCACGTCCAGCACGGCGTCGTCGCCGACATGGAGCACGTCCTTGGGCAGCAGCCCGACCGACGCCGCGGCCGCGCGGAAGATCGGCGCATGCGGCTTGCCGCTGCCGAATTCGCGCGCATTGAAGCCGCTGCGAAACCAGCGGCTCACGCCGGTGAGCTTCAGGTCGGCATTGCCATTGGAGATCGCGACCAGCGGGTAGCGTTCGCTCAGCCACCGGAGCGCGGGCAGGACGTCGTCGTAGAGCGTCACGCGCTGCCGCTCGGCGAAGAAGGCGTCGAAGGCGGGATCGGCCAGCTTGGGATCTTCACCCGCGCGGCGAAGGGCGGCACGGATCGACTCGCGGCGCAGCGCGCTCAGGTCGTGCGCAAGATCGGAGCGTTCCTTGGCCGTGGCTTCGCGCAGTTCGCGCAAGACGCCGGGCGTGATCAGCAGGCTGGCCGTCTTCGGCGCCTCGCGGACCAGCCATTCATGAAGAACGCGTTCTGCGCGCTCGATGGTCGGCCAGATCGGCCAGAGCGTGTCGTCGAGATCGAGTGAAATCGCGGCAATGCGCTTCACGTCGAGGGTCATGGAGTCGGGGGTCACGGAGGGCATGACAGAGAATATCGCATGCCTTTTCGACCTGAAGCGCCTGCCGGCGACAACGCCCAGGAGCGCATTGCCGTGCTCTGGTGCAACCTGGGATCCCCCGACGAACCGACCGCGAGCGCCGTGCGCCCCTACCTCGCCGACTTTCTCGGCGACCCGCGCGTGGTCGAGATACCGCGCGCGCTGTGGGCGCTCATCCTGCACGGCGTCATCCTGCGCACGCGGCCCGCCAAGTCGGCTGCCAAGTACGCCAGCATCTGGATGCCCGAGGGCTCCCCGCTCAAGGTGTGGACGAAGAAGCAGGCCACCCTGCTGGCCGGCTGGCTCGGCGAGAAAGGCCACCGCGTGACGGTCCGCGACGCGATGCGTTACGGCAGTCCGTCCATCGCCTCGCGGCTCGACGAACTCAAGGCCGAAGGCGTCACGCGTGTGCTCGTGCTGCAGGCCTATCCGCAATACTCGGCCACCACCACGGCGAGCGTGATCGACGCCGTCAATGGATGGAGCGCCAGAATGCGACGCGTGCCCGAGTTTCGCTTCGTCAACGACTATCACGACGATCCGCTCTACATCGACGCCCTGGCGCAAAGCGTTGCGCGGCATTGGCAGCAGAACGGACGCGCCGATCAGCTCGTCATGAGCTTCCACGGCATTCCGGAACGCAACATCAGGCTCGGCGACCCCTACCAGGCGCAATGCCTCGCGACCGCGCGGCTGCTTGCGGACAGGCTGCAGCTCGTGCCGGCGCAGTACCGCGTCACCTTCCAGTCACGCTTCGGCCGCGCCAGATGGCTGGAGCCCTACACCGAACCCACGCTGCGCGAACTCGGCGCGGCGGGCGTCTCCAGGGTGGACGTGGTGTGCCCGGGCTTTCCGGCCGACTGTCTCGAGACTCTGGAAGAAATCGCGATGGAGGGCCGTGACGCCTTCCTCGGCGCGGGCGGCAAGAAATTCCGCTACATCCCCTGCCTGAACGACAGCGCGCCCTGGATCACGGCGCTGGCGGGCATCGCCGACCGCCACCTCGGCGGTTGGCCCACCCGGCAGCGTTGAAGCGCTCTGCCGCACGATCAGAACCGACCGAGATAGTCGAGCTTGCTGAGGGGCACGCCGCTGTGCCGCAGCACGTCGTAAGCGGTAGTGACGTGGAAGAAGAAGTTCGGCAGCGCGAATTGCAGCAGGTAGCGCTGCCCGGTGAACTTCAGCTCGGCGCCGCGCACCTTCATCGTGACCTCACGGTCTTCGGCGCCGTCGATGAGCGCACGATCCACACTGCCGAGATAGTCGATCGTCTTCGCGACGCGGGCCTGCAGTTCGGCGTACGTCGTCTCGGTGTCGGGAAAGCTGGGCGCCGTGACTCCGGCTATGCGCGCGGTGCCGAGCTTGGACGCATCGCTCGCGCTCTGCACCTGCCCCGCGAGGGTGAACATGTCCGGCGCCAGCCGCGCATGCACGAGTTGGGCGGGATCGATGCCGGCAGACTGCGCATGCGCAAGCCCTTTGTCCAGGACGTGGGATAGCTGGCCCAGCCCGCGGATGAACACCGGGACCGAGATGTCGTAAAGCGAGAGCGCCATGTTGCTTGACTCCGTGTTGAATGGGCGGCCCGATTGTCGGGCCGCCATCGCTCACGTGCCGGCGGAGCGGACAAAGGCCTCGATCGGGTCCAGATGGGCGGGGACGTTGAGCGCCGGCGCATGGCCGCAGCCCGGTACCTCGATGATCTGCAGGCGGCCCGTCGCCCCCGGTCCACGACGGCGCATCTCGTCGAGCGTCTCTCGCAGGACCAGGTCGGAATCGACACCGCGCAGGCACAGCAAGGGCGCCTCCACGGCGTCGTAGTGCGTCCACAGCAGATAGTCGTCGGGATGCGCGCTGAACTGCCGCACCATCGCAGGGTCGTAGTGCGGCGTCACCCGGCCGTCCGGCAGGCGCCGCGTCGATGTCTCGGTCAGCCGCCGCCACTGCGCATCGCTGAGCCAGCCGTAGGGCTTGTAGACGGTGCGGAAGAAGGCTTCGAGTTCGATGACCGTATCGAAGGCCGGCGGCTTCCCCGCATAGGAGCGAATGCGTTCGACGGCGGCGGCGGCGATCTGTGGCGCAGTGTCGTTGAGCACGAGGCTGGCGATGCGGCCTTTCATCGCCGGCTCGACCAGTCCGCCCGCACAGACCAGTCCGATCGCACCGCCCATCGACGTGCCGACCCAGTGCACGCGCGTGAGTTCCAGCTCTTCGCACAGCGCGGCCGCGATGCGAGCGTAGAAGGACAGCTGGTATTCCTCGTCCGGCACCGGGCTCCACTGGCTCAGTCCGCGGCCGATCGTGTCCGGGCAGACCACGCGAAAGCCGCGCACCGCGAAATGTGCCGCAAGCTCATCCATGTCGCGGCTGGTGCGCGCCAGGCCGTGCCAGGCGATGACCACCGGGGCCTCGCGCGGCCCCCAGTCCATCCAGTGGATCTCGCGGCCGGCGAGCTGCGAATAGTTCGAAGTCGGATTGATCACCGCGATGCCCTCGCACGAAGACGGCCGACGATGCCGGTCGGGAAGTAATAGACCGAGAGCACGAACAGCACGCCCAGCCACAGCAGCCAGCGGTCCGGCGACAGCAACGCGGCCAGCCAGCCCACGCCGCTCGCGGCCTCGCTGCCGAAGCGCAGAAGATCCTGCAGGTAGCTCTGTGCCACCACGAAGATCACCGCACCGATGACCGCGCCGTAGATCGTGCCCATGCCGCCGATCACGACGATCAGCAGCACGTCGATCATGATCTCGAAGCTCAGCGAGGTGTCGGGCCCGTTGTAGCGCAGCCAGATCGCGAGCATCGCGCCCGCGAGCGTCGCGAACAGCGCCGACAGCACCGAGGCCGTCGTGCGATACACCACCACGCGATAACCGATCGCCTCCGCGCGAAACTCGTTCTCACGGATTGCCTGCAGCACGCGGCCGAAAGGCGAGTTCACGATGCGCAGCAGCGCCAGCACCAACACCACTGTGACCACGAACAGCATGTAGTAGCAGAGAAGGCGCCCGTCGAGGGAAACGCCGAGGAAGGGCTCCTCGGCAAACTCGAAGCTCGGCGAGATCAGCTCCGGCAGCTTGAAGGTCAGGCCATCCTCGCCGCCGGTGAAGTCCGACAGTTGCGAAGCCAGCGTCTGGAAAGCGGACGCCACCGCGAGCGTGATCATGGCGAAGAAGATCGCGCGCACCCGCAGCGAGAACAGCCCGATCGCGAGCGAGAGCACCAGCGAGACCGCGGTTGCCGCGGCGAGGCCCAGCAGTACCGCGCCCCACCCTGCCCCGAGCCGCGTGGCCGAGATGGCGATGCCGTAGGCACCGATGCCGAAGAACATGGTCTGCGCAAAGCTCACGATGCCGGTGTAGCCCAGCAGCAGGTCGAAGCTCGCGACCAGCACGATGAAGACCAGCACCTTGGCCGCGACGCTCAGCGCCTTGACGCCGGGAAAGATGAAAGGCGCAAAGGCCAGGCCGAGCACCAGAGCGGCAAGCAGTACCGCGAGCAAGCGGCTGCGCGGCATGTCGTTGGAAAGAAGACGGGAAAAAGCAGGTTTCATTCAGTTCTCCTGTGCGCTGTGCCAGGAACACCGCGGAACCGGCTCCGCCGGGCCGCAGGTGTTGCCCCCGGCGAGGGGGTTGGCGGCCACACGCAGTGGGCAAGCCTGGGGGTGAGTCATCTGTTCGCGACCGGGTACACGCCCTGGGGGCGCCAGAGCAGCACGGCCACCATCAGCAAGATGCTGGCGAACTGCGTCAGCGTGGGCACGAGGAAGCCGATGTAGTTGGTCATCAGCCCGACCAGCAACGCGCCGATCAGCGCGCCCGCCGTCGATCCCAGTCCACCGATGATGATCACGATGAAGATCAGCACGTTGACCTGCGCACCCATCTGCGGAATCAGGTTCTGCTGGAACAGCCCCCACATCACGCCCCCCAGCCCGGCAAGCGCGCTGCCGACCACGAACACGCCGACGAACAGCCGGCCGATGCGATAGCCGAGCGACTCGACCATCTCGCGGTCCTGCACGCCGGCACGGATCAGCAGGCCGATCTTGGTGCGACCCAGCGTCCATGCCAGGAGACCGAACACGAACACGCCGATCACGACCGCCAGGATGCGGTACTTGCTGATCGCCGCATCGCCGATGAGCAGCGAGCCCCGCAGCGCATCGGGCAGCGGCAGCGGAACCTGGCCGGGGCCCCAGATCACCTTGATCAGTTCCTCGCCGATGATCATCCCGCCCATGGTGATGAGGATCTGCTTCAGATGCTGGCCGTAGACCGGCCGCACGATGAAGCGCTCGAAGGCCAGGCCGACTGCGCCCGCCGCCGCCATGGCCACCAGCATCGCCGGGAACACGGCCACGAGGTTGCGCCACAGTTCCTGCGATCCGGTCCAGTCGGACATGCCGCCGAGCACGCTGCTTGCGACGAAGGCGCCGAACGCGATGAATACGCCGTGGCCGAAATTCAGCACGTCCATCAGGCCGAACACGAGCGTGAGGCCGGAGGCGATGATGAAGATGATCATGCCCATCGCAAGGCCTGCGACGGTGAGCGTGAGCCAGGTGGAAACGGAACCCGTCAGGGGCAGCGCGATCAGCGCGAGCACCGGCACCAGCGCCATGGGCTTCCAGTCGAACTCGATTTTCATAGCGCCAATCCCAGCAGCGATTGCTGCAAATCCTGATCCGCCGAGAACGCCGCCATGCTCCCGCTGTGCACCACGCGGCCGTTGTCCATCACGGCCACCGTGTCGCCCAGGCGTTGCGCGAAGTTGATGTTCTGCTCGACCAGCAGGATCGTCACGCCGCTGCGCTTGAGTTCGCTGAAGGCGTCGATCATGTTGTTGATGATGGCCGGCGCGAGGCCCTTGCTGGGCTCGTCGATGATGAGCAGTTCACGCGGCTCGACGATCGCTCGCGAGACAGCGAGCATCTGCTTCTGCCCGCCCGAGAGCTTGCCCGCAGGATGGTTCCAGAACTTCTCGACCGCGGGGAAGAGCTTGAAGATCCACTTCAGCCGCTTGTCGTCCATCTGTTCGGCGTTCTTCGCTGCGCGTGCGGCGAGCAGCATGTTTTCCTTCACGGTGAGGTCCGAAAAGATGCCCATGTTCTCCGGCACGTAGGCGATGCCGAGCTCGGCGATCTGCGGCGTGTGGAGTGCGGTGATGTCCTGGTCGCCGAAGCGCACACGGCCCTGGGACGCATGCCACAGGCCCATGATGGTCCGCAGCGTGGTGGTCTTGCCGGCGCCGTTGCGCCCGAGCAGCATCGTGAGTTGGCCGCGCGGCACGGCGAGGTCCACGCCGTGGAGGATGTGGTACGCCCCGATGTGCGTATGCACGCCCTGGAGTTGCAGGAGGTTGTTGTCAGTCATGCGGCCTCCTTCGACACGCCCAGGTAGGCCTCTTGCACCACCGGCGAGGCGATGACCTCGGCCGGTTCGCCATCGGCCACGAGCTGACCGTTGTGCAGCACGATGATGCGATCGGCGAGTTCGCGCACCACGTCCATCTTGTGCTCGACCAGCAGGATGGTCTTGGTCTTGTCCTTCTTCAGCGCGCGGATGAGATCGAGGATCACCGGCGCCTCGGCCGCATTCATGCCGGCCGTGGGCTCATCGAACATGAAGACCTTGGGTTCGAGCGCCATCAGCAGCGCGACTTCGAGCTTGCGCTGGTCGCCGTGCGGCAGGCTCGCGACCGTGGCGTGCTCCTTGGCCTTGAGCGCCACGTCGGCCAGGATCTGGTCGGCACGCTGGGTCAACGCCCGGTGGTCGCTCCAGATGCTCCAAAGATTGAGCCCGCGCCGATGCGGTCCTTCGCGCGTGGCCTGTACGGCCAGGCGCACGTTCTCAAGCACCGACAAATTGGGAAAGAGGTTCGTCAACTGGAACGCGCGGCCCAGCCCCGCGCGGGTGCGGGCCGAGGCCGGCAGGCCCGACAGCGGTTGCCCGTCGAGCCACACCGTGCCCTCGGTGGCCTTGAGCTGCCCCGAGATCAGATTGAAATAGGTGGTCTTGCCCGCGCCATTCGGGCCGACGATCGCGGTGAGCGTGCCGGGCGCAAAGGCACAGCTGACGGCATTCACCGCCACATGGCCGCCGAAGCGGATGGTCAGGTCTCGGGTCTCAAGCATCGTTTATCAAGCGAGGCTGCCGTTCGGCAGTGGAAGTTGGTTTCAGCATGTGCCGATCACGTAGTAGTTGGGGCTGGTCTGCTTCAGGGTCGTGGTGACGAAGGTGTTCCACAGGCCCATGTTCTGGTTGGAACCCTTGGCGTAGGTGTAGCCGCCACTTTGCGTGGCGCGGCCTGCCGTGGTGTGGGCGTAGTTGGTGGCGGTGTAGCAGGTCGCCGTGCCGCCGCCGCTACCGGCCAGGGTGGTACCCGTTGCGGCGCCGGACATCGCGCTTTCCACGTTGCTGCTGTCCAGCGCCGTCACGCTCCAGCTGTAGGTCGTGGACGCCGACAGCCCCGTGTCGGTGTAGCTGGTACCGGCGACGGGCGAGGCATTGACCTTGCCGCCGCCGCGATAGACGTTGTAGCCCGCGGCGCCCGACACGCCATTCCAACCGATCACCATGCTGCTGCTGGTGGCGCCGGAAGTGCCGACGCCGGTGGGCGCAGGCAGTGCCGATCCGCCACCGCCGCCGCCCGAAGTGCTGGTCACGCGGTCGACCATGCCCTTGATGGCGGCCATCTGCGGGCCGGACTTCCTGGCGTAGTTCGCGTTGTCGTAGCCCCACCAGTCCCAGCAGCTGTTGGTCGCGGCCGTGCTGGTCTGCGGGTAGATCAGGATGATGTTGTTGGTGTCGGCCCAGCGGTTGTAGCCGGTCTTGCGCACGTACTGGTCACCGACATCGTTGAAGTTCTGCTTGCAGCCATGCAACACCACATGCGTGCGGCAGGTGGTGCTGCCGCAGCTTTGCGGCACGTAGATCCAGCCCGTCGCGGCCATGCCGTGGCCGCTGATGAAGCTGGTCTGGCTGAACTCGGTGAAGGTGCCCGACAACGTGCCGTTGTTGCGGGCGTTCAGCGGGCCATACAGGTACTGCAGGATGTCGCCGGCCAGATCGAAGCCGCAGTTGTTGATGTAGGGCGATGCCGTCGTCCCGCAACTGCTGCCGTAGTCGTCGGTGATCATCGCGTGACCGGACCCGAGATTGTTCTTGTAGTAGGTGCTGGCGGCGGGAACGAAGCTTTGGTAATAGGTCTTCAGGTCGTTCATCACGGCCTGCTTGACCGTGTTGTCCGAAGTGCCGGAATAGAGATACACCTTCGAGGTCGAGAGGTTCGACACCGGATCGATGGCTCCGCTCGACGCCCAGCTGTTGGTCGTGCTGACGAGCGATGACACGGGAATGCTGCTGCTGTGCGACATGCAACGCCCCGTCGCGTTGATGATGGAACCCTCGGCGCAATAGAACGGTCCGCCGGCGACCACGCCGGCCCCGCGCTTGAAAGTGCCCGAATAGGCGACATGCAACTGCACCGCCATGAAGCCGCCCGCCGACAGGCCGGACACGCTGACCTCCGCAGGATCCGCCCCCAGCGCCGGCAGCGGCACCGCAGCCGTGGCGGCATGGATCGACAGCGCGGCAAAGGCCGTGGCCATGCTCATCTTCATCATCCAGTTGCGCTTCATGCTTGTCTCCTGTCGGTTTTTTTAGGATGCACTGAACCGCCCCCCTCTCACGAAGGGGATCGATGGAAAGAACGTTGCGCGCTAAGTCAAAGGCCAGGAACCCCACGGAACCGGCTCGGCCGGGCCGTAGGGGTTGCCCCCGGAGACGGGGTGGAGAGCGACACGAAGTGCGCGAGCCTGGGGGTTATCTCTTGTTCCGGATGGGAATGTCCATCTCTTCCGGCTTGATCTCATGGACCAGTTCAGGCACGCCCCACGCGAACGCCGGGTCCACCTTGATCTTGAAGTGGTACATGCTCTGCATCGCCTGGTGATCTTCCTTGCGGAAGGTCATCTTTCCCTTGGGCGTGTCGAAGCTCATGCCTTCCATCGCGGAGATGAGCTTGTTGGTGTTGGTGTCTCCGCCCGTCTTCTTCAGCGCGGTCACCACGGCCATCGCGGCAGAGAAGCCGCCTGCCGTGAAGAAGTCCGGCGGCGTCTTGAACTCCTTGTAGTGCATCGAGACCATGGCCTCGTTCACCGGATTCTTCGGGATGCCGAAGTAGTAGTAGGCCGCGCCTTCCATGCCCGGCAGCGCCTTGTACGCCGCCATGGCCGGCAGGATGTTGCCGCCGGTCGCGATCTCGATGTTGTAGCGCTTGAGGTCGAGGTCGACGATCTTGAACGGATTGCCCGCGCCCGCCCACACGATCCAGATGATCTTGCGGCCCGGCTGGTCCTTGAGCTTGTCGATCAGGCGCTGGGCGCCCGCGGTGAAGTCGGTGGTCGCGGGCGGCAGGTATTCCTCGTGCGCGAGCTTGGCCTTCTTGAGCGCGTCCTTGAACGCCTTCACGCCGTCGCGGCCGAAGGCGTTGTCCTGCGCGAGCGTGGCGACCGTGACGCCGGGCTTGTCGACGGCGACCGCGTTCGAGATCGCGTCCTGCGAACTGTTGCGCCCGGTGCGGAAGATGTACTTGTTCCACTTGTCACCGGTGATCGAGTCGGCCACGGCGGGCTCGACCAGCAGGATCTTCTTGTATTCCTCCGCCACCGGCAGCATCGCCAGCGCGACGCCTGAAGAGGTCGGGCCGACCGCGAGCGCGGCCTTGTCGTCGGCATAGGCCGCCGCCAGCAGCGACTTGCCGAGGTCGGGCTTGCCCTGGTCGTCCTTCTCGATGACGACGATCTTCTTGCCGTTGACGGTCATGGTGCCGCCGGTCGCGTAGTCCAGGCCCATCATGAAGCCGGTCTGCGTCTGCTTGCCGTAGGCTTCGAGCGGACCCGTCTTGCTATAGATGTGGGCGATCTTGATCTCGTTGGACTGGGCCCAGGCCGGAGCGGTCAGGGCCGATGCGCCAGCGATGGCGAGCCCTGCCAAGGCGACGAGGTGGCGACGTTGCATTCTTTGTCTCCTGATGATGATGACTGAATATTGCACAGTTCATGCCAGGTGGAGCTCACCCCCAGGCTCGCGCACTACGGGTCGCTATCCGCCCCTCTCCGGGGGCAACCCCTGCGGCCCGGCGGGGCCGGTTCCGCAGGGTTCCTGGACCGCGTTTCGAATCGGCTGATTTCAAGACACGTCACATGTCTGAAATTCAGACAACTGCACTTTCCTCAGTCAGGGTTTTCCAGACGTTCGTAGAGGGTTGCGCGGGAGATGCCGAGCAGCCTCGAACTCGCGAGCTTGTTGCCGCCGGTCGCAGCCATCGCAGCGGCGATCGCGCGACGCTCGAGTTCGGCGACCTGCTGGGCGAGGGGCCGCAGCAGAGCTGCGCTTTCTTCCCCATCCGAGGTTGCCGTAGCGGTCACCTTGCTGGGCGTCGCGATCTTTTCCTGGCCGGCTTCGCGCAGGATGCGTTCGAGCTGCGCCGCGTCGATGCGCTGCGAATCGCTGCGCATGGTCACCTGCTCCAGCACGTTGCGCAGTTCGCGGATGTTGCCGCGCCAGTGCTGCGCGGCGAGGAGCGCCAGGGCGTCGGGCGTGAGTTCAGGAGGCGCCTCGCCGCTGCGCAGGGCCATGTCCTCGCCCAGCACCTCGACCAGCGCTGGAATGTCGGCACGCCGCTCTCGCAGCGGCGGCACGCGCACCGGCAGCACGTTGAGGCGGTAGTACAGGTCTTCGCGAAAGCGCCCTTCCCGCACCAGCGCGGCGAGATCGCGCGAAGTCGCCGCGATCACGCGCGCATCGAAAGGCACCAGCTTGTTCGAGCCCAGCGGTTCGATCTCGCCCTCCTGCAGCGCGCGCAGCAGCTTGGCCTGCAGGCCCAGCGGCATGTCGCCGATTTCGTCCAGGAACAGCGTGCCGCCATCGGCGAGCTTGAACTTGCCTTCACGCGCCTTGCGATCGGCACCGGTGAAGGCGCCCGGCGCGACGCCGAAGAACTCCGCTTCGAGCAAGGTGTCCGGGACCGCCGCGATATTGACGCTGACGAAGAGACCACCAGCCCGCGCGGACGCCGCATGGATGGCATGGGCGAGAAGCTCCTTGCCCGTCCCGGTTTCGCCCAGCAGCAGCACCGGACTGGACGATTGCGCCGCGCGCCGCGCATGGCGCTTGACCTCCACCGCCGCCGGGCTGCTGCCGATGAAGCTGGCGAATGTGTACTTGGAGCGCCGTTGGCCGTCGGCCGACTGCTGGTACAGCGGATTGTTGCGCTGGCTCGCGAGTTCGCGCCGCGCATCGTCGAGGTCGCGCTGCAGCAGCGCGAACTTGCTGATGAGCGGCTGCAAGGTGGTTTCGGGATGGTCGAACAGCACGATGCCGATCGCGCCGATCACCTCGCCCGGCACGGCACCGGAGTCGCCCTCGCGCTCCTCGCGCAATGGAATGCGGCTCACGACGAAGGTGCCGGCCTTGTTGGTCAGCAAGTCGATCAGGATCGGCTCGCCGGTCTCGAGCACGCGGCGCATCTGGGTGTTGGGGATCACGTCCTCGACCCGATGGCCGAGGAACTGGTCGATCGACGAGAAGCCGAGCGCCGGCAGGAAGCGGCGATAGCCCTCGTTGACCCAGACGATCCGGCCGCTGCGGTCGACCAGGAACATGCCCTGGCTGATGCTGGAGAACAAATGGAACATCGAACGCGCGGCGAGCGCGAGGATGCCTTCGGCATCGAGCGGCAATGCGGGTGGGGCGGCAGCGGCGGGAGACATGGGCGGGATCGTAGCGCGCCGGCTCCGCGCATCAATCCGCGAATGAAAAGCATCCCTCGACATCTGCGTTGCTGATTAGGATCGAAGGCTCCGGGAATCGCGGCGCGCGCCGACAAATGGCCGCGGCACCCCTTGTTATGCTGCGCGCCTTGCACGGCCCACCGGCCCCACACGGCGGCATGGCGATCGACCTGCTCGCCTGAACCACGCCTCTATTTTTTGCGGACCCCGATCTCATGAGGAACATCCGGCTTCCCACGCTTTGCCTTGGCGCCTCCCTGCTGCTTTCGGCCTGCGCGGTCCCGCGCCCGCCCGAGAAGGTGGAGGCGCCGGTGCCGGCGCAGTGGAACACCCCCCTGCCCGCCTCCACTGCCGCGCTGCCGCACGGCGGTTCGCTGCCGACCCTGGCCGAATGGTGGCGCCAGCTCAACGATCCGCTGCTGGTCGAACTGATCTTCGCGGCGGAAGCCGCCAGCCCGACGGTCGCCAGTGCCGGCGCGCGCATCACCGAAGCCCGAGCCTCGCGCGTGGCAGCGGGTGCGGCCCTGATACCCAATCTCACCGGCACGGCGTCGGCGAGCCGCGGCAACTCGCCGAGTTCCGGCTTTTCCACGGGCTCGACGAGCGGTTCGACCGACGGAATCCCCACCAGCCTGCCGATCCTCACGACCGGGCAGGCGGGCCTGCAATCGAGTTGGGAGATCGACCTCTTCGGCGGCTTGCGCGCCAACCGGGATGCCAGCCAGGCGCGCTTCGTGGGCGCGGACGCGCAATGGCACGAAGCACGGGTATCCGTCGCCGCCGAGACAGCCAACGCATACCTGGCGGAACGCGCCTGCCGTCGCCAACTGGTGGTGTCCACGTCAGATGCCCAGTCGCGCGCCGAGACTGCGCGGCTGACCGACCTGTCGGCGCGCGCCGGCTTCACTGCGCCGGCCGACGCCGCGCTGGCGCGCGCGAGTGCCGCCGAAGCAGCGGGACGCCTGACGCAGCAGCGCGCGCTGTGTGCCGTGCAACGGCAGGCCCTGTCGGCGCTGACCGGTATCGAAGCACCCAGCCTCGACGCCAAGCTGGACGCCGCATCCATCGACGTCACCTTGCCGGCCGTGCAGGCCGTTCACAGCGTCCCCGCCGAGGCCCTGGCGCAGCGGCCCGACATCTTTGCCGCGCAACTGGCCGTGGCGGCGGCCAGCGCCGATGCGGGCGCGGCGCTGGCCCAGCGTTTTCCGCGGCTGACCCTGCAGGGCTCCATCGCCACCGTCCAGGTCCGCGCCGGAGGCTTCCGCGAAACGCTCGACACCTGGACCATCGGCCCGCTCGCGCTCACCGTTCCCATCTTCGATGGCGGCACGCTCGCGGCCAACTCCGAGGCCGCGAAAGCGCGCTACGACGAATCCGTCGCCGTCTACCGAGCCCGGGTGCGGCAAGCCGTGCGCGAGGTCGAGGAAGCGCTGATCAACCTCAAAAGTACCGACGAGCGCGCCAGCGACGCCGACACCGCGGTGACGAACTACCAGGCCTCCTTCGATGCCACCCAGCAGCGCTACGGCACCGGGCTCGCGAGCCTGTTCGACCTGGAGGACGCGCGGCGCACCCTGTTCGTCTCCCAGACCGCCCGCGTCTCCCTGCAGCGCGAGCGTGCCGAAGCCTGGGTGTCGCTCTACCGTGCCATGGGCGGCGGCTGGTCGCGGCCCGAATCCGTTGCCACAACGACAAATCCTGTGACCCCGTCGCCATGAAAAGAATGAAGCGCTCCACCCTCATCGTCGTCGTACTGGCCGTCGTGCTGGTCCTTGCAGCCGCCGCGTTCTTCCTCACGCGCGGCAAGCAGCCCGCAGGCGCCGCCAAGCCGAAGGAAGCCGCGACTGCCCGGCCGACGCTGACCGTCACCGTCGCCAAGCCGGAAACCAGCGAGCTCAGCGTGACGCTTGCGGCCAATGGCAACGTCGCGGCCTGGCAGGAAGCCAGCATCGGCTCCGAATCCAGCGGCCTGAAGCTCGCCGAAGTGCGCGTGAACGTCGGCGACGTCGTCAAGAAGGGCCAGGTGCTTGCGACCTTCTCGGGCGAGACCATCCAGGCGGATGTGGCCCAGGCGCGCGCCTCGCTGGCCGAAGCACGCGCGACTGCCGCCGATGCCACGGGCACCGCCGCTCGCGCACGCACGCTGCAGGCCACGGGGGCGATGAGCCAACAGCAGATCAACCAGTACCAGACCGCTGAACAGACCGCCAAGGCGAGGGTGGAGGCGGCCGAGGCCGTGCTCGCGGCGCAGCAGGTGCGCGGCCGCAACACACAGGTGCTGGCGCCCGATGACGGCGTGATCTCCTCACGCAGCGCGACGGTAGGCAGCGTGGTCAACGCCGGCACCGAGCTGTTCCGGCTGATCCGCCAGGGCCGGCTCGAGTGGCGCGCCGAAATCACCTCGTCCGAGCTGGGCCGCATCGCGGTCGGCACACCGGCTGTGGTCACCAGCGCCAGCGGCGCGCAGGTCACCGGCAAGGTGCGCAGCGTGGCACCGACGGTGGACCCGCAGACGCGCGCAGCGCTGGTCTACGTCGACATCCCGAACGTGCTCCAGAACACCGGCATCAAGGCCGGAATGTTCGCGCGCGGGGACTTCCAGCTCGGTCGCACCAGCGCGGTCACGGTGCCGCAAGCGTCGATCGTGCCGCGGGACGGCTTCAACCATCTGCTGCTTCTGCAGCCGGACAACCGGGTCTCGCAGCTCAAGGTGGACACCGGCCGGCGCGTGGGCGACCGGGTCGAGATCACGACACCGCTGCCCGCGGACGCACGCGTGGTGGTCCAGGGCGCCGGCTTCCTCAACGACGGCGACCTGGTCCGCGTCGTGGAGGGCTCCGCAAAGCCGGCCATCGACGCCGCGAAGTAAGGAGCACCGCCATGAACGTGTCGGCCTGGTCCATCCGAAACCCCATCCCGGCGGTGATGCTGTTCGTGCTGCTCACCTTTGCGGGACTGCTGTCCTTCAACGCGATGAAGGTGCAGAACTTCCCCGACATCGACCTGCCGACCGTCACGGTATCGGCGGCGCTGCCGGGCGCCGCGCCGTCGCAGCTCGAAACCGATGTCGCGCGCAAGCTCGAGAACTCGATCGCCACCATCCAGGGCCTGAAGCACATCACGACCAAGGTGCAGGACGGCGCGGCAACGCTGATCGTCGAGTTCCGGCTCGAAAAGCCGGTGCAGGAAGCGGTCGACGACGTGCGTTCGGCTGTGCAGCGCGTGCGAGCCGACCTGCCCGCCGACGTGCGCGACCCGGTGGTCACCAAGCTCGACTTTGCGGCGCAGCCGGTGCTGGCTTTCACGATCTCGTCCTCACGCATGGACGGCGAGGCCCTCTCCTGGTTCGTGGACAACGACATCTCGAAGAAGCTGCTCGCGATCAGCGGCGTCGGCGCGGTCAACCGCGTGGGCGGCGTCACGCGGCAGGTGCACGTCGATCTCGACCCCGAAAAGCTGCAGGCGCTCGGCGCCACCGCCGCCGACATCTCGCGCCAGTTGCGCCAGGTGCAGACCGAGAGCGCCGGCGGCCGCACTGACCTGGGCGGCAGTGAACAGCCCGTGCGTACGCTCGCCACGGTGAAGTCGGCCGACGAGCTCGCCGACATGCAGATCTACCTCTCGGATGGCCGCCGCGTCCGGCTCGACCAGGTGGCCCGCATCAGCGACACGATCGCCGAGCCGCGCGCCGCAGCCTTGCTCGACGGCAAGCCGGTGGTCGGATTCGAAGTTGCCCGCAGCCGCGGCGCGAGCGAGGTCGAAGTCGGCGCCGCGGTGCAGAAGGCGCTCGCCGAGCTTCGCGCTCAACGCCCCGACATCCAGCTCACCGAGGCCTTCAACTTCGTCGACCCGGTGCAGGAGGAGTACGAAGGCTCGCTGCACCTGCTGTACGAAGGGGCCATCCTCGCGGTGATCGTGGTGTGGCTCTTCCTGCGCGACTGGCGCGCGACCTTCATCTCGGCGGTCGCGTTGCCGATGTCGGTCATTCCGGCCTTCGCGGGCATGTACCTGCTGGGCTTCTCGGTCAACGTGATTTCGTTGCTGGCGCTGTCGCTGGTCGTCGGCATCCTGGTGGATGACGCGATCGTGGAGGTCGAGAACATCGTGCGCCACCTGCGCATGGGCAAGACGCCCTACCAGGCCGCGATGGAAGCGGCCGACGAGATCGGGCTGGCGGTGATCGCCACCACCTTCACGCTGATCGCCGTGTTCCTGCCGACCGCCTTCATGAGCGGAGTGGCAGGCAAGTTCTTCAAGCAGTTCGGCTGGACGGCATCGCTGGCGGTGTTCGCCTCGCTGGTCGTGGCGCGGGTGCTCACGCCGATGATGGCGGCCTACCTCCTGAAGCCGATCGTCGCCGCCGAGAAGGAGCCACGCTGGCTCGCGATCTACATGCGAATGGCCGAGTGGTGCCTGAAGCACCGCTTCACGACGATGGTGCTGGCCACCCTTTTCTTCTTCGGCTCGGTGGCGATGATCCCGCTGCTCAAGACCGGCTTCATTCCCCCTGACGACAACTCGCAGACCCAGGTGTATCTCTCCTTGGCGCCCGGCGCGACGTTGGCCCAGACCATGGCGGCGGCGGAAGAAACGCGCCGCCGCGTGATGGGGATCGAGCATGTGCGCAGCGTCTACACCACCGTGGGCGGTGGCAGCGCGGGCGGCGACCCGTTCGCAAACTTCGGCACGCCCGAGACACGCAAGGCCACGCTCACGATCCAGCTCGACCCGCGCGGCGACCGCCCGCGCAAGCAGGTGATCGAGAACGAGATCCGCGCCGCGCTCGAATCCCTGCCGGGCGTGCGCAGCACCGTGGGGCTGGGCGGCTCGGGCGAGAAGTACATCCTCGCCCTGAGCGGCGACGACCCGACCGCGCTGACGACCGCGGCGCGCGCGGTGGAGCGCGACCTGCGCACCATCCCCGGCCTCGGCAACATCACCTCCACGGCAAGCCTGATCCGCCCTGAGATCGCGGTGCGGCCCGACTTCGCACGCGCGGCGGACCTCGGCGTGACCAGTTCGGCCATCGCCGACACGCTGCGCGTCGCCACGCTCGGCGACTACGACCAGAACCTGCCCAAGCTCAATCTGGCGCAACGGCAGGTGCCCATCGTCGTCAAGCTGGAGGACTCCGCACGCCAGAACCTGGCCCTGCTCGAGCGCCTCGCCGTCCCCGGCGCGCGCGGCCCCGTGATGCTGGGCCAGGTGGCCGCGCTGACGGTCGAGGGCGGCCCGGCCGTGATCGACCGCTACGACCGCTCGCGCAACGTCAACTTCGAGATCGAGTTGTCGGGCGTCGGGCTGGGCGACGCCAAGGACGCCGCGATGAAGTTGCCCTCCATCCGCAGCCTTCCGCCCGGCGTGCGTGTGGCCGAGGTCGGCGACGCCGAAGTGATGACCGAGCTGTTCGCGAGCTTCGGCCTGGCGATGCTGACGGGCGTGCTCTGCATCTACATCGTGCTGGTGCTGCTGTTCAAGGACTTCCTGCACCCGATCACGATCCTGTGCGCGTTGCCGCTGGCACTCGGCGGCGCCTTCGTCGGGCTGCTGATCGGTCAGAAAGCGCTGTCGATGCCTTCGCTGATCGGGCTGATCATGCTGATGGGCATCGCGACGAAAAACTCGATCCTTCTGGTGGAATACGCCATCGTGGCGCGGCGCGACCACGGCCTGAGCCGGTGGGATGCGTTGCGCGATGCATGCCACAAGCGGGCGCGGCCGATCATCATGACCACGCTCGCGATGGGCGCTGGCATGGCGCCGATCGCGCTCGGCCTCAGCACGGCCGATTCCAGCTTCCGTTCGCCAATGGCGATGGCGGTCATCGGCGGGCTCATCACTTCGACGGTGCTGAGCCTGCTGGTGGTGCCAGCCGTGTTCACCTACGTGGATGACGTCGAGCACTGGATCCGCCGCACCTCTCGGCGGATTCGCGGAAAAGTGGGCCATCATGAATCCGGGACGGCGCCTTCCTCGCACGCCGAGGAGCAGGCCGCACCCACGCCATGAAGAGCTGCCGTCGCAAATTGTTGCAAGTTAGACTAGCCGTATCGTCGTACGACGGAGGCACACCATGATCCGAATCCACGCGCGTGTCGCGCTTTCCGGCGCCCTGCTGGCCACGGCGCTGGCAGCAGGGGCCCAGACCGCGGCGGACCTCGCGAAGGCCCAGCAACGCCACGACCAGCAGATTGCGAAGTGCAACGATGGCTCCCTGGCCGCGCCGGCCCGGGAAGCCTGCGTGCGCGATGCGGGCGCCGCACTGGACCGCGCACGGGGCGGGCCCCCGCGCAACGTCACGAAGCGATCCACGGATCGCCGGTCCACCGTCGTGACGCCGCAAGGCGCATCTGCGCCTTCGGGGACCGAGACGTCCAGGTCGGGCGACCGCCGATCCACGGTCGTCACGCCCCAAGGCACGCCGGCACCCGCGGGCAGCGAAACGATCCGATCGAACGACCGCCGCTCCACGGTGGTGCAGCCGGCTGGCCAGCCCCAACGCTAGGCGCACGGCGGCCGGGACTCAGGCGAAGCCCCGCACCTCGGCCACCAACGACGCCAGCCGCCGGACATCGGCGACGACGAGCGCCTTGCCATCCTTCGCAAGCACGCCATCGCGCCGCAACGCATTGAGTTCGCGCGTCACCTGCTCGCGATTGGTGCTGATCTGGCTCGCCAGTTCAGCGTGGGTCGGGGCGGGATCCAGCCGTGCCTGGTTGTCGACGATGCCTGCCGCCCGTGCGAGCCGAAGCAACTCGGCGTGCACGCGGTTTTGCACGCCCAGTGTGCTCAGGTCGATGACGCGATCCGACAACTGGCGCACCAGCGCGGCGAGGTTGCGCATCACGCGCTCGGCGACGATCGGCTCGCTGCGCAGCAGATCCAGGAAGCCCGAGCGATCGAGGCTGGCGACGACGGTGGGCTTGAGCGTCACGACGTCGGCGGATCGCGGCTTGCCGTCGATGGCGGAAATATCGCCGAAATACTCGCCCTCCTGCAGGTCGCGGAAGGTCACCTGGCGACCGCTCGCCGAATAGGTCGTCACGCGCAACTGGCCCGAGACGAGGAAGAAGACGTCGCTCTTGTCTTCGGACCGCAGCAGCAGCGGCGTGCCGGCCGCGACGCTCTGCCACTGACAGCGCTGGGCGAGCGCATCCAGCCGTTGCAACGGCAAGGCTTCCAGCAGCGCAATGTGCTGCAGGGCAAGACTGGAACGCTGGAGCGCCATCGTGTCGTACTCGCACCCAAGACAGCCCGGTTGAAAAAATCTGTGCGCAAACGCACAGCGCGATGGGCCGCGCGCCGCCACAGTTGCATCCCGTGGTGACTGCAATTCCGGCGGCCACACCTCATAGCCTCAAGGAGATTTCATCATGAATGCAAAGCTACTTCTCGGTGCCTCCGCTCTCGCGCTGGCCGGGGCCGTATCCGCTCAGACCGTGCCCGCCGAATTGTGGGTCGGCGCCCCCATTCAGATGACCGGGCAGCTCAGCCGCGCCCAGGTGTCGGCCGATCTCGCGGCAAATCGATCGGAAATGAACGCCGTCGCGTCGGAATACCGCGTCGGCCCCCCCGACTCGACCATCGGCGCCTTGAGCCGCGCCGAAGTCGCTGCCGACCTGAGCCTGTGGAACAAGTCCGGGATGTCGCAAGTTGCCGGCCGCGACAGCTTCGATCCGAACAGCCCGGCCTATGGACGCCAGATGTCGGCCTACCAGAGCATGCGCAACGGCCCCGAATACGTGGCGGAGATCCAGCGCATCAAGGGCTTCGGCGCCCGGTCGACGACCGCCAGGTACCAGTCGGACGCCACTGGCAACTGAAGCCGAGAGGGAATCAGGGAGGTCCGGAAACACCGCGGACCGGCTCGGCCGGTCCGCGGGTGTTGTCCGCGGTCAGGGGGCGGGGCAAGCTATCTTCTCGACATGCGCTTGGCAAGGCGAGGCAGGATCATCACGCCCAGGATGACGACGATCAGCACGATCGACATCGGGCGCTGGAAGAACACCGCCGCACTGCCCTCCCCGATCGACATCGCATTGCGGAGCTGTGCCTCTGCGAGCGGCCCGAGGATCATGCCGACCACGACCGGCGCCGTCGGAAAGTCGAAGCGCCGCATGATCACACCCAGCACGCCGATCGCGTAGAGAAGCACGAGGTCGAACGCGCTTTGCCGCATGCCATAGGCACCGACTGTCGCGAAGATCAGGATGCCCGCATAGAGCTGCGGTTTCGGGATCTTGAGCAGCTTGACCCACAACCCGACCATCGGCAGGTTCAGCACCAGCAGCATCACGTTGCCAATGTAGAGCGACGCGATCAGCGCCCACACCAGTGCGGCAGACGTCGTGAAAAGCTGCGGCCCCGGCTGGATGCCGTAGTTCTGGAATGCACCGAGCAGGATCGCGGTGGTGTTGGATGTCGGGATGCCCAGCGTGAGCAGCGGAATCAGCGCCGCAGTCACGGTCGCATTGTTGGCCGCCTCGGGTCCCGCCACGCCTTCGATCGCCCCCTTGGTGCCGAACTCGGCCTTCGCATCCGCGTCCTTCGCCAGCTTCTTTTCGGTCGCGTAACTCAGGAAGGTCGGGATTTCGGTGCCGCCGGCCGGAATGCAGCCGAAAGGCGTGCCGATGGCGGTGCCGCGCAGCCACGCGGGAATCGAGCGCTTCCAGTCGCGGGCGCTCATGTGCACGCGGCTCAGCTTGTTCTGCCCCTCGACGACCTTGCCTTCGTACAGCACGGCGTAGAGCACTTCGGCCACTGCGAACAAGCCGACCGCGACCAGCACGATCTCGATGCCGTCGAGCAGTTCAGGAATGCCGCCGGTGTAGCGGCCCTGGCCGGATATCTGGTCGAGCCCGATGCATCCTGCAGCGAGGCCGATGAACAGCGCCGTCATGCCGCGCAGCGTGCTCTTGCCGAGCACCGCGCTCACGGTGGTGAAGGCCAGCAGCATCAGCAGGAAATACTCGGGCGGCCCGAGCTTGACTGCGAATTCGGCCACGAAGGGCGCGAACAGCGTGACGATCACGGTGGCGATGGTGCCGGCCACGAACGAACCGATCGCGGCCGTGGCCAGTGCCGCGCCCGCCCGGCCGCTCTTCGCCATCTTGTTGCCCTCCATCGCCGTCACCATGCTGGCCGTTTCACCGGGCGTATTCAGCAGGATGGACGTGGTCGAGCCGCCGTACATGGCGCCGTAATAGATCCCCGAGAAGAAGATCATCGAGGCCGTGACATCGACCTTGCCGGTGATCGGCAGCAGCATCGCGACCGCGACGGCCGGGCCGATGCCGGGCAACACGCCGACGGCCGTGCCCAGGGCACAGCCCACCAGGCACCAGAGAAGATTGACCGGCGTG
Source organism: Variovorax gracilis (assembly GCF_030317115.1). Lineage (GTDB taxonomy): Bacteria > Pseudomonadota > Gammaproteobacteria > Burkholderiales > Burkholderiaceae_C > Variovorax > Variovorax gracilis. The sequence continues at coordinate 657,516 of NZ_JASZYF010000001.1, forward strand.
ATCGCGAGCGCGAAGCCGTGCATCAGTGCATTGAAGATGTCCATGTCAGAGCCACCCTGTGCCGGTCAGGCCCGGCAGATTGATTGCCAGGAATTGCGTGAACATCCAGAAAACGGGTGCCGAGATGAGCAGGCCCGTCACGATGTCGATGAACCAGGTGCGCGGGGAGTTGACGCCCGCCTGTCCACTGGCGCGGCGCAGGCCCTGGACAGCGAGCAGATAGCACAGGGTGCAGCTGAAGATGAAGCCGATGGTGGTGATGAGCGCGGCGTTGAGCAGCAGCCCGGCCGACACCCACACGAAGCCGGCCCAGTAGGGCTGGACGGCGCCCGAAGGCTCGTCCATTTCGCGAAAGCCGCCCGTGCGCGATTCCCAGATGATCCAGGCGCCACACACCGTCAGCGCAATGGAGACCAGCCAGGGGAGGAAATTGGGCCCGACGCCGCCGTAGCCGGCCTCGGACGAGATGCCGATGGCACCGAACGCGAGCGCCAGCCCGGTCAGCAGCACGCCGGCACCGACGAGCGTTTGCGGCCATACCGCCGCAGACGGCGAGACCGAAGATGGTGGAGTTGTCATTCTTTAGTCCCTGAGTCGAGTTGGGAAAAGCCCTTTCCGGCAAGCACCGCCGAGCCGGCGCTACCGGACCCGCGGTGCCGCCGCGATCACGAGGAAAGCGAGCCCGAAGAGAGTCAGACCATGCCGGACTTGACCATCGTCGCGCGCAGGCTTGCGAACTCGTCGTCGACGAACTTCGCGAAAGCGTCGCCCGAGAGCACCGCCGGGGTCCAGTCGTTCTTCTTCATCGCGTCGGCCCAGCTCGGCGTCTTGAGCGCTGCCAGCACCATGTCCGTCAGTGCCTTGCGCTGCTCGGCCGTGATGCCGGGCGCGCCATAGACGCCGCGCCAGTTGCCGATCTCGACGTCAATGCCCTGCTCCTTGAGCGTGGGCACGTTGATTCCGGGCAAGCGTTGTGCCGAGGTCACCGCGATGGCCCTCATCTTGCCGGCGTTGATGTATTCCGCGAACTCGCTGAAGCCGCTGCCGCCCACCGTGACGTTGCCGCCGAGGATGGCTGCCGTGGCCTCGCCGCCCCCACGGAACGCCACGTAGTTGATCTTGGACGGATCGACGCCGACCTTCTGCGCGATCATGGCCGCGGCGATGTGCTCGGTGGATCCGCGCGAGCCGCCGCCCCACTTGACGCTGCCCGGGTCCTTCTTGAGTTGCTCGACCACGTCCTTCATGGTCTTCAGCGGCGAACTGGCCGGCAGCACGAACACGTTGTATTCGCTGGTGATGCGGGCGATCGGCGTGGCTTGCGAGAGGCTGACCGGCGGCTTGCCGGTGATGATGCCGCCCAGCATCACGGCCCCCATGATCATCATGGCGTTCGGGTCGCCCTTGGAACCGTTGACGAACTGGGCGAGTCCCAGCGCACCGGCAGCGCCGCCCTTGTTGTCATAGGTCACCGTATCGGCCAGCTTGCCATCGGTGAGCGCCTTTCCCAGCGCGCGGCCCGTCGTGTCCCAGCCACCGCCCGGATTGGCGGGAATCATCATCTTGACGTTGGCAGCGGCCCAGGCCGACAACGGCAGGGCTCCGGTGGCGGCCAAGGCGGCCAGTGACTTCAGAAAGGTATCGCGACGCATGCATGTCTCCTTCGAATGGAAGCTGAGTAGAAGCTGAACGCCGCTATGATGCGCCGCCCCGCTGTCAGTTGGCTGTCCGGCACACTGGGGTAAACACCGAAAATCGCGAGATGAAGCTGCTGCTAATCGAAGACGATCCGTCGATGCAAACCACGCTGCAGCGCACGCTCGGCCGCCGCCAGATCGACGTGCGCATCTGCGGCGATGGAGCCCTGGCGCTCGACCAGTGGCGCGAGCTGGAGCCCGATGTGGTGGCGCTGGATCTCAGCCTCCCGCATCTTGACGGCCTGCAGGTGCTGGCCCAGGCGCGCGCCGCGGGGCTGCGCACGCCGGTGCTGCTGCTGACCGCGCGAGGCACGGTGGGCGACCGCGTCGTCGGCCTGAATGCAGGCGCGGACGACTACCTGCCCAAGCCCTTCGACCTCGACGAACTCGAGGCCCGCATCCGGGCATTGAACCGGCGCCACCAGAACGCGGGCCCTGACTCGCTGTCGCGCCCGCAAGTCGTCGGCGGCCTTCGCTATGAACCCGACAGCGGAGCCATCTATCACCGCGCCGACGTGCTCGAACTCACGCCGCGGGAACTGGCACTGCTGACCGCCCTGATGGTCAAGCCCGGCCACGCCGTGTCGAAGGAGCGCCTGTTCGAACTGGTGTTTCCGAGCGAGATGGACGTCCAATACGAAGCCGTCGAAGTCGTCGTCTACCGACTCCGAAAGAAGCTGGCGGGCACGGGCGTCACGCTGATGACCCTTCGCGGCCTCGGCTACCTCCTGCGCGAAGAGACATGAGGCGCATCTCGTCGCTGCGTGCGAGGCTGCTGCTCGGCATCCTCGCGCCGGTTGCGCTGTTCATCGTGATCAACAGCGTGAGCCTCTACCGGCAGAGCCTTGCGGCCGCGACGACCGCCTACGATCGCACGCTGCTCGCCTCGGCGAAGACCATCGGCGAGCAACTCGACGTGGAGGGCTACGACGAGGCGGCGTCGCTCCGCGCCATCGTGCCCTACTCGGCGCTCGAGGCCTTCGAAGCCGACAACCAGAGCCGCATGTACTACCGCGTCTCCGCGCAGGACGGGGAGATGATCTCCGGCTTTGCAGAGCTGCCCTTCTGGCACGGAAGGCTCCCGAATCGGCCGCCCTACGCCGCGCTGGTGGATTTCTACGACGCGGAATTCCGCAACATGCCGGTGCGCGTGGCCGTCCTGCTCCAGCCGGTCGCCGGCGCACACGGCCGGGGAATGGCCGTGGTGCAGGTCGCGGAGACGATGGAGTTGCGCGAGACGCTTGCACGCAAGCTGCTCATCGACACGCTGTGGCGGCAGCTCGTGTTGCTGGCCGTGATCGCCGGCGTCACGGTGCTTGTGGTGCAGCGCGCGACCCGTCCGGTGCGCGAGCTCGGCGAAGCGATCGCGGCGCGCGCGGCCGACGATCTCTCGCCCATCGAGGCACCCGAAGCGCCTCGCGAACTCCTTCCCTTGATCGACGCCACCACCCAGGTGATGGGACGCCTGCGCCGGTTGCTGGACCACCAGAAGCGCTTCGTACGGGACAGCGCGCATCAGTTGCGCACCCCGCTCGCCGTGCTCAAGGCGCAGGTCCAATCCGCGCGCCGCGGGGACGTGCCGGCCGCACAGGCCTGGGGCGAAATCAGCGAGACGGTCGACCGCGCAACCACTCTCGCCAACCAGATGCTGTCGCTCGCCAAGGTGGAGCAGTTGCGCCAGCAGCCCGAATCCGTGGCGCTCGACCTCGGCGAGACAGTGCGCGACATCGCACTCGACCTCTCGCCGCTCGTCGCGGACAAGGCGCTCGATTTCGAACTCTCCACCGCGCCGTCGCCGGTACGGGTGCTTGCTCACCGCTGGATGCTGCAGGAGCTCACGCGCAACCTGCTGCACAACGCCATCAAGCACAGCCCGCGCGGCGCGGCGCTCGTCGTGCGAGTGGAGGCGGACGGCGCGGCGGCCGTGCTCACGGTCAGCGACGCGGGCCGCGGCATCTCCGACGAACTGCGGCAGCGGCTGTTCGCCCCTTTCGCGGCGGGCGATGTCGCGAGCGGCTCCGGATTGGGCCTCGCGATCTGCCACGAGATCGTGCTGGCACTGGGCGGAAGCATCGCTCTCGACAACAGGGAATCCGGCGGACAGATCGTCGGGCTCGATGCCGTCGTCAGCCTCCCTCTCGCGCGCGACAATCGGCAGTGAACATGGATCGCCTTCGCATCGACAAATGGCTCTGGGCCGCGCGCTTCTTCAAGACGCGGTCGCTCGCCGCCGACGAGATCGGCAAGCACCGCGTGCAAGTCAACGGCGACATCGCCAAGGCCTCGCGCGAGGTCAAGGCAGGAGACACCGTCACGATGCGGCTCGGGGCGATCACGCGCACCGTGCTCGTGCGTGGAATCAGCGGCCAGCGCGGACCGGCGCGCGTCGCACAACTGCTATACGAGGAAACCCCGGAAAGCGTGGCCGCGCAGGCCGAGGCGCGTGAACAGCGTCGCCTGGGCAGCGAACCGGCCCTGAGCATCGAACAGGGGCGCCCCACCAAACGCGACCGGCGCGACCTCGACGACGCGCGGCGGGGAGGCTGGGACAACCGCTGGAGCGCCTCGCTGGACCCCGACGAGAAGTAGGCGTGGCGAAGACGGCGCCGCAATCGCTTACCCTGCGGTTTTGCGCAAGGAGCCTCCACCCCATGGCCAGCTTCAAGAAATTCCGCGTCGACGGCAAGTTCCAGCTGTCGAAGGTCGATCCCGCGAACTCGCCCTTCCTGGAAGGCGACGAGGCCGAACAGCGCGAACAGCTCGACGCGCTGGCGATCGAACTCGACGAACTGCAGAACCTCCTGCACGCCGAAGGTCGGCGCAAGCTGCTGCTGGTGCTGCAGGGCCTGGACACCAGCGGCAAGGACGGCACGATCCGATGGGTGTTCTCCCGGACCTCGCCGCTCGGCGTGCGCGTGACCGCTTTCAAGGCACCCAGCAACGACGAACGCGCGCACGACTTCCTGTGGCGGTGCCACGCCGTGGTGCCGCGCTCCGGTGAGATCATGGTGTGGAACCGGAGCCATTACGAAGACGTGCTGGTGCCCGTCGTCGAAGGCTGGATCGACAAGGCCGAGACGAAGCGCCGCTATGCGCACATCAACGATTTCGAGCGGCTGCTCACCGAGACGGGCACCGTCGTCGTCAAGTGCATGCTGCACATCAGCAAGGACGAGCAGCGCTCGCGCCTGCAGGCCCGGGTCGACGACCCGGGCAAGCACTGGAAGTTCTCCATGGACGACCTCGCGGTACGCAAGAAGTGGGATGCCTATCAGCGCGCCTACGAAAGCGCGCTCACGGCCACGTCCACCCCTGATGCGCCGTGGTACGTGGTCCCGGCAGACAGCAAGCGCCATCGCAACCTGATGATTGCCCAACTGCTCGTCAAGACCCTGAAGGAAATGAAGCTCAGGACACCCTCTTCGGATCCGGCACTCAAAGGGCTGGTCGTGGAATAGGCAACGCCCATCGGCATCATAGAAGCCGCGATGCGCCGCACGCTCGAACTCTCGTTCTGCTCCCATTGGCGCATGGAAGCGGGCCGCGGCACCCCCATGCAGTTCCCGCGAGGAATCCATCACGGTTCTTGATCGCTGCAACAAGGACTAATCTGATGGCAGCTCAGGCAGTGAGTGACTAGACTCCTGGCCATGCTGTCACTCACCATCGCCCTCAGTCGTTGCGCCGCGCGCGAGCGCTGCGTCGCGGTCATGGTGTCGTGCGCGCTGCAGCCGGACCAAGATTCCTAGGCCCGGCGATCCGCTTCTTCTTCCCTTTCAGCGCAAACCATCGATCGCCGGGCCCCCCAAGCCGCGCACTAGCGACTGGCCCTCGGGGGTCGGCTCGCGCTCGACTGGAGAAGCTCGTGACACTCACGATGCCCAATTTCGATCTGATTCCCCCCTGGCTGTCGCGCCTGATGGAACTGCGCATTGACGTCAGCCATGATCCCAAGCGCCTGGACGGCGAGATGGGCGCGATTCACGACCGCATCCGCACGCCCGGCGACCCACTGCACGGCATACCGCAGATTGGGATGAACGACCCCGACCTCGTCATTCGCCACCGCGAGGCCGACGGCGAGTTCTACGTCTACGTGGAGGACATTCGCCGCAAGCAGTTGGCAGGCTATACGGTGTTCAACCGGCTCATCGAAGTGCCACGCCGCACCGATCGCTATGTCAGGGCACCGCATTCCAAGTACGACCCGCACTACCAGCGCCGGGGTCTGGCAACGGCGATCTACCGGTGGGGGCTGGACGCGGGGCTTTGCCTGCTGACCGGTGCACGGCAGTCGCCCGGTGCGCATGCGCTCTGGCATTCACTGGCACGGCACTACCAGTTGGGGTATGTGGACTTGCGGGAGAAGACGCTGACCTACCTGGGCCGCGAAATCGCGCCTCAGGTATTGGATGAGCTTCCTACGCGGATGCTCCTTCTGGGGAGAGGCTGGACGATCGACAAGTTCTCGGCAGCTACCGGGATGCGCTACTAAGGAGAGGGACGCAAAAAAGCCCCGGCTGGCGGGGCTTTTTTTGGGCTTTTGACTCACCGATGAAGTGATCTGGAAGCCAATCCTGGCGGAACCGGAGGGATTCGAACCCTCGATGAGGCTCTACACCCCATACTCCCTTAGCAGGGGAGCACCTTCGGCCACTCGGTCACAGTTCCTGAGCCGTCTATTATGCCACCCTTCAGGCGGCCGGCTGATCCAAATCGAAAGCTTTGTGCAGCGCGCGCACAGCGAGTTCCATGTATTTCTCGTCGATCACGACCGAGGTCTTGATCTCGCTGGTGGAGATCATCTGGATGTTGATGCCCTCCTCGCTCAGCACGCGGAACATCTTGCTCGCGACGCCGACGTGGCTGCGCATGCCGATGCCGACAATGCTGACCTTGCAGATCTTGGTGTCGCCCACGATGTCGGCCTCGCCGAGCGTCGGCAGCACCTTGGCCTTGAGCAGGTCGACCGCCTTCGCGTAGTCGTTGCGGTGGACGGTGAAGCTGAAGTCGGTGCGTCCGTCCTTGCTCAGATTCTGGATGATCACATCGACTTCGATGTTGGCGTCGGCGATGGCGCCGAGGATGTGATACGCGATGCCCGGCTTGTCAGGCACGCCAAGCACCGAAATTTTGGCTTCGTCGCGATTGAACGCAATGCCGGATACGACGGCTTGTTCCATGTTTTCGTCTTCCTCGAAAGTGATCAGCGTGCCGGACTTGGCTTCTTCGTTGATGTCGATGTCCCAGGGCGTGAAGCTCGAGAGCACGCGCAGGGGCACCTTGTACTTGCCTGCGAACTCGACCGAGCGGATCTGCAGCACCTTGGAGCCCAGGCTCGCCATTTCGAGCATCTCCTCGAAGCTCACCGTGGTGAGGCGTCGCGCGTCCGGTTCGACGCGCGGGTCGGTGGTGTAGACGCCGTCGACGTCGGTGTAGATCAGGCACTCGTTGGCCTTCATCGCAGCGGCGATGGCGACCGCGGAGGTGTCGCTGCCGCCACGACCCAGAGTCGTGATGTTGCCGGCCTCGTCCACGCCCTGGAAGCCGGTGATGACAACCACCTTGCCGGCATCGAGATCGGAGCGCACGCGCTCGTCATCGATGCTCTCGATGCGTGCCTTGGTGAAGGCGCTGTCGGTCTTCACCTGGACTTGCCAACCAGCGTAGCTGACGGACGGGAGGCCTTCGGCCTGAAGCGCGATCGCCAGCAGCGCGGACGACGCCTGTTCGCCGGTGGACGCCAGCATGTCGAGTTCGCGGTTGTGGTCGTCGCCGAACTTGCCGGAAGCGAGTTCCTTGGCCAGGCCGAGCAGGCGATTGGTCTCGCCGCTCATGGCGCTCGGAACCACGATCATCTGGTGGCCGGCGCGCGCCCACTTGGCCACGCGCTTGGCGACATTCCGGATGCGCTCGGTCGAGCCCATCGACGTGCCGCCGTATTTATGAACGATCAATGCCATGGGTGAAGTCAAAGAGAAGAGTTCGGGCGCCGCAATGCCGACGTCCGTGCGCCCATCGAAAGCCGACTTCAGCGCAAAGTCCGAGGGCTACGACAAGGGCGGGGCATTGTACCAATGCAGCGCGTCCCCCTCGCGTTCGACCCTGCCGGCAGCGATCTTGAGGTTGATGCGATGGCCACGTGTGGTGCATGCGGCGATCTGGTCGAGGAGTTGCTCGAGCTGTGCTTCGCTCGGCACGGCACCATGATCGCGCTTGAGCCAGTGGCGCAACGCATTGGCCAGACGCTCTCGAGGCAAGACGCGCAAGACGGCCAATCGGGGGGGCGAGCCTGCCCCTGCCAAGTCCATGGAGCCAAGTTCGGCCAGCAGGGCCGATGCCTTCGCGGCATTGCGTGCCGAGCGCGCAAAGGTTTCGCGGAATTGCGGCAGCGCAGCAGCCATCGCCGGAAGCACCAGCTCGCGAATGCGGTTGCGCGTATATCGCAGGTCGTTGTTGCTCGGATCGTCGATGTGGGGCGTACCGCTGGCTGCAATCCAATCTCGCAACGCGCTGGCATGGATGTCGAGGAGCGGGCGATGGAAGTGCACGCCGTGTCGCCGCATCTGCCGCGGCATGCCGGCCAGCCCGTCGAGCCCGGCGCCACGGCTGAGCGCAATCAGCATCGTCTCGACTTGATCGTCGACATGCTGCGCCAGCGCAACGTGTTGCAAGCCCTGCGCCTGGGCGAGCCCTGCCAGCGTTGCATAGCGCGCGCGGCGTGCAGCGTCTTCGGGGCTCTCGCCAGGCGAATGACGGGCGTCCACACGCCCCACATGCAGCGGAACATCCAGCAGCGCGCAGGCAGCCGCACAGTGCGCCTCGAAGTCATCCGCAGCATGCTGGAGGCCGTGGTGCACGTGCAGTGCATGCACCTGCCCCGGCCAGCGTCGCGCGGCCGCGTGCAGCAGTGCGGTCGAGTCGGCCCCACCGCTGTAGGCAACGCCCAGCGGCAACGGAGCCGCCCAGGATGCCAGTGCATGGGCGGCGGGATTTTCCATCGGGAACAGCGCAGAGCAGGCCATGGCCTGCCCGGCGTCACTTGCCGCTGTCGGCCTTGGTGTCGGCGAAGCGGCCGTAGCTTTGCAGCCGCTCGTAGCGGCGATTGAGCAATTCCTTGACCGACAGGTCGCTGACCTGACGGAAGGCATCGTTCAACGCGCGCTTGAGGAATGCGGCCATTTGCCGGTGATCGCGGTGCGACCCGCCGACCGGCTCGTTGACGATCTTGTCGACCAGACCCAGCGCCTTGAGACGGTGTGCCGTGATGCCGAGAGCATCGGCGGCTTCCTGCGCCTTGTCGCTGGTCTTCCAGAGAATGGACGCGCAGCCTTCGGGGCTGATCACGGAGTAGACCGAGTACTGCAGCATCAGCACCTGGTCGCCCACGGAGATTGCAAGCGCGCCGCCGGAGCCGCCCTCGCCGATGATGGTCACGATGATCGGCACCTCGAGCTGCGCCATCTCGAAGATGTTGCGGCCGATGGCTTCCGACTGGCCGCGCTCCTCGGCATCGATGCCCGGGTAGGCGCCGGGCGTGTCGACGAAGGTGAAAACCGGCAGCTTGAACTTCTCGGCCGTCTTCATCAGCCGGAGCGCCTTGCGGTAGCCCTCGGGCTTGCTCATGCCGAAGTTGCGCGCGGTGCGCTCCTTGGTGTCGCGGCCTTTCTGGTGGCCAAGCACCATGCAAGGCGTACCGTTGAAGCGCGCCAAGCCCCCGACGATGGACAGATCGTCCGCAAAGTGACGGTCGCCGTGCAGTTCGACGAAATCCGTGAAGATCTCGTTCACATAGTCGAGCGTGTAGGGGCGCTCCGGATGCCGGGCGATCTTGGTGATCTGCCAGGGTGTCAGGTCGCTGTAGATGTCCTTGGTGAGCTGAAGGCTTTTCTTGCCCAGCTGATCGATTTCTTCCGAGATGTCGACCGCGGATTCGGTCTGGACATAGCGCAGTTCTTCGATCTTGCTTTCGAGTTCAGCAACGGGCTGCTCGAAGTCGAGGAAGGTTCGTTTCGCCAACGTCTTCTCCTGTTATTCAGTATGCGACCGGTAGCGGGTCGAGCGATCTCCAAATATACCAAGTCGCCACGCTGCAGTAAGGGGCCCAGGCAACGGCCACCTCGCGCGCATCGCTGCGGCTGACGGGATCGCCCGAGAAATAGTTCTGACTGATGCCGTTGATCAGGCCGAGGTCGTCCAGAGGCAGCACATTGGGCCGCATCAGGTGGAAGATCAGGAACATTTCGGCGGTCCAGCGGCCGATACCGCGAATCGCGATCAGCTCCGCGATGATCATCTCGTCGGACATGTTCTCCCACGCGTCGACGTGCACGGCGCCCGAATCGAAATGAAGGGCCAGGTCGACGAGGTATTCCACCTTGCGAACCGACAGGCCGGCCGCGCGCATGTCGTCGACCTTGAGTTTGAGCACGCTGGCCGGCGCCATCCTGCGTGGAAGCTTGGCAAAGCGGTCCCAGACGGATTGAGCCGCCTGCACCGAAACCTGCTGCCCCACGATGCTGCGCGCCAGCGTGGTGAAGGCATCGCCGCGCGACTCGAGGCAGGCGTCGCCGAAGCGCGGAATCAACCGCTTCATGACGCGGTCCTTCTTGGCGAGGTGCTTGCAGGCTTCTTCCCAGTAATCGGGCGTGAAGACCTGGACCAGCGGCTCCTTGGCCACGGCTGTCGTTCTCGCCGCGTTCACTGGGCCGACGTCCAGGTCGTGCCCGTGGGCGAGTCCTTGAGCACGATGCCCTGCGCGAGCAGGTCATTGCGGATACGGTCGGCCTCGGCGAAGTTCTTTGCGGCCTTGGCATCGGCTCGCTGCTGGATCAGCGCCTGGACGGACGCCTCGTCCAGCGTCGCTCCCGCCTGCAGGAAACCCTGCGGGTCACCCTGGAGAATCCCCAGGCAGGCGCCCAACGCCTTCAGCAGGCCGGCCGAGTCGGGCGACTTCGTCCGGTTGACCTCGCCGACCAGGTCGAACAGCACCGCCACGGCTTCGGGAGTGCCGAAGTCCTCGTCCATCGCCGCCTTGAAGCGGGCCGCGTACGCATTGCTCCAATCGATCGTCACTGGAGCGGGCGCCACGAGATGCAGCGCGGTATACAGGCGCTTCAGCGAATTGCGTGCATCGTCCAGGTGCACGTCGCTGTAGTTGAGCGGGCTGCGGTAGTGCGCGCGCACGACGAAAAACCGGATGGTCTCGGCGTCGTACTTCTTCAGCACGTCGCGGATGAGGAAGAAGTTGCCCAGGCTCTTGGACATCTTCTCGTCATCGATGTTGATGAAGCCGTTGTGCATCCAGGTGCGTGCCAGCGGCTTGCCGTTGGCACCCTCGCTTTGCGCGATCTCGTTCTCGTGATGCGGAAACTGCAAGTCCGCCCCACCGCCGTGGATGTCGAGGGTTTCGCCGAGAAGCTTGCACGCCATGGCCGAGCACTCGATGTGCCAGCCGGGGCGGCCCGGACCGAATTCGCTGGCCCACTTCACCTCTTCGGGCTCAGTAGGCTTGGCGCTCTTCCAGAGGACCGGGTCGAGCGGGTCGTCCTTTCCGTCCAGAACGGCGACGCGCTCGCCGGCATGGAGTTCGTCGAGTGTCTTGCCGCTGAGCTTGCCGTAGCCGGGGAACTTGCGCACCGCGTAGTTCACGTCACCGTTCGGCGAGCGGTAGGCGAGGCCCTTTTTCTCCAGCGTCGCGATCATCGAAAGCATCTGCGGAATGAACTCCGTCGCGCGGGGCTCGTGTGTAGGCCGTTCGATGCCCAGCGCGTCGGCGTCCTCGTGCAGTGCAACGATCATGCGATCGGTGAGCGCACGGATGCTCTCGCCGTTCTCGACGGCACGGCGGATGATCTTGTCGTCGATGTCGGTGATGTTGCGAACGTAGTCGACCACGAGGCCCGACGTCCTGAGCCACCGCTGCACCACGTCGAACGCGATCATCGAGCGCGCATGGCCCAGGTGGCAGTAGTCATACACCGTCATGCCGCACACGTACATGCGCACCCTGCCAGGTTGCAGAGGAGAAAATTCCTCCAGTTCACGCGAAAGCGTGTTGTAGATGCGAAGACTCATGGGCTCGGAAAACGTCGGTTCGCGCGCGTGCAAGAACGGGCGAAGGACGCTATTTTTTCAGGGGTGGAAGTGATGTTGCAACGAGGACCTTGACGTGGGCCCTCGGCTACAATCCTGCGCATTGTAAACGGCCACCGGCGGATATTTTCTTCGTGTTTACGAAGGCCCGCATCCCCCTTTCTCTCGAGGCTTCATGAAGCACGCCGCTTTCCCGTTCTCATCCCTCCTCCGAATTTTCCCGGCCCTGCTGCTGGCGCTCGTGGTCGGCGCGGCCCATGCCGACGATTATTCCGACGTCAACGCACTCCTGCGCCAGGGCAAGGCGGACGAGGCGCTGACAAAGGCAGATGCCTACATCGCCGGCAAGCCGCGCGATCCCCAGATGCGCTTCCTGCGCGGCGTCATCCTGACGGAGCAAGGCAAGCAGGCCGAGGCGACCGCAGCCTTCACGCAGCTCACCCAGGAATTCCCGGAGCTGCCCGAACCCTACAACAACCTGGCCGCGCTGTATGCCGCACAAAGCCAGTTCGACAAGGCTCGTTCCGCGCTCGAAATGGCGATCAAGCTCAACCCCGAATACGCCACGGCGCACGAGAATCTCGGCGACGTCTACGCTCGTCTCGCCGCCCAGTCCTATGGGCGGGCGCAGCAACTCGAAGCCGGCAACACCACGGTGCCTCCAAAGCTCGCGCTGATCCGCCAGATGTTCAGCACACCCACGGCCAACGCGCTGCCCCCGGCGACGTCGGCCGCCCGCAAGCCCGTGCGCCAATAAGCCACGTTCAGACCGCGCCGTGGCGCATCTCTTTCTCGAAAGCGATCCTCTCGTGACACTTCAAGCCTTTTCGCGCCGCACGGCGCTGGTCCTGGCCACGGCGCTGGCCCTCGCAGGCACCGCCAGTTGGGCGCAGAACGCGCCGCGCGTGAAGCTCGCCACCTCGGCCGGCGACATCGTGATCGAACTGGCGCCCGACAAGGCACCGAAGACGGTCGACAACTTCCTGCAGTACGTCAAGGACAAGCACTACGACGGCACGGTGTTCCACCGCGTCATCGACGGCTTCATGATCCAGGGTGGCGGCTTCACCTCCGACATGAAGCAGAAACCGACGCGCGCGCCCGTGCCGCTCGAAGCCGGCAACGGCCTCAAGAACGACAAATACACGGTCGCGATGGCGCGCACTTCCGACCCCAACTCCGCCACGTCGCAGTTCTTCATCAACGTCGTCGACAACGCCCGCCTCAACGCGCCCAACCCGGACGGCTACGGCTACACCGTGTTCGGCAAGGTCGTCTCCGGCACCGAGGTCGTCGACAAAATCCGCGCCGCGCGCACGGGCAACAAGGGCGGAATGTCGGACGTTCCGCTCGAAACCATCACCATCCAATCCGCCACCCTGGCGAAGTAATCCGAAGGAGCCCTCATGAGCAACCCCCAAGTCGAACTGCACATCAAGGACAAGGGCGTGATCACGCTCGAACTCGATCAGGACAAGGCGCCCAAGTCAGTCGCCAACTTTCTGGAGTACGTGACCAAGGGACACTACGACAACACCGTGTTCCACCGCGTCATCCCCGGCTTCATGGTGCAGGGCGGCGGTTTCGAGCCCGGCATGTCGCAAAAGCCGACCGGCGCCGAGATCCAGAACGAAGCCAACAACGGCCTCAAGAACGACAACTACACGGTCGCGATGGCACGCACCAGCGCGCCCCACTCCGCCACCGCGCAGTTCTTCATCAACGTGGCCGACAACGGCTTCCTGAACCACACCGCGCCGTCGGCGCAGGGCTGGGGCTATGCCGTGTTCGGCAAGGTGATCGACGGCAAGGACGTGGTCGACAAGATCAAGGCCGTCAAGACCGGCCGCAAGGGCTTCCATGACGACGTGCCGCTCGAGGACGTCGTGATCGAGAAGGCCGTCGTCAAGAGCTGAGTCCGCGCACCGTGGCGTTCGCCGAGATCGTCGCTCCTGCAGGCTGGCGCACGGTCGACCTGATCTCCGACCTCCATCTGCAGGCCTCGGACGCGGCAACCTTCGGTGCCTGGCAGGGCTATCTCGAGACCACGCCGGCCGACGCGATCTTCATCCTCGGTGATCTGTTCGAGGTCTGGATCGGCGACGACGCAGCCACCCTCCCCGGCTTCGAGGCGCAATGCGCCGAGGTGCTGCACACGGCGGCCGCGCGCCGTCCGATCTACTTCATGCACGGGAACCGAGACTTCCTTGTAGGCGCAGCGTTCGCGGCCCAATGCGGGCTGACGCTGATTGAGGATCCCACCGTGCTGGCGCTGCACGACAGGCGCTGGCTGCTCAGCCACGGCGACGCACTCTGCCTCGACGACACGGATTACCTCCGGTTCCGGGCCCAGGTACGGACGCCAGCCTGGAAGGAAGCCGTTCTCGCCCGGCCGATGGAAGAGCGTCGCGCACTGGCGCGCTCCGTGCGCGCACAAAGCGAGGACCGCAAGCAAAGCCCCGGCATGGTCTGGGCCGACGTCGATGCAGACGCCGCGCGCGACTGGCTGCGCCAGGCCAACGCGACCACGCTCGTCCATGGCCACACCCACAAGCCGGCCACGCACTCGCTGGGCGACGGCCTCGATCGCATCGTGCTGAGCGACTGGGACGTCACCGCCCACCCGGCGCGTGCGCAGTTGCTTTGCATCTCCAGCGCCGGCGCGAAACGCGTCGACCTGCGCTGATGTTCTCCTGGTTGCGCAGCCTGCGCGCGCCGCCCCGAATCCCGGACGCCGCCTGGCATGCGACCCTCGCACGCTACCGCTTTCTCGGCGAACGGCCGGCAGCGGACGTGGAGCGCCTGCGTCAACTCGCCGCGGAATTCCTGCGCGACAAGCGCTTTCACGGTGCGCACGGCTTCGTGATTACCGACGAAGTCGCGCTGGCAGTGGCGGCGCAGGCCGTGCTGCCCGTGCTGCACCTCAAGGGCGGACTCAACTGGTACGACGATTTCGTCGGGATCGTGATGCACCCGTCCGAAGCCGTTGCGGTCCGCAAGACGACCGACGACACCGGCGTGGTGCATGAATACGAAGAGGTCGTTGCCGGCGAGGCCATGGACCGCGGCCCGGTGATGCTGAGTTGGCAGGACGTGCTCGCAAGCAGCGTCACGCGAGCCGAGGGCTACAACGTCGTGATCCATGAGTTCGTCCACAAGATCGATCTGCGCGGCGGCGGTGCGTTCGATGGCTGCCCGCCCCTGCCGCCCGGCTTCCGGGGCACCTCGAGTTCGCGGGACGCACGCGCCGCGTGGTTTGCAGTGCTGCAGCCGGCCTACGACACTTTCCGCGAGCAAACCATCTTGGCGGAACGCTTCGGCGGGGAGCCTCCTTGGCTGGACGACTACGGCGCACAATCGACCGGCGAATTCTTCGCGGTCGCCTGCGAGGCCTACTTCGTGAATCGCGCCCGACTGCAAGCCGACTTCCCGGCACTGGTGTCGCTCTTCGACGAGTTCTTCACGCCGACGGACAAGGCGTGATCGGCGGCCTGCCCGAAGGCAGACCGACCCTCTTCAAATTTACTTCCGCAGGAGCGCCTTCAGCGCGTTTTGCAGGCGACGTGCCGACGCCGCATCGTGCGGTGCCGCCAGCACCTTGCCGGCATCCTGACCCCAGGTCTGAGCCGGCGCCGGATCGCCGCGTCGCGTCAGGAGCTTGAGTTGCAAGGCACGGCGCGCTTCGAGTTGTTCGGCTGGCGTGGGCACTTCCGCCGCCATTTCGAGTCGCAGCAATGCCTCGGCCGCGTCGTTCGCCTGCGCCGACGGAGCAGAACCCAAGGCTTGCGACCAACCGGTGCGAACCGCCGGGGTCACGGCACGGCCGAGTTCCTGGACGCTGGGCAGTTGCGCCGCATCGCGCTTCTCCCATGCACCGAGCACCTGCGTGAGCGCTTCGCCGTGGGCCTGCGCCGCGAGCTTGCGCAGCGCGAGGTCGGCGCGCTCGAGCGCTTCGCGTTGCGCGCGGAACGCCGCATCGCCCAGACGCGGACCGCGGTCCTCGAAGCGCGGCGGACGGTCGCCAAAGCGTCCGCCGCCGGCGGGTGCGCCGCGATCGCCTCGGTCACCAGGGCGTGGGGGCCGCTCGCCGGGTCGACCACCGGGCGCGCCGCGGCTGTCACGGCGATCTCCAAACTTGCCGCCGCGGCCGGTCGGTGCGGGTTCGGCCTTCTTGTTCCCTGGGCGGTCATCGCCACGCACCGCGATCACTGGTTTGGGGGCGGGCTTCGGAGGCGCTGTCGGCGCGGGAGTGGATTCCGCCGCTTCGGCGTCGGCGCGTGCCGACGGGTCCGCGCCGTCCGCGGGCGCGACCAGATCGTCGGCAGGCGCCGCGGCCTCGGCCGGCACGCCGGCAGGCGCAGCCCCGGCATCCTCGGGCGCGGGCGACTGTCCGGCGCTTTCGCCGAACTCGGCCGCGGCCTGACCCGGGGCGACCACTTCCGTGGCACCCACGGCGGGGCCGTCGGCTTGCGCAGCCTGGGTCGGCTCCGCCGTCGCAGACTTCGGTGCCGGCGGCGGCACTTCGCCACGCATCGCGGCTTCCAGTTGCGCCACAGCGGCGCGGATCTTCTGCGCGTCACCGGTGTTGTTGGCTGCTTCGAGCGCCTTGGATGCGTTCAGCACATGGCGATCGTGCTCGCTCATCGCTGACGAGGCCTTTTCGCGCTCCGCGCTCTTGCGATTGAAAGCCTCGTCGATCGGGGCGCGGAAGGCATCCCACATCTTCTGTTCGTGACGGCGATCGAGCGGCACCGACTGCGCTTCCGCCTGCCAGCGTTGCTGCAGCGCCTTGACTGCGTCGATGCGCAGCACCGGCGCAGCACCGAGCTCGGTCGCCTCGGCGATCATGGCCTGGCGACGCTCGACGCTCGCCTTCTGAGCGGCCTCAAAAGGCGTACGCGCGGCGCCAAACACTTCATTCCATTGCGCTTGCAGTTCTGCAAACACCTTTTCGCCGACATGGCCTGCATCACGCCAGCGATCGGCGAACTGGTGCAGTGCGCGGTTGTGCGCCTTCAGGTCCGATGCCTGCGCATGCTCTGCCGCCCAGGCCTTCACTTCCTCAATCAGCGCGACACGCTGGGCGCGGTGCTCGGCCGCGTCGGCCCGGACCTTTTCGAGCCAGGCCTCGACCACCTTGTGGGCTTCGTTGCATGCTTCATCGAAGCGCTTCCAAAGGGCGTGGTTGGGCACGCCACCCTGATCGGACTGTTTCCACTGCTCGCGCAGGCTGCGCAAGGTTTCCTGCATCTTGCGACCGCCGAGGGCCTGGCCCTCGGGACGCTTCAACAGGCCTTCGGCCTTGGCGACCAGTTCTTCGCGAACCTTGTCGGCGCTCCAGCGCTGCCAGCCTTCGAGTTCGCCGGCGGCGACCAGGGCCGCGTGCACACGGGCTTCGAGCGCAGCGTCGACCAGTCGGCCGTGCTCCTTGAGCACCGCACGCAGCGCAGCGGCCGCTCCCGCACTCGCCTTGCCGTGGCCTTCGGCGGTTTCCTGCTCGAGCTTGGCCAGCGCGGCCTGGACGGCGTCCTGCGCGGCCGCCCGCTTTTCAGGATCGACCTTCGGTGCCGCAGGCTTCTGCGCCGCGGGCGGTGCAGCCTCGGGCGCACCGCCTCGCGCGATACGGAGTTCATCCGCCCACACCGGCACGGGGGGCAGCGGCGCGGCGGCATCGGCCGCAGCGGACTGGGCCTGGGCCAGTGCGCCATGGAATGCGTCGGACACTACCAGCAGTTGCGCCTTGGAGGATTCGAGCTGCGGCGCGAACCTCGCGTCGAGGCTGCTCCAGTTGCCGTCGGCGATGATATCGGCGGCCTGTTGCTGCCAGTGCGCAACGTCGGCGCGCAGGGCTTCTTCGGCGGCCTGGGCGTCGCGCCAGCTCTTCGTTGACAGCACCTCGAAGCGCTGCGCCAGCAGCACGGCGGCCTCGCGATGGACTTGTGCGCGGTGCTGCAGATCCTCGATGCCCTTGACACGTTCGGCGAGCCGCAGCTTGAACCCTGCGAGCGGCTCGCGCGACAAGGGCGCCCCCGCCTTGGCGGCATCGCGCTGCCAGGCGAGCGCGTCGGCGATGTTGAGCTTGGGCTGCGCCAGCAAAGCCTCTGCCTTGTGCGTCCACTCGACCGCAATGGCCTCCTGGTCCTTGGCACGCCGGAGTTCGTCGAGCTTTTCGCGCAGCGGGCGCGCAGCCCCCTTGTCGCGGCCGCTCATTTCCTTGAACACGTCCTGCACGCGCTCGGGCGCCGGGTTGCTCGCGAGCCATTCGCGGATGCGCTGCGCACGCTCGCCGGAAGTGGGCGCAGTGAACGCGCCCCCGGTCAACGTGTCGAGGGACTGGATGTCGTGAGGCTTGGAGGAAGTTGAAGTCACTGCGCGAATGTCGTTATCTGTAGAGAAAAAGCGAAGGCGCCGGCATTTGCCGGCGCACCGCCCCATTTTCACCGACTTGCGGCTGCCTGGATCAGCGGGTGGCCAGTTTCAGTTCGGCACCTGGTTTCCAGTTGTCGCCTTCAGCCTTGGTTCGCACCGCGCCGAGGAAGAGCCGCTCGCTGGGCAGCTTCTGCTCCAGGAGGTAGTCGCGCACCGCAGCGCCACGATCCACCGCCAACTGCCGCATCGACTCCTCGTCGACGGGGATGCTGGCCAGCAACAAATCCTCCATCTCGTTCGTGGGCAAGTCCTTGGCCAAACCGACCATGTTGCGCGGCTTCTTGACCTCGGAACGCTTGTAGACGGCCGCCAGCAGCGCCGGGTATTCGGCATCGGTCAGGGGCTGCACCTCGGCAGCATCTTCGCCCGCACGGACTGAAGCCCGGCGCTTCTCCGCCTGGGCAAGCCGCCGCAGTTGCTGGCGCTGGTAGGCCTCGCGCTCCTTGTCGAGACTGGACATGCCGATCACCGTCATCCGGAGGCTGGGCCGGTCGGTGAGCGCCTTCGCGACCTTGTCGAGGTTTTCCTTGGCTTCGGACGAGAGTTCCGAGCTGCCCGGCGCGAAGCCGACCACGCTCGACTCCCCGCCACCGCCGAATCCGCCGGTCAGGAGCGCGAACGGCGCGGTGGCTGCCTTGGCAATCAGGTTGAGGATCGCCTTGAGGATCAGCGGACCGATGCTGAACTGCGGATCGTTGATCGATCCCCTGAGCGGCAGGTCGATGTCGATCACGCCGTTCCGATCCGCCAGCAGCGCCACGGCCAGGCGCACCGGCAGGCTCGCTGGAGCGCCCTCGACCTGCTCGCCGAACTGGAGCTGGTTGAGGATCACCCGGTTGGACGCCGTCAGCGTGCCGTCCGGCGCGATCTTGTAGTTGACGTCCATGCTCAGCTTGCCGCGCTCGATGCCGTGGCCGGCGAAGCGCACCGAATAGGGCGAGAGCGGCGGGAGATCCAGCTCGCGCATCTTGGCTGTGATGTCCAGTTCGAGCGGCTTGACCAGCGGGTTGAGCTTGCCGGTGATCTCGAGCGAAGCGGTCTGTTGCGCCTTGCCGCGCAGTTCAAGATCCGCCAACGCGGGCTTGTCGCCCTGCGGCTTCGACGAAAACGCGCTGAGCTTGCCGGTCAGTTCGGTCAGGTCGGCCGAATAGTTGGGCTTGATGAACAGGTCGGAGAAGTCGATCTTCCCGTTCACCAGGCTCATCGGGCCGAAATTGATGATCGGAGCCGGACCCGAGGGCTCGGTCGCTGGCGCCGCCGCGACAGGAACAGGCTTCGCAGGCTCGGCCGCGCCGCCGACCATCAGTTCGGCCGGCGGTGGCGGCGGTGCAGTTCGCGCCCCGGCAGCCGGACGCCGGCTGGCGGTCGTCGTGGTCGTGCCGCCGAGGCTGCGCTTCGTCGTGACCTCGGGCGTCGTCGCGTCGACCGCCGCGGGGGCTGCCGGCTCCCCGGGCTTCTTGACCAGATAGAGAAGATTCAATTTGCCGGTCGGATCGATGATGATGCGCGCATAGAAGTCGGTCAGCGCGGTCTCGCGCACATCCACCGCCAAGGGGGCGCCCGGTTCCAGTTTCACTTGAACACCCCGCAAGCCCAGGGTCTTCCAACTCAGCAATTGATTGTTCCGCGACAGGCCAGGCGCCTGGGTCAGCACGACGCTGTTGGCACGGAAGTCGTCCACGGCGGTGTCGCCGGCCAGCCGCACGCTCATGCCCGCGGGCAAGGTCGCGAACTTGACCGTGCCGCGATAGCTCGCAAAAGCGCGGCGAATGTCGATGTTGAGCGCATCCGCGTAATAGGCCTTGAAGGCGTGAGCCGGAATGGATGCGACCGTCAGCTTGCCTTCGGCCGAAACGGGCTTGAGCACGACGTTGCCGTCGTATTCGAATCGCCCCGGCTCGGCGCGGCCGGCGGCGATGCGCCCCGACAGCTTGAGCGGCGACACGGTGGCGGTGTTCGGGGTGATTTTCTGCGCCTTGACGTTCAGGGCGCTGAGTTCGAAGGCCACCGGCGTGGCGCTCGCGTTGTCCTCATAGGAGAGCGCGCCGTTGTCGACGGCCACCGTCCCGATGGAAAGCTCCCAGGGCTTGGTGTTTGCACCTGCGGGCGCCTGGGCGGCGTCGGGGTCCTTGGGCGCCGCGACCTTGGCGTCTGCCGTGCCGCTCTGGCTGCCGCCCGGAGGCGCCTTCAGCCAGCGCTCGAACATCCAGCGCTTTTCGTTGTCACGCTCGATCCGCACCTTCGGGTTCGTTGCCGTGAACGAGGCGATGGCGAGAGTGTGCTTCGTCATGTCCGCTTCAGCGTCGGCGATTTCGAAGCGACCGACGCTCGCCAGGGCGGTCTTGGCCTGCGTGAGCGCCAGCCCCTCCGCCACGACGCTGCGCGCCTTGAGCTTGAGGTCGGGCTTCGCCCACGCGACCTCTATCTGGCCGCTCAGCTTGCCGTCCAGCGTGGGTTCAAGGCTCTGGGCCAGGTACGGCGCAGCGAGCGACAGGGGCAGCGAAGCCACTTCGGTCTGCACCTGGGCGGCCTTGTCGGTCCCCTCCCCGCTGAACTTGACTGCCGCTCCGCCGACGGAGGTCGAGCCGTTGAACTGTGCCGGCTTGTCCATCGGCCAGGTCAGGGCGCGGACTTCGACGGCGAGGTCCTTCACGTCGATTGCCGCGGCCGGCTGGGTGGTCTGGTCTCGCCAACCGACTGCGCCACCTGTCAGCGCCACCTTGTCGACCTGGATGCGCCAAGGCTGAGGCTCCGCGGGCTTGGGCGCCGCGTCGCCATCGGGACTGGAGGCGGGAAGGGTTGCCGCCTTTTCCTGAGCACCGGTGGCCTTGTCCGTCGCCAGCAGATTGAGTCGGCCTCCCGCGTCGCGCGCAACAACCAGGTCCGGCCCGGCCAACGCCACCTCGCTGAGGTGCACGACGCGTTCCAGAGGCCTGATATCCGCCAGGACGACCTTGAGCGAATCGAAGCCAAGCAGGTCGCGCGCCTTGGAATCGACCACCTGGATGCCATGCGCGCCAATCGTGCCGGTGATCTTGAGCCCCGTCGTGGCCGCCTGCTCGAAATCGACCTTGATTTCGGCATCCAGCTTGCCCGCCTTCAACGCGACCGGCAAGCCGCCCGGGATGTAGCCCAAATAGGGCACGAGGTCGAGGTCCTGAAAGCTCAATTGGGCATCGGTCTTGCGGTTGTCAGCGAACGGCGTGGTGGACGCGGCCGAATCGAACTTGCTGCCGTTCAGGACAAAAGCCAGCCTGGGCTCGGTCTTGACCTCTCGCTGGGATGCCAGGTTGCTGAGGAAGGGGACGTTGAGGACGAAGTCGCGAAGCTCGTGCGTCCGTTTGACCGTCTGGTCCTCGAAGTTGACCGAGCCGCCCGAAATGCCGATGTTGTAGATGGCAAAGCGCGGCGGCTCGCTCTTCGGCGCGTCCGGCTTGGGCGCCAGCTTGGCGAGGATGTCGTCGATGTCGTACTTGCCGTCGGCCAGGTGCGTCAGCTGAATCGCCGGCGAATCGATGGTGACCGCATCGATCACGGGTGCCAGGCGCAGGATCGATTGCAGTTCGGCATCGACATAGATTCGACGGATCGCCACTTGCGGCTGGCTGCCGTCCGCCGTGGCGATGCGCAGGTCGTTCACCGCCAGTTCGAGCGTCCATGGCTTGAAGTCGATCTTGCCGACCGTCACTTGGCGACCGAGCTTCTCGCTGGCGATTTTCTGGATCTGGCTCTTGGCGATCGGCGGGACGGCCAGCCAGGCGATGACCCAGACGACCAGCAGGACGAGCAGCGTCACGACCCCGCGCCGCACCCATCTATTCTTTTTCAGCGAAGCAGCATTCATCGACGGGGAGTGTGCCCCAAACGCCAATGGCTTCCCAGAAGCAAGAAAGCCCGGAGACCCGACGGAAAGTCCGGTCTCCGGGCTCGATGGCGGACGCAACGCCCATGCCATCTTTTCGCTCGACCGGAAGTTCAATCGTTCCGGTCATGCTGGCAGCAAGAGATTGCCACCGTTGGGCCTCAGCCGCTGAACCGTTGGATTGCTCCTCCGGCCACTGGACCTTGGTGAAACACCTGAAATGCTCAGGCCCCCTCAGCCTAGGCGCGTGGCAAAGGGATTGCAAATGAGGTTTTCAATGGACCCTTGCGCGCCGATTCGTGAACTAATTCGAACATTTATTACATCAAAATTAGAATAACAAACCAAATTCTTATTCTTGACCGGATATTAGGGCACTTCTAGAATGCCAGCAACCCTGAGCCGCCCGACGCGGTCAGGCTCACAGATCCGCTGCCGAGTTCCACCGGCTTAGATCAGGCTGCCGCGCCCTCTCCCTCCATTGCGCGGACCTGATTCGTACCAATCCAAGCGCCGTTGCCTTCTAGCCTCGCCTCGCGGCGCTGCGATCAGGTGCCGCACAGAAAGGAAGAGCGATGAAACAGGCGTTTGATGCCACAGCCCGAGGGCTACGGACTTTCGTGTCCGACGTGGTAGACGGCTTTTTTGAAATCACCCATAACGGGTTTGCCCTGGTAGGGCTCGCGATCGTGTTCGCCGCCCTGGCCCTGGCCGCCCGCCCGGACCTCCGTCAGTCCGGAGAAGAGCAACTGTGGGGCTGGCTCCAATCGCGCAAGCCTCCTCCGGAGGTCAGTGACCTGGAGCCCACGGCCATCGAGCGCACCACGGCCGCCAGCCCGCACGTGCTGCCGAAGCCACAGGCTGCGGTTGCGTACTGGCTAAGCAAGAAATACCGCGTGGCGGTCGAGCCCTTGAGCGTGCTGGTGGCCGAAGCCTTCGATCTGGGCAAGCGCACCAAGCTCGATCCGACGTTGATCCTCGCCATCATGGCCGTCGAGTCCAGCTTCAACCCCTTCGCCCAGAGCCAGGTCGGCGCGCAGGGCCTGATGCAGGTCATGACCCGCGTCCATGGCGAAAAGTATGAACCCGCCGGCGGCGCCCTCACCGCCTTCGACCCGGTGACCAACATGCGCGTCGGCGTCAAGGTGCTGCAGGAATGCATCGCCCGAGCCGGCTCGCTTGAAGGCGGGCTTCGCTACTACGTCGGGGCGGCCAATCTCAGCGATGACGGCGGCTACGCAGTCAAGGTGCTGGCCGAGCACGAACGCCTGCGCCAGGTGGTCGGCGGCCGCTCCCCTTCGGTCAATTCGCCTTCCGTGGTCACTTCCCCCGCGCCCGCCGCGCGCACGAACCCGGGCCCGGTCGCGGCTCCCGCCAAGCCGCCGAAGTCTGACCTGCAGGAGGCGCAAGATGTGCCGCAGGAACGGCAGGCTCCCGAAGCCGCGCAGGATTCGCAGCACCTGGCGCTGCTGTCCCACTCCTAGGCTTTTCAGGACGGCGGCAATCGCCGTCGGCTACACTCGGCCAGCACGCGACTGGCGATAGGCGCAACCCTTTTCAGGTGCATTGCGCTGACGTGGACTACCACTGGGAAGCGTGCTGCCTGCGCTTGAGCAGGTGTTCAGCCGTTCGCCTGGGCAGCCCTTGTTTGGTTGAAGAACAAGGACCATCGTCTTGAAGGACTGCCATGTACCACCGCAACATCCTGGTCGAACAGACCGATCCTGAAATCTTCGCCGCCATTCAGGCCGAGAACGCGCGTCAGGAACACCACATCGAGCTTATCGCGAGCGAAAACTACGCGTCGCCAGCCGTCATGGCTGCGCAAGGCTCGCAACTGACCAACAAGTACGCCGAAGGCTATCCCGGCAAGCGCTACTACGGCGGCTGCGAACACGTCGACGTGGCCGAGCAACTGGCCATCGATCGCGTCAAGCAACTCTTCGGCGCCGATGCCGCCAACGTGCAGGCCCATTGCGGCGCTTCGGCCAACGAAGCCGTGATGCTGGCTTTCCTGAAGCCCGGCGACACCATCATGGGCATGAGCCTGGCCGAAGGCGGCCACTTGACCCACGGCATGCCGCTCAACATGAGCGGCAAGTGGTTCAACGTCGTGAGCTACGGCCTGAACGACAAGGAAGAGATCGACTACGACGCCATGGAGCGCAAGGCGCATGAATCCATGCCCAAGCTGATCATCGCTGGCGCCTCGGCCTACTCCCTGCGCATCGACTTCGAGCGCTTCGCCAAGGTTGCCAAGGACGTCGGCGCCATCTTCATGGTTGACATCGCGCACTACGCGGGTCTCGTGGCCGCGGGCGTGTATCCCAACCCGGTGCCCCATGCCGACGTGGTCACTTCCACCACCCACAAGAGCCTGCGCGGCCCACGGGGCGGCATCATCCTGATGAAGTCGCAGCACGAGAAGGCGATCAACAGCGCCATCTTCCCCGGCCTGCAGGGCGGTCCTCTGATGCACGTCATTGCCGCCAAGGCGGTCGCCTTCAAGGAAGCGCTCTCGCCGGAATTCAGGGCCTACCAGCAGCAGGTGGTCAAGAACGCCCAGATCGTGGCCGAGACGCTGACCGCGCGCGGCCTGCGCATCGTGAGCGGCCGTACCGAAAGCCACGTCATGCTGGTCGACCTGCGCGCCAAGGGCATCACGGGCAAGGAAGCCGAGGCCGTGTTGGGCGATGCCCACATGACCATCAACAAGAACGCGATCCCGAACGACCCCGAAAAGCCGATGGTGACCAGCGGTGTGCGCATCGGCACTCCGGCCATGACGACCCGCGGCTTCAAGGACGAGGAAGCCCGCGCCACGGCCAACCTGATCGCGGACGTGCTCGAGAACCCGCGCGACGCAGCCAACATCGAGGCGGTGCGCGCCAAGGTGCATGCGCTGACGAGCCGTTTCCCTGTCTACCGCTAAGCCGATGGCACGCACGCCCGCCATCGCGCATCCTCACGGCTTGGCGCCGGGCGGAGCGGCCGCATGAAGTGCCCCTTCTGCGGCCACCTCGAAACGCAGGTCGTCGAGACCCGCATTTCGGAAGACGGCGACTTCGTGCGGCGCCGGCGGCAATGCGGCGGCTGCGACAAGCGCTTCACCACCTACGAACGGCCGGACGTGAACTTTCCGGTCGTGGTCAAGAAGGATGGCAGCCGGGCTGACTTCGACGCGGGCAAGGTGCGCGCGTCGATGATGCTGGCGCTGCGCAAGCGGCCGGTCAGCATCGAGCAGATCGACAACGCCCTCTTGCGCATCGAGCAGAAGCTGTTGTCCAGCGGCTTGCGCGAGATCGACTCGACCAAGGTCGGCGAACTGGTGATGCGGGAGCTCAAGCGGCTCGACAAGGTCGCCTACGTGCGATTTGCGTCGGTCTACCGGAGCTTCGAGGATGTGGACGAGTTCAGGCAGTTGCTGCGAGACATATAGTCTGTCGCAACAGGCGTCTGACATTCTTTAATGCCAAGACACAATCGTCCAGAAGCTTCGCTGATGCCCTCGTTTCGTCCACTCATCGGGAAGCTGGCACCACAGATCGATTGAGATGTCGCCGAAGGCGGGCCGGTGCCTAGCATCCGGCCGCCATGTCAAGCCGTTCTCTCCCCTCCCCCTGGCGACCTTCGCCCCTGCCCGCCGGCTTCAGTGCCATCGAACTGATGGCCGCGATCGCCATCGCCGCGATCCTCATGGCGATGGCGATGCCGAGCTTCGGAACCCTCATCGGCCGTTATCGGCTGCGGCACGCTGCCGATGACCTGAGCGCGGCGATCTACCTCGCACGGTCCGAAGGCCTGCGGCGCGGCGGCAACGTCACGCTGGGCAGGTCCGCCGCGCAAGGGTGCTCCAGTACCGGCGGTGACAAGGACTGGAGTTGCGGATGGCTCGTGTTCGCGGACGCCGACAACGACGGCGCCTTCGACCCAGGCGAAGAGCGCATCCAGGTCTGGACGACGCCCCAAGGCGTCACTGCGACGGCCATCCTTCCCAACCAGTCGGCCCACCTGAGCGTGAATCGCTGGGGTCGCTTCCAGAACCTGAGCGCATTCCGCTTCGAGTTTGGCCTGGCGAGCGACCAGGACAAGGCCGCGGCACGCGTCTTGTGCATATCGAGCGGTGGTCGACTCCGCAACGTGGACGGCGATCGATGCTGAAGCGCAGACGCCATCGACAGCGAGGCGTGACGGTGCTGGAATCGCTCGTTTCCATCGCCATCCTGGCGGTGGCGGTGCTCGGCATGCTCGGCGCGCAGCTGCGGACATTGGCGGAAACACGAACCACCGTCCGCCGCGCGCAGGCCGTGAGACTCATCGAGGATTTCTCCGAACGCATCAAGGCCAATCCGGACGGTTTCCGCCAGCTCGCGAACTACGTGACGGACTGGAACGGCCATCCGGTAACGCCGGACTGTCGGTCATCGGCCTGCGACGCGTCCACGCTTGCCCGATGGGACATCGCGGCCTGGAAGCAGTCCGTGGCTGACGCGCTGCCATCCGGCCAGGCGAAAGTCTTCGCGTCGACTGACCTGAAGGCCCCGGCCACCGCGAGGCAACTCGCCATCGCGATCGCTTGGCGAACCACCAAGCAAAGTCCCGACGAAGGGGCCGAAGACAGCCCCTTCACCCCCTGGCCATGGGGCGCCAAAGCGCCCTGCCCGACCGGCCTGACCTGTCACTTCGCCTATGCCCAGCCCTGAATTCCGCGCGTCGGGGCGAAATCGCCAACGAGGCCTGAGCCTGGTCGAACTGCTGGTAGCCATGACGGTGGGACTGATGGTGGTCGTTGCGGCCGTCGGCGCGCTGGCGCTGTCGCGCGCGGCCTCGAGCGACGTGAGCGACCTGAGCCAGTTGCAGCAGCAGGGCTCCTACGCGCTGCATGTGATCGGAACGCAGATTCGCCACGCCGGATCGGTGGATCCGGTGCGCGACGACGCCACCGGGCTTTATGCGTTCGTCAAGTCGCCTGTGGGAGTGGGCAGCGCCAACGCCATGGTGTTCGGCGCCGATGGGAAGGGAACACAGCCCGACAGCGTTTCCGTCGCCTTCGCGCCAGCCTCGATCGGCACTTCCGACCTGGGGCCTTCAGCGCAATACGACTGCGCAGGGACTCGCGTGGATGAAGCCGATCGCGTCGTCGCGACATTCGAGGTGGCCGCTCAAGGGCAGCTGAGGTGCGCAGGCGAATCGCAGAAGCAACCGGTGATCGCGAACGTTGCAGACCTCCAGATCGACTACCGGGTCGAAACCGAGGGCGGCATCCAGACGATGGACGCCGATGAGGTCGAGGGCCGGAAGCTCTGGGGCGCAGTCACTGCCATCGAGGTCTGCCTCGATCTGCAGGGAGACGAGATAGGCGCCGATCTCGACGACCTCTACAAGGCCTGTGGCAACGCGGACAAGCCCCGGGATGGCCGCGTGCACCTGGTCTTTCGCAACGTCTTCAGCTTGCGCACGCATTGAGGCCCCCATGAACTCCCACCGTCCTGAATTGCGCCAACGGGGCATCTCACTGTTCATCGTCCTCGTGATGGTGCTTCTGAGCACGCTGCTCGTGCTGGGATCGTCGCGCACCGCCCTGATCAGCGAGATGGCAACCGGCCACGACAGCGATCATCAGCGCGCGCTCGAAGCAGCCCATGCCATGCTGCGCGACGCCGAATTCGACATCACAGGCGAGCAGCCGGACGGGTCGCGCTGCGAGGCCTCCACTTGTCGCCAGCGAGGCGTCCTGGATGCATCGGGAGGCAAGGTGTTCTTCCCGACGGACACCAGCGAGTTTCGGAATCTGCAGGCGGCCCTCGCTCCGATGAGTCCGTCGTGTTCGGCCGGCATCTGCGTGCCCGACAAGTTACAGGCGCAATTCTGGACCGACAGGAAGGCGCTGGACCTCATGAAAAAGGTAGCGGCCTCCTATGGCGCCCACACCGGCGCAGATGCAATCGACACGGGAAATCCGCTGCTGGCTTCGGGTGCCGGGCAACACGCCTGGTACTGGGTCGAACTACTGCCTTACGACACCACTGTCGCGACCGAAGGAGGCCTCGCAGAGGACCTGGCACCCGACAGCACGGCCCCCTTCGTCTATCGAATCACGGCTGTCGCGCACGGGCTGAGGGCAACGACGCAAACGGTGCTCCAGACAACCCTGGTCCGGAAAAAGCATAAATCCTGAGGGAAGGGAGATCGAAGCGATGAACTTGAAAATCGTGCTCGCAGGAGCGGCACTCCATGCAACCGTCGCAAGCAGCGCGCAGACCACGCTCCCACCGGAGATATCGCCTCAGCCGACAGCGCTCGTGACCTCGGCGGTCGCGAGTTCATCTTCGACCAACGTCGATTCCGCGCTCTACGTCGCGGCGTACAACCCCGGCGACCGGAGCGGCATGGTGACCGCGTATCGAATCCGCCGAGAGACAGCTACCGCGGACGGCGCCGGCATGTGGGGCCAGCCCACCGACTCCGCACCGAAGCGGCCGCATTCCACAGCCACGCTCATGGATGCGCACGACGGTCGATGGCCTGCAACCCGGCTCGTGCTTTCCGCCAAGTCGATGAACGACGGTTCACCTGGCACGGGCATCTCCTGGGAATGGTCCGAGTTGTCGGGGGCGCAGCAGATCGCGCTCAAGACCGTCGATGGTGTTCTGGACACGAGCCCAACGGCTGAGGCCACGGCCCAGGATCGCATGGCGTACATCCGCGGCGACCGCACCAAGGAGGATTCGGCGTCCCCTCAGGGGCCCTTCCGCGCGCGCGCCTCTCGGCATGGCGATGTCGTGAATTCGAAGATCTGGTACTTGGACGGCAGGCCATCGAGCACATCCAAACCGGAGGACCACGCCGGCTTCCGCGCCCGCGAGACATCACGCGCTCCGATGCTCTACGTCGGCGCGAACGACGGGCTGCTCCACGGCTTCGACGCCCTCTCCGGCGAAGAGAAGATCGCCTACCTGCCGGAAGGCTTGCACGACAAGCTCGACGCGCTCACGAGTCCCGCGTCCGGCCACGCGTACTTCGTCGACGGCTCTCCGCTGAGCGGCGACTTGTACCTTGGCACGCCCGGCAGCCACGACTCCGCCCGCTGGCGAACGTTTCTCGCGGGCTTTCCCGGCAAAGGTGGCAAGGGCTATTTCGTGCTCGACGTGACCGATCCGCGCAAGTTCGCGTCCGCCCATGCGGCCAGCCTGGTCGTCCTGGATCGCACCAACCCGGCACGCGTGGATCAGGACGTCGGCCACATCCTCGGAGAACCGGTGATGGAACCCGGCGATCCGCCGACCAGCCGTCAGATCACGCGAATGAACGATGGCCGCTGGGCCCTGGTCATCGGCAATGGCTACGAAAGCACGGGCGGGAAAGCCGTGCTGTTGATCCAGTACCTCGACAGGGCCAAGGAACTGGTCAAAGTCGTGGCCGACCCAACGCCAGGACAAGGCAACGGCCTGTCGGCCGCTCGTCTGATCGACCTCGACGCCAACGGCACGACCGACGTGGCATACGCAGGCGACCTTCGCGGCAACCTCTGGAAGTTCGACCTGAGCGCGGCTTCGCCAAGCGACTGGAAGGTCGCCTTCTCCGGCGCTCCGCTTTTCAGCGCACGCCTCGGAACAGGTACGCCGCAGCCGCAGCCCATCACGTCGGCGCCGGTCTGGAAAGCACACCCGGAGGGCGGCCTGATGCTCGCCTTCGGCACCGGCCGCCACCCGACGACGGCCGATCGCGCCGACGGTGCGGCGCAGACGATCTACGGCATCCACGACGACACGCCGATCATCCGTCGCAAGGGAACTCAACTCCGACTGGGCGAAGGCCGGGGGCCGGTCGCGGACGGACGGTCCCGACTGGCACGTCGGACTGCCAGCCTCGATCCACTTAATGGCCTGGGGACCTTCTCGTCCCAACCGTCTTCGCTCCCCGGAAACGAGGCGCCCAGAGGTTGGTTCCTCGACCTTCCCGTCGCGCGTGAACGTGTGGTGCAAATCGGCTGGTTCGAAGGTGACCTGATCGACGTCTGGAGCAGCGTCCCGGCTCTCGGGCAGAACGACCCGCCGGTTTCCGCTGCGCGGACGTACCGCAACACCTTGAACATCTTCAGCGGCGCAGCGCCGAAAACGCAACTCTATGCGCAAGCGCCTGCGTTGGCCGCCGAGCAACCATCCCGCGTGGAAGTGGGGCCCGGCGCGCGGATCAGAAGCAGCAGCCAGGAATTCAGCGTGTCCCCACCCGGCACGCCGACCTCACCGGCGATCAAGCGCCTCGGCACGATCACGAAGCGCGCCAGTTGGCGCCAACTGCAGTGACGCCCGCAAGCCAACGCGAGACGGGCTTCTCGCTGATGGAAATCATCATCGTGGTCGCCATCATCGCGGTTCTCGCCGCCTTGGCCCTGCCTAGCTACCATGAGCACCTCCGACGCGGAAAGCGTGCGGACGCCCGCCTCGGCCTTCTGAGGGCCGCGCATTGGCTGGAGCGTGCCGCGACCGCGGCCGGACGCTACCCGGTCGACTCAGCAGACTTTCCCGACATGCTGACGTCGGTGCCCTCCGGCCTCTACACCATTCAGTTCGCCCCCTCCGATGCGCTGGGCAGCGGCTACACTTTGACCGCAACCCCCCGAGGCGACCAGGCCGCCGACCGATGCGGCGGCTTCACGCTCGACCAGACGGGTCTTCGGGGTCTTGAATCCCCCAGCGCTTCGGACGATCTCAAGGCGGAGTGCTGGAGCCGCTGAAAGCCTGATCCTGAGTACGACCGCAACCGTGTCCCCCAGTTCGCCCATCTCTGCCGATGAGGCCATGATCCTCGCTCTGTCGCTGGCGCGCGCTGCGGGCTCCACGGCACCCCCGAACCCGGCCGTCGGCTGCGTGATCCTCGCCGCAGATGGCCGCGTCCTCGGCAGCGGCCAGACGCAACGCGCAGGCAGTCCGCATGCCGAAGTCATGGCCTTGCGCGACGCAGCGGCCCGCGGAGCGTCAGTGACGGGCGCGACAGCCTTCGTCACCCTGGAGCCCTGCTCTCACCACGGCCGGACCGGCCCCTGTTGCGACGCGCTGGTCGCGGCCGGCATCCGGAAAGTCGTGGCGTCGATCGCGGACCCCAATCCGCTGGTCGCCGGCCGGGGATTCGAGCGCCTGCGCGCGGCAGGCGTCGAAGTGGATATCGGGCCTGGCTCCGAAGAAGCCCGCCAACTCAACATCGGCTTCTTCAGCCGCATGATCCGCAAGTCGCCCTGGGTACGCCTCAAAGCAGCAGCGTCGCTGGACGGCAAGACTGCTCTGGAGAACGGTACCAGCCAATGGATCACGTCCGAGGCTGCGCGCACCGACGGACACGCCTGGCGCGCGCGCGCCGGCGCGATCCTGACCGGCGTCGGCACGGTCATCGAGGACAACCCGCGCCTCGATGTGCGGCTGGTCGAGACACTGCGTCAGCCGCCGCTGGTCATCGTCGACAGCCACCTCCAAACGCCGCCTGACGCGCGACTGTTCGAGATCGACCGAAAAGTCTGGATCTATGCCGCCGTGCGCGACGAAACAAAGGCAACTGCGCTGGAGGCACGCGGCGCCACGGTGACCTGCCTGCCCAACCCCGACCGCAAGGTCGACCTGTCCGCGCTGTTGCGGGACCTTGCCGTGCGCGAAGTGAACGATCTCCACGTCGAGGCCGGCCACAAGCTCAATGGGTCGCTGATGCGCGAGGGCCTGGTCGACGAACTTCTCCTGTATCTGGCGCCAAAGGTCATCGGCGACGGCCTCGGCATCGCGAGCCAGCCCCACGCGGGCGGCACGCTCACCGAACTGAGCGCGGCCCTGGCGCTCGAATTCCAGTCTTGCGATCCCGTCGGACCCGACCTGCGGATCGTCGCGCGGGTCTCCGGGCGCGACCGCTTCTTTTAGGGTTCGCCCGGAGGCATCGTCCCATCTCTGCGAAAATGCGGGGATGTTCACCGGAATCATCACCGGCGTGGGGCGCATCGCCGCCGTCCACGACCTCGGAAGCTCTTCATCCCACGGCAAGCGGCTCAGCATCGCAGTGCCTGACGGCTATCTCGACGACGTGGGTCTCGGTGACAGCATCGCCCTCAATGGCGCGTGCATGACCGTCACCACGCTGGATCCCGCGCAGCAGCGCTTCACCATCGACATCTCGGCCGAATCGCTCGACAAGACGGCCGGGCTGTCGGAGGAAGCGACGCGCGTCAATCTCGAGAAGGCCCTGCGCGCCAGCGACCGGTTGGGCGGGCACATCGTGTCTGGCCACGTCGATGGAATCGGCACCGTGAGCCGGTTCGAACCTGTCGGCGAAAGCTGGGAGCTGCGCGTGCTCGCGCCGCCCGCGCTCGCGCGCTTCCTGGCCTACAAGGGCTCGATCACCGTCAACGGCGTGAGCCTGACGGTCAACAGCGTGACCGACGGCCCGCAGGGCAGCGAAGTCAGCATCAACCTGATTCCCCACACCGTCGAGAACACCGCGCTCGGCAGCCTGAAGCAAGGCAGCCGGGTGAACCTCGAGATCGACACCGTTGCGCGCTACGTGGAGCGCATGCTCCAGGCCGGCGCGATTCCATTGCCACAGAAAGACAGTTCCCCATGAACGCATCCGTCACGCCGATCGGCGCCTCGCGCAACGGCCGTGCGCCGGCGCCGATTTCCCCGGTCGAAGAGATCGTGGCCGAATTGCGCGCCGGCCGCATGGTCATCCTGGTAGACGAGGAGGACCGCGAGAACGAAGGCGACATCGTCCTTGCCGCCGACCACGTCACGCCCGAAGCCATCAACTTCATGGCGCGCCACGCCCGCGGCCTGATCTGCCTCACGCTGTCGCGCGAGATGTGCGAGCGGCTGCAACTGCCGCCGATGGTGGCCCGCAACGGCGCCAAGCATTCGACCGCGTTCACTGTATCGATCGAGGCGGCCGAGGGCGTGACGACCGGCATCTCCGCCGCGGACCGCTCGCGCACCGTCCAGGCAGCGGTGGCGCCCAACGCGGTCGCAGCCGACCTGGTCCAGCCCGGCCATATCTTCCCCTTGCAGGCGGTCGACGGCGGCGTGCTCATGCGCGCCGGCCATACCGAAGCCGGCTGCGACCTGGCGGCCATGGCCGGCTGCTCGCCTTCCGCCGTGATCTGCGAGGTCATGAACGAAGACGGGACGATGGCGCGCCTTCCCGACCTGCAGGTCTTCGCTGCCGAGCACGGCATCAAGATCGGCACCATCGCCGCATTGATCGAGCACCGCAGCCGCACCGAATCGCTGATCGAGAAAGTCGGCTGCCGCGAGATCCAGACCGCGTGGGGCCCGTTCACGGCACATGCCTTCAAGGACAAGCCCAGCAACGGCGTGCACCTGGCCCTGGTGCGCGGCAAATGGAATGCGGGCGACACGGTGGACGTGCGCGTGCACGAGCCGCTGTCGGTGCTGGACGCGCTGGAACTCAACCGCTCCCTGCACTCCTGGAGCCTCGATGCCAGCCTGGCCCACCTCGCGGCCGAGGGCAAAGGCGTCGCCGTACTGCTGAACTGCGGCGAAACGGGCGCCGAGCTGCTGTCGCAGTTCGATGGCACCGCGCGCCCGGCCCAGGCCCCGGAACGCGGCCGCATGGACCTGCGCAGCTACGGCATCGGCGCGCAGATCCTGCGCGAATGCGGCGTACACAAGATGAATCTGCTGGGCACGCCGCGCCGCATGCCCAGCATGGCGGCAGGCTACGGCCTGGAAATCGCCGGCTACATCACGAAAGACGGGAACTGATGCAACACGCAAACAAGGGCAGCGACGTCGCGCTCAACGGCAAGGGCCTGCGCATCGGCATCGTCCAGGCGCGGTTCAATGAAGACATCACGGACGCGCTCGCCAAGGCCTGCCTCACCGAACTCGCAGCGCTGGGCGTGGCCGAGTCCGACATCGACCACTTGAGCGTTCCCGGCGCGCTCGAGGTGCCGGTCGCGCTGCAGGCGCTGGCCGAACGCAATCGCTATCACGCACTGGTCGCGCTGGGCTGCATCATCCGCGGCGAGACCTATCACTTCGAACTCGTGGCCAACGAATCGGGCGCGAGCGTGAGCCGCTTGGCACTGGACTACCGCATTCCGATCGCCAACGCGATCCTTACCACCGAAAACCTCGAACAGGCCATCGCGCGACAGACCGACAAGGGCCGCGATGCAGCACGTGTCGCGGTCGAGATGGCGCAACTGCTCGCCACCCTTTCATGACCGAAAACACCAAAGCACCCAACGGGAAGCCGCGCCAGTCCCGCAGCGGACTCACCAGCACGGGCGTGCGCAAGGCATCCGCCAAGTCGACGCGCAGCCGTGCGCGCGAGTTTGCCGTGCAGGCGCTCTACCAGCATCTCGTGGGCCGCAACGACGCCGAGTCGATCGACCAGTTCACACGCGATCTCGCCGGGTTCCACAAGGCCGATGCGGCGCACTACGACGCGCTGCTGCACGGCTCGATCGAGGCGGCGGACCAGCTCGACGCCTTGATCGTCCCCCTGCTCGACCGCAAGCTCGAGGAGATATCCCCGATCGAACACGCGGTGATGTGGATCGGCGTCTACGAATTCCAGAACTGCCTCGACGTGCCCTGGCGCGTGGTGCTCAACGAGTGCATCGAGCTTGCCAAGGAATTTGGCGGCACCGATGGCCACAAGTATGTGAATGCCGTGCTCAACGGTCTCGCTCCTCAGTTGCGGACGGCGGAGGTTGAAGCGGATCGCGCCAGCGGGAAGGCGAAACCATGAGGATTTCGCAGCGCGCGGAACGCATCGAGCCGTTCTATGTCATGGAGGTCGCCAAGGCGGCTTCGAAGCTCGCACGCGAGGTCGCGCACACCGATCGGCCGATGATCTTCCTCAACATCGGCGAACCCGACTTCACCGCGCCACCGCTGGTCCAGGAAGCCGCGGCACGCGCCGTGCGCTCGGGCGCGACGCAATACACGCAGGCCACGGGCCTGGACCACCTGCGCGAACGCATCAGCGGCTGGTATGCCCAGCGCTTCGGCGTCGACGTGCCGGCACGCCGCATCGTCATCACGGCCGGCGCTTCGGCCGCATTGCAGCTCGCCTGCCTGGCGCTGATCGAGGCGGGCGACGAGATGCTGCTGCCAGACCCCAGCTATCCGTGCAATCGCCATTTCGTGACCGCAGCCGACGGCCGCGCCGTGCTGGTCCCGACCACGGCCGCCGAGCGTTTCCAGCTCAGCGCCGCCAAGGTCGAAGCCGCATGGACCGACCGCACGCGCGGCGTGCTCCTGGCCTCGCCGTCCAACCCGACCGGCACTTCGATCGCACCCGGTGAACTGCGGCGCATCCACGAGGTCGTGTCACGGCGCGGCGGCATCACGATGATCGACGAGATCTACCTCGGCCTGTCCTACGACGATGCCTTCGGCCAGACCGCTCTCGCCATCGACGACCAGGTCATCAGCATCAACAGCTTCAGCAAGTACTTCAACATGACCGGCTGGCGCCTGGGCTGGCTGGTGGTGCCCGACGCGCTGGTGCCGGCGGTCGAGCGGCTGGCGCAGAACCTGTTCATCTGCGCGAGCACGGTGTCGCAATACGCCGCACTCGCCTGCTTCGAAGCCGACAGCATCACCGAGTACGAACGCCGCCGCGCCGAGTTCAAGGCGCGTCGCGACTGGTTCATTCCGCAGCTCGACGCGCTCGGCCTCCGGGTCCCGGTGATGCCCGACGGCGCTTTCTACGCCTGGGCCGACTGCAGTTCCTTCGCGGAAAAGCTCGGCATCGCCGGCAGCTGGGATTTCGCCTTCGAGGCGATGAAACAGGCGCACGTCGCCGTCACGCCGGGTCGCGACTTCGGCTCGGCCGAGACCGGGCGCTTCATCCGCTTCTCGACGGCGAGTTCGATGGCGCACCTCGAAGAATCGGTCGCACGGCTGCGTGCCTGGGCAGAAGCAGCAGTTCCCGCATGAGTTTTGCGCTGCCCATACGCGTCTACTGGGAAGACACCGATGCCGGAGGCATCGTGTTCTACGCCAACTATCTCAAGTTCATGGAGCGCGCCCGGACCGAGTGGCTGCGCTCGCTGGGGATTGCGCAAGGCAAGCTGCGCGAAGAGACGGGCGGCATCTTCGTGGTCAGCGAGACGCAGCTCAAGTACCACCGCCCCGCCCGGCTCGACGACGAACTGCTCGTTACAGCCGAGCTGCGCCAGATCGGCTCCGCGTCATTGATAATCGCGCAGCGCGTGCTATCAAAATCAGAGCAAATAACCGATAAAGGTGTTGCTGCCCCCGAAGGCAGCCTGTTGTGCGAAGGCACGATCCGCATCGGCTGGGTCAACGCCGACACACTGCGGCCTGCGCGCATTCCTGGCCAAGTTTCGGGAACCCTCGAGCGCTACGCCGGCTCCATGTCTCAACCTCTCAAGCCATGAATCAAGACCTGTCGATCATTTCCCTGCTGCTGCACGCCAGCCTCCCGGTTCAACTCGTGGTGCTGCTGCTCATCATCGTGTCCGTTGCGAGCTGGGCAGCAATTTTCCGCAAGTATTTTTCCCTCAAGCGCACGCGCTCGCTCAACGAGGACTTCGAGCGTGATTTCTGGTCAGGCACCAGCCTGAACGAGCTGTTTTCCTCCGCGGCGCAGAATGCCAAGTTCGCGGGCCCGATGGAACGCATCTTCGCCTCCGGCATGCGCGAGTACCAGAAGCTGCGCGAGCGCCATGTGTCGGACACCGGCACGCTGCTCGACGGCGCACGCCGCGCGATGCGTGCGAGCTTCCAGCGCGAGCTCGACGCGGTCGAACAGAATCTCTCGTTCCTCGCCACCGTTGGCTCTGTCTCGCCCTACGTCGGGCTCTTCGGCACGGTCTGGGGGATCATGCATGCCTTCACCGGCCTGGCGGCGCTGGCACAGGTCACGTTGTCGACCGTGGCGCCCGGCATCGCGGAAGCGCTGGTCGCTACAGCGATCGGCCTCTTCGCAGCCATTCCGGCCGTCGTCGCCTACAACCGCTTTGCCCGCGAGATCGACAAGATCGCCATTGCGCTCGAGACCTTCATCGAGGAGTTCTCGAACATCCTGCAGCGCAACCTGACGGCCCACGTCAACCCGACGTCCGTCACCCCGGCCACGGGCCGCTGAAGCGGAGCACCTCACCATGCCAGCCATGTCCTCCCGCGGCCGAGGCCGCCGAACGATCAACGAGATCAACATGGTCCCGTTCATCGACGTGATGCTGGTGCTGCTGATCATCTTCATGGTCACGGCGCCGCTGATCACGCCGAGCGTGATCAACCTGCCGAGCGTCGATCGCGCCAACAAGCAGCCCGACAAGCCGATCGAGATCGTCATCAAGAGCGACGACGAAGTGCAGATCAAGAAGGATCCGTCCTCCGGCAGCGGCGGCAGTTCGATCCCGATGACGCAGATCGGCTCTGCCGCCAAGACCGCGCAGGGCGGCGACGCGGAGCGCCCTGTGGTCATCAGCGCCGACAAATCGGTCAAGTACGAAACCGTGGTCAAGGCGATGAACCAACTCAAGCGCAGCGGCATCGAGCGCGTCGGCCTCTCGGTGCAGACGACGGGCGCAAAGTAAGGCATGTCGCTCGCCGCAGACCGTCCCGAATTCGCGCCGCCGCCGCAGCGCGGTACGCCGCGCGCCGTGCTGCTGGCGCTGATCGCCCATGCGCTGCTCATTGCCGCGCTGACCTGGGGCGTGAGCTGGCGGCGAGAAGCGGAGAACGACGCGGCCGAGGCCGAGTTGTGGTCCTCGACCGTCCAGCAAGCCGCGCCGCGCGCTGTCGCTCCGCCCGTGCCGACGCCGCCGCCCCCGGTGCCGACCCCGGCGCCGCCCCCGCCTCCTCCGCCCCCGCCGCCCCAGGCAGTGAAGCCGCCCGAGCCCACGCCGGTGCCCAAGACACCCGACATCGCACTCGAACGCGAGAAGAAGCTCAAGGAGCAGAAGGAGCGCGAGCGCGAGCTGGAGCAGCAGGCGCAGCAACAGAAGAAGCTCGAAGCGGCGAAGAAGGCCGCTCAGGAAAAGAAGGAAGCCGAGGCCAAGCAGCGCGCCGAGGACGAGGCCGAGCGCAAGAAGGCGGAGCAGCAGAAGCAGGCCGAGTTGAAGAAGCGTCAGGAGGCCGAGGCAGCCAAGCAGCAGGCGGAAGCCGCCAAGAAGAAGGAAGCCGAAGCCAAGCAGGCGGCACAAGCGGCGGCGGATCGCGCAGCCACGCTCAAACGCATGCAGGCCATGGCGGGTTCCGGTGGCGAAGGCGCGGCAGCGAAGTCATCGGGTCCCTCCGGCAGCTATGGCGGGAAGGTCGCCGCAGCCGTGCGGCCCAACGTCGTGTTCCCGGATGCGGACCTTGTCAGCGGCAATCCAGGCGCAGAGTTCGATGTTCGCCTTGCTCCCGACGGCACCATCGTCGGCACACCCGCACTTTCGAAGTCCAGCGGCCTGCCGAATTGGGACGAAGCCGCGTTGCGCGCACTTCAAAAGACCGAGAAGCTCCCGCGCGATGTCGACGGTACCGTGCCACCCCGGCTGATCGTTACGCTTCGGCCAAAGCGCTGAGAATCGCAGGCGGCCTCTCGAGTCTGCTCGACGATTCCGGCAAGTCAGGCCGAGCGCTTCCAGAACCTGGCGACCAGCGCATGCGCAGCAACCGCCGCCAGTCCTCCAAGCGCCATGCCGGCCGCGATGTCCAATGGAAAGTGCACGCCGACCACCACCCGGGCGACCCCCACGAGGACGGCAAGCACGAGCAGCGCGAACCCGACGGCCCTGCAACTCGCTGCCAGCAGGAATGAAAACGCCAGCGCCGCGTACACAGTGGCGTGGCTGCTCGGGAAAGACGGTCCAAAACTGGGATCGAGATGCTGGTAGCCCAGACCGTGTTCGACGGGTCTTGGGCGATCCCAGATCTCCCCGATGAGTTCGCAGGCCAGGCTGCCCAGCGCGATAGCCAACAGGGCAGCCAGCGTCGGCCTGAGTAGCTGCTGCCTCCAGCGATGAAGTGCCAGCCCGGCGAGAAGCAGCAGCAACAGCCAGTGCGCATGGACCGCCATGAAATGGCCCGCGTCCACCACCCAGGCGTGCGCGCCCGCATCCGCGTTCAACAGCAGGAACAGTTTCTGGTCCGCTGCAATCATGGCCAGGGCGCCTTAGTCGTAGACGATCGCGGCCTTCCCCGCATCGGCTTGTGCCATCCAGCTCGCCAGCGCCGCATCGGTCGGGAAGAATCTCGCGCGTTCGCCCAGTTGCAGTTCGACCTGCGCGCCGCTGCGGGCGATCGAAAGACGCACGCCCAGCCCCTGCTGCAGTTCACCGTGCTCGCTCTGCTCGGTGCGCGGCGGAAAGTCCTTCACCATCCTCGCAATGTCCGGCGCCTTGCCGTTGACCGCCACGCGCAGGAACTTGCCGAAGCGACAGCGCGCCGCAGCCAGGTCCCACACCTGCTGGACCTGGAAGCGCGCCTCGAAACCGCCGCGGCCGGGCTGCAGGCGCCCGCTCACGATCACCAGTTCATCGTCCTTCAATACGTTGCGATTGGCGTTGAAGAGCGCCTCGTCGGCGGTCGCATCGATCGCGCCGGATTTGTCGTCGAGCTTGAAGATGGCGAGCCGGCCACGCTGGCCGTTGA
Organism: Variovorax gracilis; assembly: GCF_030317115.1. Taxonomy (GTDB): domain Bacteria; phylum Pseudomonadota; class Gammaproteobacteria; order Burkholderiales; family Burkholderiaceae_C; genus Variovorax; species Variovorax gracilis. The sequence goes on from NZ_JASZYF010000001.1 coordinate 697,217, forward strand.
TCACGCGGAAGTCGCTCACGATGCCCGCGATCACCTGCTGTTCACGCGTGTCCATCAGGTCGTCGATCTCTCGCTTGCAGAAGCGCCGCACCTCGTGCGCGACCTCGTCGAACAGGTGGCCCGACAGGTAGAAGCCGACCGCTGTCTTCTCGTAAGTCAGGCGCTCCTTCACGCCCCAGGGCGTGGCGTCGACCAGTTCGGGTTCCTGCGTGGCGGAACCGTGCTCGCAGTCGCCGAAGATGTCGACCTGCGCGGCATTGGCCTCGGTCGCGACGGCGAACTCGTAGGCGCGATCGACCGAGGCGATCAGCGACGCGCGGTTCTGCTGAAGCGAATCGAAGGCGCCGGCCTTGATCAGCGCCTCGACGGTGCGCTTGTTGATGCGCTGCCGGTCCACGCGCACGCAGAAGTCGAACAGGCTCTTGAACGGACCGTCCGCCTCGCGCGCCCGGACGACCGCCTCGACGGCGAGTTGCCCCGTGCCCTTGACCGCACCGAGCCCGTAGCGGATGACCTTGTCGGTGACCGGCTCGAAACGATAGTTGCCGCGGTTCACGTCCGGCGGCTCGAAGGTGATGCCGAAGTTCTTCTGCGCATCTTCGAACAGCACCTTGAGCTTGTCGGTGTCGTCCATTTCCACGGTCATGTTCGCGCAGAAGAACTCGGCCGTGTAGTGCACCTTGAGCCAGCCGGTGTGATAGGCCAGCAGCGAGTACGCGGCCGCGTGCGACTTGTTGAAGCCGTAGCCCGCGAACTTCTCCATCAAGTCGAAGATCTCGTCGGCCTTCTTCTGGTCGATGTCGTTCTTGGCGGCACCCTTGCGGAAGATCTCGCGGTGCTCGGCCATCTCCTCGGCCTTCTTCTTGCCCATCGCGCGACGCAGCAGGTCGGCGCCGCCGAGCGAGTAGCCGCCCAGGATCTGCGCCGTCTGCATCACCTGCTCCTGGTAGACCATGATCCCGTAGGTCTCGGAGAGCATGTCGGCCACCAACGGGTGCGGATACTCCACCGTCTCCCGTCCGTGCTTGCGCGCGACGAAACTGGGGATCAGGTCCATCGGACCCGGGCGATACAGCGCGTTCAGCGCAATCAGGTCTTCCAGCCGCGTCGGCCGCGCGTCCTTCAACATGCCCTGCATGCCGCGCGATTCGAACTGGAACACGGCCTCGGTCTTGCCCTCGGAGAACAGCTTGTAGGTCGGCACGTCGTCGAGCCGGATGTTCTCGTAGGCGAAGTTCTCCTGCCCCTTGTGGCGCTGGACGATGAACTCCTTCGCGATCTCCAGGATCGTGAGCGTCGCCAGGCCCAGAAAGTCGAACTTCACCAGGCCGACGGCTTCGACGTCGTCCTTGTCGTACTGGCTCACGGCCGAGTCGCTGCCCGGCTGCTGGTAGAGCGGGCAGAAGTCGGTGAGCTTGCCCGGCGCGATCAGCACGCCGCCGGCGTGCATGCCGATGTTGCGGGTCATGCCTTCGAGCTTCTGCGCGAGCTCGACCAGCATGCGGACTTCTTCTTCCTTCTCGATACGGCCCGCAAGCTGCGGCTCCATCTCGATGGCGTAGTTGTTCTTGTCGTTGTCGGGCTTGGGTGACGGCGGATACTGGATCGTCACCGGCTGGCCCGGCTTGTTCGGTATGAGCTTGCTGATGCCGTCGCAGAACATGTAGCTCATGTCCAGCACCCGGCCCACGTCGCGGATGGCGGCACGCGCGGCCATCGTTCCGAAAGTGGCGATCTGGCTTACGGCGTCGCGGCCGTACTTGTCCTTGACATAGTCGATCACCCGGTCCCGGTTGCCCTGGCAGAAGTCGATGTCGAAGTCGGGCATCGAGACACGCTCGGGGTTCAGGAACCGTTCGAACAGCAGCTTGTATTCGAGCGGATCGAGGTCGGTGATCTTGAGCGCGTACGCCACCAGCGAGCCCGCCCCCGAGCCCCGGCCCGGCCCCACCGGGCAGCCGTTCTTCTTGGCCCAGTTGATGAAGTCGCCCACGATCAGGAAGTAGCCCGGGAACCCCATCTTGAGGATGGTGTTGATCTCGAACTCCAGGCGCTCCACGTAGCGCGGGCGCTCGGCGTCGCGCTTCGCGACGTCGGGGTACAGGTGCGCGAGACGCTCTTCCAGCCCCTCGAACGAGGCGAGGCGGAAATAGTCCGCGATCGGCATGTTGTTGGGCGTCGGGAAGTTCGGCAGCTGCGGCTTGCCGAGCACGAGCGTGAGATTGCAGCGCTTGGCGATCTCGACCGTGTTGGCGATCGCGCTCGGCACGTCGGCGAAGAGCTTCGTCATCTCGGCGGATGACTTGAAATACTGCTCGCGCGTGAACTTGCGGACGCGGCGCGGATTGCCGAGGATTTCGCCTTCGGAGATGCAGACGCGCGCCTCGTGCGCCTCGTAGTCGTCGGCAGTGGCGAACTGCACCGGATGCGTCGCGACCACCGGCAGCTTGAGACGGGCGGCCAGTTGCACCGCGGCCACGACGTGGGGCTCGTCTTCGGGACGCCCGGCGCGCTGCAATTCGATGTAGAAGCGGTGCGGGAAGAGCCCCGCCAGTTGCAGCGCGATCTCGGCAGCGCGCTCGGCCTGGCCTTGCAGCAACGGCGCCCCGAGCGGCCCGGCCTGCGCGCCCGACAGCGCGATCAGCCCGCCCTGGAGTTCTTCCAGCCAGGCCAGCTTGCAGGCTGCTTGCGCCTGCCCGCGGCCCACGTTCTGCGTCCAGGCACGCGCGAGCAGCTCCGAAAGGTGAAGGTAGCCTTCCTTGTTCTGCACCAGCAGGACAATGCGCGTCAGCGCCCCCGGCTCCGCCCCCAGCCCCTCGACGAAGACCTCCGCGCCCAGCACCGGCTTGACGCCCTTGCCGCGCGCTTCCTTGTAGAACTTGACGGCGCCGAAGAGGTTGTTGAGATCGGTGATCGCCAGCGAAGGCTGGCCGTCGGCCGCGGCGGCCTTGACGACTTCATCGATGCGATTGGTGCCGTCGACGACGGAAAACTCGGTGTGCAGGCGCAGGTGAACGAACATCCTTGCATTGTAGGAAGCGGTGCCTCCACGATGTGATGTGGCTCTCCCTAGCTTGCGCGCCCCACCTACAATCCCGCCCCGTGCAAGAGATTCTGAATATCGCGGCTTACAAGTTCGTCCCGATCGACGACGCCGCCGAACTGCGTGAAGCGCTGCGCGCGCAAACCCATGCGCTCGCGCTCAAGGGCACGATCCTGATCGCGCCGGAAGGCATCAATCTGTTCCTGGCTGGCACGGTGGATTCCGTGCGCGCGTTCCTGGCATCGCTGCGCGCGGACGCGCGTTTCAGCGACCTGGAGGCCAAGGAAAGCTGGTCCGCCACGCAGCCCTTTCGCCGCATGCTCGTGAAGCTCAAGCGCGAGATCATCCGCATGGATCATCCCGCCATCCAGCCGGCCGCCGGCCGCGCGCCGGGCGTGGATGCGACGACGCTCAAACGGTGGCTCGACCAGGGCCACGACGATGCCGGCAAGCCGGTCGCGCTGCTCGACACGCGCAACGCCTTCGAGGTCGACTACGGCACGTTCGAAGGCGCCATCGACTGGCGCATCCACAAGTTCACCGAGTTTCCCAAAGCCCTGCAGAAACACCGTGACGACCTCGCAGGCAAGACCGTGGTCAGCTTCTGCACCGGTGGCATCCGCTGCGAAAAGGCAGCGATCCTGATGCGGGAAGTCGGCGTGGACGATGTGCTGCAGCTCGAAGGCGGCATCCTCAAGTATTTCGAGGACGTGGGCGGTGCGCACTATCAGGGCGAGTGCTTCGTGTTCGATGGCCGCGAATCGCTGTCGCCGGACCTGAAGGCGCGTGCCAGCGGCGTGAGCGCCCGGGCCGCCGAGGACCCGGACATCCTGATCAAGCGTTGAATCTCAAACCGGTGTGGTGCCCGAGTCTGCCGCCGACTGGACCTGGAAGGGATGACCCGGCAGCGGGATGAATTCCGTCTCGCCCGGCACGTGGCCCATGCGTTGAGCGGACCAGTCGGCGCCGGCTTCCAGGATGCGCTCGCGCCGGCTCGAAACGAAATTCCAGGTGATGAAGCGTGGACCGTCGAGCGGCTCGCCGCCGATCACCACGACGCGGACCGCCGCCCCTTGCGCCGTCAGCACGCCGCCCTCGCCGTCCGGCAACATCGCCATGGTGTACTGCGCCACGGGCTCACCGTCGAGCGACACACCGCCATCGACGGGGTAGATCGCCAGCTCCGGTGCCAACGCGGGAAGCTCGAAGCGAGCGCCTGCCGGCAAGGCGAGGTCGAGATAGACCGTCTTCGAGAAAGTCGTTACCGGGGAGCGCGCGCCGAAAGCCTCGCCCACCAACACGCGAACTTGCACGCCCTGCACCTCCAGCGACGGGATGTCCGCGGCAGCCGTGTGCGCAAAGCTGGGCTCGGTCTCCTCGTGAGCCTGCGGCAAGGCGGCCCAGAGTTGCAGGCCATGGTTCACGTAAGTCGCGTCGAGCAGGCGCTCGGGCTTGCGCTCAGAATGCACGATGCCCCGCCCTGCAGTCATCCAGTTGATCGCGCCGGGACGGATTTCCTGCACGCTGCCGAGGCTGTCGCGATGCATCATCGCGCCCTCGAAAAGGTAGGTCACGGTCGCGAGGCCGATATGCGGATGGGGCCGCACGTCGTGCTCCGAGCCGGGCTGCTCGGTCGCCGGCCCGAAGTGGTCGAAGAACACGAAGGGCCCCACCGAACGCCGCTTCGCTGCCGGCAGCAGGCGCCGGACCTTGAAGCCTCCGCCCAGGTCCTTGTCATGCGGTTGCAGCAGCAGTGATGCGGTCATCGTGGTTCCCAACAGAAAGTTGCGTCCAGTACTTTAGCCGCGCCGCATCGACCGTCACGGCCTGCCCCGGAAATCCCACGGAACCGGCCAGGCCGGGTCGCAGGGGTTGCGCCCCGAAAGGGGGCGTCAGAGCGACACGAAGAGGGCGAGGCTGGGAGAGAACTCACCTCTTTGCCACCTCGGCCACGCGCTCGCCGAACGCACGCGCGGTGTCGAGGTCGCCCCGCGCCATCTCTGCCGGGCTCGCGTCGGTGGGCGAAGTGGTCAGCAGGCCGTTGTAGCCGCCGACGTAGTTGATCGAATCGCGCTTCGCCGCCTTGTCGTTGCTCGGCATGATGCCGAGGCTGACCCACAGGCCGCCGTGCTGCATGGCGAGATGCCAGAGGTAAGTCAGCGTCGCGTCCTTGTCGCCGTTCATGGCCGCGCTGTTGCTGAAGCCGGCGAACAGCTTGTCCTTCCAGCCCTGCTTGAACCAGACCTTGGACGAAGCGTCCGCGAATTTCTTGAACTGCCAGCTCGCGCCGCCCATGTAGGTGGGCGAGCCAAAAATGATGGCATCCGCCGCGGCGAGCATCTCCCAGCCCTGGGCCGGCAGATTGCCATCCGCATCGATCGCCAGCAGATGCGCGCCAGCGCCTTCAGCCACCGCCTGGGCAACGCGCTGTGTGTGACCGTAGCCCGAATGAAAAACCACAACGATCTCAGTCATCGATTTTCCCTAGTGAATGAGTCGCCGCCGATCGTACGGCGTCTCAAGCCAGAAACACCACGGGCCGGCTCGGCCGGTCCGCGGGTGTTGAGAGCCCGGGGGTTACTTCTTGTCGATGCTGAACCGGCCGGCGCCGAGCGCGGCGATAGCGAGCAGACCGCCAGCGATCGCGATGTTCTTGAAGAACATCAACTGGTTGATGTACGCCTTGTCGGCCGGCATGGCCCAGTAGTTGTGGAAGAACACCGCTGTCGCGACCGTGAAGACGGCAAGGATGATCGACACGATGCGCGTCTTGTAGCCGACGAGCAGCAACAGGCCGAGGCCGAGTTCCACGACGATCGCGATGACCGCGCCGAGCTGCGGCAACGGCAGGCCGACGGCGCCGATGTAGCCGACCACGCCGGCAAAGCCGGCGATCTTGCCGAAGCCGGCGGGCACGAAGAGCAAGGCGATCAGTACGCGACCGATCAGTGCCAGCGTGTCTTGCGCGGCGCCGGCGGGTGCCGGAGCGGCAAAGGTGTTTGCAGTGGTGGACATGGGATGGACTCCTGGGTTGAAAAAATGGGTTGCGCAGCTCAGGCCGCGAGATCGAACACCAGCACCTCGGCGTTCTTGCCGGCAGCGAGCGTCAGTTGCGATTCGCCTTCGAGCAAGGCTGCATCGCCGGTAGCGAGCTTCGTGCCATTGGCCTCGAGTTCGCCGCGCACAAGATGCACGTAGCTCTTGCGCTTCGGGTCGAGCGTCAGGCTGGCTTTTTCGTCGCCGTCGAGCAGACCTGCGAACAGGCGCGCATCGGCATGCACCAGCACCGAACCGTCGACGCCGTCCGGCGAGGCGACCAGCCGCAGCTTGCCGCGCTTGTCGGCCTCGGGAAAGGTCTTTTGCTCGTAGCCCGGTGCGATGCCCCGCACGTTGGGCTCGATCCAGATCTGCAGGAAGTGCGTGTCTTCGTCGGCCTTGTGGTTGAACTCGCTGTGCATCACGCCGCGGCCGGCGCTCATGCGCTGAACGTCGCCCGGAGGAATGGATTCGACATTGCCCATGCTGTCCTTGTGAGCGAGCTCGCCGGACAGCACGTAGCTGATGATTTCCATGTCCTTGTGGCCATGGGTGCCGAAGCCGGCGCCCGCGGCGACGCGGTCTTCGTTGATCACCCGCAGGTTGCCGAACCCCATGTGGGCCGGGTCGTAGTACCCCGCAAAGGAGAAGCTGTGGAAGGAACGCAGCCAGCCGTGATCGGCATAACCGCGTTCCTGGGATTTACGGACTTGCAACATCGTTGAACTCCTGCCCTCGTCTCGAGGACTCTTCGAATGCCGCGCCCTGTGCGCAGCGGATGTGTGGAACTTTAGGGCCGGGACCCCGAGCCAAAAGCAATGGCGTTTGATGGCATCATTCAAATTTTTTGATCGATCGGACTGCCATGCCTACCGCCCGCGATGTCCTGACGCCCGATGCGCTGTCGATGCTGCAGACCGTGGCGAGCACCGGCAGCTTTGCCGCCGCGGCCCGCACCCTGAACGTGGTGCCGAGCGCCCTGAGCTACCGCGTTCGGCTGATCGAGGATGCACTGGACGTCCTGCTGTTCGACCGCAGCGGACGGCAGGCCCGGGTGACCGAAGCCGGAATGGAACTGTTGCGCGAGGCCTCGCGGTTGCTGGGCGAAATCGACGCAGTGGCCAACCGTGTCAAACGCGTGGCCACGGGTTGGGAACCGATGCTCACCATCGCGGTCGACAGCGTCATCGCGCGCGATCCGCTTCTCGACCTCGTCAACGCCTTCTACGCGCTCGAACCGCCGACACGCCTCAAGCTGCGCGACGAGACCCTGCTGGGCACCATCGAGGCGCTGACCAGCGGCGAAGCCGATCTTGCCGTCGGTGCGGTCCTCGACGCAGCCAGCCTGGCCTTCACGGCGACGGGCATCCGCAGCCGGCCGCTCGGGGAATTCGCCTTCGTCTATGCGGTCGCGCCACACCATCCGCTGGCGCGGGTCGAGGAACCGCTGAGCGACGAAGTGCTGCGCCAGCATCGCGCCGTCGCCGCCGCCGATTCGTCTCGCTCGGGCCCGAGCATGACGGTCAATCTGGTCGGCGGCCAGGACGTCCTCACGGTGCCGACCATGCAGGCCAAGCTGGCCGCGCAACTGCACGGTCTGGGCGGCGGATTTCTTCCCGAGCCTCTGGCGCGTCCGTACATCGAGGCCGGTCATCTGGTCGAACGGCGCACCGAGCGTGTCCCGCCCGTCGCCACCATGCATTGCGCCTGGCGCGTTCGCACGGCGGGGCAGCCCGGGCGAGGAATGCAGTGGTGGCTGGAACAGTTCGAACACGAAGGTACGCGTCGCGCGCTTCTCGAGCGCCACCGCGGTCGATGAGGCCGACAACCCGGTTAGAGTGCTCCGACTGCCACACCAACACGAGACTGCCATGACCCTCCGACCCATCGCCGACCGCCACCGATCCAATGCATCGCGCCACTTCGCCGTCGTCGGCGCGGGCATCGCGGGCGTCGCATGCGCCCGCACGCTGCTCCAGGCAGGGCACCGCGTCACCGTGTTCGAGCGTGAAGCCGGCGCCGGCGGCCGCATGGCGAGCGAATCGACGACCTTCGGCCGGTTCGACAGCGGTGCCCAGTACTTCACCGTGCGCGACCCCCGCTTTGCGCGCGCTCTCGAAACCGCGCCCCAGGTCTGCAAGCCCTGGAGCGCAAACCTCGTGCGCGTGCTCGACGCGCACGGCCGCGTTGCCGAAGCCGCCCTTCCCGCGCTCGAGCGACATTGGGTGGCGCAGCCCGGCATGGACGCGCTGGTCGCGCATTGGGCCGTGCCGCTGGGCGATTCGCTCGTGACGCAAACGCAAGTGACCCACATCGAACGCGACGCGCTCGACGCCAAGCGCTGGCAGTTGCGCACCGCGGGCCTCGATGATTCGACGCACGTCTATTCCGGTTTCGACACGGTGCTTCTGGCAGTGCCACCTTCCCGCACACGGGCCCTGCTCGACAACGGCAAGCTGTCGCAGGAGCTCAGCCAGAAGATCGAAACGGTCCGAATCGCACCGTGCTGGACCTTGATGATCGCCTTCCCGCAGGCCAACCAGCCGACCATGTCGCACCTCGGTCCGCAGTGGAATGCCGCGCGCAGCACGCACCATCGCGTCGCATGGCTCGCGCGCGAATCGTCCAAGCCCGGCCGCGATCGCATCGAGCGCTGGACCTTGCAGGCCAGCGCAGCGTGGTCCCAGGAGCACCTGCGCGATGACGCGCCGAGAGTGGAAGCCAAGCTGCTGCGCGCCTTCGCCGAGATCACCGGCATCCGCGCCGAGCCTTCGCACGCACAGGCGCGCTGCTGGGCGGAGGCACAGACGCAGGTTCCCGTCGGAAAGCCGCATCTGTGGGACGCCAAGACGCGCATCGGCGTCGCGGGCGACTGGTGCACGGGGCATCGGGTCGAGGACGCTTTCCTGTCCGGCCTCACGCTGGCGCTCAAAGTCGCTTGACCCGCCTCTCTCGGTGATGCTTCGGATCGGCCGGTTCGCGCCTTCGCCCACGGGGCCGCTGCACGCGGGGTCGCTGGTGGCGGCACTCGCCAGTTGGCTGGATGTGCGAGCGAGAGGTCCGCAGGCCCGCTGGCTCGTGCGCATCGAGGATGCCGACACCGAGCGTTGCCTCCCTGGCCTGGGAGAAGAAATCCTCCAACAGCTTGCCGCATGCGGATTGACGCCGGACGAAGCGCCCGTCTGGCAAACCCGGCGCACTGGCCTCTACCAACGGGCGCTCGACAAGCTCAAGGCCGCGCAGCAGGCCTACCCCTGTGGTTGTTCGCGCAAGGACATCGACGAGGCATTGGCACGCAGCGGCATCGTGCATGCGCGCCACGGCGAGCGCGTCTACCCGGGCACCTGCCGCGACGGACTGCACGGCAAGCCGGCGCGTGCATGGCGCTTTGCCGCCACCAGGTTCGAAGCCGATCGGGGGTCCTCGTCACTTCAGTGGACGGACCGCCGCCTCGGAAGCCAGGCGCAGGACGTGACTCGCGAGGTCGGCGACTTCGTGCTCAAGCGGGCCGACGGCCCCTGGGCCTATCAGCTCGCCGTCGTGGTCGACGACGCCGATCAGGGTGTGACCGATGTCGTGCGCGGCGAAGACCTGGCGGACAACACGGCGCGCCAGATCCTGCTTCAGCAAGCGCTTGGCGTGCCCACGCCGAGCTACCTGCACACCCCACTGGTGTGGGGAGCCGATGGCGACAAGCTCTCCAAGCAGAACGGGGCAACGCCGCTGAATACCGCCACACCGGCGGACGCGCTGGCGGCCCTGAACTCGGCTGCGCAGGTGCTGGGTCTGACCGCAACGAGCGCATCATCGGCAGCCGCAGCGCTCGCGGCCTGGGTGCCTCAATGGCGCGAACTCTACAATCCGCGGCCGTGATGACCAGCCCCACTACCGACCTCCCCCGCGATCCGCCGGACGACATTCCGGCCGGCGAAGAACCCACTGGCGAGGCGCATCCGCTGCATCGCCGCCTGAAAAGCTTCGTCAAGCGCGGCGGGCGCACGACCGAAGGCCAGGCTCGGGCCTACGAGCAATTCGGACCGCAGTTCCTGCTGCCCTACAGCGCCGCGCCGCTCGACTTCGACGCCGCCTTCGGCCGCAACGCGCCGACCATCCTCGAGATCGGCTTCGGCATGGGCGAGGCCACCGCGCACATCGCCGCACTGATGCCGGAGAAGAACTTCCTCTGCTGCGAAGTGCATGAGCCCGGTGTCGGTGCGCTGCTCAAGCGCATCGGCGAGCAAAACCTGCAGAACATCCGCATCTGCGCACATGACGCTGTCGATGTACTGGACCACATGCTGCTGCCGGCGACCCTGGCCGGCGTGCATGTGTTCTTTCCGGACCCGTGGCACAAGACGCGACACAACAAGCGGCGGCTGATCCAGCCACCCTTCGTTCGCAAGCTGGCGGAACACCTGGCGCCCGCCGGCTACCTGCATTGCGCCACCGACTGGCAACCCTACGCCGAGCAGATGCTCGAGGTGCTGTCGCAGGAGCCGCTTCTGCGCAACACGGCCGAAGGCTATGCGCCCAAGCCGGCCTACCGCCCGCTCACCAAGTTCGAGAACCGCGGCCTCAAGCTCGGCCACGGCGTGTGGGACGTGGTGTTCGAACGCGTCTGAGCAGCACGCTCAGTTCGCCAGGATCGGACTGCGCTTTTCGGTTTCGAGCCGCTGTTGCCCGCGCACGGCCTCGCACTGCGCGTGAGGCTTGAATGCGGGCTTCAGGCATTGAGCGGCCATGCATCGCGCAGCGGCGAAGAAGTTCAGGCCCGAGCAGGCTGCGCCCGGGTCGGCGGAATCACGCGGCGTGGGTCGGGTCGCTGCAACAGGCCTGGTGACCCTTTCCTTCTGGATGGCCGCTGCGCGAGACGGAAGGGATGGCGATGAAGCCGCCGCCGGCTCGGCCTTGTAGACCGCGCCCGGGCCCGAGAGCATCCACCCCGCCGCCGAACCCACGGTCAGCGCAACCGCCAGTGCCCTGATGGTGAACCATGCGCCCTTGTCCAGCTCATGTGCCGGTACCAACGCAGGTCTTGGCATCGTCTTCCGGGACGTCTCCGGCGGTGGTGTAAACCCCGTCCGTTCGAATCCCGGCGATGAGAGAGCTGCTGGCTGCGGGCGCGCGCACTCGATGCAGAACTTGGCAATACCGCGGTTCTCGGCGTCGCAAATCGGGCATCTCGCCTTCATCTTGGCTGGAGGTCAGTGCGTGAGGACGGGAAGGTTGTCGGCCTCGCCGGCCACAAGGCCTTGCGCCGCCAGCAGGTTTCTTTGCGCCGCCATGATGAGCGCGGCCCGGTAGGCCGAGCGGCTCGCGATCTTGGTGTGGGTGATGAGCGCCTGCCACTCGCGCTCGAGATCCTGCCGAGACCGCGCGGCAGGCTTGCTCATCAGCGCTTGGCTGACATCGACCAGTGCGGCCGCCGAACTGAGGCAGATGTTGATGGCCGACTGCGCGGCGCTGGCCCGAAAGCGCTGTTCTTCGTTCTGCGGATCGCCGCGCAGGGCTTCGAGAGGGACGTTGGCGGTGGGCCCGTGGTACGGGGCGCCTTGCAGTTCGCTGTCAGCGTGGGCGAGCACCTTTTCGATGGTGGCCAGCGCGTTTTCCAGCAGTGCGATATCGAGTGACTTTGGCTTCATTTCATCCAGCCGGATGGATTCCGGTCCGACGGGAATGGTGACAGCGGATGGCACTTTCGCACTGTGCAAAATGCCACACTGGACATACAAAAGTTTACAAATCCAGAGCCTCCTGCACCCTGTCGAAGCACCCCCTGGCCGTCAAGAGGCGACTTGCCGTGACTTACTGCCTTCTTCTAAGGCATCGAAGTTGCTACATTTTTTTGTCAATTACAACGAAAGGTGTCTGATGGATTTGTCACGCAGGACCTGGCTCGGCAAGGCTGGCGCCGCACTGTTGCTCGGCGGCGGGCTGCATGCGGACCGGACGAGCCACGCCCAGACGGCGGCACGCGCCAGTGCCTCCGCTGCGCGGACCGTGGTCCTGGGTCAATCGGTTCCCTTGACTGGCGCCGCCAGCGAAATCGGCCTGGCATTCGCCGCGGGTTGCCGGCTCTATGCGACCGAATTCAACGAAGGCAGTGCCAACAGCGGCATCCAGCTCAAGCTGGTGCAACTCGACGATGGCTACGACGCCTCGCGTGCGGCAGCGAACGCCCGCACTCTCCTAGGCACCGACAAGGCGGACATGCTCTTCGGCTTCGTCGGGACGGCCAGCAGCGAAGCCGGCGCAACCGCCGCTGCGCAACAGGGCTCGGTGCTGTTCGCGCCCTTCGCGGCTGCCGACAGCCTGCGCGCGGCGAGTCATCCCAACGTGTTCCACGTGCGCCCCAGCATGGCCGACGAAGCCTTCAAGATCGTCCGCCAGTGCACCACCGTCGGACAAACGCGCATCGCATTGGTCGGCGACGACGACGCGATGGGCCGCGCGGGTCTCGCGGCGGTGCAGCAGGCGGTGACCGAACTGAAGCTCGCACCCTTGGTCGCGTCCGCCCTGGTGCCTGCGGCGGGCGACAAGCTGGATGCTGCGCTCGCGGATGTGCAGAAGCAATCGCCCCAGGCAGTCATCCTGGTGTCTCTCTCGGGCACCACGTCCAACGTCATCCGCAAGCTGCGCAAGAGCGGCTATTCCGGAACCTTCATGGCGTTCTCGATCGTGGGCATCGATCCGCTCTACACCGCGCTCGGCAAGGACATCGGCGGCATCGTGATCTCCCAGGTGGTGCCCTCGCCGCGCCCCTCGGCGATCCCGATCGTCAAGGAATATCTCGCCGCCGTCGACAACTCCGACCAGACGCCGTCGTATGAAGGTCTCGAAGGCTTCATCGCCACCAAGGCGGCCGGTGAAGCGGTGCGCCGCGCGGGCCGCGGCTTCACGCCGGCGGCACTCCAGCGCGCCATGGCCGGCATGACGGACTACGACGTGGGCGGCTTCCGCATCAACCTGCGGCCGGGCCTGCGCGATCCGGCGCGCACCATCGACCTCATCAGCATCACCAAGGACGGGCGCGTGCTTCGTTGACGCGACGCCCTACCCGGCGCTGCCCAACTGTTGCAGTGCGTCGAGGGAAAGCAGTTCGATCCGTCCGTAGCCCAACGCGATCACGCCCTCGTGCGCCAGCGCGTTGAGCTCCTTCGACAAGGTCTGACGCGTCACGCCGAGCATCATCGCCAGCGCCTCCTGAGGCAGCGCCACGCTGCGGCGCGGCTCGGGCGATTGCGTTGCATCGCCGCGCGCCAATGCAAGCAGCCGGCGTGCCACCCGCGCGCGCAATCCGCGCAGCGTGGCATCCTCCATCAGCCCGTACAGGCCGCGCACGCGCGCTGCCAGCAATGCGGCGATCGCACGCGCAAAGGCCGCGCCCTGCATGTGCTGCGCGAAGGCCTCGAAGGGAACGGCCAGCAGGTCCAGGGCGGACAGAGCCGTCGCATCATGCGTGCGCGGGGAGCCGTCGATCAGGCTGATCTCGCCGAACCAGTTGCCGGGCTCCAGCACGGCGAGGATCGCTTCGCGGCCGTCGTGCCGCAGCGTCGAGATCTTGATCGTCCCCGCGGCCAGCCCGAAGAAGGCCGCGCCCGCCACGTGGACCGGATCGCCCTGCCTGAACACCATCGCACCGCGCCGAACGTGGATCAGTTCGGCCGAACCGAGAAGCCCTTCGCGTTGCGGGCGGGGCATGGAGGCGAACCACGGGTTGTCTTCCACCGCGGCACGATGCGCGGCGGACAGGCGTGGTCTGGGCATGAGGGCACTTCCGGGGGTTAACGAGGGCGCCCGATTGTCAAATTCCTGACAGTTCAGAGTCAAGCTCGGGTCTACAGTGGGCCGCATACCAAGGAGACACCACGATGAACGCAAGAGCGAAATTCGTCCGCATGCAGGACAGCACCCGCGAAGACTGGCAAGTGATCGGCGGCGAGTTCATGCAGTTCGCCACCGGGCTGCCCGAACGCGTGATCAAGCATCTGCAGATCCTCGAAGGCGACTACGGCGGCTTTCCGGTCGACCGCTACACGCATTCGCTGCAAACCGCCACGCGCGCGCTGCGCGACGGCCGCGACGAGGAGTACGTGGTGTGCGCGCTGCTGCACGACATCGGCGATACGCTCGGCACCTTCAATCATCCGGATATCGCCGCCGCGATCCTCAAGCCCTTCGTGAGCGAGGAGAACCACTGGATGGTGCAGCACCACGGCATCTTCCAGGGGCACTACTTCTTCCATCACATCGGCCTCGACCGCGACCTGCGCGAGAACTTTCGCAGCCACCCGAACTTCGAGCGAACCGCCGAGTTCTGCGAGCTCTACGACAACCCGGCCTTCGACGCGAAGGCCGAGACCTTGCCGATCAGCGAATTCGAGCCGATGCTTCGGCGTGTGATGGCACAGCCCCGCCAGAGCATCTACAAGTCCGCGCTCAAATCCGAACCGGCCGCGGCCTGACAACCCCATCCCACCCCAGGAGACCTCGATGAACGCCACCTCTCAAAGCGAAGTCCAGAAGCTCGTCAGCGCCGAAGAATGGCAGTTGCGCGTGGACCTCGCGGCCTGCTACCGGCTGGTCGCGCTCTACGGCTGGAGCGATCTCGTCTTCACGCACATCAGCGCACGCGTGCCGGGACCGGAGCATCACTTCCTGATCAATCCCTATGGCCTCATGTTCGACGAGATCACCGCGTCGAGCCTGATCAAGGTCGACCAGGACTGCAACAAGGTGATCGACTCGCCTTACCCGGTCAATCCGGCAGGCTTCGTGATCCACAGCGCCGTACACGCGGCCCGCGAGGACATCCAGTGCGTGCTGCACACCCACACCCGCGCCGGCATCGCTGTGAGCGCGCAGAAGAACGGCGTGCTGCCGATCAGCCAGCAATCGACCTTCGTGCTGGCGTCGCTGGCCTATCATGACTACGAGGGCGTGGCCTTCCGGGACGACGAGAAGCCTCGTCTGCAGGCCGACATGGGCAATGCCAACTTCCTCATGCTGCGCAACCACGGCCTGCTCACCGTCGGCAAGACCATCGCGGATGCGTTCCTGAGCATGTACACCTTCGAGAACACCTGCCAGATCCAGATCGCCGCGCAAGCCGGCGGCGGCGAACTGACGCAGGTCGACCCGCGCATCGTCGAAGGCGTCGGCCATGCAATGAAAGTGCAGACCGGCGGACTCGGGGGCGCCTTCGTCTGGCCGTCGCTGATTCGAAAGCTCGACCGGCTCGATCCGAACTACAAGAACTGATTCTTCAGATATCCAGGGCCGACGCGTCGGGGGCATCGTCCCCGCGCGCCTCTTCCGCCGCCCTGCAGTACTCGCGCAGCTTGAGCAGCGCGCGGTACATGGCGTCCCTCTCGTCGGGCGTCAGCACACGGATCGCAGCCGCCTGGCGACGGCGCGCGATCGGGATCGCCTCGGTGTGCAAGGCCTTGCCGGCCGGCGTCACGGTGCAATAGACCTTCTTGCGCGGCGTGTTGCCTTCGGCTTGCAACTCGACCAGGCCGCGCCCTTCCAGCAGCTTGAGCGTGCGACTGACCAGCGCCTTGTCGGAGGTCGACTGCCTCACGAGTTCGCTGAACGCAATGCGCCCGGCGTGCGCCACCAGCGACAGCACGCGCCACTCCGACACCGACAGGCCGAACTGCTCCGCGTACGGCAGCGTGATGGTGCGCCGCAGCGCGTTGCCCACCTGACTCATCATGGTCGTGATGAAGGCATCGACCGTCAGGGTCGTGCCTGCCTCGTCGAGTTCAGTCCACGGCGTGGGGAACTGCTCGCCTTCCGGCGGGGAGGAAATGCTTTTGTCTGTCATGGGGGTCGCATTGTTCCATGCGGGTGCGCGCACCCAAGACGATTCGCTTGGCCCAGGATATTTTCTCTTGTCAATAAGTGTTTTCGGCAAGTTGATGCATCAATAAGAGATTCACAATGAGCGTTCGCTAGTGAATCATTGTTTCACTAATGAATCGCTCAAGTCACTTCCCGTTGCCAGCCACCATGCATCGCCTCGCGTCCCGCATGGTCCCTTTCAGGAGCCAGAAATGTTCTCGACCCGTCGCCAAGTTCTTCTTGCGGCAACGATGGCGGCTTGCGCCATGACCGCCGGACATGCCATCGCCCAGTCGGACTACCCGTCCAAGACCATCAGCGTGATCGTTTCGTATCCGCCGGGCGGCGACACGGACGCCATCGCACGGCTCTTCGCCGACAAGCTCTCCCAGCGGCTGAAGCAGACGGTGATCGTCGACAACAAGCCCGGCGCTGGCGGGGCACTGGGCAACAACTTCGTGAGCCGGGCGCCGGCGGACGGGTACACGCTGCTGTTCACGCCCAACCCCTTCACCACCGCGCCGCTGGTGATGAAGCTGTCGCCCAGCGCCAGCTACGACGTGCTGCACGGCTTCGAGCCCGTCATCAACACGGCCACGCAGCCGCTGGTACTGGTCGCCAATCCGGGTCTCGGCGTCAAGACGCTGCCGGAGCTGATCGCGGCCGCCAAGTCCGGCAAGCCGGTGACCTATGCCAGCCCCGGCGCAGGCTCGCCGATGCACATCGTCGGCGAGTGGCTCAACCGCACGGCCGGCGTGAAGATCACGCATGTGCCCTATCGCGGGGTAGGTCCGTCGGTGACTGACGTGGTGGCCGGCCACGTCGACACGGCGTGGGTCACCTTCGGCGCGGTTCGGCAATACCTGCAGAACGGCCGGCTCATCCCGCTGGCGATCGGCGATGCACAGCGCTCCAAGCTGGCGCCCCACGTCCCGACCCTCGTCGAGTTGGGCTACAAGGACGTGGTGGTGGGCTCCTGGAACGGCTTCTTCGCGCCCAAGGGAACGCCGGCACCCGTGGTCAAACTCCTGAACGAGAACCTCAACGAGATCCTGAAGTCGCCCGAAGTGGCGGAGAAACTGGCGGTCTTTGGCGCCTTGCCCGCAGGCGGCGCACCGGATGCGCTCGGCAAGATCAACTCGAGCGACTACGCGGTCATGGGCAAGGTCATCAAGGACCTCGGGATCAGCGCTGAATGAAGCTCGTCCCCAGGTTGCGGCGCACTTCGTGTCGCCTCGCCGACCCTTTCACCAACGGGCCTCGCTGCGCCTTGCCATTGGCGCAGACAAGCTGAGACCAGTTTCAGGTTTGAACCATGAGTCATTCTTCGACTACCCAGACTTCCGGCGCATCGACGCTGGGCGCTGATATTCCCCAGGTCACTGCGCGGTCCAAGGTGCTGGGGCGTGCGATGTACGCGGGCGACATCAAGGTCGCAGGCATGCTGCATGGCAAGGTGCTGCGAAGTCCCTATCCGCATGCTCGCATCGTGTCGATCGACACTTCCGAAGCGCTGTCGCTGCCGGGGGTGAAGGCGGTGCTGACAGGTGCGGAGGCGCCGCGCGCGATGTGGGGGGTGCATCACAAGGAGCGGCGCATTCTCGCCGAGGGCGTGGTGCGCTTTGCCGGCGAGGAAGTGGCGGCCGTCGCAGCAACGACCGAAGAGATTGCGCGAGATGCGCTGGATCTGATCCGCGTCGAGTACGAGGAGCTGCCTTCGATCCTCTCGCCCGAGGAGGCGATGGACGAGGAAGCGCCGGGTGTGCATCCGGAGCGCAACAACGTCGCGCACGAGATCCGCTTCGAGCGCGGTGACGTCGACAGCGGCTTTGCCTCGGCACATGTGGTGCACGAGGCAACCTACTACGCGCACGCGCAGTACCCGGGCTATCTGGAGCCGATGGGCACCGTGGCAAGCATCGATCCGGACGGGCGGCTCGTGGTCTGGACATCGACGCAGTCGGTCACGCAGGCGCGCCTGCGACTGGCGGCGGCGCTGGAGCGTCCGATCTCCAGCATCCGCGTGATCCAGGCGACGACCGGCGGAGGCTTCGGCGGGAAGATGGTGGAAGACGCCAACAACCTCATCGCCGGGCTGCTGGCGGTGAAGACCGGGAAGCCGGTGCGGCTCGTCAACACCCGGCTCGAAGACTTTCTGGCCGCCTGCTCGAGCGTGCCCGAGCGCATCACGCTCAAGCTGGGCATGGACCGCGACGGACTGATCGTGGCCAAGGACGTTCGCATCGTCGCCGAATGCGGCGCGTACTGCGGGCTCTCGGGCGAAGTGATGCACGTCACCGCCATGCGCAGCGACAACATGCACCGCAATCCCAACGTCCGCTCGCATGCCACGCTGGTCTACACCAACAATCCGCCGCACGGCGCCTTCCGTGGGTTCGGCGGCACGCAGATGCAGTTCGCGCTGAACAGCCACATCCACACGATGGGCGAGATGCTGGGACTGGACCCGGTGCTCATCCACAAGCGCAACGCAATCCGTGTCGGGGAAGTCTCCATCCACGGATGGAAGATCGGCAGTACAGGCCTGGTGGAATGCATCGATCAGGCCATCGACGCCATCGGCTGGGAGAGCAAGCGCGCATCGCCGAAGACGCACGGCGTGAAGCGGCGCGGCGTCGGCATGGCGGCCGCGATGCACGTGAGCGGCAACCGCACCATCGGCAACTGGGACGGCTCCACGGTGATCGTGAAGATCAACGAGGACGGCCGCGTTTTCATCATGAGCGGCGAATGCGACATGGGCCAGGGCGCGATGACCATGCTCAGCCAGGTGGTTGCGCACGAGTTGGACCTGCCGCTGGCCCACATGCACGTCGTACCGCCCGACACAGACACCTCTCCCATCGCCATCGGCTCCCTCGCGTCGCGCGTGACGATGGCCGCCGGCAATGCGGCCATCGTCGCCGCGCGCATGGCACGCGACAAGCTCTTCGCGCTCGCATCGAAGCAATGGGGCGTGCCGGCCGAGCAACTGAAGATCGGCGGCGGCGGCGGCGTGTTCGTGGCCGATGCGCCCGAGCGCCGCGCCAGCATCGCCGAACTCGCCAAGCTGCACATCTGGACGCACGGCGGCGAAGGCATCCAGGTCAGCGGCACCTGGGACGCCCAGACCGTCATGCACGACGACAATGTGTACGGCAACATCGCGCCGGCCTACTCCTTCGCGGCACAGGCGGTCGAAGTCGAAGTCGACACCGAGACCGGCCAGGTCTGCGTGCTCGACAGCTACGTGGCCGACGACTGCGGCAAGGCGTTGAACCCGATCGCGATCCACGGCCAGACCAACGGTGCCACGGTGCAGGCCTTCGGCTGGACGCTGTATGAGCAGATGCAGGTCGAAGGCGGCCGGCTCATGAACGGCAACTTCGCCGACTACACGATGGCCACGGCCGACGCCGTACCCCTGCTGCGCGGCGGCTTCGTCGAATCGGACGACCCCAACGGCCCCTATGGCGCGAAGGGTGCGAGCGAAACGGCCATCCTCCCCGGCGCGCCGGCCATTGCCAACGCGGTGTACGACGCCATCGGCGTGCGCATCACGGAACTGCCGATCACGCCCGAAAAGATCCTCGCCGCACTGCGCGAGCGCAAGGAAGAGGAGACACGCCATGCGTGATTTCGACTATCTCGAACCCACGAGCATCGACGAGGCCAGCCGCATGCTGGCGGACCTGGGCGATGAATGCCGCGCCATCGCCGGTGGTACTGCACTCATGCTCGGCATGCGCCAGCGCATGCTGACGCCGACGCATCTCGTGTCGCTCGCGCGGCTGGCGCCACTGCGCGGCATCGACTTCGACGAGCGCCGCGGCCTGCGCATCGGCGCCCTCTCGCGCCACGCCGACGTGGCGAACTCGCCCATCGTGCGCGCGCACTACCCCGTACTCGCCAGCATGGCTTCGCGCGTGGCGAACCCGCAGGTGCGCAACCAGGGCACCATGGGCGGCAACCTCTGCTATGCCGATCCGTCCACCGACCCACCGGGCTGCCTGATGGCGCTCGACGCGCAGGTCGTGTTGGGCAGCCGCCGCGGCGAGCGCGTGCTGAGCATCGAGGAATTTCTCGTCGACTACTACGTCACGGCGCTGGAGCCGGACGAGATGGTCGTCGAGATCCGCGTACCGCCGCTCCTGGCCGGAACCTCGGGCGTCTACACGCGCTTTCTGCGTACCGCCGCCGAGCACCGGCCGCTTGCGAGCGTGGCGTTGATCGCGCGGCGCGATGGCGCGCTGTGCCGCGAGGCCAGGATCGCCGTCGGTGCCTCGACGCCGATCCCCACCCGGCTGCGGCGCGCAGAGGCGTTCCTTGAAGGCCGCACCGTCACGGCCGACATCGCGGCGGAAGTGGCCGACATCGTCGCCGCGGACATCGCACCGGTGTCGGACACCCGTGGTTCGGCGGATTTCCGCCGCGACATGGTGCGCATCGTCGCGCGCCGCACCATGGCCGAGTTGTTCGGCCTCGACATGAACGAAGGGGCTACGCAATGACCCAACACCGTATCGAATGCTCAGTCAACGGCGAGGCGCAGAGTGTGGACGTGCCGGCGCGCAGACTGCTCTCCGATTTCCTGCGTGATGACCTGCACCTGACAGGCACCAAGCGCGGCTGCGAAACCGGCATCTGCGGCGCTTGCTCGGTGTTGGTCGATGGCGAGGTCGTCAAGTCCTGCCTGATGCTGGCCGTGCAGGTGCAGGGCCGCGAGATCACCACCGTGGAAGGCCTCGGCCAAGGCGACGAACTGCATCCGCTGCAAGAGAGCTTCATGCAGTGCGGCGGCCTCCAGTGCGGCTACTGCACACCGGGCTTCCTCATGACCTCGTGCGCCATGCTCAAGAACAACCCCGACCCGACGGTCGATGAAGTGCGCCACGGCCTCAACGGCAATCTCTGCCGCTGCACCGGCTACACCCAGATCGTCGAATCCATCCTGACCGCCGCGGAGAAGATGCGTGGAAATTGAAAAGACATTGACAGTCGCGGCCCCGCCGCAACGCGTGTGGGCCATGCTGCTCGACCCGCAGGTGATGGGCGGCTGCGTGCCCGGCATGCAGTCCATCGAGGTCGTGAGCGACGTCGAGTACGTCGCACTCATGCACGTGAAGATCGCCTTCGTGAGCGCCAAGTTCAAGCTGCGCACCACGATCGTGGAGCAGCGCGAACCGAGCTATCTGCGTGCCGAAGGCACGGGCGAGGACGCTTCGGTGGCCAGTTCGCTGAAGCAGCAGAGCGAGATCTTCCTTGAGCCGACCGCCGAAGGCGGCACGGAGTTGCGCATCAAGGTCAAGGTCGACGTGCTTGGGCGCCTCGGCACCTTTGGCCTGAGCGTGATGAAGACCAAGGCGGATCGGATGTGGGAAGAGTTCGGCACGAACCTCGCAGGGCGAATCGATGGCGGGTTGGCATCCTCTCCTGCCAAGGCTCCCACCGCCGCAACGGCGCCGACCGCATCCAAGCCGGCGGCTGCGCCCACCAGATCCGTCGCTCCGGCTGCTCCTGCCCGACAAACGGCAGAGGCAGCGACCGCCTACGCGCCGGTTCTCTCGGACAGCGGAAAGCGCATGCCCGCAGCGAGCGCACCCGTCGCGCCCGCACCATCCATCCAGGCCAGCGGGCCGGAAACCGAACCAGGCTGGTGGTCACGCCTGCTGGGCGCCAGGAACGGCCGATCCGCGAACGTCTCGGCGTCGGGGCGATTCATCCGCATCGAAGTGCGACAGCTCGACAAGACCGTCAGCATCGACTGGCCCCTCGAAGGTGCCGATCAATGCAAGGACTGGCTGCGGGATCTGATGAAGTAGCGTTGGACAGGGATGTCAGGCCGGCGTCGCGCTGACGCCTGGCACCTGCTGCTGGCGCTCGCGCAGCCAGAGGAGGAAGCCGCAGGCAAACACCACCATCTGCGTTCCGATGAGCAACGCGAAACCGGCGAAGAAGCCCGAGGCCGCACCGCCGGATGCGCCGTGGCCGCCCGACATGAGGGTGATCACGCCACCCATCAAGGCCGGCATGAAGCCGGCGACCAGGCTTCCGGTCCCGTTGACGACGCCAAATGCGCTCGCGACGTGCTCGGGACGCGAGCAGTACTGGACCGTGCTCGGAATCGCGGGGCTCTGCAGGCCCCAGCAGAAGTTCGCCGCGATCAGCGCGTAGGCGGCCAGATAGCGGTCCTCCGTGCAGATCGCGAGCAGCACCGAGAGCGCCACGCCGGCGCTGGCCACCATGAAGATGAAGGGCACGCGCTGCCGCTCGATCCTGTCGATGATCACGCCCCCCAGCAGCACGGCGACGACCGTCGCGTACTGCGGCAAGGAGGCCAGCCAGCCCATTTCCTTGAGCGAGAAGCCGCGGGCTTCCTTCAGGTAGGTCGGCAACCAGTTGCTCCCGCCCCAGAGATAGGCCAGCGTGGCCGAAGTCAGCACCGTGATCAGCACCAGGTAGCGCGTTTGCAGCGCGCCCTTGACGATGTCACCCACGTGCGTGATCGCTTCGCCGAAGGACCTCGGCTTGCGAATGTTGGCGTACGAGGTCGGCATCCGCACGAAGGCCAGCACCAGCGGAATGCCGAGCGCAATGTTGATCAGGCCCAGTGCGTAGAACGAGATCTCCCAGTGGAAGCTGGCGAGCATGTAGCCGATGAGCGGATAGCCGAGTGCCAGGCCCAGGCCCGTGCCCATGTTGACGAAGGAATTGGGCTTGCCGTTCTCGTCGCTCTCGAAGTGCGCCTTGATATAGGAGGAAGCCAGCGAGAACAGCGGACCTTCGGAAACACCCAGCAGAACGCGGGAAGCCAGCAGCATTCCGTAGCCGTCGAACCACGGCGTGATGAACGTGACGACGCCCCACAGGCTCAACCCCACGATCAGGCTTTTTCGTACGCCGAACAGCGCAGCGCAGAACGGAGTCAGCACGAAGGCCGACACGCCGTAGCCAACCATGAACGCGGTCGCCAGGAGACCCTGGCTCACGCGGTCGTCCCGGGTGATCCCGATGTGCTGCAGGAACGCTGGATCGGTGATCAACACGGCGATGTTGATCCGGTCGACATAGGAGATGGCAACGATCACGAACAACGTGATGACGCCATACCAACGAAATGCTCTGGCTTGCATTGCATCAATCCCCTGGAGAATGCGCCGCGCTAGAAAGCGGTGCGGAACCCGAACTCGGTTCCCGTGGAAGCGCTGTTCGGCGAAGTGAGAACACCGCCCAGCGATTGCGCCGCGCCGTTGCTGTTCGAGATGCGCGCGACCGTGACATACGCGGCGCTTCGCTTCGACAGGTTGTGGACGTAGCCCAGGGCCACTTTCGCGGAAGTCGGCTTCGGCAGTCCGATGAGGGCATCGCGCTCATAGCGTGCGTACGAGAGCTTGATCTCGCCAGGACCGACCGGAAGGTTCAGGCCCACCAGCGCACCCTCGCCATCGATCGAGCCCAGCGACTCGTCGTAGTACTCGGCCATGAGCTTCAGGTTCATCAGCGACTCGACGACGTACGAGATGCCGAAGTTCGTCATGCGGAGGTCACCGGTGGCATAAGTGGTCTTGCCGGTGGCGATCGCCACGTTGAAGGGCCCGTTGAGATAGCCCACGCGGCCACCCGCGTAATTGCCATCGTCCTTGGTCGAAAGGGGAATGGGGCCCGGGAGGACGGCTCTCGAGTCGTTCTCACCCGTCGCAATCATCAGCTGCCCGTAGAAGCCGCCCAGCGAAGGAGGCAGGAAGTAACCGACACTGTTCGACGCGCGCGTCCCCGTCGGTGCAGCGAGGCCGCTCTGGCTGGCGAAGTAGACATGGTTTGCGCCGATCCCACCGCCGGTGCCGAAGGGATCGAACAGCGCCGTGTTCCAGAACGTGGGCGTGTAGTCGCGACCCAGGCGCACTTCGCCGAACGGCCCCGACAGGCTGACCGTCGAGCGGCGCGACCACGTCAAGCCACCGGAGCCTGTGGTGCCGCTGATCTGGTTGTTGGTGTTTGTGAGGTAACCGGTGCCGGCGTCGTTCTGCAGGCCGGCTTCGAGCCAGAAGCCCGCGGCGTAGCCTCCGCCCAGGTCCTCGGTCCCCCGGAAACCGAGGCGGCTGAAGGTGTTGGAGCTGTTGGTCAGTTGCCATTTGCTCGACGAGATCGGCCCGGACCCGGTGGTGTAGGCAACCGCGGCGTCCAGCACGCCGAACAAGGTCACGCTCGATTGCGCGCAGGCCATCGACGCGGCCGCGCATGCGGCCGCGGCCACAAAGGTCTTCTTCATTGGTTTTTTCTTTCGGGGAGGATTAAATGTCGAGCACGAGCGGGCCGCGTTTGCAACCCGATACGCAAATCATCATGGTCTTGTTCGACGCCCGTTCCAGCTTCGTCAGGATGCCGTCGTGGTGGTCGATCTCACCATCGAGCACCTTCGTTTCGCAGGCGCCGCAGACGCCTTCCTTGCAACTGTGGTCGGGGTTGAGGCCGGCGTCGATCAGGCTGTCGAGGATCGATTTGCCTGGCGGAACTTCGACGGTCTTGCCGCTCTTCGCGCACTCGACCATGTAGCTCTGCGTAGCACTCGGCGCCTCGACGTGAACGGCTGCGAAACGCTCGATGTGCGCATGTGGATAGGCAAGCTGCTCGCAGGTCTTCTCGAAGCCGTCGAGCATCGGCGTGGGGCCGCAGCAGTAGTAGTGGCTGTCGGCGCCCTTGCCGGCCAGCAGCTCTGCCAGATTGGGCGGTCCGCCCTTCTCTTCGTCGAAGTGCCAGGTGAGTTGCACCGACTTCTCGGCCGCCAGCGCGGTGATGGCTTCGACGAAGGCAGCTTCCTTGCGGGCACGCGCGCAGTAGAGCAGTTCGACCGGCTTGCCGATCGCCACCAGGCGCTGAAGCATGCACCAGATGGGCGTCACGCCGATGCCGCCGGCCACCAGCACCGAGCGCTCGGCGCCCTCTTCGAGCTTGAAGTTGTTGCGCGGCACCGAAATCGGGAGCGTCATGCCCACGCGCAACTGCTGGTGCACATAGCGCGATCCGCCGCGGCTCTTGCGATCGTTCAGAACGCCGACCACGTAGCGCTGGCGATCGGTCGACGGGTTGCACAGCGAGTAGCTGCGCACCAGCCCGTTGGGCAGGTGCAGGTCGATGTGGGAGCCGGCTTCGAAGGCGGGGAAATCCACTTCCGGCGTGGCCGGTCGGAACTCGACGCTGACGATGCCGTCGGCCTCGTAGCGCATCGTGTGCACCAGGGCGTTCAGCGTGGGGGATGACATGGCGGGAACCTCGAAGAAACGATTCAGTTCAATGGGCCGTGCGCAGGTCGACATCGAGCCGCGCGAAGGCGTCGATCTCGACGCGCAATTCCGGAAACACGAGCGCGCTGACCGCGACCAGCGTCGACGCCGGATACGGTGCCTGCGCAAAGAAGTCGTGCCGCGCGCGACCGACTTCGTCCTTGTCCGCGATGTCGGTCACGTACACGACGAGCTTGACGATGTTGTGAACGCCGCCGCCGGCAGCCTCCAGCAGCGCTCGAACCTTGCGCAGCACCACGAGCGTCTGCTCGTAGGCGCCGAGCGGGGCACCGGACTGCGCGGCATCGCGTGAAGCCGGATGAGCGGTCTGGCCCGAAAACACCACCTCCTGCCCGACGACCAACGCGTTGGACCAGGTGGCGCGCGCCAGATCGGGCACGGCCTCGCAGGCGACACGACGCACCGGGAGGGTCATGACGCGTTCGCGCCTTCCAGTTGCTGCTGCGCCAGGCCACGCAGGTGGCGACGCAGGCGCACGATGCCGAGGTCGTGCTGGTAGAGCTGCTCGTGCTGGTTGGCATCCGGCTCCATGTTCTCGATCAGCACGCGATCCTGTTCGAGCACGTGCCAGTGGCGCGCCTCGAGGCGATTCTTGTAAAGGAAGCGCCAGGTGTCGCGCTCCCAGCCCACCGGCAGCCTGCGCACGCGCCAGTGGAAGGCGCACGACAACGTCGGCGAGATCGGCGTGTAGCTGCCGACGATGATGAAGTTGCCGCCGGGGCCACCGGTCTTCGGGTACGGGATCTCCAGGCGCATCCAGTGCAGTCCGGTGTCGGACCATTCGGTCCAGTCGAAGTTGACGTTGCGCTGGCCTTCCTTCTCGAACACGAAGCCTGTGTCCGTCGCGCGGATGCCGAACTTGGCGGTGGAGTCGCCTTCGGCCATCGAGTGCGACTGCTTGTGCAGGAAGGTGCCGTGCATGGGGTCCATCACGTTGTCCAGCACGTAGCGGTAGTCACCCTTCCATTCCGCATAGCAGAGGAAGCTGGAGTACTGCGCGTCGTCGGTCAGTTGCTCGGGCAGCACCAGCGGCGGCGGGGTCTCGACCGACTCCTTGGAGTTGTAGAGCCACACGGCGCCGGCGCGCTCTTCGACGTGATAGAAGCGCGTGGCCTGTGAGCCTTCGAGCTTGCAACCGGGGCTGCCCGGCACGCGGGTGACGACGCCGTCACAGCGGACTTCGACACCGTGGTACGGGCAGGACAGGCGATCGCCGAGGATCACGCCCTGCGACAACGGCGCGCCACGATGCGGGCAACGGTCTTCGAGCGCATGCAGCTTGCCGGCATGGTCGCGCCAGAAGGCGAACTTGCGGCCGAGGCGGCGCAGCGAGACGGGCGATTCCTTGATGAAGCTCGTCGGGCAGATCGGATACCAGAGATCCTTCAGGCCGATTTCGAGCAGTTGGTCGACCGGGTCATCGTGGGGAGTGGTCATGATGGTTCCTCTTGAATGGGGGTAGGCGGCGTCCGAAGACTCAGGCGCCGAGAGCGGCCATCTCTTCGCGGTAGATGGCCTCGGTCCAGAGCTTTCCGCTCGGGCTGGCGAGGCCGCTCTGGTTGAGCTGCTCGACCAGGCCCGCCAGATCGTGGATGCCTGCCGCGTAGGCGCGCTCGATGGCGTCGCCGAGCAGGTCCTCGTAGGTGGTGGGAGTGCGCTGGCGCGCTTGGTGGGGATCGAGATAACGGTCGGTCATGGTTCGCTCCATCGAAAAAAAGTGGGTCATGCGGAATTGCAGCTGTCGCTCCGGAGGGCCGGTCTCACTGGCCGCCGTTGCGTACACGTTCGCGGATGTGCTCACGCACCGGAACGAAGTCGTAGGTGGGATAGCACTCGGTACTGAATACGCCCCAGGCGCGGCGCTCGAGTTCGAGATTCACGAGCGGCAGCTTCTCGGGTGCAAGCTCCAGCGTGAGGATCTGCCCGAGCCCCATGGCCACCGTCCACGACACAACGCGCGTGCCTTCCGGTGGGAACGACTCCCACCAGTCGCTGGCCTTCATGCGCGACTGCACGTCGTCCAGCGTCAGGCCGGGGTGGTGCTTCATCACGATGGTGAGCAGCATCGTCTGGGAAGCGGCGGGCGAGGAGCTCATCTGGCTCTCGCTCAGGCGGCCTCGGCCGCGACGGGCACCGCCCACGCGTCGTAGCCGTAGACCCAGTCGGCGTTGCCGCCTTCGCGCAGCCAGTTGTTGCCGCGCGAACCGAGTTGCACCTGGCTCGCGCGCTCGATGCGAGCCTGCTCGTAGCGCTGCAGCGCCGCGGCAGCATCGCTCATCGCGACGCCTTCGAGGTGGCGGGCCAGCACGACGGCGTCTTCGATCGCCATGCCAGCGCCTTGCGCCATGAAAGGCAACATCGGGTGCGCCGCATCGCCCAGCAGCGCCATGCGGCCCTTCGCCCAGGCCGGCATCGGGTCGCGCTCGTACAGCGCCGTCTTGAGCACGGTGTCGCAGGCGTCGAGCAAGGCACGTGCCTCGGGGTGGTAGGCCACGTACTGCTCGCGCAGTTCGTCGACGCTGCCAGGTGCGGTCCACGATTCGAGATGCCAGGTGTCTTGCGGCGTGGTCGCGAAGATGAAGATGTCCTTGCCCCGGTTCAGCGGGAACGTCACGATCTGGCTTTGCGGATTGGGGCCCCACCACTTGGTGAAGGCGCCGAGATTGGACACACCGGCCACGCGCTCGGCCGGCACCACGGCGCGGTACGCGACGATCCCGGTGAAGCGCGGGCTTTCGGCGCCGAACATGGCGGTGCGCACGGCCGAGTGGATGCCGTCCGCGCCGAGCAGCATGCCGACGCGGACGCTGCTGCCGTCTTCGAAATCCACGCTCACGCCGTCCTTGTCCGCGGCGATGGACTTGGCCCGCTTGCCCAGGGCGACGCACTCGGCGGGGAACATGTCTGCCAGCGCGGCCAGCAGGTCGGCTCGGTGGATCGTGAGCTGGGGCGCGCCATAGCGCTCCTCGGCCGAATCGGCCATTTCGAGCCGCGACGTTTCCTCGCCGGTGTCGTAGGTCCGGCTGATGCGGTGCGTGGGGCGCGCAGCCGTCACGCGGGCTGCTTCGCCCACACCCAGTCCGTCGAGCGCACGCACGGCATTGGGCGTCAGGTTGATGTCGGCGCCGACGCGCGCAAACTGCTTCGCCTGCTCGAACACGACCACGTCGTGCCCCGCGCGCTGCAGTGCGATGCCGGCGACCAGGCCGCCGATGCCGGCACCGACGATGCCGATGGTGGATTCGTTTGTCTTCAAGTCTGTCTCCTTCACGTCTTGCTTATTCGGCAACGATGTTGCGGGCCTTGATGATCTTGGCCCACACAGCCGTTTCGTCCCGCATCGCGGTGGCGAATTCGGCCGGCTTCATGGCAGCGCTGGTCATGCCTTGCGCCTGCAGGCGCTCGCTCACATCGGGCTGGGCCAGGATCTCTGCGGCATCTTTCGCAAGCTGCTGTGCGATGGCCGGCGGCGTGCCGGCGGGCGCGAGCAGGCCGTACCACGACGTCACATTCACGCCCTGGATACCCTGCTCCGACAGCGTCGGGATCTCGGGCGCGACGGGGCTGCGCTTGGCTTCAGTCACGCCGAGCGCGACCAGCTTTCCACTCTTGATGAAAGGCAACGTCGCCGGCAGATTGCTGAACATCAGCGGCACCACGCCGCCGAGTACATCATTGAGCGCGGGGCCCGTGCCCTTGTAGGGGACGTGCAGCAGGTCCACACCGGCCTGTTGCTTGAACAGTTCGCCCGCTAGGTGCAAGCCGCTGCCCACGCCGGGCGACGCATAGGACAAGGTGTTCGGCTTGGCCTTGGCCTGCGCCACCAGGTCCTTGGCGGTCTTGATGCCGGCGCCCGGCGACGCGACCAGCACGTTCGGTGCCTTGGCCAGCATGGTGACCGGCACGAAGTCCTTCTCGATGTTGAACGGGAAGTTCGGCATCAAGGTCGGGTTGATCGTGAGGTTGCCGGCCGGAACCACCAGCAGCGTGTGGCCATCGCCCTTGGCGCGCTTGACCTTGTCCATGCCGATGTTGCCGGCCGCACCCGCCATGTTCTCCACCACGGCCGCCTGGCCGTAGCGCTTGGCCAGGCCGTCGGACAGAACACGTGCCAGCGTATCGACCGGCCCGCCGGGCGGAAACGGCGAAATGATGGTGAAGCGCTCGCTCGACAGCTGCTTGTGCGCTTCGGTCTGTGCAAGTGCAGGTGCGCAACAAAGCGCCATCGCAAGCGTAGCGATGCCCGTTCGAAGGACACCGCAGAACCGGCTTTGCCGGGCTGCAGGTGTTGGCGTGGCGACACGAAGTGCGCGAAGACGGGGGGTGTATTTCATTTCTTTTCAGTCAGGAACTTGCCTTGCGGGCCTTCGACGTTCTTCTGGCGGCGCGTGTTGCCGTCCAGCCCGCCATCGACCGCCCATTCCGCAAACACGGTCGGACCGGGTTCGAATTCACGCGGCTGCCACTCGGCCGTGAGTTGGTCTTCGTCGGCGTAGTACTCGATCAGGCCGCCGGCCGGATTCTTGAAGTACCAGAAGTACGCAGACGACACGGGATGCCGGCCCGGCCCGAGCTGCGTTTCCCAGCCCTTGCGCGAGAAATGCAGGCCGCCGCCGAACACTTCATGGATGTCGCGCACCGTGAAAGCCACGTGGTTGAGTCCGCGCTTGCCCGAAGGGATCTGCAGCAGGAACAGGTCATGGTGGCCGCCATCCGGTGCACAGCGCATGAAGGCGCCGCGATTGGGATAGCTGTCGGACGACACGAAGCCGAAGCGATCGCGGTAGAACGCGCTGGTCGACTGAACGTCACTGACGAAGAACACCACGTGGCCCACTTCGATGGGCGTGGCACGCTCGTAGATCGGGGCCGGCTGGTTGACGCGGGGCTTGGCGACCCAGGTGTTCATCGCACCGCAGTCGATCTCCACGGCGTGCTTGCGGCTGACCTGGAGGCGCACGGCCATGCCATTCGGATCGATGCAGCCGATGCGGCGCGCGCCGTCGACGATGCTGTCGACGAAGCCGGGGTCCTTGGCGATCGCGGCGGCATAGCGGTCGAGGTCAGCATCGCTTTCGACACCCCACACCACTTCGCGCAGCGTGGGCCCCTCCTCCATCGCCGGCGGAAGGCCTGGCTTGTCCAACGCCGCGACGACGACCCGGCAGCCATTCAGGCACTCGAAGACGAGTTCGTCAGCGGCCTCGGACTTCAGGGTCAGACCCCAGTCCTGGAAAAAGCCGCGGCAGGTGGGGAGGTCGTCCGCCCCGTAGGTGATCTGGTCGATGCCCAAAACGCTCATATCAATCTCTCCATTCAAGAAATACCGCGGAACCGGCTTTGCCGGGCCGCTGGTATTGCCCCCTGAAAGGGGGTTGGCGGCCACACGAAGTGGGCAAGCCCGGGGTGTTCACGCGCTCGCCCAAGGCAGGGGCTGCTCATTGGTGCCCCAATACATGCTCTTCTGCTCCATGTACTGGAAGATGCCTTCGCGGCCCTTCTCGCGGCCAAGGCCACTGTCGCGCCAGCCTCCGAACGGGGTGGAGACCGAGAACTGCTTGTAGGTATTGACCCAGACGGTGCCGGCCTGAACCGCACGGCCCAGGCGCCAGGCGCGCTTGAAGTCGCGGCTCCACACCCCCGCGGCAAGTGCGTAGACGCTGTCGTTGGCCTGCGCGATCAACTCGTCCTCATTGTCGAAAGGCATCGCGACCAGCACCGGGCCGAAGATCTCCTCCTGGCTGATGCGCGCGCTGTTAGTCAGGCCCTCGAGGATGGTCGGCATGTAGAAGTAGCCGTTGTCGAATCCATCGCCATGCGGACGCACGCCGCCCGTGCGGATCCGGCCGCCTTCGTGCACGCCGAGTTCCACATAGCGCTCGATACCTTCGCGATGCCGCGCCGTGATCAGCGGGCCCATCTGCGTGCTTTCCGACGCCGGGTCGCCCACGCGCAGGGCGTTCGCACCCTCGGCAAGCCGGGTCAGGAACTCGTCGTAGATCGAGCGCGCGACGAACAGGCGCGAGCCTGCGATGCACGATTCGCCCGACGAACTGAAGATGCCGTAGAGCACGCCATTGACCGCATGGTCGAGGTCCGCGTCTTCGAGCACCATGGTCGGCGACTTGCCGCCCAGTTCCAGCGACACCGGCATCATCTTGTCGGCCGCGATGTGGGCGATGTGCTTGCCGGTGGTCGTGCCGCCGGTGAAGGACACGCGCTTCACCAGGGGATGCTTGGTGATCGCATCGCCGATGACCGAGCCCTTGCCCGGCAGCACGCTGACGATGCCCCTGGGTACGCCGGCTTCTTCGCAGATGCGTGCAAGCTCGAGCGCCATCAACGGCGTGACTTCGGCGGGCTTGACGACCACCGCATTGCCTGCGGCGAGCGCGGGCGCGAGCTTCTGCGCTTCGCTTGCGATCGGCGAGTTCCACGGCGTGATGGCGGCGACGACACCCATGGGCTCATGCACGCTCATCGTGACGAATGGCCCGCGCGACGGGGTGATGGTTTCTTCCAGCGTCTCCAGGGCAGCAGCAAAGAACTGGAACGTTCCGGCAGCGCTCGCCACCAGGTTGCGCGTCTCGTTGATCGGCTTGCCGTTGTCCAGCCGCTGCTTCTGGGCCAGCGTTTCACTCTGCTCGCGAATCAGGTGCGCCACGCGGTGCAGCACGGCCGCGCGCTCGTGCGGCAGCTTCTGGGCCCAGCCGCTGGTCAGGAAGGCGTGGTGCGCGCGCGTGATGGCTTCATCCACATCGGCCAGGGTCGCGGCCCGCAGGCGCGCGATCGGCTCGCCGGTCGCCGGGTAAAGGCTTTCGTAGACGTCGCCGCCGCCCAGGCGCCATTCGCCGGCGATGTTGAGAGGGAGCAGTTCGGAGGAAATCATGGTGTGTCTCGTTTCAGATCGCGAGGGCTGCCACGCGGTTGCGCAGCGCGCGCACGGCGCTGTAGACCGTGAGCGCGGACGTCTTGGGATTGGCCGCCAGCGGCTTGTTGCGCATGGTCAACTCGAAGTCGCCAAAGGCGCCTTCGGCTTCGACGGTGTGGATGTTCTCGGTGACGCCCGGATCGGCGATCAGGCGGACGAAGGTGCGGTCCAGACCCAGCCCGGCCAGCGACACGGTGGCCGCCACGTTGGCGTTCTTTGGATAGAGGGTGGCAGCCTCGCGGGCACTGCCTTCGAAGATCACGGTCTCGCGCGTCAACGCACCCAGGTCGCGGCCCTCTTCCGCCGGCGTGCCGATCCACGCGTGCGGCGGCTTGCGGCCGGTGTAGCGAACGGTTTCCAGTCCGCCGACGCGGGCAGCGGCCAGCGCATCGATGGCGCCGATGGCGCCGGCGATCAGTTGCACTTGCGTGCCACCCGTGACGGCGGCGGCTTCGAGCCGTTCAGCGAAGCCCGGGGCCGACAGCGCTCCCACGGAGGCCACGATGCAAGGCGTGCCGCGTTCCAGAGCCGGCAGCACGTGCGCCTCGATCGCAGCATGGCCTGCGGCTTCGACGACGAGGTCGATGCCTTCGGCCGGAACCGACGACACGACCTCGGCGCGCGGTGCGAGCCGCTGCGCCGTGGCCTGCGCAGAACCCAGCGCATCGGCCGGCACGACGATCGCCCTGATCTCCAGGGCGGCATCGCCCTGCAGCAGTTCCAGCACCGAGGCGCCGATGGCTCCGCAGCCGATGAGTGCAATGCGCGTGATGGAGGACATGCGTGGCGCTCCGCTCACTTGGCCGCGCCAAGCGCGGGAATCTGCGTGATCGTGTTGGTCGGCGGACCCGCGAAGGTGCTCTTGAAGCCGCCGATGGAAAGCATGTCGATTTCGAGCAGAAAGGGACCTTCGGTGGACAGCGCCTGGTCCAGACGTGCCGGCAGGTCGTCCAGGCTCTGCACGCGGGCGTGCGGCAGTGCGATCGACTTGCACAGCAGGTCGTAGTCGGGCGTGTGCAGCTCGGCGTAGCAGCGGCGGCCGCCGTACTGGACGTCCTGGATGTTCTTGATGACGCCGTAGCTCTTGTCGTTCATCAGCACGATCACCATGGGCGCCTTTTCCTGCACCATGCAGGCCAGCTCACCCAGGTTGAGGATGAAGCCGCCATCGCCGGCCAGGCAGAAGGTCTTGCGGCCCGAGCCGGTCACTGCGGCGCCGATGGCCGCGCCGATGGCCATCGGCATGCCCTGGCCGATGCCGCCACCCGTGGCGTGCACGCCGGCACTGGGTTCGAAGATGCGCAGCTCGCGGTTGCCCCAGGTGCTGTTGGAGACGGTCACGTCGCGCACCCAGTTGAAGTTGCGGCCCGCCACCGACTGGATCTGGCGAACGAGTTCGGCGTAAGGGCCCAGCCCGTCGCGCAAGGTCGCGACGGCCTGGTCGTGCGCGGCGCGCAGGTCGACCAGCAGCTTGGGATCAGCCTTGTACTTGGCGGCTTCGAGGCGATCGGCCAGGCCTTCCAGGGCAAGGGCGGAGTCGCCGCAGACGAAGGCCTCGGTGGCGTAGCAGCGGCCTTCGGCAGCGGCGTCGGCGTCGATGCGGTACAGCGGGCGCGGGAGCTTCAGTTCGTACTTGAGCGTCTCGTTGCCGCGCAGGCGCGAGCCGACCACGAGCATGGCATCGCAGGTCTGATAGAAGTTCTCGACAGGCTTCTGGATGTTGTAGGCACCGAGCGAGCCGGCGTCGTCCTCGGGCACCGTGCCACGGCCTTGCGTCGTCGTGACCACGCCGAAGCCGAGCTTCTGGAGGCGTTGGATGGCTGCGCCGGCATGGCGGGCACCGCCGCCCACCCACAGCAGCGGGCGCTTGGCCTTGGCCAGGCTCGCGGCCAAGGCATCGAGGCCGGCCTGCGAAGGCACGGCGCGTTCGATGGGCAGGGGCGAGAGGTCGTCCGGCATCGTGGTGAGCGCGGACTGGATATCGATCGGGATCTCGACGCTGACCGGGCCGGTCGGCGCGGTCATCGCCACCTGTACTGCGCGCTTGAGCGTGCCCAGCACGTTCTCGACGCTGCGCACACGGAAGGCGGCCTTGGAGATGGCCTTGAGCATCGTGAGCTGGTCCGGTGCCTCATGGATGTACGACATGCCCTTGTCGATGTAGGGCGTCTCGATCTGGCCCGTGATGTGCAGCAGCGGTGCGCCGGCGGTCAGCGCTTCGACCATGCTGCCGGCGATGTTGCCCGCGGCCGGGCCGGTGCTGGTCACGCACACGCCCAGGCTGGCGGTGGAGCGTGCGTAGGCGTCGGCCATGTTGCCCGCACCCGCCTCGCCCCGCGCCGAGATGAAGCGAATGGCGCCGCGCTGCGCGAACGCATCGAGGATCGGCATGTTGTGGATCGAGATGACGCCGAACGCAGCCTTGACGCCGCACTGTTCGAGGAAGGCCGCGACGACTGCGCCGACGGTCACGGGGGTGGTGGGGTTATGCATGGCGGGAATGGCCTCCGGAGATATCGATGTGGGCACCCGTCGTGTAGGAAGCGAGGGGCGAAGCGAGGAAGAGAATGGCGCGCGCGGCTTCGATCGGAAGTCCCAGGCGACCCAGCGGAATGTGTTTGCTTTGCGCGAGCTGGCTGCTCCATGCGGCCCAGTCGAGCTCGGTCTGCTCACGGGCTTCGAAGCGGCGACGCCATTGGCCCGACTCGACCAGGCCGATCAGGATGCCGTTGACCCGCACGCCCTGCGGGGCGAACTCGGTGGCCATCGAGCGCACCAGGTTGAGCAGGCCGGCGCGTGCCGCCGAGGTCGCGACCATGTGCGGTTCCGGTTGGCGCGCGAGCAGCGAATTGGCGCAGACGATGGCCGCATCGCCGAGCACCGCGCGCTGCGCCGCGAGCTGCGGCAGGAAGGCGCGCGTCGGGTTGATGACCGAGAAGAACTTCAGGTGCAGTTCTTCGGTCCAGGCCTTGTCTTCGGTGTTGGCGAAGGTGGAGACGCGCCCCTGGCCAGCGTTGTTGATCAGCATCGAGGCCGGACCCAGCGCCGCCTCGCTCTCCGCAGCGAAGCTTTTCACCGAGGCCGCATCGAGCACGTCGCAGGTGCGCGCGAAGAGCCGGGCCTTCGGGTGGTCTGCGCGCAGACCGGCGACGGCGCGATCGAGTCGCTCCGCGTCGCGGCCGCACAGTGCCACGGCGGCGCCGCAGTCCAGCAGCAGTTCGACCGTCGCGAGACCGATGCCGGAGGAGCCACCAGTCACGACGGCCACGCGGCCGGCCAGCGCATCGGCGGCGAAGAAGGAGGGAGAAAGGGTCGGCGTCGTCATGTTCGTGATGCTCGTGGGCTCAAGCGCGTTGGCCGCTTCGCAGCGGAACAACCTTCGCCGAGGGCGAATAGTTCAGAAGGCCCGAGATCGCATCGGCGGTGTCGCGCACGCGCTGCACCATCTCCTCCATGCGGGCTTCGTCGATATGGCCGGAGGTGATGGTGGCGCCCAGCGCGGCCACGATGTGGCCGCTGTGGTCGCGCACCGGCGCGGCGATGGTGGAGATGTTCGATTCGAAGAAGCCTTCGCCCAGTACATAGCCGCGTGTGCGGTCGGCCTGGACCATGTCGAACAGTTCGTTGACCGTCTTGGGCGTGCTCGGCGAGAAGGTTTCGAGCCTGTCTTCGGGGTAGAGCGCACGCAGTTGCGTCAGCGTCAGGTCTTCGAGCAGGATGCGGCCGAGGACCGTGGCATGCGCGGGCAGGCGCGTGCCCACGGTGACTGAACTGGCAAAGGGCGTCGGCGGTGCGACCTTTGCGACGTAGACGATCGAGCGGCCGTCGCGCACCACCAGATTGCAGGGCGTGCGCAGCTCTTCGCACAGGCGCTGCAGCAGCGGCGTGCCGAGTTGGGTGAGTTCCAGCGAGGCCAGGTATTCGAAGCCCAGGCGCAGCACCGCCAGGCCCAGGCGATAGTCCCGTCCGCCTTCGGCCTTCTCGAGGAAGCCCATGCTTTCGAGCGTCGTCAGCAGACGGAACACCGTCGAGCGCGGCAGATCGAATCGGCGCGCGAGTTCGGGCGCGGAGAGCGAGCGGTTCTCGCGGCTGAATTCGCAGAGGACACGCAGCCCGCGTTCGAGTGCGGGGACGTTGTAGCGGTCGGCACCCTCTTCCATCGCGTCATTGCCAGTGGTGTTCATGAGTCTCCGTTCGAGTGGTTCTGGATGGATGTTCAGGCGGACAGCGCGTCGCGCAGGATCGCGGCGACGGCGACGGGTTGCTCCACATAGCTCGCGTGGCCCGCGCCTTCGATCAGTTCGAGCGAAACGCCGCACTTCTGCGCGACTTCGGCACAACCGGCCGGGGGCGTGACCACGTCGAGCGCGCCGCAGGCCACGCGCACCGGCGTCGCGGGCGGCAGGTCGGCCAGCAGGTCGCCGCCGCAAAGCAGTTCGACGGCCTGGCGATAGCCGGCATCATTCAAGCGGGACATGTTCCAGCGCACCCATTGGCGTGCCAACTCGCTCGCGTTGTCGGACAGCAGCCGGCCCGAGCGCTTCGCGGCCATGCCGACGATGCCGAACTGCGCCAGCGTGTCCATCCGTTCCGTATGGACGCGCTTGCGGTCGTCGCCTCTGCCGGGTGCGCCGTAGCCGGCCGCGGGGCTGATCAGCACCAGCCGCCGAATGCGCGGGGCGAGCGGCGAGTCTGCACGAGCGGCCGAAGCAGCCGTGAGCGCACCGAGCGAATGACCGACCAGCACGCAGGATTCGATCTCCAGCGCATCGAGCAGGCCGAGCAGGCGCGCGGCGTAGTCCGCGGCGCTCGGCACCGCGGATTCGACGGGCGTGGACTCGCCGTAGCCCGGCGCGTCCCACGCGATCAGCCGCGCACGCGGTGCGAGCAGAGATGCCGTGTCGAGCCACGATGCCGCACCGGAGCCAATACCGTGCAGGCACACCAGCGCCGGTCCCTTGCCGCATTCGCGCACGGAAACCACCGCGTCCCCGCCCACCGCCACGCGACGCGCCGGAAAGCGCGCATCGAGGCGATCCAGTTCGGAAAGCGGCGGAGACAGGGCGTCGATCACGGCGGTGTCGCTCATTTCAGGGCTCAGCGCTTGATCTTGGCGAGGGGGTGATCAGCCGGGTACGTCGGCGTCACAGGCTTCTTCGCGCCGAGCATCACGCACATCAGCGCGTCTTCGTCGCCGATGTTGATTTCCTCGCGGTACACGCCGGGCGGCACCGAGATCAGGTCGCGGTCGGTCATGATGGTTTCGAAGCGCTCGCCGTCCTTCTCGAGGACGACCTTGAGCTTGCCGCGGATCAGAAAGAAAACTTCCTCCACGTCCGTGTGCAGGTGCGGCGGGCCTTCGTGGCCGGCGGGGATCACCATGGTGGAGAAGGTGAAGTTCTCTGCCGGCACGGTGTTGACGTCCTTCGCGACGCCGGTGCCGCCCGTGCCCACATAGCGCATCTGGGCGCGGCGGAACTTGGGATCGAAGTCGGCCTGGAACTTCAGGGCGTCCCAGTCGTACTTTCGGGTCGAATAGCGCGCGATGCGGGTGTTCATCCACGCTTCGAGGCTGGCGCCTTCCGGCCGCTCCCAGGAGGGGGCAGTGCTGTCGATGTTTTGTTGTTCGGACAAATCGCTCATCGGGAAACTCCTTGGTCGAGAAAATTCAGTGCATCACAAAGCCGCCGTTGACGGCGAGCAACTGGCCGGTCATGAAGCGCGACAGACCGGACAGGGCGAACAGGACCGCGCCGCAGACGTCGACCGCCTGCTGTTCGCGCGGAATGGAGCGGCCTTCCAGGTACTTCTGGTGCCGCGCCAGGGGCACGTATTCGGTGGCCTCCACCAGCGTGAGGCCGGGCGCCACGGCGTTGACCGTGATGCCGTCGCCACCCCACTCGCGCGACAGCGAACGCGTCATGGAGATGACGGCGCCCTTGCTCGATGCATAGGCCAGCAGGTTAGGCGCGCCCCACAGTGCGGTGTCGGACGCCAGATTGACGATGGCGCCGCGGCCGCTCTTCGCGAGTGCGGGCTGGCAGGCGCGGCTCATGAGCCAGGTGCCGCGCACGTTGACGTCCATCACGCGGTCCCACATGTCGATCTCGAGCGCATGCGCATCGCGACCGCCCGAGTTGGTGATGGCCGCGTTGTTGACCAGGCCGTCGAGTCCGCCGAGCAGTTCGACTGCATCGACGGCGCCCTCCGCGATCGAGGCGGGGTCGCACAGGTCGACGGTGAGGGCGTGCGCGGTGAAGCCGTCCTCGCGCAGTGCCTGCGCCTCGACCTGCGCCAGGTCGGCGAGGATGTCGGCGAGCACCACGCTGGCGCCAGCCTTTGCGATGCATTTGGCAAAGGCGAGCCCGAGCCCGCGCGCGGCGCCGGTCACGAGGACGCGGCGACCTGCCAGCAGGTTCGACGGCAACTCGGCCAGGAGGGCCTGCAGGCTGGCGGGATCGGCAGTGGTATTGACTTCGGTCATGAGATCAGTCCGCCTGAATGCCCAGGTCCTTAATGATCCGGCCGAAGCGCTCGAAGTCGGCGGCATTGGTCTTGGCGAGCGTCTCGGGGGTGCCGCCCAACGGCAGCGCGCCCAGCACGGCCATCTTCGACGCGACGTCCGGCATCTTGAGGATCTCGTTGAAGTGGCCGTTCAACGTCTTCACGACGTCGGCAGGCATGCCTTTGGGCCCGAACAGGCCGTGCCAGGCGGTGACTTCGACGTCCTTGTAGCCAAGTTCCTGGAAGGTCGGCACGTTGGGCGCGAGCAGCGAGCGCTGGTGGTCCGCCACGGCCAGCACCACCATCTTGCCGTTGGGCAGGTATGGCGAGACCGGACCCAGAGTGATGTAGGTCAGGGGCACATGGCCGCCGAGTACGTCGTTGACGGCAGGCGCCACGCCGCGATACGGCACATGGCGAATGTTCAGGCCAGCCGTCTTGTTGACCATCTCCCCGAGGATGTGCATCGGCGAGCCGCTGCCGGGGCTGGCATAGGAAAGCGGCTGTGCCTTGGCGGCAGCCGGCAGGTCCTTGAAGCTTTTGATGCCGGAGGCGGTGCTGGCGACCAGGGCCAGCGGCAGGGTGCCCGTCTGGATGATGGGCGTGAAGCCGTTCAGCACGTCGTAGCTTGCGGAGCCGTTGGTCTTCAGCACGAGCTGTGCAATGGAGAAGGTGCTGGGTGCCAGGAGCAGCGTATAGCCGTCTGCCGGCGCCTTCGCGACATAGCTGCTGCCGATCACACCGCTGGCGCCCGGCCGGTTGTCGACCACCACGGGCTGGCCGATGCGGATGGAGAGCTTTTCGGCAAAGAGGCGCGCGAGCGCATCGGTGTCGCCGCCGGCCGGATAGGCCACTACCAATGTGACGGGCTTGCTCGGAAAGCCCTGGGCCCAGACCGGAGCGGCTGCGCTTGCGGCTGCGATCGAGAGAGCGAGAGCCAGGGCCTGGCGACGTGTCTGCTTCATCATGGTCATTGCGATCCGTGGAGGTGTAATTGAAAGCCGGGTCTGCCACCTTCCGACGCCGACAGGCCGACTTGAGCCCGGGTCCGTCTGCTTCGGATGTTTCACTAATAAAACACTGGTTTATCAATGGAACGGTTGACGAAGAATAATCTGGAAAACTTCGTCATAGATAGGTAATAACCCTATCTTTTACGTTCACTTACTTGGACACGATGGCGACATGAACCGACTCGCGCCCGTCCTGGCCCTCCTCGGGTCGATCGCCTTCCCTGCTCTGCAAGCCGCCACGCTCGAGACGCGCACGTACACAGTGGAGATCACGCCCCTATGCGGCGAGCGCGTGACCGATTGCGAGCAGTTCGCCTATGCCGACACACACAAGCGAACCGGCAGCCACCTCAACATGGTTGGCAAGCCCGGACAGCGCGCGTGTCCGCCCGGCAACGCGCCCTGCAATCCGATGGGCTGGCAGTTCCATGACGGCAATGCCACCTACTTCGTCGGACAGGACGGCTGGTTGATCGTCACGCAAGGCAGCAAGACGATCCTTCGCGAACTGGGTGCGTGGCGCGAACGCTGAGCACACCTGGGCTGAGCAGCGCCTGACTTTCGGGGGCAGGACATACCCCGACCGCAATGACGGCTGTTCGACAGCTTGTCTTCCTACGATGAAGGACTGCGCCCCACGCGGCGATTCGATCCTTCAAGGAGACATCCATGAGTACCGCCACACTGGCCCCCGGCCACGCCGCGCCCCCTCGCAGCACCTCCAAGCTCGGCGCCGTGCTGCGCGTGACCAGCGGCAACTTCCTCGAGCAGTTCGACTTCTTCCTGTTCGGCTTCTACGCCACGTACATCTCCAAGGCCTTCTTTCCCGCGAGCAGCGACTTCGCTTCGCTGATGCTGACCTTCGCCGTCTTCGGCGCGGGCTTCCTGATGCGGCCTCTCGGCGCGATCATCCTCGGCGCCTACATCGACGAGGTGGGACGACGCAAGGGCTTGATCGTGACGCTGGGCATCATGGCCAGCGGTACTGTGCTCATTGCCTTCGTGCCCGGCTACGCGACGATCGGCGCGATCGCGCCGGTGCTGGTGCTTCTGGGCCGACTGCTGCAGGGCTTCTCGGCCGGCGCCGAACTGGGCGGCGTCTCCGTCTATCTGTCGGAGATGGCGACGCCCGGCCACAAGGGCTTCTACACCGCCTGGCAATCGGCCAGCCAGCAGGTCGCGATCGTGCTGGCCGCGGCGCTGGGCTTCGCGCTCAACGAGTTGATGGCGCCGGCCACGCTGGCCGACTGGGGCTGGCGGATTCCGTTCTTCGTGGGCTGCATGATCATCCCGTGCATCTTCGTCCTGCGCCGTTCGCTGCAGGAGACCGAGGCCTTTCAGGCGCGCAAGCACCATCCGAGCACGCGCGAGGTGTTCCAGTCGATGGTGCGCAACTGGCGAGTCGTGCTGGCCGGGATGCTGCTGGTCGCGATGACCACGACCACCTTCTACCTGATCACCGTCTACACGCCGACCTTCGGCAAAACTGTGCTGCACCTGAGCGCGAAGGACAGCCTGATCGTCACGCTGCTGGTCGCCGTCACTAACTTCATCTGGCTGCCGATCGGCGGCGCGCTGTCGGACCGCATTGGACGCAAGCCTCTGCTGCTGGCGGTCACGGTCTTGGCCATCTTCACTGCCTACCCCGCAATGCACTGGCTCGCCGCGGCGCCGAGTTTCGGCCGCATGCTCGACGTGCTGCTGTGGTTCTCGTTCCTTTTCGGCATGTACAACGGCGCAATGGTTGTCGCCCTCACGGAGGTGATGCGGGTGGAAGTCCGCGTCGTGGGTTTTTCGCTGGCCTACAGCCTGGCGACGGCGGTGTTCGGCGGCTTCACGCCCGCAATCTCGACCTGGCTGATCGAGTCGACCGGCGACAAGGCGGCACCCGCCTACTGGCTCAGCTTCGCCGCGATCTGCGGGCTGGGCGCAACGCTGGCGCTCTATCGCAAGGGGCGGCGCGCGGCGGTCGCGTAGCGCGGCAGAATCGAGGGATGAGCATCACCCTCCCCGCGGCCGTGGTTTCGGCCTTCACGCCTACCGGCGCGCTTCGCGCTTCCATCAATCTCGGCAACCCGATCCTCGCGAACCGGGATGCCGCCAGCGGGGAGCCAGCAGGCGTGTCGATCGATCTCGCCCGGGAGTTTGCCCGGCGGCTCGGCGTTGCCATCGAACTCGTGGTGTTCGAGAAGGCCGCCGCGTCAGTCGACGCCGTCCGCAACGATCAGGCCGACATCGGTTTCTTCGCGATCGATCCGCTGCGCAGCGAAGGCATTCAGTTCACCGCGCCCTATGTGCTGATCGAGGGCAGCTATCTCGTGCCCTCCGGCTCTCCCCTCCAGCGCAACGAAGAAGTCGACAGCGATGGGCAGCGGATCGCCGTCGGTGCCGGCAGCGCCTACGACCTCTTTCTGACTCGCGAAATCAAGCAGGCGCAGATCGTGCGCGTACAGGGTGCCAAGGGGGTGATGGAGAGCCTCCGCGCGGGCCAGGTCAACGTGGCGGCCGGCATCCGCCAGGTGCTCGAAGCCGAGGCCGGAAAGGCGTCGGGGTCGCGCCTGCTTCCGGGTCGCTTCATGGTGATCCAGCAGGCGATGGGCACGCCCTCCTCCCGCGGCAGTGAAGCGGGCACGGCGCTCGGCGCGTTCGTCGAGGAGATGAAGGCGAGCGGCTTCGTGAGCGATGCGCTCGCCCGCCATCGCGTCCAGGGTGCCAGCGTGGCGCCGGCGGGCTGAAACCCGCGTAGCGCCTGCGCGCAATCTACAAACGCGTTTCCGCCAGCAACTGCTGCGGCGTCCAACGCGTCTTGCGCTCGGGCCAGGCCTCCAGCAGTTCGACCATCTTCGCGCTGAGCGGCGCGCGCATGCCGTTCGCTTCGGCAAGCCGCACCACTTCACCGCACAGTGCATCGATCTCGGTACGCCGGCCGAGTGCCAGATCATCGGCCATGCTCGACCGCGCCTTGGCATCGATGCGCAGCATCCGCGCCGCGACCAGCCGGAACAGCGGCGTGGGCAACCGCAGGATCGCCGGCAAGCGACGTGCCGGCACGGCTGCGAGTTGGGCCGGCGCAATGCCGGCCTTGTCGAGCGCCGCCAGCGCCTCGTCCATCAGCGCCGCGAGGCAGCGGCGATAGCCACGCTGCAGCAATTCGTCGCGCAAGGGCAGCCCGGACAGCGCGTTGATCGGATTGTTGAGATTCAGCAGCAGCTTGCCCCACTGGATCGGCAAGAGATCGGGATAGAGATCGATGGGCACGCCCGCGCGCTCGAACACCGCGACCCATCGCCGCAGGGCAGGGTCGTCCTTCGCCGCCAACCGGCCGACCGTGCCGCGGTGGAAGGCTCCGGCACCGATCTCCGCGACGTTGTACGGGACCATCGCAGGAAGAATGTTCAGCTTGGGTGCGGCTTGCGATGCGACCGAGGCATTCGAGATGCCGTTCTGCAGCGAGAGCACCGGCGTGCCCGAAGGCAGCACCGCCCCCAGCTCAGCCGCCGCTTCTTCCGTCGCGCCGCTCTTGACGGTCAGCAGCACCAGCGCAGGCCGCACGCCGGCCGGCACTGCATTCGACAGCCGCAGGACACCCGGCGAAACCTGGTGGCGCGTGCCATCGAGATCGGTGAGCGTCAGGCCGTGCAGCGCAACGTCACCCAGCACACGCGGACGACCCACGAGTGCCACCCGAACACCCGCCGCCGCCAGAC
Organism: Variovorax gracilis; assembly: GCF_030317115.1. Classification (GTDB taxonomy): domain Bacteria; phylum Pseudomonadota; class Gammaproteobacteria; order Burkholderiales; family Burkholderiaceae_C; genus Variovorax; species Variovorax gracilis. The sequence goes on from NZ_JASZYF010000001.1 coordinate 740,599, forward strand.
TTCCGCCAATGAAGCACCCGATGGTGCCAGCCCCCATCACGAGGACATCGGCGGCCAGTTCGTCGCTCATCCGTTCGATTGAAGGCGTTCCGCGACCCAGCCCTGCACCGACTTCAGCGCGGCCGGCACGCCGGCTGCATCAGTGCCGCCGGCCATCGCCATGTCGGCCTTGCCGCCGCCCTTGCCGCCGACCTGCTGGGCGACGAAGTTGACGAGGTCGCCGGCTTTCACCTTGCCCATGGTGTCGGAAGTGACGCCGGCCGCGATCTGCACCTTGGCACCGTCGATGGCCGCGAGCACTATGGCCGCGGTCTTGAGCTTGTCCTTGAGCTTGTCCATGGTCTCTCGCAGTGTCTTGGCGTCTGCGCCGTCGAGCTTGGCCGCGAGCACCTTGATGCCGCCGACGTCGACCGCCTGCGCCAACAGTTCGTCGCCCTTGGAGGACGCGAGCTTGCCCTTGAGCGAACCGACTTCGCGCTCCAGCGTGCGCACCTGGTCGAGCACCTGCGTGAGACGCGCTTGCAGTTCGGATGCCGGCGTCTTCAGCGTGGCGGCGACGCTGTGGACCGTCGCTTCGAGTTGCTGCAGATAGGCCAGCGCATTCGCGCCGGTCACCGCCTCGATGCGGCGAACGCCGGCGGCCACGCCACCTTCGCTCACGATCTTGAAGAGCCCGATGTCGCCGGTGCGGGACACGTGCGTGCCACCACACAGCTCGCGGCTGCTGCCGATGTCGAGCACGCGCACCGTATCGCCGTACTTCTCGCCGAAGAGCATCACCGCCCCGGTCTCCTGTGCCGATTCCATGTCCATCAGCCGCGCCTGCGTGGCTTCGTTGGCGAGGATTTCAGCGTTGACCCTGCGCTCGATCTCCAGGACCTGCTCGGCCGTGACGGATGCGTTGTGCGCGAAGTCGAAACGGGTCTTGTCGGCGTCGACCAGCGAGCCCTTCTGCTGCACATGCTCGCCCAGCACTTCGCGCAAGGCCTTGTGCATCAGGTGGGTGACGCTGTGGTTGCGCATGGTGGCGGCGCGGCGCGCAGTGTCGACGCGGGCCGTGATCGTATCGCCGACCTTGAGCGTGCCCTGCGTCTGAGCGCCGTGGTGGCCGAACACATCGGCCTTGATCTTCTGCGTGTCCTCGACGCCGAACTGCACGCCTTCGGCGACGAGCACGCCCTGGTCGCCGACCTGGCCGCCGCTCTCGGCATAGAAGGGCGTGGTGTCGAGTACGACGATGCCGGGCTGGCCCTCGGCCAGTTGCTGCACCGGCGAGCCCTCGAAATACAGCGCGACGACCTTGGCCTTCTCTTCGAGGTGCTCATAGCCGGTAAAGGCATTGCCGGCACCGGTGTATTCGACGGCGCGTTCCATCTTGAACTTGCCGGCCGCACGGCCCGCTGCCTTCTGCTTTTCCATGGCGGCGCCGAAACCGGCTTCATCGACCGCGACGCCGCGCTCGCGGCACACGTCCGCCGACAGGTCGAGCGGGAATCCGTAGGTGTCGTGCAACTTGAAAGCCACTTCGCCTGGCAGCACCTTGGCGCCATCGGCAAGCGCCGCGTCGAGGATTTCCATGCCATTGGCAAGGGTCTCGAAGAAGCGCTCCTCCTCGGCCTTCAGCGTGTCGGAGATGCGCTTCTCGTCCGCCCTGAGCTTGGGATAGGCGTCGCCCATCAGCGCGACCAGGTCGGGCACCAGCTTGTGGAAGAAGGGCTTCTTCTGGCCGAGCTTGTAGCCGTGGCGGATGGCGCGTCGCACGATGCGGCGCTGCACGTAGCCGCGGCCTTCGTTCGAGGGGATCACGCCGTCGGCCACCAGGAAGGCGGTGGCGCGGATGTGGTCGGCGATCACACGCAGGCTCTTGTTGCCGAGGTCCTTCTCGCCGGTCTCGCGCGAGGCGGCCTTGACGAGCGCGTCGAACAGGTCGATCTCGTAGTTGCTGTGCACGTGCTGCAGGATCGCGGCCAGGCGCTCGAGGCCCATGCCGGTGTCGACGCAGGGCGCAGGGAGCGGCTTCACGCTGCCGTCGGGCTGCATGTCGAACTGCATGAACACGTTGTTCCAGATCTCGATGTAGCGGTCGCCGTCTTCGTCCGGGCTGCCGGGCGGGCCGCCCGCGATCTCGGGGCCGTGGTCGTAGAAGATCTCGCTGCAGGGGCCGCAGGGGCCGGTGTCGGCCATCATCCAGAAGTTGTCGGACATGTAGCGACCGCCCTTGTTGTCGCCGATGCGCACGACGCGCTCGGGGGGCAGCCCGATTTCCTTCGTCCAGATGTCGTAGGCCTCGTCGTCCTCGATGTAGACGGTGGCCCAGAGCTTCTCGGCCGGCAGCTTGTAGACCTGGGTCAGCAGTTCGAAGGCCCACTTGAGCGACTCGCGCTTGAAGTAGTCGCCGAAGCTCCAGTTGCCAAGCATCTCGAAGAAGGTGTGGTGGCGCGCGGTATAGCCGACGTTCTCGAGGTCGTTGTGCTTGCCGCCGGCCCGCAGGCAGGCCTGGACGGAGGCGGCGCGCACGTAGGGGCGCTTGTCGGTGCCGAGGAACACGTCCTTGAACTGCACCATGCCGGAGTTGGTGAACATCAAGGTCGGATCGTTCGCCGGCACCAGCGAACTCGAGGGCACGACGGTGTGGCCCTTGGTCGCGAAGAAATCGAGGAACGACTTGCGGATGTCGGCGACGCTGAAGGTGGGCTGGCTCATCTTGGTTTTTGGCTTGTGGCGAAGGCGGCCGGTTGCGGGCAGCCCCTGCATCGAACCCACCTAACTGCTTGATCTGCTGAACATTCCATTATAGGTTTGGGGAAGAATCCCAGGAATGAGCAACCGTGTCCTGGCCGATGCCGTCCTGGTGCTGCACGGCCTCTTCATCCTCTTTGTCCTGACCGGCGGCGTGCTGGTCTGGCGTTGGCCGCGGCTGGCCTGGCTGCACCTGCCGGCGGTGGCATGGGCCGCCTGGGTGGCGTGGTTCGGATGGGAATGCCCGCTGACGCCGCTGGAGAACGAATTGCGGCGCGCTGCCGGCCAGGCCGGCTACGGCGGCGGATTCATCGATCACTACCTGCTCGGCGTGATCTATCCGGAGGGCCTCACCCGGGGCGCGCAGATCGCAGCGGGCACCTTCGTGGCGGTCCTCAACCTGGGTGCGTATGTGCTGCTGATTCGCGGACGGCGCCGGAAACGGGACTGATGCCGCCCGGCCCAACCGTCCGGCGGGGCGAGGCGCGGATGCGCGATGTGGTGACGCGGGGCCGCTTCAACCGATTCCGGCGTGCGACGCAGGCGCCGTTCAACCCGATCTTCGAGGCGCGCCCCGCTCGACTTGCAGGATCTCGACGGCCTGCTTGAATTGAAGCGACTGCATGGCGCGCTCCAGCGCTGCGAAGCGCTCCCCGCCGAGGGCGGTGCGAAGCGACGGACCAAGCTCGTCGAACAGCGGCATTGCTGCCATGCTTTGCTTGCGCAGCAGATCGACAAGCGAAGCCAGCGCGTCGGGGTCGACCGGCGCTGCATCTTCAGCCACAGGCCTGACGTCCGCCGCATCGAAAAAGGGCTGGGCCGCAGCTTGAAGATTGCGCAGCGCCAGGCTCAGCGCACGCAACGCACGATCGGCGCGGTGGGTGTCGCCTTCCTTCAGCGCAGCCTCACCCTCGGCCGCCCGTTGCCGCACGCCGTCGATCCCGATCACGCCGGCGCTGCCCTGCAGCTTGTGCAGTCGGGCCGCCAGGGCAATGGACGACTCGCCAGAGGGCGCATCGCCCTCGCGCGCCAGGTCACCGAACTCCTCGAGCAGACTGCGCAGGACACTCAACAGCAAATCGCTGTCGCCCATCAGTCGCTTCGATGCGCCCGGTGCGTCGATGCCCTGGATCATCGGCCAGTCGGGCGGAAGCCCAGCCACGGCCGGAGCTTCCTCGTGTGCGGTCGGCACCAGCCGGCCCCGCGCGCGCTCCACGCAACGGCGCACTGTGCGGACCATCGACTCGGCGTCGAAAGGCTTGCTGATGAAGTCGTTCATGCCGGCTTCGAACGCGCGGTCGCGCTCGGCCACCAGCGCGCTGGCCGTCAGCGCAACCACCGGCAATGCCGTGAGGCCCAATTCGCCGCGAATCAGGCGTGTGGCCTCGTTGCCGTCGAGCACCGGCATGTGGACGTCCATCAGCACCAGGTCGAAAGCCTGCGGCCTCTTGCGCAGCGCCTCGACCGCTTCGCGGCCATCCGAAGCGAGGCTGACCTGCGCTCCTTCGCGCTCGAGGATGTGCTGGCAGACCTCCAGGTTGACCTCGCTGTCGTCCACCACCAGCACGCGCATCTTCGACAGGCGCCGGTCCGCCGACACTTCGCGTGCAGGCACCGAAGGCTGCGCGGCGTCTTCGACGGCAATGTCCAGGGGCAGGATGACCCAGAACTCGCTGCCGCTGCCCGGTGTGCTGGCGACACCGAACTCGCCGCCCATCAACCCGGTGAGTTGCTTCACGATCGACAGCCCCAGTCCCGTGCCGCCGAAGCGGCGCGTGGTCGACGTGTCGGCTTGCGTGAAAGGCGTGAACAACCGGTCGAGCACATCGGCCTCGATGCCGATTCCCGTATCGACCACGGCGAAGCGCAGACGCACGCGATCCTCCAGCCTCTCCTTCACCTGCACGTTCAGGCGCACCGACCCTTGCGCGGTGAACTTGACGGCATTGCTCAGCAGGTTGACGAGGATCTGCCGGATGCGGGTGACGTCGCCGAGCAAGCGCGCCGGAAGTTCGGCATCGGCTTCCAGCACCAGCGCGATGCCCTTCTCGCCGGCGTTGACGTTCATCATGGCGACGACGCTGTCGAGCAGATCGCGCAGTCCGAACTCGGATTCGTCGAGCGCCATCTCGCCCGCCTCGATCTTGGAGATGTCGAGGATGTCGTTGATGACGCCCAGCAGCGCGTTGCTGGCGTCGTCGATCTTGCGCAGGAACTCGCGCTGCCGGTCATCCAATGAGGTTTGCCGCAACAGGTAGGCCAGCCCGATGACCGCGTTGAGCGGCGATCGGATCTCGTGGCTCATGTTGGCCAGGAACTCGCTCTTGGCCTTGCTCGCCGACTCCGCCTGCGCGCTGCGTTCGTTCAGGGCGAGGTTGAGGTCTTCGAGCTGGTCCTGCGCGCGGCGCATGTCGGTGACGTCCACCGCCACCGAGATGAAGCCCTGCACCACGCCGTAGTCGTCGAAGTCGGGGATGTAGTGCAGCCAGTAGTGCAGGGTCGATCCATCGGCCAGTGTGCGGGTGCGCATCACGCGCTGGTCGTTGCCGGCCAGCGCGGCGCGGATGTAGGGCTCGTTCTCACGGAACAGTTCAGGGCCGAGCAACTCGACCTGCGAGATCCCGATCATCTCCTCGGGCGCGCGCCCCAGCCAGCGCCGGTAAGCGCTGTTCGCGAAGGTGCAGCGCATGTCGGTCGTCCAGTAGGCAACGATGCCGGGGATGTTGTCGGTCACGATGCGCATGAAGCGTTCGTTCTTGTGCAGCCGTTCCTCGGTGGCCTTGCGCTCGGACAGGTCGGTCGCAATCGCAATGAAGCCGACGACGCTGCCGGCCGCATCGCGCAGCGGGCTCACGTTCAGGTGGACGGGGACCCGGCTGCCGTCCTTGCGCACGTAGGTCCACTCCCGGGGCCGCGCGCGGCCGGTGCCCGGCGCGGGCGCGAAGACTTCGCACACTTCGAGCGGACGTCCCAGTTCGGTGGTCAGCGCCATCGCGCGGCTGTGGACTTCGAACACGTCGTGGAAGCGGTTCATCTCCATCTGGTTCACCACCTCGGCGGCGGAGTACCCCAGCAAGGCCTCCGCGGCGGGATTGAACAGCGTCACCACGCCGTCGACTTCGGTGGCGATGATGGCGCTCGCCGCGCCGTCGAGGATGGCGCGCTCGCGCGCCGACAGTGCCACGAGTTCGGCGGTGCGTTCGGCCACCTGCTGCTCGAGGGTCGCGTTCAGTTCGAGGATCCGCGCCTTGGTTGCCCTCTCGTGCGTGATGTCGCGCAGGGTCTCGGCGGCGCCGACCACCCGCCCATCCGCCGAGCGGATGGGCGCTGCCGCCACCGAAACCGCCACTGCCGTGCCGTCGCGGTGCCGCCGGAAGGTCTCGAATGCGGCGACCGACTTGCCTTCGGCGATGTGGCGCAGCAATGTCTCTTCTTCCTGCGCATGGTCGGGCGGCAACAGCAATGCCTGCATGGTCTGACCGAGCGCCTCCTGGGCGGTGTAGCCGAAGATCTTGGCCGCAGCGTCGTTCCAGTCGGTGATCTTGCCGTCGAGCCGGCAGCCGATGATGGCGTCGTTCGAGCTGGTCACGATCGCAGCGAGCCGGGAGCGTTGCTCGCCCGCCTGTTGCTTGCGGCGCTGCGTGGTCTGCTCGATGAAAGACAGCAGGGCCAGGAGCAGCGCCAGCGTCGAGCCGATCAGCACCACGGCCCATGGGCTGCGCAGGTTCAAGCGCTTCACGAACAACGGCTGCGCGCTGACATCCACCCGCCAGATGCGGCCGTAGAGATGCAGCGGCTGCACGCTCCGGAGCGCATCGGCCTGTACGGATGCACGGCCGGGCGAGGTAAAGAACGGCTCCGGCTTGTCGGGCCGCGTCACGTCGGCCAGAGCGAGTGCGAACTCGCCATCCTGAAAATCAAAGCCCTTCAGCACCTCGTCGATGAGCAGGGGTGTGTAGATCCATCCGATTCCCTCGTCCGGCGTACCCCGCGCAGCAGCGGATCGGTGCTGGCGCTGCTGCAGGCGGCCGAGCTGCGTTTCGGGCTTGTAGACAGGCAGGAGCATCAGCACGGAGCGCTGGCTCGGCGGTGCCCTCTGCGCCTGCACCAGCGCGATCGGCGCGGTCATCGCGGCTTCGCCGGTCTGCATGGCGCGCTCGGCAGCGGCGCGCCGGTTGGGCTCCGATGCGATGTCCAGCCCGATGGCGGGGCTCGTGGAATCGGACGGCTCGAAGTACTGGATGACGAAACGATCACCCTCGTTCACGCCGATCTGGTGAATCCTGAAATCGGGCTTGCCGTCGAGTCGCGCCGCGGCGACGAAGGCGGCCTCTTGCGCGACCGGTACGCGGCGCACGAATCCGAATCCCCGCGAGCCGGGAAACTCGCGCTCCAGATCGCGTGAGGCGCTGAACTGCGCGAATCGCAGCCGCGTGATGCCCCCTTCTCCACCCGCCGCGATCACGGCACCGCGCGCTCCGCGCAAGCCGAATTCGAAAGCGTGCATGCGCGACGCCAGTTGCTCGACCGCGCGCCGGGCCAATGCGTCGAAGCGCGTTTGCGCCAGCGAGTCGTTGTAGCGCGCCTGCCACAAGCCCGCGCCCGCCGCCATGCACAGGCCGATGCCCAGCCAGATCAGCGAGCGAGCGGACTGCCGAAGCCCCACGGGGGTGGTCAATTGGCCTCGGTGTCAGGCTCCGGCGGCCGCGCCTTGGGAACCATCCTGCACGCCTGGGCTCGCCCCGCCTTGGCCGCCTCCGCGAGCGCATCACGGGCAGCGCGTTCGAGAGCCTCCACAGCATCGGCGCCCGCTTGGCTCAGCTCTTCACGCCCGGCGGCCTCGAGGCAGGCGACGCCGGCGCTGCACGTCACATGACGCGAGACAGCGGAACCCTGATGGCTGATGTCCAGCGCCTCGACGGCCCGCAGGGCGCGATTGGCCACATGCAACGCGTCGTCCGGGGAGGTGTCCGCCAGGACCAGCGCAAAGCGATCGCGATCCAGCCGGGCGACGAAATCGCCGGGCCGGCGTGCGCTGCCCCGCAGGGCCTCGGCGATGGCGGCGAGACAGACATCCGCAGCCTTCCGGTCATAGAGTGCCTCGAAGGACTGGAAGAAATCGACCTCGAGCATCACCAGCGCTACCGCCTGGCCCGACTCGGCAGCCCGAAGCGTTTCGCGCACGAGGATCTCGGCATAGGCGTGTTCGTTCGCGAGACCCGTGGGGCCATCGATCCTGGACAGGCGCCGCAGGTCGTCCGAAAGCCGCTTCAGCTTGAGCTGGGTGTTGACCCGCGCCGTCACCTGCGAGGCATTGAACGGCTTGCGGATGAAATCGACTGCGCCGAGTTCCAGTACCGCCACTTCGAGTTCGGACTCCTGGTGGCTGCTCACGAAGATGACTGGCACATCGGCCAAGGCCGGGTCGGCCTTCAGTGCTTCGCATACCTGCAGGCCGCTCATGTCTCCCATCTGGGCGTCGAGCAGGATGAGGTCGGGCGTCGCTTCCCTGCTGAGTTGCAACGCATCGGCGCCGCTGGTCGCAAAACGAACCGTCGTGTAGTCCGAAAGTATCCGACTCAATACCTGAATGATGGCGGGGTCGTCATCGACGAGAAGCAGGCTTGCTTCGACCGGAAATTTCTTCATCGGAGGGATTCTGCCGCAACCGATTGCCCTCGCTAACGACGCACGGAATGCCGCGCCAGGACCTCATAGCGGGCAGGCGGCGTCATGTGCGAACAGATCAACACGAACTCGCTGACCTGCCAGGGAATCGGCGGTGGATTGTCAGGCGGCACCGCGCCCAGGCATCTGCGCGCGATCGTGAGATGGGGGATCCAATGACCTTTCTCGGGCGTCAGCCCAGCATCGACGAGCGGCCACTTCAGGCGTTCGTGCAATGCGCGCAGCTCTTCGTGCTCGTCCGGCCGCAACACCGCGACTGGATTGCGCCAGACTTCCGGAGTTCGCAGGATCAATGTCAACGCCTGCATCGGAACTTCCGCAATCCCTTCCTGCAACGCGGCTTGCTGGGCCGCGTCAACCTCGCCGAGAAAGTGCAGCGTCATGTGGATGCGCGCAAGCGAAGTCATTCGCGCGCCGCGCGTCCACGACCAATTTCTGCGGTGCGCATCAATGGCCGCTTGTACTTCCGCATCAGGGAACAGGCCGATGAAGAGGCGCCGAGTCGGCGAAGGAGCGGGCGTCATCGAAAACTGGCGAAGATGCCTCCGAATTCACATTCGGAGCCATGACTCAGGAACGCGGTCACGAGAATCGTCCCCCGCCGCGTCTGCGAGCCAATGTGTCGGCGCAATCACCACCTTGTCGCGACGAGGATTCAACCAGGCCCCCCACCAGCTGAAGGAGGAGTTGGCCGTAATGTGATGACGGCACATCGACTGAAGCTGGATGTCCCTGAAACCTCGATCCGAGTTGTTTGTCTTGACGAATGTCATCGGTGCAGAGAAATGAAGATTTTCTTGAACCCATTCGTGATCGTCAGAAAACACGAAGATGTGAGGATTTGCCAATCTGGCTTCAAGAAGCGAAACCGCGCGCCGATAGTAGTCCAGCGGTACTATTCCATGCACACGATTGACTACTTCATTGCTCGCATAGTCGCCGCGTCGGACGTGCAGTGAAATAGAATCGGTTGATGAAATTTTGTTCGCTATTGCTGCATTTTCTGGTTCGAGAGGCAACTTTGGCGAGAGCTCCGCAAGCAATATTCTTCTGCAGTCCAAGAAATACTTTTCGCTCTGCCAGTATCCTTCAATGTGCAAAGGCAACGGCAGCTTATTGAGGCCAGGATCGAAGTACGGGCTGGATTCAACGTGAAAATGAACCGATTGCTGGTGCCGACGCAGCTTCGCCCATTGAAATCGACCGATATGACGATGCGGCGGCGTCTCCCGGAGTCGGGCTAAATCTTGCCGGCTCGCTATCTTTGCAGTGAGCGGATAGACACCCAGTTCGAAATGACGAAGTTCGTATGTATCAAAAAAACTGAGATCGAGTTGCAAACGCGCTCTGTGATGCAAGGCGAGAGCACGTCCTGTGGCGTATTGAAACAACTGATTGCCTAGACCGCCCATCAGCTTGACTGTTATCGTAGACACGTTTGGCAAACCCTCCATCTAAGTTTTGCGGAACCAGAAACATCCACAGCCGTAGGCCTGTTCCCGGAACTGGGCGTCGGAAGGATTCTCAATGATGCCGCGATCACCGGACTCTTCGATTAGCGCACGCTCGATGAGAGACACTCCGTTGAAGTAATTCGAAAAATCGATCGCATCATAGACACGGTGCGCATTGAACTGTACTTTGGGCTTGCCGACCGGGACCGCAATCAGCAGATCGCCGCGAGGCGCCAGAACGCGAAGCAACTCTCCAATGGCTTTAAGGTCTCCGTCTGGATCGAGTTTGTCGCCGTAGCGGCCAAGCCCAATGTGTTCGAGGACATGCATGCACGACAGCGACTTGATGCTCCCGTCAGCAAATGGGAGACTCAAAAGATCGGCCTCTCCGCATTCGAGGCCAGGCAGCGCTATAGGGGCTGGCCGGTAGTCGTAAAACTCGACCGGGATGAATGCCGACACCAGCGTCGCAAAGTTGATTGTGGAAGATATGTCGATGTGTTTGGCAGGTCGCGTTTGTGCGAGTACTCGGGCGGCCCATGCAGGATGGTACGTGTAGTGTCTGTCAAACGGCGTAGTTGATGCCCGATCGTCCAAACACGGGAAACGGTCTTGCCACTCGCAGGGAAGCCGAATTTTCGCATTCCGCTGCATTTCGGAATATTCATTGAACTCCTCGCGGAATTCGTTGAGTTGCTCCTGGGTTCGAGCATGTTTCGCCGTGAAGGCTTCGATGGCCTGACGAAATGGGCGTGTGCTATCGGCGAAGGCAAATTCGTTCGCGTCATTTTCAAACGGAGCAAGCCTCGCGCGGTGTTGGAGTGCCCAGGCAACGAACTTTCTCTCGCTGAGCACTGATCGAACATAAGCAGTTCGTTCTAGGAGGCGCGATGGATTCGACAGCACATCCCAAAAAGTACGTACGGATGTCATAAATTCTCTATGGTTGAGGCGCACTACGGAAAGAAACTGCCGCCTGAAAATCACCGCGATCCATTGGGCAGTGGTTCCCCGAGACTGTTTCGCTTGGCCAGGACGAATTCGACGGCGTCGTATGGCTGAGAAGCTTCGAGGGATGGCTGGCGTGCGCAAGGGCGATGGCGCGAAAACAGCGCGGCCTCCTGCGCGTGAGCTGACATGGCCTCACTTTACTGCCGCGGAGCGTCGGCGGAAGCGCGCTACGCGAAATGCCGTGCCAGATCGCCAGTCCTGAACTGGAGGACCACCATGGGTGGGTCTTCGGACAGTCGTTAGAATCCGTGCCAGTTGCGGGTGTAGTTCAATGGTAGAACGGCAGCTTCCCAAGCTTCATACGAGGGTTCGATTCCCTTCACCCGCTCCATCCCCTCGACCTCGATGCAGCCTCCTACAATCGAGCGCATGCGTCTCCCAGCCCCCACCCTCGTCCACAGCCGCGCGCGCACGCGTTCGCTCGGCAATGGCGTCGGCATGCTGGGACTGAGCCAGCCGGCCGCACACTCCTCGGCCCGGCGATCCCCTTCTTCTTTCATTTAGCGCAACCATCGATCGCCGGGCCCCAGTTCTCGCGCCTTGGCGACCGCTGAAGATGGCGGCAGGTCGCACATTTCGACAGGAGTGCTTTTTCATGCATGCAAAGAATTACGGCGATCGCACGCTCACCGAACTGGATCACGTTCGCCTCACCAAACTGGTCGACGCAAAATCCCACCCGGACCTCGAAGAGTTGCTGGACATGGTCGAAGTGTTGCCCTCGCGCGAGATCGCGCCCGACTTCGTCACGATGAACTCGCAAGTCACGATCGTCGATGCGCGTACGGGGCACCGCCAAAAGCTGACCTTGTGCTATCCCACCGCCGCCGAGCCGGCCACGGGCTTTGTCTCGGTGCTTTCGCCGGTGGGCATGAGCCTGCTCGGATTGCGCATTGGCGCGACGGCCCAGTGGCAAACGCCCGGCGGTGAGGAATTCAATGCCCAAGTGGCGGAAGTCCACTACCAGCCAGAGGCCAGCGGCCACTACACCACCTGAACGGCCCTGCCGGCGCGGCGCTACAAGACGACCGAAGCGTGTACGGCAGCCGCCGGGAGGGGCACGGGCTTGGACGCCGGCGGCATTTCGATCTGGCTCGCGTAGTCCGCCAGCAATTCGCCCGCCACCGTGTCGGGCTGGTTTTCAAGCCGCACCACCGTCTGCACGCCGACGCACAAACCTTCATAGCGGATGTAGACGCGTGAAAAGTAAGTCAGCGCCTCCGCAGCGTCTCGCAGGCAATCGGCGAACGAGGTGAGTCCCAGATCGACATAACACGCCTTGGGCGGCGCTTCGCCCGCTGAACGAGGCGCGCGGACGGTGTAGGTGTAGGAGCGCTCGCCGAGCTTGCGGATCTCCAGGACTGGTTGCATTGCGTACTCCTCTTCCATGCGCAAACGGACTTGACGCCGTTTCGATTCGGCACCCTAGTTTACGTTCTGTCGCACGTGCGACAAGGCCCCTACGACTTTTGTCCGGGGCCACGCAACATCGGCGCTGCCGTCAGCTCCCGGAAACGTCCACCTTTCGCCAGCTCGCATCCGGGTTGAACCGCGTCATGGCCCGCGCGGCGGCATCGCTACCCGAGCCGAGGTCCTTCTCGTAGACAGTGCCGTCATGGCTGACGATGAAGGTCATCACGCCCGTCTCCCCATACCGGATCGGCCATGCGACCAAGGCGAATCCGCCTCGCATTCGATTGCCGATCACGTAGTCGTAGGCCCCTCCCGGAGCGTCCTTGCCTTGGGCCTTGAGGATCTTGAAGTGATAGCCGTGGTAGCCCTCGCCACCTTTTTGCCCGGCGTACAGCGGCCCGAGCGGGCTTTGATCCTGGCCGGTCGCGTCGGGCCAGTACAACCCATCGTGCTTCCCGGGGGAACTCACGAACTTCTGTGCGTACTCCAGCACGCCGTTGCCGTCACGGTCCTTTTGCGCGTACTCCTTCTGCGCGTCGAAGTACGCCAGCGCAGCCTGCATCGCACTGAGTTCGTTGCGCCCGATACGACGGCTGCGCATGGCGTCGGCTCCCGCCCTCGGGTCGAAGCGCCAGCCGGCCGTCGTCTTCACGATGGGCACGGGCAGTGTCCAGTCCCCGGGGCCGGCGGCGAGCACGGCCCAGTCCGGCTTCTCGAGCACGACCTTGTGCTGCTTTGCCCATGCAGCGAGGAATTCGTAGACGTCTTCCTGGTCGACGGTGCCTTCCGGCACGAAGCGCCGCCATTCGGGTCCGAGCACGTTGCGCAATGCCTCGACATCGCTGCGCGACAGGGCATCGACGAACGCTTGCGCCGCGGCATCGGGTGTGGGGTAGGCCTTTTGCGCGAACGAAGCGCCCGAGGCGAGCGACAGCGCCAGGGCCACGGAAGCCGCAAGCGTATTGAAGGATATGGCGGCGAAGGACATTGTCCGGACTCCTGAGCAGGTGAATTGCGTCATGTGGGCCTCCCATTCAGCGACGACCACCCCCGCCGCGGCCTCCACCGTGCCCGCCGCCTCCGCCCATCCGGGCGCCGCCACCTCCGCCGCCCATGCGAGCCCCACCGCCGCCGCCACCCATGTGTGCTCCGGCGCCTCCACCGGAGCTCATGCGGGCGCCGCCTCCGCCACCGCCCGCGTGCGCACCCCCGCCTCCACCGCGGTTCTGCGCCATGGACTGGCGACTCGCATCGCCACGACTTGCCTGTTGACGGGTCTGCCCGCCGGCATCGCCCGCACCTCGCAGCGCGTTATCGCCGCCGCCGTGCTGCGTCCGCGCCAGTCCCTGGTCGGCCCCGCCGCGTCCGCCCGGTCCGCCACGGTCGCCCGCTCCCCCGCGGTCTCCCGCTCCCGGGCGGGCACCGGCTCGGTCACCGGCTCGGTCACCCACGCGGTCGCCGGCACGGTCACCGGCGCCAGCGCCCGCACGATCGCGGCCAGTGTCTCGCGCGGCCGCCTGCGCACGATCGCGTGTTCCGGGATCGTTTCGCAGCTGGTCGCGGCCTTGGCCCGGGTCCATGCCGCGCTGCTGCAACTGTGATTGGGCCTGCTGCCGCTGTGCGTCGCGGGTTCCCGCCTGGGCCCCATCGCGCCCGCGGAACTCGTTGCGCTGGTTCGCACCTGCAACGTCCTTGCCGAACTGCTGCCGGCTCGCTGAATCGCGGTACGGTACCCCGCGTCGGTTGGCCGCGTTGTGCTGGAAATTCGTCTGGTTCGCGGAGAGTTGCCGGTTGACGTTCACGCTGTTGTAGCGGTTCACGTTTACGTTGACGTTGCCGCCGCCCCAGTTGGTATTGCCCCAGAGCGCCGCCGTGGCGGCCACACCGACACCGAAGGCGATGCCTGTCGCCAGTGCGGCGCCGGGGTAGTAGTACGGTGCCGGCGGGTAGTAGTAAGGCGGATAGGCCGGATACGGCCACGCGCCGTACACCACGGTCGGGTTGTAGGCCGGAACATAGACCACTTGCGGATTCGCGGGCTCGATCTTGATGATCGTCTGCTGCGTCTGCGGCTCCTGCTCGACGATCACCTTCTGCTGCTCGGAGCTCTTGAGGCTGCCGGTCTTCTGCGCCTGGCTCCTGAGCCGCTGCGCCGAGTCGAGAACGTCCTTGGATGATGCGAGGAAGGCATCGCCCAGGTTCTGCACCCAATCGGGCTGTTCGCCCATCATCTGCAGAACCTGCGGGAACGCCACGAGCGACTGCACGCTCGGGTCCCAGGGCTGGTTCGCGACCATCTTCAGGGCCGCGTCGCCCTTCTGGTTCGGGTTGGCCTTCGACCATTTCGCCGCGTCCGCGACATCCGCCGGATAGGTCGCGGCCATCAGGACCTGCGAGAGCAGCGAGTCGGGATACAGCGCGATCGGGGCCATCATCTGATCGAGTTGCTCCCTGGAAAACGTTGCCTGCTGCGCGCCCGCCAGCGCCGAGAACAGCGCGGCAGCGAGCATCAGGGCTCGCGCAAATCCGATGGCTAGAGCACGCATATCGCCTCCTGTTCGGGGTAGAAGCCGACCCCGCAGCTCGACCAGCATAAGTGGCCCGCCAGCGCGCGGCTATTGCACCTAAGTGCAGCGACGGGCGCCCCCGGCAAGGAGGATCAGCCCTGGACCTCTCCGAGCAGGTCCTGGCTCTCCTCGTCGAAACCCGCCACCGGCCGGGCCTTCGCCAGGGCCATCCACACCGCAAACGGCAGGCGCGGCAGCGCGCGGTGCATGGCCGCCCGCGCCACGACGAGCCGGCCTTCCCGCGCGATCAGCACGCCGCATCCCGACGGGATCTCGTCCGGCTCCCCGATGGGCCGCCCCTTCGCATCGCAGCCCAGCACGTACCAGCATTCGCCGCCCAGATCGAGGTAGGCGGCCCGCTTGTCGGGCTTGCGCAGGTCGCTCAGCAGATCGGCGCGGTTGACCTTGACCTCGTGGACGATCGGCTGCGCGTACGCCTCGACGCTGGTGTTCCGGATGGAGAACACGTCAGGCCGTGCAATGCACCAGCGAGCCTTTCCTCCCTCTTCCACTTCAGGCAGACGCGCACGCAGACTCAGCCCGCGCCAGGCCACGCGGCCGGCGCGCGTCATCTCGCGGGCGACCTGCTCGACGAGCGCTTCATGCCTCGACATCACGGCGCGGTTGACGACCAGGCTGGTCGCGATATGCGCGATGCCGGCATCGGTCACGCGCAGCGTCTCCTGGCCGTGCACGGATCGCACGCGCTCCAGCAGCCCAGCGGCCAGCAGGTCGACCTCGATGGCATCGCAGCACGGCCAGCCGGCCGATCGATAGACCTCGCGCAGGCGTCGCGCATGCACACGGCCGAGCGCCACTGCGCCGGGAGGCGGATCGGCGACGGGCGGCGGCACGCCCGGTTCGACCAGCGGTGGGTCCGCAGGCGGCGGGTCCACTGCCGGCGCAGGTGGCGGGTTGGCGGGAGGCGGTGGGGTCGGCAGGTCGGGCGCAGGTGGCGGCGGGCCGATCGGCGCATCCGCGCCGGCGCGCAGCGAAGCAAGTGCAGTCATCGCGTCAGGTTAGCGAAAAGCGAGGCGGCGCGAAGCCCCGCGCCGTGTATCCACACGTTTTCTCACTACACTGCGCCGCATTCGAATCCAGCGATCCCATGACTTCTTCTCCCTCTGCGGTTCAAGCCGACTTTCTCATCATCGGCGGCGGCATTGCCGGCGCTTCCGTCGCGTACTGGCTGGCGCCGCATGGCCGCGTGGTCATGCTGGAGCGCGAGGCCCAACCCGGCTACCACTCCACCGGCCGCTCGGCGGCGCTCTTCATGGAGGGTTACGGCACGCCGCAGGTGCGCGCGCTCACGATGGCGAGCCGCGCGTTTCTGCAGCATCCGCCGGCGGGCTTCGCCGAACACGCCTTGCTCACGCCGCGCGGCGCGATGATGGTCGCCGGCCCGGGGCAGTCCGACCAGCTCGAAGAGCATTGGCGGATGCTGAGCGCCATGGCCCCCGACGCACGGCGGCTGAGCAGCGAAGAGGCTTGCGCCATCGTGCCCGCGCTGCGCCCCGAACGGCTACTCGGCGCCGTCTACGAACCCGATGCCGCCGACATGGACGTGCATGCCATCCACCAGGGCTATCTGCGCGGCATGCGGCAAGCGGGCGGCAAGCTGGTGTGCGACGCCGAGGTGACCACCATGGAACATGTGCAGGACCGATGGCGCGTGCATGCGGGCGACGCGGTGTATGAAGCACCCATCGTCCTCAATGCCGCCGGCGCATGGGTCGACGCCATCGCGCGGCTTGCCGGCGTGCGGCCGTTGGGCATCGAGCCGCGCCGCCGCTCCGCCTTCATCTTCGCGCCGCCCCCGAACATGGACATTGCCGGCTGGCCGCTCGTGCATGGCGCCGACGAGGACTGGTACATCAAGCCCGACGCCGGCATGCTTCTCGGTTCGCCAGCCAACGCGGATCCGGTCGAACCGCAAGACGTGCAGCCCGAGGAAATGGACATCGCGATGGCGATCCACCGCATCGAAGAGGCCACCACGCTGACGATCCGCAGGCCGACGCGGACCTGGGCGGGGCTGCGGTCCTTCGTGACCGACGGTGATCTGGTCGGCGGCTTCGACGACGGGGCGCCGGGCTTCTTCTGGATCGCCGCCCAAGGCGGCTACGGCATCCAGACATCGGCGGCAATGGGCGAAATCTGCGCCGCCCTGGCGCGCGGCCTGCCCGTACCTGCGCACCCGGCGTCCTTCGGGATCACCGCGGAGATGCTGGGGCCGGCTCGCCTCCGGTAGAGCTTGCTCAGGCCCAGGCCTCCAGCACCGCGCCGCGCACGGCATCCACCGCTGCCGCACGCCTTCCGTCGGCAGGCGCCACCCAGCACAGCCAGGTGTGGGAGCGCCACCCTTGCCAGATCGCCAGTTCCCCGTTGCGTTCGGCCTGCTCGGCCTGGTCGAGCCGCAGCAGGCCCGCGCCCAAACCACTGGCGACCATCGCGCGCATGGCACTCTCGCTGTCGGCTGTCATCGCGGGGCGATATTCGCGGCCGATGCTGTTGAACAAGCCGTCGAGATGCGAGCGCAGAACGCACGAGGGCGGCGTGCCCACCCAGGGAAGGCTGGTCAGCGTCTCGAGGCTCGGTGTGGGCTGCGACCGCGCGAGCGAGATCGGCAGCGTCACCACCAGATCGACGACACCGAGGCGCTGCACCGCGAGACCGTCGATCTCATCGCCGTCGCTCAGCGCGTAGGCGCAATCCAGATCGCCTCGTCGCACGCCCTCGAGCGTCTGGTGCGACAAGCCCTGCTGCAATTGCAGCGTCACGTGCGGATGACGCTCGGCCAGCTTGACCAGCACATCCCCGAGGCGCAACGCGACCGGATCGACCACGGTGCCGAAACGCACCACGCCCTGCGCCGTACCGCGGAACTGCTCGGCGGCTGATCGCATGCGCATCGCAGAGGCCAGCGTGCGCTCCGCTTCTTCGAGCAGGCTGAGGCCTGCTTCCGTCGGCGTCATGCCCCGAGGCGTACGTTCGAACAGCTTGACACCGAGTTCGTCTTCCAGCGCCTTGAGTTGCGCGCTCACGGCTGGCGCGCTGGTGAAGACGCGCTCGGCCGCGCGGGTGAGGCTGCCCTCGCGGGCGATCGCGACGAAGGTCTTGAGTTGGTAGAGCTCCATGCCGCGAATTGTGAGCGCGACGGTCGCATCGGGCCATTCGCAAAAGCCGAAAGCCCAGTCCAAAGAAACGAATGGTCAGCGAGCGACCCGGCGCCCATGCTTCGGACATCGATTCCACGACGCAGGTACCCCATGATCACGCACCATCCACGCTCGCTCGGCATCGCCGCGCTGCTGCTCGCCACCTCCGCATGGGGCGGCATGTTCCTGGTCAGCAAGGGAGTCCTTCACCAGATCGATCCCTTCTGGTTCACGCTGATCCGCTACAGCTTCTCGGCCGTGCTGTTCGTCGCGTTGATCGCGCCGCGCGGCATGGGACCATGGCAAAAGCTGCGCACCCACGCACTGCCCCTGGCTGTGCGAGGCGCAGCGGGATTCGGTGTCTTCAGCGTGATGCTGCTGACAGGGCTCTCGCATTCCGTGCCGTCGCACGGCGCCATCATCATGGCCACCACGCCGATGACCACGCAGTTGCTGCGCTGGGTACTCGATGGCGAGCGGCCCTCGAGGTCGACGCTGCTCACCAGCCTGTTGGCGATGACGGGCGTGGTCATCGTCTCCGGTGCACTGTCGCCGCACGCAAGTCACGACGAGGCGTCGACCGTGTTCGGCGATGCCGTGGCCTTCGCAGGCACGCTGGGTTGGGTCTGGTACACGCGCGGTGCCGCGCAGTTTGCAGACAGGCTCGACGTCATCGAATACAGCGCCTTGACTGTCATTGCATCGTGGCCCGTGCTCGCGGTCGGCGCCGCATTGGCGACCACCCTGGGAGCCGCCGCGATCCCGAGCGCTGACGGCCTGCTGCTGTCATGGCATGCGCTGCTGTATGTCGGCCTGGTCTCCTCCGCCGTCGCGGTGCTGGCTTTCAACTACGGCGTTCGTGCACTGGGCGCCATCACCGGGACTGCCTTTCTCAACTTCGTTCCAGTCTCGGCGCTCTTGATGAGCGTCGCTCTGGGCAAGCTCCCGTCCGGCAACGAGTTGCTCGGGATGTCCATGGTGGTCGGCGCGTTGCTGATTCACACATTGAGCAGCCGGACTCGGACCGCGCCACTCGTGCGTCCTGCCCCGTCGGATCGTCAACCGCAGGGCGGCGTTTGCGGCGCGACGTCCTGACTCCAGCTAGAAAAAGCCCAGGCCGGCCGCCATCATCAACGCGACGCCGGCCGAAACGCTGGCCCAGTGCGCCATGTTCGCGAAGAGATCCCAGTCGCTGTAGCGGTCCTCCGCGCCTTGCACGAAGAACTCGGCGATGGGGTCGACGCCCTCGCAGCCACCATCGATGTTCGGACCTTGAAAATTCGGAGTCATGGATGCCACCTCGTGCA
Organism: Variovorax gracilis; assembly: GCF_030317115.1. GTDB lineage: Bacteria > Pseudomonadota > Gammaproteobacteria > Burkholderiales > Burkholderiaceae_C > Variovorax > Variovorax gracilis. Next base: position 759,936 of record NZ_JASZYF010000001.1, read on the forward strand.
TCGATGCTAGGGCGAAGCCCCCGTTGATTCGATGAAAACGGCGACGGGCATTGATGCTGAGCGCACATCAATGCCCCGGATGAAATGCGCTCCATGGCCGCCGGCCGCAGTCGGTCACACGACGACGAGCACATACGGCAAGCTCAAGGCTGACGGGGAGACTTGCCCCCTTTTCCCGACAGCGGGTATTGTCTTCGCCAGGGAGCGCATCTTCGAAGCCGATCTGACGAGCTTCGTGCCGGGTTCATCCAATGCTCTCCTACATCGTCGCCAGTCTCGTTTTCGTTCTGACCCTGGGCGGGTTCTGGCTGGGCGTTCGCCTGTCGACGCTGCTTCCGGAGCACCACCTGGTGAGCGATGCACGCGATTCCGCAAAGGTCGGCATCGGAATGCTGGCCACCCTGCTGGCGTTGGTGCTGGGCCTCATGATCACGTCCGCGAAGCGATCGTTCGATGAGCGCGAGGCAGAGCTGATCCAGCTCTCCACGTCGATCGTGCTGCTGGATCGCGCGCTCGTGGGGTTCGGGGAGGAGACCCGAGCCGCTCGATACCAGTTGCATGGCATCCTGAATCGGATCGTCCAGCTTACCGAGCGACAGCGCCACAAGGATCCACGGTTGGAGGGTGTGAGGTACTCCGAAGACCTGCGCGCGATCACACGGCTTCAGCAGACGGTTCTGTCCATGTTGCCGCGCAATGAATCCCAGAAGTGGTACCAGTCACGCGCGATGCAGTTGTCCTCCGATATCGCGCAGAGCCGCGTGCTGACCGCAGAGCGCGAGGACAGTTCGGTCCCTACCGCCTTGCTGGTGATCGTATGCGGATGGGTGGTGGTCATCTACGTAGGACTGGGAGCGTTCATGGTCATCAACAGAAGCGTGAACGTTGCCCTGGCCATCTGTGCACTGGCCTTTGCGTGTTCGATCTTCATCATCCTTGAGCTGGATACGCCCTTTTCCGGAGTCGTGGGGGTATCGAACAAGTCCGTGCTTCGCGCCCAGGCGGAGCTGGCGACCAACTAGCCGGGTTCGTGCCGATCCGAAACGCCGCCGTCCATTTGGACGATGCTACAGTCCGCGCGCTTCCCTCCGCCATGGCTGTCTTCCGACAGCTCAGGCGGCATCCGAGCGTGTCGATCAGCCGGTATTCACTTCGAGCCATCAACATGTCAACTATCCCCGCCAGGGACTCGGCAAGTCCCTATGGCACGTTGCCACCCGCCTCGCCGCCGTCCCTACGCAAGCCACTGAGCCTTCCGCGCCTCGCAGACATGCACGCGCGCGGCGAGAAGATCACGATGCTGACCGCCTACGACGCGACCTTTGCCGCGATGGCGGACGCCGCAGGTGTGGAATGCCTGCTCGTGGGCGACTCGCTCGGCATGGTCTGCCAGGGACTCCACAGTACCGTCGGCGTCACGCTGGAAACCATGCGCTATCACACCGAAAGCGTGTCGCGCGGACTGCGCCGCGTACAAGGCACCGCATGGCTCATCGCCGACCTTCCCTTCGGAAGCTACCAGGAGTCGCGTGAACAGGCTTTGCGCAGCGCCACGGTGTTGATGCAGGCCGGCGCCCACATGGTGAAGCTGGAAGGGGGTGGCTGGACCGCCGACATCGTGCGCTTCCTGGTCGAGCGCGGACTTCCGGTGTGCGCGCACCTCGGCCTCACGCCCCAGACGGTGCACGCCCTGGGCGGCTACCGCGTGCAGGGCAAGGAGACCGAGGCAGCCGAATTGCTGCGCCGGCACGCGCTCGAACTGCAGGACGCAGGCGCGGCGATGCTGGTGTTGGAAATGGTGCCCGCCTCGCTCGCCGCCACGCTCACGCAAGAACTCAAGCGATGCGCAACCATCGGCATTGGCGCCGGACGCGCAACGGCGGGCCAGGTGCTCGTCTTGCACGACATGCTGGGCATCAACCTCGGCAAGATGCCGAAGTTCGTGCGCAACTTCATGGCCGAGAGCGGCGGCATCGCCCAGGCAATCCAAGCGTATGTGCGTGCCGTGAAGGACGGAAGTTTTCCGGACGACGCACTGCACGCCTGGTAGCGCGCCCTCTCCCGCTTTCCTTCGTTCCCATTCAACGATCACGGTCCATCCCATGTACATCGCACGCACCATCGCCGAGTTGCGCGAACACCTTGGCGCCTATCGCCGTCCCGCCTTCGTTCCCACCATGGGCAATCTGCACGACGGCCACCTCGACCTCGTGCGCCGCGCAAAGCCGCTGGGGGACGCCACGGTGGTCAGCATCTTCGTCAATCGGCTCCAGTTCCTGCCCCACGAGGATTTTGATACCTACCCCCGCACCTGGGACAGCGATTGCGAAAAGCTGCGCGCGACAGGCTGCGACGTGCTGTTCGCGCCCGACGAAAAGGCCCTGTACCCCGAGCCGCAAACCTGCAAGGTGCATCCCGACCCTGTGCTGGCCAACATTCTCGAAGGCCACTTCCGCCCCGGTTTTTTCATCGGGGTCTGCACGGTGGTGATGAAGCTCTTCTCGTGCGTGCAACCGGCCACGGCCCTGTTCGGCAAGAAGGACTACCAGCAACTCATGATCATCCGGCACATGGTGCGCCAGTTCGCTCTGCCGATCGAGATCGTGGGCGTCGAGACGCTGCGCGCCACAGACGGCCTCGCGCTGTCTTCGCGCAACGGCTATCTGAGCGAGACGGAGCGCGCGGAGTCGGTGCAACTCTCGAAGGCGCTGCAAGCCATGGCCGAGGCGGTTCGCTCAGGCGAGCGCGATCTCCAGGCCGTCGAGACGCGCGCGATGGAGGCCCTCGGGAAGCGCGGCTGGCAACCCGATTACCTGGTGCTTCGGCGACGTTCCGACTTGCAGGCACCTTCGCCCGGCGATCCGCTGGTCGCGCTCGCCGCAGCTCGCCTGGGCGCGACGCGGCTGATCGACAACCTCGAGATCGACACGCAGAGCTGATCGGCGTCCGGCGCGGCCTGGGTCTTCAGGCTGCGCCGATGCCCGCGACCATGGCGCCGGCCGCCCGCACGCTCTTGAGCCTCGCGGTGAAGTCGAGCATGCGATCGATCGGCACGCGTGCGCGCAGGCCCAGCGCCGGATCGACGTGGACTTCGCCGGCGCCTGTTTCCAGCACGCGCGCCACGTCCGCGAGCCCGTTCATGGCCATCCACGGACAGTGTGCGCAACTCTTGCATGTGGCACCGTTGCCCGAAGTAGGTGCGGCGATGAAGGTCTTGCCCGGATTGAGCGTGCGCAGCTTGTGCAGCATGCCGGTGTCGGTCGCGACGATGAATTCCGTCGCATCCATCCCTTGCGCAGCACTCAGGATGGCCGAGGTGGACCCCACCGCATCGGCCAGCGCGATCACGTCGGCCGGTGATTCGGGGTGCACGAGCACGCGGGCCCCGGGGTGCTCCTTCTTCAGCAATTCGAGCTCCAACGCCTTGAACTCGTCATGCACGATGCAAGCGCCCTGCCAGCTCACCATGTCGGCCCCGGTTTCGCGGCGGATGTAGTCGCCCAGGTGCTGGTCCGGCGCCCACAGGATCTTCTGTCCTTGGGCCGTCAGGGCTCGCACCACGTCGAGCGCGCAGCCCGATGTCACCAGCCAGTCGGCTCGCGCTTTCACCGCGGCGCTGGTGTTGGCGTAGACGACCACCGTGCGATCCGGATGTTGGTCGCAAAAGGCGCTGAAGGCATCGACAGGGCAGCCGAGGTCCAGCGAGCAGGTCGCGTCCAGGTCAGGCATCAGCACGCGCTTTTCGGGCGAGAGGATCTTGGCGGTCTCGCCCATGAAGCGCACGCCCGAAACGACCAGCGTCTGTGCGGCGTGGTCCCGGCCGAAGCGCGCCATTTCGAGCGAGTCGCTCACCAGGCCGCCGGTCTCTTCGGCCAGGTCCTGCAGATCGGGGTGCACGTAGTAGTGCGACACCATCACCGCATTGCGCTCGCGCAGCAGCCTGCGGATGCGATCCTTCAAGGCGCCACGTTCAGCCGCCGTGGGCTCGGCCGGCACGCGCGCCCAGGCCTGCCGGGTATCGCATGAGGAACCGCTCCCGGCGGTCGCAATGGGTTGGGCGTAATCAACGCCGATCAGTGAGTGCGCCATCGCTCAGTCCTCCAGGAAGCGCATCGAGAAATCGATGGCCTTGACGTCCTTGGTGAGGGCTCCGACCGAGATGCGGTCCACACCGGTTTCGGCCAGCGCGCGAATACTGTCCAACGTGACCCCGCCCGAGATCTCGAGCACGGCGCGCGCATCGCCCGCCGCATCGTTGCGGCGCACGGCTTCACGCAACGTGGGCAGATCCATGTTGTCCAGCAGGACCATGCGGGCGCCGTTGGCCAGCGCCTCGTCCAGTTGGGCGAGGGTTTCGACCTCGATCTCGACGAACTTCGCCTGCGCGGCGACCTCAGCTGCCGCACGCAGCGCCGCGCTCACGCCGCCGGCGGCCGCAATGTGGTTCTCCTTGATCAGGATCGCGTCATAGAGGCCGATTCGATGGTTCGTGCCACCACCAGTGCGCACGGCGTACTTCTGCGCCAGCCGCAGGCCTGGCAAAGTCTTGCGTGTGTCGACGATCCGGGCGCGCGTACCGCGCACCGCATCGACGTACGCGGCGGTGCGTGTCGCCACGGCACTGAGCAGTTGCAGGAAATTGAGCGCGGTCCGTTCGGCGCTCAGCAGGCTGCGCGCGTCACCGGCGAGTTCGAGCACGGGCTGGTCGGCGGTGCAGTGCTCGCCCTCCGCGCAGTGCCATGTCAAACGCGCTTGCGGGTCCAGTTGCCGCACAACGGCTTCGACCCAAGGGGCGCCGCACAGCACGGCCGCCTCGCGCGTGCGCACGTGCGCCGTGGCCCGCCGCTGCGGCGCCACCAATCCGGCAGTGAGATCCTGATCGCCCACATCCTCCTGCAAGGCCCGGCGCGCATCCGTGCTCGCCAGTTCGGCCACGCTGGCCCTGGAAAAATCGAAAAAGCTGGTCATGTGTCGTGAGTCGCGAAAGCCGCTCCCTTGTCTTGGTGGGCACCATTTTGACGGCACTCGAAAGTGGCGGAGCCGTGCGTTTCTGCGGCGCCGCCTCTCGCAGCGGTTCGGACAACGATCGCAAACGTGCTCTGCGCGAATGAGTTCGGCGAAGGCGTCCGGGGAAACGATGCCAGCACGGAAACGGTTTCGATTGGCGCTCAGATGGCCCGCCACGAATCCAGGCAGTGAGCCGCGAGCGCTGTGACCCAGAAGGCCTCGGCCGGATCAAAGGCCAACCCGAACAGGGGACTGACGAGAAAACCCGCCCTCTCGAACGCTGACGGATCATTCGCGCGCACGAAGGAAGAAAGTGCGGAGAACGGCACCGATACGTTGCCGATATGCACGACTGGCGCGGGCATCGTGATCTCTTCAAGCCTCCCGCAGTCCTGAAAGCGGAAGACCACCGATTCATAGTCCAGCTCGTTGAGTCCGATGCCGTTCCGGCAGGTTCTTGCGGGCACGCCTCGCATGCTCACGACCTCGTCCCTGGAGGCCGAGAACGGCGTTTCGTCGACGCGGACAAAAGGTTCGAGCTTCATGGGAGCAGCCAGTATGCCCACCCTGCCCATCCGGGCAGTAGCGCCAGCCCCTTGTGCCTCCACACAATGAAGCCATCTAAGGAGCTCCCATGGCCGACACGATGTCCTCACCTCTGGAACAACTGTCCACGGCAATGGCCGACGCGGTGGCGACCGCAGCCGGCAGCGTCGTGGCGGTGCACACCGGGCGCTCGCGCTCCAGCGGATTCGCCTGGCGCGAGGGGCTGGTCGTCACCTGCGACGAGGCGCTGCCTGACGACGCGGACGTGTCGCTCTGCCTGCCGAGCGGGGCGAGCGCCAGCGCGAAGCTCGTCGGTCGGGATGCCGGCACTGACATCGCCCTCCTGCGCATCGAAGGCCACGCGCTCTCCCCGATCGCGTTCGAAGCAGCGCCGGTGCGTGCGGGCTCCGTCGCGCTCGCGATCGGGTCGCTCGCGGGCACGCCTGTCGCGGCGGCGGGCGTGGTCTCGCTGTCGGGCCCCGCCTGGCGCAGCCTGCGCGGTGGCGAGATCGACGCGCGGATCGAACTCGGACTGACCCTGCGGCGCATCGCCGAAGGCGGACTGGCGGTGGACGCGCAGGGCCGGGCCATCGGCATGAGCGTGTTCGGGCCGCGCCGGCGTGTGCTTGTCATTCCGGGCGCGACGATCGACCGCGTCGCGGCGCACCTCGCCGCGCACGGGCGGGTACCGCGAGGCTATCTGGGCGTCGGGCTCCAGCCGGTGAAGCTCGAGCCCGAGGGCATCGGAGCGATGATCATGGCCATCGACCGCGACGGACCCGCCGCGAACGCAGGCCTGCACCAGGGTGACGTGATCGTGGCCTGGAACGGCGAGCCCGTGCGCAGCGTGCAGGCGCTGCTGCGAGCGCTGGGCCCGGCGAGCGTCGGCACCGTCGTGACGCTGTCGCTGCGGCGCGCCGGCGAGCCCGTCGAGGCGAAGATCACGATGGGTGAAAGGCCGGCCGATTGAAGAAGACGGACGCCACGGAGCCGATCGTGATCGCGGTCGATATCGCCGACGCGGAGTTGTCGGAACGCCTGCTCGCGTCGCTGTCGGACGTGCCCGGACTGCGTGTCGCGCAACGCGGCGAGCCGGCCGATGTGGTGGTGGTTCCGGCGGATGCCTTGTCCGCCGCAGACGCCGATACGGCACTGACCCGGCGCGAGCTCGAAGTCCTGGTGTTGATGGCCGAAGGCGCATCCAACAAGGCCATCGCGCGGCGGCTGGGCATTTCGGTGCACACCGCAAAGTTCCATGTCGGCTCCCTGCTCGACAAGCTGGATGCCACCGGCCGCACGGATGCGGTGGCGCAGGCGGTGCGGCAGGGTGTCATCCATCTTTGAGAAAACCATGTTCGACGATCCCGCCCCCTCTCCCTTCATCGAAGGCAGTGCGTCCGAGCAGAACCAGGACTCACTCGTCGACGCCTATTCGCACGCGGTCGCGACGGTGGCCGACAGCGTCGGACCGGCCGTGGTGCGTGTGCAGAGCGGCACGCCCGGCCGGCGCGGCGGCCTGGGCTCGGGCGTGGTCATCGCCGGCGACGGGCTGGTGCTCACCAACAGCCACGTCGTTGGCGGCGCGCGCCGCGTGCGCATCGGGCTCGCGGAGGCCGGCGACAGGGAAGCCGAGTTGCTCGGCGATGACCCCGCCACCGATCTCGCGCTGCTGCGTGTGGAGCTTCCGCGCGGCGCGGCCACCGCCACGCTCGGCGATTCGAAGATGCTCAAGCGCGGCCACCTGGTCGTGGGCATCGGCAATCCGCTCGGCTTCGAGTCGACCATCACGGCGGGCATCGTGTCGGCGCTGGGCCGATCGTTGCGATCGCAAAGCGGGCACCTGATCGACGATGTGATCCAGACCGATGCGGCACTCAACCCGGGCAACTCGGGCGGCGCGCTCGTGGCTGCGTCCGGGCAGGTGGTGGGCATCAACACGGCCATGATCGCTGGCGCGCAAGGGCTTGCGTTCGCGGTGTCGAGCAACACGGCGCGCTTCGTGATCGGCGAGTTCATCGCGCATGGCCGGGTGCGGCGCGCGCACCTGGGCATCGCGGCGCAGACGGTGCCGCTGCCACGGCGCGTGGCGCTGGCCGTTCATTCGGGCGCCAACGCCGTGCGTGTCGGCGAAGTGCAAGCGGGCGGCGCGGCGGACCTGGCGGGCCTGCGCGTGGGCGACATCCTCATTGCGCTGGACGACGTGGTCGTGGCGGGCGCGGACGACCTGCTGCGCCTGCTTGGCGCGGAGCGCATCGGTCGGCCTGTCGAGGTATCGCTGCTGCGCGATGGCCGTCTCGTCACGCGGACGGTGACGGCGCAGGAACGGCCCGCCTAGTGAAAATCCCGGCTCTTGGTGGCCTGCGCCAAGCGCCCCAGCAGCGGTGTGAGGTCCTTGAACCCGGTCGCCACCAAGTGCCGCACCTCGCCCCCGCTGTCCACATCGCGTTGCCACGTGCCCTGCACCGCCAGCAGGGTCGACTTGAGCAGCGGTTCGCGCCAGGCCTCGATCACGTGGCTCCAGACGATCACGTTGACGTTGCCGGTCTCGTCCTCGAGCGTGACGAAGATGGTGCCCTTGGCCGTCTGCGGGCGCTGGCGCCCCCTGACCATCCCGCAGGCGCGCACCGTCTGGCCGCTGGGCAGCGAGCGCAGTTGTTCCGCGCTCATCAGATTCATGCGGGCCAGCCGCGGACGCAGCAATGCGAGGGGATGGCGGCGCAACGTGAGGCCCAGCGAGACGTAGTCGCCGAGGATCTCCTCGCCCTCGGGCGCGGCGGGCAGTTGCAACGCGGGCTCGTCGATGGGCACGCCCTTGAGCAAGGCGGGCGCTCGGCGTTGGGCGGTGGCGTCCCACACCTGCTGGCGGCGATGGCCCGAGAGCGACATCAGCGCATCGGCGGCGGCCAGCGCGGCCATGTCCTTGGCGTCGAGTTCGGCGCGCAGTGCGAGGTCTTCGGTGCTGGTGAAGGGCGCCTGCGTGCGTGCCGCAAGAAGACGGTTGGCGCCGGCCTCGCTGAGGCTTGACACCAGCCTCAGGCCGAGCCGCACGGCGGGCGGGTCCGGATTGCCCAGACGCCCGGCATGGCGCGCATCGGTGCCAGGCGGCATGCGCATCGCATCGGGCGCACGGGCTTCGAGGCTGCTGTCGAATTCGCTCGCAGTGACGTCGACCGGCCGCACCTCGACGCCATGGCGCCGCGCGTCCTGCACGAGTTGCGAAGGGCTGTAGAAACCCATCGGCTGCGAATCGAGCAGCGCCGCCAGGAAGCAGGCAGGCTCGTGGCGCTTGAGCCAACTGCTGACGCAAACCAGCAGCGCGAAGCTCGCGGCATGGCTCTCGGGGAAGCCGTAGTCGCCGAAGCCCATCACCTGCTTGAAGATCGCTTCGGCAAAGGCGGGCTTGTACCCTTTGCGAACCATGCCGTTCACAAGCTTGTCATGGAACTTCCCGAGACCACCCTTGCGTTTCCATGCGGCCATCGCGCGGCGCAATTGATCGGCTTCGTCGGCGGTGAAATCGGCCGCGACCATGGCAATCTGCATCACCTGCTCCTGGAAGATCGGCACACCCAGGGTGCGCTCCAGCGCGGGTCGCAGTTCGTCCTTCTCGTAGTGGATGGAGAGCCCCTTGCGCACCCGCTCGCGCTGCTTGAGGTAGGGGTGCACCATGCCGCCCTGGATCGGCCCTGGACGCACGATCGCCACCTCGATCACCAGGTCTTCGTAAGTGCGCGGCTTCAGGCGCGGCAGCATCGACATCTGCGCCCTGCTCTCGATCTGGAACACGCCAACGGTGTCGGCGTCGCAGATCATGTCGAACACTTCCCCGTCGTCGTTGGGAATCTGATGCATCTGCAGGGTGGTTCCCCGCCAGCGGTTCATGAGTTCGAGCCCTCGGCGGATGGCACTGAGCATGCCGAGCGCGAGCACGTCGACCTTGAGCATGCCCATGGCTTCGAGGTCGTCTTTTTCCCATTGGATGACGGAGCGGTCCTTCATCGACGCCTTTTCCACCGGCACCAGGCGCGTGAGCCGCGTATGGGTGAGCACGAAGCCGCCGACGTGCTGGCTCAGGTGGCGCGGAAACCCCTTGAGCTCGCATGTGAGGTCGATCCACTGCTGCAGCTTGAGCGGGTCCTCGTTCACCTCCGCGCGCGCGGCCGCTGCGTTCAGTTGCTCGCCGAGCACGGTCTCGTCGAACCAGTAGTGGTCCTTGGCGAATTCGTCGATCAGCCGCGCGTCGATGCCGAGCGCCTTGCCCACGTCGCGCAGTGCGCTGCGCGATCGGTAGCAGATCACGACCGCTGCGATGGCGGCCCGCTCGCGGCCGTATTTCTCGTAGATGTACTGGATGACCTCTTCGCGCCGCTGGTGCTCGAAGTCGACGTCGATGTCGGGTGGCTCTTGGCGGTGGCGACTCAGGAAACGCTCGAACAGCAGGTGGCCCTTGTCGGGCGCGATCGCGGTGATGCCCAGGCAATAGCAGACCGCCGAGTTGGCCGAGGAGCCGCGGCCCTGGCAAAGGATCTTTTGCTTGCGGGCGAAGCGCACGATGTCCTCGACCGTGAGGAAGAACATCTCGTACTCGAGTTCGAGGATCAACTGAAGCTCGCGCTGCACCTGGCGGCAGACCTTCTCGGGGATGCCCGACGCATACCGTTCGAGCGGGTAGCGCTGGAGTGCACCCTCCCAGGTCTTGCGCACCAGCGTCTGCGCAGGCGTCTCCCCGTTTCCCACGCTTTCGAGCGGGTATTTGTAGTTGTCCCGGATCACCTCGGGATCGAAGCGGCAGCGCTCCGCCACGCGGAGCGTGTTCGCGAGCATCTCGTCGGTGTAGAGCCCGGCCAGCCGAACGCGCTGCCGCAGGTGCCGCTCGGCGTTGGACTGCAGCGCGAAGCCGCACTCGGCCACTGTCCTGCCTTCACGCACGGCGGTGAGCACGTCCTGCAACGGCTTGCGCGCGCGTGCATGCATGTGCACATCGCCGGCTGCCACGAGCGGCACGCAGGCCCGTTCGCCCGCCTCGACCAGCGTGACGAACCAGAGGTCGTCGTCGAGTTCGTTGAGCATCTCGACAGCCAGCCAGAGGTTGCCGCCGAACAGCGTCCTGGCCGCGACCAGGTCTTCGTGCAGCGTGGCTGCATCGACCGCACTGCCGATCGATCGGTCAGGCACGAACAGGATCTGGCAATGCTGCAGCGAGGCCACGTCGCTGTCTTCCCAGCTCACGCGGTATTCGCCCTTGGGCAGTTCGGTATTGCGCGCGGCGGTGATGAACTCGCACAGGTTGCCCCAGCCTTCGGTGTCGTCAGCGATGACGACGAGCCTGAAGCGCTCGAAGCGGAACTCGCTGCCGAACAGCAGGCGGAAGTCCGGATGGCGCGGGATCGGCGGCTCGTCAGGGTGCTCGCGCTCGTGGACATCGAGCTTCGCGGGCAGTTCACGCAGGCCGACATGCGCGCGCACCACGCCGGCCACGGAGCATTCGTCGGTGATCGCGAGGGCCGCATAACCGAGGTGGTAGGCGCGCTCCACCAGTTCCTCGGGCGCGGACGCGCCGCGCTGGAAACTGAAGTTCGTGAGGCAATGGAGTTCCGCATAACCGGGGAGGCCGGGCACGGGCGTCGCTTGCCGCTTCGGCAACGCGTGCATCGCGGCGAGCGTGAGCGCTCGGATCTTCTTGTCGCTGAGTTCAGGCATAGAGACCTTGCAGGTACCAGCGCACTTCATCCGAAGCAAAGGAGGTCGCCGGGCGCTCGCGGAAGATCCACACCAGGCCGGCTTCGGGACTCTCCGCGACGTAGTAGTCGCGCACGGCGGGCCGGCCGCCGTCTACCACCCCACCCCACCAGCCGGCCTCGATCCGCTGCGGACCGATCAATCGGCGCAGCGGCCCTCGGTAGCAGGGACGCTCCCCATCCATATCGAGCCGCAAAGGCTCGGGCAGGAGCCACGCAGGGTAGATGGCATCAGGCTGCGACGGCGATGCGGCAACCGGCTTGTCTGTCTTCACCCGGCCTTTGCTCTGCAAGGCGGGTTGCCACGCCTGCGTGCGCTCCGGCCGGTGATCGGCTTGCGCCACGGGCACGAGCACTTGCTGCGGACCGAGCCGCGCGCTGAGCCGCTCGACCATTTCATGGAGCCTGTCGCCCTTGCGGTTGTCCTCGGGCAGGAAGCTCGCACTGGCACCAGTCCAGGGATCGGTTTCGAGCGAACGCAGCCGCAACCAGCTTGCGGGTGCGGCGAGCGTGGTGAGCGCCAGTTTCTCGGATATCAGGCGGCGCAGGTGCGCCATGTCCTGCGTGGCCTCGGCAGTGCGCACGGTGATGTGCTGGTGCGGCGGCAGGTTCACACCGTTGAGGCGCTTCAAATCGAGCGTCCATTGCAGTTCGAGCGCGCGCGCTCCGCGCTGCCGGACGCGCAGCCAGATCTGCAGCGCCGACAGCAGGCGATTGGCCGACCACATGAGCTCGGGTGCGCCTTCGGCCAGTGCTGGCAGTTCGAGCTTCTGCTCGAACACGTCGGGCAACGTGAGCCAGCGATGGCTTTCAGGCCTGAGGCCGTAGGCTGCATCGAGCGCCGTGCGCAGTTCCTTTCCGAAGCGCCGCGTGAGACCGCCGCGCGGCAGGGCAGCCACATCGCCCCAGGTACGACAGCCGAGATGCGCCAGCACGTCGAGGTGATCGCGCGCGGCACTCAGCGTGTCGAGCGGCAGGTTGGACGGCACATCGGGCGGGGGCTGTTCGCCACGCGCGAACATCCGCAGCCGCGCAAGCGCGATCAGGCACGTTGCGCCCTGCGCCTGCTGCACGCGCACAGGTGCGGGATTGAGGCTCGCGATCTGCCGCATCAGGCCCAGCCGCCCGCCCCACAGCCGCTCGCAGGCCGACACCTCGAGCAGCAGGGCCTCATCGACCCAGGCGACGCGCGGAGTGAACTGGAGGGCCCACCACCCCAGCGCCTCGTCGGAAGGCATCGGCGGCATGGGCATATCCGTCGCCTCAGGCGGCAGCCAGCGCAACGCGATCCAGTGCATGTCGTTTTCCTTGGTGGAGATCGAGGCGCACTACCGTGGCTGTGTGGTTGCTGGCCTGCGGCACGCCTTCCTGCCGATGGCGCAACTTGCGCCGGAGCCGGCTTGCCGCCAACAGCGCGGCCATGCGTTCGCTGCATGCCGGCAGTTGGATGGGCGAGGCCAAGGGCGGGCCACGGCGCTTGAGGATGTGGACGTCGAGCTGTGACCTGTCTTCCTCGCAGAGCGCCACCTGCAGGCGCAAGCGGGCCGGCGATGTGGAAGACGCCGACGCCGCGGGCCGGAGCACGAACAGCAGGGAGTCGTGCTGCGCCGCCGCGAGTTGCAGCCGCCGCAGATCGCCCACGCGCGCCTGCGGCAGCCATGCCAGCACGGCGGCCACGTCGGCACAACGCAGCGCCTGTTCGCACGCCCAGAGCCGTGCGGCGGCAGCCTCGCTGCGAATCCACAGCAAGGACTCGACCGGCAGCCCGTGCGCCGCCAGCGAGGGGCCGAAGGGTTCGTGGGGCGCACCGATCAGCGCCACCGGCCCCGTACCGCCCCGCACCGCTTGCGCCAGGGCCGGCAACAGCAGTTGCCACGAATGCGCGTCGGGTTCGGACTGCAGCAGCTCGGTCATCGCCCCGACCGGCCAGCCGCCACCGGGCAGTTGCGCGTCGAGCGCGGCGTGGCCGCTCCCGATGATCTGCGCATCGGCCATGCCCAGCGCATCCCCGCGCCAGACCTTGTGCCGCGCGGAGGGTGAAAAGGAGTCGAAGGAAGGGAGGCCCATAGTGATCGGATAACTGTATTTTTATACAGTATTTTGGGCCGGCGGCAGCGAATTTTCTTACCCCTTCGTTGCGTGTGCCTTGCAGGCAGCTTGCTCTTGTCCGAGCGAACTCCCTCAGAATTCATCAAGGACCACTCATGACCCTCGCCGCGCCCCCTTACGCCAACGCCTGGGATGCGATCTCCGAGACTGATCTGCTGCGAGGCCGCGTGTCGCGCTTCTCGCTTGACGCGCTGGTCAATATCGCGACCGCCATCGGCCAACGCGTCCAGGTCGAACTCACCACCGCCTGATCATGCGGAGCGACCGCGCATCGCATGAAGGCCCGACCCGCAGCCAATTGCTGCGCCTGAGCGCAGCGCTTTCGCTCTCCGCCGCCTGGCCTTTCCGCGCATCCGCCCAGAATCCGGGAGCCGTCCGCATGAACACCCGCCCCATCCCCTCCACCCGCGAAGCCCTGCCTGTGGTCGGTTGCGGCACCTGGATCGGCTTCGACGTCGCGGCTGGCAGCGCGGAGTACCAGCGACTGCCGGGCGTGCTCGACGCGCTGTTCGCCTCCGGCGGCACGGTGATCGACAGCTCGCCGATGTACGGCCGCGCCGAAGCCGTGACCGGAGATCTCCTGGCGGCATCGAACCAGCGGGCCAAGGCCTTCCTCGCCACCAAGGTGTGGACCAGCGGCCGCGATGCCGGCATCGCGCAGATGGAACAGTCCTTCGCGCGCCTGCGAACCGACAGGATCGAGCTGATGCAGGTGCACAACCTCGTCGACTGGCGTACGCACCTCAAGACCTTGCGCGGCTGGAAGGACAAGGGCCGCGTGCGCTACGTCGGCATCACGCACTACACCGCCTCCGCATATGCCGAGGTCGAGGCGGCGCTGCGCGCGGAGAAGCTCGACTTCCTGCAGATCAACTACTCGTTCGACGAGCGCGAAGCGGCGCAGCGCCTGCTGCCGCTGGCGGCCGAACGCGGTGTCGCGGTCATCGTCAACATGCCCTTCGGCGGCGGCGGGCTGCTGCGCCGGCTGCGCGACAAGCCCCTGCCCGCCTGGGCCGGCGAGATCGGCTGCACGAGTTGGGCGCAGGTGCTGATCAAGTTCGTGCTCAGCCATCCCGCCGTGACTTGCACGATTCCCGGCACGAGCCGGCCCGAGCACATGGCGGACAACGCCGCGGCCGGCGCCGGCCCCGTGCCGGAGGCCGCCTTCTGGCGCCGCAAGGACGTTTCGCTGCCGCTCTAGCGTCGAGTCAGGAGAGAAAGCGCAGCAGGTGCGCGTTGACTTCATCCGCGCGCTCGAACTGCACCCAGTGCCCGGCACCGTCGATCACCACGCCCTGGCGCCGCGGATGGCCGGCGGCGAGTTGCGCGACCAGCGGGCGCGAATCGGCCGTGACGTCGTGCTCGCCCCAGAGCAGGAGCTGCGGCCCACCGATGGCATCCAGCGCCACTTGCAGGCCGCCCGCAAGCGAGATCTCCTTGCTGCGAAAGCGCGTGCCATGGCAGGAGATGTCGTGGATCGCAAAGGCCAGCGCGTCGATGGCCGCCCTGTCATGCAACATCAGCGCAGCGAGGTTGTGCAGCAGTGCCGCGCGCTCCTGGTCGCGGTCCTCGGCGGCACGCCAGTTGATCATCTCCACCGTCATGCGGCGCAAGGTCCCGTGGCCGCCGCTGCCCATCAAGGCCAGCCGGCGGATACTGCCGCGTCGCGCGCCGAACTTGGCAGCCACCAGGCCGCCGAACGAGAAGCCGCCGAGATCGATCTCGGTCCGGGCGCCGATCAGGCCGTCCAGCGTTCCGGCCAGCGCGTCGAGCAAAGGGTCCACCGCCGCCCGGTCGGACGCCGGCTTCGGCGGCGTATCGGAATCGTGGAAGCCCGGCATGTCGGGCAGCCACAGCGTGTGCGTGGCCGACAGCGCCTCGACGTTGCGCAACCAGTGCATCCAACTGCCGTGACCGCCGTGCAGCAACACCAGTGGCGGGTGCGAATCGTCGTTGCCGAAGCGGCGCCAACGGATGCGTACGCCGCCATGCTCGGCGTCGTGATGGGTGGACAGCGCATCGATGCGCGCGATCAGGCGGAGCGCGTCGGCTTCCGCCTGGGGATCGAAGGTCGAGAAATAGGGCACCGGCACATTGTGCCGCGCACCGACGCTTCAGGCCCCCGCCGCGGCGCCGAAGCGGAAGCTCGACACGGCGATGCCGCCCATGAAGGCCTGCTCGTGGTAAATGCGCTTCCCGGCCTCGCCTTCGGCCGCACCCACCGCGACCATCAGCGGAATCAGGTGCTCTTCGCGCGGATGCGCGATGCGGGCCGCCGGCGCCGTCGACCACTCCAGCAATCGTTCGACCCGCTGTGCCGGGGTGGCGCCGACCACCGCGTCGTCGAGCCAGTCGTCGAACGCCTTCGATACGTCGCGCGCCTGCGGGCCGAATGCGCGCAGATTGTGATAGCTCAGGCCGCTGCCGACGATCAGCACGTTCTCGTCGCGCAAGGGCGCGATGGCCCGACCCAGCGCGATGTGTTCGGCAGGATCGAGTCCGCGCCGCAGCGAGAGTTGCACGACCGGCACGTCGGCCTTCGGATAGATCGCGGCCATCGGCGAGAAGGTGCCGTGGTCGAATCCACGCTCGGCATCCAACTGCGCGGGCAGGCCCGCGGCCTCGATCAGCATCTGCACCCGTCGCGCGAGTTCGGGCGAACCGGGCGCGTCGTAGCGCACGCGGTAGGTGTGCTCGGGAAAGCCGCCGTAGTCATAGATCATCGGCGGGCGCGGGTTGCCCATCACCGTGAAGGCGGACTCCTCCCAGTGCGCCGAGATCATCAGGATCGCAGCCGGTGTACGGCCGATCTGGCGCGGCATGTCGGCCAGCGAGGCTTCGAGCTGGTCGTAGGCGTGGCCCATCTCCTTTTTCATCCAGGGCCAGGGGCCGCCGCCATGGGAAATGAAATAGGTCGGAAGGGTCGCAAGTTGTGTGCTCATGGAATGCTCTTTGGCCTTCAGTCTAGAGATTTCCACTGAAGAAATCGATACGCTAGGATTCATCGATTCATTTCTCCACAGGAAACCATGCATGGACCGCCTGACCAGTCTTCGCGTGTTCAGGGAAGTGGTGGAAGCCGGCAGCTTCGTCGCGGCATCCGAGCGCCTCGGAATCTCGGCGCCCATGGCCAGCAAGCATGTGGCGCAACTCGAGAAATCGCTGGGTGCTCGTCTGCTGCATCGCTCGAGCCGGCATCTGAGCCTCACGGAAGCCGGCCAGGCCTGGTACGAACAAAGCCGCCGCGCGCTCGATCTGCTCGATGCGGCCGAGGCCGCCATCGGCCAGAGGAACGAGACGCCGCGCGGCCAACTCAAGATCAGCGCGCCCGTGTGGTGTGCCACGCCGCGCTTCGCCCGCGTGCTGGCCGGCTACCGAGAGCGTTGCCCCGAAGTGCTGGTCGACATGCACCTGGAGAACCGGAAGGTCGACCTTGCCGCCGATGGCTACGACCTGGCGCTGCGCGCGACGCAGGAGCCCTCTCCCGCGCTGATCGCGCGGCCGCTTTGCCGGCTCCAGTTTCATCTCGTGGCGGCGGCGGACTACGTCGCGCAGGCCGGCGTGCCCGCATTGCCCGCGGACCTCACCAAGCTCGGCGCCATCGTGCCGAGCTACGTGACGCTTGAAGGCCTTGCGCTGAAAGGACCCGACGGGCGCCAGGCGCCGCTGCGTCTGCAGCCCGTGATGAAGTCCGACGACACCACCCTCACCTTGCATGCAGTGCGGGCGGGCATCGGCATGTCCTTCCTTCCCGAATGGCTGGTCGACGATGATCTGGCGCAGGGGCGGCTGGTGCGCCTGGTGCCCGAGTACGCAGCGCCGCCGGTGACGCTGTTCGCGGTCTACACCAGCCGGCAATACATGGCGCCGAAGTTGCGCAGCTTCATCGACTTTCTCGGCGAGCAATTGGGTGGAAGCAGGCCGGCCCGTCCATAACCTTTTCTGCGCGGATCGCCCCGCCCGCCGGTACAGTGGCGCCTCACTGGAGACAGCCCGCCTTGTTCCGTTTCTTCGAAAAACTGCTTCACCCGTATCCGCCCGTCGAGCCCACGCCGCCGCCGCACGGGCTCTTCGCATTTCTCTGGGCCTGCACCCGCGGGCTGCGGGCCACGATCGCGGCGATGGCCTTGCTCACGGCCGCGATGTCGGCCTTCGAGGCGCTGCTGTTCGCCATGCTGGGACGCATCGTCGACTGGCTCGGCGGCCAGGAGCCGTCGCACTTGTGGGAGGACCGCGGAACCACGCTGATGTGGCTCGGGTTCGCCCTGCTCGCGAGCATCGGCGTGGTGGCATTGCAGACGATCGTCAAGCACCAGACGCTGGCCGCGAACCTGCCGATGCGGCTGCGCTGGAACTTCCACCGGCTCATGCTGGGCCAGAGCATGGCCTTCTACCAGGACGAGTTCGCGGGTCGCATCACCGCCAAGGTCATGCAGACCGCCCTGGCGGTGCGCGACACGATTTTCGTGCTGGCCGATGTGCTGGTGGCGATGGGCGTCTACGTCGCCACCATGATCGTGCTCGCCGGCGTCCTCGACAAGCAACTCATGCTGCCTTTCCTCGTCTGGATGGCGCTCTACATCGCCTCGCTGATCTTCTTCGTGCCGCGTCTCGGCAAGGTCGGCAAGGCCCAGGCCGACGCCCGCGCGCTGATGACCGGCCGCGTGACCGACGCCTACACCAACATCGCGACCGTCAAGCTCTTCTCGCACACGCAGCGCGAGGCAGGCTTCGCGCGCGCGGCGATGAAGGAATTCATGCAGACCGGCTACGGCCAGATGCGGCTGGTGAGCGCCTTCGAGATCGTGAACCACACGCTGAGCATGGGCCTGACCGCCGGCATGGCGGGCATGGCGCTATGGCTCTGGTCGCAGGGCTCGGTCGGCGTCGGCGCGGTGGCCGCGGCCACCGCCATGGCACTCCGACTGCAAGGCATGTCGCACTGGATCATGTGGGAGATGACCAGCCTGTTCGAGAACATCGGCACGGTGCAGGACGGCATGAAGACACTGTCGCGCCCACGCACGGTGCTCGACGCGCCGGACGCGGCCACGCTCTCGGTGCCGCGCGGCGAGGTGCGCTTCGAGCGCGCGAGCTTCCGCTACGGCGACGGGGCACGGCGCGTGATCGACGACCTGACGCTCACCGTCGCGCCCGGCGAGAAGATCGGCCTGGTGGGCCGCTCCGGCGCAGGCAAGTCGACGCTGGTGAACCTGCTGCTGCGCTTTCATGACCTGGACAGCGGCCGCATCCTCGTCGACGGCCAGGACATCGCTCACGTCACGCAGGACAGCCTGCGCGCCCACATCGGCATGGTCACGCAGGACACCTCGCTCATGCACCGCTCGGTCGCCGACAACATCGCCTACGGCAAGCCCGACGCGAGCGACGTGGCCATCCGCGCCGCGGCCGCGCGCGCCGAAGCACACGATTTCATCGAGACACTCGGCGACCCGAACGGACGCCGCGGCTACCAGGCGCACGTGGGCGAGCGCGGCGTCAAGCTCTCCGGCGGGCAACGCCAGCGCGTGGCCATCGCGCGGGTGATGCTGAAGGACGCGCCGATCCTGCTGCTCGACGAGGCGACGAGCGCGCTCGACTCCGAGGTCGAGGCCGCGATCCAGGCCAGCCTCTACCGCCTGATGGAAGGCAAGACGGTGATCGCGATTGCGCACCGTCTGTCGACGATCGCGGCCATGGACCGGCTGATCGTGCTTGACGAAGGCCGCGTGGTCGAGGAAGGCGATCACAAGACGTTGTTGGCGAAGGGCGGGCTGTACGCACGGCTGTGGGCCCACCAGAGCGGCGGCTTCCTGGGGGACGGCAGCGACGCGGAAGACGACGCGGTGGCGGAGGCGTCTACTGTCTGACTTGCGAGTCCTACAGTGCGCGGTGACACCCGCCGACATCGTAGGCCCTGCCGGACGGGCATTCTGGATTCGTCTTCAACAAAGAGGAGTTTCCACCGTGAATTCCATCATTTATATCGTCGGTCTGGTCGTGGTCGTTGTCGCCGTCCTCTCGTTCTTCGGTCTTCGCTGAGAACACCCCTTCCTCTTTCCTATCCCCGGCCACGGGGTTGACGGGGCCGCTGAGCGGCCCCGTTTTTCATGGGTGATCGGCCAACTTGGCACGGGCATAATTTCGCGCTCCCCTCCGGTGCGCCGGCATGTCTCCGTGTTGTAAAGGAAGCCGTTGAACCCCGTGGCGCACCCCTCTCCGTTCCAGGACGCGACGATCACCGAGGCGGTGCAACTGGTCGAGGAAACCGGCCCGCTCGACGACACGCAAGCCATGCGAGAGGCGATGAGCCTTCAGCAGGACCCGGTCCGGCGCATCGTCGAACGTGCGCGGGTTCTCGGGCAGCGCATCGGCCTGGAGAGCGAATGGGCACGGGCACGCTCATGGTCTCCGTGGGTCTTGCTTGGCCTGGTGGCAGTCATCGTCATCGCGGGCCTCACACTCGCCGGCAATGTCCTTGGCGGAAGCGACCGCCAGATCAATGTCGTGGTCGCGCTGGCGAGCCTCCTGGGTCTGCACCTGATCACGCTGGCCTTGTGGCTGGGCGGGCTGTTCGTTTCGCCGGGATCGGTCAATGCCTCCTTCGGCTGGCTCTGGTTGACGCTCACGGCGCGCGTGGCGGGCGGGCGGCGTGGACAGGCGCCGGTGCTGCTTCGCGCCGTGACCCGGTTGCTGAACCGCGCGCGATTGCTGCCCTGGGCGCTGGGCTTCGTGAGCCATGCGATCTGGACGCTGTCGTTTGCGGTGGTACTCGCGGCCATGCTCTTCGCACTCGCCTTCCGCAACTACACGTTGAGCTGGGAGACCACGATCCTCGAGCCCGACTTCTTCGTGCGCAGCGTGCAGCTTCTCGGGCGCGCGCCCGCGTGCCTGGGTTTCCCGGTTCCCGATGCGCAGGCGGTGCTATCGCCATTGGCCGCCGCGCCGAGCCAGCGTGCCTGGGCGTTGTGGCTCACGGGCTGCATCGTGGTCTATGGCTTGCTGCCGCGCGTGGCCTTCGTCCTGCTCTGCGCGGCGGTCTGGCAAATGCGCAAGAAGGCCTTGCGGCCCGACCTGTCGCAGCCCTACTTCCGCAAGTTGCTCGCGCGCTTCGATGCGCTCGCGCCACCGCACATCGTCGACGCGGATCCCGGCCACCTGCCGCACCTTGCGCCTCACCGACTGGCAGCAGGCGACACCACCGACTCGCTGATGGCCGTCGGATTCGAGCTGCCCGATGAACTCCCCTGGCCGCCGGCTGCGCTCGACATGCTCGGCGCGCAGGCGGTGCGCATAGACGGCTCCGCCAGCGCCCGGCGCGGACTGCTCGACACGCTGGCCCGCGTGCGCCCCCGCCGCGTGCTGGTCGGCTGCCACGCGGCATCCAGCCCGGACCGCGGTACCGAACGCTTTCTGCGCGAGGTCATGGCCCTGAGCGGCGAGTGCCGACTGTGGCTGTTCGGCACGGCCGCCGACGACACCGCGCGCCAGCGCTGGCACGCCTGGCTTGGCGAAGCCGGACTCGACGGGCTGCAAGCCGGCGATGCGCTGGAACCCATGCTGCACGGCTGGACCTGAGCATGAGCAAGCCCGCCAACCCCATCCGCATCGCCGTGGTCGGCCACACCAACGCCGGCAAGACCTCGCTGCTTCGCACGCTCACGCGGCGCGTGAATTTCGGCGAGGTGTCGGAACGCCCCGGCACCACGCGCCATGTCGAGTCGGTCGACCTCCTGGTTGATGGTGCGACGGCCGTGCGCTTCTTCGACACACCCGGCCTGGAAGATGCCGTCGCGCTGCGCGAGCATCTCGAAGCCTTCGACAGGAATCTGACGCCGCCCGACCGCATCCGCAAGTTCCTGCAAGGCCCCGAAGCGCACGGCGCTTTCGAGCAGGAAGCCAAGGTGCTCCGCGCCCTGCTCGATGTCGATGCCGCGTTTCTCGTCATCGATGCGCGCGAACCGGTGCTGCCCAAGTTCCGCGCGGAGATCGAACTGCTGAGCGCCTGTGCGCGCCCGGTGCTGCCGGTGCTGAATTTCGTTGGCCGTCCCGCGAGTCGCGAGGCCGCGTGGAAGGAACTTCTCTCGGCCTATGGGTTGCACGTCGTGGTGCGCTTCGATGCCGCGGCGCCTTTTGTCGGCGCCGAGCGCGATCTCTACCGCGATCTTTCCACGCTGCTGCGCGACCGGCGTGCGGCGCTGGATGGCGTGGCGGCCTTCCTGGACGCCGAGTTCAGGCAGCGTCGGCAGGCTGCAAGCACGCGCATCGCGGAACTGCTGGTCGATGCGACATCGATGCGGCGCACGGCCTCGTCTACGGAATTTGCCGACGACGAAGGGCGCCGGCGCCTGGTCGGCGCATTGCAGAAATCCCTGTTCGACAGGGCGCAGCGTTGCGCCGATGACCTGCTCGCGCTCTACGGTTTTCGCGAAGGCGATGCGGATGAAGCCGCGCTGCCGTTGGTGGAAGGTCGATGGACCATGGACTTTTTCCATCCGGAGGCCTTGAAGGACGCGGGAATCCTGCTCGGCAAGGGCGTCGCGGTCGGCGCGGCAGTTGGCGTCGTCGCCGACCTCGCGCTCGCCGGGCTTTCGCTCGGCGCCGGTGCGGCACTGGGCGGCGCCATTGGCGGCGCAGTCTCTCAAGGCTGGGGGCCGCTCGGTCGCAAGCTCGCCAACAAGCTGCGCGACGTGCATGAGCTCACCGTGGAAGACCGCGTGCTGTTCGTGCTCCTGAGCTGGCAACTCCGCCTGCTGCGGGCGCTGGAGCAGCGCGGCCATGCGGCGGTCGACCGCATCGACGCCGGGGCCGGCGCCACGAGCTCGACGGACGCGGCGCACCGGACGATCGCCGATGTGATTCGAGCCGCGCAGCCTGCGCGCAGCCACGCTGACTGGGAGTCCGGCACCCGCTTGCGCTGGCGCGAGACGCCTCAACGGCAGGATCTCGTGGCGCACGTGACGCAGCGTATCGCAGGCGCGATCGAGATCGTGGAGCAGCATGACCCCGCATGAGTGCGGCATGATCACGCGCATGGAAGATATCTCCCCTCGTCCCCTCGCCATCATCAAGCTCGGCGAGACCTTCGACACGCTGCGCGAGCGCCGCGGCGACTTCGAGCACTGGATGGCGGCTGGTCTCGGCAACACCCGCCTGCCGGTCGTGGTGCTCGACCCGCGACGCGGCGATACCCTGCCTCGGCCTGCGGAAATTTCCGGCGCCATCGTGAGCGGCTCCCACGCGATGGTTTCGCACCGCGAGCCCTGGAGCGAGGCCACCGGCGCGTGGCTCGCGCAACTCGTTGCCAGCCGCACGCCCGTACTCGGCATCTGTTTCGGTCATCAGTTGCTGGCGCATGCGCTCGGCGGGGAAGCCGGGGACCATCCGGGGGGTATGGAAATCGGCACCGTCGAGGTCGAGCTCACGCCCGAGGCGGCGGCCGATCCGCTGATGCACGACCTGCCGCCGCGCTTCGATGCGCACGTGGTCCACCGACAAAGCGCGCTGCGGCTTCCCGCGGGTGCCGTGCGCCTCGCGGGCAACGACTTCGAGCGCACGCAAGCCTTCCGCATCGGCGAGAACGCATGGGGCGTGCAATTCCACCCCGAGTTCGACGCCGACATCATGCGCGGCTACGTAGACCACCTCGCGGAACCCCTGCGCGCCGAAGGCGTGGACCCCGCCGCGCTGCGCGACCGGGTGGCAGGCACGGCGACCGCGGCCCGGCTGCTGGGACGCTTCGCGCACATCGCCGAAGAACACGACGCCGCGGCGCACCCCGGCAGGTCCTGAGCCACGCGCGGCGCGCGCGACATCAGAATGCGACTACACCGCACACGACGCGCTTGCGCTAATGTGTTTCGCAACTTTCCCAACGAAAGCACCCATGCCCCCTTCATCCCCCGCATCGGCCCCTGTCCGAAAGCACTTCTCGATGATCCGCGGCTTCCACCTGGCCGACGTGTTCACCCTGGGCAACGCGGCATGCGGCGTCGGCGCTGTCTTCCTTGCAATGGCGTACGTGGCCAGCCAGTCTCTCAGCCACTTCCTCTGGGCCGCCGCGCTGGCGCCTGCGGCATTCATCTTCGACGTGTTCGATGGCCGCATTGCCCGCTGGCGTCAGACTCATTCGGCTCTGGGGCGCGAGCTCGACTCGCTCGCCGACGTCATCTCCTTCGGCGTCATGCCGGCGTCCCTCGCTTTTGCCGCCGGCCTCGACGGGGGATGGGACTGCGTGCTGCTCATCTATTTCGTGTGCTGCGGCGTGAGCCGGCTCGCACGCTACAACGTCACGGCCGAAGCGCTTTCCGAAGGCGCCGACAAGGTCAAGTACTTCGAGGGCACGCCCATCCCGACCAGTGTCGTGCTCGTGGGCGTGCTCGCACTCGCCGCATGGCAGGGCCGCATCGGCGATGCCATCTGGGGCGGCGAATGGCTGCTCGGGCCGTGGGTGCTTCATCCGCTGTCCCTGCTCTTTGCGCTGTCTGGCACGCTGATGATCAGCAAGACCTTGCGCATTCCCAAGCTGTAGCAAAGGACCTCTCCCATGGCCATGAAGCTCTACTACAACCCGCACAGTCGCGCGGTCGTCGCCAAGTGGATGCTGGACGAGGCCGGCGCCGACTACGAGATCGTGCCGATCAGCCTCGAGAAGCGCGAGCACAAGTCGCCTGAATTCCTGCAGGTCAACCCAGCCGGCAAGCTTCCGGCACTTGTCGATGGACGTGCACGGCTCTTCGAGAACCCGGCAATCTGCATGTACGTCGCGGAGAAGTACCCGCAGGCCAGGCTGGCCCCGGCGGTCGGATCGCCCGAGCGCGGCCGCTACCTCTCGCTGATGGTGTATTCGACGGCGCAGATCGAGCCCTCCATGGGCGACGACATCTTCAAGGTGCCCACGCCCCCCGGACGCGGTTGGAACAATGTCGAGACGGTGAAGGACGTGATCGAGCAGGAACTCGGCTTCGGCCCCTACCTCTTCGGCGCGGACTTCACCGCGGCCGACGTGATGGTCGGCTCGATGTTCGTGTGGCAACGGCTGATCGGCGGGCGCTCGGGCCGGGCCAAGATCGACAGCTACATCGATCGACTCCTCGAGCGCCCCATGGCTCCCAAGTTGTCCTGAAACCAGAGGGCATGCCTAGAATGGGCACGTAGTCATCGCCGAGTCAGGCCCGATCCATGATTCCATCGCGTGCACTGGTTGCCTTCCTTCTTGGGCTGTTGATCTCGGGCTGTGCCAGCTTGCCCGGGCACGTCGAGCGCATCGAGTCCACCGCGCTCTCGAACACCGACGAGACCCGGCTGGCCAAGGCGGTCCGACCCGGCACATCGGCCCATCCGGGAAAGTCCGGCATCCATCCGCTCCCCGTCGCCGAAGACGCCTTCGCGGCCCGGATCGTCCTCACGCAACTCGCCGACCGGAGCCTCGACCTCCAGTACTACATCTGGCACGGCGACACGACCGGGCAGTTGTTGTGGGAAGCCATCTGGAAGGCAGCAGAGCGCGGCGTGCGCGTGCGCCTGCTGCTCGACGATGCGAACACCGGCGGGCTCGACCCGACCCTTGCGGCACTGGACGCACATCCCAACATCGAGATTCGCCTGTTCAATCCCTTCGCGAACCGCGGCTTCAGGGCGGGCGACTTCGCGACGGATTTCGCGCGAGTCAACCGGCGCATGCACAACAAGTCCTTCACCGCGGACAACCAGGTATCCATCGTGGGCGGACGCAATGTCGGCGACGAGTACTACGGCGCGAACATGGAGGTCGGCTTCCAGGATCTCGACGTGATGGCGATCGGGCCCGTCGTGCGCGAAGTGTCCAGGGAATTCGACCTGTTCTGGAACAGCGCCTCCGCCTATCCCGCCGCGAGCATGTTGCCCCCAGCTGATTCCGACAGCGCGGCGCGCCTTCGCGAGAAATGGGACCAGGTCCACAAGAGCCCGGAGGCCCAGCGCTACATCGAGGCGGTGCGGCAGACCCCGCTCTTGCGTCAGCTGGCCGGCAACCAGGTCGACTTCGAATGGACGACGGCGCGCGTGATCCACGACAACCCGGCCAAGGTGCTCGACAGGACCGACCGCAAGGATCTGCAGATGCTGCCCTTGCTGACAGAAGCCCTCGGCAAGCCGCAGAACGAACTCGACCTGGTGTCACCCTACTTCGTACCCGGGCAGGGCGGCACGAAGACCTTGACCACGCTGGCGCGGAACGGCATCAAGGTGCGCGTGCTGACCAACTCGATGTCGGCGACCGATGTCAGCCCGGTCCACGCCGGCTACTCGAAGTACCGCAAGGAACTGCTGCAGTCGGGTGTCACCCTCTACGAACTGAAGCCCGGCATTGCCGTGCCGCCGCCCGACAGGGACGATGACAAGTCCCGAGGTCTTCCCGGCAGCGGAAGCCGCGCCAGCTCGGCTGCGAGCCTGCATGCCAAGACCTTCGCGGTGGACCGCAACCGGATCTTCGTCGGTTCGTTCAACCTGGACCCGCGCTCGGCGCACCTCAATACGGAAATGGGCGTGATCATCGACAGCCCTGCGCTCGCGGGCCGTCTTGCGCAGCAGCTCGACATGGCCATCCCCAAGGCGGCCTACCAGGTCCGGCTCAAGCCGGATGGCGGCATGGAATGGATCGACCGCACGCCGCAAGGCGAGACGATCCACACGACCGAACCCGGCTCGGGCGCGCTCAAGCGCGGCTGGATCAATTTCCTGGAGATCCTGCCGATCGAATGGATGCTGTAGGGTGGATGCCCCACACGCCTCACTTGCTGATTGATCCGATGAACGACGGCCTCCGACAACTCGTCAAGCTGGCAGCCGCACAGCCGCTGACACCCACTTGCGATCACTTCTACTTCCTGCGCCACGGACAGACCGAGTGCAATGCACGCCGGATCTTCCAGGCCATCGACGAGCCCTTGAGCGCGCTGGGCCTTGAGCAAGCGGCTCGCGCGGCCGAACTGCTGGCTGGCGAGCCGATCCGCAGCATCGTGAGCAGCAGCGTAAATCGTGCGCTGACCACGGCACATACGGTGTCGGCTCCGCATCGCATGGCGCCTGTGGTGTTCGAAGGCCTGCGCGAGCGCAACTTCGGCGCGCTGATCGGCACCTCGTCCGCCCACATCGATTGGGCCTGCGAGCCCGCAGGTGGCGAAACGCTTCCCGAGTTCGTCTCACGCAAGCGCGTCGCGCTCGGACAGGCCCTGGCGCACCCGGCGCCGGTGCTGATCGTGGCGCACGGCGGATCGCTCTACGTGCTTGCGGCGCTCCTCGGCGTGCCGATCGACATGAGCGTGCTCGGCAACGCACAGCCCTTGCGCTTCGAGCGAAGCGGCCCTGCATGGCGCGTGATGTCGCTTTTGCAGGCCGTGGACGGCGGAGCCGCCGTGGCATAGCCAGCCCTCCACACGGATTCAACAGCATGGACTTCAAGGACTACTACAAGATCCTCGGACTCGAACGCGGCGCGACCGAAGACGAGGTGCGCAAGGCATACCGCAAGCTGGCGCGCAAGTACCACCCGGACGTCAGCAAGGAGCACGACGCGGAATCGCGCATGCGTGACGTCAACGAAGCGAACGACGTGTTGCGCGACAAGGAAAAGCGCGCTGCTTATGACCAACTCGCCGATCACGTCGCGCGCGGCGGCAGCCCGGACGGCGGCTTCCAGCCGCCGCCGGGATGGGACGAGGGCTTCGAGTTCCATCGCGGCCCGCACGCCGGGCCGGCCGACCATGCGGAGTTCAGCGAGTTCTTCTCTTCGCTGTTCGGCGCCGCCGAGCGACGCGGTGCCGAGCGCCGGAACTACCGCGCCCGCGGCGAGGACCACCATGCCGCGATCGAGATCGCGCTGGAAGACGCGCTCAAGGGCGCCGAGCGCGAGATCACGCTGCGATCACAGGAGATCGACGCACAGGGCCAGCCCGAGTGGAAGACCCGCACGCTGAGCGTGAAGATTCCGCCCGGAGTGCATCCAGGCCAATACATCCGCCTCGCCGGGCAAGGCATGCCGGGCCACGGCGGCGAGCCCGCTGGCGACCTCTACCTCGAAGTGCGCATCGCGCCGCACAAGCTGTACCGCGTCGAGGATCGCGACCTCTACATGACGCTGCCGATCACGCCGACCGAAGGCGCGCTGGGCGCCCAGGTGCAAGTGCCGACGCCTGGCGGCGGTGTGGTCGAGGTCACGGTGCCGCCCAATGCGCGCAATGGGCTCAAGCTGCGACTCAAGGAGCGTGGATTGCCGGGCAAGCCGCCGGGCCACCTCTATCTGCTGCTGGAAATCGCACTGCCACCCGCCGACACCGAGGCCGTGCGCAAGGCGTACGAACAACTCGCCCAGGCGGCGCCCTTCAATCCACGCCGCCACCTTGGAGTGTGATGACCATGGCTACTGTTTCCGTCACGAGCACCACCTTGAGCGCCTCGCACCCGCTCGCCGCCCGCGAACTCGCCCATGCCTGCGGGGCGGAGATCGAATGGGTGGTGCAGTTGGTCGAGATCGGCATCATCGAGTCGCGTACGCAGGCCGAGCGGCCCGACGACTGGCGCTTTCACAGCAGCGACCTGCAATGCGCGCTCGATGCGCGGCGGCTGGAGCGCGACTTCGGCGTCGGCCTCGAGGCCGCCGCGCTGATCCTCGATCTGGAGCATGAAGTGCGACGCCTGAAGGCCGTCCTGCGCGCACAGGGGCTGGACAGGGAAATCTGAGCGAAGCCGGTGCCTCGCCGTGCGCTACCGCACCAGGTAGTAGGCCGAGAACTCGCCTGTCCCGTAGCTGCAGCGCTGGAATCCCATCCGCAGGAGCCTGCTCTCGAACCGGGGGCTCGCGATGTTCTCCAGATACAGCACTCGCGCCTGCAAGCCATCACCTCCATGGGTGAAGCGCTCGACGAACCTCGCGAAGTAGCCTTGGCCCCTGGCGCTGTCGGCCACTGTGACGTTGGCCAGGCACAGGGCGGGCTCTCCCGGCGTGGAGGGCTTGAACCACGAGTAGCGCGTGTAGGCCTGGAGCACCGTGCTCGTGTACCAGTTCGAGACGATGTTGTGCGCGCGGGGAATACTGGCTTCGAACTGGGCGAGCCAAGCGAAATAGAGGTCCAGTTCGGCCTCGAGACGGGTCGTGCAGTCCATGAGCCATGGTAGCCCGCGAGCACGATGTACTTTTGCATCCTCGCAACACTTGCGTCGCGAGAAGGACGGATTTTTGCAGGGAATTTCCCGAAGAAAAAATAGCCGAAAAGGTAAGTTTGGCCAAGGCTCGGGCGGATGGCCGATTGACGCCACACAGGTCCGGAATGAGACTGGCATTCTCCGCAGCGAGCGTCAACCTGTTCCGAGTCATGGAGAACCTGGCCGATCAGCACTCGTCTTCCCCGGTGTCCTGCAGGCATTGTGCTGCGCAGTTGCAGGAAGGGGACCGTTATTGCCGGTTCTGCGGCACCGATCAAACCGTCACGACCTCAACTGCTGGAGCCAAATCGGCCAGGGGCAAGGCTCTGGCGCCCATCGAGGTGGACTTCGCGGACACCGTGCAGCCAGAGGAAGAAAGCGTGGGCAGCCTCATCGTGACCCGCGCAACCAATGACGAGATGAACCCCGAGATCGGGATGGTCCGGCCCGGCGTCGTCTGGCAGCAGGACGTGGTGGGAGGGCGCGGGCCCAGGCAGTGGGCCAGCAACTCCGTCGTGTCGATCCGCCTCGTGATCGCGATCGCGGCGACCTTGGCGGTTCTCGTGCTCGCGCTGATGTTCGATCACTTCTATCTCGACAAGGAAAGCGACGCCGGCAGGCAGCGTGAGTTCAAGGCGAACATCGCACGGGTGCAGAGCGCCTTGAGCCGCGGCGACCTGGCTGCAGCGGAGCGCGTGCTCGATGCCTTGGACGTGGACCATGCGGATGACCCCGGCGTGCTGGAGCTTCGGGAGACCTTCGATCAGCGGGTGCAGACACAAGCCGACCGCCGCGACCAGCTTCGAAACGCCGCAGTCAAGGCGTCCAATGCGATCGGACTGGCGGAATCGAGTTCTCCTGCTGCCCCTGCGGCCGCGGAAGCGCCGAAGCCCGCCGTCACTGCACCCGCAATTGGCGTAGCGGAGCCGAAGGAAAAGGAGTGCAATGAAGCGCTTGCGGCGCTGGCCTTGTGCCAGAAGTGATCAGAACCAGAAGCGATATTCGGAAGCGGGAGACAGCGAGCAGCAATCACGGAAGCCGGGCGTCGTCCGGCGTGCTTACCAACCTTCGATGGAGCCAGCATGCGAATCACAACCATACTGACCGGGCTGATGTGGATGGTCTTCCTGTCCTCTGCGGCCGCTGCGCCGAGGGCGGAGTACAAGATCGTCACCGCGTCGAAAACCGGCACCTATATCCAGATCGGAAACGACCTCGCCAAGTGGGTCGCCGACCCTGCGGGCATTGACCTGGAAGTCCTGGAGTCGAAAGGCTCGGCAGAGAACGTCCAGCGCATGCGCTTCGAACCGGGGGTGAAACTGGCCCTGGTGCAGTCCGACGTGTACCAGGCATTCCTGGACGAAGCGAAGGCGGGCAACGCCGATGCCGGCAACATCATTCGACCCTTGCGCCTCATCATGCCGCTCTATGACGAGGAGATCTACTTTGTCGCCCGCGCCGACTCGCCACTGAACTCGATCCACGAGATCAAGAACAAGAAGATCAGCGTCGGCCCGTTGGGCAGCGGCACGGCGCTCACGGCGAGAACGCTCTACCAGTTGATGTTCGAGGAGCCCATATCGGCAGCGAACGCCCAGTACCTGAGCAACGAGGATGCACTGGTCAAGCTCACCGTCGACAAGACGATCGACGTCGCCATCATCGTGGCCGGGCAGCCGGCGAAGCTGTTCTCGGACATGAAGCCCGAGGCGCGCAAGTTCATCAAGATCCTGAAGCTGGACGAATCGGTGCCCGAGACCGCGCGTGCGAAGAAGACCTACTTTCCCGCGGCGATCCGTGTCTCGAGCTACCCCTCGTGGCTTACGGCCGACACCCCCACTCTCACCGTCAAGGCCTACCTGGTCACCTATGACTATGGCCTGCAGTCGACCGTCGGGAATCTTGCCCGCTTTGCCGAGTCGCTTTGCACCAACTTCGACAAGCTCCAGGCCAACGGACATCCCAAGTGGAAGCAGGTGCGCCTCGAACTGCCCGCCCTCAGCCAGGGCTGGCGCTACTACGGCCCCATGGAAAAGCGCCTGCGCGCCTGCATTGCCGGCCAGAGCGGCTACGGCACGCCGACCCCGACCAAGGCGCAGGCACCCGCGCGCGCCTGCACTGAGCAGGAGCTGGTGCTCGGCATCTGCAGACGGTAACAAGTCGGGCGGCGGGCCGGGCAGTGTAGACTGCCGGGTTTCTCCAATTTGGCAGCATGGTGCAAGTGTCACGGCGCACAGGTTTCACCGGCTCGGCGCTCATTCGCTTGCTCGCTCGGCTGACCGACATCGGCGTCCCCGAATCCAAACAGGCTTTCGCGGATCGATTGAGTCAGTGGGTCAGCTGGACCGACGCCATCTCCCTGGCCGGGGCGTTGGATGGCAGTCCCGCGACGGCGACTTCCGGCGCACGAGTTCCCCTTGGCGCCGAAGAAGGCGAATGCGCCCGCGCGCGGGCCACGCTGGTGCACGCCATCGGCGCTCCGATGGACGCGGCGGCGGAGTTCTCGCCGTACCGCCAGCGCTACATCTCCCGGCAACAGGCGATGGAGGCGAGCGTTGGTCCCCTGCGCGAGCGGCTGCGGGCCAGGCTGGCGGCCGGATCGCCCGCCATGGCCCGTCTGGCTGCCGTGGATGCCGTCATGGAGCAGGCGCTGGGTGTGCACGAGCACCGCTTGCTATCGACCTTGCCTTCGCTGCTCGAAAAGCACTTCAAGCGCTTGCGCAAGGCCGACGAGACGGCGCAGGCCGCGGCAGAGGCGACCGCCGGGATCGTCGGCGGCGTCCAGCAGGAAGCGTGGCTGGACGTGTTCCGCAAGGACATGCAAGGCGTATTGCTCGCCGAATTGGATATTCGATTTCAACCGGTCGAAGGGCTGCTCGAAGCCCTTCGCGTGAGTTAACCAGGCCTTCATGACAAGACTTCTTCACTTCACCGCCTTCTTCGTCGGCCTGGCCGCCGTCTGCTGGGTCGGCGTCGGGTACATCGGCACGAACCCGCTGGCTTTGGCGATCACGGTGTTGATCGGCGCGTTCTACCTGATGGGCGCGCTGGAGTTGCATCGCTTCCACCAGGCCACCTCCGGCCTGACGAATGCCGTCGCGGACTTGACTGTTTCCCCAACGAGCCTGGGCCCATGGCTCGACAGTTTGCATCCCTCCTTGCGAAACGCCGTGCGGCTTCGCGTCGAAGGCGAGCGCGTCGGACTTCCCGGTCCGGCCCTCACACCTTATCTCGCGGGGCTGCTGGTGCTGCTCGGGATGCTGGGCACCTTCCTCGGCATGGTCGTCACGCTGAACGGCACCGGGACGGCACTCGAAAACGCATCGGATCTGCAAGGCATGCGCGCCTCCCTGGCGGCTCCCGTCAAGGGCTTGGGCGTGGCATTCGGCACCTCGTTGGCCGGCGTGGCCGCGTCGGCGATGCTGGGCCTGGTCTCGGCCCTGTGCCGGCGCGACCGGATCCAGACCGCGCAATTGCTCGATACGCGTATCGCGACCACCTTGCGTGTCTTCTCGCAGGCCTACCAGCGCGAGGAGTCCTTCAAGCTGCTGCAGCAACAGGGCCAGTTGATGCCTGCACTCGTCGACCGGCTACAGGCCATGATGGCGACGATGGAGCGCCAGAGCCAGGCGTTGAACGAACGCCTGATCGCCAACCAGGACACTTTCCACGGCAAGGCCGAGGCTGCTTATGCCACCCTCGCCTCCTCCGTCGACCGCTCGCTGAAGGAAAGCCTCACCGAAAGCGCCCGTGCCGCGAGCGCGACGATCCAGCCGGTCGTCGAAGCCACGATGGCCAGCATCGCGCGCGAGGCCAGCTCCCTGCACCATACTGTCGAGCACAGCGTGCAACGGCAACTCGATGGGCTTACGGGCCGCTTCGAGGCCAGCACGTCCGGGATCGCGGATCTCTGGAAGACGGCGCTCGCCGGGCACCAGAGCGCGAGCGAAGCGCTCTCCAGGGACCTGCGCACCTCGCTCGACCAGTTCGCCCAGACTTTCGAGCAGCGCTCGGCATCGCTGGTGGACGGCGTCTCCGCCCGACTGGAAACCGCGGTAGGCAAGGTATCGGACACCTGGGGCCATGCACTGGCGCAGCAGGAGCGCGTGAGCGAAAACCTGTCGAAGGGCACCCAGGTCGCCTTGGCAGCGGCTGCGGCAACCTTCGAGCAGCATTCGAGTTCGCTTCTGCGCACGGTCGACGAAGCGCACGCAAGCCTGCAGACAGAGATGGCGTCGCGCGACGAGCAACGGCTCGGCGCCTGGACCCGGGCGCTCGAAACCATGGCCGCATCGCTCCAGCAAGAATGGCAGCAGGCGGGCGCGCGCACCGAAGGCCAGCAGCAGGATATCTGCAGGACGCTGGCCGAGACCGCCCGCGATATTTCCACGCAATCCGAAGCGCATGCGAAAAACACGATCGCCGAGATCGCGCAGCTCATGCAAGCCGCCTCGGAAGCGCCTCGCGCCGCGGCCGAAGTCATCTCCGAGTTGCGCCAGAAGCTGTCCGACAGCATGGCGCGCGACAACGCGATGCTGGAGGAGCGCAGCCGAATTCTCGAAACGCTGGAGACCCTGCTCAGCGCCGTGAACCATGCCTCCACCGAGCAACGCTCGGCCATCGATGCGCTCGTCGCCGCGTCGGCCGACTTGATGGATCGCGTCGGGACGCGCTTCAACGACAAGGTCGAGGCGGAAACCGAGAAGATGGCCGAGGTCGCCGCACAGATCACCGGCAGCGCCGTCGAGGTGGCGAGCCTGGGCGAGGCCTTTGGATTCGGCGTGCAGTTGTTCAGCGATTCGAACGACAAGCTGGTGGCGCACCTGCAGCGCATCGAAGGGGCGCTCAGCAAGTCCATCACACGCAGCGACGAGCAACTGGATTACTACGTGGCCCAGGCACGGGAAGTCATCGACCTGAGCATCATGTCGCAGAAGCAGATCGTCGACGACCTTCAGCAGCTCGCCAACAACCGTGCAACGGCGGGCAGCGAAGCGTGATGACGGAGGAACTCGACGCCGGCGTGGAGCCGACGGTTCCCGTATGGGCCGTGTTTGGCGACCTGATGTCGGGGCTGCTGGGGGCCTTCGTACTGATCCTGGTGTGCGTGGTCGGCATGCAGCTCGATCTCTCGACCCAACTGGAGGCGGAGGTCAAGCAGCGGCGAGAGGCGGCGCTGCGCCTGCAGACGCTTGAGAAGGCACTGGCCGGTCCTTTGGCGGCGGGCCGTGTGACGCTGAACAACGGGCGCATCGGCATCAGCGGCAGCGTGCTGTTCGCGGTCAACTCCGCAGAACTGCAGCCCGAAGGGCGTCAACTGCTGAAGACCCTGACCGCCCCGCTGGGCGCGTATCTCCAGGCCCGCGACGAGATCCTGATGGTGAGCGGGTTTACCGACGACCGGCAAGTGCGCGGAGGCAACCGCCAGTTCGCCGACAACTGGGAGCTGTCCGCTCAGCGTGCCTTGACGGTAACGCGGTCGCTGATCGAGGAAGGCATCCCATCATCATCGGTCTTTGCCGCGGCCTTCGGTTCGGAGCAGGCGGTGGCGTCGAATGCCGATGCCGAAGGTCGGTCGAAGAATCGGCGAGTCGAAATGGCACCCACGCCGAGGCCTTCCAACACCAACCTGAAGTCCCGTGAGTAGCGAGGAAGCCATCGACACCGTCGCGATGATCGAGTCGCGGCGCCGCCGTGGCGACCATCGCCTCGACCCTGTCCGCTTTCGCTTCATCGAGGCATTGGCCAAGCGGTCGGCCACTTACGGTGGTGACGCGCGGCGCATCCTCGACGACAGGGTCGCCCAGTTGCTCGCAGCGTATGCCGAGGATCTGGAGAAGACCCCGTGTGCCGACGGCAGCATCATGAAGCACAGCGGAAAGGTGCCGCGCCATCGCGGCGCGCTCGGAGCGCTCGTCGATCAAATGGGCCAGCATGCGTCACCCTTGGGCGACGCGCCGGGCGCCAGGGATGAACTGAAGACGCTCACGCAGTTCAGAAGCACCTGGTCGCGGCTCAGCGCCGATCGAAGGCTGACGCAGTCGGAGGCGACGGTGCCGCAGAATGCCGGCCCCCTCAACTCGCACCATCTCGTGCATCGATCGCTCCGGCTGATGCGCGACGTTTCGCCTGAATACCTCAGCCGGTTCATGTCGTATGTCGATGCCTTGCTGGGGCTCAACCAGTTGCACAGCGGCGGTGGCTCGGGCGGCGCGAACGCACCGCGCGTCGAGAAAAAAGCCGCCCGCGGCAAATCGGCCTGACCCCGTCTATTGCATCTTCTTCAGATTGCCGATGCGCACCAGCATCTCGGTGAACATCTGCATGTCCGCGTCGAGGTCGGCGATCTCCTTGAATTCCTTGGCGTTGTGCGCCGTGTACTTCTTGCCGGGCATGGCCGGCCCGAAGTTGATGGCGTTCGGCATCAGCTTGGCGGTGGTGCTGCCGGCGGTCGGTACGGGCTGGGCCTCGAGGCCGGTGGTGTCGCCGAAGATGTTGAGCAGGGTCGACAGCCAAGCGCCTTTGGGATCGCGCGCCATCCAGTCGCCCTGCTGGTAGTCGATCTCGACCTTGGCCTGGTTCGCAGCGGCCCAGGCATTGATCTTCTCGTTGATGGCCTGCGTCAGCTTCTCCGGCGTGTTGCCACGGGGCATGCGCACATTCGCGGTGACCTCGAGCCTGCCATCCTTCTCGCGAATGAGGTTGGGCGACATCGTCAGCGGTCCCATGAAAGCGTCGCCGTAGCCCACGCCCATCTTTTCGCCGAGGTAGCCGGTGCCGTAGAGATCGTTCAGATACTTGATGGCCTTGGTGTACTGATTGCCGCCCGTCACCATGGCGGACTCCTGAAGGAAGAGCGCGAGACGCGGCAGGGGGTTGACGCCCTCCTCCGGCCGCGAACCATGCGCTGACACGCCTGTGACCTTCACTTCCACGCTGTCGGGTTGCTTGAGGATGTCGATGCCGAACTTGCCGCCTTGGCCTTCGTACTTCTGGACGAAAGGCATCTTTGCGAACTCCAGCCGAGCGGCGACCTGTGTCAGGTCACCGCCTCTCAGCGTGGCCGTGGCCGTCTGCGGGACGGCGTTGGCCGCGGCCGAGCCGGTCATGGCGGTAACGAAGGTGCGAGCGGCATTGCTGCCATCGGCTTCGTCGACCGGGAAGAAGACCTTCAACGCGCCCGAGCCCTTTTCCGCGACGACAGCCGGGTACTTGCTGTCGAGCACGATGTTGTAGTCGGGCAATGGCGTCTTTGCCCGGTAGTACTTCATGCCATCGCCGCCCGTTTCCTCGGTGGTCTCGATCATGAGGCGGATGGTGCGGTCGAGCGGCAGGCCGCTTTCCTTCACGGCCTTCATCGCGTACATCACTGCTGCGATGGAGCCCTTGTCGTCGATGGTGCCGCGGCCGTAGAGATAGTCGCCCACGCGGGTCATCTTGAAGGGGTCGAGCCGTGTGCCATCGTCGAGCACCCATTCGTCCGCAATGACGGGCACGACGTCGGCATGGGTCAGGATGCCGAACTCCTCCTGGCCGCGACCCGGCAGCTTGACCTCGAAGATCCGGTTGTCGACGTTGCGGTACTGCAGGCCGAAGTCCCCGGCCATCTTCTCGATGAGCTGGCCGAACTCGACGATGGGCTTGCTCTCGTGCGGCGGCACCTTCTCCTCGCGCACCGTCGGCAGCGCCACCATGGCCTCGATGGAAGAAATCACCGCCTTCTGGTCGTGCAGGCGGTTGTAGAGGCCGAGCAGCCGGCCGATGTTGGTCAGGTCGTCGCCTGCGAGCGGCGCCTTCTTCTGGTACGCGGCGATGCTGGCCTTGAGCCTCGGGTCCGCCTTTGCGGCTTGCGCGAGGAATGCCCTGAAGCTGGATGAAGGCGTGGCCTGCTGGATCGCGGCCAGCTTGTCGAGTTCAGGCTTCTTGAGCGTGTCGGCGAGCGATGGCTGGGCCAACGCAAGGGCGAGCACCGCCGACAGGACGGAGGGGAACGATCGATTCATGACGGGGTCCGGATTCGGAGAATGTGCGTAGGCGTGCGAGTCTACGCACCCGTCGAGCTGGCCCCCTCTGCTTTCCCATGACGCCGGAAGAGTTGCGTACACGGGCTGCGCTGCAGCCAGGTCCGGAGCTATCCGGGTCCAGAGCGATTGCGTCGCCCGCTTTGCCGTTCTCGTTGACGACGAATGCTGTCTTTTTTCTAGCCACAAAACTCCCCTGTTAATTCAAAAACAACGATGACACCGGACGGCTTCCAGGAAATGAATCCCGCAACCCGGCGAAAACTCAAGATGATTTGCCGGAATGCATCCGCATCCGCAGGCTGCAACGCTGAGGGCGTACACGGCATCGACCGAAGAAACTCGCCATGCCGGCCAACCGGCCCCGCTCTGATGGCATTGCAGTGACGTACCAGCCAGGACGCTTGGCGAACTCGGCACGCCTACCCACTACGGGCGCCGGCCACTTTATGGAGCGGCGCACAAGCTAAAAATAAGAAAAGTCCGATCTCCCGAAAACAAGAGAAGACTTCGATATTTGGAGAAATTTCTTGGGAACTTTCGGCGGGATATCGGTCAGCCGAGTTCAGCTCGGAAAAGGGTCCTGGCGACACTTCAGTTGTCGTCGGCATTGATTTTTTTCGGCCTCTGCAAAGTCGATCGCGCCTTGAAAATTCACTCGATCAAGGACGCTTCGAACCGATCCCGATGTGCAGGAACGTCCGACCGAAGACGCGGAGTCGGCAAGTTGACCGTCGCCACTGGCAAAAAGTAGGCGCCCGCTGGCAGACATCTCGCCGCCGCAATGCGCATATTCGAAAGATTGCGTTTTCACGCCTCTGGAGAGCAACGAATGCCGGTGATTTGCGCTGTCTGCAATACCGAGAACCGCGACGCCGCGATGTTCTGTCATGGCTGCGCGCGCAAGTTGCCCGCCTTCGCGGCGACCGGACCTTCGCTGCTGGATGCGATGAAGCCGATGTCGGGCGTCGCGTCGCCCTTCGCGTCCCGCGCAACGGACGAGCCGGGCCACGTGACGATCTCTGCTGAAATGCGCAGGTTCTGGATTCGCATTGGCCTGCTCGTCATCGCCGCTGCGCTGGGCTTCTTCGGCTGGTTTGCCTACGTGACGCGCAAGATTCCCCTGCGCCCCCCGGAAACGGCGAAGGTGCTCCCTGCAGCGCCTGCTGCCCCATCCAGCCCGCCAGTGGCGACCGTCACGGCGGCTCCGAAATCGAAACCGCCGGAATCCCCAAGGCCCGCGGAGCCGGTGCCGCTCGGCAACTCACTGGGCGCAGGAGAGGTCGAAGTTTCCTCGGGTCCGGCCACGGCGCCGGTGCAGCCGCCCGTCACCTTCGCACCCTCCCCTCCGCCCGAGCGCAGGCAGCCGCCGCGCGCAGCCCCCCCTCCTCGCGCGGTCGCGCTCGATCCCAGGAGCGGCTGCGAGACGCTCAATTTCATCTTCGCCGCCCGTTGCGAAGCCGCTCATTGCGACAAGCCGGAATACACCCGGCACCCGCGCTGCGACCTTGTGCGCGAGGAGCGCCGACGAGACGAGGCCCGGCGCAATCCGACACTGGGCTTCTGAACAGCCGCTGCAGGCGGCATCAACCACGGGCCGGCAACCAACTCCCATGAAAGCCGGATGGCACCCGGTGTGAAAGCTGAACGGCGGCGATCGGGCCACCGGCCAGGGACTGCGCATCGAACACCGCCAGATCGCTGCGGCATTCGGCTGCGCGGTAGACGGTCGCCAGCAGCCAGCCCTCGCCCTCCTGCGCATCCGGCGCACGCGGGACGAATACAGGCTCGGACACGCGATCGCCCGGCGGCAGGTAATGCAGCGTGCGATGGCCCGTCACGGCGTCGTAGTGCGCCAGGCCTTCGTTGCCCGCGCCGTGGCGAGCTTCGCGCTGGCAGGCATACCAGCCATGTCGGTACGGCAATCCAGCGCGGCGCTCGTCGATGCGCGGAAACTCGCCGGGGAGGTCGTCCAGCGGTTGCTGCTCGAAGCGGTTGCCGGGTGCCGCGAGATCGAAAGTCCAACGGCACAGGCGCGCCACGCTGCGCAGCGGATCGGTCGGCCGTCCATCGGGATACGGGAACAGCGGCGGCTCGTCATAGCGCATCACGTCGGCCACGATGCGCAGACCGCCGCACTCGTCCCGCTCCTCCCATGCATTCATCACATGGAAGACATAGCCTGCATCGCCTTCGAACCAGCGGATGTCCTCGACGCGGCCGTCGCGCGGCATCACGCCGACCCGGGCGCCGAGTTCCGGCTCCCACGCGAAGGGTGGCAGCCCTCGCTGCGCGCGGGGCATGCTGGCCGACAGCGGCAGCACGGGAAACAGCACATGCCTCTCGGTCACGGCGAAGTCGTGCACCATGCTCGCGTAGGGCGCCTCGAAGCGATCGAATCGCGTCACGCGGCCTGACTTGTCGATCGCGCCATAGGTCATGCCGCTGGACAACGGCCCAGTGGTGCCGTAGCCGAAAAAGAGCATCTCGCCGGTCAACGGATCGGTCTTGGGATGCGCGGTGAAGGGGCCGTTCAAGGCACCGCCGAAGTCGAAGGGCCCGCGCGTGGCAAGCGTGACTGGATCGATCTCGATCGGCAGATGCGCTTCCTCCAATGCGAGCAGCCGGCCTGCATGCCATGCGACGTGGGTGTTGGCGACCCCCTCATCCGCAACGTCGGCAGCGGCGCCATCGCCCTCCTTGGGCCGACCGAAGCCGTCGAACAGACGGCGACCGGCCTCGTGCTCGGCCTTCCAGTGGGCGGTCCGGACCCAGCGATTGCGGTAGCTCGCGCGGCCATTGGCCAGCTCGAATGCGTGCAACATGCCGTCGCCGCCAAACAGGTGCGCGTCGGCACTCGGGAACTGTGGATTCGGGCCGTTGCGATACAGCGTGCCGTTCAGGCCGGCAGGCAGTTCGCCCACGATCGGCAAGAAGGCGGCTTCAGCCTCGAAGGTGATCGGAGCGCCGTTCACGCGCCGAGGGGGTGCTTCCTGGGTCATGGCGAATTCCTCGAAGTTGATATTGACGCTGTCAATACCCAGATTGGAAAACGGTCGCGAAGCAAAGTCAAGTAAAATTGACGGCGTCAATATCAATGCGCGCCGCCACCCGCTTCCGCTCGCCATGCCAGTTCCGCCCAAGAAGATCCAGCGCGAAAGCACACCTGCCCCACGCACGCGGCGCAAAGCCCCCGCTGCGCCCTATCACCACGGGGCGCTGCATGCTGCCTTGCTTGCAGCGGCACAGGATCTCCTCGAGAGTCAGGGCCTCGAGGGCCTGACCTTGCGCGCCGCCGCACGAGCGGCGGGCGTCTCGCACGCGGCCCCGAAGAATCACTTCGGTGACCTGACCGGCCTGCTGAGCGAATTGGCGGCGGTGGGCTTCCGCCAGTTCGCCGATGCGCTGCGGGTTGCGGCCGCTGACCATGCTGCCTCTTCACCTGCGCGCTTCGAAGCCATCGGCCACGCCTATGTCGCCTTCGCGCGCGAGCACCCCGCGATGTTCCTGCTGATGTTTCGCGGCGAGCGGCTCGACATGGAACGGCCCGCCTTGCGGGAGGCGATCGAGTTGGCCCGTCAGGCGCTGGCCGGCGCCGCTGCGGAGCGCCTTGGGCTGGCGCAGGAAACAGGGGCACCCGTCACTCCCGATCAAAGCGCAACCATGGTCGCGGCGTGGTCGCTGGTGCACGGCTTCGCCATGCTGTTGATCGACGGTCGTTTGAATCCGGTGCTGTCTCGCTGGCCCGAAGGCACCGATTGGCAGACCTTGCTTGCCGCCGTGTTCAATTCGCGACGCGCGCGATGACGCCTCGCATCGTCGTCACGGGGCGCGAAGCCCGACCCTGATGTCTCTTCGCGCTTCAGGCGGGCTTGGACTGCACCAGCTTGATGACGCTCGAGAAATCGAGAGCGCCATGCCCGGCCAGGCTGTGCGCCGCATAGAGATTGCGCGCCAGTCCGCCTAGCGGCGTGGCGGCGCGCACTGCGGCAGCGTTCTCCTGCGCAAGGCCGAGATCCTTGAGCATCAGGTCGGTGCCGAAGCCGCCCGCATAGCCCTTGGAGGCTGGTGCGGTCTCCATCACGCCGGGGAGCGGGTTGTACTTTTCAAGGGCCCAGTTGCCGCCCGAGCTCCGTCGCATGATCTCGGACAGCACCTTCGGATCGAGCCCGTTGGCAACACCGAGCGCGATCGCTTCGGACGTGCCGATCATGAGGATGCCCAGCAGCATGTTGTTGCAGATCTTCGCGGTCTGGCCCGCGCCGGCGCCGCCGGCGTGGAAGATGTTGGCTCCCATCTTCTCGAGCACGGGCCGCGCCCGTTCGAGGTCGGCTTCCGAGCCGCCGACCATGAAGGTCAACGTGCCGGCGATGGCACCGCCCGTGCCACCCGACACGGGCGCATCGATCACGGCCACGCCGCGCTTCCCACCTGCCTCGGCCACCTTGCGCGAGGTCGCGG
Organism: Variovorax gracilis; assembly: GCF_030317115.1. Classification (GTDB taxonomy): domain Bacteria; phylum Pseudomonadota; class Gammaproteobacteria; order Burkholderiales; family Burkholderiaceae_C; genus Variovorax; species Variovorax gracilis. The sequence goes on from NZ_JASZYF010000001.1 coordinate 800,998, forward strand.
CGGCAATGGTGCTGCTGTCGATCACCAGCGTGCCCACGGGAATGTGTTCAAGCAGCCCGGGCTTGCCGTCGCTGCCGAGATAGAGCGCCTCGACGTGCTGGCTCGCCGGCAGCATGCTGATCACCACTTCGGCGCCGGCCAGCGTTTCAGCAGCGGACTTGGCGATGGACACGCCCTCGGCGCCAAGCTTCTTGCAAGCGTCAGTCGACAGGTCGAAGGCACTGACCGCATGTCCGGCCTTGTGCAGGTTCAATGCCATCGGGCCGCCCATGTTGCCCAGGCCGATGAATGCGATCTTCATGTGATGTGTCTCCGTTGGTTCTGTGAGGTCGGGCTCAGACGAGCGCGGCGAGCGGATGCGGGCCTTCGGTGCGCACACGCAAGTGGTCTTCGACGAATTCGGGCGTGATCTCTTCGAGCGTCGCCGGGCTCCAGCGCGGATTGCGGTCCTTGTCGATCAGCACCGCGCGAATGCCCTCCGCGAAGTCCTTGTGGGCGCAGAAACCGAGCGAAGCCCAGTATTCCAGCCGGAACACCTCCGCCAGCGACATGCGCGGCACGCGCTGCCAGAGTTCGAAGGACAAGGCGGCCGAACTGGGCGCCCCCTTGGCGAAAGTCTTGGCGGCCGACTGCAGCCAGGGGTCATCGGATGACAGCTCGCGCAGGCGCTTCGCGATATCGAGCAGGTCGTCGCCAGCCATGAGTTGATTGATGGCGTCGAAATGCTCGCGCACCTTGGATGGCTGCTTCTCCGCGCCTTCGCCGGCCTGCGCGAGAAGGCGCGACAGCGAGGCACGATCGGCCTTGGCCTCGCCCGTCCACGCGTGGGTCGAGATGGCTTCCAGCAACTGTGCCTTGCGCTCCTGCGGCACCACGATGTCGGCCAGGCCGCAGAAGATCGCATCCGCCGCATTGAGCGGCGCCGCAGTCAGCGCGAGGAACAGCCCGATCCGGCCTGGCGTGCGGCGAAGGAACCAGCTGCCGCCGACATCGGGGTAGAGGCCGATGCTGATCTCGGGCATCGCAATGCGGCTCTGCAAGGTGACGACGCGGTGCGACGCGCCCGCCATGAGACCCACGCCGCCGCCCATCACGATGCCGTGGCCCCAGCACAGGAATGGCTTCGCAAAGGTGTGGATCAGGTGGTCGAGTTCGTACTCCTCGCTGAAGAAGCTCTCGGCGTAGGTGTTGCGCGCAGGCCCGCATTCAAGCAGCGTCTGGTAGAGCTGACGCAGGTCGCCGCCTGCGCAGAAGGCTTTCTCGCCGCTGGCGTCCAGCAGCACGCCGACGATGCCGTCGTCCCGAGCCCATTCGCGCAGTTGGGGAATGAGCAGACGCACCATGTCCACCGACAGCGCATTGAGCGAAGCAGGTGCGTTGAGAGTGGCGACGCCGAAGCGCTTGCCGTTGGATGCCTTGATTTCCTTGAAGAGGACGACGGGTTCAGTCATGTTCGCTTAAGAGATTCATCGGATGTCGCTGTCGCCCTCGAGAAGCTTGCGAGCGACGATGACGCGCATGATTTCGTTGGTGCCTTCGAGGATCTGGTGCACGCGCGCGTCGCGCACCAGCCGCTCCAGCGGGAATTCGCTCAGGTAGCCATAGCCGCCGTGCAGTTGCAGCGCGTCGTTGCACACGTTGAAACCGGCGTCGGTGGCGAAGCGCTTGGCCATCGCGCAGTAGGTGCTGGCATCGGCATGGCCCGCGTCGAGCTTGCTCGCGGCGAGACGCACCATCTGGCGCGCAGCCACAAGTTCAGTCGCCATGTCGGCGAGCTTGAACTGCAGCGCCTGGAAGCTCGCAAGGGGCTTGCCGAATTGCTGGCGCTCGTGCAGATACCTGCGAGCCGCATCGAGCGCCCCCTGCGCGGCACCCACCGAACAAGTCGCAATGTTGATGCGTCCGCCGTCGAGCCCCTTCATCGCGATACGGAAGCCCTCGCCCTCGCTGCCGAGCAGGTTTTCGGCCGGCACGCGGACGTTGTCGAAATTGATGGTGCGCGTGGGCTGGCTGTTCCAGCCCATCTTGTGTTCCTTCTTGCCGTAGCTGATGCCCGGCGCATCGGCCGGCACCGCGAAGGCGGAGATGCCGTTCGCGCCGCCGCCACCGGTACGCGCCATGAGCACCAGCGCGTCGGTCGAGCCGGCGCCCGAGATGAAGGCCTTTCCACCGTTGATGACGTATTCGTTGCCTCGCAACTCGGCGCGCGTCTTGAGCGAGCCGGCATCCGACCCGGCACCGGGCTCGGTGAGGCAGTACGAGGCCAGCTTGCGGCCGCTGGTCAGTTCCGCCCCCCACCGCTCTCGCACCGCAGGACCGCCCCAGCTGCCGAGCATCCAGGTGGCCATGTTGTGGATCGTGATGAAGGCCGTCGTCGAAGGGTCGACCGCGGCCATTTCCTCGAAGACCAGCGTCGCATCGAGTCGAGGCAGAGCCAGGCCGTCAATGCTTTCGGGCGCGTAGAGCCCGCAGAAACCGAGCTCGCCGGCCTTGGCAATCGCTTCCTTCGGGAAGATCGCTTCCGCGTCCCACTGGGCGGCATGCGGCGCGAATTCGGCCTGTGCGAATTCGCGCGCCGTGTGTGCAAAGGCCCGCTGCTCCTCGGAGAGTTCGAAGTCCATGCGCCCGAGACTACTTCAGGCTGATGGTGGTGTTGACACCATGCGAAACGGTGCTGTCGTCGAACCAGCGCTCCGTCACCGTCTTCGTCTGCGTGTAGAACATGATGACCTGCTTGCCGTACGGCCCGAGGTCCCCGAGCTTCGAAGCGCGCGAACCCGTGAAGGAGAACATCGGCACCGGCACCGGGATCGGCACATTGATGCCGACCTGCCCCACGTCGATGTCTTCCTGGAAGCGCCGCGCCGCCGCACCCGACTGCGTGAAGATCGCGGTGCCGTTGCCGTTCGGATTGGCGTTGATGAGCTCGATGGCCTCGTCGATGTCCGCTGCGTTGGCCAGGCACAGCACGGGGCCGAAGATTTCCTGGTCGTAGATGCTCATGCCGGGCTTGACGTCGGCGAACACCGTCGGGCCGACGAAGTTGCCCTTCTCGTACCCGGGCACCGTGGGCTTGCGTCCGTCGAGCGCCAGCGTTGCGCCATCGGCCACGCCGCGTTCGATGAGGCCGGTGACGCGCTCGTACGCCGCGCAGGACACCAGCGGCCCGACGTCCACGCCTTTCTCGGTGCCGGCGCCGACCTTCAGCGTCTTGGCCTTCTCGACCAGATCGGGCACCCACTTCTGCGCATCGCCCACCAGCACCGCGACCGACACGGCCATGCAGCGCTGCCCCGCGGCACCGAAGCTCGCGCCGGCCAGCGCGTTGAGCGTCTGCTCCTTGTTGGCGTCGGGCATCACGATGGCGTGGTTCTTCGCGCCCATCATGCATTGCACGCGCTTGCCGGCGAGCGTGGCGCGGTTGTAGACGTGCGTCCCGACCTTGGTCGACCCGACGAAGGAGATCGCCTTGATGTCCTTGTGATCGCAGATTGCGTTGACCACTGCCTCGCCGCCGTGCACGACGTTGAGCACGCCAGCCGGGATGCCGGCATCAAGCGCGAGTTCGCACAGCCGCATGGTGACCATCGGATCCTGCTCGGAGGGCTTGAGCACGAAGGTGTTGCCCGTGACGATCGCCATCGGGAACATCCACAGCGGGATCATCGCGGGGAAGTTGAAGGGCGTGATGCCGGCGCAGACGCCCAGGGGTTGCAGCACCGTGTATGTGTCGACGCCGTTGGCGACGTTGTTGGCCAGTTCGCCGAGTTGCAGGTTGCCGATCGCCGCTGCGTGCTCGACGACTTCAAGGCCGCGGAACACGTCGCCTTCGGCATCGGGCAAGGTCTTGCCCTGTTCGGCGGTGAGGATCGCGGCCAGTTCGGCCATGTTCTCGCGGATGAGTTGCTGGTACTTCAGGAAGATGCGGGCGCGCGCGCCGATGGGGGTCTTGCGCCAGGTCTTGAAGGCTTCCTTGGCGGAGTCCACGGCCGCATCGACTTCGGCCTGCGTGGCGAAGGGCACCTTGGCAAGCACTTCCTGCGTGGCCGGATTGACGATGTCGCGCCACTCGGTGGTCTTCGATTCGACGAACTTGCCGCCGATGAGCAGCTTGACGGTGGCGATTTTCGTCGCGGGCGTGGTGGTGGCGTCCATGTACTTTGTCTCCTGATTGGGGGGTGCAGGAGGGGGATGCTAGCTTTGCACTTTTGCCGTGGCAATAGACAATTACGCACCAGTGATCTGCATAATTGCACATCATGGATTGGGACAACCTCCGCTTCTTCCTGGAGCTCGCCCGGTCAGGCACGCTGGTCGGTGCAGCGCGGCGCCTCGCGGTCGACCACACGACGGTGGCGCGGCGCATCCAGGCGCTGGAGAAGCAGGTGGGCACGGCCCTCTTCTCGCGCGAGGCCGACGGGCACCGGCTGACGGAGGCGGGGCGTCGGTTGCAGCCTCAGGTGGAGGCGATGGAGAGCGCCTTCCTCACCGTCGAAAGCGCGACGGCCGCCTCGCACGAAGGGCTTTCGGGGCTGGTGCGCATCGGCGCGACGGAGGGCTTCGGCACGATCGTGCTGGCGCCGCAGCTCGCGCTGTTCGCGCAGCAGCATCCCAAGCTGGTGATCGACCTGCTGGCGATGCCGCGGCTCGTGCATCTGTCGCGCCGGGAGGCCGACATCGTGATCTCGCTCGAACGGCCGGCACGCGGTCCGGTGGTGGTGACCAAGTTGACTGACTATGTCCTGCGCCTGTACGCGTCGAAGCCCTATCTGGCAAAGCACGGCGAAATCCGCACGCGGGAAGACTTGCGCGGCCACACCTTCATCAGCTACGTGGACGACCTGCTGTTCAGCAAGGAGCTGCAGTACCTGGACGAGTTGTACCGGCCGGATTCCTTTGCGCTGCGCAGCACCAGCATCCTGGCGCAGCACCAGGCCACGGTGGCGGGCGCGGGCATCGCGGTGCTGCCGGCGTTCATCGCGGAACGCGACAAGTCGTTGCGCCGGGTGTTGCCGGGCGAGGCCAACTTCACGCGGACGTTCTGGATGTCGGTGCCGGCAGAGACTCGGCACCTTGCGCGCATGAAGGCGACTTGGGATTTCTTGCGGGAGACGGTGGAGGGACAGCGATCGCTGTTGCTGCCTGAGGGGTAGCGGAGCGTTCTCGCCCCTATGCCCAAACCGGCAAATGCCTCCCAGGCGGCATCGATGCCCGCGACCACACGGCAGGCGTACGCAGAAGCTGCGCGCTATGGCGCACCCCACACAGCGCCCCAAACCCCGACGCCGACGTTTCCAGGTACGGCGACCTGTCAGGCCTTTCGATCCGAAGCCCATCGGCCACCCGCCCCAATCCGCGAAGCCAATGCCCCGTCTGGGCCAGCGAGACCTGCACATGCCAGCTGCCGCCCTCGCGCTGCTGACGCCACAGCGCTGCAGACGCGCCCATGGCGATGAGGTAGCCCGTCGCCTCGTCGAGGATCTGCATCGGCAGCGGCCTTGGCTTTCCATCCCCGGCAGCCTCACCCTCCGCATGGTTGAAACCCATCGCGGACTGGACCAGCGAATCGAAGCCGCGGCGCTCCGCCCAAGGGCCTTGCGTTCCGTAGGCCGAGAGTGAGACATAGACGATTCCCGGCCGCATCTCCGCCGCCTGATGGGCACCGAAGCCCAACGCCGCGATGCCGCCGGGCCGGTAACCCTGGATCATGACGTGTGCGTCTTGCAGCAAGGCCGTCAATGCGTTGCGCCCGGCTTCCGTTTGCAGATCGACATGGGCCGACAGCTTCCCGCGGCTGGTGTCCGCGATCGCTTCGATGTTGGGCAGGTTCGGTGAATTGATCAGCATCACGTCGGCGCCATATGCCGCGAGCGCGCGACCGCCCACAGGGCCGGCGAGGATGCGCGTCAGGTCCAGCACACGCACGCCCGACAAAGGCCTCGCCTCTGCAGAAAGCGGTGGCAGGTCGCGCGCCGGTGCATCGCCGATTCGCTCGAAGGTGAACAACGGCTGCAACGCCAAGGCGGCGCCCTGCGGCGTGACGTCCCACTCGTCGAAATGCCGCAACGCCGTCGCGACCAGCCCTTTGGCCGCCGCGACAGACTCGAACTCCACCGCCTTCCACGAGTGCATTGCTGCTTCGGCATCCGCGCGCTGCGCGGTCTGCGGATTCAGGCCCAGCAGCGGCAGCGCCCCGTCCCGGTGGTGCGCGAAATTCGCATGGACGCGCACCCAACCGTCAGACGCCCGGTACAACCCGGAAAACGCGTCCCACAACTCCGGCACCCTTCCATCCACGCTGAACCAGCCCGTGCATTCGAGCGCCGCGTGCACCATCTCGACATGGACCTCCTGCCGCGGCGTGCCCCGTGCGTGACCCAGTTCGCAGGCCGCGAGCGCGGCAGCGGCGATGGTGCTCTGCGCTGCAGTCCCTACGGCGAACGACGACGGCAACACCGGGTCTGTGCCATCAAGGCGCGCATAGGCCAACGCTTCAGGCGGCAAGCCCGCAAGCCGCCAGATCCGGCTCAGTTCCTCGGTCGCGTTCATGTCCTGCTCTCCAAACAAAAAAGGCAGGGCGCGTTCACACGGCCCTGCCCTTTGCGCCAAGCGCCGGATGCCTCACCGGATCAGCTTGGTTCCGGTCTTGGCCTGCAGCGTCTCGAAGCTCACGCCCGGCGCCAACTCGACGACCTTCAGGCCCTGCGGCACCACGTCCATCACGGCAAGGTCCGTGATGATGCGATCCACAACCCCCACGCCCGTCAGCGGCAGCGTGCACTTCTCGAGGATCTTGAGATCCTCGGTGCCATCCTTCTTCCTGGCCACGTGTTCCATCAGCACGATCACACGCTTCACGCCCGCCACGAGGTCCATCGCGCCACCCATGCCCTTGACCATCTTGCCGGGGATCATCCAGTTGGCGAGGTCGCCCTTCTCGCTCACCTGCATGGCGCCGAGGATTGACAGGTTGATCTTGCCGCCGCGGATCATCGCGAAGCTGTCGTGGCTGCCGAAGATGGCGCTGCCGGGCAAGGTCGTCACGGTCTGCTTGCCGGCGTTGATCAGGTCGGCGTCGACCTGGTCCTCCGTCGGGAACGGCCCGATCCCGAGCATGCCGTTCTCGCTCTGCAGCCAGACTTCCTTGTCACCGACGAAGTTGGCGACCAGCGTCGGGATGCCGATGCCCAGGTTGACGTAGAAGCCGTCTTCGAGTTCTTGCGCCGCACGTGCGGCCATCTGGTCTTGGGTCCAGGGCATCTCAGGCTCCTTTGCTGTTCTTGATGGGGGCCGGGACTTCGCTGCCGGCCGCGGCTTGCGCGATGGCGGCCTGCGCCTCGACCTTGGCGGCCACTGCGTCGACCGGTGCGGCGGCGCTCACCGTCCGCTTCTCGATGCGCTTCTCGGGGTTGCTGTTGAGCACGATGCGGTGCACATAGATGCCTGGCAGGTGGATGTCGTCCGGCGCCAGTTCGCCGACTTCGACGATCTTCTCGACCTCGACGATGCAGATCTTGCCGGCCATTGCCGCGGCGGGATTGAAGTTGCGCGCCGTCAGGCGGAAGCGCAGGTTGCCGGACTTGTCGGCCACGTCGGCCTTGACCAGCGCGACATCGGGAACGAGCGAGCGTTCCATGACGTAGGTCTCGCCGTCGAATTCGCGCAATTCCTTGCCTTCGGCGACCTGGGTGCCCACACCTGTCTTGGTGAAGAAGGCCGGGATGCCGGCGCCGCCGGCGCGCAGCTTCTCGGCCAAAGTGCCCTGCGGCGTGAATTCGAGCTGGAGTTCGCCCGCGAGGTACTGGCGCTCGAACTCCTTGTTCTCGCCCACGTAGCTCGCGATCATTTTCTTGATCTGGCGGGTTTCGAGCAGCTTGCCTAGGCCGAAGCCGTCGACACCCGCGTTGTTGGAGATGCAGGTCAGGTTCTTCACGCCCGAATCGTGCAGCGCGTCGATCAGCGCCTCGGGGATGCCGCACAGGCCGAAGCCGCCGACGGCGAGCGTCTGGCCATCGGCCACGACACCCTTGAGCGCCGCGTCGGCGGAGGGGTAGATCTTGTTCGCCATGATTCCTCGCTGGGTGATGGTTGATTCAGAGTCTCAGACGATACTACGTACAGACATACGTAGTATTTCGTAATGGAGACACCCGACACCGATCTGACCGCCATCGACTACCGGCTCGCCTTCGAGCAGTCGCCGGTGGGCATGGTGCTGTCGCGCCATCGCATCATCGTGGATTGCAACGCGCGGCTGTGCGAAATGTTCGGCGCCACGCGCAATGCGCTGGTCGGCCAGTCGTTCCAGGTGCTGTACCCGAGCGTCGCCGAATTCGAGCGTATCGGCAAGCGCATGGAGCCGATCCTGAACGCCAGCGGCCGCTATGCCGACAACCGCATGATGAAAAGGCTGGGCGATCTGCATGGCGCCTTCGCCGGCGACACCTTCTGGTGCCATGTAAGCGGCCAGGCGCTCAACCGCGCCGCGCCGCACGAGGCCGGCATCTGGACCTTCGAGGATCTGGGTTCGCGCCGCTCCGTCAAGGCCGAACTCACGCCGCGCGAGCGCGAGGTGGCGGCGCAGGTCATGCAGGGGCGCACCTCCAAGGAGATCGGCAAGGCCCTCGCCATCAGCCACCGCACCGTGGAAATCCATCGCGCACGGCTGATGCGCAAGTATGCCGCGGCGACCACCGCCGAACTGGTGCAAAAGCTGATCGCCGGATAGATTGCGGCGAAGCATGAACTCCTATCACGACCCCGAGAAGCCGCATCACCGCGTCCGCGGCTTCCAGAACAACTACGTGGAGTACCAGCCGAAGAGCCTCTCGGAGCTGCTGCGCTGGCGCAGGGACGCCTTCCGCGATCACCTGCCGCCGCCGCCGCTGGCACCTACGCCGAGGGTGGCGCCCGACTTGGCCTGGCTGCACGCCAACGCGCTTGCCGGCGTGCGGATGGCACCGGCCATCACCTACGTCGGCCATGCCACCGTCATGGTCCAGATGGGCGGGCTCACATTGCTGACCGATCCGATGTTCTCGCAGCGTGCCTCACCCCTGCGGCTCGTGGGCCCGAAGCGCCACACCGCGCCCGGCATCGCCTTGGCGGAACTGCCGCACGTCGACCTGGTGCTGGTGTCGCACAACCACTACGACCATCTGGATGCGGCGTCCGTGCTGGCACTCAACCGGCAGGCCGGCGGCCCGCCCTTGTTCATCGTGCCCCTGGGCCTGAAGCCGTGGCTGGCCGCGCGCGGCATCCGCAACGCAGCCGAGCTCGACTGGTGGGACAGCCACCGCGTGCCGTCGCCACGCGGCGATGTCGACGTGACCCTGGTTCCGGCGCAGCACTGGTCCTCACGCAGCCCCGGCGACGCGATGGCGACCCTCTGGGGCGGCTTCGCGGTCCTCGCGCCGGATTGCCATCTCCTGTTCACCGGCGACACGGGCTACTCGCGCGACTTCACCGACATCCGCCGCCACTTCCAGGATCGCCAGGCGCCCGGGCACGGCGGCGGATTCGACATTGCGCTTATTCCCATCGGGGCCTACGCACCGCGCTGGTTCATGAGCAAGCAGCACGTCGATGTCGAGGAAGCGCTGAAGATCCACAGTGACGTGGGCGCCAAGCGCTCGCTCGGCATCCACTGGGGTGTCTTCACGCTGACCGACGAGGCGCTGGACGAACCGCCCAGGAAGCTTGCGGAGCTTCGCAGCGCACTGGGCGTGCCGGACGACGAGTTCTTCGTGACCGCGGTCGGCGAGACGCGAAAGCTCGCACCTCGCATCGTGGTCACCGCGCGCGAAGTCTGAATGACCGCCATTGTTTCTCGCAAGCGAACACTGCAGTTCGTTTTGCCCTGATCCTGCGCGGACGAATGGCCTCAGACTCAGGTCTCACAGAGGCAGCAAATGAACACGACATGGAACTTCATCTTGGCCGGCGCGGTGACCCTGGCGTCCGCGGCGGGAATCGTAGGCGGTGAGGCCGCGAAGGGCGAGTTGCGCCTCGCCGAGGCGGCCACCTCGTTGAGCGCGAGTCCGGCAGCGCTCGCCTGGTTGACCGGGGACACGACGGCGGTGGCGACCGCCCAGTAAGAGACAGGCTGCGCGACGCGCCGATCTGCAGGAACCGGCGCTTTCAGAATTCGAGCCGGATGCCGCTCTGGCGGACGAACTCGGTCCAGAAGGGAAGCTCCGAATGGATCAGCGCTCCGAAGGCGTCCGACGGCAAGGGCATCGGCTCCAACTGCTGGCTCGCAAGTTGCGATCTCACCTCCGGCGATGCAAGCGCCTTCATCACGGCATCGGACAGCAGCGCGACGATGGCAGGCGACGTGGCCGCCGGTGCCGCCAACCCCCACCAGGCCGAGAGCGCCAATTGCGGCATGCCCGCTTCGGCCGCGGTAGGCACACTCGACAACGTGTCCAGGCGTTCCTGCGCGGTAACGAACAGCGCGCGCAGCCTGGCGGCGCGGATCAGCGGAAGCGCCGCGACCACGGTGTCGCAGCCGAAGAGCAGTTGCCCTCCGGCAACGTCGGTCAGCGCCGCGCCGCTGCCGCGATAAGGCACGTGGACCGCCCTGCGCCCGGACCGGCTCAGGAAGTATTCGGCCGCGAGGTGCCCGATGGTGCCGACGCCAGGCGAGCCAAAGGAACCGCCCATCCGGGCCAAGCGCTCATTCAGCTCTGCAAGGCTGCGCGGCGCCTCGGGGGTGTCGGCCACCACGAGCACGAAGGCAGTGCGCGAAAGACCCGCGACCGGCACGAAATCGCGCTCGGCGCGGTAGCGCGCCTTGGGATTCAGCGCGGGATGGGTCAGCAGCGTGCTGGTGGTCGCGAGCGTCAGGGTGTAACCATCGGCCGGCGCCCGGGCGCCCTGCTCGGTGCCGGTCGCGCCGCCGGCGCCCGCGCGGTTGTCGACGATCAGCGGCTGCCCGAGCAGCGGCGCCATCGCAGTCGCCACGATCCGCGCCAGCGCATCGCTGCCGGTGCCTGGCGCGAAGGCGACGATCAGCTTGATCGGACGGGACGGGAAGCGCTCGCCCGGCTGCGCCAGCGCTGCGGGCAGCCAAGCCCCCGGAATGGTCGAAGCCAGCGCGGCGCGCAACAGCAGGCGTCGCTGCGGTGCGACGTGCTCGTGCGGAGGCGGGTTGCAGGCGATGGCCGGGTCCTTGTCGAGCAGGCGTTCGAACAGATAGCCGGCATTGTTCAGCACGAAGACGATCGGCTCCAAGCCGAGACCCCGAGCAGCGACTCGGCGTGGATGGGAATGCGCAGGCCCTCGATCGCCGATTGCTGCTGCGCACCGAACACATCCCGTTCGTCAGGCGATGCGGAAATGTTCGGCCGGTCGATCGAGATCTTGATCGCATTGCAGGTATCGACGAAAAAACTGCCGACGACACGCTCCGGGGCCACCTGGAGAACTCCCGCGATGCTGTCCTTGTGGAACAAATTCGAGCGCAACGCCGTCTCGTAGTCGCCGACCGAATTGAAGACGATGTCGAAGGTCAGCCGGTTGATGCCGGCGTCCTTGCTGCGGATCACCACCGCCATGTCGAGAAGAGGCCGGCTCCCATGCGGCTGGCCGCGCGGCGGCGCATCCGCGATCAGCGACAGCGTGCGGTCGTCCAGGTTGCCTTCGTAGCCTGTGACGCCGATATCGAAGTAGCGCGGTCGCTCGCTGCCCTCCTTGACCCATGAAGCGCCCTCGGCACGGTAGTAGCTGATCGGGAACATCCGCTGCTTGATCACCTCTTCGTTCTGCAGCAAGTGGTAGAGCGACCATTCGTAGGCATCGGCGGCGTCGAGGTTCAGGCGCGAGCCCGACTTGGGCGGCGCAAGCCTCGCGATGGCCTCGACCTCGGCCGCATGGCGCTCGGCCAGCCGGGCGGGATCGTCGTCGATGGTTCGCAGCAGCACGGCGGGATGCTCGGCATCGGCATCGATCAGCCGGTATTGCGCCTGCGCCAGCGCATCCGGGAACTGTGCCTCGATCAGCCCAATCACCGCTGCCTTGACCTTGTCGTAGTTCGCGAAGAACACCGGATCGCGGGTGCCGCTCGGCACGATGGCGCCATAGAGCCCGTCCTCGCGGCGGAAGCTCACGAGGTTGGGCGACAGCGGATAGGCGATGTTGCCGGCGGTCGCCTTGCGGCCCGGGTAGCCGTAGTGGATCAGGTAGTGCGTCAGCAGGCTGGCCAGTGTCTCGGCCGCCTCCGGCGTCTTCGCGGTCGTCTCGACAATGATGCCGAGTTCGCGCTCCTCGCCTTCCACCGCGCGAGCCTGCACACCGTTGCGGCCGTACACCAGCACCTCGGGCGGGATGTTCGGCAGGTCCGCCGGGTCGATGTGGATCAGCGAAACCTTGCGTCCGCCGAGACGGCGCGAACCCTCCAGCTTGATGCTCCAAGGCCAGGGCCTGGACGCGCGTACGAACCGGCTGTTGCGGATGCCAGTGGTGCGCACGTCCGGCACGAAGAATTCCGTCTTTTCCATCACCAGGATGCCCTCGGGATAGAACTGCAGTTGAGGGTGGCTTTCCTCGTAAAGCGAGTGGGCGGCGATCGAGTACGGCGTGCAGCGGCGGTTCGCGTCCGGGGCCACGAAGACGGCCGAACCGTCGTCGTACAGCTCGGCCACCAGGCAGTCGGACGGCGTCCCCGGATCACAGGCCAGTGCGCCGCATTCGAGCACATGACCCACGTGATAGGCGATGCCGGGGTCGATGCCTCGGCGGATCATGTCGGAGGCGAACAGCGCGATGTCGCAGGAACGCCCCGCGAAGACGTATTGGGCGCCGCTTTCGAGCGCGGTGATCAACGGATGGATGCCCATCTGGCCAACGATGACGCTCTGGCGCAACGCCGCTTCGTCGAGTTCGGGCCCGACGCCGGTCGGGAGCAAGTTGCCCTGGCGCAGTTCGCCGATGACCACTTCAGGGTCCAGCTCGGCGTTGATGACCGCAACCTTGGCGTCCTTGACGCCGAGCTCGGCGAACACTTCCTTGGCCACATCGAGCATCCAGTCCAGGTTGCGATCTGCGCCGGCCATACCGCAGCTTCCGAGGATCACCGGGCTGCCGGTTTGCAGACCGGCCTCGACCATGTGGCGGTAGTCGGCCTTGACCGCCTCGCGCTCGAAATACTGCTTGCCGGTGCCCAGGTAGTAGGGACCGGCATCCATCGAGCCCGCATCCGAGACGATGGCGTCGATGCGCCCCCTGAGCGCCTCCTGCAACGATGCTCTCGGAAACCCATAACCCAGGGCCCCGCAAGCGGAAACCACACGATAGACAAGCCTGGCCATGACCGTACTCCTGGATGTCCGGAGGCAGCGGGACGCTGCGCTCTCGTTCGACATGGAGGCGGACTGTGCTTGGATCGACGACCGTTGGGAAATACGGTCTCGTTATGCAGCTATAGGTGGCGGATATGGGCTTCGAAGCTACCCCTCGATGCACTCCATCCCCAACGGCGACTGCTCGCCGAGGAAGCTGTGCACGAAGGGCCCCAGCATGTCGCGCACCGCCTCCCCCGCACGGGTCAGCGACACACCGTCGGAGGACACCACGTGTGCGGTCTGGTGGATGGCGGGCTCGATCGGTGTCGCGACGAGCCCCGCCTGGCCAGTGCCTGCCTTGAAGTCGCCCATCGGGATGACGGTCGCGCCGACGCCGGACTGCACCGCCGACAGCATGCCGTGCAGCATGTTGGCCTCGGCAACGACCGTGGGTGCGAGCCCTGCCGCCGCGAAATGTTCGTCGAGCAGGCTGCGCATGGCATTGGGGTGGCTCGGCAACACCAGCGGCCGGGCGGCCACCTGCGACAGCGAAATCGACTTGGCGCCGCCGCGCACCCCTTGCTTGCGGTCGACGAAGTACAACCGCTGGCGAAGCAGCGGATGCCGTACGAGCCCCGGGGTGGGCGCCTCCTCGAACACGATCGCGAGGTCCAGCGTCCGGGCCGCGATGCGCGACTTGAGAGACAGGCTGTCCTCGGTGACAAAACTCAGGTTCACCATCGGCAGCGCGGTCCTGCAGGCCTTCATGAAGCCCCCGGCGAAAAGGGACGCGAGGGTCGACGACATCCCGAGGCTCACGGAGCCCGCCACCTCGCCGCCGCTGAAGCGCACGATCTCCGGGAGCTTCTCGACCTGCCGCAGGATCGACACTGCCTCGCGATAGAGGGCATCGCCCGCCGCCGTGGGCCGGACGCCGCGTGCGCTGCGGTGGAGCAGCACCACGCCGAGTTCTTCCTCGAGTTCTGCCATCTGCTGGCTGAGGGCGGGCTGCGCAATGAAGATCATCGTGGCGGCGCGCGAAAAGCTGCCCGCCTCCACGATCTTCACGAAGTAGCGCAGATGGCGGAGCTGGATGTGGTTCTCCTGCCCGGAGGATGGTTGGATCGAATCGGAGCCTGCCGGGTCGCAGACGCCGGATTGCCGGGATTGTTCCGCAAGCACCGGGAAAAGTCATCCGCAGCGCGAAGGCGCGCTCAGGCGGCCTTGCGAAAGGTGAGGTTGATGCGGCAGTCGCCCATGAACGGATGTGAACCCTCCTTCAACGGCAGCACACCATGGTGATGCAGACGTGCCGGTCCACCCCAGACAACGACGTCGCCATGGGCGAGCGGTATGCGCCGGGCCTTGTCTGTCCTCTTCGCTCCACCCAATAGGAACACGGCCGGCAAGCCCAGCGACACGGAAACGATGGGCTGGGCATGGTCGCGCTCGTCGCGATCCTGATGCAAGGACAGCCGTGTGCCCGCTTCGTAGCGATTGACCAGGCAGGCATCCGGCACGAAGCGATCGAAGCCGGCCTGCGCGGCCGCCTCACCCGCAAGCCGCGAGAACACGGCAGGCATGCGCGGCCAAGGCCGGCTCGCCTCGGGATCGATCGCGTCGTAGCGGTAGCCCGTACGATCCGTGACCCAACCCAGCTCGCCGCAATTGGTCATCGCAACCGACATGCGAAAGCCGCCGGGCGTCACCATGTGGCGAAGTGGTGCATCGTCGATCACGTGCCGCACTGCATCCAGGAGTTCTTCCTCGTACGGCCGCGCGAACTGGCGCAGCACGACGGCGCCCGGTTCGAGTGGCTCCAGCCAGGGCGCCACAGGCTCCGAGACGGTTTCGAACAGATCTGGCGTCATGCCGCGTCGTGAAAGATGATGCCCGCCGTGTGCCGATTCCCCGACAAAACCCGGCTCACTCCGTGCCGCAGGTTGACCCGGTAGACGCCGCGCGTCCCCTGCACAGGCCGGTGATGCACCGCGATCACCGCCGCATCGCCCTGGCGCAGTGGCAGCACCATCGGCCGCGACTGCATGCGCGGGCGCTGCTCGGTCATCACGAACTCGCCGCCCGTGAAGTCGCGGCCCGGCTCGGACAACAGGATGACGACTTGCAGCGGAAAGACGTGCTCGCCGTACAGGTCCTGGTGCAGGCAGTTGTAGTCCTCGGCGCGGTACTGCAACAGCAGAGGCGTCGGCTTCGTCTGCCCTGCCGCGTGGCATCGGGCGATGAAGTCGGCATGCCGGGACGGGAAGCGCACGTCGATCCCCATGACCTCGTTCCAGCGGTTCGCGATCGGCGCGAGATGCGGATACGCCACCTCCCGCAAGCCCGCGACCAGATCGGGCAACGGATACGCGAAGTACTTGTACTCCCCGCGGCCGAAGCCATGCCGTTCCATCACGACGCGGCTGCGAAACGAAGCCTCCGACGCGTACATCGCGGCGAGCCTCTCGCACTCGGCCCGCGTGAGCAGGCCGGGAATCACCGCACTCCCCTGCTCATCGAGATCGCTGCTCGCCTGCGCCCAGTCAATCGCAGCAACCCGCGCAACCGGGGCATTCATGTCCCGTGCGTTCATGCCCGCTTCGCCTCCCGCCGCAGCAGCGCGCTCTTGCGCTCCACGCCCCAGCGATAGCCCGACAGGCTGCCGTCGCTGCGCACCACTCGATGGCACGGAATCGCCACCGCCAGCGTGTTGGCGCCGCAGGCCTGGGCCACCGCACGCATCGATTTCGGTGCGCCGATGCGCTTCGCGATGTCGCTGTAGCTCGCGGTCGCGCCGATCGGAATCTCGCGCAAGGCCTGCCACACACGCTGCTGGAAAGCCGTGCCGCGCACGTCGAGCGGCAAGTCGAGGCCCAGTCCCGGTGCCTCGACGAAGCCGACCACCTTCGCCACCAGTTCCTCGAAGCCGGCATCGCCGCCGATCAGCCGCGCCTGCGGAAACTGGTCCTGCAGGTCGCGCGCCAGTGCATCGGGGTCGTCACCCAGTGCGATCGCACAGACACCGCGTTCGCTCTGCGCGACCAGGATGGCACCCAGCGCGCATTCGCCGATCGCGAAGCGGATGTCGGTATTGGCACCACCGGCACGCCATGCAGTGGGCGTCATGCCCAGCATCTCGTTCGAGCGCTCGTAGAAGCGGCCGTTCGAGTTGTAGCCGGCGTCGTAGATGGCATCCGTCACCGTGTCGCTGCGAGCCAGTTCCTGCCGCACCCGACTTGCGCGATGTGCCGTTGCATAGGCCTTGGGCGTGACGCCGGTGACCTCCTTGAAGAGCCGGTGCAGGTGCCACGTGCTCCACCCGGCGCGCCCGGCAAGGTCGTCCAGCGTGGGCGCCTGCTCCGAACGCTCGATGAAGCGGCAGAGGTCGGCGATGGCAGCCGCGTGCTGCTCGGCCCGTGCGGGCTGGTCGGGCTTGCAGCGCTTGCAAGGGCGAAAGCCCGCGCGCTCGGCGTCCGCAGTCGTGGCGTGGAATTCCACGTTCTCCGGGCGCGCAGAGCGTGCCGCGCAGGAGGGCCTGCAATACACACCCGTGGTCCTGACCGAGTAGAAGAATCGCCCGTCCGCCGCCGCGTCGCGGGCGAGCACGGAAGCCCAGCGCGGATCGCTGACGGTCGCGAGGGCCCGCATTTCGTTGGGATTGCTCATGTTCATATGCATCCTTCGATCTGGTGGTTGTTCGATGGCTTCACTGTAGGGATCGACGGCCGGAGGCGCACTCCGGGTCTTGCTTTCGAATCCGATCGTAGGACAGCACCGTCAAGCCCGGATTTTTCTTCAGCCCTTGGCCTACGGGTGGGCGCGCCAGGCCTCGTTACCATTTGGTCCACATGATCGATCGCCGTTCCCTCCTCACCGCCGGCGGCGCCTCATTGGCGCTTGCCGCTCTCGGACTGCCTGCCGACGCCCTTGCGGCCGGTGGACTCACGCTCAGCCCGCCCCGGCCCTTCTCCTTCGAACGTCTTGTTGCATTGGCGAAATCGCTGGGTGCCAAGCCCTACGTCGCCGACACCTCCCTGCCGGCCAGCGTGCTCGAGCGCATCGACTACGACGCCCACGGCAAGATCAAGTTCAACACCGACAACGCCCTGTTCAAGGACGGGCCCGGCCAGTTTCCGGTGACCTTTTTCCACCTCGGGCGCTATTTCCAGACGCCGGTGCACATGTACGTCCTGGAAAGCGCGGGCGGCGACGGCTTCGCGCGCGAGATCGTCTACGACGCATCGTATTTCGCCATGCCCGAAGACAGTCCCGCGCGGCAACTCAAGGACGGCGCCGGGTTTGCCGGTTTCCGCCTTCAGGAGAGCCGGCTGGGCGACCAGAAGAAGCTGCCCTGGCAGACGAACGACTGGGCGGCCTTTCTCGGTGCTTCGTACTTTCGCGCCATCGGCGAGCTCTACCAATACGGGCTTTCCGCGCGCGGCATTGCGCTCGACGCGGCCCTGCCCGATCGCGCGGAGGAATTTCCCACCTTCACCCGCTTCTACTTCGAGCCGCCGGCATCGGACAGCTCGAACTCGATGACGATCTACGCGTTGCTCGAAGGGCCGAGCATCACGGGCGCCTACAAGTTCGTGCTGCAACGCGACAAGGCCGTGCTGATGGACATCGACGCACGCCTTTTCCTGCGCCGCGACGTGGGCCGCTTCGGCCTCACGCCGCTGACGTCGATGTACTGGTATTCCGAAACGGTGAAGCCCACCGGCATCGACTGGCGCCCCGAGGTGCACGACTCCGACGGTCTGGCAATGTGGAACGGCGCCGGCGAGCGCATCTGGCGACCGCTCAACAACCCGACGCAGACCCGCGCATCGGCCTTCACCGACACCAACCCGCGCGGCTTCGGCCTGTTGCAACGCGACCGTGGCTTCGACCACTACCAGGACGGCGTCTACTACGAGAAGCGCCCCAGCCTCTGGGTCGAGCCGCTGGGCAACTGGGGCGAAGGCTCGGTGCAGCTCATCGAGATCCCGACCGACGACGAGATCCACGACAACATCCTCGCCTGCTGGGTGCCCAAGGCACCGGCCACCGCCGGGTCGAGCTACAACCTCAAGTACCGTCTGCACTGGAGCGCCGAGGAGCCGTTCCCTTCGCCGCTGGCGCGCACCGTGGCCACGCGCATCGGCCGCGGCGGCCAGCCCGGACAGCCACGGCCGCAAGGCGTGCGCAAGTTCATGGTCGAATTCATCGGCAAGCCGCTGGAATCGCTGCCCTTCGGCGTCAAGCCCGAACTCGTGCTGACGGCTTCGCGCGGCAAGTTCTCGTACATCTTTGCCGAAGCGGTGCCGAACGGCGTGCCGGGGCACTGGCGTGCGCAGTTCGACTTCACCGCCGAAGGTACGGAGCCGGTCGATATGCGGCTGTACCTGAAGAACGGCGAGCAGACGCTGTCCGAAACCTGGCTCTATCAGTTCCAGCCGTTCTAGTCGCTGCTCAGGCGGTGCTGTAGGGGCTGAAGATTTCCACCCAATCGACGAAGGCGCGCAGCTTCGCGCTGAGATGTCGGTTGGGCGGATAGACGACGTAGACCGGATGCGGCGGTGGCTCCCAGTCTGCGAGCAGTGCGACCAGCGCGCCGCTGTCGACATGCGGCTTGGCCATGAAGGCGAATGTCTGCGCCACGCCGAGCCCCGTCAATATCGTCGTCAGGTGTGCGGTGCTTTCGTTCACCGCCACGGCGATGTGGCCATTGATCTCGAAGCTCTCCTCGCCGCGCACGTAGCGCAACGGAAAGGGCCGGCCCGTGCGCGACGAGAAATAGCTCACTACCCGATGCCCTTCCAGCAATTCGGCCGGCATCTTCGGGATGCCGTGACGCTGCAGATAGCCGGGGGTTGCGCAACTCAGGTAAGGGAGTTGGGCAACGCGGCGCGCGACCAGCGACTGGTCCAGCAACGGGCCGCCGCGAATCACGCAATCCACCGCGTCGCCCACCAGGTCCACCGGTCGATCGGTCACGCCGAGTTCGATCTGGATGTCCGGATAGCGCGCATGGAAGCCCGGGAGCGCGGGAATCAGGATGCGGTTGGCCAGCGATGAGCCGATGTCCACGCGCAGCCGCCCGCGCGGGCTGGCCTGTGCATGGGTGAGGTCGGCCTCGATGTCTTCCAGTTCGGCCAGTACGCGCGAAGTGCGTTCGTAGTAGGCCGCGCCTTCAGGCGTCACCGTCACGCGGCGCGTCGTGCGCTGCAGGAGCTTTACGCGCAGGTGGGCTTCGAGTTGCTGGACCAGCTTCGTGACGCTGGGCTTGGGCATCTGCAACGAGTCGGCAGCACGCGTGAAGGTGCCTGCCTCGACGACCCGGGCGAACACGCGCATGGCGGCGATCTGGTCCATCGCCGGATTATTAGCGAATCGTGAATAAACAAGTCCCTCCCACCGTCTTGGTCCGCAGCGGGTCCGATCCCAAACTCCATCCCATCGCAACACCAACCCCTCTGGAGAACACCATGACCCACCCCCTCTCGAAGCAAGTCGCCCTCGTCACCGGCGGATCGCGCGGCATCGGGGCCGCCATTGCCCGACGCCTCGCACGCGACGGCGCCGACGTCGCGATCGGATACTCAGCGTCTGCCGACCGTGCAGAGGCTCTGGTGAAGGAATTGCGGCAACTCGGCGTACGCGCGGCCGCATTCAGGGCCGATCAGGCCGATCCGCTGCAGGTCGAAGCACTCGTCAACCAGACCGCCGAGCACTTCGGCCGCCTCGACATCCTCGTGAACAACGCTGGCGTCTTCGTTGTCGGCCAGGTCGGCGCGCCGGACAGCGACATCGCCGCCTTCGACCGGCAGTTCGCCATCAATGTCGGCGGTGTGGCTGCCGCCGTGCGCGCCGCGGTGCCGCTGCTCAGCGACAACGGCCGCATCATCTCCATCGGCTCGGGGGCCGCCGATCATTCGCCATGGCCGGGCGTGGCCGACTACTCCGCCACCAAGGCGGCCGTGGCCGCCTACAGCCGCGGATGGGCGCGGGACCTGGCGACGCGCGGCATCACGGTCAATACCGTGCAGCCGGGGTCGATCAATACCGAGATGAATCCGGAGAACGGCGATTTCGCCGCCGTGCAGAAGGCAGGCATCCCGATGGGCCGCTACGGCCGGCCCGAAGAGATTGCCGCTGCGGTGGCCTTCCTCGCAAGCCCGGACGCCAGCTTCATCACGGGCATCTCGCTCAATGTCGATGGCGGCTTCGCCGCCTGATCACCCCCAGCGCGAGGCTCGGCGAAGATCCTCAACGCCCCTTGACCGAGATCAGTTCGATCTCGAAGTTGAGGGTGGCGTTGGGCGGAATCACTCCGCCCGCGCCGCTCTTGCCGTAAGCGATGGCGGGCGGGCAAGTCAGCTTGGCCTTGCCGCCGGCTTTCATCAACTGCACGCCTTCCGTCCAGCACGGAATCACGCCGCTGAGCGGGAATTCGGTGGGCTCGCCGCGCTTGTAGGAGCTGTCGAACTCCTTGCCGTCCTGGAAGGTGCCGCGATAGTGCACCTTGACCACATCGGTCGCTGCGGGCGACGCACCCTTGCCTTCAGTGATGGACTGGAAGACCAGGCCGCTGGGCTTGGTGACGGGCGCGGATTGGGCGAAAGCCGTCGGCAGGACGAACATCGAAACGAGGGCAGCGCAGAGAACTGATCGCACGGTAGATACCTTGGTTGAATGAATGAACGTTTCATTATTGCCGGGGCCTCAGGCAGACTGGCACCCCGCTTGCACGCCGTTGCGAATTCGCCTTGCCCCCACGGAACGCGAAGTTTCACGACAATCGTCCAGATCGACCGCCCCCAACACTGGTTGCACCGATGCGCTATCGCACCACGATCGAATCGCAAGTCTTCGAGTTCGACGACCTGAAGCAGGTCATGGCCTTCGCGAGCTCCGCCCGCTCGGGCGACTATCTGGCGGGGATCGGCGCCGCGACCGCGCAGCAGCGCATGGCGGCGCGCCACGTGCTGGCGGAGACGCCGCTGAAGCAGTTCCTCACCGAGGCGCTGGTTCCGTATGAAGACGACAACATCACACGGCTGATCGTCGATGGACATGACGCGCAGGCCTTCACGCCGGTGTCGCACCTGACCGTCGGCGACTTTCGCAACTGGCTGTTGTCCGACAAGGCAGACACCGGCGCACTCACGGCGCTGGCGCCAGGGCTCACGCCCGAGATGGCCGCCGCGGCTTCGAAGCTGATGCGCAACCAGGATCTCATTGCGGTCGCGCGCAAGTGCAGCGTGGTCACGCGCTTTCGCGACACCATCGGACTGCCGGGGCACCTGTCGGTGCGCCTGCAACCCAACCACCCCACCGACGACCTGCGCGGCGTGGCGGCGTCCACGCTCGACGGCCTCCTGATGGGCGCGGGCGATGCGGTGATCGGCATCAATCCTGCCTCGGACAGCATGCCCGTGCTGGCGAACCTGCTGCACATGCTCGACGAGGTGATCCAGCGCTTCGGGATCCCGACGCAAAGCTGTCTGCTGACCCATGTCACCAACACCCTGAAGCTGGCCGAGGCCGGTGCACCCATCGATCTGGTGTTCCAGTCGATCGGCGGCACCGAGAAGACCAACCGCTCGTTCGGCGTCACGCCCGAGCTGCTCGACGAGGCCTACGCGGCGGCACTCTCCCTCAAGCGCGGCACCGTCGGCGAGAACCTCATGTACTTCGAGACGGGACAGGGCAGCGCGCTCTCGGCCAACGCCAACTTCGGCGTCGACCAGCAGACCTGCGAGGCCCGCGCCTATGCGCTCGCGCGGCGCTACAAGCCGCTGCTCATCAATACGGTGGTCGGCTTCATCGGGCCCGAGTACCTGTACGACGGCAAGCAGATCATCCGCGCGGGTCTCGAAGACCACTTCTGCGGCAAGCTCCTCGGCCTGCCGCTGGGGTGTGACGTCTGCTACACCAACCATGCCGAAGCGGACCAGGACGACATGGATACGCTGCTCGTGCTGCTGGGCACGGCCGGCATCAACTTCATCATGGGCGTGCCGGGTGCGGACGACGTGATGCTCAACTACCAGAGCACATCCTTCCACGACGCCCTCTTCCTGCGCGAGACGATGGGACTGAAGCGGGCACCCGAGTTCGAGGCCTGGCTCCAGCGAATGCAGATCACCGATGTCGCGGGCCGGCTGCAGCCGCCCGCCTCCAACCGCCTTCTCGCGGACATGAAGGACCTGAAGGCACTGACCTCATGAACCACGACGACCCAGTCACACGCAGTCCCTGGTCCGATTGGCGAGGAGCGACGCCGGCCCGCGTGGCCCTCGGCCGCGCAGGCGCCGGCATGCCAACGGACGAGGTGCTGCGCTTCGGCTGGGCGCACGCGATGGCGCGCGATGCGATCCATGCGGCGCTGGACGTGAAGGAACTGGAGGCGTCGCTTCACGCGGACGGTTGGGAGATCGCGCAGGTGCATAGCCGCGCGCAAGACCGGGCTGCCTATCTGCGCCGTCCCGACCTGGGCCGCCAACTGGAGCCCGACGACGCGTCGCGCCTGGCTGCAACGGGCGGCCCGCCCCGGGATGTCTGCATCGTGGTCGGCGACGGGCTTTCCTCTCTGGCCGTGAGCCGCCATGCCGTCCCGCTGCTGGCCGCGCTGCGCGAGCACCTGCCGCCGGAGCTTTCGTTGACGCCGATCGTGATCGCGTCGCAGGCCCGCGTCGCCCTCGCGGACGAGATTGCGGAAGCCTTCGGTTCACGGCTGTCGATCGTGCTGATCGGCGAGCGGCCCGGCCTCAGTTCGCCGGACAGTCTCGGGATCTACATCACGCACACGCCGAAGCGCGGCCGGCATGACGCCGAGCGCAACTGCATCTCGAACGTGCGGCCCGAGGGCCTCCCCTATCCGATGGCAGCCTTCAAGCTTGCATGGCTGGTCCGCGAAGCCTTCCGCCGGGGCCTGACCGGCATCGATCTGAAGGACGAAAGCGACCTCGCGGTGCTCCCATCGAACAGCGGCACCGCGCTCCTATGATGTCCTCGTGCCCCGCACATCAGGAGACATTCATGACCGAACGCTACCCCTTGGCCGAACTCAAGGACCTGCCCGACGACATCCGCGCCGCAGTGCTCGAAGTCCAGGAAAAGGCGGGTTTCGTCCCCAACGTGTTCCTCGCGCTGGCGCGCCGGCCGGCCGAATGGCGCGCCTTCTTCGCGTACCACGACGCGCTGATGCTCAAGGAAGAAGGGTCGCTCACCAAGGGCGACCGCGAGATGATCGTCACCGCCACCAGCGCAGCCAACCAGTGCCTCTACTGCGTGGTGGCGCACGGTGCGCTGCTGCGCATCTACGAGAAGAAGCCGCTGGTGGCCGATCAGGTCGCCGTCAACTGGCGAAAGGCCGACATCACGCCGCGCCAGCAGGCCATGCTCGCGTTCGCCATGAAAGCCTGCGAGCGCTCGCACGAAATCGACGAGAGCGATTTCCCGCCGCTGCATGCACACGGATTCAGCGACGACGACATCTGGGACATCGCCGCCATCACGGCGTTCTTCGGTCTTTCCAACCGCATGGCCAGCTTCAGCGGCATGCAGCCGAATCCCGAGTTCTACCTGATGGGCAGGCTGCCGCGCGAGAAGAAGCAGGCGGATTGAACGCGCTGTCGCGTCAGTTGCTCGCGACGTTGCCTCCGCGGCAGGACGCCAGCGCGTCCAGCGCCGGCTTGTACGTGGGCGTGCTCACGTCCATCAGCCCCAGCACCGTGTGATAGAGGTTGTCGTGGCTGAGCGGTGCATCCACGCCTGATTCCATGCACGTGCTCGCGAGCTTGCGCCGCGCCTTCATGCCGTCGCTCAACCAGGTCACCATCGGCACGTGCTTCTGCACCTCGGGCGCGAAACCATAGGGCACGCCGTGCAGGAACAGACCGTACTCGCCCAATGACTCGCCGTGATCGCTCAGGTAGAGGAGCGCAGGGTCGAACTGCCGGCTCTGGCCCTTGAGCCAGTCGATCGTCTTGCCCAGAAAGCGGTCGGTGTAGGCGATGGAGTTGTCATAGCCATTGACCAGCTCGGTATGGCTGCATTCGGACAGCGCGTTCGTCTTGCACTCGGGCAGGAAGCGCTTCACGTCGGGCGAGGAGCGCTTGAAGTAGGACGGCCCATGGCTTCCCATCTGGTGCATGACCAGCACCACGCCCTTGCTGCGACGCTCGGCAGGCAATGCGGCCAGACGCTCGTCCAGGCCTCGAAGCATCACATCGTCGAGGCATTCGTCGCCGTCGCAGAGCGCGGCCTGCACGCTCGGATCGAGATCCTGGAATGCCGACGCGTGCGGAACGCGATCGCAGACGCCCTTGCAGCCGCCAGCCTGGTTGTCGAGCCAGAACACCGCAAGGCCGGAGGCCTGCAGCACGTCCATGAGGTTTTCATATTCGTTCTTGCGCCCCTCGAATTCCTGCTTGCCCAGCGGCGAGAACATGCAGGGCACGGAAGCCAGCGTGTTGGTGCCGCAGGAACGCACGTCGCGGTAGCTCAACACGTGCCGCGCCGCGAGCTCCGGCGTGGTGTTGCGTGCGTAGCCATTGAGCCCGAAGTGATCGGCACGCGCCGTCTCGCCCACCACCAGCACGAACAGCGGCGGCCTGGCCTGCCCGGCGTAGCTTGCGCCCAGCGCAGTGCCGCCCGCCACGAGCATGAGCTTTCGGCTTTGCTTGAACATCGGCCGGATCGCCACCGTCGCGGCGGAGTAGAGGCTCGCCATCGGATTCATCATGTAGCGCAGATGCACGTTGTTGCGCATCAGCGGTGCGAGCTGCCGGTTCATCGCGAGCGCTCCGCCTGCGGCGATCGCAGCGACACTCAGCAGCAGCACTCCGTTGCGCCAGGCCTGCGAACCAAGGCGCTGCGGCCGGATCCGCACGCGCCACAGCGCCCATGCGGGCAGCGCGCTGACCAGCAGCACGTTGAACGCCATGCGCCAGCTCATCAGGTCGCGCACTTCGTTGGGGTCGGTCTGCACCGCGTTGGCCAGCATGCTGGGATCCATCACCACGCGATAGCTCAGCATGTAGTGCTGCACCACCGCGGCCAGCACCACGACCCCGAACCAGAGCGGCTTCATCCAGCGCGTCCAGGCCGTGAACGACAGGATGGCCACGGTGCCGCACACGGTGAGCAAGGCCATGAGCGCGATCGTCGGCAGGTACACGCTGGGCGCTCCGCCGATGCGCGCGAGTTCGCTCCACAGCGGCACGTTGGCGGCGAGGGCGAGATAGAGCGTGAGCCAGACAACGACAGTGCGGGGCGAACGCGGGCGCGCGAACCAGTCGTCGATGGACTCCAGGAGTCCAAGCAACGGAACCGTCGAGGGGATTCGGACTGAGGCGCCTAGGGAGACGCGATCTTGGGGAAGGGGCGTGGATTGCACGCGAGAACCGGGCATCCCCCGAGACTAGAAACCGGGACTGAAAAGTCGCTGAACAAGTCGATCAGGTTTCGTTCATCTTTGCCGTGGCTCGGTCAAGGACGAGCCGTACCCCAGGCGCCACCACCCAGGGCTTCGGGCTGCGACATCGATGGCGAAGGCCGTGACCCAGCACACCCAGGCCGTCCACAAGGTGTGGCTCATGTAGTGGGCGCCGCGAAGCTGCTGCGACAGCCCCAGCACCAGCCCTGCCGCCAAGGCGCAGGCAAGCCATGCACGCGCAATGCCGGGCGACGAGCGGCGGAACGCGAAATAGCCACCGAGGTAGGCAAAACCGGCGGATGCATGGCCCGCGGGAAAGCAGTTGCCGCCGCCGCCGTCGCGCACGCCCCAGGCCCAATGCGAGACGTAGTGCGCCACGCCGCCGAAGGCCTGCAGGTCCCACGGGCAGCTGGTGGTGCTCGTGTACTTGACGAGGGAAACGACCATGACCGAAGCCAGCGTGGTCAGCGCAAGCTGCGCCCGTTCGCCGGCGCTCAATCGGCGAAGAATCCAGACCGGCCACCGGATGGAGATGAAGAGCGCAGTGACCAGCACCCAGCTCAAGTTCCGCGCGCCCTCATGCATCACCTTGACCAGGAACCAGTGCTCGCGCCACGGAAATCCCACCGGCGTGCCCGCCCAGGTAGCCAGCGCGACGTCCAAGCCCGCTGCGTCCCACGCGAGCAGCAGGGCCAGGGCCAGGAGTGTGAGAGCGAGAGGGCCGGTGTTGGAGACGGCAGAACGGGTCATCAGGGCCGCCAGCTTAGTTTCGGCGGCTGAACCGAGCCTGAAGCGGCACTAGACTCCTGACTTTCGAAAGGACGGCGCCGTGCGCATATTGCTGGTCGAAGACGACACCGCTCTGGCGAGCGCAGTCTGCAGCTATCTGGAGGCCAAGGCCTTCGTGGTCGATGTGGCCCCGGGTCTCGCGGAAGCGCGCGCGGCGCTTTCCGCCGTGCAATACGCTGCCGTGCTGCTCGACCTGCACCTGGGCGATGGCGATGGCCTCTCCCTGCTCCCCACGGTGCGCGCCCTGCGCGACCGCCCCATCGTGATCGTGCTGACCGCGCGCGACCAGGTCACCGACCGTATTCGAGGGCTGGACGCCGGCGCCGACGACTACCTGATCAAGCCCTACGACCCCGCAGAACTGTTGGCCCGGCTGCGCGCGGTAGAGCGCCGGCGCAGCGCCAGCAGCTCGCCGGTGGTTCATCTCGGCACGCTGGAGATCGACCTGGGTCGCGACATGGTGCGCAAGGACGGAATGCCCGTCACGCTCACGCAAAAGGAATGGGCGCTGCTTCGCGTGATGGCGACACGCCCCGACCGCATCCACACGCGCGAGAACCTCGCCGACGCGCTCTACGGCTTCGGCGACGAGGCCGACAGCAACACGCTCGAAGTCTTCATCAGCCGCCTGCGCCGCAAGCTCGGCCGCAACCACATCCAGACCCTGCGCGGGCTGGGCTACCGGCTGTCGTTCGCACCGGAAGAAGAAGACGAATGAACTTCAGCTTCCTGCAGCAGGCTCGCCTCGAACCGCTGGGCCGGCACGATTCGCTCGCGGGCCGACTCACGCGCACGCTCATC
Organism: Variovorax gracilis; assembly: GCF_030317115.1. Taxonomy (GTDB): domain Bacteria; phylum Pseudomonadota; class Gammaproteobacteria; order Burkholderiales; family Burkholderiaceae_C; genus Variovorax; species Variovorax gracilis. The sequence goes on from NZ_JASZYF010000001.1 coordinate 828,298, forward strand.
GTCTGGGTGGGCGGGGTCTGGCTCCTGTGCGTGCTCGGCGTGGTCTGGTACGTGGACCGCGAAATCAACCACAACTTCGACAACGAACTGGTGGAAGTCTCGCACCGCATGTTCGACATGGCCGTTCAGGAACTCGAAAAGCTCCGGCATGAGAACCCCGACGCGCGCTCCCCGCTGATCGCACCGCCGCAGCTCTTCTCGACCGACGCGGTGGTCTACCAGGTTGTCGACACACACGAGCGCGTGCTGCTGCGTTCGGCCGAGGCGCCGGTCAACGCCTTCGACGTGCCGCTCGCTCCCGGCTTCGCCAACACCGAACCCTGGCGGATCTACACCGTGCGGCATCCTTCGCGCGACCTGTTCTTCCAGGTCGCCGACCCGCTGGACGAGCGGCGCACCGCTCTCAACCGCACGCTGCTTGGCCTGATCATTCCACTCGGTGCAGTGCTTCCCTTGCTCGCGCTGGTGCTGCGCAACGTGGCGCGCACCGAACTGCGCGTGCTGCAGCAACTGGCCGGCGAGATCGAGCAGCGCAGCGGCACAGACCTGCGCCCGATCCAACTCCCCGGGCTGCCCAAGGAGCTGCGCTCGGTCGGCGACCACGTCAACCAGTTGCTCGAACGCCTCTCGCAATCGCTGGACGTCGAGCGGGCACTGGCGGCGAATGCGGCGCACGAACTCCGCACGCCGCTCGCGGCCGCACGGCTGCGACTGCAGACCGCGCTCGAGCATGATCTGAAGCGCGATGAAGTCCTGGCTGCGCTCGAGGCCTTGCAGGTGCTCGGCCATCGGACCGAAAAGCTGCTGCAACTCTCGAGGGCCGAATCCGGCGCCTCCCTGACGCGCGCGCGGATCGACCTGGTCCAGCTCGCCGGCACGGTCGCACAGGAGTTCTGGCAGGACCCGCGAGCGAACGAGCGCCTGAAGCTGAAGGTGCCCGAGGACGAACCGCCGATGGCGCTGGGCGATGTCGATGCACTGGCGATAGCGCTGCGCAACCTGATCGAAAACGCGCTGCGCTACGGCAGCGGCCGGGTCGTGATCGAGGTGATGGCGCCCTGCACGCTGTCGGTGCGCGACTTCGGCCCCGGAGTCAGCCCCGACCAGTTGCGCACGCTGCAGCAGCGCCACGTGCGCCACGGCTCCGATCGCGCCGGCTACGGGCTCGGGCTATCGATCGTCGGCACCATCGTCGAGAAGCTGGGCGCGCGGCTCGAACTGGCATCGCCGCCCCATGGCGCTGCAACCGGCTTCGAAGCGCGCATCGTGCTGCGCCCTGCATAGCTTCCGAAACTGCAGCAGGTCAGGCGTCAGTCAGGCGTCACAAGGTAAGAAAAAAGGTTTGCTATTTCACATAACCTTCCATACATTTGATACCGCTGGTTGCGTAAAGCAACGCGGCACTCGACCACCGCTGATCGTCTGCGAAGGCAGGCGACCCCCGGCGAGCCGACATCGGTCCAGAGAAGATCTATGTCCGGAGGAGACAAAAATGCATTCGTCGAAAGTCATCTTTCGATCAGGGTTCGGCCGACGCCCCACCGGCGCGGACCCCAGCGCCCGACCCTCGCGCGCCACGGCCCTGCGCTATCTGCGCGGGCGACGACACAAGCTTCGTCCTTAGCGCCATCAGGCGACTGGGCCTTTTCGCAAAGGCTGTCCAGTCCCTTTCATCACAAGACAGCAAGTATTCGTAACTCATCTCGGCCCGAGTGAGCACTCGCGCTCGTGCCGGGGCTGGACGGTCGCAGCCGCTTCGAGGGGGGCCGTCGTATGCGTGGTCGATCGGTTTCGCGCAGTCAGGAGATTCCATGCGCCTGCTCTTGGTCGAGGACAGCGAACTGTTGGGAACTGCCGTTCACAAGGGCCTGGTGCGGTCCGGCTACGCCGTGGACTGGACTCGTTCAGGCAAGGAGGTGCTTTCTTCGCTCGCATCGTGCAGCTATGACTGCGTCCTCCTCGACCTCGGCTTGCCCGATGTCTCCGGCGACCTGCTGCTCAAGAGCATCCGCTCCCGGGGCATTCCTGTTTCGGTGATCGTCATCACCGCGCGGTGCGGCATCCAGGATCGGGTGCGCCTGCTCGACATGGGTGCCGACGACTACATGGTCAAGCCCCTGGACCTGGACGAAGTGGCCTCGCGGGTCAGGGCTGTGCTGCGCCGGGTCCACGGCAAGGCGCCGGGCTCGACGGAACCGGAGCACGGCCCGTTGAAGCTGTACCCCTCCCACCGCATGGCGACCTGGCATGGCGAGGTCGTACCGTTGACCAACAAGGAGTTCTGGCTGCTGGAGATTCTGGTGCGCCGCAAGAATCAGGTGCTTTCGCGCGCCCAGATCGAGGAGGCGCTCTACACCTTCGATGCCGAGGTCGAAAGCAACGCGGTCGAGGTCCACGTTCACTACCTGCGGCGCAAGTTTTCGGCAGACCTGATCCAGACGGTGCGAGGCGTCGGCTATCAACTCGGGCCCGAGCCCCGAGCCCGGAATGAACAAGCGTAGGTTCATTGCATCGTGGTCCTTGCGCCGTCGCGTCGTGGCGATTGCGCTCTTCGTGTGCACTGCGACCCTGCTCGCGGGCGGCGCGGCCATGCACCGGGCCGACCAGATCTCCGACAGGAATGTGCTGGACGCGCGGCTCGTCACGCTGGCGCACACGGTGCTCGCATTCGCCGAGCACGAGATCGAGGAAGAAGGCTTTACCCAGGGCCTCGGCGACGCGGTCAGGGAGACCGAGAGCTCGCTCGGCACCCGCTACCACTACCAGATCTGGTCACTCGACGGACGACTGCTGCATCAAAGCCACAAGGCACCTGCGAGCGGCCCGATGCGGCCCATTGCCGAGCGTGGTTTTGGCGAGGCCAAGGTGGATGGCGAAGATGTCCGGACCTACGCCGAGTCCGCCAAGAAGGCCGGCATGGTCATCCAGATCGCAGAGCGCATGCGCGACCGGGAGGCCGCGGTCGGCATCACCACCGGCTACTTCCTCGCCTTCCTGGCGATTCCGCTCCTGCTGATCTTCGTGAGCACCTGGTGGTTTCTCAATCGTGCCCTTCACTCCGTCGACGGCTACGCCTCCGAGTTGCGGGAACGCCATGCGCTCGACCTCACGGAGTTGAATGCCGCGAACCCGCCGGCGGAACTCAAGCCGATGATCGATTCGATCAACGCCCTGTTCGGCCGCTTCAGGCAGGCCTTGTCTGTCGAGCGGGAGTTCACCGCCATCGCTGCGCACGAGATGCGCACGCCGCTGGCCGGCCTGCGCGCGCAGGCCCAACTGGCCGCCACGCTGGCCGGATCGCCGCAGGAGCTGTCGGCTTCCCTGCGCGGCCTGATGTCGGGCATCGACCAGGCCAGCTATCTCCTGGATCGTCTGCTCGATCTCGCTCGCATCGACAGCCTTGCGGTGGCCGGCGGACATGTCCTGGGCACCGTGAAGCTAGAGAAGGTCTTCTGGAACGTGATGGCCGAACTCGGACCCGCCGCGGCCGAGCGCGAGGTCACGCTGAAGGCTCGATTCGAGGTGGATGAACTGCTGGCGGTCGAACTCGGCCTGCACATGCTGATGCACAACCTGCTCGTCAACGCTATCCGCTTCACGCCCGCAGGCGGCCGCATCGAGGTCGGAAGCGCGCTGAACACTCAGGCCGTCCTGCTCACCGTCGACGATTCCGGCCCGGGCATCCCTGCCAGCCGGCACGCCGAAGCGTTCCAGCGCTTCAACCGCCTGGGCCGTGTCGACACCCATGGCGTCGGGCTCGGGCTGTCGATCGTCCAGGCCGTGGCGCAGGCTCACCACGCCGTGGTGCGTCTGCTGGAATCGCCACTGGGGGGCTTGCGTGCCGAGGTGCGGTTTCCGGCAGCGCCTCACATCTGCCGGGCTGCCCTGCGCAATGTGGAGGTGACCGGGTCCAGCAGGTACTGAAGGGCGGTCTGGAATCCACCTTCGATGTAGACCTCGGCCGGCATTCCGGCCTGCATCTTCAGGTCGCCCACCGCCTTCACCGACTCGGGATCGGCGAGGATGGAGACGCTGTAGTAAGGCATCTGCGTTGCCTTGTCGGTGAACCGGTCACCCGATACATAGGTCACCTTGCCCGTCACCATGGTGGCGTTGCGGTACTTGAAGGCAGTGAACTTGATGCGGGCGCTCTGCCCCACCAGCACATTGTTGACCTCTTCCGGTCGGATCTGCGCCTCGATCATCAGCGCGGTATTGCTCGGCACGATCTCCGCGATGGCTTCGCCGGGCCGCACGACCGCGCCCGGCGAGGTGAACTTCAGGTCGATGATCTCGCCGGCCGCCGGTGCGAGGACGACCTGACGCGTCGTGGCGTCGTCGGACTTGCGCAGCTCCTGCTCGATCTCGCTGACCCGGGCCACCGTCGTCTTGAGCTGGTCGCTTGCCGTGCGGAGGTATTCATTGACGATCGAGTTGCTCTTGATGTCGGCGTCGATCAGCCGGCCATGGCCGCGTGCGAGCTCTGAGCGGCGCTCTTCCAGCTTGGCCGTGTAGTCGGCCACCGATGCTTCCATCTGGTTGATGCGCGCGGTCGAGACGAAGCCTTCGCGTACCAGGTCGCGGTTGGCCTCGAGGTCGCGGTGCTGGAGTGCAAGGGATTCCTGCGCCTTGACGCCCTGCGCCTCCAGCGCGCCGATCTCCTGCTGCACTTTCTGGCGCAGCAACTTGATCAGCGCAAGCTCGCTGTGCAGCGAATGCTGCCTTGCGGAGAACAGGGCGGCCTCCTTCGCCATCGCGTCCTGGAGCCGCGGATCGCGGCGGGCCTCGGCCTGCAGGCCTTCGGAGAACACCAGACGGGACGCGCGACGCTGCTCCGCATCGAGCCGCTCCAAGGTCGTGCGCTCCACCGCCAGGCGATAGGTCAGCCGGTTGCGATCGGCATCGACGCCCACGTCGCCGATGACGACCAGCGCTTCGCCTTCCTTGACCAGTTGCCCGTCGCGAACGAGGACCTGCCGCACGATGCCGCCTTCCAGGTGCTGCACCGGTCGTCGGTTCAGATCCACCTTGACATGCGCCGGAGCCACCACCGCCATCGCCAGCGGTGCGAGCCCGACCCACGCGGCGAGCGGCACGACGATGCCAAGCACCGTCCACAGGCCCGCGCGCACGAGGCGCCGGATCTGCTGTTCGCTGGTCCGCGGCCGGGGCGCCGTGCCGCCGAGAGCCAAAGCCTGTGCGTGTGCCATCTGTTCTTGCCTCCGGACTTCATGCAGCGCGCTCGTTGAGCGCCGCCTGCGATTGCCTCTGCATCGACTTCATCACCTCGCCCGCCGGACCGAACTGTTTCACCTGCCCGGCCTCGAGGATGAGGATCTTGTCCACGTGCGCGACCAGCGAGGGACGGTGGGTCACCACGATCGAGGTCACGCCTTCGGCGCGCAGGCTGCTGAGCGCGTGCGCGAGCGCAATCTCGCCCTCGGCGTCCAGGCTCGCATTCGGCTCGTCGAGCACCAGCAGGCGTACGTCGCCGTACATCGCGCGGGCCAGTGCGATGCGCTGACGCTGCCCGGGCGAGAGGCGCGCCCCGCCATCACCGATGGGCGTGTCGTAGCCCATCGGCAACTGCACGATCATGTCGTGGGCATTGGCGCGCCTGGCGGCGGCAATGACCGCATCGGAGTCCGGCTCCGCGAGGCGGCCGATGTTGTCGGCCACCGTGCCGTCGAACAACTCCACGTCCTGCGGTACGTATCCGATCCACGGCCCGAGCTCGCGCCGTGACCAGTTCGACAGGTCGGCGCCGTCCAGCCGGATCGTTCCGATGGTCGGCTGCCAGATGCCTGTGAGGAGCCGCGCCAGCGTGGACTTTCCCGCTGCGCTCGGCCCGATGATGGCCAGTGCTTCACCGGCAGCGAGGTGCAGCGACACGCCGGAAAGCGCCAGCTTCTCCGTGCCCGGCGGGCGGAACGAGACGCCGTTGACCCGCACATGGCCCGACGGCCTTGGCAGCGACATGCGCGGCTCCTCCTTGAAGTGGCCGCACAACTCGCGCAGCCGGCGATAGGCCGAGCGAGCCTCGTTCAGCACTCGCCAGCTGCCGACGATCTGCTCCACCGGCTGCAAGGCGCGGCCGAGCAGCACGGTGGTGGCGATCATCACGCCCGCCGAGGCAGCCTGCGTGAGCACCAGGTAGGCGCCGATCGACATCATCATGACCTGCACGGCCTGGCGCAGGAAGCGGGATGCGGCGCTGAAGCTGACGCTCGCGTGGCTGGTGCTGCCCTGAAGGGCAAGGGCTTCGTCCTGCTGCTTGCGCCAGCGGCCGAGCAGGCGCTCGGTCATGCCCATGGCCTGCAGCACCTCGGCGTTGCGCAGCGATCCTTCCACGTAGCGCGATGCCTGGCGCGTCTCCTTCTGCACCGCGTCCAGCGCCTTGCGGTTCATGCGGTCGTTGAGCCAGGCCAGCCCGATCATCAGGGCGGCGGCCCCGGCGCCCCCCCAGCCCAGCGCCGGGTGGAACACGGCGATCACGGCCACGTAGACGACGATCCACGGCGCATCCATCAGCGCGGTCAATCCGTTGGCCGAGAACAGGCTTCGCAGCGTGGCGATGTCGCGCATCGCATCGGGCCGTGCATGCAGCGGCGAGCGCGCGGCGGCGGTGACGACCGCGTGCACCACCGGCGGCGACAGGCGCTCATCGATGACGGTGCCGATGAGGTGCTGCAGACGCAGGCGCACGTAGTCGAGCACGAACAGGATGGCGAGCGCAGCCCCGACGCCTGCCAGCAAGACCCACAGCGTCTCCCTGCTGTTGGTGGGAAGCACGCGATCGAACACCTGCAGCATGAACAGCGCAGGCACCAGGTACAGCAGGTTGATGACGAACGAGAACAACGCCAGGTGCAACAACAACGGCTTCAGCTCGGCCCAGATCGGCTTCATTTTCTTGTCTCCTCCAGTGCGAGGGGCAAGGCGGTCGCACGCCCTGCCCCGCCCCTTGCGTTGCCGGTCAGGCGAAGTCGAAGTTGGCTGCCACCACAGAGGCGTTCGCAGTGAAGACGCCGATCAGAGTCAACTCTCCCGCCGCCGTCTCCCCGCCTCCGGCCTGGACCCACTGCCAGAGGGAGAAGCTGTTGCCGTTGGTGTCGTTGACGACCAGCAACGCGTCCTCGCCGTTGGCGGCGGTGATGGCGAACTCGGCGTTGAATGCCGCCGACACCAGCGCAGCGTTGCCGAGGTTCGCCGTGGTCACACCTTCGTTGTTGGCCCCGGTCAGCAGCAGGGCCTCGGCATCGCCGTTGCCCTGCCCGACCGTGATGGTGACCGTGCCGGCGGCACCGTTGCCCGTGGCAAACAGGAAGTTGTCGTTGTTGTTGCCGTCATCCCAGGCCGTGTTGAGCGCGCCGGCGAACTCGATCCGGTCGTCGCCCGCCGCGGTCGGCCCATTGGCATCGAAGTTGGTGACGACATCGCCGAACTCGTTGGCCGCGCTGAACCTGAAGATGTCCTGCACGTTGTCGTTCGCCGCGCCCGAGTTGAGATTGTCGGCACCCACGCCCCCAATGATGATGTCGCCTCCGGCCCCGCCGTTGATGGTGTCGTTGCCGTCCCCGCCGATGAGCGTGTTGGCGCCGGCGTTGCCCGTCAGCGTGTCGCCGGCTGCGCCGCCGGTCACGTTCAGGATGCTCGCGATCGACGTGAAGCCCGATGCGGTGCCTGCCAGCAGGTTGACATTCACGGCCGTCGCGGACGTCCCGTACGACAGCGTGTCGGCATTGCCGCCGAGATTGACGGTGATGGACTCGACGCCGGTGACGGTTCCGCCTTCGAAGGACGTGATGGCGCCGTTGTAGATGACATCCAGGACATCGTTGTTTGCCGCGCCCGTGATGTTCAGCGTGTCGTTTCCGGCCCCGCCGATGATCGTGTCGGCACCACCACCGATCGTGTAGTTGAAGGTGTCCGCACCGCCGCCGCCGTTCAGGACATTCGCCGCGGCGCTGCCGGTGATCGTGTCCCCGCCGGCGCCGCCGGTGAAGTTCTCGATGGCGACCACAACGTCGGAGTTGGCCGCGTTGTTGCCCGAGCCGCCGACGATGATCGGCGCCGCCCCTCCCAGGTTGACCGTGAGCGCCGCGGTGTAGGCCGAGTAGTTGGCAGTGTCCGAGCCGCCGCCGCCATCGAGCGTGTCGCGCACGTTGTCGATCGTGGCGATCAGCGTGTCGTTGCCCGCTCCGCCGCTCAGGAGATTGACGACTCCGGCGGCTGCTGTCCCGCTGGCCGTGAGCGTGTCGCCGAAGGCGCTGCCCAGAAGGTTCTCGATGCTCGCGAGCGTGTCGCTGCCCGCGCCGACGGTCGCTTGCGCCCCGGCGATGGCCAGGGATACCGTCACGCCTGCCGTCGCCGTCGCATAGCTCGCCGTGTCGCTGCCGCCGCCGCCCGTGAGGACGTTGTTGCCGGCATTGCCGGTGATGACGTTGGCCGCCCCGTTGCCTGTGCCGTTGATGTTGCCGGTGCCCAGCAGCGTCAGGTTCTCGACGTCCGCGTCGGTGATGACGTACGTCACGGTCGATTGCACGGTATCGATGCCGCCGCCCACGCCCTCGGCGACGGTGTCTGTCGCACTGTCGACGAGGAAGGTGTCGTCGCCCGCGCCGCCGTTCATCGCGTCGTTGCCGAGGCCGCCGTCCAGCGTGTCGTTGCCGTCGCCGCCGTTCAGCGCATCGTTGCCGATGCCGCCGACGAGCGTGTCGTTGTCGTCGCCGCCGTTGAGCTGGTCGTTGCCGTCGCCGCCATCCAGCGCGTCCGCACCCAGGCCGCCGTTGAGCGTGTCGTTGCCGCCCAGCCCGCTCAGCGTGTCGGCCAGGTCGCCGCCGCTGATGACGTTGTTGAGCGTGTTGCCGGTGCCGATGAACTGGTCCGCGTCGATGCCGGTGTAGGTCAGGTCCTCCACGTTGGCGATGAGTTCGAGCGAGTAGGCGGCCAGCTCGGTCTGGATCTCGTCCGTACCCGCGGCCGCCGCTTCGACGACCACGTCGGCCACATCGTCGACGATGTACGTATCGTTGCCGGCGAGGCCGACCATCGTGTCGGCATCGAGTCCGCCGTCGAGCACATCGTTGTCGCCGGCACCGGAGCCGCCCACCAGCAGGTCGTCGCCGGCCCCGCCGTTGAGCGTGTTGTCGCCCGTGGCGCCGAAGATCAGGTCATTGCCGCTGCCGCCGGTGATCACGTCGTTCACGCCCTGCTCGCCGGCGATGAAGTTGTTGACCGTCGAAGCGGAGAGGTCCCTGCCGCCCGCCGCGTCCACCCTGCTGACCAGGTAGTCGTCCACGCCGAGCAGATAGCCCGCGTAGCTGCCGTCGTTGAAGTTGATGCGCTCCACGCCGGTCTGCGGGTTCGCGCCGGTGTAGTGGCCGTTGACGGTGACCGTCTGCCCGTTGAAGCTGACAATCAGGCTGCCGTTGGCCGTGCCGGTGTTGTTGTCCTGCGCATTGAGGCTCGTGAACGCCGTGCCGGCCGCCTGGATCACGATGCGGTCGGCCGTGCCGCCACTCGTCGCGTTGACCGGTTCGTTGATCGTGTCGTTGCCATCCGCCAGGCCGAACACATAGGTGTCGTTCCCCAGCCCGCCGTTGAGCGTGTCGTTGCCGGCGCCGCCGACCAGCACATCATCCCCGGCGAGCCCGTTCAGGACATCGTTGCCGCCCAGTCCGAGCAGCAGGTCGTTGCCGGCGGAGCCGGTGAGCGTGTCGTTGCCATTGGTGCCGGTGACGATACCGAGCGTGGCGTCGGCGAACTGCAGTCGCTCGACGTTGCTCAGCGTGTCGCGGCCTTCGATCGGGTCCACGCCAATGTCCGTCACCGTGAGCCTTCCGTTGCTGTCGGTGCCGAATGCGTAGTTGGCCAGCGGGCCCAGGTAGGCGACCGTATCGATGTCGCCCGCCGTCTCATCCGTCCGGATCGTGCGGACGATGGCAAGTTGACCGGGATTGATCTGCCCCGCGAACATGCTGTTGACCAGCGTCTTCATGCTGTTGTGAAGCGCGATCGGGGTGCCTGTATGTCCGGGGTCGTTGGCCGCGAAGACGCCGATCTGCACGTCGAGCCACTTGTCGCCGTCGATGATGTCGTCCCCGCCGCGGCCCATGATCAGGTCGCTGCCGTCGCCGCCGAGGATGATGTCGCCCGCGATGTAGCTCGTGACGCCGGCGCCCAGCACGGCCTGCAGGCCAGCGATCCGGGCGATGCCGGCCGAGTCCAACGCGCTGCCCGCGTAGCCCTCCGTGCCGCCCTGGGCAAACGGAAGGCGCTCTTCGGCGATCGTGTCGGCCCCGGTCAGGATGTCGTTGAATCGCGTGCCGGACAGGCCTTCGACCGATTCATAGCCGTCGAGCGTGCCGTTCTGCGGCGGATTCGGGTTCTCGTCGAACACGATGGCGCGGGTCAGGTCGGCATCCACGCCGAAGGTGTTGTCCTTGTAGGTCACCCAGTCCCAGCCGGACATGCCGGCCAGCTTGCCGCGGCCGGGGCTGCCCACCATGATGTCGTCGCCGCCCTCGGCGATGAACTCGTCGAAGCCGCCGTCGCCGAGGAACACGTCGTGGCCCACGATGCCGTCGCGCGCAAAGATCTCGTCGAAGCTGTCGCCGGGCGCGCCATCGAAGGTGCCGGTCTCGATCCAGTCGTCGCCTTCGTTGCCGAGAATGCGTTCGGCGTTCTTGCTGCCGAGGATGAAGTCATTGCCTTCGCCGGCGAAGACTTCAGAGCCCGCGTCGGTGCCCAGGACGATGAAGTCCTGGCCCTTGCCGCCCATGATCAGGTCCAGCCCCGGGCCGCCGTGGACCACGTCGTTGCCGTCGCCCGCCTTGATGTTGTCATCGCCACCGAGGTCCCGGACGATGTCGTCGCCGGCTCCGGCATTGATGATGTCGTTGCCCGCGCCGCCTTCGAGCGTGTCGTTGCCGCCGTCGCCGTGGATCGCGTCGTCGCCTTCGCTCGCGATGATGATGTCGTTGCCCTCGGTGCCGCCGAGGACGACGTGCTGGTCGCCCGTGTACCGCAGGTAGTTCGCGTCCGGTCCGACCGTCGAAGGATTGTTGCGGACCACCAGAGGCGTCAGGATGCCGCCGCCGGTCGGGTCGGCCTGCTCGAGCGTGCCATTGCCGTCGAGATCGTTGTACTGCCTCGTCTGATCCACTTCGAGCGCCAGGCCCGGCGTCGAGAACACGTCCGACGGCAGGTGCGTCGCGTTCGTGTTGGTCATGATCATTTCAGCGAAGGAGTTGTTCTCCATCTCGCCGAACAGGTGCAGGCCGTCGAGCCGCTGCAGATAGTAGAAGCGGTCGCCGTTCTGCAGGCTCTCCATCTGGTTCTCGAACACGAAATTGAACGTCGAGCCGAGCATGCCGCCAAACGGAAGGATCTTCTCGGCGAGGCCGCCGATCCACAGGTCGACGTTGTCGAGGCCGCCGAGCGCGTTCCCGGCACCGTATGCGCCCGCGCCATTGAGGAAGTCCTCGGCGTCCGCCGGAACCGCCAGGCCGCCGACCGATGCCCCGGTGATGATGGTCAGGGCCGCGTCGCGCTTGCCCTGGATCGTGGACTGGCCGGTGATGAGTGCGTGGTTGCCGTAGGCCGCGATGAAGTTGATGATCGACGCTTCGTGCTTGAGGTTGCCGGCGAAGTCGACCCAACTGTCGTAGGGTCTCAGCTCGGCGGCGTTGTTGGTCGCGTCGTAGAACTCGCGCCGGGCAGCGTTGAGCGACGGCACGCCCGTGTCGCGGCCCCGTGCCAGGTTGATGGTTGCGAGGTCGAGCGGCAGCCCGAGCAGGTTGTTGCGCAGCGCGCTGGTCACGAACTCGTCGATCTCGTTGCCGACCTGCCGCGTCATGCCGCGGATGATCGCGCCGGCCGCGACGTCGTCGGTGATCGCGTGCTCCGAGTCGAACGCGACCGGATTGAGGAAGCCCTGGATCAGGCCGATGTCCTGCGGGTTGAAGTTCGGATCGAAGCGATCGATCGACTCGGTCAGCATCGAGTGGCCGAAGCGATACACCACGTGCGCGAACTCGGCGACGATCGACGGATCGATCGTGACGTCGAAGCCGTCAGGCACGACGAAGGGATTGATCTGCGGCTGGATCTTGCGCGCGAACTCCTCGAACACCAGATGCTGGTACTGCATCTCGGTCGTGAACTTGGCGGACTGGAACAGGCGCTCGCCGTCCCAGACCAGCGAGCCGAGGTCCGCCGGCAGGGCCGCGACGTCTTCGAGCAGCCATTCGTTGAGGAAGGCCAGGTCCCCGCCGGCCGCGGTGGAGAGGATGACTTCCTTGTTGTGATCGACCATGCGGTTGTGCTCGGCATGGAAGACATGGTGGACGGCAGTCAGGCCGATGTTCTCGTTCACGCGGCCATCGCCGGCGATGAAGTGGGCGTCGAGCAGCTCGTTGTCGTACTCGGTGTCGCCATTGCCCGGGTTGCCCAGGCCGATCGTGATGTCGCCGTCGGCGATCTTGCCGATCGGGACGGCCTCGTGCGCGATGTCCGCCAGGAAGGCATGGCCGGTGCGCAGCGCGAGCACCGTCGTCGGATTGACCGGAGCGTCCGGTGTGCCGGAGACGACGATGTCATCCGCCGTGTTCGGAATGCCATCTGCGCCGATGCCCGTGATGACCTGCGCGAACCCGGTCAGCGGGTCGGGAATGAAGTTGCCGTACTGGTCCGTCCTGAGCAAGGGCACGCTGCCCACGTCGAAGTCGGTCAACTGGATGCCCAGTAGCAGGGCTTGCGCCTTCACCTCGCCCCAGGTCGCCATGCCGCCGTTGCCGCCTTCGATCAGCTTGCCGGTGGCGACCGGCTGGCCGTCGGCGTTGTTCACGTACTGGCGCAGGAACACCTGATGCGAGGAATGCGAGGTGTAGGTCTGGTTCTGGTCGACGAAGGACGTGGTGGTGTTCACCGGGCCCACGTCGTCCGCTGTGCCCATGACGCCGTCCGCTCCGGCGGAAACGGTGGCGCGCGTCAGCACCATGAAATTGGTCGCGCTGCCGGGAACATAGAGCGGATCGTCCGGCTGCAGGGGAATGAACACGGTGCCGCTGCCCCCCTTGTTGACGAGGTCGAGGCCATGGTCGAAGAACTGGCCGAACAGAGTGAACCATGAGTTGAACGACGCCGAGAGGCCGACGTCCGGCGACACGTTGGGCAGGCTGACGTTGTCGCCTTCCATCACGATGCCGAAGGGTTCGACGGCGGCGTCGCGTACCGCGCGGGCCTCTTCCAGTGCGGCGACCGTCAGAGCGTGAGCGGCATTCGCCGCAGCCAAGGCGTCGAGGGCTGCCTGCTCCTCCAGCCCCGGCGGCGTGTTGGGGTCGCCGTCACCGAGTTCCTCCGCAGCGGCGCGGGCGTTCTGCGCGACCACGCGGGCCTGGTACTCGGTATCGGAAGCCGGCTTGAAGGCCTGGTAGATGGCGGTGACGGCCGCGAGATCCGCCATGGCATTGGCCGAGCCCGCGCGGTCCAGCGCGGTCAGGATCGCGGCCGGGTTGCCCAAGGTCTGGTCGACGAGCAGGTTGGAGATGGTGCGTACGCTGGAGTCGACGACGAAGGAGCCCGGATTGTTGGTCGGGTTGTAGTTCGGTGCCGTCGGTATGGCGGGGGCCGGGCCGGGTCCGTCGAAATCCAGCGGCGTGCCCGCGGCGGGCCGGTACACCGGATCCATCAGCGACGGGAACTGCTGATCCGCCGCGCCCCACGTCTCATGAAGGAGGTTGTTGTACGTCCCGTCCACCGTCCGCAAACCCCAGCTGATGTTGTACGCCGGCACCAGACCGCCGGGTCCGAACAGCGGCTGCCCCGCGGCGTGCGCCTCCGAGATCTTGATCTGCGCGAGGATGAACTCGAGGTCTGCTTGATTGACGGTCACTGACATGTTGCGTCTCCTCTGGGGTGGTTGTTTCCGATAGTTCGAAAGCGTTACTTCCGCCACAGACAGTCTCAGTGCCGACTCTTAAGAACTCCTTAAGTGATGCGTGGTAACTCGCCAAATATGCTAAGAAAAAAGGTTTGCTATTTCGCATAACCTTCCCATACATTCGATACCGCTGGTTGCGTAAAGCAACGCGGCATTCGACCGGCGGCGGTCACTGCGCAAGCGAGGACCGTCGACGAGCCGACATCGGTCCAGAGAAGATCAATGTCCGGAGGAGACGAAAAATGCAGACGTCGAAAGACCTTTCTCGAATCGCGTGTGGCTGGCGTTCCCCTGTGCGGACCCCCCGCTCACGCCAGGTTTTCCCGCAACCGCCCAACTCCTTGCACGCCGCGGCCCTGCGTTACCTGCACGGGCAACGGCACAAGTTGCGTCAATAGCGCCACCGGGCGGCTACGCCTTTTCGTAAAGGCTGTCCAGTCGCTTGCACCACAAGCCGGCAAGCATTCGTAACTCGGTTTCGACCGGGTGACGGGGGTGGATTCTTGCGCGCGGCGCTTCTTCATCCATTCAAGGAGAACGTATCCATGCGTCACGACCTGTCACGCCGCCACGCCACACAGGCGACAACGTCGATCGCGCTGCTCCTGGCGCTCGCCGCAGCGCCCGCCGAAGCGCAGAGCCTCGTCGACCTCTACCGGTCGGCGCAGGGCTATGACGCCGTCTATCAAGGCGCGCGTGCCCAGTACGCGGCGAGCGTGGCCAGGGCGGCGCAGGCGCGCGCCGGCATCCTGCCCGCTGTGGGCGTCACGGCAGGCGCCTCATTCACCGAACAGGACCTGACGACCGACAACAACTCGCTCTCGCGCGGTTTCAATGCGCAGAACGCGGGCATCAACGCGACCCAGCCCTTGTATCGACCCGCCAATTGGGCCGCCTACCAGCAGAGCAAGCGACAGGAAGAGATTGCCCGCGCGCAACTGACGCTGGCCGAGCAGGACCTCGTGGTGCGCGTCAGCCAGGCCTACTTCGATGTGCTCGCGAGCCAGGACAGCCTCGCGCTGGTGCGGGCCCAGAAGATCGGCGTTGCCGAGCAGCTCGCCTCGGCCAAGCGCAACTTCGAAGTCGGCACCTCGACCATCACCGACACCCGCGAGGCGCAGGCGCGTTTCGATCTCGTCGTGGCACAGGAGATCGCGGCCGAGAACGACCTGCAAGTCAAGAAGATCGTCCTCGACCAACTGGTCGGGCAGGCCGGCAGCGTGCCGACGCCGCTCGCAGCCCCGGTCGTGCTTCCCGTGGTGACACCGAGCGATGTGAATGCGTGGCTCACGCAGGCCGAGGCCGGGCACCCGGCGATCGTGCAGGCGACGCTCGGAGTGGAGGTCGCGGAGCTCGAGGTCCGCAAGGCCGAGGCCGGCCACAAGCCCACGCTCGATGCCCAGCTCGGCTACAACGTCACCAACAATCCGCAAGGCACCACCACCAGCATCTCGACCGGCAAGGTGCGGGTGCATGCGGCCAGCATCGGCGTAGTCTTCAACCTGCCCTTGTTCGCGGGTTTCGCGACCGAGAACCGGGTGCGGGAAACACTGGCGCTCGAAGACCAGTCGCGCTCCGCGCTCGACAACACGCGACGCAACGTCTCGGTGTCGACCCGCGCCGCCTTCCTGGGGCTGATGTCGGGCGCCAGCCAGGTGAAGGCGCTCGAGGCCGCGGAAGCATCGAGCCAGGTTGCGCTGGACGCCAACCGCCTGGGCTATCAGGTCGGCGTGCGCATCAACATCGACGTCCTCAATTCGCAGAGCCAGCTGTTCCAGACCAAGCGCGACCTGGCGCTGGCGCGCTACAACGTGCTGCTGGGCGACCTGCGACTGCGCCAGGCGAACGGCACGCTGACGCCCGACGCCCTGGTGGCCCTCAACGCCACCCTGGCGCTCGACGGCAGGCCGGCCGTCGACAGCACGGCCCCTGTCGCGCGTCCGCGCTGACCGTGTACTGCCTTGGGCGCGCCCAAGAACGTCATCGAAGTTCCGCTTCCAACCTGAAGACGCTCATCACCTGCGACAGGTCGCCGGCCTCGTGCTGCAGCGATTGCGAAGCAGCGGCGGCTTGCTCCACCAATGCCGCGTTCTGCTGCGTCACCTGATCCATCTGAGTGATCGCCTGGTTGATCTGCTCGATACCCGAGGTCTGCTCCTGGCTCGCCGCCGTGATCTCGCCCATGATGTCCGTCACGCGCCGGACGCTGGCGACGATCCGGTCCATGGTCTGGCCGGCCTCGGCCACCAGCGCGCTGCCCGCGCCGACCTTGTCCACCGAGTTGTCGATGAGGCCCTTGATCTCCTTGGCCGCCGCCGCCGAGCGCTGCGCCAGGTTGCGCACCTCGGCCGCCACCACCGCGAAGCCCCGGCCCTGCTCCCCGGCGCGCGCGGCTTCGACGGCCGCGTTCAGTGCCAGGATGTTGGTCTGGAAGGCGATGCCGTCGATGACGCCGATGATGTCGACGATCTTGCGCGAGGACTCGTTGATCGAGCCCATCGTTTCGACGACCTGGCCCACGACCTTGCCGCCCTCGATGGCCACTTCCGAGGCCGATGCCGCCAGCTGGTTGGCCTGGCGCGCGTTGTCCGCGTTCTGCTTCACCGTGCTGGTGAGCTCTTCCATCGACGCTGCCGTCTGCTCCAGCGAACTGGCCTGCTCCTCGGTGCGCGAGGACAGGTCCTGGTTGCCCGTCGCGATCTGGCTCGAAGCGGCGGCGATCCGGTCGGTGCCCGTGCGCACCTCGTCGACCACCTTTGCCAGGCTGCTGCGCATGTGTTCGATCGCATGCATCAGGCTCGACTCGTCGCCGCCCTTCAGAACCACGCGGGCAGCCAGCTCACCGTTCGCGATGCGGTGTGCGACCTCGGTCGCGGCGGCGGGTTCGCCGCCAAGTTGCCTGAGCAGGTCGCGCGAGATGACCCATCCGAGCAAGGACAGAATGCCAGCCAGCGCCAGCGCCCAGGCCGAAAACTCGATCAGGCGCTGGACGATCGCGGCTTGCACGGTGTCCACATACACGCCGGAGCCAACGATCCAGCCCCACGGCTTGAAGCCCTTGACGTAGGACACCTTGGGAACCGGCTTCTCACTCCCCGGCTTGGCCCATTCGTAGGCCACGAATCCCGCCTCGCTCGCCTTCACCGTCTTCACGAACTCCACGAAGAGCGCCTTGCCCGAACTGTCCTTGTTGCCCGACAGGTCCTGGTTGTCGAGCTTGGGGCTGATCGGATGCATGACCATCCGGGGCTCCATGTCGTTGATCCAGAAATACTCGTTGCCGCTGTAGCGCAGCCCGCGCAGGGTCTGCATCGCCTGGGCCTTGGCCTGGGCCTCGCTGAGCGCGCCGGACTGCGCCAGGCCGTGGTAGTAGGTCAGCAAGCCATGTGCAGTCTCGACCGCCTGCCGCACGCCCGCCTGGCGCTCTTCCATGATGAGCTTCTGCTCGGAATGAAGGAACAGCGCGGTGAGTGCGGCAACGCCGATGATGGCGCCGCAGACGAGAACACCAAGCTTTCTCGCGATGCTCATCGCGCGGAGATTCAGGAAAAGGAACATGCTGGCTCGAACGGTGGAGTGGTTCACTCCGCTATCGGCAGCGGGCGCCGGTCCTGAAGGGGGTGCCGCGGACTGTTACGTTTCAGCCTCGTCCCGGACAGCTCCAGGCCGGTCTACGCCGCCCGGGCATGCCGCTTCAGCTTCAGAGTGCGAAGCCGTCATCGGCCGCGATGACCGCGCCGTTGACGAAATGGCTCTGGCCGCTCGCGAGCAGCACGATCAGCCCATCGAGGTCCTCGGGCTTTCCGACCCGCTTGCGCGGCAGCATGCCCACCAGCTTCTGGCCGCCGTCGGTGACCCAGTGCTCTTCGTTGAGCTCGGTCGTGATGTAGCCAGGGCACAGGGCGTTGACGTTGATGCCGAAGCGCCCCCATTCCAATGCCATCGCCTTGGTCATCTGCACCACCGCCGCCTTGCTCATGCAATAGACGCCGATCTTCGGCAACACCTTGAGTGCCGCCACCGACGCGATGTTGATGATGCGCCCGCCGATGTAGGTGCCCGGCGCCGCTCCCTTGGCGCGCGCCAGCATGCGCTTGCCCACCGCCTGCGCCACGAAGAATGTGCCCTTGACGTTGGTGTCGAAGATGAAGTCGTAGTCGTCGCCGGACACCTCCTGCAACCGCTGCGTGGTGCTCACACCCGAGTTGTTGACAAGGATGTCGATCGGACCGACCTCGGTTTCGGCGCGCGCCACGGCGGCGTTGATGCTGTCGATGTCGGTCACGTCGAGATCGACCACGTGCGCGTCGCCGCCTTCGCCTTCGATCCGTGCGCGCAGTTCCTTGAGCTTGTCGGTGCTCCGGCTGGCCAGCACCACCGCGGCGCCGGCACGGGCCAGGGTCTTGGCGAACTGGGCGCCGAGGCCGCTCGATGCACCGGTGACAAAGGCCACCCGGCCTGAAAGATCGATGCTGTAAGCCATGGGGATGATCCTGTTGGAGTCGCCAATGCGACGGCCCGGAACGCATGCAACCGACGCATAAAATGACCCGGCCCACCGCGGTGCCTCGCACCCTCAAATCATTATCGACGAGACCCACATGACGCACGACGAAATACTCGCCCAGTTCGGACCCCGCGAAGCCATGGAATACGACGTGGTCGTGGTCGGCGCCGGCCCCGCCGGCCTTGCGACCGCGATCCGGCTGAAGCAGCTGGCCGCCTCGCATGGCAAGGACATCTCTGTCGTCGTGCTCGAAAAAGGCTCGGAGCCGGGCGCGCACATCCTCTCGGGCGCGATCATGGACCCGCGCGCGCTGTACGAACTGCTGCCCGACTGGGAAGAACTGGGCGCGCCGCTCAACCAGCCCGTCACGCAGGACACCTTCCTGCTGATGACCGAAACCGGCGCCACACGCGTGCCGAACTTCATGTTGCCCCCGAACTTCCACAACGAAGGCAACTACATCGTGAGCCTCGGCAACGTGGTGCGCTGGCTGGCCACGCAGGCGGAAAACCTCGGCGTCGAGATCTTCCCCGGTTTCCCCGCGGCGGAGGTGCTCTACACCGAGGACGGCAAGGTGCGCGGCGTCGCCACCGGCAACCTCGGCATCGGAAAGGACGGCGAACCCACCGAGAACTTCCAGCTCGGCATGGAGCTGCTCGGCAAGTACACGGTGTTCGCCGAAGGCGCGCGCGGCCACCTGGGCCGCCAGTTGATTGCCAAGTACAAGCTCGACGAGGGCAAGGATCCGCAAAGCTATGGCATCGGCATCAAGGAACTGTGGGAGATCGACCCCGCACGCCACGAGCCCGGCCTGGCCGTGCACACCGCGGGCTGGCCGCTGCCTTCGGACACCTATGGCGGATCGTTCCTGTACCACGCGGAGAACAACCAGGTCATCATCGGCTACGTGGTCGGCCTCGACTACCAGAATCCCTACCTGAGCCCCTTCGAGGAGTTCCAGCGCTTCAAGACGCACCCGAACATCCGCTGGTACTTCGAAGGCCAGGACAAGGGCCTGAAGGCACCCAAGCGCCTGAGCTATGGCGCGCGCGCGATCACCGCGGGCGGCCTTCTCTCCTTGCCCAAGACCGTGTTCCCGGGCGGCATGCTGGTGGGCTGCGAGGCCGGCTACCTGAACGCGAGCCGCATCAAGGGAAGCCATGCCGCGATCAAGACCGGCATGCTCGCCGCCGAGGCCGCGTACGACGCCGTGACGATGGGCCGCCAGCACGACGAACTCAACGCCTACCCCGCCGCCTTCGAGCGGAGCTGGCTGCACGCCGAACTCAAGAAGGCGCGCAACTTCAAGCAGTGGTTCAAGAAGGGCCTGACGGTCGGCACGATCATGACCGGCATCGAACAGTTCGTCCTGCGCGGGCACATTCCATGGACGCACCATCGGCACCAGTCCGACAACGAGCGGCTCAAGCGCGCGTCGGCATCCAAGAAGATCAACTACCCCAAGCCCGATGGCAAGCTGACCTTCGACCGGCTCTCCTCGGTGTTCATCAGCAACACCAACCATGAGGAGAACCAGCCGGCGCACCTGACGTTGAAGAACGCCGCGGTGCCGACCGAGATCAACCTGCCCGAGTACGCCGGCCCCGAGAGCCGCTACTGCCCTGCCGGCGTCTACGAGTTCGTGCCCGACACGAACACCGGCAAGGAGCGCCTGCAGATCAACGCGCAGAACTGCGTGCACTGCAAGACCTGCGACATCAAGGACCCGACGCAGAACATCGTGTGGGTCACGCCCGAAGGCGGCGGCGGACCCAACTACGTGGGGATGTGACCGGACGATCGGCCGGGCTTACTTGCCGATCAACTGGGTGAGCCGGTCCGCCTCGAAGGACTCGTCCTTCGCCGCGTCGCACGGCACGCAGTCCTTCTTGCCGGGCTGCGCCGACAGGCTCTCGATCGCCTGCCACAGCAGCGCGATCTGGTGATCCTGGCCCGATGCGATGTTGATCAGGCCCTTCATCGCCTGGCTCACGGGGTCGTCCTCCAGCGTGACGCCATAGGCTGAGAATTTGGCGCCCGGCTGGGCCAGGTCGGCGCTCTCGCCGGTCTTGGAGGGGATGATCCGCGCCGGTATGCCCACCGCCGTCGCGCCGGCGGGCACCGGCTTGATGACCACCGCGTTGCTGCCGATCTTGGCGCCGTCGCCGACCTCGAACCCGCCCAGCACCTTGGCGCCGGCACTGACCACCACGTTGCGGCCCAGCGTGGGATGGCGCTTGGCGCCCTTGTAGAGCGAGGTGCCACCCAGCGTCACCCCCTGGTAGATGGTGCAGCCATCGCCGATCTCCGCGGTTTCGCCCACCACGACGCCCATGGCGTGATCGAAGAACACGCGGTCGCCGACGATCGCGCCGGGGTGGATCTCGATGCCGGTCAACCAGCGCGAAATGTGCGAGATGAAGCGGCCGAACCACTTGAGGCCGTGGGTCCAGCACCAGTGCGCCAGCCGATGCAGCACGATGGCATGCAGGCCCGGATAGAGGGTCAGGACTTCCCAGCGCGTGCGGGCCGCCGGATCGCGGTCGAGGATGCACTGGATATCGGAACGCAGCCGCGAGAACATGCTTGCTTGTTGTTATATGGATATGGGGCGGGCAGTCTATAACCCCGGGTCTTCGCGTACAGGGGATGGGGTTTTCGGGCCGCCTCGCGCTGCGTCGGTCATGGCCTTGGCGATGCCGCGCAGGATGTGGATCTCTTCCTGCGTCGGCTGGGCCCGGTTGAACAGCTGCTGCAATCGCGGCATCAGCTTCTTGGGAGCTTCCGGGTCCAGGAAACCGATGTCCACGAGCGAGCGCTCCCAGTGGTCGAGCATGCCCGCCACCGCTTTCGCATCGGCCGCGCGCACCGGCGCGGTCGCATCGCGCACCTCGTAGCCGCCGAGGGCCAGCCGCCATTCGTAGGCCACCACCTGGATCGCGGCGCCGAGATTCAGCGAGCCGAATTGCGGGTCGGTCGGGATGCTGAGCGCCACATTGCAGCGGTACACGTCCTCGTTGCGCATGCCGAAGCGCTCCGAGCCGAACAGGAAGGCCACGTGCTGCTCCTCGCCTTCGGCGAGCGGCTCCAAGTGCTCGCGCGGCGTGCGGGTCGGCGGGCCGAAGTCGCGCGGCACCATCGCGGTGGCGCACAGGTGCGTGACGCCGTCCAGCGCTTCATCCAGGGTCTCGACGATGCGGGCGTTGGCCAGGACATCGAGCGCACCGCTCGCGCGCTGGATGGTTTCCTCGCGCCGCAGCACGTTGGCCCAGCGCGGCGCGACCAGCACCAGGTCGCCGAAGCCCATGGTCTTCATGGCGCGGGCGGCAGCGCCGACGTTGCCGGCGTGACTGGTCTGGATCAGGATGAATCGGGTACGCATGGAAGATCGAAAAAAGGGGCCGCAAGTGCCGATGCAGCGGAGCCGGTAAAATCCCCCGATTCTCGCTGCCCGCATCGCCGGGCCGCTTTCCAGGGGGCCGCATCCACATACCGCCCTTTATCGTTCTTCACACAATTCATGTCGTCCCCCAACCTGCACCCCATGCTCAACGTGGCCATCAAGGCCGCACGCGCCGCCGGCGCCATCATCAATCGCGCCGCGCTCGACGTCGAAGCCGTGCGCATCTCGCAGAAGCAGGTCAACGACTTCGTGACCGAAGTCGACCACGCGAGCGAGCACGCGATCATCGAGACGCTGCTCACCGCCTACCCGGGGCACGGCATCCTGGCCGAGGAATCGGGCACCCAGCACGGGGCCAAGGACTCGGACTACGTGTGGATCATCGATCCGCTGGACGGCACCACCAACTTCATCCACGGCTTCCCGGTCTACTGCGTGTCGATCGCGCTGGCGGTGCGCGGGAAGATCGAGCAGGCCGTCATCTACGACCCGAGCCGCAACGATCTGTTCACGGCCACCAAGGGCCGCGGCGCCTACATGAACGATCGCCGGCTGCGCGTCAGCAAGCGCACGCGCCTGCATGAATGCCTGATCTCGACGGGCTTTCCGTTCCGCACGGGCGACAACTTCAAGCAGTACCTGGCCATCATGGCCGACCTGATGCCCCGCGCGGCGGGCCTGCGGCGCCCCGGCGCGGCAGCGCTCGACCTGGCCTACGTCGCTGCTGGCTTCACCGACGCCTTCTTCGAGACCGGCCTCAACATCTGGGACGTGGCAGCCGGCTCGCTGATCGTGACCGAGGCGGGCGGCCTGATCGGCAACTTCACCGGCGAGCCCGACTTCCTCGAACAGCGCGAATGCCTCGCGGGCGCCCCACGCATCTACGGCCAACTGGTGCCGCTGCTGGCCAAGTACTCGAAGTTCGCCAGCGTGGATGACAAGCTGCGCGCCAGCGACCGCGTGCGCGCCGTCGACCCGTCGGTTTCGGCGGCCGACACTTACGCGCGCAGCACGGTCGACATGGTCTCCGATACCGAAGAGACGACCGAAGCCCCCGCGGACAAGGCACCCGTGCAGCGCAAGCTCACGCGCATCCGCCGCGAGGCACCCGCCACGCCCGCCGAGGGCGACGCCCCCGCCAAGTGATGCACGCGCATCGCGCGGCCGCAGACCGTAGCCGCGCCGCGATGCGCGTGGCGTTGAGCCAATACATCGCGAATGGCGTGTCGGTCGCCTTCGGGCTGATGCTGATCTCGGGGGGCGTGCACCTGTTCCTGGGCACGCTCGCGGCGTCCGCCGCCTCGGTCGGCGTGATCGTCACGGCACCGCCCGATCTCGCCGCCCCGCGCCGCGGCAAGTTCTTCCAGATGCTCCCGGCGCCGCTGATCGGGCTGCCGCTGTTCTTCTGCGTCCAGTTGCTGCATGCGGCACCGTTGCGCCTGGGCCTGTTGCTGGTGCCCGCGACCTTCATCGCCTTCCTGGCGATGGCCTGGGGCAAGCGGGGCATCCCGATCGCCATCGCGGTCATGTTCTCGATGATTTTCTCGATGGCGACGCCCACGCCCACAGGCATGGCGGAAGCCGTGGAGCGCACGCTGTACTTCGGCCTCGGCGCCGGTCTGTACGTCATCTACGCGACGCTCGCGAACCTCGCGCTCAACGCCCGCTACCGCGTGCAGACGATGGCTGACCTGTTGCTGTCGCTGGGCGCGCTGATGCGCACCGAGGCCTGCCAATTCACGCCCGTGGACGAATCCGACGACGTGCGCGAAGTGCCCGCCTCGCTGCTCGGCCGTCTGCTGCGCGAACAGGCCGCGCTGGCCGACCAGTTGCAGGCAGCGCGCGACATCGTGCTCGAATCCCCGCGCACGCCGCGGCGGCAGCAGCTTGCGGGCATGCTGATGACGGTGCTCGAACTGCGCGACCTGCTGCTGGCGAGTGAGCTGGATCTGGACGCACTCAAGGCGCATCCCGGCCATGCCGCTGCACTGGTCGAGATGCGGCGCATCCTCGAAGAGCTGGCCGACGACACCATGGCGCTCGCAGACGCGCTGCTGCTCGGCCGCCAACCGGCCGTGGTGGTCGACCGCCGCCCCCAGCTCGCGGCCATCCACCTCACCGAAGACGCAGCGCCGAAAGGTGGCTACACCGGCCCCACGCCCGCCGTGCTCGCCCGCGGGCTGGCGAGCCGCATCGGCCACATCAACGACGAGGTGCTGCGCCTGTCGGCACTGGCGCGCGGCGACATCGAACCGGACCTGGCCGTCGTACGCGCCAGTTGGCAGATGTTCGTGAGCCCCACCGACTGGTCATGGCGGCCCTTCCTCGCGCTGTGGAACTGGGACGCGCCTCCGCTGCGCCATGCCATCCGGGCCGCGCTCTCGATCGCGGCCGGCTACGGCATCGCGCTGGCGATGCCCTGGGGCTCGCATGACTACTGGATCCTGCTGACCATCGTGGTCGTGCTGCGCGGCAGCCTGTCGCAGACGCTGGAACGCCGCAACAGCCGCGTGGCCGGCACCTTGCTGGGCTGCGTGTTCGCGGTCGCGCTGCTTTCCGCACACCCGACGCCGCTGGCGTTGCTGTTTGCCATGACGCTGGCGCAGGCGATCGCGCATGGATTCGCGGTGCGCCGCTATCTCATCACCTCTGTCGCGGCCACGGTGCTCGGGCTGGTCCAGGCGCACATGCTGAACACCGGCATGAGCACCACTTTCGCGCTCTTCGAGCGCGTGGCGGACACGCTCATCGGCGCCGCGGTGGCATGGGCCTTCTGCTACGTGCTGCCCTCGTGGGAGCGCAGCCAGCTCCCCGCGCTTGTCGCACGCACACTCACCGCGCAGGCACGCCACGCACGCCTCGCGCTGGGACTCGGCCAGCTCCGGTCGGTGGACACCAGCCCCGAACTCGAATGGCGGCTCGCGCGCCGGGAAGCCTACGACAGCCTCTCGGCGCTGGTGCAGGCCACTCAGCGCTCGCTGTCGGAGCCGCGCGCCGTACAGCCGCCGCTCGAACCACTGGAGCACCTGCAGGCCCACAGCTACCAGTTGCTGGCGCAGTTGAGCGCGGTCAAGTCGATGCTCGTGCTTCGGCGCGACCGCCTGACCCCGGCCGAGATCGAGGGACCGCTGGCCCGCACGGCGCAGCGCATCGAGGCCATGATCGGCGCCCCGCCCACCGGCGGCCCCGCGATGCCCGAAAGCGCACCCGCCAACACCCTCGCCGGCCCGATCCCGCTGCCCGACCCCTTCGACAACGACGTCACGCCGTGGCTCCTGCGCCGGCTCGACCTGGCGACCGGCATTGCGGCACAGTTGCGCGACGATGCGGCGCGCATCCTGCAATCGCTCTCGGAGAACGATCCCAAGGCAGCCTGATGGTCAAAGAATTGCTCGCCAACCCGTGGTTCGGCCCCTTCGTAGCGGCCCTGATCGCCGTGCCGCTGGCACTGCTGATCCATCGCGTCGGCGGCATGGTGCTCGAGCGCATCACGCGTTCCGTGCCGGCGCTGTACACGACGCTTCTGCACATCAAGCTGCCGGCCAAGGTGGTGCTGCCGCTGGTCGCCCTGCAACTGATCTGGCAGGCGGCGCCCGAGGATCTGCGCTTCATCGGCAACGTCCGGCACCTGAACGGCCTGCTGCTGATCGCGGCCGGCACGTGGCTGGCGATCCGCGCGGTCAGCGGATTCGCCGAGGGCATGGTCAAGCAGCATCCGTCGGACGTGAGGGACAACCTGGAGGCCCGCCGCATCCTGACGCAGGCGCGCGTGCTGGCCCGCACTGCGAACTCCGTGCTTCTGGTGGCGGGCGGCGCGCTGATGCTCATGACCTTCCCCGGCGCGCGCCAGGTCGGCGCCAGCCTGCTGGCGTCGGCGGGGGTGATCGGTATCGTCGCCGGCCTGGCCGCGAAGCCGGTCTTCAGCAATCTCATCGCCGGCCTGCAGATCGCGCTGGCGCAGCCGATCCGGCTCGACGACGTGCTGGTGGTCGAAGGCGAGTGGGGGCGTGTGGAGGAAATCACCGGCACCTTCGTCGTGCTGCGGATCTGGGACGACCGCAGGCTCATCCTGCCGCTCACCTATTTCATCGAGCACCCGTTCCAGAACTGGACGCGCCACGATTCACAACTGCTCGGGTCGGTCTTCGTGTTCGCGGACTACGGCATGCCGCTCGCGCCGCTGCGGGCCGAGGTGGAGCGCATCGTCAAGGCGGCGCCCGAATGGGACGGCCGCTTCTTCAACCTGCGCGTGACCGACGCGACCGAGCGGACCATGCAGATCCGGGTGCTGTGCACGGCCGCCTCTTCGGCGCTGGCATTCGACCTGCGCTGCACGGTGCGCGAAGGCCTCATCGATTTCATGCAGCGGGAGTATCCGCAGTTCCTGCCGAAGATGCGCTTCGACGGCGAGGCGGCGCTGCAATCCGCCAGGATGAAGGCGGACTGAGGCCGTCGCGCATTCGATCAGCCGGGGCCCGCGCTTCGTCGCCCGCGGTCGGCCTTGGGCAGCACGGCCTCCCCCGCCATGCGCTCCGCGCGCATCTGAAGCACGCGAAGCGATTCGTCCAGCCGTTCGG
Source organism: Variovorax gracilis (assembly GCF_030317115.1). Classification (GTDB taxonomy): domain Bacteria; phylum Pseudomonadota; class Gammaproteobacteria; order Burkholderiales; family Burkholderiaceae_C; genus Variovorax; species Variovorax gracilis. The sequence continues at coordinate 854,730 of NZ_JASZYF010000001.1, forward strand.
CAGCGGTGGCGTCCAATGCGCCCATCAATTCGGCGTTGATCCGCGTCACCAAGGGGAACAACTCGTCGTAGAGCCCGCGGCCGCGTTCGGTCAGGGTGAGCTGCACCAGCCTTCGGTCGCCAGCCGGGTGTTCGCGCGACACCAATCCCTTGGCGACCAGGGAACCCAAGGCCTTCGAGGTCCGGGCTCGATCGAGTTGGGCATGCTCGGCCAACTGCGACGAGCTCAGCTCGCCGCGGCTGGCGAGCGTGGCGAGCAGGCGCCACTCGCGCCGCGTGATGCCGAAGCGGCCCTCGCAGAGCTTGATCACCATGCTGCCCGCGACGGCAAGCAGCCGGGAGAGCCGGTACAGGAGCAGGTCGTCAAGCGGTCGAGGTGCGGTCATCTCGGGTTAGTCCGGGGAATGATTGATTAGATCAATTGAATGCCGGGACTCTAAAGTCCCTGGGAGCGTGGGTGCCTCGCCGCCCGCCCGAGATCGAGATCGAGATTGAGATTCAAGGAGACGTTGCCCATGCCGCCACACACATTCGACCGCCGTCACGTCCTCGCCGCCCTGGGCGGCATCGCCCTGGCCCCGCTTGCGCAGGCCTTCACGCCGGGACAGCCGATCAAGGTACTCATCGGCGTTCCCGCCGGCGGCACGCAGGACGTGCTGACACGCGCCATCGCCCAGGAAGTCCGGGACTCGCTCGGCCCCTTGATCATCGACAACCGCTCCGGCGCCGCGGGCCGCATCGCCGTCGAGGCGGTGAAGACCGCCGCGCCGGATGGCCACACCTTGCTCCTGGGCACGGCCGGCATGATGACGATGTTCCCGAACGCATACCGCAACCTCTCTTACGACCCGATCAGGGACTTCGTGCCGATCGTCAACGCGGCCCGGTTCGAGCTGGCGCTGGTGGTAGGCAAGGATGTGCCGGCCAACACGCTGCCCGAATTCCTGGCCTGGGCGAAGTCGCAGGGCGACAAGGTCAGCTTCGCCTCCTACGGCGCTGGCACGCCTTCGCATTTTCTCGGCGAAATGCTCAACCGGTCGGCCGGGCTGAAGATGGTCCACGTGCCCTACCGCGGCTCGACACCCGCCCGGCAGGACGTCATGGGCGGCACCGTGCCCGTCTACTTCGACACCGTGGGCGGCGCCTTGCAGATGTTGCCCACCGGCCGCGTGAAGGTGCTCGCGACCAGCGGCGACAAGCGCTCGCCGCTGATGCCCAGCCTGCCCACTTTTGTCGAGGGGGGGCTCAAGGACGTGGTCGCGACCGCGTGGTTTGCCTACTACGCGCCGCTGAAGACGCCGCAGCCCGTCGTCGACAAGCTGCGCGCGGAGTTCACCCGAGCGGTCAATTCGCGCGAAGTGCGGCAGCAGTTGCTGCAGAACGGCATGTATCCGGTCGGCGACGACGCCAGCGCCTTGCTGAAGACAATGCGTGAGGACACCGCCCGCTGGGGCGGCATCATGAAGGCCGTCAACTTCCAGGCCAGCGACTGAGCGAGTCCTCAACCGGAGAATCCATGTTTCGTCATTTCATCCCGCGCATCGCCGCGACCCTGACCCTTGCTGCCACGGCGCTCGGCGCGCAGGCACAGGCGCTCGAAGGCGGCCCGTTGCGCATCGTGGTCGGCTATGCGGCCGGCGGCGCGACCGATCGCGTGGCACGCATCGTCGGCGACAAGCTGCAGCCCAAGCTGGGCGTGCCCGTCATCGTGGACAACAAGCCCGGCGCCGGGGGCAGGCTCGCCGCGCAACAGGTCAAGGCCACGCCGGCCGGGCAGAACGTGCTGATGCTCGCCAATCCGGCCGTGATGGTCGTCGCGCCGCTCGTGTTCAAGGACAACGGCTACGACGCCGAGCGCGATTTCGTGCCCGTTTCGCATGTCAACGACTACGAATTCGCGCTGGCCGTGTCGACGGCCGTGCCCGTGCGCGAGTTGTCGCATCTGCTCGCCTGGATGCGCGCCAATCCCGAGAAGGCCAACTTCGGCGTCCCCGCGACCGGCAGCCTGCCGCACTTCTTCGGACTCATGATGGGCGAGAAGGCCAAGGTGCAGGCGCAGGTGATCGGCTATCGCGGCTCCGGCCCGCTGCTGACCGATCTCATGGGCGGACAGGTTCCGATCGCGTTCGACACCTTCGACGTCGACCTCCCGCAGCACCAGGCCGGCAAGATCCGCGTGCTCGCAGTCTCGGGCGCCAGGCGGTCGTCCTTCGCGCCGGACATCCCGACCTTCAAGGAAGCGGGGCTCGACCTGGTCGCAACGGGATGGAACACCTTCTTCGCGCCGGCGACGATGCCGCGCGACAAGGCCGCCCGGCTGTCCAAGGCCATCCACGAAGTCATGCAGGACCCGGACACCCAGCGCCGCTTCAAGGATGCGCTGATGACTCCGGTCGTGAGCACGCAGGACCAGACGGCGGCGATGCTCAAGTCGTACCGCGCGCAGTGGGCGCCCGTGGTCCAGAAATCCGGCTACCAGCCCTGACAGCCATGCAGAAACCCAACATCATCTTCATCGTGGCCGACGATCTCGGCTATGCCGACCTTGGCTGCTATGGCGGCCGGGATGCCGCCTTCGGACCCGTGTCGCCGGTGCTCGACCGGCTGGCGGCCCAGGGCATCAAGTTCACGCAGGGCTATGCGAACTCGCCCGTGTGCTCGCCCACCCGCTTCGCCATGATCACCGGGCGCTATCAATACAGGCTGCGCGGCGCGGCCGAGGAGCCGATCAACAGCAAGAGCCGCGGCAGCACATCGCTGGGATTGCCGCCAGAGCATCCGACCCTGCCCTCGCTCTTGCGCGGTGCCGGTTACCGCACGGCCCTCGTCGGCAAGTGGCATTTGGGGTACCCGCCGGCCTTTGGACCGTTGCGGTCGGGCTACGAGGAATTCTTCGGGCCGATGTCGGGCGGCGTCGACTATTTCACGCACTGCGATTCCAGCGGCAGGCATGACCTGTGGTTCGGCGAGGAAGACTGCCAGCAGGAAGGCTACCTGACCGATCTGCTCTCGCGGCGCGCGGTCGACTACGTGGAGCGCATGGCGCAACAGGAAGCCCCCTTTTTCCTGAGCCTGCACTACACCGCGCCCCATTGGCCGTGGGAAACGCGCGAGGACGAGGCCAAGGCGCCGACGGTGAAGAACAACCTCTTCGACCTCGCGGGCGGCAATGTCCAGACCTATCGCCGCATGATCCATCACATGGACGAAGGCATCGGCTGGATCATGGCGGCGCTGGAGAAGCACGGCATGGCCGACAACACCCTCGTCGTCTTCACCAGCGACAACGGCGGGGAACGCTTCTCCGACAACTGGCCGCTGGTCGGCGGCAAGATGGACCTGACCGAGGGCGGCATCCGCGTGCCATGGATCGCGCACTGGCCGAAGGTCATCGGCGCGGGCGGCGAGAGTACGCAGCCGTGCATGACGATGGATTGGTCGGCGACCATGCTCGAGGCGGCGGGCGTGCCTACGCATTCGCAGTACCCGCTCGACGGCGTATCCCTGCTTCCGGTGCTGCGCGATGCTTCGCGGACCTTTGCGCGCGCCCTGCACTGGCGCATGAACCACCGCGGACAGCGCGCGATGCGTGACGGCGACTGGAAATACCTCCAGGTCGACGGCAACGAATACCTCTTCAACATCCCGGCCGACGAGCGCGAGCGTGCCAACCAGGCGCACAGGGAGCCCGGGCGCCTGGCCGCGATGCGCGACGCCTGGCTCGCGTGGAACGCGACGATGCCGCCGATTCCAGAGGATGCGACGGTGAGCCTTGGCTACTCCGTCAAGGACATGCCGCAGCGATGAGCCGGACAGCAAAAAGCCCCTCGCGAGGGGCTTTTTTGCGACGGCGCTGCGGGATCAACTTGCCTTGAGTGCCAGTGCAGGCTGCTGGGCCGAAGCGCGCAGGAAATGCACGGAGCGAACCACGGCATCGAAGCCGTTGGCGAGGACCTTCAGCGCAGGGCGGGCCAAGGACGGTTCGTCGCGGCCGATGTGGCAAGCGTCGTTGCTGGCCAGTTCACGCTCGAACGAGTCGGTGAACTTGGGGTTGCGAGGGAAGTACCAGTTGGAAGAGGTCATGGGCTGTATTCTAAGGGTTTACCCTAGACTTTTCAAGCCCGCCCCGCAACGAGTGGCGGCGAACCGGGCAGTTCATCACGGCCGGCGCTGCTACAGCGCCCGTACCGGCATGCACAGTTCACAAGCGAAAGCCCCCGTCTTTTCGTCGATGGCGAAGTCCTTGCCATAGACCTCCATCGGCGGCGCATCGTCGGCCTGATAGCCGCTGTCGGGCAGCCAGTCGCAGAGTCGTACCCACGCCGCGTGGATTTCCGACGCCGTGCCCGCGTAGGCAACGCATGCAAAGCGCCCACCGCCAAGGGTCTGCACGCCGATCTCGCCTTCGGGGCGGAAACCCTCGTCGACCTCGATGCACGCGTCGTAGCGGCATTTCTCGGGTGGCGTCACGTCTGCGTTGTCATGGCTGATGCCGTACATCACCCGGCGTGGCTGCATCAGCCCCTTCTGCCCGCACCAGGCCGCAAAGCGTTGCCACGTGCGCGTGATTTCGGGGCTGCCGTAGGGCCCCACCTGCCGCATGTAGGCCACGCGCACCGGCGCAAACGTCTTGAGTTCGACTTTCATCTGTCGGTTTTCTGAATCCGGAGTGAGAGGAACCTGTCCCTTGGGCCAGGAACGCTCATCGTGCAGGAAGGCCTCCGCGACCGCTTGATGCCGGTTGCGGTCCGCTTGATGAATCTTGCCAAGCTGAATCCGGCGGCTCTCCGCCCATGCGCGGAACGCGCCGCGCCGCCAGGCCGTGGGCGTGACCCCGAAATGCGCACTGAACGAGCGCGTGAACACCGCCGCCGATCCGAAGCCGACATCGAGCGCGATAGCCAGCACGGGCTCGGGCGGAACGAACAGCAAGCGGCCCGCCGCCACCTCTAGCCGGCGCCGCCGAACCCGATCGGCCAGCGTTTCGCCGGTCATGGCCTGGAACACGCGGTGGAAATGCCAGGCCGAGAAGTTCGCCACCTCCGCCAGCCTCGCGAGGTCCAGTGGCTCGGCGAGGTGGCTGTCGATGTGGTCGGTCACGCGGTTGATGCGTGCGACGTATGCATGCCGCGAACTGCTCACGCACGGCTCCGTGCGCGCCAAGGTCCCGGGTCGAGCTTGACTCCGACATTATTTCGATATATCTTTATCAAATCAGATAACGACACAGAAAGACCTTCCATGCGAGACTTCAAACGCTTTTTACACGGCACCCGGCGCGGTGAACACGGCGATGGCCTGGGTGGCGGACGTGAACACCACGCCGGCCCGCGCGGCGGGCGCGGCGCCGGTGGCCGGGTGTTCGGCCACGGCGGCCTGCGCTTCGTGCTGCTGCAGCTGATCGCGGACAAGCCCAGTCACGGCTACGAGCTCATCAAGGCCATCGAAGAACGCCTCGGCGGCCGCTACAGCCCCAGCCCGGGCATCGTCTACCCCACGCTCACGCTGCTCGAGGAGCTCGGCTACGTCAGCGTCGATACCGCCGACGGTGGCGGGCGCAAGCGCTACACCGTCACCGACGGCGGCAAGGATTTCCTCACGGCCAACCGCGAGACCACCGACGAGATGATGGCCCGCATGGACGGCGGCGTCGACGGCGCCGGCCCGCGCGCCGGCCGGCCGCCGCAGGTGGTTCGCGCCATCGAGAACCTCAAGCTCGCGATGCGCATGCGTCTTTCGCGGGAACCGCTCACCGAACAACAGGCCCATGAATTCGCCGCGGTGCTCGACAGCGCCGCCCAACAACTGGAACGCATCTAGCCAACATCCGCATGACCGAAACCTCGACACCTTCCACCTCCGCCCCTGACCGCCTGCCGCGCCGCGTGCGCCACGAGCTGCGCTTTCGCAAGCTGCAGGTGCAGCAGGTGCAGCGCGTCACGCCGCACCTGATCCGCGTCACGCTCTCCGGCGACGATCTCGCGGGCTTCACCAGCCCGGGCTTCGACGATCACGCCAAGATCTTCTTCCCCGACGCGAAGACCGGTGCGCTGATCGTGCCGACCGCCGGCCCGGACGGCCCCGTGTGGCCCGGCGGCCGGAAGCCCGCCATGCGTGACTACACGCCGCGCCGCCACGACGCCGAGGCGGGCACGCTCGAGATCGACTTCGCGCTGCACGACGCGGGCCCCGCCACGCAATGGGCCGAGACCGCCCAACCGGGCGACACGCTCGGCGTGGGCGGTCCGCGCGGCTCCTTCATCATTCCGACCGCGTTCGACTGGCACCTGCTGATCGGCGACGACACCGCGCTGCCCGCGATCTCGCGCCGCCTGGCCGAATTGCCGGCCGGGACGCGCGTCGTGGTGCTGGCGGAAGTCGACGGAGAAGCCGATCAGATCGCCTTCGACACACCGGCCGCCCTCGACCTTCAATGGGTGCACCGCCGCGGTGCCGAGCCGGGCGTGGGCTCGCCCCTGCTCGATGCGCTGCGCAAGCTGAACCTCCCGGAAGGCGACTTCCACGCCTGGGTGGCGTGCGAATCGACCGCCGCCAAGGCGCTCCGTGCGCATCTGGTCGGCGAACGCGGCGCCAATCCCAAATGGGTCAAGGCAGCGGGGTACTGGCGCCTGGGCGCGGTCGCCACGCACGACACCCACGAGGATTGAAGCCAGCCCATCCTCCAAACGCGCTATGCCAGGTGATAGTTTGACTATCCCGAATGAGGGGTCGAAAATTCCGCCGCTGAGTACTTAGGCATTAGGAATCGAAGGGGGCTGACAGATGGGCATCGGGCTGATGCAGTGGCAATTTTTCGTGGCATTGCTGACGGGCGTCCTGCTGCTGTGGGGTGTGGCGTGGGCTTGGCGCCGCGCCGCGATGCGCCGCGACGCCGAGCGCCGCATCGAAGCGGCAAGGGTGCGATCAGGCCACGTGCCGCTGGAGATTCCCACCGTGCGCAGCAGCCTGACGTCTTCTGGCGACTCGGTCCCCGACACCCTCCCCGAATGGTTCATCCAGGGCAAGGGCGAACATGCGGTGGTCGACGAGACGCCTCGCATCCGGGTCCGATACATCGACGCGCATGACAAGAAGATCGAATGCACGCTGCAGGTCGATCACCTCGATATTCAGAAGAAGATGATCGCCGGCCATGGCGAGCTGCCGGGCGACATCCGGCGCGTGCCGCTGCACCGGATCACGTCCGCGCGCATCGCGGATTCGGGCCAGCGATTCAACGTCGATACCTGGGTGGACGCCGTGCGCGTCGCGCGCAGGCGCCGCGGGCAGGTCTGAGGACTTCGGCCAGGGCCTTCTTTCTCCCTCCCTCCGCAGTCATCGCCGAGGAATCGGCCCCGTTCCTTATGATGCGGGCCTGCCGGCCGTCGGCCGCGCACCGATCCATTTCCGATGACTCTCCCCGCCACCGCACCCCACACGCCCATGATGGCCCAGTACCTGGGACTCAAGGCCAACCATCCGGACACCCTGCTCTTCTACCGGATGGGCGATTTCTACGAACTTTTCTACGCCGACGCTGAAAAGGCCGCGCGCCTGCTCGACATCACCCTGACCCAGCGCGGCCAGTCGGCCGGCCAGCCGGTGACGATGTGCGGCGTGCCGTTCCATGCGGTCGACACCTACCTGGCACGCCTGATCAAGCTCGGCGAATCCGTCGCGATCTGCGAGCAGGTCGGCGAAGTCGGCGCGAGCAAGGGGCCGGTGGAGCGCAAGGTGGTGCGCGTGGTCACGCCAGGCACGCTGACCGATGCGGAACTGCTCAACGACAAAAGCGAATCGCTGCTGCTCGCCGTGCACGCCGGCGCGCGCAACTTCTGCGGACTCGCGTGGCTCAGCGTCACGGGCGCCGAGCTCCGGCTGGCGGAATGCCCGGCCGATGCGCTCGAAGCCTGGATCGCCCGCATCGCGCCCAGCGAGTTGCTCTACAGCGCCGAAGTGACGCCCGCCTTCGAGCAGCGGCTGAAGGCCGCGCGCAGCGCCGCGCCCTTCACTCTGTCGCTGCGTCCGGCCTGGCAGTTCGACGGCGGCCTGGGGGAGCGCAAGCTCTGCGAGCAGATGGGCAGCAACAACCTCGCCGCCTGGAGCGCCGAGTCGCTGACCAATGCGCATGCCGCCGCCGCCGCGCTGCTGGGCTATGCCGAACACACGCAAGGCCGTGCGCTTTCGCACGTGCAACGCCTGTCGGTCGAACGCGACGGCGACCTGATCGAGCTGCCCCCGACCACGCGGCGCAACCTCGAACTGGTGCAGACCCTGCGCGGCGAGGAATCGCCGACGCTCTTCTCCCTGCTCGACACCTGCATGACGGGCATGGGCAGCCGGCTGCTCAGGCGCTGGCTGCTGGCGCCGCGCCGCGAGCGCGGCGATGCGCAGGCGCGGCTCGAAGCCATCGACGCGCTCCAGGCCACGGCGCCTGGCGGCACCTCCGCGCCTTGGCGCACCTTGCGCGAGCAACTCAAGAACACCAGCGACGTCGAGCGCATCGCGGCGCGCATCGCACTGCGGCAAGTGCGCCCGCGCGAACTGGTGGCGCTCCGGCTTGCACTTGCCAAGGCGGAACAACTGTCACCCGCCTTGCCCGCCTCGGTGTCGCTGCTGTCCCAGATCGCCACCCAACTCGCGCCGCCCGCCGGCTGCGTCGAACTGCTGCTGGCCGCGATCAGCCCCGAGCCGGCCGCGTTGGTGCGCGACGGCGGTGTCATCGCCACCGGCCACGACGCCGAACTCGACGAGCTGCGCGCCATCAGCGAGAACTGCGACGACTTCCTGCTGCAGCTCGAAGCCAGCGAGCGCGAACGCACCGGCATCACCAACCTGCGCGTGCAGTTCAACCGCGTGCATGGCTTCTACATCGAAGTCACTCAAAGCGCGCTCACCAAGGTGCCCGACAACTACCGACGGCGCCAGACGCTGAAGAACGCCGAGCGCTTCATCACGCCCGAGCTCAAGGCCTTCGAGGACAAGGCGTTGTCGGCGCAGGACCGCGCCCTGGCGCGCGAGAAATGGCTGTACGGGCAGTTGCTTGACGCCCTCCAGCCCTTTGTCGCCTCGCTGACCCGGCTGGCCGGCGCGCTGGCGACGCTCGACGCCCTGTGCGCGCTGGCGGAACGCTCGCACACCCTGCACTGGCGCGCGCCCAGCTTTGTCGCGCATCCCTGCATCGAGATCGACAAGGGCCGCCATCCGGTGGTCGAGGCCCGCCTTGCCGAGAAATCATCGGGCGCCTTCATTGCGAACGACACCCGCCTCGGTCCACAGCAGAGGATGCAGGTCATCACCGGGCCCAACATGGGCGGCAAGTCGACCTACATGCGGCAGGTGGCGATCATCGTGCTGCTGGCCTCGATCGGCTCGCACGTCCCGGCCGATGGCTGCCGGCTCGGGCCCATCGACGCGATCCACACGCGCATCGGCGCGGCGGACGACCTGGCCAATGCGCAATCGACCTTCATGCTGGAGATGACCGAGGCCGCCCAGATCCTGCACGGCGCCACCGCCCACTCGCTGGTGTTGATGGACGAGATCGGCCGCGGCACCAGCACCTTCGACGGCCTCGCACTGGCCGCCGGCATTGCCGCGCAGCTGCACGACCGCACGCGTGCCTTCACGCTCTTCGCGACGCACTATTTCGAACTCACCGAGTTCCCCGCCACGCACCATGGCGCGGTCAACATGCACGTGAGCGCCACCGAAGCGGGCCGCGACATCGTGTTCCTGCACGAAATGCAGCCCGGCCCCGCAAGCAAGAGCTACGGCATCCAGGTCGCGCGGCTCGCCGGCATGCCGGCCGCGGTGGTCAACCATGCGCGCCAGGCGCTCGAGGCGCTGGAAGCCCAGCAGACGCAGACGCGCGCTCAAGTCGACCTCTTTGCACCGCCGCCCGTTGCCGAGGCGCCGATGGCGAGCGCCGTAGAATCCGCGCTGACCGCGCTCGACCCCGACGCGATGAGCCCGCGCGAGGCGCTGGAAGCGCTCTACTCGCTGAAGAAACTGCAACTGCGCGACCAGGGCTGATGGTCCGATTCGTGCGAGAAGAACTCATGACTTACTGCGTCGGCATCAAACTCAACGCCGGACTGGTGTTTCTTTCCGATTCACGCACCAATGCGGGCGTGGATCACATCAGCACCTTCCGCAAGATGATCGTCTACGAGCAGCCGGGCGACCGCGTCATGGTGCTGCTGTCGGCAGGCAATCTCAGCATTTCGCAGTCGGTGCGCGAAATTCTCCAGATCGAGGAGTTGCGCGAGGTGCGGGAAGACGGCGAGGATGGCCCGCCGATCACGATCTGGAACGCCAAGAGCATGTTCGACGCCGCCCGCGTACTCGGCTCGGCCGTGCGCCACGTGTACGACCGCGACGCCGAGGCGCTCAAGCACGCCGGACTGGACTTCAACGTCTCCTTCGTCTTCGGCGGCCAGGTCAAGGGCGAAGGCATGCGCCTTTTCCTGGTGTACGCCGCCGGTAATTTCATCGAGGCGACCAGCGAGACGCCTTACTTCCAGGTCGGCGAATCGAAGTACGGCAAGCCCGTGCTGGACCGCGTGCTCACGCCGGACACCCCACTGGACGAGGCCGCCAAATGCGCACTGGTCTCGATGGATTCGACGATGAAGTCGAACCTCTCGGTCGGCCTGCCGCTGGACCTGGTGGTCTACGAAGCCAACCGCCTGCAGACGGACAAGGTGGTCTGCATCGACGCCGACAACCCCTACTACCGCATGATGCACAACAGCTGGGGCCAGAAGCTGCGCGAAGTGTTCGACAGCATCGAGGACCCGGTCTGGGACGACGCATACACCGAGCATCCACTCAAGATGCCTGCCACGCGGCACAGCCCGCTGCGCAAGATTTCCACGCCCGACGAAAAGTTGATCTAGATAGAACTCGCCCCCAGGCTCGCCCACCTCGTGTGGCCGCCCACCCCCTGCCGGGGGCAACCCCGGCGGCCCGGCCAAGCCGGTTCCGCGGGGTTTTGCGAACGGGCATCGCTTCGCTGGCCAGCTTGTTCCAATCGCGCATTCCCATGCTCCCTCCCGTCATCTTCTCCCACGGCAACAGCTTTCCCGCGAGCACCTACCGCGTGATGCTCGACAGCCTGCGCAATCGCGGCTTCGACATCGATGCGATCGAGAAATTCGGCCACGACCCGAAGTACCCGGTCACCGACAACTGGCCGCATCTCGTGGAGCAGCTCGCGGACTTCGCGAACGAGCGCGCCAAACTGGCAGGCGCGCCGGTGTTCCTCATCGGCCATTCGCTCGGCGGATTCCTGAGCCTGATGTGCGCTGCCCGCCATCCGGCGCTCGCCAAGGGCGTCGTGCTGATCGATTCGCCGATCATCGGCGGCTGGCGCGCCGGCACCATCAACCTCATGAAGCGCACGCCGCTGATGAAGAGCGTGTCGCCCGGCATGATCAGCCGGAAGCGCAAGAACATCTGGGAGCACCGCGAAGCGGTCTTCGAGCACTTCCGCAGCAAGAAGGCTTTTGCGAAGTGGGACGAGCGCGTGCTGCGTGACTACATCGAGCACGGCACCTTCGATGTCGATGACACGCGGGCGCTGAGCTTCGACCGCGATGTGGAAACGGCGATCTACGACACCATCCCGCACAACCTGAGCTCGCTGCTGCGCGCGCACCCGCTCAAGTGCCCCGTCGCCTTCATCGGCGGGCGCCAGTCGATCGAGATGCGGCGGGTCGGCATGACGATGACGCAGCAGGTCAGCAAGGGTCGCATCATGATGCTCGACGGCACGCACCTCTTCCCGATGGAAAAGCCGATTGCGACAGCCGCCGCCGTCGAGGCATCGCTGCGCAACCTGCTCGTCTAGACCCAAGACGAACCCTTCCAGAAGTACCGTGCCCCCGGCAGGGGATCGGCGGCCACACGAAGTGAGTCGACCTGGGGGCGAGCGTCAGTTCTTCCAGGCCACCACGCCACTCCAGGCCGTCGCCAGGACCACGATGCCGAAGGCGATGCGGTACCACGCAAAGGGAATGAAGTCGTGCGTGCTGATATAGCGCAGCAGCCAGCGCACACAGAACCACGCACTGACGAACGAGAACACCAGCCCGACCGCGAACAGCGGAATGTCGGCCACCGAGAGCAGAGCGCGTTCCTTGTAGAGGCTGTAGACCCCCGCGCCGATCAGCGTCGGGATCGCGAGGAAGAACGAGAAGTCGGTCGCGGCCTTGCGCGACAGTCCCAGCAGCATCCCGCCGATGATGGTGGCGCCACTGCGGCTGGTGCCTGGGATCATCGCGAAGCACTGCACGATGCCGACCTTGAGCGCGTCCCACGGCGTCATGTCGTCGACGTGCTCGATGCGCACCGAGCCGGGCGGCCGCTTCTCGGCCCAGAGGATGATGAAGCCGCCGATGATGAAGGTGCTGGCCACCACCACCGGCGTGAACAGGTGCTCCTTGATCATCTTGCCGAACAGCAGCCCCAGAACCACGGCGGGCAGGAAACCGATCAGCACGTTGAGCGCGAAACGCCGCGCCTTGGGCTGCCGGGGCAGCGCGACGATGGTGGAATGGATCTTCTGCCAGTAGACCAGGATGACCGCGAAGATCGCGCCGGTCTGGATCGCGATGTCGAACACCTTGGCCTTGTCGTCGTCGAATCCGAGCAGCGAGCCCGCGAGGATCAGATGGCCGGTTGACGAGATCGGAAGGAATTCGGTCAGACCTTCGACGATGCCCATGACGGCAGCCTTGACCAGCAAAACGATATCCACACACGCTCCTTGAAAGAGCGTCGATTATCGCGATGGCGGAAGTCAGGAACCGTTCAGGCGCCCTACCGGGCCAGCCACGGCTCAGCGCTGAGAGATCACGCGCACGATCGCCTCGCAGTGGTCACGAAAACCCATCCGGCCATAGAGCCGGTGGGCGCCCTCGTTGTCCCGCATGACGTGGAGGAACGGCGTTTCGCCGCGCAGCAACTGGCGGCGGATCAGCTTCGCGACCAGGCGGCGCGCAAGCCCTTGGCCCTGGAAGTCGGGATGCGTGCACACGCCGCTGATCTCGCGCAGCGAACCGGCACACATGCGTTCACCGGCCATGGCGATCAGGCGGTCGCCCTCGAAGCAGCCGAAATACTCGCCCAACTCGGGCGTCCGCGGGCCGAACGGACCGGGCCGGGTCAGCGCGGCGAGTTCGACGGCCTGCGCGGCGTGCTCCGGCCGCAGCGAAATGGCATCGACCCACTCTTCTGCCTCTGCCTCTCCCTCTGCCTCTGCCTCGGGCATGGAACCATCCCATACCATCCTGAACATCGTCGAATCCAGTTCGATCTGCCAGCCGTCCGGTGCGGCCCCCGACCAGTCCATGCAATAGAAGCGATCGCCGGCGTCGCAACAACGCGCAAGCGCATCGAAATCAGGACTCCGGACATTCGCGAACCCGACGATCGGCGAGAAGCCCGGTGCATACCTGCGGGCATGCCCGTCGCCGATGGCGAACTTCGAATGCGAGCCCGCCAACGTGTGCCAGGCGATGTTGTCGAGGAGATCCTTCATGGGAGCGCGCTCCAGGACGCCCAGGCCTGAGAGGTCAGACGCGCTCGCGCAGCGCACGCACGGCGCTGTCGACCGTGGTCAGTATCGGCAATCCTGTGGCAACTTCACAAGCCGATCGTGCGCGCGCCATGCTGAATTGCGCCAGGGCGATACGCGTGCAGCCACGATCGCGCAAGCGCCGGGCGTGCGCGACGATCAGATCGTCGTGACGCTGCGTGTCGCCGGCGTTCAATGCTTCGAGCGCGCCTTCGGCCAGGGCCAGTTCGAGTTCCACGTCCGGCGGGAATTCCGGCGGCATCGACTTCAGCGTCGGCCCGAAGGTCGCGAGAAGGCCCAGCTTGCCTGCACCAGACGCGGCCTCGGCCACCATCGCCTCGTTCGGCTTCAGCACCGGAATGCCCGCATGCCGACGCGCCACCGCCTCGATGCACGGCCCGAAGGCCGAGCAGGTGAAGAGAAGGCCCCGCGCACCGGTGTCGACAGCGTACTGCGCCAGTTGCTGGAAGCGCTCGTGCATCGCGTCATCCAGCCCACGCCCGCCACGCGCGAGATCGGCGCTGAGGCTGTCGTCGATCAGGTTCATGCGCGTGGCTGCGGGCCAGTCGCGCTCGAGCGCTTCATTGATGGGAGCGACCGAATGGGTCAGCGCATGGATCAGGGCGATGCGGGTCATGGGAAAGGCTCAGATCCCCTTCGACGACGGATTCGCGAATGCGTCCTTCGTCTCGGCATTGAGCGGGTAGTTGATGTTGATGCTTTTCGGCGGAATCGGCGACATGAACCAGCGGTTGTACAGCTTTTCCATTTCGCCCGATTTCATCATCCCGCCGACCACCCGGTCCACCAACGCCTTGAACTCCGGATCGTCCTTGCGGATCATCAGCGACTGGTTCTCGGTGCGCAGGCTCTCGCCGGTGATGACGAAGTCCTTCGGATTGCGGGCGTTCGCGATCTGGCCTGCGAGCAGGATGTCGTCCAGCACGAAAGCCTGGGCACGGCCGCTTTCCACCAGCAGGAAGGAATCCGTGTGGTCCTTGCCTGCCAGGTTGGTCACCTCCAGGTTCTTGCCCTTGTCGGCCTCGCGCAGCAGGCGGAACGAGGTCGTGCCCGTGGTCGTGACCACCGTCTTGCCTTGCAGGTCGGCAATGCTCCGGATGCCCGAATCGGCCTTCACCAGCATGCGCACGTTGTAGCGGAAGATGTCCGGCGAGAACGCCACCTGCTTCTGCCGCTCGACGAGGTTGGTGGTGGAGCCGCACTCGATATCGACCGTGCCGTTGGCCACCAGCGGGATGCGGTTGGCCGAGGTCACCGCCTGGTAGCGGACCTCCACGCTGGGCATCTTCAGTTCGGTCTTCACCGCTTCCACGATGCGATTGCAGATGTCGATGCTGTAGCCCACCGGCTTGAGGTTGGCGTCCAGGTACGAGAAACCGAAGGACGACTCCCGGTAGCCGAAGGTGATCGAGCCGCTGGACTTGATCTTGGCCAGCGTGCCACCGCCGTCCTGCGCATGGGCGACCGCGAGCGGCATCAAGAGACAGGCGGCCATGCCGGCCGCGCCGGCAAGGATGGATGACAGACGAGCAAATGCCACGGGGAGACTCCTCGGTACGGGTTGAAGAACGGGAACGCGAAATCCGGGCGGCGCTTCAGCGCGAGAGCGGTGCAGCGACCGCGCGCGCGACGGCATCGATGGCCGAGGCCAGCCGACCCGCGATGTCCCGCAGGTTCTGGCGCGAAGCGATGAATGGCGGCGCGAGCAGCACGTGATCGCCCTGCTTGCCGTCGACGGTGCCGCCGAAGGGGTAGCACAACAGGCCCTGCGCCATCGCTTCCTTCTTGATGAGGGCATGCAGCCTCAGCTCCGGTGCAAAGGACGCCTTGCTGTCGCGATCGGCCACGAGTTCGATGCCCCAGAAGAAGCCGCGACCGCGAATGTCCCCCACGTTCGCATGACCCCCCAGCGTCTCGCGCAGCATGCTGCCGAAAGCCTCGCCGTCGTCGCGCACCTTGGCTAGCAGGCCGTCGCGATGGATCACTCGCTGCACCGCCAGCGCCGCGGCGCACGCCACCGGGTGGCCGAGATAGGTATGTCCGTGCTGGAAGAAGCCGCTTCCTTGCGACATCGCATCGACGATCTTCTTCTGCGCGAGCACCGCGCCGACCGGCTGATAGCCGCCGCCCAGGCCCTTGGCGATGGTGACCAGGTCGGGCACGACACCTTCCTGCTCGCTCGCGTACAGCGTGCCGGTGCGGCCCATCCCGCACATCACCTCGTCGAGGATCAGAAGCACGCCGTAGCGGTCGCAAACCTCGCGCACTGCCTTGAAGTAGCCCGGCACCGGCGTCAGCACGCCGGCAGTCGCGCCACCCACCGTTTCAGCGACGAAGGCGATCACGCTGTCGGCGCCCTGCGCGAGGATCGCGGCTTCCAGTTCGGCCGCGAGGCGCAAGCCGTATTGCTCGGCCGTCTCGCCCTCTCGCTGCTCGCGGTAGGAATAGCAAGGCGACACATGCGTGGCCGGCACGAGGATGGGCGCGAATGGCTCGCGGCGCCACGCGTTGCCGCCCACCGCCAGCGCGCCCAGCGTGTTGCCGTGGTAGCTCTGCCGCCGCGCGATGAAGTGGGTGCGCTGCGGCTGGCCGATTTCCACGAAATACTGCCGCGCCATCTTGAGCGCGGACTCGACCGCCTCCGAACCGCCGCTCACGAGGTAGACGTGGCTCATGCCTTCGGGCGCGGTGCGAATCAGCTCGTCGGCTAGTTCCTCAGCCACTTCGGTGGTGAAGAAACTGGTGTGGGCATACGCGATCTTGTCGATCTGCGCGTGCATCGCGGCGATCACGTCGGGATGTCCATGGCCCAGCGAGGACACCGCCGCCCCGCCCGAAGCGTCGAGGTATTCCCGCCCTTCCGCGTCGCAAATGATCATGCCACCGGCGGATGCCGCGACCGGCGGCGTGTGGCGGAGATGGCGGTGAAAGACATGCGTCATGAGAGCTTTCCGTTCTGGAACCAATGTACTGAATGAATTATTGTTTGGAACATTTGTTCCGTCAACGCCTTTCTGGAACAGAACTGTTTCATCCGGTACATTTGTTCCGACCCGGAAAGGAAGCCGCCATGGGCGTCAAGGAAGACCTGCGCCAGCGCTACGAGAGCCTGAGCCCCGCCCTCCAGCAGATCGCGAAATACGTGCTCGACCACCCCAACGACGTGGTGACGAGCTCGATGCGCGCCGTTGGCACGCGCGCCGGCGGCACGCCCGCCACGCTGGTGCGCTTTGCTCAGCACCTGGGCTTTGTCGGCTGGCCGCAGTTCAAGGAAGCCATGACGGCGGAGATGGGGCTCGGTCCGGAGGCCTACGGGGAACGCGCCCGCACACTGGTCGGCCGCGCGAGCGACCAGTCACTGGTCGGCGAGATGTTCAAGGTGCACCGGCTCAACCTCGAAGGCACCGAGCGCCAGAGCGCGGCTTCGCTGCAGAAGGCCTGCGCGCTGCTGGAGAAGGCGAACACGGTGCATGCCGCGGGTTTCCGCGCCAGCTTTCCGATTGCCTTCTCCTTCGTCTACGTCTACCGGATGTTCCGCACCAGCGTCCAGCTGATCGACGGCCAGGGCGGTTCCCTCGAAATGCAGCAGCGCGCGATGCAGAAGGGCGATGCCCTGGTCATCGCAAGCTTTGCGCCCTACTCTCGCGAGGCGCTGCAGGTGGCGCAGGCCGCAAAGGCCGCAGGCTGCAAGGTTCTGGCGCTGACCGACAGCGAGGCTTCGCCGTTGTCGCTGCTGGCGGACGAGACGCTGCTGTTTGCCATCCACAGCCCGTCGTTCTTCCCGTCCATCGCGGCAGGTACGGCGCTGACGGAAGCCTTGCTGGAATTGTTGGCGAGCCGCTCGGGCAAGGCGGTCGTCAAGCGCATCGACCTGGCCGAGGCGCAGTTGTTCGAATCGGGCGCCTACCTCCAGGCGCCCCGGCTTCGCGGCGGCTGACGGTTCAGGAGCCGGCGCGCGCCACGGGCGCCTGCGCTCCGGGCTCCATCCACTCGGCCTGCCAGCCACCACCCAGCGACTGGATCAGCCCCACTGCCGCGTTCTGGCGGTTGACCTGCAACTGCAGCAGATTGCGTCGCGCATTGAGCGCCGAGACCTGCGCCACCACGACGCTCGTGTAGTCGATGGTGCCCGCGCGGTAGCGGTTGACGAACTGCTGCTCCGTGCGGTCTGCCGCGGCCGACGCTTGCCGGCGCAGGCCTTCCTGCTTGGCGAGGCTGGCGCCCGCCGTGAGCTGGTCTTCGACGTTCTGGAAGGCGGTCAGCACCGTCTGGCGGTAGCGCGCCACGGACGCCTCATGGCCCGCCTTGGCCGCGTCCACGCTGGCACCGATGGCGCCCGCGTCGAACACCACCTGCGCGACGGACAACCCCAGCGACCAGAGCGTGTTCGACGCATTGAACAGGTCGCCGACGCGGCTCGACGCGCTGCTGATGCCGCCGCTCAGCGTGAAGTCGGGGTAGTAGGCTGCACGCGCGATGCCGATCTGCGCGTTGGCCGCAGCGACCTCGCGCTCTGCCGCGGCGATATCGGGCCGGCGCTGCAGCAGGGTCGTCGGCACACCAGCCGGAATGCCGGGCACGACAGGATTCCACTCGGCCACCGGCAAGGAGAAGTCAGCGGGCGCCGCGCCGACCAGCACCGCGACCGCATGTTCCAGCGTATCGCGGGTCCGCTTGATCTCCAGGGCATCGGCCTGCGTGTTGACGTAGAGGGTTTCCGCCTGCTGCACGTCGCTCTGCGCCGCGATGCTCGCGGCGTAGCGATTGCGTGTGATCTGGAGGCTGCGCTCGTAGCCTTCGAGCGTTTCCTTGAGGATGCGCAGCTCGGCATCCGCCTCGCGCAGCGAAAAGTAGCTGCTCGCGAGGCTGCCCACGGCGGACAGGCGAGCCAGGGCGAGATCGGCTTCGCTCGCCTGGGCGCCGGCCTGCGCGCTGTCCACGGCCTTGCGCAGCCGGCCCCACACGTCCGGCGCCCAGTCGGCATTGAGCGAGGCGGTCATGGCGTTGGTTGGCGAGGTGTTGCGGGCGCCCGCCCGGCGCGCGCCGCCGTCGGCCGAGACCGTGGGGAACAAGGCCGCGCGCTGCCCGCGCACAAGGGCCTGCGCTTGCGAGTAGTTGGCGACGGCGGCCGCGATGTTCTGGTTGGACACCTGCACGCGCGCCGCGAGTTCGTCGAGCACCGGATCGCCGAAGAGCTTCCACCACTCGCCACGGTCCAGCGCGTCGGCGGGCGCCGCAGGCAGCCAGCCTTCGGCCGCGGGCGCGGATTTCCATGCGGCCGGCGCAGTGGTCTCGGGCTGCACATACGCAGGGCCTATCGCACAGCCTGCCAGCGCCGCGGCCAATGCCAGCGCCAGGGCTGTGCGTTCAAAGCGGCCTGCGCGGCAGCGGGAGAGGAATCGGTTCGATGCGGTCATGGTGTCGGATGCCCTGTCGCGGCCTTCATGTGGAGGCGTCGGCCGCGCGGCTCAGGAATTTTTCGTTGGCGGGACGCCGGCGCAGCTTGTCGAGCAGCACATAGACGACCGGCGTGGTCAGCAGCGTCAGCAGCTGGCTTGCGATCAGCCCGCCGATGATCGCCACGCCCAGCGGCTGGCGCAGCTCTGCGCCGAGGCCGAAGCCGATTGCGAGCGGCAATGCGCCGAGCGCGGCGGCCAGCGTGGTCATCAGGATCGGGCGGAAGCGCAGCAGGCAGGCTTCGCGCACCGCCTCGACGGCGGTGAGTCCGCGCGATCGTTCGGCCTCCAGGGCGAAGTCGATGATCAGGATGGCGTTCTTCTTGACGATGCCGATGAGCAGGAACACCCCGATCAACGCGATGATCGAGAACTCCATGCGGAACAGCAGCAGCGCCAGCACCGCGCCCACGCCGGCCGAAGGCAGCGTCGTCAGCACGGTGATCGGATGGATGAGGCTCTCGTAGAGCACACCCAGCACGATGTAGATCACGACCAGCGCCGAAATGATCAGGAACCACTGCTGCCCCTGCGACTGCTGCGCCGCCAGCGCCGTGCCCTGGAAGCTGCCGCGCACGTTGACCGGCATCGCGATGTCGGCCTCGGCCTGCGCGACGATGCGCTTGGCGTCCGACAGGCTCACGCCATCGGCCAGGCTGAAGGAGACGGTGCTCGCGAGTTCGGTGTCCTGGTGGTCGATGGACGTCGGCACCGCACGCTCGCTGAATTTCGCGAAGGCCGAGAGCGGGACCATGAGCGTGGTGTCGGTGGCGATCTGCTGGCCGGCCGAAGACGTGCGCGACCCCGGGTTGGCGGAGGTCGTGGTCGATGTGCCTGTGGTCGCGTCCTTGGTGACTTCGAGCGAGGAGGTGATCGACTCGCCGGTCGCGGTCGTCGTCGTGCTCAGGGTCGAGGGCACGTACAGGTCCCTGAGCACGTTCGGCGAGCGCTGGAAGCGCGGCGACCACTCCATGATCACCGAGTACTGGTTGAGCTCGTCGTAGATGGTCGCCACCGAGCGCTGGCCGTAGGCGTTGTAGAGCGCGTTGTCCACCGCGGCCGATGTCACGCCGAGCCGTGCGGCGGCGTTGCGATCGACCTCGACGAAGGTCTCGACGCCGTTGTCGGCATCGTCGCTGTCCACGTCGGTCAGCGCGGCTTCCTGGCGCAGGCGGTCGGCCAGCTTGGTCGACCACGCGCGCAGGTCGGAGAGGTTGTCGCTCTTGAGCGTGTACTGGTAGCTGGAGTTGCTGGAGCGCCCGCCCATGCGCAGGTCCTGCACCGGGCTCAGGAAGACGCGCAGCCCCGTGAGCTGGTTGAGCTGCGGGCGCAGGCGGTCGATGACGGCCTGCGTCTTCACCGTGCGTTCGGACACCGGCTTGAGGTTGACGAACATGAAGCCGCCGCCCGCGCGCCCGCCGCCGGAGAAACCCACCACCGTATCCACGGCCGGGTCCTTGCGGATGATGTCGACAGCCTGGCGCAGCTTCTCCGCGACGGCCGCCGAGGAGATGCTCTGGTCGGCGCGCAGGCCGGCGTTCAGCTGTCCGTTGTCCTGCTGGGGAAAGTAGCCCTTGGGAATCGCGTTGAAGAGATAGACGTTGAGCGCGATCACCGCCAGCAGCACGACCACCACCACGCCCTTGCTCGCCAGTGCCCAGTCGAGGCTGTGCGCATATGCCCGCAGGGTGCCGTCCCATGCGCGTTCCGCCTGCCGGATGAACCAGCCGCGCACGCGCCCGGGCTTCTTGCCGCCCTCTTCCGCTTCGCTGCGCAGCAGCATCGCGCACAGCATCGGCGTGGTGGTCAGCGAGATCACGAGCGAAATCAGCACCGAGGCCGACAGCGTGACCGCGAATTCCCGGAACAGCCGCCCCACTTGCCCGCCCATGAACAGCAGCGGGATGAACACCGCCACCAGCGACAGGCTGATCGACAGCACCGTGAAGCCGACTTCCTTCGCGCCGCGCAATGCGGCTTCGACGCGGTTCATGCCCGCTTCGACGTGACGCGTGGTGTTCTCGAGCACGACGATCGCGTCGTCGACCACGAAGCCGGTGGCCACCGTGAGGGCCATCAGGCTCAGGTTGTTGAGGCTGTAGCCCAGCAGGTGCATCACGCCGAAAGTGCCGAGCAGCGAGACGATCGTCGCCACGGCCGGCACGATGGTGGCGCGCGCCTTGCGCAGGAACAGGCCGACCACCAGCACCACGAGCACGACCGAGATCATCAAGGTGAATTCGATCTCGCGCAGGGAGGCGCGGATCGAATTGGTACGGTCGGACGCGACCTGGATCTCGATGTCCTGCGGCAGTTGCTCGCGCAGTTCCGGCAGCAGCTTGCGCACGCCGTCCACGGTTTCGATGATGTTGGCGCCCGGCGATTGGGTAACGAGCACCACGACCGAGGGTTCGCCGTTGAACAGGCCCAGCGTGCGGGTGTTCTCCACGCTGTCGATGACGCGCGCGACATCGCCCAGCCGCACGGCCGCATCGTTGCGCCAGGCGATGACGAGGTCGCGGTAGTCGGCCGCACGGCGGCCCGGCGCCGGCGTATAGATCTGCAGCTTGCGATCCGCGCTTTCGATGGCGCCCTTGGGCCGGTTGGCGTTGTTGGCCTGGATGGCCGCGCGCACGTCTTCGGTGCTGATGCCCAGCTTGTTGAGCGCGAAGGGCTCCAGCTCGACCCGCACCGCGGGCAGCGATCCGCCGCCGATTTCGACTTCGCCCACCCCTTCGACCTGCGACAGGCGCTGGCTCACGATGTTCGACACCGCCTCGTAGATCTGCCCCGGCGTGCGTGTCTTGGAAGTCAGCGCCAGGATGATGACCGGCGCCGCCGTGGGATTGCGCTTGCGGTAGGTCGGATTGCTGCGGAGCGTGGCCGGCAGATCGACGCGCGCGGCATTGATGGCGGCCTGCACCTCGCGCGCGGCGCTGTCGATGTTGCGGCTCAGGTCGAACTGGAGCGTGACGCGTGCCGAGCCGTTGGAACTGGTCGAAGTCAGTTCATTGACGCCCGGAATGATGCCCAGCCTGCGCTCCAGGGGCGTCGCAACGCTCGAAGCCATCGTGCTCGGGCTTGCGCCGGCGAGGCTGGCCTGCACGGAGATGGTCGGGAAATCGACTTGCGGGAGCGGGGACACCGGCAGGACGAAGAACGCGACGATGCCGGCCAAGGCGATGCCTATGGTCAGCAATACCGTGGCAATGGGGCGCTCCACGAAGGGCTTGGAGAGGTTCACCGGGTGACCTCCTTGCGTGCGCCTGCCGGGCGCCCGTCACCAGAGAGCAGGCAGCCCATCACGCAGCCACCCCCCGCCGCCCAAACCTCTGCCCCATCCGATCAAACGCCAGATAGATCACAGGCGTGGTGAACAAGGTCAGCACCTGACTGACAACGAGCCCGCCGAAGATCGCCAGGCCGAGAGGCCGCCGAAGCTCAGCCCCCTCGCCCCATCCAAACATCAGAGGCAGCGCGGCAAACAAAGCCGCCAGCGTCGTCATCAGGATGGGCCGGAACCGCAACAGCGCAGCCTGGTGAATCGCCTCCACCGGCCCCTTCCCCTGATTCCGCTCCGCGTCGATCGCAAAGTCGATCATCATGATCGCGTTCTTCTTGACGATGCCGATCAGCAGGATGATCCCGATGATCCCGATCACCCCCAGGTCATTGCCCGTCACCATCAATGCCAGCAAGGCACCGACCCCCGCCGATGGCAGTGTGGAGAGAATGGTCAGCGGGTGGATGTAGCTCTCGTACAGCACCCCCAGCACGATGTACACGCACACCACCGCCGCCAGGATCAGCCATAGCTGGTTGGTCAGCGACTTCTCGTAAGCCCCCGCCGCGCCCAGGAAGGTCATGCTCACGCTGGCCGGCATGGCGATGTCCTTCGCCGCCGCACGGATCGCCGCGACCGACTTGCCCAGCGCCACATCCGGCGCCGTATCGAAGCCCACCGTCGCCGCCGGGTACTGCGCCACGCGCGTCACCTGCAAGGGCGCGAACTGCTCCCGCACGGTCGCCAGCGAAGACAGCGGCGTCGGCGTGCCTGCACCCGTGCGCAACTGGAGATTGCCCAGTCCCTCCGGCGATGCCAGCGCCTCGCGCTGCGCCTCCAGAATCACGCGGTATTGATTGGTCTCGGTGAAGATCGTCGAGACGATCCGCTGTCCGAACGCACTGTAGAGTGCATCGTCCACCGAACTGGCCGTCACCGACAGGCGCGACGCCGTGTTCCGGTCGATGTCTACATAGGCAGCCAGCCCCTGAGCACCCGCATCCGTGGTCGGATTGCGCACCTGCGGCACGCTGCGCAGACGCTCGACCAGCTTGCGCGCCCACTCGTTCACCGTCGCCGTGTCCACCCCTTCGAGCGACACCCGGAACTCCGTCGGGCCGGTCTCGGCATCGATCGTCAAGTCCTGCGTCGGCTGCAGGTACAGCGTCACTCCCGCCACACTGCTGCGCACCCGCTCGCGCAGCCGCTGCATCACCGCGGCCTGGGCATCATGGTCGCGGCGCAGGTTGATCAGCATGCTGCCGGTGTTCAGCGCCGTGTTGTTGGCCGCATCCACACCCACGACCGAACTCAGGCTCTGCACATCCGGGTCGGCGAGGATGGCGTTGGCGGCCGACTGCTGCAGCTCGGCCATGCGCGCATACGAGACTTCCTGCGCCGCCTCGATCCGCGCCTTGAGCTGCCCCGTGTCCTGCGTCGGAAACAGCCCCTTCGGAATGACAACGTACAGCAGCACCGTCAAGGCCAGCGTCAGCAGCGCCACCACCATCGTCAGCGACTGGTGGCGGAACACCCATTGCAGCCAGATGTCGTAGCGCGCGATCACCCGATCGAAGAAGCGTTGAACGCTCGCCCCGAAGCGGCCGCCCTCCTCTGCCTCCGGCTTGAGCCAGCGCGCCGACATCATGGGCACCAGCGTGAGCGAGACCACGGCGGAAATCAGGATGGTGATTGCCAGCGTCACCGCGAATTCGCGGAACAGGCGCCCCACCACGTCGCCCATGAACAGCAGCGGAATCAGCACCGCGATCAGCGAGACCGTCAGGGAAATGATGGTGAAGCCGATCTGCGTCGCGCCCTTGAGAGCGGCCTGGAACGGCGGCTCTCCCTTCTCCAGATAGCGGGCGATGTTCTCGATCATCACGATCGCGTCATCCACTACGAAGCCGGTCGCGATGGTCAGCGCCATCAGGCTCAGGTTGTTGAGGCTGTAGCCCAGCAGGTACATCAGCCCGAAGGTGCCGATCAGCGAAATGGGGACGGCGATGCTGGCGATGACGGTCGCGCGCAGGCTGTGCAGGAAGAAGAAGATGACCAGCACCACCAGCACGACGGCGAGCGCCAGTTCGAGCTGGACGTGGCTGACGGATGCGCGAATGCCGGTCGTGCGGTCGCTCAGCACCTCGACCTTCAGCGAGCCGGGCAGCGAAGCCTCCAGATCGGGCAACTGCTTCTTGATGGCGTCGACCGTGCCGATGACGTTGGCACCCGGCTGACGCTGCACGTTCAGGATGATGGCCGGGTACAGCCGGCCGTCCTGCTCGCCCGTCTTCGCGCTCGAATGCACGGCCGCCCAGGCGCCGAGCTGGGTGTTCTCCGCGCCGTCGATGACGCGCGCCACGTCGGTCATGCGCACGGGCGCGCCGTTCTTCCACGCGACGATCAGGTTCTTGTAGTCGGCGGCCGTGACGAGCTGGTCGTTGGCATTGATGGTGTACGCGCGCTTCGGGCCGTCGAAGCTGCCCTTGGCGCTGTTGGCGTTGGCCGCGGCGATCGCGGTGCGCAAGGTGTCGAGGCCGATGCCGACCGACGCCAGCGCGTTCGTGTTCGCCTGGATGCGCACCGCCGGGCGCTGCCCGCCCGAAAGCGACACCAGGCCCACGCCGCCGACCTGGCTGATCTTCTGCGCGAGCCGGGTGTTCACGAGGTTCTGCACCTCGGTCAGCGGCATGGTCTCGGAACTCACGGCCAGCGTGAGAATGGGCGCATCCGCGGGGTTGACCTTGGCGTAGACGGGGGGCGCCGGCAGGTCGGCCGGCAGCAGCGAGCCGCCGGCGTTGATGGCCGCCTGCACCTGCTGCTCGGCGACGTCGAGCGTCTGGTCGAGCGCGAACTGCAGCGTGACGATCGACACGCCGGTGGCGCTGGTCGAGCTCATGCGGTCGAGGCCGGCCATCTGGCCGAACTGACGCTCCAGCGGCGCGGTCACGGTGCGGCTCATCACCTCCGGGCTGGCGCCGGGATAGAGCGTCTGCACCTGGATGGTCGGATAGTCGACCTGCGGCAGCGCCGCCAGAGGCAGGAAGCGAAATCCGACCAGGCCCGCGAGCACGATCGCGAGCATGAGCAGCGCCGTCGCGACGGGCCGCTCGATGAATGGCTTCGACGGGCTCATTCGTTCACCCTCACTGCGGGGGACGCTGGCGTCTGTTGCCTTCGCCGCGCGCCGTGCGCGGGCCGTTCGCCGGGCGCTGCGCCGCGGGGTTGTCACCTTGCAGGAGCACGCGGGCGCCGTCCTTCAGTCGGTCGCCGCCTTCGGTCACCACGTCCTCGCCGACTTTCAGCCCATCGATGATCGCGACCACGTCCACCGTGGACTCGCCGCGCTTCACCGTGCGCATCGACACCGTGCGGTCCTCATTGACGACGTACACGAAGTTGCCGTTGGGGCCGGTACGCACCGCCGTCACCGGCACCACGATCGCGTTGACCGTGCGCAGGGTCATCTGCACGTTGACGAACTGGTTCGGGAACAGCGGCGTGCCGGCGTTGGCGAAGCGGGCCTTGGCCCGCACGGTGCCGGTGCTGGTGTCGACCACGTTGTCCAGCGTGGAGAAGACGCCGGTGTCCAGCGTCGCGGTGCGCACCCGGTCGAGCGCCTTGACCGTCAGCGGCTCGCCCTTGGCAAGCTGCGCCTGGATGTCGGGCACGCGGTCCTGGGGCACGGCGAACTGCACGTCGATGGGGTTCATCTGGGTGATGACGGCAATGCCGGTGGTCGCGTTGGCGGTGACGATGTTGCCGGGATCGACCGTGCGCAAGCCGATGCGGCCGGTCACGGGCGCGGTGATGCGCGTGTAGTCGAGGTTGAGCTTGGCGGCGGCCTCGGCGGCGCGGTCGGTGATCACGGTGCCCTCGAGCTGCTTGACGAGCGCCGCCTGCGTGTCGACGTCCTGCCGGGCGATCGAGTCCTGGCTCAACAGGGTACGGTAGCGCGCCAGAGTGACTTTCGCCGCCTCGAGCGAGGCCTCGTCGCGCACGCGGGTACCCTGGGCCTGCATCAGCGCCTGCTCGTAGGGGCGCGGGTCGATGCGGGCCAGCAACTGGCCCTTGGTCACCGACTGGCCTTCCGTGTAGAGCACCTCGGTCAGCACGCCGCCCACCTGCGGCCGGAGCGTGATGGTTGCCAGCGGCGTCACCGTGCCCAACGCGTCGATGACGATCGGCAACTCGGCCCGGCGCGCAGCGGCATGGCCGACCGTGGAGCTCGCACCCCCGAAGGCGCCGCGGCCGCCGGTCGGCTCGCCGGAGCGCTTGATCAGGTACCAGGCACCCCACGCCAACCCCACGACCACCAGCAGCGCCAGCAGGCTGCCCAGCCAACGGCGCCGGCGTGAGGGAGCCCGAGGGGCGGGATGGGCGGTCGGGGTGGGCTCGGGGATGGGAGACGACATCGGTGAGTTGGGCAGAGATGGGCAGCAGGCCCGTAGTGGAGCGCCGAATCGTAGCGCCCAGCACCTCCCAACCGTAAAGCCTCGGTAAAGCCGGCGTTGCGTACTGCGTCTGGCGACAGCGGAATGCAACTGGCGCCGCCCCGAAGCAGTTCGTCGCATGGGCGTGGCGGGCTTCGGTAGCGATCGGCACAGTCCGCCCATCGATCCAGGAGCCCGCCATGCAAATGTCCCCGATCATCGCCGTCCACCTGACCGCCGCCGCAAGCGCCCTCGTCCTCGGGCCCTTCGTTCTGTGGGCACGCCGCGGCCGCACGCAGCGCCCCAGGCTTCACCGGGCGCTCGGCTACGCGTGGGTCACGCTGATGGTCATGACCGCGGTGTCGGCCCTTTTCATCCGCGATTTCAGGCTGCCGAACATCGCGGGCTACACACCGGTGCACCTGCTGGTGCCTCTGGTCTTCTTCGGGCTGACGCGCGCCTTCTGGAAGCTCGCCAAGGGCGACGTCCGCAGCCATCGAATCTCGATGCAGGTGACCTATGTCAGCGCCTGCATCGTGGCCGGCGGCTTCACGCTGCTGCCCAGCCGCTATCTCGGCCAGATCCTGTGGGGCCAGTGGCTGGGCCTCGCCTGAATCCTTTTGTCCCCCATCTGAACCCCCGCACGGAGAACCACCATGCTCATGCTGACCCAGATCCTCTTCCACACGCCGAAGTGGGTGTTCGCGCTCTTCGCCACCCTGGTCTGGCTCGGCGCCAAGCAATTGCTGGCCGGCAGCGTGAGCCTCGTGCGCGTGACGCTGTTGCCCGTCGTGATGACGGGCCTGTCGGTCTACGGTGTCGCCTCCGTCTTCGGCGACTCGCCGATGGCCTTGCTGGCCTGGGCTGCAACGGCCTTTGCGCTCCTCGGCCTGGTAACTCAACGCGCGTTGCCCGCCAGCACGCGCTACGACACGGCGACGCGCCGGTTCCACGTTGCCGGCAGCGCCGTCCCGATGGTGCTGATGATGGGCATCTTCTTCACCAAGTACGTCGTGGGCGTGCTCCTCGCGATGCACCCGGAACTCGCGCACCAGGTGTCGTTCGCGGTCGGAATCAGTGCGCTCTATGGCGTATTCACCGGTATCTTCGTGGGCCGTGCGATCCGGCTGTGGCGCCTGGCGTTCCAGTCCGATCGCGCCACGCTCGCCGTCTGACATCCGAAGGAGCCTCACCATGCCTACCAACGACATCGACCGCTTGGCGCGCCGCCGCGCCAAGGCCAAGATCGGCTGGTTCATCCACGCCGCGGCGTACATCACGGTCAACCTGCTGCTGGTCGCCATTTCACTGGGCAGCGGCCATGGATGGGCGATCTACCCGGCCTTGGGCTGGGGACTTGGCCTCGCGCTGCACGGGGCGGCCGTGTGGCTCTTCGCGCCCGGCGGCCGTCTCCTGGAGCGAATGGTGGAGCGCGAACGCGCCCGGCTCGCCGGCGCCAAGGGAGAGCCGTGGTGAAGGCCTCGACCTGGTGCCGGCTGGCAATGGCCGCGGCCTGTGCGCTGGTTTCAGCCGCGCAGGCAGCCACCGGGCTCACCGTGCTGGCCGCGCCCGCGGACTCCGGACCCGTCACGGTCTTCTACCCAACCACCGAGCCGGCCACGCCGGTGCGACGCGGACCTTTCACCGTGAACGTCGCCGTCGATGCGGCGCCTGCCGCCGGCATCCGCCGGCTGATCGTCATCTCGCACGGCTCGGGCGGCTCGCCCTGGGTGCACACGGACTTGACGCAACTGCTGGTGGCGGCTGGCTTCACGGTGGCCATGCCCGAGCACGCCGGAGACAACTGGCACGACCACAGCGCGGTCGGCCCGGCGTCGTGGAGACACCGGCCGCACGAGGTGACCCAGGCCATCGATGCGATGGCGGCCGATCCGCGCTTTGCGCCGCTGCTCGACCTGAAGCGCGTCGGCATCTACGGCATGTCCGCCGGCGGGCTCACCGCCCTCACGCTGGCCGGCGCACGCTGGTCCCCAGCACTCCTCGCACGGCACTGCGAAGCCCACCTCGCGGAGGACTTCCCGACCTGCGTCGGGCTGAGCACCGAACTCACGGGCGGGCCGCTCGATGCGCTCCGCATGAGCGTGGCCCGCCGGGTGATCCATTCGAAGTTCGACAGCGAGACCACGCTCGAAGGATGGACCGATCCGCGCATCGCCGTCGCGGTGGCCGCGGTGCCGATGGCGGCGCCGATCGACATGTCGACGCTGGCGTCTCCGCGCATCCCGCTCGGCCTGGTGCGCGCCGGCCAGGACGCCTGGCTCGCGCCGCGTTGGCACATCGACGCCGTGCGCGCAGTCTGCGCCGGTTGCGTGCTGGTCGCGGACCTGGCCGATGGCGGCCACGGCTCGATCCTCTCGCCCCCACCACCCGACCTTCCGCCGCGAGCCGCACGGCTGCTGAACGACCCGCCCGGCTTCGACCGGCGCGCGCTCGACGGCGTCCACGCCGCCATGCGGGACTTCTTCATCCAGAATCTGCTGCCATGACAGAGCTGTGGCCCCACCTGCGCGGCGCGCCAGGCGCCGGAGACATCTCGTGATCGTTACCCTCCGACGCAACATGACGCGCGAGAACGGCGTGGACCTGCTGCGGCACGCACTGACCACCGCGCTCTTTTCCTCCCTCATCGCCACTGCGCTCGCCATCTCGGGGCGAGGGGCCTGGGGAGCGCAGTTCGTCTACTCGCTCTCGATCGGCATGATCAGTTGGCTCGTCATCGACGTCGGGCGGCTGATGCTGAGCCCCGACCCAAGGAAACTCTGGCCGAACGGCATCAAGGGAGTGTTGCTGGTGCTGGTCGGGATCACCGCCGGATTTCTCGGCGGCAACGCCATCGGCGACGCCTGGACCGGTGCGCCGCTGCTCGAGTTCTGGACTTTCGCACCGCACAAGTTCGCCTCGACCCTGGTCATCACCGGCGTCGCAGGGATCGCGATCTGCTATTTCTATTACAGCCGTGGCAAGAGCAAGTACCTCGAAGGCGAGATCGCCCTCGCCCAGCGCGATGCGGCCGATGCGCGCCTCAAGCTGCTCGAAACGCAACTCGAGCCGCACATGCTCTTCAATACGCTGGCCAATCTTCGCGTGCTGATTACGACCGACCCGCAACGCGCCGTGGCGATGCTCGACCGCCTTAACAGCTACCTGCGCGTCACCCTCGGCGGCTCGCGCGCGCTGGCCCATCCGCTCGCCGCCGAGTTCGACCGCCTTGGCGACTACCTCGAACTGATGTCGGTGCGCATGGGCGACCGGCTGCGTTACACGCTGGACCTGCCCGAGAACCTGCGCGATGTGCTCGTGCCACCGCTGATGCTGCAGCCGCTGGTCGAGAACAGCATCCGCCACGGCCTGGAGCCGCAAGTGGAAGGCGGCGAGATCACCGTGCGCGCTCGGCGCGATGGCGGCCTGCTCGTCATCGAAGTGAGCGACACCGGCGTGGGCATCGGCAACGCGCCTGCGCCAGCCGAGGCCGATCCCGGTGGATTCGGCGTCGCCCAGGTGCGCGAGCGGCTGACCACGGTGTACGGCGCGCAGAGCTCGATGACCATGAGCCCGCTCGCCACGGGCGGGACATGCGCCAAGATCACTTTTCCGTTGCCGACATGACACCCACCGCCCTCATTGCCGAAGACGAACCGTTGCTGGCCCAGGCACTGCGCGCCGAGTTGGCCGCCGCCTGGCCCGAGCTTCAGATCGTCGCCACCGTGGGCGATGGCCGCAGCGCCGTGCGAGAGGCGCTGGAACGGCTGCCGCAGGTGCTTTTCCTCGACATCCGCATGCCGGCCCTCGACGGACTGGGCGTTGCCGCCGAACTCGCCGACGCCTGGCCGGTGGACGAGGCGCCGATGCCGCAACTGGTCTTCGTGACCGCCTACGACGAATACGCCGCCCGCGCCTTCGATGCCCAGGCCATCGACTACGTGCTGAAGCCCGTGCAGCCCGATCGGCTGCGACGCACCGTGGGCCGGCTGCGGCAGGCGCTGGAATCGCGATCGCCCTCGCTGCCGGCCGACGATGTACTCGCCAGCACGCTCGTCCAGTGGCGCCAGATGCTCGCCGCCGCCGCCCAGGGCACGCCATCGGCGGGCGCCGGCGGGCCGCTCAAGCTCATTGCCGCCAGCGAGGCCGGATCATCCGGAAACAGCGTGCGCATGGTGCCCATCGACGAGGTGCAGTACTTCGAAGCCGCCGACAAGTACGTCCGCGTGCTGACCGCCACGCACGAATACCTGATCCGCACGCCGCTGAAACAACTGCTGCCGCAACTCGATCCCAATGTCTTCTGGCAGGTTCATCGCGCCGTGGTGGTGCGCAGCGAGGCGATCGAGTCCGTCCATCGCGACGATGCCGGAAAGCAACACTTGAACTTGCGCGGCCGTACCGAGAAGATTCCCGTCAGCCGGCTTTACGCGCATCTTTTCCGCGCCATGTAAGTACAAAGTAGGCACAAAGCGGACGCGCAAAGAAAAAACCGGCCCCCTTGCGAGGGGCCGGTTTCGTCATGTGACAGCAAGCGACGGATTCGGCTCAGCGCCAGTCGCGACGGTAGCCGTGCGAGCGGTAATAGCCCGGGGCCGGACGGTAGTAGCCGCGCGGAGGACCGTAGTACCCCCGCGGCGGGCCGTAGTAGACGGGGGCCGGGCGGTAGTAGACCGGGGGCGGCGGCGCGTAATACACCGGTGCCGGCGGGTAGTAGACGGGTGCCGGCGCATAGTACGGCGCACCCACGCCGACCGCGACGCCAGGCACATTGACGCCGACCGACCAGGCCACGTTGCCGGCACTCGCCGAAGCCGTGGCAAACAGTGCGCCCACTGCGACCGCCCCGGCGGCAGCCCATTTGAAAAGAGTGGAACGAGTGACGCTCATGATTTGAACTCCTGTAGGGGCGGGTGTTGGCCGCCCATGTCTGTATTGAACGCGCCAAGTGTCAAGACGGTGTACGCCGCTCTGTGAAGAAGGTTGCCAAAAGTAACCCCGCTGGAGCGCCACCTAGAATGAGTGGATGACTTCCCCTGCAGACAACGACACCGCCAAGCCAAGCAATTTCCTGCGCCATGTGATCGAAAACGACCTCGAGCAAGGCAATTATTCCAGCCGCAAGTGGGGCGGCTCCCCGGGCGACGCCGCCCACCACGCACAGGGCATGCAGGACCCGGCCAAGGTGCGGATGCGTTTTCCGCCCGAGCCCAACGGCTATCTGCACATCGGCCACGCCAAGAGCATCTGGCTCAACTTCGAGTTGGCCAAGGAATACGGCGGCGTTTGCCACCTGCGCTTCGACGACACCAATCCGGAGAAGGAAGAGCAGGAATACGTCGACGCCATTCGCGATGCGGTGAAGTGGCTGGGTTACGACACCGTGCTGGCGGACAACCCGTCCCAGCCGGGCGAACCCGACGAGCACGTCTACTTCGCGAGCAACTACTTCGACTTCATGTACCGCGCGGCCGAGTACCTGATCGGCGCCGGCCTCGCCTATGTCGATGAACAAAGCGCCGAGGAGATCCGCGCCACCCGCGGCGACTTCAACACGCCCGGCACCGACAGCCCCTTCCGCAGCCGCACGCCGGCAGAGAACCTGGAGCGCTTCCGCGCCATGCGCGACGGCCAGCTCGAAGATGGCGCCGCCGTGCTGCGCGCCAGGATCGACATGGCCAGCCCCAACATCAACATGCGCGACCCGGCGCTCTACCGCATCCGCCGTGCGACGCACCACAACACGGGCGACAAGTGGTGCATCTACCCGATGTACACCTTCGCGCACCCGATCGAGGACGCGCTGGAGCAGATCACCCACAGCTTCTGTACGCTGGAGTTCGAAGACCAGCGCCCCTTCTACGACTGGCTGCTCGACCGCCTCGCCGAAGGCGGCCTGATCGCCACGCCGCATCCGCGCCAGTACGAGTTCGCGCGCCTCAACGTCACACATGTGATCACCAGCAAGCGCAAGCTGCGCCAGCTGGTCGAGGAAGGCCACGTCGACGGCTGGGACGACCCCCGCATGCCCACGCTCGCCGGGCTGCGCCGCCGCGGCTACACGCCCGATGCGCTCAAGCTGTTCTGTGAACGCTCGGGCGTGACCAAGTCGGGCGGCTGGATCGACTATGCGAGCCTCGAAGCCGCCCTGCGCGACACGCTGGACCCCATCGCCCCGCGCGCCATGGCGGTGCTGGACCCGGTGAAGCTGGTCATCACGAACTGGGGCGAACTCATGGGCGGCGACGGCGTGCTGGACGATTGCGCTGCGCCCGTCCACCCGCATCACCCCGAGATGGGCCGCCGCAGCTTCAAGTTGGGCCGCGAGGTCTGGATCGAGCGCACCGACTACGAGGAAGTGCAGCCCAAGGGCTTCTTTCGCCTGTTTCCTGGCAACAAGGTGCGGCTCAAGTACGGGCACGTCATCGAGTGCACGGGCGGTACCAAGGACGCGGACGGCAGGCTCGTCGAAGTACAGGCCAGGCTGGTGCCCGACACCAAGAGCGGCACGCCGGGCGCCGACGCCATCAAGGTCAAGGGCAACATCACCTGGGTGGCCGCGGCGGATGCGCTGCAGGCCGAGGTGCGGCTCTACGAGCGGCTGTTCGCGGCACCACAGCCCGGCAGCGGCGAATTGCTCGAAGAGCTGAATCGCGAGAGCCTGCTTACCACGGTGGCCTACGTGGAGCCTTCATTGGCCGAGGCCACGGAAGGCGCCCCCTTCCAGTTCGAGCGGCATGGCTACTTCGTGCTTGACGCCCGCGCCGGCAATTCGGGTCAGCGTGTGTTCAATCGAGCGGCGGGGATGAGGGACAGCTGGGGAAAGTGATCCCCGGCAATCCCGGGTCGGGCGCTTACAGCGGCTTCGTCAGGTAGACCGCCTCTCGCCCCACGATCGCCCGCTGCGCCGGCATGAAGATCGTGCAGTCGTCACACGGCGCACGAATCTCGTCCGGCCCGTTGTTGGCGATCAGCTCCCCCTTCGCAAAGGTTTCGAAGCCGACCAGCGGGCGCACGAAGCGGAAGTCCTCGGACTGGATCACGTGCGTCTGCAGCAGCTCGAAGCGGCGTTGCGCTTCGGGCGCGAGCGTCGCAGGATCCTTGTCGATCAGGCCGAAGTGCGCCAGGAAGCGCAAGGTCACCTCGGTGGCGAGATCGGCAGCAGCCTGCTTGAAGTGCTGGCCGCACTCCACCACCATCGCGGCACCGGGCGCATCGGGACCGGCATGCAGGCCATGCTGGATCAGCGGCGTTCCTGACCCGAGGCCGCTGGGCATCACCAGATGGACGGGAGGCAGCCCGATCGCCATCGCCACCCTGGCATTGCGATCGAAGGCGGGATAGACCCAGAACGGCACCACGTCCTGGCTCGTCGAGTGGATGTCGAGGATGTGGTCCGCCGCCGCCACCACCGGGCGCAGTTGGCGCGCGCGGCGCAATTCGGGGCTCTCGTCCGGCCCGTCCAGCCATTCGTCGGACCACACGCGGTTGAGGTTGTGCACGATCTGGCGGTTCTCGTGCGGCCGCTCGGGATCGAAGGCGTTGTAGGCCTCCACGTGGGCAAAGCTCACTGTCAGCGTCCCGATCTTCGGGCGCGCGCCGGTGTCCAGCAAATGGGTCGCCGCGACCATGCCGCAGATCTCGTTGCCATGGGTCAAGGCGTTGATCAGCACGTGCGGCCCAGGCTTGCCGGATTCGAAGCGGTGCACGTAGTCGATGCCGACATTGCCTTCGCGGTAGGCGGAGATGTCGCGTGGGAGGACTTCCAGATCGGGCGGGTTCTGCGTCACGGGCGGATTTTTCTCTGTGAAGGACGGCCAGGCCGAATCCTCGGAGTTTGCCGCAGCTCTCGACCGGGCGTCGGCCGGCCATTTGCCTCGTAGACTCGTGGGCTCACCCATGCGCACTCGCCCACCCCGTTCCCATGCCCCTGACCGCTGAAATGCGACGGTCGATCGACCAGATTCGCGACTACCTGTTCGGCGGCGGCTACCCAGACCCCGTCAGCAACGCGGAGCAACTGTCGTTCCTTTTCTTCTTCTGTCTCCACGAAAGCATCGACGACGAAAACCGGATGCGCGCCGAGGCTCTCGACGAGCCGTACGCAAGTGTCTTCAGCGGCGATTGGACGCTGCGGAATTCGACGAACGCCCACCTTCACTCCGCCCGCGACGGCAATATGTTCGCGACACCCGGCGTCCAGACCGGCACGTCGACCATTCCGCGCAACCGCTTCCGCTGGTCGGCCTGGGCCCGGGAGCTGTCCAGTAGCGCACTGGTGAACTTCGTGCGCGACGAGGTGTTTCCCTTTTTTGCAGAGATCGGTGCCGCCGGCGCGCATGACTTCATGCGTGGCGCCCGCCTCAGCATCGACGAACCGACGGTGCTCTCCCAGGTCGTCCAACTGGTGGACGGACTCGGGCTGGCCGAGGCTGATTCCGATACCAAGGGCGACCTGTTCGAACACGTACTGCGACAGATCCGGCAGGCGGGCGAGCTGGGCCAGTTCCGCACGCCGCGCCACATCATCCGCGCGATCGTGGAGATGGTGGACCCGACCATTGGCGAGACCATCTACGACCCGGCCGCCGGCACCGCGGGCTTCCTGGTGGCCGCCTACAACCACATCCGCCTCGCTCACTCTTCGCCCGACGCCATCGTGGACGCCGAAGTCGAGGGCAAGAACCAGCGGCGCGGCCTGGGCGACCAGCTCACGCCGGACGACCTTGCCGTCCTGCGGGACCAGACCTTCTTCGGCAACGACGTCGATCCGAAGATGGTCCGGCTCGCGACCATGAACCTCACGCTGCGCGGGCTTGCCAACGTTCGAATCCTGCAGCGCAACGTGCTGACCAGCGTGCTCGACGACGACCAGAAGGCCGAGCTGGGCCTGCCCCCCGATGGCTTCCACGCGGTGCTGGCCAATCCGCCCTTCTCCGGCCGTATCGACAAGGATCGCATTGCCGAGGAGGTGCGGGTCGGCGGCACCAGCAGCACCGAACTGCTCTTTCTCAAGTGCGTGCTCGACAGCCTGCGTGCCGAAGGCCGCGCAGCCGTCGTGGTGCCGGAGGGCGTGCTGTTCGGCTCTTCGGCAGCACACCAGGCGCTGCGCCGCCAGCTGGTTGAAGACAACCGGGTCGATGCAGTGATGAGCCTGCCGGGCGGCGTGTTCCATCCCTACTCCGGCGTGAAGACCTCGGTGCTGTTCTTTCGCAAGAGCGGGCAGACGGAGCACGTGCTGTTCTTGCATGTCGAGCAGGACGGCTACGCACTCGACGCCAATCACGACAGGCCCACCGACAAGGATGACCTGCCCCCGCTGGCGAATGCCTACGCACGGCGCGACGAATCGCTGGCTCGGTGGGAGGCGCGCGAGCCCGCGGCCGAGTGGGACGAGAAATGGTGGTTCGCCGACGCGCCCACGTTGCGCGCCAATGACTACAACTTGTCGGCGAGCCGCTACCGGCCCTTGAGCGAAGCGCAGGCCGAACATCGGAAACCGCTGGAAGTGATCGACGACATGATCGCCAAGCAACTGGAGGCAGCCAAGGACATGGAAGCGTTTCGGACAATGGTTGCGGAGCTGGATGGATGACTGCGCCATGGGTGGCGCTGCGGGAGGTGGTCGAGGCGAAAACGGGCACGATGAACCCGTCCGCCTGGCCGAATGACCCATTCACCTACGTCGACGTTGCCGCCGTCGACAACAAGAAGAAGATCATCACCGGCGCCCGCACCCTGCTGGGCGCCGAGGCTCCGAGCCGCGCACGAAAGCTGATGCGCACCGGAGACGTGCTGGTCTCCACCGTGCGCCCCAACCTCAACGCGGTCGCTCTGGTGCCCGAGTCACTCGACGGCGAGGTCGCCAGCACGGCCTTCTGCGTGCTGCGCGCGACGCCGCGCGTGCTGCCCGAGTACCTGTACTTCTTCGTGCGCTCCGACCGCTTCGTTCGCGGCGTGAGCAAGCTCGCGACGGGGGCGTTGTACCCGGCGGTGTCCGATTCGAGCATCCTGGACCAGACGTTGCCGCTGCCCGACCTGAAGAGGCAGCGACAGCTCGTCGACGTGCTGCTCTGCGCGCAAGGCATCATCCGGCTGCGGCGCGAGATCCGCGAGATGACGACGCAGGTCGTTCCAGCGCTGTTCTTCGACATCTTCGGCGACGCCACGACCAACCCGAAGGGCTGGCCCGTCGTGGCGCTCGAAAGCCTGTTGAAGCTCAATCCACAGAACGGCCTGTACAAGCACAAGTCGGCTTACGGCACAGGCACACCCATCGTGCGCATCGACGCCTTTCGCGACGGCGAACTCGGCGACCCGTCCTTGCTCAAGCGACTGCAACTCGACGACGACGAAGTGAGCCGCTATGGGCTGGACGAAGGCGACATCCTGGTCAATCGCGTCAACAGCCCCGAGCACCTGGGCAAGAGCGTGCTCATCCCGGCGCTCGCGGAGCCGACGGTGTTCGAGTCGAACATGATGCGGCTCGTGATAGACCGCGAACGCGCGTTGCCCCGCTACGTCTTTGCCGCGCTTCAGACCAACCGGACGCGACGCCATTTCCAACTCAACGCCAAGCGGGCCATCAACCAGTCGAGCCTCAATCAACAGGATCTGAAGGCGCTGACGGTGATGCTCCCGCCGATGGAGAAGCAGGAGCGTTTCGCGCGCCATGTGGAGGCCGCAATGGCGAACTTCGCCAACGAGGCGCAGGCGTTGAAAGGGATCGAGACGACGATGCACTCCCTGCTGGCGCGGACCTTCGGCTGAGCCGCGACGGGTGCTGAAGCGCCTGGCTCAGTCTGGCTTCCTCGCCGCGTCCACCAGCGCCCGGATCGCCCAGCGCCTGACCTTCAGCGCCTCGGCGTCATCGAGCTGCAGCACATCCTTGAAGACCACCATCGCCTCGGTGCCGATGACCAAGGCGAGCGCATGGCTCAGGTTCTTGAGCGCCGCGGGCTCGAACTGGCTGCGGGCCGGGGCCAGCGCAGCCTCGATGAGCGGCGTGCGACGGTTCTGGCGCGCGGGGAGTTCGCTGTCGTGGTCGCCGCGCACGACTCTCTCGATGGAATGCGCCAGCATCATCCGCAAGGGCGCTTCGTTGGCCGCGATCATGTCGTGCAGGGCGCCGTCGACGCGCTCCAGGCGCGCCACAGGGTCCGTCGTCTGCACATCGTTGAGCACGTCCTGCGGTTCGGGCACCGCCATGTCGAGCGAGGCCTCGCGATGCAGCGCGTCCACGTTCGGGAAATAGCGGTAGGCCGTCGCGCGCGAAACCGCGGCCTCCTCGGCGATGTCCTCCAGGCTCGGCTTGAGCCCCTGCTTCAGCAGACGCGACGCGGCTTGCAGAAGGTCCTTGCGCGTGCGTCGGCGCTGGTTCGGACGGCCAATCTGGGGGTCGGCCCCCGCCGGCCCGGTCTGCATGCGCATCGTGCCCGGCCTCAGTCCTGGGGCAGTTGCCGGATGATGGCCGCGAGATCGAGCCACACGTTTTCGCGCTGGATGTGGCCGCTCTCGGCAAATTCGACCACGTGCAGCAGGCGGAATTCAAGGGGACGTCCCTTGCCTTCGAGCCCGAAAGGCCTGCCCGGCGCCCTGCCCCGCCACATCGATTCGTCGACCAGGAAGCCATCGCCGTAGAGACGGCGCAGGCATTCGACCTTGCTGTCCGACAGGTCGTTGAACAGGCTTTCATAGAACGGCCTTGCGCCGCCGTGGCCGCGCGTCGGCCCCGAGGGCGAACCGACGATGTCGTGCTCCACGTCGGGCGAGAGCGTTGCCAGGACGCCTGCAACGTCGTCGTTGGCTTCGAAGTGGAAGTGCTCGTCGATCTTTCGGTCCATCTCCGTGCGGGTCAGTGCCATGGTGGGGTCCTCCAGCAAGTGGTTGGGGCGCCCGCCAACTCTAACGAGACAAAAATCTCATTGCAAGAATTCAATCTCAATTTAAGACCAAACTCTCATTGCGAGCAACTATGGCCGCGCTCGACGCGTGGCGTCCGCGAGCTGCCCGCGGCGGTATTCCCCCTGCCGCACGAACATCCAGCCCGGGTACTCGGCGGGCAGCCGGCTCACCGCGTCGAGTTGCTCGAGCTCGGCCGCGCTCAATTCGACCTGTGTGGCGGCCATGTTGTCGGCGAGCTGCTCGGGCCGCTTCGCGCCGACGATGACGCTGGTCACCTGCGGCTGGTGCAGCAGCCAGGCGAGCGCGATCTGCGCCACCGAGACGCCGTGTGCCGCTGCGATGGGGCGCATTGCGTCGATGCAGTCGTAGGCGCGGTCCTTGTCGACGGGGGGGAAGTCGAAGCTGGTGCGGCGGCTGCCCTCTTCGCCCTGCTGGTCGCGCCCGTACTTGCCGCTGAGCAGTCCGCCCGCGAGCGGACTCCAGACCATCAGCCCGACGCCTTCGCTGCGCATCATCGGAACCAGTTCGCGCTCGAGATCGCGGCCAGCGATGGTGTAGTAGGCCTGCAGCGATTCAAAGCGCGAGAGCCCCCAGCGCTCGGCGATGCCGAGGGCCTTTGCAATCTGCCATGCCGCCCAGTTGGAGACGCCGACGTAGCGCACAAGCCCCTGCCGCACGAGCTGGTCGAGTGCGCGGACGGTTTCCTCGATCGGCGTGGCCGGATCGAAGCCGTGGATCTGGTACAGGTCGATGTGGTCCAGCTGCAGCCGCTTCAGGCTGGCCTTGACCCCGTCCATTATGTGCCCGCGCGAGGCGCCTCGCGCGTTCGGGCCGGCGCCGGTCTCGCTGAAGACCTTGGTCGCGACGATCACGTTCTCTCGTGGGACCTTGAGGTTCTTCAGCGCCTGGCCTGTGATCTGCTCCGACAGGCCGCCCGAGTACATGTCGGCAGTGTCGATGAAGTTGATGCCTGCATCGAGCGCGGCGCCGACCAATCGCTCGGCATCGGCCTGCTGCACGTCGCCGATCTGCGACCAGATGCCTTGGCCGCCGCCGAAGGTCATGGTGCCCAGGCAAAGTTCGGACACGAAGAGGCCCGTACGGCCGAGCGGGTGGTGACGCATGACAGAAGACTCCTTGAGCGAAACGTGAGGTCCGGGGGGTCAACCTGAAGGCAGGACGGCCCGGCCCGGGCAAGCCCGCGAGCATAGGCTTCCACGGAAATTCGTGCAGGCGGCCCGGACCGCATCCGCATCCGCATCCATTCGGGCCGCTCGATCGTCTATGTCACACAAGCATTCCGGCGGCGCCTTCCGGAGAAAGGCCCGATCATGAAACGCATGGTTCGATACAAGCCCGAGCGCTGAGCGCTGAGCGAAGTCAATCCGGCGACGGCTCCTCGTGCGACTCAACCGGCGGCCCTTCCTCGCGCCGGCCCGAGCCCTTCCTGCGCGTACGCGCTTCCTTCTTCGCCTTGCGCTCCGCATCCACGCGCTGTCCGACCGCGAGCCATTCCGCGAACTCCTCCGGCGTCTCCAGCGTGATGCGGCCCATGTTCCCGCTGCGGAACTCGTGCATCACGATCTCTGCCGCCTTCTGCAGATTCACCCTGCCCTTGCCCAGGAGCGCGCCGCGCTTGCGGCCGATGGCTTCCAGCACCTGCTCGTCGCTCAGGCCCTCGATCGGGTCGATCTTGAAGCGCACCTCCACCAGCCCGGCGTAGTGCCGCTTCAGGTAGTCGAGCAGTTCGAGCGCAACCTCTTCCTCGTCGAAGGCGTTGCGGCCGATGGCGCCGCTGGCGGCCAGGTTGTAGCCGCTCTTGGCGACGATGATGCGCGGCCACAGCATGCCGGGCGTGTCCCACAGGTAGAAGTCATCGGCCAGCGTGATGCGCTGCTCCAGCTTGGTGATGCCCGCCTCGTCGCCGGTCTTGGCCTTGCGGCTGCCGGTGAGCGTGTTGATCAGCGTGGATTTGCCCACGTTGGGAATGCCGCAGATCAGCACGCGCATCGGCTTGGCCATGCCGCCGCGCAGCGGCGAGAGTTCGTGACAGGCGTCGATGAGTTGCCGTGCCGGCGTGGTCTGGCTCGCGTCGAGGCCGATGGCGCGCGTGGCCGGCTGGGCGTTGTAGTGCGCAAGCCACAGCGCCGTGCGTTCGGGATCGGCCAGGTCCTGCTTGTTGAGCACCTTCAGCCCCGGCTTGTGGCCGGTGAGGTCGGCCAGCATGGGATTGGCGCTGGAGCCGGGCAGGCGCGCATCGAGCAGTTCAATGACGACATCGATGTCCTTGATGCGCTCGGCGATGGCCTTCTGGGTCAGATGCATGTGACCGGGGAACCACTGGATGGCCATCGGGATGTCTTTCTCTTTCTGCGGGGAACGACCGCGGATTGTCGCCGGGCCGGCGCGGCGCCTCAGGACCGCAATGCCGTCCGGTAGCGGCGGCTGCACGGGATGTGCGTGCCGTCGCGCATGTGCAGGCGCGCGTCGCCGCCGTCAAGCGGCTCGATTTCGGCGATGCGGTCCAGGTTGGCTGCGTAGCTGCGGTGCACGCGGGCGTAACGTGCCGGGTCGAGCTGCGTCAGGAAGTCCGTCAGCGTGGCGCGCAGCAGGTAGTCGTGCCCGTTGACGCGCAGGCCGACGTAGTTGCCCTGGGCTTGCAGCCAGTCGATGTCGCTGGCCGAGATCAGGAATTCGCGGCGCAGCTTGCGAACGAGGAAGCGATCGGGCCTCGGCGGGGATTCGGGCGGGTTGTCGGCGGTTTCGGCGGCGCCCGGCAACGCCGGCTCCGCGACCCCTTCGGGCGGATCGAGCACACGCGCCTCACCCTGCAGCCGCAGCATGAAAAGCCGGTAGCTCATGATCGCCAGCAGGAACAGCGCGTAAGTCCGCGCATCCTTCAGATATTCGTATGGCCACTTGGCCAGCCAGTCGCCGAAGTCGTAGCGGGTGCCGGCCCACGCGTAGACGATCTGCCGCATGCCGACCATGAGGCCCACGTGGGCCAGGCTGAAGATGACGCTGCCCAGCACGTGCCACGCCCAATTGCGCCGCCAGGTCGACCGGTTCAGGGGAAAGCGCCGCTCGAAGACGATCAGTACCGGCACCAGCGCCAGCAGGGCCAGGTGGCTGGAAATCTCCCAGGTCACGGGCTGCCAGGTCGCCGCGCCGTGCCCGGCTTCGCGCGTGTCGATCACTGCCACGACCGTGGCGAAGGCGGCCTGCACCGCGAGGATCAGGATCCACAAGCCGGCTTCCACCCATCGCCGAAAGGGCCGATAGCGCTCGAACAGGTTCATCCGGGGCTCGCTCATGCGCGGATTCTCACGAAATCCACCGGGATGGCGGATTTTTCGTCCCTCGGTGTCGCCGTTCGTCACAAAGCGGCCACGCATCGTCACTTGTCAGCCCTCCTGCCGGGCGGGGCGCCGCAGCATGGCACCCGGCGTTCACAAGGAGCACGGCATGACGACGAATCGACGACACGACATCGACGCGCTGCGGGCACTGGCTTTCCTGCTGCTCATCCTCTACCACGTGGGGATGTACTACGTGGCCGGCTGGCCCTGGCACATCAAGAGCCCGCATGCGGCGGAATGGCTGCGATGGCCGATGGTGGTCGTCAATGTCTGGCGGATGGACCTCGTGTTCCTGGTCTCTGGCGTGGCATTCGGCTTCCTCGGCCGGGGAATGGCGCCGCTGGGCCTGATCCGGCAGCGGGCGCTGCGGTTGCTGCTGCCGCTGGCCTTCGGAATGGCCGTGGTCGTGCCCTATCAAGCCTACGCCCAGGGCGTCGCCAACGGGCTGGTCGAACCGGGCTTCGCGGCCTTCATGACGCGCTACCTGGTCGGCGGGCCGTGGCCCAAGGGGGCGTTCGACGGGTCGGACTTTCCCATGACGTGGAATCACCTCTGGTACCTGCCCTATCTCTTTACGTACACCGCCGTCACGGTGCTGCTGATGCCGCTGATGCGAACTGCGCCCATCCAGCGACTTCGTTCCGCCTTCACGGGGCTGCGGCGATGGCGTCTGCTGGTGCTCCCTGCCTTGCCGCTCGTGCTGTTCACGCTGGTCCTGGCGCCGCGCTTTCCAGTCACGCACGACCTGATTCACGATGGGTACTTGCACGCGCTGTACTTCACCGTGTTTCTCTATGGCTACTGGATGGGCGTCGACGAGGGAATCTGGCACGAACTGGAGCGGCTGCGCAATTGGGCACTCGTCCTGGCAGTGGCCTGCATTGCCGCCTTCATCGTGCTGAAAGTCACCGGTGCCGATGCCGAGATCAGCGCCCGGGCGACACGGGTCCTGCGCGCCGCCTACCTGTGGACGGCGGTCGTGGCCATCCTCGGCTTTGCCCATCGCCACCTGAACCGCCCCTGGCCCTGGCTCGGCTGGGCCAACGAGTCTGTCTACCCCTGGTACACGCTGCACCAGACGCTGATCATCGCCGGCGCCGTCGCCCTGGCCCCGGTGCGGCTCGGCCCGGTGCTGGAACCCGTGCTGCTCATCGCGATCACCCTGCTGGGATGCTGGGCTCTGACGGACGGCCTGGTCCGCCGGTTCCGCTGGCTGCGGCCGTTGTTCGGCCTCAAGCCGATCGGCCATGTGGGCATTCGAACCTCGGCGCCGTTGCCCAAATGCTTACGCACACCCGGCGGTTATGGGCGCAAAGTAGAGCCTCGGTCACCAGGCAAATGAAAGGGACACAGCATGCAGATTCAGGTCAACACGGGCAACGGCATCGAGAACAAGGACACGCTGGAGCGCTGGGCCGACGGCGAATTGAGGCAATGCCTCAGCCGCTTCGTGGACGAAGTCACCCGGGTGGAGGTTCATCTCAGCGACGAGAACCACGGCGCCAGCGGCGCAGCCGACAAGCGCTGCGTGATGGAGGCGCGGCTTGCCCACCATCAGCCGCTGGCCGTGACACAGCACGCGCCCAACATGGACGAGGCCTTCCGCGGCGCCTCCGACAAGCTCAAGCGCGCGATCGACAGCACGCTGGGGCGGCTTTACGGCCACCGCAACCGCGAATCGATTCGCAAGGATGGCGACGCGATCGTCGAATAGCGCCTTTCCTCCACTGATCGGTGTATTGACGGCCTCGGCGCCGGTGAACTACTCTTTTTGCACCAAGCCGATGCTGTCGCACATGAAGGGAGTTTCGATTGAATGGAGCCCGGTTCCCGCGAGTCCTGGCCCTGTTGACCTTGTCGTGCGGTCTGCTGGGCCCCAGCCTGGCGGGCAGCGTGCGGGGCAAGGTCGTCTTTGGCGGCACCGCACCGGCGCAGACCAAGGTGCCGGTCACGATCGACCAGTACCTGTGCGGCAATGAAAAGCTTTCCGACGACCTGCAGGTCTCCCCCGCCCGCGAGATCCGCAACGCCGTCGTCTGGATCGAGAACCCGCCGCGCGGGGTGCCATCGCCACCACAGACCGAGAAGGTCGAGATGGATCAGAAGGGATGCTCGTTCATCCCCCGCATCGTCGTGGTGCCGGCAGGCGGGACGGTGGACTTCCTCAACAGCGATCGACTGCTGCACAACATCCACGCCACCCCCAAGCGCAACGTGTCGTTCAACCGCACGCAGCCGATGGGCCGCACGATCCCGGTCACGTTTGCCGAGCCGGAGATCGTGCGCATCAACTGCGACCTGCACTCGTGGATGACGGCGTGGGTGGTCGTGACGGCGCACCCGTTCTACGCGGTCACCGGTGCCGATGGGCGCTTTGCCTTCGACAACCTGCCGCCGGGCCAGTACCAGTTGCAGATCTGGCAGGAACGCCTCGGCACGATGCAAGCCACGGTCGCGGTCAACGACCAGCAGCCGGCGCAGGTCACGGTCGAGATGAAGGGCCGTTGATCGCCGGTCAGGGAACGACGGTGATCTTCCTGGACGATTCCCACGCGGACGAATGCGTGGGCTCGGCCACTGCCCGCAAGGCCCCGCCTTCATCGAGCGCCACGGTGAAGGTCACCGTCGGTGACGAATACACCGGGTGCAGGTACGCGCGCGCGATTTCCACCGAGTCCTTGTAGAGCGCGATGTAGCGCACGAAATGCTCCTGCAGCGACGGATGCAGCGACTCGGCACCCACGCTCACGGTGACGTTGAACCACGCGCCGCGCTTGACGCTGTCGGGCGCGACGATCTTGGGCGTGTGCTTGGGGTCGAAGCCCTTGTGGACTTCCCTGAATTCCGGCGTGAACTGCTGGGCCTGGTCGTCCTGGGCCTGCGCCGTGAAGGCGCTGAAGCCTGTGGCCAGGCCCAGTATCACGGCGGCATGGCGGGCAGCGTGTCGAATGGA
The DNA here is from genome assembly GCF_030317115.1 of Variovorax gracilis. Taxonomy (GTDB): domain Bacteria; phylum Pseudomonadota; class Gammaproteobacteria; order Burkholderiales; family Burkholderiaceae_C; genus Variovorax; species Variovorax gracilis. The sequence continues at coordinate 899,720 of NZ_JASZYF010000001.1, forward strand.
CATCCTCATGCGACCTCCTCGCTGTGCGGTCAGAGACCAGGGAGAAACTGCTTGACCATCGCCAGCAGCTCGCTCGGGCTGTAGGGCTTGGCGAGATAGCTGGAGGCGCCCGCCTGCATCGCCTTCTCGCGGTCGCCGCTCAGCGCATACGAGGTGATCACGATGATCGGGATATGCCGCGTCGCCTCTTCCGTGGTCAGCAGCTTCGTCGCATCCAGGCCGGACATCCTGGGCAGCTGCACATCCATCAGGATGAGGTCGGGAAGATTCTGCTGCGCGAGTGCGACGCCGGTCTCGCCATCGCCCGCCTCGAGCAGCTTGCAAGCCGATCGGCTGAGCAGTTGCCGCACGATCTTCCGGTTGTACTCGTTGTCCTCGACGTAAAGAATCGTGTGCTTGCTCATTCGCTCCCCTCGCCCGCGCGCAATGGCACGGAAAACATGAAAGTGGAGCCCTGGCCCAGTTCGCTCTCGACCCAGATGCGGCCGCCAAGCCTCTCCACGAACTTCTTCGAGATGCTGAGCCCCAGACCCGTTCCGCCGAACTCCCGCGTGATCGTCGTGTCGACCTGGCGGAACTCGGTAAAGATGTTGTCCAGCTCCTGCTGAGCGATACCGATGCCAGTGTCGGCCACGCGATAGATGAGCTCACTGCCGCACAGCTCGACGGCGATGTCGACCCGGCCCTGCCGCGTGAACTTCAAGGCGTTGCCGGCGAGGTTGGTCAGGCACTGCGTGAGGCGGCCGCTGTCGCCGTAGGCCACCGGCAGGTCGTCGGGCACATGGGCCGTGAACTCCAGGCCCTTCTCGGCCGCGATGGAGCGCAGCGAGGTCCGCACCGTGTTGACGACGTCGCTGACGGAATACTCGCCGAGCGCCAGCTCCATCCGCCCGGCCTCGATCTTGGACAAGTCGAGCACGTCGTTGATCAGCCGCAGCAGGTTGCGGCCGTTGACCTGGATGTCCGTGAGCGGCTCCTTCAGCTCTTCGGGTACCGTGCCGTAGATCCCGTCGATCATCATTTCGCTGAACCCCAGGATCGCGTTCATCGGAGTGCGCAACTCATGGCTCATGTTGGCGAGGAACTCCGACTTGGCCTTGCTCGCGCGCGAGAGCTGCTCATTCAGGTCCACGAGCTTCGCGGCCGCTTGCCGCTGTGATTCGTCGAAACGGTGGAGTTGCAGGCTCATGTGGTTGATCCGGTCGGCCAGCGCCCCGAATTCATCACGATTGGGAACAGAGATTTTGCGCCCGAAGTTTCCCGCAGCGACATCGCCGAGGTAAACCTGCGCCTCGCGCACCGGCAGGATGAAGGACCACGAGATCACGAAACCGCACAGCCATGCGAGCAGCACCGCGCTGACGGCGAAGACGGAGGTCAGGATCAGCGAGCGCCGGTTGGCGGCGCCGACGCTCTCCCGCAGCCGGCCCATGCGGTTCTGCTCGACATCGACGAGCTGGCCCATGCGCAGCGCGATCTGCTCGTCGAGCTTTTCCTCGCGCCGGAGCAACTCGGTCGTGATGTTGTCGAGCTTGCCGTCGCGGATGGCGTTGGCGATGTCGGCCACCACGCCCATGGCGTCGTCCTGCGAGGCGCGCACCTGGTCGATCAGGCCTTTCTGCCCGGCCGCGGCCGCCGTTTCCAGCTTGGCCAGCGTTTCGTTGAAGCGGTTGTTTTCGCGCAGGATGCGTTCGATGGCTGCCTCGTCCTTCGACAGCAGCGCCAGCGCGGTGAAATGCATCTGCCTGTCCAGCGCATGCTGGCTCTGCTGCGCCCAGCTCACCCGTTCGTGCGCCTCATCGAGCAGACGGCTCTGCGCCGTCGTGTTCACGAGGATCAGCAGGCTGGCGACCGCCATTGCGATGAACAGCAGCGTGATGATGAGAAAGGCGAACAGCAGCTTGGTGTGCACGGATGCGCGAACACGCGCCACTCCGTGCACGAGCCCCGCGAAAGGTGATCGCTTCAACACCTGCGTTACTAGCTGTTCGAGTTTGATGGCCAGGCTCCCCAAGGGGCCAGGGAGAGTGCTCCCGCACCACTCGCCATTGGCATTGCTGCCTTGTGGAACCCCCACGAAGCCGCTACATTTTTTGTCCCGCGAGAACGACGATGAGAACCCCACCACGCATCCTCATCGTCGACGACAACGCGACCAACGTCAAGATTCTGCAGGCCCGCCTGGCCAGCGAGGGGTACGAGGTGGTCTCCGCGGCCGACGGCGAGGAAGGCCTTGCCGCTGCCCGGCAGCTCTCGCCGGACCTGATCCTGCTCGACGTGATGATGCCAAAGGTCGGCGGCGTCGAGGTGTGCCGGCGGCTGCGCGCCGACCCCGACTTCCCTTTCACGCCCATCATCATGGTGACTGCGATGGCCGACCTGAAGGACGTCGTCGCGGGCCTCGAGGCAGGTGCCGACGAGTACCTGACCAAGCCGGTGGACCATGCCGCGCTCGCGGCGCGCGTGCGCTCGATGCTGCGCATCAAGGGCCTGCACGACCGTGTCGAGTCGCTGGTCGACGAGATGAAGCAGTGGAACGCATCGCTCGAACGCCGCGTCGCGACACAGGTCTCCGAACTCGAACGGGTCGGCCGGCTGCGGCGCTTCTTCTCTCCGCAGCTCGCCGACCTGATCGTCAGGGGCGGCGCCGAAGATCCGCTGCAGAGCCATCGGCGGGAGATCACCGTGGTGTTCCTCGACTTGCGCGGCTTCACCGCCTTTGCCGAGCGCTCCGAACCCGAGGAGGTGATGGGCGTGCTGCGGCAGTATCACGCCGCGACCGGCGAGCTGATCCTCGCGCATGAGGGAACACTGGAGCACTTCAGCGGGGACGGGATGATGATCTTCTTCAACGACCCGATCCCCATCCCCGATGCTGCCGAGCGTGCCGTGCGGATGTCGCTCGCGATCCGCGAACGCATCGGGTCCATCGCCGAAGCATGGGCAAGGCGCGGCTATTCGCTGGGGCTCGGCATCGGCATCGCGCAGGGCTTCGCCACCATCGGCGCCATCGGCTTCGATGGGCGCTGGGACTACGGGGCCATCGGCACGGTCACCAACCTGGCGGCCAGGCTGTGCGGCGAGGCGGCGGGCAATCAGATCCTTGTTTCACGCCCTGTCTATGCGCAGTTGGAGTCCATGCTCGACGTGGAGCCACCGCAAGCGCTCAACCTGAAAGGGTTTCAGCGCCCTGTCGACTGCTTCAGCGTGCGGGGAATGAAGACTCAGGCCGTGTAGAGGCGCCATGTCGGAGCGCCCCTTGCATCACGCAATGGCCTCCAGCGCCTTCCAGACGCCTTGCAGTCCCTGCGTCTGCAGGATGTCCCGGATCTTGTCGGATGGACTTGGCGCGCACCGGGCCCACTGGAAATGGGGCGGGTCCGGGTGGGTCCAGTTTCCTCCCCAGTTGCAGTCGTGCCCGGCGAAGACGGCGGCCACCTGCGCGAACCACGCGTTCCCTCCTGGCGGCTTCCAGAAAAGATCGCGATGCACGACGTCGACCGCCAGCCCATAGCCGTGCCAACTGAAGAGATTGGTCGGCGCATTCGTGACCGGCGCCATGGGTGGCTTCACGGTACGGCCACGCTTGTAGTAGAGCGCCTGCAATTCGAGCGACCGATACCCCTCGTAGACCATCGCAGGCAGCCCGAGCCTGTTGCAGGCGTCGATGGCGGCCTTCACGCTGTCGGCAAAGCGAGGTGCCAACTTCGACAGATCGCGGTTCACCATGAGCGCCGTGTCATTGGATTGGGCGCTCATGGCTGAATCTCTCCCTTGTTGACGAATGCCGGCTTCCATGCCCGCGGCTCGAACACCGATTCGTCGACCGCACCGGTTGCGGGCTCTGGGGACGGCAACGGCAACTCCCTGTTCTCCGTCCCGTCGGTGGGAGCGGGTGGCGCAGCCGGCGATGGCGGAGCGGACGGACCAGGCGGGACCGGGGCGGGCCCGCCGCCGTTGTCCTGCGACCCTTCTTCCGGACTCTTTTCATGCGGCTTGACGGTCGAGCGGATCACCATGATCCGGTTCAGCACGTCGAACCAGAACGGCGCTCCCAGCATGACGCCGAGCGCCGTGATCAACCAGCCCAGCAACACACGAAGGATGGCATCGTGCCTGGCGCGGAAATCGCAGGGCTCGTCGACGCTGCGTGTCGCGCAGAGCTGCGTCGGGGCCCAAGCCAGCGTTGAATCGCCAATGGGCTTCCATCCCATCGGCAGGCCCAGCCGGTCCACCTCCTTGCGCAGCGCAACGACGTTGTCGGTCAGCTCTTTCGAAGACGTGGAAGGCGGCTTGGCCGATTCCGCTTCCTTGACGACGACCTCCCGGAATGTCTTGTCGGTCGTCAGCCGGTGAAGGACATTCAGGGCGTCGACATTCAGCACTACCGCCGCGGCCAGGCCGATCATGAACAGGACCGCCTGGGTGCGGCGCTTGTACCACCCTGCGGCGCGGTCCATCGTTCCGTCGAACCACTGCTCGACGTTGAGCTTGACCTTGTTGAGATCGCCCCCGCCGTAATCGATCGCATTGAGGACCACGCGGCGCACATGCGCCGAGTCGAGCAGCATGGCGCGCTGCCGAAGCTCGGCCACCGTCAGCGGCCTGGCGATGTTTCCCTGCTCGTCGTCCTGCGTGCCGACTGTCGGCCCTCGGCCGATCAGGTCGAGGAAGGCGATCGAGAAGTGGGACGACGGAATGTACGAAGGCAGGTTCCTTCGGTGGCGCAATGGCATGTGCATCGCACCTGCCCCCGGCGTCAGCATGCTGCTGGTGAGCGTGGAAGGGTCGTACTTCCCCTGGAACAGCGAGAAGATCTGCGGATGTCGAAACAGGAAGGCCGTCGTCGAACCATCCGGGTCGTCCAGCAAGGTCCGAAGGGCACGCTCGAGGTCCATGGCGCGCCACTTGAGCACGCCCTCGATCCATTCCTTGATCGCAGTGCAGGTGAGCGCCATCAGCAGGAACAGGAACGACATCCCGATGGCTATTTCGAGTGTTTCGGAATTGAACATGCGCTAACCCCTCTGGAGTTCGCTGCCGGAGGCACCGTGCGGAACACAGGCTACCCAGGCTCTCGAAAGGCCGCCTACCCTCGATGAGGGAGACAGCAGGGGAAGTGCCGTCAGCGCTGCACGAATTGGAGAAGGAGCCGGCTCACTTCCTCCGGCTGCTCCTGCTGCACCCAGTGCCCGGCGCCGCCGACGATGTGGACGCCCGTCATCTGCGTGCAGGCACTGCCCTGCATCGCCTCGAAGTCGCCAGGTTTCTGGAAGATGCCCCAGTCGCTCCGGCCGGCGATGAAGCACGAAGGCACGTCGATCGTGCGGCCCGCCCATGTCTGGAGTTCCGCCGTGTATTGGCCGCCGGTTGCGCAGCGATACCACTGCAGGCCGCCCTGGAAGCCGGTGCGGGCGTACTCGGCGGCGTACACCGCCAGCTCGTCCTCCGGCAGCCAGCGGCATGCGGCGATCTGCTCCGGAGCCGGCATTTCCGCGGCCACGGTTTCGGCCATGGTCTTGTCGGCCTCCATCACGTAATAGGTGGGCAGCTTCCCCAGTTCATCGGCTGTGAGCGACTGCAGGCGAAACGGCTTGTTGGCGGGCCAGTCGGCGCTCTTGCAGTGGTAGTAGGCGCGCAGGAAGGCTTGCAAGCCCTGCGGCGCCTGGCGCATGTGGCCGTCGGCCTCGGCCGTCGAGTAGTACCACTGGTAGTGCTTGCGCGGCGGCGACAGCTCGGCCAGTTCCTTCAACAGCGTGCCAATGACGCTGGAGCCGGGAGCAGCGGGCGCCGATGCGGCCGTGTTGAAAGGTATGGGAGGCACGCCGCCGAAAGGCGCGCTCATCAGGACCACCGAGCGAAACACGTCGGGCCGCACCAACGCGCACCACGCGGCCACGGGCGAACCGAAGTCATGGCCGATGACCGCGGCCACGGTGCGATGGCCCAGCGCGGCGACCAGCCCGAGCGCGTCGCGCACGAGGTTCAGCATGCGGAACGGGTCGAGATCGGCGTCGAAGCCTTCCTGCCAACCGGTGGTCCGCCCGTAGCCGCGCTGGTCGGGCGCGACCACGTGATAGCCAGCCGCCGCGAGCGGCAGCATCACCTTTCGCCAGCTGTAGGCCAACTCCGGAAAGCCATGCAGCAACAGCAGGCAAGGCCTGTCGGGTGTCTCGAAGCCGGCTTCCAGGACGTGCATCGACAAGCCGTTGCTGTTGTCGACGAATCGCGACCGGATGCCCGCAGGCAGAGGCAAGGAATCGAGTGCTGAACCCGTGGTCATGACGTCCTCCTGGAGAGCCGGCCAATGCGGCAGTGTGCCAGCGTGTCAGTGCGGACGGGCGTTCGCCATGGCCTTGCCCACTTCGTTGCTACCTTGGGCCGCGCCGCTCTGGGGAACGATCTCGCCGCTGCGATCGGTCACTTCGGCAAGCCGCTGCGCGAGCTGTTCCGGCGCGTCGGCGCCAAGGCCAATCCACGTGCCCTGGGTCAGCGTGATGTGCGCCGCCTCGAAGGTGCCGGCGCCCGCGCAGAGGATGGTGCGGCTCGGCGCGTCCTGCGCGGCCAGCACCAGCATCGCCGGCACCACGGCCTCGGGCTTGAGGGCGTTGAGCACTTCCTCGGGCATCAGGTCCTCGGTCATGCGGGTGGCGGCGGTAGGCGCCAGGCAGTTGACGCGGATGTCGTTCTTCGCTCCCTCGATGCTCAGCGTCTGCATGAGGCCCACCAGCGCGAGCTTGGCGGCGCCGTAGTTGCTCTGGCCGAAATTGCCGTAGAGGCCGGACGACGAGGTCGTCATCACGATGCGGCCGTATTTCTGCTCGTTCATGATCGGCCAGACGGCCTTGGTGCAATGCACGGCGCCCATCAGATGGACATCCATCACGAGGCGGAAATCGGCAATGTCCATCTTCCCGAAGCTCTTGTCACGAAGGATGCCCGCGTTGTTGATGAGGATGTCGATGCGGCCCCAGGCGTCCACTGCCTGCCGCACCATGGCTTGTACGGCCTCGAAATCGGTGACCGATGCGCCATTGGCAATCGCCTCGCCGCCCGCCGCCTTGATCTCGTCGACCACCGCCTGCGCAGCGCTCACGGACCCGCCGGAACCGTCACGCGCACCGCCGAGATCGTTGACCAAAACCTTGGCGCCACGCGCCGCAAGGGCAAGGGCGTGCTGGCGGCCCAGCCCGTTGCCCGCGCCGGTGACGATGGCCACGCGGCCCTTGAAATCGAGATTGCTCATGCCGGAATGCTTTCGTTTGGAGTCGTTGACGCGACGCGTTTTACCCCAAACCCCCGCATAGGCCCGTCGCAGCCGTGACCTAGTTCCGCTGGCTCAGCTTTTCGCAGTAGTCGAGCAGGAGGTCGATTTCGGCTGATTTGTCGAAGAAAGCGTCGGCCCCCATGGCCTTGGAGCGCGCGCGCATGTCCGGCGTGGCGTAGTTGCTGAGCACCACCACTTTCTGGTGGGCCGACCTTTTCCGGCAAGCATCCACGACGCCGAGTCCGTTGCCTTGGTCCAGGAACAAGTCGACGATCGCGACGTCCCAGCTATCCCGGTGCTTTCGAAGCCACGAGACCGCTTCGGCTTCGCCGCTCGCATGCGCGATCACCGTCGCGTCCGCGATGTCTTCGAGAAAGCCGACGAGGTTGTCCCGGATCACCGGGTTGTCTTCGACCAGATAGGTCTTGAAAGTCATGTGAGGACAGGGCAAATCAGAGTTGACAGGTGGATTTCGTCTCTGATGCCCATCATCCCCGGCGTGCGTGACATTCCGGTGGGTCTTGGCGGCCAATGTGGGTAGGCATGCACCTACCGAGTGCATACCGGTCAGAGGGCGGCGCGCTGACTCACGGGGGCCTGCGGCGTCTCGGCCCAATGGTTCTTGAAGCCGAGCCGACCCGGGGAAACGTACTGTTCGCGGTAAATCTCGAAGGGCATGGTGTCGTTGGCCTCGATGCGCTCCTGGGCCTCGATCGAGGTCTGGGTCATGTGCTCGAACTGCGCCTGCAGTTCGGCCGGGAACGGCATCGCCAGCAGCGTCTCGCGGGTCTTCTCGGACTCGGCGCGAACGAAACCGACGAAGGAATTGCCGTGCGCGTTCATGCCCTCCAGCACGCGCGCCGACGGCAGCACGGCCGGGTCGCCGAGCGCTGCACGGGCAGCGTGCAGCGCCTCGGCGTGCTTCGTCCCGCCGTGGGCCGCGTCCAGCGCCTCGGCGATGGGCACGAATTCCTCGAGCAGCTCGGCGCCCCATTCGGCAAGCGCCACCTGCCGGCCGTCGCGCTGCAGCTGCAGGCCGGGCTCGCGTCCGCGCGCAGCCGTGAGATTCTGGTTGTGCGCCAGGTTGGCGATCTCCTCGCGCGTGTCGGGCGGGCTGTCCGTCAGGAGGCAGTGCAGCAGGAAGACATCGAGGAAGCGCATGGTCTGTGCGTTGATGCCGACAGGCTCGAAGGGGTCGAGGTCCATGAGGCGCACCTCGACGTATTCGACACCGCGCTCGCGCAGGGCGTGCAACGGTCGCTCGCCGGGATAGATCACGCGCTTGGGGCGGATCGTTCCGTAGAACTCGTTCTCGATCTGCAGCAGGCTGGTGGCAAGCTGGTTGTAGTCGCCGCCGAGACTGCGGATGCCGATCGCCTCGTAGGCGGGCCACGGCCGCGTGAGCGCATCCTGCAGCGACGCGCCATAGCCGTCGAGGCTGTTGTAGCTGACGGCCAGCGATGCCTGCGCCTCGCTCTGGTAGCCCAGCCGGCCCATGCGCAAGGACGTGCCATGGGGCATGTGCATGCTGCCCTCGCCCAGCGGCTGCAACTCGTGCGGCCGGCCGTCGACAAAGGTCGAGCACAGCGCAGGCGAAGCGCCGAAGAGGTAGAGCAGCAGGAAGGCATGCCGGCGGAAGTTGCGGATCAGCCCGAAATACTGTTCGCTCGACACCTCCGGCAGCGACCAGTTGTAGTGAATGCCCGAGATGGTCTGCATGCGCCGCCCGTAGCGGTGGCTCAGGCCCATGCGGTAGACGCTCTTGGCGCGCCCGACATTGGATGAACCGTACCGCCCGATCGGGATGGTTTCATCCGTCGGCAGGCCGCACGGCATGCTGGATACCCAAAGGCGCTCGTCGCCGGCCTCGTTCAGCACGCGGTACGTGAACTGGTGCACGCGCACCAGTTCTTCGAGCGCGGCCTCCACGTCGGCATGGGCGCCGGTGATGAGTTCGAGCTGCGACTCGCTGAAATCGGTCGTGATGTGCGGATGCGTGAGCGCTGAGCCCAGGGCCACCGGATGCGGCGTCAGCGCCAGCTTGCCATCCGGTTGCGCACGGAGGCTCTCCTTTTCGATCCCGCGCCGGACTCCCCTCAGCCGTGCGGGCGAGAACGCGTCGAGGCGCTCCTTCAATTGGGTCATGTTGATATGGCCAGTCATTCTTCGTGGGGCTGGAAGGTAGCACGATGAAAATAATGCTGCTCGAAGGACCTTGCACGCCCCCAAGCCGCACGCACTTCGTGTCGTTTCGCTACCTCCCCGACCGGCGGCAACACCGGCGGTCCGGCGGAGCCGGTTCCGCGGTGTTCTGCCAGCGGGCCGGACTGCGCCGGCATTCGCGGGAAAAAACGTCAGGACAGGACGCGCAGGAGGAAGGCGTTGAGATCGGCAATTTCCTCCATGCAGACGGAATGTTCCATGGGGTATTCATGCCACTCGATGCCGTAACCGAGGGCCTTGAGGGCGTCGCGGCCGTAGGTGGCGCGTGCGAGAGGGACCACGCCGTCGCGCTGGCCGTGGGCCTGGAAGATGGGGGTCGACTGGTTGGCGGAGCTTCGCTCCGTGGCGATGGTGTCGGCCAGCGGGAGGTAGCCCGAGAGGCCGACGATGCCCGCCAGCCGCTCAGGGTGGCGCAGGCCGGTCATGAACGACATGGCGCAGCCCTGGGAGAAGCCGGCGATGACGATGCGGCTGGCCGGGATGCCGCGTGCCTTTTCCTTCGTGAGAAGCGCCTCGATCGCCGCCTGCGAACTGCGCAGGCCGGTTTCGTCCTCCGGATGGCCGGGGCCCAGGATGTCGTACCAGGCGGGCATCCGGTAGCCGCCATTGATGGTGACCGGCATCACCGGCGCATTGGGGAACACGAAGCGGACCGGGCCGACGGCCGAGAGGTCGAGTTCGTTGGCAATGGGCACGAAGTCATTGCCGTCGGCCCCCAGGCCGTGCATGAGGAGGACGGTCGCCGTGGGATTCGGACCGGTTTCGATTTCGATGGGAGGAAGTGACATGGCTCCGAAGTTACCGCAGAACGGAGGGCAATTCCCGTCAGGACGGCAGCTTGGCTGACTTGGATGGCAACCGGTGGGCCTTAGGATCTGCGCCCACGCCAAGGAAAACCACTTTGAGCTCCTCCCCCGACACCGAAATCGCCGGCGCCCTCCTCGTCAGACCCAAGTTCGGCGGCGTGGCCCTGGTGTGCGGCGAATGCCAGAAACGCAGCAACGGACCGTCAAAGCTCAAGGCCAAGGATGTCCGCAAGCTGTTCAAGAAGGAAATGCACAACCTTCCGGTGCGCCTGCGCATCGTGCAGTGCAGTTGCCTGGGCTTGTGCCCCAAGAAAGCGTTGGCCGTCTCGGCCGTGGCTGGCGCAAAGGTGCTGGCGGCGGCGCTTCAGTCGGAAGACGAGGCACGAGCGGCCGCCGCCGCTTTCGCACGCGCGTTCTCCTAGCCGCATCACTTCATCGGCGCGTCGCTGCCTGCTGGATGCATTCGACCAGATGGCGCGCGGCCGGCGTGAGCTGGAGGCCCCTGCGCCGGATCACGCACACCTGCAGCGTCGGCAGCGTGTCCTTCACTTCGACGCGCACGATGCCGTGATGCCCGAAGGCCAGTTCGGCCAGAGGCTCGACGAACATGCCGACGAGATCCATGTGTCCGACCAGGCCCAGCGCGACCGTGACGGACTCGCCGAGGATCATGCGGGCCGGCGGCGTCAACCCGATGGGAGAGAAGATGGGTGCCACGAATTCGCGGCCCAGTTCGCCATCGCCGGGAAGCAGCCATTCCGCGTCGTGCAGTTCGCGCAACGAGCGGCAGTGGCGCAAGGGGTGGCCCGCACGCACGCCGACGGCCAGTTGCACGGGGAACAGATCCACGCTTTCGAATTCGGCAGGCAGCGCGCCCGGCCCGACGTGCGCGACGGCAAAGTCGAGATGACCGTCGCGCAGCCGCGCCAGCATCCACGGCAGCACCGCTTCGCTGAAATGCACGTCGACGGCCGGAAGGCGCGTGTGGAACTCGCGGAAGGCCTCTGGCAGCAGGGTCAGCGCGACCGACGTGCTCACGGCCACCGCCACCTTGCCGGTCGCGCCGTCCCGGATCTGGGCGATCTCGTCGCGTGCGCGGCGCATGTCGGCCAGCAGCAAGCGCGCGCGCGGCGCAAAGGCCTCGCCGTAGGGGGTGAGCCGCACGCCCTTGACGCTGCGCTCGACCAGCGGCGCGCCGACTTCGCGCTCCAGCTCGCGCACGATCTTGGTCACCGCCGGCTGCGAAATCCCGACCGCCCGGGCTGCACCCCGGATGCTTTTCTGCTCGACCACGGCCACGAACGCAAGGAGCTGGTTCGGCTTCATTGAAAACCAAAAGTTATCGTTAGGTCTCAATTATTGTCTTTTCACGATCAAGACCTTTCTCTAGCATCCCGGCGCGACAACCCAACGACATCACCCAACCCGAACCGATGACCCACCCGACCAGCCGCACGCCGATCAGCCGGCGCCAGACGATCGTTGCGACCACCATTGGCAACGCGCTCGAATTCTTCGACTTCACCGTGTACGGATTCCTCGCGCTGGTGATCGGAAAGCTCTTCTTCCCAACCTTCAATTCCTACGGCCAGTTGCTACTGACGGTGGCAAGCTTCGGCGTCGGCTTTGTCATGCGGCCGCTGGGAGGCATCGTGATCGGCGCCTATGCCGACCGCGCCGGCCGCAAGAAGGCCATGACGCTCACGATCTTCCTGATGGCGCTGGGCTGCGCACTGATCGCCTTCGCCCCCACTTACGCGCAGATCGGCGTCGCGGCGCCACTCCTGATCGTGCTGGCGCGGCTCATCCAGGGCTTTTCGGCGGGTGGCGAGGTGGGCGCGTCCACCACGCTGCTGGTGGAGCATGCAACGCCGGCGAACCGCGGCTACATGGCGAGTTGGCAGTTCGCGAGCCAGGGCCTCGGCATCCTGCTCGGCGCCGTGGTCGTGGGCGGGCTGTCGACGGCGCTCACGCCGCAAGCCATGGAGAGTTGGGGCTGGCGCGTGCCCTTCTTCCTCGGGATGCTGATCGCGCCCGTGGGCATGTACATCCGCCGCCACCTCGAGGAATCTCTGGAGATCCGGCCCGAGCCGGCCAACGCGGCGCCGCGCCGCAGCAGCCTGTCGGAGGTGTGCGGCGAACATGGCAAGACCGTGCTCGCGGCCATCCTGAGCATCATCGGCGGCACCGCGGCCGCCTACGTCGTGACTTTCTACATGCCGACCTACGCCATCCGCGAGCTGGGCATGCCGCCGCCGGTGGCGCTCTTCGGCGCGGCACTCACGGGACTGCTGTCCTTCGGCTTGGCGCCCTTCGTCGGCCGCTGGTCCGACCGCATCGGCCGCAAGCCGCTGATCGTCTGGAGTCGCATCGCGCTGGTGCTGCTGATCTACCCGGGTTTCCTGTGGCTCAACATGTCGCCCACGCCTGCCGTGCTCTTCACCGTGGTCGGCGTGCTGAGCCTCACGTTGGTGGTGCAGACGGTGCCCGGCATCACGATGCTGCCGGAGATGTTTCCCAAGCACGTGCGCGCGAGCGGCATGTCGCTGGTCTACAGCGTCGGCGTGGCGCTGTTCGGCGGCTTCTCGCCCTTCATCAGCACTTGGCTGCTAAACGCCACCGGCAACAAGCTTGCGCCGGCCTGGTACCTGCTGGCGATGACGACGGTCTCGCTGCTGGGCCTGCTCTGGCTCAAGGACTTCACAGGCAAGGACATCGACGCGGCAGGCGCGCACCAGCCGGCCTGATCGCGATTCCGAGGACACAAGACATGCACAGCACCGCAGCCACCCGCCACTTCTCGGGCACCTACGCCGAGGCACGGCGCAAATTCCTCGAGGCAGCCGCCCAGCGCGGCGCGGCCGTCGAATCCTTCGTGCTCGAAGCGCATCGCGGCGCCCTGGGCGAAACGCTGGCCACCGACGTGGCCCTGCTCGGCAAGCCGGACGCTGCCAGGCTGATGATCGTGAGTTCGGGCACGCACGGCCCCGAGGGCTTCTGCGGCTCGGGCTGCCAGGTCGCGACGTTGAACGATGCAGACCTGATATCGCGACTCGAACAGGCCGGTGTCGCGCTGCTGCTCGTGCATGCCGTCAACCCGCATGGCTTCTCGCACCTGCACCGCACCAACGAAGACAACATCGACCTGAACCGCAACCACATCGACTTCGATGCGCCGCTGCCGGTGAACACCGCCTATGCCGACGTCGAGCCCTTCGTGCTGCCGGCCACCTGGCCGCCCACCGGCGCGGACGAGTCGGCGATGGCTGCGTACATCGAGAAGCACGGCATGCGGGCCTATCGCGCCGCGGTCACGGCCGGGCAGTACGACTCGCCTGAAGGCGTGTTCTACGGTGGCAAGGCGCCATCGTGGAGCAACCGCACCATGCGCGGCATCTTGCGCAAGTACGGCACGGCCGCCACGCACATCGGGTGGATCGACATCCACACCGGCCTCGGCCCCTACGGACACGGCGAGAAGATCTACCCGGGCCGCAACGCGCCGGCCGACCTGGCACAGGCACGCGCCTGGTGGGGCGCCGACGTGTTCGCGCCCTTCGACGGCCAGTCGGCCTCGGCGGACGTCTCGGGCCCGGTGGTCTCGGCGATCTACGACGAGTGTCCGCAGGCCAGTGCGGCCCTGATGGGGCTGGAGTTCGGCACCCTGCCCGACATGGAAGTCATGACGCGCCTGCGCGCCGACACGTGGCTGCGCCGCCACCCGGAAGCACTGGCCGAGCAGCAGCGCGCGATCCGGCAAGACCTGCGCGACGCCTTCTACTGCGACAACGACGAGTGGAAGGGCATGGTGCTCGGCCAGGCCCGCGTGGTGCTCCTGCAGACCCTGCAGGGACTCAAGGGCGCCTAGACGGTCGGCCCCTTCAGAGCCGCGCCGCCAGCTCGCGGCACTTCTGGAGGTTCGTGTTGAAGCGGGTCGCCATGCCCGGTTCGCAGGCGGAGCTGGTGGTCATGATGCGGCACATGCCGACCACCAGGAAGTCCGACACCGCTTCGGTGCACATCGGGAAGCGCGCCAGTGCGGGATTGTCATGCGACTTGAAGCCCCACGTGTCGGAGAAGTCGAGCATGCGGCCCATTGCGTCCTCGAAGTAGTCCCTGTCGCGCGCCGCGATGGCAGCCTCCATCGCCGGCAGTTCGCCGCCGAGGAAGCCCACCGCCGCCGAGGGAAAGCGGTTTGCATCCTGCGAGGTGGCCTGCTGGGCCGTCACGCCCGAGACGGCAGCCGCGAGCAGCAAGGGCGCGACGACGCGCGCGGAAATGGCGAGGATTCGGGGGCGGAAGAATTCCATGGTGTTCGGTCGGGCGATGGCTTCGAAGGCCGCCCCGCTGCAGGGCGGCCGCTGAAGCCCCTATTTGAACCGAAAGCCGCGGAGCGCCCGCTCGCCTACCAGCTCACCCGCATGCCCAGCGATCCCTGCACCGACGACTTCACCTTCACGTCGCCGCCCGCGTTGAAGAGGCGACCCGCCTCGCCATAGAGCGTGACGACGGGCGTCAGCGCCAGCGTCATGCCGGCCGCGACTTCGGTCGAGGTGTATCCGGTGCTGCTGGCAATGCGCGTGCTGGCCGCCGGACCGACGAAGGTCGCGACATCGGTGCCCGAGCCGGCGTAGTACACATTGAAGCGGCCGTAGGGCTGCAGGCGTCCGGCGCGGGTGGCGATGTCGCCCTTGATGCGCGCGCCGAGGCGGCCGATCCAGCCACCGTCGGCGTCCTGCTGCACGCGGGCGCCGCCGATCAGCACGTCGTCGAAGCTGCTGCGCTGGTAGGCGAGCTGGGCCTGCGGTTCGACGGCCCAGCCGTCGGCCAGCGCGAAGGCTTTGCCGGCCTCGATCGACGCGGTGGTGCTGTTCGGCTTGCCGGAGGCGCTTGGGTTGCCATCAGGGCGCACGGTGTAGCGGTGGCTGCCGCTCTGGAGAACGGCGTCTGCGTACACGCCGCTCGCATCCATCCAGGTCGCATAGCCGGCGAGGTAGCGCGATTGCAGATCGTTGTAGCCCACCCTGCCGAGCGTGCCGCGCGCGTTGCCGCTGACGTCCGCGCTGCCGTCCAGGTAGCCCACGTAGACGCCAGCGCGCCAGTTGCCAGTGGCCAGCAGATCGGTGCCGGCCTGCAGGCCGCTCACATGGCCCTTGCTCTGCGCCGACGCTGTGCCGTCCTGGCGGATGTCGAGATCGCCGTAGATGGCCCGGGCCCATGCCTGTCGGCTCGCATGGGCGCTCTCTTCGTCGCCGACACGGCGATGCAGGTTGCCGAGCATCGCGAGATCGGTCTGGCGCAGTTGTGCGGGCAGCGCGGCGAAAAGAGGCACTTCGGCGCGGTAGGTCGGGACCTTCACTGCGGTGCGCGATGCTTCGCTGCCCGCGTCAGGCGGCTTCGTCGATGCGGCCGAATCTTCAGGACCGGCTGAAGGCGACTCCGGCTTGACCGAGGAATCCGGCGGCACGAGCGTGGTTTCCGAGCGCAGGTACCAGTTCTCGCCCGCGCCCTGGGCATCGGCCGCATACAGGCGGTATTCGAACGCGCCCGCATCGACGTGTCCGTTGGCGAGCGCGAAGGCATCGCGGGTCGACTGTGCCGTCGTGGTGGCGCCGTTGCGCGCGCTCACCACTTCGATACCGTTGCCCGTCGTCTGAGCACCGAGCCCGCCGAGGTTGGTGATGCGCACGGTGGTGTTGCCGCTCGCGCTGGCGCCGGGGCCGCTGAGCATCAGGCGATCGCTCAGGCTGGCGCTACCTCCCAGAACCGTGCCCAGGCTCAGCACGCCGTTGTTCCCGACATAGGCGCCGTTCACGGTGAGCGTGCTGCCGGCCGCGGTACTCAGAAGGCTGACGGTGCCAGCGTTGCGGAGCGTGGCAACCGTCTGGTCGAAGCCCGCCGCATCGAGCGTCGCACCCGTCGCCACGGTGTGTGCGGACACGGCGCTGAAGCTGTTGGCGGCACCCGCCTTGAGCGTGCCCGCTGCGACGGTCGTCGCTCCGCTGTAGTTGTTGGCACCCGAGAGCACGGTCGTGCCGCGTCCCACTTGCCGGAGCGCTCCGCTGCCGCTGATGGCCCCCGCAAGCGTCAGGGTGTTCGAGCGGTTCACGGCGAGCGTGGCGTTGTTGAGGATGTTGCCCACCACGCTGCCCGTCGTACCGCCATCGCCGAGCTGCAAGGTGCCTGCCGTGATCGTCGTGCCGCCGCTGTAGGTGTTGTCGGCAGTGAACAGCGTAGTGCCGGCGCCGAGCTGGGTCACGTGGCCGGTTCCGCTGATGGGGTTCGCGAAGCCGATGGCGTCCTGGCGATGGATGACGAGCGCGGCGTTGTTGACGATGGGCCCCTCGACCTTGCCGGCGGTGCCGCCATTGCCGAGCTGCAGGACGCCACCCGTGATGGTGGTGGTACCGGTGATTTCCTGGTTGGTCGTGAACGTCAGCTTGCCGGCGCCGGTCTTCTCGATGCCGCCCGTGCCCTTGAGCAGTCCCGCGTAGGTCGCGTCGGCAGATTGTTCGAAGCGCACCAGGCCGTGGTCGGTGATCGACTTCGGCATGAAGCCGGCGCTCGTCTGCAGCGTACCGGCCGCATCGACCGTCATGCTGCCGGTATAGCCGCTGGCATCCGCACCGAGGATCAGCGTGCCACCGGCCACCCGCGTGCTCGTGATGCCCGCGCCGGCCAGCGAGTTGTTGAAGGTCCAGCTGCCGCTGTCGTTCTTCACCAGGGTCTGGAAGTTGGAGAGCGTCTGGTTGAAGACCCCCGTGGCCGTGCCGTTCAAGGTCAGCAGGTTGCGGCCCCCGCCGCCGTTGATCGTGCCGGAGATCGACGAGCCGCTGTAGATCCTGAGCGTGTCGTCGGCATCGGCAAAGTTCAGCGATCCGACCAATCGGCCCTTGTTGCTGAAGTCCAGCGCCATGCTGCCGGCCACGCCCACGATGTTCCCCGCGCCGTTCTTGTATTCGATGATGCCGGTCGCTTCGTTCTCGATGGTGTTCGTGCCGGTGGAGGACTGCTGGAACCAGATCGCCGCGCCGCCCGCCTGCGAGCGGATCTCCCCGCCGTTGACGATGCGGTTGCCGGAGCCGATCGGATTGACGGCCTCTGCGTCGCCCGCCGATCCGGTGGACAGCACCTTGGCTCCCTGCTCGATCGTCAGCGTGTTGCCAGAGCGGAATTCGATGGTGTTCGCGCCTGTACCGTATTTGCCGTCGGTGCCGCCCGGCGCCTTGTTCTCGACCTTGGCGCCGGCCTGGATCAGGATCGTCGAATTGTCGCCAACGCTGATGGCCGTGAGGCCCGCCGAACTGATAATCGCAGCCGGCCGCACGATCACCGAAGTGCCGGAAAGCGTGGCGGCGCCTTGACCCGCCGTGCCCGTTGCCACGCCAGTCGCATCGCAGGTGATGGCATTCGCGGCGGTCGTGCAGGTGGCCGAGGCAGTGCCGGCCAGGCCGAACAGCGCCGCCGCGACGGTCCAGCGATGCTGCGATGAGTTCCAGACGATGCTGAAAACGCAGTTCATGAAGCTTTTTCCCGAGTTGAAATTCACGCGGCACGTGAAACGAATACTTACGAATGTAATTCTTCGGTACTCTTTTGAACGGAGAAAATTTCACGATCCTGGTGCAAATCGACGGTTGCGTTCGATTTCGCTACGCTTTCGATAGCAGGAAGGCATTGCTGGGAACGGCCGGGCGCCGTTGTCACAAAAAAGCGGGGCAGCGACCCGCGGCGCTCACCTCGATCGGGCCGCGACGGCAAGTCGGCGGCAGGGAGCAGGCCCGTAAACTCCCCGGATGGCATCCAGACCTTCCAGAGCGCCGCGAATGCTCGAGCGCGGCATCCTTTGCATCCTCATCGGCGCGGCCGTGCTGATCGCGCCGAACTTCCTGCAGTCGCCGACTTGGCGGGAAATGATCGGGGGGGCCTACATCGTGGGATGGTTTGCGCTGGTGCTCGGCATCGCGCTCGTGGTGGTCGACCTGGTCCAGCGGGCCAAGGCCAAGGGGCGATGAAGCGCGCGGCGGCGCGTTGTCGCCGCCGGGTTCAGCGCTTGGCGCGAAGCTTCTTCACGACTTCGACGACGGCCAGGACGATGGCGCCCGCGATGATGCCGACGCCGGCATTGGCCCCCATGGATGCCAGCCCGCCGAAGAAGCCGCCGACGCCCGAGGTCCAGGCCTCGATCGCATGGCCGACGGCCGGCACGCCATGCACCAGGATTCCGCCGCCCACGAGGAACATCGCTGCCGTGCCGGCAATCGACAGCCCTTTCATGAGCCAGGGCGCCGCCGCCAGAATCCCGCGGCCCAGGGCGCGCGAACCGGCGCCTTCGCGCTGGCTCAGGTAGAGGCCCGCATCGTCGAGCTTCACGATGCCGGCCACGAGGCCGTACACACCGACAGTCATCACCAGCGCGATGCCCACCAGCACTGAAAGCTGCGTGACGAAGGGCTGGCCCTGCACCGTGCCCAGCGTGATCGCGATGATTTCGGCGGAAAGGATGAAGTCGGTGCGCACCGCGCCCTTGATCTTTGCCTTCTCGGTCGCGACCACGTCGACCTCCTCGCTCGCCACCGCCTGCTCATGGGCCGTGGTGCTGGCGGCGTGCTCCTCCCTGTGCAGGAACTTGTGCGCCAGCTTCTCGAAGCCTTCGAAGCAAAGGAAGGCGCCACCGATCATCAGCAGCGGCGTCACCAGCCAGGGCAGCCAGGTCCCGATCACCAGCGCGGCCGGCACCAGGATCGCCTTGTTCACGAAGGAACCCTTGCACACCGCCCACACGACCGGCAGCTCGCGATTGGCCTTGACCCCCGACACCTGCTGCGCGTTCAGCGCCAGGTCATCGCCGAGCACGCCAGCCGTCTTCTTGGCCGCGACCTTGGTGAGAACCGAGACATCGTCGAGCACCGTCGCGATGTCATCGAGCAGCAGCAGGAGACTGGTGGCCATCGACCGCGCGCCCGATCAAACGGCTCGCTTGAGGCGGATTTCCTCGATCTTCACCGCGCCAAGGGCGGTCGTCTTGGCGGTCTTCATCTCGCGCTTGAAACCGGCGAGCTCATGGAAGCGCATGGCGCGGTCGTTGCGCAGCGGCACCCAGACGGTGACCACGGTGCAGCCCTCTTCCTCGAGGCCGTCGCGCGCGGCGTCCCACAAGGCGACGCCGACGCCCTTGCCCCAATGCTCGGGCTTCACGTAGATGGCCCAGATCTCGCCCGTGGTGGACGGCGTCTTGGGATCGCGCGACCGGTCGAAGCCGACGAAACCCACCACCTCGCCGTCGATCTCCGCGACCTGCACCTGGGGTTCGCTGAACTCGATCGCCTCGCGCCACTTGGCCTCGCGCGTGGAGGGGGCCAGCGCGCGCAGCTGGTCCTCGGGGAGGATGTCTGCGTAGGCGGCCTGGGCGGCTGCGGCATGGACTTCGGCGACGGCTTTGGCATCGCGCAGGGTGGCGGGGCGGACTTCGTAATCGGACATGAATGCGGGAGGAACGAACGTAAAGGGGCGTATTGTCGCCGCGTCGCCAAAGTCCGGAACGCCGAGGCTAAACTGACCGTCGCATTCGCATCTATCCGGAGATTCACATGGCCAAAGGTCAACAGCGCACGAACAAGGAAGCCAAGAAACCGAAGAAGGACACTTCGCCGCCCAAGCCGCCGGGCGCCGGCATCGAACCGGTCCGTACGATCACCACGGCGGTCATTCCGCGCGGCAAGCTCAAGAACAAGTAACCGTGAACACGCCCGTACAGCCCACGCCAGCACAGAAGC
Source organism: Variovorax gracilis (assembly GCF_030317115.1). Taxonomy (GTDB): domain Bacteria; phylum Pseudomonadota; class Gammaproteobacteria; order Burkholderiales; family Burkholderiaceae_C; genus Variovorax; species Variovorax gracilis. The sequence goes on from NZ_JASZYF010000001.1 coordinate 919,792, forward strand.
AGCCGCGCAATCCGTTGCACGGCCTCACGCTGGAAGCCATCGTGACCGCCCTCGAGGCGAATTACGGCTGGCAGGGGCTGGGCGAGCGGATTCCGCTGCGTTGCTTCACCAGCGACCCGAGCGTCGCGTCCAGCCTCAAGTTTCTCCGCAAGACGCCCTGGGCGCGCGAGAAGGTCGAGAGCCTCTACCTCTTCATGCTCCGCGACCAGCGTCGCCAGCAATCGCCGTCGCATCGGCCGTGATGAAGGCGCACGTCGAACCGGGCGGATTCACCTTCGACATCGAGTCCGACCGCACCCTGCTCCAGTCCGCCGACGCCGGCGGCATCGAACTGCCGAGTTCCTGCCGCAACGGCACCTGCCGCACCTGCCTCTGCAAGCTCGTGGCCGGCGAGATTCGCTACCGCATCGAATGGCCGGGCGTGAGCGCCGACGAGAAAGCCGAAGGCTGGATCCTGCCGTGCGTGGCCGAGCCGCTCGGGGACGTGACGCTCGACGTGCCTTACGCGTTTTCAGTGTTCTAGCTTGACGAGCCGATCCCTCTGCGCGAGCGAGGGAAACAGCCGGAACCAGGCCGCCGCGACCAGCACGGTGCCGACACCGCCCGCCACCACGGACCCCACAGGCCCCAGCAGCGCCGCCGTGGCGCCCGATTCGAATTCGCCGAGCTGGTTGCTCGCCCCGATGAAGATCGAGTTGACCGCACTCACGCGGCCGCGCATCGCGTCGGGCGTTTCGAGCTGCACCAGCGTCTGCCGGATCACCACGTTGACCATGTCCGCGCCGCCCGAGACCGCCAGCGCGATGAGCGACACGACGAAGCTGCGCGAAATGCCGAAGACGACCATGCACACGCCGAACATCGCCACAGCGATCAGCAGCGCGCGGCCCACGTGGCGCTCGATCGGCCGGCGCGTGAGCATGATCGACATGAACAACGCCCCGATCGCGGGCGCGCCACGCAGCAGACCCAGGCCCCACGGACCGGTGTGAAGGATGTCCTTGGCGTAGATCGGCAGCAGCGCGACGGCGCCGCCCAGCAGGACCGCGAAAAGATCGAGCGATACCGCCCCCAGCACGGGCTTGCGCTTCCAGATGAAGTCGACGCCGGCCAGCACGGTCTTGAGCGTCACCGGCTCCCGCGCAGCCGGCGTGAAGACGTAGTGCAGGCGCATCACCAGCACGGCCGCCGCCACGAAGAAGACGAAGGCGGCGCCATACACCACCCCCATGCCCGCCACGAACAGCAGGCCGCCCAATGCCGGGCCGCCGATGATGGCGCCCTGCATGCCTGCAGAGCTGAAAGCCATCGCGCGCGGCAGCAGGATCGGCGGTACCAGCAAGGGCGTGAGCGCCTGCTGCGCCGGCATCTGGAACGCGCGAACCGCGCCGAGCACCAGCGACAGGCCGAGCAGCAGCCCACGCGAGTCGTGCGCGACGTGCACCGCGAGCAGCAGCACCAGCGCCACCGCGCCCTGCACCGCGAAGCAGGCCGCGACGATGCGCCCCCGGTGATGCCGGTCGACCACATGCCCTGCGAGCAAGGCCAGGAGCAGCGCCGGCACGAACTGGTAGAGGCCGACGAGGCCCAGGTCCCACGCGCTCTGGGTCAGCTCATACATGTGCCAGCCGATCGCGACCAGCAGCATCTGGCTCGCGGCGGTGCCAAACAACCGCGCAACCCACAGTTGCATGAAGGGCCGCTCGCGCGTGAGATCGGAAAATCGAGACGAATTCGGGGGAACGGCAGCGGCAGACATCGCGACGAGGATAGCCGAGCCCGCAGCTCCTAGACTTCTCCTGCGATGACCGACCTGCACCTGATCCATGAAGACCCGCACCTGCTGGTGCTCGACAAGCCCGCCGGCCTGCTCTGCGTGCCCGGCCGCGGGGAGGACAAGCAGGACTGCCTCAGTGCGCGCGCACTACGGCGCTGGCCCGATGCGCTGGTCGTGCACCGGCTCGACATGGCGACCAGCGGCCTGGTGCTGATGGCGCGCGACCCGGCGACACAGCGCGCGCTCGGCGATGCCTTCGCCAGCCGGCAGGTGAGCAAGCGCTACGAAGCCATCGTCGACGGCCTGCTGCCGACCTCCGACGACTGGTCATTGATCGATGCACCGCTGATCGCGGATTGGCCGAGAAGGCCCCTGCAGAAGATCGATGCCGCCGGCAAGCCCAGCCAGACGCGATGGCGCGTGAAGGAGCCGTTGCCCGAACGCCGTGCCAGTCACCTCTGGCTGGAACCGCTGACGGGACGCAGCCATCAATTGCGCGTGCACCTGCTGTCGATCGGCCACCCGATCCTCGGAGATGCGCTCTACGGGAACGAAGACATCCAACGCCGCGCGCCAAGATTGCTGTTGCACGCGACGATGCTCGAATTCGAGCACCCTGCCGATGGAAGGCTCTGCCGCTTCGAGAGCGCGCCGCCATTCGCCTGAGCTGCGAGATTCGACCTTTCCTAGCTGAGGTCGCCCTTCACCACCAGAACCGGCACCTTGGCGTCCTGCAGCACCCGCTGCGTCACGCTGCCGAGAAGCAACTTCTCGATGCCGGTCCGACCGTGCGAGCCCATCACGATCAGGTCCGCGCCGATGGCGATGGCGGTGTCGACGATGCCCTCATGCACCACGTGCCCATCGATGACGCGCTGATCGCTATGCAGCCCTTCGGCCGCCAGCGCCGCGACGCCACGCGCCAGCGCGGCATTCGCGCTGCTGGTGGCAGCGGCGAGGTATTCGTTCTGGCCGAGCGCGTAGTCAGCACCCACGCCGATGAAGGGATAGTTGTCCACCACGTGGATGAGCGTGATGCGACTGCCGAAGGCCAAGGCCAGCCCGCTGGCCTTGCTGACCGCCAGCATCGACGTTTCGGACCCGTCGATCGGGACCAGGATGTGATTGAACATGGCTGACCTCTTTCATGCACAGGATTCGCGGGCGAATCGGGCCTCGAATTTACATCCAAGCCCATGCCTGCGGATGTAGGACGTCTACGGTCGGCGCCTCGGCCTCAATCGCCCTGGAAAGCTCCGGCGCGGCAAGTCACGACCAGCGTGTCGCGCCAGCCCGGCTCGCCTTCCACCAGTGGCTGGATCGGGGTCGATTCATGGATCACGCGGGCGTCGTCCAGCAGCAGCAGGGACCATGGCTCGGTCATCGTGAAGCGTTCGCCGCGCCGTCCACTGGCCTCGAATACACGCGTTTCGCCGCCCTTGACGTTGTGCCGGCCGACCAGCGCGACAGCAACCAGGTCGACACCATCGCGGTGCGCGCCTTCCGGTGTCGGCCGGCCGATGCCGTCGGTGGTGTCGATGCGGAACTGGTGCGCCTCGACGTACCAGCGCTGCGTGCCGCGCAGGCCGCTCGTCACTTTGCCGAGTTCGCTCATGAGCCGTTGCCAGATCGGTTGCGCGACGGTGGCGGCCTCCATCGGCGCGAACCAGCGCTGCATGCCGCCATGCAGCGCGTTGTACTCCACGGGCTGCCAGTGCGCGCGATGCGGTACCTGCTCGACCCCGGCCTCATCCACCGTGAAGCACGCATGGCGTCGCGTGCGATAACGCCCGCCGTCCTTCAAGTATTCGTCGGCCGGCAGGTGCGCCCAATCGACATGCAAGGCCTCGAGTTGCGCCAGGGGCGCACCGAGCCAGTCGGCCACACCCTGCGGGCTCAGCACGGCGTAGCCGTCCTGCCGCAAGGTGGGAACAAGTCGATCGGGTGGTGTGAAGGGTGGACTGAACGCAGTGCTCACTCCGCCACCTTCACGCCCTTCCAGAACGCGACACGGTCCTTGACCATCTCCGCTTCGGGCTTGGGGTCTGCGTAGTACCACGCGGCATCGGTGTTGAGTTCGCCGTTGACCAGCAACGAGAAATAGCTCGCGGTGCCCTTCCACGCGCAGGTCGTCTTGTGGTTGCTGAAGGTCACGTGGTCGCGGTTGAGCGAATCCATCGGGAAATAGTGATTGCCTTCGACGAGCACGGTGTCGTCGCTCTCGGCGATGGTGACGCCGTTCCAGGTTGCTTTCATTCAATGGCTCCATGGCGCGATGCGCCGCTCAATCCACGAAAGTAGCACATTCCCTTTGCGGGTCGAGTCAGGCAGCCTGAAGCCAATGCACGCTGAACAGGTGATCGGGGTCCGTCCACACCGCAGCGGGACGGAAGCCCGCCTTGACGGCGAGCGCGCGCAACCCCTCCACCGTGAACTTGTGCGAGTTCTCGGTGTGGATCGTCTCGCCTTCCTCGAACTCGAAGCGCTGGCCGTCGAGGGTCACGGTCTGCGCGCGGCGGCTCACCAGGTGCATCTCGATGCGCCGCATCGGCGAGTTGTAGAAGGCCGCATGCGTGAAGCCGTCGAGATCGAAGTCGGTATCCAGTTCGGCGTTGGCGCGCCGCAGCAGATTCAGGTTGAAGGCCGCTGTCACGCCCTGCGCGTCGTTGTAGGCCGCGTGCAGCAGCGCCGGGTCTTTCACGAGATCCACTCCCAGCAGCAGGCCGCCGCCGCGCAGCAAGCGATGCGCCAGTTGCAGGAAAGCCAACGCCTCGTCGGGATTGAAATTGCCCAGGGTCGAGCCTGGGAAGAAGCCCACGCGCTGGCCGGCGCCCTTGTCGCGGGCGGGTAGCACCAGGGGCATCGTGTAGTCGGCGACCACGGGCTGCACCATGAGCCTGGGGTAATCCGCACGCAAGCGCTCCACCGCCGCTTCGAGATGTTCGCCAGAGATGTCGATGGGCACATAGCGCTTCGGCGCTTCGAGCGCATCGAGCAGCAGCCGCACCTTGGTGAGCGAGCCCGCGCCGAACTCGACGATCTCGGCGTCGGGGCCGATCTGCGCCGCGATCTCGTCCGCGCAGTCGGTGAGGATGCGCACTTCGGTGCGGGTCGGGTAGTACTCCGGCAATTCGCAGATGCGATCGAACAGCGCCGAGCCCGCCACGTCGTAGAAGAACTTGGGCGAGACGCTGCGCGCGCCGAGGCTCAGCCCCGCGAACAGTTCGCGAGCAAAGTCGGAAAGCGGCGCCGCTCGCTGTGCGGCCCGGAACGCATGGAGATTGAAAGCGGGAGTGCCCATCAGAGGTCCTTCGCGAGCCGCAGCCCCGAGAACTGCCAGCGCGCCGCCGGCGGGAAGAAGTTGCGATAGCTGGGCCGCGTGTGCCCGTCCGGCGTAGCGACACTGCCGCCGCGCAGCACGAGTTGGCCGACCATGAATTTGCCGTTGTATTCCGCCGCGATGCCCGCGAGCGGGCGAAAGCCAGGGTACGGGTCATAGGACGAACGCGTCCACTGCCACACGTGGCCGCTCATTTGCGAGATGCCCGGCGCATCGTGCGCAGCCTCCCATTCGAACTCCGTCGGCAGGCGCGCACAGGCCCATTCGGCGTATGCGGCGGCCTCATAGAAACTGAGTTGCGACACCGGTGCACTCGCCTCCAGCGGCCGCACGCCGTGCAGGCCGAAAACCTGCCATCCAGCCGTCGAACCCTGGTGCGCCAGGCGCGGATCGTCCGGCGCGAGCCAGTAGGCCGGGCAACGCCACCCTTGCGACTGCACCGCAGCCCAACCGTCGGACAACCACAACTCTGGCCGCTGATAGCCTCCGTCGGCGATGAACTGCGCAAAGTCGCTGCAATTCACCAGCCGGTCCGCAATGGCGTACGGCTGCAGGAGCACGGCATGGCGCGGCGTCTCGTTGTCGAACGCGAACCCCGCGCCGCCATGGCCGACCTCCGCCACACCGCCGGTCTGCGACAGCCAGCGCATCGCGGGCGCCACGGAAGCCAGCCGCAAGGTCGGCGCGGTCGCCGCGCGGTAGGCCGGAAGCAAGGGATTGCACGACAACGCGTGCAGGATGTCGGTGACGATCAGTTCCTGGTGCTGCTGCTCGTGATGCAGGCCCAGAGTGACGATGCCTTCGATCGCTACCCAGTCGTTCTCGCGTGCGCTGCACAGCAATGCATCCACGGCCTCGTCCACGTGGCGGCGGTATTCGTGCACCTCGTCGAGCGACGGCCGCGTCAGCAGTCCGCGCTGCGGCCGTGGATGACGCGGCCCCAGCGCCTCGTAGTAGGAGTTGAAGAGATAGTGAAAGCGCGGGTCGAACACCCGATACCCGTCAGCGTGCAACTGCAAGAGCACCGTTTCGAAGAACCACGTGGTATGCGCCAGATGCCACTTCGTGGGGCTGGCATCGGGCATGGACTGGATGCACTGGTCCTCGGCCGACAGCGGTGCTGCCAGCGCCAGGCTGTGTGCACGAACCGTCCGAAAACGGTCGCGCAAGTCGTCCGCCGCAGGCAGAGCCGGCCGGATGAGGTTCATGGGAACTCCAGTTTTGACTTGAACGGTTTTTTAGCCCATGCACACAGGCAAACGCCGTAGGACAAGATCGCGCAGCGGAGGGGGCCCGCGACGCCGGCGCAGCGGAACGCGACACTTTGGCACAAGTCGCCGGCGCCTGCCAAGGTCTGCGTATCATCCGGCGAATGAGCAAAACAGGCCGTCCCCACATCGTCATCGTCGGCTGCGGGTTCGGCGGGCTGGAGGCGGCGCGCAAGCTTCAGCGCTCGGAAGTCGACATCACGGTGGTCGACAAGACCAATCACCACCTTTTCCAGCCCCTCCTCTACCAGGTCGCCACGGCGGGCCTTGCGGCGCCCTCGATCGCGGCGCCGGTGCGGCTCTTGTTCCGGCGGCAACCCAATGTCACAACCTTGTTGGGCGAAGTCACGCAGATCGACCCGGCGGCACGCGAAGTCCACTTGGCGAACGGCTCCCGCCTCGCCTGGGACCACCTGATCCTCGCCGCCGGCGCGACGCACAGTTACTTCGGCCACGATGACTGGGCACGGACGGCGCCCGGGCTCAAGACGCTGGCCGACGCCTTCGAGATCCGCCGCCGCATCCTGATGAGCTTCGAGGCGGCCGAGATCGAGGCCGACCCGGCGCGCCGACGCGCATTGCTGACATTCGCCGTGATCGGCGCCGGCCCGACCGGCGTGGAAATGGCCGGCACGCTCGCGGAGATCGCGCGCCATACGCTCGAGGGCGAGTTCCGCCATATCGACCCGGGCAGTGCCGAAGTGCTGCTGATCGAGGGCGGCCCGCGCGTGCTGCAAGCCATGCCCGAGTCGCTCAGCCAGCGCGCCCAGGACCAATTGCAGAAGCTCGGCGTACAGGTGCGCCTCAACGCCAAAGTGACGTCCGTCGATGCCACGGGCTTGCAAGTCGAGTCGCCCTTCAGCGACGGCGGTGCGGGCGTGGGCAGCCATCGCATCGAGTGCAATTGCGTGATCTGGGCCGCAGGCGTCGCCGCTTCGCCGCTGGGACGCTTGCTTGCCAGTGCAACTGGCGTGGAGACGGACCGTGCCGGCCGCGTCAAGGTGCTGCCGGACCTGAGCGTGCCGGGCCATCCCGACATCAGCGTCGTCGGCGACCTCGCGGCCGCGCTCAGCCATCGGCCCGGCAGGGAGCCCAAGCCGGTGCCCGGCGTGTCGCCCGGCGCCAAGCAGATGGGACGAGCCGCTGCAGCGAACATCCTGCGCCGCATCGCGGCCCAGCCGACCGAGCCGTTCCGCTACCGCGACTACGGCAACCTGGCGACGATCGGCCGCAACTCGGCCGTGGTCGACCTGGGCACACCCTTTGGCCCCCTGCGCTTCTCGGGGCGCATGGCATGGCTCTTCTGGCTGTTCGCGCATGCCTACTTCCTGATCGGCTTCCGCAACCGCACCGTGGTGCTGATGGACTGGGCGAGCGCTTACTGGAGTTTTCAGCGGCACGCGCGCGTCGTCGCGGATGTCAGGGGACGAGGTGAATCATGAACACGAACTCCGCACGACGGACACCCACCGCCGATGAACTGAATCAGCGCGGCGCCGAGAACCTGCCCGGCTACCTGGGTATCGTGATCAAGCACGTCGACACGTCCGAGGTGCGCTCCGAGTTGCCCGTGCGCAAGGCGCTCATGGCGCCCAACGGGTTCCTGCACGCAGGGAGCGTGGTCACGCTGGCCGACACCTCGGCCGGCTACGGCTGCGTCGCCAACCTTCCCGAAGGCGCGACGGGCTTCACCACCATCGAACTCAAGTCCAACCATCTCGGCACGGCGCGCGACGGCACGATCGAATGCACGGCGACGGCCGTTCACCTCGGCAAGACGACGCAGGTGTGGGACTCGGTGGTCAGGCATCGTGAAACAGGCAAGACCATCGCGCTCTTCCGTTGCACGCAGATGGTGCTCTACGCCAAGGGGTGACGCATGGCTCGCATCGAAAGCAAACTCCAATCGCTGGGCCTGGCGCTGCCGCCGGCCCTCGCGGTGCCGCCCGGTGTTTCGCTGCCCTTTCCGTGGGTGCGGCTTTCGGGCCAGCGCGCATTCATCTCGGGCCATGGCCCGCAGAACAGCGACGGAACCTTGACGGCAGCGCTGGGCAGGGTCGGGCGCGAACTCACGATCGAGCAGGGCTACCAGGCAGCGAGGCTCACCGCGCTCGGCATGCTCGCGAGCCTGCAGCGAGCCATCGGCGACCTGGACCGTGTCACCGCGTGGGTTCGGGTGTTCGGCATGGTCAACGCGGCGCCGGGCTTCAATCGGATGCCGGCTGTGATCAACGGCTTCTCAGACCTGATCATCCAGTTGTACGGCCCCGAAATCGGCGCCCATGCACGAAGCGCGGTGGGTCTGGCGGAACTGCCCTTCGACATTCCGGTCGAGATCGAGGCCGAGGTCGAGTTCAGCGGATAGGCGCCGCCTACCAGGCGCTCGTGAAATCGCTCGCGAGCGACGACAAGACAGATGCCACCGACCACGCGGGCACGAAGAAGCTGCTCCAGCAGGCGCAGCGCGCGTGGGTTCAGTTCCGCGAGGCGACTGCAGTGCCAACCAAATACACGCTCAATGCCGGGGGCACCATCCGCGACATCGCGGCGCTGAGCTGCAAGATCGAGCACACCGAGCAGCGCACGAAACAGCTCAAGGACTGGAACAAGGGCTGAATCAAGGCGCCGGTCAGAGTTCGAGGACCAGCCTGCCGCTTCCGCTGCAGGCCCGCGAGCAGCAGGTCATCATCTTCGTGCCGGCCTCGCGTTCGGCTCGCGTGAGCACGACGTCGCGATGGTCGACCTTGCCGGCCAGCACGCGCACCTCACACGAACCGCAGAGCCCCTCCTCGCAATCGCTCTGGACATCGATGTTGGCCGCGCGCAGGGCGCTCAGCACGGTCTGGTCGGCAGGCACGTGCACGACGATGCCGGAGTCCTTCAACTCGACGTCGAAGGCGTGTTCGCGAGAAGGGTCGAGGGTTCGCAGGGTCGACTCGAAGTGCTCGACATGGAGCGCGTCCTCGGGCCACGTGGCGCAATGCGCCTCCAGCGCCGACAGCATGCGCAGCGGCCCGCACGCATAGATCTGGGTGCCGGGTTCGGGCGAGGCGAGCAGCGCCGCAAGGTCGTTGCGCCGGCCTTCGTCGCCGGCGTAGACGATCAGTCGCTTGCCGTGCAGTCCGGTCAACTCGTCGACCATGGCCATGCTGGCGCGCGAGCGGCCGCTGTAGTGCAGCGCGTAGTCGATGCCCAATGCCTTCGCGCGTCGCGCCATCGCACTCACCGGCGTGATTCCGATGCCTCCGGCGACGAAGATCACTTTCTTCACCGTCTCGTCGAGGTGGAAGTGATTGCGCGGGCCGCGGATCTTGAGCTTGTCTCCGGCCTTCACGTTCGCATGCACCCAGGCCGAACCACCGCGGCCGTCCGCTTCGCGCAGCACCGCGATCTCGAGCGCGTTCACGTCGTCGGGGTCGCCGCACAGCGAGTACTGCCGCGAGAGTTCCGGATGGCCGCACTCGATGTCGATATGCGAACCCGGTGTCCAGCGCGGCATAGGGCGACCGTCCGGAGCGACGAGGCGGAGTTTCACGATGCCGTCCGCCACCCGCGTGACGCTCTCCACCACGACCGGCCGCGTGATCGCGCCCTTCGAGGGTTCGCCGAGCCGCACGGGCACGGAGACTTCGGGATGGCGCAGCGCGGCTTGCGTGCGCTCGGGGTTGCGGGCCGGATCCCATTCGACCCACAGGTGCTCCGGACCCCGGAACGAGGTGTTGGGCACGTACGAGAACGCCTGCGCCGAAAGGCGCATGTGGGGCAGCCGGCGCGTGAACTCCTCCAGGAAGATCTGCATCTCCATGCGCGCCAGGTTCTTGCCCATGCACTGGTGCGAGCCATAGCCGAAGGTGAGATGGTCGCTCGCGTTGTCACGCCGGATGTCGAACAGGTCGGCGTCCGCGAATCGGGCCTGGTCGTGGTTGGCCGACGAGGTGACGATCAGCAGCTTCGAGCCGGCGGGCAGGTCGACGCCACCCACCTGCGCATCGGACGTGACGATGCGGCGCCATGCCGCGACCGAGCCGTTGTGGCGCAGGCATTCCTCCACCGCGTTGGGGATCAGGCTCGGGTCTTCGCAGATGTCTCGCCACGCGTCGGGGTGCTGCAGCAGCAGCTTCATCGCGTTGGCGGTGGCGTTGGCCGTGGTCTCGTGTGCCGCGACGATGCCGGCCATCATCATCGAGTGGAGGTATGAGTCGGTGACGACCTCAGGCAACTGGCGCTGCTTGCGCAGCCCGTATTGCATCCAGCCGCCGCCTTCCGGGTCCTGGCGCATCTTGTCCAGCACCTTGCCGGCGAACTGCCAGAAGTTGCCGACCGCATGCGCCACCGCCACCTGCTCTTCCGGCTTCGGCCGGCCCCAGGTGTTGACGGTGTGCGCGATCGAATACTTGCGCAGCGTGTCCATGTCTTCCTCTGGCACGCCGAGGAAATGCAGGGCCACGGTCAGCGGCACTTCCCAGAGCATCTGGTCCACCAAGTCGGCGCGGCCGTCATCGATGAAGCGGTCGACGTACTCGCGCGCGAGCTGCCGCACCATCGGCTCGTGGTGCTTGAGTTCCTCGGGCGTGAACGGGTCCATCAAGGCGCGGCGGCGCGGCATGTGCGCCGGCTCGTCCTCGTTGACCAGCGTGCGGTTCAGCGCGAAGCCGTAGGACGCGAGCACCGCGTTCGCCTCATCGCCGGTCGGCGTGATCTTCTCGAGCGCGATGGAGGGGCTGAAGGTGATGTTGTCGCGAAAGATGGCCTTGATGTCGTCATAGCGCGTGACCACCCAGTAGCCGAGCTTCGGGCTCCAGAAGATCGGCTCCTGCTCGCGCGCCCAGCGTACGTACTCGGGTGGATCCTGCTGGTAGCCGTCCTCGAAGGGATCGAAGTCGGCGGCGCGCTGGCTGACCGGGCAGCCGGTCGGCGTTCGCTCGCCGGACAGCGCACCATGCGCCACTGGGCAACCGGCGGTTCCACGCGGGACTTCAACACTGCTCATGGCGCGCGCCTCCTCAGTCCAGGGAAATCTTCAGGTCACGGATCAGCTTCTGCCACTTGGTGGTTTCGGCCTTCAGCAACTCCGCGAACTGCGCGGGCGTGTTGCCGACGGGCTCCACACCGAAGTCGACCAGCCGCTTGCTGACGGCCGGATCATGGATGGCCGCAACGACCTGCTTGTTGATCGCGGCGATCGTCGCCGGGGGCGTGCCCGCTGGCACGACCATGCCGACGAGCGCGGCGGCTTCGACGTTCTTGAATCCCAATTCGGCAAAGGTCGGCACGTCCGGCAATTGCGGCAGCCGGGTCGCGTTGGCCACGGCGAGCGCCTTGACCTTTCCGCCCTTGATGAAGCCGGCACCCGCGGCCAGGTCGACCATCATGGCCGGGATCTGCCCGCCGGCGACGTCGGCCAGGGCCGGCGCGGCGCCGCGATACGGCGCATGGACCATCTCGAGGCCGGCTTCCGACTTCAGCAGTTCCATCGCCAGGTGATGCGGGCTTCCGGCCCCGGCCGAGCCGTAGTTGATGCCGCCGGGCTTGGCCTTGGCCTGGGCGATGAAATCCTTGGCGTCCTTGACCTCGATGCCGGGGCCCGCGACCAGGATCATCGGGAAGCGCCCCATCAGCGTGACGGGTGCGAGGTCCTTGGTCGGGCTGTAGCTGAGCGACTTGTAAAGCACCGGGTTGAAGACCAGCGTGCCGTTGTCAGCCGAAAGCACCGTGTAGCCATCCGCCGCGGCACGCGCCACCTCGGCGGCACCGAGCGCCGTGTTGCCGCCCGGCTTGTTGTCGACGACGACAGGCTGGCCCGCCTGTGTCGACCAGGTCTGGCCGATGGTGCGCGCGAGGAAGTCGGAGCCGCCACCCGCCGCGTAGGGAACGACCCATCGGACCGGCTTGCTCGGATAGGTCGACTGGGCCTGGGCGATCGCGGGCAGATGCAGGACGGGCAACGCCAGCAGCGTCGCGACAAGAAGTTTCTTCATCGGGTCGATCCTCATGGGTGAATTGCGTAATTGTTATACGCTATGCGTAACTAAAACATGGGGTTTGTACTGCCCCCCAACCCCTGAGTAGGATCAAGCGCCATGAGCAAGACCATGAATCCCGACGCAGCCGTGGACGCCGCCGCCCCGCGAGTGCTGGAGCGCCGGCAGCGTGTGCAGTCCGCCGAAACAGGCATGGCCGTGCTGAAAACCCTGTCGGGGATGGGCGGCAGCGCGGGCCTGTCCGCGCTCGCCGCGCAGGTGGGCGAAAGCCCGGCCAAGGTACATCGCTACCTGGCCAGCCTGATCCAGGAGGGCATGGTCGAGCAGGACGCCAGCTCCCAGCGCTATTTCCTCGGACCCGAACTGATCCAGATCGGACTGACGGCGATGCGGCAGGCCGAGCCGATCCGTCTCGCCGAACCCGCGCTGGTGCGGCTGCGGGAGAGCCTGGAGATCACCTGCTTCGTGGCCCTGATGGGCAACAAGGGGCCCACCATCATGCGATTCGAGGAGCCCGGCTTGCCGGTGACGGTCAATGTGCGCGCCGGGTCCGTGATGTCGCTGGTGTGGTCAGCGACCGGCCGGGTCTTCCTGGGATTGCTGGACGAGGCCCGCGTGCGCACCCTGGCGGCAGAAGAACTGGCGGCAGCGACGCCGGACATGCTCGCCCTGCTGCCCATGCCGGATCCGATCGACAGCCTGCAACGCGAAGTCCGGGCAGCCGGGTGCGCTGTCGTCAGGGACGTCTACCTGCGTGGCATCAGCGCCGTGGCCGCTCCCGTATTCGACTTCACGGGTCGGGTGTGCGCCGTGATCACCGCCCTGGGCGCGAGCGGCGGCTTCGATCCGTCGACGCATGGCCCGATCGCGACGGCCGTTCGACGTGAAGCGCAGGCCACCAGCGCCAAACTCGGCTACGCGGGCCCGCGGTCGGGAAACTGACGGCGCAAACTCTCGCGCCGGCGCCTCAGGACTTGCTCTCCGCCTCCTGCAGGAGCCGCCACATCACCTTGCCGCTGCCGCTCTTGGGCAGCGCATCGACGAACTGCACGGCGCGCGGGATCTTGTAGACCGCCATGTTCTCGCGGCACCAGTCGATGATCTGCTGCTCGGTCGTGTCCTTGTGCGTCGCACGCAGCACGACCACCGCCTTGACCGACTCGCCGCGGTAGGCATCCTTCATCGCGATCACGCAGGCTTCCTGGATCGCCGGGTGGCGGAACATCAGCAGTTCGACTTCGGCCGGCCAGACCTTGAAGCCGCTCGCGTTGATCATGCGCTTGAGGCGGTCGGTCATGAAGAAATAGCCGTCCTCGTCCATGCGGCCCATATCGCCCGAGCGGAAGAAGCGCTTGCCTTCGAACTCGATGAAGGCAGCGGCCGTCGCGTCGGGGCGCTTCCAGTAGCCCTGGAAGACTTCGGGGCCGTGGATGATGATCTCGCCCGATTCGCCGATGGGCATCTCCTGCAGCGTGTCAGGATCGACCACGCGCGCGTCGGTGCTCATGTAGGGAATGCCCAGGCACTGCTGCTTGGGGTTCTCGAACGGGTTGGCATGCGAGGGCGCGGCCGTTTCGGTCAGGCCATAGCCCTCCTGGTACTTCAGGCCGAACTGCTCCAGCAGACGCTGCGCGACGGCCTGCGGCATCGCCGCGCCGCCGCCGCCGATGTAGACCAGGCTGCTGAGGTCGTAGTTCGCGAAGTTCGGGCTGGCCATCAGATCGATGACCATGGTGGGGATGTTGGTCCAGCTCGTGACCTTGCGGCGCGAGATCAGGCGACCGGCGACGTCGCGGTCCCAGCGCGGCATGATGACCAGCGTGCCGGCCATCAGGATCGTGGTGTGCATCATGCTCACCACGCCGGTGATGTGGAACATCGGCACCACCGCCAGCACCACCGCTTCCGACGACCCCAGGCCCCACAACTGGCCGGCGAAGGCGTTGTGCATCAGGCTCGAATGGTGGTGGATGCAGCCCTTGGGCAGCCCGGTGGTGCCGCTGGTGTAGGGCAACAGTGCCATGTCGTTGGCGCCGGCCACGTGCTCGGGTGCCGCATGCCCGGCATTCATCGCGTCGGTCCAGGCCGTGACGGCGCCGCCTTCGAGCGCCGGCAAGGGGTGTCGTGTCAGCAGCCAGTCACGCCAGGCCGCAGCGGGCGCCTCGTCGCCGGCCACTTCGGCATCGAAGGTGTCGGTGAACTGCGTGACGATCATGTGCGAGAGCCGGTCCTTGGGCTCCAGCGCGTTGCTGGCCTTGGCGAGCTCGGGCGCCAGATCGCCGGTGGTGATCGCGACCTTCGCGTCCGGGTCGGTGACGTAGTGCTTCAGCTCCTCGGCGCGGTTCATCGGATTGACCGGCACCACGACGGCGTTGGCGCGCAGGATCGCGAAATGCGCGATCACGAGTTGCGGGCAGTTCTGCATGTCGAGCAGCACCCGGTCGCCGCGCTTCACGCCCAGCGCATGCAGCGTGCCGGCGAGGCGCTCGGCCTGCGCCGCAAATTCGCGATACGTGATCTCGCTGCCGAAGAAGACGAGCGCGGCCTTGTCGGGGAAGCGGGCGGCGGCGGTGGCGAGGTTGTGCCACAGGGAGGTGGCGGGAACGGTGATCGAACGGGGCAGGCGCTGGGGCCAGAATTTGTAGTGCGGGCGATCCATACAGTCTCCAAACAGCGTGAGAGCCTACGACGCCCGGCGGAGCGCCTGCATCGGGGAAGCCCCGAAGCCGTCACATGGGCGACTCGCCAGGGTCGGTTGCTCTTGTTGCACCAAAGGCCGACAGACGCCGCCACCGATATGCCGTACAACGGCAGGCTCCGTTCAACCCACCCACCAAGGAGTACACATGGCTGCAGACAAGCACGCAAGCGTTCACTGGGAAGGCGCCGGCAAGACCGGCAAGGGCCAGATCAGCACCGAGACCGGCGCGCTGAAGGACTACCCCTACGGCTTCGCGAGCCGCTTCGAGGACGACAAGCGCGGCACCAACCCGGAAGAGATCCTGGGCGCGGCGCACGCCGGCTGCCTCACCATGGCCTTCGCCTTCGCGCTCGAAGGTGCGGGCTTCACCGCCAGCGCGATCGACACCAAGGCGGCGGTGCGGCTCGCCAAGGACGGCCCGGGCTTCAAGATCGACCGGATCCAGCTCGAACTCGAAGCCAGCATCCCGGGCATCGACGAAGCCAAGTTCCAGGAACTGGCCGCCGGCGCGAAAGCAGGCTGCCCGCTGTCGAAGGCGCTCGCCAGCGTGCCGGAGATCACGCTGAAGGCCACGCTCAAGAGTTGATGCCTTGGGCCGAATGGCGCTGTTTATGATCCCTCGCTCAACGAGGAGACAGACATGAACATCGCCCGCAAAGGCATCGCGGCGGTCCTGTGCATGGCGGCGTGCGCCACGGCCATGGCCGCCTTTCCCGAGAAGCCGATCAAGATCGTGATCGGCTTTCCTGCCGGAGGGCCGCTCGACCAGCACGCACGCCTGCTCACCGACAAGCTGCAGGCCGTGCTGGGCCAGCCCGTCATCGTCGACTACAAGCCGGGCGCGGGCGGCTCGGTCGGCGCCGAAGCCGTCGCCAGGAGCCCGGCGGACGGCTACACGCTGATGCTCGCCAACACCGGCGTGGCGGTGATCAACGGCGCGCTTTACACCAAGCTGCCCTACAACACGCTCAAGGACTTCACGCCGATCGCCCGCACGGCCATGCAGCCGCTCGCGCTGCTGGTGACGCCGAAGCTGCCCGTGTCCAATCTCAAGCAGTTCGTCGACTACGCCCGCGCCCGGCCTGGCCAGATCAACTATGGCTCGGCAGGCAACGGCGGCATCAGCCATCTGGTGCCTGAGATGTTCAAGAGCGCCACCGGCATCTTCATGGTCCATATCCCCTACCGCGGCAGCGCTCCGGCCTTCACCGACCTGATGGGCGGGCAGGTGCAATTCATGGCCGAATCGATTCCGCAGGCAGCCAACTATCACAAGCAGGGCAAGGTCCGGGCGCTGGCCGTCACGAGCGCCACGCGCAACCCGGCCCTCCCCGACGTGCCGACGGTGATCGAGGCCGGCATCAAGGGGTTCGAGGTGGTCGGGTTCTACGGCTTCCTCGCGCCCGCCGGCACGCCGAAGGACGTGGTCGCCAAGCTCAGCGACGCTTTCAGGCAAGTGCTGACCAGCCCCGAGGTGCGCGACCGCATGGTGAGCCAGGGGGCCGATCCGGCCTTCCTCGGCTCAGAGGATTTCGCGAAGTTCCTGGTGGCTGAAACGCCCCGATGGGAAAAGGCGGTCAAGGCTTCCGGCGCACGGATGGACTGAACCGGCACAGCTCTTGCGTACAGCCGATGGATTCCCCATCGACTTACCCAGGAGCCCTGCCATGAAGTATTCCAAGCGCCAGTTCGCGTCGATCCTCGCCGCGGCCGCGCTGTTCAGCGTCGGTGCCGCGCACGCCCAGAATGCGCTCGACAACGTCCTGAAGGCCAAGACCATCAAGATCGCCGTGCCGACGGACTACCCGCCCTACGGCTCGGTCGACAAGAACATGGCACCGCAAGGCCTCGACGTCGAGATGGCCCAGCTCATCGCGAGCAAGCTGGGCGTCAAGGTAGAGCTGGTGCCTGTGACCAGCGCCAACCGCATCCCCTACCTGCAGACGCGCAAGGCGGACCTCGTGATCTCCACGCTCGGCAAGAACGCCGAGCGCGAGAAGGTCATCGACTTCTCCGCCGCCTACGCGCCCTTCTTCCAGGCGGTGTACGCCTCGAAGAACCTCAACATCAAGAGCTTTGCCGACATGGGCGGCAAGAGCGTGGCCGTGACGCGCGGCGCAATGGAAGACCAGGAGCTCGCCAAGGTGGCGCCGTCCAACGTCGACTACAAGCGCTTCGAGGACAACAACGCCACCATCGCCGCCTTCGTCGCGGGCCAGACGCAGACCATCGCAACCAGCGCGGCCGTGGCCGGCGACATGATGCAGAAGAACCCACAGCTCGGCGCCGAATACAAGCTGCTGCTGAAGGACAGCCCTTGCTTCATCGGCATCGCCAAGGGCGAGGATGCGCTGAAGACCAAGGTCAACAACATCATTGCCGGCGCGAAGAAGGACGGCACGCTCGACGCCATGGCGAAGAAGTGGCTCGGCCGGCCCGCTGGCGACCTGCCGGTCTGACCGGCCCGGCCAGCCATGGGCATCGAATTCGACTTCGGCGCCGTCCTCGGCCAGTGGCCCCTGCTCGTCAGGGGCGTGCTCTGGACGCTGGGCCTGACAGCCATCGCGACCGCGATCGGCATGGTGGTCGGCGTGGCCTGCGCCTGGGCCCGCGCGAACGGCCCCGCGTGGCTGCGCTGGATCGTGGGCAGCTATGTGGAGCTGATTCGCAACACGCCCTTCATCGTGCAGCTCTTCTTCATCTTCTTCGGGCTGCCGGCGGCGGGCTTCAAGCTCTCGCCGGAGGTGGCTTCGATCATCGCGATGGTGATGAACCTCGGCGCCTATGCGACCGAGATCATCCGCGCCGGCATCGAGGCCACGCCGCGCGGCCAGATCGAGGCCGCCGTGAGCCTGGCACTCAACAAGGTGCAGGTGTTCATGCGCGTGGTGCTGCCGCCCGCGATGAAGAAGGTCTGGCCCGCGATGGTGAGCCAGATCATCATCGTGATGCTGGGCTCCGCCGTGTGCAGCCAGATCTCGACCGAGGAACTGAGCTACGCCGCGAACCTGATCCAGAGCCGCAACTTCCGCGCGTTCGAGGCCTTCATCGTCGCGACGGTGATCTACCTGGCGCTGTCGATGGGCGCACGCCGGCTGCTCAACTGGGCCGGCCCCAGGTACTTCGGACGCTGAGGCACTCATGACCGACTTCTCGCTCTGGGACATCCTGCGCAATCTGCTGATGGCGTTGCGCTGGACGGTCGTGCTGTCGCTGATCGCCTTTGTCGGCGGCGGCGTGGTGGGCGGCCTGCTGCTTTTCCTGCGCCTGTCCGGTGGCCGGGCGGCCGATCGGCTGGTCAGCCTCTACGTGCAAGTCTTCCAGGGGACGCCGCTGCTGATGCAGTTGTTCCTGGCGTACTTCGGCATTGCATTGTTCGGCATCGACGTCTCCGCGTGGACTGCCGCCTCGGTCGCGCTCACGCTCTACACCAGCGCCTTCCTCACCGAGATCTGGCGCGGCTGCGTGGCTTCCATTCCCAAGGGGCAATGGGAGGCATCCGGCAGCCTCGCGCTGAGCTTCGCAGAGCAGATGCGCCACGTGATCCTGCCGCAGGCCCTGCGCATCGCGGTGGCGCCGACGGTGGGCTTTCTGGTGCAGGTCATCAAGGGCACGGCGCTGGCCTCGGTGATCGGCTTCGTCGAACTCACCAAGGCGGGCAGCATGATCTCGAACGCGACCTTCAAGCCTTTCGTCGTGTTCAGCTGCGTCGCCCTGCTCTATTTCGTGCTGTGCTTTCCCGTGAGCCTGTACGCCAAGAACCTCGAGAGGAAGATCCATGGCGCTCGTCGCTGAAGCCCCCGTTCCCGCCGCCGCCCAACTGGCCGCAGCGCCAATCGTGCGCATCACGGCGCTGCGCAAGTCCTACGGCAGCAACGAGGTGCTCAAGGGCATCGACCTCGAAGTCAAGCGCGGCGAAGTGATCGCGATCATCGGCAAGAGCGGTTCGGGCAAGAGCACCCTGCTGCGCTGCATCAACGGGCTTGAAGTCTTCCAGGAAGGTTCCCTCACGGTGGATGGCAAGCCGCTGCTGCACGAGAGCGCGATGGCGATGCGCGAGTTGCGCCAGCGCGTGGGCATGATCTTCCAGAGCTTCAACCTGTTTCCGCACTTGACGGTCGGACGCAACGTGATGCTCGCGCCGACCCTGGTGAAGAAGCGCAGCAGCATCGAGGCGGCATCGCAGGCGCGCAAGCTGCTCACGCGCGTCGGGCTGGCCGAGAAGTTCGACGCCATGCCCGACCAGCTGTCCGGCGGCCAGCAGCAGCGCGTGGCGATCGCCCGCGCGCTGGCGATGGAGCCCGCGGTGCTGCTGTGCGACGAGATCACTTCCGCGCTCGACCCCGAGCTCGTGGGCGAGGTGTTGCGTGTGGTGGAATCGCTCGCCGACGAGGGCATGACGCTGCTGATGGTGACGCACGAGATGAGCTTCGCGCGCAAGGTGAGCGACCGCGTGATCTTCATGCATCAGGGCCGCGTGCACGAGATGGGTCCACCGGCCGAGCTGTTCGGGAACCCGCAGACGGCCGAACTGAAACAGTTCCTTTCGTCCTTGCACGACTGAGCGGACGGCGTCCGGGGAACCCCCCGGCCTGTGGCAAGCTCGGAGCGGTATGCGAAACCGCCCGTCTCTCCGATCCCGCCGTTCCCTCCTGCGCGCGCTGCTCGGCGCCTGCGCGACGCCGATGCCGTTCGCGGCGCTGGCCGGATTCAACTTCTTCACCAGCGAATACACCGCGAGCCGCGAGGAGTTGCAGGCGCAGATCGCCAAGCGCTTTCCGGTGCAAAGGCGCTATGCGGACCTCTTCACCGTCGGGCTGCGCGATCCCCGGTTGGGCCTGGACCCTCGCAGCAACCGCGCGGCGATCACGGCGGTGCTGTCGATCTCGAGCCCGTTGCTGCAGCCGCAGACGGTGGAAGGCATCGTGTCGGTCAGCAGCGCACTCAGGTACGACGCACCCGCGCGTGCCTTGCGACTGGATCGTCCGCAGGCGGAGCGACTCGAACTGCAGGGCGTGACGGGCCGAGACGCGGAGCGCCTCCAGAACATCGGCGCCGTGGTGGCGCAGGAGCTTCTGCGCGACCAGGCGCTGCGTACCTTCACCGCGGAAGAGCTGACCGTAGGCCGCAAGACCTACGAGATCGGCGCGATCACGGTGCAAGATGACGGGATCACCGTGGAACTCAAATGAGGATGAAACAAAGCAGGGTCACACCATGGTTGCTGTGCCTGTCGATGGCCGCAGGCTGTGCGACGTCCAGCCGCGACGCCAAGCCGACCATCGACCTGCAGGCGCACCGGGGCGGCCGCGCGCTCGCCCCTGAAAACACGCTGGCGGCCTTCTCCAAGGCGGTCGGCCTCGGCGTGACCACGCTCGAACTCGACATCGGGCTCACGGCCGATGACGTCGTGGTCATTTCCCACGACACGGTGCTGAACCCCGATCACACGCGCGACGCACGCGGCGCCTTCCTCGCTTCCAAGGGGCCGGCGATCCGATCACTGCAGCTCGCGCAACTGCAGGCCTACGACGTCGGCCGCATCGATCCCGCGAGCAACTACGCCAAGGCTTTCCGGAAGCAGTTGATCAACGACGGCGAGCGCATCCCGACCTTGGCCGCTCTGTTCGATCGCGTGCGCGAAATGGGCGCGGACCAGGTCCGCTTCAACATCGAGACCAAGCTGGAGCCGGCGCGGCCGGACGAAACAGCCTCGCCCGAACAGATGGTCCGCGCGTTGCTGGTGGAGATCGACAAGGCCGGCATGTCCCAGCGCGTGACCATCCAGAGCTTCGACTGGCGCTCGCTCGCACTCGTCGCTCAGCAGGCGCCCCAACTGCCCCGCGCCTACCTCACGAGCCCCCGAACGCTCAAGGACAGCCGCTGGACCTCGGGCCTGCGCATCGAGGACTTCGGCTCCGCGCCGCGGCTCGTGAAGGCGGCCGTCGGCGACAGCCAGGCGCCGGTGATCTGGTCGCCTGCATTCAACGATCTCACCCTCGCCCAGGTGAAGGAGGCTCAGGCACTCGGCCTCCGCGTGCTGCCCTGGACGGTGAACGAACGCGCCGACATGGCGCGGCTCATGGACTGGGGCGTGGACGGACTCATCACCGACGATCCGGCCATCCTGCGCGACGTGATGTCCGAACGCGGCGTCCCGCTGCCTGCGCGCGGCCGTTGAGCCGGTTCGCGTCGATTCAGACGTGACGCGCGGCTCTCGTGGGCCGCGCGCTCGCGAGAGGCTGGCGGTCGGCTCGGGCGTGCAGCGTCTCGATGATGTGGCATTGCGCATCCGTGCCGTCGCAGCAGTCGCGCAGCGCGATCAGGTCCTTCTCCAGCGAGCGCAATTCGCGAAGCCGCTCGCGCACGTGGCCGAGGTGCGAATCGAGCGCCACGCAGGCCGCATCGCAATCGGCCTTGCTGCGCAGGTCGAGCGCCAGCAGGGTGCGCACCTCGTCGAGCGACATGTCCATCGCGCGGCACAGGCGAATGAAGCGCAGGCGGTGCACGTCCGCGTCGCTGTAGATGCGGTAGCTGTTGTCGCTGCGCGCCTGCGGTGCGACGAGGCCTTCCTTCTCGTAGTAGCGGATGTTGGCGGCGCTGACGCCGCTGCGGTCGGCGGCGTCGCCGATGCGGTAGCCCTGATCGTTGGCCATGGATGGATGTTCAAGTGACTTCAAGGTTGGACGATGGTGGCACCTCGACGGCCGAAGCGCAACGGATCGAAGGGCGCGAGGTCGATGTCCGGCCGCGTGCCCGACAGCAATTGCGCCACGACACGTCCGGTGCGCGCCGAAGCGCCGAGCCCCACGTGCCCGTGCCCGAAGGCCAGCACCACGTCGGCTGTCGCGCGAGAACGGCCGATGCAGGGCAAGCCATCCGGCAGGCTGGGACGATGCCCCATCCATCGGTGCAGGCGGGCCGCGGGCAACGGCGATGGCAACGCAGGGAACATCGAGCGCATGTGGTCCCGCAGGATGTCGGCGCGGCGCCAGTCGGGCGCGGCGTCGAGGCCCGCGATCTCGACCTGCCCAGCGACACGCAGGCCACCCTCCATCCAGTGGGCGATCAGCTTGCCATCCGCCGCCATCATCGGCGTGCGCGGGCCGCCTTCGGGCGCGTCGAGCATCACGTGGTAGCCGCGCTCCGATTCGAGCGGCACCGCGCAGCCGGCCGCGGCCGCCAGCGCTTTCGAACGCGCACCGGCGCATATGACCGCGGCGTCGCAGGGAATCTCGCCAGACTCGGTGTGCACGGCGCGTAGACGGCCATCTTCGATGCGGAAGCCTGTGGCGCGGCCTTGCACAGTCGCCGCGCCCCGATCCACGGCATGCCTTGCCAGCGCTGCGACATAGGCGCCCGGGTCGCGGCAATGCCCGGCCTCGGGCACGAAGATACCGAGCGTGTAGCGCGCATCCAGATCGGGCTCGCGCCCTCGAAGCGTTTCGGCGTCCCACTCCGTCCATTGCACGCCAGCGCGCTGTCGTACGCGCCATGCCAAGGCGTCGCCTTCGAACTCGGCGCGCGAGCGGTAGACGTGCAGCAGGCCGCGCCGCTCGATCGATTGCGGCACGCCGGCTTCGTGCGCGAGCCGCGCGTGGAGTGCGGGTGCATCGGCCAGCAGCGTGCGCAATGCATCCGCGATGCGCTGCACGCGCTTCTCGGTCCAGCCGGAGGCGAGATAGCGCATGAGCCATGTCGCCACACGAGGCAGATAGCGGCAGCGCACCGCCAAAGGCCCGAGGGGATCGAGAAGGTAGCCCGGCACTTTTCTCCATGCGCCCGGCAGCGCGGGAGGCACGACCGAATGAGACGAGAGCCACCCTGCGTTGCCATAGCTGGTCGCATGCTCGGCTCCGGGTTCCGAGGGGTCCACCAGCGTCACCTTGTGGCCGGCACGCAGTGCTTCGATGGCACTGACGCAGCCGACCGCGCCGGCACCGATCACGACCACGTGTCGCGAGGCGGCCGACGCCCTGTCATTTACAACTGTCATCCGGCCGATCCTAAAGGCAGGGGCCGCCATAATCGTTCGATGTCCGATCAGCCTCATCCCGGCAACCTTGGCACCGCGCGGGCGGGCGCCATCACCGATGTCGCCGGCATCGAAGTCGGCCACTACAGCGATCCTCGCCGCCCCACCGGCTGCACGGTGATCCTCGCGCGCAACGGCGCGGTGGCAGGCGTCGACGTGCGCGGCGCCGCACCCGGAACGCGCGAGACCGACCTGCTCGCGCCGGGCAACTTCGTCCAGCATGTGCACGCGGTGATGCTCGCGGGCGGGAGCGCCTGGGGCCTGGCGGCGGCCGATGGCGCAACGCGCTGGCTGGAAGAACGGGGCGTCGGTCTGGACGTTCGCTACGGCACGCTCCCGATCGTGCCGGCCGCCGTGCTGTTCGACCTTCCTGTCGGCGATGCCCGCATCCGGCCCGACGCCGCCGCGGGCTACGCGGCCTGCGGGGCGGCCTCTTCTTCAGCGCCGGCGGAGGGCAACGTGGGCGCAGGCAGCGGCGCGCTGGTCGGCAAGCTGTTCGGCGTACATCGTGCGATGAAGGGTGGCATCGGCACCGCATCGATCGCTGTCAACGGCGTCACGGTCGGCGCACTGGTCGCCTGCAACGCGCTCGGCGATGTGATCGACCCCGACACCGCGCAAGTCATTGCCGGCGCCCGCACCGAGGACGGCAGGGCCCTTCTCGACACGCGCCGCGCATTGCTTCGCGGCGAGGTGCCCAGGCCCCTTCTGGCCGGAACCAACACCACGCTGGGCGTGATCGCGACCGATGCCGTGCTCACCAAAGTGCAGGCCACCCGACTGGCCAACGTTGCGCATGATGGCCTCGCACGCGCCATAAACCCGGTTCACACGATGAGCGACGGCGATACGCTCTTCACGCTCGCGACCGGGCGCGTGCCGCTCGAAGGCGATGCGCCGGGCATGACGGTCCTGGGCACGATGGCTGCCGAAGTCGTGGCGATCGCCACGCTGCGCGCCGTGCGCGCGGCAACTTCAGTCCGCATCGGCGAAAGCTACTTTCCCTGCGCCGCGGACCTGGGCTGAAAGCCCCCGCCGGGAGGCATAGTCCGTTGGTCCCAGCGGGCGCCCAGCATGGCCGAAACGGCAACGACCGCAAGCAGGAGCAAGGTGCCGAAGCCTGCATACAGAAGCAGCTTCAGCGGTGAGATGACCGAGAAAAGATGATGACCAGCAATGAGCAGCAGCACCGCCAGGGCGAGCAGTGCCATGAAGAGCTTTCCCAGGAAGGCCAGTCGGGTCTTGAGGTTCGTCATGGTCGGGCAAGGGTCGAGCGGGAGTCGGGCGATGAATGAACTGGGCCGTGTGTCGCTATTGGGCGCGCCCCAACGACCATCATCAATAACCGGGGGGGTGTATTGACGGCTGCGCAAAGCCTTGCTAGGCCACTCGCGCAAGCCTCGTTCGCACGCGCTTTGTAACGAGGGCCGGCCCAAAGCAAATGAAAATGCCGCTGCCGCGCCACCCGCCAACAAGACAAAGAGCCCGTTCCACGTCACCGCATGCCTCAAGCCATACGCCTTTTCCTTCTCTCTATCCGTGACTTGATCGCTTCCGCCGGACCGGTGATCTTCCTCGTCATCGGACTGCTGGTCGCAGCCTACTGGTGGCTCCAGCCCCAACCGCCCAAGCAGGTGACGCTCGCCACAGGGCCTGCGGGCAGCGCCAATGCGGAGTTCGGCAAGCGGTACGCGGCCGCATTGAAGACCGACGGCATCGAGGTCGTGCTCAAGCCGACCGACGGCTCCCTGGACAACCTGCAGTTGCTGCGCAATGGCGGAGCCGACGTGGCCTTCGTGCGCGGCGGCAGCGCCGATCCGGTGAAGGATGAGCAAGCCGGCCTCACCTCGCTCGGCAGCCTGTTCTTCGAGCCGCTCTGGTTCTTCTATCGCACGGATGCGGCTCGCAAGGTCGACCGCAAGACCGCCACGCTCACATCGCTCACGCAGTTCAAGGGGCTGCGCATCAACGTCGACAAGCCCGGCAGCGGCGTGCCCGACATCATGGACAGGATGTTCCGCGCCAATCACATGGACCCGGCGACCCTGGAGTTGTCCAACCTTGAGCAGACGCCCGCCACCGAGGCACTGCAGGCGGGCTTGCTCGACGTGATCGTGCTGGCCTCGGCCCCGCAATCGCCGCTGGTGCAGCGCCTGCTGCGCGCGCCGGACATCCAGTTGATGGATTTCCCGCAGAGCGATGCCTATTCGCGGCGCTTCGCCTTCCTGCAGCCGGTGACCTTGCCCCGCGGCGTGGTCGACCTGGCGGCGGACCTGCCGTCGCAAGACGTGTCGCTGCTTGCTGCGACGACGTCGTTGCTGGCGCGCGAGGAGACGCATCCTGCCCTGCGGCAATTGTTCGCGCAGAGCGCGCAGACGCTGCACGGCGGGGCTGGCTGGTTCAACCGCGCACGCGATTTCCCCAATACCCGCACCAGCGAGTTGCCGGTGAGCCCCGAGGGCGATCGCGCGATCAATGGCACGCCGCCGTTCTGGCAGCGCTACCTTCCCTTCTGGGCGAGCAACCTGGTCGAGCGGATGTGGCTGGTGCTGGGCGGCTTGCTGGTGCTGATGCTGCCCTTGAGCCGCGTGGTGCCGCCCCTCTATCAGTTCCGGGTGCGCCGTCGCGTGTTCCGCTGGTATGCGCGCTTGCGCGATGTCGAGGCCCGGCTCGAATCCGGCAAGGGCACGACGGACACGCTGCTCAAGGAACTGGACGACCTGGACCGGGTGGTCAACAAGGTGGCGGTGCCGCTGTCCTATGCGGACGAGCTCTATGCGCTGCGCAACAACATCTACGCAGTCCGCAAGCGCATCCTGGCGCGATCGCCGAGCGGCGACGCAACCGCATCACCCGCCATCGAGCCCCGCTCCGCCTGACCCCAAGTCCAGAAACACCGTGGAACCGGCCTTGCCGGGCCGCCGGTGTTGCCCCTGGCAGGGGATAGGCGGCTACGCGAAGCGAGCAAGCCTGGGGGCGAGCTTCACCTCTCCAGGCGAAGCAGCTTGCCGTTGCTGCTGTCCGTCAGCAGGTAGAGCCAACCATCCGGACCCTGCCGCACGTCGCGAATGCGCTCCGCGCGATCGGCAAGGAGCCGCTCACGCGACGTCACCGTGTTGCCGTCGAGGGTGAGCCGCCACAACGCCGTACCGGCCAGCGCTCCGATAAACAGATTGCCTTTCCAGGCCGGCAGCATGTCGCCGGTATAGAACGCCATTCCGCTCGGCGCGATCGACGATTTGGTCGTGCCGGGCGTCCAGGCGGAGCCATCGATCTTTTCCCAGTACGTCAACGGCTGCTCCATGCCCGCCTTGGCCGTGCCTTCGCCGACCTGGGTGAGCGTGCCGTATTCCTGCCCGTAGCTGATGACCGGCCAGCCGTAGTTCCTGCCCGCCAGCACCAGATTGACCTCGTCGCCGCCTTGCGGACCGTGCTCGCTGATCCAGAGCTCGCCCGTCACCGGATGCAGCGCCGCACCCTGCGGATTGCGATGGCCGTAGCTCCAGATATGCGGCTGCGCCCCCGCGGTGCCCGTGAACGGATTTCCCGCCGCCGGCGCCCCGTCGGTACTGATGCGCACGACCTTGCCGTGGCCGCGCGTAAGGTCCTGCGCAAAGCCGCGCTGCGTGTCCAGCAACCGCTCGCCCAGCGTGACGAAGAGAAAGCCGCTGCGGTCGAACACCAGGCGCGAGCCGAAATGCGCCGTGCTGTCCACCTTGGGCGATTGCCGGTAGATGACGACGACATTGGAGAGACTGCGATTGATCGTGTCGAGCTCGGCACGTGCGACGGCGGTGCCGTTGATGTTCGAGTTCGACGCGTCCCGCTCGGCATAGCTGAAGTAGATCCGGCGGTTGTTTGCGAAGGCAGGGTCGACGACGACGTCGAGCAGGCCGCCCTGCCCGATCACGGCGACTGCCGGAACGCCGCTGACCTGATCGGCACCGCCGTTGACCGGGGAGCCATCTGCATTACGCATCCTCAACTGGCCGCCGCGCTGCGTGATCAGCATCCGGCCATCGGGGAGGAAAGCGAGGCCCCAGGGGGCATCCAGTCCGGTCGCCACCTCCGTGACCTTGAAGGTCATCGGGGCCGTGGAACCAGGCGGGGCCCCGGAGGGCTGCACCGCCACGCTCATGATCGGCTGCGCCGGGGCGACCGCGGGCGTCGGGGTCGCAGTGGCGCCGACGCCAAACGCTGCGACCGACACGTTGGCGCCACCACCACCGCCTCCGCAACCCGCGAGAAGCGACAGCGCCACCACAAAGCACCGAGTCGTCACTTTCATGCCCGCTCCTTCTGGCGCCCGCGGCGCCGAACTGGAATGGGACAGAGTTTGCCCCGCGCGGGCGCCTTGCGGCGCCCGGATTAGCCCTTGCTACTTCAGGGCCTTGAAGCGCATCCGGTGCGGCTTGGCGCCTTCTTCGCCCAGACGCTTCTTCTTGTCGGCTTCGTACTCCTGGTAGTTGCCGTTGAAGAAGGTCCACTGGCTATCGCCTTCGGCCGCCAGGATGTGGGTCGCGATACGGTCGAGGAACCAGCGGTCATGGCTGATGACCAGCACAGAGCCTGCGAACTCGAGCAGCGCGTCCTCCAGCGCACGCAGCGTCTCGACGTCCAGGTCGTTCGACGGTTCGTCGAGCATCAGCACGTTCCCGCCCGCGATCAGCGTCTTGGCCAGGTGCAGCCGGCCGCGTTCACCGCCGGACAGGGTGCCGACCTTCTTCTGCTGGTCCGCACCGTTGAAGTTGAAGCGGCCGGCATAGGCGCGGCTCGCCATCTGGAACTTGCCGACATTGATGATGTCGAGGCCGTTCGAGATGTCTTCCCACACCGTCTTCTCGTTGCCGAGCGCGTCGCGGCTCTGATCGACGAAGGCCATCTTGACCGTCTGGCCGATCACCACTTCGCCGGTATCGGGCGTTTCCTTGCCAGCGATGAGCTTGAACAGTGTCGACTTGCCGGCGCCGTTCGGGCCGATGATGCCGACGATCGCGCCGGCAGGAATCTCGAAGCTCAGGTTGTCGATCAGCACGCGATCGCCGAATGACTTCGTGACGTTCTTGAACTCGATTACCTGGTTGCCCAGCCGCTCCGCCACAGGAATGAAGATTTCCTGGGTTTCGTTGCGCTTCTGGTATTCGAAATCGCTCAATTCCTCGAAGCGGGCCAGACGCGACTTGCTCTTGGCCTGGCGCGCCTTCGGGTTCTGGCGCGACCATTCGAGTTCCTTCTTCAGGGCCTTGGCGTGGGCTTCCTCGCTCTTCTGCTCTTGCGCCAGGCGTTCGCCCTTCTGCTCGAGCCAGGTGCTGTAGTTGCCCTTCCATGGAATGCCGCGGCCGCGGTCCAGTTCGAGAATCCACTCGGCGGCGTTGTCGAGGAAGTAGCGATCATGGGTGATCGCCACCACGGTACCCGGAAAGCGCTGCAGGAACACTTCGAGCCATTCCACCGATTCGGCGTCCAGGTGGTTGGTCGGCTCGTCGAGCAGCAGCATGTCGGGCTTGCTCAGCAGCAGTCGGCACAGCGCGACACGGCGCTTCTCGCCACCGGACAGCACGCCGATGTTGGCCTCCCACGGCGGCAGGCGCAGCGCGTCGGCGGCGATCTCGAGCTGGTGCTCGGAGTCCGTACCGGCGGTGGCGATGATGGCTTCGAGTTCGGCCTGTTCGGCAGCGAGCGCGTCGAAGTCCGCGTCCTCGGCGCCATACGCCACATACACCTCTTCAAGGCGCGCCTTGGCAGCGTAGACCGCGCCCATCGCTTCCTCGACCGATTCGCGCACCGTGTGCGCGGCATTGAGCTTGGGCTCCTGCTCCAGGTAGCCGATCGTGAGGCCGGGCATCGGCAGCGCCTCTCCTTCGATTTCCTTGTCGATGCCGGCCATGATCTTGAGCAGCGACGACTTGCCGGACCCGTTCAGGCCGAGCACGCCGATCTTGGCGCCCGGGAAAAAGGAAAGCGAAATGTCCTTCAAGATCTGCCGCTTGGGCGGCACGGTCTTGCTGACCTTGTTCATGGTGTAGACGTACTGGGCCATGTTTATCTTTGCTTCGGTGAAATGAGTTTGAGCTTGGGAAAATAGGTCTTGTAGCGCGCGCTGTCGCGCGACACGAGGGTGCAGCCCATCAGTTGGGCATGCGCGCCGATATAGAAATCAGGCAGCAACGTGGGCCGCGTTCCACCCGCCTTGCGATACTTGTGGAATGCGGTTGCGGCACTGCGTGCCGCTGCGAAAGGCAGTTCAAGCCGCTCGTAGAGCCGCGGCGGCATCGCGGCATCGGCATCCCGGTCGGAATTGAAATACGCCGACACCTCGGCGTAGATCAGTGGGTTGATCGCCAGTTTGCCACGGTTCAGGCAATCGCCGATGGTCGCGGCCGACCAGTCCATCCATTGGGGGTCCTGATGGATGACGTCGATGAGAACGTTGCTGTCGATCAGGAACAGTTCGGCCGCCTCAGCGTTCGCCACGCGTCATCTCCAGCCATTCGTCGGCCGAGAGTTCCAGGTTCGAGGTCGCACTGCCCCGCAGCAGGGCAATGGCCTCTTCGGCCGGCGAGGTCTTGCGCTTGACCGGCCGCACCACGATCTGCTTGTTGCGGTACTCGAATTCGACCTCGTCGTAGGGCTTGAGCCCCGCGAGTTCACGAATGTTCTGTGGGATGGTGACCTGACCTTTGGACGTGAGCCGCATGCTTTCCTTCGGGTCCCTGAGTAATACCGACGAGGTAAGAGTTTACCGCATCGACGCCCCGCCCGGGGTTCGACTCGGGGTTCGGGCCGACTCATGCGACAATACGGTCTGTTGCCGGGTCCAGTTGCCCGCAGCGCCGGCTCTCTGCCGGGGACAAAGAAGGCCTATCCCTCCGTATGGGCAGGTTTTCCGGCTCCCACCCCTGACCTTCATTCACCCTTACTGGCTCGACGTCCGACTTGACGCCCGAGCGGGTGAATACCACTGCGCCGTGTAGGGCGCTTGTTGAACTCAATGAACTTTGATGAACTGAAGCTGGCCCCGGCCATCTTGAAAGCCGTGCATGAGCAGGGCTACGAAACTCCCACCCCGATCCAGGCCCAGGCCATTCCGGCGGTGCTCGAGGGGCACGATCTTCTGGGCGGCGCCCAGACCGGCACCGGCAAGACCGCTGCCTTCACCCTTCCCCTGCTGCACAGGCTCACGATGAGCCGCAGCGCCACCAACAAGTTCGGCGGCACCGGCGTTCGCGCCCTGGTGCTGACCCCCACGCGTGAACTCGCGGCCCAGGTCGAGGAATCGGTTCGCACCTACGGCAAGTACCTCCAGCTGAGCTCGACCGTGATCTTCGGCGGCGTCGGCATGAACCCGCAGATCAGCAAGCTCAAGAGCGGCGTCGACATCCTGGTGGCGACGCCCGGCCGCCTGCTCGACCTGCAGCAGCAAGGCATGCTTGACCTGTCCACCGTGCAGATGCTGGTGCTCGACGAGGCCGACCGCATGCTCGACATGGGCTTCATCCATGACGTGAAGAAGATCCTCGCGCTGGTCCCCAAGGAAAAGCAGAGCCTGCTGTTCTCGGCCACCTTCAGCGACGAGATCCGCGACCTCGCCGCCACGCTGCTGAAGAACCCTCAGAGCATCCAGGTCACGCCGCGCAACACCACCGTGCAGCGCATCACCCAGGTGATCCACCCGGTCGGCCGCGGCAAGAAGAAGGCCCTGCTCGCACACATCATCAACGAGCACAACTGGAGCCAGGTGCTGGTGTTCACCCGCACCAAGTTCGGCGCCAACAGCGTGGCCGAATTCCTGACCAAGAACGGCATCGAAGCGATGGCGCTTCACGGCAACAAGAGCCAGAGCGCGCGCACGCAGGCGCTGGCCGGCTTCAAGAGCGGTGACATCCGCGCGCTGGTCGCAACTGACATCGCCGCACGCGGCATCGACATCGACGAGCTGCCGCACGTCGTGAACTACGAGATCCCCAACGTCAGCGAGGACTACGTGCACCGCATCGGCCGCACGGGCCGCGCGGGCGCGAGCGGCGAAGCCGTGAGCCTGGTCTGCCTGGATGAAGAAGGCTTCATGCAGGAGATCGAGCGCTTCACCAAGCAGCAGATCCCGGTCAAGACCATCGACGGCTTCGGCCCCGAGGAAGGCGAACGCGCCGAGCCGATCGCCATGGGCCGCCAGACCATCTGGGGCGGCGCAGGCCGTCCGCCGAGCCGCGACGTGATGCAGGCCGCGGCCAAGGCCGCGCGTCAGGAGATGATGCAGCGCATCCGCGAGAACAAGGCCGGCCAGGGCGAGCGCAGCGGTGGCAATGGCGGCGGCAATGGCGGTGGCCAGCGTCGCGGCGGCGGCAACGGCCAGGGCCAGGGCGCACCTGGCGGCCGCAACGCCAATGGCGGCGGTCAGGGTCAGCGTGGCCAAGGTGGGCGTGGCCAAGGCCCGGCGCGTGGTCCGCAAGGCCCGGCGCGCGCGCCGCACCATGCACCCGTGCACCATCACCACGGTCACGACCATCTGCCGCACGAGGAGCGCCAGCCGCGCCATCACGGCAACAGCCACAGCCCGACACAAGCCGATGCGGTCGCGCACCTGCGCGCTGAAGCGGTCGCAGGCGGTGCAGGCCAGCCCGATCCGTTGCGCACCAGCGTGGACAGCCTCGGCGCTGGCCGTGGTCGTCGTGGCGGCGGTGGCGGCTACGGCGGCAACCGTTCCGGTGGCGGCGGCGGCGGCGGCCGCTCGGGTGGCGGTCGCTCCGGCGGCGGATACGGCGGCGGCGGCGGATACGGCGGCGGTGGCCGCTCGTTCGGCCGCTGAGACCCGGCCATCCT
The DNA here is from genome assembly GCF_030317115.1 of Variovorax gracilis. Classification (GTDB taxonomy): domain Bacteria; phylum Pseudomonadota; class Gammaproteobacteria; order Burkholderiales; family Burkholderiaceae_C; genus Variovorax; species Variovorax gracilis. Next base: position 951,714 of record NZ_JASZYF010000001.1, read on the forward strand.
GCAAACCAAGGGCGCTTCGGCGCCCTTTTGCGTTTCAGCTCAATCGCTGGCTGCTTTGCCGGTCGAACAAATGCACGCTCTCACTGGCGATCACCAGGCCGACCATCTGGTCGGGCTGCGCGTCGACCCGTCCGTGCACCGCCAGCGTGATCTGCGCCTCCCCGACCTCGACCAGCAATTCGGTCTCCGCTCCCGTGGGTTCGACCACGATGACCTTGGCCGGCACGCCATTGGCGGGGTCGGACAGCGTGATGTCGCCCGGTCGAACGCCGTAGTGCACGGCCTTCCCCTCTTCCGCTGACATACCGGCAGGTACCGGCCACATCGCACCATGCGCCTCGACCGTGCAGCGTCCGTTGCTTCGCCTCACGTTCCCTTCGATGACATTCATCGCCGGCGAGCCGATGAACTGCGCCACAAAGAGGTTGTCGGGTCGGTCATAGAGTTCGAGTGGCGTTCCGATCTGCTCGACCGCGCCGTCGTGCATGACCACGATACGGTCGGCCATGGTCATGGCCTCGATCTGGTCGTGCGTGACATACACGGTGGTGGTCTTCAGGCGCTGGTGCAAGGCCTTGATCTCGGCGCGCATCGCGACGCGCAGCTTCGCATCGAGGTTGGACAAGGGCTCGTCGAAGAGGAACACCTTGGGATCACGCACGATCGCCCGCCCCATCGCGACACGCTGGCGCTGCCCGCCCGACAATTCGCGCGGATAGCGGCCGAGCAGCTTGTCCAGGTTGAGGATCTTCGCCGCATCGGCCACGCGCTTCTCGGTCACGCCCTTGTCGGCGTTGCGCAGCCGCAGGCTGAAGCCCATGTTCTCGCCAACCGTCATGTGCGGGTATAGCGCGTAGCTCTGGAACACCATCGCGATGTCGCGGTCCTTCGATTCGAGTTCGTTGACCACCCGGCCGTCGATCATGATCTCGCCGCCGGTGATGTCCTCCAGGCCCGCCAGCATGCGCAGCAAGGTGGATTTGCCGCACCCCGACGGCCCGACGAGCACGACGAACTCGCCATCCTCGATCTCGAAGCCAAGCCGCTCGATGATCTGAGTCTTGCCGTAGGACTTCTGGACGTTCTGAAATGTGACGGAAGCCATATCTTTGTCTTTCCCTTAGCTCTTGACCGCTCCGGCCGTGATGCCACCGACCATGTAGCGCTTGAAGGTGTAGTAGATCGCTGCGGGCGGCAGCGCATAGATCAGTCCGGTTGCCATCAGCAGTTCCCACGGCGAATCGTCGGCCGCAAGGAAGTTGCCGAGCGCCACCGCCAGCGTCACGCTGCGATCGTTCGACAGCAGCAGGAAGGCGTAGAGGTATTCGTTCCACGCCAGCAGCAGCGCATAGGTGCCGACCGCGACCAGCGAGGGCACCATCAGCGGCAGGTACACCAGCCGGAAAAGCTGCAGCGGCGATGCACCGTCCATGCGCGCGGCTTCGTCCAATTCATACGGCAGCTTGTCGGAAGCCTGCTTGAGCACCCAGATGCAGTACGGGGACGCGATGGTCACCATCGCGAGGATCAGCGACCACTGGCTGTTGAGCAGGCCGTAGTTGCCCATGGTCTTGTACATCGGCACCGCCAGGAAGGCCGCGGGAATGAAGTAGGTGAAGAGCGCCATGTTCATCACCGTGCGCCCTCCCCGCAGCCGCAGGCGGCTGATCGCGAAGGCCGCGGTGGTCGCCACGAACAGCGTGATCGCTCCCACGGCGACGGCAATCAGCACCGAGTTGCCGAGTTGCACCCAGAAGTGATCCAGATAGAAGTGCCTCTGATGGAAGACGGTGCTGAAGTTGTCCAGCGTCGGTGACTTGGGCCACAGCCGGCCGCTCGTGGCCTCGCCCCGAGGCGAGATCGCAAACAGCACCATGTGATAGACGGGAATGATCGTCCACAGCAGGACAGGGATGCCGATCAGCAGGAGCTTGGCCTCGGTGCCGACGGACTTCAAGGTCCAGCGCTTCATGTCGCCCTCCCGCGGGACAGCGAGCACGCACAGTGAAGAGCTTGGGGGTTCATTTCGAGAGCCTCTTCATCATGAAGTACACGAGGGGCAGGATCAATGGCAATGCCACCACGATCGAAGCCATCGACAGGTCGACCTGGTCGAGCCGCAAGTACCGGATGCCCAGCGTGGCGAGCACGTGCGTCAGGTCAGCCGGACCGCCGCCGGTCAGCAGGTAGACGCTGTTGAAGTCGCCGAGCGTCCAGATCATCGACAGGATCAACGACGTGACGTACAGGGTGCGCAGTGCCGGCCAACTGATGAACTTGAACTTCTGCCACGAACTCGCGCCATCGACCGAAGCGGCCTCGTACTGCTCGGTCGGGATGGAAAGCCGGCCGGCCACCAGGATCAGCGTCCAGAACGGCAGTGACTTCCAGATGTGCATCAGCATCGCGAAACACAGCGCCAGCGTGGGGTCGTTGAGCCAGTTCGGACCGTCGAGCCCCGTCAAGTGAAAGATGGTGCTGTTGATCACGCCCCACTCCGGGTTGAGCATGAAGCGCACCGACAGAATCGTCGGAATCGAGGGCACCGCCCACGGCAGGATGAAAATCCCCGCGAGGACCTTGATCCACCAGCGCGACTGCACGAAGAATCCCGACAGCACCAGCGCCACCAGCATCTTGAGGTTGATGGCGACGACCAGGAAGATGATGGTGTTGATGACCGACCGGAAGAAGATCGGATCGGCGACCAGGTGCTCGTAGCTCTGCGGGTGGCGTGCCAGCCACAGGCCGTAGCACACCGGGTAGAGCACGAAGATCACGAACACCAGCAGGTAGGGAACGACCATCAGTCGCCCCCAGAACTGCCAGCGTCCGAGTTTGATGGCAGGTGTCGCGGCGGTGCCGGCCGCGGTCACGGCGCTTGCGGTGGAACTCATGGTCGGCTGCCGCGTCAGGTCAACGTGCGACCGTCTTGATGCGCTCGATCATCTCGTCGACCGCCTTGTCCACCGGCACCTTGTCGCTCACGACCCGGTTCATTGCCTTGGCCCACACGTTCTCGTTGTTGAGGATGGTGAACTTGTAGTTCTTCGTGAATTCGAAGGTCACCGTGCCGGCCGCGTACTGGTTGAACACCGACTTGCGATGCGAATCGGCCTGCCAGAACGGACTCGCCTGCCCTGCCTTTGTCACCGGGAACCAGCGGCCCAGCGAGCCTTCGACATATGGCGTGAGGTTTTCTTCCTGCATCAGGAAGGTCACGAACTCCTTGGCGCGTTGCTTGTTCTTGCCGTCCTTGAACACCACGCCGGTCTTCACGGCCGTGCGGTAGACCATCTTGCTGCCGTCAGGCTTGGACGGAAAGCCCGCCGTGCGGATGCGCTCGAAGTAGTTCTTCTTGGCTTCCTCGCGCTGCTCAGGGGTGAGCGATTGGTTGTTCGAATCGTCGAGCCACTTGGCCGGCAGCGAGATGGTCGCGTTGTGCGTCATCAGGGTCGTCTTGTTGTGGAAGGCGACGTTGTTGTCCGGATCCTTCCAGCTTGTGGAAGACGGCGGCGTGCAGCCCTTCTGGTAAGGCGTCACGTAGTCGGTCATGGCGCTGATCAGCCCTGCGCGCACCGAGGGATCGTCGACCAGCAGCTTGCCGCTGTCGTTGACCATCTTCACGTTGTACGCATCCGCGAAGGTGAGGAAGGAGTAGAACGAATCGCTCGAATCCACGCCCATTGGCATGCCCATGCCGAAGGTGCGCTTGCCGCTCTTCTGCCGGCTGGCGGGCTGCGCCTTCTCGCACCAGAACGACCAGTAGTCCTTCCAGGTGGTCGGAATGTCCGACTCCTTGAAGCCCGCCTCGGCCAGCATATCGAGCCAGTAGTTGATGTGCATCGTCTGCTGCTTGATCGGGAAGGCGTAGTAGGCCTTCGACTTCGTCTGGTCGTTGTAGAGGAAAGTGGTCTCGACCGTGTTCGGCGCGAAGCGCGCCTGCATCGGCCCGATCACGCTGCTGATGTCTTCCAGCTTGCCGTCGAAGGCCCACTTGCCCGTGACCTGGAAGTCGTAGACGTCGGCATAGGCGACGTCGGGAGGGCTGCCCGAATCGAGCGCGGAGACCGTCTTCGGAATCATGTCCTGCACCGGGTATTGCGACAGTTCGACCTTGACACCCTTGTGCTTCTCCTCGAACTTCTTGATGGCGGCGAACAAGGCCTCGTCCTCCGCCTTGTAGAAGCCCTTGACCCACCAGACGGTGAGCTTCTCCTGTGCCGATGCCTGGCCGGCGACGGCGAGGCCCAGGGCCATCAACGTCGGTATCACGAGTGCTTTGAGTTTCATGCTTCTGTCTCCTTTTTTTTGCAACGGGATGGCTCGATGAACGAGCAGAGGGTTGGGAATGTGAATGCGTGGACCGCCTCGGGCGAATTCAGGCGGCCTTGAGCGGCGGTGGCGGACGGCTCAGGCGCGGCAGGCGGCGGCGCGAACCGATCACCTCCTCGATGTCCTCGCGCGCGCCGTCGATGAGCTTGATGATGGCCCGCTCCGCTCGCGCCGGGTTGTGCGCGATCACAGCATCGAGCACGGCCCGATGCATGGGCAGCGACTGCGCAGGGCCGTCTTTCTTGACGGTGGAAATCTCGAAGCTCGTTCGCAGCAAGGCGTGCAGTGCCTTGCTCATCTGCGCCAGCATGCGATTGCGCGCGGCGCGCAGCAGGCCGTGATGAAAGCGCAGGTCGAAAGTGACATAGTCGCCGCCGAACTCCACGGCGTGCTTCATGCCGGCATAGGCCGCTTCGATCTCCTCGATGTCTTCCACCGTCGCCCGTTCGGCGGCCAGTCGCACGGCTGCCGGCTCGACCGCGCGACGCAAATCCTGCAGGTCGCGCAGGAACTCGGGCGTCAGGCCGGCTCGCGCCTGCCAGGTGATGACATCAGGGTCGAACCAGTTCCACTGGTCATCCGGCAGCACGCGGGTGCCGACCTTGGGGCCGGTGACGATCAACCCCTTGGCCACCAGCGACTTCACGGCCTCGCGCACCACGGTCCGGCTGACACCGAACTCCTCGCAAAGCAGAGGCTCGGCCGGCATCGGCGCACCGATTGCATAGCGGTGCGACACGATCGCTTCGCCCAGCAGGTCGAGCGTTCGGCCGTGGATGTTTTTCGTCATCGGCGCCTTCAGGCGTCCACTGGCGTGAGCAGGGGCTTGCCCGCAAAGTGCGCTCTCAGATTGTCGAAGGTCAACTGCCCCATCGCTTCGCGCGTCTGCTTCGTGCCGCTGCCGATATGCGGCGTCAGAACCACGTTGGGCATGGCGCGCAACTCCTCGGGCACGTTGGGCTCGTTGACGAACACGTCGAGTCCGGCACCTGCGATGACGCCGTCGCGCAGCGCATCGATCAGCGCCGGTTGATCCACGACGCTGCCTCGCGCCACGTTGATGAGATAGCCATCGGGGCCGAGGGCCTTGAGCACGCGGGCGTCGATCATCCCGCGCGTGCCCGCGCCGCCGGGGGTGATCACGATCAGGAAGTCGACCGCAGCCGCCAGCGACGCCGCATCGGGGTAGTACGTGTAGTTGAGATTCGCGCGCGGGGAGCGTGCCGTGTAGGCAATTTCCATCTTGAATGCAGCAGCGCGATCGGCGATCGCCTGGCCGATGCGGCCTATGCCCACCACACCGAGTCGGCCACCCGTGACCTTGCGGCTCAGCGCAATCGGTCCGTTCGGCCACTCGTTCGAACGCACGAAGCGATCTGCCTGCGGAATGCGACGCGCCACGGCGAGCATCAGTCCGATCGCGAGATCCGCCACGTCGTCGTTGAGCACTTCGGGCGTATTGGTCACGGGCACGCCACGTTCGTGCGCAGCGGCGACGTCGACACCGTCGTAGCCCACGCCGAACACCGAGATCACCTCGAGCGCCGGCAACTGCGCGATCAGCTCGCGCGGCACCTTGGCTTCACCATTGGCAACCACGCCGCGGATGCGCGGTGCGACGCCGGCGAACGCGGCGGGGTCGCTCGCGTGGATGCGGTCATGGATGGTGTATTCGCGGCGCAGCGCTTCCATGAGAAAGGGCATCAGCGGGGCGACGACCAGCAGCTCCGGCCGTGCGGAGGTATTGGCTTCGGTCATGCCTTGATCCCCAGCTTCTGCACGAGCTGCTTGAAGTATTCGTGATCGCGCTGCATTGCCTGCCCGAAGGCTTCGGCATCGAGGTACGCGAAGCCGAGGTTGAGCTTTTCGAGCTGTTCGCGAAGCATGGGCTCCTCGGCCGCCTTGCGCGCTGCCGTGCGCAGCGTGGTCACGATCTCGGGCGGCGTGGCCTTGTGCACGGCCAGGCCGCGCCAGGTGCCGATCGACAGGTCGATGTTGCGCTCCTTCAAGGTCGGAACCTTGTCGAAGGCCTTCAGACGCTGGTCGGCCATGACCGCGAGCATCTTGAGCTTGCCGCCCTGTACGTGCGCCGCCACTTCGCCAGGGCTCACCGCGACCGCATCGATGTGGCCGCCGAGGAGCGCCACCACGCCGGGCGCCGCGCCTTGGTAAGGCACATGATTGAACTTGACGCCGGTCTTGTCTTCGAGGCCCGCAGCAGCGAGATGCCAGATCGAACCGTTGCCGGAATTGCCGACCTTCATTTCACCGGGCTTCGCCTTGGCCGCGGCCAGGAACTCCTCGATGGTGTTCCAAGGCGCCTCGGTGCGCACCGTGATGGCGGATGGGTCGGCATTGAGCCGCGCAACGGGTTGGAAGTCCGCGTAGGTGAACTTCGAAAGACCGAGGTGCGGAAGAATCACGAGCTCCGCGATCACGACGCTCACCTTGTAGCCGTCGGGCTTGCCGTTGAGCACATCGCTCATGCCCACCACGCCGCTGGCGCCCGGCTTGTCGTTCACGACCATGGGCTGCGGGAAGTGCTTCTTGACGGCTTCCGAGAAGGCGCGTGCAAGCGCATCGGTGCCACCACCGGCGGACGCCGGCACCACGAGTTCCACGGGCTTGGTCGGGAAGTCGTTGGCTCTCACCGAGAAAGCCACGGGCAGCATCGCCGCGGCACCCAGGCCCTGCAGCATGCGCCGGCGCCTTGCGTTCATCGAATGGGGCATGGAAATGTCTCCTGCTAAACCGGCTTCGAGGTCGAATCGTCTCTCGACAACGCCAGTCTGCAGCGCCGTCGATTCAAATCATATGATGATTGAATTCGATGCCCGGCAGGACAAACCCTGATGGTCAGGTCATGGCGATAGGGGTGCGCTTTCGCGCGCCGCGCAATCAGCCTTGCGGCGCCCGCGCCCTCGCGCGCTCCACGAAGCGACCCGCGCGCGCACCTGTTGCGCGGTCCCTGGCGGTGTAGCTCAACACACCGTTGACCCACACGCGCTCGATGCCTACGCTCAACTCGCGCGGCTGTTCGAAGGTCGCACCGTCCTTCACGCGCAGCGGATCGAACAGCACCACGTCGGCCATGTAGCCGGCCTTGATCAGTCCTCGCTCTCCGATGCGGAAGCGCGCCGCAGACATGCCCGTCATCTTGTGGATCGCTTGTTCCAGCCGCAGCAAGCCCTTCTCGCGCCAGTAGCTGGCAAGCACGCGCGGAAAGGCGCCCCACAGGCGCGGGTGCGGCCGCTCATCGTGCGGCAGGCCATCGGAGCCGATCATCGAGAGCGGGTGCGTCATCACGCGCTGCACGTCGTCCTCGCGCATCTGGAAGTAACAGGCGTTCCCGGGTTTCAGGCGCACAGCGGCTTCCTTCTGTGACACACCCCACTCCGCCGCGATGTCCGCGAGGTAGCGCCCGCCAACCTCGGGATGCGGCTGGCTGCCGGTGATGAGGATGTCGATGATGCCGTCCACAAGATCCTCGCGCAGCACCGTGGAGCCGGCGGTGTAGGGGTACACGTCCATGCCGATCTCCTGGCCGCGCGCCAGCTCTTCGATCAGGGGCAGAGTCTCGCGTGTGCGGCCCCAGTTGTCCGGGCCTGCGCACTTGTGGTGCGAGATGACGAGCGGCAGGCCGGACTGCCGAGCGGTCAGCGCGGCTTCCTGAAGGGCCGGAAGGATGCCGGCCAGTTCGTCTCGAATGTGAGTCGCATACACACCGCCATTGCGCGCGGCAACGCTGGCCACCGCGACAAGTTCGTCGACGTCGGCCGCATAGGCTTCCTCGTAGAACACACCTGAAGACAGGCCAAGCGCGCCCGCATCCATGGCTTCCTGCATGTCGGCTGCCATCGCAGTGCGCTCGGCTTCGTTGGCGGCGCGATCCAGCGCGGGCATGTGGCGCATGCGCAGCGCGGTGTGCCCTAGCAGCGCCGCGACATTGACGCCAGGCCGGGCCGCATTCACCGCGTCGGCATAGGCGCGCATCGTGGCATGGCGAAACTGCCCGCGGCCCAGCAGCGAGAGCGGCGCCGCGGGCGAATCGGTCACGACGGGTGCGAGCGAGATGCCGCAGTTGCCGACGATCACCGTGGTGACGCCCTGCGACAGCTTGGGCAGCATGTCGGCCTTCTCGATGGCCGCAGCGTCGTCGTGCGTGTGCACGTCGATGAAACCGGGTGCAATCACCAGGCCAGTGCAATCGACTTCCAGCGCGGGGCCGCGATCGCGAAGGGACGCCAGCAATTCGGGCGGCGTCGCACCGGGTGCGGCCACGGACGCAATGCGCTCGCCGACCAGCAGCACGTCACCGAGCCACCCCGGGCTGTCGCTGCCGTCGACGATCTGGCCGCCCTTGAGCAGCGTGGGCTGGGTGTCTTGCATCGTCATGGCCTCTCGTCGTTGGTCTCCGTGGCGCCTGAGTACTCGGCGCTGTCGAAGCCGTGCTTGTGCAGCAGTTGCTTGAACTGCTGCAGACCGCGCGTGGCGACCGGGCCGAGCTTCTGGGCGAGCCGCACCATCAGGATCTCGATCACCACGAGGTGCGCAAGATACGCCTCGGTGCCGACGCGCATCACCGCGTCTTGCGGCACCGACACCGCAAGCACGAGATCCGCCATCTCGGCCAGTTGCGTATCGGGCTGCGTCAGCGCCACCACGGTGGCACCTTGCGATCGGGCAAAGCGCGCCGCCTCCAGCGTGTAGGGCATGCGCCCCACGTGCGAGATGACGAAAGCCACCCCGTCGGGCCCCAGCGTGCTGGCCGAGACCAGTTGCTGGTGGGCGTCGAAGATGGCATTGGACGTGCACCCGAGCCTGAACAAGCGGCTTTGCAGTTCGCTCGCCATGAAGGTGGATGCCGCACCCACCGAATAGCAATCGATGCGCCTGGCAGCGGCCAGCCGGTTCGCGACTTCATCGAGCACGGCGACGTCGATACGCCGGCCCAGTTCGGTCAGCGACGATACCGCCGCATGGATGATCTTGCTGGCGACGTCGCCCGCGCTGTCTTCCGCCAGCACGCTGCGGTGCAGGTACGAGCCCGTGACCGCGAGATCCTGCGCCAGCGCCAGCATGAATTCGCGCACCGACTCGAAGCCGAAGCTGCGACAGGTCCGCACGATGGTCGGCATCGAGACGCCGGCTTGCTGCGCCAGTTGCTCCACCGTGGCGGCGACGGCGGCGCGAGGGTCTTCGAGCACGCATTGCACGACGCTGCGCTGCGCGGCTGGCAGTTCGGGCATGCGCTCACGCAGGCGCTGCAGGAGATGGGCTGCGGAGTCGTTCATCGAAAGCCCTAGAAGCGCGTGCTGATGGCGCCGGTCACGGCCCCGTCATCCTCGACGAGCGCGAGCCAGCGCCACTTGTCGAAGGTGGTGCAAGGGTGCGAGATGCCCAGCGCGACGCGGTCGCCGACCTGCGGCACCGGGCCGTTCGGGTCGAACCGCAGATACGCATGCTGGTCGTTGAGCGCGCTGATCGTCCAGTCGGCAGGCACCTCGACGGCCGTGCGCCCTCCGCGCGGCGCGTGGCGCATCGGAATCGGCATTTCGAGATCATAGGAAATGTCGCGGCGACCGCAGGTCAACAGCGCCAGGCCTGGCTCAGGGACCGACTGCACCATCGCCCAGACTTCAAGCGCGGCGCGCAGGGATTCATCCAGCCCCTCCCGCTGCTCGACCTGCTTCAGGAAGCGCGCGTAGTTGCCGTTGTCGTGCGTGATGTAGCAGCCCGAACGCAGCACGCCCTGCACGGGCCGCGAGAGACCCTGCGCGCGAAGCAGCGGCACGACGAGGTCGAACACCGCCGAGCCGCCGGCCGTCAACATCACGGTGTCGTCACAGAAGAGGTTCTCCGCATCGCAGGCACGCGCAGTCTCGAGCACGCGGTTGACAAGCGCAGTGACCTCGCGCGCGTCATGCTCACTGTCGCAGCGAGCGAGACCGCCTTCGTAGCATTCGATGCCGCCGAGTTGCACCACGTTCGAGCGCGAGATGGAAGCGGCCAGCGTGAGCGCCTCTTCCAGCGTGCGGCAGCCGGTGCGTTGGCCGGGAATGCCGATCTCGATCAGCACGTCGAAGCAGCGCCTGCACTGACGGCGCTGCGCCCAGTCCTCGATCAGCGCCAGTTGCTCAAGCGAGTCGACCAGGAACCAGACGCGCAGGTCGTTGTGCCCGGCGAGCAGCATGTCCAGTCCGTCGAGGTCAGCGTCGCACACGACCTGGTTGGCGATGATCGCGCGCCTTGCGCCCGCCTCCACGCCGACAGCAAGTTGATAGATGGTCGCGAAGGTCAGGCCCCATGCACCGCCGGCCAACTGCTGCGCGAAGAGTTCAGGTGACATGGTGGTCTTGCCGTGCGGCGCCAGCGTCACGCCCTTGCGGCGCGCGTAGGCCTGCATCCACGCAATGTTGTGAGCGAGCGCCGAGCGGCGGATGACGGCGAGCGGATACGACAGGTCGTCGGCCAGCACGTTCCATCCCTTCTGGCCGATGTCGGCAGCGCGGCATGGTGCGGCCTCGAGCGGATAGCTCTTGCTGCGATGGTCCAGGATGAACTCTTCTGTCATGTGTATCCCTCTGTTGGATGTTCTTGATGATGGGCCACGGCCGCGCAAAGATCAAAGGTCGTTACGCCAGCAGGCATGCCAGTGTCCAGGCCGAACTTCGCGAAGTTGCATGTCGGCACTGGCGCAGCGGTCCTCCGCGAGCGGGCAGCGCGTCCGAAAGACGCAACCCGAAGGCGGGTTTGCAGGACTGGGCACGTCGCCCTGCAGCAGCGGCACGACGCGCCGCTGCGCCGGGTCGGGAATGGGCGCCGCCGCCAGCAGCGCGCGGGTGTACGGATGCTGCGGATGGGCGTAGAGCGAATGGGTCGGCGCGACCTCCATCACGCGGCCGAGGTACAGCACCACGACGCGGTCACACAGGTACTCCACGACGTCGAGGTCGTGCGAGATGAACAGCAGCGTGAGGCCCAGTTGTTCCTTCAGTTCTCCCAGCAGGTTGACGACCTGCGCCTGGATCGACACGTCCAGCGCCGACAACGGCTCATCGGCCACGATGAACTGCGGCTCCACCGCCAGCGCACGCGCGATGCCGATGCGCTGGCGCTGTCCACCCGAGAACTCGTGCGGAAACCGATCCGCATGTTCGGGGCGCAGGCCGACCTGCTGCAGCAACTGCTCGATGCGCGGTTTGCGGGCCGCGCCCTTGGCCAGACCATGGGTGTCGAGCGCTTCGGCCAGCACGTCGCGAATCCGCATGCGCGGATTCAGGCTGGCGTACGGGTCCTGGAAAATGATCTGGACCTTGGAGCGCAGCGGCCGGAACTGCGATTGCGACAGCCCCGCCAGATCCTGCGGTGCTGCATCCGTGCCGTGCGGCCGATACAGCATCTGACCATCGGTGGGGTCGACCAGCCGCGTGAGCAGACGGCCGATGGTGCTCTTGCCCGAGCCCGATTCGCCGACCAGGCCCAACGTCTCGCCCTTGCGGATGGTGAAGCTCACGTCGTCCACCGCGCGCACGGGATGCTTGCCCTTGCCGAAGTGCTTGCGCAGGTTGCGAATCTCGAGCAGGTTGTCGCTCGCCAGCGTCGAAGTCGTCATGCCGCCTGCTCCTCGATGTATCCGATGCAGCGCACCATGCGCTGGCCGCCTGCCGATTCGAGCAACGGCATCCGCGAATCGCAAACCTCCCGGCGAAACGAACAACGTGGCGCGAAGGCGCAGCCCGGAGGCGGCGCGAGCGGGCTCGAAACCTGGCCTGGAATCGCCACCAGTTGCGGCCGCTTGCCGGCCATGGCGGCGGGCGCACCACGACGTCGCGCCACGCCCGGCAGGCAGGCCAGCAGGCCGCGCGTGTACGGATGGTCCGGCCGCGCAAAAAGATCGTGCACGCGCGCCGACTCCACGATGCGCCCCGCATACATCACGGCGACGGCATCCGCATACTGCGCCACCACGCCGAGGTTGTGCGTGACGAACAGCATGCTCATGCCGGTTTCCTTCTGCAGCCGGCCCATCAGCGCGAGAATCTGCGCCTGGATCGTGACGTCGAGCGCGGTGGTCGGCTCGTCGGCGATCAGCAGCGTCGGGTTGCATGCCATCGCCAGCGCAATCATCACGCGCTGCCGCATGCCGCCGGAAAGCTGATGCGGATATTCATGGACCCGCTGGGCGGCGGCCGGGATTTCCACCAGTTCCAGCATGCGCTGCGCATGTGCGAATGCCGCCTTGCGATCCATCTTGAGATGCAGGCGCACCGACTCCGCAATCTGCTCGCCGATGGTGAGCACCGGGTTGAGGCTGGTCATGGGCTCCTGGAAGATCATGCCCAACTCGTTGCCGCGCAGTGCGCGCTTCTCGGCCTCGGGCATTTCGAGCAGGTTCACCCGGCGGCCGTCGCGACGCACGAACCACGCCTCTCCCTGCACCTGCGCGTGCGAAGTCTTCGCGTGCAGGCCCATCAGCGTCAGGCTGGTGACGGATTTGCCCGACCCCGATTCGCCCACCAGCGCCAGCGTTTCGCCGGGCCGGATCGCGAAGGACACGTCGGCCACGCTCTGGATGCGGCCTGCCTCGGTGGCGAAGGACGTGGACAGCCCTTGCACCTCCAGGCGCGGGATCGTAAGGGTGTGGGTGTTCATGCGGCCTTCCTCAGCTTGGGATCGAGCAGGTCACGCACGCCATCGCCGAGCATCTGCAGAGAGAGCGCGGTCAGCACGATGGCGAGGCCTGGGCAGAAGATCGTCCAGAAAGCCTTGTCGGCGTACTCGAGGCTGCCGGCGATCATGGTTCCCCAGGTCGGAATGTCGGGCGGCACGCCGACACCCAGGAACGACAACCCGGCCTCGGCCAGGATCGCGTACGCGAAGATGAAGGTCACTTGCACGAGGATCGGCGACATCAGGTTCGGCAGGATGTGCTTGCGCAGGATGCTCGGCGTTCGCACACCGAGCGCGCGCGCCGCATCGACGAAGAGCAACTCGCGCAGGACGAGCGTGGTGGCGCGCACCACGCGTGCGACGCGCGGCGTGTAGACGATGACCAGCGCGAGCATGACGTTCCACAGCGACACGCCGAGGATCGACACCAGCGCGATGCCGAGCAGAATGTCGGGGAAGGACATCATCGCGTCGACCACGCGCATCATCGGCGCGTCGAGCCGGCGGAAGAAGCCGGCCAGCATGCCCATCAGCGTGCCCAGGAGCACGGCGCCCGCGGCGGTGACAAAGCCGATCAGCAACGAGTAGCGCGCGCCGTGCACGATGCGCAGCATGACATCGCGGCCGAGCTCGTCGGTGCCGGCCCAATGGACCCAGGATGGCGCGTGCAGACGGTTGCCGATCTCGATGGCGCCCGGGTCGGCATCCGAGATCCACGGATAGATCACCGCCACGCCCACCACGAGCAGCAACACCAGCGCCGCGGCCAGCACGACCTTGCGCGAGAAAAGGCGACGCGCGATCGGCATTGCACCACCGAAAAGGGAGAAGATGGCCGCTTTCATTTGGACTCCAGCCGGATGCGCGGATCGACCAGCGTGTAGATGAAGTCGACGCCGAGATTGATGAACACGTAGATCGCGGCGATCACCAGGAGCGTGCCCTGGATCACCGGGTAGTCGCGCCTCAGCACTGCACGCACCACGAGATTGCCGACGCCAGGCAGGTTGAAGACGGTTTCCGTCACCACCGTGCCGCCGATCATCAGCGCGAGCGTGAGGCCCAGCACGGTGACGATGGGCACCAGCGCATTGCGCAGCACGTGCTTGACCATGATCACGCGCTCCGGCAAGCCCTTGGCGCGCGCGGTGCGCACGTAGTCCTCGCCGAGGATGTCGAGCATCGAGGCGCGCGTGAAGCGGATGATGAGCGCCGAGTTCAGCAGGCCCAGCACCAGCGCGGGCAGCAGCAAGTGGTGCAGCCGCTCATGCAGCGAAGCGCTGGGGTCCCCATAGCCCGAGGTCGGAAACCACCCCAGCTTGACCGCGAAGAACTGGATCAGGATCAGGCCGAGCCAGAAGCTCGGAATGCTGGCGCCGAGCATCGCCACGCCACTCACGGCCTGGTCGGCCGCGCTGCCTCGCCAGATGGCAGCCGCCATGCCGGCGGGAATGCCGATCAGCGCAGCGATGCTGACAGCGAACAGCGCGAGGAACATCGTCGGCTCCGCGCGTTCCATCAACGCCTGAGCCACCGGGCGCTGGAGAAACAGCGACTGGCCCAGGTTGCCCTGAAGCAGTTCGCCCACCCACAGCACGAACTGCGTCGGCAAGGGCTTGTCGAGTCCGTACTGGATACGGGCCTGGGCGATGTCCTCGGTGGTCGCCTGGTCGCCGAGCAGCAGGGCGACCGGGTCGCCCGAAGCCAGGCGCGTCAGCGCGAAGACCAGCACCGCGACGATGGCGAGCACCACCACCGCCCCCGCCAGGCGGGTGAGCAAGAAACGCAGCATGGGAAGAGTTCGCAGGGTTTACTTGGCGAGGCCGGTGTTCCAGAAGAACGGCCAGATCGCGGGCGTGTAGCCCTCCAGCTTGGCCGATCGGGCGGACAGGCTGTTGAACTTGCCGACTTCGATGAAGGGCACTTCGTCATACACGGTCTGCTGCACCTGGCCCCACAGTGCGCCGCGCTTGGCGCCATCGGTCTCCTGGTTGAAAGCGGTGAGCGTCGCCTTCTTGGCCGGCGTTTCCCACCAGCCCGGCGCGCCGTCGCCCAGTTGCGGCGGCGAGAGCATCGGCTCGGGGAAGAGGCCCGAATGCGTGAAGTAGACATCCCACAGCTTGGCGTCGTTGCGGCGCTGCACCAGCGTGGCCCAGTCGACCACCTGCAAATCGGTCTTGAAGCCGGCCTTCTTGAGTTGCTCCGACATCACGAGCGCCATGTTGTAGTGGAACTCGTACTGGCGGCTCGCCATGATGCGCACCGGCTGGCCGTTGTAGCCGGCCTTGGCCGCGAGATCCTTGGCCGTCTGCGGATTGCGGGTGTTGTAGGCGTTCGTGCCGGCAGCCGAATAGTAGGGCGTGCCCTTCGGGAAGAAGTTGGGCTCGACCACGAAGAAGCGGTTGTCGCCGAAGCCGGCGGCCATCAGTTCGCCCTGCCCCACGGCGGTCTGCACCGCGCGGCGCAGCGGCTGCGATGCCAGGACGCCCTCCTTGGTGTTGAACACGATGTAGGGGAAGCCGAAATTCTTGGTCACGATCGGCACCACGGCCGGCGCGCCCTTCTCGATGCGGCCCACCGCCTCGACCGGGAGCAGGTCCGCGTACTGGAACTGCCCCGACAGCGAACCTTCGACGCGCGTGTTCGCATTGGGCACGGGCACGAAGCGCAGCTCGTCGAGCAAGGCTTCGCGGCGGCCGGCATAGCCGCTCGGCGCCTCCTTGCGCGCGGTGTAGCCGTCATGGCGCACGAGCACGGTGAACTGGTCCGGGCGGCGTTCCTTGAACTTGTAGGGGCCGGTGCCGATGAATTCCTTCAGTTGCGGCGCGATGCTCTCCTTGGCCATGATCGCGGCCATGCCACTGGGCAGCGCCAGTTGGGCGAGCAGCGGCGCATAGGGGTTCTTGAGCTTGAGCTCGACGCTCTGCGGGCCCTTGGCCGTGAGCGACGCGACTTCCTTGCCCACGGACTTGCCGCGCGGCGAGAGTTCCATCCAGCGCTGCAGCGAAGCCACGACGTCATCGGCATTCAGGTCCCGGCCGTTGTGGAGCTTGACGCCCTTGCGGATCGCGATGGCGTAGGTCAGGCCGTCCTTGGAGACCACCGGCATGGCCTCCGCCAGCATCGGTGCCACGTTCCAGTTGGCATCGAAGGTGTAAAGCGGTTCGTAGACGTGCTGCATGATCGTGCCGACCAGGTCCGCGGTGCTGATCATCGGGTCCAGGCCCTGCGGCTCGCCGACCATCGCCAGATTGGCGGCGCCGCCCTTGGCAGGTTCGGCGACTGCGGCCGAAGGCAACAGGCCGAACGCGACGGTTGTAGCGAGCGCACCGGCGACGATTCGCCATCGCGATGCGCGCACCGGGTTCAGTTGAGAAAAACCAGATGTCGGTAAAGTGATGGCGGTTGTTTGCATCGCGGCTCCATGAGTAATAAAATTACATCGCCGATCGTATTTCTCGCGATTTACCATGTCAAACAGGGGTTTACCCTGCCATTTCATGTAATTTCATTACACATTCATCACCATGTCCAAAGTTGAAATGCTCGGCCAGTCGCCGATTGCCTCCGATCGGCAGGCACGCCCCCTCTCGCCCGCCACCCGCGCGGGCGATTTCGTTTTTGTTTCCGGGCAGGTCCCGACTGACGATCAGGGCCAGGTCATCGTCGGCGGCATCGAGGCGCAGACGCGCCAGGTGTTCAAGCGCATCGAGCAGGCGCTGGCCCTGGCCGACTGCACGCTGGCGGACATCGCCAAGGTCAGCGTGTGGCTCAACGACGCACGCGACTTCGGCAGCTTCAACCGGGTCTACATGGAATGCCTGGGCGACCACCGTCCTGCACGCTCGACCGTCGAGTCGCGCCTCATGATCGACGCGAAGGTCGAGATCGACGTGACCGCATACAAGCCGAGAGCCAGCTGACATGAGCCACGCCCGCCTGGTTGCCGTCGATTGGGGCACGAGTTCGCTGCGCGGCGCGCTGCTCGACGCCGATGGGCGGGTGCAGGAAGAACAGAGCCATTCGCGCGGCATCCTCACCGTGAAGCACGGCGGCTTCACCGAGGTGTTCGAAACGCTCTTCGGCGAATGGATGCGTCCTCAGGGCACACGCTGCCTGATCTCGGGCATGGCCGGCAGCAAGCAGGGCTGGGTCGAGGCGCCCTACTGCGCGTGCCCTGCCGGTCTGGTCGAAGTGCGAAACAAGATCCTCGAGATCGAACCCGGCCGCATCTCGATCGTGCCGGGCTTGAGCGACTCGCACGACGGCGTGCCCGACGTGATGCGCGGCGAGGAGGTCCAGATCTTCGGCGCGATGGCGCTGACCGGCATCCACGACGGCCTGTTCGTGTTGCCCGGCACGCACAACAAGTGGGCCCGCGTGAAGAAGGGCATGGTGACGGGCTTCCGCACCTTCATGACCGGCGAGTTCTATGCGGTGCTGAGCCAGCACTCGATCCTCTCGCGCACCATCGACACCTCGGCGCCGCTGGACGAAGCCGCCTTCCTGCAAGGCGTGACGCAGTCCGACAACGGCCAGGGCCTTCTTCACAACGCCTTCGGTGCACGCACGCTCTCGCTGTTCGACCGCATGCCTGCGCGCGAGTTGTCGAGCTATCTCTCCGGCATCCTGATCGGTGAGGAACTGAGGACGCAATCGGTCCACGCTGCTGCCGAGGTCGTGCTGATCGGCACACCCTCGCTCACCCAGCGCTACACGCTGGCCTTGCAGGCATCCGGCACCCAGGCGAAGACGCTGGGCGCCGAAGCCACCTGGGCTGGCCTGCACGCCCTCCACTCACCGAGCCACAGAAAACAATGACCACGCCCGTCGACAAATTCTCCGGCGCGATGCGCCAGTTGCCGCTCGTCGCGATCCTGCGCGGGCTGACACCGGCCGAGGCACCGGCAGTCGGCGACGCGATCGTCGAAGCCGGCTTCCTGCTGCTTGAAGTGCCGCTCAATTCGCCGCAACCGCTCGACAGCATTGCGCTGATGCGCCAGCGCTTTCCGGATGCACTGGTTGGCGCGGGGACGGTCCTCAGCGCGCAGCAGGTGCGCGAGGTGCATGCCGCGGGTGGCGAACTCATCGTCGCGCCGAACTTCAATGCCGAGGTGATCGCGGAAGCAGCGCGGCTCGGCCTCGTGAGCCTGCCGGGCGTCATGACGCCGACCGAGGCCTTCGGTGCACTGGCCGCGGGCGCCACGGGGCTCAAGCTGTTCCCGGCGGAACTGGCTTCACCCGCCGTCGTGAAGGCGCTGTTGGCCGTGCTGCCCAAGGGAACGCCGCTGATGCCGGTCGGCGGTATCACGCCCGACAACATGGACGAATGGCGCGCAGCCGGTTCCGCTGGATTCGGCATCGGATCGGCGCTGTACAAGCCCGGCAAGACCGCAGATGACGTGCGTGAGGACGCACTGCGTTTTGTCTCCGCTTTCGCCGGCACGCTGCGCGCCTGACCACGGCTTTCGTCCACGCAACCTTTGATCGATTCGCCATGCCCGCAGACTCCGATTACGCCAGCCCCGCCGTCCGCACCCTGCGCGAGGACCTTGCGCTCGCGCTGCGCGCGGCCGCGCACCACGGGTTGTCAGAAGGCGTGTGCAACCATTTCAGCGTGGCATTGCCGGGCGCGCAAGACCGCTACCTGATCAACCCGCGCGGCCTGCACTGGAGCGAGATCGGCCCCGACGACATCGTGCTGATCGACGTGCATGGAGAAGTGCTCGCGGGCCGGCACCGGGTCGAGCCGACTGCCCTTTTCATCCATGGCGCGGTGCATCGCATCACGGGCCATGCGGTCGTGCTGCATTGCCACATGCCCTATGCCACGGCGCTCACGCTGACGGCAGACCGCGCGCTCGACCCCACCCTGAGCCAGAACGCGATGCGCTTCATGAACCGGATCGCGATCGACGCCAACTACAACGGCCTGGCGCTCGATGACCGGGAAGGCGAGCGCATCGCGAACGCCATGACGGGCAAGGATGTGGCCTTCCTGGCGAACCATGGCGTGATCGTGGCCGGCGGGCGCATCGCGCACGCGTATGACGATCTTTACTACCTCGAGCGTGCTTGCCTTCACCAGGTGATCGCGCAATCGACCGGCCGACCGCTGGTGCCGGTCGATGCCGCGCTTGCCGCACACGTGGCAGCGCAGATACAGGGAGAGCGCGAGCAGTCCGACCTGTTCTTCGCAGCGCTGCGGCGCTTGTTGCCTGCGCCGGCGAGACGGTAGGCCTCAGCGCTTGAACTTGCCGTCGCTGATGATCGAGAGATCGGCGAAGTCGATGCCCGAGTGGTCCGTGGGCGAATAGCTGACCTCGAGCCCGCCGAGGTCGTAGTTGCGGATGGTGTCCAGTGCCGCCACGACCCTTGCGCGTGTCGGCTTCGGTCCCGCGCGGCGCAAGGCCTCGACCAGCACCTTGGCCGAGGCGAATCCTTCCAGCGCAGCGGGCGAGAGTTCGTTCTGGCCCTTGGCACGCGCCAGGCTCAATGCCTCCTTGACCATCGGCTGCCCGATCGAGCGTTCGTTGGGGAACACCTGCGTCACGATCACGCTGCTGCTGGCTTCGCCCAGTTGCTTGATGAAGCCCGACGAAGCGTTGTTCGACAAAGTGACGACCTGCGCCGCGGAACCGGCCGCGCGCAACGCCTTCACGCCGTCGACCACCGCGAGTCCCGAACCGATCCACACCACGGCCTGCGCGTTGGCGGCGGTGAGCTTCGGCACGATCGATGCATAGTCGGGCTTTTCGCGGTCGGCCGGCGCCAGCGCCGCCGGCGTGGCGCCCGCCTTCTTGAAGCCGGCCATCGCGCCTTCCAGGGCATCCTGGCCGAAGGAATCGGTGACGTAGACCACGCCGATCCGCGTCATGCCGATGGTGAGCAGGTGCTGCACCGCCTTCTCGGCCTCGCGCTGGTAGGTGGACCGCACGTTGAACACGTTCTTCTGTACCGGCTTGTGCAGCACCATCGCGCCGGTGGAGGGCCCGATGAGCGCCACGTCGTACTTGTCGAGCCAGGGGATGATGGCCTGCGAATGCGGCGTGCCGCGGCTCATGAAGAGCGCGACCACCTTCTTCTCCTCGATCAGCACCCGTGCATTCTCGCTCGCACGCTTCACGTCGAAGGCGTCATCCATGCGCAGGATTTCGATCTTCTCGCCGTGAATGCCGCCCTGGGCGTTGACCGCATCGATGACCAGCTTGGCGCCGCCAATGGTCTCGTTCACGCTTGCAGCCACCGAGCCGGTCATTCCGGCGGTCTGGCCGATCAGGATCTGTGCTGCAGCATTGGCCGCGCCGAGCGCCAGCAGACCCGCAGCGCAGAGCACGCGCACGTTTTTCATCAGGAACCTTTCGAGGAAGGGCGTTCAGAACGCCCGGGAAAAAGTGTTCCGATTTGTAAACAGGCTCCGCCCAAACCCTATGCGTGGAAACCCCCGAAAAGTCCCGCAACACGCGCATTAGCTCGCCGCGTACGGCGGCGTG
The DNA here is from genome assembly GCF_030317115.1 of Variovorax gracilis. GTDB lineage: Bacteria > Pseudomonadota > Gammaproteobacteria > Burkholderiales > Burkholderiaceae_C > Variovorax > Variovorax gracilis. The sequence continues at coordinate 972,215 of NZ_JASZYF010000001.1, forward strand.
TCAGTCGAAAGTCCCTGTTTCACCTGCCGCGTCAACGCATCGGCCAGCACTTCGAACTGCCCCGCTTCCAACGCGGCCAGCGTCTGCGCAACCACGTCGTCCGGCGACGCCTTCGGACCCGGCACCTTGCTCGTCATGTCGGTGTCCATGAACGCAACGTGCAGGCTGAGCACCTGCGTGCCCTGTTCACGCAATGCATTGCGCAATCCATTGCTCAACGACCACGCTGCCGATTTCGACGCGCTGTACGTGGCCGCGCCCGGCAGGCTGAGCCAGCTCAGGATCGACAGCACATTCACGATCGCGCCGCCGCCGTTCGATTTCAGCGCCGGCGCGAAGGCCCGGCTCACCGCCCACGGGCCGAAGAAATTGGTTTCGAACTCGGCTCGCGCCAGTTCGAAGGCATCCGCCGTGTCGAGCAGGTTCACGCCGCGCGAGATGCCCGCGTTGTTGATCAACAGCGTGACGTCACCGCACTCGCGGGCTGCCGCTTCCACCTGTTCGGGCCGCGTGACGTCCAGCGCGATGGGATGCACCCCGGCCAGCGTGATGCTCTTCGGATCGCGCGCGGCCGCGTACACCTTCCTCGCACCGGCCGCGACCGCGGCCTTCGCAAAGGCAAGGCCCAACCCACGGTTGGCGCCGGTGATGAAAACGACGGAGTCTTTGACTTTCATGGTGACCTTTCGGATGTCTGGAACTGGATCAGGAGGGTTGAAAACGGCGCAGCAAGCTGGATGTCGTGCGCGGCCAGCCGACGCGTCCGAACCAGGCGCCGCCCGCGATGGCCGAAGCGATGACGACGCCATACACCACCAGCGCCACGCCTTGCATGACAAACACATGCACCAGCGCGCCGCCCCAGCGCAATGCGAGCCAGCCGCCGAGCCCGGCGACGATCAGGCGGGCGATGTTGCCCATGACCGGCCACAGCAATCGGCCCGCACCCTGCGACGCGAAGTACAGCACCAAACCGAGCCCGAAGAAACCGTAGAACGGCCCCACCGCGCGCAGGTACTGCGAACCCGCTTCGAGCATTGCGGGATCGCTGCCGAACAACATCAGCCATGGCCGCGGGAACAGCGCGGCAACAAGGCCGATCGAGCCCGAGAGCGCGAAAGCAATGGCGGCACCGGCCCATGTGGCACGCAAGGCGCGCTCTCTCTGGCCCGCGCCGATGCAGGTGCCGACCATCGCGACCAGCGGCGCGCCCAATCCGAACACCAGTGGGACGAGCAGGTACTCGAGCCGCGAAGCAGTGCCGTAGCCCGCAATCGCGCCGGGACCGAAATGACCCGACAGCGCCGTCGCGATGCCGATCGACAGATTGGTCGCGACCGTGGACACGGAGCCCACGAGGCCGATGCGCAGGATGTCGCTGAACAGCGGCCAGCGAAAACGCGCCTTGGCCCACGACGGCTTCAGCAGGCTGCGCTCGGACCGAAGGTAGGTCCACAGCGCAATCGATCCGCCCAGGTAGTAGACCAGCAACGCCACTGCTCCGCCCGCGATCCCGAGACCCGGGATCGGACCCCAGCCGAAGATCAGGAGCGGAGACAGCGGAACGAGAACGACCACCCCTGCCACGGTCACGTTGGCCGGCACTGCCATGTTGCCCGTGCCCCGAATGACCGCTGCCAGCGAGTTGAAGATCCACACCAGCACGGCGCCGGCGAAGACCACATGCGAGTACGTCAATGCCGCATCCAGCGACGCTCCGGTCCCGCCCATGAGCGCATAGAGCCAGCGCCCGCCGATGAGCAGCGCGAACATGAAAAGCAGCCCGAACCCGATGGCGATCGCGATCGCGTGAAACACCAGCGAGTCCGCGTCGTCGCGGCGGCGTGCGCCGAGCGCGCGGGCTATGGAGGACGCAATGCCCCCACCCATGGCGCCCGCCGAGGTCATCTGCATCAGCATGACGATCGGGAAGACCAGCGCCATGCCGGCCAATGCATCGGTGCCCAGCTTGCCGACGAAGTAGGTTTCGATCAGGCCGACCGAAGCCTGGGCAACCATCACCAGCACATTGGGGGCGGCGAGGCGCAGCAGCGTCGGAACGATCGGCGCTTCGAGCAGGCGCTGCGTGCGCGGGTCCACGGCGCGGTTCATGCCGCGGCCTTTGCCATCAGCGCCGGCCGCGATTCGCGAATCGGCAGATTGATCAGTGCGGCACCAGCAGCCAGCGCGATGTCGATGTACCAGACGATGTCATAGCTGCCCGTCGCCTGGAACACATAGCCGCCGAGGAAGGCGCCAAGGAACCCGCCGATCTGGTGAGCCAGCATCACGATGCCGAACAGCATCGCCATGTTGGCGGGGCCGAACATCTTGGCGACGAGTCCCGCGGTCGGCGGTACGGTCGAAAGGAAGGTCACGCCCATCACTGCGGCGAAGACCAGCATGACGGTCGGCGTCTTCGGTGCGAGCAGGAAGATCAGGACCGCGATGCCGCGCGTCGCGTACACCAGCGCCAGCAGCGACTTCATGCGCCAGCGGCCGACGGCCCAACCCATCAGGAGGCTGCCCACGATGTTGAAGAGGCCGATCATCCCGAGCGCCCAGCCGCCCACCTCGGGGGGCAATCCGCAGGCTGCGACCACGCCGGGAAGGTGCGTTGCGAGGAAGGCGACGTGAAAGCCGCACACGAGAAATCCGAGGCTCAGGTAGCGATAGCTCGGCGTGCCGACGGCCTGGCTGATAGCTTGGCGCGCCGTGAGCGGCTTCGCGCCGCTGGCCGCCGCGGACTGGGCTGCCAACTGGTTCGAATTGCCCTTGAGAACGAACACCGCCGGCAGCGCCAGCAGGATCAACACGGCCAGCCATTGCATCGCGCTCGCCCAGCCGACGGCGGCCATCAGGCCGATCGCGATGGGCGCCATGGCGAACTGGCCGAAAGAGCCGCCTGCGTTCACCACGCCGGTGGCCAGGCCCCGCTTGTTTGCGGGCACGAGGCGCGTGGTGGCCGCCATCAGCACGGAGGGGCCCGCCATGCCTGCGCCACCTGCAGCCAGCACGCCGATCGCGAAGATCAGCCCGGCCGTCGAACTCATCAGCGGCGTGATGAAAGTGCCGAGCGCCACCAGCAGCACGCCCAGGAAGATCACACGCCCCGTGCCGATGCGGTCGGCGACCGCACCTGCGAAAGGCTGCGTCAGCCCCCACCACAACTGCCCGAACGCGAACGCGAGGCTGATGCTGCCAATGCCGAGTCCCGTGGATGTATTGAGCGACGAAAGGAAAAGCCCCATCGTCTGCCGCACGCCCATGGTCAGCGCGAAGGTGCCGGCCGCAGCCAGCAGCACCAGCCACACGGCGTACCGCGCAACGGGCGTAGTGCCCGCGGTGGTCTTGTCATTCATCGAAGTCTCCAGGTTCGGCATCGCCGGTGGCGTGCAGCAGTTCCATGCTCTCGTCGATCAGCGCGTGCAGCGCGATGACGCGTTCGACGCCCAGCACTTCATTCAGCTTTTGCTGAGCGGTGCGCCAGTGGCGCTGCGCCTCCGCGCGCTTCTCGCGGCCCTCGTCCGTGATGGAGATCAGCCGGCTTCGCGCATCCGGACCTTCGCTTTGCGTGATCCAGCCCGCCGCGATCACGGGCTTGAGGTTGCGCGTCAGCGTCGAGGCCTCGATTCCCATGGCCTCCGCCAGATCCACCGGCCGCAGCGGCCCCAGGTGAAGGACGTGCGACAGCAGCGAGTACTGCGTCGTCTTGAGCCCGCTCTTGGCGACCTCCGCGTCGTAGTGGCGGGCGAGCTGGCGCATCAGGCGCCGCAGCCGGAAGTTGGTACAGCCTTGCGGCTTTGCGATAGCATCCATGTCGATTATTGTAGCTACAATCATTGCATATGCAACTCTTAAAGGGAATTGAATGACATCGACGGATCAACTGGCCGCGTGGATCGCTGAAGAAGACGCCATCAACGAACGTCTGAACGCGGGGCCCGGCCCTGGCGTCGCCCGGCCCGAGCAGATCGCCGGCAAGACCGGGCTGGAAATGATGCAGGCGATGCTGCGAGCGGAGATTCCCTATGCAGCCATCGCCAAGACCTTGCACTTCCAACTGGTCGAAGTCGATCTTGGCAAGGCGGTGTTCCAGGGCACGCCGCGCGCGGAGCACCTGAATCCGATGGGCGGGATCCACGGCGGCTGGTTTGCCACCCTGCTCGATTCCGCGCTCGGCTGCGCCGTCCACACCATGATGCCGGTGGGACGCGGCTACACGACGGCCGAACTGAGTGTGAATCTGGTGAAGGGCCTCTCTCCCAAGGTGCAACGCGTGCGCGCCGAAGGCAAGGTGATCCATTGCGGACGGCAACTGGCCACCGCCGAGGCACGGCTGGTGGGCGCCGACGGCACTTTGTATGCACATGCCACGACGACCTGTCTGGTGTTCGAGATGCCGAACCGCTGAGGCGGGTTTGCGACCAATGGCCCCTGCCTTGTACGTGGATAAGGCGGGGGCAGCTTCTGCGACAGTGATAATTATTCTCATCGGCGCGCGCAATCCGCACCGATGCCTTCCATTTGACTGTCCCGGGAGAATCCTCATGATCCAACGCCTTCGCGCGCCTGCCCGTGCGGCCAGTGCGCTGAGCTGCATCGCCGGCGCCTTGCTGGCTACAGCCACGCCCGCTCACGCGGCCGAAGAACTCACCCTCTACACGACGCGAGAGCCCGGCTTGATCCAGCCGCTGATCTCGGCGTTCAGCGCGCAGAGCGGCGTCAAGGTCAACACCGTGTTCGTGAAAGACGGGTTGCTGGAGCGCGTCAAGGCCGAGGGCGCCCGTTCGCCGGCCGACGTGCTGATGACGGTCGACATCGGCAATCTGATGGACCTCGTCGACGGCGGCGTCACTCAGCCGGTGAAATCAGCGGCGCTGGACGCGGCCGTCCCGTCCAACCTGCGCGGCGCCGACGGCCAGTGGTACGCACTGTCGATGCGCGCGCGCGTGCTTTACGCCGACAAGAGCATGCCGCTCAGCTCGTTCCGCTACGAAGACCTCGCGAACCCCAAGTACAAGGGCAAGGTCTGCATCCGCGCAGGCCAGCACCCCTACAACACCGCGCTGGTCTCCGCGATGATCGCGCACGACGGCGAAGCCAAGACCGAGCAATGGCTGCGAGGCGTCAAGGCCAATCTGGCGCGCAAGGCCACGGGCGGCGACCGAGACGTGGCGCGCGACATCCTGGGCGGCATCTGCGACGTCGGCCTGGCGAACTCCTACTACGTAGGCCAGATGAAGAGTTCCAAGGAAGGCTCCGACGCGCGCAAATGGGGCGACGCGATCAAGGTGATCAAGCCGACCTTCGCCAATGCAAAGAGCGGCGGTACGCACGTCAACATCAGCGGCGCCGCGGTCGCGAAGAACGCGCCGCAACGGGCCAACGCGGTCAAGCTGCTCGAATTCCTGGTGTCGGAGCCGGCGCAGGCGCTTTACGCCGAAGCCAACTACGAATACCCCGTTCGCAAGGGCGTGGCGCTCGATTCGATCATCTCGTCCAGCATCGGAGAACTGAAGGTCGACCCGTTGCCGGTGGCCGAGATCGCGAAATACCGCAAGCAGGCCAGCGCGCTGGTGGACAAGGTCGCATTCGACCAGTGACGCATTTGCGATCTGTCGGCGCCGCATGGCGGATCGCGTCGGTTGCCATTGCGCTGGGCGTGCTTGCGCCCGTCCTGAGCCTGGCGTGGCTCGCCGTCGGCTCCGGCCTGGCGCATTGGGCGCATCTCGCGCGGCACGTGCTTCCGCAGGCGGCGCTCAATACGGCGCTGTTGCTGGCCGGCGTCGGCGTGCTGGTCCTCGTCATCGGCACAGGCTGCGCCTGGCTGGTCACGGCCTGTGACTTTCCGGGGCGCAAGGTGCTGCACTGGGCCCTGCTGCTTCCGCTGGCGATGCCGACGTATATCGTCGCCTTCGCCTACCTCGATCTGCTGCACCCGATCGGCCCGGTCCAGGGCGCGATCCGTTGGGCGCTGGGCTTCGACAGCCCGCGCCAGTTCCGGCTGCCCGACTTGCGCTCGATGCCCGGCGCGATCTGCGTTCTGGGTCTCGTTCTCTATCCGTACGTCTACATGACGGCGCGTGCCATGTTCATGACCCAGCCCGCCCACCTGATGGAAGCGGCCCGCACGCTGGGCGCAACCCGCTCCGGCGCCTTCTTCCGTGTTGCGTTGCCGTTGGCACGGCCCGCGCTGGCCGTGGGCCTGAGCCTTGCGCTGCTCGAGACGCTCAACGACATCGGCGCCTCCGAATTTCTCGGCATCCAGACGCTCACCGTCGCGGTCTACACAACCTGGATCACGCGATCCGATCTGGCCGGCGCGGCGCAGATCGCCTGCGCGATGCTGTTCGTGGTGGTGGCGCTGGTGCTGCTCGAACGCAATGGCCGGCGGCACCAGCGCTTCGGCTCGACGCAACGCATGCGTGCGGTCCAGCCGCGCCGGCTGCACGGCGCGGCGGCCTGGCTGGCGACTGCCGCGGCCACGCTGCCCGTGTTGCTGGGATTCGTCGCGCCCGCGCTCTATCTGGTCTGGGAAACGACCAAGCGGCTGCGCCTGGGTAGTGGCATCTCTTCAGGGCTGGTCGCGAGCCTGGGCAACACGATCGGGCTGGCCGCCGGCGTCACGGCGGTCACGGTCGCGGCCGGGCTCGTGGTGGCCTGGGCGGTCCGCAACCAGGGCTCGACAAGCAACGGCGCTCGCTGGCAGGCGCGGGCCGCTGTGCTGGGCTACGCGCTGCCGGGCACCGTGCTCGCGATCGGCCTGCTGACGCCGGCACTCGCCTTCGACGGCGCGCTCGGTTCGTTGATCGGCCACCCAGGCCTGCCCTTGATGGGTGCGGGCATCGTGCTCGTCGTGGCCTGTGCGATCCGTTTCCTGGCGATGCCCGTCGGCGGCATCGAGGCCGGACTGGCACGCATTCCTCCGGCGCTCGAACAAGCCTCGCGCCTGCTGGGCGAGACCGCGAGCGGCACCCTGCGCCGCGTGCACTTGCCGCTGCTGCGGCCGGCCATCGCCGCGGCAGCGTTGCTCGTCTTCGTCGACGCAATGAAGGAACTCCCCGCCACCCTGCTCCTGCGACCGGCGAACTTCGACACGCTCGCGACCCTGCTCTACGCCGAAGCCGCGCGCGGCACGTATGAAGAAGGCGCTATCGCGGCGCTTGCGATCGTCGTCGTCGGACTGCTGCCGGTCATGCTGCTCGCACGCAATGGCCTGAGCGTGCAAGCGGAGGCGGCCCGATGAGCGCAGCCCTTCAACTCGATGAGGTGCGCCTGGCCTACGAAGGCGCGCGAGGCCTGCACACGGTCGTCGACGGCTTTTCGCTGTCGCTCGCTGCCGGCGCCATCGGCTGCCTGCTCGGCCCTTCCGGTTGCGGCAAGACCACCGTGCTGCGCGCCATCGCCGGGTTCGAGCCGGTTCGCGCCGGCACGATCCGGCTGGGCGACAGCGTGCTGTCTTCGGTCGCGACGCACCTGCAGCCCGAACGGCGGCGCGTCGGGATGATGTTCCAGGAGTACGCGCTGTTCCCTCATCTCACCGCCGCGCAGAACGTGTCCTTCGGGCTGCAGCGATGGGGCCGCGCGGCGCAACGGGAGCGCGTCGCCGCCATGCTCGCGCTCGTCGGACTGGCCGATGCCGGAGAACGCCATCCGCATGAACTCTCGGGCGGCCAGCAGCAGCGCATTGCGCTGGCCCGCGCACTCGCGCCCGAGCCCGCGCTGCTGTTGCTCGACGAACCCTTTTCGAATCTCGACGCGGCCACTCGCGAACGGCTCACGGCCGAAGTGCGCGACATTCTCAAGACCGCCGGCCAGACTGCCGTGCTGGTGACGCACAACGAGGCGGAGGCGCACACCATGGCCGACCACATCGGCGTCATGCACAACGGACACCTCACGCGCTGGACTGCAAGCGCGCGCGCCTAGCGCGCCTCGGCGGCGGAGAGGGCTTTTTTGGATAAGGTTTTCCAGGTTCGCAAGAATTCCGACTTCCCCGATTCCATCCCGGAGAAAAGGAAACGCGATGTCCAGACTCACCCTCGTCAGCCACCTCTTGTGCCCCTACGTGCAACGCGCCGCGATCGCGTTGCTCGAGAAAAACGTGCCCTTCGAACGCGTGGTGATCGATCTCTCGCAAAAGCCTGATTGGTTCGTCGCCATCTCGCCGCTGGGCAAGGTTCCCCTTCTCAGGGTGCCGCTGCCGGGCGGCAAGGAGACGATCCTGTTCGAGAGCAACGTGATCTGCGAATACCTCGAAGAGACGCAGGCGGGAGTCCGGCTGCATCCCGAAGACCCACTTGCGCGCGCCGAACATCGCGCCTGGATGGAGTTTGGCTCTGCGATCCTCGCCGACCTGTGGGGCTATGAAACCACTCGCGACCCGGACGTGTTCGAGCAGAAGCGGCAGGCGCTGATCGCGAAGTTCGAACGCGTCGAATCCGCGCTGGGCGAAGGTCCCTATTTCGCCGGAGACCGCTTCAGCCTGGTCGATGCGGTCTTCGCGCCGGTCTTTCGCTACTTCGACGTGTTCGACGAAATCGCCGATTCGCACATCTTCGACGCCATGCCCAAGGCGCGCGCATGGCGGCAGGCCCTGGCCGAGAGACCCAGCGTGCGCAATGCAGTGGTTCCGGAGTACCCGAAGCACCTGCGGGAATTCCTCCAGAAGCATGATGCGCACTTGCTGACACTCGCCGCCAGGGCGTGAGCCGACAATCGGCAGCGGCAACAAACTTTCAAGACCCCACGACATGCGACTTCTTCACACCATGCTGCGCGTTGGCAATCTCCAGCGCTCGATAGCCTTCTACACCCAGGTTCTGGGCATGCAACTGCTTCGCACCTCCGAAAACCCCGAATACAAGTACAGCCTCGCCTTCGTCGGCTACGAAGGCAATCCGGCGCAAGCCGAGATCGAGCTGACCTACAACTGGGGCACCGAAAGCTACGAGATGGGTACGGCCTACGGCCACATCGCGCTGGGCGTGCCTGATGCCTACGCGGCCTGCGACAAGATCAAGGCGGCGGGCGGCAACGTCACGCGCGAGGCAGGGCCGGTGAAGGGCGGCACCACCGTGATTGCTTTCGTGACGGATCCGGATGGGTACAAGATCGAGTTGATTCAGCGTGCGGAAGGGGCAGCTGGAGGCGGCCTGCGCTAGACGCGCCCCGATTCAGCAACCCAGCAAATCGGCCAGCGCGCCGATGTCGCGCGCATGCAGCGTGTTGTCCGGATGCGGCGACACATCCTTCGGCCGCGCTGGCCCGAATTCGCTCGGGCGCTCGATGTAGCCGGTGCGCAAACCACACGTGCGCGCCGCTGCGAGATCGTCATGATGGGCCGCCGCCAGCATCACTTGACCTGGCGTCACGTCGAACACCGCCGCCACTCCGAGATAAGTGCGCGGATCGGGCTTGTAGGCCTTGAATACTTCTGCCGAGAGAACGCAATCCCACGGCAGACCGGCCCGCTTCGCCATCTCGGTCAGCAATCCGATGTTGCCGTTCGACAACGTGCAGATGACGTACTTGGTCTTGAGCCGCGCCAGTCCCGCGACCGCATCGGGCCAGGCCGGCAGGCGGTGCCATGCCTTGTTGAGCTCGCGCTTGCGCGCCGAATCCAGGTCGCTCACCCCGAAGTCGCGCAGCACATCTTGAAGGATGCCCATGTGCAGTTCGTCGAGCAGCGTGAAGCCACCCTCGCCCGCCGCCAGGCGCTCCATGACGCCCTTCATCGCGGGTTGGTAGCCTGCGCGCCAGGCCAGCGCGAATGCGCCACCGTCGACGCCGGGCAGGATGCGTTCTGCCTCGGCGGCGATGCCGGAGTACCAGTCGACCACCGTGCCGAAGACGTCGAAGGCAATGACCTTCAGGTCGCTGCCGTCGGGCAACTCGCTCATCGTGCGAGCTGGCTCGCCTCTCGCGCGAGCGCCTCGATGCGTGCCCAATCGCCAGCGGCGATGGCGTCGGTCGGCACGATCCACGAACCGCCCACGCAGGCGACGTTGGACAGCGCCAGGAACTCGTGCGCGTTGCCGGCATGGATGCCGCCCGTCGGGCAGAACTTCACATCGCCGAACGGCCCTTGCCAGGCCTTGAGCATCGCGAGGCCACCCGCCTGCACCGCCGGAAAGAACTTGAGTTCGGTCAGGCCGTCTTCCTGGGCCATCATGATTTCGCTGCCCGTCGCGACGCCCGGCAACAGCGGCAAGCCGAGGTCATGGCATGCCTTGCCGACGGCGCGCGTATAGCCCGGACTGACGCCGAACTTCGCGCCCGCCAAGGCCGAGGCCTGTGCATCGGCGGCGCTACGGATCGTGCCGGCGCCCGCCACGGCCTCTGGCACTTCCTTGGCGATGGCCTCGATGCATTCGAGTGCCTCGCGCGTGCGCAGGGTGACCTCGAGCATGCGAATGCCGCCGGCGACCAGTGCGCGCGCCAGCGGCACCGCGTCCTTCACGTCGTGCAGCACGATGACCGGGATGACCGGAGCGTCGCGCATCACGTCGAGCGCGGAGATTGAATCTTTCACAGCCATGTGCAGGCTCCTTCTTCGGCAGTCAATGCGTTGCGGCGCATGCCGGCAAACAGGTCTCGGCCGAGGCCGTGACCGTTGGCGGTGCGCAGTTCTTCGGGTAGCGTCGCGGTCTCGCGCGCAGCCCATTCGTCAGCCGGCAGCAGCACGGTGAGCGTGCCGGCGATGGAGTCGAGACGGATCAGGTCGCCGTCGCGCACCTTGGCGAGTGGCCCGCCAGCGGCAGCTTCGGGCGACACGTGGATAGCGGCGGGCACCTTGCCCGACGCGCCGCTCATGCGTCCGTCGGTGACCAGCGCCACGCGAAAGCCCTTGCCCTGCAGCACCGACAGCGGCGGTGTGAGCTTGTGCAGTTCGGGCATGCCATTGGCCTGCGGGCCCTGCCAGCGCACCACGCAGACCACATCGCGTTCCAGCTCGCCGGCGTTGAATGCCAGTTGCAGCGCAGCCTGCGACTCGAACACGCGGGCCGGCGCTTCGATCACGTGCCGATCGTCCGGCACCGAGGAGACCTTGATCACGCTGCGGCCGAGATTGCCGCTCAACAGCTTCAGCCCGCCGGTGGCGCTGAAGGGCGCCGACACCGGACGAGCGACGGAGTCGTTCTTCGATGGCGCGGCGGCGTGCCACTTGAGTACGTGTTCGTCGGAGGGCGCACCCATCAAGCTCGGAATGTTCGCGAACTCGCGAATACCGCCCGCGCGCACCGTGAGCACGTCCTCATGCATCAGCCCGGCGTCGAGCAGTTCGCCAATCACGAAGCCCGGACCGCCCGCGACCTGGAATTCGTTGACATCGGCGCTGCCGTTGGGATAGACCCGCGTCAACAACGGCACCACTTCCGACAGCTCGGAAAAGTCGTTCCAGTCGATGAGGATGCCCGCGGCGCGTGCGACGGCGACCCAGTGGATCAGGTGATTCGTCGAGCCGCCCGTCGCCAGGAGCGCGGCCATGGCGTTCACGATGACGCGCTCGTCGACCATTTCGCCGATGGGCGGCACGGCAAAGGCCGCGTCGGCGGCGCGACCCAGCACGGTGCGCACCGCCTCGCGCGTGAGCGCCTCGCGCATGGAATCGCCCGGCTGGATGAAGGCCGTGCCGGGCACATGCAGGCCCATGGCTTCGAGCAGCATCTGATTGCTGTTCGCCGTGCCATAGAAGGTGCAGGTGCCCTGGCCGTGATAGGCCTGCATTTCGGCATCCAGCAGGCCCTGCCGTCCCACCAATCCCTGGGCCGCCTGCTCACGCACCTTGGACTTGGCGCTGTTCGACAGGCCCGAAGGCATCGGCCCGGCGGGGATGAAGACGGTCGGCAAGTGCCCGAAGTGCAGCGCGCCGATGAGCAGCCCCGGCACGATCTTGTCGCACACGCCGAGCAGCAAGGCAGCGTCGAACATGTCGTGCGTGAGAGATACCGCGGTGCTCATGGCAATGACGTCGCGGCTGAAAAGACTCAGCTCCATCCCGGGCGTCCCCTGCGTGACGCCGTCGCACATGGCCGGCACGCCGCCGGCCACTTGCGCGGTGGCACCGAGGCGCCGCGCCTCGTGCTTGACGATGTCCGGATAGCCCTGGTACGGCGCGTGGGCCGAGAGCATGTCGTTGTAGGCCGTGACGACGCCGATATTGGGCGCGCGCTCGCTCACCACCCTGAATTTGTCGTTGGCCGGAATACCGGCCACCGCGTGCGCCACATTGGCGCAGCCCATGCGGTCGGAGCCTCGATCGCGGTTGCGGGTTTCGGTCAGACGTTGGAGGTAGGCGCTGCGCAGCGAACGGCTGCGCTCGCGAATGCGTTCGGTGACATCGCGGACTGTGGGGTGTGTAGTCATGGGATGGGTCGCTCAACCGGAAAGCCACCATGTGCAGGCGGCTTGGAAGTGCATGGTAGCAAGTCGAAATGAAAAAGCCCGGTCAGCCCGGGCTTTTTCACTCTTGCAAGCAGTGTGGAATCAGTCCACCAGCTTGACTTCGACCCGGCGCGCTTCGGCGTTGGTGCCCGATCCGGTGGGCACAGCAGGCTTCTGCAGATCGACCTTGTCGGTCGGAACGCCGAGTCCGACCAGCACATCGCGCACCGTTTCGGCGCGCTTCTTGGCGAGTTGCTCGTTGACGGCGGCATCACCGGTGGTGTCATGGAAGCCCGACACCACCGCCTTGCGGCCGCTCTCGACGCCCTTGATCACCGCAGCCAGCGCCTCGGCGGCCCCCGGTGCCAGGTCGGCGCTCGCGGTGGCGAAGTAGAAATTGACGATACCGCCCACGACACGGATGCTCGCGCCGTCGGGGATCACGACCGTGACGGTCTCCGTCACGACGGCAATGGTGGTTGGCGCCGCTGCCGCTACCACCGGCTGGACTGGCGCGCCCGCCGCGTGGTTCTTGTGATACAGCACGATGCCGATCACGAAGAAGATCACGAGAGCGATCAAGCCGAGGAGGAAGGCAAGGATGAAGTTTTGTTGGCTCTCGTCATCGACAGTGGCGGACATGGGGGGATCTCCGTAGTCAAGGGGTCGGTAAATAATGGTGCGGTGAACCATGACCGCCAAATTGTAGGCGCCGGCCTCCCGCCCTCCGGTGACCCCGGCCCGCCTGGACTGGACCCTCTGCCCAGGCCCCTGCGCGACCCCAAACCGATGCTCGATCGCGTGATCGAGGAATGGGGCGGACACGAGGATCTCTGGCTTTTCGGCTACGGCTCGCTGATCTGGCGGCCAGACTTCGGCTTTGTCGAGCGGCATCCCGCACGCGTCCATGGCTGGCATCGCGCGCTCAAGATGTGGAGCCGGGTCAACCGCGGCACGGTCGAGAACCCCGGGCTGGTGTTCGGCCTGCTGTCGGGCGGCAGCTGCCGCGGCATGGTCTTCCGCGTGCCCGCGGCGGACGGACTCGAAACCCTCGGCCGGCTCTGGCTTCGCGAAATGCCCACCGGCGTGTACGACCCCAAGTGGCTCGAATGCATGACCCCGCATTCCACCGTGCGTGCGCTCGCCTTCACGCTGTCGCGGCGAAGCCCGAACTTCACCGGCGAACTGAGCGACGAACGCTACCGCCAGATCTTCGAGAGCGCGGTCGGCCGCTATGGCAGTTCACTGGATTACGCGCAGCAGACCTTGCTGGAACTCAGGCGCCACGCCATTCACGACGCGGCGCTGTCGCGGCTCGTGAAGCTCGCGGAAGCGCGGGTGTCGGCGCAGGCCGACAGCGTAGCGCTCCATGCTTCGGTATACCCTTCCTCATCCGTGTCCCAACCCGAATCAACATCCAAGGAGTAGCCATGTCCCGTCGCTTCCTCGCCACTGCGGCAGTCCTTTTCGCGGCCAGTGTTCTCGCCGCCTGCGGCACCATGGGAACCGGCGCTGGCGCCACAGCCAACCTGGCACCAACCGGTGCGATCTCGCCGAATCCGACCATGGGCAAGGTGACTTTCAAGCCACTGGACCATGGCGTGCGCGTCGAAGGCGAGGTGCGCGGCTTCGCGCCCGGGACGGAACACGGTTTCCACATCCACGAAAAGGGTGATTGCGGCGACAACGGCAATGCCTCGGGCGGTCACTTCAATCCTGGCGGCGGCACGCACGGCAAGTTCGCCGCACCGGGCAGCCATGCGGGCGAACTGCCCAGCCTGGTCGCGGACTCGAGCGGCGTAGCGCGCTTCAGCGTCGATGTGCACTCCATTTCACTGACCGAGGGCGCCAACAACAACGTCGTCGGCCGGGCACTGGTGGTGCACCGTGACCGCGACGACTTCACCTCCCAGCCTGCCGGCAACTCCGGCCCGCGCATCGCTTGCGCGGTGATCACGCGCGGCTGAGGCGCTCCAGCATCAGCGCCTCGGCGCGCGCGAGTTCCTCGGGAGTGTCGATGTCGGTCACGATACCGACGTCGTCGACCTCGACCTCGACCACCTGCTGCGCATCCCTCAGCGCCCGCAGGATCGGCGCCGCGCCCTGGTTGCCGGACAGCGCGGCGAGCTGCAGCCCGCAATTCGCGGCAAAGGCGACCGGATGGCCGCGCGCGCCGCGGTAGTGCGGCTGGGCTGCCTGAGACGTGCCCGCCAACGCGCGCGCAACGGTTTGCAAGGTCGCTGGCTGCACCAGAGGCAGGTCGGCCGGAAGAATGAGCCAGCCACCAGCGCCGGCCGTGGCGCGAACCGCGGCGGCGATGGAGTCGCCCATTCCCGGATGGCCCGCATCCTCCAGATGCCATGGCAGGCCGCTTGCGCGGACGGCGGCCAACGTGTGCTCCAGCACCGTGGAGCCCGCCATCGGCGCATGCAGCTTGTAGCCAATGCCCCCTGCGGCAGTGAAACGCTCGCCCCGACCGGAGGCAAGCACGACGATGACGGGCGACGAAGGCATGGACGCGGTGCTCATGGCGCGCAGTATCCCCGCATCGCATGCGCAACAATGTCGCCATGATGAGTTCTCCCAACGAATCGCTGGCCGCCCTCCGCAAGAGCTACGAGCGTGCCGAGCTCGACGAAACCAGCAGCGCGGGCGACCCGCTGCAGCAATTCGAGCGCTGGCTCGCCGAGGCCATCGACGCACAAGTACCCGAGCCCAACGCGATGACGTTGGCTACCGTGAGCGGTGACCTGCGGCCTTCCACCCGCATCGTGCTGATCAAGGGCTACGACGCGCGCGGCATCGTCTGGTACACCAACTACCAGAGCCGCAAGGGCCAGGACCTGGCGGGCAATCCGTGGGCTGCTCTCCAGTTCCACTGGGTCGAGCTGGAACGCGTCGTGCGCATCGAAGGCCGCGTCGAGAAAGTCAGCGACGCCGAAAGCGATGTGTATTTCGCCAGCCGACCGCTCGATTCGCGCATCGGCGCCTGGGCCAGTCCCCAGAGCGAAGTGATCAGTGGCCGAGATGTGCTGGTGAAGAACGCCGCCGTGCAGGCCGCGCGGCATCTGCTCTCGCCGCCGCGTCCGCCGCATTGGGGCGGTTTCCGCCTGGTCCCCGATCGATGGGAGTTCTGGCAGGGGCGCAAGAGCCGGTTGCACGACCGCCTCCGCTATCGCCAGGAAGACGGCGCATGGGTCCGAGAGCGCCTTGCGCCCTGACTAAAGGAATCGATTGGTGAGCGCCATCACGGCCGACAGAGTGACGAGCGCCAGCCCGGTCGACACCACGACGCTCGCCGTCACCAGTTCTTCCGCCGTGCGATAGCGCTGCGAGAACAGGAAGACGTTGGCGCCGATCGGCAGCGCCGCGGCCACGACCATCACCGTCAGCGGCAGGCCGCGCAGGCCCAAAGCCAGGCCGATGCCGACCACCAGCAGCGGATGCACCACGTTCTTGACCAGCGCCTGCACCATCGCCCCCCGCCAATGCGCGCCGACCGGCGTCAGCGCCAGCGTGATGCCGACCATGACCAGCGCCACGGGGCTGAAGGCGCCGCCGAGCAGGGCGATCGGCTTGTCGATGGCCTCGGGCATCTGCATGCCCGTCTGCGCGAACAGCAGGCCCGCGATGATCGGGAGCGGCACCGGATGAATGATCGCGTTGTAGAGCGCCCGACCGACCGTGCGCATCATCGAACGGCGCTCCTCACCGCTCGTCGACGCATGCTCGTGCGCCACCGCCAGCTCGAGGACCACCGTCGCGCTGGTCAGGAGCACCAGCGAATGCAACGAGATCAGCGTGAGCAGCACGATCATGCCTTCGGGCCCGTAGGCCAGGCCGATCAGCGCAATGCCGATCATCACGGTGTTGCTGTAGGTGTTGGCCAGTGCGAGCACCGCCGCCGTCCGGTTGAAGCCGCGCCACAGCAGGGTCGCCGCGAAGATCAGCCCCGCCGCAATGAAATACGCGGCGACCGGCCGCAAGCTCAGTTGCTCGACGTGCACCGTGCTCATCGAGCGAAACAGGAGCGCAGGCGCAAGCAGCAGGAAGATCAGGTTCGACAGGTCCCTCACCGCCTTTCCGCCGACCCATCCTCGTCGCCCGGCAAGGTAGCCCGCGGCGATGAGCAGGACGACGGGCAGGAGCGAGGAAAGTACGGACGCATTCACCGCGGCGAGGATACATGGCGCGCACCGGCCGAGCGCGCACCAGCCTCACACGGTGGGCAGGCGATCGAACTGGCCGACGCGTTCGACCGGCGACCGCAGCGAATTCACTTCGAGGCTGTCCACCACTGCCGACGGCACGCCGTTGCGCAGCCAGGCGCACATTTCCGCAAGCTGCTCCGGCGATCCCTGCACCATCACCTCGACCGAGCCGTCCGTCCGGTTGCGAACCCAGCCGGTGATGCCGAGTGCGCGCGCCTGGCAAACGCAGGCTTCCCTAAAGCCGACGCCTTGCACGATGCCCCGCACCCGAGCCAGCCGGCTTTCCACCGATTCAACATGCTGCTCAGTACGCATGTGCCGTCTCCATGAGTTCCACGCCTTCCGATTCGCCGGATCGAAGTTGCATCGCCTTCATCGTCGCGCCCTGACTCACCTGCGGGAACAGTACTTTCCCTCTGGAGACGGAATACTTAACGCTCGCGGCTAGAAAGTTGCGCGCAGCCCCAGCTTGAGCGACCTCCCCGGCAACGGGGCGTTGGGATACACGGTCGTCGTCAGGATCGATGTCGCGCTGTAGGCGAGCTGGTTGGTGATGTTGTCGATGCGCGCATACCAGGTGAGGTTGGCGCGCTGCACGCGCATCTTGTAGGTGAGCGCGGCATTCCACAGCGTATAGGCATCGGTCGGAATGTCGCCGAAGGGTGGCACGCGGTCCTGCGCCGCGTAGTGGTCGAAGCCCACGCGCGCCGTCCACGGGCCATTGCCGTAGGCCAAGGTGGAACCCACGCGTGCCGGCGCGATGCGCGGCAGCGGCAGGTTGGTGTCGGTGTTCGTGGCCCGCACCAGATCGGCTCGCCATTCGAGGTCCAGCGTGGCCGCGTCGTCCAGGCGGGAGAACCCGCCCGTACCCAGCAGCCGGAGGTTGCCGTTGGCCTCGATGCCGGTGAAGCGCGCGGGCACGCCCCGATAGACGTATTCGGCAAAGGTCTCGGGGAACAGAAGCCCTTCGGGCGTGTCGACCGGAGGCGGATTGACTTCGCCATCCGCACCGCGCTCGCGGCCCGTTGCCGTGAGCCCGATGTAGTTGCTGAAACGCGTGACGTAGGCATTGACGCTGGCGGTGTTGGGCCCGTCCTTCCATTGGGCGCCCATTTCGAAGCCGGTCGATTTCTCCTTCTTCAGGTCCGGATCGCCGATTTCCCACGCGGCCGTCGCGACGTGCGGGCCATTGGCGAACAGTTCATAGTCCTTGGGTGCCCGCTCGGTGTAGGCGAGGTTCGACGTGAGCTGCCATTGCGGCGTCAGGTTGACGAGCGCGCCGAAGGCCGCGCTGCTCGGCGTGAAGTTGCGCTCGCCGACGAAGAATCGCGTGACCTCCGGGTTCTGGGGATCGCCCAGCGACTGCACCTTGACCTGTTCGGTCCGCGCGCCGAAGTTCAGGCGGCCCCATGAGGTGCCCAGGTCCTCGTTCAGGAACAGCGCATTCGACCGCGTCCGGCTGTTCGGCGCGAATGCCTCCTCCCCCGATGCCGAGAAGCGGCCGCTGTCGCTTGTGAAGCCGATGAGGCCCTCGAGATTGCCGATGCGCTGGTGGCGCGCCTCGAGGCGGAAGTCGTTGCTGTCGTTGGTGAATACCGTTTCGGGCAACGGCCCTTCGAACTCGGTGTGGCGGTATTCGGTCCGGCTCAGCTTGGCGTGGACGTTGGTGAAGAAGCCACCCGGCTGCCATTCGCCCTCCAGCGCGTAGCGGTCGGAATTCATGCGGATGGTGACGTCGTCCTCGGCCACGGTGCCGTAGTCGCTGCGGTAGGTGCTCACCGATGCACCGAGCCAGCCCTTGTCGAAGAACATCGTGCCGCCCAACGCTCCGCCGTCCGCCTGGTTGGCCGAGTTGCACAGCTTGTAGGCGATGCCGGGCCGTTGCGGATTGGCGCAAGGGATGGCGAGCGGCACCTTGACGTCGTCCGAATTGCGGCTGAAAGCATCCACGTGCAGGGCATAGCGGTTGTTGCCGCCTTCGAGCACCACGCCGCCGGCCTTTTCCCGATTGCCGGTTGCGAAGCCTGCGTCGGCTCGCCCGCCGAAGCCTTCGATCGGCTCTGTCGGAATGCGGTTGTCGATCACGTTGACCACGCCGCCCACCGCGCTGCCGCCGTACTGGAGAGCCGACGGCCCCCGAAGCACTTCGAGGCGATCGGTGACGAGGACATCGACGGGCACTGAATGGTCGTAGCTCAGCGCCGAAGCGTCGGGTGCGGAACCGCCGTTCTGCAGGATGCGGATGCGGTCGCCGTCCTGGCCTCGGATGGTGGGCCGGCTGGCATTGGGGCCGAAGTAGGTGCTGCTCACACCCGGCACGCCGTTCAGCGTCTCGCCGAGCGTGGATTGGGACTTGAGAAGCAGCGCGTCCCTGGCCAGCGAGGTGGTCGGCGAAATCGTGTCGCTGGCGCCGAGCGGATTGCCGGTGACGGTGACTTCACGCAGGGTGTCGGCGGAAGCGTCCGCATCGGATTGAGCCCAGGCGACGCAGGAGGCAAGGGAAAGCACGGCAACGCCCACGGCATTGCGACGGAAAAAAGATGGCATCTGGGAACACTCGTTGAATCGATGGAAAGCCGGCAGCCACCCGCAGGGCGGGTGCAGCTCGGCAAGCAAGGGGATTCAGCGAGTGGAAGGCGGGCCGCGCGCGTCGAAGAGCGCGACCCATCGGGCGAGCGCCTCGCCCTCGAGCCACGCGAAAGTGGCGGCCGGCAGCATGACCGGAAGGAAGACAGGCGGCACGCAGAGTGCGGCCGAGCCGTGGGACAACTGGTCGTACAGGCGGCAATCGGCGTCGGTGTGAGCGCCGAACAGTTCGAGAAGGCCGCCTTGCGAGTGGCCTGCGCTCGCAGCCTTCGCCGTGTCGGCAACTTGTGCGGACACAGCGGGCGCGTGCGGGCTCAGAGGGCCATGCACCATGCGATGCATGAACCCGAGCGTCGTCGCGAGCCACAACGCGAACGCCACCACGCACACGAGGGCGCGCGTTCGGATATGGCTTGTGGCAATTCGCATGGGGTGGGAAGGATACCGGGCTTCGGACTGCTCAGGACTTGACGCGTGCCGCAAAGGTCTTCTGGAACTTCTCGACCTTGGGGCCCACCACGAACGCGCAATAGCCCTGGTTCGGGTTGTTCAGGAAGTAGTCCTGGTGGTAGGCCTCGGCCGTCGAGTAGTTGTCGAGCGGCTTGACCTCCGTGACGATGGGCGCGCGGTAGGTCTTGCTGTCGCCGATCTCGCGGATCACGTCTTCGGCGACCTTTTTCTGCTCGTCGTTCGTGTAGTAGATGCCGCTGCGGTACTGCGTGCCGACGTCGTTGCCCTGCCGGTTGAGCGTGGTCGGGTCATGCACGACGAAGAAGATCTCCAGGATTTCGCGCAGCGCGATCTGCGCCGGATCAAACGCCACCTTGACGACCTCGGCGTGCCCGGTGCGCCCGGTGCAGACCTGCTCGTAGCTCGGATTCACCGCCTGGCCGTTGCTGTAGCCGGATTCGACATCCACCACGCCCTGCACACGGTCGAACACTGCTTCCGTGCACCAGAAGCAGCCGCCGCCCAGCACGATGGTTTCGGTTTGCGGTGATGGCGTCGACATGTGAACTCCGTCATTGAATTGGGCGAAGCCCGCATTGTCGCGGCTTGACGTCAACGAGGCGGCTCACTACATTACTAACCCGTCAGTCATTAACTATCATGCCCGCCCCCCGATTCCTCAGCGACAAGCTTTGCCCCGTGCGAAGCAAGCGGGAGCGCCGCAAGGAGGCCCGTCCCGGGGAGTTGCTGGAAGCCGCGCTGGATCTGTTCGTCGACAAGGGCTTCGCAGCCACCCGCTCGGAGGAAGTGGCGGCCCGGGCCGGCGTCTCCAAGGGCACCCTCTTCCTCTATTTTCCAAGCAAGGAAGAGCTGTTCAAGGCCGTGGTCATCGAGAACCTCGCCGGCCGCTTCACCGAGTGGAACAAGGAATTCGACGAATACGAGGGCACCACCGCCGACATGCTGCGCTACTGCATGCATGTGTGGTGGGAGCGAGTCGGCTCCACCAAGGCCTCCGGCCTGACCAAACTGATGATGAGCGAGGGGCGGAACTTCCCCGAACTCGCCGAGTTCTATCGGCGCGAGGTGGTGCGGCCGGGGCACGAACTGCTGCGGCGCATCCTGCAACGCGGTATCGACCGTGGCGAATTCGCGCCGATCGACGTCGACCTCGCGATCTACACCGTCATCGCGCCGATGATCTTCCTCATGCTCACCAAGCATGCGGCGGCCATCTGCGTCGACGGCGAAACGGACATCGACCCCGAGAAATACCTGGCGATCCAGACGGAGACCGTGCTGCACGGGCTCTGCGTGCCGCCGAGAGCGCCTGAATGAAAAGAACATTGAAGTGGGTCGTCGCGGCCCTGGTCCTGATCCTCGTCATCGGCGGGGTGCTCCGCGCCGTGGGTGCTCGCAAGGCGCAGCAGGCTGCGGTCGCCGCCGGCGGCACCGTGGCGGAAACGACGGTCGAGTTGTCGCCCAACGACGTGGTGCGCGTCAAGCGACGCGAGTTGGCCGAGACGTTGTCGGTGTCGGGCACGCTCAAGGCGGTGGACTCGGCGCAGGTCAAGGCCCGAGTCGCCGGCGAGCTGATCGGCCTCACCGTGCGCGAGGGCGACAACGTGACCGCCGGGCAGGTCATCGCGCGCATCGACCCGGTCGAGTACCAGTCGCGCGTGCGCCAGGCGCAGGAGCAGGCAGATTCCGCACGCGCGCAAGCCGAGGTGGCCCAGCGCACCTTTGACAACAACAAGGCGCTGGTCGACCAGGGCTTCATCTCCAGGACCGCGCTGGAGACTTCGCAATCGAATCTCAACTCGGCCCTCTCGACCCACCGCGCCGCACTCGCCGCGGTGGAGATGGCGCGCAAGTCGCTCGACGACACGGTGCTCAAGAGCCCCATCACCGGGCAGGTGTCCCAGCGGCTCGCGCAGTCGGGCGAACGCGTCGGCATCGACACCAAGGTGATCGAGGTGGTCGACCTGAGCCGCATCGAGGTCGAGGCCACCGTCGCTGCCGCCGATTCGGTCGCGGTGCGCGTGGGCCAGCGCGCGACCTTGCAGATCGAAGGCAGCAGCGCCGTCGATCCGAAGAGCGGCGAGCGCAGCGTCGGCGCCACCGTAGTGCGCGTGAATCCGAGCGCACAGGCAGGCAGCCGCAGCGTGCTGGTCTATCTGAAACTGGATCGCAGCACGGGCTTCCGCCAGGGCCTGTTCGCGCAGGGCACGATCGACGTGGGCCGCACCGAGACTCTCGCGCTGCCCTTGTCCGCAGTGCGTACCGACAAGCCCGTCCCCTATGTCCAGTTGGTGATCGAGGGCCGCATCGCCCACCGCCAGGTCGAGACCGGCCTGCGCGGGCAAGCCGATGGCCAGACGATGATCGCGGTGCGCGGCCTCGACGAGGGCGCGGTCGCCGTGGCCGGCGCGGTCGGCCCGCTGCGCGACGGCACGGCCGTGCGCCTGGCGCCGGTCTCGGCCACTGCCGCTCGCACCGCGCCCTGAGCGACGCACCGCCATGTGGTTCACCCGCGTCAGTCTCAAGAATCCCGTCTTCGCGACGATGCTGATGCTCGCGCTGGTCGTGCTCGGCATGTTCTCGTACCAGCGGCTGCAGGTCGACCAGTTCCCGAACATCGACTTCCCGGTCGTGGTGGTCATCACCGAATACCCCGGCGCGTCGCCCGAGATCGTCGAAAGCGAGGTGACCAAGAAGATCGAGGAAGGCGTCAACTCGATCGCCGGCATCAACGCCCTCACCTCGCGAAGCTACGAGGGGCAATCGGTTGTCATCATCGAATTCCAGCTCTACGTGGACGGGCGAAAGGCCGCTGATGACGTGCGCGAAAAGGTCGCGGCCGTCCGGCCGCTGTTCCGCGACGAGGTGAAGGAACCACGCGTGCTGCGCTTCGATCCGGCCTCTCGTGCGGTCTGGTCGGTCGCGGTGCTGCCGGAGGGCGCCAAGGACAAGCAGCCCAGCGCTGTCGAGCTCACCAACTGGGCCGACCAGGTGCTGAAGAAGCGGCTCGAGAACGTGCGCGGCGTCGGCTCCGTCACGCTGGTCGGCGGCACCAAGCGCGAGATCAACATCTACCTGAATCCGCAGGCCATGGAGGCCTTCGGCGTGAGCGCGAGCCAGGTCGTCGAGGCGGTGCGCAGCGAGAACCAGGCCCTGCCGGTCGGCTCGGTGCGCTCGCTCGAACAGGACCGCGTGGTGCAGATCGACGCGCGCATGGAGCGCCCCGAGGACTTCGGCCGCATCATCGTCACGCGCAAGGGCGGCGCGCCGATCCGCGTCGACCAGATCGCGACCGTGAGCGACGGCGCGCAGGAACTCGACAGTCTCGCGCTCTACAACGGGCAGCGCACGTTGCTGCTGTCGGTGCAGAAGGCGCAGGACGAGAACACCATCCAGGTGGTCGACGGCCTGACGAAGGCCATCGCCGAGATCAAGCCGCAACTCCCGCCCGGCGTGCGGCTCGAACCCATCGCCGACGCCTCGCGGCCCATCCGCGTCGCGGTCGAGAACGTCCGCCGCACGCTGATCGAGGGCGCACTGCTCACGGTGCTGATCGTGTTCCTGTTCCTGAACTCGTGGCGCTCCACCGTCATCACCGGCCTCACCTTGCCGATCGCGCTGATCGGCACCTTCTGGTTCATGGCGATGTTCGGCTTCACGATCAACATGATCACGCTGATGGCGCTGTCGCTGTGCGTGGGCCTGCTGATCGACGATGCGATCGTGGTGCGCGAAAACATCGTGCGCCACGTGCAGATGGGCAAGGGCCCCTACCAGGCGTCACTCGACGGAACCCAGGAAATCGGGCTGGCGGTGCTGGCGACCACGCTGTCGATCGTGGCGGTGTTCCTGCCGATCGGCTTCATGGAAGGCATCATCGGCAAGTTCTTCCACGAGTTCGGCATCACGATCGTCGCGGCCGTGCTGATCTCGATGTTCGTGAGCTTCACGCTCGACCCGATGCTCTCCAGCATCTGGCACGACCCGGCCATTGACAAGCACGGCAAGCGCGAGGCGCCCGTCACCTTCTACGACAAGACCATCGGCCGCGTGACCGGCTGGTTCGATGACGCGACGGAGCGTCTGGCCGAGGGCTACCAGTCCATCCTCCGCTGGGCGCTGGTGCACAAGCTGGCGACGCTGGCCGCGGCATTGGGCATCTTCATCGCGAGCATCTTCATGGTGCCGCTGCTCGGCACGGAGTTCGTGCCCAAGGCGGACTATTCCGAAACGGCCATCAGCTTCTACACGCCGGTGGGCTCCTCGCTCGAAGTCACCGAAGCCAAGGCGCGCCAGGTCGAAGCGGTGCTGCGCGAAATGCCGGAGGTGCGCTACACGCTCACCACCATCAACACCGGCGATGCGCAGGGCAAGATCTATGCGAGCATCTACGTGCGACTGGTCGACCGCAAGGCGCGCAGCCGAAGCGTCGACCAGATGTCGACGGTGCTGCGCGAGCGCCTGCGCTCGGTGCCCGGCATCACGGTCACGCATGTAGGCCTGCGGGACTCCGTGGGCGGCAACAAACCCATCGAGTTCTCGCTGCAGGGCCCCGACCTGAAGGAACTCGAACGACTCACCGCGAAAGTGATGGAGGCGATCCGCCCGATCCCCGGCCTCGTCGATCTCGATTCGAGCCAGAAGCCGAACAAGCCCACGGTCAGCATCGTCGTGCGACGCGACGCGGCTTCGGACCTCGGCCTGGGCGTCACGCCGATCGCGACGGCCCTGCGCACGCTGGTGGCCGGCACGACGGTCGGCAACTGGCGCGCGCCCGACGACCAGACCTATGACGTCAACGTGCGACTCGCGCCGGAGGTGCGCAACTCGCCGGCCGACCTGGCTCGCCTGCCCTTCGTCAGCACCGCGGTGGGTGCCAATGCCGACGGATCGAGCCGCATCGTGCGCCTGTCGCAGGTGGCCGAGGTGCGTGAATCCACCGGACCGAACCAGATCAATCGCCGCGCCCTCGCACGAGAAGTCAGCATCAACGCCAACGTCGACGCCCGCTCGGCCGGCGAGGTCTCGGCCGACATCCGCAAGGCGCTGGCCGGGATCGCGTTTCCGCCCGGCTATGGCTGGCAGTTCAGCGGCTCGACCAAGAACATGCAGGAATCCTTCGGGTATGCCGTGTCCGCATTGGCACTGGCGATCATCTTCATCTACATGATCCTGGCCAGCCAGTTCAAGAGCTTCCTGCAGCCGCTGGCGCTGATGACGGCGCTTCCGCTCACGCTGATCGGCGTGGTGCTGGCACTGCTCATCTTCGGCTCCACGCTGTCGATGTTCTCGATCATCGGCGTGGTCATGCTGATGGGGCTGGTCACCAAGAACGCCATCCTGCTGGTGGATTTCGCGATCCGATCGCGCGAGCCCGGCGTGGCGGCCGACGGCAGCGTGGTGCCGGGCCTGCCGCGCGCCGAGGCACTGCTGCTCGCCGCACGCGTGCGGTTGCGGCCCATTCTCATGACGACGCTGGCGATGATCTTCGGCATGGTGCCGCTGGCCTTCGCGATCACCGAAGGATCGGAGCAGCGCGCGCCCATGGGCCAGGCCGTGATCGGCGGCGTGATCACCTCGTCGCTGCTGACGCTGGTGGTCGTGCCGGTCGTCTACTGCTACATGGACGACCTGGCCAACTGGGCCCGCCGCCGCTGGAACCGCAAGGCGGCGTCGGCGCCAGCCGCAGCGCCCGCGGAGCCCATGCCTAAAATTGAAGGTTTGTCCTGAGTCCCACTAGGAAGGATCACATGAACCCCACCCCTACCCTGGAGCGCCTGCGCTTCAACATGATCGAACAGCAGATCCGCCCCTGGGATGTGCTCGACCTCGAGATCCTCGATCTGCTGTCCAATATCCGGCGCGAGGACTATGTGCCCCCGGCGCATCGCGCGCTGGCCTTCTTCGACATGGAGATTCCGCTGGAAGGCGCGGCGTCTGCGAAGGAGCCCGGGCAATGCATGCTTTCGCCCAAGGTGGAAGCGCGCATGCTGCAGGACCTGCACATCCAGAAGCACGAATCGGTGCTCGAGATCGGCACCGGCTCCGGCTTCATGGCGGCGCTGCTCGCGCAACGCGCCGCGCAGGTGCTGACGCTGGAAATCGATACCGCGCTGGCCGCGAGCGCCGCCGAAACCCTGCGCCGCAATGGCGTGATGAACGTCGAGGTGCGCCAGGCCGATGGGTCGCAGCCGCTGCCCAGCGGCCCGACCTTCGACGTCATCGTGCTGAGCGGCTCGGTCGCACGCATTCCCCAAGGCCTGCTCGGCTCGCTCAAGCTGGGCGGCCGGCTGGCTGCCATCGTCGGCGACGAACCGATGATGCGGGCCCACTTCGTCACCCGCGTCAGCGAAGGCAAGTGGGACACCGTGCAGCCCTGGGACATCGTGGCACCGCGCTTGCTCAATTTCCCGGCGCCTTCGCGCTTCAACTTCTGATCCGCCCCTTCATGATCGATCAAATCCGCCCGGCCGAGCTTGCCGAATGGTTCGCCCGGAACCCGGGCGCCACGCCGGTGGTCCTGGACGTACGCGAGCCCTGGGAACTCCAGACCGCATGCGTCGTACCCCAGGGCTTCACGCTGGCAACCATCCCGATGAACGAGATTCCGGCCCGCATTGCCGAACTCGACGCCAACCAGCGCATCGCCTGCCTGTGCCACCACGGTGCACGCAGCCAGCGCGTGGCCGCATTTCTCGCCCAGAACGGGTTCGACGAGGTGGCGAACATCGCCGGCGGCATCGATGCCTGGTCCGTCCAGCACGACGCTTCCGTGCCCCGGTATTGATGACACCCCCAGGCTTCGCGAACCTCGTGTCGCTGCGCCACCCCCCCTGCAGGGGGCAACAGCTGCGGCCCGGCGGAGCCGGTCCCGCGGTGTTCCACGCCTCGCGTGATCTGCGACCAACGCTTGCAACCAGCTACTGATTTCTTCAAGGACGTTTCATGCCCGTTCCCAGGCCTCTTCCTCTTTCGGCAGCGCTCGCGACCGTGTTCGCAGCGGCGATCGCACTGCCGGCTCATGGCCAGAGCCTGATCGAACTCTATGACTCGGCGCGCAGCTACGACGCCACCTACCAGGGCGCACGCGCGCAATACGACGCGAGCCTGGCACGGGCGGCGCAGGCGAAGGCGGGCATCCTGCCATCGGTGGGGCTGTCGGCCAATGCATCGGCCACGCAGCAGGAACTGTCGACCGACAACCTCACCGTCAATCGCGGCTTTCCGAATCAGTCCGCCGGCATCAACGCCACGCAGCCCTTGTACCGCCCGGCCAACTGGGCCGTCTACGAGCAGAGCAAGCGGCAGGTCAACATCGCCCAGGCGACGCTCACCATTGCCGAGCAGGACCTGGTCGTGCGCGTGAGCCAGGCCTACTTCGACGTGCTCTCCGCGCAGGACAGCCTGGCGCTGGTCCGGGCCCAGAAGATCGCGGTGGCCGAACAGCTGGCCTCGGCCAAGCGCAATTTCGAGGTCGGCACGTCGACCATCACCGATTCGCGCGAGGCGCAGGCCCGCTACGACCTCGTGGTCGCGCAGGAAATCACCGCCGAGAACGACCTGCAGGTCAAGAAGATCGCGCTCGACCAGTTGGTGGGCCGCCCGGGCACCAACCCGACGCCGCTGGCGGCACCGGTCGTGTTGCCGCCCGTCGTTCCCGCCGACATGAACGCCTGGGTGACGCAGGCCGAGGCCGTGCACCCCGCCATTCAGCAAGCGGAACTCGGACTTGAAGTGGCCAAGCTCGAAGTGGACAAGGCCCAGGCCGGCCACAAGCCCACCCTCGATGCGCAACTGGGTTACAACGCCACGAACAACCCGCAGGGCACCAGCACCAGCACCAGCACCGGCCGCGTGCGCGTGAACGCCGCCAGCATCGGCGTGGTGTTCAACCTGCCGCTGTTCGCCGGCTTCGCGACCGAGAACCGCGTCAAGGAAACGCTGGCGCTCGAAGAGCAGCAACGCCAGATCCTCGAATCGACGCGCCGGAGCGTCTCGCAAGCCACGCGCGCCGCCTACCTGGGCCTGATCTCGGGTGCAGGCCAAGTCAAGGCGCTCGAAGCCGCAGAGGCCTCCAGCCAGAGCGCGCTCGACGCCAATCGACTCGGCTACCAGGTGGGCGTGCGCATCAACATCGACGTGCTCAACTCCCAAAGCCAGCTCTTCCAGACCAAGCGCGACCTCGCGGTGGCGCGCTACAACGTGCTGGTGGGCAACCTCAAGCTACGCCAGGCCAACGGCACGCTGACGTCTGACGACCTCACGACCATCAACAACACGCTGGCCACCAATGGCCGAGCCAGTGTCGCCAGTGAGGCCTCGCCTTACCAGCCTTCGGCCGCGACTCAAAGCCCGGTGCCGGTTCCGCAGAACACGATTCCGGTGGTGCCGCCCGTCGTGACGCCGCCTTTCAATCCCCAGCCACCGACGATGCCGGTGCCGCCTCCGCCGCCGGTGATCGTCGTTCCGCCTTCGCGCTAGCCGGATCCATCATTTCGTGGACAAGGCCTGAAAAGGCCAACGCGGCCGGCGACATGGTCCGGTTCGCGAGCATCACGATGCTGTAGTGCGTCTGCATGCGCATCAGCCGTTTGATCGGCAGGCGCAGCAGCGATTCAGTCCCGTGGTTCAGGCCCACGGTGTCGGGCGCGAGGATCACCGCATTGGCCGTCAGCGCCAGGTGCCTCAGTGTTCCCAGGTCGTCGCAGACGACGTTGAAGACGGGGCGGTCCGTGCGCTTCACCTGCTTGTCGAAGTGCGCGGCGACGCCGAGCGGCAGGTTCGGGCTGGCGACCGGGTAGTCCATGGCCTGATCCAGCGTCACCTCCTTCCGTTGCAGCAGCGGGTGATCCGCACTCACGAAGAACGACACCGACACGTTGGGCAGGCGCTTGACCTGCAGCCCCGGCTGCTTCTTGAGGTCCCGCGTGTCCGCCACGAACAGATCGAGCTGCCGCCGATGCAACCGTTCGCTCAGCGTATTGGGGTCGGCCACCTCGATGCGAACCGCAAGCTGCGGATAGCGCTGCGTCAGCAACGACAGGGCCGGCCGACCCAGCATGCCCGCAGCGAAAGGACCAAGCCCGACCTGGAGGCTGCCGGTGGACAGCCCCTGGAGCAGCAGCACATCGCGCTGCACCTGCGCCGCGTCGGCGATGAGTTCGCGCGCCCGCGCCAGCACCAGCTCGCCGGCTGCAGTGAAGCGAACCTGGCCGTAGGCCCGGTCGACCAGGCGCGCCTTCAGATCGTCCTCAAGGTTCTCGATGCTGCGCGACAAGGCCGGTTGCGAGAGGTGTGCGGCCTCTGCGGCTCGCCCGAAGCTGCCCTGCTCGGACAGCGCGATCAAATGCCGAAGCTGGCGAAGTTGAATTTTGCGCTCCAATTAAAAATCAACGCTCTATTTTGCATTGGCTATCAGTTTGGGTGTTGTCCAGAATCGGAGCATTCAACAACGAAGGAGACGGCCGATGAAGACGGCAATCCAGTGGCAGGTGGCCGGCGTTCTGCTGGCGGGCCTTGCCTTGCAGGCGCCTGCCCAGGCGGACGACTATCCGCGCAAGGCCGTGACGGTGGTCGTGCCCTACGCGGCCGGCGGCGGCACCGACGTGGTCGCACGGTCGCTGGCGGAGCAGATGACGCGCCAGCTCGGCCAGCCGGTCATCATCGACAACAAGCCGGGCGCCGGCGGCATCCTCGGCACGAATGCGGTCGCCAAGGCGGCCCCGGACGGCTACACGGTCATGATCGGCCTCACGCAATCGCTGCTGACCAACCAGTTCCTCTACGAGAAGCTCCCCTACGACCCGCGCAAGGAACTGGGACTGGTCACGCAGATCGCCACCGCGCCGCTGATGCTGCTCGTGCCCGCCACGTCGCGCATCCAGAGCGTGGCCGACCTGCAGCGCGAGATGCGCACCTCGAGCGCCGGCGGCAACTGCGGTTCGTGGGGCGCGGGCTCGTATCCGCACCTGGCGTGCGCGTACATGGCGCAGTCGTGGAAAGCCAACATCACACACGTTGCCTACAAGGGCGAGGCGCCGATGCTGCAGGACCTCGTCGGTGGACAGTTGAGCTTCACCTTCGGCAGCGTCGTTTCCGCCAAGGCCTACCTCGATGGCGGCAAGCTGCGCGCCATCGCGATCACGGGCGAACAGCGCATGCCGCTCCTGCCCAATGTGCCTACCTTCGCCGAGGCCGGCTTTGCCGACCCCGAATACAGGATGTCGGGCTGGCTCGCGCTGGCTGTGCCGCAGGGCACGCCGAAGGCTGTCGTCGCGCGTCTGCAGCAAGCGGCGCAACAGGCGGTCGCTTCGCCGGAAGTCGCCAAGCGATTCGAGGTGCTGGGCATGGTGCCGATGGGCACGACCGCCGATCAATTCCGCCAGAACTACAACGCGGACTGGCCCGTCTGGGAAAAGCTCGTCAAGGTATCCGGAGCCAAGCTGGACTGAGTCATGACGATGCGCAACACACTGATGGCTTCCGACTTCGAAGCCGGGAACGACGACCCCACGACCCGCGGCTTCATCGCCACCTGGCCGAACGCCGAGATCCGTGACGAGACCGGCCGCGTGGTCTGGACCATGGCCGGCTACGAGTTTCTCGAAGACGAACAACCCGCACCGACCGTCCACCCCGGCCTGTGGGCACAGGCGCGACGCAACATGACGCACGGCCTGTTCGAGGTGACGCAGCGCATCTATCAGGTGCGCGGCTTCGACCTCGCCAACATGACGCTGGTCGAAGGCGATCGCGGCGTGATCATCATCGACCCGCTGACCTGTGCGGAAACTGCGGCGGCAGCGCTCAAGCTGTACCGCGAGCAACGCGGCGACAGGCCCGTCACGGCGGTCATCTACAGCCACAGCCATGTCGACCACTTCGGCGGTGTGCGCGGCGTGATCGACGAGCAGGACGCGATTCGCCAGGGCGTGCCGATCATCGCGCCGGCGGGCTTTCTCTGGCACACGGTGGCGGAGAACATGATCGCGGGCAACGCGATGTCGCGCCGCTCGCAATTCCAGTTCGGCCAGACACTCAAGCGAGGCGTGTGCGCGCAGGTCGATTGCGGGCTGGGCAAGAACCTCCCCCACGGCACCGTGACCCTCATCCCGCCGACGCGCACCATCGAGAAGGAGCGCGAGAGCCACGTGATCGACGGCATCGAGATCGTCTTCGCGCTGGCACCGGAAAGCGAAGCGCCGTCGGAGATGTTTTTCTTCTTCCCGCAGTTGCGCGCGCTGAACCTGGCGGAACTCGGCCAGCACACGATGCACAACCTGTGTCCACTGCGCGGGGCGCAGGTGCGCGATGCCCGGCTGTGGTCGCGCTACCTTGACGAGGCCCTGCACGAGTTCGCGCCGCATTCGGACGTGGTGTTCGCGCAGCACAACTGGCCCACCTGGGGCCAGGAGACGCTCACGCGCTTCATCGCGCAACAGCGCGATCTCTACAAGTATGTGCATGACCAGACCGTGCGCCTCATGAACAAGGGCCAGACGGCCGTGGAGATCGCGGAGGAACTGCGCCTGCCGCCAGAGTTGGTCGACGTCACGCATGCCCAGGGCTATTACGGGACGCTGGTGCACAACGTGAAGGCCGTGGTGCAGCACTACCTGGGCTGGTACGACGGCAATCCCTCGCGGCTGCATGCGCTGCCACCGGTGGAGGCCGGGACCCGCTACGTGGCCTACATGGGCGGCGCCACGGCCATGCTCGAACGGGCGCAGGCGGATCTCGAGCGCGGCGAACACCGCTGGGTGGCGGAAGTCACGAGCCACCTCGTGTTCGCCGAGCCTGGCAACCTGGCCGCGCGTGCGCTGTGCGCCACGGCGCTGGAACAGCTTGGTTTCGCTGCCGAATCGGCCACCTGGCGCAATGCCTATCTGCTGGCAGCGCGGGAGTTGCGTTTGGGCGTCCCGGCCGCCAAGCGCCGCAGCATGAGCTACGACCTCCTCAAGGCGGTGCCGATGGAGATGTTCCTCGACTGCCTGGCGATCCGGCTGGTGGCCGAGCGCGCCAGCGGACACGCGCTGAGCCTCGCCTGGCACATCGTCGACGCCGGCGAGCACTGGACCCTCACGCTCGGCAATGCCGCCCTGACCTATCGCCGGTCGAGCCTGGCCTCGAAGGCAGACGCCACCATCGCGGTGAGCCGCGACCGGCTGGCGAGCCTGCTGGCGCACGAGGACGGCATTGCCGCGGCCATCGCGAGCGGCATCGAGGCGGGTGACGTGGCCGTTGGTGGCGACGTTTCACGGGTGCGTGCCTTGCTCTCGATGCTGGACGAGTTCGAACCCATGTTCAACATCGTGGAACCATGAAGCAATTCACGGATTGCCGCAATCCGCCTTTCGGTAAGTGACGACGGCCGCAGACCCGCGCACAATGGGCTCGGGATGTCCGGCGTCTCAGGGCGCCGGGCTTGTCCGAAGGAGAGTTCGGCCATGCGATGTGCGTCTCGTCAAGCGCCCGGCGTATCACTCCACCGGCTTGCCAGGAAGCCGGGCGGCCCCGTTTTGCAAGCCCATGCGCGTCTGGCGGCAGTAGCCGCCGTCTGCGCGAGCAGCCTTGCCGCCTTTGCGCAATGCACGCCGGCGGCAGTCGGCGCAACGAGCCTCTGCGCTCCGGAAAGCGGCCTCAGCGCCCTCGCCAGGCCGCAGACCGGTGCCTACATGGGCAACCAGCGCCTGTCGAGCTTTGCCTTCGTGCAGAGCCTCCAGGATCGAGGGGACTACCTGCAAGAAGGCTCCCACAACGTGTGGCTCCGCGGCGGCGGACAGGGCATGAGTTCGACCAACGCCAGCGGCCGATTGGACACGGACAGCAAGGCCTGGATGCTCCAGGGCGGAGGCGATGTGGCGAAATGGTCACTCTTCGGCGGCGCCGACCGATTGCATCTGGGCGCCATGGCAGGTTATGCGAGCGGAAGGACGGATTCCAATGCCTTCGGCAATCCGATCCAGGCACGCGGGGAAACGTCCGGTGGCGGCTTCGGCATCTACGGCACCTGGTATCAGAACGACCGGACCCGGCTTGGCTGGTACACGGACGTGTGGGGGCAGTACGCACGGTTCAACAACACCGTCGATACCCCCCTTGTCTTCGATCGCTCGAGCTACAACTCGCACGTCGGCATGTTCTCGGTCGAAGGCGGGTACGCCCTGCGGCTGGGTGAAGCGAGCAACTGGGTGCTCGAGCCCCAGGGCCAGGTGATCTATCTGCACAATCATTCCTATGTCGCCATCGAGCCCAGCGGCGTCATCGTCGAGGGTTCGCATCGCGGCGCGTACACGTCGCGGCTGGGATTGCGCCTGCGCAGCGCCAGCACGCTGGATTCCGGCTGGCGCATTCGCCCCTATGCCGCGGTCAATTGGTGGTACGACAACACGGGTGAGGAACTCACGATCAACCAGTTCTCGGTGCGCGACATGTACCCGAGCAACCGCTACGAGCTGAAGGCCGGCGTCAACGTGGACTTCAGGTCCGGCTGGGCCGGTTGGGGCGACCTGGGATGGCAATGGGGCAATCAGTCCTACCAGGCGTGGACGGTGCGGGGGGGCATGAAATACGCGTGGTGACTGTTGCCCGCACCCAGGCTTCGCCCACCCCCATGCCGGAATGACACCGGCTTTCCGCGGCGTTTCTCGGGCGGGCCTGGCTTCGCCGGACGCGGTCGTCGGCGCTATTCCAGGCGTGGTTCGGGGCGTTCCTCGGGGGCTGGGGAGGCTTGTTCGGCGATCGCCAGCAGAGCCGCAGCGGTGCGCTCGGCGGCGCCTCGGTTCATGGATGCGAAGGCCAGTGCGGCCTGGGCCATGGCTTCGCGGCGCTCGGTTTTCTCGACGAGCTTGAGCGCAGCCGTGACTGCGTGCTCCATGTCGGGGACGCGGAGCGAGGCGCCGGCGGCCAGGGAGAGTTCCGCGGCTTCGGCGAAGTTGTAGGTGGACGGGCCCATGATCACGGGACAGCCGCAGGCCGCCGCTTCGATCAGGTTTTGGCCGCCCAGGGGCTCGAAGCTGCCGCCCAGGAGCGCTGCGTCGGCGAGACCATAGTAGAGGGCCATCTCGCCCAGTGAATCACCAAGCCAGATCTCGGCTTCGGTCGGCGCGCCGGCGGCGCTGCGGCGTGCAACGGCGAACCCGTTTGACTCGACCAGCGCAGCGACCTCGTCGAAGCGCTGCGGATGACGAGGGACGATCATCCACTGCACATCGTGCACGCGCTTGGCAATCGACTGGATCGCCTCCTGCGCGGGCGGCACCGGCGCCAGCGCGCCGAAGCGCTTGAGCACATCGAGCAGTTGCTGCTCCTCGCCATCGCGCGAGCTGGCGAAGACGACGACCGGGCGCGGCAACTGGGCGCGCAGTTTTGCGGCGGTCGCGAGCTGTCGCGCATCCGGCGTGGCATCGAACTTGAGATTGCCGAAGACGCCGGCGACCTTGGCACCCAGCGAGACCAGCCGGTGGGAATCGGCTTCGGTCTGCGCCCACACTGCCGCGAGCGACGAGTAGGCCGGCCGCGCGAGCCAGCCGAGGCGCTCGGCGTTGGCCAGCGAGTTCTCGTTCAGCCGCGCGTTGGCAAGCACCAGCGGAATGCCGCGCTCGGCGCAGGCGGCCGTCATCTCGGGCCAGACCTCGGTTTCCATCAGCACGCCGATGCGCGGACGGAAGCGATCGAGAAAGCGCGCCACAGGTTCAGGTGCGTCCCATGGCTGCCACACCTGCAGGTCGCCGGGCTGGAGCAGCTTGGCGCCCTCTTCGCGGCCCGTGGCCGTTCCGTTGGTGAGCAGGATCGGGATCTCGGGGTATTGGCGTCGCAACTCTTCGATCAGGATGCCGGCAGCACGCGCCTCGCCGAGCGAAACGGCGTGGATCCAGCACCAGCCGGTGCCGTTGGCCGCTTCGTCGTAGTGGCCGAAGCGTTCCTCGACCGCGTGGGCATAGCCCGGCTCGGCCACGGCGCGACGCCGGAGCTTGCGCCGGACCAGCGGCTGGGCCAGGGTGGTGAAAGCGCCGTAGAGGCGCAGCAGCATCGAACGCACGCTCAGGGAATCAGTGGGCGGCTTCGGCCAGGGTGGCGTCCGGCTTGGCGCTCTTGAGCAGCGCAAGCATCTCGCCTTCGATGCGATGAAGCGCGGCCTCGGTCTGGCCCTCGAAGCGCAGCACCAGCACGGGCGTGGTGTTCGACGCGCGAATGAGGCCAAAGCCGTCGGGCCAGTCGACGCGCACGCCGTCGATGGTCGACACCTGGGCCGGCGCATCGAACCTGGCGGTCTTGACGAGCTGGTCGACAACGGTATGCGGCTCGCCCTCGGCGCACTTCACGTTGAGTTCGGGCGTCGAGAAGCTGGTCGGCAAGGCGTTGAGCACGTCGCTCGCATTCGGGCTCTTGCTCAGGATCTCGAGCAGGCGGCACCCGGCATAGGTACCGTCGTCGAAACCGAACCAGCGCTCCTTGAAGAAGATGTGGCCGCTCATCTCGCCGCCCAGCGGCGAATCGATCTCCTTCATCTTGGCCTTGATCAGCGAGTGACCGGTCTTGAAGATCAGCGGCTTGCCGCCGGCCGCCTCGATGGCCGGGCCCAGGCGCTGCGAGCATTTCACGTCGTACACGATCGTGCCGCCCGGCGCGCGCGACAGAACGTCCTGCGCGAACAGCATCATCTGGCGGTCCGGATAGATGTTGTTGCCGTTCTTGGTGACGATGCCCAGCCGGTCGCCGTCGCCATCGAAGGCCAGGCCGAGTTCAGCGTCGCCCGCCTGCAGTGCGGCGATGAGGTCCTTGAGGTTCTCGGGTTTGCTCGGATCGGGATGGTGATTGGGAAAGTTGCCGTCCACCTCGCTGAAGAGCTCGGTCACATCGCAACCGATGGCCCGCAGGATCGCCGGGGCCGATGCGCCCGCGATGCCGTTGCCGGAATCGACCACGATCTTGAGCGGCCGTGCGAGCCGGATGTCGCCCACGATGCGTTGCGTGTAGGCCTCGGTCACGTCGACCTTGCGCACGCTGCCTCCAGGGGCCAGCCTGGCGCTGTCGGCTTCCATCACCTTGCGCAGGCCCTGGATCTCGTCGCCGTAGATCGCACGGCCGGCCAGCACCATCTTGAAGCCGTTGTAGTCCTTCGGGTTGTGGCTGCCGGTGACCTGGATGCCGCTCGTGGCCAGCGTATGTGCCGCGAAATAGAGCATCGGCGTCGTGACGGCACCGACGTCGATCACCTCGATGCCGGTGGCGACCAGCCCCCTGATCAGCGCTTCGACGAGCGCCGGGCCCGAAAGGCGCCCGTCGCGTCCCACTGCCACCGACTTCTCCCCGGCTGTGCGCGCGGCGCTGCCGAAGGCCTTGCCGAGCGCCTCGGCGACTTCCGCGTCCAGCGTGGTGGGCACCACGCCGCGAATGTCGTAGGCCTTGAAGATCGATGCGCTGAGTTGCATGAAAGCTACCCCTGGAAGTTCAAAAAATGAGGACCATTGTAGGCACGGCCTTCATGGGCCAGATGTCCGGAAATGGCTACTCCTGCTCGTGGGCGAGCCGTATCATCATTCCATGTCTCCCGCCCCCGCATCCACCGCTGCACTCGAGAGCGACGCCTGCTACCTGGCCATGAAGGCCCACGACGCACGCTTCGACGGCTCGTTCTTCACCGGCGTGACCTCGACCGGCATCTATTGCCGGCCGGTCTGCCGCGTCAAGCTGCCACGGCGCGAGAACTGCTGCTTTTTCCGTCACGCAGCGCAGGCCGAGGCGGCCGGATTCCGCCCTTGCCTGCGATGCCGCCCCGAATTGGCCCCTCGCGCCGCCAGTTGGTCGACCGAAGACGCATCACGCATACTGGCCTTGCAAGCTGCGCGCCTGATCGACGAACCCGACGCCTGGGCCGAGGACGGCCCCGGCGCGGCCCGCATCGCCGCGCGGCTCGGCGTCAGCGACCGGCACCTGCGCCGCATCTTCGAGACGCAGTTCGGCGTGTCGCCCCTGCAATACCTGCAAACGCGCCGCCTGCTCGCCGCCAAGCAACTGATCGCCGATACGCGCCTGCCGATGACGCAGGTGGCGATGGCCAGCGGGTTCGCCAGCGTCCGGCGCTTCAATGCCGCCTTCCTCACGCACTACGGCCTCAACCCCAGCGCGCTGCGGCGTGCGGGCACCGTGGCCGGCGATCGCGAAGATGCGTCGGTGACCGTGCGGCTCGGTTTCCGCCCGCCCTACGACAGCGATGCCATGCTGGACTTCTTTGCCCGACGAGCGTTGCGCGGCGTCGAGGCGCTGAATGACAGCGGCCCGGGTGGTACGAGGCAGTTCGCCCGTACGTTGCGCGTGACGCAAGGCGGGCGCACGCTCGAAGGCTGGCTGCAGCTTCGCTTCGATCCGCAGCGCGAGCAAGTTCTGCTGCGGGTCGGCGATTCGCTCGCCGCCGTGCTGCCGACCGTGATAAGCCGGGTGCGCGCCATGCTCGATCTCGATGCCGAGCCCATGGCGATCAACAGCGCGCTGCATGACAGCTTCCCGCTTGGCGATGGCTTGCGCGTGCCGGGCACCGTCGACGGTTTCGAGCTTGCGGTGCGCGCGGTGCTCGGCCAGCAGATCACCGTAGCGGCGGCACGCACGCTGGGCACCCGGCTGGTGCAGGTCTTCGGCGAGCCCGTCGCCACGCCGATCGAAGGGCTCGACCGGCTGTTCCCCACGCCCGCCGCCATCGCCGGTGCGAGCGGCGATGCGCTCGGCCAGCTCGGCATCGTGCGCCAGCGGCAGGCCGCCCTGCTCGCGGTGGCGCGCGAAGTGATTGACGGCCGTCTCACGCTGCATGCCGGCGCGGACGTACCCGCCACCCTTGCCGCGCTGCAGGCGCTGCCCGGCATCGGCGACTGGACTGCTCAATACATCGCAATGCGCGCACTTCGATGGCCCGATGCCTTTCCCGCCGGCGACGTCGCGCTACAAAAGGCGCTCGGCGTGACGACGGCCCGGGCGGCGGCAGAAGCCTCGCAAGCGTGGCGGCCGTGGCGCGGCTATGCGGTTCTGCGCGCCTGGCACAGCCCCGCACCCGCCACCACCCGGCCGGTCGACGCAACGACCGCCGCCCCTCCAACACCTTCCAGCGTCACAGCCTGACTGCCATGAAATTCAAGAACACGACCATCTACAGCACCCACATCGACAGTTCGCTCGGCGGCGTCACATTGGCCGCGACCGACAAGGGCCTGGCCGGCGTCTGGTTCGACCAGCAACGCCACTGGCCCGACACGGCCGGATGGCAGGCCGATGCCAACCATCCTGTGCTGATGGAAGCGGCCGCGCAACTCATGGACTACTTCGCCGGTCGTCGGAAGCACTTCGACCTGACCCTGGATCTCTCCCACGGCACGGCCTTCCAGCAATCGGTGTGGCAGGCGCTGCTCGCCATCCCTGCAGGCCAGACGACCAGCTACGGCGCACTCAGCGCGGGCGTCGGCAATCCGGCGGCCGTGCGCGCCGTCGGTGCGGCCGTGGGGCGCAACCCGATCAGCGTGATCGTGCCTTGCCACCGCGTGCTGGGCTCCGACGGTTCGCTCACCGGCTATGCGGGAGGACTCGATCGCAAGACCGCGCTGCTCGAACTGGAAGGCGCACTGTGAGCGAGGGCGAATGCACCGTGGGCGTTGGCGCGCCCAAGCCGGCAGCGCCGATCCCGAAGGCAACGACCGCCCAGCCCGCCAGCCGACGCTGGCTGGTCGACCTCGTGCTGCTCGGCGCACTCTGGGGCGCGTCCTTCCTGTTCATGCGCATCGGCGCCGCGGAGTTCGGCGCGCTGCCGACGGCGGCGGTTCGTGTGGGCATCGCAATGCTGTTCCTGTTCCCCTTGCTCTTGCTGCGGGGGCAATGGTCCAGCTTCAAGCAACACTGGAAGCCTGCGCTGGGTATCGGCGTCCTCAACTCCGGTCTGCCCTTTGCGTTCTTCGCCTTCGCGCTGCTGACCATCAACAGCGGTCTCGCGGCGGTGATGAACGCCACGGTGCCGATGTTCGGCGCGTTGGTTGCATGGGGGTGGTTCGGCGACCGTCCCGACCGCTCGCGAATCCTCGGCCTGGTGATCGGCTTTGCCGGTGTTGCGATGCTTGCCGGGCGCAGCGCGGGCTTTCACTCGGGTGCCGACGAAGGCGCTGCGCGCTGGGCCATCGCCTCCTGTCTCGCCGCATGCATCTGTTATGCGTTCGCGGCGAGCCTGACGCGCAAGCACCTGGTGGGCGTCCCCGCATTGGCGACGGCGACAGGCAGCCAGATCGGCGCCACGCTCGCCCTCGCAGTGCCGGCCTTCTGGCTCTGGCCGGCGCAGATGCCCAGCCTGCACGCATGGCTTGCGCTCATCGCCGTGGGCACAGCCTGCACGGGCCTGGCCTACATCCTGTTCTTCCGGCTGATCGAGGCCGCGGGGCCGGCCCGCGCGCTGACGGTCACCTTCCTGGTGCCGGTGTTCGCGCTCTTCTACGGCGCCGTGTTCCTCGGCGAAGAGATCACGCAATGGATGCTGATCTGCGCGGCGGTGATCGTCTGCGGCGTCGCGTTATCGACCGGGCTTGTCAAGCTGGGTGGCCGCGGCAGTTGAGGCGACGGAGCCGTCGTTCGCCGAATCCTGGATCAACGTGGCCACCACGTTGATCGACAGCGCCAGCACCAGCATGTTGAAGGTGAACGAGACCACGCCGTGCAAGAGCGTGATGCGCCGCATGTCGCGCGAGGTGACCTGCACGTCCGACACCTGCGAGGTCATGCCGACCACGAAGGAGTAGTAGAGGAAGTCGAAATAGTCCGGGTCCAGCTTGCCCGGGAAGTCCAGACCCGGGCCCTGCTCCGCCGGATCGAGCTCTGCCTGGTAGTAGCGGTGCGCGTAGTGAAAGGCGTAGATCGTGTGGATCAGAAGCCAAGAACTCGCCAGCGCAGCCAACCCGAGCGTGATGAGGCCGATGCGCTCCATGCCGTGCAATGTCGGCACCTTTCTCAGCAGCGTCAGGATCACCGCCATGCTCACGAAGACCGCCACCAGCATGATGACGAGAAGCCACGCCCTGGGCGGGTCCATCGACTGGGCGCGCGAGCGTGTGCGATCGGCGTCCGAGGTCTCGGCAAGCCACCATGCGGGCAGCAGGTAGACCGCGGCGCCGGTGCACCAGCCGAGCAGCCCGCACGGACCGGGATCGAGCCTCGTCAGGCCCAGGCCGAAGCCCACCGACAGACCGACGATGGCGGCGCAAAGGAGCCGCTGCCAGCCGGACATCATGACGATTTGCTTGCGCATGCGGCCACTGTAGCCTCTCTGCCGTGTACAACTGATCCGATCGATTGGCGCGACACTGAGACTGTTCTTTTGCCGGGCAATGGAGGACAGTCACGCATCCGTGCCGGCGCACCGCGCAGCCGGGACACCGTCGATTGCCCTCCATAAGAACCACTGAGCCACGCATGAACATCACACGCCACTGGCAGAGCCTGCTGCGAAGCGTCACGGGCGCCGCGCTCGCCGCCTCGACCCTGGCGTCAAGCCACGCCGCGCCACCGACGCGTGTCCCCGACACCATCGAGCAGCGCGCGGCGGCCTGCATCGCGTGCCACGGCCGCGAAGGCTCGAGCACAGAGGCGGCCTACTTTCCGCGGTTGTCCGGCAAGCCCTCGGCCTATCTCTTCAACCAGTTGCTGAGCTACCGAGATGGCCGCCGCTTCAATTCCGACATGACGCACATGGTGCAGCACCTGTCGGACGCCTACCTGCGCGAGATCGCGGACTACTTCGCCGGAATCGACCTGCCCTATCCGCCCGCGCCCACCACCACCGACGCCACGCCCCAGATGCTCGCGCACGGCAAGGCGCTGGTGTTCGAGGGCGACGCGGCGCGTGGCATTCCCGCCTGCGCGCAATGCCATGGCCAGGCGCTCACCGGCGTGTTGCCCGGCATACCAGGGCTGGTCGGCCTGCCGCGGCTCTATCTCTCGTCGCAGCTCGGCGCCTGGGTGACCAACGACCGACACGCGCTCGAACCCGACTGCATGGCGCAAGTGGGCCGCAAGCTCACGACGGCCGACATCAACGCCGTGACGAGTTGGCTGGTGCTGCAACCCGTGCCCGCCAATCCGAAGCCAGTAGCCCACGCGCCCAGCCCGGTGCCGATGGCATGCAGCGCCCTGAACACTCCCTGATCCCGCCATGCGCCGCCTGCTCTACCTGCTGATTCTTCTCGCCACCCTCGCGGTGCTGGCGGGCCTGGCCATCCTTGCGCTCAACCTGCGCGGCGAAGACAAGCTGCCGGACCCGCCTGTTGCCTTCAACCCCACACCGGCCCAGGTCGAACGCGGCCGCTACCTCGCGCTCGCCGGCAATTGCGCGGGCTGCCACACGGCGCGCGGCGGCGCGCCCTATGCGGGCGGCGTGGGCATCGAGACACCCTTCGGCACGATCTTCGCCAGCAACCTCACGCCCGATCCGAACGCCGGCATCGGCGGATGGACGTCGGCGCATTTCTGGCGCGCCATGCACAACGGGCGATCCAAGGACGGCCGCCTGCTCTACCCCGCCTTTCCGTACCCGAACTTCACCCGTGTCACGCGCGAGGATTCGGATGCGATCTTTGCCTACCTGCAAAGCATTCCCCCCTCGCCCACGCCGAATCTTGCGCACAAGCTTCGCTTCCCCTAC
Organism: Variovorax gracilis; assembly: GCF_030317115.1. GTDB lineage: Bacteria > Pseudomonadota > Gammaproteobacteria > Burkholderiales > Burkholderiaceae_C > Variovorax > Variovorax gracilis. Next base: position 1,013,537 of record NZ_JASZYF010000001.1, read on the forward strand.
GACACCCAGCCCGCGCTGGCCGTCTGGCGGGCGCTCTCGTTCAAGCCGGGCACCTACGTCGCCGATCCGGCGAAGCCCGCCGAATGGAACCGCGGCGCCTACCTCATCGACGGCCTCGGGCACTGCATCGCCTGCCACGGCACACGCAACGTGCTTGGTGCCACGCAAGAGAAGCTGGGCCTGTCCGGCGGGCTCATCGCGGTCGAGAACTGGTATGCGCCTTCGTTGACCTCGAAGCGCGAGGCCGGCGTCGCCGACTGGGACCCGAAGGACGTGGCCGAGCTGCTCAAGAACGGCCGGTCGGCACGCGGCTCGGTCATGGGCCCGATGGCGGATGTGGTGTTCGGCAGCACGCAGCATCTGGACGAAGCCGATTTGCGCGCGATGGGCGTGTACCTGAAGAGCTTGCCGAATATCGCATCTGCTGCACCGGCTCCGACGTCGACGACCTCACGTCGCGATGCGCGCGTCATGGAGCGCGGCGCGAAAATCTTCGACCAGCGCTGCGCCTATTGCCACGGTGACAAGGGCCAGGGTGCCGAGGGCGCCTACCCGCCGCTCGCCGGCAATCGCGCCGTGCTCATGGACTCGGTGGTCAATCTGATCCAGATCGTGCGGCACGGCGGATTCCTGCCTTCCACCGGAGGCAACCCCCGCCCCTACGGCATGCCGCCCTTCCGCTACGTGCTGGACGACAGCGATGTCGCTGCGGTACTGACCTACGTGCGCGGCTCCTGGGGCAACGACGCGCCGCCGGTCACGCCGCGCGACATGCTGCGCCGCTGAACAGGGCCGGCGAACTCAATAAGACCCCGGAGGCGCCGTCCCCGTGCGCTGCATGCGTCGCAAGGTCCTGACCATCCGGGCCAGCGACGAGCGCGCCGCCCCGACGAATTCGCCGATCGGCGCCTTGAAGGCGTCTGCCGAGACCGATTCGCCCGGCGCCGCAGGCGACAGGCCGCAGCGGCGCAGCACCCGGTTGAGCTGGTGCACGCGCGCCACCCTGCGCGTGACCGAGGTGTAGAAGTTCACGCCGATCGAGATCGCCACGCGATCGCCGGGCGCCGTCCAGTCGGGATCGGAGCGCGTCATGTGCGGCGAGGTGCTCGGGAAATACACGCCGTCGCCTGCCTGCGTCTCGAACTCATGGCTGCGCGCCTTGAACTCTTCCTTCAGGCGAACCTTGCGCAGCGAGTGCGCGACGATGAAGTCCTCCACCGCGTCGGCGGGCACCACCACCCGGTCCGTGTGGTCCCAGACGTTCATGACCTTGCGGCCGCGCAGCTGGAGCCAGAAATTGTTCTCGCGGTCGATGTGAAACGGCGTCACCGACGGTGGCGCGGAAATGAAGATGAAGCCCGTCACCATGAAGATGTCCGGCTGCTCGCGCTCGATGGTCTCGCGCACGTTGTCCAGGATGTTGTCGAGCAGGGCCCGGTAGCGCGGAATGGCTTCGACGTTGTAGAGCGCAATCCAGGAGCCGGGCTCTTCGATGCGCCGGAAGACCTCTTCGATGCTTCGCCCGTCCGGATGCTCGCTGTCGTGCGCGAAGCCCGAGGCCTGCGTGATGCCGGGCCGGACGAAGCGGCATTGCTTCATGGGCGCGAGGTCCTTGGCCAGGGCCTCGAGTTCGGGCAACTGGAACAGCGGATGCTCGTGGTAGTTGTGGTGCAGCCGGCCCACCTTGTGCGTCGTGAATCCCGCCGGATCGTCCACCCACAGGCGGCAATCCGGCGTCAAGGTCGCCATTCTCTCGATCTCGCTTGCGCCCATGGTCTCTCCTACGGTTGGGCAAAAAGCATACCAGATGTAACACCAAATTACTATTTGCAATGGAGATAGGTCGAAAGTCAGAGATTCACGGCGCCTTGACCCTCCCATGATGTCAAGGTTGATACTTCCTGCATCTGCCGCAGACGCGGCTCGAAGGACAGGAGATACCGAATGAACAACAGCCTGGCGATCTCGCCCGGTGCGAGCGACCTGAAGGAGTGGTCGCTTCCGATCGAAGGCATGACTTGCGCGTCATGCGTGGCGCGCGTCGAACGGTCATTGGCCGGCGTCCCTGGCGTCACGGAGGCCAGCGTCAACCTCGCCACCGAGGCGGCCAGCGTGCAGACCGATGGCTCGGTCTCGCTCGGCACCTTGCGCGCGGCCATCGAGAAGGCGGGCTACAGCGTTGGAGAAGAGGCGCCTGTGGAAGAAGCCTCGCCAGCGGCCGGATCGCCGGTCGCGCGACCGCGCAGTCGCAACGATGCCTGGCCCGTCATCGCCGCGGCGATCCTCTCCGCACCGCTGGTGCTGCCCATGCTGGGTTTGCTCATCGGCCAGGAATGGATGCTCGACGGCTGGCTGCAACTCGCACTGGCCGCGCCCGTGCAGTTCTGGCTGGGCGCGCGTTTCTACCGCTCGGGCTGGAAGGCCCTGAAGGCCCGCGCCGGCAACATGGACCTGCTCGTCGCCCTCGGCACGACCGCTGCCTTCGGCCTCAGCGCCTACCTGCTCCTCACGGCGAGCGGCCACGGCGGCATGCCGCACCTGTATTTCGAAGCCTCGGCGGTGGTCATCACGCTGGTGCTGCTGGGCAAGTGGCTCGAAACGAGGGCCAAGCGGCAGACCACCGAAGCCATCCGCGCCTTGAACGCGCTGCGGCCCGAGCGCGCGCGTGTTCGCCGCCACGGCATCGACCAGGACGTGGCGCTGGCGCAGGTCGGGATCGACGACCTGGTCGTCATCCGGCCCGGCGAACGCCTGCCCGTCGATGGCACCGTGGTCGAGGGTGCCAGCGAAGTCGACGAATCGCTCATCACCGGCGAAAGCCTTCCCGTCGCCAAGCAGGTGGCCGATACAGTCACCGGCGGGTCGATGAACGGCCAGGGCCTGCTGGTGGTTCGCACGACCGCCGTGGGCGCGGAGTCGACACTCGCGCGCATCGTGCGGCTCGTGGAATCAGCGCAGGCGAAAAAGGCGCCCATCCAGCGGCTCGTCGACCGCGTGAGCAACGTCTTCGTGCCGGTGGTCATCGGCATTGCACTTCTGACTTTCCTCGCTTGGGGCTTCGTCACGGGCAACTGGGAGACGGCGATCCTGAACGCCGTCGCCGTGCTCGTGATCGCCTGCCCCTGCGCCCTGGGCCTGGCGACGCCGACCGCGATCATGGCCGGCACGGGCGTCGCCGCGCGCCATGGCGTGTTGATCAAGGACGCGGAGGCGCTCGAGGTGGCGCACAGCGTGAGGATCGTTGCCTTCGACAAGACGGGCACGCTGACCGAAGGTCGGCCGGAATTGGTGGCTTTCGAGGCGGTGGACGGCAATGCCGATGCGCTGCTGCGCGCCAGCGCCGCGATCCAGGCGGGCAGCGAGCATCCGCTGGCCCGCGCCGTCCTCGACAGGGCGAAGAAGGCGGGCATCGAGATCCCTCGCGCGAACGCCGTGCGCGCCGTGGCCGGACGCGGCATGTCGGCCCTCGTCGACGGCCGCGCACTGCGCCTGGGCAGCACGCGCTTCATGCGCGAGATCCTCGTGCCGCTCGGCAGGCTCGATGCGCGCGCCACCCAGTTGCAGTCGGAAGGCCGCACCGTCTCATGGCTGGCGGACGTGACCGATCGCCCCACCCTCATCGGTCTGCTGGCGTTCGGCGACACGCCCAAGGCCAGCGCGGCGGCGGCTATCCGCCAGTTGCACGCGCAGGGCATCCGGACGGCCCTTGTCTCCGGAGACAACCGCGGCAGCGCGGAAGCGGTGGCGCGGGCCTTGAAGATCGACACGGTACGCGCCGAAGTGCTGCCAGAGGACAAGGCGTCCATCATCACGCAGCTCAAGTCTGGCGGAGAGCGCGTCGCGATGGTGGGCGACGGCATCAACGACGCGCCGGCGCTGGCAGCGGCCGATGTCGGCATCGCGATGTCCACCGGCACCGACGTCGCGATGCATGCAGCCGGCATCACGCTCATGCGCGGCGACCCAGCGCTGGTGAGCGACGCGATCGACATCTCGCGCCGCACCTACGCGAAAATCCGCCAGAACCTGTTCTGGGCCTTTGCCTACAACGTGGTCGGCATTCCGCTCGCGGCACTCGGCATGTTGAGCCCGGTGATCGCCGGTGCGGCGATGGCCTTCAGCAGCGTGAGCGTGGTGGGCAATGCGCTGCTGCTGCGGCGCTGGAAGGGAAATGCGCAATGAGCGAGGCAAGAGCAGCCATGGAACCTTTCAACATCGGCGAGGCGGCTGCGCGGTCGGGAGTCTCCGCCAAGATGGTGCGGCACTACGAGTCCCTTGGCCTGCTGCCGGACGTGGCCCGCACCGATGCGGGCTATCGGCAGTACACCGACAGCAATGTGCACACGCTGCGCTTCATCCGCCGAGCGCGCGACCTGGGATTCAGCATGGCGGAGATCGCGGAACTGCTGAAGCTTTGGCAGAACAAGCGGCGAGCGAGTTCGGACGTGAAGCGCATTGCGCTTGCACATGCCGATGACCTTCACCGCCGTATCGAAGAGATGACTGCGATGAAGCGCACGCTGGAGCAGCTTGCGCATTGCTGCCACGGCGACCACCGCCCGGACTGTCCCATCCTCGACGAACTGGGAGGATAGGCTTGCCCTCCCAGGCTGCTCGCTGCGTGCAGCCGCCCACCCGTTGCAAGGGGGCACGTTCTCGACTATCGGTTCTCGAAACGGTTGTAGTCGAGGATGCCGGCTTCGAGGGACTGATCTCTTTGGTAGCGGTCGATCAGGGCGTCACTGAAGGCCCAGAAGTCCGGGTTGGTGCGGCGCACGGCCCAGCGCCTGGCAAACGCAGCGTAGTCGGCTTCGGAGCGAAGCTGGCGAATCGCGGCAGTCATCGCTGGCAGCTCGTTGGCGGTCGCTCGATAGAAGGCATTGGGGTAGCTGCCGATGACGCCGGGCACGACCGTCAGCGTGTCCTCGTCAGGCCGCAACTCCCGTCGTTCGCCGAGCAAGTGCGACACGCTGGCGTGCGCCGTGTTGCGCAGCAGGCTGAAGGTGAGCGGGTCGCCGTTCGGTGTTTCGATCGCCAGCAACGCGCTTTCGGGCATCCACTGCAGGGCGGCGCCGTGCAGGTCTTCCAGTTCATGCAGCGGCGCCCTGAGTGCCGGTGCGACGTGCCGATCGATGTCGAAGCGCGTGTCCAGGACCGGTGCGAGCTTGGTCTTCATCATCGCGAGCAGCTCACGCTTCGGGTCGGCCGTCGCATAGCGTATGCCGCTTTCCACGGCCAGCGTCGTGGCCGGGCCGCCATAGACCTGCTCGCGCGTCTCGAGGCTGTCGCTGCGATACCACTGGTCCCGCGTGGCGAGGCGCTGCGACTGCGGCAGCAGCGTGATGAAATTGAACTCGCCCTCCATGCGCAGGAAGTCCATGTAGAGCCGCGAGTTGAGCTGGTGCCCGACGTTGCCGTAGACGTCGTAGTTCGCGACCAGCAAGTAGTGGATGCGCTCCAGCAGCGGGTAGCCGATGACCCACGCCGACTTGGGCGACGCGCCCACCATGCCCTTCACGACGCTGGCGCTGTCGAAGTGCCTGAAGACCGTGAGCGCCGCGTTGGGGTTGCGGCCGTCGCCGTCCCAGATCAGGCGCAGGTCCAGCTTGCCCGTCCCTTGCAGCGACTGCGCGAGGAAATCGGACTTGGCCTTAAGGTACTCGTTCTCGAGCTTTGCGTAGTGCAGCCAGGGGATCAGCACTTCGGTGTTGCTGCTGCCCGTCGGCAGGCGCAGCAGGTTGGCATCGCTCGCCAGCAGCTTCGACTGCATCGCGTCGAACTCGTTGGTCGGCGCGAGAAAGACGACCCAGAACCGGTCCTCGATGACATCCAGCGCCATCTGCCCGCGGCATACCGGCCCCTTGATGAAGCCCATGATCGTGAACTCGGCCTCGTCGAGCATGAAGCGGTATCGCGCGCTCACCGGCAAGGCCGCGAAAGTCGAGAAGGGGTTGGCGGCCGTGTCCGCGCTGTACCCCGGCAGGCGCTCCACCGCATAGGGCGCATCGATGAACAGCGCTCGCCAGCGCGCCATCCGCTGTGCGCCTAGTGCGTAAGGCATGTGTGTCTTGGCGACGATGGTCTCGCGCTCCGGCACGAGCCGGTAATACACGCGGTCCACACCAGGGTCATCGACGGGTCGGCGGCTCGCAATCAGGCGCAACGGCTTTCCGGGCGGCGTGGACGAGCGCACCAGCTTGAAGAACTGGCGCTGCGGATCATCGTCGAAGTACAGGTGCGCGAGAAACAGATGCTCGTAGGCGTAGCGGCTGAAGAGCCGCTCCTTCAGCGAGTCTCCGTTGAAGAATTGCTCCCACTGGGCGATGCGCTGTGTCGCCAGAGGCGTCGGCACGGCCGATCCTTCGTAGGGCGCGCCCTGCTCCAGCCATCGCGTGAGCACTCCATGCTCGGCTGCACTCAGCCCCGGCAGTCCGAAGGGCATGCCGCCCTGCGGTGTCGCGCGCTCGTAATGATCGATCTCCGCGCCGGCCGGACACATCGCCGCCCGGCCGATCGAGAAATCCAGCCCGCCGGACACAACGCCCTCAGCCGGAAGTGGATGCTGCTGCTTCAGCACCAGCAAGCGGTGCATCAGCCCGGCGGTCCGGTTCGCCTCCGGCGTGGGTGCATGCTCGTTGAGCACCGGGAAGAAGCCCCGCGCCCGCCATTCCGATGGTTCGTCGGCATCGATGTACAGGCGCGACGGCGTGGCGGCCAGGAGCCGGCTCGCGTCGTACACGGGCGTCTTGCTCGCGCCGCGCGCCAGCCCTTCCCAACTCGTGGTCTTGAGTTGGCAAGGTCCGTCATAGCAGGCGTGGCACACCACGCAGCGGCGGTCGAGGATGGGTTGGATCGTCTGCGCATACGACTGCCCGGGAGGCGGTGCGAGAGGGTGGTCGAAGCGCTGCGGGTCGGCCGGGCCGAACAGTTCATCGAAGCGGTGGGTCGCGATCGTGGTGCAGGCGGCGATCAGGACGAGGATGGTGATCAATGGCGCGACACGACGCATGCGAACGACCTTCGATTGCGGGGGTGGATCGCGCACTGTACCCGGATGGCCGCAAGGTCAACGGCTGCTACCGGGGGAGGAAGGCGGCCGTCTCAGGTCTTCTTGGCATCCGTTGGCGAAGCCGGTGCTTCGATCGACTTGCAGGAGCCTGGCAGGTACTTTGCCGGCAGGGCGTTCGAGGCCGCCGGGCCGCACCGCCACTCTGTAATGACCTTGCCGCCATCCTCCGACGGTTTGAGCGCATTCGCGCCAACGAATGGCACGATCGACACGGCGTTCCTGGAGTCGGTCGCATCGCCACCCAGGTTGGCGTGGTTCGCGATCACGGTGATGACCCCGTCTGCATCCGTGTCGACGGATTCGACATACTTGGTCGCGCTCGCCTCGCATGAATGCTCGAGCCGTGTCCCCATGTTCCGGTCGGGAGACGTCGACACGGTCTCCGAAACGGCGGTGCGACACGCCGATGCGGCGAGCAGGACTTCGGAGACCTTGGCGCGAATCGCGTAGTCCTGATAGGCCGGCAAGGCGACCGCAGCCAGAATGCCGATGATCGCGATGACGATCATTACCTCGATCAGCGTGAAGCCCCTTTGGGCCCTGCGAAGTGCACTTTTCATTTGCAATACCTCAGTTGATTCAAGAAGCTCAGGTACCTCCCTGAGTACTTGCTCAACTGCAGCAAATGTGCCGCGCCCTCGCGATCGCGAATGGGCGGGCCTTCATGCCTTGTGACACACGACATGCGTGCCACGGCACAGGGTCACCCTTGCCAGCCGGCGCTAGGCCGATCGACGAGACAGGAAGCCATTGCGCAACGCACGCATCTGCTCCTGTGCAATGACGTGGCCGTGTGCCGCAGCCTCGGCCAACCACTTGATCGCCATGTTCTCGTCCCTGGCAACGCCTTCCCCGGAGAGATGGCAGCAAGCGAGGCGCTGCATGGCATTGGGATGGTTCTGTTCCGCGGCCAGCTGCAGCCAGTAACGGCCGATGTCGTGCCTTCCGAGGGCAAGGAACATCTGGCCGATGTCGTCCTGCGCATCGGGGTCGCCAGCGTCTGCGAGTTCGAGAAGCGCCTTGTCTTCGGCCGTCAGGGAGACACCGATCAGGTCCACGACGTCGTCCAGGGACACCCTCGCTCGTCCGCGCGTGTCGGGGTCCAACTTGCGCACCACGCCTTCCTCGATGCGGCGCCACCAGGTGCGCTGGCTGCGTCCGGTCATCGCGATGGCCGACTGGATGCTGATTGCGGCGCCAGCCGTGTGCGTACGGTCGGCAATGGATCCGGATGCCATGAGTATTCCTTCCCTTCGGTCACAACGCAGGATCGCCTGCGGCCGCGAACACTCTAGGAGCGAGAGACCGATGAAACCATCAGAAACGTCTTATTCCGCGCTCATCGCACCGCCTCCAACTTCGTCACCACGAACTTCCCGTCCACCACCTCGGCCCTGAACCGGACCTTGTCCCCCGTCTGCAGCACATCGAGCAACGCGTTGTCGCTGACCTTGAAGACCATCGTCATGCCGGGCATGTCGAGGTTGTTCAAAGGGCCGTGCCTGAGCGTGACCAAGGCGTTCTCCCTGTCGATCTTGCGCACCTCGCCGTTGCTGAGTTCGTCGTTGGGGGATTGCGCATGCGCCAGCCCGGCGAGCGCGAAAACGCCAACGAGACATGCATTTCGAAAACTGAACATCTGGATTGCCTTTGTGATTGATTAATGACCCGAATGTCCGCGCGGCTTGCGGACCTGCACTTCGACGTTGGCGGCCGGCACGTTCTGCGCCGGCATGGCCGATGGCCCCGCACCCTGCGAACGCGGCGCCTTGCCGACGGGTTCGGCCAGTTCGTGTGCGACCGTGCCAGGTGGATGCCTGAACCAGCCCGGGTTCGAGTAGTCGCCCGCCTTCTGCCCCTTGCGCACCTTGACGACGCTGAACATTCCGCCCATCTCGACGGAGCCGAACGGGCCTTCGCCGCTCATCATCGGTGCAGTGTTGTCGGGCAAGGGCATGGACATCTCGCTCATGTCGCCCATGCCGCGCTCGCCCATCACCATGTAGTCGGGGATGAGCCTGGTGATCTTGCCGACCACGTCGCGGTGGTCCACGCCGATCATGGTCGGCACGTCGTGGCCCATCGCGTTCATCGTGTGATGGCTCTTGTGGCAATGGAAGGCCCAGTCGCCCTCCTCGTCCGCGACGAACTCGATCTGCCGCATCTGGCCGACGCCGACGTCGGTCGTCACCTCGGGCCAGCGCGCGCCTATCGGCTTCGGACCGCCGTCGGTCCCGGTGACCACGAACTCATGACCGTGCAGATGCATCGGATGGTTCGTCATCGTGAGGTTGCCGAAGCGGATGCGGACCTTGTCGTTCTGCCGCACGTTGAGCGAATCGATGCCCGGGAAGATGCGGCTGTTCCACGACCAGAGGTTGAAGTCGAGCATGGTCATGATCTTCGGCGTCGCGCTGCCGGGCTCGATGTCGTAGGCATTGAGCAGAAAGACGAAGTCGCGATCGACTTCCTGGATCAGGGGGTGCGACACCTTCGGATGCGTGACCCAGAAGCCCATCATGCCCATCGCCATCTGCGCCATCTCATCCGCGTGCGGGTGGTACATGAAGGTGCCGGGCCGCCGCGCCGTGAATTCATAGACGAAGGTCTTGCCCGGCGCGATGGCCGGCTGTGTGAGGCCCGAGACGCCATCCATGCCATTGGGCAGCCGCTGGCCGTGCCAGTGGATGCTGGTGTGCTCGGGCAGCTTGTTGGTGACGAAGACGCGCACGCGATCGCCCTCGACCACCTCGATGGTCGGCCCGGGCGACTGGCCGTTGTAGCCCCACAGGTGCGCCTTGAAGCCCGGCGCCATCTCGCGAACCACCGGCTCGGCGACGAGATGGAATTCCTTGACGCCGGTGTTCATGCGCCAGGGCAGCGTCCAGCCGTTCAGCGTGACGACGGGGTTGTACGGCCGGCCACTGGGGGGCGCCAGCGGCGGCATGGTGTCAGGCCGGGCCTGCAGCACGGGTTCGGGCAAGGCGGCCATCGCCACCTTGGAGACGGCTGCGGCGGCCATGGCGCCAGCGATCGCACCGGCAGCGCCCATGAAATTGCGTCTGTGAGTCATGGTCTTCAATGGGAAGTGGGCTTGCCGATGACCGATGCGGCGAGCGCGGCGTCGGCTAGCCAGAACTGTTGCTGTGCGTTGATGGCGGCCATGACGCTCGTGATCTGGTCGCGCGTCTCGGCGAGGAGTTCGAAGACGCCGATCAGCATGCCGTTGTAGCGAAGCATGTTTTCCTCGGCCATGGTCTGGCGCAGCGGCACGATCTCGTCGCGGTAGTGCCGCGCGATGTCGTAGGCCGTGCGGTAGGCGGAGTAGCCTTCGCGCAATTGCGAGGCGGCGCCGCGCACGGTTGCGTCGTAGCGGTGGACAGCCGCGAGCGCCTTCGCATTCATCGCATCGCGCTGCGCCGTTCCCCAGTCGAAAAGCGGCAGGCGAATGTCGAGCTCGTAGCCGTTGCGATTGGCTCTGCCGCCGTTCGCGAAGAGCGTGTCGTGCCGCGCGCCGGCTTCGATGTCGATGAAGGTTGGCAGCAGGTTCAGGCCCTGGGACTTGCCGGCGACGTCGAGTTGCGCGCGCGCGAGTTGGACGTCGAGCCGCTGGTCGTTCGCCGCGCCAGCCACTTCGCTGGCTTCGCGCGGCGCCCTGGGCAAATCGGGCAGGCGCGCCGGCAGCGTCAGCTTCGCGGCCTGCGCATCGTCCAGCCCAAGCATGCGAACGAGATCCTCGCGCGCGGCCGCCGTGACGTGCTGCGCGGACGCCAACTGCGTCGTCGCGTCCGCATAGAACACCTGCTGCCGCGCGCGCTGAAGCTTGCTGAAGTTGCCGACCTGCTGCATGCGCCGGGCCAGTTCGGCACTGGCTTGTGCCGCGTCGTTCACCTGCACGGCGTACTGGAGCGACTGTTGCGCCGCCACCGCGCGCACCCATGCCAGGCGCACCTGCGTCACCTGGTCGACGACCGTGGAGGCCAACTGCACCTTGACCTGCCCCACCTGGCTCCTGGACAGCGCCATCCGCTGCGGCAAGAGGATCAGGTCCACCAGGCCGAATGACAGCAGACGTCCCAGCTCGAGTTCATCACCCAGTCGCAGGTGCTCGAACTTGAAGATCGGGTTCGGCAGCCTTCCGCTTTGATCGGCAGCGGCAAGATCGGCCCAGCTTTGCGCCAGCAGCGCCTGGACGGCCGGGCTGTTGGCGAGCGCGACCCGGACCGCATCCCCTTGGGAAAGCGGGCGCGACAGCAGGTCGTCGGTGAGCGCTTCACGGGCCGCCCGCTGCTGGTCGGTGCGGCCGAGTTCCAGCCCGCCGTCGGTGAACTGCGATGTGCTGGCGTTCGCCTCCTTGAGCACCTCGTCCATGCCGACCGAGGCACAGCCGGTGAGCAAAAGCGCTGCGGCAGACACCGCGCCCAGGGTCAGGAAGCGCATCACCGGAGCTCCTTGTGCGCCGGCATGGTGTGCCCCGCGCGCGGATCGGCAGCGTTCGACGGCGCCACCGCGTCGCCGGGGTCCTGCGCCTCCTTGGCATAGGCGCGCCAACCGCCCCGGCCGTAGACGGTGTCGTTTGCCTCTCTCCAGGGGATGGGCTTGTCGTCATTGCCGAACGGCCGATAGCCATCCAGCGCGGAGCGATATGTCAGCGCAGGCGGCGGCCTATCCGCCCCTGTCGAAACGGGCGTCGAAGGTGTCTGCGCCACGGCGGCGCACGCCGCAAGTGCGGGCAACGCGGCCAGCCAGCCGGCCGGCAATGAAGAAAGCATGGAATCCTCGCGATGTTCATGAACGGGGCGACGTCGGCAATCCCGCAAGGGAGCCGGACGGCGAGCGATACATGGCGCGTCATGCCGCACCGGCAGCCCAAGGCGGCCGGTGGTGTGACGCGACTAGGCGCGAGGAGGTTTGTCGGGAACGCGGGACGCGACGTCCGCCATTGCGCTGGCCGGCTGAGTTGGATCGGCTTGCGGCAGGACGTGGGCGGGCGCGACGACCGTGTCGCTCGTCAGGGCGACGGCGTGGCACGCGACACAGGTGGAGCACTTGTGCGAAGCGTCGGAATGCGCGTGGGAGGTTTTCGCGCCGCTGCTTCCGTGCTCGGCATGCGAAGCGGCATCGTGGTGGCGCGCGGCAGGGTCATCCGACGCCGCATGCGCGGAATGAGCCGCATGCGACTCCGCCATCGCCACCTTCGACGCGGGCTCCGGTGTTCCGCAAAGCGCCATCGACGCCGCCGCATACCCCTGGAAGGGTACGGCGAACATCACCAGCCACAGCAGGAACACGCGAACGCGGGACATCCAGCGATTCTATGGGGTCGCTGCGCGGACTTCATCCGGTCACTGAATCACCTTGTCCGCCCGGTTCATCACCGAGCGCGGGATCGTGAAGCCGAGCCGCTTGGCAGTGTTGAGATTGATCAGAAGCTCGAATTTGGTCGGCTGCTCGATCGGAAGGTCGGCGGGCTTGGCGCCCTTCAGGATCCGGTCGACGTAGCGGGCGCCGTCCTTGCCCTCGTTGCCATAGCCCGGCCCATAGGCCATCAGGCACCCGTTCTCGGCGTAGTCGCCCCGTGCACAGATGGTCGGCAATCCGTTTTCGATGGCCAGTTCCGCAATCAGCTTCTGGTTGGAATTCGCGACCGGATTCAGCGTGACCCATACCGCCGTGGCGCGCGCCTTGACGGCGTCCTTGAACGCTTGCGCATACCTGTCGGCGCTGCTGGCTTCCATCGAATAGAGCTGGAGCCCGAGTTTCTCGGCCGGCACCTGGCTGGCTTCCCATTGCGGGATGGAGCCGGGCGCATGCGGGTCCCAAAGCACCGCCACACGGATGGCCTTGGGGTCCGTTTCCTTGAGGAGCTCCAGCCGCTTGCCGGTGAGGATGGCCGCGACGTTGGTGACGCCCGTGCTGTTCCCGCCGGGCCGCGCCAGACTCTCGGCCAACCCGGTGGTGATCGGATCGGTCACGCCCATGAAGACGATGGGCACCGTCGAGGTCGTCTTCTTGGCGGCCTGCGCCGCATTGGTCGTCACCGCGATCAGCACGTCGATGTCCATGCGCACCAGTTCTTCCGCCAGCATGGGGAGACGCTGCAGGTCCTGGCTTTCGTGGCGGTAGTCGATCAGGATGCTCTGCCCTTCGACATAGCCAAGATCGCGGAGGCCCTTCTTGAACGCTTCCAGCCGCGGCGCGTCGGCGCTGGCGGAGACGGCTGCCAGGTAGCCCAGGCGCGGAATCTTCTTCGGCTGCTGGGCAAGCGCCGGGGAGCCGGCCACCAGCAAGGTGCCCAGAAGAAGTCCCAGGATCTTGCTGCGCATCGAAGTCCTCCTTGTCGCCAGCAGCCGCTGGAACGGATTTTGCGCCGCTTCAGGTCCCGCGCCCGTGTGCATGCGCGGTAGGAGGTCGGCCAATAGGCCTAAGCGGCCAGTCTTCCCATCATGCGAAAGGCGATGTCCAATGGTGGGTTCATGACGCTCCCGGATTCGTCCCCCGCTTCGCTTTCGGGCGATCTCGCGCCGCCGGCCGGTGGCCGACGCTTCGCGATGCTGTCGCAGGCGACGCGGGAAGTTCACCGCGGACGCCTGTTTCGCAAGTACCTGCTGCTCATCCTCTCGCTGGTGACCTCCGTCCTGCTGGCCTCCAGCGCAATCGGCCTCTACTTCTCCTACCAGGAGAACAAGACTTCGCTCGCCAGCTTCCAGCATGAAAAGGCAGTCGGGGCGGCCTTGCGCATCGAGCAGTACGTCCAGCAGGTCTCCCAGCAACTGACCTACGCATCCCTCGCCCAACTGGACGCCTCCGACCTGGAATCGCGGCGCACCGAGTTCTGGCGCCTGCTGCGCCAGGCCCCCGAGGTGACCGACATCGCCCAGCTCGATCGCGCGGGCCGCGAACAGATCGCTGTGTCGCGGCTGGGCATGGATGTCATGGGCTCCGGCAAGGACCGGTCGGCTGAAGAAGCCTTCCGCAACGCCTTGCCCGACGCGGCGTGGTTCGGCCCCGTCTACTTCAACCGCGACACCGAGCCCTACATGACGGTCGCGATCCGCTCCGGCGGCGACAAGGGCCCGGTCACCATCGCCGAGCTGAACCTCAAGTTCATCTGGGAGGTGGTGTCGCGCATCCAGATCGGCCAGAAAGGCAAGGCCTACGTCGTCGACAGCAACGGGCTGCTGGTGGCGGATCCGGACATCGGTCTGGTCCTGCGCAAGACCAGCGTGGCGAACCTCCCGCATGTGCAGGCCGCGGCGGCCGATGGCGCCGTCGAGGACCAGGCGATGGTGTCGCGCGATCTCCATGGCGCCACCGTGCTGACATCGATGGCGCCGATCAAGTCGCTGGGCTGGAAGGTCTTCGTCGAACAGCCGATCGCCGAGGTGTACGCGAAGCTCAACGCATCCTTCCTGCGCGCTGCGGTTCTGCTGCTGGCCGGCCTGCTGATCTCGGCGCTGGCGGCGTCGGTGCTGGCACGCAGCATGGTGCAGCCGATCCGCACGCTCGCCCGGGGTGCGCGGCGCATCGGCGAAGGCGACCTGAAGCAGCAGATCGTCGTCAACACGGGCGACGAGCTGGAAGGGCTGGCCCATCAGTTCAACCGCATGTCGGCGCAGCTTCGCGAGTTGTACGGCGGGCTCGAGCGCAAGGTGGAGCTGCGCACCGCCGAACTGACGGCGGCGCTCGAATTCCAGACCGCGACGGCGGAGATCCTTCGCGTGCTGAGCCGATCGCCGACCGATCTGCAGCCGGTGCTGCAGGCGGTGGCCGAGCGTTCGGTGCGGCTGTGCCGCGCGCACGGCAGCCGCGTCTGGCTGCCGGAAGGCGATCACCTGCGCGCCATGACGGGCTATCAGGTCGAGACCGGCGCCGAACTGGGCCGCGACGAACTTCCGCTGAGCAGCGCGACGGTGATCGGCCGAGCCTTCGTGGAACGCCGGACCGTGCACGTCGAGGACATCGCGAAGCTGATCGATTCGAAGTACCCCGATTCGCGCGAGGCGCAGACACGCCTCGGATTCCGCACCGTGCTGGCGGTGCCCATGGTTCGCGAAGGCGCGTCGGTCGGCATCATCGCGGTGCTTCGCAAGGAGGTGCAGCCTTTCTCGAACGCCGAGGTCCGCCTCGTCGAGACCTTTGCGGACCAGGCCGTGATCGCGATCCAGAACGCCCGCCTCTTCCAGGAGATCGAGGACAAGAGCCGGCAGCTGGAAGTGGCCAACCACCACAAGTCGGAGTTCCTGGCGAACATGTCGCACGAGTTGCGCACGCCGCTGAACGCCATCATCGGCTTCTCCGAAGTGCTGACCGAGCGGATGTTCGGCGAGGTCAACGACAAGCAGATGGAATACCTGCAGGACATCCATTCCTCCGGCCAGCATCTGCTGACGCTCATCAACGACGTGCTGGACCTGTCGAAGATCGAGGCCGGCCGCATGGAGCTGGATCTGAGCTGCTTCGACCTCGGCCTGCTGCTGGACAACGCCCTCACCCTCGTGCGCGAGCGCGCGCAGCGCAACGGCCTGTCCATGTCGCTGGAGGTCGGCGAAGGGTTGAACGAGTGGGTCGCGGATGCCCGCAAGGTCAAGCAGGTGGTGGTGAACCTTCTCTCCAACGCGGTGAAGTTCACGCCGGCCGGCGGCAGTGTGCGCCTGAGCGCGCGGCGCATCGAGAAGGCGGGCAAACCGATGGCCGAGGTGAGCGTGGCCGACACCGGCGTGGGCATCGCGCCCGAGGACCAGGCGCTCGTCTTCGACGAATTTCGCCAGGCCGGCGGCGACTACCTGCGCAAGGCCGAAGGCACCGGGCTGGGCCTGTCGCTGGCCAAGCGCTTCGTCGAGCTGCATGGCGGTACGCTCGGCGTCGACAGCCGCCTCGGCGAAGGCGCGACCTTCACCTTCCTGCTGCCGCTTCTGACCCTGGAGGCCGTCGTATGAGCACCATCCTGATCGTCGAGGACAACGAGAAGAACATGAAGCTGGCGCGCGACATCCTCCAGCACAAGGGCCACGTCACGCTGGAGGCCAAGACCGGGGAACAGGGCGTGCGGCTCGCGATCCTGCATCAGCCGGACCTGATCCTGATGGACATCCTGTTGCCCGGCATCGACGGCATCGCCGCCCTCGGCCAGATCCGCGAGCAGCCCGCGCTGGATGCAACGCCCGTCATCGCGATCTCGGCCTCGGTCATGCCGGACGCGCAGCACCACATCGTCAACTCGGGCTTCGACGCCTTCCTGACCAAGCCCGTTTCGCTCAAGCCCTTTCTCGAAGTCGTGAATCGCCTGCTGAGCGAGGGGCGTTCGAAATGAGCGCGCACATCCTGGTCGTCGACGACGTCGCGCAGAACCTCCGCCTGCTGTCGGACCTGTTGAGCGCGCGCGGCTACCGCACGAGCACCGCCGCGTCCGGCGAAGACGCCCTGGCAAGCATTGCCGCCGACCCGCCCGACCTGGTGCTGCTCGACGTGATGATGCCGGGCATGAACGGTTACGACGTATGCCGTGCCATCCGCGCCGACCCGGCCTGCGCCGTGCTGCCGGTGGTGCTGGTCACAGCGCTCGACCCCGAGCAGGAGCGCGTGAAGGGCCTGAACGCCGGCGCGGACGACTTCCTGAGCAAGCCCATCAACCAGGCCGAGTTGATGGCGCGCGTGCGTTCGCTGCTACGGGTGAAGACGCTGTACGACGAAGTACAGCGCCAGCGCGCCGAACTGCAGGCATGGAACGCCACGCTCGAGCAGCGCGTGCAGGAGAGCGTGCAGCAGCTCGAACGCATCGGCCAGCTCAAGCGCTTCTTCTCGCCCCAACTGGCCGAGGCCATTCTTGCCGGCGGTGCCGACGACCCGCTGCGCAGCCATCGGAGAGAGATCACCGTCGTCTTCCTCGACCTGCGCGGCTTCACCGCCTTCACGGAAACCGCGGAACCCGAAGAGGTGATGGCCGTGCTGGCGCAGTACCACGCCGCCATGGGGCGGCTGGTGGTGGCCCACGAAGGCACGCTGGAGCGTTTCTCCGGCGACGGCATGATGATCTTCTTCAACGACCCGCAACCCGTGCCCGACGCTCCGGCGCGAGCGCTGCGCATGGCCGTCCAGATGCAGGGTGAGATGGCGGCGCTCAGCGGGCAGTGGCGCCGGCGCGGCTACGACCTGCACATGGGCATCGGCATCGCGCAGGGCTTCGCGACGCTCGGCGGCATCGGCTTCGACGCCCGCATCGACTACGGCGCCATCGGCACGGTGACCAACCTGGCCGCCCGGCTGTGCGGCGAGGCGGCGGGTGGCGAGATCCTGATCTCGCAGCGAGTCCGGGGCGCATTGCAGGACGGGACGCCGGATGCCGGGTGGTCGATCCAGGAGGCCGGCGAACTGGAACTCAAGGGATTCCAGCGCAAGGTGCCGGCATGGCGGGTAGTGTGTGTGTCTTGAGGAGAAATGCCATGCGAGTGATGGTGATGGTCAAGGCGACCCGGGAATCGGAAGCCGGCGAAATGCCCGACACGGAGCTGCTGGCGGCCATGGGCAAGTTCAACGAGGAACTTGTCAGGGCTGGCGTGCTGTTGGCCGGCGAAGGCCTGCATCCAAGCGTGCGGGGCAAGAGGGTCCGTTTCTCCGGCAACGAGCGGACCGTGATGGACGGTCCCTTCGCGGAGACCAAGGAACTCATCGCCGGGTTCTGGCTCTGGCAGGTCAAGTCCGTGGAGGAAGCAGTCGAATGGGTCAGGCGCTGCCCCAACCCCATGCACGGCGAGTCCGAGATCGAGATCCGGCCCCTGTTCGAGATCGATGATTTCGGCGCCGCGCTCACGCCCGAGTTGAGGGCGCAGGAGGAGCGGCTGCGCGCGGAGTCCGAAGACGCGGCGAGAAGGTCGCCCTGAACTGGCGCGAGGCGTCCTGGTAGCGCGACGCGAAATGCCGGCAAGGCTGTGGCAGCATGCGGCCCATTCAAGAGACGAAAGGCAAGACGTGGCCGCAGTTCAAGACGCATTGGTCGTCAGCGAGACCATCGACGTACCGGCGAAGTCGGTCTATGACTTCGCCCGACAGATGGAGAACCTGCCACTGTGGGCGTCCGGTCTGGCCGCAGGCATCGAGCAGCGCGATGGCGCATGGTTCGCCGACTCCCCGATGGGAAAGGTCAGGGTGGAGATGGCGCCCGCCAATTCGTTCGGCGTGCTCGACCACGACGTCACGCTGCCGGACGGGGTCAGCGTGCACAACGCGTTCCGGGTCACACCCTGTGGCGATGGAAGCCTGCTGACCTTCGTCGTGCTTCGTCTGGCGGGCGTCAGCCTGGAGAGCTTCGACGCCGACGTGGCGCATGTGCGCCGCGACCTCGCTGCGTTGAAGCGCCTGCTCGAACTGCCGTGAACCTCCATCGGCTCGACCTGTTTTCCCTGTCGCTGTTCAGCCTGGTGGCGCGCAGCGGCAGCATCAGCAAGGGCGCCGAACTGGCCCACCTGGCCGTCGGCGCCGCCAGCAAGCGAATCACCGATCTCGAGGCCGCGGTCGGCGCCACCCTGCTGGAGCGCCACTCGCGCGGCATCACCCTGACCGTGGCCGGCCAGGCGCTGCAGATGCACGCGCAACGCATCCTCAGCGACGTCGATCAACTGGCCGCGGACTTGTCGGACTACGCGACCGGCCTCGTGGGCGTCGTGCGCCTGTGGGCCAACACGTCGGCAGTGACGCAGTTCCTGCCGGCGGACATCTCCTCCTTCGTCCGCGCGAACGCCGGCATCCGCATCGAACTCGAGGAAGAGGACAGCGGCGAAGTGGTGCTGGCGGTACTCGATGGCCGCGCCGACATCGGCATCTTCGCCGACCGCACCCCGGCCCTTGGCCTCCATCAGATGAACTACCGCGAAGACCGCCTGGTCCTCGTGGTGCCGCAGGGCCATCCGCTGGCACGCCGCCGCACCGTGCGCTTCGAGGAAGCCGTCGACTACGACTTCGTCAGCCTGCCCAAGAGCACCTCACTGGCCAAGCGCCTGCAGGCCGAGACCAAGGCGCTCGGCCGCAGCCTGAAGATGCGCCTGCAGGTTCGCAGCTTCGACGCGATGTGCCAGATGGTGGCGGCCGGCCTAGGCGTCGCGGTGCTGCCGCGCGAAGCGGTCCAGCCGCATCTGCGCTCGATGAACCTGAAGCAGATCGCCCTCCAGGATTCGTGGGCGTCGCGCCGCCTCCTGATCGGACTGAGGGACGCGAGCGCCGTGCCGCGGCACGTGCGCCTGCTGATCGACCACCTTTGCGGCCCCAGCGGCCGCTGACTGCGCCACGCAGGTCCTTTGGGGGAAACCCCCGCCCGCTTTCGCGATCCACGAAAGCTGGCTCTGCGCCTTTGTCGTTCCCTCGGCGGGGCTGCGATTCCAGAATTCATGCACCCCTGGAGACAAGCATGAACGACGAACTCGCATCCAACCTACCCCTGACGCCCGCGGCCCTGAAGGGCTTGCGCGTCATCGAGATGGGCCAACTGATCGCCGGCCCCTTCGCCGGCAAGACGCTCGGCGAATTCGGCGCCGACGTGATCAAGATCGAGGCGCCGGGCACCGGCGATCCGCTGCGCAACTGGCGCCTCATCAAGGAAGGCACCTCGGTCTGGTGGCAGGTGCAGTCGCGCAACAAGCGCTCGATCGCGCTCGACCTGCGCAGCCCCGAAGGCCAGGAGATCGCCCGCAAGCTGATCGCCGAGGCCGACGTGCTGATCGAGAACTTCCGCCCCGGCACGCTGGAAGGCTGGGGCATGGGCTACGACGTGCTCTCGAAGCTGAACCCGGGCCTGGTGATGCTGCGCATCTCGGGCTACGGCCAGACAGGCCCCTACCGCGACTTGCCGGGCTTCGGCGCCATCGGCGAGGCGATGGGCGGCCTGCGCCACCTGACCGGCGAGCCGGGCCGCGTGCCGGTGCGCTGCGGCATCTCGATCGGCGACACGCTGGCCGCGCTGCACGGCACCATCGGCATCCTCACCGCGCTGTACCACCGCAAGGTCAACGGCGGGCAGGGACAGGTCATCGACGTGGCGCTGCACGAGGCGGTGTTCAACGTCATGGAGAGCCTGCTGCCCGAATACAGCGCCTTCAATGCGGTGCGCGAGGCGGCCGGCAGCGCCCTGCCGGGCATCGCACCTTCGAACGCCTACCGCTGCACCGACGGCTACGTGCTCATCGCGGGCAATGGCGACAGCATCTTCAAGCGGCTGATGCAGGTGATCGGCCGGGACGACCTGGGCGCCGACGCCGAGCTCGCCAACAACGCCGGCCGGGTGACCCGCGTCGCCCAACTCGACGAAGCGATCGAGGCCTGGACGCAGACGCGTCCGGTCGCCGAGGTGCTCGCCGTGCTCGGCGAGGCCCGGGTGCCGGCCGGCAAGGTCTACACCGCCAAGGACATCGACGAGGACCCGCACTACCGTGCGCGCGACATGATCCTGCGGCAGACCACGCGAGACGGCTACGTCGTCGACGTGCCTGGCGTGGTGCCGAAGCTGCTCGGCACGCCCGGCACGGTGCGCTCTTCGGCGCCCCGCCTCGGCGACGACACCGACGCGGTGCTCGACGAACTCGGATTCTCAACCCAGGACATCGCCGCCCTGCGCGGCAGAAAGGTGGTCGCATGAACGCCAACGACACGCTCTGGAACGGCGCCGGCCGGCGCATCTACATGCAGGAAGTCGGCACGCGCGACGGCCTGCAGGTCGAAGAGGCCTTTGTTCCCACGGAAGACAAGATCGCGCTCGTCAACGCGCTGTCGCAAGCCGGCATGGCGAAGGTCGAGGTGACGGCCTTCGTGTCGCCGAAGGCCATCCCGGCATTGCGCGATGCAGAGATCGTGCTGCGCGAGATCGAGCGCCGGCCCGGCGTGGTCTACAGCGCGCTGGTGCCCAACGTCCGCGGCGCCGAGCGCGCCATCGACGCGAACGCCGACGAACTCAACCTCGTGATGTCGGCGAGCGAGAGCCACAACCTTGCCAACCTGCGGATGACCCGCGAGCAGTCTTTCGCCGCGCTGTCGGACGTCAACGCCCTGGCGCGGCAGGCGAAGGTGCCGGTCAACGTCTCGCTTTCGTGCGTCTTCGGTTGCCCGATGGAAGGCGACGTGCCCGTGGCCACCGTGCTCGACTGGTGCACCCGCTTCGTCGAAGGCCTGGGCGCCCGCGGCGTCACGCTGTGCGACACGACGGGCATGGCCTATCCCGGCCAGGTCGCGGCGCTTACCGCGGCCTTCCGCGAGCGTTGGCCGGCCACGGAGCTCACGCTCCACTTCCACAACACACGCGGCATGGGCCTGGCGAATGTGCTGGCGGCCATCGGCGCCGGAGCCGACCGCTTCGACGCATCGCTCGGCGGCATCGGTGGCTGTCCTTACGCGCCCGGTGCGACCGGCAATGTATGCAGCGAGGAAATCGTTCATGCGCTCGAACTGATGGGTTACCGCACCGGTGTCGATCTCGCATTGCTGATCGAAGCCTCGCGGCACCTGCCGGCACTGATCGGCCACGACATTCCGAGCCAGATCGTCAAGGCAGGCCGCCGTCTCGACCTGCATCCGGTACCTGCCGATTTCGCCGCCATCCGTGAACGCGCCCTGGCGCGTGCCATCTGAAGTTTCAAACACGAGAGACAACCATGACATTGCACCAGACCCTCTTCGCATCACCGTTCACTCGCCGCGCGGCAGCTGTGCTCATCTCGGCCTCCGGCATCGCCGGGATGGGACTGGCCATGGCCGAGGACGGCCCGTACCCCAGCCGCCCCATCACGATGATCGTCCCTACCGCGCCCGGAGGCACGACCGACATTTCGGCCCGCATGCTGGCCGATCCACTCGGCAAGGCGCTCGGCCAATCGGTCATCGTCGACAACAAGGGCGGGGGCAACGGCGCGATCGCCGCCATCGCGGTGAAACGCGCCGACCCGAGCGGCTACACGCTCCTGATGCAGTACTCGGGCTACCACGTCATCACCCCGCATGTGAGTCAGCAGAAGCCGCAATGGTCCGCCGAGGACTTTCGTCCCGTCGCCAACGTGCTGAGCGCGCCCCAGGTCATCGTGGTGCGCGAGGGCGTGCCCGCGAAAAACCTCGCCGAGCTGATCGCCTATGCCAAGGCCAACCCGGGCAAACTGACCTACGCCTCGTCCGGCAACGGCTCGCTCCAGCATGTGACGGGCGCCATGCTCGAGCAGCAGGCCGGCATCCAGCTCACGCACGTGCCTTACAAAGGGACGGGCCCGGCACTGCAAGACCTGCTCGGCGGCCAGGTCGACATGACCTTCGGTACGCCGCCGCCCTTCATGCAGCACATCCAGGCAGGCAAGCTGCGTGCGCTGGCAGTCACCGGCAAGACGCGCCTGTCGTCACTGCCCAACGTGCCGACCGCCGCCGAGGCCGGCATGCCCAAGCTCGACGCCACCTCGTGGTTCGCACTGTTCGCGCCGGCCAAGACGCCGCAGGCCGTGGTCGATCGCCTGAGCAGCGAGATCGCCAAGATCACTGCGACGCAGGCCTTCCAGCAGAAGGCCGCTGAACAGGGCGCCACGGCCGACTACATGGACCCCAAGAAGCTCGGCGACTACAGCAAGGCCGAACTGGCGCGCTGGGGCGATGTGGTCAAGGCGGCTCGAATCCAGGCGGAGTAAGCGACGACTGAAGGAGAGAACGGGGAACCCATGGCTTCCCGTTCTTGCCGCGTCAGCCCTGAGCCCGACACCTTGTAGGCCAACGCCGCGGCAACTCACTCGAGCCACGGCGGACGGCACCCGGCCCATAGAATTGCCCGCGCCTTGCGCCTGCCCGGATTTCCCGAGGCAGGCGTCGTTGCCCCTCAAGCCCGGGAAGTCAACAACATGAAGAGTGAACTCCAAGCCATCCTGTCTGCCTTGCAGGACAACGAAGGCAGAGTCGTCGAGGTCTGGCTCGACGAACTCGGGGCCATCGAGCCGGCCGCACGCCGGGCCATCCAGCCGGACGCGGAGGAACTGCTCCGGCTGCTGCGCGAGGCCTTGGCGGCGGATGCCGACCCGAGCGCCATGGAAGCCCCGGCATGGGCCGGCACCCGTCAGGTCCTGGAGGCCCTGTCGCGCTCGCGCGCCGCACGGGGCCAGTCGGCGGGCGACACCAGCCTCTTCGTCCTCGCCCTCAAGAAGCCGCTGTTCGATGGGCTGCAACGCAAGCTGGCCTCCGAACCCGCTGCCCTGATGCCGGCCCTGTGGGCAGCAACGACGCTGGTCGACAAGCTCGCCCAACGCACGGTGGCCACCTTCCAGCAGGCGCGCGAGAACATCATCAAGCGCCAGCAGGAGGAGTTGCTCGAACTTTCCACGCCGGTCATCAAGCTCTGGGAAGGCGTTCTGGCCGTGCCCATGATCGGCATCCTGGACAGCAACCGGACGCAGATCGTCATGGAAACCCTGCTCCAGAAGATCGTGGAGACCGAGTCCGAGCTCGCGATCATCGACATCACCGGCGTGCCCACCGTCGACACGCTGGTCGCGCAACACCTGCTCAAGACAGTCAGCGCGATCCGCCTGATGGGTGCCGACTGCATCATCAGCGGCATCCGCCCCCAGATTGCACAGACCATCGTCCATCTGGGGATCGATCTTCAGGGCATCAGCACCAAGGCCACGCTCGCCGATGCACTGGGGCTCGCGTTCCAGAAGACCGGCTGGCGCATCACGCACAACGACTGAAGCCGCCATGGAACGCATTCCAATCCTGCGCATGGGCGATACCCTGCTGGTCACCATCCAGGTGGACATGCAGGACCAGACGGCCCTCGCGTTGCAGGACGACCTGGCCGACAAGATCGCCAAGACCGGCGCGAGCGGCGTCTTGATCGACATCACCGCGCTGGAGATCGTCGACTCCTTCGTCGGGCGCATGCTCACCGGCATATCGAGCATCGCACGCATCCTTTCGGCAACGACAGTCGTCGTCGGCATGCAGCCGGCCGTTGCCATCACCCTGATCGAACTCGGCTTGTCTCTCGAAGGCGTCAGGACCGCGCTCAATGTCGAGCGCGGCATGGAGCTCCTGCGCAAGACGCGCCAGGAGAGCCATCTTGGAAACTGAACGCTCTGGCGAACTGCCGGTGCTGTCCGAACAGAACATCGTGGCCAGCCGCCAGCTGGTGCGTGCCCTTTGCCAGCGGCTGAAGTTTTCCCTGGTCGACCAGACCAAGATGATCACCGCCGCCAGCGAGCTGTCGCGCAACACCTTGATCCACGGCGGCGGTGGACGCATGCGCTGGGAACTGGTCGACCGCGAAGGCAAGCAGGGCCTGCAGTTGCATTTCGAGGACGAGGGACCGGGCATCGCGGACGTGAAGCTGGCCATGACGGATGGCTGGACGAGCGGAAGCGGCATGGGCCTGGGCTTGCCCGGAAGCAAGCGCCTGGTGAGCGATTTCGAGATCGACTCCGCGCCCGGCCGGGGCACTCGTGTGAGCATCACCAAGTGGAAGTGATTCGGGGCTGGACCCACTTCTCCTTTCCCATGGGCGACGCCAGCTGCGTCGGGGAGGCGCGACGGCACGCCGCCCAGGAGGCCGCGCAGCTGGGCTTTGGCGACACAGAGGCTGGACGCCTGGCGCTGGTGGTCACAGAACTCGGTACCAACCTGCTGCGCCATGCGCGCCAGGGCCAACTGCTGATCGCAGCCCGGCCCGATCACGCGGACATCGAGGTGCTGGCGATCGACGAGGGCCCGGGCATCCAGGACGTGACACGGGCCATGGAGGACGGCTTCACGACGGGCAACTCCCCCGGCACCGGCCTGGGCGCAATCAAGCGGCTGGCCAGCCACTTCGACATCCACAGCGCGGTGCCGCACGGCACGGTGTGCCTCGCGCGGGTGCGCAAGCACGCCGCGACAGGCACCGAGCAAGCCGCCGACCAGCGTGCCTTCGAGGTTGGCGCCGTCTGCGTGCCGCTGCAAGGCGAGACGGCATGCGGCGACGCCTGGGGCGCAGCCTTCGACGCCGCCGGTCTGACGGCGCTGGTCGCGGACGGCCTGGGGCACGGCCCGGAGGCCGCCAAGCCTTCGCAACTCGCGGTCGCCACCTTCCTGGAAGCGCCGCGGCGCGACCTTCGAGGCATCGTCGAGCAGGTCCACCTCGACCTCAAGACGACCCGGGGCGCGGCAGTGTGCCTGGTCCGGCTTTCCGGCGACGATGAGACGCTGCGATGCGCGGGCGCCGGCAATGTGGCGGTGCGGGTGGTGTCCGGCGTCTACGACCGCTCGATGGTGACCCAGCATGGCACCGCCGGCGTGCAGATACGAAAGCCCGACGAAACCTCCATGGTGCTGCCGCTCCACGCGCTCGTCGTCGTGCACAGCGACGGCATCGCGTCGCGGTGGGATACTCAACACATCCTGCCGGTCCTCGGGCGAGACCCGGCCCTGGTGGCGGCCATCCTGATGCGCCACCATTCCAGAAAGCGCGACGACGCCACCATCGTGGTGGTCCGTCGGAGGAACTAGGGATGTCGACCACAGATTCAGAGCAGTCCAGCATCGAGGCGGCCGCCCTGGCGGCAAGCCAGCAAGAGGTCGAAGCCCTGCGAGCCGAGCTCGAGGAAACCAACCGGGGTGTGGTGGCGCTCTACGCCGAACTCGACGCGCAGGCCGAACAGCTCAAGCGGGCGACCGAGCTCAAGAGCCGCTTCCTCGCCTACATGAGCCACGAGTTCCGAACGCCCATCAGTGCCATCCGGAGCATTGCACGCCTTCTCGTGGACCGGATCGATGGCCCCCTTACACCGGAGCAGGAAAAGCAGGTTTCCTTCATCCAGTCGACGGCCACCGAGTTCTCCGAGATGGTCGACGACCTGCTGGACCTCGCCAAGATCGAGGCCGGCCGGGTCGAGATCTCGCCGGCCTGGTTCGAGATGGTCGATCTCTTTTCGGCGCTGCGCGGCATGTTCAAGCCGGTGCTGACGAACCCCGACATGTCGCTGGTGTTCGAAGAGCCGGAGGGCTTGCCCAAGCTCTACACCGACGATCGGAAGCTGTCCCAGATCCTGCGCAACTTCATCTCCAACGCCCTCAAGTTCACGACCCATGGGGAAGTCCGGGTCTCGGCAACGCACGAGGGCGAGAACTTCATCAGGTTCTCCGTGAGCGACACCGGCATCGGCATCGATTCGAAGTACCACGGTGCCGTGTTCAATGACTTCTCCCAGATCGATTCGCCGGTGCAGAAGCGCCTGCGGGGCACCGGCCTGGGCCTGTCCCTGAGCAAGCAACTGGCCATCCTGCTGGGCGGACGGGTGGAATTGGACAGCGAGTTGGGCAAGGGGTCGACGTTCTCGGTGATCGTTCCGGTCCAGCTGGAGATGTCTGCTCGGCCGCAGGGTGTTGGCGTCGCGGGGTGATTCGTGCCTGAAAGCGTCATCCAGACCACCATCGATCGCAGCCAGCATGTGGTGCTGGTGGTGGACGACAACCCGACGACACGCTACTCCACCGCGCGCTTCGTTCGTGCCGCCGGCTTCCTGACCGAAGAAGCCGCCACCGGCGCCGAGGCGGTGGCCAAATCCGTCCGAAGCGTCTCGGCGGTGGTTCTTGACGTCCACCTGCCCGACATGAACGGCTTCGAAGTCTGCCGGCTCATCCGTTCGGACGAACGCACATCGCTGCTGCCCATCATCCACCTGTCGGCCACGTACGTGGAAAACGAGGACAAGGTCGCGGGCCTGAACGCCGGCGCCGACGCGTACCTGGTCCACCCCGTGGAACCGGCGGTGCTCACCGCCACGCTGCAGGCGCTGATCCGCGCGCGCCTGGCGGAAGACAGCTTCCGGCGCAGCGACATCCGCTTCCGCGCGGTCTTCAGCCAGGCACTCAGCGGCATGGCGCTGTTCCAGGCCAACGGCGCGTTTGCGGACGTGAACCCCGCCATGGCGCGGATGCTGGGCCGGCCGCCGGAAGAACTCCTGGGCCGGCCCATCAGCGACTTCGCTCCTTCCGAATGGACCGACTTCGTGAGCCATCGGACGATCACTGCGCTGGAGGAAGGCGCGTCCTGGCACGGCGAGTTCCCGCTCATGCGGCCGGACGGCGCCTGGGTCTACCTGCAATGGAGCATCTCCGCCCACCTGGAGCCGGGGCTTCGCATCGGCATTGCGGTCGATGTGTCCGAACGGCAGGAGCTGGATCGCCGGCGGCAGGAGGTGCTGGAGCGCGAGCAGGCGGCCCGCACCACGGCCGAGCGGCACAGCCGTACCAAGGACGATTTCGTCGCTGTCCTGTCGCACGAGTTGCGCACGCCCCTGAATTCCATCTCCGGCTGGGTTCATATCCTCAAGAAGCGCGGCACCACACCGGAGATGCTGAAGGGCCTGGACGCCATCGACCGCAACGTCCACGCGCAGGCGCGCATCATTTCGGACATCCTGGACGTTTCGCGCATCAACTCCGGCAAGTTGCGCCTGGACCGGCAATGGACCGACCCGGCGGAAGTCGTGAACACCGCGATCGACGCGCTCCGCGATTCGACAACGACCAAGCAGCTCACGCTCGATATCCAATGCCCGGGCGATTCGCGCAAGGCATGGCTCGACCCGACACGCTTCCAGCAGATCGTCTGGAACCTGATGACCAATGCCATCAAGTTCTCGCGGGAAGGCGGCACCATCCAGGTCCTGCTCGCACGTGAAGGCGACGTGCTGAAGCTTTCGGTGCGCGACTTCGGCAGAGGCATCCGGGCCGATTTCATCGAACACCTGTTCGATCGGTTCACGCAAAGCGACTCGCCGGACAGCCGCTTCCACGGCGGCCTCGGCCTCGGTCTGTCGATCGTCAAGCACCTGGCTGAACTGCACGGCGGCGGCGTGGTCGCGGCGAGCGAAGGAGAGGACAGGGGAGCTCTTTTCGTGGTCGAGCTGCATGTAGCCCAGACCGACACCGAGACCGCGCCGCGCGCGTCGAATGACACCGTCGAGATCCCCTCGATCCACGAAAGCTCGCCGCTCAAGGACGTCGAGGTCCTGGTCGTCGAGGACAGCACCGATGCAAGCGAAATGCTGCACGTCGTGCTGGCGGACGCAGGTGCTCGCGTGCGACTGGCGATCGACTACGACAGCGCGCTGCAGGCCGCCGCACAAAGCTGGCCGGATGTGCTGGTCAGTGACATCGGACTGCCAGGGCGAGACGGCTACGAACTGATTCGCGAACTTCGCAGCACCGCCCGCGCCACGACGGGACGGCACCTGCTCGCCGTGGCCCTGACGGCCTTCTCGCGCAACCAGGACAGGGAGCGCGCCTTGGCCGCGGGCTTCGACGTGCACCTGGGAAAGCCGCTGCAGCCGCACCGGCTGATCGCCGCCATCGTCGAACTCGCTGGACGCACGCCCGGCGACGCGGGAGACGGCAGCCCCGCGTGACCCCTCACCACGGAGCCACACTTGTCATCCAAAGCCGCGCGCATCGCACTGTCAGCTTCGGCAGCCGCTCTGGGAAGCATCGCGACCTACTGGGCCCTCCTGGCCGCGCGCCAGGGGCATATCCTCTTCGATGCCCGCAAGCAGCACCCGGTCGTTCATTTGTCCGACGACTTCTCCACCTACTCCCATACCGTGCCGGGGGGCATGGTCCGCGGCTATGTCTATCACCCGCACGGCGAAGAGGCACTGCGGGACCTGTTCATCTATTTCGCGGGCCGTGGCGAGGACGTCCGCGCCACGGCGCAGGCACTGCACTGGCTGCCGGAAGGCTTCGGGTTCGCCGCGATCAACTATCGGGGTGTGGCCGATTCCCAAGGTCACCCTTCCGAAATCGCCTCGGTCCAGGACGCGTGCCAGTTTGCCAATCACCTGCGCCGCGCCCTGCCGAACGCGCGCCTGCATGTGGTCGGCCGAAGCCTGGGAACCGGTGTGGCCATCCAGCTCGTGGCGCGACAGGATTTCTCCAGCCTCCAGTTGGTCACGCCCTACGACTCGATGCTGGAGGTGGCGAAGCGCCGCTTTCCGCTGGTTCCGCTCTCGCTCCTGCTGCGGCACCAGTTCAACTCGCTCGCGCACTGCCGGGAAGTCGCCGCGAAAACCCAGGTCCTGCTGGCCGAGTCGGACGACGTCGTTCTGCCGGAGCGCTCGGAGAAACTCATCGCTGCCTGGCCGACGCCCATCAGCGTGCAGACGATCCCGGGCTCCAACCACCACAGCATCATGGGACTCGAAGCGACCTGGCTTCATCTCATCGACTTCGCGTTGACGACCATCCTGCCTGAGCCGAAGGCCGCCTGAGCCGCGATGATCTGCTCCACGATCGGACATGAAGCTTCGAACTCGGCGGAGTGCTTGGCGCAGTCTTGAAATTTCCGCACGGACCCCGAGATTCCGTCCCAGGCCAAAATGCAGACGGAGACCCCATGACCGAGACCGAAACGCTGCACATCGTGTGCCCGCACTGCCACACCACCAACCGCGTGCGCAAGGCGCAGCTCGGCAGCTCGCCCGATTGCGGCAACTGCCATCAGCCGCTGTTCACGGGCCATTCAACCGCGCTCGACGAAGCCTCCTTCGACCGCCACGTCGCACGCAACGAGCTTCCCGTGCTGGTCGATTTCTGGGCGCCATGGTGCGGGCCGTGCCGGCAGATGGCGCCGGGCTACGAGCAGGCGGCGGCGCAACTGGAGCCCAAGGTCCGTGTGGCGAAGGTCGATACCGAGGCCGTGCCGGCCCTCGGCGCGCGCTTCAATATCAGGAGCATCCCGACATTGGCGCTTTTCAAGGGCGGACGGGAAGTGGCGCGCCAAGCCGGCGCGATGGGCGCGGCGGACATCGTTCGCTGGGTGCAGGCCCATTCGGCATAGAACGAGACCGTTGGGGCCAGCCCGCGCCTTCGACTACGGGGCGGGCAACACGTCGGGCTCGACGCGCGAATCGATCTTGAGTTGAAGAAAGGCCAGGTCGAGCCATCCGCCGAACTTGGTGCCGACCTCCTTCAGAAGGCCGACCTCCTCGAACCCGAGCTTCTTGTGCATCTCGATGGAGCCGGCGTTCTTCGCATCGATGCCCGCGACCAGCACATGCTTGCCGATGCGGCGTGCGCGATCGATCAAGGCGACCATGAGCGTCTTGCCGATGCCTGCACCTCGGCAGTCCTTGCGAACGTACACGGAATGCTCGACCGTATGACGGTAGCCGTCGAATGCGCGCCAGTCGCCGAATGACGCGTAGCCGGCAACGGTGCCGCTGTCGTCGACCGCCACGAGCACCGGGTAGCCCGCGCGCTGGCGGTCGGCCAGCCAGGCCGCTCGGTTGGCCGCGTCGACGGTCTTCTCGTTCCAGATCGCGGTGGTGTGGAGCACCGCGTCGTTGTAGATGGCGACGATGCCCTCGATGTCGCCTGCTTCCGCGTCACGTACCTGCATGCTTGCCTCCGGATGGGAACTGCCGCGCCCCGATGCGCAAGTCTTCGGTCGAGATGGCGCGCACCCGCGGGCCGAAGCTGCTGATGTTCGTGAGCGTCTCGTTGTGATGCCGGATCACCTGGATGGGGGACAGGTGCCGGTTGCCTTCGGTGGTGTGCGCATCCTCGACCAGGACCACAGGGAAGCCGAGTGCCAGCGCCCTGCGCGTCGTGGTGTCCACACAGAATTCCGTGTGCATCCCGCAGATCACGAGATCCGTGACCCCATGGTCCTGGAGCACCTGCTCCAGTTCCGTTCGATGAAACGAGTCCGGGGTCGTCTTGCGGATGCGAAGATCCGTCGGCTCGACGCGGAGACCGCGGGCGAGTTGCCATGCGACCGTACCGAACTCGAGGTAGCCGGCGTTGGATTCATGCTGGATGAACACGACCAGCGCACCTGCCGCACGCGCCTTGTCCGACACGCGATTGATCCGGCCGATGACCTGCTGCGACTCGTAGGCGTCATGCTCGCCTTCGCACAGGCCCTGCTGGACATCGATCACGAGAAGCGCTGTATTCATGGACTCCGGATTCTGACCGAGATGCAGCATCGTGCGAAGGATGGTGCGAGCCGCGCGCGCTTCCATTCCGGCGTGGCCGAACCCAAGGCCATCTGCCATGATGGCGCTGCGACGATGGACGTCGTCGCATCAAGGAGCGATGGATGCACATCACCTGGCGCCATGGACACAGACCCGCCTCGACCGCGAAATGGATGGCAGGCATGCTCGTAGCCGCTCTGGCGGCATGCCTTCACGCGCAACCCGTGCGCTGGCGCGGCGAGTTCGTCTACTTCGCCGATTCCGCGGCCTTCACCGATTGCGCGAGCGGCAAGCGCTGGCCCGTGGCGATGACAGGCGACTACCTCGCGCTCGAACGCGCCTATCTGCACTGGCACAGCGCACCGACCGCTCCCCTGCTGGTGAACTTCGACGGGCGGCTCGAAATCCGGGAGCCGATGGAAGGGCCGGCGCGCGAGCACATGATCGTCGAGCGGTTCGCATCGGTCGAGCCCGGGAACACGTGCGAGATGGTTTCGACCGGCAAGCAGAAGCAGAAGGCGACGGCCGCGCTGAAGGACACCTACTGGAAGCTGGCGGAGATCGGCGGCGCCCCGGTGGCCATGCTGCCCGGCCAGCAGCGCGAAGTGCGCATCACCCTCGCGAGCGAGGGCTCCCGCCTGTCGGGATTCAGCGGATGCAATCAGTTGATCGGCAGCTACGAAGCCAAGGACCAGACGCTGCGCTTCCAGGCGGCCGGCACGATGATGGCCTGCGAGCCGCCGCTGATGGAACTCGAGCGCAAGGTGCACGTGGCGCTGGGCGCCACGTCGGCGTATCGCATCGAGGGCGAGCGCCTGATCATCCTGGGTGCGGACGGCAAGACCCTGGCGGGCTTCGACGCCGTCTACCTGCGCTAGCCCATCCCCTCAGGCCTGCACGCGCATCGTCTGGCTCCTGCGCCAGGCAGCGGGCGGTGCCCCGTACTCGCGCCGGAACGCCCTGCTGAAGGCCGTGTCGGTCTGGTAGCCCACATCTTCCGCAATGCTCGCCAGCGGCGCGTTGCTGCGGCTCAGCAGATTGGCGGCCAGCAGCATGCGCCATTGCGTCAGGTATTGCATCGGCGAACTGCCGACCAGTTGCTGGAATCGTTCGGCCAGCACCGACCTCGAACTGCTGGCCGTGCGCGCCAGCTCATCCAGCGACCATGCGTGTGCGGGATTCTTGTGCATCGCATTCAAGGCGGCGCCGACGACGCGGTCGCCCACGCCTGCGAGCCACCCGGTCCGGCCTTCGCTCTGCTCGTTCATGTAGAGGCGCAGGACTTCGATGAAGAGCACTTCGGCCAGCTTGGACAGCACACCGGCGCCGCCCGGCCGGGGCGAGCGCGCTTCGGCCAGCGCATAGCGGACGGACGCTTCGAGCCAGGCGCCCGCATTCGATCCGCGCACGTTCACCCTGACCAGGGGCGGCAGGCCCGTCAACAGCATGCCCGCGAGCCGCGCATCGCAGGCCAAGTAGCCGCACACCAGCCGTGTGGCGGGGCCGCCGCCGCCGTAGTCCAACTGGCGCGGGCGACGCGCGAGCACCCGGTCCAGCCGTCCCCCCGTGGCAGGCGGAAGGCCGGGCTGTGACGTCATGCGATGCGCGTCGCCCTGGGGAAAAACGATGGCGTCGCCCGCGACGAGGCGCACCGGCAGCTCGTTGGCCATCTCGACATAGCACTCGCCGTCGGTGATCAGGTGAAAGATCACCACCCGTTCGGCACCGGGCTCCAGCACCGGCGCCACCGTGTCCGCCCGCGGCGACTGGTAGCACCACGGCGCGGTGAACCGGGCGTTGATGAAGATGGCGCCGACCAGCCGCACGACGCGAAGGGTTTCCGACAAGGCATCCACGGCGTGGTCCTCAGTCTGCGTTGGCGTCGACGTGCAAGCTCACCGGCAAGGCGTCCTGCACGGCGCAGGCCATCGGCGAACTGCGGTAGCTTTCCTCGACCAGCGCTCGCAGCAGGTCGGCCGCAACGCCGCGGGCCGAGATCCGTACGTGCATCTGCATGTCGCAGGGTCCGGCATACACCGGCTCGTCATCCGGGCCGGCCATGCCGAGGAGGCCGCGCAGGTCCGAGCGGCTGCTGGCGCGAACCTCGAGCGATGTGAGTTCGATCCCCTTCGCGGCGGCGGCCATGGCAACGCAGGTGGCCGTGCACGACGCCCAGCCCGCTCGCAGCATCCAGCCCGGCGAAACCCGGTCGCCGCTGCCGCCGACTTCCGCGGGCATGTCGGTCTCGACCTGCGTGCCGTTTGCGTGGCTGGAGACGACCCGCAGGCCATCGCTCCACCGTGCCGTGGCCGGCGCGTCGTCGTGGAGGCCGGCCTCGGGACGCCGCTGCAACACCGATTCCACGCGCTGGCATGCCGCCGCGATGTCTGCTGCTGCCATGAGTTGCTCTCCATACGGGCTGGATGCCTGCCATTCTGGGCTCGCCGCGCCTTCGCGCCAACGTGCGATACGACCTATGCCGGTTGGCCGGGAGGCTCTCGCGCGGCACCCGCGGACGATCGGACAGGCATCGCCGACGCACAGGCAGGACAGGGACCCGCCCTGCGCGCGACAGTGGGGCCTCATTCACAAGGAGCCTCGAGAGATGAACGCACCCATTGATTTCAGCGCCGTGAAGACCCGCCAGATGGCAGCCTGGGCGAGCGGCGACTACGCCGTGATCGGCACCACGCTTCAACTCGTCGGCGAGCAATTGGCGGAAGCCTGTGACATCCGCTGGGATGAAAGCGTGCTCGATGTCGCCGCCGGCAACGGCAATGCCACGCTGGCCGCGGCACGGCGCGGCGCCCGCGTGACCTCGACGGACTACGTGGGCAGCCTGCTCGAACGCGGCGCCGAGCGGGCGAAGGCGGAACACCTGCAAGTGACATTCCTGGAAGCCGACGCCGAAGCGCTGCCCTTCGAGAAGGCGAGCTTCGACGTCGTGTTGTCGACATTCGGCGTGATGTTTTCGCCAGATCAGGCCAAGGCCGCCGCCGAGATGGCGCGGGTGTGCCGCTCCGGCGGCCGGATCGGCCTGGCCAACTGGACGCCGGAAGGCTTCATCGGACAGATGTTCAAGACGCTCGGTCGCCATCTGCCGCCGCCAGCGGGGGTCCAGCCACCCTCGCTGTGGGGCGTGGAATCCCACCTGCACAAGCTCTTCGGCGACGAAGCGGCCGCCATCGCGGTGACACCGCGACAGTTCAACTTCCGCTACCGCTCGGCTGCCCATTTCATCGAAGTCTTCCGCGACTGGTACGGGCCGGTGCACAAGGCCTTCGCGGCCCTGCCTGCCGACGGCGCGGCCGCGCTGGAAAAGGACCTGACCGAGTTGCTGAACCGCTTGAACCGCGCCGGCGCCGAATCGCTGGTCGTGCCCAGCGACTACCTGGAAATAGTGGTCACGCGGCGCTGAACCCGCCGCTGCGGGCCGAGCCCGTCAACGACCGCGATCGCGGAAGTAGGCGGGCGTCTGGCCGGTCCACTTCTTGAAGGCCTTGCGGAAGTTCGACACATCGGAGAAGCCGCTGCGATCGGCGATCTCGTCGACAGACAGGTCCGTGCGCTCGAGGAACTCGATGGCAAGCCGCTCGCGGATGCCGTCGATGATGGCCTGGTAACTGGTGCCCGCGTCGACCAGGCGGCGGTGCAGCGTACGCGTCGACAGATGCAGCTGCTCGGCCATCTGCTCGGCACGCGGCAGGTCGTCCATCCGGTTCAGGCACGCCTCCTTGATCGTCTTCACCAGCGCATGCTCCTGGCCGATGTCTTCGAGCATGCGGGCACAGAAACTCGCGCACACATCCGCGGTGATCGGGTTGGCGTTGGGCAGCGGCAAGCTCAGCATCGCCGCATCGAATTCCCATTGCATGACGCCCGCGTCGAACTCCACGGGACACAGCATCACCTCTTCGTAACGCGCCGCGTACGACGGCGCCGGATAGGGCAGCAGGAGCCGGCGGCTCTCGTAGGGCCGCTCCAGAACGCGGCAGACCAGGGCATGGATCGAGCTGAACCAGAACTCCGTCGCCAGCGGAAGCAGCGGCCCCAGCGCCATGACGTCGTGCCCCTCGAAAATGGCCACGTCGCCCTCGACCCGAAAGCGCTTTTCAAGTACGGGCCCGGCCAGCCGCACGTGCTGGATGCCGAAGGTGACCGCATCGGCCATGGTCGCGCTGGTCAGCACCGCGTAGCCGAAGACGCCGAAATCCGAGATGCGCTGGCGCTGCCCCGCGATCAGGCCGATCGCCGGTTCGGGGCTCATGCGCATCACGTTGCCGAACAGCGCGATCTTCTGCCGGTGCGAGATGCGCGCCTCCGGATCGGCGATGGCTTCCGGGGCGATGCCCGTTCCCGCGAACAGGACGTCGGCACCGACGCCGAGGTCCGCCAGCGCATCGACCAGCGCCGCCAGCCCCAGCATGCTGTGCGTCGGCGCATCCAGGTCGCTTCCGTAGCGGCTCACGATGCGCGGCGCAGCCGGTCTGCTGGCGGGGGCTTCTCTTGGCACGGTGATCGGAACAGTCTTGGGGGCGGATGTCTTGGCAGATTTTCACCCGAATGTGTCGAACTTGAACCTAGGCGTTCCCCCGGGGAAGCCCTAAATTCGAAGGCGCGGCGCGGCGCTCCCTCGATCGGACCGCGAAGACCCAGGAGACACGTTTGAACGACACCACAGACATGCGGCATGCAGCCGCAGCCGCGGCGAACGAGCGCGTGCTGCGCATCTTTGCCGCGCAACAAGCGGCTTTCGGCCAGCAGC
Source organism: Variovorax gracilis (assembly GCF_030317115.1). Classification (GTDB taxonomy): domain Bacteria; phylum Pseudomonadota; class Gammaproteobacteria; order Burkholderiales; family Burkholderiaceae_C; genus Variovorax; species Variovorax gracilis. Next base: position 1,049,334 of record NZ_JASZYF010000001.1, read on the forward strand.
CCTACCCCGGCGTCGATGAGCGACGGGCGCGCCTCAAGACCCTGAAGAACCAGGTCCAGCGTTACCAGGACGTGCTGGCCGAGGCCATGAGCAAGGACTTCAGCTTCCGCTCCGAAGCCGAATCGAAGATGCTCGACATGCTGGGTTCGATGCTTGAACTCAACCACGCGATCTCGCATGTGCGCCGCTGGATGAAGCGCAGCCGCCGCTCGACGGAGTTGCTCTTCCTCAGCAACCGCGTCGAGGTGCGCTACCAGCCCAAGGGCGTGGTCGGCGTGATCGTGCCGTGGAACTTCCCGATCTACCTGGCGCTGGGTCCGCTCACGGCGGCGCTCACGGCGGGCAACCGGGTGATGATCAAGATGCCGGAGGTCACGCCAGCGACCAATGCGGCGCTCAAGGCCCTGCTGGGCGAAGTGTTCCCCGAGGACCTTGTCGCCGTGGTGGGGGAGGAGCTTCCCGACCCCAACGTCTTCACCTCGCTGCCCTTCAATCACATCGTGTTCACCGGCTCGCCAGCCGTGGGCCGCATCGTGATGCGCACCGCGGCGGACAACCTGACGCCGGTCACGCTCGAACTCGGCGGAAAGTCCCCGGCGCTGGTCACGCGCAACTACCCGGTGGGCGATGCGGCCACCCGCATCACCCACGGCAAGTCGGCCAACTGCGGGCAGATCTGCGTATCGCCCGATTACGCGCTGGTGCCGCGCGAAAGAGTCGACGATTTCATCGCGGGCGTGCGGCGCACCTTCGGCCGCTTCTACGACAACCGCACCGACGGCAACGCGAACTACACCGCCGTGGTGAACGACCGGCAATTCCAGCGCGTGCAGTCGTTGCTGGACGACGCCCGCGCCAAGGGCGCCAGGGTCGAAGCGTGCGCTCCCCTGCCTGCCGGCAAAGGACGCCAGATGCCCCTGCACATCGTGACGGGCATGACGCCCGACATGCGGGTGATGCAGGAGGAGCTGTTCGGCCCCATCCTGCCCGTTGTGCCCTACGACACGATGGAAGACGCCATTGCCTTCATCAACGAACGCCCTCGCCCGCTGGCCCTGTACTGCTTCAGCCACGACGGCGGCGAGCGCGACGAGTTGCTGCGCCGCACGCACTCGGGCGGCGTTGCCGTCAACGACTGGGGCTGGCAGGTGGTGAACCACGATGCGCCCTTCGGCGGCATCGGCAATTCAGGCATGGGCACCTACCACGGCGAGGAAGGCTTCCGCGAGCTGTCGCATGCGAAGACCGTGTTTCAGCGCCAGCGCTTCTTTCCGATCGACCTCTTCTACCCGCCCTACGGATCATTCGTCCAGCGACTGGCGCTGAAGTTCTTCCTCGGCCATGGCGACCCCAGGCTGACGGCATCGCGCACCACACCGGCAACCAGAAAAGATTGAGCATGAGCATCGAGGAATTCGACTACGTCGTCGTAGGGGGCGGCTCGGCCGGCTGCGTCGTGGCGTCGCGCCTGAGCGAGGACCGCGACGTGACGGTCTGCCTGCTGGAAGCCGGCCCCACGGACAGCAGCGTGTTCATCCACGCGCCCGCCGGCGTCGTGACCATGCTGCCGCTCCCTAACAAGAACTGGGCCTTCAAGACCGTGCCGCAGAAGGGACTCAACGGGCGCCGGGGCTACCAGCCGCGCGGCAAGGTGCTGGGTGGCTCGAGTTCGACCAACGCGATGCTCTACGTGCGGGGCCATCGCTGGGACTACGACCACTGGTCCTCGCTCGGCAATCCGGGCTGGTCGTACGAGGAGGTGCTGCCTTATTTCAAGCGCGCCGAGCACAACGAGACCCATGGCCCATGCAGCTACCACGGCACGGGCGGCCCGCTCAACGTCGCGGAGCTTCGCAGCCCCAGCGCGTTGAACAAGGCCTTCCTGGCGGCGGCGGCGATGAAGGGCGTGCCCAACGTGGCCGACTACAACGGCGCCGAGCAGTTCGGCTCCTTCATGTACCAGGTCACGCAGAAGAACGGCGAACGCTGCAGCGCGGCCAAGGGCTACATCACGCCCAACCTGTCGCGCCCGAACCTGGTGGTGAAGACGAACGCGCCGAGCTTGCGCATCGACTTCGATGGCCGGCGCGCGCAAGGCGTCACCTACTCGGCGAACGGCGCCGAGAAGCAGGTGCGCGCACGGCGCGAGGTGATCCTTTCGTCCGGCGCCTTCGGCTCGCCCCAATTGCTGATGCTCTCGGGTATCGGGCCCGGTGCGGCCTTGCAGCGGATGGGCATACGGCTGGTGCAAGACCTGCAAGGCGTCGGCGAGAACCTGCAGGATCACATCGACCATGTACAGACCTATCGCGCCCGCAGCGATTCACCGACCTTCGGGCTCTCCCTGCGCGGCGGCCTGAAGGTGGCCCGCGCGATACCGGAGTGGAAGAAGCACCGCACCGGGCTCGTCACCACCAACTTTGCCGAGTCCGGCGCATTCGTGCGCTCATCGCCCGACGTGTCCGTTCCGGACCTGCAGATGGTCTTCGTGGTGGCCATCGTCGACGACCACAGCCGCAAGCTGCACATGGGCCACGGCTACTCTTGCCACATCGAAGTGCTGCGCCCGCACAGCCGCGGCAGCGTGAAGCTGGCGAGCCGCGATCCGCATGCCGCACCGCTGATCGACCCGAAGTTCCTGGACGACGAGCGCGACCTCGACCTGCTGGTCAAGGGCGTGCAGATGCAGATGGACATCCTGCAAGCGAGCCCCTTCGACGCCTATCGCGGAAAGATGCTCTACCCCGTCGATCGCAACGACACAGCCGCCATCGCGGACGACATCCGCAACCGCGCCGACACGCAATACCACCCTGTGGGCACCTGCAAGATGGGCGTGGCGAGCGATGCAACGTCGGTGGTCGACGAGCGGCTTCGCGTGCACGGCGTCGAGCGCCTGCGTGTGGTCGACGCATCGATCATGCCGACCCTTTGCGGCGGCAACACCAACGCACCGACCATCATGATCGGCGAGAAGGCCGCGGACATGATCCGCGCCGACAGGCGGGCCTGATCGCACCGCGGTCGGCAATCCATTCAAGAACGCAGAGAAAACACCCGTGAAAACCAGCACCCGCGGCGTCGTCGCCGCCCTCATCGCATCCGCCTTCGCATCGGGCCCCGGGGCCTTCGCACAAGTGCACGACGGCCCGGTCTCCGCGCCGAAGCCCGCGACTGCGGCAACCGAGCGCGCCAACCAGGCCGTCGCCCGAAGCATGGCGTTCAATGACCGGCGCGACTTCGAGGACGCCACGCGCGGCCTGATCGCGACCCTGCCCGACCCCCTGGTGAAGACAGCCGAGGGCAAGCTGGTGTGGGACGCGAACCGGTTCGACTTCGTCAAGGGCGACGCGCCCGCCACGGTGAACCCCAGTCTCTGGCGGCAGGAAAAGCTCAACAACGCCCGCGGACTCTTCAAGGTCACGGACGGCATCTACCAGATTCGCGGCTACGACATCGCCAACATCACGCTGGTAGAGGGCAAGACCGGCTGGATCGTGATCGACACGATGCTCACCGCCGAGATCGCACGCGCCACCATGGCCTTTGCCATGGAGAAGCTCGGCAGCAAGAAGCCCGTGGTCGCGGTGATCTACACGCACAGCCACGCCGACCATTACGGCGGCGTGCGCGGCGTGATCAACGAGGCCGACGTGCAGGCCGGCAAGGTCAAGGTCATCGCGCCAGAAGGCTTCATGGACAGCGCCGTGGCGGAGAACGTGCTCGCCGGAAACGCCATGACCCGCCGCGCGACCTACCAGTTCGGCGCAGGGCTGGACGCCAACGAACGCCAAGGCGTGGGCAGCGGCCTGGGCAAGGCGCTCAGCAGCGGCACCATCGGCCTGATTCCGCCGACCGACCTCGTCAGCAAGACCGGCCAGGAGATGACCGTCGACGGCGTGCGCATCGTGTTCCAGATGGCACAGGGTTCCGAGGCGCCTTCGGAGATGATGTTCTATTTCCCGGACAAGAAGGCGCTCTGCCTCTCCGAGGTGCTGACCAAGCACATGCACAACGTGTACACCATCCGCGGCGCGAAGATGCGCGACGCGCTCGCGTGGAGCAAGTACGCCAACGAGACCATGGACCTGTACCCGGACGTGGAGGTCGCCTTCGCGAGCCACCACTGGCCGACCTGGGGCGGAGACAACATCCGCCAGTACATGGCGAACCAGCGCGACACCTACCGCTTCATCCACGACCAGGCCATCAACATGGCCAACAAGGGCCAGACGATGGACGAGATCGGCGACGCCGGGTTCTTCCCCAAGGGCCTGGCAACGGACGCGAGTTCGCGCGGCTACTACGGCACTCTCAGCCACAACCTGCGCGCGGTCTACAACTTCTACCTCGGCTACTACGACGCCAATCCGGCCAGCCTGAACAAGCTGCCGCCGACCGAGACGGCCAAACGCTATGTCGCGGCAATGGGCGGCGAGGCCGCCGTTCTGGCCACCGCGCGCAAGGCCTTCGACGCGGGCGACTACCGCTGGGTGGCCGAGCTGGTGAACCACGTCGTCTTCGCCAACCCGGACAGCGCCGTGGCGCGCGCGCTGCAGGCCGACACGCTCGAGCAGCTCGGCTACCAGGCGGAGGCAGGCACATGGCGCAATGCGTACCTCGTGGCCGCGAAGGAGCTGCGTGACGGCAACCTCAAGCCGCCGACCTCGACCCAGGGCCCCGACGTCGTGCGCGGCATGGACCAGGAACTGCTGTTCGACTACATCGCGCTTCGCCTCAACCACGAGAAGACGGACGGCATGAAGGCGGCGATCAGCATGGAGTTCACGGACCTCAACCAGACCTGGGCGCTCGAACTCTCGAACTCGGTGCTCAACAACACCAAGGGCCGCATCCTCAAGAATCCTGACGTCAAGCTCACGCTGACTCGCCCGGCGTTCCTGGCCATGCTGTTGCAGGGCAAGAAGCTGCCCGATCTGGTCCAGGCCGGCATGGTGAAGGTCGAAGGCGACCCCAAGGTGCTCGCCGCCGTCTTCGCGAACGTCGAGACCTTCGACCCCTACTTCAACATCGTCACGCCCTGAGCCTTCATTTGGCCGGTGGCGCACGCCACCGGTCCTTCGGCACCAGGACCGGCGCGTCGGGCTGCGTCACGAAGTTCGGCGACATGATCTGCACGCCGTATTCGTTGAAGACGTCCTGGATGTTGGCGTGCAACGCGGAGAGCACATCGAACTTGAACGCGCCGACCCGCATGAAGACGTTGAGCTCGTACTCCACGTAGAAGTCCTGCAGCCGGATCTGCCGCACGGTCGGCTCGGGCACTTCGAGAAGGTCCGGCGTGCGCTTCGCGGCCATCTCGAGCATGGCATGGACCTGGCGCCATGGAGAGTCGTAGCCGATGGTCACCGAGGTCGACAGCGACACGCCGGGCGCCTTCCGGGTATCGCTCTGGTTGACGATGCGCGTGCCGATGACCACCGAGTTCGGCAATGTGATCTCCTGGTCCAGGCGCGTGCGCAGCTTGGTCGAGAGCGCGCCGAGGTCCACGACGTAGCCTTCCGAATCGCCGATCTGCACCCAGTCGCCCGCGCGGAGGGCGCGCGAATAGATCAGCACGAAGCCTGCCATCACCTGCGACACCAGGCCCGAGGAGCCCAGCGTCACCAGCACGCCGAAGAAGACGCTGACACCCTTGAACGCATCCGTTTCGGACCCCGGCAGGTACGGATAGGCGACCACCAGCGCGAAGACCCACACGAGCCCGGCGGTGACCCGTCGCGTGGCGCCGATGGTGTCCGCCTGGAACGCCACTGACGTGACGCCGCGAGACCTCGCCGCGTCGAACATCGCATGCAGGCCCCTCACGCTGAGGTGCGCGATCAGGAAGATGACGGCGACCGTGGCCAGATCGGGAAGCGCGTGCAGCACGGCCAGCAAGACGCGGCCCGCGAGCCGGATCAGCGAACTTCCCAGCGTATCGCCCCAGGGCTGCGTATAGGGAAATCGGGTCAGCGTGAAAGCCAGCCAGATGTAGACCGCCACGAGGCCGAAGGCGATCTTGATCCAATGGATCACGTGGGCCACAACGGATACCAGGATGCGCCGCCAGTCGAGCAAGGGGCGATTCGACGCACGTTCGCGCACCGCCAGCGTCCGCTTGGCGATCAGGCGCGCAATGCGTTGCAGCGCGACGATCACGAGTACGAGGATCAGCGTCGCAAGCGCAGTCCACGCGACGGCGATGCCGAACTGTCGCGCGCTTCCCTGCTCCCAGCGCGCCAGCAAGGCTTCGTGCAACCGCCGGGCGGCGTTCGCCGAGACCTGCGCGAGCGGCGGATCGCCAGGCTCCAGATCACCGGGAAACAGGGAGAACAGCGCCTCGCCCTCGATCATCACGGCGTACCCCGGCGTGCCTTCGTGCGTGAAGCTCGACACCTCGATGGGCGACCTGAGGAGCGACGTCGGCAGATTCCCGATGCGCTCGACCGCGCGGGCCGCCCGTTGCTGCGGAGAAAGCCCGAAGGCCGGCACGCGAAACACGAACACCGGGCGATTCGCCACCGTCAGCGTTGCGCCCGGCGGATGGGCTTCATCGGAATGCGCGACGCCGCCGATCAGCATCAGCGCAGTGGCGACGGTCCACAGGATGAGGAACCGCCCCAGGGCTTCGGCGAGTCGAGGAACGCTCAAGTGTTGCTTCCTGAAACGCCTGATGATGCACATCCGCCACGGTCGCGCAAGTGCACTTTGGTGATGGAAAGCCGCTAGTTGATGACGACCGAGAGCGTCGTGCCAGGCGGCACGCGAACCGTCTCGCTATAGGTGCCCGCCACGTTCGAGCGAACCGCCGGGAAGCTCGCCAGCTTCTCCAGCTTGGCCGGCACCGCCTGCGGCAGGGCCCGGTTGCCTCGGCCGAGGGTCAGCGGGTCGATCGCCGGCAGGCTGAAGCCGCCCTCGCTGCGGGCCGGCATGCTGTATTCGACGATGCCGGCGTTCAGGGGAACGACGCCCGCCGATGCCGCGGTGAAGCGGCGCATTTCCTGCCCGATGCCGGAATCCGGCCGCTGCGACTTGATCGCGCTGTCGAGGATGCCGGCCGAGTCCTTGATGCCCGCGCTCGTCAGCAGCGCCTTGTAGAAGGCCAGTCCGAGCTGGCGATTCAGGAAGCCGCCGAAGGAGCCGGTCAGCGCATAGCTCTCGCACGGCTTCCACGCGGTCAGGGTGCAGCTGTAGCTGTCGGCGTCGCGCAGGTAGTTGGGATAGCGCGAGTCGCGAATGGCGTTGTGGCTCGGGTCGATCGACAGGCTTGCCCAGTCCTCCATCATCATCGCGGACATCTCCTCCAGCCATGGTTCGAAGCTGTAGGCCGAGCCCATCTTCACGCCGCGGCGGTAGAAGTTCTGCATGTGCATGCCCTCATGCACCATGACCGTCGCCATCTGTTTCACGCCGCCCGCGCCGTCGAGGTAGAGGGACTCGGAGTCCAGGTACAGGCCCAGTGACTCGTTGCTGTAGGCCAGGTCGCCGCTGCCCTTGACGAAGTTGTTCAAGGCCCAGAAGTAGCCCACGAGGCCATAGGGCCGGCTGTTGCGGTCGAAGTTCACGAAGAAGATGTCGACGGGCTGGTTGCCGCCCGGCAGCAGGCCACCCACGTCGTGATCGCCCCAGAGCGGGCCGCCGGTCCGCACGAGCATGTCGTAGACGCCGCCAGCTCCGGCAAACTTGTCCACCATGCGGTTGGCCATGTCGGCTGTGACGCGCGACGAACCGAGTTCTTCGGACTCGACCCACAGGTTCACGGCCGTGCCGTCGCTCGTGCTGCGCTGCGCAACGAGCCTCACGGTGCGCTTCGAATAGTCATACAGGTAGATGTCGCGCTGGTCGCTGGGCACGTACGCCGCCAGCGGCACGGTCGACTTGGCGACCGCGGCAGGTGGCTTGGACGCAGGGTCCAGCAGTCTGGCGAAACCCGAGCGGTTGAACTCGCTGATCGCGTCCCTGGCCAGCGCGACCTCGTCCTTCGCCAGGACCGTCGCCTTGTTCGCCATGAGGCCTTGCTCGGTCGTGGAACGCAGCACGAGTCCGGGGAGCGGCACTTCCGCATCACTTTCGTTCGTCAGCACGAGCGTCACCGTCTGGCCGTTGAGGCCGGAGATGGACAACGGAATGTCCACCGGCACCTTCGATGCATTGGCGCCTTGCCAGATCCCGGTGCCCGACCCCGAGTAGGTGTTGTCGTCGAGTGCGCTGCACGATGCGCACGATGCCTTGACGGCGTTGTCCCCCGCCGGCGCAGAAGCCTTGGGGGACGGGGCCGGCGCGGCCGAACCTCCGCCTCCGCCGCCCCCGCCGCACGCGGACAGGGCCAGTGCCACCGCCACCAGTGCGCTCAGGCCGGACACCGATTCGAATCGCGTTTTGCCGCGCATCTTCTTCTCCTGATTCCATGTGTTCAGCGACACGTGAAATCGGAAGCCGGTCGCGCGTCGCACAGCCCGGACGAACGCAGGAAAAGTCGGCGTTCGGGAATCCGGGTTGCATGCGGATATCGGCAGATGCGGCGAAAAATTAAGAGCGGCGTCACGCGGCAAAGGCCGGCCACGCGCCGCTCGCGCGGCGGTCGGGAGCCGTCAGTACACGCCGAGCGCAAGCCCCGCTGCCAGCGCAGCGCCGAGTTCGCGGCACTGCGCGAGATCGTCGACACCGATCGTCTTGGGCTGCGCGATCGCCTCCGGTGTCTGCGCATGGGTGCACACGATCAATGCGGGTGCGACGCTGCGCAGCCGCCAGCCGGTCGCAATGCGGTCGATCTGCCGGACGGCGTTCTGGCCGTCACTGCCGGCACACACCAGCGTGGCGTAGGGCCGGCCGTTCACGCGGTCGAGCGCGGCGTAGTAGCAGCGGTCGAAGAAGTCCTTCATCAGGCCCGCTATCGCGGCGAGGTTCTCGGGCGTGGCGAACACATAGCCGTCGGCGCCGAGCACGTCGTCGGGCTGCGCCTCCGGCGCACGCAGCAAACGCACACGCACGCCGGGCTCGTCACGCGCGCCTTCGGCGGCAGCCTGCGCCATCTGTGCAGTGCCGCCGGTCATCGTGTGATAGACCACGAGCAGCGTCTTGGGAGTCATGCCGCCCAGCATAGCGGCCCGGCCCGTGATCGACGCATTGATCGAGCGAGCCGGGAAATGAAGACAGCCGCCGGCATCGGGGAACCGCCCGTGATGGGCGGGCGCCAAGGCGACCCCTACCAGCGCCGGCGGACTGACCTCGGAAATGTATGCCTGGAACCTGAGTCCAGACTGAACTGGCGCTGCGCAAACGTGCGAAATTGCCGCGCGAGGTCGATCAATTGAGTCGCAATGGAAAAAGCCGTTGCAGGTCAGTGACATGCAACGGCTTTTCGCTTTTCTGGCGGAGTGGACGGGACTCGAACCCGCGACCCCCGGCGTGACAGGCCGGTATTCTAACCAACTGAACTACCACTCCTGGTAGACAACGTTCGCTCCATATGGAGCCAAGTGCTGCGACTTGTGCCCGCTTCACCAAGCGGTGAAAACTGGCGACCCTACGGGGATTCGAACCCCGGTAGCCACCGTGAAAGGGTGGTGTCCTAGGCCTCTAGACGATAGGGTCAAAACCTTAGGAACCGCGCTGCGATCAGCGCTTGTTACTTCTACTCGACAACCTTGGTGGAGGTAAGCGGGATCGAACCGCTGACCTCTTGCATGCCATGCAAGCGCTCTCCCAGCTGAGCTATACCCCCGTGTGGGTGTCGAGCCTCAAATTATAGCCTGAAAATCAGGCCTCCTTCAATCTCTTCAAAATAGTTTCGCGAGAAAAAAGCGCGAGCACTGCATCGAGCGACGGCGTCTGTGATGTCCCCATCACCAACACGCGCACAGGCATCGCGAGAGCCGGCATTTTAAGCGCATGCGCGGCCAGTACTTCCTTGATGGCGGATGCAATCGCGACTTTTTCCCAGGGGGCGGTCGAAAGCTTGTCGGCCAGCGTCGCGATGGCGGGGCGCACCGCATCAGTGACGTGCTGCGCGCGATCGGCCTCGCTCGCCGTCACGTCTGCATAGAAGGCCGCAGCCCAATCCGCAAGGGCGACGAGCGTGTCGCAGCGATCCTTGAAGAGACCGCAGATTGCGGGAAGGCGTTCATCGGCACCGATGCCGCGCTTCTGCAATTGCGCAGCGACCAGCGGCGCCAACGCATCGTCAGCCATCGCCTTCAGGTGTTGCGCATTGACCCAGCGCAGCTTCGCCTCGTCGAACTGCGCGGCACTACGACCCAGGTGATCGAGGTTGAACCACTCGATGAACTGCGCTCGCGAGAAGATCTCGTCGTCGCCATGGCTCCAGCCGAGGCGCGCGAGGTAGTTGACCATCGCATCCGGCAGGAAGCCTTCGTCGCGGAACTGGGTGACGGGCTTCGCACCATTGCGCTTGCTCATCTTCTCGCCTTGCTCGTTGAGCACGGTCGGCAGGTGCGCGTACACCGGCGGCTCCTTGCCGAGCGCGCGGAAGATGTTGATCTGGCGCGGTGTGTTGTTCACGTGGTCGTCGCCACGAATGACGTGCGTGATGGCCATGTCGATGTCATCGACCACGACGCAGAAGTTGTAGGTCGGCGTTCCGTCGGGGCGCGCAATCACGAGGTCGTCGAGTTCGTCATTACCGATCTCGATGCGTCCCTTGACCTTGTCGTCCCACGCGACCACGCCGCCTTGCGGATTGCGAAAGCGCAGCACGGGCTGGACGCCTTCGGGCACCGGCGGCAGTGTCTTGCCGGGCTCCGGGCGCCAAGTGCCGTCGTAGCGCGGCTTCTCCTTGGCGGCCATCTGTTTCTCGCGCAGCGCGTCGAGCTCGGCCACGCTCATGTAGCAGGGGTAGACCTCGCCCGCAGCCTGCAGTTCCGCCAGGACCGCCTTGTAGCGATCCATGCGCTGCATCTGGTAGTACGGGCCTTCGTCATGGTCGAGGCCCAGCCACTGCATGCCTTCGAGGATCACGTCGACCGCAGCTTGCGTCGAACGCTCGAGGTCGGTGTCTTCGATGCGCAGGATGAAGTCGCCGCCGGTGGAGCGCGCGAAGGCCCAGGGATAGAGCGCGGAGCGGATGTTGCCGAGATGGATGAAGCCGGTCGGCGAAGGAGCGAATCGGGTGCGGGTCTTCTGTGTCATGCCAGTGTGCTCAGGCCACGCAAAAGGTCGGCCTTGATGTCTTCGATGTGGTCGAGCCCGACCGCGACGCGGATCAGGCCCTGACCGATGCCGGCGGCCTGGCGCTGCGCTTCGGTGAGGCGCCCGTGCGAGGTCGTGGCCGGGTGGGTGATGGTGGTCTTGGTGTCGCCGAGGTTGGCGGTGATGCTGAGAACGCGCGTGCTGTCGATCACCTGGAAGGCATTGGCACGGGCCATTTCCGGCCCATCGCCCGCCACGTCGAAGGACACGACGGCACCGCCCTGCCCCGACTGCTGGCGCATCGCCAACTCGTGCTGCGGATGCGAAGCCAGCCCGGGGTAGTAGACACGCTCAATGCCCGGCTGCGTTTCGAGCCACTGCCCCAGCGCGAGCGCGCCAGCGCAATGCGCCTGCATGCGGATGCCCAGCGTTTCGAGTCCCTTGAGAACGACCCACGCGTTGAACGGCGACAGTGCCATGCCCGCGGTGCGCACCACAGGGCCGAAGACTTCGTTGATCAGCTTCGACGAGCCGCAGATCGCACCGGCGAGAACGCGGCCCTGTCCTTCGAGGTACTTGGTGCCCGAGTGGATGACCAGGTCGGCACCCCATTCGGTCGGACGCTGAAGCGCTGGCGAACAGAAGCAGTTGTCGACCACCAGCAGCGCGCCCGCGTCGTGCGCGAGATCGGCCAGGGCGCGGATGTCGCAGACGTCGGTCAGCGGATTGGTCGGCGTCTCGGCGAAGAGCAGTTTGGTGGCCGGGCGAATCGCCGCCTTCCATTCCGCCACATCGGTCTGCGAGACGAAAGTGGTCTCGACACCGAACTTGCCGAATTCGCGGCCGATCAGATTGAGCGTCGACCCGAACACCGAACGCGAGCAGACCACGTGGTCGCCGGCCTTCAGCAGCCCCATGCACATCATGAGGATCGCGCCCATGCCGCTCGATGCGCCAATGGCCGCCTCGGTGCCTTCGAGCGCGGCGAGCCGACGCTCGAAGCTTGCGACTGTCGGATTCGAAGTGCGCGTGTAGGTGAAGCCTTCCTCGGTGCCGGCGAAGCGGCGAGCCGAAGTCTCGGCGTCGGGCTGCACGAAGCTGCTCGTCAGAAAGAGCGCCTCGGAGTTCTCGCCGTACTGGCTGCGGTCGAGCGCGGTGCGCACCGCGAGCGTATCGCGGTGCAACCCGGGCGGGAGGGATCGTTCGGTCACGTTGTCCCCTTCAGCTCAGATTGGGCAGCGCGAGGCGCGACGAGTCTTCCTCGGTTTCCTCGACGCGCGGACGGTTGCCGTTCATGCGCGTGATGGCTTCGGTGTCGATGTCGCCGGTCACGTAGACGCCATCGAAGCAGGATGCATCGAAGCCATCGAGCTTGGGATTGAGCGAACCGATGGCGCGCTTCATCGCATCGACATCCTGGTAGATGAGCGCGTCGCAGCCGATGAGTTCGCGGATCTCTTCGACCGTGCGGTCGTGCGCCACGAGTTCGTCCTTGGTCGGCATATCGATGCCGTAGACGTTCGGGTAGCGCACCGGCGGCGCGGCGCTGGCGAGGTACACCTTGCGCGCACCGGCATCGCGTGCCATCTGCACGATCTCGCGGCTGGTGGTGCCGCGCACGATCGAGTCGTCGACCAGCAGCACGTTGCGGCCCTTGAATTCGCTGCCGATCACATTGAGCTTCTGGCGCACCGACTTCTTGCGAACGCCCTGCCCCGGCATGATGAAAGTGCGACCCACGTAGCGGTTCTTCACGAAGCCCTCGCGGTATGGAACACCCAGCAGATGGGCGAGTTGCGTCGCGCTCGGCCGGCTCGATTCGGGAATCGGGATGATCACGTCGATCTCGCTCGGCGGCACGGTCGAGACCACGCGCTTGGCCAGCGTCTCGCCCAGGTTCAGGCGCGCCTGGTAGACCGAGATGCCGTCGAGCACCGAGTCGGGACGGGCCAGATACACGAATTCGAAGATGCAGGGGTTGAGCGTGGGCGTATCGGCGCACTGTTCCGCATGCACCTGGCCCTGCAGGTCGACGAACACCGCTTCGCCCGGCGCGATGTTGCGCTCGAACACATGGCCGGAGCCTTCGAGCGCTACGGATTCGCTCGCGACCATCACGGTACCGTCGGCGTTGCGGCCCATCGCGAGCGGACGGATGCCGTAGGGGTCGCGGAACGCCAGCAGGCCGTGGCCCGCGATCAGCGCCACGACGGCATAGGAGCCGCGCAGGCGCCGGTGCACGTTGCGCACCGCCTCGAACAGGGTCGCGGAATTGAGTGCGCCACCGCGTGTCGCACGGTCGATTTCATGCGCGAGCACGTTGAGCAGCACCTCGGAATCGCTCTCCGTGTTGGTGTGGCGGTGATCGGTGGAGAACAGCTCGGCCCGCAGCGCATGCGCGTTGGTAAGGTTGCCGTTGTGAACCAGCACGATGCCGAAGGGTGCATTCACGTAGAAAGGCTGCGCCTCTTCCTCGCTGTAGGCATTCCCTGCCGTGGGATAGCGCACCTGGCCCAGCCCGACGTCACCGGGCAAGGCCCTCATGTTGCGCGTGCGAAACACGTCGCGCACCATGCCCTTGGCCTTGTGCATGAAGAACTTGCGTTCCAGGAGCGTGACGATGCCTGCCGCATCCTGGCCGCGATGCTGCAGGAGCAGCAAGGCGTCGTAGAGCAGTTGATTGACGGGAGCGTTGCTGACAACGCCGACGATTCCACACATGAAGCGATCCTCTCAGGGCAGGTAGCTTGCCAACTTATCTGGCAAAGCGGGTTTCAGGCCCTGCAATGCCGCATCGAGAACAATGGCGCTTCGCGATTCGTGCCACCAGGCACTGTCGCTCAACGCCAGCAAATGAACAACAACCGCCGCGGCGAGCAGCGCGACCGCGCCGCGAATCACGCCGAAGGCCCCGCCGAGCACACGGTCCACCGGGCGCAATCCGATCGCGGCAACGAGCTTGCGCGTGAGCGATGCCACGATCCCCACGCCGAACGCCACGGCCACGAACACCAGGACGAAGCCGGCCGCATAGCGCCACGTCGCCGCCGGATCGCCGAAGGGCAACCACCGTCCCACATCCTCCGCCAGCCATTGCGCGCACAGGAAGGCGGCTACCCAGCCCGCCAGCAGCATCACCTCGAACACCAGGCCCCGCACCAGCCCCAGCAGCATCGAAACCACCAGCAGCGCGACAGCGATCCAGTCGAGCAGGGCCACGTCGGTCAGCGCTGCCTACAAGCTGAGGACGGCTGCCGGCAATGACAAGCCCTTGACCTTGCTCGCGGCACGGTCGGCCTCGGCGCGTGTGCCGAAGGGGCCGACACGCACACGCGTGCGCTCACCATCGGTCGTCTTGGCGACGTGCATATAGGTCTTGAGTCCGGCCTTTTCGAGTTTCTGGCGCACTTCCTTGGCCTTGTCGGCATCCGCGAAGGCACCGACCTGGACCACGAAGCGGCCGCTTTCGTCGGCTGCGGCGGGCGGCTTGGCAGACGTGGCGGACGCGCCCTTGCCTTCCAGGAGCGCGCGGGCACGGTCACCGTCGTCGCCGGGCGCCGGCTTGGGCGCTGCGGGCTTTGGCTCGGGTTTGGCGTCGGCCTTGGATTCGGGCTTGGGCTTGACCTCGGCCTTGGCTTCGGGCTTGGGCTTGGATTCGGGCTTGACCTCTGCCTTCGGCGGCGGCTTCACTTCGGGCGCCGGCTCCGATCTGGCTTCAACGGCGGGAGCGGCCGGTGGCAGCTTGCCGGGCGGAATCTCGGAGCCGTCCGCCGACTCGGTGATCATGCCTCCGCTGCCGGAGGCAGGCGCGGCGCCTGCACCGGTGTTGGCGCTGCTGGCAGCCGCGGGAGCGGGTGTCGAAGGCAGTGCGAGGGGCTTGGCCTTCGTGCGGTCGGGGATCTCGATCGGGATATCGACCGAAATGGGACGCGGCTGGGTGTCGAACAGCAGGGGGAAGCCGATCACGCCGACCAGCACGAGCACGGCGGCGCCGACGAGGCGATGACGCGCGCGCCGGCGCATCGCTTCGATGCTCTCCGCAGGTGGTGCGGCGAGCGTGCTGTTTCGCCCTTCGTTGCCCTGAGGACCGCGTGTGCGGAACTTGAAGAACGCCATGAAATTCGTTTTCCTGATGGAGTGCAGCGTGAGGTGGAGAGGCGCCGGAAAAATCAGGGCTTTTTCAGGAGCCGGGAGACAAGTGCCTGGCTCGCAGACGGGGTGTTCCGTGCTCGAGCACACCACCCACGGTGAAGAACGATCCGAAGACCACGATTCTATCAGTGGGGTCGGCGCGATCGATGGCCGCCTGCAGCGCCTCCATGGGCGCGCCGTGCACGCTGCCGGCGACGTCGGAGCGCGTGTTCTGCGCCTGCCAGCGGGCGAGCAGATCGCCGGCCTTCGCGGCGCGTTCGGTCGGCAGATCGGTGAAGTACCAGCGGTCGATCATCGGCCCGATGCGCGCGAACATGGGCGCCACGTCCTTGTCCGCCATCACGCCAAAGACGGCATGCGTGGTCGGAAAGAAACCCATCGCGTCGAGGTTCTCTGCCAGCGCCGCGACCGCGTGCGGGTTGTGCGCGACGTCGAGCACCAGCGTGGGTTCGCCCGGCACGATCTGGAAGCGCCCGGGCAGTTCGACCATCGCCAGTCCGTTGCGCACTGCCTGGGCGGTGATGGGCAAGCGCTGCCGCAGCGATTCCAGCGCCGCCAGCACGCCCGCCGCATTGACCAGTTGGTTGGCGCCGCGCAACGCCGGGTAGGCCAGCCCGCTGTAGCGCCGGCCGCGGCCGCTCCAGCCCCATTGCTGCTTGTCGCCCGACACGTTGAAGTCGCGCCCCACCAGCCAGAGATCGGCGCCAATCGCGTTCGCGTGGTCGATCACGCTTTGCGGGGGCACCGGGTCGCTGACGACCGCCGGCCGGCCGGCGCGCATGATGCCGGCCTTCTCGAATCCGATGCTCTCGCGATCGGGGCCGAGGTAATCCATGTGATCGAGGTCGATGCTGGTGATCACGGCGCAGTCGGCGTCGACGATGTTGACGGCATCCAGCCGTCCGCCGAGGCCGACTTCGAGAATGGCGACATCCGGCTTGTTCGCCGCGATGCACAACAGGATGGCGAGCGTGGTGAACTCGAAATAGGTCAGTGCGACTTCGCCGCGGCCTTGCTCCACTGTTTCGAAATGCCGGGCCAGTTCCGTGCCGTCGACGGCTTCGCCTGACAGGCGCAGGCGCTCCTCGAAGCGCACGAGGTGGGGCGAGGTGAACACGGCGGCGCGGTAGCCGGCATGCGTGAGGATCGACTCGAGCATGGCGCAGGTCGAACCCTTGCCGTTGGTGCCCGCCACCGTGATCACGGGGCAGTCGAAGGAAAGGCCCAGCCGCTGGGCGACTGCGCGGACCCGGTCGAGGCCGAGTTCGATGTTCTTGGGATGCAGGCGCTCGGCGTGCGAGAGCCAGTCTGCGAGGGTTTTCATGGAGCCCGGAATTGTCGCCGACCCGCGCCGCGGGCATCATCGACGGAATGACAACCCTCTATGGCATTACGAACTGCGACACCGTCAAACGCGCCCGCGCCTGGCTCGACGAACACGGCGTCGCCTACCGATTCCACGACTTCAAGAAGGAAGGCGTGCCCGAAAAAGAACTCGACCAGTGGCTGAAAGCCCCGGGTTGGGAGGCGCTGGTAAACCGCCGCGGCACCACCTGGCGCCGCCTCGACGACGAGACCCGTGCGGCGGTCGTCGACAGCGCTTCGGCGCGCTCGGTGCTGCTTTCCAACCCGAGCCTGATCAAGCGCCCGGTAGTCAACTGGGGCTCCGCTGCCGGCGTTACAACGGGGTTCGATGCAGCCCAATGGAAAAGCCGCGTTGTGTAAACGGTTGAACCGATTCCGCCTGCACGCATCCAACGAGGTTAAGTGGGGCTCGGCGCCCCGTTCCAGGAGTTTCAGATGAATACAAAGATGGTTCGCAGGATCGCCGCCCTTTCGGTGCTGGCAACGTTGGCAGGAGGAGCCACGCTCGCCCAGGCGGAACAGGTGCTGGCGCGGGTCATCTCGACCTCGCCGGTGACCGAATCCAACGGCAGCACCACCTACAACGTCACCTACGAATACGCCGGTCGCCAATACACGACCCGCACCGCCACGCCGCCCGGCGCGAGCATTTCCGTCGACGTCGGCGCCTACGGCGTCGCGACCACGTCTCCCGTGGCTCCGCAGCCGCAGTTCGCGCAGGGCTCCGACTACAACAACGCCCCGCAAAGCTGGGACAACGTGGTTCCTGAACAGGGCATCGTCGTGTCCGGCCGCGGCGCGCCACCGCCGGTGTATGCCCAACCCGCGCCGGTCTACGTACAGCCGGCGGCCCCGGTCTACTACCCGGCGCCCGCGTACTACCCTGCACCCGCCTACGCCTATCCGCAGCCCTATGTCTACCCGCCGATCGGCATTTCGCTGGGCTTCGGGTACTCGCGCGGCTGGGGCGGCCGCTGGCGCTGATCGGCCGTCGGGGCCGGGGGGCCGGCCGGCAAGCCTAAAATCACGGGCTTTTCCAACCATTGCTGCACGGGCGCGTCCTGCAACGACGCGCGGCTGATTGCCGACCGCAACCAGCGCCAGGCCCTCCTATCCAATGAGCACAACCGAATTCCTCCAGAGCGCCGCGGTATCGACCAAGGCCAACGTGTACTTCGACGGCAAATGCGTGAGCCACAGCCTCACGCTCGCTGACGGCACCAAGAAGTCG
Source organism: Variovorax gracilis (assembly GCF_030317115.1). GTDB lineage: Bacteria > Pseudomonadota > Gammaproteobacteria > Burkholderiales > Burkholderiaceae_C > Variovorax > Variovorax gracilis. Next base: position 1,067,233 of record NZ_JASZYF010000001.1, read on the forward strand.
GTCGGCGTGATCCTGCCGTCCACCCTCACCTTCAATACCGGCGCGCCGGAGATCATGGAAGGCACTGCCGGCGGTTGCGAATACAAGTTGTCCGGCAGCGACGAATGGGTGGCCTCGGGCGCGGGCGAAAAATTCAGCGTGCCGGGCAACTCCAGCTTCCAGATCCGCGTGAGCGGCGAGCCCTACAGCTACATCTGCCACTTCGGCTGAACCGGGATTCCGAGCATGTCCACCATCCTCCAGAACGTTCCCGCCGGCCAGAAGGTCGGCATCGCCTTTTCGGGCGGCCTCGACACCAGCGCCGCGCTGCACTGGATGCGCAACAAGGGCGCCGTCCCCTACGCGTACACCGCCAATCTCGGCCAGCCCGACGAGCCCGACTACGACGAGATCCCGCGCAAGGCGATGCTCTACGGCGCAGAAAAGGCGCGCCTGATCGACTGCCGCACGCAGCTCGCCGCCGAAGGCATCGCCGCCCTGCAGGCTGGCGCCTTCCACGTCACCACGGCCGGCGTGACCTACTTCAACACCACCCCGCTGGGGCGCGCTGTCACCGGCACCATGCTGGTCTCGGCCATGAAGGAAGACGACGTCCACATCTGGGGCGACGGCAGCACCTACAAGGGCAACGACATCGAGCGCTTCTACCGCTACGGACTGCTCACCAACCCTGCGCTGAAGATCTACAAGCCCTGGCTGGACCAGACCTTCATCGACGAGCTGGGCGGCCGCGCGGAGATGTCGGAATTCATGCAGAAGGCCGGTTTCGCCTACAAGATGTCGGCCGAGAAGGCCTATTCCACCGACTCCAACATGCTCGGCGCGACGCACGAGGCCAAGGATCTCGAGCACCTGGACAGCGGCATGAAGATCGTCCAGCCCATCATGGGCGTGGCCTTCTGGAAGGATGAAGTCGAGGTCAAGCGCGAGGAAGTCACCGTGCGCTTCGTCGAAGGCCGTCCGGTCGCGATCAACGGTGTCGAATACACGAGCCTGGTGGACCTGATCCTCGAAGCCAACCGCATCGGCGGCCGTCACGGCCTGGGCATGAGCGACCAGATCGAGAACCGAATCATCGAGGCCAAGAGCCGCGGCATCTACGAGGCGCCCGGCCTCGCGCTGCTGTTCATCGCCTACGAACGCCTCGTGACGGGCATCCACAACGAGGACACGATCGAGCAGTATCGCGACCATGGTCGACGCCTTGGCCGCCTGCTCTACCAGGGCCGCTGGTTCGACCCGCAGGCGATCATGCTGCGCGAGACCGCCCAGCGCTGGGTGGCGCGCGCGATCACCGGCGAAGTCACGGTCGAGCTGCGCCGCGGCAACGACTATTCGATCCTGAACACCGTGTCGCCCAACCTGACGTACAAGCCCGAGCGCCTGACCATGGAAAAGGGCGAATCGAGCTTCTCGCCGGCCGACCGCATCGGACAGCTCACGATGCGCAACCTCGACATCGTCGATACGCGCGACAAGCTGACGATCTATACGCAAGCGGGGTTGCTGGTGTCGGGACAAGGCGCATCGCTACCCAAGCTCACGAACGACGACGGCAAGGGTCAGTAGGCCTTTTCGCGACAGCAACAAAAAAGCAGGCCGCCGGCCTGCTTTTTTTGCCCGCGCCCAGGAGGTCAGTCCCCCCCGCCCCCACCACAGCCGCCTCCGTCGCCGCCGGAATCGCCGCCGCCACCGTCTCCACTCGATTCGCTGCCGCCGAATCCGTGCGCATCACCCGCGCCACCGCCGTCCGAGGACGACTCGCCGAAACTCGTGCCGCAATGGACGCCGGAGCCGGCTTGCCGGTCAATGGCGTGGCAGTCGGGCACGTAGTGGAAGCCATTGTCGATGCCGAACTTGGCGTCGAGCGCAAACAACAGCGGCAACCGCGACGGCTTGCGGGGATCGATGCTTTCCTCCTTGCAGGCCCAGAACCAGCTGCGGCGCAAGCCATCGTTGCGGCGTGCGTCGCGGCCCAGCACCTCGGCCGGGCTGTGGTGCAGCATCCCGCCGAAAGCCGCCTCGCACCAGCGCTGGTATCCCTGCGTGTGCAGGATGAACTCGTGCCACGCGGTATCGACCACCTTGCAAGGCATCGCGACGAACCGGCGCCCGCTGCGCAGATGCGCCATGAAGAACTGCCTTAGGCCGCGCAAGACCAGTTCGGCATCGCGCTGGCTCAGCTGCGGATGTGCCGCTCGCAACTTGCCGGTCAGGAAGCTCGGCAGCCGGGCCTCGCGCACGAACTGGCGCCGCAGGCTGGCTTCGAGCCAGTTCAATGTAGCGGTGAATGCAAAGGCAGCCGCCAACAGCAAGCCCGCAGTCCACCAGCGACGCGCCAGGAAAAAGGCCGACGCGACCGCTGCCACGACGACGATTCGCCTTGCCCAGATCAGGGCCGCAATGCGCCGCCGGAAATTCAGGTGCAGGAAGTCGAGGTCCATCCGCTCACACGACGACCGGTTCGGGCTCGAGCCGGATGCCGAAGCGCTCGTAGACGCTGGTCTGGATCGCCTTGGCCAGCGTCATCACCTCCCCGCCGGTCACGGGGTTGGCCTTGCCGCCCCGGTTGACCAGCACCAGCGCCTGCCGTTCGTACACGCCAGCGTTGCCCACCGACTTGCCCTTCCAGCCGCAGGCATCGATCAGCCAGCCGGCAGCCAGCTTGATGCTGCCGTCCGCCATCGGATAGTGAACGATCTTGGGGTCGCGGGCGATGATGTCGGCGCACTGTTCGGGCGTCACGGTCGGGTTCTTGAAGAAGCTGCCGGCGTTGCCGAGCACGCGCCAGTCGGGCAGCTTGGCGCGGCGGATCGCGCACACCCAGTCGAAGATGTCCATCGCGCTCGGCGCGAAGTTGCCGGTTTCGGCCATCTTGCGTTCCAGGTCGAGGTAGCCGAGCACGGGCTTCCACGGCTTGGGCAGCCGGAAACGCACGCGCGTGATCAGGGCGCGCCCGGCCAGGCCGAAATCGTTGCCGCCGCGGGCCACGTGCTTGAAGACCGAATCCCGGTAGCCGAAGGCGCACTGGGCCGCATCCAACGTGAAGGCGCGGCCGGTTTCGAGGTCGATCGCATCGAGCGAATCGAAGCGGTCCTGCAGTTCGACGCCGTACGCTCCGATGTTCTGGACCGGCGATCCGCCCACCGTGCCGGGGATCAGCGCCAGGTTTTCAAGACCCGGATGGCCCTGTTCGAGCGTCCACAGGACCGTGTCGTGCCAGGCCTCGCCGGCCCCCGCCTCCACGATCCATGCACGCGACGTCTCGTCGACGAGCCTCAGCCCCTTGATTTCGACCTTGAGCACCAGCGGCTTGACGTCGCCTGTGAGCACGATATTGCTGCCGCCACCCAGCACGAACTTGGGCGCGTCGCGCCATTGCGCGTCTGCCAGCAGCGCCGCAACGTCCGCCTCGCCGGTGATGCGCGCCAGATGCTGGGCGCGCGCGACGATGCCAAAGCTGTTGTGCTGCTGCAGCGGTACGTTGTGCTCCACGATCATGGGAGAATTGTCGCATTCACACGTCGCGCGGCACTGCGCGCGGCCCCACTATTCAATCCTGTTGCTGCCGGAGCCTTCATGCCGTCTTTCGACACTGTTTGTGAACCCAACTTGCCCGAGGTCAAGAACGCAGTGGAGAACACCGCCAAGGAAATCGCCACGCGTTTCGACTTCAAGGGCACCGCGGCGTCCGTCGAACTCAAGGACAAGGAAATCACCTTGATCGGCGACGCCGAGTTCCAGCTCGTGCAGGTCGAGGACATCCTGCGCGCCAAGCTGACCAAGCGCAGCGTCGACGTGCGCTTTCTCGACAAGGGCGACGTCCAGAAGATCGGCGGCGACAAGGTCAAGCAGGTGATCAAGGTCAAGAACGGCATCGAATCCGAGACCGCCAAGAAGATCCAGCGCCTGATCAAGGACAGCAAGCTCAAGGTGCAGGCCGCGATCCAGGGCGATGCGGTGCGCGTCACCGGCGCCAAGCGCGACGACCTGCAGGCCGCGATGGCACTGATCAAGAAGGACGTGCCGGACATGCCGCTGTCCTTCAACAATTTCAGAGACTGATGGCTCGTCCCCAGGCTTTCCCACTTCGCGTGGACGCCACCCCGCTTACCGCGGGCAATACCTGCGGCCCGGCAAAGGCAGTTCCGCGGTCTTCCTGGCAATCGATGCGCTCGTTCGTCGTCGCATTCCTTGCGACGGCCTGCACCTTCGCGCACGCCCAATCGGTAATGCTCACCGGCACCATCGGCAGCCGCGCGATCCTGATCGTGAACGGCGGCGCACCCAAGACCGTGGCGATCGGCGAGACCTTCCAGGGAGTCAAGCTTGTGTCGCTTCAGGGCGAACAGGCCACGGTCGAGTCCGGCGGCAAGCGTGTGGCGTTGCGCATGGACACGCCGGTCAGCATCGGCGGCGGCGGCCCGGGCGGCGGCGGGGGCAGCCGCATCGTGCTGCCGGTATCGAGCGGCGGGCATTTCATGGCCCAGGGCGCAATCAATGGGCGCGCCGTCAGCTTCATGCTCGACACCGGCGCTACCACGGTGGCAATGTCGGCGGCCGATGCGCAGCGTATCGGCCTGGACTTCTCCAAGGGGCAGCCCGTGCGGATGAGCACCGCGAACGGCGTCGCGCAGGGTTATCGCGTGCGGCTGAATTCCGTGCGTGTGGGCGACGTGGAGGTCTACGACGTCGAAGCAGTCGTGTCCGAGCAGCCCATGCCCTTCGTCCTCTTGGGCAACAGCTTCATCAATCGCTTCTCCATGCGTCGCGACGCGGACCAGATGGTCCTGGAAAAACGCTTCTAGCGCCTCAGGCCGCCGCAGCGGTCACCACGATTTCGATCTTGTAGGCGGGGTTGGCCATGGCGGCCTGCACGGTCGCGCGCGGCGGCGTGTTGCCGGCGGGAATCCACGCATCCCACACCTCGTTCATCGCGACGATCTCGCGGATGTCGGCCAGGAAGATCTGCGTCATCAGGATGCGCGACTTGTCGCTGCCCACCTCCGCGAGAAGGCGATCGATCATTGCGAGCACTTGCGCAGTCTGGCCGCGGATGTCCTGCGAGGTGTCGTCGGGCACTTGCCCCGCGAGGTAGATCGTGCCGTTGTGCACTGCCGTCTCGCTCAGGCGCGGACCGACGTGGAAGCGCTGTATGGATGCCATGACTGTTCCTATTTCCTGGAGCCGAGTTTCGACTCCGTGCCTGCCGCGAGCCGGCGGATGTTTTCGCGGTGCCGCCAGATCAGCAGCAGGCTGATCGACACCAGTGCCAGCAGCACGGTGAGGTCCAGCGGCCACGCGATCTCGCCGCCGATGAGATAGTAGGCCGGTGCAAAGAAGGCCGCCACGATGGAAGCCAGCGACGAATAGCGGAAGAAGACGGCAATGATCAGCCAGGTGCTGCCGGTCGCCAGGCCCAGCAGCCAATCGATGCCCATGAGCGCGCCAGCCGCGGTCGCTACGCCCTTGCCGCCCTGGAAGCCGAAGAACACCGGGTAGAGGTGTCCGAGAAACGCCGCCAGACCGGCCACAGCCGCGGTGCCCTGCCCCATGCCGAACCCCTGGCCGAAATGCTGGATCGCGAACACCGGCACCCAGCCCTTGAGCGCGTCGAGCAGCAGCGTCGCCAGCGCCGCACCCTTGTTGCCGGAACGCAGCACATTGGTGGCGCCCGGATTCTTGCTGCCGTAGCTGCGGGGGTCGGCCATGCCGAGCGTTTTGCTGACGATCACTGCAAAGGACAGGGAGCCCAACAGGTAGGAAAGAACGATCGCGATCAGCGAGGGAAAGTAGGAACTCACAGTGTCTCCGGGCCGGCAATCCCGGCGGCACGCCTCAGACCGAGGCAGCCGGCTATTCTGCCAGCGCGCACTGCACCGTCTTGGCGCCGAGCAGCCTGACGCAGACCTGCGGGTCGATGCCGACGAGGTAGCCGCGCCGTCCACCGTTGATCGCGATCCTGGGCAGTTCGAGGATGGTCGACTCGATGTACACCGGCATCTCGCGCCGCGTCCCGAAGGGCGATGTGCCGCCGACAAGATAGCCGCTGTGCCGGTTCGCGACCTCGGGCTTGCAAGGCTCGACCGACTTGGCGCCGATCTGCCGCGCCAGGTTCTTGGTCGAGACCGTGCGGTTGCCGTGCATCAGGACGATCAGCGGCTTGGCATCCTGGTCCTGCATCACCAGCGTCTTGACCACCATGAAAGGGTCGAAGCCGAGCACTTCGGCGCTGTGCTGAGCGCCGCCGTGCTCGAGGTATTCGTAGGGATGCTCGGTGAAAGCGATCCCGTGGGCCCGCAACAACTGGGTGGCGGGCGTTTCGGAGACGTGCGTCTTCTTGCTCACGGCTCGGCGGTCAAGCGGCCGGATCGCGCAGCTCCCAACGGATCTTGTCGATTTCCGCCAGGAGGTCAGGCGACAGCCTGGTGCCCCAGGCGTCCAGGTCTTCGTCGAGCTGCGCCACGGATGTCACGCCGATGATGGTGCTCGCCACCTGCCACTTGGTGTAGCAGAACGCCAGCGCCAGCTTGGCCGGAGTGAGGCCATGGTCCTTCGCCAGGGCGTTGTAGCGGCGCGCGGCCGCGAGGGCGTCCGGCCGGCCCCAGCGCTGCTTGCGCACCGATTCGTAGCTGGAGATGCGTGCGCCCTTGGGCGCATCGGGGCCTTCGGTGCCGCTCTCGTCGTACTTGCCGGTCAGCAGGCCGAAAGCCAGCGGCGAATATGCCAGCAGCGAGACGCCGAGACGGTGCATGGTCTCGTCCAGGCCGTTCTCCAGCGCGCGGCTGACCAGGCAGTAGACGTTCTGCACGGTCGCCACGCGCGGCAGGCCATGCTGCTCGGCGAGCCTCACGAACTCGTGCACGCCATACGGCGTCTCGTTCGACAGGCCGATCGCGCGCACCTTGCCGGCCTTGACCAGCTTGCCCAGCGCCTCGAGCTGCTCATGGATGGACGTCTCGGACCGCTCCTTGGCCGGGTCGTAGTAGATCGCGCCAAAAGCCGGCACATTGCGTTCCGGCCAATGGATCTGGTAGAGGTCGATCACGTCAGTCTTCAGGCGCTTCAGGCTGGCCTCGCACGAGGCCGCGATGTCGGCGGCCGTCATGCCCCCGCCTTCACGCACCCACGGCATGCCGCGCGACGGGCCCGCCACCTTGGTCGCCAGCACGATCTTCTGGCGCATGCCCGGGTTCTTTGCGAACCAGTTGCCGATGATCGTCTCGGTGGCGCCGAAGGTTTCCTTGCGGGCCGGCACCGCGTACATCTCTGCCGTGTCGATGAAGTCGACGCCGCGCTCGAACGACCGATCGAGGATGGCGTGGGCCGTGGGTTCGTTGACCTGCTCGCCGAAGGTCATGGTGCCGAGACAGATCGGCGTGACGTGAAGGTCGCTCTGACCGAGTTGGATTTTTTGCATGGGCGAAATGCTACCTGCTGGCGCGCCGGCGCGTTGTCGTGTGTCATGCACCTGACTGTGCGACCGTCGCCCCGTCCTTATCATCGGCGCCGATGTACCAAGCCCTCCGCATTTCGCGCAGCGAATTCGTTCCCGTCCGCAACCTGAGCTACCACGTGCGCGCGTGGGGCGAGCCCACCCCCGCCCGGCCGCCCCTGGTGCTGCTGCATGGCTGGATGGATGTCGCTGCCTCCTGGCAGTTCGTGGTCGACGCGCTGGCCGAATCGCGATGGGTGCTGGCGCCGGACTGGCGCGGCTTCGGCCTCACGGCTGGCGGCCATGTCGACAACTACTGGATGCCGGACTACCTGGCCGATCTCGACTGGTTGCTGGACCGCTACGCGGGTGACACCCCCGTCGATCTCGTCGGGCACAGCATGGGGGGCAATGTCGCCATGCAATACGGTGGCGTCCGGCCGCAGCGGATTCGACGGCTGATCAACCTCGAAGGGTTCGGCATGCCGGCCTTCGAGCCCGAACAGGCTCCCGCGCGCTACGCGAAGTGGATCGACGAGCAAAAACGCCTGCATCGCGGCGAGATGGCGCTGGCGAGCTATTCCGCGGTCGACGGCGTCGCGCGGCGCCTCATGAAGACCAATCCCCGCCTTTCCCAGGACAAGGCCGACTGGCTTGCCGCCCATTGGTCCGCCCCGCGGCCGCACGCGGACGGCGGCGAACGCTGGGAGATCCTGGGCGATCCGGCGCACAAGATCATCAACGCCCACATCTTCCGTTGCGACGAGATGCTCGCGCTGTACGCCTCCATCGCCGCGCCGGTGCTGGCGGTGGAGGCATCGGACGACAGCCTCAGCCGATGGTGGAAAGGCCGCTACACCCTGGCCGAATACCACGAGCGCCTGAAGAAAGTGCCCGACGCCCGCGTCGCCCGCGTCGAGGACGCCGGCCACATGCTGCATCACGACCAGCCTGCACGAGTCGCGTCCCTCATCGAGGATTTCCTGGCCGGCTGAAAGGCCCTTCCGCCCACTCCGCCCCCGTCGGACCGGGCTCTGCCCAACGTGAGAAAATGCCGGGTTTCCCCCGAACACCGTCAGGACACCCCATGGATGCAGAGCAAATCAACCAAATCGGCGCAACCCTCGCGGACCTGAGCGCCCGGACCTCCGATTTACGGAGGTATCTTTGACTACGATGCCAAAGCCGAACGCCTGAGGACGGTCAACGCATCGCTCGAAGATCCCAACGTCTGGAACGATCCCAAGAAGGCCCAGGAACTGGGCAGGGAAAAGAAGTCGCTCGATGACGTGGTCGTCACGCTCGACCGGCTTACCAGTGGGCTTTCGGACAATACCGAGCTCTTCGAGATGTCGAAGGAAGATGGCGACATGGACGGCCTGCAATCCATCGCAGATGACGCCGCCAAGCTCGAAGCCGACATCAAGCAACTCGAATTCCGCCGGATGTTCAACAACCCGGCCGACCCGCTGAACGCCTTCGTCGACATCCAGGCCGGCGCCGGTGGCACCGAAGCCTGCGACTGGGCCAGCATGCTGCTGCGACAGTACCTGAAGTACGCCGAGCGCAAGGGCTTCAAGACGCAGATCGAGGACGAGACGCCGGGCGACACCGCAGGCATCAAGGGCGCGACCATCAAGGTCGAGGGGGACTACGCCTTCGGCCTGCTCCGCACCGAGACCGGCGTGCACCGGCTCGTGCGCAAGTCGCCCTTCGACTCTTCCGGCGGGCGCCACACCAGCTTCGCGAGCATCTTCGTCTACCCGGAAATCGACGACTCGATCGAGATCGAGATCAATCCGGCCGACGTGCGCACCGACACCTTCCGCGCCAGCGGCGCCGGCGGCCAGCACATCAACAAGACCGACTCGGCCGTGCGGCTCACGCACATCCCGACGGGAATCGTGGTGCAGTGCCAGGACGGCCGCAGCCAGCACAGCAACCGCGACGTTGCCTGGAAGCGCCTGCGCTCGCGCCTGTACGACCACGAGATGCGCAAGCGCCAGGAAGAACAGCAGAAGCTCGAGGACAGCAAGACCGACGTGGGCTGGGGCCACCAGATCCGCAGCTACGTGCTGGACAACAGCCGCATCAAGGACCTGCGCACCAACGTCGAGATCTCGGCGACCCAGAAGGTGCTGGACGGCGATCTCGACGCCTTCATCGAGGCCTCTCTGAAGCAGGGCGTCTGATGCAGGGCCCGAAGCACAAGGTGGAAGCGCTGATCTTCGACATGGACGGCACCATGGTCGATTCCATGCCCTGGCATGCCCGGGCATGGGTCGAGTACGGGCGCCGCAACGGCCTGACGATCGACATCCCGCATTTCATGCGGCGCACCACCGGGCGCACGGGCTTCGAATGCGCCTGCGAGCTCATGGGGCGCGAGGTCAGCCAGGCCGAGGGCGCTGCCATCATGGAGCACAAGGAATCGATCTACCGCGAGCTGTTCGGCGCGGAGTTCCGCGAGGTCGCAGGATTCCGGTCCTTCGCCAGCAGCGCCACCGCGCGCGGACTCAAGATCGCGGTCGGCACGGCGGGCGACAGGCACAACATCGCCTTCACCATGTCGAACCTGCGCATGGACACCGCGCCGCTCGCCATCGTCGGTGGCGACGAAGGTCTCCCCGGCAAGCCGCAGCCGGCCATCTTCCTCGAAGCCGCACGCCGCATCGGAACGGCGCCCTCGCGCTGCATCGTCTTCGAAGACGCGCCCTTCGGCATCGAGGCCGCACGCCGCGGCGGGATGCTTGCGGTCGCGGTCTGCACCAGCCACAGCGCCTCCGAACTCGCGGGGCCGCACGTGATTGCGGCCGTGCGTGACTACAACGAACTAGCCAACTCAAACTTTCTGGAGACACTCGATGCTGTTGCGTGATGCCCAAGGCCAACCGATCGCGATCCGTCGCGAGGACTACAGCGCGCCTGCCTACTGGATCGACACCGTCGACCTCACCTTCGACCTCGACCCCGCCAAGACCCGCGTGCTGAACCGCATGCGCCTGCGTCGCAATCCCGACGTGGCACCCGAGCCCCTTCGCCTCGACGGCGACGAGCTGAACCTGGCCCGCGTGCTGGTCGACGGCCAGGGCGCGTCGTTCCGCATGGACGTCGACCAGCTCGTGATCGACAACCTGCCCGATGCCTTCGAGCTGGAGATCTTCACCACCTGCTGCCCGGTGAAGAACACCAAGCTCATGGGCCTGTTCGTGAGCGAGGACACCTTCTTCACGCAGTGCGAGGCCGAGGGCTTCCGCCGCATCACCTATTTCCTCGACCGCCCGGACGTGATGGCGAGCTACACGGTCACGCTGCGTGCCGCCAAGGCCGCCTACCCCGTGCTGCTGTCCAACGGCAACCTCGTCGAGCAGGGCGACCTCCCCGAAGGTCGCCACTTCGCGAAGTGGGTCGATCCCTTCCGCAAGCCCAGCTACCTGTTCGCGCTCGTCGCCGGCAAGCTGGTGGCGCGCGAGCAGCGCATCAAGGCGCGCAACGGCAAGGAACACCTGCTGCAGGTCTACGTGCGCGCCGGCGACCTCGACAAGACCGAGCATGCGATGAATTCGCTGATCAACTCGGTGATGTGGGACGAAGCCCGCTTCGGCCTGCCACTCGACCTCGACCGCTTCATGATCGTCGCGACCAGCGACTTCAACATGGGCGCGATGGAAAACAAGGGCCTGAACATCTTCAACACGAAGTACGTTCTCGCCAACCAGGCCACGGCCACCGACGCCGACTACAGCAACATCGAAAGCGTGGTCGGCCACGAGTACTTCCACAACTGGAGCGGCGACCGCGTGACCTGCCGCGACTGGTTCCAGCTCTCGCTCAAGGAAGGCCTCACCGTCTTCCGCGACCAGGAGTTCAGCCAGGACCTGTGCGCCGATGCATCGGCACGCGCCGTCAAGCGCATCGAGGACGTGCGCGTCCTGCGCACCGCGCAGTTCCCGGAAGACGCCGGCCCCATGGCCCACCCGGTGCGGCCCGACAGCTACATCGAGATCAGCAACTTCTACACCGTCACCATCTACGAGAAGGGCGCGGAAGTCGTCCGCATGATGCAGACGCTGGTCGGCCGCAAGGGCTTCGAGCGCGGCATCACGCTGTACTTCGAGCGCCACGACGGCCAGGCGGTGACCTGCGACGACTTCGCGCAGGCGATTGCCGATGCCAATCCCGATTCCGACCTCGCGCGGCTGCTGCCCCAGTTCAAGCGCTGGTACAGCCAGGCCGGCACGCCGCGTCTCGCGGCGCACGGCGTGTACGACGCCTCGGCGCGCAGCTACACGCTGAGCTTCGTGCAGAGCTGCCAGCCCACGCCGGGCCAGCCGTCGAAGGACCCGTTCGTGATCCCGGTCAACATCGGCCTGCTGGGTACGGACGGCCGCGAGCTGCCGCTGCAACTCGAAGGCGAATCGAACGGCGTCGCAGGCACGCGGACCCTCGTGCTGACGCGCGCGGGCGAACAGGTCACCTTCGTCAATATCGACGCCGAGCCCGTGCCCTCGATCCTGCGCGGCTTCAGCGCGCCCGTGATCCTCGACTACGAATACACCGACGCCCAGTTGCTCACGCTGCTGGCCAACGACCCCGATCCGTTCAACCGCTGGGAAGCGGGCCAGCGCCTCGCGTTGCGCGCGGCGGTGCGCGCCATCGCGACCCCGCCGGCCGGCACCCACGAGCTGCCGCTGAACGACGCCTTCGTCGATGCAATGCGCGGCGTGCTGCGCCATTCGACGCTCGATGCCGCGTTCAAGGAACTCGTGCTCACGCTGCCTTCGGAAACGTACATCGCCGAGCAGTTGGAAGTCGTCGACCCGCAGCGCGTGCACGTCGTGCGCGAAGCCATGCGCGCGCAGCTCGCCACCGCCCTCCTCGCCGACTGGGAGCTTGTGTACGAGCAGAACCGCGACACCGGCGCCTACACGCCCGACCCGGTCTCCTCGGGCCGCCGCGCCCTGGCCGGCATCGCCTTGACCCATCTGTGCCTTGCCGCGCGCGCCACGGGCGACGCTGTCTGGCCGGGCAAGACGCTGCAGCGCTTCAAGGACGCGGGCAACATGACCGATCGCTTCAACGCCCTCAACGCGCTGGTCTCGTCCGGCCACGCATTGGCGGCACAGGCGCTCGCGCGCTTCCACGAGATCTTCAAGGATGAAGCGCTCGTGATCGACAAGTGGTTCTCGCTGCAGGCCGGCGCACCGGACCGCGGCGGCGACATCCTGCCGCTGGTGAAGCAGCTCATGAAGCACCCGGATTTCTCCATCAAGAACCCGAACCGCGCACGCAGCGTGATCTTCAGCTACTGCAGCGCCAACCCCGGCGCCCTGCACCGCCCCGATGCGGCCGGCTACGTGTTCTGGAGCGACCGCGTGATCGAGCTCGACGCTATCAATCCGCAGGTTGCAGCCCGCCTCGCGCGTGCGCTCGACCGCTGGAGCAAGCTGGCCGAACCCTATCGCAGCGCCGCACGCGAGGCCATCGCCCGCGTCGCCGCCCGCCCGGACCTCAGCAAGGACACGCACGAGGTCGTCACGCGTGCGCTGACGGCCTGACTCACAAGGAATCCCGACTACATGGCTCAACACAAGATTTCACTGACCCGCTACCTCGTCGAACAGCAACGCGCCGACGGGCTCATCCCCGGGCAGTTGCGGCTGCTGCTCGAAGTGGTTGCGCGCGCCTGCAAGAGCATCAGCCAGGCCGTCAACAAGGGCGCTCTCGGCGGCGTCCTGGGCACGGCCGAGAGCGAGAACGTTCAGGGTGAAGTCCAGAAGAAGCTCGACATCATCGCCAACGAGGTGCTCATCGAGGCCAACGAATGGGGCGGCCACCTCGCCGCGATGGCGAGCGAGGAGATGGACAGCATCTACGTCGTTCCCAACCGCTATCCGCAAGGCGAATACCTGCTGCTGTTCGATCCCCTCGACGGATCGAGCAACATCGACGTGAACGTCAGCATCGGCACCATCTTCAGTGTCCTCAAGAAGCCCGACGACACACCCGGCGTGCAGGAAGCCGACTTCCTCCAGGGCGGCAGCAAGCAGGTCGCGGCGGGTTACTGCATCTACGGCCCGCAGACCACGCTGGTGCTGACCGTCGGCAATGGCGTGGCGATGTTCACGCTCGACCGCGAGCAGGGTTCCTTCATGCTGACGCAGGAAGACATCCAGATCCCGGCCGACACCAAGGAATTCGCGGTCAACATGAGCAACATGCGCCACTGGGACGCCCCGGTGAAGCGCTACATCGACGAATGCCTGGCCGGCAGGGAAGGTCCGCGGGGCAAGGACTTCAACATGCGCTGGATTGCCAGCATGGTGGCCGACGTGCACCGCATCCTGATGCGCGGCGGCGTCTTCATGTACCCCTGGGACAAGCGCGAGCCCGAAAAGGCCGGCAAGCTGCGCCTGATGTATGAGGCCAACCCCATGAGCTGGATCGTCGAACAGGCTGGCGGCGCCTCGACCAATGGCAGGAAGCGCATCCTTGACCTGGAGCCGTCGAAGCTCCATGAACGCGTGGCTGTTGTGTTGGGATCAAAAAATGAGGTCGAGCGGCTGACCCGCTATCACGACCCGCTATAATCGAAGGCTTAGCCGGTGTAGCTCAGTCGGTAGAGCAGCTCATTCGTAATGAGAAGGTCGGGTGTTCGATTCATCTCTCCGGCACCAATCGAAGCAAGAAGGTCTGCTACCTCACCGGTAGCAGGCCTTTTTTGTTGGTCTCGCGCACCACGTCGTGGTCGGAACTCGTCGCTTGGCATGGCGCCAGGTCCTACGCGTCACATGCCATTCCATTCCCATTCTTTCCCCTTGTCTTGCGCAAAATTCCGCTCCTGCGCCGAGGCCGCACGAGCAAGCGTCCCCGAAGTACCATGAAATCCGTTCCTGCCACCCTTCTCGCCGTCTCGATGGCGCTCATGAGCGCCTGCGGCGGCAAGAGCGCGGGGACGACCGATGCGGCCGGTCCCGTCCCGACGATGCCCGCCGCGATCGCCGCCACCCAGCCCGTGCCTGACAACGCCACCGCCGACTGCTCTGTCGTGCTGTACGGCGACTCGATCCTCAACGGCTCCTACGTCAAGGAAGAGCTCTCGACGCGGCACGCACGCCATCCCGCGGCTGAACTCAAGGCTCGGCGGCCGGCCTGGCGCATCGACGACCGCACGGTACCCGGCCAGTCCCTGGCCAAAGTGGCCAAGGGATTTCGCAAGGATCCGCGGGATGCCCGAGTGGTGGTGATCGAGAGCGGCATTGCCGAAGGCTGGTCCGGCGGAACCGTGCTGACCCACCTGCCCTGGATGATCGAAGCTGTGCGCTTCGAAGGCAAGATCCCGGTGCTGACCGGCTACTCCCGCCAGACACCGAACGCCTTCATGACCCCGGACAGGCTGGCAGGGCGCGACCGCATCGACGACGAGGCGAAGACGCTGGCCCGCGACATGGACGTCGAGTTCGCCGATTTCGGGTCGGCCGGCCCGGTCGAACTCATCGATGAGGTCCACCCGACCGAGGACTACAGCCTGCGCCTTACGGCCAAGCTGATCGAGGCGCTGGACCGCGTGGCGCCCGAGTGCAGCCACTGATGCCGCCGACTCCCTGAGCTTCGGGGCGGCGCGACGCGCTGACCCCTACACTGCGCCCTCATGGAGTTGCGACAGCTACGTTATTTCGTCAAGGTCTGCGAGCTGCGCAGCATGGGCCGCGCCGCGGTCGAGCTGGGCGTGGTCACCTCGGCCCTGAGCCAGCAGATCAGCCGGCTGGAGAGCGAACTCAGTACCCGCCTGCTGCAACGCGCATCGACGGGCGTTACGCCGACCGATGCGGGCGTCGCCTTCCTGCACCAGGCCCAGCTCACGCTGCGACACGCCGACGACGCGATCCGCGCCGCGCAGCAAGCGCGTCTCTCGGGCCACGTGAGCGTCGGCCTTGCGCCAACCACGGCTTCGGTACTCGGCGTGCCGCTGATGCAGGCGATGCGCGAACGCTATCCGGACGTGCGGCTGCACCTCGTGGAGTCGCTCTCCGGCCACCTCGGGAAGATGCTCGAAGCGCGGCAACTCGATCTCGCCGTGCTGTTCCAGACCGACACGCCACGCCGCTGGAGCGTCTCCCCGCTGCTTGACGAGAAGCTGTACGTGATTGCCTCGCGCACGCTGCCGAAGCGGCCGGCCGGCGCCAAGGTCCGCCTGTCCCAGTTGGCCGGCGTGCCGCTCATCCTGCCCAGCGCCGGCCACGGATTGCGCGCGACGCTGACTGCCGCTTTTGCGCGGGCACGCATCGAGCCGACCATCGTCGCGGAAATCGACGGCCTCGCCCTTCTCATGGACGCAGTGCTCGCCGGCCAGGGCGCGACCATCCAGCCCGGCGCCGCGACGGCGCGCCATCCCACGCAAGACGTGCATCTCAGCCAGATCACCGATGCGCACGTCGGCCGCCGCAACCTGCTGGTGAGCCTGTCGGACGACGAGCTTTCCCCGGCTGCGCTGGCCGCCCGCGTAGTGATGACCGACACGGCGCGCACGCTGGTGCGCGAGGGACGCTGGGCCGGCGCCAGTCTTCTCGAAAACTGAACACCCGTTGCCCGATCCGCCCTTTCGCGTGAAGGGGCGGACCCCTACAGTCTCCCCACCCCACAAGGAGAGACAACGTGATCGATGTACTGGTCGTCGGCGGCGGCAATGCTGCGCTGTGCGCCGCGCTCATGGCGCGCGAGGCCGGCGCCAGCGTCCTGCTGCTCGAAGCCTCGCCGCGCGAATGGCGAGGCGGCAATTCGCAGCACACGCGCAACCTGCGCTGCATGCACGACGCGCCGCAGGACGTGCTGGTCGACGCCTACCCCGAGGAAGAGTACTGGCAGGACCTGCTGAAAGTCACTGGCGGCCAGACCGACGAGCACCTCGCGCGCATGGCGATCCGCGCGTCCTCGAACTGCCGCGACTGGATGCGAAGCCACGGCGTGCATTTCCAGCCGCCGCTGTCGGGGGCGCTGCACGTGGCGCGCACCAATGCCTTCTTCATGGGCGGCGGCAAGGCGCTGGTCAATGCCTACTTTCGCAGCGCCGAGGCACTGGGCGTGCAGGTGCGCTACGACACGCCGGTGGTGTCGGTGGAAATGCGGGACGGCCGTTTCCTTGCCGCCCGCACCGCCGCCGGCGAACGCATCGCGGCCCGCGCATGCGTGCTGGCCGCGGGCGGCTTCGAGTCGAACATCGCATGGCTGCGCGAGGCCTGGGGCCAGAACGAGCGCGGCAAATGGCCGGCCGACAACTTCCTGATCCGCGGTACCCGCTTCAACACGGGCGTGCTGCTCAAGCACATGATCGATGCCGGCGCCGACGCCATCGGAGATCCGACGCAGGCGCACATGGTGGCCATCGACGCGCGCGCACCGTTGTACGACGGCGGCATCTGCACCCGCATCGACTGCGTGTCCCTGGGCGTGGTGGTCAACCGACATGCCGAGCGCTTCTACGACGAGGGGGAGGATTTCTGGCCCAAGCGCTACGCGATCTGGGGCCGGCTCGTCGCGCAGCAGCCGGACCAGATTGCATGGTCGATCATCGATGCCAAGGCCGTCGGCCGCTTCATGCCACCGGTGTTCCCCGGCACCCGGGCCGACTCGCTGCCCGAACTCGCCCGCCAGCTCGGCCTGGATGAAGCCCGCTTCACCGCCACGGTCGAGGCCTACAACGCCGCCTGCCGCGCGGGCACCTTCGACCACACGCAACTGGACGATTGCCACACGGAAGGCCTCTCGCCCGCCAAGACGCACTGGGCGCGCCCCATCGACACCGCGCCGTTCTACGGCTATGCGCTGCGGCCCGGCATTACCTTCACCTACCTGGGCCTGAGGG
Source organism: Variovorax gracilis (assembly GCF_030317115.1). Taxonomy (GTDB): domain Bacteria; phylum Pseudomonadota; class Gammaproteobacteria; order Burkholderiales; family Burkholderiaceae_C; genus Variovorax; species Variovorax gracilis. The sequence continues at coordinate 1,084,530 of NZ_JASZYF010000001.1, forward strand.
TCAACGAGGACTCCGCGGTGCACTTCGACGGGGTACCGAGCGACAACCTCTTCGTCGCCGGCGAGATGATGGCCGGCAACGTGCTCGGCAAGGGCTACACGGCCGGCGTCGGCATGGCCATCGGCACCGCATTCGGGCGCATCGCCGGCACCCGCGCGGCCCAAGCGGCCGCCAACGCCAAGACGGCGAGAACGGACCACCATGCAACAACTTGAAGCCCTCACACGCGAAGCCGCATCGCTCGCCGCGGGCGGGCGCACCGTGATCCCCATCCTCTCCGCGAACGAAACCGAAGTCGGGCGCCAGATGCAGATCTGCAATGCCTGCCGCTACTGCGAAGGCTTCTGCGCAGTGTTCCCCGCGATGACGCGCCGGCTCGAATTCGGCAAGGCCGACATCCACTTCCTCGCGAACCTCTGCCACAACTGCGGCGCCTGCCTGCATGCCTGCCAGTACGCGCCGCCGCACGAGTTCGCCGTCAACGTGCCGAAGGCGATGGCCGAAGTGCGTGGGCAGACCTACGTTGACTATGCGTGGCCGCAGCCGCTGGGCAAGCTGTACCAGCGCAACGGGCTCACCCTGTCGCTCGCAGTGGCAGCCGGGCTGGCACTGTTCCTGATCATGGCCGTTGCGATGAACGGCACGCTGTGGGGAGGCAAGCTACAGGGCAACTTCTACAACCTCTTCCCGCACAACCTGCTGGTCAGCCTGTTCGCACCGGTCTTCCTGTTCGCGGCTCTGGCGCTGGCGATGGGCGTGCGTCGCTTCTGGCGCGACGTGACGCCCGCCACCAGCGGTGCGCCACTCAGCGCTCCGGCCGCTGCCGAGGCCACCGATGCGGTGCTGCGGCTGAAGTACCTCGACGGCGGTCACGGCCAGGGCTGCAACAACGAGGACGACGCGTACACGCTCTCGCGCCGGCTCTTCCACCACTTCACCTTCTACGGCTTCATGCTGTGCTTTGCGGCCACCGCACTGGCGACTGTCTATCACTACGTGTTCGGCTGGGTCGCACCGTACGAATTCCCCAGCCTCCCGAAGCTGCTGGGCGTCGCAGGCGGGCTGAGCCTGTTGGTGGGCACCGCAGGGCTGTGGCGCCTGAATCGCCGTCGCCATCCCTTGCACGGCGACGTGGCCCAGAAGCCGATGGACCTCGGCTTCATTGCGCTGCTCTTCCTGACCAGCGCCACCGGCCTCGCACTCTGGCTGGGCCGGGGCACGCCCGCCCTGGCCGTGCTGCTCTGCCTGCACCTCGGCGCAGTCATGGCCCTGTTCGCCACGCTCCCCTACGGCAAGTTCGCGCACGGCATCTTCCGCACCGCCTCGCTGCTGCGCCACGCGATCGAGAAACGCCAACCCAACCCGATCGGGCTGGGCGCGGACTGACCACACAAGACAACAACCACCCGGAGACCACGTTGAACAAACGCCGACTGCTGAGCGCCATGACGCTCGCCATCGCTGCATTGCCGCTCGCAGGCATCGCCCATGCCCAGGACTTCCCGCCCTCCAAGCCCGTCACGCTGGTCGTCGGTTTCGCGCCCGGCGGTGCGGCCGACGCGGCGGCGCGCCTGATCGCCAAGAAGCTGGCCGAGAACATCGGGCAAAGCGTGGTGGTCGACAACAAGGCCGGCGCGGGCGGCAACATCGCGCACCAGCAAGTGGCCGGCGCTCCCGCCGATGGCTCTGTGCTGCTGTTCGGATCGATCGGCCCGCTGACCATCGCGCCGCACGTGATGAAGGTCGGCTACGACCCGTTCAAGGACCTCGCTCCGGTATCTGGCGGCGTCAATTTCCCGAACGTGCTCGTGGTGCATCAGGGCGTGGGTGCGAAGAACCTCGCGGAGTTCGTCGCGCTCGCCAAGAAGAAGCAAGGCGGCGTGGACTTCGCTTCCACGGGCGCCGGCTCCGCCTCGCATCTCGCGGGCGAGTTGTTCAACCAGCGCGCCGGCGTCGACATGGTGCATGTCCCCTACAAAGGCGGCGCGCCCGCTCTCACCGATCTGCTGGGCCAGCGCATCGCCTCCTACTTCTCGGCGCCGCCCACTGCAATGCCCTACGTGGAGGCCGGCAAGCTGATCCCGCTCGCTACCACGGGGCTGAAACGCCCGGCCTACCTCCCCAACATCCCCACAGTGGCCGAGTCGGGCTATCCCGGCTTCGAGGCGCTGAACTGGTATGCCTTCGTCGCGCCCGGCAAGACTCCGGCGCCGATCCTCGACCGTTGGAACGCGGAGATCGTCAAGGTGCTCAACGATCCCGGCGTCAAGGACGCGTTGAACAAGCACGGCCTGACGCCGCAGCCGACCTCGCGCGCCGAGCTCACGGCGTTCATGAAGAGCGAGGACGCCAAATGGAGCGCCATCGTCCGCGAGCGGAAGATCACCGCCAACTGAGGCCGCGGCGCCTTCGTCGATGGCGCCGCGCGTTCAGTGCTTGCGCTGCGTCTGCTCGTAGACCCGCGGCTGAGTCAACACCTCATGGCGCAACGCCTGCTCCAGCTCGTCCTCGGTCATCAGCTTGCGCCGGAGCACGACCTCGCGCACATTGGTGCCGTTGGCGTAGGCCTCGGCCGCGACCTCGGTCGCTTCCTTGTAGCCGATGATGGGGTTGAGCGCCGTCACGAGCGCGATGGAGCGCTCGATGCTTTCCTTCAGGCGATCGGGGTTGGCGGTGATGCCACGCACGCACCGTTCGCCCAAGGTGTTGCAGGCATTCGTCAGGTGCTTGAAGCTGCGGAACAGCGCGGTCGCGATGATCGGCTCGAAGGCATTGAGCTGAAGTTGCCCGGCCTCTGCGGCGAAAGTCACGGTGAGGTCGTTTCCGAACACTTCGAACGCCACCTGGTTGACGACTTCCGGGATCACTGGATTCACCTTGCCAGGCATGATGGACGAGCCCGCCTGCATCGCCGGCAGGTTGATTTCGCCCAGCCCCGAGCGCGGCCCGCTCGACAGCAGCCGCAAGTCGTTGCAGGTCTTCGACAGCTTCACCGCGATGCGCTTGAGCACGCCCGACAGTTGCACGAAGGCACCGCAATCCTGCGTCGCCTCGATCAGGTTCGGCGCCGTGCTGAGTTCGATGCCCGTGATGCGCACCAGTGACTTCAGCGCCTTGGCCGCGTACTCGGGGTGGGCGGTGATGCCGGTGCCGATGGCCGTCGCGCCGAGGTTGATCTCGCGGATCAGCAGGGAGGCTTCACGAAGGCGCGCCATGTCCTCTTCCAGCATGACGGCATAGGTGGAGAACTCCTGGCCCAGCGTCATGGGCACGGCATCCTGCAGTTGGGTGCGGCCGATCTTCAGCAGCGGCGCGAACTCCACCGCCTTCTCGGCGAAGTCGCCGCGCAGCCGGTCCATCGCGACCAGCAGCCGGTCGATCGCAAAGCAGGTCGCGATGCGCAGCGAGGTCGGATAGACGTCGTTGGTGCTCTGCGCCATGTTGACGTCTTCGTTCGGGTGCAGGTGCTGATACTCGCCGCGCTGATGCCCGAGGATCTCCAGCGCCCGGTTGCAGATCACCTCGTTGGCATTCATGTTGGTCGAGGTGCCGGCGCCACCCTGGATCATGTCGACGACGAACTGGTCGCGCAGCGCGCCCTTGCGGATCTCCTCGCAGGCCGCGACGATGGCATTGAGCTTCGCTTCGGGCAGCAGGCCCAGCTCGGCGTTGGCTTCGGCGGCCGCCTGCTTCACCGACGCCAGCGCGGTCACGAGTTCCGGATAGGCGGAGATGGTCGTGCCCGAGATCTGGAAGTTCTCCTGCGCGCGCAGCGTGTGCACGCCGTAGTACACCTCGGCGGGCACCTCGCGGTCGCCAAGCAGGTCGTGCTCGATGCGGAATTGGCTCATGGTGTTCCTTCGTTGTTGCCCGGCGTGCGAGCGATGTCTCCGAAGCGGGTTATCCATGAATGCCGCCCCGCGGTCAAATGCGCGGCCGGCGGTGCCTGCCTGCCTCAGTCGTGCATCAACTCCTGGATCAGCTCCCGCACGATCGACAAGCCCGGAGCCTCCGTGCGCCGGCGCAACGTCACGAGGCCGAAGCGTGCGACTCTTTCGATCGGCGGCGCCATCTTCAGTTCGACAAGATCGGGCGCGGCCGCGCGAATCGCCAGCAGCACGGCATCGCTCTGGCGGGCCACATCGACGAGGCTCGCGACCTCTTCGCATTGCAGCGTCACGCATTGCTCCGGGTGCGCCTCGGGGCCGTAGGTCTCGATCAGGCTGCGCGCCACCTCCTCGCTCAACGGCGTGGAAGCGATGGGGTAGCGCTGCACGTCCTTGAAAGTCACGCCCTTGCGCAGGCGCGTCAGCGGATGGCCGCGCCGGCACATGAAGACGCCTCGCATTTCGCGCAGCTCGCTCACCTGAAGGTCGGCGGCAGGGTCCAGCGAGCGGGCATCGACCACCAGCGCGTCGAGCGTTCGCGCGCGCAGTGCCTGTGCCAGCAGGTCGGTGCCGCCGCGCGCCACCACCACGCGCACCTTCGGATGCCGCGTCGCCATGCGCATCAGCAGCGGCGTCATCAGCATCGCACCGGGGCCCGATCCCATGCCGACGCGAAGCACGCCGCCCTGCCCTTCGCGCATCTGGCGGCCGCTGTCGCGCAGTTCGCCGGCCTCGAACACCAGTTGCCGTGCGCGCGCCACGACCTCGTGCCCGAAGGAGGTGAGTTCGCTGCGCCGCCCGACCCGATCGAACAGCGGCATGCCCAGTTCGTCCTCCAGCGCGCGAATGCTGCGGCTGAGCGCAGGCTGCGTGATGTAGAGCGCCTGCGCGGACTTGCTGAACGAGCCACTCTCGGCGAGGGCGATCAGATGGCGGAGTTGGACGAGCGTCATGCGGAGCCTTTTCGCTTGGTATGCATTGAAGTAATGCTAAATCGAACAACAATGCATTGGATGTTCTTTTGCAGCGCTCCTACGATGCGTTTCGCGTCAGGACACAAGACGCCGTCGCCGAGCCAGTCATTTCCACAGGCGCCCACGCAGGCGCCACCAGGAGTCCTATGAAGCCGTTTCTCCAGCGTTCGATCGCCACCGGCCTGTTGCTGCTGGCCGCGGGCGCAGCCCTCGCCCAGGGCTACCCGACCAAGCCCGTCAACCTGATGGTTCCATACCCCGCCGGCGGGCCGTCCGACGCGGCGGCGCGCATCTTCACCGTGCCGCTCGGGAAGGAACTCGGCCAGCAGGTGGTGGTGGAAAACCTCGGCGGCGTCGCCGGCGCGCTGGCGGCCCAGAAGGTTCTCGCGGCACCCGCCGACGGCTACTACCTCTTCCAGGGTTCGCCCAACGAGGTGATCCTGTCGCCGCTCGCAAATGCCGCCGTCAAGCTCAAGGCCGAGGACTTCCGCCTCGTCCATCCGGTCACGGACGCGGTGATGGTCTTCGTCGCCCGCAAGGACCTGCCCGCCAACAACGTCGACGAACTCATCGCGCTCGCCCGCAAGTCCAAGGACAAGCCGCTGACCTACGGGAGCGTGGGCATCGGCTCGCTCTACCACCTGATCCTCGAGGACGTTCAGCACCGCACCGGCACCCAGATGATCCACGCGCCCTACAAGGGCAACGCCCCGCTGCTGCAGGACATCGGCGGCGGGCAGGTGGACTTCGCCGTGCTGGTCTACAGCGCCGGCATGGGCGCCCTGGCAGAGCAAGGGCGGCTCAAGGTGATCGGCCAACTCGGAGCGCAACGCTCCGAACTGCTCAAAAACGTGCCGGCCGTCAGCGAAGGCAAGGAGTTGAAGGACTTCTCGTACAAGATCTGGAGCGGCTTCATGGTGCCGAAGAACACGCCGGAAGATGTGGTCCAGCGCCTGCACAAGGCCATCGGCGCCACGCTGCAGGAGTCGGGCGTGCGATCGCAACTGGCGGCCCAGACGCAATTGGCGTCGCCGCCGATGACGCTGGCCGAATCCGCGAAGTTCTACGACGCCGAGATCGCGCGCTACCGCGCCATCGCCAAGTCCATCAACCTGCAGCCCCAGTAAGGAACACCATGACGACTGCGAACCTGCTCGACGCGCTGCACCAGCAGGCGGACGAATTCATCAGCCTGCGCCGCGACATCCACCACCACCCAGAACTGGCCTTCGACGAGCACCGCACCTCCGAGCTGGTGGCCTCGAAGCTCAAGGAATGGGGCTACGAAGTCGAGCGCGGCCTCGGCGGCACCGGTGTCGTGGGACGGCTGCGGCGTGGCAACGGCACGCGCCAGCTCGGCCTGCGGGCCGACATGGATGCCCTGCCGATCGACGAAGCCACCGGCCTGGCCTATGCCAGCAGCCACCAGGGCGTGATGCATGCCTGCGGCCACGACGGCCATACGGCCATGCTGCTCGCGGCGGCGCACCATCTGGCCCATCGCGGCCGTTTCACCGGCACGCTGAACCTGATTTTCCAGCCCGCCGAGGAAGGCGGCGGCGGTGCGCTGCGGATGATGCAGGACGGCCTCTTCGACAAGTACCCCTGCGATGCGATCTTCGCCATGCACAACATGCCCGGCACGCCGCAAGGCCGGCTGGTACTGCGCGAAGGCGCGGCCATGGCCTCGTCCGACTACGTCACGGTCACCCTCACCGGCATCGGCGGCCACGGCGCATTGCCGCATCGCACCGCCGACCCGATCGTGGCGGCGGCGAGCATCGTGATGGCACTGCAAACCATCGTCTCGCGCAACATCGATCCGCTGCAGATGGCGGTGGTCACGGTGGGCGCGCTGCACGCAGGCAAGGCCAACAACGTGATCCCGCAGACCGCGACGATGGAGCTGAGCGTTCGCGCGCTCGATCGCGAAGTCCGCGCCCTGCTGGAGCAACGCATCAAGTCGGTGATTACGGCGCAGGCCGAGAGCTTCGACGTCACTGCCACGATCGACTGGAAGCCCGGCTATGCGGTGCTGGTCAACACCCCCGAGGAGACCGCCTTCGCGCGCGAGGTGGCGCTCGAACTGGTCGGCGCCGATCGCGTCACGCTGCAAGGCCCGGCGCTGTCCGGCAGCGAGGACTTCGCCTTCATGCTCGAGAAGGTGCCGGGCAGCTACCTGCTGATCGGCAACGGCGCCGGCGAGGGCGACGGCCACGGCGCGTGCATGGTGCACAACCCGGGCTACGACTTCAACGACGCCAACGTCGCCATCGGCTCGGCCTATTGGGTGCTGCTGGCCGAGCGCTTCCTGGCCGCCTGAAGAAGGACGCGCCAAGGCGACTTCGCAGGGCTCGACGTCCGGGTCGGGCGCGGTCGCCCGGGTCGCTCATACTGCGGCCCCATGGTCCATCAGCCTTGTCGGCCCCATCGGCCCCGTCATCTCCCTCGCGCCCTGATCGCCAGCTCGGCCGCCCTGGTCGCGCTGCTCGCCCTCTCGGCCCTGCACCCCTACGACCGCGCCACCTGGTGGATGGAGGTGGCGCCGGTGCTCATCGCATTGCCGCTGATGTGGGCGACCGGCCGGCAGTATCCCCTTACGCCGCTGCTCTACGCGTTGATCTTCCTGCACTGCTGCGTTCTGATGCTCGGCGGCGCCTACACGTATGCGCGCGTGCCTCTCGGCTTCTGGCTGCAGGATCTGATGCAACTGGGCCGCAATCCCTACGACAAGATCGGCCACTTCGTGCAGGGCTTCGTGCCCGCGCTGATCGCGCGCGAGATCCTGCTGCGCGGCCAGTACGTGCGGGGCCGGAAGATGCTCGCCTTCATCGTCGTCTGCATCGTGATGGCAATCAGCGCCGGCTACGAGCTCATCGAATGGGCGGCTGCCCTGGCGATGGGCCAGGGCGCGGAAGAGTTCCTCGGCACGCAGGGCGATCCGTGGGACACGCAGTCGGACATGTTCATGGCCCTCGTCGGATCGACGTGCGCACTGCTCCTGCTCTCACGAGTGCACGACCGGCAACTCGCTACAACATTTCCTTCAGGCTGGCCCGCAAGCGGCTGATGGCCTGACTGTGCAACTGGCACACGCGGCTCTGGCTCACTTCGAGGATCGCGCCGATCTCGCGCAGGTTCAGTTCTTCCTCGTAGTACAGGTTCAACAGGAGCTGGTCGCGCTCGGGCAGCGCCGAGATGGCGTCCACCAGCTGGTGGCGAAAACCGCTTTCCAGCAATTGCGCCAGCGGGTCGTCGCTCACGCGCTGGCCCTTGCGCGCTTCCTGCGCATGCATGTCGATGAAGGGGTTGTCCGATTCGCCCTTGGCGAAGTCCTCGACATACAGGAGCTGGCAGCCCTGGATTTCCTGCAACAGCGACTGATAGGCCTCCAGGTCCATCTTCAGCTCCCTGGCGATCTCCCCTTCGGTCGGCGGACGGCCGAGCCGGTGTTCGAGCGCCTGGATGGCCTTCTCGACGCTGCGCGCCGACTGGCGCAGCCCGCGCGAGCCCCAGTCGCTGGCACGCAGCTCGTCGAGCATCGCGCCGCGGATGCGCTGGCTGACGAAGGTCTCGAACTGCGCGCCCTTGTTGTCCTGGTAGCGGCTCGACGCATCGAGCAGGCCGATCATCCCGGCCTGGATCAGGTCGTCGAGTTCCACGCTGGCGGGCAGCTTGGCGATCATCTGGAGCGCGATACGGCGCACCATCGGCTGGTGCTGCTCTAGCAGATGGGACTTTTCAATGGTTCCCTGCGCGGTGTACACGTTCTGTCCTTTTTTCCGTTGTTCGGTTCTGCGGGTCAGGCGGCGACAGCGCCTTGCACATGCGCGGAGAGCGCAGGCGCCATGACGGCGCGAAGCGCATGCTCCGCGCTCTCGATGGCCTTGGAGCGACGCGGCGCGGTCGTGCGCCAGGGCCAGCGGCCCATGTCGCCACCGATGCGCCTGAAGTCCACCGCGGCCGGGCTGGCCGGGAAGGCTTCGACCACGGTCTCGCCCAGCCGCCGTGCGTCCGCCAGATGCGGATCGGCGCGAACCCAACCGGCCGGCTCCAGCGACACCGCGAGATAGCGGCTGCCTGTGCTGGTGAGGTTGGTCGTGATCTTCTGCGCCTCTTCATCGCTGGAAACGCCGTTGACCAGGAAACGCAACTGCTTCAGGCCGTGCGCGTAGTGCAGCCGCTTGATGCCCGCATAGGCCGATGTGATCGACGCGGCATTCGGCCGCAGCACGAGCACCAGTTCGTCCGCGGCCTGCGCCAGCGGCGAGAGGCGGCCTTCGCTGTCGAGCACGGCGTCGACGAGGATCACGCCGCCATCGCACAGCAGGCGCGGATCGGTGTCCGCATGCGGCACGCCGGGCAGCGCCGGCAGTACGCCGACACCGCAACCAGCGCGCGCCACCGCGCCTTCGCGGGGCAGCCGTCCGTTGGCCACATCCGCCAGGCTGCCCAGCGGATCGATGTCCCAGATGGCGCACACCGAGTCCGCCGCCGGGCCATGCTCGTCGAGGAGCAGCACATCCTTGCCTTGATGCACCAGCGCCGCGCCGAGGTTCATCGCCGTGGTCGTCGCGCCGTCACCGCGGCCTACGCCGGCAACGGCGACGATGCGCGTCGACGTGTGCGACAGCAGCCGCCGCAATCCGTCCGCCTGATCTGCAACCAGCTTGGTCATACGCGCCTCCTCAATCCTGCTGCTCCAGGGCCTTGCGTGGCTGCTGCGTAGGCGCCGTCGATTCGGTGCCGAGCGCCTCCAGCAACAGGAAGAGCTTGCTCACGCCCACGTACAAGACGTTGCCGGTGAGAGGCCGGCTGGAACGCACGGGCCGCCCGGTCAACTGGTTCAGCAGCATGCGCGTGCGGTCGGCCCACTCGCCGTTGGACTGCAGCAGCCGCCACACGGTGGTAGTGACCTGGCCCGCGATCAGCAGGCGCTTCATCATGTTCGGATCGCCCAGCTCGCCCATCCCGCCCACGAGTTGCACGCCCTGCCGGATCAGGCGGAAGCATGGATCGGCCTCGGCGGCCCAACCCTGCCATTGCGCCAGCTGCCGCGCCGTGACCTGCATGCCGACGTTGGTCAGCAGATAGCCTTGCGCAAGAATCTTCTGGCTGCGCTCGTCCATCACGCGCGTGACCACACAGCGCAGTGCGGGCAGCGCGGCGTTCTCGGCGCCGGCCCGCAGGATGACCTCCGTATGCGCCTCGCATTGCACCGCCGGCTTGCCGCGGAACAGGACGGGATGCGTCTCGCCGAACTCGAAGTCCCTGCGCGCGAGCGCGCTCGATGCGCCGGTGTGCGGATCGATGACGCCGGTCGAGCCCGGCGCGCGTGCCAGCCACTTCTGGCCTTGCGCCTGCCACTCGGACATGAACTCGATGGCGGGCAGCCGCGGCAGCACGTGCACCAGCGACTTGCCGAAATCCTGCTGGCGCAGCCACTGCACTTGCCGCATGCCGGGCTTGCGCCGGGCATCGCCACCGCCGCGTGTCGCCGCCGTGGAAAGCCACTGGTTCGGCGCCGACAGCGGCGCGCCGCTGCGATCGGACAGCAGCAGGCTGCTCTGGCATTCGTAGGCATCGCCGCCTTCGTTGGAGCGCAAGCCGACCTGGCCGCACAGCGCGAGCACGTGCTGTTCGCAGCCGGCCGCGATCTCGCTGCGGGCATGGACCATCAGGTCTTGCAACACGGCCTTGTGGCCAATGTCCTCGTCGCCCGCGTGGCGCCACAGCCGGCGTGCGCTTTCGAAGCCGATCTGCGCACCGGCGAGCGCACCGGCCGCGGTCGCCAGCTCCTGCGCATCGTGCGCCATGGCACGAATGAGGTTCTGGTACTGCGTGCGAAGCCGGTCGGCCTCGGCTTTCGCGTGGACGACCTGGGCCGACGGCGCGGCGCCCGCGGGCTCATCCTGCATGTCGACCTCTGCCGGCACGAACAGCGGGTTGTGGCGGCGCGGCTGGAACACACTGTCCACCAGTTGTGCGCGATCGGCCAGCATCAGGTTCTCCGGCACCTTCTGTCCGCTGGAGATGTAGTGCACCGGCAGGCGATGGCGGATCACCGTGTCGATCAACGCGCCAGGATGGGTGGCCTCGTCGACCTTGGTGAAGATGCAGCCGGCGAGTTCGTTGCCTCCCCCGCCGTGGCGGTAGGCATGCACGACTTCGTTGAGCGTGTCGCCATGGCTGGTTGCGTTCAGCAGCAGCAGGCGCTTGACCGGGCGATGGCTGGTGCACAGCATCGCGATCTGGTCGGAGACCGCGCGGTCGCGCTGGCTCATGCCCACGGTGTCGATCAACACCATGTGCTTGTCGCGCAGGTCCTGCAGCACCAGGTGCAGATCGGCGGCATCCTTTACGGCGTAGACGGGCACGTTGAGGATCTGCCCGTAGATGCGCAGTTGCTCGTACGCGCCGATCCGGTAGCTGTCGGTGGTCACCAGCGCAAGCTTGTCGGCACCGAAGCGCATGACGCAGCGAGCAGCGAGCTTGGCGGTGGTGGTGGTCTTGCCGACGCCGGTCGGGCCCATCAGAGCGTAGACGCCGCCTTGCGCGAGCAGCGCGTCTTCATCCTCGTGCACCGGCACCGCGCGGATCAGCTCCGAGCGCGCGAAAGCCATGCCCTGCGCATAGGTCTGTCCGGTGGGCAGCTTCTCCAGCAGCGCCTTGGACAGCTTGGCGCTGAAGCCGGCGCCGAGCAGTGTGCGCAGCAGGCGCCCGCGCACGGGGTCCTGGCGCTGCTTGTCGTTCCACACGACGCTGGCAAGCTGCTCTTCGATCATGCCGCGCATCGAATGCAGTTCGTTCAGCACGGTGTCGGTGTGGGCTGCAGGTTCTGGCGCCGAAGATGCCGCGACGGGCTTCGCGGGGACGACCTGGGCGACCGGTGCGGCATGCGCCAGAGGTGCGACGGCGGTCACCGGTGCAAGGTGAGCCGCAGGCGCGGAGGGCGCCACGGGTACGACCGGCGCAGTCGGCACAACTGCGGCAACAGGCATCGCCGGTGCAAGCGGTGCAACCGGCCGTGCCGGCACGACCGGCGTCATCGGCTCGGCGCTCTTGAGCGTCTGCGCCACGTCGCCTTCGGCCATCGCCACGATCTCCACGCCATCCGCGAGTGCCCGGTTGGTCAGCACGATGGCTTCGGCACCCAGGGCCTCGCGGACGAGGCGCAGGGCTTCGCGGCTGGTGGCCGCGACGAATTTGCGGGCCGTGGTCCGCACGTCTGTAGAAATGCTCAAACTCTTCCTCCGATGGTGGCGGTGATCTTGATGTTGCGAGAGTCAGGGATCTCCGCGTGGGAGAGCACCTTGAGTTGCGGCAGGCTGCGCCGCAGGAAGCGCGACAGCAGCACGCGCAGCGCGTGCTGGACGACCAGCACGGGCGCGAGCCCCATCTGCTCCTGCCGCGCAATGGCGGCCTGCGTCTGGCGCAGCAGGCTGTCGGCCAGGCCGGGCTCGATGCCGCTGCTGTTGGTCATGGCCTGCTGCAGCACGCTGTCGAGCGAGCCATCGAGCCCGATGACCTGCAGTTCGGAAGCGCCCGGGAAGAGCTGCTGCGTGATCGCGCGGCCGAGGGCCAGGCGCGCCAGCGTGGTCAGCTCCGTGGCGTCCTTGATGGTCGGCGCGTGCTCGGCCATCACGTCGAGAATGGTCCGCATGTCGCGGATCGAGACCTCTTCGTCCAGCAGGTTCTGCAGCACCTTGTGCAGTGTGCTGAGCGACACGACCTTCGGCACCAGGTCCTCGGTGAGCTTCGGCGCGGTCTTGGCTATCTGGTCGAGCAGTTGCTGGACTTCCTGGCGCCCGAGCAGTTCGGCGGCGTGGGTCTGGATCAGGTGGTTCAGGTGCGTCGCCATCACCGTGCAGGCATCGACCACCGTGTAGCCGTAGATCTGTGCCTGCTGGCGCATGCTGCCGTCGATCCAGACGGCGGGCAGCCCGAAGGCCGGGTCCTGCGTCGGCGTGCCGGGCAAGGTGCCTGAAACCTGGCCGGGGTTGATCGCCATCCACTGGTTCGGGAAGGCTTCGCCGCGTCCGATCTCCACGCCCTTCAGGCTGACGATATAGGCGTTGGGCTTGATTTCCAGGTTGTCGCGGATGTGGACCACCGGGACCAGGAAGCCGATGTCCTGCGCGATCTTCTTGCGAATGCTCTTGATGCGGCCCAGCAGTTCGCCCTGCTGCGACTGGTCCACCAGCGGAATGAGCCGGTAGCCGACTTCCATGCCCAGCGGATCGACCAGCGCGATGTCGTCCCAGGTGGCTTCCGCCGTCTCGGGGGCCGGCACCGCGGCGGCTTTCGCGGCGGCTTCCTGCGCCGCTGCGGCCTCTTGCGGCTTGCGCTTGAGCAGGCCGCGGCCCAGCCAGACCAGGCCGCCCGCGATCAGCAGGAAAGCCAGGTTCGGCATGCCCGGGATCATGCCCATCAGGCCGATGATGCCGGCCGTCAGGAACATCACTTGCGGGTTGGAGAAGAGCTGGCCCGTGAGTTGGCGACCCACGTCTTCGTCGGTCGCCACGCGCGAGACGATGACGCCGGCCGCCGTAGAGATCACTAGCGCTGGGATCTGCGCGACCAGGCCGTCGCCGATGGCGAGCAGCGTGTAGGTCTTGCCCGCCGTCGAGAAATCCAGCCCGTGCTGGACCACGCCGACCACAAGGCCGCCGATGATGTTGATGACCATGATCAGCAGGCCCGCCACCGCGTCTCCGCGCACGAACTTGCTGGCGCCGTCCATGGAACCGTAGAAGTCGGCTTCCTGCGCGACCTCGGTGCGGCGCTTGCGCGCGACGTCCTCGCCGATCAGTCCGGCATTCAGGTCGGCGTCGATCGCCATCTGCTTGCCGGGCATCGCATCGAGCATGAAGCGCGCGCCGACCTCGGCGATGCGCCCCGCGCCCTTGGTGATCACCATGAAGTTGATGAGCACGAGGATGATGAACACCATCACGCCCACTGCGAAGTTGCCGCCGACGAGGAAGTGACCGAAGGCCTCGATCACCTTGCCCGCCGCGTCGGGCCCGGTGTGGCCGTGCATCAGCACCACGCGCGTGGAAGCCACGTTGAGCGACAGGCGCAGCAAGGTCGAGAACAGCAGCACCGCCGGGAAGGCGGCGAAGTCCAGCGCCTTCATGGTGTACATGCTCACCAGCAGCACCATCACCGACATCGCGATGTTGAAGGTGAACAGCAGGTCCAGCAGGAAGGGCGGCAGCGGCAGCACCATCATGCTCAGGATCATGATGATGAGGATCGGCCCCGCCAGTCCCTTGAACTGGGAGCCGGAGAAGAATTGCGTCGGTGAACGCATCAGGCTTGCAAGGGAGTTCATGCGGACTTCAGGGAATATTCGAGCGCCTCGGGGATGGGCAGGTCCTTGGGCATGCGCGGCTCATCGCCGCCTTCGTCCTTCCAGCGCTTGAGCTGGTAGACCCACGCGAGCACCTCGGCCACCGCGGTGTAGAGGCCCGACGGGATTTCCTCGCCAAGCTTCGTGTGCTTGTAGAGCGCACGCGTAAGCGGCGGCGCCTCGAGGATCGCGACCTTGTTGGCCACGGCGATCTCGCGGATGCGCTGCGCCACCAGGTCAGTGCCCTTGGCCACCACGCGCGGAGCGCGCATGTCGCTGTCCACGTACTTCAGCGCCACCGCGAAGTGGGTGGGGTTCGTCACCACGATGTCGGCCTTGGGGATCTCGGCCATCATCCGGCGCTTGGCCATCGCCTGCTGCTGGCGGCGGATCTGCGCCTTGATGTGCGGATCGCCTTCGCTTTCCTTGTGCTCCTGGCGCACGTCCTCGCGCGACATGCGCAGCTTCTTGTAGTAGCTCCACAGTTGCCAGGGCACATCGATCAAGGCCACCAGCAGCAGAGCCGCCGCGATCAGCGCGCAGTCGCGGCCGACGAGCATGATGGTCTGTGGCAGCGCGGCGCTCACCGGCAGCGCCATGAGCTGCATGATGCCTTCGAGGTTGTTCGAAATGACGAGGTAGGCCACGCCGCCGATCAGCGCGGACTTCGCCAGTGCCTTGATCAGCTCAGCCAGCGACTGAGTCGAGAACATGCGGGCGATGCCCGCGAAGGGTTCGAGCTTGCCGAAGTTGGGCGAAACGGCCTTTCCCGAGAACAGCCAGCCGCCGAGCATCAGCGGCGCAACCACCGCGGCCACCACCATCATCGCGAAGAAGGGTGCGATGGCCATGAGCGTATGGAGCGCCATGGCGCCGGTCTGGGCCATCATCTGCGACGGCTCGAAGACCGCGGAACGCTCGAAGTGCAGGCCGCGCCGCATGGCGGCGCTCATCGTGCTGCCGAGGGACTGGGCCGTGAACCACAAGCCGCCGATGGCGGTGCCCAGCATCACCAGTGTGGTCAGCTCGCGCGAGCGGGCCACGTTGCCTTCTTCGCGCGCCTTTTCAAGGCGTCGCTCAGAGGCGGGTTCCGTTTTTTCGAGATCGCTTTCCTCAGCCATTCATGCTCCAGGAGCATCGGCGAAGGACGCCTGCTCATGACTGATTATTGGTTTCGGGGGGCTGGAACAATCGGCCGATCAAGACCGATATCGCCCTCCTTCTCACCCAATAGGAGCGACTCGAAAGTCCTAGAAACCCAGGCTGGCGAGCAGGTCGTCGACCTGTGACTGATCCGTCACGGCCTCGGGATTGCCGGGGACGATCTGCGGACCGTTCATGAGGTTGCTGCTGCTGATTTCCTGCCGCTTCTCGGCCGGCGAGTTGTCGATCAGCACCTGAAGGAGCTGCGTCTCGACCTCGTTGACCACTTCCATCATCTTCTTGATGACCTGGCCGGTCAGGTCCTGGAAATCCTGCGCCATGAGGATCTCCATCAACTGGGAGTTGATGGCGCCCGCCTTCTCCGGAACGTCCTTCAGGTATCCGCGGGTGTCCATCACCAGTTCGCGCGCATGGTTCAGCTCGATCGGGTTCGCGAACCATTCGTCCCACCGCCGGCTCAGCCCCTTGGCATCGGTCGCGAGCCCTTCCTGCAGCGGCTGTGCGACATCGATGGCGTTGAGTGCGCGATGCGCCGCGCGCTCGGTGGTCTCGGCGACGTAGTTCAGCCGGTCGCGCGCTCCCGGGATGGCCTGGGCGGCCTTCTCGACCTGCTTGTCCAGGCCCAGCTCGCGCATGCCTTCGCGCAATTGACGCGTCAACTGCCCGATGCGGCCCAGCAACTGTTCAGCGGTGTCCCCCTGTTCGGCGTCGATCGCGTCCTTCATGTCAGGCCACCTCTTTGGCTAGTTTCTCGAAGATCTTGGTGATCTTCTCCTCGAGCGTCGCGGCGGTGAACGGCTTGACCACATAGCCGTTTGCGCCTGCTTGCGCTGCGGCAACGATGTTCTCCTTCTTGGCCTCGGCCGTCACCATCAGCACCGGCAGCTTGCGCAGCTCCGGGTCGGCGCGGATGGTCTGCAGCATGGTCAGTCCGTCCATGTTGGGCATGTTCCAGTCCGAGACCACGAAGCCGAAGTTGCCGCCTCGCAGCTTCTCGATGCCGGCCGCGCCGTCCTCGGCCTCGTCGACATTGAGGAACTCGAGTTCCTTCAGAAGGTTGCGCACGATGCGGCGCATGGTCGGGAAGTCGTCCACAACCAAAATCTTGATGCTCTTGTCGATCACGATATCTCTCACTCCAAACAGTTCGTTCAAACCCGGTTCGTCCGCGCACCGAATGTGCGGAGATGGGCCAGCACGCGCCGGCTCATCTCTCCCAACGGCGCCACCTCGTCGGCAGCGCCCAATGCGATCGCTTCCTTCGGCATGCCGAAGACCACGCAACTCGCCTCGTCCTGCGCCAGCGTGAAGGCGCCGGCCTTCCTCATCCTCAGCAGGCCTTCGGCGCCGTCCTTGCCCATGCCCGTAAGAATCATTCCGATGGCGTTCTTGCCGGCATGTCGCGCCGCCGAATCGAACAGCACGTCGATCGACGGGCGATGCCGGTTCACAGGCGGCTCCTGGTCCAGTTGCGCCACGTAGTTGGCCCCGCTGCGGGCGAGCGAGAGGTGGAAGGCGCCCGGCGCGATGTAGGCGTAGCCTGGCAGCACGCGCTCGCCGTGCTCGGCCTCCTTGACGGTGATGCGGCAGAGACCGTCGAGCCGCTGCGCAAAGGACTTCGTGAAACCCGCCGGCATGTGCTGTGCGATCAGGACGGCCGGGCAGTCCGGCGGCAAGGGCTGCAGCACCTCGCGGATGGCTTCGGTGCCGCCCGTGGAGGCGCCGATGATGATGAGCTTCTCGGTACTCAGCAGCGGGCTGCGCAACAGCGCTTCCGGCGGCGCATCCACCGGCACCTTTGCGGCGGCGGTGGCGCGCGAAGGCAACAGCCGGGCAGCGGACGCCGTGCGGATCTTTCCGGTGATCAGCTCCGTGTAGTTGAGCAGGCCGTCGCGCACGCCGAGCCGCGGCTTGGTCACGAAGTCGATGGCGCCCAGCTCCAGCGCGCGCAGGGCGATCTCGGAGCCGCGTTCGGTCAGCGAGGACACCATGACCACGGGCATGGGCCGCAGGCGCATGAGCTTCTCGAGGAATTCAAGCCCGTCCATGCGCGGCATCTCGACATCGAGGGTCAGCACGTCGGGGTTCGTGACCTTGATCAGGTCGCGCGCCACCAGCGGGTCCGCCGCAGTGCCGACCACCGTCATGTCGGGCTGGCTGTTGATGATTTCGGTCATCACGCTGCGTATCAGCGCCGAATCGTCGACACACAGCACCTTGATCTTGTTCGCGCTCACCAGCTTCCTTTGTTTTTGGCTGCGGGCGTTGCGTCGCCGACAGCGCTGTAGCCGGCGTAGGTGCCGGGGGTCGGGCGCCGGGTGGTGAGCTTGCGCAGAAGTTCGCCCTCCTCGCGCTGGATCAGTTGGACGTCGGTCTGGCCGCGCAGCTTGCGCACGACCGCCTTGCCGCTCGCCGGAATGAAGCACACGCGGCGCGCATGCTGGCCGCGCAGGTCCTGCGCCGCGACGCTGATGCGCTCGGCGTTCAGGTAGCGCAGCACGAAGTCGGCATTGCGGTCGCCGATGTTGAGCGTGGTCATGTTCGCCAGCACCGCAGCACCGCCGAAGACCTTGGCCTGCAGCCGCTCGCGGCGCGCGCCGGATCGGATCATCTCGCGCACCAGCACGTCCATCGCGTAGGCGCCGTAGCGCATCGATTCGGTCTGGTCGCGCGCGACGGCATCGCCGTCCTCGGGCAGCATGAAGTGGTTCATGCCCGCGACGCCGTTGTCGATGTCGACGATGCAGGCGGCGACGCACGAGCCCAGCACAGTGGTCAGCACCGTGTCCGTCGTCGTCACGAAATACTCCGACGGCAGCAGCTTGACCGCCATGCTGCCCACGTCGCGGTCGAAGTAGTGATGGCTCGCTACCGACCCCGGCACCGCTGCGTTCATGTCGAAACCTTCCCCGGGCTTCGAGACAGCTCGTACACCGTGTGGCCAAGCGGCTTGAAGGTCTGGTTGACGAGGGACGCGTTCTCGGAGTGGCCTGCAAACAGCAGCCCGTTGGGCTTGAGCAGCGGGGCGAAGCGGTCCAGCACCTTCTTCTGCGTCGGCTTGTCGAAATAGATCATGACGTTGCGGCAGAAGATGGCATCCACGGGCTCCTTGACCGACCACGAGGGGTCGAGCAGGTTGAGCCGCGAGAACTTCACCATGGCCGCGACCTCGGGCCGGATGCGCACCTTGCCGGCATTGCAGCCCGTGCCCTTGTTGAAGAAGCGCCGCAGGCGATCGGCGGAAAGACGTCCGACCTGCTCCGCGGTGAACACGCCGGCCGATGCCTTGGCGAGCACCGCCGTATCGATGTCGGTCGCGATGATCCTGGCGGAACTCGCGCGATCGCCGAGCGCCTCGATCAGGGTGATCGCGATCGAATAGGGCTCCTCGCCCGTCGACGCCGCCGCGCACCAGATGGTGACCGGCTGCTGCGCCTTGCGCACGTGCTCGGCCAGCACCGGAAAATGATGCGCTTCGCGGAAGAACGAGGTCAGGTTGGTCGTGAGCGAATTGATGAACGACTGCCATTCATCTCCGTCCTGCCGCGATTCCAGGAGTTCGAGGTAGGTCGAGAACTCCGGCAGCCGCAACTCGCGCAGGCGGCGCGACAGCCGGCTGTACACCATCTGGCGCTTCTGCTCGCCGAGGGCGATGCCGGCACGGCGATGGATGAGCGTACGGATCTTCGAGAAATCGCTGTCGGTGAAGAGGAATTCGGTGTTCACGGCCAAGGTCGGTGCATGGCTTTCAATGTACATAGGGAGCCTCTTTTCCAAAGCTTCGATCAAGGGGATAAAAGGCTTGCATCTCGCGGTGCTTGCTCAGTCGCCGGCATCGACCGCGCTGACTTCATGCGACCAGACCATGGCCGAGAGATGCGCGGCATTCACCTGCTCGGCGCTGACGAACAGCGCTTCGGCGAGACGTGCCGCCTGGTCGGTCCCCGTCTCGCAGGCTTCCACCAGCGCGAGGAAGGGTGCATAGACACCCTGGCGATGCAGGATCGCCTGCTGCACCGATTCGGCGAGCTGCACCTTGGCAAGCACCTCCTGCATGGAGATGCCGAGCAGTTGATCGACGAGCGAGAACATGCCGACCACGAAGAGGTTGTCGGCCTCGCTGGAGGGCAGCATGCCGTGCCCCATCAGCTCGACGAAGCGGCCGCGCATGATGGCCTTCTTCATCATGAAGGGCGAGCTGGCCTTGTTGCTCGTGGCCAGCAGCAGAGACAGCCAGCGGAACAACGGCGAATAGCCCAGCATGGCCACCGCGTGGCGCAGCGAGGTGATCTCCACGCCCGCGCCGATGGCCGGCGAATTGATGTGGCGCAGCAGGCGGTAGGTCAGCGCGGCGTCGCGCTTGAGCGCCGATTCGATGGAGCGCACGTCCTCGTTGCGCTGGATCATCTGCATGAGCCGCACGATCAGCATGGACTCGGGCTGCAGGATGTCGACGCCCTGCTCCACGGGTGGCGGCGCATGGCCGCCATCGACGAACACGTCCACGTAGCGCGCGGCGCAGGCATCGAAGCCTTCCCAGCTGTCCATGCGGGTCGCGATCATCTGCACGGGCGGCTGCTCCGGCCGCCGGCCATCGCGAACGCTGGCGATGAGATCCCTGCTGCCGCTGCCGACGTCGAAATGCGTGATGACCTCCAGCAACGCCGGGTCCTGCGGCAGCGCCTGCGCATTGCACAGCATGAAGCCGAAGCCCTGCTCGCGCAGGAACAGCAGCATCGAGCGCGTGTCCGCGTCCATCAGGTCGTCGAGACCCATGCAAAGCACCACGTTCTCCGGCGGCAGGGCCTGCAGCTCGCTCTGGAACAGCGCATCGACCGTGACGTCGAGAAACAGCACGAGCCGCCCGAGCCGCCATCCCTTGCTGGAATTGAGATGCTTGGACACGCACGAGAGCAGTTCCCTGAACTGCGCCGACGCATCGGGCGCCCCATGGGCGCCAGCCTCGCGCCACGCCATCCTGTAGCCCCTGACGCGCTTCTGCGCGTCGAGTTGCAGGGCATAGGTCACGAAGCCGCTGGCGCCGCGTGGCTCCAGCGTCTCGCCCGCCGGAGCCCGCGTCTCCATCACCGGCTCGGTGCGTTCGCCGCGCTCCGTCGGCAAGGGCTCGCCGGCCGGTCCCTGGCGCCTGAAAAAGTCAAACCGCATTGCAAATGTCTCCGTCTGAAGCTGGTATCCATCACCCCGTCTCTGCAGGATGTACGGGGCATTGCCTAATGGGAGCCTGTCAGGCCGCGATCCGGTCCATCCGCGATGCGCCGGCCAGGGCCGCGCTGCTCGCCGCCTGCGCGCGCTGGATGCGGGGCATGGCGCCGACGTCGATGATGAAAGCCACGCTGCCATCGCCGAGGATCGTTGCGGCCGAGATGCCCGGCACCTTGCGGTAGTTGGTCTCCAGGTTCTTCACGACGACCTGGTGCTGGCCGAGCAGCTCGTCGACCAGCAGTGCGAAGCGCGTGTCGTCGGCCTGCACGATCACGAGGATGCCTTGCGTCGGGTTGACCTGCGCGCCCGCCACGTCGAACACGCGATGCAGCTCGATCAGCGGCAGGTACTCGCCGCGCACCTTGATGACGTGGCCGTCGCTGGTGATCGAATGCAGGTGCTCCGGCAGCGGCTGCAGCGACTCGATCACGTAGCTCAGCGGCAGGATGTAGGCCTCACTGCCGACCTTGACGGACATGCCGTTGAGGATCGCCAGCGTCAGGGGCAGCACGATGCGGGTCGTGGTGCCATGGCCGCCGCGCGACTGGATCTCCACGTGGCCGCCCATCTCCTGGATGTTGCGCTTGACCACGTCCATGCCGACGCCGCGGCCGGAGATGTCGGTGATCTGCTCCGCCGTCGAGAAGCCCGGCGCGAAGATGAGCTGCCACACCTCGTCGTCCGGCATCGACTCGCTCACGTTGAGGCCCTGCTGCATGGCCTTGGCGAGGATCTTCTCGCGGTTCAGGCCCGCGCCGTCGTCGCTCACCTCGATCACGATGTTGCCGCCGTGGTGCTGCGCGGACAGCAGAAGCTGGCCGGTTGCCTCCTTGCCCTTCGCAAGGCGGATGTCCGGTGTTTCGATGCCGTGGTCGAGGCTGTTGCGCACCAGGTGCGTCAGCGGGTCGACGATGCGTTCGATCAAGCCCTTGTCGAGCTCGGTTTCCTTGCCGAAGGTGTCCAGGCGCACCTGCTTTCCGAGCTTGGCGCTGACATCGCGGATCACGCGCGGGAAGCGGCTGAACACATAGTCCATTGGCATCATGCGGATGGACATGACCGACTCCTGCAGGTCGCGCGCATTGCGCTCCAAATGACCCAGGCCGCTGAGGAAGCGCTCGTACGCCACCGGGTCGAGCATCGTTGCCGCCTGCGTGAGCATGGACTGGGTGATGACCAGTTCGCCCACCAGGTTGATGAGCTGGTCGACCTTTTCGACGTCGACGCGGATCGAGCTCGATTCCTTCGCGCCCGGCGCCGCGGCTGCGGCAGGCGATGCGACGGAAGCTTGCGGCCTGCTGGCCGCATCCGCAGGCGCGGCCACCGCGGGCGCGGGCGCCGGCGCGGCGGGCCCGGCCGCGGCTTCGGCAGGCGTTGCTTGCGCGGATTCGCGCGTGATGTCGATCTGCGACTCGTCGATGACGA
The DNA here is from genome assembly GCF_030317115.1 of Variovorax gracilis. GTDB lineage: Bacteria > Pseudomonadota > Gammaproteobacteria > Burkholderiales > Burkholderiaceae_C > Variovorax > Variovorax gracilis. The sequence goes on from NZ_JASZYF010000001.1 coordinate 1,106,558, forward strand.
AGCAGCACACCGCGATGATCGCGTCCGGGTCGCAGGTCGTCTCGAGCACCACCGTCAACTGATCGCCGTTGCGCGTGCGCGAGAGGATCTTGCCGAGGTTGCCGAGTTCGTCCGCGAGCAGGTCGCACTCGCTGTCCGACAGGCGCGAGAAGCGAATCCGCAATGCGCCCTGCCCGCTGGCCGCTGCGGCCACGGGCGCGGGTGCAGCCACCGCCACAGGGGCTGGCGCAGGTGCGGGTGCGGATGCGCCGTCGCCGTTCTCGAGCGCGAGTTGTTGAAGCACGGCGCAGATGTGCGCGACTCTTTCAGGCTCGGGCTCTTTGCCAGCCTGGTAAGCAGTGAGTTGTTCTTGCAAGGCGTCCTTCGTTTCCAAAAAGGCATCGATCATCGGACCGCTCAGGCTCAACTGGCCATGGCGCGCCCGGTCCAAAAGGGTCTCCAGCAGGTGGGTCGTTTCCGTCAATGCGGTGAAGCCGAAAGTGGCCGCGCCGCCCTTGATCGAATGGGCCGCACGAAAGATGGCATTGAGCTGTTCGCTGTCCGGCGACTCCACGTCGAGTTCGAGGAGCAATTGCTCCATCTGCGCCAGAAGCTCGATGGCTTCGACAAAGAATGCTTGGGAAAACTGACTGAGGTCCATCTTCTTGTAGGTCTCGCTGTTACTGCGTCGGCGCTGATGACTTGATTGACGTCAGCTTCACGTTGTTGCCGCTGGGTGTTGCGGGTTGCGACGCCCCGATCCGCGTGGTGGGCGTGGCAGCCGCGCCGCTGTTCTCGCGCTCGATGCGTTCCTGCGTCTGTCGGTTGAGCAGGATGATGCTGATGCGGCGATTGATCGGATTGCGCGGATCGGCGTTGTCCAGATGCATGCTGTCGGCCAGGCCGACGACGCGCAGCACCTTGGTCTCGGTCATGCCACCCACGATCAGTTCGCGCCGCGATGCATTCGCACGGTCGGCGGAGAGTTCCCAGTTGCCATACGCCTTGTCACCGTTGGTGTAGACGTGCGCGTCGGTGTGACCCGACAGGGTGATCCTGTTCGGCAGGTCGTTGAGCGTGGGGCCGAGCTCGCGCAGGATCGCGCGCATGTGCGGCACGACCTTCGCGCTCGCAAGGTCGAACATCGGGCGCTTGTCGCTGTCGACGATCTGGAGGCGCAAGCCTTCGGTGGTGATGTCGATCAGGATCTGGGAGCGGAACTGCTTGAAGACCGGGCTGTTCTCGATGAGCGCGTCGAGGCGCTTCTTCATGTCGGCGAGGCGCGCGGCATCGGCCATCTCTTCGCGTTCGGCCTCGCTCAGCTTCTCTTCGCCTTCGACCTGGATCGGGTCGGGCCCGCCACCGGGGATCACGCTCGAACTCAGGCTGTTCTTGTCGCCGCCGTGCAGGGCGACCTTCAAGGGCATGCGGAAGTGCTCGGCTATGCCCTCGCGCTGCTTCGGCGTCGAGATGGACAGGAGCCACATCACGAGGAAGAACGCCATCATGGCCGTCATGAAGTCGGCGTAGGCGATCTTCCAGCCACCGCCATGGTGCCCGCCGCCCTCTCCGGCGACGCGCTTGACGATGACGCGATGCTTCTCTGCGCTCATGCTGTCAACCCCGGCGCTCAGCGCGCCTTGACTTCCCGAACGTGGTCATCCAGTTCGGTGAAGGTGGGACGTTCGGTCGAGAAGAGCACCTTGCGGCCGAACTCCACGGCCAGTTGGGGCGCATAGCCATTCAGGCTCGCGAGCAGCGTGACCTTGGCGCACTGGTAGACCTTCATGCCCTCTTCCACCTTCTGCTCGATCACGGTGGACAGCGGCGTCACGAAGCCGTAGGCCAGCAGCACGCCCAGGAAGGTACCGACCATCGCGTGCGCGATCAGCGCGCCCATCTCGGAGGGCGGCAGGTTCGCGGAGCCCAGGGCATGGACCACGCCCATCACCGCCGCCACGATGCCCAGCGCGGGCAGCGCATCTGCCACGCGCGCGAGGCTGTGCGACGGAATCTCCGCCTCGTGGCGGATGGTCTCGATCTCGTGGTCCATCAGCGCCTCGATCTCGAAGGCGTCGGTGTTGCCGCTGATGACGAGGCGCAGGTAGTCGCAGAGGAACTCCATCACGCCGGCGTCCGCCATGATGGTCGGATAGCGGCCGAAGATCTCGCTCTCGGCCGGGTTCTCGACATCGGACTCCAGCCGCATCATCCCTTCCTTGCGCGCCTTGGCCAGGAGTTCATAGAGAAGTGCGAGCAGGTCCATGTAGAGCTGCCGGTTGTGCTTGGACGAGCGCAGCAGGAGCGGCAACTCCTTGATCGTCGCCTTGATGGTCTTGCCGTTGTTCCCCGCGATGAAGGCGCCCAGCGCAGAGCCTCCGATCATCAGCAACTCGACCGGCTGGAACAGGACGCCGAAATGACCGCCCATGAGGCCATAGCCCCCGAACACGGCACCCACCACTACGAGATATCCAACCAGCACGAGCACGCGAGTCCCCTTTTGCCCTCAGGCGTCAAACAAAAAATTAGCGGATCGAGACAAACTGCCGCCTTCAACGAATTCCGCTGGCGCCCAGCGCGGAATGCGCGGGAATGGCCGACGGCTGTGCGGGCACCGGGGCCTCGGCTGCTTCGTCGACACGTTTCGGGGCGCGCACCTTGCCTGCGCGGGAAGGCGGCCGGCACAACACGCACACATAACCGTGCTGGTGGTCGTGGGCGTGAGCGACGAAATGCCCTCCGCAGCGACTGCAAGTGCTCAGTTGCAGCATGTCGCTGTCGAAAAACCGCACCATCGTGTAGGCGCGCGTGAAATCCAGCACGATTTCGCCGCCATGGGCGGTGATTTGTTCCGAATAGAGCCGGTAGGCCTTGATCAACGCCTGCAATTCGGGCTCATTGGCCTCGCGCCGCATGAACCGGTACAGGTTGTAGAACATCGACGAATGGATGTTGGCCAGCCAGGTCATGTACCAGTCGGTCGAGAACGGCAGCAAGCCCTTGGGCGGCGAAACGCCTTTCAATTCCTTGTAGAGGCGGATCAGCCGTTCGCGGCTCAATCCGACTTCCGCCTCCAGGAATTGCAACCGGGCGCCGAGTTCGATCAATTCCACCGCGAGTTGAACCTGGCGAACCTCTCCCAGAACGCTCTTGACAGTCATGCCACGGCATCCGCTTCACGGGTCTGGCGCGCCGCCATCAGGATCGACATGTGCGCCTGCTGCAGCGAGGTGTCCTTGCCTTCGCCAAAGACCGCAAACATCGGATGGTCCTCCAGGCGGAAGCTGCACAGCAGGAAGTTGGACGTCGCGAGCTTGACGATCTGCGTCAGGGACATGTTGGCCAGGAGATCCGCCAGTTCGCGGCCGACCCCGAGTCGGTACATCGCCGCGGCGCGGTCCTGCTTGGCCAACTTCTGCGCGAGGAGCATGTAGGCCAGGTTGACGTCGCCGATCTCCTTGGAGACGTCGCCACTTGCGCCCGCATCACCATTGTTTTCGATTTCCACTCTGAACCTCAATCTAAAAAATGTGCAGTTCCCGCACAAATAAACACTTGAAACCGTCTTATGGAATTTATCAGGCCGACTGGCCGAGAATCCACGAAATATGAATTGGCAATTTTAAAAAAGAGCCCCAGCTTTCAATTCAATTACGCTGGCACAAGCAATTAATTATTTCATTTGCAATCCGTCTGGACAACCACCCGAATGTGGGGTCGCCGGACAGCAACGAAAGCATTACGCTGTACTCCATCCAATCAGGTTTGAAGTCTATACACAATTTTTAACAATTGATGCGAGGCCATTTGAGCAGTACCGAAAAGTGAGACTTATCTGACACCGCCCAGCGGACAGTGTGCAAAGCAATCCAAAATAGTTACATCAAAACAAGCGGCGTCGTTCAATTGCGATGATTTAAAAAGTATTCATCAAGGACTGAGCTAGAAAGCATTCATCTCGACGCATTACTCAATGAATAATCATTGATGATGAAACCAAATAGTTCATTCCAATGTCGTCGCGTGAAATATTTCATGGGTAGGGCCTTCTGTCCCGGTGCGGTTTTCCAGCCCGTGGATCCAGGCCAGGACCTCCGCCACCGCGCGGTAGAGCTGGGGCGGGATCTGCTGGTCGAGGTCGACCTGCATCAGCAGCCTGACCAGGTCGACGGAGGCATGGACGTAAAGCCCGTTCTGCCTCGCCTCGCGCATGATCGACTCCGCCACGACGCCATAGCCCTTGGCCACCACGACCGGCGCCCGGTCCTTGTCGGCATGCGACAGCGCGACGGCGCTCTGTCGTTCGTCCATGGGCGTGCTCACGATGCGTTCTCCCCCGGGGTCTTCGGCGCCACTTGCAAGTCCTGCATCCGGAAGCCCGCGGCCTCCAGACGCTTCGCCAGCGCGTGGCCATCGGCGCGCAATGCCGCCACCGTGCCGGGCTCGCTGGCCGACAGCCTGGCCTGCAGGCCGGGGCCCGCGAGACTCAGGCGCAGATCCACGGCGCCCAGCCGGGGCAGGCTCATCGACACCGTGGTCGACCAGCGCCGCTGGTTGTCCTCGCCGGCACCTTCGTCCGGCGGCTCGGCGGCTTCTTTCTCCACCGTCCAATTCATCGCTGCGCCGGGCCAGGCCTCGCCGCTCCAGCGGAAGACCCCCGTTGCCAGCAGGTCGAGTTGCTGGTGAACGAGCGTCATGGCTTGCGGATGAATCACTTCGGCAGGTTGCGCAGGCGTCGCTGCATTCGATGCGAGCGCGGCAACCGCATGGCGTGCGGCGATGGCTTCGTCCGCCCGCTGCGTCGACGGGTGCGCTGCGGCCGGCGACGGCGCTTCGCCCCAGCGGTACGCGGCCTGCACGCGGGCAGCATCGGGTGCCAGGTCCGAATCAGCGGCCGATGGCGCGGCGCCGGGTGATGACGCGGTTTCATTCGGGCCCGGTGCACCCTGCGCACCGCGCGAGCCGGCGGATGCGTCCGCTGCGGGTCGCGCGTCGGCTGGCTGTCCCCCGACGATCGCTTCCGCGGCGGCGCCTTGCACGGCCATCAGTGGCAACGCTTCCTTCGTTGCCATTGGCGGCGGGGCTTCGGTCGATGCGACAGCAAGCGCCATCGCCTGCTGCGCAGCCGGCGTCGCCCAGCGCGCCTGTGGCTCTTGCGCCAGTTGCGCCAGCGCACGCACGCCGTTGGCGAATTCGGCCAGGTGCGACTCATAGAAGAGGCCGCTGCCGGACACCGTCTGCGCCAGCGTGCCCGCCAGCGTTGCCGCCGAGGCAGGCTGGGATGACGGCCAGGCAGGCGCAGCGCCACGCACCGGACCCGCATCGCCATGAAGATCCGACAGCACCACGCTGATGACGCGCGCCGCCACCGACAGGTCGGCTTCGGAGGGTTGACGCATGCCGGGCGCCGCCGGGGCGTCCGACGACCCGACGGGAATCAGCCGATCGAGTGCGGCGTTGGACAGCAGGCGGACATCGTTCTCGACCTTCTGCACCTGCGACACCGGTCCGGGCGCATTGATCTCCGTCTCGCCCTTGATGGCGAGCACGTCCAGCCGCGGCGAGGCCTTCGCGGCCAGCAGGTTGTCGATCAATCCGGACAGTCCGATCATGGCGGCTTCGTGTGCCTCAGTGCTGCGGACCGTAGGCGCGGCCGAGGCTGCGCTGCTGGCTCAGGAGCGACATGCGCGCGATCAATTGCTCGATCTGCGGCTTGACCAGGCCACACACCTCGTCCTGGTCGGCACGGATGCGCTCGATCAGGCGACGTGTCTCTTCGAACTGCGCCGGGTCCAGCGCTTCGATCGGATGAAGCACCTTCAGCCGGTCGACCAATGACGCGCATTGGGCTTCCAGTTCCGGAAGCTGCCCCCATTCCTTCGATCGCGCGAGCTCGGCCATGAGCGCGACGCGCGAGGCGAGTTGACCGTAGCAGTGAACGACTTCGCTTCGGGTTGCCATGTTGTCTTTTCTGGTTGTCGTGTTCATCGCGCGTGTCTCAGGCGCGCGCTGGGCCGGCGTCGATCTCGCGCCAGGCTGAAGCGATGTTGTCAAGAAGGCCATCGGCTTCGTCGAGCGCCCGCGCGTCGTTGCGCAGGTTGGCGAACAGGAGCCTTTGGATGATGTAGTCGTAGAGCGCGGTCAGGTTGCCGGCGAGTTCTTCGCCGGCAGGGCCTGCCGCCTTGGCATCGAGCGCAGCCTTGAGGCCGTTCTCGACGATGTTGACCGCCCTCGAGATCGAGTTGCCCTTGGCCTCGATATCACGCTGCGCCATGTGATGCCGCGCCATGCCGATGGCCATCTTCGCGCCGTCGAACAGCATGCAGATGAGCTGGTGCGGCGTGGCGCTCATCACGCCGGTTTCCACGCCGACGCGTGCATAGGCGCCAGCGCCGGTCCTGAAGGTGTGGGGGGTGTACATCGACGGCTCCTGTCCTGTGTTGCGGGCTACTTGCCGCTGCTGGCGTTCATCGCATCGAACTGCTGCGTGAGGTAGGTCATCGTGTTGCTCATGCTGTTGATCAGCACGTCGAGCTGATTGAACTGCTTGCGGTAGCGGTCCACCGTGGCATCGACCCGCGCCTGCATGGCGTCGTACTGTTCGTCGAGTTCCTTGATGGTGGAGGTCACGCCGTCGGTGGCGACCTTCAGGCTGCCGCCGGTCTTTGTGAGGTCATCCACCAGCGCGTCGATTTGCTTGCCATAGCCCGACGTGCTTCCCGTCGCGCTCGCGAAGAGCTTCGAAACGCCTTCCAGATTGGTCTCGAGGGCCTTGGAAAGCTTGGTCGAATCCACGGCCAGCGTCCCATCCTTCTGGAAAGACACGCCGATCTCCGTCAGCACCTTCATGTCGTTGGTGCCGCCGCTCTGCGGCGTCGTGAGCGCCTGCCGGATGCGGGTCTGGAGGTTGCGCAGGGTCGAGTCGCCGACCAGCGCTGCGCCGGTCTTTGTATCCGCGTCATAGGAGGTCAGGCTCGTCGCCGTGCTCTGCAGGCTGTTGTAGGCCTTGACGAAATCGTTGATCGCGCTCGTCACCGAAGTCGTGTTGGCCTTCATCGACAGACCGGTCGTGCCGGTCTGCACGAGGGTCAACGTCGTGCCCTGGATCGCTTCCTTGACTGTATTGCTGCCGCTTGTGATCGCGATGCCGTTGACGTTGAGCTTGGCGTTCTGTGCCGCGATGGTCTGCTGCAGGTTCTGTGTGCCAGCCGGGTCATTGTTCAGCAGGTTCTGCAGCGCCGCGTCGCCGTCGACGGAGATGCGCATGCTCGAAGCCTCGCCGGTCTGCGTGGAGTTGAGCACCAGGCGATAGGGGGTGCCGCTGCCGTCGTTGACGATGCTCGCGGTGACGCCGGCGCCCGCCGCATTGATCGCATCGCGAATGCCGCCCAGGGTGTTGTTGGTGGGATCGATGGTGATCGATTTCGCGGCACGCGTTCCGTCCGCCGTGAAACCTGCGCCGCTGTACTTGCCCGTTGCGGCGTCCAGCGTGCCGCCGGTGATCGTGCCGAAATCGATCGTGACCTTGCCGCTGCCGATCGCAGTGGTGGTGTTCGCCTGACCTGCCGCGATGGCCGACTGCGCCTGGGCCAACTGAGAGACGACGATGCTGTAGTTGCCGGACGAGGTCGGATCGGCGGAAGAAGCCGACAGGATGCCGCTCACGGTAGGCGTCCCCGTCACGGACTGGAACAACGCCGGGTCGGAAAGTTTCTTTGCGGCGCTTTGCAGCGTACCAAGCGCGCTCTGCAGCGTACCGTAGGCTGACAGCTTGCTGGTATAGCTCTTCGCCTTGGCCTCCAGGGCCACCAGCGGCTGGCTTTCCGCCGTCTGGAGTTGCGTGAGCAAGGAGCTCAGATCGAGGTTCGAGCCGACGCCGAGACTGCTGATGGTTGCCATGTTCTTGATTTCCTGGATTGCGTATGAAGAGGCGGGGCCGGCTTCAGGCCTGGTGGCTGACCAGCAGCCCCGGCGCCTTCCCCATGACCTTCGCGATGCGAATCACCTCCTCGGTCGGAATCTGGCGAATCACCACGCCATTGGCCTGGTCGACCACCTTCACGATGACCTTGTCGGTGTCCTTGTCGATCTCGAACTGCAGGCTGATCGAATGGCTGGCAAGCGAGGCGTTGGCCTCGTGCACCGCCGTCTCGATCTGCTCGGGCGTGGCCTCCTCGACCGCACCCGAAAGCGCGTCGGCGCCGGCCGGCGCGCTCGGGCCCGCGGCGCGACTGGCGAGCAGTTGCGTCCAGGGGCTGTCCTTCGCGAGGATTGCTGGCATGGGGTTCGACATGGGTTGCACCTTGATCTGGGGATTCGCTGTCCTCTGCGGCCTCGACGCGGGCCGTGGCCGCAGAGGACAGCGCAGGCCGTGAGGCCTGCGGCCGCCAGGGCCTTCCCTTGCGGGGGGGACCCGGCGCTCCTGTTCCTTTCTGATTAACGCAGGAGGGACAGCACGCCTTGCGTGGTCTGGTTGGCCTGGGCCAGCACCGAGGTGCCAGCTTGTTGCAGGATCTGGGCGCGCGTCATGTTCGACACTTCCACCGCGTAGTCGGCGTCTTCGATGCGCGAGCGCGACGAGGACAGGTTGGTCACCGTGGTGCCGAGGTTGGCGATCGTCGAGTCAAAACGGTTCTGGACCGCACCGAGCGAGCTGCGCAGCTTGTCGACCTTCGACAGGGCCGCATCCAGAGCCTTGAGCGGATCGGCGGTGGACGTAGCGCCGCTCTTCGCCTCCAGCGTGAACTTGCCCGCTTTGGCGCTGTCTTCGTAGACGAGGTTGGACGAAGCGTCGGTGACGCTGCCGTTCGCGTGCACGAAGAGGGTCTCAGCCGTGTTCTTCGTCAGGGCACCGTTCATATCGACGTTCACCGCAACACCGCCGTCAGTCACCGCACCGCCAGCAGCGACTGCATATGCCGTGCCACCCAGAGTCACGGTGCTCGCCACGCCGGTGGCGGCGGTGGCCAGTGCGGAGTTGGAGATGTGGAGGTTCGTTGCGTTGGCCGTTGCGGTACCAGCGGTGTAGGTGTACGTCGGCGCGGATGCGCCTGAGCCGACGGTGATCGTGCCGCCTGCGCCGCCGGCATTGCCCATGCTGAACAGGACGTCGCCGCTCGCGACGGTGCCGCCGCCGTTGACGTTGGCTTGAACCGCTGCGCCCGAGTTGTTGTTCTCGGTCAGGTTGCCCGCGGCGTCCAGGAAGAGCTTGTTGCCGCTGTCTGCCGAAGTCAGATTGCCGGCGCTGTCGATCTTTGCATCAACGGTCTGGTTGCCGCCGATCTTGATCGAGACCGACGTCGAACCGCCGGCGGCGGGCTTCAGGTCCGCCGCAACGTTCACGGCGGTGCGCGCGGCTTGGTTGAACTTGTAGTCGGTGCCCGTGGACGTGTAAGTGACGCCGCCGAATACGGCGGTGTCGCCCTTTACTGCCTTGCCGAGCACGGAGCTCAGCGTTGCCGCGTCAGATGCGCCGTAGTTCTTCGCGTAGGCAGTCGTGCCATTCGTCGTCGCGCCGGCGGAGTAACCCGACGCGAGCAGGGTCGTCTTGGTGGCCGCCGCATTGGGGGTGCCGCTGCCGTTGATATTGAAGCCTTCCAAGCCGAGGGTCTTGGCACTGATCTCTTGCAGGTCGATATCGATGGTTTCGCCGTCGTTCGCGCCGACCTGCACGGTCAGCTTGCCAGCATCGGCCGACAGAACCTTGACGCCGTTGAACTGGGTCTGTTCCGAAACACGGTTGATTTCGTCGAGACGCTGCGAGATTTCAGCCTGGATCGAGTCAAGGTCGCTTTGCGAGTTCGTACCGTTGGCAGCCTGCACCGACAGTTCGCGAACGCGCTGCAGGTTGTTGTTGACTTCGGTCAGCGCGCCTTCGGTCGTTTGAGCGATCGAGATGCCGTCGTTGGCGTTGCGGGTCGCTTGCGTCAGGCCCTTGATGTTGGCCGTGAAGCGGTTCGCGATGGCCTGACCGGCGGCGTCGTCCTTGGCGCTGTTGATGCGCATGCCGGAAGACAGACGCTCGATCGCGGTGTTCAGCGACGATTGCGACTTGTTGAGGTTGTTCTGCGTAAGCAGCGAGAGACTGTTGGTGTTGATGACTTGCGCCATGCTCGACTCCTGGTTGACAAAGGTTGTGGACTTCCGGCCTCTGGCCGTAACGCTGGACCCGGACTCTCCGTGAGACTCAAGCCATCGTTGGACTAGTTATCGGCAGGCCTTGTCAAACCTTTAGGGCGGAACCTGAAAAACCCCGGGCTTGCCCTGGAACACCCCGGAACCGGCTTAGGCGGGGAGATTCATGACTTCTTGATATGCCGAGACCAGGCGGTTTCGGACTTGCAACCCGGTCTGGAACGCCACGTTGGCCTTCTGCAGATCGACCATCACGTCATTGAGCGCGATTCCCGGCTTGCCGAGTTCGAAGTCCTCGGCCTGCGCGTAGGACTTGGTCTGCGCGGTGCTGATGTTGTCCAGCGAGCGCTTGAGCTCGGCCGCGAAGCCGCCGGTCTCGGCGGGGGCGGCTTGCGTCGGAGCGAATCCGGTCTGGAGCGCGGTGACCCGCATCTGCTGCAGGACGGACTCGATGGCGGCAATCGACATGAGGGACTCTCTTCTTTGTGTGAACTTAAGGGTTGCTATAGAAGCGCGCAGGCGCTCCGTCGTCTTTTCAGCGTACCAAGGGAAGACCCCGATTCAAGCCGCCAACAGACGGCAAAACCCCCCGCTATTCGGCCCATCGAATTCGGGACGGCTGTTGACAATCAACCGCGAAACGACAAGCCCGCTGACGACTTCAACGGCCTCCGGCATGACCCCTGAACAACGAATTCCCTCCTTTCACATGACAACGGGCCGCACCCGCGCACCGGCCATGGCGAGGGCTCGCGCATGAGTTCTGCTGCGCCCGCGAACGGCGCGCCGCCGGCTGCGCCTTCGCTCCCCCCGCTCCTCGACAGGCTGCGTGCGCAGCCAAAGCTGCCGCTGATCATCGGCGCGGCGACCCTCGTGGCCGCCGCTGCGGCCTTCTCGCTGTGGAACCGCGGCCCCGACTACAAGGTGCTCTACACCAATGTGTCGGACCGCGACGGCGGCGCGATCATCGCTTCGCTCCAGCAGATGAACGTGCCCTACAAGTTCGCCGACGGCGGCGGCGCGATCCTGATCGCGGGCGACAAGGTGCCCGAAGTGCGACTCAAGCTCGCGGCGCAGGGCTTGCCCAAGGCCGGCGGCGTGGGCTTCGAGCTGATGGACAACCAGAAGTTCGGCACCAGCCAATTCGCCGAGCAGGTCAACTACCAGCGCGCGCTCGAAGGCGAACTCGCGCGCTCGATCGAATCCATCGGCACGGTCGAAGCGGCGCGGGTGCACCTGGCGCTGCCCAAGCCGTCGCTGTTCGTGCGCGAGCAAAAGAAGCCGTCCGCATCGGTGGTGCTGACGCTGGCGCGCGGCCGCAGCATCGACGAAGGCCAGGTCAGCGCCATCGTCCACATGATCTCCAGCAGCGTGCCGGAGCTGGACCCCAAGAGCGTGACGGTGGTCGACCAGCGCGGCAACCTGCTCTCGGCCGCCAACAGCGGCGCGCGCGGGCTGGACGTGAGCCAGCTCAAGTATGTGCAGGAGATCGAGCAGGGCTACATCCGCCGCATCGAGACCATCCTGCAGCCCATCCTGGGCGCGAACAACGTGCGGGCACAGGTCGCGGCGGACATCGACTTCTCGGTGGTCGAGCACACCGACGAGAAGTACCGCCCCAACCAGACGCCCGGGCAGGCCGCGATGCGCAGCCAGCAATCGAGCGAATCGAGCCAGCACGGCGGCCTGCCGCCCGGCGGCGTGCCGGGCGCGCTGACGAACCAGCCGCCGGTCAACCCGACCGCACCGATCACCGCGCCCAAGCCCCCGGCCGCGCCGGGCACCCCGGGAGCGGCCACCAACGGCGCCGCCAACGCGAGCACCGCCGGCTCGACCGTCAGCACCTCCGCCCCGACCGGCCCCGGCAGCTCGCGCAAGGACGTGACGACCAACTACGAGCTCGACCGCTCGATCCGCCACGTGCAGCAAGGCGCAGGCGCGATCAAGCGGCTTTCGGTCGCGGTCGTCGTGAACTACAAGGACGCCGCCGACGGCGCCGGCAAGACCGCCACGCGCGCGCTGACGCCGGTCGAGATCGAACAGATCCGGAACCTGGCCAAGGAAGCCATGGGCTACAGCCAGGACCGCGGCGACTCGCTCAACGTCGTGAACAGCGCCTTCGCCGCAGACCGCGAAGCTCCGGCAGCCGAAGTCCCGTTCTGGCGCGACCGCGAGAACATCGAGCTCGGCAAGACGATCGGCCAGTACCTGCTGATCGCCTTCCTCGCCCTCTTCGCCTGGTTCGCGGTGCTGCGGCCCCTGCTGCGCAAGCACCTGGCACCGCCGCCCGCACCGGTCGTGGAAGCCGCGCCGCAGGAAGCCACCGGCGAGCCCGCGAAGGAAGAGGAGCCCAAGATCTCGCCGGAGGAAGCCCTGCGCCAGCGCGAAGCCCTCCGCCAGAAGGCCGACATGGAATACGCCCATCACCTCGCGGACCAGGATCCCAAGCTGGTCGCCATGCTGATTCAACACTGGATGAACGCCAATGATCAGTGAACTCGGAACCCGCAAGAGCGCCATCCTGCTGATGGCACTGGGCGAGGACCGTGCAGCCGCCGCGCTGCACCTCCTGCCGACCGCCGAAGTGCAGACCCTCGGCCTCGCGATGGCGAAACTGTCCTCGGTCTCCAAGGATGAACTCGCCTCGGTGCTCGCCGAGTTCCGACAGGAAACCGAGCAGTTCTCCGCGCTGCACCTCGGCTCCAGCAGCTACATCCGTGCGGTGCTGAAGAAGGCGCTCGGCGACGACCGCGCCAGCAATCTGCTGGAGGACATCCTGCAGGCCGACGAGCCGCACAGCGGCATCGAGCGCCTCAACCAGCTCGAGGCCGGCGAGGTGGCGGAACTCATCCGCGACGAGCATCCGCAGATCCTCGCGACGGTGCTCATCCACCTGGATCGCCTGAAGGCTTCGGAAGTGCTCGAGAAGCTGCCGACGCGCCTGCGCCACGACGTGATCATGCGCGTCGCCACCTTCGGCGGCGTGCAACCGTCGGCGCTGAACGAGTTGACCGACGTGCTCACCGAGATGCTCTCGGGCCAGGGCCTGAAGCGCAGCCGCCTCGGCGGCGTGAGGACGGCGGCGGAAATCGTCAACCTGATGAGCAGCACGCAGGAAGAAGAAGCCATCGCCCATGTGCGGGCGGTGGACGAGGCCCTGGCGCAGCGCATCGTCGACGAGATGTTCGTGTTCGAGAACCTGCTGAGCCTGGAGGACCGGAGCATCCAGCGCCTGCTCAAGGACATCGAGTCCGATTCGCTCATCATCGCGCTCAAGGGCGCGCCGCAGGAGCTGCGCGACAAGTTCCTCAACAACATGTCGCAACGCGCTGCCGAAACGCTGCGCGAGGACATGGAGCTCAGCGGGCCGGTGCGCGTGTCTCAGGTCGAGACCGAGCAGAAGGCCATCCTGCAGGTCGCACGCCGCCTGGCCGAGGCCGGCGAAATCGTGATTGCGGCGCCGGGCACCGATGACTTTGTCTAAGTACCCCTCCCCCTCCGGCGCGCGCTCGCGCCTGGCTTCGGCCTACGCCCCTGCAGCGGTGCCGGTCGCGTCCGCCAAACCGGCCAAGCCGGTGCTGTCCGCCTGGCAACGCTGGGAGATGGACACACTGAACGAGCCCCAGGCGCCCGCACAGCGCAAGCTCGCGGTGCCCACCGAGGCGCCGCCCTCGCCCGCCCTGGCGCATGCCGCCGAGCTTGCGCGGCTGCGCCGCGAAGCACGCACTGCCGGCGAAGCCGAAGGCCGCGCCGAGGGTCGCGCCATGGGCCATGAGGAAGGTGTCGCGGCAGGCCGCGCCGAGGGCCTGGCCGCGGGCCTCGCTGCCGCGAGCGCGCACGCCGAACAGCTCAAGGCGCTGTCCGCGAGCCTGCCGGCCGCACTGCGCCGTGCCGAAGCCGAACTGGCCGACGCCATCCTCACGCTCGCGCTGGATGTCGCAAGGCAGGTCGTCCACCGCACCTTGCGCGCCGAGCCCGAATGGGTGCTGCCGCTCGTGCAGGACTTGCTCCACACCGAGCCCGCGCTTCAGGGCGAACCCCGCCTGCTGCTTCATCCGGACGACGTGGCGCTGGTCAGGAGCAGCCTCGGCAACGAGCTGCAGACGGCCGGCTGGCAGGTGCGCGCCGACGAGGCCATCGCCCGGGGTGGCTGCCGCGTTCAATCAGCCAGCGGCGAAATGGACGCCAGCCTGGAGACGCGCTGGAAAAGCGTGACCGCGGCGCTGCACCGCGACGCCGACACGCAGGGGGTCTGAGCCAATGCCCGTCGACACGCCCACCGCCACCCCGAATCCCCACCTGCAATCGTGGCTCACCACGCTGGCACAGGCCCGCAGCGACGTGAGCCGCTGCGTGATGACCACCCAGTCGGGCCGCCTGACGCGCGCCGTCGGCCTCGTGCTCGAAGCCGTCGGCCTGCAGATGCCGGTCGGCAGCGACTGCCTGATCGAGCTGCCCGCCGGCCATCCGCAACGCTACGCCGAAGCCGAAGTCGTGGGCTTCGCCGGCGACCGCCTTTTCCTGATGCCTCAAAGCGAAGTCGCCGGCCTGCTGCCCGGCGCGCGCGTCATTCCACGGCCGGGCACCACGGGCTCAACCCTGGCTGGCGACGGCCACACCAAGCGGCTGCCGGTCGGTGAAGGGATGCTCGGGCGCGTGGTCGATGCGGCCGGCCGACCGCTCGACGGGCTCGGCCCGCTCGACATCAGCCGCAAGGTGCCGCTGTCCTCACCGCCGATGAATCCGCTCTCGCGTGCGCCGATCGATTCGGTCCTCGACGTGGGCGTGCGGGCCGTCAACGCGATGCTCACGGTCGGGCGCGGGCAGCGCATGGGCCTTTTCGCGGGCTCCGGCGTGGGCAAGAGCGTGCTGCTGGGGATGATGGCGCGCTACACCAGCGCCGAGGTGATCGTGGTGGGCCTGATCGGCGAGCGCGGTCGCGAGGTGAAGGACTTCATCGAGAACACGCTGGGCGAGGAAGGGCTGGCGCGCTCGGTCGTCGTCGCCGCGCCGGCCGACAACTCGCCGCTGCTGCGGCTGCAGGGTGCGGCCTATGCGACCTGCCTGGCCGAATACTTCCGCGACCAGGGCAGGGACGTCCTGCTCATCATGGATTCGCTGACGCGCTATGCCATGGCCCAGCGCGAGATCGCGCTGGCCGTGGGCGAGCCGCCGGCCACCAAGGGCTATCCACCGTCGGTGTTCGCGAAACTGCCTGCATTGGTGGAACGCGCCGGCAACGGCGCGCGCGATGCCGAGGGCCGGGGCGGCTCCATCACCGCCTTCTACACCGTGCTCTCCGAAGGCGACGACCAGCAGGACCCCATTGCCGACTCGGCACGCGCCATCCTGGACGGCCACGTCGTGCTGTCGCGCACCCTGGCGGAAGCGGGGCACTACCCGGCGATCGACATCGAGGCGTCCATCAGCCGCGCAATGACCGCGCTGATCCCGCCCACGCAGTTCGACACCGTGCGCCGCTTCAAGCAGATGCTGTCGCGCTACCAGCGCAACCGCGACCTGATCAGCGTCGGCGCCTATGCGCCCGGGCACGACCTGCAGCTCGACCAGGCGATCGCGATGTATCCGCGGATCGAGGCTTTCCTGCAGCAGTCGATGGAAGAGCGCACCGACTACGCCGCATCGATCTCCCGCATGAGCAAGCTCTTCGAACCTCACTGACCGCCATGGCACAGAAACTCCCTCTCGACACGCTGACCGATCTCGCACGCACGCAGACCGACGATGCCGCACGGCGGCTGGGCGCGCTGCAAAGCGCGCAGCTCAGTTCGAGCCAGAAGCTGGACCTGCTGCTGCAGTACCGCCAGGACTACTACGACCAGCTGCACGCGCTGATGAATACCGGCCTGCCGACCGCCAAGTGGCGAAACTACCAGGCCTTCCTCGGCACGCTCGATGGCGCCATCGAGCAGCAACGCGCCATCGTCGCCCAGGCCGCTTCCCGGCTGGACCACGGGCGCGCCGACTGGCAGCACCACAAGCGCCGCCTCAATTCCTTCGACACGCTCGCCGAACGGGTGCGCCGCCAGGAAATGCTGGCGCAGGCCAAGCGCGACCAGCGCGACAGCGACGAACGAGCGGCCCGGAAATTCTTCGACCGCGCCGCCAACCCGACCCTTTGAAGCACTGGATCGCCCATGCCTACCCTGATCTCGACTTCGGTCAACGTTCCCGGCACCTCGGTGTCTTCCACCGGCCCGCGCGGCCGCGGCGCCGAGCAGGCCGAGGGCCGCAGCTTCGGCGCGGTGCTCGACCGCTCGCGGGCCGCAAGCAACGCGGGTGCTCAAGAAGCCTCTGCCGACACCGACCCCTCCGCCTCCGTCGCGAGCCGCAAGCTGGCGCGCGCCGCCGAGAAGAAGAGCCAGTTGACGGCCGAGGACGTGATGGCGCTGCTGGCACCGTTGCCGGCGCACATCGCACCGATTGCCGTCGATGCCAAGGCCGGCGCCGCCCTCGCCTCGCGAGGCGCGAAGGCCGTCGGGACCGTGGCGGACGGCACGGCGCCGGAAGCCACGCCCGCCGCGTTGGACGGCGATGGCGCAGCCCTTGCGGCGACCTCGACCGAAGCCGCCGCGGAGCAGGCGACCGGCGCGGTTGCCGCTGCCCAGGGCGATGCCAAAGACGGGAAGCCGGCAGCCACGCCGGAGTCGGCCGCCGACCCGTCGTTCAAGGATGCGCTCGCGCAATCCGCGCCGGCAGACGCCGCCACTGGCAGCGCTGCGGCCTCAACGGCCGCACGCCCTGGTGTCGGCACGGCCACGACGCCCGCCGCACCCGCCGACCCGGCCATCGTCGCGACGGCAACCGCCGACAAGGCCAAGGTATCGGCAGCGGCGGACAAGGCGCAGCCGGCACCACCATTGCAAGCGGCCGACAGCATCAAGGTGGCCGCAGCCGCGGATGCGGCCGGCAGTTCCTTCGACACATCCTCCGAATCCAGCCCTCAGCCCTTGCCCCAGCTTCAATCGGCGGCTCCCCTGGCCGAACGTGCCGGCACGCCGTCGGGCAGCACGCCTGTCCTGTCCGTCGCCCCGCCCGTGGGCAGTGACGAATGGGGACCCGCGATCGGCCAACAGATGATCCGCATGAGCGCCAGCGGCCATCAGGTCGCCGAGCTGAACCTCAACCCCGCCGGCCTCGGCCCGCTCAAGGTGACGCTGACGATGGGCGATAGCCAGGCGCAGGCGATGTTCGTGTCGGCCCATGAAGGCGTGCGCAAGGCAGTCGAGGCCGCATTGCCGCAGTTGCGCACGACGCTCGCCGAACAGGGCATCAGCCTGGGCCAGACCTCGGTCGGCGCCGAGACGCGCCAGCCCTTCGGACAGGACGCTGCCTTCGCGCAGCAGAACCCATCGCGCTCGCCGAACCAGCCAGATTACCCGGGCGCCGGCCGCAGCGGCAACGCAACGGCGCCGGCGAGCACTTCCGCCCCCTCGGCGCCCCTGCGCCACTCGACGGCGGGCCTGGACACCTTCGCCTGAACGAAGCCGACGCGCAACCGCCCGCAGCGACCTCGATCACGCGGCAATGGCCGATCTGAAGCGCTTTTCCCCGCTTGATCAGCGCTTCGCTGGCGAGGCAGTTCGCAAAGAATAGACCGAACAAGAAATCCAGCTACACCATGGCTTCCTCACCTCCTGTCGCCAATGTCGCCAACGGCGCCACTGCTCCCGCCCCCCGCTCCTCGAAGCTGCTCATCGGCCTCCTGGTCGGCGTCAGCCTCATCGCTGCAGCCGCGGTGGGCTACGTCTTCGTGATCGGCCCCAAGGCCGCGCACACCACCACGGAGGCCGCCAAGCCCGTGGTGCCGGAGAAGCCGATCTTCGTCACGCTGGAGCCGCTGACCGTCAACCTCCAGGGCGAAGGCCGCGGCAAGTTCCTGCACATCGGCATGTCGCTGAAAGTGCGCGACGAACCGGCCAAGGCGCAGATCGTCGAATTCATGCCCGAGCTGCGCAGCCGGGTGCTGCTGTTGCTGTCGAACCGCCTGCCCGAGTCCCTGGTGTCCACCGAGGACAAGAGCAAGCTGGCCGAGGAGATCCGCACCGAGCTGAACCGCCCCCTGGCCGACAACCTGCCTTCGCAGGGCATCGCCAGCGTCTCCTTCAACACCTTCGTGGTGCAGTGACCGCAAGCAGGCAGGCAACCCATGGCCTATGAACAGGTCCTCTCGCAGGACGAGGTCGATGCGCTGCTGAACGGCGTGACGGGCGGCAGCGTCGACCAGACCGCCAAGCCCGCGGCGCCGGCCGACGGCCTCCCGGCCTACGACCTCGGCGCGCCCGACCGCGTGGTGCGCAGCCGCATGCACACGCTGGAGGTCATCAACGACCGCTTTGCGCGCGGCCTGCGCGGCGCGCTGCTGAACTTCATGCGCCGCAGCCCCGACATCACGGTCGGGTCGGTGCAGATCCAGCAGTACGGCGAATTCGTCCGGCACCTGCCCGTGCCGGCGAACATCAACATGCTGCACATGAAGCCGCTGCGCGGCACCGCCCTGTTCGTGTTCGACCCGAAGCTGGTGTTCCTCGTGGTGGACAACCTCTTCGGCAGCGACGGCCGCTACCACGTGCGAGTGGAAGGCCGCGACTTCACGCGGACCGAGCAGCGCATCATCAAGCGCCTGCTGGACATCTCGCTGCAGTGCTATGGCGATGCCTGGCAGCCGGTGTACCCGCTGGACTTCGACTACGTGCGCGCCGAGATGCACGGCAAGCTGGCCAACATCGTCGCGCCCAACGAGGTGGTGATCAACACCACCCTCCAGATCGAGTTCGGCCCCATCGGCGGCTTCCTGCACGTGTGCATCCCCTACTCGATGATCGAGCCGATCCGCGACCTGCTGTCCAACCCGATCCAGGACGAGGTCGAGGTCGACAAGCGCTGGGTCAGGCAGATGTCCCGGCAGATGCAGGCGGCCGACGTCGAACTCACGGCGGACTTCGTCACCATGTCATCGACCATCGGCGAGATCCTCCAGCTTCAGGTAGGCGACGTGCTGCCCATCGAACTGCCGTCCAGCGTCACCGCCAGGGTCGACGGCGTGCCGGTGATGGAGTGCGGCTACGGCACGTCGAACGACCGCTACGCACTGCGCGTGCAACACATGATCACTCACCAAGACAGCGACTCGAAGAACGACCATGACTGACAACACCTCTTCGGCCAGCGACGCGGACGACTGGGCCAGCGCCCTGGCCGAGCAGACCGCCGCGGCCTCCGCGCCTGCACCCGAGCCCGCACCGGCGCCAGCGACCGCGCAGGTCTTCCAGCAGATCCAGGAGACGGCCTCCAGCGCCGTCAACGTCTCGCCCGTGGACATCGCGCGGGTGATGGACGTGCCGGTGCAGCTCACGGCCGAGATCGGCCGCACGCGCATCACCATCAAGAACCTGCTGCAGCTCTCGCAAGGCTCGGTGGTGGAACTCGACGGGCTGGCTGGCCAGCCGCTGGACGTGCTGATCAACGGCTACCTGATCGCGCAGGGCGAAGTGGTGGTGGTCAACGACAAGTACGGCATTCGCCTGACGGACATCATCACGCCCTCCGAGCGGATGCAGAAGCTCGCGAAGTAGATGAAGCACCTCCAGCCTCGCCCACTTCGTGTGGCTCGGACACCCCCTTCCAGGGGGCAATCCCGGCGGCCAGGCGGAGCCCGTTCCGCGGGATTTCCGGGCTTCGGCGCGCGCCTGCTGGCGGCGGCGATGACGCTTGCGGCGCTGCCGGTGCATGCGGCGCTGCCCACGGTGCCATCGCATGGCGTCGAGGCATCGGCATCGGCATCGCCGGTGGTCGGTGCGTCGGGCCTGATGCAGGCCGGCCTCGGCATGGCAGTAGTGCTCGGACTGATCTTTCTCTGCGCCTGGCTCGCGCGCCGCTTCGGCCTGCAGCGCTTCGGCGGCGGCCATGTGGTGAAGGTCGTGTCGAGCTCCAGCGTCGGCCAGCGCGAGCGCGTGGTCGTGGTCGAAGTCGGCGCCACCTGGCTCGTGCTCGGCGTCACCCCCAGCCAGATCAACACCTTGCACACCCTGCCGGCGCAGGCCGTGCCCGGCAGCGCGTCTGCCGGCCAGGACGCGCAGGCGTTCAAGCCCATCGACCTGTTCGCGCAGAAGCTGTGCGAATCCCTTACCGGCAAGCCCCGCCCGGCCCCATGATGCGCAGCGCCTTTCGTCGAAGCCTTCAGGGCGGCATGGTGCTGCTCGCGGCCACGCTGCCGATGGCCGCATGGACCCAGGGCCTGCCCGGCCTGATCAGCACCCCCGGCCCCGGCGGCAGCCAGACCTGGTCGCTCAGCGTGCAGACGCTGGTGCTGCTGACCTCGATGTCCTTCCTGCCGGCGCTGCTGCTGTGCATGACGAGCTTCACCCGCATCCTGATCGTGCTGGGCCTGCTGCGCACCGCCATCGGCACCCAGTCCTCGCCGCCCAACCAGATCCTCGTGGGCCTGTCGCTCTTCCTGACCTTCTTCGTGATGTCGCCGGTCTTCGACAAGGTCTACAACGAGGCCTACAAGCCCTTCTCCGAGAACAAGATCGGCACGGACAAGGCGCTGGAGCGCGGCATCGAACCCTTCAAGACCTTCATGCTCCGCCAGACCCGCGAAAACGACCTGGCCCTGTTCGCCAAGCTCGCGAAGGTGCCCGAGATGCAAGGGCCGGAAGACGTGCCCTTGCGCATCCTGCTGCCCTCCTTCGTGATCAGCGAGCTCAAGACAGCCTTCCAGATCGGCTTCACCATCTTCATTCCGTTCCTGATCATCGACCTGGTGGTCGCGAGCGTGCTGATGTCGATGGGGATGATGATGGTGCCGCCCGCCGGTATCGCGCTGCCCTTCAAGCTGATGCTGTTCGTGCTGGCCGATGGTTGGCAGTTGCTGATCGGCGCCCTGGCCCAGAGCTTCTATCAATGAACCACCCCCAGGCTCCGCGCACTGCGTGTCGCTTCGCCACCCCCCTCGAGGGGGCAACGCCAGCGGCCCGGCCAAGCCGGTTCCGCGGCGTTTCACGAAGAGGCGATGGGCGTCTTTTGCGGTACGCGAAGGAGAAATGACATGACACCCGAAACCATCATGTCGATGGGCAACCAGGCGATCCAGGTGTCGCTGGTGCTCGCCGCGCCCCTGCTGCTGGTGGCGCTCGTCGTCGGCCTGGTCATCAGCATCTTCCAGGCCGCGACGCAGATCAACGAAGCCACGCTCTCGTTCATCCCGAAGCTGCTGGCGGTGTTCGCCACGCTCGTCATCGCCGGCCCCTGGATGCTCGGGCAGATGCTGGACTACATCCGCGCGCTCTTCATGAGCATCCCTCAGCTCGTGGGCTGATGCCTCCGGTCTTCTCCGTCACTTCGGCCCAGCTCACCGCGTGGACGGTGATGTTCCTGTGGCCCTTCATCCGCATGCTGGCGCTGGTGAGCACCGCTCCGATCTTCAGCGAATCGTGGGTGCCGCGGCGCATCAAGGTGGCGGTCGCGGCGATGCTCGCGCTGGTGCTCGGGCCCACGCTGGGGCCGATGCCAGCGGTGCCGGTGGTCTCGGCCGGAGGGGTGTGGATCATCGTGCAGCAGGTGCTCATCGGCGCGGCCATGGGTTTCACCATGCGCATGGTGTTCACCGCCGTGCTGGCGGCCGGCGAATACATCGGCCTGCAGATGGGCCTCTCGTTCGCGTCCTTCTTCGACCCCATGAACGGCGGCGCCACGATGGTGGTCGCGCGGCTGCTGAACATGCTGGCGATGCTGATCTTCGTGGCCGTCGATGGCCACCTGATGCTGATCGCGACGCTGGCGGAGAGCTTTCACACCTTGCCCATCGCCGACGCGCCGCTGTCCGGGCAGGGCTGGATGTTCCTCGTGGCCGGCGCGTCCCAGATCTTTGCGAGCGGGCTGATGCTGTCGCTGCCGCTGGTGACCGCGCTGCTCACCCTCAACCTCGCGATGGGCATCCTCAACCGCGCCTCCCCGCAGTTCAGCATCTTCGCGGTCGGTTTTCCGCTGACGCTGCTGGCGGGCATCTGGATGCTGCAGTTGCTGATGCCGCACCTGGGCGCTTTCCTCGAACCGCGCTTTGCGGCGGGGTTCGAGTCCATGATCCAGTTCACCCAGGCATTGCGGCGTTGATCTCTACACGTGGTGGGAATAGTTCAGGTACTCGAACGCGGAAATCGACGGCATTCCGGAATGAATGCCCGAGTCGACATGGCCGTCGGGGCGATGATTGCCGTCCGCGCCCCGAACCTGGTGAAGCGAGAAGTCGCCGCGGATATCCCCCTCGCCGACATGGTCCTTGTGTTCCATCGTGCCGTTGGAGTTGAAGTTCAGCCCGACCCGGTTCCCCGCGGCGCCGAGCTTGTCGAACACCGGCTCGACGATCTCACCCTGGAGCTTTGTCACCGCAGCGTCGATCGCGTTGTCGAGAAGATCCACGCCCGGCAGTGACGTGCCAGTGGCTCTCTCCGTCGAGCGAAGAAGATCGACAGCCAAGTCCACAGGGCTTGCGAACAGATCGATGTCGTGATGCAGGTGGCCTTCGAGGTTGTTGACGGCGTAGCTGTAGACATTGCTCAAGACGTCCTGCACGTCGTCCGGTCCACCGGCTGTCTGCACCTTTCCGTCGTTGTCCCAGATCTGAACCAGGTCATGGGGATCGGAAGCAATGTTCACGAGGATGCCGGCGGATCCTTCAACCACGTTCTCGACGAGATCGGCGGCTTGGCCACCCTTCATCAGGAAGTGGTCTCCCACGATTCCCACGTCCTTGAACACCGTCGACAGCACGTCCGAAGTGATGTCACCCGCGTAACTCAGGACCGGACCTTTCCCAGTCATCCGTTGCGGCGTCTCGATGACGGCTTGCGCAACCTTGTCGTATGCAAACTCGATCGTGTTGTAACCCAGGTTGGAAGAATCGGTGGGATCCGGAATGACCGTCATGACAGCATCCGGAAGAAGGCGTTCAGCGGAAGTGGACGCGAGGGGATTGGACGGCACCAGGAATGGATGCCAGGAGTTTTTGAGATTCATGTGACAGCAATGGACCTTATTGGTTTTAGATTGGCAATTGAAAGCTCCTCATTGGGTCGCAATTGAGAAGCGGCGCCATCATACGATCCACGCAATTGACACTTGATGACCAATTGCGGCGATCATCGGCGTCCGAAAGGGCACGAACGACATGGCCGACAAGATCCTGGTTTTCTACGGTTCCTATCGCTCCGACCGCATGGGCGTGCGTCTCGCCGACTACGTGGTCGCCGGCCTCCGGGCCCGGGGCGCCGATGCGGAACTGATCGACGCCAAGGATGTCGACCTGCCCATGCTCGACCGCATGTACAAGGAGTACCCGCGAGGCACGGCGCCGGCCGCCATGGAAACGCTGGCGGGCAAGATTCGCGGCGCGGATGCGTTCGTCTTCGTGACGGGCGAATACAACTGGGGGCCGCAACCGGGCCTGAAGAACCTGACGGACCATTTCCTCGAGGAGTGGTTCTGGCGCCCGGCTGCGGTCGCCAGCTACTCCGCGGGCCGCTTCTCAGGCGTTCGCTCGGGCACGATCTGGCATTCGATCCTGTCCGAGATGGGAATGGTGGTCGTCTCGAGCACGCTCGCGGTCGGCCCGATCTCCCAGACGCTGGACGCCAACGCCAAGCCCACCGGCGGCGCCGGCGAGGCGCTGGATCGGTCCTTCGGGCGCTTCGCGGATGACCTGGCCTGGTGGACCGAGGCCGCGCGGGAGCAGCGGGCGCGCAAGGCGCCTCCCTACTAAGAAGCGCTACCCCGCATGAGGCAGCACAGGAACATCACAGCCCAGGTCTTGAAGCCGCTTGATGAGGCGGTGGATGGTCTTGGATCGATCCTGGCGGTCGAAGTGGTCGGCGCCGAGGTCGTTGTACTCGGTGCCGTCACGAAGCATGTGGTAGGCGGCGGTGAGCATCGAGGCGGCCACAGCGAGGATGGCTTTCTTGGCTCCGCGGCGTGCCTTGATGCGCAAGAACTGCGCTCGCAGGTAGCTGGTCTTGACGCGCACCGCGGCCCAAGCGGCGGTCACGAGGGTGGTCTTGATCCAGATGCCGCTCTTGCGCACGCGGCTGGAGCGGCGCTTGCCGGCACTCTCGTCGCTGCGCGGACACAGGCCGGCCCAGGAGATCAGATGGCCGGCAGTCGGGAAGCGCGACATGTCCACGCCGATCTCCGCCACCACGACGCTGGCCGTCAGATCAGAGATCCCCGGCATCGTCGCGAGCAGGCGGGCGCGCTGCCGGATCGGCGCCAGCGCTTTTCCCACGGCCGCATCCAGTTCGGCCAATGTGCGCTGCAAGGCATCGATCACCTGCAGGTGCAGCCGCAGCATCGTGCGATGGTGCTCAGTGATGCGTCCGCGCAGCGCCTCGCGCAACTCGGCGCTCTTGTTGCGCGCCGTGCCCTGGGCCAGCGCGGCCAGCAGCGCCGGATCGCTCTGGCCGGCGACGATGGCGTCGAGCATGGCTCGCCCGCTCTTCCCCAGCACATCCGACAGGACACTGCCGAGCTTGAGGTTGGCGTCCTCGAGCACCTTCTGGATGCGCAGCGAGTGCTGGGAGACCTCCCGCACGAGTTGCTTGCGCGTGCGGGTGAGGTCGCGCAGTTGCTGGATGGCCTGCGGCGGCACGAAGCTGGAGCGGATGAGGCCGTGCGCGAGCAGATCAGCAATCCACATCGCGTCGTTGACGTCGGTCTTGCGCCCAGGCACGTTGCGAATGTGCGCCGCGTTGGCCAGCACCAGCTCGAACTCGGCCTCCAGCACGTGCCACACCGGCTTCCAGTACACGCCGGTGGCCTCCATTGCCACGTGGGTGCAGTCGTGCTCGGCCAGCCAATCTGCCAATTCGAGCAGCTGGGTGGTTGTGGTGCCGAAACTGCGCACCTCCTGATGCATGGGCGGCGAGACGCAACGCACGCAGGCCACGATCGTGTCCTTGTGCACATCCAGGCCCGCACAGCGCGGGTAAAGCACTTGCATGAGAACCTCCTGGCAGTGGATGGGCACCGCAGGCAGTCCTCGTCATCGAACTCTACTAAGCGTGCTTCGGGGCGTCGCCGCCCTCTGCCACATTCCGGGGTGCTCGCAGGACTGCGGGTCCAACTACTGAACGGGCTTGTCGCACCAAGGGGAAGCCGACCTCGTCAGCAGCGCCCGAATTCATCCTACAACCGCCCGCCATCTGTCGCCAGCCACGTCCCGCGCTTCATGCCCCGGGGTCGGGCCCGACCGATGGCGAACTACTGACTCGACGCGCACGAGGAGAAACCATGACGCCTGACGCACCGCTCCTCGCCAGCCAGCTCGTCGTGCGGGTCTGTCTCTTCCTGGCAGCCGCCATCGCGCTCTTCGGCGGCACGGTCCAGATGGTCCTCGGGCAACCCGACACCAGCCCGCGCCTGGACAACGTGCACCGCTTCATGGCCGGCATCTACTTCTCGATGGGCGTCATCTGCGCCTGGGCCGCGGTGACCATTCGCCAGCAGGGCGATCTGGTCTACCTGATCGCACTGGGCATTCTTCTGGGGGGCTTCGGGCGGCTCGTTTCCATGTCCAAGGTCGGCTTGCCCCAGCCCAAAGGCGTCTGGATCGCCTACCTCACTCCGGAGCTGGTGCTTCCCTTCGTCATCGCCATCGCGCACCACGCACGCGGCTGAAGCCCGGCCGGCTCAGTTGCCCGACGCGACGGCCTGCTGCGTGCAGTTGCCAAACTCGCAACGCAGCGCCATGGAACGCCCGTCGGCGCATGCCACGCTGTACCGCTCGAAGCCGGGCCCCTTGTCCTCCAGCACGGCTCTGGGCGCGACGCCGCAGTTGTGCGCCTTCGCAAAGTTCTCGGCGACGTAAGTGTCCTGGCCAGTCTTGCGGGCCGGCGACAGCGGGGCGGCCTTGGCCGAAGCCATGTAGGTCACCGTCACATTCGGATCGAGGTTCTTGTAGCCCCTTCGAGCCATGCAGTTGACCAGGGCGGTCTGTTGCATCTTGGGGTCTGCGGGCACGCCGTTCGGGCTCTCGGTCACCACGGCGGCGATGCCGCCGATCGCCGCGGCGGCCAGGACACCCATCGGGAAGACGACTGCCACGCCCACCGCGACGGCGTCCAGGACATCCGTGTTGGTGGGCCCCGTGCGCATGATCCGGATTTTCTGGGCGGCCTCCCGGCAGGCATCGAGATCCAGCGCGTAGGTGGTCGGCGAAACGCCTTCCATGTCCACCATCGGAACGTACGCGGCGCCCTCGCCTTTGCCGGGTTCGGTCGATGTCGGCGCTGTGGCACAGCCGCAGACCAGCGCGGCCACGAAAGTGGCACTCACGACTCTGCGCATTGATCGCTCCTCGTTGATCGCAACTGGGCCGCGATTTGATCACACGATTTGTTACCCGCCTAGGATTTTCCGGGCCGCAAAGCGCCTCACGATGTCGGGCTGTGGAGAAAACAACAGGAGATGCCATGGTCGTCCAAGGCGGTTGCCATTGCGGCAACATTTCCTTCAACCTCAACTGGGAGCCGGAGCCCACCGAGATCCCGGCGCGGGCCTGCGACTGCTCATTCTGCAGCAAGCATGGCGGCGTCTGGACTTCCCATCCCGCCGGCGCGCTGAGCGTCAGGGTCGACGACGAATCTCACGTGTCCCTGTATTCCTTCGGCACGCACACCGCGCAATTCCACGTCTGTTCGCGATGCGGCGTCGTGCCGCTGGTGACCAGCACGGTCGACGGGCATGTCTACGCAGTGGTGAATGTGAATACCTTCACCAACGTGGCGCCGTCACTGCTCCGTGCGGTCCCCGTCTCGTTCGGCGGCGAGAGCACCGAATTGCGGCTCGCCCGCAGGCAACGCAACTGGATTGCAGATGTGCAGTTCGTTGCGGCAGGCCGCTGACCCCGCGCGGACCTCAACGCGTCGGCCGCGAACCCATGGCCGTGAGCACGCCCAGGCCGATGAACGAGGTACCCGCCAGCCGGTTGCCCCAGACGGCGTGCCGCGTCGCACCGCCCAGGCGCGGGCCGATGAGGCTCGCGGTCAGCACGTAGATGAGGTCCGTGCAGGCGGCGATGCCGATGAAGACGCCGCCCAGCGCCAGGGTCTGCACCAGCGGGCTGGCGTGCGAGTCCATGAACTGCGGCAGGAAGGATGCGAAGAACAGGCTCGTCTTCGGATTGAGCATCGCCACCAGGAAGCCGTCGCGGAACACGCGGCGCAGCGGCTGCGCCGGCGGGGTTTCCGGCGTCGCGGCCGCGACGGCCGGCGTGGCACGCCACATCCGGATGCCGAGGTACACGAGGTAGGCGGCACCCGCCCACTTCACCACCGTGAAGGCAGCGGACGAAACGGCGAACAGGGCCGCCAGCCCGAGCGCCGCACCCACGGCATTGGCGAGGTTGCCGAGCGCCACGCCCAGCACGGAGGCCAGCCCGCAGGCGCGACCCTGCGACAGGGTACGAGCAACGATGTAGACGACGGCAGGGCCGGGCGTGAGCGCCAGCACCAGGCTCGCGCCGATGAATGCAAGAAGCAGGGGTGTATCGGGAAGCATGGGAACTCCAGTCCTCGGAACTCGCAAGTATCGCGCAGGCCCCTCACCCATGCATTGCCGTTATGACCATTGGCGCAATTGCCATGGGACATTGGCGGCGCACTGCTTCTAGACTGCTGCCGCCGGCGATCCTCCGGTGCCATCCGTTCTTCGTCCCATGCCCATTTCCCGTGTTCCGTCCGCCCTTTTTTCTCTTCGACGTGCCGTCGCCGCGATCGTGTCGGCCCTGGCCTGCACCACCCCGGCGCTGCATGCGGCGGACGCGCCGCTGCAGCTCGACCTGATCCTCCGTGGCGGCACGATCTACACGGGCGACGACGACGAGCCGGTGACCGGCGACGTGGGCATCGCGGGCGACCGCATCGTGTTTGTCGGCAGGCCGGAGGCCGGCCGCTTCAGTGCGCGCCGCACCATCGACGCCACCGGGCTGGTCGTGGCGCCGGGCTTCATCGACGCGCACACGCATGCGGACCGCGATCTCTTCACCGCCGATGCGAAGAAGCGGCTCAACGCCCCCTTCCTGACCCAGGGCGTGACGACAGCCGTCATCGGCAACGACGGCTTCGGCGGCTTCGACATCGCGGCGCAGGCCGAGCGGCTGCGCAGTTCCGGCGTCGGCACCAATGCCGCGATGTACGTGGGCTTCGGCCCGGTGCGCATCGACCAGTTGGGCGAGGCCAATCGCGCTCCGACGCCCGCCCAGATGGAGGCCATGAGGAAGCACGTCGCCCAGGCCATGTGCGAAGGGGCGCTGGGCTTGTCGACCGGTCTCTTCTACAACCCGCAGAACTTCGCGAAGACGGAGGAAGTGATCGAACTCGCCAAGGTAGCCGCGAAGCACGGCGGCCTCTACGACAGCCACATCCGCGACGAGTCCATGTACAACATCGGGCTCAAGGGCTCCATCGACGAAGTGATCCGCATCGGGCACGAGGCCCGGCTGCCGGTGCACGTGGCCCACATCAAGGCGCTCGGGGTCGACGTGCAGGGCCAGAGCGGCGACATCATCCGGCGCATCGAGGCGGAGCGCTCGCGCGGGCTCGACATCACGGCAGACCAGTACCCGTGGACCGCATCGAGCACGCGCTTCTCGGCTGCGCTGATTCCGCCGTGGGCGCTCGACGGAGGACGCGCAGCGCTCCTGAAGCACATCGACGACCCTGCGGCGCAGGACCGCCTGCGCGCAGGCATCCGCGAGAACCTGCGCCTGCGTGGCGGCCCCGATGCCATCCTGTTCTCCGCGGGCAGCACCAAGTACGTCGGCAAGACGCTCTCCCAGGTGGCCGACTCCACCAAGGCCGATCCGGTCGACGCCGCCATCGCGGTGCTGAAGGAGACGGACCTGCTGATCGCCTCCTTCAACCAGAGCGACGACGACATCCGCGCCTTCATGAAGCGGCCCTGGGTCATGACCTCGTCAGATTCGTCGGAAGGCCATCCCCGCGCCTACGGCACTTTCGCGCGCAAGTACGACCAGTACGTCGCCAAGGAGCACGTCATCGGCCTGGCGCAGTTCATCCGCAGCAGCACCTCGCTGACGGCCGACACGCTGGGACTCGCGAAGCGCGGCCACCTGCGCCCCGGCTACTACGCCGACATCGTCGCCTTCGACCCGGCGCGTTATGCCGCCAAGGCCACCTACACGCAGCCTGCGCTGCTGTCCGAAGGCGTGGTGACGGTGCTGGTCAACGGCGAGGTGGCCGTCGACGGTGGCAAGCCGACCGGCATCGCCGCCGGCCGCCCGCTGCTGCGTACGCCCAAGGCGGGAAGCTGCCCGGCCCGATAGCGCGACACTGGAGGCCATGAAGAACCTCGATGCCACCCAGCTCGCGCTGATCGACACCTGCGCCCAGGCTTCGCTCGAACTCCTGGAGCGCAATCTCACGCCGCACGGCATCCTGGCCGCGAGCCGTACCGAGGCGGCCGTGGCGCGGCGCTACACGCGCGTCTTCGGACGCGATGCCGCGATCTGCGTGATGGCGATGTGCGGCAGCGGCGTGCCGGCGCTGGAGCAAGGCGCCGTGGCGAGCATCGACGCGCTCGCCGCACAGCAGGCGCGCAACGGGCAGATCCCCAAATACGTCGATCCGGAAGGCCACGATGCCGATTTCTGGTACCTGGGCTGCATCGATGCCACCCTGTGGTGGCTGATCGCGGTCGATCACCTGCGCCGCCACGGCAGCGTCGGCCCCACGCACTGGAGCGACGGAGTCGACCGCGCCATCGCCTGGCTGCTGGCGCAGGAGCACCAGCACTTCCGGCTGCTGCAGCAGAACGAGGCCAGCGACTGGGCGGACATCATGCCGCGCTCTGGCTACGTGCTCTACACGAACGCCCTCTGGTATGAGGTGAAGCGGCGATTCGCGCTGGAACACGCCGACGCGACGCAGCACCACTTCAACCATCTGTTCAACCCTTTCCAGCGCGACCTGCCCGAATACCACCGCGCGCGGCTGCTGCGCCACTACGCGCGGCGCGGCCGGCGCGATCCGGGCCTGTACCTGAGCTTCGTGAACCTCTCCGTGGTCGGCGACGAGGGCGATGTGTTCGGCAACATCCTGGCGATCCGGAGCGGGCTGGCCGATTCAGCCACCGCGCGCCGCATCGTCAAGACCATCGCTGCGGCGAATGCCTCCGACCCGTACCCCGTGCGGGTGATCCTGCATCCGCTGACGCGGCAGCACCTGCTGTGGCGGCCCTACATGGCGCGCCACCAGCAGAACATCGTCCACCAGTATCACAACGGCGGCATCTGGCCCTTCGTCGGCGGCTACTGGGTGATGGCGCTCGCGCAGGTAGGCCTGCACGCACGGGCCTGGACCGAACTCGCCCGGTTGGCGCAAGCCAACGAATGGGGCCATTGGCGTTTCACGGAGTGGTTTCACGGCCGCACGCTGGCGCCGATGGGGATGGCGGGCCAAAGCTGGAACGCGGCGACTTTCCTGCTGGCACGGCGCGCGCTCGAAGACGCGTCAAGCGCGCGGGCCTGACGCTTCCGGTCCGGCGTCAGTCACTGTCCGACACCTGGACGGGCGCTTGGCCCTTGCGCAAGGAGGGGCGCGGGCCTAAAAAGGCGGCTTGCCTCGCAAGGACAGCCACCGTGAGTTCAGTCTCCCCGTTCGACGACACCGATGCCTATCTCTTTCGCGAGGGAACGCATTCACGCCTCTATGACACGCTGGGAGGGCGCATCGCCCCCGACGGCGAAGGCGCTTCATTTGCGGTGTGGGCCCCCAATGCACGTTCGGTGTCCGTCATCGGCGAGTGGAACGCCTGGGACGGCTATGCGGATTCGCTCGTACCCCGCTCCGATTCGACCGGCGTGTGGGAAGGCCGCTGCCAGGACGCGCGGCATGGGCAGGCCTACAAGTTCAGGATCGTGTCCCAGGGCGGGCAGGTGCTCGAAAAGGCCGATCCGCTCGCGTTCTACTCCGAAACGCCACCGGCGAACGCCTCCCGGCTCTGGGCGCTCGACTACACCTGGGGCGACGACGCATGGATGCAGACCCGAGCGCCGCGAAACAGCCTCGACGCCGCGATGTCCATCTACGAAGTGCATCCCGGCTCGTGGCGCCGCGAGAACGGCCAACCGCTGGACTATCGCGCGCTGGCCCATGCGCTCGCCGACTATGCGGTGTCCGTGGGATTCACGCACGTGGAGCTCATGCCCATCACCGAGCACCCGTTCTATGGCTCCTGGGGCTACCAGACGACCGGCTACTTCGCCCCGACCGCGCGCTACGGCACGCCGCAGGACTTCATGTACTTCGTCGACCACCTGCACCAGCGGGGCATCGGCGTGCTGCTCGACTGGGTGCCCTCGCATTTCCCGACCGATGCCCACGGTCTCGCGTCCTTCGACGGAACGCAGCTCTACGAGCATGCCGATCCGAGGCAGGGCTATCACCCTGAATGGAATTCGGCCATCTTCAACTACGGCCGCGACGAGGTCCGCAGCTTCCTGATCTCCTCCGGTCTCTTCTGGCTCGACCGCTATCACGTGGACGGCCTGCGCGTGGATGCAGTGGCATCGATGCTCTACCTCGACTACGCGCGCCAGGGCGGCGAATGGATACCCAACCAGCACGGCGGCCGCGAGAACCTCGATGCGGTCGCCTTCCTGCAGGAACTCAATCGCGCCGTATACCGCGAGCATCCGGACGCTTTCACGGTGGCCGAAGAATCGACCGCCTGGCCCCAGGTCTCGCGCCCGACGAACATGGGCGGCCTGGGCTTCGGCATGAAATGGAACATGGGCTGGATGCACGACACCCTTGCCTACATGCACGAGGACCCGGTGCACCGGCGCTATCACCATCACCGGCTGACCTTCTCGATGGTCTACGCCTTCACCGAGAACTTCGTGCTGCCGCTCTCGCATGACGAAGTGGTCTACGGCAAGGGCTCGCTGATCAACAAGATGCCGGGCGACGCGTGGCAGCAGTTTGCCAACCTGCGCTCGCTGCTGACCTACATGTGGGCGCATCCGGGCAAGAAGCTCCTCTTCATGGGTGGGGAGTTCGCGCAGCGTGCCGAGTGGACGCACGAAGGCCAGCTCGACTGGGCCGCCCTCGAATCGCACGAGAACCGGGGCG
This sequence comes from Variovorax gracilis, assembly GCF_030317115.1. Lineage (GTDB taxonomy): Bacteria > Pseudomonadota > Gammaproteobacteria > Burkholderiales > Burkholderiaceae_C > Variovorax > Variovorax gracilis. Next base: position 1,138,840 of record NZ_JASZYF010000001.1, read on the forward strand.
TACAGCATCTTGTCGGCGAACTCAACCGCCTCTACCGCGCCGAACCGGCCCTGCACGAGCTCGATTTCTCCGCCGACGGCTTCCAATGGCTCGAACCCAACGACCACGAGCAAAGCGTGGTGGCATTCCTGCGGCGCTCGCGTGCCGGAGACGCCGTGCTGGTCGTCAGCAACATGACGCCGGTGCCCCGGCAGAACTACTGCGTCGGCGTGCCCCAAGGCGGAACGTGGCACGAGCTCCTCAACAGCGACGCCGCCACCTTCGGCGGATCGGGCTGGGGCAACCTGGGCGCCGTCGAGGCCGCGCCGATGCGCTCGCACGGGCAGCGCCATTCGGTCTGCCTGACGCTGCCGCCGCTGTCCACGCTCTTCCTGAAGGCCGGCGATGCTTAGCCGGCTTTTCTCCAGGACCGCCACGCCTGAACCCGCCGCCCCGGCGCCGGATGGCCGCAGTCGCGCCGTCGTGGATGCGGTGCTGCCGGTGGTGGACGGCGGACGCTTCGCAGTCAAGCGCGTGGCGGGCGAGGCCGTGCGCATCACGGCGCACGTCTTCACCGACGGGCACGATGTTCCGCGAGTGATGCTCCATTGGTGGAAGGACGGCAGCGAGCGTCGTCACGAACAGCCCATGAAGCTGCGCTACAACGACGAATGGCACGCCGAGTTCACGCCGCCGGTGCCGGGACGGTACGTCTACACCGTCTCCGCATGGGTCGACACCTTCGAATCGTGGCGCCACGAACTGATCCGCCGCGTCGATGCGGACGACATCCGCCTCGCCGCTCGCACCGGTGCACAGGAAATCAAGGCGGCCGCCGAACGGGCGAGCGGTGAAGACAGCGATGCGCTCTCAGGATGGGCACGCGCGCTCGAAGAAGGTGCAGCCGATGCCGCCATGGACGCGACCGACCTCAAGGCACTGGCGCTCGACGAAGCCTATGCCGAAACGGCGGCCCGGCATCCCGACCGGCGGCTCGAATCGCACTTCGCCACGGAGCTTCCCCTGGTGGCGGACCGTGAACGCGCGCGATTCAGCACCTGGTACGAGCTGTTCCCGCGTTCGGCCGGCGACACGCCGGGAGAGCACGGCACCTTCCGCGACGTCGAGAAGCGGCTGCCGCTGGTCGCGGCGATGGGCTTCGACGTGCTGTACTTCCCTCCGATCCATCCGATCGGCCGGCTCCAGCGCAAGGGCCGCAACAACGCGCTTGTCACCGAGCCCGGCGACGTTGGCAGCCCGTGGGCCATCGGCGCGGCCGAGGGCGGGCACAAGGACATCCTGCCGGAGCTGGGCACGCCGGAGGACTTTCGGCACCTTGTGCGCACGGCCGCGCAGCTCGGCATCGACATCGCCATGGACATTGCCTTCCAGTGCGCTCCGGACCATCCCTATGTGAAGGCGCATCCAGAGTGGTTCCGATGGCGCCCGGACAACACGGTGCAGTACGCGGAGAACCCGCCCAAGAAGTATCAGGACATCTACCCTTTCAACTTCGAGAGCACGGACTGGCAAGCGCTCTGGGCCGAGCTCAAGTCGGTGCTGGACCACTGGATCGGCGAAGGCATCACCGTCTTCCGTGTCGACAACCCGCACACCAAGTCCTTCGCCTTCTGGGAATGGGCCATCACCGAGGTGAAGCGGGCGCATCCGGAGGTCATCTTCCTGGCGGAAGCCTTCACGCGGCCCAAGGTGATGCACCGGCTGGCCAAGCTCGGCTACTCGCAGTCGTACACGTACTTCACCTGGCGCAACACCAAGGAAGAGCTGACCGAGTACTTCACGGAACTCTCGCAGGGCCCCGGCAAGGAGTACTTCCGGCCGAATGTCTGGCCCAACACGCCCGACATCCTGCACGCCGCGCTGCAGACCGGCGAGGAGCCTGTCTACAAGGCGCGCCTGGTGCTCGCGGCCACGCTTTCGGCGAGCTACGGCATGTACGGGCCCGCCTTCGACCTGATGGAGCACAAGCCGCGCGGACCTTCGAGCGAGGAGTATCTCGATTCCGAGAAATACCAGCTTCGCCACTGGGACTGGAGCGCCGAGCAGGGCCTGCGCCCCTTCATTGCGCGCGTCAACCACATCCGCCGCTCCAACGATGCGCTGCACTCCGACCACACGCTGAAGTTCCTGCACATCGACAACGAGCAACTCATCGCCTACATGAAGCTGTCGCCCGACGGCGACCGGGCGGTGGTCACGGTGGTCAACCTCGATCCGCACCACACCCAGATCGGATGGCTGCACCTCGACCCGTCCGAGATCGGCGTGCCGGCGGACCGCCCCTTCCAGATGCATGACCTGCTGAGCGACCAGCGCTTCATGTGGCGCGGCAGCCATCACTACATCGAACTCGATCCGCACCGCCTGCCTGCCCACGTCATGGCCGTGCGCCGGCGCGTGCGCGACGAGCGGGACTTCGACTACTACGCATAGGGCCGTGCCGATGAACGCTCCCCTGCCCGCACTCGCGCTCGAAACCACCGAGATCGACACTTCCCACGACCCCACGTGGTACCGCGATGCGGTGATCTACCAGGTCAACGTCAAGGCCTTCGTGGATTCGAACGACGATGGCGTGGGGGACTTCAAGGGCCTGGCGACCAAGCTCGACTACGTCAAGGACCTGGGCGTCAACACCATCTGGCTGATGCCCTTCTACCCGTCGCCCCTGCGCGACGACGGCTACGACATTGCCGAGTACGAGGACGTGCACAAGCAGTACGGCTCGCTCGACGACTTCCGCGAGATGCTCAAGGAAGCCCACCGGCGCGAGCTGCGCGTGATCATCGAGCTGGTCATCAACCACACATCGAGCGAGCATCCGTGGTTCCAGGCCGCGCGCGCGGCGCCGCCGGGCTCGCCCGAGCGCGACTTCTACGTGTGGAGCGACTCCGACACGCTGTACTCGGGCACGCGCATCATCTTCACGGACACCGAGAAGTCCAACTGGACCTGGGACCCCGTCGCCAAGGCGTACTACTGGCACCGTTTCTTCAGCCACCAGCCCGACCTCAACTTCGACAACCCGCAGGTTCTCGAAGCGGTGTTCCGCACCATGCGCTTCTGGCTCGACATGGGCGTAGACGGCTTCCGGCTCGATGCGATTCCCTACCTGATCGAACGCGACGGCACGACCAACGAGAACCTGCCCGAGACGCACGAGGTCATCAAGAAGCTGCGCGCCGCCATCGACGCCAACTACAAGAACCGTTTCCTGCTGGCGGAAGCCAACATGTGGCCCGAGGACGTGCGCGGCTATTTCGGCGAAGGCGACGAATGCCACATGGCCTACCACTTCCCGCTGATGCCGCGCATGTACATGGCGATCGCGCAGGAGGACCGCGACCCGATCGTCGAGATCATGCAGCAGACGCCCGACATCCCCGAGAACTGCCAGTGGGCCATCTTCCTGCGCAACCACGACGAGCTGACCCTGGAGATGGTGACCAACCGCGAGCGCGACTACATGTACACCACCTACGCGGCGGACATGCAGGCGCGCATCAACCTCGGCATCCGCCGCCGCCTGGCACCGCTGATGGACAACGACAAGGACCGCATCAAGCTGATGAACAGCATGCTGCTGTCGATGCCCGGCTCGCCGATCATCTACTACGGCGACGAGATCGGCATGGGCGACAACGTCTTCGTCGGCGACCGCAACGGCGTTCGCACGCCGATGCAATGGAGCCCCGACCGCAACGCCGGCTTCTCGCGCGCCGATCCGCAGCGCCTGTACCTGCAGCCCATCATGGACGCCATGTACGGCTACGAGGCCGTCAACGTCGAGGCCCAGTTGCGCGACAAGAGCTCGCTGCTGCACTGGACACGCCGCATGCTCGCGGTGCGCAAGACCAGCCGCGCCTTCGGCCGCGGGCGCCGCACCTTCCTCAAGCCCGGCAACCGCAAGATCCTCGCCTACCTGAGCGAGCACGACGACGACGTGATCCTGTCAGTGTTCAACCTGTCGCGGGCTGCGCAGCCGGTGGAGCTTGACCTGTCGGCCTTCAAGGGCCGGGTGCCGGTCGAGATGCTGGGTCGAACCTCCTTCCCGCCCATCGGCGAGCTGCCCTACCTGCTCACGCTGACCTCGCATGGCTTCTACTGGTTCAAGCTCACCGACGAGGCGCCGATGCCGAGCTGGCACCAGGAAGGCGTGGCCCTGCTGGACCGCCCGGTGCTCGTGCTCTTCGACGGCTGGACCAGCATGTTCAGGGACCGTGTCGTGCCCTGGCGCATGGGCTTCGCCGAGCGGCTGAGCAAGCAGTTCGAGACCGACACGCTGCCGCCGCACATCGAGGCGCAGCGCTGGTACGCGACCAAGGGATCGCACATCAGCCGCGCGCAACTGGGCGACCACGCGGTCTGGGAGATCGACGGCCATAGCTGGATGCTGCCGCTGCTCTCGCTGAAAGGACCGCCCGAGCCCGCCACTTACTTCATGCCGCTGGCGCTGGCATGGGAAGACACCGACGAGGACCGCATGAAGGCGCTGCAGCCGGCCGCCATCGCCAAGGTGCGACAGCAGGCGCATGTGGGCGTGATGGCCGACGCCTTTTTCGACGCACCCTTCTGCCGCGCCTTCGTGCGCGCCATCGTGCGCGAGACGAAGCTGCCCACGGCCCGCGGCCAGCTGCACTTCCGGCCCACGGCACTCGGCCGCGAGTTCCCGGTCGAGGTCATCGACGAGCTGCCCGTGAGCCCGCCGAGCCCGGTCAGCAGCAACACCGTCGTGACGCTCGGCGAGACGCTGTTCCTCAAGGGCTACCGACAACTGCGCGCGGGCGTCAACCCGGAACTGGAGATGGGCCGCTTCCTGACCGAGGACGCCGGCTTCGTGCACGGCGTGCCGATCGCAGGCGCGCTCGAATACGTGGGCGCGGACGGCACCGTCATGACCCTCGCCCTGCTCCAGGCCTATGTGCCGAACCAGGGCGACGGATGGGAATACACGCTGGCCTACCTGGAGCGCGTGCTGGGCGAACTGCGCGACACCGACGGCGGCCTGCCCCCCGACCCGCACGGCGCCTTCCTCGCGCTGATCCGCATCCTCGGCGCGCGCACCGCCGAGCTGCACAACGCGCTCGGCCTGCGCACCGGCAACCCGGCCTTCGACCCCGAGCCCATGACCGAGGCCGACTTGCGCCACGCCCGCGAGACCGTGCGCGCCGAGGCTGTCGCGACGCTCCGCCAGTTGGGCGATGCCGACCTGTCCAGCCTTCCCGCCAGCGCACGCGAGGATGCCGCCGGCCTGCGCGGCATGAGCGCGGCCATCGACAGCTTCATCGACGCCGTGCCGCTCGAAGGCAAGAACACATGGCGCACGCGCTTCCACGGCGACTACCACCTCGGCCAGGTGCTGCTGACCCGCAACGACTTCGTGATCATCGATTTCGAGGGCGAGCCCGCCCGCCCGATCGAGGAACGCCGCACCAAGCAATCGCCGCTGCGCGACGTCGCCGGCATGCTGCGCTCCTTCAACTATGCACGCTGGAGCGCCTTGCGCCGCGCGGCGCAGAATGCCGATGAACTGGTGCGCCTGGACACCGCCGCGCAAGCCTGGGAGCACGAGACGCGCGCCGCCTTCCTCGCCGGCTACAGCCAGGCCCTGGCGCCGACGGGAGGGCCGGCCGATACGCAATTGCTGGAACTCTTCGAACTGGAGAAAGCGTTCTACGAACTGCGCTACGAGCTGAACAACCGTATCGACTGGGCCCCCGTTCCACTGACGGGCATCCTCGCCCTGCTCAGGCGGACCGCAGTTCGCTGACGGCACCGCACACGCCATCCCGGGAGAACCTCCATGGAAAGCTTCTCGATCCATCTCGAGCCCTTGCGCGCCTTCATGTTCCAGGTCGGCGCCCTGTTGCCGCGGCTGCTCTTCGCCGCGCTGGTCGTGCTCGTCGGCTGGCTGCTCGCCAAGGCCGTGCGCTTCACGGTGATCCGCGGGCTGCGCGCCATCAACTTCCACGTGCTCACCGAGCGCTCGGGCATCGACAACTTCCTGCGCCAGGGCGGCATGGTGTCGGATTCGACGGTCGTCTTCGGTGCGCTGGCCTACTGGCTGGTGATCCTGATCTCGCTCGTGGTGGCCTTCAACGGCCTCGGCCTGAGCTACGTGACGGACCTGCTCGGGCGGGTGATGTGGTTCGTGCCCAATGTCTTCGTCGCGCTGCTGGTGCTGGTCTTCGGCGCCTACTTCGCCAAGTTCGTCGGCGATGCGGTGATCACCTACGGGCGCAACGCCGGTGTGCAGGATGCCGTGCTGCTCGGCAAGGTCGCGCAGTACGCGATCCTGCTCTTCGTGGTGTTGATCGCGCTCGACCAGATCAAGGTCGGAGGCGACATCGTCCGGCAGAGCTTCCTGATCATCCTCGCGGGCATCGTCTTCGCGCTGGCGCTGGCCTTCGGACTCGCGGGCAAGGACTGGGCCGCGCGGCGCATCGAGGAATGGTGGCCGCGCGACCGGGAACGGCCGCCCCCGCGCACCGGCCTGCGCGACGCGGCCCCGCGTGAGCAGCCGCCCGCCGCGCGGCCGCACGTGCCCGCCTGGCCGGCGCGCAGCACCGACCGCGATCGGCCGCATCCGTGAGCAAACACAACAACCACGCCCGGCTGGACGCCGTCTGGCCCGGACGGCCCTATCCGCTCGGCGCGACCTGGGATGGCCAGGGCGTGAACTTCGCGATCTTCTCGAAGCACGCCGAGAAGGCCGAGCTGTGCCTGTTCGACGACAAGGGCCGCCACGAGCGCCAGCGCATCACGCTGCGCGAGCGGACCAACGACGTCTGGCACTGCTACCTGCCCGAAGCGCGCCCCGGCATGGCCTACGGCTACCGCATCCACGGGCGCTACAAGCCCGAGGAAGGCCACCGCTTCAATCCGCACAAGCTGTTGCTCGACCCCTACGCCAGGGACCTGATCGGCGAGCTGCGCTGGAGCGATGCGCTCTACGGCTATTCGGTCGGCAGCAAGCGCCAGGATCTTTCCTTCGACCGCCGCGACAGCGCCGCCTTCATGCCGAAGGGCCGCGTGCTCGAAACCGCCTTTACCTGGGGCGACGACCGCCGTCCCGAGGTGCCGTGGCAGGACATGGTCATCTACGAGATGCACGTGCGCGGCTTCACGATGCGGCATCCCGGCATCCCGGAGCACCTGCGCGGCACCTATGCGGCGCTTGGGTGCGCCCCCGTCATCGACTACCTGCAGCGCCTCGGCGTGACCACGCTGGAGCTGCTGCCGGTCCACGCCTTCCTGAACGACAGGCACCTGGCCGACAAGGGGCTGCAGAACTACTGGGGATACAACACGCTGGGCTACTTCGCGCCGGAGGTACGCTACAGCGCCTCGGGCAAGGTGAAGGAGTTCAAGACCATGGTCAAGACCCTGCACTCGGCCGGCATCGAGGTGATCCTCGACGTGGTCTACAACCACACCTGCGAGGGCAACCACCTCGGCCCCACGCTCTCCATGCGTGGCGTGGACAACGCTTCCTACTACATCGCCAACGCCGCGCAGCCGCGCTACTACGACGACTTCACCGGCTGCGGCAACACCGTCAACCTCGAACAGCCGCGCGCCCTCCAGCTCGTCATGGATTCGCTTCGCTACTGGGCCGAGGAGATGCACGTCGACGGCTTCCGCTTCGACCTGGCCTCCGCCCTGGCGCGCGAGGCAGGCAAGGTCGAGAACCTCGGCGGCTTCTTCGACGCGATCCGCCAGGACCCGACGCTCAACCGCGTCAAGCTCATCGCCGAACCCTGGGATCTGGGCCACGGCGGCTACCAGGTCGGCAATTTCCCGCCGGGCTGGGCCGAGTGGAATGACCGCTATCGCGACGGCATCCGCGGCTGGTGGAAGGGCGATGCGGGCGTGGCAGGCGAAGTCGCGCACCGTCTCGCGGGCTCGCAGGATCTCTACGGCTGGTCCGGCAAGGGGCCGCATGCCAGCATCAACTTCGTGACCGCGCACGACGGCTTCACCCTGCACGACCTGGTCTCCTACAACGAGAAGCACAACGAGGCCAACGGCGAGGACAACCGGGACGGCAACGACAACAACCTCTCGTGGAACTGCGGCGCAGAAGGGCCGACGGACGACACCGAGATCAACGCGCTGCGCGAGCGCCAGAAGCGCAACTTCCTCGCGACGCTGCTGCTGTCGCAAGGCGTGCCGATGCTGCTGGCCGGCGACGAGCGGGGCCACACGCAACGCGGCAACAACAACGTCTATTGCCAGGACAACGAACTGACGTGGCTGGACTGGACGCCCTCGCCCGAAGCCGATTCGCTGCGGGACTTCGTCACCCTGCTGATCCGCACACGGCGGCTCCATCCCTCGTTCCGGCGTCGCAGCTTCTTCCGCGGGCAGCCCGCCGGCGACGGCGAAATCAAGGACGTGGTCTGGCTGCGCCCCGATGGCAACGAGATGACGCCGCCGGACTGGGGCGAGCACGTGCGCTGCCTCGGCATGATGTTCTCCGGCACCGGGATCATCGACGTGGGGCCGCATGGTGAATCGTTGCAGGACGACGATTTCCTGCTGCTGCTCAACGCCTACCACGAGCCGCTGCCCTTCACCCTGCCCTCGCGCCCCGACGATCGCTGGACCCGGCAGGTCGACACTGCGCGGGAGAACTCGCTGTCGCTGCTGCTCACCGAGTCGACCTATTCACTGCAGTGCCGCTCGCTGGCGCTGCTGCGCCGCAGCCTCGTCGCGCCATGAAGCACGCCCATTCGATGCCCTTCGGCGCAGAGTTGCTCGAAGGCGGCGGCGTTCGCTTCCGGATCTGGGCGCCGGACGTGCCGGAGGTCGTCCTCGAACGGCTGCACGGCGGGACGTGGCAGCCGACGTCCATGCAGCGCGGCGATGGAGGCTGGCACGAGCACGTGAGCGCCGAGGCGGCTGCCGGGGACCGTTACCGCTACCGGATGCCCGACGACCTTCGGGTGCCGGACCCGGCATCGCGCTTCAATCCCGACGACGTGCACGGCCCGAGCGAGGTGATCGACCCGCGCGCCCACGAATGGACCGACGACGCATGGACCGGCCGTCCCTGGAAGGAAGCCGTCATCTACGAGATGCACGTCGGCGCCTTCACGCCCGAGGGCACCCTGGCCGCGGCTGCGCAGCGGCTGCCCTGGCTCGCATCGCTCGGCATCACCGTGATCGAGCTGATGCCGCTCGCCGACTTTCCCGGCCGCCGCAACTGGGGCTATGACGGCGTGCTGCCCTTCGCACCCGACGCCAGCTACGGCACGCCGGCCGACCTCAAGGCCTTCGTCGACGCGGCGCACGGGCTGGGGCTGATGGTGCTGATCGATGTGGTCTACAACCACTTCGGCCCCGAAGGCAACTACCTGCATGCCTACTGCCCCCAGTTCTTCAACCCGGCGCACCAGACGCCGTGGGGCGCCGCGATCAATTTCGACGGTGCGCATTCGCGCACCGTGCAGGACTTCTTCGTGCACAACGCGCTGTACTGGGTCGAGGAATACCGCTTCGACGGGTTGCGCATGGATGCCATCCATGCCATCCGCGACGCGTCCACGCCGCCGATCGTCGAGGAGGTCTGCGCCGCCCTCCACCACGGCCCGGGCCGGCATCGGCAGGTGCATGTCGTGCTGGAGAACGACCTGAACGAGGCCCACCGGCTGGAGCGCGACGAGGAGGGATCGCCGCTCGCCGGCACCGCGCAATGGAACGACGATCTGCACCATGCCGCGCACGTGCTGCTGACCGGGGAAGGCGACGGCTACTACGCGGACTACGCGCAGCGCCCGCTTGAACAATTCGGGCTGGCGCTGGCGCAGGGCTTCATCTACACGGGCCAGCCCTCCGCGTTTCGCAGCGGCGAGCCGCGCGGGGAGCCGTGCGATCACCTTCCGCTGGCGGCCTTCGTCTCCTTCCTGCAGACCCATGACCAGGTCGGCAATCGCGCCCAGGGCGACCGCATCGATGCGCTGGCCGACCCCGCGCGCCTGATGGCGGCGCGTGCCTGCGTGCTGATGTCGCCGCACACGCCGATGCTGTTCATGGGCGAGGAATACGGCGCCTCCACCCCCTTCCAGTACTTCTGCGATTTCGGACCCGAGCTGGCGGCGGCGGTGACGGCGGGCCGGCGCGAGGAATTCGGCGGCTTCTCGGCATTCGCCGGCGACACGGCGCAGATGCAGATCCCGGACCCGAACAGCGAGGCAACCTTCGCGGCGTCGAAGCTCGACGAATCGGAACGTGTCCTGCCCGATCACGCGGAGGTGCTCGGCCAGGTGCGCGCCCTGCTCCGGTTGCGGCAGGCCGAGCTGGTGCCTCGCTTCGGCGCCGGCACCCGCATCCATCAGTGGTCGTGCGAGGGCGACGCACTGCGCATCGTCTGGCAACTCGACGAGGCGCACGGCGGCGACGCGGGTTCGCCGGCCTTCCTCCATGTGCTGGCCAACCTCGGCACGGCCGAGGCCGAGGTGGCATGGCCGCCGGGGCGGGTCATCCACAGGATGGGCGCGCAAGCGAGCGAGGTCGGCGGCGCTTCGCTCGTGCTGCCGCCGGGCGGCGTGTGCGCCACGCTCGAAGAGGCGCAGGATGCATGAGCGCGATGTGCCGTCCGGCAGCGAGGAGGACGCGCTTCGCCGGCTGAGTGCGCGCTACGGCATCGCCACCGAGTATGTCGATGCGTTCGGCCATCGGCACTCCGTCACCATGGAAGCGCTCGCCGCGCTGCTCTTCGACGCGGGCTTCGTGGCGCGCGGCACTGACTTCGCGGCGGCCGAGGCGGCTGCCGAGCGCGAACAATGGCTGCGCCCTCTTCCACCCGTCCAGGTGGTGGCCACGGGTTCGGAGTCGTTCTCCGTCGACCTCCGCCTGCCTGCACGGATAGCGCACTTCAAGTGGCGCCTGGTCGATGAAAGCGGCACATTCCATGAAGGCGCCGTCGAGACCGCCCGGCTCCACCTCGCTCAGCGCACACGAATCGACGGGGAAGACTACGCGCTCTACCACCTTCCCCTCGCCCTGCCGCTGCCCCAGGGCTACCACCGGTTGAGCATCGTGACCCTGCCCGGCGAAACCCTCGTCGTCTGCGCGCCGTCCCACTGCCACCAGCCCTCCGTGCTCGAAGGCGATGCGCGGGTCTGGGGGTTCACGCTGCAGCTCCACGGGCTCCGCTCGGCCCGCAACTGGGGCATCGGCGATTTCACCGACCTGGCCGACTTCGTCGAGCATGCCGCCCGCCAGGGCGCGGACGTGGTCGGGCTCAATCCACTGCATGCGCTCTTCCCGCACAACCCGGCGCATGCGAGTCCGTACAGCCCCTCGTCACGCGCACAGCTCAACATCCTCTACATCGATGTCGAGGCGGTGCAGGACTACGTCGACTGCGCGCCGGCACAGGAGCGCGTGCACTCCACCCGCTTCCAGGCGAGGCTGTCCAGGCTGCGCTCCGAAACACTGCTGGACCATGCCGGAGTGGCGGCGGCCAAGCATGAGGTGCTCGATCTCCTGTACCGACGCTTCCGCGAGCGGGACGAGGCCGACCCCGAGGTCCGCGCCTTCGTCCGATTTCGCGAGCAGGGCGACGAGGCGCTGCACCGGCATGCCCTCTTCGAAGCGCTGCAGGCGCACTTCCACGAGGCCGACCCGGGCGTCTGGGGCTGGCCCACCTGGCCACCGGATTTCCGCGATCCGGCGTCTCCGGCCGTGCGGCATTTCGCGCACGACCACGCGGAGCGCGTCGGCTACTTCGAATATCTCCAATGGCAGGCGGCGCGTCAGCTCGAAGCGGCGGGCGCGCGCTGCGCCGCCCTGGGCATGGGCCTCGGCCTCTACCTGGACCTGGCGGTGTCGGTGGATCGCGCGGGTTCGGATGCCTGGCGCCACCGTAGGAGTTTTGCGCTGGATGCCCGCGTCGGCGCACCGCCGGACGCCTTCAACCTCGAAGGCCAGGACTGGGGCCTGCCGCCGCTTCGCCCCGACCGGCTGCGCGAGTCGCAGTACGCGGTCTTCATCGAGTCGCTGCGGGCCAACATGCGCGGCGCTGGCGCGATCCGCATCGACCACGTGATGATGCTGATGCGGCTCTTCTGGATTCCCGCCGACGGCACACCGCGCGACGGTGCCTACGTGCACTACCCGGTCGACGAGCTGTTCGCGATCCTGGCAGTGGAAAGCCAACGCCACCGCTGCCTGGTGATCGGCGAGGACCTGGGCACCGTGCCCGAGACGATGCGCGAGACGCTGCGCCGCTTCGGCGTGCTGTCGTACCGCTTGCTGTACTTCGAGCGCAACGGTGACGGCGGCTTTCGCTCGCCGGCCGACTACCCGCGCGAAGCCGTCGCGGCAGTCAGCACCCACGACCTGGCGACGCTGGCCGGATGGTGGACGGCACGCGACCTGCAAACGCGCCAGGGTCTCGGCCTGATCGCGGACGCGGGGGCTTTCGAAGGGCAGCTTCGCGAGCGCCATGGCGAGCGCCGGCTGCTGGCGGAAGCGATGGGCCGGCAGCATCGGCCAGTGCATCTCGATCCGGCGCAGGCATCGCTCGACGCTCCGGCCATCGCCGCCGTGCACGGCTATCTGGCGGCCGCTCCCTCGAAGGTCATGATGGTCCAGCTCGAGGACGCGCTCGGCGAGGTCGAGCAACCCAACCTCCCGGGCACCACCGTGCAGCACCCGAACTGGCGACGCAAGTACACGCAGCCCGTGGAAGTGCTGTGGCGCGACGAGACGATGCAGCAGGTCTGCGCCGCGCTGGCCCGCGTCCGGCCGCATGCAGCCGCACAGGCGGAGGCCCGGGCCGGCAGCGGCCGGCTTTCGCGCGTGCCTCGCGCCACCTACCGCCTCCAGTTCCACAGCGGCTTCGGCTTCGACGACGCGGTGCGCATCGTCCCGTATCTCGCGACCCTGGGCATCAGCCACGTGTACTGCTCCCCGATCCACCGTGCGCGGCCGGGCAGCATGCATGGCTACGACGTGGTCTCGCACGACGAGGTCAATCCCGAGCTGGGCGGAATTCCCGCCTTCGAGCGCTTCACACGCGCGCTCAAGCAGCACGGCATGAGCCAGCTCATCGACCTGGTGCCCAACCACATGGGCGTGCTCGGCACCGACAACCGCTGGTGGATGGACGTGCTGGAGAACGGCATGGCGTCCCGGCACGCGATGCACTTCGACATCCAGTGGCGCTCGCCGACGCCGGGACTCTCCGGCAAGGTGCTGCTGCCGGTGCTCGGCGACCACTATGGCAACGTGCTGGAGCGTGGCGAGTTGCAAGTGCAGTGGAAGTCGGATGCGGGCGAGTTCGCGGTCCGCTACTTCGACCATCTTTTTCCGTTGTCCGTGAAGACCTGGTCCGCTCTCCTGGATCACGCCGCAGCCTCAGCGGGCGACGATGAAGCGAAGCGCCGGCTGGCCGACATGGCGGCCGCGCTCCATGGCATGCCCGCCGGGCAGCACGGCAGTGACGAAGCATGGGCGGCTGGCGAAGGAGAAAGGCAGCGCTTCAAGTCCCAGCTCGCCGCGCTGGCCGCCGAGCGGCCCGCGGCCGCGCACGGCCTCGCAGAAGCCGCCGGGGCGCTGAACGCGCCCGCGCACCGCAACGCGCTGCACGATCTGCTGGAGGTGCAGGCCTATCGACTCGCCTACTGGCGCACGGCCGCCGACGAGATCAACTACCGCCGCTTCTTCGACGTCAACGAACTCGCGGCGCTGCGCACCGAGCGCAAGGACGTGTTCGAGGCGACCCACGCGCTGGCACTGGAACTGGCCGCGCGCGGCTCGGTCGATGGCCTGCGCATCGATCATCCCGACGGCCTGCAGGACCCGGCGCAGTACTTCGACCGCCTGCAGGACGGCTTCTGCGCGCGGCTGGGCAAGCTCCCGCGGTCGGTCGATATTCACGGACGCCCCGAACGGCCGCTGTACGTCGTGGCGGAGAAGATCGCCGCGCCGCACGAGGACGTGCCAGTCTCGTGGGCCGTGCACGGCACCACCGGCTATCGCTTCGCCAACGTCGCCAACGCCGTGCTCGTCGAGCATCGCTCGGCGCGCCACCTCGAAAGGATCTGGCGCGTCTTCACCGGCATGACGGAGCGCTTCGATGAGGTGGTCTACGGCGCGAAACGCGAAGTCGCGGGCGGAACGCTGGCGTCGGATCTCGAAGTGCTCGCCATCGCCTTGCTGGGCATCGCCAAGAGCAATCGCCGCACCCGCGACTACACGCTCAACACGCTGCGCGAAGTGATCGCGACCGTGGCGGCCTGCTTCACCGTCTATCGCACCTACAACACCGGGGAAGCAAGCCCGCAGGACGTCCACTACGTCGAGCAGGCGATCGACGCGGCGCGCGAGCGGCTGAAGCTGCCCGATGCCACCGTCTTCGACTTCGTGCGCTCGGCGCTTCTCGGCCAGCCCCCGGCCGACGCCGGCCCGGAGACGGCTCGGGACGCCGTGGCCTTCGCGCGCCGCTTCCAGCAGTTCAGCGCGCCCGTCGCGGCCAAGGGGGTGGAGGACACGGCCTTCTACCGCTACTTCCCCTTGAGCTCGCTTAACGAAGTGGGCGGCGAGCCGGACCGCGTCGGTATGACCCGCGCGGAGTTCCACGAGGCATCGGGCGACAGGCAGCGCCGATGGCCGCACACGATGCTGGCGACGTCCACGCACGACAACAAGCGCTCGGAGGACGTGCGGCTGCGCATCGACGTGCTGTCGGAACGCCCTGGGCTCTGGCGGCTGGCGTTGCGGCGCTGGCGCGCGCTGAATGCCCCGTTGCGCGGCACGGTGGCGGCTTCGCACGAGTACCTGCTCTACCAGACATTGCTCGGCACGATGGCGGCCTCCGACGAAGGCCCGGCGGCGCACGAAGCTTACGTGAGCCGCATCGTCGACTACATGCTGAAGGCCGCGCGCGAAGGCAAGGCCGGGACGAGCTGGATTCGCCCCGATGCCGCGTACGAGGAAGCGCTGGAGCATTTCGTGCGAGGTGTGCTCGCACCCGCCGGGCCGGTCTTGCCGGAACTGCAGCGTGCCGCCGCTCGCGTGGACCACTACGGGGCGCTCAATGGCATCAGCCTGACGCTGCTCAAGTACGGCTCGCCGGGCGTGCCGGACATCTACCAGGGCTGCGAACTCATCGACCGCAGCCTCGTGGACCCCGACAACCGCCGTGCCGTCGACTACGACCTGCGCCTGCAACGGCTTCAGGAACTGCAGGCGCTTGCCTCCGCGCCCGATCTGGAGGCAACGGTGTCCGGGCTCGCCGCCTCGGCGCCAGACGGCCGCGCCAAGCTCTGGGTCATCGGCCGCTTGCTCGCGCTTCGCCGGGAGGACCCCGAGCTGTTCCGCGACGGCAGCTACGAGCCGCTTGAAGTGAGGGGCGAGCACGAGCGGCACGTGCTGGCCTTCATGCGGCGACATCACGGTCGCATGCTCGTGGTCCTTGTCGTGCGGCTGTTCGCCACCCTCGACAGGGACGGCGGCAGACAGCTTCCCCTTTCCGCCGCCTGGGGCGACACCGAAGTCCTGCTGCCCGTGGGCCGAGACGCGTGGCAGTTCGAGGATTGCCTCACCGGCGCGTCACACGCCATCACCGGCCATCGGCTTGCCCTGGCGCCCGTGCTTCGCGCATTTCCGGGTGCAGCGCTCGTCGCGCGCGACGCTCCCTGAACCCCGCAACGGGTCCGTAGGAATCGCCCTACGTGCGGCATCGAATACCGCTGCCGGACTATCGCGGCCACAGGCGTATTTAGACGGGTGCGACACACGACGGAGACAAGAGAAATGGCGGAAGCAATTTATTGTTTCGATACGGCGACCGTGAGGTTTGCAATCCACGCGGATGACGGCGCAAGAGTCATTGCGGAGATCAGCGAAGACCCGCTGCGCGACCTTTTCGGAGCAAGGGACGGTGGCGACAGTCTGGTCGCGGCCTATGCCCGGAACGCGATCCTGATCGACGAGCGGGCCATGGAACTCCACCGCATCGGCAGGCGGCCGGTGCTGCTGGAAACACATGATTTCGAGTTGACGACTCAAGACACAGATTGAACCGGGCGTATCCGGGAAGCGCTCTCGCCTTCTCGTGATCGTTCGTCCTACGCCAGCCCGACGGGGATGGCGTTGAGATGCCCGCCATCATGGGCGCTGCACCTCGACAGATCCTTCGCCTTCTTCAAGCTGCGGCGTTCGCGCGCATCCAGTGCGAGTGCATCCGCCTGTCCAGGGCAGGCGGCCCCGAGCGCTTCGACTACCAGCGCCGCATCGTGGCCTACACCCGGGAGCTGGAATTCCTCGACCATGCCCTCGCCCCCGATGAAAGGTCGGCGGTGCGGCTGGAGCGCGCCCTGTTCCTTCGGTTGCTCCTGGCGAGCGCACCGAAGCGCCTGGCATCGTGGAGCGACAAGGAGACTCTGGACGACATGCCGCCCTCCCACCTCTTCGAGTGGGTGGCGCATGACGACGAGCGCATGGAACTGGCCGAGATCGAACGCACCATGACTCCGCAGGAGGCGTTGCGGTACGCACACGCCCGCCTTCACCTAGCTTCGCAAAATTCGAATTGAAACCCTTCCAGGAGGTCCCCGAAATGTCACTCTTGCAGAACGAGGCCCCTTCATTCGACTCCATCGACGTCCCACGAACCGGCCAGGCCGGCTACGTCATGGAATGGGTCATCGACCCTGCCAACTATTGCAGCGAGCATGAACTGATCACGCGCCGCGCCTTGGCCGAGCGCATCTCCGGACTGCTGGGCATGCAGTATTTCGGCCCTGTGAGCCGTCGTCCGCCGCCCTCGGGGCCGCTGTACTTCATTCCGAGCGATACGGTGGAGAGCCATCGCGCGCAGGCGATCGGCATCCGCAGCGAGAGCGATTTCTTCGGCGGCGCCGTGCCATTTGCCTATGTTGCGACCAAGGCCATCAGCCACGCGCTGCACGATCAGGGCGCCGCGTGCCCGCGGGATTGGGTGGAGTCCTTTGCACCGCGAGTCGCCAAGTGCGTGCTGCCCGGCTATTCGGCCTTCAGCGAGGACGACGCGCGCACAGCGGGCCGGGCGCTCCTGCGCGACGGCGCCGTGCGCGTGAAGCCGGTGCGCGCCACCGGCGGCAACGGCCAGACCGTCGTGCAGGACGCGGCATCGCTGGACCGTACCCTTGCCGGCGTGCCCCACATGGATACCGATGGCGTGGTCCTCGAACGCAACCTCCGTGACCCCCGCACGCTCAGCATCGGCCAGGTGAAGGTCGGCGCGCTGACGATGAGCTACTACGGCCTGCAGCGACTCACGCGCAATCATCGCGGCCACTGCGTCTACGGCGGGTCCGACCTGACCGCAGTGCGCGGTGGCTTCGACGCGCTCAACGCGATGCAGCTCGAACCATCGCTGCGCCTGGCCATCGAACAGGCCGCGGTCTATCACGCCGCGGTGGTCGAGAGCTATCCTGGATTCATGGCATCGCGCATCAACTACGACGTGGCTCAGGGCCCTGACGATACGGGGCAGTGGTGCTCCGGCGTGCTGGAACAATCCTGGCGCGTGGGTGGCGCGACCGGCGCGGAAGTGGCGGCGCTGGAGGTCTTCAAGTCCCAGCCTGAGCGCTCGCTGGTGCGCGCTTCCTGCTTCGAGGTCTTCGGCGAAACGGAGCTGCCGCCGGGGGCCTGCGTCAACTACAGCGGGCATGACCCGGAGGTGGGCCGGCTGACCAAGTACAGCTTTGTGGAAGCGCATGCCGACGCGACATAAGCAGGTCGACATCGCCGTCGACGGGCAGCACATCGACGGCACGCTGGTGGCGGCATCCAACGCCGTGCCGGGCGTGCTGCTCGTGCACGGCTGGGACGGCAGCCAGGAGCAATACAAGGCGCGTGCCCATGAAATCGCCGCCCTGGGCTGCGTCTGCCTCACCTTCGACCTGCGCGGCCACGCCCGCCATGCTGCACAGCGGCAATCGGTCAGCCGGGAAGAGAACCTGCGAGACGTGCTCGCGGCCTATGACGTGCTGGTCCACCATCCGACCGTGGACCCGGAGTCGATCGCGATCGTCGGCAGCAGCTACGGCGGCTACCTGGCGGCCATCGCCACGACGCTCCGGCCGGTTCGCTGGCTGGCGCTCCGCGTTCCGGCCCTCTACCGCGACGAGGAGTGGGAGGTGCCCAAGGGCAGCCTGAGCCGCAGCGACCTCGCGGAGTACCGCAGGTCGCTCGTCGCGCCGCCGGAAAACCGTGCGCTGGCCGCCTGCTCGCAGTTCCGCGGCGATGCGCTCATCGTCGAATCGGAGCACGACAAGACGGTGCCGCATCCGGTGATCGAAAGCTACCTTGCGGCCTTCAAGCATGTCAAGTCGGTGACCTACCGCTGTATCGCGGGCGCGGACCATGCGCTGTCGGACGAACGAAGCCGGCAGGCCTACGGCATGCTGCTGGTGTCCTGGATGACGGAGATGACTCTCGGCGCCCGCGCCGCGAGCGGCCTGCTGCGACCCGCGCCGAACAGCCCGGCATAGCCGCCAGTGCGAGATGGGCGAGCGCAGGCCTACATCCCGGCGGCATCCGTCCTGATCACGTGGGCGTGCTCGCGATGCGATACAGAGTTGTCAGCCATTCCACAAAGGAGCATTCAATGACCACCGAATCAACCAGCAACGTGATCTCGTCCGAACGAGTGGAAGCCACCGCCGTGTACAACCAGGCCGGCGACAAGCTGGGGTCGATCGACGACCTCATGATCGACAAGATGTCCGGCCAGGTCCGTTACGCCGTCCTCGAATTCGGCGGCTTTCTCGGCTTGGGCACGGACCGCTATCCGCTTCCCTGGAACATGCTGAAGTACGACACGTCCATGGACGGCTATGTCGTGCCGCTGGACAAGAACGTCCTGGAGGGAGCGCCGCGCTACACGCAGGAGCAGGTACCGGATTACACGACCGACTACAACCGCCGCGTCAACGATTACTACGGCGTGACCTGGTAGCGCACAAGCCCGGGTCGGCACCGCGTGCCGAGGACCGGCTACTCGCCGAAGACTTCCTTGATCGCGTCCGCAGCGTCCCGCTGGCTGGCGTCCTTGTATCCCCGGACCGCGTCCGCGCACTCGTCGGCGACCAGCATCCCGAAATCGCGCAGGCGCATGGGCAGCGAATCGCCGGGCCTGATCAGCGTGGCGGCCGTTGCGCAGCGCCTGAATATCTCTTCCGGGGCTTCAATGTTGATCGCCATGGCCTGTCTCCGTTCTATCGCTCACCCATCAACGTGTCGCGCGAAGAAGTCGGATCTTTCCGCCCTTGAGAAATGGGCTTTGGTCACCGCTTCAAGAGGAGAAAATGTAGCACCAAATGCTTAACTTTCCCCCACTCTTGAAGGGTTGCGGAGGGAGTTCAGCGGCAGCAGCCGCCGACCGCCTTGGGCGTGCGCTTCTCGATGGGTGCCCGCTCGTAGCGGTCGTGATGCCGCACCCAGTCCATGGCGTAGAGCGGATTGCTTTCGTTGCGGCCGTTGGGCGTGAGATCGAGCAGGCTGTAGGTGCCCATCATCGCTTCCACGCCCCGGCCGTAGGTCGAGTAAGTGCGGAAGACTTCGCCCGCATCGTTCCTGTAGAAGACGCTGACGCCCGGCGCTTCCTCGCTCGGGAACGGCTGCATGTCGAAGTTGTAGTAGACCTCGTCCCTGGCCAGCTCGTCCTTCGTGAAGCTCACGCCGAAGTCGTGGTTGAAGTCGGTCCCGTACGAGGACACCCACTTGAAGCGCCAGCCCATGCGGCGGCGAAAGGCCTCGATCTCGGAAAGCGGCGCGCGCGAGACGGCCATCAGCGTGACGTCGCGATGCTCCAGATGCACCTGCATGCCGTCGACGTGATCGGCCATGTACGAGCAGCTCTTGCATCCCTCCTCCCACCCCGGGCCGAGCATGAAGTGCTGCACCAGCAACTGCCGTCGGCCTTCGAACAGATGGCCGAGCGTGCGCCAGCCCTCGGGCGTGTCGAACACGTAGTCCTTCTCGATGCGCACCCACGGCAGCGCGCGGCGCTCGCGGGCAATCTGGTCGTGCAGGCGAGTCACTTCCTTCTCGCGCGCCAGCAGCACCTTGCGCTCGGCGACCCAACGGTCCAACGGCACGACGGGATGGTTCACGGTGCCGGCTTCGGCCATGGCGGTGTTCATGGTGTGCTCCTCGTGTGGTGTGCGCTCAGGCTCCGGCCTTGGGCCGACGAACGGCGCGGACCTTGCCGCTGTGGCCGCCGCCGCAATAGAACAGGTCTCCCCCGTCGGATTCCAGTCCGCTGATGCCGATGCCCGCCGGCATTTCGAGCCGCTCGAGCACCGCACCGCTCTCGGGGTTGACGCGGCGGATCTCGCTCTCGTCCGCTTCCCAGGTCGCGTGCCACAGCTCGCCGTCGACCCAGGTCACGCCGGTGACGAAGCGGTTGGACTCGATGGTGCGCCGGACCGCACCGGTGTCGGGATCGATCTGGTGGATCTTGCGATCGCGGTACTCCCCCACCCACAAGCTGCCCTCGGCCCAGGTGAGCCCGGAGTCGGACCCGTGGCCGGGAGCCGGGATCGACGCCAGCACCTTTCCGGTGGCGGGATCGATCTTGTCGATGCGTGCTTCGGCGATCTGGTAGAGGTGCGTGCCGTCGAAGGCGGTTCCCGCGTCGCATGCAAGGTCGAGCGAGCGCGTGGGCTCTCCGCTGCCGGGATCGAAGGCGACCAACCGGGCTCCAGTGGCGGCCCAGACCCTTTGCCCGTCATGGGTCACGCCATGGATGCGATCGGCGCCGTCGAACGGGCCGTATTCTCGGACGATCTCGGCGGCACGCGGCTTCGCCTCGGGTCGGTCTGGTGTCTTGCTGGTCATCGTTGGCTCCTTCAGGGCGTCTCGAGCCTCGGATTGGCCCGCGAACCAACTCTATTCAATCGGCAGCGAAGCGGGGAGTAACAAGATCGTCGTGAATCCCGCCAGCGGCGGCGACAGCCAGCGCTGCGCCCGTGCCCGCCCGATGGATCGCACACGTCCGTCGGCCTCCAGCTCGGCGAGCGCGCGCTGGACGGTGCGCTGGCTCGCCCCCAGTGCCAGCGCCAGGGCAGAGGTCGACCAGGCCGCGCCATCGGTGAGCAGCGCCAGCAACGACGCCTGCTCGCCATCGATGGGCGGCGCCAGCACGGCGACGCGGCGCCCGCCGCCCGGTCGAAGCACGAAGCCTCGGGCAGTGGCCTCGATGTGCGCGAGCGGCTTGGCGAGCGCACGCAGGCGTCCGATCTCGACCCGCAGGCGTGCCCGGTGCGTGTCGTCCGGATCGCGTGTCCGGAACGCGCATTCGATCAGGGCTTCGCGATCGACGTCGCCGGGCCACCCTTCGGCGAGCGCGCGCATCAGCACGAACAGCACCGGCCGGCGCGCCAACGACAGCCACGCGTTACCGGCATGCAGCCCGCGACGGCAGGCGTCGATCACCAGCGTGTCCGAGACCAGGAGCGCTGCGACCTCGTCGAGGCGCAGCTCCTGCTCGCCGTCGGCGGAAAGGCAGCGGGCGGCGGGACGGTCGAAGGTAGCCCGCGCCTCCGCCACCTCGGCCAGGAGCGCCGGCACGCGGGCGCGATGGGCCGCCTCGTGCGCGCGGCCGAGCGCCGCTTGCGCCGGGCCGGTGCGCAGCGAGCGCAGCGCCAGCTCGGCCGCGCTCAACTCGGCCACGGCCGACAGCGCCGGCGGCAGGCTGGCTGCATCGAGACCGGACAACGCGGCTCCGGCTTCGTCGAGACGGCCGAGCAGCAGGAGCCGGCGCGCCGCGATCAACCGCGCCTGCAATGCATTGGCGCGATCGGCGTGCGCCTCCAGCGTGGCCTCGGCCGCCGCCAGCGAGCGTGACGAGCCGCCCAGGTCGCGCATGGCCAGGGCCACCTCCGCCTCGGCGACGACGCAGCGGGCACGGGACAGTTCCTCGTGCGCGCCGAAGGCCCTGGCGGCCCGCCGCAGGAGCTCGCGGGCACGGGGATGCTCGCCGAGCTGGGCCATGGCGATACCGCGCAGCGCCAGGGCGGGCGGATCTTCGCGCAGGGCGACGCGCTTGAGGGCACCGAGGGCATCGCCGGCAGCGAGCGCGCGCGCGGAGGCCGCGATCAGTGAGTCCATGACGACAGACTACCCGACTGAACCACAGTCGGCCCATGTCTTGCGGTCAAGGCGGCGAGCAGACGCTGACCACGATCTTGCAAGGCTCGGTGGGCAGATGGAGGTCGCACTGGCCGATGGCGGCGGCGCCTGCAGCCTTTGCGGTGGGAGCGATGGCCGTGCCCCATTCGCCATAGTTGCCGGCCGCCAGGGCGCCGCAGGAGCGATCGAAATAGGCGCGCACCTCGCACGTGCCCGCGCGACGCGCCGCGCGATCGCATTGCGCACGCGCCGCACGTTCCGCCGCGCTGCGCGAAGCGTGGTTGTACGAGTAGCCGTACCACCCCGCCTGGGACGCGATGGCGCCCCAGCTCGGGTTGGGGTTGTCCGCCGGCGCGGCGCCTGCACCCGGCGCGACGCATCCGCACAGAAGCGCGAGGGCCCAAGAAACGAAAAAGCGCATGCCGCACATTCTCAAGCCTCGGCGTTCTCGCAGACGGGACGCCGATGCATGCACCCGGACCCTTGCAGGCTTACAGGTAGTTGAACAATGCGATCGAGTTCAGCTTCGTGAAGGTGAGCTGGGTCGCCTGCAGAGACGACTGCCGCTGGTAGAACTCCGAGATCGCCGCGACGGGGTCGAGGTCCTCGATGGCCGAGAGATAGCTCTTGTCCATCAGGTCGCGCGATGCGCCGCTGTCGTCGAGTGCGTCGAGTTCGTTCATGCGCGAACCCACGGACGACTTGATCGTGAGCACGTTGTCATGGGCATTGGTCACCTTGACGTTGGCCGTGCTCAACGCGTTGAGCAGCTTCGCCTTGCCCTCCGCGCCGGTGCCGGTCAGCGGCGTGCGCAGCGCGGTGACCAGTTCGCTGATCGAGGCAAAGACGTCGGTGCCGGCGTTCTTGGCCGTCGTGACGTTGAAGCTGTCGCCGGCCGCCGGCGTGCCGGTGACGCTGATCTGCAGGCCGCCGAAGGAGATCGGCTCACCCGCGACGAACGCGCCGGCCGCTGCCACGACGGGCGGGGTGTCGTTGGTGGTGACCGAGTAGTTGCCGGCCGCATCGAAGCTGATCTGGAAGTCCTTGCCGAAGCTCGGATGGGTGGCATCGACCACGCCGACGGAGCTGAACACGCCCGAGCCCGCGTTGGCGGCACCGCCCGAGGTCACATAGCCCGCCCCGCCCTGCACCGACTGGAACACCGAGCGGCCATCGTCGGAGGTCGGGATCTGACGCGCGACGTCGACCTGCATGAGGCGCTGCCCCTGGTCGCCCAGGTACTGGATGCCCCCGCCGGACTGCACCACGAAAGGCGCGTTGGCGCTCTTGTAGCCGGCGAACAGGAACTGGCCGTTGCCGTCGTCGGAGTTGGCGAGGCCCACGAGCTGGTCGAGGTTGCTCTGGATGGTGGTGGCCAGCGCGGCACGGTCGGCGTCCGACAGCGTGCCGTTGCCTGCCTGCACCGTCAGCGTCTTGATGTTCTGCAGGATGGACGTCGCGCCATCGAGCGCGGTTTCTTCCCGCGTGAGCGACAGCATCGCGCGGTCTCGGCTCGTCGCGTACTGGGCCGACTCGGCCAGCGTCTGGCTGACACCGAGCGCCCGCGCCGCGCCCACCGGGTCGTCACCGGCGGTGAGGAACTTGGTTCCGGCTGACAGCTTCTGCTGCACCTGGAACAGGTTTTGCTGCTGCAGGCCCATCGCGCTGATGCTCTGCTCGAAGAATGAACTGGTGCTGATGCGCATCACGGCTCCTTGAATTCGGTCTGGTTAAGGTCAGCTGCGGATGCCGAGGATCGCGTCGAAGATGGTCGAAGCGGTCTGGATCACCTTGGCATTGGCCTGGTACATCTGCTGGAACATGAGCAGGTTGGCGGTCTCCTCGTCCTGGTTGACGCCGGAGATCGACTGCTGGCTCGCCTTGATCTGTCCGGTCACGCTGTCCTGCGTCTTGCTCGCGACCTTGATCTCCATGGCGCGGTTGCCGACCTGGCTCACCAGTTGCGAATACGCGCCGTTGAAGGTGGTGGTTCCGCCGCCCATCGTGGCCTTGCGCTGCAGTGCGCCGAGCAGCAGCGCATTGGCGGGGTCGGACACGCCGCCGGTGTTCTTGCCGATGGTGAAAGTGTCGCCCGTCGCCGGGGCGCCGCCGAGGCTGACGGTGATGCCGTCGAAGCTGATCTTGGCGCCTGCGGTGTAGGGCACGGGTGCACCGGCCGCGTAGTTGTTGACGGTACCGTCGGCCAGGGTCACGGTGATGGCGGAGGTCGCAGGGAAGCCCGACAACGAGTTGGTCGCGCCGTCGTAGCTCAAGGTCACGTTCGCGGCCAGCGGCGATGCGGGGTAGCCCGAACCGATCGTCGCGGTGCTGATGGCCCCGCTGCCCTGGTTGCCAGCGGTGTTGCCGGTGATGATCGGGGAGCCTGCGGCCACCTTGGCAGGGTCGAGAACCGCCACATCCATGTCGCGCGCGCCGGTGCGCGTCGGCTGGAGCAGGAAGGTGTCGCCGGGCGTGGCCCCGAGTCCGCCGGTGGAAAGGGTCACTCCGTCGAGCGTGACGGGAAAGTCGGAGTCGGCATTGATGCTGAACACCTGCTTGTCGGACAGCCGCGTCACGGTGTACTTCGGCGTGCCTCCCGACACCTCGATCGAATAGTCGCTGGTCGTGAGCTGGCTGGCATCGGTCACCGCCGCGCTGACGGGCCACGTGCCGGTGTTCTTCGCGTTCGAGAAGATGCCCGGCTTGGCCACCGTGAAGAAGTCCTGGCCGAGCGCCCCATTCAGGTCGACGCCCAGGTTGTGCTGGTCGTTGAACGCGCTGGCGAGCGAGATCGAGAGGCGGCCGATCGCGTTCTGCGTCGGGATGAGCGTCTCGGTGCGGAAGGTCATCAGGCCGCCGAGCGAACCACCGTTGAGGACGTTGTCCTTGAGTTCCGACACGTTGCCGGCGAGCCCCACGAGCGCCACCGCGGTGCGCGTCGGATCGGGTGCGGACGGGACGGCCTTCATCGAGGCGGCCCGGTCGCCCACGACAAGGGACTGGCCGCTGCCGATGAAGACGTTGTACTTGCCGTTGTCCTGCTCCAGCACCTTGACGTCGACGATCTGGCCCAGTTCGCTGACGAGCTGGTCGCGCTGGTCCAGCAGGTCGTTGGGCGGCTGGCCGCCGGCGACGGCGCTCATCATGCTGATCTGCTGGTTGAGGCTGGCGATCTTGCTGGCGTAGGTGTTGATCTGCTCGACACTGCCCGAGATCTGCTCATTGACCGACTCGTTGAGGTCGGTGAGGTACTGGTCGGTCGATCGGAACTTGCTCGACAACGATTGCGCCGAGCTGATGAGCTGCTGGCGCGCCGCCGAGTCTGCCGGCGTGTTGGCAACCCCCTGCACTGCCGTGAAGAAGTTCTGCATGAGCGGGCTCAGGCCGGCGGTCTTGTCGGCCAGGAGCGAATCGATGCGGTTGATTTCGGTGCCGTAGGAGGCCAGCGCCGCCGAAGCCGACTGGGCCGAGGCGAGCTGCGCGGTGAGGTAGCGGTCGTAGCTGCGCGTGACCGTGGTGACGCGCGCACCGCTGCCGATGTAGCCGGAACCCGAGCTGATCGCCGGGTTGGTCGAGACCTGTGCCACCTGGCGGCTGTAGCCTGCGGTGTACACATTGGCCGTGTTGTGGGCTGTGGTCACGAGCGCGGTCCGCGCGACGCCGAGACCGCTCAGGCCCGTGAAGAACAAGTTTCCTGACATGTGGCTTTACCTGTAGGGGGTGTTGGGTGCGGCATCGTGTCGATGCCTGCTTGTGTTCTATATCGGCAGCAGGTGCACAAAGTTGAGGGCCGCGTCCCTAGCCGCGCAGCCGGAAGACGCTCACGACCTGCGAGAGGCCGCCGGCCTGCTCTTGCAGCGATTGCGCGGCGGCAGAGGCTTCCTCGACCAGCGCGGCGTTCTGCTGCGTCACCTGGTCCATCTGCGTGATCGCCTGGTTGATCTGCTCGATGCCCGAGGTCTGCTCCTGGCTCGCCGCCGTGATCTCGCCCATGATGTCCGTCACCCGCTTCACGCTGTCGACGATCTCTTCCATCGTCTTGCCCGCTTCGGCCACCTGCTTGCTGCCTTCCTCGACCTTTTCCACCGAGTCGCCGATCAGCGTCTTGATCTCCTTGGCTGCGGCGGCCGAGCGCTGGGCCAGGCTGCGGACTTCGGAGGCAACCACGGCAAAGCCACGGCCTTGCTCGCCGGCGCGCGCAGCTTCGACCGCCGCGTTCAGCGCCAGGATGTTGGTCTGGAAGGCGATGCCGTCGATCACCCCGATGATGTCCACGATCTTGCGCGACGACGCATTGATCGAGCCCATGGTGTCCACCACCTGGCTGACCACGCTACCGCCCTTCACCGCCACTTCGGACGCCGACACCGCCAACTGGTTGGCCTGACGCGCGTTGTCCGCGTTCTGCTTCACCGTGCTGGTGAGTTCTTCCATCGACGCGGCCGTCTGCTCCAGCGAGCTTGCCTGCTCCTCGGTGCGTGACGACAGATCCTGGTTGCCGCTGGCGATCTGCCCCGACGCGGTGGCGATGGTGTAGGTACCTTCACGCACCTGGCCGACCACCTGGGCCAGACTTTCGCGCATGGCTTCCACCGCGCGCGTGATCACGCCCATTTCGTCTCGGCGGTCCGACAGGAGCTGCTTTGACAGGTCGCCGCCGCCAATGACTTCGACATGCGCGCCCAAGAGGCTGAGCGGCCTCACCGTGCGGCGAATGAACATGACCAGCCCAAGCCCCAGCGCCAAGGCGGCGAGCGCGATGCATCCGCCGAGCCAGGCCAGTTGCCGATACAGGCCGCCGAGCACGTCGGAGGCGGGCACCTCCGCCACGACCAGCCAGCCGGTCGCCTCGCTCCTGGCGACAGACGCACGGCGTTCCCCGTTGCTGCCTGGCACGAGCACGGCCGGTGCACGATCGATCCAGAGCGCGTCTTCGCCCTTCAGGCGCTGCAGCCAGTCGGCCTCCTGCCCCGGCAGGATTTCAGCCAGCTTCTTGCCGGCGGCCGTCGGATGCAGCACCAGCGTCGCCTCGGCCCCCTTCGGGTTGACGACGTAGAGACCGCCGTTGTCGAAGATCCGGGTCTGGTTCACCGCTTCGCCGAGCGAGGCCTGCTGCCGCGAGATGTCGAGGCCGATGTAGAGCACCGCCACGACGCGGCCGGACGCATCGCGCACCGGGTCGTAAACCGTGATGTAGGGCTTGCCGAACAGCGTGACGCGGCCGACGAAGCGCTTGCCCTGGCGCAACACCGGGTAGGCGGCGCTCTTGCGGTCGAGCAGGGTCCCGACGGCGCGCTCTCCGTTCTCCTTCTTGACCGAGGTGGTGATACGGCGGAAATCCTCGTCCTGCGCCACGAACACCGTCGCATTGGCGCCGGGGAAATCCCGCGCGAAGCCATCGACCTCGGCGGTGGTCGTGCTGTCGATCGGCGATCCGTTGCTGGTCAATACCCAGCCGGCCGGTTCATCGAGCTGGAAGGCCGATGCGAACTGCCGCCGGAATACGCCGAAGGCGCTTTCCGCGGTCGACTGCATGGTCTGGTCGAAGATGTCGAGGGAGCGCGCGATGGCCTCCGCCTTCGCGTTGGCATACTGCGCCGCGGCACTCTGCCGCTGCGAGGACGCCAGGGCGTAGAACGCGCCCAGGAGCAGCAACGTCATTCCGAAGATCGCCACCCCGGCGCGCAGGCTCAAGGTCCGCGCGAGCGAGACGAAGGCCGGCGCGCGCCCTTCACGGTTCTTCAAGCCACTCGATTCCATCGACATCACTCCCTGTTTCCGTCTAATTGCAACTATTCATGCGTGGCGCCCTGGGCCACGGCCAGGCGCGGGACGTTTTTCCCGCGCCGAACGCTCGATCCGGTGCGCGCCTTCGACGCTTGCGGGCGCGCAGCCGCCAGCGACGTGATCCGCGCCGGCGAAGCGTCATCGCCGCCGAGCCTGAAGATGCTGACCGCGTCCACGAGGCTGCCGGCCTGCTCCTGCAGCGATGCGGCCGCGGCAGCCGCTTCTTCCACCAGTGCCGCGTTCTGCTGCGTCACCTGGTCCATCTGCGTGATCGCCTGGTTGATCTGCTCGATGCCCGAGGTCTGCTCCTGGCTCGCCGCCGTGATCTCGCCCATGATGTCCGTCACC
>NZ_JASZYF010000010.1 GCF_030317115.1 Variovorax gracilis
GGGCCTGCAGATTCCCTTCGGGCCTGCACCCCAAGTGGCGCGGCCAGCCCCGCCACCGGCGGCGCCGGCCGTGGTGCCGCCGCCGCCACCACCACCGCCCCCGGCGACGCGAAACTTCGAGCTCAAGGCCGACGGCACGTTCGCGTTCGCCAAGTCGGACTTGACGCCTGCCGGGCGCACTCGCATCGACAACACGCTCGCAGAACTCAAGGCCTCGAACATCCGGCTGCGCTCGATCGCCATCGTCGGCCACACGGACCCGATAGGCACCTTCGAGTTCAACCAGCGCCTGTCGCTGGCACGGGCCAACTCCGTGCGTGACTACCTGGTGAGCCAAGGCGTGCCGGCCAACATCATCCAGACCGAAGGCCGCAGTTTCTCGGAGCTGAAGGTCACTGAAGCCGATTGCAGGGCCCAGGGCAAGGCCAGGAACCGCACGGCGCTCATCGCCTGCTTCGAGCCGAACCGTCGCGTGGAAATCCGCGCCGCCGGCGAGCAGGGCGGCTAGGCATTCCCGCTGAGCGGCTCAGGAGCGCACGCTCCTGAGTCGCAATCGCGAGCGGGGCTTTCGTAGTCGCCAAGTCCCGGTGATTGCGTCAACTCCCAGCGGCGAGGACGCCCTCGAAGAAGACCCGTGCCGATTGCATGCAATAAGCCGGCACCAGCTGACCGTGGTAGGCGAGGGCCACGGCCTGGTCCTTGGCGGCGTCGGTCCCGGATGCGCCGGCCCGCTCTTGCGCCTTGGCCTGCGCAAAGCCTGCGCGTGCTGCCGCATAGGCATCGTTCACATCCGTCGTCTCCAGATCGACCACGGTCATCGACGAAGCGGGCATGCCGCGCGCGCGGAAGTAGCCTGACGTCGCAAGGCTGCTGGTGAAGTTCACCGTCGGATCATTCGCGCCGCCGCACATCAGCACGGGCCGCGTCGGCAGCCAGTTGCGCAGGTCGTTGGCCACCGCCGCCTTGCGCAGGCCGGTCGTGGGTGCGCAGCCGAGCGGCGATGTCGTGTTGAGCGACGCCGGTGTCGCCGGCAGCGCGTTGCCAGGGCAGGGGTTGGCCTTGACGTCATTGAACCAGGTCGTCAGGTAACTCTGGCGCACCAGGTTGTCCGCGCCGTAGTTGATGGCGACGCTGGCGTTCAGCGGGCCGGGCGTGGCGTCTGCCGGAAAGAATGCGTACTTCGGCAGCTTGCCCGACGACAACAGCTCGTCGCTCGACAGGTAGCTCGGCAGCAGTGTGTCGATGCCGGATGCGTACTTGTCTTCGTAGATGTCGCTCGGGGCTGTGTACACGTTGCCGAACTGCTTCTGCCAACTGGTCGTGAGCATCGGAAAGAAGACGGTGCTGCCGAGTTCCGGTGAGCCGGCAGCGGAATAGTCGATCAGCAGGCTGATCGCCGACGGCGCGGACATGGGGGCGGACGCCGTCACCGACATGCCGGTTGCCTGCATCTCGCGATGCGCCGCCAACGCAGCGTAGCCGCCTTCCGAATAGCCGGTGACCAGCAATGCGCCGCCGTCCACCGCCGACAGCGCGGCCAGCGTCGAGCGCGCCGCCTTGAGCGCGTCGATCATCTCCTTGCCCTGCTGGTCGGCATTCAGGAAGGGGTGATAGGGCAGGGACGACTTGTCGTAGCCCGCGTAGTTGGGTGCCACCACGATGTAGCCCTGCGCCGCGAACATGGCCGCCACGACCACGCCTTCCGCACCGGCCGGCTGGTTGGTATTGCTGAGGTTGGAGATGTCGTAGTTGCGCTCTGTCGCAGTGCCGTGCCCGTAGAGCACCAGGGGGCGCGGGCCGTTGCATGCGGGGTCCGTGCCGGAGGGCAGCATGATGGCGGCGCTGGCCGGGACCGATTCACCCTGTGCGCCGACCGTCTGGTATTGCAGATAGCGCACGTCGATGCCGCACTTGGGGTCGCCCGCGGCGCGCAGGAGTTGCTCGCCGGTGGAAACGGTTCCGATCAGGCTCTTGAATTCGTCTGCCGACAAGCGGATGACGCGGTCGGGTGCGGCCGTGAGCGCGGTGCCGCGCGCTGGAGTCTCAGTGGCCCCGGCGACGGCCAGGGCCATGGCGTTGCTGCCGCCGCTGCCACCACCGCCGCAACCCGACAGCATCAGGGCACATGAAGCAGCAAGGGTGGATGCGATGAAGCAGGCGGCGTGGCGGGGCATGGTCGAGGGTCTCCGGCAGTAAGGATGAAAGGCACGGCGAGGATGCCCGCCACGCCCTTCGCTGCCATGCCAGAAACAGCCGATACCTCGTGAAGCGTCCGGCCTACAGGGGCCCAGGGCAGCGCGATACCCTGCTCCCCGCACCAGCGGCGACGGCCACAAGCCGCGATTCAGGTCGCCCGAGCTGTCGGCGCCTTCCTTTCGCGCGCCATTCGCACGCACAAGTCGAAAGCGTGTTGCAAGCCCTCGATCTTCGCTACGCCCTGGCCCGCGATGTCGAAGGCGCTGCCGCTCGCCGAGGTCGCCACCGGCACTGGCAGACCGCCATGCAGCGTCACGCCCTGTTCGAAGCCCATGAGTTTCATCGCGATCTGGCCCTGGTCGTGATACATCGAGACGACAGCATCGAAGTCGCCTCGGCGCGCGCCGATGAAGACGGTGTCGGGCGAGTAGGGGCCACGGGCGTCGATCCCTTGCGCCTGCAGCTCGCGGACGGCCGGCGCGATGATCTCGATCTCTTCGCTGCCGATGGAGCCGCCGTCGCCCGCATGCGGATTGAGGCCCGACACCGCGATGCGCGGTGCCCGGACGCCGGCACTGACGAGGGCGTCGCGAATGATGTGCACCGCGTCCTTCACGGCGTCGCCGGTGATGAGGGCCGCGACATCCTTCAGCGGCACATGCGAGGTGACGCGCGAGGTCCAGAGGCTGCCGGTGATGTTGAATTCGCAGACGAAGCCCGGTACGCGAAATCGCTCCTGCATGTAGCGCAGTTCGTCCTCATGCTGCAAGCCGCCGAGGCGCAGCGAATGCTTGTTGAGCGGCGCGAAGACGATGCCGTCGACCAGGCCCCGGCGAACGGCCTCGGTGGCCAGTTGCATCGCCTCGAAGGAAGCCACGCCGGAATGCACGTTCGATTCGCCGAGCACCGGCGGACGCCCGCCCATCGTGTCCTGCGCCAAGAGGCTCGGCCGGCCGGGCTCGAATCGCAGCGCGTCGAGACTCTGGATTCGAAGGGGATCGAGCGTGGCGCCGCCGGCGATGCGTTGGCCGCTTTCGAGCACCAGCGGGTCCGCGACGATCAGCAAATCGGCCGCATCGATGTTGGGTGCGCGCGCGAGCAGCTTTACCGTCATCTCGGGACCGATGCCGCTCGGGTCGCCGGGCAGCACTGCGATTCTGGGTTTCATCGGATTCCTTTCCTTGTTCTTCGAAGTCACTCGGCACGCATGCCCGTGTCCCTGACCAGCTTGCCGTAGCGCTCGAACTCATTGCGGTTCATCTCTGCAAAGGCCTCGATGCTCGTGGCCGAGATCTCGCCGCCGAGCGCCTTGATGCGCTCCTGCACGTCGGCCGATCGCAAGCTTTGCGCAAGCTCGGCGTTGAGTCGCTCCACGGCTGCGCGCGGCGTGCCGGCGGTGACAAAGAGGCCGTACCAGGTGTTGACGTCCGCGCCGGAGACGCCGGCTTCCGCGAGCGTCGGGACCTCGGGCAGTTCCGGTGTGCGCTTTGCGGCGGCGACGGCGAGCGGGCGCAACTTGCCGGCCTTGATCTGCTGCATGGCCGAGGAGGTGCTGTCGAACATCATCTCCACCTGCCCGCCGATGATGTCGATGTGCGCCTGCGAACTGCCTCGGTACGGCACATGGATGGCCTTGGTGCCCGTGGCCAGTGCGAAGGCTTCACCGCCCACGTGCTGCGTGCTCCCGATGCCCGAGGACGCGTACTTGAAAGAGCCCGGCCTGGCGCGCATCGCTGCGATCAGTTCTCCGACGTTCTGGTAGGGCGAGGTCGAAGGCACGACCAGGACATTCGGCATCACCGCCACAAGGCCGACCGGCTGCAGGTCCTTGAGAGGGTCGTACTTGAGCTTGAGCAGGTGAGGCGCGACCGCTTGACCCGTGTTGGTGGCCAGGAGCAGCGTGCTGCCATCGCCTGCGGCGCGTGCGGTGAGTTCGGCCGCGATGGTGTTCGACGCGCCGGGCCGGTTCTCGACGACGACAGGTTGCTTCAGCGCGGCGCCGAACTTGTCGGCGAGCAGGCGCGCGAGGATGTCGGTCCCGCCACCGGGGGAGGCGCCGACCATGATGCGCAGGGGCTTGTCCGGATAGGCAGTCTGCGCGGAGGCCGCGGGCGGCGCCGCGACCAACAGCAAGGCGGCCATGGCGCTGACTGCGCGGCACAGCAGGGGGCGGAATGTCATGGGGCGTGTCTCCGTTTTTTCTTCCAGGCTGACGGACGCAGCTTAGGGATGTTTGCCATTCCAATCCAATCGATATTCCTGAAGAATTCATATACATCTGTATATGGCTCAACCTTCCGTCGATCTTCCGCCCTGGCGCCTGCTGTTGCGCCTGCGCACGCGTCAATGGGTGCTCCTTGCGCTGCTCGACCAGCACCGGAACCTGGGCCGGGCGGCGGCGGCGATGAGCGTCAGCCAGCCCGCGGCGACCAAGCTGCTGCAACAGCTCGAAGACACCTTCGCCGTACCGCTATTCACCCGCGTGGCGCGCGGGATGACGCCAACGCCCTACGGCGAGGCGCTGGTGCGCCACGCCCGCTGGGTGCTCACCGACTTCGGCGCAGTGTGCGAAGAGGTCGAAGCGCTGCGTTCCGGCCTCAGTGGCGCGCTGCGCGTGGGAAGCGTTCCGGGTGCAGTGCCGGAACTGCTGGCGCCCACTCTGGTGGCCTACCAGCAGAAGCACGAACGCGTGGCTGTCAGCGTGGTGGTCGACACCAGCGACGTGATGCTGCGCCAGTTGGCGCGCGGCGAGGTCGACCTGATGCTGGGTCGACTCACCGAGGATCACAGCGCCGAGGCTTTCGATTGCGTGTTGCTGCTCGGGGAGCCCCAGGTCGTGGTGGTGCGCAAGACGCATCCGCTGCTCAAGCGCAAGTCGGTGACGCTGCGCGAGCTGGTCGATTGGCCCTGGCTGTTGCAGCCGCCGGGTTCGCCGCAGCGTGGGCGCTTCGAGGCGGCGCTGCGCGAGGCCGGCATCCAGCAACGGTTGCGTGTCACCGAGACGGCGTCGCCGATCGCGATGACCGCGCTCCTGGAACATTCAGACATGGCCGCCGTGATGCCGGCGTCGCAGGCGGCCCACTATGCCAGGCTGGGCGTGCTGTGCGTCCTGCCGGTGAAGCTACCGATACGCGTGCCGCCCATCTACCTGATCACGCGACGCGCGCACAGCCTGTCCCCCGCGGCGGCGGAGTTTGTAGCGCTGTTGCGGCCTGCTTCATAGGCGGTCGCTCCCGGTCCTCCTTCGCGCCTCAGATTCGTTTGCGCCGTGGAACGACATTGAGCTGAAGCGTCGCTTTCGCAGGCGCGTCGCCGAGCATCACCTGCAGCGGCGCGATGTCGATGAGCTGGTCCGCGTGCCACACCTTGACCGACGCCGCGCCTTCCGGCACGTCGATGGTCGCCAGCCCATCCATTCCCGTCAGCGCCGCCCAGGGCGAGTCGCTCACGTAGACATGCCCGCGCATCGAGTTGTGCAGATGGCAGCCGAGCAGCACGGCGCCGGCCTTTTCGAAAGTGGCGTCGGCGACCTTGCCGGGCTTGCCTTCGGGCTTCGCGGCGATCATCAGCTCGAAGCCGCCGGCCGGCCCGGCGTCGAACTGCATGACACCGGCGGCGGACGCGCGCACGTGATGCTCCCACGGGTCGTTGTTCACGAAGCGCGCCTTGGCGCCGACAGCGACCAGGCTCACCGCCGGTACGAAGCGCATCTTTTCCTGGCTGATCGTCACTTCCCTGGGCAGCGGCCTGGCGGGGCTGGCCTTCGATGCGGTGGCCACGACGACGACCGCATCCACGACAGGCTGGCCGTCCTTGTCGAGGACGCTCACCTGGAGCGGCGTCGCAGCGCACAGCGCGCAGGCAAGCGCACCTGCCAATGCAATGGCGCTGCTGCGCAAGCGCGGAACACGCAAGCGAGGAGGCGTTCCCATGCTCAGAGCTGACTCGTCTTGATGACGTGCCAGACCTTGTTGTAGTTGTCGCCGTAGACGTCGCCGGGTTCCTGGTCCTCGGGCCAGGTGTAAAGCGGTTGACCCTTGAACGCCCACTGCTTGCGACCGTCGTCCCGGGTGACGATCGAAAGGCCGCCGCTCGGCTTCGCGCCATCGGCGGCCATGACCGGCGGCCACTTGACGGCGCAGTCGCCGTTGCAGACGGAGCGGCCGCTGTTGGGTGCGTCCTTGTCGAAGGTATAGAGCGTGAGACCCTTTTCGTTGACCAGGATGCCATTGGCAAGCTTCACGGTCGAGACGTCCTTCGAGGCCATCGGCGGTGGTGTGGCGCAACCGCCGAGCATGGTCAGAGCGATGGCGAGGCTGGCAACTGCAATACGCACGAAGGTCTCCTTGTTGTGGTGGGATATGAGATGGTGCGCTCGCATTACACATTTCGATACAGTTTTGCCCTAGTGCAATTTGTCACGGACGCATGCTTTCGGTTGCCGGGCCAGTTGAAAAGGATCCACACATGGAATCAGTCAGTGCCGCCGCTTTCGACGAGTCCTACTATCAGCGCTATTACTTCGACAAGAAGACCAAGGTGGCGGACCCGCAGCACATCGAACGCCTGGGCGCCTTTGTCTGCGCCTATCTGAAATACCTGCGCGTACCCGTGCGTCGGGTGCTGGACGTAGGC
Source organism: Variovorax gracilis (assembly GCF_030317115.1). GTDB lineage: Bacteria > Pseudomonadota > Gammaproteobacteria > Burkholderiales > Burkholderiaceae_C > Variovorax > Variovorax gracilis. Next base: position 6,832 of record NZ_JASZYF010000010.1, read on the forward strand.
TGCGGCGTCGGGTTGTGGCGCGATATCGTGGCGCGGCATTTCCCGCAAGCCAGCTTTCACGGCGTGGAATTCAGCGAGTACCTGTGCGGACGCTACGGATGGGAGCGCGGTTCGGTCGTGGACTATCGGGCCCGGCAGCCGTTCGACTTCCTCATCTGCCAGGGTGTGCTGGCCTACCTGAGCCCGGCGGACCTGAAACTTGCGCTGCGCAACCTCGGGGCGTTGAGCCAGGGTGCGCTCTACGTGGAGGTCGTCACGCGCGAGGACTACGAACGCGACATCGTGGACGAAGACCTGACCGACCCGCAGCTCTTTCGCCACCGCGCCGAGGCGTACCGCCGCGGGTTGACCCGGCAGTTCAAGGAGATCGGAGGCGGCGTGTGGCTCAGCCGGCAATCCGACGTGCCGCTCTTCTCGCTGGAGTGCGTGTCGGAGTGACCCTGAAGCCAGGGGGGCGTGTCCCGATCACGTTGAAGAGCCAAGCCAGCCCCTCGTCTTGCAAGGCCACCTTGGGTGCAACGGCTCGAATCCGGAAGCGATTCAGCCGCATTGGCGCTTCCACGGCAACGACGCCGAATCGCGCTCCATGCGCTGCGACGAATGCCCTCGGCAAGGCGGCGACCAGATCCGTCTCGGCGATGACGGCGAGGGCAAACATGAAGTTCGGAACGGTCAGCGCGATGCGTCGCGAAAGCCCCTGCTCTGCCAGCATCCGGTCGACGAAACCGAAGGCATCTCCGGTATGCGACACGAGAAGATGCTGCAACGCGAGGTACCGGTCGACGGTCGGCCTGGCTGCGAACGAATGGCCGGCGCGCATCGCGATGACGAAGTCCTCTTCGTAGAGAACCCTCTCGGCGAAACGCGTCGGGGCATCGTCCGTGGGGATGATGGCGATGTCCATCGCGCGCGCCTCCAGGTCCGCGAACGCGGCGCGCCACGCATGATCGGGCGACGTTTCCCCTTGCGCGGGAAGCAACTGGCGCACGCTGATGCCGATGCCGGGAGCGCTCTCGCGCAAGACGGCCAGAAGCGGCGGCAGGAACACCGCTGAAGCCCCGTCGGGTGCGCCGATCGTGAAACGGCGGCTCGACGTCGCGGGATCGAACTTCTCCGCGGTCGAGATCACGCTTCTGACGCGTGCCAGGACGTCCCGGATGGGAGCGGCCAATTCGGCTGCGCGGGCCGTGGGCACGACGCCTTTCGGCGTCTTGAGAAAGAGCGGGTCGTTGAGCAGCCGGCGCAGCCTGCCGAGGCCATGACTGATCGCCGAGGGCGACAGGCTCAGTCGTTCGGCCGCCCGGCCGACGTGTCGAGTCTCCAGGACCACCTCGAAGAGCACCAGCAGGTTGAGGTCGGCGCGCGCGAGATCAATCTCGTTCAGCATATCGCTGAAATCGTATCACTTGATTCAGGAGCCTGGGAGTGCGATCGTCCCGACAAACCTGCTCAGGAGCGACCCCTATGCACGCCACGCAACATCCGGATCTCCCAGCCGAAGTCGCCGAACTCGTCCGGCAATCTCAGCAGGCCAACGCAGCCCTCATGCGCGGGGACATTCGCCGGTACCTCGAATTGGTCCCCCACTCCGACGACTACACGCTGATGTCCCCGTTCGGAGGAACGCCGACGCACGGCCCGCAAATCACGAGCGAACGCTGGGAGGAAATCGGGCGATTCTTCAGGAACGGTTCGTTGACGCAGGAACTCGTCCAGTCATACGCTTCGACCGACATGGTGGTTCTTGCGACGATAGAACGAGCACATGTCGAGGTCGGCGGTTTGCCGGCGCAGGCGTGGTCGCTGCGCGTCACCTTGGTCTATCGCCGCGACGGGAGCGGATGGCGTCTGGCGCATCGGCATGCCGACCCGCTCGCCAACGGCGTCAGCCTCGAGCACGCCGCCTCCCTCGCCCGGGACCCCGGAAGTTGCGCTGGCCCGGAACAGGCAGGCCATGGCGCGGTCGTGGAAGTCTGAAGCGGCCTGGGATTCAACGCAACTCGGCCACACCGTCGGCAGCCCGGACCCCGAGACCTTGCGGCAGGACGAAGACGGGATTGATCTCTGCTTCAACCAACTGATCTTTCAACTGCGCGGCCATGCGGGAAAAGGCGACGATGGCATCGACCAGCGCTTCGACGTCGGCCTTGGGCCGGCCGCGGAAGCCGTCGAGCAGCGGCCACGTCCTGAGTTCGCGGGCCATGTTCAATGCGTCGTTCCTGCCAAGGCCGCCTTCCCGCGGGAGCAGGCGCATCGTCGTGTCCTTGAACAGTTCGGCGGTGACGCCGCCCATTCCGAGAAGAATCGCGGTGCCGAGCGGATCGCGGTGCATGCCGAGAATCAACTCGGTTCCTCCGCTCACCATCTCCTGCACCAGGAAGCGAGTGGGGCGCACTCCGGTGTTGCGCTCCACCTCACTCGCCATCGCACCGAGTCGCGCCGCAATCTGGTCCGCCGTGACGTTGACTGCCACGCCACCCACATCGCTCTTGTGCGTGATCTCGCTGGAGAGGATCTTCAGGACCACGCGGCCCCCAAGTTCACGCGCCGCGCGCTCAGCTTCGTCTGCATCGTGCACGACCAACTCGCGCGCGCAGGGCACGCCGAAGCGCGCGAACAATTGCTTCGCCTGCGCCTCGTCCAGCGAGCCCACGGGGAGATCCCGGAGCGCCTCCTGTTCCACTGCGACGGAGTCTTCGTCGACCGGCCTTTCCTGGCTCGACTGCAGCATGCCCGCAAGGGCCGCCGTACAGCTTTCAGCGGCAACGAACGCAGGCACGCCATGCTGGGTGAGCAGCGTAGCGGCCTCGGGCGCATGTGGACTGACGTAGGCCAGCACGGGCTTGTCGGAGAAGGGCAGGCACTCCGCGATGGCGCCGGCCATCAGCTCGGGCCTGCCGACACCCGATGACCCGACGATGATGACCAAGGCGTCGTAAGCCGGACTGGCCAGCAAGGTCCTGATAGCGCCGCGCAAGAGGTCCGGTTGCAGGCCTGCGAGCGTGACATCGATGGGATTGCGATCCAGCGCGGCATGCTCACCGCTCTGCAAGGCCCGCAAGGCTTCGGCAGTCGCTGCATCGGGTGCCGGAGTCTCGAAGCCGGAAACGCCCAGGCTGTCGGACACCAGGGTGCCGGCACCCCCGGTCGAGGTCAGGATGGCCACTCGCCTGCCCCGCAGCACGCGGCGCGTGGCGAGTGCGGCAGATATGTCCAGCAGGTCGCCGAACGTCGTTGCGCGGATCACGCCGGTATGGCGGAACAAGGCGTCGTACATGCGGTCCGCACCGGCGAGCGCACCGGTGTGCGACACCGCGGCCCTGGCGCCGGCTTCGGAGCGCCCGATCTTGAACGCGACGATGGGCTTCCCGGCCCGCGCTGCCTTGAGCGCGGCCTCACGGAACTTCTCCGGATGGCGGATCGCCTCGATGTACAGCGCGATCACTTGGGTCGCTGGATCGTCGACCAAGGCATCGACGAAATCAGCCAGTTCGAGGTCCATCTCGTTGCTGGTCGAAACCAGCTTGGACAGACCGATGCCCCTGGCGGACGCACGCGACAGCAACGCGCCGAGGATGCCTCCGCTCTGCGACACGACGCCAATGGCACCTGCATGGAAGTGCTCCATCTCCAGGGCGCCACTGGCCGAGAGCACGATGCCGTCAGTCAGGTTCACCAAGCCGATCGTGTTGGGACCCAGGATGCGCATGCGTCCGGCGGCTTCCATCAGTTGCTGCTGGCGCCGCGCGCCTTCCTCGCCAGTCTCGGTGTAGCCGCTCGCCAGCACGATGGCCGCGGCTGCGCCACGCCGGGCCAGATCACGAACGGCGAGGTGCGCCCGTTCGGCACCGAGGAGCACGATGCCCACGTCGGGCACCTCGGGCAGCGAATCCACATCGCGGTAGCAAGCCAGTTCCCCGATGCGATCGAGCTTGGGGTTGACTGGATAGATCGAGCCGGCGAAGCCATGCTTCAGCAGGTACGACACGGGACGGCCGGCCGTCTTGGCCGGATCGCCCGAGGCGCCGATCACGGCGACGCTGCGAGGCTGGAGCAAACGTGTGAGTGCTTCCATGGCCGTCATCCCTTCACCGCAGCCTTGGCCAGAAAGGCCTGCACCGACTCGCGGTGCTCGGTGCTCGTGTAGCAGATGCCCTGCGCCTGGCTCCCCTGGGCAAAGACCTGCTGGGCCGGCAACTCGAAGGTCTGGTCGAGGATGGCCTTGGAAAGGGCGAGCGCCGTCGCAGAGCCCTTGCTCAGTTCCGCGGCCCACGCCTGGGCGTCGGGAAGCAGCCGGTCTGCGGTGGTCTTCCGGTCCACGACGCCCAGGGCCAGCGCCTCGTCGACGTCGACCTTGCGACCGGTAAAGATCAGTTCCTTGGCCTTCGGCAAGCCCACGCGGCGCGGCAGGAAGTACATGCCGCCGCCATCGGGAACGATGCCCCGGTGAATGTATGACCAGGTGAAGCTGGCCCACTCGCTGGCGATGATGAAGTCGCAGGCCAGGGCGGTATCCGCGCCGAGTCCGGAGGCGGCGCCGTTCACCGCGGCAATCACGGGCTTGGGCATCGTGTGCAGCAGCATCTGCGCATGGTGCACGCGCTGCTGCCGGTGCCAGCCGTTGAACGCGATCTCGCCGGTGGGGGCGCTCATGCGGCGCTCCATGCCCGCAATGTCGCCCCCGGCGCAGAAGCCCTTGCCTGCGCCCGTGAGCACCAAGGCCCTGATGCGCTTGTCGGCGGCGATGCGCTCCAGAGCGATGATGAATTCGCCGCGCATCTCGTCGCTCATTGCGTTGCGCTTGTCCGGGCGGTTCAGGGCAAGCGTCGCGACGCCGCTCTCGACCTGCAGTTGGATCAGTGAATCAGTCATGGGGTCCATCCTTTTCAGTCTTGAACTCGGCCTCAATCGGCCTTCACGTTGTTTTCCTTGACGATGCGCGACCAGCGGGCAGTCTCGGTTTGAACGAAGTCGCCCAACTCGGCCGAGGAGCCGGCGCTGACGGTGAGGCCTTCCGGTTCGAGCATCTTGCGAAACTGGGCGCTCTCCGTGGCCTTCTTCGCGGCTGCGTTCAACCTGCCGATCACCTCCGTCGGCGTGCCCGCCGGGACGAAGAGGCCATACCAGCTTTCGACCGCGTAGCCCGGAACGGTCTCCGAGATGGCGGGCACATCCTTCAGGGCCTGCGCTCGGCCCGGCGTGGTGACGCCGATGGCGCGCAGCTTGCCGGCGGCGACCTGCGAGGAAGCCGCGGCGGCGGTAGCGAACATCATGTCCACCTGCCCGCCGAGCAGATCGGTCAAGGCGGGGCCCGCGCCCTTGTAGGGAACATGCGTGAGCTGCACCTTCGCCAGGTTGGTGAACATCTCGCCCGCAAGATGCGCCGAGGTGCCGTTGCCTTGCGACGCGTAGGACAACGCGCCCGGCTTTGCGCGCGCTGCGGCGACGACATCCGCCACCGACTTGTAGGAACTGTCCGCGCGCACCACGAGAACGTTGGGGCCGCGTGCGAGCAGGACAACAGGCGCGAAAGCCTTCTGCGTGTCGTAGGGGAGCTTCGCCATGAGGCTCGGATTGACCGCATGCGCAAAGGTCGAGACCAGCACCGAATAGCCGTCGGGTGGGCTCTTGGCCACGGCATCGCTGCCAATGATGGTGCCCGCGCCGGGCTTGTTGTCGACGATGACCGATTGACCCAGCGCCTGCGACATTCCCACGCCCAGCGCGCGAGCGATGGCATCGGTGCCGCCGCCCGGCGCGAAGGGAACGACCAGCTTCACGGGCCTGTCCGGAAACGCCGCGAGGGCGGCGGAGGAGGCCGCCAACGCGGTTGCGGCCAGGCAGCCGGACAAGCGCCGCAGAAATGAACGAAGGGGAAGGGTCATGGGTTGTCTCCTGCCGCGCGGGCAAATGGGCTGTCGTGATCTGGTGCTCACGGGCCGGAGTCACCATGGACGAAGCTTAGGAAGTCCTGGGCCGATTGGCATCCCACCAATTCCATCCAGTGGAACTGGCTAGACTTGCCGCATGTCGTCCAGGTCCGCGCAGTCCCTCAGACCCGAGAACCCCGGCCGCTCTCCGTCCAACAGGTCGCTCGAGCGAGGCATCGAGATACTTCGATCGTTCCGGCCCGGTTCGGAACTGCTCGGCAACGCGGAACTCGCCGAGCGAACGGGCCTGTCGCGCTCCACCGTGAGCCGGCTGGCGCAGACGCTGGTCGGCATGGGCTACCTCCAAGTGGAGCCGCGCACGCGCGCCTACAGCCTCGCGCCCGCAGTGCTCAGCCTGGCGCACGCGATGCGGAGCGGCTCCACCGCGCTCGCCATCGCAGCACCGCACATGCGCGCCGCCTCCCAGGGGGAACGCATCAACGTGGGACTGGCCGCTCCCGATCGGGATGAGATGGTCTATCTGGAATCCATCCGCTACAACCGGCGGCCGTCGCTGCGAACGGTCGTCTCGGGGCAACGCGTGCCGATGGAGCTGACCTCCCTCGGGCGGGCCTATCTCGCGAGCGCTCCGGAAGGGCGGCGCAAGGCCCTGCTGGCTCACTTCCGCCGGCTGCGGCGTGCGCAATGGACGCAACTCGGGCCAGCACTGTCGGAGGCGATTCGCGCGGTGGAAGAACAAGGCTACTGCGCGGCCGCATGGCAGCCCGAGGTCGTCGCGGTGGCCACGCCTTTGGCGTTCAAGGGCTCGCACTATGCGCTGAACGTGAGCCTGTCCACGGCTGAACCATTCGCGCAGATGGTGCGCGAGCTCGCTCCTGTGCTGCTCGCATTGAAAGCTCGCATCCAGCGTGGGCTGGACGCGGCGACCGACTGAACCTTCCTATTCCGCCCGCCTGGCCATGCTGCGCACGGAAGTCGGCAATGACCGGACCATCTCGGCCAGGTAGGTCGTCAACTCAGATTCGTCGCTTCGGCGGCGGTTCATGATCACCGGCGTGGTCACGCCTGCGTCGCCCAAGGGCAGGTAGAGCACGCCGTCGCGGTGCAGGTTCTGCACCGACTGCGGCACCAGTGCATACCCGAGGCCTGCGACCACGAGGCCGATGGCGGTTTGCACCTCGTTCGATTCCAGCGCGATCACGGGCTTCAGGCCGCGCGACTGGAACATCTCCAGCACCTGGTCGGCATAGCTCGGCCGCGGCTTCGCGGGATACAGCAGGAGCGGCTCCGTCGCCAGCTTGGCCAGGCTGATCGTCTTGTGCTTGACCAGGCGATGGTTCGCGGGCAACGCCACCATCACCGGCTCCTCACGAACCAGTTCGCCGACGACGTCATCGTCATCGAAGTTGAGCCGGCCGAAACCCATGTCGATGCGGCCCGCCTTGAGACCCTCCACCTGCTGCACCGTCGTCATCTCGTACAGGCTCAGGTCGACCGTCGGCTGTTCCTCACGGAATTTCCGGATCACGTCGGGCAGCTTGCCGTACAGCGTGGAGGGCGCAAACCCGATCGCGTACCAGGTGCGTCTGCCGCCCGCGATGCGCGCGGTTGCGGCTTGCACTTCCGACATGCGATCGAGCATCTGCTGCGCCTGGATCTGGAAGAACCGTCCGGCCGGCGTGAGACGCAGCGGACGCGACCCCCGGTGCAGCAGTTCCGCGCCGAGTTCCTCTTCGAGCGTGCGGATCTGCCGGCTCAATGGCGGCTGGGCGATATGCAACTGTTCGGCCGCGCGGCTGAAGCTCAGTTCGCGGGCGACCGCGCAGAAGTAGCGCAGATGGCGCAATTCGAGGTGCATGGCGTCTCCTGTTGGCGGATCACGTGCTCGGTGAAAACCCGGAGTCTCTATACCTTGAAGGTATTTTGCCGGACTCAATCGATATTGGACCGCAAGCCTCGTGAAGACGAACATTCAACCCATGAACACGAGCCCCACCATTCAATCCGTCGACGCCGTCCTGGTCGACTTGCCGACCATCCGCGCCCACAAGCTGGCGATGACGACCATGATGCGCCAGACGCTCGTGATCGTGCAGCTGGTCTGCAGCGACGGCCTCACCGGCGTCGGCGAGGCCACCACCATCGGCGGCCTGGCCTACGGCGACCAAAGCCCCGAGAGCATCAAGAGCGCGATCGACAACTACCTCGCGCCGCTGCTCATCGGCACGGACGCGACCGGCGTCAATGTAGCGATGCAGCGCGTGTCCGCTTCCGTCCAAGGCAACTCCTTCGCCAAGTCGGCGGTCGAGATCGCATTGCTCGATGCGCAAGGCCAGCGCCTCGGCCTTCCCATCCACGCGCTGCTGGGTGGCGCCATGCGCGAGGCTCTGCCGGTGCTCTGGACCCTGGCGAGCGGAGATGCCACGCGCGACGTCGACGAGGCGCTTGCCTTGATCGAGGCGCGCCGTCACAACGTCTTCAAGCTGAAGATCGGAAGCCACCCGCTGGCAGAGGACATCGCTCACGTCCAGGCGATCCGCCGCGGCCTGGGCGACGACGTGATGCTCACTGTCGACGTGAACCAGGCCTGGGACGAGACTACCGCCGTCCAAGGCATTGCAGCGCTCGAAGCCATCGGCGTCAGCCTCGTGGAACAACCCGTGGCACGCCGCAATCGTCGCGCATTGAAGCGGCTCAGCGCCCGCTTCGATGTCGCCATCATGGCCGACGAGGCGGTGCACGATGCGATCGATGCCTTCGACCTGGCCGCCGATGCCGCTGCCGACGTCTACGCGCTCAAGATCTCGCAGGCCGGCGGCCTGTGGCCCACCTTGCGGGCTGCTTCCGTCGCCGACGCGAGCGGCGTCGGCATCTACGGCGGCACTCTGCTGGAGGGCAGCATCGGGAGCATCGCCGCGGCCCATGTCTTTGCCGCCTGCCCGAAGCTGAGCTGGGGCACCGAACTGTTCGGCCCGTTGCTGCTCAAGGACGACATCGTTGTCCGGCGTCCTGACTACCGCGACTTCGAACTGCAACTGCCGAAGGTGCCCGGCCTTGGCGTACAGCTCGACCTCGACAAGCTCGCCTTCTATCGCCGCGACCGCTCGTCGCAGGCCGTCGCCGTCACCGCCTGAGGACCACCGCCATGCTGTTCCACGTCGAAATGACCGTTCGCCTTCCGCACGACATGCCGCCGGCGCAAGCCGACCAGCTCAAGTCGCGCGAGAAGGAGATTGCACAGGGCCTCCAGCGCGACGGTGTCTGGCGCCACCTGTGGCGAGTTGCCGGGCGCTACGCCAACGTCAGCATCTTCGACGTTGCCGACAACGCGGCGTTGCACGACACGCTGATGACGCTGCCCCTGTTCCCCTACATGGATATCGAGGTGCGGCCGCTCTGCCGTCACGCCTCGTCCATCCACCACGACGACCGCTGATTTCCATTTCCCTCAACCCTGACCCCCACGACCCCACGGAGACAAAGCCATGAACGAAATGAGCAAGACCCAGCTGCTGGAAAAAGTCACGCACTCGAACCGGCCCAACGGCAACCCACGCGTCCAGAAGATCACGGCGCGCATCGTCGGCGACCTTTTTCGCGCGATCGACGACCTGGACATCCAGCCCGACGAGTTCTGGGCGGGCGTCGACTGGCTTTCGCGCCTGGCATCGAGCGGCCAGGCGGGCCTGATCACCGCCGGCCTGGGCTTCGATCGTCTGCTGGACATCCGCCTCGACGAAGCCGATGAACGCGCGGGGCGCAATGCCGGGACCCCGCGCGCCATCGAAGGGCCGCTCTACATTGCCGGTGCGCCGCTCGCGAAGTACGAAGTGCGCGTCGATGAAGAAGGCGACGCGAAGCGCGGCGAAACGATGGTGATGGAGGGTCGCGTGCTCGACATCCACGGCGAGCCCGTTGCCGGTGCCATCGTCGACGTGTGGCACGCCAACGAACTGGGCCGCTATTCGCACTTCGACCCTGACCAGGCCGAGTACGCCCTGCGCCGCCGCATCGAGACCGACGCCCAAGGGCGCTACCGCTTTCGCAGTTTCCTGCCGCCGGGCTACGCGATTCCCCCGAACAGCCCGACCTCGGAGTTGTTCAGCGCGATCGGACGCCACGGCAACCGCCCGGCGCACATCCACTTCCTCGTGGTCGCGCCGGGGCTGCGCACGCTGACGACGCAGGTCAATGTGCCGGGCGACAGCTTCATCGACGACGACTTCGCCTTCGCAACGCGGGACGGCTTGATCCTCCAACTGGAGAAGAACACGCCCGCCAGGGGTTACGAGTCGCTCGGCGTGAACGAGCCCTTCACCCGTGTGCCATTCGACTTCATCATGCAGCCGGCCATTGACGAGAGCGAGGCCTCGCCTCAGGCCCGCGTGGCCCGCGCTGTCGGCTGATCCGACGCTGCCGCTCCCGAGCCGGCACGAGGCCGGCCGGGAGGTCCATTTCCACACCGATCGTCGATGGGTGAAGCAGCGTGCTTCGGCTTTGCGACGACCCCCTTTCAGTGAATCGCCAATTCGCCTACCTCCCAGGAGACACGCATGATCCCCATCTATCCCGTCCCGTCGACGCCGAACCTCGCCAGGCTGGATGCCTTGCTCGAAGACGATCCGGTCGAGCACAAGTACCGCCTGGACCGTTCCGTCTTCACCGATGAGCAGTTGTTCGACCTGGAGATGAAGCACATCTTCGAAGGCAACTGGGTCTACCTGGCGCACGAGAGCCAGATCGCCAACGTCAACGACTATCTGACCGTGTATGTCGGCCGCCAGCCGGTGGTCATCACGCGCAGCAAGGACGGCAAGCTCAATGCGCTGGCGAACACCTGCACGCACCGTGGCGCCATCCTGTGTCGCCACAAGAAGGGCAACAAGTCGAGCCTCACCTGTCCGTTCCACGGCTGGACGTTCAACAACGCCGGCAAGCTGCTGAAGGTCAAGGACAACAGCGCCGAGGCCGGCTACCCGTCGAGCTTCAATTGCGAAGGCAGCCACGACCTCGCGAGGCTCGGCGCGTTCGAGAACTATCGCGGCTTCCTGTTCGGCAGCGTGAACCCCGACGTCGTTCCTCTGAAGGAACACCTGGGAGAGGCCGCCAAGATCATCGACATGATCGTCGACCAGTCGCCCGATGGCCTAGAGGTGCTGCGCGGTGCGTCGACCTACACCTTCGACGGCAACTGGAAGCTCGGCGCGGAGAACGGTGCGGACGGCTACCACGTGTCGTCGGTGCACTGGAACTACGCGGCCACCACAAGCCGTCGCAGCGTCGACGGCAAGGTCGACACCGTGAAGGCGATGAACGCCGGCAAGTGGGCGCAACAGGGTGGTGGCTCTTACACCTTCAAGCACGGCCATCTGCTTTTGTGGACCAACTGGGCCAACCCCGAAGACCGGCCGTTGTATTCACAGCGCGACGAATGGATCGGGAAGTTCGGCGAGGCCCGCACGGACTGGATGCTGGGCAAGTCGCGCAACCTGTGCCTGTACCCCAACGTCTACCTGATGGACCAGTTCAGCTCGCAGATCCGCATCGTCCGGCCGATCTCGGTCAACAAGACGGAGGTGACGATCTATTGCATCGCGCCGAAGGGCGAGGCACCGGAAGCACGCACGCGCCGCCTGCGCCAGTACGAGGACTTCTTCAACGCGACCGGCATGGCCACGCCCGACGACCTGGAAGAGTTCCGGTCCTGTCAGCACGGCTACGGCGCACGGGCCGTGAAGTGGAACGACATGAGCCGCGGCGCCACGCACTGGATCAAGGGGCCCGACGCGACAGCCGACCTGATCGACCTGAAGCCGGACCTGAGTTGCGTCAAGACCGAAGACGAAGGGCTCTACATCGGCCAGCACGAATACTGGCTCGACACCATGAAGAAGGCCGTGATGGTCGAGCATGCCGAGCACGCCCCGGGAGGCCAGTGATGTTGTCCTACCAGGAACTCCAGGCCTTCGTCTACTCGGAAGCCCGCGCCCTCGACGAGCACCGCTGGGTCGACTGGCTCGCCTGCTACGCGGACGACGCCGAATTCTTCATGCCGTCATGGGATGACGACGACAAGCTCACGACCGATCCGCAGAACGAGGTTTCGCTGATCTACTACCCGAACAAGCAGGGCCTCGAGGATCGCGTGTTCCGTATCCAGACGGAGCGCTCCAGCGCCACGATGCCGGACACACGCACGGGCCATGCGATCAACAACCTCGAGGTGCTGTCCCAGGACGAGAAGCAATGCGTGGTGTCCTTCAACTGGACCACGCACAGCTTCCGCTATGACATCGTGGACGTGTACTTCGGGAGCTCCCAGTACACGCTCGACACGAGCGGAGACAAGCCGCTGATCAAGCGCAAGTACGTCGTCCTCAAGAACGACTACATCCACCACCTGCTCGACATCTATCACATCTGAACCCTTCGCCAATTGGGACAAGGAGACAACCATGTCATTCAACATCGCCTTGCAGTTCGAAGACGGGGTTTCGCGCATCATTCCGTGCGAGCCCAACGAACTGATCGCCGACGCGGCGTATCGCGCCAAGATCAACATTCCCCTCGACTGCCGCGACGGCGCCTGCGGCACCTGCAAGTGCCACTGCGAGAGCGGCAGCTACACGATGGGCGACTACATCGAGGATGCCCTGGCCGACGACGAAGCGGCCAACGGCTACGTGCTCACCTGCCAGATGAAGCCCACTTCCGACTGCGTGGTGCGCGTGCCGGCCTCGTCGGCGGCGTGCAAGACGGAGGTCGGCACGCACGGCGGAAAGCTCACGAAGATAGAACGCGACTCGGCGACGACTGTCTCGTTCTCGCTGCAGGCCGAGCGTCCGCTGGCCTTCCTGCCGGGACAGTACGTGAACCTCACGGTGCCCGGCAGCAAGGAGACGCGCTCGTACTCGTTCAGTTCCGCCCCCAACACGTCCGAACTGGCCTTCCTGATCCGCGACGTGCCCGACGGCCTGATGAGCACCTACATGCGCCAGAAGGCACAGCCCGAGGATTTCATGATGTTCACGGGACCGTACGGCAGCTTCTACCTGCGCCCGGCCGTGCGCCCGATCCTGATGCTGGCGGGTGGCACCGGCCTCGCGCCCTTCCTGTCGATGCTGCTGTGGCTGAAAGAGAACCCGACCGACCAGCCGATTCGCCTGGCCTACGGCGTGAACTCCAACGACGACCTGGTCGAACTCGAAACCCTGGCAGAGCTGAAGGCGAGCTTGCCGGACTTCGAGTTCTTCACCTGCGTGGTGGACGAGGACAGCGGGCATCCGAAGCAAGGCTACGTGACCCATCATCTTTCGGGCGATGACCTGCACGATGGCGACGTCGATGTGTACGTGTGCGGCCCGCCGCCGATGGTGGAAGGGGTGCGCAAGTGGATGTCCGGTGTCGGCGTGACGCCCAGGAGCTTCCACTTCGAGAAGTTCTCTTCCGCCAACGAAGCGGTGGCAGCATGAGCGCGCACCGCTTCAAGGACAAGGTCGTGATCGTCACCGGCGCCGCGCAAGGCATTGGCCGTGGTGTCGCGCTGCAGGTGGCGGCCGAAGGCGGCACGGTGCTGGCCGTCGACCGCGCCGACATCGTCGAGGAGGTCGTCGCCGAGATCGAAAAGGGCGGCGGCACCGCCGCGGCTTTCCGGGCCGATCTCGAAACCTTCGCCGGCGCGCAGGCCATGGTGGCGGAATGCCTGGCCCGGTTCAGGCGCGTCGATGTGCTCATCAACAATGTCGGCGGCACGATCTGGGCCAAGCCCTACGAGCACTATGAAGAGGCGCAGATCGAGGCCGAGATCCGGCGCTCGCTTTTCCCGACGCTGTGGTCCTGCCGCGCCGCGCTGCCGTTCATGGTCAGGAAGAAGCGCGGCGTCATCGTCAACGTCTCGTCGGTCGCCACGCGCGGTGTGCACCGCGTGCCGTATTCGGCGGCCAAGGGGGGCGTCAATGCGCTGACCGCGTCGCTGGCCATGGAGCACACGCGCAACGGCATCCGCATCAATGCCACGGCGCCAGGCGGAACCGATGCGCCTCCGCGTCGCGTGCCGCGCAACGCATCGAAGGCCAAGCCCAATGCGCGCGACACCGCCTGGTACCAGGGCGTGGTCGACCAGACGGTCGATTCCAGTCTCATGCACCGCTACGGGACGATCGACGAACAGGTCGCGCCCATCCTGTTCCTGGCATCCGACGACGCTTCCTACATCACGGGAACGGTCGTGCCGGTCGGCGGCGGCGATCTCGGCTGACGCCGCGGCGGCCTTCATTCCCCACACCCAACCACACATCGAGACAAAACCATGCGCAACATCGATCTCCACAAGCTGGCCGACGAGGCCCGCTTCAATCGCTTCCACGGGCTGGTTCTCTTCTGGTGCGCCCTGATCATCATCTTCGATGGCTACGACCTCGCAGTGGCCGGCATCGCGCTGCCCTCGATCATGAAGGAGATGGGCGTGAGCCCGACGAATGCGGGCTTCATGGTCAGCTCTGCCCTGTTCGGCATGATGTTCGGCGCCATCTTCCTCGGCACGATCGCGGACAGGATCGGCCGGCGACGCGCCATCGTCATCTGCATCGCGCTTTTCAGCATCTTCACCGCGGCGGCCGGCCTCACCCACGAGCCGGTCAGCTTCAGCGTGATGCGCTTCCTGGCCGGGCTTGGCATTGGCGGCGTGATGCCGAACGTAGTCGCCCAGATGACCGAGTATTCACCGCGCAAGATCCGCAGCACGATGGTCACGCTGATGTTCAGCGGCTATGCGGTTGGAGGCATGCTGGCCGCGCTGCTCGGCAAGGGACTGATCGAAGCCTATGGCTGGTCGTCGGTGTTTCTCGCGGCAGGCTTGCCGGTACTGCTGATCCCCGCGATCCTGAAATCGATGCCCGAGTCGATGCCCTTTCTCATGAAGGCGAATCGACTCGACGAGTTGCAACGCCTCGCGTCGCGCCTCGATCCCGCCTACCGGCCGGAGGCTGGCGACAGCTTCGCGTTGCCGCGCGAAGACAAGGCCGCGAGCGCGCCGATCGGCCGCCTGTTCCAGGACGGCCGCGGCTTCAGCACCGTGATGTTCTGGATCGCGTTCTTCATGTGCCTGTTCATGGTGTACGCGCTCAGCTCGTGGCTGACGCGGTTGATGGCGGGCGCCGGCTACAGCCTGGGGTCCGCCTTGACTTTCGTGCTGGTGCTGAACTTCGGCGCCATGATCGGCGCGGTGGGCGGGGGCTGGCTCGCCGATCGCTTCCACATCAAGTACGTCCTGGTGGGCATGTATGCGTTGGCGGCGGTGTCGATCACGCTGCTGGGCTATCGCGCTCCAACGGAATTGCTGTTCCTGCTGGTCGGCCTGGCGGGCGCTTCGACCATCGGCACGCAGATCGTGACCTACGCCTACGTCGGGCAGTTCTATCCGATGGCGGTGCGCGCCACGGGCATCGGCTGGGCCTCGGGCGTGGGACGAAGCGGCGCCATCCTCGCGCCGATCGTGATCGGCAGCCTTGTGGGCCTGGCACTCCCGCTGCAGCAGAACTTCATGGCGATCGCGATTCCCGCGGTGATTGCGGCCGTTGCGGTGGCCTTGATCGACCATGGTCGCTCGACAGGTGCCCAACATGTCGATGCTTCAGGTGCGCCCCGCGAGAATTCGCCAGTTGGCTCGACGGCCGCAGTCGCCGCAAAGTAGCGGCCGGCCATGTTGCACCACCTCGAGCGGCCGTCGGGGTCGCTGCCCGGCTGGCGCCGGGTGGTGGCCGATTTCGGCCCCACCTATGCAGCCAACGGATTCATCGGCTTTGTCTTCGCGGCCACCGCGCCGGTCGCGATCATCCTGTCGGTCGGCGCAGGCGGCGGCTTGAGCGAGGCGGAGTTGGCTTCGTGGCTCTTCGGCGTGTTCTTCGTCAATGGCCTCGTCAGCGTGTCGATGTGCTGGCTGTACCGTCAGCCCCTGGCCTTCTTCTGGACCATTCCCGGTACCGTGCTGGTCGGTCCTGCGCTGATGCACCTCAGCTTCGCCGAGGTGATCGGGGCGTACTACGCGACCGGTGCGCTCATGTTGGTCCTGGGTTGCACGGGCTGGGTGCGCCGGGCGATGGCAGCGATCCCGATGCCGATCGTGATGGGCATGGTGGCCGCCGTGTTCCTGAGGTTCGGATTGGACCTCGTGCGATCGTTGCACGACGACGTCGCGTTGGCGGGGCCGATGGTCATCGCATGGCTGGCGCTGACGGCGGTGCCTGCGCTGGGGCGGCGACTGCCGCCGTTGATCGGTGCCCTGCTGGTGGGTGCCGCCATGACAGCATTCCTGGCGCGAATGGACATCGCCGCGCTCGGGGCCATCGAACTGGTTCGTCCCGTCGTGCGAATGCCAGCGTGGTCGTGGTCCGCCATGGTGGAACTCGTGGTGCCGCTCGCCGTCACGGTGCTGGTCGTCCAGAACGGCCAGGGCATCGCCGTGTTGAAGTCGGCGGGGCACGAGCCACCGGTGAACGCCGTGACGGCAGCCTGCGGGATCGGAGCCATGCTGAGCGCGGCGGTCGGTGCGGTCAGTACCTGCCTCACCGGTCCCACGAATGCAATCATCACGGGCTCGGGGGAGCGTCCCCGCCACTACAGCGCGGCCATCTTCACCGGCATCCTCGCAATGGCCTTCGGCCTGATGTCGCCGGCGTTCACGCGGCTGATGCTCCATCTGCCAAAGGCCTTCATCATGGTGTTGGCTGGCCTGGCCATGCTGCGCATCTTGCAGTCCGCCTTCATGACGGCGTTCAAGGATCGGTTCACGCTCGGCTCGCTGGTGGCCTTTCTTGTCACGGCAGCGGATCTCGCGGTTCTCAACATCGGCGCCGCGTTCTGGGGATTGGTCGTTGGCTTCGCCGTGTCCTGGTGCCTCGAGCGGCAGGACTTCCCGCCGCAACGCACCTCCTTCGGCATGGTTGAGCGGCTGCGCATGATCGCAGCCGCCGTTCACCGCCTCGTCATCGCTTCCGGCGCACTGATCGACGAGGCGACACCTCCCGTCAAAGCCCACCCAAAGAAAGAGCCAAGGCAGGGCCGCAACCCTGAATGACCCCGCAAGGCCTTACGTGGGAGCCGCGCATCGGGTGCAGCGGTCACCATGCGCGAGGCCGTCGAAGTTCACGACTTGCCTCCAACATCCCCCGCCCCACCCAACGCCTTCGACACAGCCACCAACCCCATCGCCAACCGGCTCGTGCTCTCCGCGTACTCCCGCTGCGCCTGCAGCCACGTCCGCTGCGCATCCAGCTGTACCAGAAAGTCCGTGAGCCCGTGCTCGTAGCGCACTTGCGCGAGTTGCAGCGCCTCGCGGCTGCTGCGCTCCCTCACCGCCAGTTGCGCGTTGCGGCGGCGTTCAGCCGTGTAGACGTTCAGCGCATCATCGATCTCGTGCCATGCCCTCAGCACGGTCTGCTGGTAGGCCACGGCGGCTTCCTGTTGCTGCAGCTCGCGCAGGGTCACGGTCGTGCGGCGGCGGCCGCCGTCGAAGATGGGCAGTTGCAGGCTGGGTCCGATGGCCCACGTGCGGCTGCCCCAGTCGCCGAAGCTGCTGCTGTTTACCGATTCGAAGCCGAAGTTCGCGCCCAGCGTGATGCGCGGGTACAGGTCGGCCACGGCCACGCCGACGGTCGCGGTGGCCTCGTGCAGCCGCGCCTGCGCCATCTGGATGTCGGGCCGGCGCAGCGCTATCTCCGAAGGCAGGCCCAGCGACAGATCGGGCAGCCGGGGCGCTGCCGCGGTGTCGGGCAGTGGCGCGAGTTGCGCCTGGAGCGCGCCGGGCCGCTCGGCGATGAGCAGGGTGAGCTGATTGATGGCCTGCGCCTCCTGCACCAGCAGTTGCGGCAACCGCGCGCGGAGGTCGGCGGCCTGCGCGTTCTGGCGCGTGACGTCGAGGTCGGTCGTGAGCCCGCCGTCGGCGCGGGCCTTGACGAGCTGCAGTGTCTCTTCGGCGGCCGCGATGTCTTCGCGTGTCAGGCGGATCTGGCGCTGCACCGCGCGCAGGTCGAAGTAATGCCGTGCCACTTCGGCCTGCACGCTGAGCTGCACCTGTGCGAGCATGGCCTTCGACGCGGCCACGTTGGCATCGGCGGCCTCGACAGAGCGGCGCACGCGGCCCCAGAGATCGATTTCCCACGAGGCGTCGAAGCCGGCCTGATAGAAGTTGTGCGGGTCGCTCAGCACCTTGATCAAGTCGTCGCGATTGGCGGGGTTCAGTGCGCCGAGCAGCCGCGTCATTTCGCCGTCCTCGCTCTCGCGCAGCCGCGTCGCGCGCGCGCTGCCGTTGACCTGGATGCTCTTCTGCGAATCGACCACCGCGAGTTGCGCGCGGCTTTGCGCGAAGCGCAGGGCGGCGGTCTGCAGGTCCTGGTTGGCGGCGAGCGCCTGCGCTTCCAGTGCATCGAGCACAGGGTCGCCGAACATCGACCAGCCCTGCGGCGCCGCAGCGGCGGCCGGCGAGCCGAGTTGCGGGTCGAGCAGTTCCGGCGAGCCACTGTGCCATGCGGCGAAGTTGGAAGGCGCCTCGGGCTCCGGGGGCTTGAAATCGGGGCCGACGGCGCAGCCGGAAAGCAATGCAGCAGCAAGCACGCCGGCAAGGCATGCCGTGGCGCGGAGAGAGCAGGGCGAAGTCTTCATGGTTTGCCTTTCAGCAGCAAGCGATGCCGGGAATCCCGAAGTCCGGCTTTGGCGGCGCGCAGTGGGCGAGGCTGGAAGTCATACCAGTCTGTGGCGGAACAGCCAGGCAGCCAATGGCAGCGTGATCGCCGCGATGATGAAAAGGGGAATGAGGTTGTGCCAGACGGTGAGCAACCCCACACCTTCGAGATAGACGCGTTGCACGAGATCGATGGCAAAGCGCAGCGGGTTGGCCATGGTGGCGATCTGCAGCGCGCGCGGCATGTTGCTCACCGGAGTAGTCAGGCCCGACAGCAGCATCATCGGCATGATCAGCACGAAGGTGTAGAGCATGGCCTGCTGCATGTTGGCCGACACCGCCGAGATCGACAACCCGATGCCCACGCTCGCGATGGTGAAGAACGACAACCCGATGTAGAGCGTGACGAAGGACCCCGCCATCGGCACCCGGAACCACAGCAGCGTGATGAGCAGGACGAGCGTGGATTGCACCAGCCCGATCATCACCGGCGGAATGGCCTTGCCGATCATGATCTCGGTGGGCGACAGCGGCGTCACGAGCAGTTGGTCGAAGGTGCCTTGCTCGCGCTCCCGTGCCACGGACAGCGCGGTCAGCAGCAGGGTCTGGATCATGCTGAGCGCCGCGATCATGCCGGGCATGAAGTTCCAGCGCGTCTCGAGATTGGGGTTGAACCATGCGCGCGATTCGATCGAGACTGGCGCCTGAAGGCCGCCGTGCTTTCGCCGCCATTCATCATTGAAAGCGGAGACGACGGAGTTGACGAAGCCCGCCGCCGAACCCGCGGTGTTCGAGTTGCGCGCATCGATGATCACCTGGATCGGTGCGGATTCGCCCGCGTTGAGTTGCTGCTCGAACTGCGGCCCGATCTGGATCACGACCAGCGCGTCCTGCGCATTGACGATGGGCGCGATCTCGTTGGGTGAGGTGAGCGTCGCGGCGCGGCGGAAGACGCCTGTGCCGTCCAGCTTGGCGATGAGCGCGGTCGATGCGCCGCTGCGGCTCTGGTCGAGCAGTGCGTAGTCGACATGGCTCAGGTCGTAGGTGGCGGCATAGCCGAAGAGCAGGCTTTGCATCAGCGCCGGCACGATCAGGATGACGCGGCTGGACGGGTCCTTGAGGATCGCCAGCAGCTCCTTGCGGCAGAGGTTGGCGACGCGGCGCACGAAGTCGGGCAATGAGCCGTTCATGATCTTCAGTCCAGGTTCTTGCGGGTGACGAAGCGCGCGACGCAAAGCAGCACCACCGCGTAGAGCATCAAGATCGCGCAGTTCCGGAATATCAGCGGCCACACATTGCCCGCGAGGAAGAGAGTGCGCACCAGCTCCATGAAGTAGGTCGCCGGTAACGCCTGCCCCACGATGCGGACGACGGTCGGCACATTGCGCAGGTCGAACAGAAAGCCCGACAGCATCAACGACGGCAGGAAGCTCGAGATCAGCGCCACCTGGCTTGCGAGGAACTGGTTGCGGGTGACGGAGGAAATGACCAGCCCCACTCCCACCGCGACCAGCAGGTAGAGCATCGCGCTGACGACGATGACGGCAAGTGATCCGTACATCGGCACCTCGAACAGGAAGCGCGCGGCGACGAGGCACAGCAGCAGCCCGAGCATGCCGATGCCGAAGTAGGGAATGATCTTCGCCAGCAGGATCTCCACCGGCCGCACGGGCGTGACGAACAGCGCCTCCAGCGTGCCGCGCTCCCATTCGCGCGCCATCACGAGCGCGGTGAGAAAGGCGCCGACCAGCGTCATGATGAGCACGATGAGCCCTGGTACCAGGTACCAGGTGCTGGTATTGGCGCTGTTGAACCACAGCCGCTGCTCGATCGTGACTGCGCCGGTGCCCGGTGCGGTGCCGGCGCCCTGGTCGGCCATCCGCAAGGGGTTCTGTGCGAGGGCGCCGCTCGCGTAGCGCAGCACGATGCCGGCCTTGTTCGCATCCGCGCCGTGCACGATCACCTGGATGCTGGCATTGCCGGCTGCGAGCCGGCGCGAGAAGTCGCCCGGCACGCGCACGATGCCATCCACCTTGCGCTGGTGCATGAGCGCTTCGGCCTCGCGCATCGAGGTCAGCATCACCGGCGAGATGTAGGGCGTGAGCTGCAGGCCCGAGACGGCCTGCACGGCGGTAGGCGAGGTGTCTTCGAGCACCACGGCCATCGGCGCGTTCTTCACGTCGAGCGAGAGCCCGTAGCCGAAGATGAGGATCAGGATGATCGGCAGCAGGATGCCGATCGCCATGCTGCTCGGATCGCGCAGCAGTTGGCGCGTCTCCTTGCGCGTGAGCGCGAGCAGCCGTGGCCAGAAGCGGCTGTGCGTCGCGGGGGCCTGCGCGGGCGTGTTCATGCGGGCGCTCCGGCCGCAGGAGCGCTCGCGTTGCCGCGTGCCTGCGTGACGATGTCGATGAAGGCCTCTTCCATGCTGAGGCGGCTGTCCGGTGCGCTGCCGGCCTGCACGCGCACCTGCTGCGGCGTGCCGATGGCAAGCAGCTTGCCGGCGTCCTGGATCACGATGCGGTCGCAGTATTCCGCCTCTTCCATGAAGTGCGTCGTGATGATCACCGTCACGCCCGCCGCGGCCAGCGCCGTGATGCGACGCCAGAACTCGCGGCGCGCCAGTGGGTCGGTACCGCTGGTGGGTTCGTCGAGGAAGAGGATCTCCGGCTCGTGCAGCAGGCCGGTCGCCATCGCCAGGCGCTGCTTGAAGCCGCCGGGCAACTGGCCGCTGGTGGCGTTCTCCTGGCCCACCAGGTCGAACTGCTGAAGCACCGTCTGCATGCGGTCGTGAAGCCGCTGCCCGCGGAGGCCGTAGGCGCCGCCGAAGAATTGCAGGTTCTCGGTGACGGAGAGGTTGCCGTAGAGCGCGAACTTCTGCGAGACGTAGCCGATCCGGGCGCGCGCCTGTGCGCGTGCGGTGCGCAGGTTGACGCCGGCCACCTGCAGGAAGCCGCTGCTGGCCGGCAGCAGTCCGCAGAGCATGCGGAAGGTGGTGGTCTTTCCTGCCCCGTTGGGGCCGAGCAGGCCGAAGATCTCGCCGCGCCGCACATCGAAGCTGGTGCTAGCGACGGCGGTGAAGTCGCCGAACTTGCGCACGAGGTCTTTCACCTGGATGACGACTTCGTCGGCGTCGGCGTCGTCGGCGGGCGGCGAGGTGTCGGATGGCGGTGTGGCCGCGGCCTTCGCGGAGGATTGCTTCGCGCGCAGCAGCACCATGAAGCCGTCTTCCAGGCGCGCCGGCACGGGCTCGGCCGGCGCACCGCCCAGCAGCGCGTCGACGGAAGCACCGTCCGCGTCCGGCCGTCGGATGAAGCGCACCTCGCCGCCTTGCGGCACCGCATCGATGATCGCCGCGGGTGCGTCGAGCAAGCGTGCCTGCAAGGTGCGCGGTGCCATGCCTTTGGGAGGTGTCGTGACGAAGCAGAGATCCCTCGCGTTGTCGCGGATCTCGGCGGGCGGACCTTGCGCGATCAGCTTGCCGCCGTGCAGCACGAAGACCTGCGCGCAACGCTCGGCCTCGTCCAGATAGGCGGTGCTGACGATGACCGACAGATGCTCTTCGTCGACGAGTTGCTGCACGATCTCCCACAGCTCGCGTCGCGAGAGCGGATCGACGCCGACCGTAGGCTCGTCGAGCAGCAGCAGCGCCGGCGAGCGCACCAGCGTGCAGGCCAGTCCCAGCTTCTGCTTCATGCCGCCCGAGAGCTTGCCGGCCGGACGCGATGTGAAGCGGCCCAGGTCGGTCATCTCCATCAGGCGTGCGTAACGCTCGCGCCGCTCGGCCTTGCCCACGCCGTGAAGGTCGGCGTAAAGGTCGAGGTTCTCCTGCACGCTCAGGTCTTCGTAGAGGCCGAAGCGCTGCGGCATGTAGCTGATGCGATCCTGCACCGCCTGCGGATCTTTCGCGACATCGATGCCCAGTACGGTCAGCGAACCCTCATCGGCGCGCATCAGGCCGGCGGCCAGCCGCAGCAGCGTGGTCTTGCCGGCGCCGTCGGGGCCGACCAGCGCGGTGAGCATTCCGGAAGGCACTTCGAGCGACACGTCGTCGAGTGCGCGAACCACGTCCACCGCACCCTTGACCTCGAAGCGCTTGTGCAGGCCGCGGCCCGCGAGCGCCGGCGCCGGCGTGTCCATCAGGGCTTGCTCCCCGCCGTTGCGGTGTTGCCGTCGAGCGCGAGACGCACCGTCGCGGGCATGCCGAGGCGCAGACGGTCTTCGGGGTCGTCGGCCAGCACGCGGATCTCGTAGACCAGGCTGCTGCGCAGCTCCTCGGTCTGCACGGTCTTGGGCGTGAATTCGGCGACCGAGGAGATGTAGCCGACCTTGCCTTGCAAGGGCTGCCCCGGATGGCTGTCGGTGCTCAGCGTGGCGGCCATGCCGGGCTTGACGCGGCCGAGGTCGGCTTCAGTCACATAGGCGCGCACCCATTTGGGATCGGTGATCGCCAGCGTGAACACCGGCCGCTGCGGCGATGCCATGTCGCCCGGTTCCATCAGCCGCGCGCGCACCACCGCATCGATGGGCGCCTTGAGCTGCGCTTCCTGCAACTGGTGCCTGAGCACGGCGAGCGCCGCGACCGCGACGTCGAGTTGCGCCTGCGCCTGCGCGATGTCTTCCTTGCGCGGCCCGGTCACGACGAGCTGCTGTGCCTTGCGCACGTTCTCGAGCTGCGCCTGCGCCACCTTCTGGCGGGCCTGGGCGGCGTCGATGTCCTGCTGGCTGACCGCGCGGCCGACGGTGGTCTGGCGAATGGATTGCAGGCGCTCCAGTTGCTGGCGGGCCAGTTCGGCATCCGCGGCAGCGGCGGCGACTTGTGCCCGCGACTGGGCGACTTCCTCCGGGCGGCTGCCGCTCTTCAGGCGTTGCAGCGCCTGCGTCTGCACGGCGATCTGTGCCTCGGCCTGCGCGGCCTGCAGTTGCAGCGTGCGGGTGTCGAGCTCGCCGAGCACCTGGCCAGCCTTCACGCGGTCGCCTTCCTGCACGTGGAGCTTGCCGATGCGCTCGCTGCCGTTGAAGGCCAGGGATACCTGCCGCAGGTCGACGTTGCCGTAGAGCACGAGGCTGTGTGCGTCGGCGGGTTGCCGGTTGAAGTACCAGGCCGCGAAGGCGGCCCCTGCCAGGAGAACGATGGCGCCCAGGATGATCGGCTTCTTGTTCATGGTCTCTTGCGCGCCGGGGATGACGCTGCGTTGTCGATGAAGTAGACTGATGATATCGAATTTGAATTTAAATTCAAACTGCTACTTTGTTTCCAGGGTTTACAGATGCCAGCGACCGCGAAGAAGACATCCGCCGTTCCCGCCAAGCGCGCGTCACGCCCCGACGGCGACGCCACGCGGCTGACGTTGGTCGAGACGGCGGGGCAGGTCTTCGCCGAACGCGGCTATGCCGAAGCCACCAGCAAGGAAATCTGCGAACGCGCCGGCATGCCCCTGGCGTCGGTCAACTACCACTTCGGCAGCCGCGACGGCCTGTACGAGGCCGTGCTCATCGCCGCGCATCAGCAGGTGGTGGGACTCGAGGACCTCATGGCATTGGCGGAAGGTATCGACGACCCGGTGCTGAGACTGCGCACGGTGCTGACGCAGCTCGTCAGGCTGGCGACGCGCGCGGGTGCGCCTTGGGGATTCCGCGTCGTGCTGCGCGAAGTGATGACGCCCTCTGCCGCGATGCCCGCATTGATCGAGAAGGCGATCCGGCCCAAGGCGCAGTTCATGCTTGGCCTCGTCAGCGGCGCAATGGGGCTGCCGCCGGAGCATCCGACCGTTCAGCGCGGGCTGGTTTTTGCGCTGTTGCCGTGTCTGGCGATCATGATCGTCCCGAAGGATGTGCCGGCCAAGCTGCTGCCGGCCATTGCACGCGACAGCGACGGGTTGGCAGATGAACTCATGAGCTACGTGATGGCGGGACTGGACGCGATAGCGCGGGCGCAGCGGCCCGAGCGGAAGGAAGTGAAGACGGGGAAGAAACAGGCGCGCCCGGAGCCTCCGCCTGCGCCAGCAGCCAGGCACGAAAAAGCGTGAGGGCGGGACGCTCGTCCTGGGTCGCGGGCGTCACGAGGAAATAGCTTCGTTCGCCGCGCAATGGCCGGTCGCAGGCTATGACGAGTTCACCCCGCGCCAGCTCCGCCTCGATCAACATGCTGGGCATCAATGCCACGCCGAGGCCGTGCGCCGCAGCGATCGCCAGCATCGAAAACAGTTCGTAGCGCGGGCCGCTGTGCGCGCGTGCCGAATCCACGCGCTGCGCGTCGAACCACTGGCGCCATCCATCGGGTCGCGTGCTCTGCTGCAGCAGCGGCATGCGCGCCACCGCGGCCGGCGACAGCGGCTTGCGGCCGGCGAGCAGGGCGGGGCTGCAAACGGGCACCACGTCTTCATTGAGCAGCACTGTCGATTGCGTGCCGGCCCAGTTGGCCGTCTGCGCGGCGGTGCCGGCATAGAGCGCGGCGTCGAAGGTCGTGTCGTTGAACAGGAAGGGCCGCGTCCGGGTCTCGATGTGCACCGTGATGTCCGGGTGCTTCGCCGCGAAGTCCGGCAGCCGCGGGATCAGCCATCGCGTCGCGAAGGTCGGCACCGCCGCAAGCTGGAGCGAGCCGCCCTGGCCCTGCCGCGCCATTGCGTCGAGCGTGTCGCGCTCCATGGTGTCGAGTTGCCGTGCGATCTGTCGCGCGTAGTCGGCGCCGGCGGGTGTCAGCGCCACGCCGTGCCGGGTGCGGCGGAAGAGCGCCATGCCCAGGAAGTCTTCCAGCGCGGTGATCTGGCGCGACACGGCGCTCTGCGTCAGCGCCAGCTCCTGCGCCGCGCGCGTGTAGCTCTCGTGGCGGGCTGCAGCCTCGAAACAGATGAGGGCCTGGGTGGATGGGATCTTGCGCCGCATGGTATGCAAAGCCTACATAGTTGAGCGTTGGAGTTCGTCTATGGAACGCCAGTCCCGGATTGTGCTTTGACGTGAGTAAAACGCATAACTGGGTGTCGAATCATCGTTTGCGCTCCTCACCCCGCGCGCTTACGATCACGGCCAACCTCAGCACTTCCACCCTCGGAGACTTCACATGGCCAAGCACGCCGCATTTCATTGGGACGACCCCCTTCTCCTCGACCAGCAGCTCACCGACGACGAGCGCATGGTGCGCGATGCCGCCAACGCCTACTGCCAGGAGCGTCTCGCACCCCGCGTGCTCGAAGGCTTCCGCAACGGCGAGACCGATCCGGCCATCTTCCGCGAGATGGGCGCCCTTGGCTTGCTCGGCCCGACCATTCCCGAGCAATACGGCGGCCCCGGCCTCAACTACGTCTGCTACGGCCTGATCGCCCGCGAAGTCGAACGCGTCGACTCCGGCTATCGCTCCATGGCCAGCGTGCAAAGCTCGCTCGTGATGGTGCCGATCTACGAGTTCGGCTCCGAAGCGCAGAAGCAGAAGTTCCTGCCCAAGCTCGCCACCGGCGAGTGGATCGGGTGCTTCGGCCTCACTGAGCCCGACCATGGGTCCGACCCCGGCAGCATGGTCACGCGCGCCAAGAAGGTGCCCGGCGGCTACTCGCTCACCGGCGCCAAGATGTGGATCAGCAACAGCCCGATCGCGGACGTGTTCGTCGTCTGGGCCAAGGAAGTCAGCGAGAGCGGCGCCGTCGGCCCGATCCGCGGCTTCGTGCTCGAGAAGGGCGCCAAGGGCCTGAGCGCTCCGGCCATCCACGGCAAGGTCGGCCTGCGCGCCTCGATCACCGGCGAGATCGTGATGGACAACGTGTTCTGCCCCGAGGAAAACGCATTCCCCGAAGTGCAGGGCCTCAAGGGTCCGTTCACCTGCCTCAACAGCGCCCGCTACGGCATCTCGTGGGGCGCACTCGGCGCCGCCGAGGACTGCTGGCACCGTGCGCGCCAGTACACGCTGGACCGCAAGCAGTTCGGCCGTCCGCTCGCCGCCAACCAGTTGATCCAGAAGAAGCTGGCCGACATGCAGACAGAGATCACGCTGGGCTTGCAAGGCTGCCTGCGCCTCGGCCGGATGAAGGACGAAGGCACGGCCTCGGTCGAAGTGACCTCGCTGCTCAAGCGCAATTCCTGCGGCAAGGCGCTGGACATCGCGCGCCTGGCCCGCGACATGATGGGCGGCAACGGCATCAGCGACGAGTTCGGCGTGGCGCGCCACCTGGTCAACCTCGAGGTCGTGAATACCTACGAAGGCACGCACGACATTCACGCCCTCATCCTTGGCCGCGCGCAGACCGGCATCGCCGCGTTTGCCAACTGACATGGCGGCGCCGAAGGAAGGCGCCCTCGCGGGCCTCAAGGTTCTGGACCTCTCCCGCGTCCTCGCCGGCCCGTGGTGCACGCAGATCCTGGCCGACCTGGGTGCGGACGTCGTCAAGATCGAGCGCCCCGGCGTCGGCGACGACACGCGCACCTGGGGCCCGCCTTTCCTGAAGGACGCCGAAGGCAGGGACACCAACCAGGCAACCTACTTCACCGCCTGCAATCGCAACAAGCGTTCGGTCACCATCGACATGGCCTCGGCCGAAGGGCAGGCACTGCTGAAGCAGATGGCCGCGCAGAGCGACATCCTGGTCGAGAACTTCAAGACCGGCGGGCTCAGGCAATACGGGCTCGACCACGAATCCCTGCGCGCGGCCAACCCGCGCCTCATCTATTGCAGCGTGACGGGCTTCGGCCACGACGGCCCGCATGCCTCGCGTGCCGGATACGACCTGATGATCCAGGCCACCAGCGGGATGATGAGCATCACCGGCCGTCCCGACGACGCGCCCGGCGGTGGACCGTTGCGCGTGGGCGTGGCGCTGACCGACCTGTTCACCGGCGTCTACGCGAGCACCGCGATCCTTGCCGCGCTCGAAGTGCGGCACCGCACCGGCGAGGGCCAGCACATCGACATGGCGCTGCTCGACGTCGGCATGGCGATCCTCGCCAACCAGGCGAGCGCCTTCCTCAATACCGGGGTGGCGCCGCAGCGCCAGGGCAACAGCCACCCGAGCCTCGCGCCCTACCAGGACTTCCGCACGAAGGACGGCGCGATGCTGCTCGCCATCGGCAACAACGGCCAGTTCGCCCGCTTCTGCGAAGCAGCCGGGCACGCCGAATGGGCCAGCGATCCGCGCTTTGCCACGAACACGCTGCGCGTGAAACATCGCGAAGTGCTGATCCCGCAGATGGAAGTCGTGACGCGCACCCGCACCACCGCGGAATGGATTGCGCTGCTCGAAGACAAGGCCGTGCCCTGCGGCCCGATCAACGACATCGCGCAGGCTTTCGATGACGACCAGGTCAAGGCGCGCGGCCTCGCCGTGAGCCTGCCTCGCGATGCGGGCGACGGCATCGACCAGATCGTCGGCGTCGCAAGCCCGCTGCGCCTGCAGGCCACGCCACCGGTGCTGCGCCACGCGCCGCCCGCACTGGGGCAGCACACCGACGAGGTGCTGGCCGAACTGGGCATTGACGAGAAGCGGCGGGCATCGCTGCGTGAGGCGGGCGTGGTGTGAACCAAGCGGGCCCGGCTGGCACGCAGCGCGCGACGCGCGCGGCCGCCGCGCCCGCGCCCGACACGCTGACGCCGGCCGACCGCTACGAAGAACTGTTCATCGCGGTCCAGTCGAATCACGTCTTCTCGGACAGCAAGAGCTTCGTCGACTGCGTGCCGCGCATCGAGCCGGCGGACATCCTCGCGGCCTACCGCGCGCAATCCCCGCAGCCCGGCTTCGATCTCGCGGCTTTCGTGCATGCGCATTTCGATGTGCTGGAGCAGGCGGCGTCCGACTATGTGTCGGTGCCCGGGCAGCCCATCGCCGCGCACATCGATGATCTGTGGGCGGTGCTCACGCGGCATCCGCAGGCCCATCCGCCGCAGTCGTCGCTGTTGCAACTGCCGCACTCGTACATCGTGCCGGGCGGGCGCTTTCGCGAGCTGTACTACTGGGACTCGTACTTCACCTTGCTGGGCCTGCTCGGGGAGGGCCGTACGCAGCTCATGCGCGACATGCTGCAGAACTTCGCCTATCTGATCGACACCTACGGCCATGTGCCGAATGGCACGCGCATCTACTACCTGAGCCGATCCCAGCCGCCGGTGTTCGCCTTGATGGTCGAACTCGCGCAACAGCGCGGCGTTGCGAACGAAGTGGACTTCCTGCCGCAGCTTCGCAAGGAGCATGCGTTCTGGATGAAGGGCAGCGACGGCCTGGCGGAGGGGCAGGCTGCGCGGCGCGTGGTGCGCTTGCCCGGCGGCGCCTTGCTCAATCGCTACTGGGACGAGCGCGACACGCCGCGCGAAGAGTCGTGGATCGAGGACGTGACGACGGCGCACTCCTGCCAGCGCGACCCCGCCGAGATCTACCGCGACATCCGCGCGGCCTGTGAATCGGGCTGGGATTTCAGCACCCGTTGGCTGCGGTCGCCGCCGCCCCACGGCGGCCAGCGCACGCGGCCGCACGTGCGAGCAAGCACCGCGCCATCGTTGTCGAGCATCTGCACCACCGAGATCCTGCCAGTGGACCTCAACGCCTTCCTCCACAAGCTGGAATCGAAGATTGCCGCGCTCGCGCAGCAAGCCGGCGACGCCACTGGCGCGCGCGAATTCGCCGCGCGTGCCGACGAGCGCAAGGCCGCGATCCAGCAGTATTTCTGGGACCCGAGGCACAACGCCTATTTCGACTACGACTGGCGCCGCGGCGAGCTGCGCGATTGCCTGACCGCCGCCTGCGTGGTGCCGCTCTTCGTCGGTGTCGCCGAACCGGTGCAGGCGCAGGCGTTGGCGGAAACCGTGTCGCGCCGGTTGCTGGCGCATGGCGGGCTTTCGACGACCGAATGCGGCAGCGACCAGCAATGGGACCAACCCAACGGCTGGGCCGCACTGCAATGGATGGCGATTCGCGGACTGGCCGACTACGGCCATGAAGCCCTGGCCGGCACCATCGCCAGGCGCTGGCTCGCGACGGTGGCGGCTGTCTACGAGCGCGAGGGCAAGCTGGTCGAGAAGTATGCGATGCGGCACGTGGAGCACGATGACACCGAAGGCGGCAGCGGCGGCGAGTACCCGCTGCAGGATGGCTTCGGCTGGACCAACGGCGTCACGGCCGCACTGCTCGCCCAGCAGCCCCGGCATACCGCGCATGGCTGCGTAGCCCACTCCGCGGCGCCGCAACATCGCTGAGCTGCGCGCATCCGGCGGCCGCGCCTTGCCGAAGCAATCCGGGGATCTCGCTGCGGCCGACGCCCAGGTCGCTCAGTTCGCGCTCGCTCATGCCCCGTAGCAGCCGGAGATCCTGGCGAGTTCGGCGCACGTTGCGAATCCTCTCCGCGATGGCGACAAAGAGGGCGGACTTGGGCGATGGCATGAGTGGCTCCTTGGATGGGATGCCATGGTGCAAGCTCGCGTGCTATTGTGGAAGTTGAGATTTCTGTTGCAACCGATCAGATTTACTGATGAGACAGCTCAACCTCGACCAACTCCGTACCCTGGTGTCCATCGTGGACCTCGGCACTTTCTCGGCCGCCTCCCGGGCGCTGCACCTCGCGCAGCCCACCGTCAGTCTGCACATCAGCGAACTCGAATCGCGGCTCGGCGCCAGGCTGGTCGTGCGGGGCAGCCGCCGCGTCACCCCCACGGCGGCGGGCGCGGCGCTGGTGGAGCGCGCGCGGCGCCTGCTGCGCGACGCCGACGATGCAGTGGACGCCGTGCGGCGCCAGGCCGAGGGCCGCGTAGGTCGCGTGCGTCTGGGCACCTCGACAGGCGTGGTCGTCGAGCTTCTGCCGCAGGTGCTCGAGGCTCTGAAGCGTGACCATGCCGGCATCGATGTCGAGGTCAGTATCCTCGGCTCGGGCGAGGCCATGTCGCGCCTCGCGATGGGCACGCTGGACATCGGGCTCGTGGCGATCCCGCAGCCTCCGACACGCGACCTGGTGGTCACGCGCTGGCGCAGCCAGCCGATGATGGCCTTCCTGCCGAAGAAGTGGGACGCGCCAAGGCGCATCACGCCGCCATGGCTGGCCGAGAGGCCCCTGATCATCAATGACGCGACCACGCACATGTACCGGCTCACGATGGAATGGTTCGCAACGGCCGGCGAGTCGCCGCGCCCGCGCCTCGAACTCAACTACGACGCGGCGATGCTCGCCCTGGTGGCGGCCGGCTACGGCGCAGCGGTGCTGCCGGTGCATCAACCGGTGGGTGCGGACTTCAACGAGCGGCTGCAAGTGCTGCCGCTGAGCCCGAAGCTCACGCGGCATCTGGGCATCGCGCACCGCCCGCGCGCATCGCTCGACGGCGCCGCCGAAAGCGTGCTCCAGATACTGGAAAGCTTCGGCCAGTGATAGCGCATCCGTTCAGACGGATCGCCCGATCACCGCGAAAGCGAACACCAGCACGCCCAGCGCCAGGTTCACCGCGACCAGCTTGCGAATCGCATTGAGGTTGGCGGCAGCCACCGGCCATTCGCGAGCCGCGACGGCGCGCTGCAGGCGAGGATAGGGCGCAAAGCGGATGTGCAGGAACAGCGCCATCATCACCAGTCCGATCGTGAGCATGGCGTGCACGCTCCAGTGAACACGCCCGAAGCCGCCGGACACCCAGACCATCAGCAGTCCGCTCGCGAGCAGCACGACGATGGCGGTCGAAACGCCGACGAAGAAGCGCGACAGCGTTGCCGCCAGGAAGGGCAGCCGCATCGGCGGCTCCAGCGTCGCCACGGCAGCCGGTCGAACGGCGAAGTGCATCAGGGCCATGCCGCCAACCCAGAAAGCGGCGGCGAGCAGATGCAGGAAGAGGAGGGTGGAGAGGAGCAGGGACATGCCGAAGCGTAGACCAGAAACGCGCCGGCATGGACCGCAGCGCGTGTCAGTCCACCTTGATCCCCGCCGCCTTCACCACCTGCTGCGCCTTGGCCGTCTCGTCGACGAGGAACTTGTCGAACTGCGCCGACGGCATGGTGAAGGGCTCCGCGCCGAGCTTGTCGAGCCGGTCCTTGAGGTCCGGCGCGACCATGATCTTCGCGACCTCGGCCTGCAGGCGATCGACGACGGGCTTCGGCGTCTTGGCCGGCGCGAAGAGGCCGACCCAGAAGAGGTATTCGGAACCGGGCACGCCGGCCTCGACGGTGGTCGGGACCTGCGGCATCACGGACGAGCGCTTGTCGGTGCCGACGGCCAGAGCCTTGAGGCGGCCGTCCTTGATCAGCGGCAGCGCCGACACCATGGGAGCGAAGAACCAGTCGATGCGCCCGCCCATCACTTCCGTCATCGCTTCCGGCGTCCCGCGGAAGGGCACATGCTGGGCCTGCAGGCCGGCAGCGAGACGGAACACCTCGGCGTTCATGTGCGTGGCGGAACCATTGCCCGCCGAGCCATAGTTGAAGCTGCCCGGCTTTGCCTTGACCTGAGCGACAAGATCCTTTTCATCGGCGAACTTGTTGGGCGAGGTGACGAGCACGTTGGGCAGGCTCGCCAAGGGCGTGACGCCAGCGAAGTCCTTCAACGTGTCGTAGGAGAGGTTCGGATAGATCGATGGGTTCACCAGATGCCCGGCCGAATGGATGAGCAGCGTGTAGCCATCGGCCGGCGCCTTGGCGACCTGCGCCGCACCGAGCGTGCCGCCCGCGCCGGGCTTGTTGTCGATGATCACGCTGGTGCCCAGCGCGGGTCCGAGCTTCTCCGCCATGAGGCGCGCCACGATGTCGGTGCCGCTGCCTGCGGTGAACGGCACCACGATGCGGACCGTCTGGCCGCGTGGCCAGTCGCCTTGGGCGTGGGCGCCAGCCACGGCGCACAGGGCGAGGGCGGCGGTGAGAAGCTGGCGGCGGCCGGGGAAGAATGTCGTCATGGGGTGTCTCCGTTGGAATCGTTGAATCGTTGAATCGCTGGGGGATGAGGTACGACGGGATCGGGTTGCGCTTTCCGCCTCAGGCGGGCGGCGGTGCGTTCGCCATCACCAGCGCCACCAGAACGGGGCGGTTGGTGCGGTTGACGAGTTGCCGCTTCTCGCCGGGCGCGTAGCGGCAACTGTCATAGGGGCCGAGTTCCTGCTCGTCCTGCCGGCCGTCGAGTTCGGAGACGACGGTCAGCCGTCCTTCGAGCACGAGGTAGAGCTTTTCGATCGGCGAACCGTCGAGCGTGGTGTGACCGCCGGGCAGGATCTGGCTCATGCCCATCCACATCTGCGTCGAAGGGCCGGCGTCCTTGCCTTGCAGGCGCAGGCAGCGCATGTCGAAGTGGTTGGGCGCCTCGTAGGCCGGCGCCGAATCGAATCGGGTGACGTGCATGGCTGCTTCTCCTCAGGGGCGCAGGACGACACGGTCGGTGCTGCCCGACAGCACGAGGCGATAGGCATCGAGCGCTTCGTCGAGCGCGAAGGCGCGCGCCACGGGGAAGGGCTTCAGCGTGCCGCGCTCGAAGCCTTCGCGCATGGCGTCGAGCTGTGCGGTCGAGGCGATGCAGTCCATCGCGAGCGAATCGATACCGACGTAGGTGTGCATGCCGCGGTAGAACGCGAAGATGTCGAAGGGCACCGCGCGGTCCTGCGTGGAGATCAGGATCTGCGTTGCGCCCTTGGCCATCGCCTTGTTGGCCGCCTCGAAGTAGGCGCTGCCGACTGTGTTGTAGGCGATGTCGACGCCGCGTCCGTTCGTCAGCTCGCGCACGCGCGCCGCGATGTCGCCCTGCGTGGCATCGATCACATCGACCGGCGAACTCGCGAAGCCCTCGAAGGAACCGGCGCGCCGCTGCACCGCGATCACGCGCGCACCGCCTTGCGCGGCGAGCTGCACCGCAGCCTGGCCGACCTTGCCATTGGCGCCGAGCACCAGCACGGTCTGCCCCGACTGCGGCATGCCGCTGCGGCGAAAGCCCTCGTAGGCGGTGACGAAGGGCACGCCGACGGCGCCGGCCTCGTCCATCGAAATGCTGCGCGGACGGTCGCGCAAGGCTGCCACCGGGAGCACCAGGAAGCGCGCATGCGAGCCGTCGCGCGTGATGCCGACGTCGCCGCCCGAACCGTAGACCTCGCGGCCGATCCAATCGCTCGGACCGTCCACCACCACGCCGGCAAAGTCGCGGCCCGGCGTACGCGGCCACACGGCTTGCGGCATCAGGCCCAGCGCCGCCTTCACGTCGCTGGGGTTGACGGCCGCGGCGCCGACCTTGACCACGGCGAAGCCGGGCTTGGCGACAGGTTGCGGTTGTGGTGCTGCTTCGAGTCGAAGAGCGTCCAGGTTCGCCGCCTTCTGGCTCACGCGCAATGCGCGGGCGCTGTCGTTGATCACCGCGCTCATGCCCGGCCCTCCCGCAGTCCCAGCATCGAACGCGCCTCGCGCGCATTCGCGACTTCGCCGCCCAGG
Organism: Variovorax gracilis; assembly: GCF_030317115.1. Classification (GTDB taxonomy): domain Bacteria; phylum Pseudomonadota; class Gammaproteobacteria; order Burkholderiales; family Burkholderiaceae_C; genus Variovorax; species Variovorax gracilis. Next base: position 40,743 of record NZ_JASZYF010000010.1, read on the forward strand.
CTCTGGATGATGTCCCGCGCCTTCGCGACGAGCTGCGCATTGCTTTGTGCGAGCACGCCCTTGTCGAGGTAGATGTTGTCTTCCATCCCGACGCGCACATGGCCGCCGAGCAGCCATGCCTGCGCAACGATCGGGAATTCCATGCGGCCGATGCCGAAGGCACTCCAGAAGGCGCCGCGCGGCAGCATGTCGCGGGCATAGAGCACGGTTTGCGGAGTCGGCATGAAGCCGTACTTCACGCCGAGCACCAGTGTCCACATGGCGGGCCCTTCGAGCGTGCCATCGGCAATGAGGTCGAGCGCCATGTGGATGTCGCCCGAGTCGAAGATCTCCAGCTCCGGCTTCACCCCGGCGTCGCGAATCACCTTCGCCATGCGGCGCACGTTCTTCGGCGTGTTGATGACGACGTCGGGCCCGGAGTTCATCGTGTTGAGGTCGAGCGAGCAGACGTCGGGCTTGATGAGTGCGATGTGCTCGACGCGCTTTTCCGGCGGCAGCAGCGTGCTGCCCGGCGCCGCCACCTTGGGGTCGTCCTCGCTCGGGATGAAGCGGCCGCCGGGGCCGGTGGTGAGATTGATGATCAGCTCGCGGTTGGCGCGGCGGATGCGGTCCACCACGTCGCGGTACAGCTCGACCTGCATGGACGGTCGGCCCGTCTCGGGGTCGCGCACATGGATGTGGACCTGGCCGGCACCGGCTTCGGCGGCGGCGAGGCATTCGTCCGCGATCTGCGCAGGGGTGATCGGCAGGTGCGGCGTCTGCTCCGGCTTCACGAGGTTGCCCGTGACGGCGCAGGTGATGAGGGTCTTCGTGCTCACAGGTGCCTCCCCCCATCGACCACGATGCGCGTGCCGGTGACGAAGCGCAGCGTCGTCGCGAGCGCCTCCACCGTCGCGGCCACGTCTTCGGGCAACCCGATACGCCCCAGCGGCGTCGTGCTGGCCATCTTGGCCTTGAAGTCGTCGCCGCGTCCCGGCACGAAGGCGGATTCGACCGCGCCCGGCGACACCGACACCACGCGCACGGCAGGCGCCAGCGCCTTGGCGAGCGCATCGCCCACCACGTCCAAGCCGGCCTTGGCCGCGACATAGGCGAGATTGCTGCCCACGCCGGTGAATCCGGCGATCGAGGAGATGTTGACCACCAGCCCGTCGCCGCTTGCCTTCAGCAGCGGCGCGAAGGCGCGGATGGTGGCGAACACGCCGCGGAAGTTGGCGCGCAGCAGCTCGTCGATGAGTTCGTCCGTCAGCGCGTCGAGATCGGCCGCGGGCACCGGCCGTGTGTGGCCGGCGCTGTTCACCAGGATGTCGCAGCGGCCGTGGGAGGACTGCACCTCGGAGGCGGCGCGCTGCAGGCTGGGCGTGTCGACGATGTCCGCGCGGATCGCCGAATGGCGCTGGCCGGCGGCGCTGGGCAGAGCGGCAGCGCGGGCGTCAGCGTCCTCGCCCTTGCGATGCAGCAGCACGCAGGTCGCGCCGAGCGCTGCGAGCCGGCGTGCGCTCGCGTAGCCGATCGCGCCGAGGCCTCCGGTGATGACGGCCACCTTGCCGTCGAGTCGGGTTGCGGGGTCAAAGCTCATGAGTTTTCCAGGTTGAAGTCGCGTTGAAGGGGCGTACGGGGGCTGCCGCGGACCCGGCTTCGCCGGTCCGCCAGCATGGCCCCCTGCACGGAGGTTGGCGGCCACACGAAGTGGGCAAGCCTGGGGGTGCTCAAGGAATCGGTGGGCGAGGGAACTTCATTTCCCCCGGCTCCAGAACGAAGTCGTGCTGCAGGGTCGCGCGCTGTCCGCCTGGCTCGAGCTCGTAGCGCCCGATCAGCTTGCGCGTCACGCCGAACACCGGATCGCTTTCGAGGTTCTCGTCGTCGTCCGCGAACACCTGCGTGATCAGCACCTTGTGTCCCGGCTTGCTGACCATGAAGTGCAGATGCGCGGGGCGGTTCGGATGCCGAAGCTGCGCACGCAGCAGGTCACCGCAAGGCCCATCGGTCGGCACCGGATAGCCGGCCGGCCGCACGCTGCGGAAGTGAAAGCGCCCCTCGGCATCGGTCTGGAAGCGTCCGCGAAGGTTCATGTCTTCCTGCGCCGCGTCCTGGTTCTCGTAGAGGCCGACGGGCGAGGCTTGCCACACGTCGACGGTGGCGCCGGCCACCGGCTGCCCGTCGGCGGTGCGGACGCTGCCCGACACCTCCAGCGGAACGCCGCCCGGCGTCTCGGAGCGCGCGATGTTCTCGCCCGCATCGCACACGGGCGCGTTGGCGCGCCAGAAAGGACCCAGCAGCGCAGCGGGCGACTCGCCTTGCGGGTCCTGGTTGTTGAGCAGTGCGACCAGCGTCGACACGCCGAGCAGGTCGGCGGCCAGCACGACCTCGTTCTTGGTGTCGCCGCTGGCCTGGCCGATGGCGACGAGGAATCCGAGCGCGTGCTCGAACTCGTCCTCGGTCAGCTTCACCTCCTGCACGAAGGCATGGAGGTGGCGGGCCAGCGCGGCCATCACGGTCCGCAGGCGCGGATCGGGTGTGCGGTCCATGGCGTGGAGGGTCATCTGCAGCACGGAATCGGGGGTGGTGACGATGTTCATGGTGGGCTGGGGTTTATGCAAACGTTTGCAAATTAAACTCCGGTTTGGGCGGAACGTAAAATCAGGGTATCCCCTTGACCCTTATGAAAACCGGGTCAAATTGGCATCTGCTCCAAGTTCAATCGTTTGCATTCATGAACCCTTCGGCATCCTCCACCGTCACCATCCGCGACGTCGCGCAGGCCGCAGGCGTGCATGTGTCCACGGTGTCCCGCGCCCTCAATCCGGACAAGCGCGGGCTCATCAGCGCCGAGGTGCTTCGGGTGGTCGAGGAGGCGGCGCTGAAGCTCGGCTACCGGCCCAACCGCGCGGCTTCGGCGTTGCGCACGGGGCGCACGCACACCATCGGCGTGCTGGTGCCGGACATCACCAACCCCGTCTTTCCGCCGATCCTGCAGGGCATCGAGGCCAGCGCCGCGGCGCGCGGCTACTTCGTCTTCGTGACCAACGTCGTGGACCATGCACTGGCCCGGCCGATCGTCGAGCGCATGCTGGCGCAGCGGGTCGATGGGCTGGTGATGGCGACCGCCACGCGCGACGATCCGCTGGTCGACTACATCGCCAAGGCCGGGATGCATGCCGTGCTGGTCAACCGGGCCGACGAAACCGGGCGGCTGCCGGCCGTGGTAAGCGATGACCGGCTGGCGATGAAGCTCGCGGTCGACCACCTCGTGTCGGCAGGGCACCGACGCATCGGCCACCTGGCGGGGCCGCAGAACATCCCGACCGGCGTGGGCCGCCGGCAAGGCGTGGAGCAGGCGCTGCGCGACCGCGGGCTGGAGATGTCCTGCGTGGTCGAGTGCGAAAGCTACAGCCGCGAAGCCGGCCGGGCCGCGATGCAGCAGTTGCTCGCGGCGCCCACGCGACCCGACGCGGTGGTGTGCTGCAACGACCTCGTCGCACTCGGCGCGTACGACGTGCTGCGCGAACACGGCATCCGCGTGCCGCAGGACATCTCGATCACCGGACACAACGACATGCCGCTCGTCGACATGGTGAATCCGCCGCTCACCACCATCCGCCTGCCGCACCGCGAGCTGGGCTGGCGCGCGGCGGAAATGCTCTTCGACGAGATCGAGGGCAAGGCGCTGTCGGCGTCGACGGTGGTCCTGCGTCCGGAACTGGTCGTGCGCGAGTCGACCCGCAACCTGGTGACCGCCGCCTGATCAGCGCGGCTTCTGGAAGCCGCCTTCGATCCAGGCCTCCGCGCTCGCTGCGTTGAGCTTGAAATCCGGCCTCACCCGCGCCTGGCCGAGCGCTTCGCCGGATTCGTCGTGCGCCCGCAGCACAGCATGCGGATTGTCCTCGTCGGGCACGATCTGCAGCGATACCCGGATGCGCTCCGACCCGGCGCCGATGCTCACATGCTTGTTCAGTTGTGCATGCAGTTGCTGCTCGTGCCGGCGCAGCACTTCGGATGCGGTCTTCACCAGCGTGTGGAAGGCCGGCGCGTCGAGCGGCTTGGGGTTCTTCTTGTCGCGGCCCATGGTCCATGGCCCGACCAGTGCGGGCTCGGGGTCGCCGTGGCGCGTCATCGCGACGGCCCAGCCGTCGTCGTCCTCGTTCTTGATGACGCGTGCGGTCCAGAGCTCGTCGCTCCAGAGAGTGGCTTCTTGAATGGGGGTTGCGGCTTCTTCTGTCATGTCGGGCGCGTTCGCGCGAATCAAAAAATGGAAAGGCCGGTGCGCGCGACGAAGAGTTCGAGCGCCTTCATGCCCAGCAGGGAATTGCCCGTCGCATCGAGCGCGGGCGACCAGACGCATAGCGTGAGCTGGTCCGGCACCACCGCGACGATGCCGCCGCCCACGCCGCTCTTGCAGGGCAGGCCGATCGAGAAAGCCACGTCACCGGCGGCGTCGTAGGTGCCGCAGGTCAGCATCAGGGCGTTGATGCGGTGCGTGTGGCGCTCGGTGGTGATTTCCGGCTCGCCATCGAAGGGGTGCGCGCCGTCGCGGCACAGGAAGCACGCCGCGCGGGCGAGTTGCACGCAGTTCATGCGAATCGCGCACTGGTGAAAGTACATGTCCAGCACTTCGCTCACCGCATTGTCGATCTTGCCGAAGCTCTTCATGAAGTTGGCGAGCGCGATGTTGCGATAGCCGGTGGCGGCTTCGGACGCGGCGACTTCGTCGTCGAAACCGACCGGCTCGCCGCACAGGCTCGACATCAGCGCCAGCACGTCGGGCTTGGCGTGGCCCCGGCTGACCAGCCGGTCGGCCACGGCGATCGCGCCCGCATTGATGAAGGGGTTGCGCGGCTTTCCATGTTCGTTCTCGAGCTGCACCAGCGAGTTGAACGGATTGCCGGAGGGCTCGCGGCCAATGCGCTCCCACAGCGCGTCGCCCATGCACCGCATGGCGAGCGTGAGCGTGAAGAGCTTGGAGATGCTCTGGATCGAGAACGGCGTGGCCGCGTCGCCCGCCGAAGCCTCGACACCCTCACGCGTTCGCAGCGCGATGCCGAACTGGTTCGCCGGTATGCGCGCCAGTGCGGGGATATAGCTGGCCACGGCGCCCTCGGCGCCCAGCAGTGGACGCATCTCTGCGTTGATCTGGTCGAGGACGGGCTGGAAGTTCATGGCTTCAGGGCGGGCCGCCGGTTCACCAGCACGATCCCGAGTGCCACACCGGCGAGTGCCAGCACGAGTTGCAAGGTGAGCGATTCGGACAGTAGCACCACGCCGAACACCAGCGCAAACAGCGGCGTCAGAAAGGTGAAGGACGAAATGCGCGTGGCCGGGTAGTGCCGCAGCAGCCACATCCAGGCCAGGTAGCTCGCGAAGGCGCCGATGGCGGTCTGCAGCGCGATCGAGAACCAAGCGTAGGTCGAATACGAAAAGCCCCATTGCTCGCCGAGCATCAGCGACAGCACCGGCGACACCGCCGCGGTGACCGCGATTTGATAGAAGAGCGTCTTTTCGGCGCTGGCCGTCGCAAGCTTGGTGGTGCGGATCGCCATCGTCGTGAGTCCCCACAGCACGCCGGCCGCGAGCGCCAGCGCATCGCCGTGCAACTGGCTGGACGTGCTGTGTCCGAAGCTTTCGCTGAAGGCCAGGATCACGCCCGCGAAGGCCAGCGCGAGGCCGACCCATTGCATGCCGTGCAGCCGCTCCGAGGGCACGACGCGCGGCAGCAGCACGGCGACCACGAAGGGCGCGGTGTAAAGGAACACCGTGAGCCGGGAGGCCGAGGTGTGCTGCAACCCGATGTAGATGCAGACGAACTCGCCCGCGAACAAGGCGCCGGCCAGCAGCCCGCCTGGCAGCGTGCCGTCGCGCTCGAACAGCGGAACGCCTCGCGAACGGCACCACAGCCACAGCAGCACGACGGCACCTGTCATGCGGATCGACGCCTGCCAGAGCGGCGGCACTTCGGTGACGGTCGTCTTGATGAGGATCTGCTGCAGCCCCCAGAACGCGCAGCAGGCGATCAGGAGGGTGGTGGCGCGGGAGTCGAGATGGTCCTTGCGGTCGATCATTCTTTGTCTTTTTGTTGATGGGTCGCGAGCGGATAGGGCGGCTTGCCGCGGGTGCCGGCCATGAGGTCGGGCACGACGGTCTCGACGTCGGCCACGGCCTTCGCTGCGCGTTCGAGCCGTCGGGCCAGGTCACGCGTCGGCACGCAGCCTTGCAGATAGACCCAGCGGCGCTGCACCGTCACCCACACGCTGCTGCGGCGAGTGCCCGGCACGCCGTCCAGCGCCTTGCGTACTTCGGGCGCGATGGCCTTGTCGTAGCGGTAGGCGTTGCTGTCCTTGCAGCGGCCGGCGAGCCAGCAGCTGGTGCCGCGCTCCAGCCGGCCGTGCATCTGGGAACGCACCTCGGCAGGCGTGTAGAGCGGCCCCAATGGCACGGGGCAGTCCTTCAGGCCCGACGACACCTGGAAGAACGGGTCGTCGAAGAAGTTGGTCCGCGCCTCGCTTTCGGCGGCATGGACTGCAGGTGAGACGGCAAGCAGCAGCACCGCGAGCGATGGCGTGCAGGAATGCGCCCGGCGAGAACTCGGCCCGTCCATCAGAGCGGATGCTCGGTATAGAAGCGTCCGCCGTGAAACAGGAGCGGCGAAGCGCCGGCGCTGTGCGAGCAGCGCTCCACTTCGCCGACGAAGATCACATGGTCGCCTTCGTCATACCGGCTGCGGTTGAAGCACTCGAAGCTCGCTGCCGCGCCCACCAGCACCGGCGCGCCGCCGACGCCCTCGCTGTAGACGACATCGGCCCAGCGATCGACGTCCTTCGTTGCGAAACGCTCCGCGAGATCCTTCTGGTTCGCCGCGAGGATGTTGATCGCGTAGTGCGACCCTGTGCTCAGCGCGGCCATCGACGCCGCACTGCGCGCCAGGCTCCACAGCACCAGCGGCGGATCGAGCGAGACGGAGTTGAAGGAGTTGGCCGTGAGGCCGACCAGTGTGCCGTTGGCGGAACGCGCGGTGACGATCGTCACGCCGGTCGCGAACATGCCGAGGGCTGCGCGGAACTCGTCAGTCGAGAAGGAGGGCGGTTGCGCCTGGGCGGGAGCGGTCACGGGGAAGCGGGAAGGAGAGTGAGGGGCTATTCTGGCCGATCCCGCCTCGACAAGTTTGCAGGACCCGTGCAGTCTGGTCCAGGAATGCCGCGGAACCGGCTTCGCCGGGCCGCCGGCATTGCCCCCGGCGGGGGGCGGGCGGCCACGCGAAGCGGGCAAGCCTGGGGGCGAGTTCCACCTATCCGAAGAACCAGTAGCCCACGCCTATCGCGGCCAACACGCCAGCCAGTTCAGCCAGCAAGGCGCAGCCCACCGCATGTCGCGCACGCTGGATGCCGACCGCACCGAAGTACACGGCGAGCACGTAGAACGTCGTCTCGGTGCTGCCCTGGATCACGGCTGCGACCAGCGCCGGGAAGCTGTCGACGCCATGGGTCTTCATGGTCTCGATCAGCATCGCGCGTGCCGCGCTGCCGGAAAAGGGCTTGACGAGCGCCGTGGGCAACGCATCGACGAAGCGCGTGTCCCAGCCGGTCCACGCCACCAGCCATCGGATGCCTTCCAGCGCAAGATCGAGCGCACCCGAAGCGCGCAGCACGCCGACGGCGCACAGCATCGCGACCAGGTAGGGCAGCAGGTTCTTCGCGACGTCGAAGCCTTCCTTCGCACCCTCGACGAAGCATTCGTAGACCTTGACCCGCCGGATCGCGCCCACCAGCAGGAAGGCGACGATCAGGCCGAAGAGCGTGAGGTTTCCGAGCAGCGACGACAGCGATGCCAGGGCCGCGGCCGACAGGGTCGCGAGCAACGCCATGAAGCCACCCAGCAACAGCGCGCCGGGCAGCAGGTAGGCCAGCACCACGGGGTCCCACAGCTTCAGCCGCTGCATGACAGCGACCGACAGCAGCCCTACCAGCGTCGACGCGCTGGTGGCGAGCAGGATCGGCAGGAACACCATCGTCGGATCGGCCGCGCCCAACTGCGCGCGGTACATGAAGATCGTGACCGGCAGCAGCGTCAACGACGACGCGTTGAGCACAAGGAACAGGATCTGTGCATTGCTCGCCGTCGTCGCGCTCGGGTTGAGCGTCTGCAGCTCGCGCATCGCCTTCAGCCCGATCGGCGTCGCAGCGTTGTCCAGTCCCAGCGCGTTGGCCGCGAAGTTGAGCGTGATGAGGCCGAGGGCCGGATGGCCCGGGGGCACCTCCGGCATCAGCCGGCGAAACAGCGGGCCGAGCAGGCGCGCGAGCCGGTCCACGATGCCGGCTGCCTCGGCGATGCGCAGGAAGCCGAGCCAGAGCGTGAGCGTGCCGAAGAGCAGCACCATCACCTCGACGGAGAGCTTCGCCATCGCGAACAGGCTCTCGACCACGGCAGCGAACACCGTGGCGTCGCCGCCGACGAGCCAACGCGCGAGCGCAGCCACCGCTGCCGTCAAGAAGAAGCCAAGCCACAAACCGTTGAGCACACGAATCCTTGCTGCGAATGCGCGCCGATCATAGGGGGCACGTCAGCGGGTGCCGGCCCGCGCGCTACATTCGCGGCCATGAACTTGAGCCGCAGAGATTTGAACCGGGCCGCACTGTGGCTGGCATTGGGGAACTGGGCCGCGCCCTTGCGCGCCGAAGAGAAGCCGGCCCCGCGCTGGTCGTCGAACCCGTTCACGCTCGGCGTAGCGAGCGGCCAGCCTCGGCCGGACAGCGTCGTGCTGTGGACCCGGCTTGCGCCCGGGGGCGAGGAAGATGCCGCGCGTCATGCGAAGACCGCGTGCGCCGTCCAATACGAGATCTGTTCGGACGCGGCCTTGCGCCGGACCGTCGCCCGCGGCGAGGTGTTGACCGATGCATCGCGAGCGCTCAGCGTGCATGTCCACGCGCGGGGCCTGCAGCCGCAGCGCGACTACTGGTATCGCTTCAGGTGCGGCAACGCCGTCAGCCCGGTCGGCCATACGCGCACCGCGCCGTCGCCCGATGCGGATGTGCGGCGCCTGCGCTTCGCGCTCGCTTCCTGCCAGCACTACGAGCAGGGCTACTTCAGGTCGCATCGGGAAATCGCCGGCCGCGAACTGGATTTCGTGCTTTTCGTCGGCGACTACATCTACGAAGGCAGCAGCCCGGCCTACGAGGTGCGCAAGCACGGCACCCGGACTCCGTACACCCTCGACGCCTACCGCGACCGCCATGCGCTCTACAAGGGCGATGCCGATCTGCAGGCTGCCCATGCTGCGCATCCATGGATCCTGACCTGGGACGACCACGAGGTCGTCAACGACTATGCCGGCGACCGGGAGCCGGCCCGCGACGATCCCGAGCGTTTCCTGCGCCGCCGCGCAGCGGCCTACCAGGCCTACTTCGAGCACATGCCGCTGCTGATTCCGCCGCAGGGCAGCGCGATGCGGATTCATGACCGCTACACCTGGGGCCGCCTGGCCGAGCTCTGGACGCTCGACTGCCGGCAATACCGCAGCCGCCATGGCTGCCCCGATCCCGAGCGTGACGTCGGCCGCACGGTCATCGGCTGCGCGGAACTTGCAGAGCGCTCACGCACGATGCTCGGCGCCGAACAGGAGCGCTGGCTGGCACAAGGCCTGGCCGCTTCGACCCGGCAGTGGAAGCTGCTCGGCCAGTCCTCGCAGGTCAGCGCCACCGGAATCGACACGCCCGAAGGCCGCAAGGTCTGGACCGATGGATGGGACGGCTACCCCGAGGCTCGTCGACGCTTGCTGGATGGCGCCCACAACGCAGGCGTGCGCAATCTGGTGGCGTTCGGCGGCGACGTGCACCGCCATGCCGCAGCCGACCTTCGCGTGGTGCCGAACGACAGCGCTTCGCCCGTCGTGGCCACTGAATTCGTCGGTGGCTCGGTGACTTCCAAGGGTGCCAGCATGGCCGCCATGGCGCGCATGCGGCGCGACAACCCCGACGTGGCGCATGCGCGGGGCGACCAGCGCGGCCATGCGTTCGTGGACATCACGCCTCGACAACTGCAGTGCGAGTTTCGCGCCACCGCGCACCCGGTGCTGGCCGATGCGGCCTTCGACACGCAGGCCCGCTTCGTGGTCGAGACGGGCCGCGCTGGCCTTCAATCAGCCTGAGACCTGCGTGCGCATGGCCTGGGCCTCGTTGCGAAACTGCCGCGGCGTGACCCCGGTCCACTGCCGGAACCGGCGGCCGAAGTAGACGGCGTCGCCGAAGCCGCATCGGTGCGCGACATCGCCGATGCGGTCGGTGGAGGTCAGCAGCAGTTCCTTCGCATGGTCCAGTCGCCGCTCGGTCACGAGTTCGGTGAAGGTGCGATCGGTCTGCTTCTTCAGCAGGTGCGCGAGGTAGTTGGGCGACAGCATGGCGGCGGCCGCCGCATCGTTGAGCGACATTTCCTCGTGCAGGTGTTCACGCACGTAGCGCATGACGCGTTGCAGCGCGTCGTGCCGCGAACTGCGGCCGCTGTGGCGTGCCGCATGTTCCAGCAGTTGCGCTTCCCGCCGCTGGCAAGCCAGTCCGAGCAGTTGCAGCAGGATGCCGCGAATCGCACCTTGCGTACCGAAGGAGCGGGCCTGGTTCAACGCGGTCAACTCGTCCAGCCAGCCGAGGATGCGGGCGAAGTCCGTGTCGCCGAAATGGAAGTCGACGTATTCCTGAAAGAGAAACGGCGCCAGTTCCGGCAGGCGGGCGATGGAGACTTCTTCGAGGTCCAGCGCTTCCACGTCGAGTTCCGGCCAGAGAAAGCCCTGGTCGAAATTGATGATGGCGTAGCGGGAGCCGGGCGGATGCGGAACGACATGCACGCGATAGGGCAGCACGAAGCTCACATGGCCCGTGCCAAAGGGCCGCACCGCGCCGCCGATCACTTGCTGCGAGCCACCCTGAACGCTCACCTGAATCTGGAAGTACTCGTGCCGGTGCGGTCGCGCGAGAACGTCGCGGGCACCTTCGAATCGGATGTCGAAGTCGAGGTGGTTGGCACGCTCTTGCATGCCGTACAGGCGGAGGCTGGGATGGCGGGACGTCGTTGGCATCGGGCGATCGTAAGGGTGTGTGGGTTGCGTCCGTGTTCTGCGTAAATGCGTGCGGCATCGCGACCGCATACGGGTCCAGAATGAATCTTTTCAGAGCACCCCTAGGAGACAAGACATGTCCAGTTCACGTCGCGGCCTGCTGGCGACATCCGCCGCCATGGCCAGCGGAGCCCTCGTCGGTTGCGCACTGCCGGCCGGCGCCGCACGCTCCCCGAGCACGCCTTTCGAAGTGTCTTCGTCGACGATTCCGATCGTCGGCAGCGAGCAGGTTTTTCCGGTTCGCCGCATCTATTGCATCGGACGCAACTACGCCGCACATGCGCGCGAGATGGGTTCCGATCCGACGCGCGAGCCGCCTTTCTTCTTCCAGAAGCCGGCGGATGCGATCCAGGTCGTCATGCCAGGGACCGTGCCCAACCATCCCTATCCGAGCCTGACGAAGAACTACCACTACGAGGCCGAACTGGTGGTCGCGTTGTCCAAGGGAGGAACCAACATCCCGATCGAGAACGCGCTGTCGCATGTGTACGGTTACTCGCTGGGCCTGGACATGACGCGCCGGGACCTGCAGCGCGAGATGGGCGACCAGAAGAAGCCGTGGGAGATCGGCAAGAGCTTCGACAGCTCGGCGCCGATCGGGCCGATCCATCCGGTTGCGAAGGTGGGTCATTTCACCGATGGCGCGATCTGGCTCAAGGTCAACGGCCAGACCAAGCAGAGCGCGACGCTCAAGCACATGATCTGGTCGGTGGCCGAGCAGATCAGCCGGTTGTCGCAGGCCTTCGAGCTGATGCCCGGAGACATCATCTATTCCGGTACGCCTGAGAACGTCGGGCCGGTGGTGCGCGGCGACTTGATCGAAATGCACATCGACGGGCTTCCGAACCTGTCGGTCCGCGTGGTCTGATCCAGAGGCTCAGAGGCGGGCTTCGGCCCGCCCGATGCCCGGGAATTCGACAACCACCGTATCGCCCTTGCCAACGGGCAGCACGCCGACCCACGAACCGGTGGTGACCACGGTGCCGGCGGGCACGGTCGCGCCGTTGCGCGTCGCATGCCGCAGCCAGATCGGCAGCAGCCAGGCGGGATCGCCCATCGAGTGCGCGCCCTTGCGCAGATCGGTTGCGCTGGAGCCGATGCGGGTCTCGCACGTTTGCGCCGCCCAGTCGCGCGCGGAGTAAGGCACCCAATCACCCAGTACCAGCGCACCATGCGACTGCTGGTCCGCGAGGCGCAGCAGGGCCGAAGCATTCGCCGGGTGTTCCCAGCGTGAATCGACGATCTCGATCGAGACGGCCATCGCATCGATCAAGGCCGCCGCTGTCTCAGGCGTGAGCGCCGCGGCGCGCTCGGGCGTCACGGCTTCGCCGAGGCGCAGCGCGATCTCGGATTCGATGCCCGGCGCATTGAAATGCATGTCGCTGTAGTTCGCCGGGCTGGCGCGCACGCCGGCCGGCGGCAGTGGTGCGTGCGTCAGCACGGCATCACGCGAAGGACCGCCGGACTTCCAGTGGCCGGGAACGGCCGTGCCGAACCAGCCCATCGCCTGCGCCACTCGGTCCTGCACGCCATAGGCCTGCGCCGCGTCGCCCACGCCGTCCCGCCAGGCCGCCGCATCGAGTGCGCGACCCTCGCGCCAGGCCGATGCCAGGGATTCCGCCAGATCGGTCATGCGTCCACCTTCACCTTGCCGTCCTTGACGACTCTCGCCCACTTGTCGATCTCGCTGGAGATGAACTTGGTGAACTTCTCGCGCGAGCCGCCGCCGTCCTCGGCGCCGTAGGTGTCGAGCCGCTCCTGCACATCGGGCATGGCGAGAACCGTGTTGACGTCGCGATTGATCTTGTCGGCAATGCCCGTCGGCAGCTTGCCGGGGCCGGCGAGCCCGTACCAGGTGGTGGCCTCGAAGCCATCGAAGCCCTGCTCCTGCATGGTCGGAATGCCCGGGTGGCCCTTGGCGCGCTTGAGTCGTGTCTGGGCGACGCCGACCACCTTGCCGCTCTTCACGTGCGGGGTGGCGGCCGTCATCGTCTCGAAGCTGTACTGAATCTGGCTGCCCATCAGGTCGGCCAGCAACGGCCCGCTGCCCTTGTAGGGCACATGCATTGCATCGACCTTGGCCTGCAGCTTGAACATCTCCAGCGCCAGATGCTGCGCGGAGCCGGCACCGGCCGAGCCGAAGCTGACCTTGCCCGGTTCCGCGGCGCACAGGGCCACGATGTCCTTGACCGTCACGGCCTTCTGCGTGGGGCTCGCGATCAGCAGATTGGGCGTCACGCCGACCAGCACGATCGGCACGAAGTCGCGCTCGACGTTGTAGCGCAGCTTGGGCTGCAGGCTCGGCGCCAGGGCATGGCTGTTGATGTGGGCCATCAACAGCGTGCTGCCATCCGCCGGCTGGGTCGCCACGTATTCGGCCGCCAACACGCCCGCCACGCCGCCCTTGTTCTCGACGATGACGGTCTGATTCCACATGACGGCCAGCTTCTGGGCGACCACCCGGGCCAGCGCGTCGGTGCCGCCGCCCGGCGGAAAGCCGACCACGATGCGCACGGGGCCCGAGGGCCAGTCCTGTGCGAACACGCTGGGCACGCCGAGGGTCGCGGCCGCCGCCGCGCCTGCGGCCTGGATGAAGGAACGTCGTTGCATGTTGTCTCCGTTTTCTTGAATGAACGCGCGAGCGCTCAGGCCGCCTTCTGCAAGGCGGCCGGCGCGGCATGGCCGGCGAAGTAGTCCATCGTGGCCTGCACGCCGCTGCCGGCGAGCTTCACGCCGGAGAGCTTCAGCCCCATCTCGACGCCGGCGACCATCGCGACGAGCGTCAGGTCGTTGCTGTCGCCGAGGTGGCCCATGCGGAACATGCGGCCCTTGAGCTTGCCCAGGCCGGTGCCCAGCGACAGGTCGAAGCGCTGGTGGATGAGGCGGCGCACCGCATCCGCATCCACGCCTTCGGGAGTGATCACGCCGGTGAGCACCGGCGAGTAGACGGCCGGATCGGCACACTGGATCGGCAGGCCCCAGGCGTTGACCGCGGCGCGGACGCCGGCCGCCCAGCGCTGGTGGCGCGCGAACACGTTGTCCAGGCCCTCGCCGAGGATCATGTCCAGCGCTTCCGAGAGGCCATAGAGCAGGTTGGTGTTCGGCGTGTAGGGCCAGTAGCCGTCCTTGTTCATCTCGACGATCTCGTCCCAGGCCCAGAAGGAGCGGGGCAGCTTCGCGCTCTTCATCGCTTCGAGAGCGCGCGGCGAGATGGCGTTGAAGCTGATGCCCGGCGGCAGCATCAGGCCTTTCTGCGAGCCGCTGATGGTGACGTCCACGCCCCATTCGTCGTGGCGGAAGTCGGCGCTGGCGAGGCCGGAGATGCTGTCGACCATCAGCAGGGCAGGGTGGCCCGCCGCATCGATGGCGCGGCGAACCGACGCGATGTCGGAGGTGACGCCGGTCGAGGTTTCGTTGTGCACCACGCACACGGCCTTGATCTTCTTCTCCGTGTCCTTGCGCAGCCGCGCCTCGATCAGGTCCGCCTGCACGCCACGGCGCCAGCCGGCTGCCTGCGGCAGGTGCTCGTCGGTGCCGTTGAAGGCCAGGAACTCGGTCGAGATGCCCAGCCGGGTGGCCATCTTCTGCCAGAGGGATGCGAAGTGACCGGTTTCGTACATCAGCACGTGATCGCCGGGGCTCAGCGTGTTCGACAGCGCGGCCTCCCACGCGCCGGTGCCGGAAGCCGGATAGATGATGACCGGGTGCTGCGTCTTGAAGATCTTGCGGATGCCTGTGAGCACCTGCCGGCCGAGCGTGCCGAATTCGGGCCCGCGATGGTCGATGGTGGGCAGGCTCATTGCGCGCAGGATGCGATCGGGCACCGGGCTCGGGCCCGGGATCTGGAGGAAGTGCCTACCGGTGGGATGGGAGTCGAGTTGAAGCATGGAGCCGTCCTTTCGCCGTCAGTTTTGCATTCAAAAGACAAATGTGGATGATGGTTATCCCCTACGTCAAGGGGTTGAGGCGCAAAAAATTTGCATTCAAAATGCAACTCAAGGAAATGAACTCATGGCGGAAGTGATCGAAATCTCGCGTCTCGCGCTGCATGACCAGGTGGCGTCGCGGCTGCGCACGATGCTCATCGAAGGCCAGATCGCGCCCGGCGCCAAGCTCAACGAGCGCGAGATATGCGAGCAGTTGCGCGTGTCGCGCACGCCGCTGCGCGAAGCCATCAAGCTGCTGGCGGCGGAGGGGCTGGTCGACCTGCTGCCGAATCGCGGCGCGGTGGCCGTCAAGCTGACCGAGGCCGATGTGGTCAACACCTTCGAGCTGCTCTCGATGCTCGAGGCCATGTCCGGCGAACTTGCGGCGCAGCGCATCACCGACGAGGAACTGGCCGAGCTGCGCGCGCTGCATTACGAAATGATGGCGTGCTTCGCCCGCCGCGACCTCTCCGGCTACTACCGCATCAACGCGCGTATCCACGTCGCGATCAACGACGCGGCCAAGAACCCGGTGCTGACGAGTACCTACCGCTCCATCAACGCCCGCGTGCAGTCGCTGCGATTTCGCACCAACCAGAACGAAGCCAAGTGGGCGGGTGCGGTGGCCGAGCACGAGCGGATGATCGAAGCCCTCAGCGCGCGCGACCCCGTGGCGATGCGGCAGGTGCTGGTCGAACACCTGAACCGGAAGCGCGACACCGTGCTGGAGCTGCTGCGCGCCGGCGAAATCTATCCACGGTCCAACGCGACCAAGACCTGAAGCCTCACCCATGCGCATCGAGCCCGCGAGCCATCTCCAGCCAGCCGGTACCGTCCTGCCCCCCAATGAAACCTGCGAGGCGCTCGCAAGGCGCCTGGCGGCCGAGACGCAGGGCGAGGTGCTCTTCGACGATGCATCGCGCGGCCGCTATGCGACCGATGCGTCGATCTACCAGATCATGCCGGTCGGTGTGTTGGTGCCGAAGACCGAACGCGACATCGCGACCGCCATCGACGTGGCGCGCGATCTCAAGGTGCCGGTGCTGGCGCGGGGCGGCGGCACCAGCCAGTGCGGCCAGACCACGGGCGCGGCGCTGGTCATCGACAACAGCAAGCACTTCCGGCGCGTGCTGGACCTGGATCTCGAACGCCGCACCGTGACGGTGGAGCCGGGCATCGTGCTCGATCACCTCAATGCGCAACTCAAGCCGCACGGGCTCTGGTATCCGGTCGACGTGTCCACCAGCGCACAGGCCACGCTCGGCGGCATGGCGGGCAACAACTCCTGCGGCTCGCGCTCCATCGCCTACGGCAACATGGTGCACAACGTGGCCGGTGCGAGCGCGTGGCTGTCCGATGGCGAACTGGTCGACTTCGGCCCGGTCTCGGACCTGGGCGCGCGCGCGAGCGACATCGCGTTGCACGTGCGGCAACTCGTGGTGCAGCACCGCAGCCAGATCCAGGCGAACTGGCCCAAGGTGCTGCGGCGCGTGGCTGGCTACAACCTCGACATCTTCGACAACCAGAGCGAGAAGCCCTACACCGCGGACGGCAGCGTCAACCTCGCGCACCTGCTGATCGGCGCCGAGGGCACGCTGGCCTATACGCGCAGCCTGACGTTGAAGCTCTCCGAGCTGCCGCGCTCGAAGGTGCTGGGCATCGTCAACTTCCCGACTTTCCACGCGGCGATGGATTCGGCGCAGCACATCGTGAAGCTCGGCCCCACTGCGGTCGAACTGGTCGACCGCACGATGATCGAGCTGAGCCTCGCCAATCCGGCGTTCAGGCCCACCGTCGAGACCGCGCTGATCGGCCGGCCCGCCGCGATCCTGCTGGTCGAGTTCTCGGGCAGCGACAAGGCATCGCTGTTGCCGAAGCTCAAGGATCTGGTCGACCTGATGGGCGAGCTCGGCCTGCCGGGAAGCGTGGTCGAGATGCGCGACGACGCGCCGCAGAAGAACCTGTGGGAAGTGCGCAAGGCCGGGCTCAACATCATGATGAGCCTCAAGGGCGACGGCAAGCCGGTGAGCTTCATCGAGGATTGCGCCGTGCCGCTGGAGCATCTGGCCGAGTACACCGACGGCCTCACCGAAGTCTTCGCCAAGTACGGCAGCCGCGGCACGTGGTACGCGCATGCGTCCGTGGGCACGCTGCACGTGCGGCCGATCCTGGACATGCGCACCGACGGCGCGGCCAAGATGCGAGCGATTGCCGAGGAGGCGAGTGCGCTGGTGCGCAAGTACAAGGGGGCCTTCAGCGGCGAACACGGCGACGGCCTGTGCCGCGGCGAATGGATCGAGTGGCAGTTCGGGCCGGCCCTCAACGAAGCGTTCCGCTCCATCAAGCAGAAGCTCGATCCGGTCAATCTCTTCAACCCCGGCAAGATCATCGATCCGCCGAAGATGGACGACAGCAGCCTGTTCCGCTTCGCCCCCGCGACCGCACCCAAGCCGTACCGGCGCATCCCGCTGACGCCCGTGCTCGACTGGTCCGCCTGGAACGTGCAGGCCGACCCGGTGACGGAAGTGACCACTGCGCCGGGCACCGGCGGCGACATCACGGGCGGCTTCGCCAAGGCCGTGGAGATGTGCAACAACAATGGCCATTGCCGCAAGTTCGACGCCGGCACGATGTGCCCGAGCTACCGCGTGACGCGCGACGAACAGCACCTGACGCGCGGCCGGGCCAACACGCTGCGCCTCGCGATCTCCGGCCAACTCGGCCCCGACGCCTTCACCAGCGAGGCGATGCACGAGACGATGGACCTGTGCGTCGGTTGCAAGGGCTGCAAGCGCGATTGCCCGACGGGCGTCGACATGGCGAAGATGAAGATCGAGTTCCTGTCGCACTACAGGAAGAAGCACGGGCACACGCTCAAGGACAGGCTCATCGCCCGGCTGCCGGACTACGCGCGCGCCGCCAGCCGCATGGCGTGGCTGCTCAACCTGCGCAACACCGTGCCGGGCGCGCGCTGGCTCGGAGAGAAGGTGCTGGGCCTTTCCGCGAAACGCTCGCTGCCGGAGTGGCGCAGCGACACCTTCTGGCGCGTCAGCGATCCGTCGATGTTCGCGAGCCGCGAACAGGCGATCGCCGCTGCGCGAGATGGGCACAAGGTCGCAGTTCTCTTCGTCGACACCTTCAACGGAACCTTCGAGAGCGAGAACGCGCTGGCCGCCGCGCGCGTGCTCAAGGCCGCCGGCTACCTGCTGCACACGGTGCAAAAGGATGGCGGCCACCATTGCTGCGGCCGGACCTACCTTGCCAACGGAATGGTGGACGAGGCCAAGGCCAAGGCCGGAGCGTTGATCGACGCGCTGCTGCCGCTGGCCGACGCGGGTATCGCGATCGTGGGGCTCGAACCCTCGTGCCTGCTGACGCTGCGCGACGAAACCCTGGTCATGGGCTTTGGCGCGAAGGCGCAGTCGGTCGCCGGCCAGGCGCTGTTGTTCGAGGAATTCATCGCGCGAGAGGCGAAGGCCGGCCGTTTCCAGTTGGGGCTGAAGGCGGTCGACAAGCCGATCCTTCTGCATGGCCATTGCCACCAGAAGGCCTTCGGCGCGGTCAGTCCGATCCTCGACGTGCTCAAGCTCATCCCCGGCGCCAAGCCGGAGCTGATCGAGAGTTCATGCTGCGGCATGGCGGGAAGCTTTGGCTACGAGGCGTCCCACTACGAGGTCTCGATGCAGATGGCGGAAGCCAGCCTGCTGCCCGCGGTGCGCCAGAACCCGGATGCCATCGTCGTGGCCGACGGCACCAGCTGCCGGCACCAGATCGCCGACGGCGCGCAGCGCGAAGCGGTTCACGTCGCTCGGCTGCTCGACGCTCAACTCGAATGAAATCGGCGCAGCCGAGACCAGGGAGCCCGCGGAACCGGCTTTGCCGGGCCGCAGGGGTCGCCCCCGGAAGGGGGTTGGCGGCCACGCGAAGTGGGCAAGCCTGGGGGCGAGCTTTTCATGACACCTCGATCAGGAGGTCGGGGCGGAAGTTTTCCTGCTCGTTCTTGCCGACATATCCCAGCGGATTCGCGATCACGCGGCAACCGTCCTTCACGTAGTCGAACTGGCAGTGCAGGTGGCCGTGCAGCCAGAGGTCGGCCTGGGGCAGCAACTCGTCCAGCGAATTGCAGAAGCCCGCGGTGCCGGGGCTGAGCCCGTAGCGAGGATCGGCGCTCGCCAAGGTCGGCGCAAAGTGGGTGATCGCCACCGTGGTGCCGTCGAAGCTTTCGGCCAGTGCGTTGCGGAGCCAGGCCTGGCACGTCAGTGAGTGCTCTCTCAGCGCTTCTGCCAGGAAGATTTCGCCGTTGCGGAGCGTGGCCGCCTTCTGCAGATAGAAGTTGGCGGCGCGCATCGCCTTGCCGCGCTTCTTGAGGGCTTCGGTCATGCTGTCGGTCGGCTCCACGAGCGCGTCGAAGTCGGCCCAGAGGGTGGTGCCGATGAAGCGCACGCCGTCGATGACGCGCGTTTCGCGCTCCAGCCAGCCGATATCCAGCGCGTCGCAGGTTTCGCGAAGGCGGTCGTGGATTTCGTCGAAATCCGCGTTGTCGTATTCGTGGTTGCCCGGGACGTACAGCACCGGCGCCGGCCAGCCGTGGCGCGGGGAAAAACGGCCCAGGCCGAAATCGGGCTCCATCAGGCTGGAACCTGACTGATAGGAGCCGATGTCTCCGGCGAGCACCAGCAGGTCGGCGCCCGCAGCAGGTGCGATCTGGAGGTGCGGATGGACTTCGATGTGGAGGTCCGAGAGCAACTGGAGCTTCATGAATGCAGTCTAGGCCATGGTGTTATGCGCGGAGAGCATAAAGTTGGACTTGGAATATCGGGGAAAACCCTTAATCTTTGTTCATCGTCAATCCACCAGCGCGCCAATGTTCGCGCACCATCATGTTCAGCTTGATCGCCCAAGTGGCCCGCTTCTTCCGTCCCGCCCGTGAAATCAACTCGTCCAGCCCGGCCGCCGTGCTGATGGAGAGCGCCGGCAGCCGCGCCGGCCTGGATGCCCGCCAGGCTCAGGAACTGCGTGTCGCCGCCAGCGCCTGGCTGAGTGTCGTGCGCTGACCCGAGCGCTCCCCTACTTATCCTGTTTCCACCTGGCCTCCGGCGACGCCAGTTCGCCCGGCGTCTTGGCAAAGGCCGCGGCAGCCGACCGCAGCAGTGCCTTCCGCAGCCATTCGTGCGAATGCCCGTGCTGCGCGCGCCGATGCCAGACCGCATCCACGTGCACCAGCGGCTGGTCGAAGGGCAGGTCGCGCAGAACCAGTTGGTCGTCGATGCCTGTCACCCGTACGAAGTGCCGGGGCAGCACGGTCAGCAGATCCGAGTTCGCCACCACCCGGCCGGCCGTGAAAAACTGGTTCACCGTGACCACGATGCGCCGCTCTCGACCCAGCGCGCCCAGCGTCTGGTCGATGAATCCGTAGGGCCGGCCCGAAAAGCTCACCAGCAGGTGGCGTGCGGCACAGTAGTTGTCGAGGGTCAGGGGCTCCGCGGCCAGCGGGTGGTCCCGCCGCATCACGCAGACGTACTCGCCGATATAGAGCCGCTGGGTCTCGAAGGGCACGCCCACGCCCGATTGCCCGCGCGCCGCGAGGCTGGCGATCACTGCAGGAAAGTAGCCGATCGCCATGTCGACTTCCTCCTTCTCCAGCATGGGGCGCGGGTCGCGGGTGGTCAGCGGCAGCACGCGCAGGGAAACCGCGCGCGCCTCCCGTTCGACGATCTCCACCAGGCCCGGCATGAGTTCCGCGGCGGTGGCGTCCGCCATGGCGAGCAGGAAGGTCGTGTCAGCGATCCCGGCATCGAATTCGCCGGGCGCCAGGGTGTGCTGCAACTGCCTGAGCGCATCCCGCACGGTCGGCCACAGCGCCAGCGCGCGCGGGGTCGGTTCCACGCCAGCGCCGGAGCGGCGCACCAGCTCGTCGCCCAGCACTTCGCGCAGCCGTCGCAGCGCATTGCTGACGGCCGGCTGCGTGATCGAAAGATTTCTCGCAGCGCGCGTCAGGTTGCGCTCCGCCATCACTTCGTCGAAGACGCGAAGCAGGTTGAGGTCGAGCGTGCGAAAGTTGACGTCCATCAGTGTTGTGAATGATAAACATCAGAAAGATAAAGTGGCAAAACACTAGGGTAACCCCTAATATCACCGCATCGGCTCCCGCCCTTCGTTCTTTAGGAGGAACGCATCATGACCAGTTTCGTACACGTTGACACCCCCGCAACCCACCCCGGCGTCGTTCGCGCCGAGGAAGTGATCGAGCGCATCCGCAGCGCGCGTCGTGGCTTTGACGGCGCACGTGGCCTGGCCGCGTTGCTCCTTGCCGCGATCGTCTCCTCGCTGCTGGTCGTTGCCGACCGGCTGATGTCCACCTCGGAAGAGGGCGGTCTGCTGGTCGCCTGGGTGGTGCTCTGGGGCGTGGCTTTCGTTGCCATCGCGCTCTTTGCCAGCACGGCCCGCGCCGTGGCTACCCGCGCGGTCGCTTCGGCCCGTGGCGCCTCCCGCCGCCGCGCCGCAGCGCGCGCCGACGAGCAGTTCATGGCGTACGCCAAGCATGACCCGCGCATCCTTCGCGACCTGCAGGCGATCAGCACCCGCCAGGAAGCGGCAGACGTCGCGGCTCCCGTCACCGCCAAGGAGCAAGCGATCGAAGTGGTCGCCAAGCGTTCCGCCAACGTGCGCACGCCGACGCTACACGAAGCGATGCGCCGCGTGAATCTTGGCCAGTACTATTGATCCTCACGCCAGCCGCCCCATAGGCCCCAACAAAAAGCCCCGCAATGCGGGGCTTTTTCGTTGGTGAAACACCGCGGATCCGGCTCTGCTGGTCCGCCGGTGTTGCCTCCCGAAGGGGGCTGGGCGGCGGAAGCCTGGGGGGCGAGCTCAGGCCGCCAGACGCTGCTCGATAGCAGCCTTGGTGGCCGGCAGTTCCTTCGGCAGGTGATGCGCCAGCTGCTGGAACAGTTCAGAGTGCAACTTCAGTTCAGCCTCCCAGGCCGCCTTGTCGATGCTGGTGACGGTGTCGAACTGCGCGGCGCTGAAGTCCAGCCCGGTCCAGTTGAGGTCTTCATAGCGCGGGCTGACGCCAAAGACGTGGTCGGTGCCGTTGCCCTGGCCCTCGATGCGGTCGATCATCCACTTCAGGACGCGCATGTTCTCGCCGTAGCCCGGCCAGACGAACTTGCCGTCCGCGCCCTTGCGGAACCAGTTGGTCGTGTAGATCTTCGGCACCTTGGCGCCCGCGGCCTCGAGCTTCTTGCCCAGGTCCAGCCAGTGCTGGAAGTAATCGCTCATGTTGTAGCCGGCGAAGGGCAGCATCGCGAACGGATCGCGGCGCACCACGCCTTGCTGGCCGGCGGCTGCGGCGGTGGTTTCGGAGCCCATGGTCGCGGCCATGTAGACGCCTTCGACCCAATTGCGGGCTTCGGTCACCAGCGGCACGGTGGTCGAGCGGCGGCCGCCGAAGATGAAGGCGTCGATCGCGACGCCCTTCGGATCGTCCCAGGCTTCGTCGAGCGCCGGATTGTTGATGGCGGCGACGGTGAAGCGTGCATTCGGGTGGGCGGCCTTGGCGCCGGATTCCTTGGCGATGGCCGGCGTCCAGTCCTTGCCTTGCCAGTCGATGGCGTGCGCAGGCGCGTCGCCCATGCCTTCCCACCAGACGTCGCCGTCATCGGTGAGCGCCACGTTCGTGAAGATCACGTCGCGGTCGAGGCTGGCCATGCAGTTCGGATTGGTCTGCATGTTGGTGCCGGGCGCGACACCGAAGTAGCCGGCTTCCGGGTTGATGGCGTGGAGCTTGCCGTCGGCGCCGGGCTTGATCCAGGCGATGTCGTCGCCGATCGTCGTGACCTTCCAGCCCTCGAAGCCGGCCGGCGGGATCAGCATCGCGAAGTTGGTCTTGCCGCAGGCGCTCGGGAACGCGGCGGCCACGTGGTACTTTTTGCCCTGGGGATTGGTCACGCCGAGGATCAGCATGTGCTCGGCGAGCCAGCCTTCGTCGCGGCCCATGTTCGATGCGATGCGCAGCGCGAAGCACTTCTTGCCGAGCAGGGCATTGCCGCCGTAGCCCGAGCCGTAGCTCCAGATCTCGCGCGTCTCGGGATAGTGGACGATGTACTTCGTCTTGTTGCAGGGCCAGGCCACGTCCTTCTGGCCGGCTTCGAGCGGGGCGCCCACGGTGTGGACGCAGGGCACGAATTCGCCGTCGACACCGAGTACCTCGTACACGGCCTTGCCCATGCGGGTCATGATCTTCATGTTGACCGCCACGTAGGGGCTGTCGGACAACTCGATGCCGATGTGCGCGATCGGCGAGCCGAGCGGGCCCATGCTGAAGGGCACGACATACATCGTGCGGCCCTTCATGCAGCCGTCGAACAGCGGCTGCAGGGTGGCGCGCATTTCCGCCGGGGCCATCCAGTTGTTGGTGGGGCCGGCGTCTTCCTTGTTGGCGGAACAGATGAAGGTGCGGTCCTCGACGCGAGCGACGTCGCTCGGATCGGAGGTTGCGAGGAAGGAGTTGGGCCGCTTGGCCGGGTTGAGCTTCTTGAAGGTGCCGGCATCGACCATCAACTGGCAGAGGCGGTCGTACTCTTCGGCACTGCCGTCGCACCAGTGGATGTTGGCGGGCTTGCACAGCGCGGCCATATCGGCCACCCAGGCGATCAGCTTCGCGTTCTTGACGTAGGAGGGTGCCTGCATGGCAAGACCCTTCAGCGGTGCGTTCATCGTCTATCTCCTAAGTTGAAAATCGTCTTTTCGAACGGGACTCGGTTGCCTCGACGGCGAGATCCGTTGGAAAAAACGCTTCCGTCTCGGGAGAACGGCTGCATGGCAGCCGGTACGGACCGGAGAACAGAGGCCGGCGACGGTGCCGACCTGGGCTGGCCTGGGGCGTCCAGCCGCAGCGAGGGCACCCGGTGCCTCACGCGCGGCCTGGTTCAGGCGACGTAGATGGCGATCGACGCCAGCAGGAGCATCAGCACCCCGCCGACCAGCGGCAGCACCAGCGGCATGAGGTGGACGATCGACTCGACCGCGTCTTTTTCGACCGCGGCTGCGTGGCCGGGTTCGATAGGGGTGGGGTGGGACATTGGAGTTCCTTGGGTTCTCAAGACTGAAACCATTTTACCGACTGGTCCAGCGGTCGCGGTCTAGGGGGTTCCCAGACCCCTGGGGGTGCGTCATCTCTGCTCGTCGGCCTCGAAACCGGCCGCGCGCAAGGCGTCCAGCACGGCCGAAAGATGCTCGCGGCCGCGGGTCTGCAGCACCAGCTCGATGTCGACGTTCTGGGCCGCCAGCATGGTGAAAGCGCGCTGGTGGTGCACCTCGTCGATGTTGGCGCCTGCTTCGGCCACGGTGGCGGTGATATGGGCCAGGGAGCCCGGCACGTCACGCGCACTGACCCGCACCCGCGCCAGCCGCCCGGCCCGGACCATGCCCCGTTCGATGATGGCCGCCAGCAGCAGGGGATCGATGTTGCCGCCCGAGAGCACGAGCCCGACGCGCTTGCCCTTGAAGCGCTCCGGATGCCGGATCAGCGCGGCCAGCCCGGCGGCGCCAGCGCCTTCGACCAGGGTCTTCTCGATTTCCAGCAGCATCAGGACTGCCTGCTCGATATCGCCCTCGTCGACCAGCAGCAGGTCGTCGACCTGGCTGGCGATGATGTCGCGTGTCAGCAGGCCCGGCGTGCCCACCGCGATGCCTTCGGCGATCGTGCTGGCGCCTTGCGGATGGTGCGTGCCCTGCACGGCGTTGACCATCGCCGGAAAGCGCGTCGTCTGGACGCCGACGATTTCGATGCCGGGCTTGCGGGCGCGTGCGGCGATTGCCATGCCGGCGATCAGTCCGCCGCCGCCGACCGACACCACCAGCGCGTCGAGGTCGGGGACCGCATCCAGCATCTCCAGCGCCACCGTGCCCTGTCCGGCGATGATGGCCTCATCGTCGTAGGGGTGGACGAAAGTGAGTCCTTCGCGCTCCGCCAGTGCCAATGCGTGGGCACGCGCCGCATCGAGCGAGTCGCCGTGCAGAACGACTTCGGCGCCGAAACCGCGCGTCCGCTCGATCTTCACGCCCGGCGTGAAGCGCGGCATCACGATCAGCGCCCGCAGCCCGAGGCGCTGTGCGTGGTAGGCCACGCCCTGGGCGTGATTGCCCGCGGACATGGCGATCACACCCCGCGTGCCACCCTCCGAGAGATCGACCAGCTTGTTACATGCGCCCCGTTCCTTGAACGAGGCGGTGAACTGCAGGTTCTCGAACTTGAGGAAAACCTGCGCTCCGACGATTTCGGAGAGCGTGCGCGATTCCACGCACGGCGTGTCGAGCACCTGCCCGTGCAGGCGACTCGCGGCGCGTTCGATGTGTTCGATTCCAACCATCCGGGGAATTGTGGCCGGAATTGCAACTTCCGCGCTGTTACCCGTCATGAGGCTTCCCCAAGCCAAAAGTCTGCGTTATGGTCGCGCTCAGATTCAGTTTGCGCTCAATGGGGGATTCCCGATGGTCAAGCGTTCCGGCGTCGATGTCGTGGCTGCGGTTCCCCGCGGCCATGCATTGCCATCGCCCGGACTCAAGGAAGCGCCGGTGCTCGAACTCATGTGTTCGCACTTCGTGCTGACCCTGGCGGCCAAGCAAGGCCCGCGCTTCAACGTGCGTCGCGACCTCAACGGACTGCTTTCGCTCACGGGCCGCCATCTCGTATGGCCCCTGCCGGTCCTCCAACGCTTGCGCGAGTTCCTGGGGCGCCGCTGCGCCGGCAACGAGATCTGGAAGGGCGTCGAGGACTACGACGGCCGCACGCTGCTCGAACGGCACGGCGTCTGGCGCGGGCCTTATGAAGAAGGCACCCTGTTCTTCTATCTGGACGAATACGCCAAGGACCAGCCGAAGGACCTGCTGTCGGTACTGTCCGTCACGCGCGACTGGCTCACGCATGCGCTGCGCAAGCAGTCCACCCTGGTCGAAAAGAACATCGACGCGCTCGCCGGGCTGCTGCAGCTCAACAAGGCGGAACGTGCGCTGCTGCTCTACGGCACGCTCGCGCGCTACCAGCGCGACTTGCGCTCGCTGCTGGTCGAGTTCAAGGTCAACAACGCGCCGGAGGCCTATGCGGCCATCGCCGAAGTGGCTGGCGTCAACGCCAGCGAGGTGGGCGAGGCGCTGCGCGCGGGGTCGCGCCTGGAGCGCATCGGCCTGGTCGAGAACCTGATTTCCGAACACAACATCACCGATCTCGCCGATCTCATGAAGGTCAGCGAGAAGCTCCCGCCAGTGTTGATGCGCGAATATCGTGACCGCAACGAACTGATGGCCGTGTTCACGCGCCCCTCTGCCAAGAGTTCGCTGTCGGTGCACGACTTTTCCTTCGTCGAGGACGATGCGCAGATGCTGGTGACGCTGCTGCGCGCGGCTGTGGCTCGCAAGGAGCCGGGCGTCAACGTGCTGCTCTACGGCCCGCCCGGCACCGGCAAGACCGAATTGGCCAAGGTCGTCGCGCAGGCCGCGGGGCTTGAGTTGTTCGAGGTCGAATACGCCGACCGCGACGGCAACTCGCTCTCGGGGCGCGACCGCTACCGTTCGCTCCAGATCGCACAGGTGTTCCTCAAAGGCAGCGAACAGGCCGCGCTGCTTTTCGATGAAGTGGAAGACGTCTTCCCGCCGATCAGCACCGAGGCCGCGCAGATCATGGCGCGCGCCGAGCAAATTCCTTCGCCCACCAGCGGCAGCGTGAGCGGCAAGGCCTGGGTGAACCAGATCCTCGAATCGAATGCGGTGCCGACGCTGTGGGTCACCAACCGCATCGAGCAGATCGATCCGGCGTTCCGCCGCCGCTTCGCCTATCACCTCGAGCTGAAATCGCCGCCGCCGGGTGCGCGCGAGCAACTGGTGCGCAGGACGCTCGAAGGCGTTGCCGTGTCGGAAGCCTTCACCGCCAAGCTGGCAGGCCGCAAGGGCCTGACGCCCGCGCAGATCCGCACGGCGGTGCGCTTCGCGGAACTCGCGATGACCGATGGCGGTTCGGTCGAGGTCCTGATCGAGCGCCAGCTCAAGAACGCCGACCTGGCGCTGGGCACGCTCGACACCTTGGGCGCACGCCGCAGCGTCACCACCTACGACCTCGCGATGCTGAACGTCGAGACGCGCTTCGAGATTCCGCGCATCGTCGAGGCGCTGAAGGCGCGCGGCCACGGCACCCTGTGCTTCTACGGCGCGCCGGGCACCGGCAAGACCGCGCTCGCCGAGCACATCGCCAAGGCGATCGGCCGGCCGCTGATCATCAAGCAGGCGAGCGACCTCATGAGCAAGTACGTCGGCGAGACCGAGCAGAACATGGCCGCCATGTTCAAGGAAGCGGAAGCGGAGAAGGCGATCCTGCTGCTCGACGAGGCCGACAGCTTCCTGCAGGACCGCCGCGGCGCGCAACGTACCTACGAAGTGACCGAAGTCAACGAGATGCTGCAGGGCATGGAGCGCTTCGACGGCATCTTCGTGTGCACCACCAACCTGCTCGACCGCATCGACCAGGCGGCGTTGCGCCGCTTCACCTTCAAGATCAAGTTCATGCCCTTGACCGGCGAGCAGCGCGAGCGCATGTTTGTCACCGAAGCCCTCGACGGCGACGCGATGCGTCTGACGAGCGAGATCAAGTTTCGGCTGGCCAAGCTCTCGCAGCTTTGCCCGGGCGATTTCGCGGCCGTGAAAAGGCAAACGGATATCCTTGCGGTTTCGTTCTCGGCCAGCGAGTTCCTCGACCAGCTGGACGCCGAGCATCGGATCAAGCCGGAAGTGCGTGAATCGCGCGGCATCGGCTTCGTCCAATAAGACCACCATGACGGCAGCGCCGGACGCGGCGCGCGCAGAGGAATTCACAGATGAGGGACTTCCGGACCAGGGGCCCGGCGCGCAGCGCTGCGGCCGTAGCCATGCTGGCGATCGTTGCAGTTTTCGCCGGCTGCGGCGGTGGAGGCGGTGGAGGCGGTGGAGGCGGAGCGGCCTTGCCCTTGGCAGTGGCGCCCGTCGTGCCCGCGACGCCGAACGATGGATCGATCGTTGCCGCGTCCACCGTGGCCGGCCAATGCGCCGCGCCGCGTTTCGGCGTCGACCCCGACACCGGTGCCGCCTTCCCCGACCGGCCCGGCTCGCTCGCTACCGAGAAGAGCTGGGTCCGCGCATGGATCGATGAAACCTACCTGTGGTTCGACGAAGTGCCCTCCGTTCTGGCCGCAGACTTCGCGACACCCATCGACTACTTCGACGCCCTGAAAACGCCCAAGCTCACGGCCGGCGGCAACGCCAAGGACCGCTTTCACTTCACCATGGACACCGCGGACTATCGTGCGCTGTTCCAAAGCGGTATCGAGGTGGGTTATGGATTCGAGCTCGCCTTCCTGAACGCCGCACCGCCGCGCGACATTCGCGTTGCCTATACCGAACCCGGCACGCCGGCGTCGCAGGCAGCGATCGACCGTGGCGCCAAGGTGATCGCCATCGACGGCATCGACGTTGCCGCGGGCGCTGATGTCGTCGGGCTCAACGCGGGCCTCAGTCCGGCGCGAGAGGGCGAATCGCACAGCTTCAGGCTGCAAGCGACAGATGGCAGCGAGCGCACCGTCGCGCTGACGTCCACCCGCATCACGCGAACGCCGGTCCAGAACGTGAAGACGATCGCAACGGCCACCGGGCCGGTCGGCTACCTGCTCTTCAACGACCACGTGGCCACCGCGGAATCGCAGCTCATCGCGGCTGTCAACCAGCTCAAGGGCGCAGGCGTCGTCGACCTGGTCATCGACATGCGCTACAACGGCGGCGGCCTGCTCGACGTGGCAAGCGAGCTGGCCTACATGGTCAGCTCGCCCGCCGCGACGACCGGCACCGTGTTCGAGCGACTGCAGTTCAACAGCAAGAATCCGTTCGGTCTCAACGCCGCGCAAACGATCATTCCCTTCCGTTCGACCTCGCGGGGCTTCTCGACCCCTGCGGGGCAGCCCCTGCCGCAACTCGGGCTGTCGCGCGTCACGGTACTGGCGGGCCCGGATACCTGTTCCGCGAGCGAGTCTGTCGTGAACAGCCTGCGAGGCGTGGGCGTCGCGGTCAACCTGATCGGCGACACCACCTGCGGCAAGCCGTACGGCTTCTACCCGGAAGACAACTGCGGCACCACCTACTTCGCGATCCAGTTCCAGGGTGTCAACCAGCAAGGCTTCGGCGACTACGGCGACGGCTTGTCGCCCACCTGCGTCGTGTCCGACGATTTCGGCCATGCGCTGGGCGATCCCGCCGAAGCCCGTCTCGCAGCGGCACTCGGCTTCCGCGCCACCGGGGCCTGCCCGGTGCCAGGACCAAGCAAGGCCGACGCGGGGCGCAGCAAGGCGGGGACGGGGGACATGCCCTACCTGATCCGGCCGCCGGCACGCGAGAACCGCATCATCACGCGCCCATAAGGCGCCTGCCGCGAGGCTGAGGTCCAGGAATACCGCGGATCGGGCTTTCCCGATCCGCTGCCATGGCTCCCGGCACGGGGTGGGCGGCCACACGAGTGGGCAAGCCCGGGGGCGAGTCAAAAACTAGCGCAAACGCGCAGCACATCCGCGCCGTAGGCTTCCAGCTTCTTGCTGCCGATGCCGCTGATCCCTTGCAGGTCTTCGAGCGTCGCGGGTGCGCGCTCGGCGATGGCCGCCAGCGTCGCGTCATGGAAGATCACGTAGGCCGGCAGGTTGTGCTCGCGAGCCACTTCGCCGCGCCAGGCCTTCAGGGCCGCAAAGCGGGCCTGGCCCGAAGCATCGAGCGAAGCCGCCGCGGGCGAAGGCGCGCCGCGTGCCGTCTTCTCGCGCCGTGGCTTGCGCTCCGCCGGCGACGAGACCGATTCGCGCAGCATCACCGGCGTCTCGCCCTTGAGCACTGCGCGCGAGCCTTCCGTGAGTTGCAGCGTGTTGAAGGCCTGCGCATCGACCGACAACGCGCCGGTTGCGATCAGCTGGCGCAGCACGCCGCGCAACTGCGGCTCGCTGAACTCGCTGCCGATGCCGAAGGTACTCACCCTTTCATGCCCGAACTGCTTGACCTTCTCGGTCTCCTTGCCGCGCAGGATGTCCATGATGTGGCCGGCGCCGAAGCTGATGCCGCTTTGCTGCTGCACGCGGTAGATGGTGGAGAGCAGCTTGCGCGCCGCATCCGTGCCGTCCCACACCTGCGGAGGGTTCAGGCAGTTGTCGCAATTCCCGCAGGGCGTGCTCTTCTCGCCGAAGTAGCCGAGCAGCCGCACGCGCCGGCAGTCGCTGGCTTCGGCGAGCGACAGCAACGCATCGAGCTTGCCGCGCATCACCTGCTTGAATTCCTCGCCAGCGGGGCTCTCGTCGATCATGCGGCGCTGGTTCACCACGTCCTGCAAGCCGTAGGCCATCCAGGCGTCGGCGGGGGCGCCGTCGCGGCCGGCGCGGCCGGTCTCCTGGTAGTAGCCCTCGATGTTCTTCGGCATGTCCAGGTGCGCGACGAAGCGCACGTCGGGCTTGTCGATGCCCATGCCGAAGGCGATGGTCGCGACCATCACGATGCCTTCGTCGCGCAGGAAACGGTCCTGGTGCTTCTGGCGCAGCGCGGCGTCCAGCCCCGCGTGATAGGGCAGGGCGTTGATGCCGGCATCGCACAGCGTCTGCGCCACGTCTTCGACCCGCTTGCGCGACTGGCAATAGACGACGCCCGCATCGCCTTCATGCTCGCGCTCGATGAAGCGCAGGAGCTGCGTCGTGGCTTCCTTCTTCTCGACGATGGCGTAGCGGATGTTGGGTCGGTCGAAGCTGGAGACGAACTGCCGCGCCTCTTCGAGCTGCAGCCGCTCGACGATGTCGGCGCGCGTCAGCGCATCGGCCGTGGCGGTGAGCGCGATGCGAGGCACGCCGGCATAGCGCTCGTGCAGCACCGTCAGCGCGCGGTACTCGGGCCGGAAGTCGTGCCCCCACTGGCTCACGCAATGCGCTTCGTCGATCGCAAAGAGCGCCAGCTTGCCGCGCTCCTTGAGCGAGTCGAGCTGCGACAGGAAGCGCGGCGTCGTCACGCGCTCGGGCGCGGCGTAAAGCAGCGTGATCTCGCCGCGCAGCATGCGGCGCTCGACGTCCTGCGTCTGCTCCCAGTCGAGCGTGGAGTTGAGGAAGGCCGCGCTCACGCCGGCTTCGTGCAGCGCGCCGACCTGGTCGTGCATCAGCGCGATCAAGGGCGACACCACCACCGTCACGCCCTGGCCGGCGCGCTGGCGCGCGATGGCGGGGATCTGGTAGCACAGCGACTTGCCGCCGCCCGTGGGCATCAGCACCAGCGCATCGCCGCCGGCTGTGACGTGATCGACGATCGGCGCCTGCGGACCGCGGAAGGCCGCATAGCCGAATACCTCCTGAAGGATCTGCAGGGGCTCGGGCGAGGAAGCTGTGAGTGGCAAGGCAGACAAGATGCTATGGTTCTGATAGCTGCTCGCGCCCGCACGGCGCGGGGATTGAAGCCCGGGTGGGCTCCGAACAGCACGCGTCCTCCCGGACCGCGCGGCACCGATTGTCTCAGCCTTGCCCGTAGTTCGCCGGTGCCGCGCCGGATCAGCGGATCGCCACCGGATTGATCATCGATTGCACCGCGCCCTGGTACTTGTTCTGGCCGAGCACGAACATGAACTCGTAGGCCTTGTCCTTGGCCAGTTCGGCGGTGTTGATGTTCTCCAGGATGTAGGTGCCGCCCATCGGCAGCAGGATCTGGTGCACGCCGAAGATCCCGCCTTCCTTGTCCCCGTCCTTCTCGAACGGAATGACCTCGACCGCCCAGGTGTCCGCGCCGACCGCGACCACGCCTTTCGACACCAGGTAGCGCGCGCCTTCGCGGCCGATGCCCGGTTCCACCGAGCCGAAGCGCTTGGGGTCCTTGTCGATCAGGCTCAGCCAGCCGGTGTGGAAGATCACCACGTCGCCCTGCCGGATGTCGACGCCCTGCTTCTTCGCGACCGCATCGATCTCGGCCTGGTTGAACGCCGTGCCTTCCTTGACCACTTCGACGCCGTAGTGCGCCGCCATGTCGAGCATCACGCCGCGCGCGACCATGGGCGGGATCTTCTCGATGCCGAGTTTCTTCAGGCCGCCGATGGTCGCGAACTCGCCCCACTTCGCGCCGTTGTAGTAGCGGTCGCCCACGCCGATGTGGCCCAGGCCGTCGAGCTGCGTGCCGATGCCGGTCCAGCAGTTGAGGATGTCGTCGTTGTAGGTGGTGTGCGTGGGCCCGAGGCCTTCCGCCGATCCGGTCTGGCCCGGCTGCACGATGTAGATGGAGCAGGTGCGCGGCGGGAAGGCCGGCGTCGTCGTGCTCACCGTGATGCCGAGCGAGTAGACCTTGCCCGTCTTGACCAGTTTCGCGGCCTGCAGGGCGGTGGCCGCCGTCATGTAGTTGGCGGCGCCGATCTCGTCGTTCGGGCCCCATTTGCTGGGGTACCAGTTCGTCTGCGCCATGGCTGCGAAACCCAAGCCCAGCGCTGCCGCGCCGATCAATCCCATCCGTATCCGCTTCATGCTCTTCTCCTGGTAGGTGGTGGTGAAACCGCTCCCTGATCAAGCAAAGCCGTGAAAAACCGAATTCAGATCCTCGCGCGCAGCAAACGCTTCAGCAGCTTGCCGTTGGGGTTGCGCGGCAGCGGCTCGGAGCTCCAGGTGAAGCTCTCGGGCACCTTGTAGTCAGCCAGCCGCCCGGCGCAATGCTGTCGCAGCGCAGCTTCGTCGATGTCGATGCCGGGCGCGTGGACGAAGGCGTGAACCCGCTCGCCGAGCACCGGGCAGGGCTTGCCGATGACCGCCGCCTCGACCACGCCGGGCCAGGCCATGAGCACGTTCTCCACCTCGACCGAATAGACCTTGAAGCCGCCGCGATTGAGCATGTCCTTCTTGCGATCGAAGATTCGCACGAAGCCTTCCGCATCCACGCAGCCCAGGTCGCCCGAATGCCAGAAGCCGGCCGTGAACGAATCGGCCGTGGCCTGCGGATTGCCCCAGTAGCCAGGCACCACCATCGGCCCGCCGATCCAGAGTTCGCCGGTTTCACCGGGCGCGACTTCGCGGCCTTCGTCGTCCATCACGCGGATTTCGGCCGCAGGAAGCGCCACACCGACCGAATCGATGTGCGTCCGCGTCAGGCCGGCCGGCATCATCGTCACCGGCGAGGTGGTCTCGGTGGCACCGTAGGCATTGAGCAGCGTGAGGCCGGGCAGGCGCTCGGCGAGCGCATCGATGGTTGCCACCGGCATCGGCGAGCCGCCGAAAGCGCCGATGCGCCAGCTCGACAGATCCTCTTGGTCGAAGGACTCGCTCAGCAGGCACAGCTTGTACATGGCAGGCACCATCAGCGTGTGGCTGACACGCTCTCGCGCCACCAGTTGCACGAAGGCATCGGCCTTGAACTCGGGCATGACGATCACCGCGCCGCCGACCTGCCACATCGACGCGATGATCGCGATCAGCCCCGTCACGTGGCTGGCCGGCACTGCCAGCGCCGAACGGTCGTCGGGTCGCAGGCCCATGCAGGACTGGAAGTGCAGCGCGGAATGCGCGATTGCCAGGTGCGTGAGCAGCGCACCCTTGGGATGGCCGGTGGTCCCGGAGGTGTAGAGGATCACCGAGACATCGGTCTCGCGTGTGGTGGCCACAGGCGGCGACGGCGCGGATGCAGCCAGCGCAGCGAGGTCCGACGCCGCGAAGCGCAAAGTCAGCGCCGGCGCCTCGGCGGTGTCGGGAAGCCGTACGCCGAGTTCGTCGTCGAAGACGATAGCCTTGGCGCCGCACTGCACGGCGATGTAGGCCAGGCCGGGCCGCTGTTCGCGAACACCCACCGGCACCGCGATGGCGCCCAGCCGCTGCAAGGCCAGCAACACCAGCAGGAATTCCGGGCGGTTGCCCATCAGCATCAGCACCCGCTCGCCGGCCTCGATGCCTTGTGCCGCAAAGGCTGCCGCCAGGCGGTCGGCCGCATCGCCGGTTTCCGCGTAGCTCCATCGGCGGCCCTCGAAGACCATCGCGTCGTGCTGCGGCCGCGTGGTGCGTGCTCGCTCGAACATCGCATGCAGGCTGGCAGGCCGCTCGGCGAAGCAACGCACGATGCGGTCGCCGTACAGCGCCTCATGTCGCATCGCCGGCACCGGGAAGTCGCGCCAGTGGGTCATGCCGCCACCTTCGCCAGGTTGGCGCCCCGCTCGATGACGACTTCGCTGTCGACGATGCGCCCCGAGTGGTTGAGGTCGCTCTGGGCCATCAGCACGGAGATTTCGCTGCCCTTCAGTCCAGCGATCACTTCACCCAGCCGCTTGGACAGTACCGGCGCCACACCCTCGAAAGGCTCGTCGAGCAGCAGAAGGCGCGTGCCGACCGCGAGCGCGCGCGCCAGCGCCACCAGTTTTTGCTGGCCGCCGGACAGCAGCAGCGCGCGGCGCTTGCGCATCTCCAGCAGTTCCGGCAACACGCGGTACACAAGCGCCAAGCGCTCGGATTCGACCAGGGACCTGTTCACCCACACCGGCACCAGGATGTTTTCCTCCACCGTGAGTTCGGGCACCAGGCCGCGGTCCTCCGGCATGTAGCCGATGCCGAGCGCGGCGCGCGCGTGGGGCGGAAGTTCCGTCAGGTCGCGGCCATGAAAGAGGATGCGGCCGTGCGACGGCTTGAGATGACCCATCAATGCGCGCATCAGCGTCGTCTTCCCCGCGCCGTTGCGCCCGACCAGACCGACCATGCGGCCGCTGCCGACCGAAAGCGACAGCCCGCGCAAGGCCTCGACCGACTGGATCGAGACATGCAGGGATTCGATCTGCAGCATTGCTTGGCTACTCCTGCAGTATTTCGCCGGTGACATAGCGACGCACGTCGTCGGTGGCGAGCGCCACCTCCGGCGTGTCGTCCGCAATGATGCGCCCGTTGTAGAACGCCACCACGCGGCTGGCGTAGCGCTCGACGATGTCCATGTCGTGCTCGACGAAGAGCACCGTCATCGCCTCCTGGCCAAGCGCCGCCATGATGGTTTCCATCATCGGGAACTTTTCTTCGGCCGACACACCGCTCGTAGGTTCGTCGAGCAGCAGCAGCTTGGGCGCAGCGGTCAGGGCCATCGCGATGTCCAGCAGCTTGCGCACACCGCCGGGCAACTCGGCGACGCGGCGCTGCCGGTGTTCCGCGAGCCGGAAGCGCTCCAGCAGGGCATCGGCGCGGTCGAGCGCCTCGCTGCGCCGTGCCGGCTGCCAGAAGCTCAGGCGCTGGTCGTGGCAGGCATTGGCGACGAGCATGTTGTCCAGCGCCGTGAGGTCGGCGTAGAGCTGCGGGATCTGGAAGGAGCGCGCCACGCCCAGCCGCGTGATCGCGCGCGGCGCCAGCGCCGTGACGTCCTGGCCGTCGAGCACGATGCGTCCCTCGTCGGGCTTCAGGTAGCCGGTGATCATGTTGACGAAGGTGGTCTTGCCGGCCCCGTTGCTGCCGATCAGGCTCACGCGCTCGCCCGCGGCGATGGAGATGCGGATGTCCGCCGCAGCCACGACTGCGCCGAATCGCTTGCTGACGCCATGCGCTTCCAGCAACGCGCTCATGAGTTGCCCTTCATCCACAGCGAGCCGAGACCCTTCGGCAGGAAGCGGATCACGAACAGCAGGAACAGGCCCAGCGCGAGCTGCCACGTGTTCGGAAAGTAGGCGCTGGAGAAGGAGCGCACCACTTCGAGCACCGTGCTCGCCAGGAACACCGCGGCCACGCTCTGCCAGCCGGCCAGGATGGCGACGAAGACGAACTCGCCCGAGGTGGTCCAGAAGCTGAAGTTGGGCTCGACGTGCCCCAGCGACATCACGGCCAGCGCACCGCCCAGCCCGCCGCTGAAGGCCGCGAGGATGAAGTTGATGGTCATCGCCTGGCGCACCGAGCCGCCCAGGTATTCGACACGCAACTCGTTCTCGCGCACGGCGAGCGTCACGAGTCCGCGCGTGCTGTCGAAGTAGACGCGCGCCAGCAGCGCCATCGCGGTGGCGATGCCGATGGTCACCAGATAGAGGATGTAGCCGGTGCGTGCATCGGGCAGCTTCTGGCCCAGCAGGGTGGGGCGGCCCATGTTGAAGCCATCGGAGCCGCCCAGTGCGTCCAGCTTCATCAACAGGCCATACGTCACCATCGACAGCGCCAGCGTCAGCATCGCGAAGAAGATGCCGCGGTAGCGCGACAGCAGCGGAGCGAAGGGGGCGGCGATCAGCACGGCGGCGACGCCGCCGGCCAGCGCCAATCCGAGTGCGTCGGTGAACCCGAGCTTGTTGTAGGCCAGCGCCG
Source organism: Variovorax gracilis (assembly GCF_030317115.1). GTDB lineage: Bacteria > Pseudomonadota > Gammaproteobacteria > Burkholderiales > Burkholderiaceae_C > Variovorax > Variovorax gracilis. The sequence continues at coordinate 77,069 of NZ_JASZYF010000010.1, forward strand.
CCGTGTAGCCGCCGGCCGCGAAGAGCATGCCCTGGCCGAAGGGCACCACCCCGCCGCGCATCAGGCAGACGATGCCCAGCGAGACAAGCCCATTGGCCGCCGACATGGTGACGAGGAAAGTCAGCCAGCGCGGGCTGAACCACCCCGCGACCGCCAGCACGGCAAAGGCGCCGAGGCCGAGCGCGGCGCCCCGCCAGCCGCCCGCCGAGGCGCGGCGCACCGGCGCAGTGGCGGACGGATTCGGGATCGCTGCCATGGCCTCAGATCCTCCGCGCCTGCGTGCGCTGGAACAACCCCTCGGGCCGGAACATCAGCACCACGGCCATCACGATGTAGATGGAGAACAACTCGGCCACCGGCACCACGTGCACCGCGAAGGACCGGGCCAGCCCGACGATCAGCGCGCCGACCGCCGCGCCCTCGATGCTGCCCAGGCCACCGATGATGACCACCGCGAAGGACACGATGATCACGCCCACCGACACCCCCGGTTGCACCGAGATCATCGGCGCGGTGAAGGCCCCGCCCAGCGCCGCCAGGAAGATGCCGACCGTGAAAGCCAGCATGTAGACGCGCGACACGTTCACGCCCATGCTCGACGCGACCTCCGCGCTGTGGATCACCGCCAGCATGATCTTGCCCTGCCGCGTGCGATTCAGCCCCCACCACACCGCCACGCCGACCACCACGGCCAGCGCCACCAGCGCGAAGTCATAGCCCACCCAGCTCTGCACGCCCAGGTCGAGGTTGCCGAACAGGCCGTAGGGCTCCGACACGTAGTACGGATTGGCGCCCCAGATCAGCTTGGTCAGGTCTTCCATGATCAGGAACATCGCGTAGGTCACCAGCACCAGGAGCACCTCGTCCCGTCCGTAGAAGAAACGCAGCAGCCCGCGCTCGGTCAACGGCGCCAGCACCACGGCCACCGCCACGGCGGCCAGCAGCATCGCCACCAGTGACAGCGCGGGAGCCCACTTCAGGCTGGCGCCCCAGCCGACGAAGCTGGCCGCCGCATAGGCGCCCACCGCATAGAAGCTGCCGTGCGCGATGTTGAGGATCTTGAGCACGCCAAACACCAGCGTGAGCCCCAGTGCGACGATGAACAGCCATGACGCGTAGGTCAGGCCGTCGATCAGGATCGTGGCGGCGGTGTGCACGTCAGGCGCCGCGCGTCAGGGGCAGCCCTTGGCGCCGGGAAAGCCGGCCTTGATCCACTCCTCGGATTTCATGTTGGCCGGTGGATTCACGCACTCGGCCGGGAAGCGCTGGATGTCCTCCAGCACCACCATCTTCTTGGCCGCGTCGTAGCGCGTCTTGCCGATCGCGGTCTCCTGCACGGCCTGGTGGCCGTCGCCCAGCGCCATGCGGATGCGGCCCGCTGGCGAATCCCATTCCAGCCCCTTGAGCGCTGCGGCGAGTTGCTCGGAGGTGGGCTTCTTGCCGCCGTTGGCCGCCATCGCCTTCTCGGCGGCGAGCTTCAGGCCCAGCAGCGACTGCGCCATGCGGTAGGGCGCCTGCACCGGGTAGACGTTGTAGGCCTTGGAATAGAGATCCCACCACCAGTCGTTGAGCGCTGACTTCGGCGACATCAGCCCGTAGGCGCCACGCGCGCCGAGGATGGTGCCGTCGGGCATCTTCTCGCCCAGGCCGGGCAGCACGTGGTCGGCCGCCGACAGGACCACCTGCGTGCGCTTGAAGAGCCCGCGCGGGCCCGCCTGCAGGATGAAGGCCTGCAGATCGCCACCCCACAGGCTGGAATGCGTGACGTCGGCCGGCTTGGCCATCAGCGCCGAGATCTCGGTGCCGTACTGGCCCGCTCCGAATTTCGGCAACTGGTCCTCGCCGACCTTGGCGTTCGGATAGAGCTTCTCCATCGACAGGGTGAAGTCCTTCTTCGAGTCCTGGCCCCAGGCGTAGTCCTGGTTGATCAGGTTGAAGGAGTCGGCCTTTACGCTGCGCGCCTTGAGATAGCGCGCCAGCGCGACGTTGTCCATCGCCCCGTGCGAGGCAGTGCGGAACACGTACTCGAGCTTGTTGTCCTCGAAGATGCGCGGCGTGCCGCAATCGTAGAGCACGAGGAACCTCTTCATCTCCTCGGCCGCCGGCGCAACCGCGAGACAGTCGCCCGAGCCGACGTAGCCGACCACCGCATCGACCTTCTCGCGGTCGTAGAGATTGCGAAGCTCCTGCACCTGCTTGGTGGCGCCGCCGTTCTCGTCGACGTACACCGCCTCGATCTTCATGCCGCCGAAGCCGGTCTTGTTGTAGGGCGCCGGCGCCGCGCCCTTGTTGAAGGCGTCTACCAGCACCTTCGCGCCATTGACCGCCGGAATGCCGAAGCTCTCGGCCGCCTGGCCGGACAGGAAGCTCACGATGCCGATCTTGAAAGTCTCCTGGGCCTGCGCGCCGGTGGCACAAAGAATGCCGGCCATGCCTACCGCGGACAATGCCGCCGCACGATGCAGATACCGCTTCACGCCAAGGGCCTGGGTCATGTCGTGTCTCCTGTGGAAGGAACGCGATCTTTAACCGGCAGGCGGGACGACGAATCCGCGATAACCCGCACTGGGGCGGCGGGCCCGTCTCAACCCAGCACGATGCGAGCAATGATGTTGCGCTGGATCTCCGACGAGCCCTCGTAGATGCGCAGGATGCGGGCGTCGCGCACATAGCGCTCCAGCGGCAGGTCCCGCGTGAAGCCGTAGCCGCCGTGGATCTGCAGTGCGGTGTCGGTGACGAAGGCCACCATCTCCGAGGCATGGAGCTTGGCCATGGCCGACTGCAGCGTGAAGGGCTGGCCCGCGGTGCGCAGCGCCAGCGCCTGCATCGTCAGGCCCCAGGAGGCCTCCAGTCGCAGCTTCATGTCGGCGAGCATCCATTGGATGCCCTGCTTGCCGGACAAGGGCTCGCCGCCGATCTGGCGTTCTCGCGCCCACTCGACCGCTGCGGCGAGCGCCGCTTCGGCGATGCCGAGGGAGGTCGCTGCGACGTCGAGCCGGCTGTTGTCGAGGACCTTCATCGCGGTGCGAAACCCCGAGCCGTCTTCGCCGAGACGATTCGCGATCGGCACTTCGACCGACTCGAATGCCACCTCGAAGGAATGGCCGCCGCGGATGCCCATGAGCTTCTCGGGGGTGGAGATCCGCACGCCGGGGCTGCCGGTGTCGACGATGAAGGCGCTCACGCCGCGCGCGCCCGCCGCGGCATCGGTCTTGGCAAAGACGACCAGGAAATGCGCCTCGGCCGCGTTGGAGATGAAGTGCTTGACGCCATCCAGGCGATAGATGTCCCCGTCGCGGACCGCCTTCGTGCGCAGGTCCGCCGGGTGCGACCCGCCGCGCGGCTCCGTCAGCGCGAAGCCGGCCAGCCATTCGCCGCTCGCAGCCCTTGGCAGCCATCGGGCCCGCTGCTCGTCGTTGCCGGCGATCAGCACCGCGTCCGTGCCCAGGTAGTGCGCGCCGATCATCGAGGAGGTCGCTGCGCAGGCGCGCGAGATTTCCACCAGCGACAGCAGCATCGCCGTCGGCGACACGCCGGGACCGCCCCAGCGCTCGGGCAGGTTCATGCCCATCACGCCGAGTTCGGCCAACTGCGGCACGTGGCAGGTGGCCGAGCGCTCCTGTTCGTCGATCTCTTGCGCGAGCGGCGCGACAGTTTCGGCCGCGTAGCGCGCGACGGCATCGGCCAGAGCCTGGTCTTCTTCGGTGACGCCGAGTCGTGTCATGTCGATTCCTTCAGTGGGTGGTGGTCGGGGTCGCGCCGAATGCACCGGCTTCGCGGAGTTCGGCGAGCTTGTCGAGGCCGCAGCCCAGCAGGCCGGCGAGCAGGTCATGCGTGTGTTCGCCGAGCGCAGGCGCGCGCTCGACGCGGTTCGGTGCGGCACCGTTGAAACGCACCGGCTGCGTCGGCAGGCGCAGGTCCGGCAGGCGATCGTCGTGCACGGCGCGAAGCAGTTCGCGGGCTTGTGCCTGCGGTGAATCCACGGCTTGCGCGATGTTCCAGATCGGCGCGGCGGGCACGCCCGCTGCTTCCAGCCGGCGAACGACCTCCTCGACCGGGAGGGCGCCGGCCCATTGCTCGATCAAGGCGCGCAACGCGGGTTCCTGCTCCGAGCGCAACTCGTCGGTCTGGAAGCGCGGCTCGTGCGCCAACTGCGGCATCGCCATGGCCGCGGCGAGCGCATCGAACAGCTTCTTGTTGAGAACGGCCAGCGCGAAATGCCCGTCCTGCGCGCGATAGACACCGAAGGGCGCCGACAGCGGATGCCGGTTCCCCACCCTTCGCGCCGGCTTGCCTGTGAACAGGAAGCGCGCCATCGAGGTCGCGAGAAAGCTCAGCGTGGTGTCGAACATCGCGACGTCCACGTGCTGCCCGCAGCCGGTGCGCTGCGTCTGCAGCAGGGCGGCCAGCGTGGCCCACGAGGCGAAGAGGCCGGCGACCACATCCGACACCGCCTCGCCGACCAGCGTCGGTGCGCCTTCGGGATCGCCCGTGGCTTCCATGAGCCCGCTCATCGCCTGCACGATGATGTCGTAGGCCGGCCGGTGCGCATAAGGCCCTGTCTGGCCGAAGCCCGAGACGCTCACGTACACCAGCTTCGGGTTCTGCCGCATCAGCGCATCCGGGCCAATACCGAGGCGCTCGGCGACGCCGGGGCGGAAGTTCTCGACCACCACATCTGCATGCGCGGCGAGTTCGCGGACCAGCGCGACCGCGTCGGGATGCTTCAGGTCCAGCACCATGCTCTTCTTGTTGCGGTTCATCACCGTGAAGAGCGCACTCTGGCCGTTCTTCATCGGGCCGATGGCGCGGTAGTCGTCGCCGTGCGGCGGCTCGATCTTGATCACCTCGGCGCCCAGATCGGCGAGCAGGGCCGTGGACAGCGGCCCCGCGAGCACGCGGGTGAAGTCGAGGATGCGGATGCCGTCGAGAGGGCGGGAGTCGGGTGTCATGGCAAATCGCTTTCGTGGCGGATGAGACGCCATGGTCGGCCAGGGCTGGATCAAAAGAAAATACTGTTCCCTGATGCTTTGGATCAAGAAAAATGATTCACCTGAACCTGCGCCAGCTCGAATACTTCGTGGCCGCGGCCCGCCACGGCGGCGCCGCCCGCGCGGCCGAGGCGCTGAGCGTCTCCCAGCCGTCGATCTCCAAGGCCATCGCGGATCTCGAGTCGCAATGGGGCGAGCCGCTCTTCGTGCGCCTGCACGCGCGTGGCCTCGAACTCACCGCGGCCGGCGTGCTCCGGCACCGCGAGGCGCATGCGCTGCTCGAACAGGCCCGTGCGCTCTCCGTCCCGCGCACCGGCGAGCTGGCGGGCCTGTTGCGCGTCGGATGCCTGAGCACGCTCGCGCCGCGCTACCTGCCGGACATCCTCGCGCGCATGCGCGTGGCCTGGCCGGGCATCGAGGTGCAGCTGGTGGAAGGCGATACGGAGGCGATCACGCGCATGCTGGAGCGCGGCGCGCTCGACGTCGCGCTGATGTACGACCTCGGCCTCGCGCGCGGCGTGCGGCTCGAAGCCGTGATGCAACTGCGCCCCTACGCGCTGTTGCCGTGGGGCCACCGGCTGGCGTCATCGGCCAGCCTGCGCCTTGCCGATCTCGCGAAAGAGCCGCTGGTGCTGATCAACCTGCCGCACAGCCGCGAGTACTTCCTCTCCCTGTTTCGTGATGCCGGCGTCACGCCGCGGATCGCGCACGAGAGCGCTTCGATGGAGATGGTGCGCTCGCTGGTAGCGAATGGCCTGGGCGTTTCGCTGCTGACGACGCGGCCGGTGCGTGACCAGGGCTACGACGGCAAGCGCATCGCCTGCCGACGCCTGCGCGGGCAGCTTGCGCTGCAGTCAGTGGTGATGGCCTACCCGCTGCCCGGCAGCTTCGCATCGCCACTGGCCGCGCCTTTCGCCGAGGTCGTGCAGGCCAGTGTGTCGCGGCAGGCCGATGCGCTGACGAGCTAGTTGATAGGGCCGAAGCGGATCGGGACGGGCACGTCAAGCTGATTCGCGAGACAGTCCCGAAGACCGCGGCCCGAATCTGCCTCGGATTGAGGCCGGCCGTCCCTGGCATGCAGCTTGCGATCTTCCCCGCCATTCGCTGCCTTGCTTTCCTGTCTAGACAGCTTTTGGTGCATGAAACCGCTTCCACGCACTGAGCAAGTGCGAAGCGGCACTTGATCCCGGCGGCAGTTTCGGGTTAACCTGTATATACAGGTGCATCGCAGCGAATGAAACTCGGCTTCCCTGCTGGCATCCGCCTCTTTGCGGGCCCAGCGAGCCGAACTTTTTGAAACGCAACAGGAGAACCTTGATGGTCATGACGGTCGGAAAAATCGCCTCGCTGGTGGCGGCAGGTGCGTGCATCGCAGGCATGGCGGCGAGCGCCCATGCCGATGAAACCAAGATCACCCTCGGCATGTCCGGCTGGACCGGCTTCGCGCCGCTCACGCTGGCCGACAAGGCCGGCATCTTCAAGAAGAACGGGCTGGACGTCGAGCTGCGCATGATTCCGCAGAAGGACCGCCACCTCGCGCTGGCCTCGGGCGCCATCCAATGCGCCGCGACCACGGTCGAGACGCACGTCGCATGGAACGCCAACGGCGTGCCGATCGTGCAGATCTTCCAGATGGACAAGTCCTACGGCGCCGACGGCCTGGCCGTGCGCAACGACGTTAAGACCTTCGCCGACCTCAAGGGCAAGGCGATCGGCGTCAGCGCGCCGGGCACCGCGCCTTACTTCGGCCTCGCCTGGATGCTCAACAAGAACGGCATGACCATGAAGGACGTGAAGCTGGTTTCGCTCGAGCCGCAGCCCGCCGCCCAGGCCTTCGTCTCCGGCCAGAACGACGCCGCGATGACCTACGAGCCTTACCTCTCGACGGTGCGCGCCAATCCGACCGCCGGCAAGATCCTCGCGACCACGCTCGACTACCCGATGGTGATGGACACGGTCGGCTGCGCGCCGACCTGGCTCAAGACCAACGCGAAGGCCGCGCAGGCGCTGGCCAATTCGTACTTCGAAGCCGTCGAGATGATCAAGGCCGATCCGGCCAAGTCCAACGAGATCATGGGCGCGGCCGTCAAGCAGACCGGCGAGCAGTTCGCCAAGTCCTCGGCCTACCTGCGCTGGTCGGACAAGGCGGCCAACCAGAAGTTCTTCGCCAACGAAATCACGCCCTTCATGAAGGACGCGCAAGCCATCCTGCTGGAGGCCGGCGTGATCCGCAAGGCGCCTGAGGACCTGGCCGCCACCTTCGACACCAGCTACATCAAGTAAGAGACCGCCATGGACGCGACGCCTGTCATGAACTCTCCCAAGCCGGTGGTCTCCGCTGCGCAGGTCGTCGCGTCGGCGGCGCCGCGCCGGCGCCGTGCGCTGGCCCCGCTCGAACCCGTCGGCGCGCGTGCGCGCTGGCTGCTCGGGCTGGGCTTCTTCGTGCTCTTCGTGGTGGTCTGGGCTTTCTTCACGCTGGGCGGCTTCGTGTCGCCGACCTTCCTCGCCAGCCCGATCACGATGGTGAAGGAGGGCGTGCTCCTCTTCACCCAGTACAACTTCATCCACGACATCGGCATGACCGTGTGGCGCGTGTTCGGCGGCTTCGTGCTGGCGACCGTGATCGCCGTGCCGCTGGGCATCGCGATGGGCACCTGGAAGAGCGTCGAAGCTTTCTTCGAGCCCTTCGTGTCCTTCTGCCGCTACCTGCCGGCGTCGGCCTTCATTCCGCTGCTGATCCTGTGGGCCGGCATCGGCGAGGCGCAGAAGCTGCTGGTGATCTTCATCGGCTCGGTGTTCCAGATCACGCTGATGGTGGCCGTCACCGTCGGCAGCGCCCGCCGCGACCTGGTCGAGGCGGCCTACACGCTGGGCGCCAACAGCCGTGGCATCGTCATGCGGGTACTGATCCCGGGCGCCGCACCGGGCATTGCCGAGACGCTGCGCCTGGTGCTGGGCTGGGCGTGGACGTACGTCATCGTGGCCGAGCTGATCGGCTCGTCCTCCGGCATCGGCCACATGATCACCGACAGCCAGGCGCTGCTGAACACCGGGCAGATCATCTTCGGCATCATCGTCATCGGCGTCATCGGCCTGATCTCCGACTTCGCCTTCAAGGCACTGAACCGCCGCCTCTTCGCCTGGAGCACCATCTGATGAAGCACCCCCAGGCTTGCCCACTTCGTGTGGCCGCCCACCCCCTTGCAGGGGGCAACGCCTGCGGCCCGGCAAAGCCGGTTCCGCGGCATTCCGCGAACGGGCATCGCGGTGCTCGGCCCTTGTCTCTTCAGTCTTCAGGCTCGGAGTTGCAGTCATGAATCAGTTGTCCATCCGTGGTGTCTCGCGCACCTTCACCGGCACGCGCGGCCAGACCACGCAGGCGCTGCTGCCGATCGATTTCGAAGTGCGCGAGAACGACTTCGTCACCATCCTCGGTCCCTCGGGTTGCGGCAAGTCCACCCTGTTGCGCATCGTCGCCGGCCTCGACTACCCGACCGACGGCCGCGTGCTGCTCGACGGCCAGACCATCGAAGGCCCGGGCGCCGACCGCGGCGTGGTGTTCCAGAGCTACACGCTGTTCCCGTGGCTGACCATCGCGCAGAACATCCGTTTCGGCCTGCGCGAGCGCGGCATGAGCGAGGCCGAGCAGAAGGAGCGCAGCGACTTCTTCATCGCCAAGGTCGGCCTGCGCGGATTCGAGAACCACTTTCCCAAGCAGCTTTCCGGCGGCATGCAGCAGCGCACCGCGATCGCACGCGCGCTGGCCAATGACCCCAAGATCCTGCTGCTCGACGAGCCCTTCGGCGCGCTCGACAACCAGACCCGCGTGCTGATGCAGGAACTGCTGCTCGGCATCTGGGAGTCGGCCCGCAAGACGGTGCTCTTCGTCACGCACGACATCGACGAGGCGATCTTCATGGCGAACCGCGTCGCGGTGTTCAGCGCACGGCCGGGCCGGATCAAGACCGAGATCGCGGTGGACTTCCCGCATCCGCGCCACTACACGATCAAGACCACGCCCGAGTTCATGGAAATCAAGGCCCGCCTCACCGAAGAGATCCGCGCCGAATCCATGGCTGCAGCTGAATCATGAAGCACCCCCAGGCTCCGCGCACTTCGTGTCGCTTCGCCCACCCCCTTGCAGGGGGCAACACCATCGGCCCGGCCAAGCCGGTTCCGCGGTGTTTCCCGGAGGCACCATGACGGCTGCCGCGCTTCGCAAATCCGGTTCGTCTTCCGCGGCGACGCAGCCCGCGCTGGCGCTGTACGAGCAGGTGAAGGCCTTCATCACGCACAAGATCCAGGACGGCTCCTGGCAGGCCGGTCATCGCCTGCCGTCGGAAAGCGAGCTGGTCGCGCAGTTCGGCGTGGCGCGCATGACCGTCAACCGCGCGCTGCGCGAACTGGTGGAGCAGGGCCGCATCGTGCGTGTCGCGGGCGTGGGCAGTTTCGTCGCCGAGGACAAGCCGCAATCGACGCTGCTGCAGATCGCCAACATCGCCAGCGAGATCCGCGCACGCGGCCATGACTACCGCTGCGAATTCCTGGTGGCCGAACGCATCGCCGCATCGCCCGACGTCGCGGTGTGGCTCGATCTGCGCCCGGGCGAGTCGGTCTTTCACACCGTCTGCCTGCATCTGGAGAACGACATCCCGGTGCAGCTCGAGGACCGCCACGTCAACCCGCGCGTGGTGCCGAACTTCCTCGAACAAGACTTCTCGGCCGTCCCACCGAGCGAATACCTGGTGCGCAACGTGCCCTTCGACCAGATCGAACACGTGGTCGATGCCGTGCTGCCGACGCCCGAACAAGCGGAGCGCCTCGACATGCCGGTGACGGACCCCTGCCTGCTGCTCACGCGCCGGACCTGGACGCGAACCACGCCGGTGACGATGGTGCGCTGCCTGCATCCCGCGTCGCGCTACCGGCTCGGCAGCCGGTTCCGAGCCGACGGCAATCCTTCCTTCGGCTGAACGGGGACGAACACATCTTCTTGGCCTCGTGCCGCAACCACTTGTATAGACAGGGGAGCCCTTCATGATCAACAACACTTCTCTCACCGCTGCAGCGCCGATCGTGCTCACGCCTGGTGAAGTCGACCTGGCCACGCTGCGCCGCGTGCACGCCGGCGGCGTGCAGCTTGCGCTCGACCCATCGGCGCGCGCAGGCCTGCTGGCCGCGCAGGCCACGGTGCGCAAGATCGTCGAGTCCGGCGATGTGGTCTACGGCGTCAACACCGGCTTCGGCAAGCTCGCTCAGACCATCATCCCGACGGAACGCCTTGCAGAACTGCAACGCAACCTCGTGCTCTCGCACAGCGCCGGCACTGGCGAGCCGCTGGCCGCTGGCGTGGTGCGGCTGGTGCTTGCGACCAAGGCCGTGAGCCTTGCGCGCGGCCACTCCGGCGTGCGGCCCGAAATCGTCGACGCGCTGCTCGGCCTGTGCAATGCGGGACTGTTGCCGCGCATTCCTTCCAAGGGTTCGGTCGGCGCGTCGGGCGACCTGGCGCCGCTGGCGCACCTGGCCTGTGTGCTGATCGGCGAGGGCGAGGTCACGACGCCGCAAGGCGAGGTGATCGGCGGTGCCGAGGCCCTGCGCCTCATCGGCATGACGCCGTTCGTGCTCGGCCCCAAGGAAGGACTGGCGCTGCTGAACGGCACGCAGGTGTCGACGGCGCTCGCGCTGGCCGGCCTCTTCGGCGCCGAGCATGTGTTCGCTGCGGGCCTGATGGCCGGCGCGCTGTCGCTCGAAGCCATCCAGGGTTCGATCAAGCCTTTCGACGCACGCATCCACGCCGCGCGCGGACAGCCCGGACAGATCGCCGTGGCGGGTGCAGTGCGCGCCCTGCTCGATGGCAGCGAGATCGTGCCTTCCCACGCCGACTGCGGTCGCGTGCAGGACCCGTATTCCATCCGTTGCGTGCCGCAGGTGATGGGCGCATGCCTCGACAACCTCGGCCATGCCGCGCGCGTGCTGCGCACCGAAGCCAATGCGGCATCGGACAACCCGCTGGTCTTCGACAACGGCGACGTGATCTCCGGCGGCAACTTCCACGCCGAGCCGGTCGCCTTCGCGGCCGACATCATCGCGCTGTCGATCAGCGAGATCGGCGCGATCTCCGAACGCCGCATGGCGCTGCTGCTCGACAGCGGCCTCTCGGGGCTGCCGCCCTTCCTGGTGCGCGACGGCGGCGTCAACTCCGGCTTCATGATCGCGCAGGTCACGGCCGCGGCGCTGGCGTCGGAGAACAAGTCGCTCGCGCATCCCGCCAGCGTCGACAGCCTGCCGACTTCCGCCAATCAGGAAGACCACGTCTCGATGGCGACCTTCGCTGGCCGTCGTCTGGCCGACATGGTGGAGAACACGGCTGTCGTCGTCGGGATCGAGGCCATGGCCGCAGTGCAGGGCATCGAATTGAAGCGCGGCCCCAAGAGCTCGCCGTTGGTCGAGGCCGAATTCGCCGCCATCCGCAAGCGTGTTCCGTTCATCGACCAGGACATCTTCTTCGCACCGACCATCGAAGCCATGCGCACGTGGGCGCGCCAGGACAGCTGGCCAGAAGCCGTGCGATCCATCCTCCCCAGCATGCAATGAAGCTCACCCGCAGCCTCGCCCACTTCGTGCGGCTCGGACACCTCCTTCCCAGGGGCAACTCCAGGGGCCCGGCAAAGCCGGTTCCGCGGCGTTCCCGGGCTGTCAGCCCCATCTAACGACCCCATCTCGCTCACCGAAAGGACACTTCGCCATGAACGCACCCGACAAATTCCTCGCCGCCAAGGCCAATGACCCCCGCCATGACGCGAGCCGCGTGATCCGTTCGCCGCGCGGCAGCACGCTCAGCTGCAAGAGCTGGCTGACCGAGGCGCCGTTCCGCATGCTGCAGAACAACCTCGACCCCGAGGTGGCGGAGCGTCCGCAGGATCTCGTGGTCTACGGCGGCATCGGCCGTGCGGCGCGCGACTGGGCCTGCTTCGACCAGATCCTCGCGTCGCTCAAGGAACTCAACGACGACGAGACGCTGCTCATTCAGTCGGGCAAGCCCGTGGGCGTTTTCAAGACACACGAGAACGCGCCGCGCGTGCTGCTCGCCAACTCGAACCTCGTGCCGAAGTGGGCGACCTGGGAGCACTTCAGCGAACTCGATCGCAAGGGCTTGATGATGTACGGCCAGATGACCGCTGGCAGCTGGATCTACATCGGCAGCCAAGGCATCGTGCAAGGCACCTTCGAGACCTTCGTCGAAGCCGGCCGCCAGCACTACGACAACGACCTCGCGGGCAAGTGGATCCTCACGGCCGGCCTCGGCGGCATGGGTGGCGCACAGCCCCTGGCTGCGACGCTCGCCGGCGCGGTGTCGCTGAACATCGAATGCCAGCAGGCCAGCATCGACTTCCGCCTGCGCACGCGCTACCTCGACAAGCAGGCGAAGGACATCGACGACGCCATCGCGCTCATCCAGCAGCACACGGCCGCCAAGGAAGCGGTGTCGATCGGCCTGCTGGGCAATGCCGCCGAGATCCTGCCCGAACTGGTGAAGCGCGCGAAGGCCGGCGGCATCAAGCCCGACCTCGTGACCGACCAGACCTCGGCGCACGACCTCGCCAGCGGCTACCTGCCGATCGGCTGGACGCTCGCGCAATGGGAAGCCGCAAAAGCCGACACGACCCAGCATCCGACACTGCGCAAGGCGGCGGCCAAGTCCTGCGCGGTGCACGTGCAGGCCATGCTCGACTTCCAGGCGATGGGCATCCCCACCGTCGACTATGGCAACAACATCCGCCAGGTCGCCTTCGACGAGGGCGTGAAGAATGCCTTCGACTTCCCCGGCTTCGTGCCTGCCTACATCCGCCCGCTGTTCTGCGAGGGCAAGGGGCCGTTCCGCTGGGTGGCGCTCTCGGGCGACCCCGAGGACATCTACAAGACCGACGCCAAGATCAAGGAGCTGTTCCCCGAGAACAAGCACACGCACCGCTGGCTCGACATGGCGCGCGAGCGCATCGCCTTCCAGGGCCTGCCGGCGCGCATCTGCTGGCTGGGCCTCGGTGAGCGCCACAAGGCCGGCCTCGCGTTCAACGAGATGGTGAAGAACGGTGAGTTGAAGGGGCCGATCGTGATCGGCCGCGACCACCTGGACACCGGCTCGGTCGCCAGCCCCAACCGCGAAACCGAATCGATGAAGGACGGCACCGATGCCGTCTCCGACTGGCCGCTGCTCAATGCACTGCTCAATACCGCCGGCGGCGCGACCTGGGTCAGCCTGCACCATGGCGGCGGCGTGGGCATGGGCTACTCGCAGCACTCCGGCGTGGTCATCGTCTGCGACGGGACCGACGCGGCGGCAAAGCGCGTCGAGCGCGTGCTGTGGAACGACCCTGCCACGGGCGTGATGCGCCATGCCGATGCCGGCTACGACATCGCGATCGCGACTGCGAAGAAGCAGGGCCTGAACCTGCCGATGGTCAAGTAGGCAGCGCGGACGGCAAAGAGAGTGGCAGTGCACCGCTTCGACATCGCCTCGCTGTCCGCTGCTCCGTGGAAGAACGGCGGCGGCGTGACGCGCGAGATCGTCTGCTCTCCAGCGGGCGCGGGCATGGAGGGATTCGACTGGCGCGTGAGCATCGCGACCATCGACAAGCCCGGGCCGTTCTCGGCTTTCGCCGGCGTCGATCGCGTGATCATGCTGCTGGACGGAGCGGGCGTTCGGCTTCGCTCGCACGACGGGCGCATCGACTATCGGCTGGAAGTTCCGCATGCACCTTTCGCCTTCGGCGGCGACGTGGCGCTGGATTGCGAACTGCTGGGCGGCGCCTCGACCGACTTCAACGTGATGTCGCGCCGTGGCCGCCTGCATGCGAAGGTCCGCGTGCTGCGCGAGGGCGGGGACGTGGCACCCGTCGGACGCGGTCTCCTGCTGGCGCTGGCCGGGCGGTGGCGATTCAACGATATCGATTGCGAGCCGGGCTCGGGCGTCTGGTGGGACGGCGAGATCCGGCAATGGCAAGCAACAACAAGCGACGCCGATGCCGCCATGGTCGCGGTACGGCTCGAACCCACGGCAACACCATGACCCATTCCGAATTGCCTTCCGCCGACGGCGTCTGGGACCACATTCGCATCGCTCCCGGTGCGCTGGCCGATGAGCAGGCGATCGATGCCGATGCGGCCATGGTCGTCTCCGGCGGAAGGATCGCCTGGATCGGCGCCAGCGCCGCCGTGCCCGGCGACTTCGCCAAGCTGCCGCGCTTCGACGGCCGCGATGCGCTGGCGACGCCCGGCCTAGTCGATTGCCATACGCATCTGGTGTACGGCGGGCAGCGCGCGAACGAGTTCGCGATGCGCCTTGCCGGTGCGACCTATGAAGAGGTCGCGAAAGCCGGCGGCGGCATCGTCTCCTCGGTGCGCGCCACGCGCGAAGCCGACGAAGACGCCCTGTACGCGCAAGGCGCGAAGCGCCTCGAACAATTGCTCGCCGACGGCGTATGCGCCATCGAGATCAAGTCGGGCTATGGCCTCGCACTGGAACACGAGCGCAAGCAACTGCGCGTTGCGCGGCGCCTGGGTGAGGATTTCGGCGTCACGGTTCGAACGACCTTCCTCGGCGCGCACGCGCTGCCGCCCGAATACGCGGGCCGCAGCGCCGACTACATCGATCTCGTCTGCAACGAGATGCTGCCGGCGCTGGCCGCCGAAGGGCTGGTCGATGCGGTCGACGTGTTCTGTGAACGCATCGCCTTCTCGCTGGCGGAGACGGAACGCGTGTTCCAGGCGGCCAAGGCACTGGGCTTGCCGGTCAAGCTGCACGCCGAGCAACTCTCCGACATGGGTGGCGCCGCGCTGGCGGCACGCCATGGCGCGCTTTCCTGCGACCACATCGAGCACCTGTCGGCCGAAGGCATCGCCGCGATGCGTGAGGCCGGCACGGTGGCCGTGCTGCTGCCCGGCGCCTACTACACGCTGCGTGACACGCACCTGCCGCCCATCGACGCGCTGCGTGCGGCGGGCGTGCCGATGGCTGTCTCCACCGACCACAACCCCGGCACCTCGCCCGCGCTGAGCCTGCTGCTGATGGTCAACATGGCCTGCACCCTGTTCCGCCTGACGGTGCCCGAGGCGCTGGCCGGCGTGACCCGCCATGCTGCGCGCGCGCTGGGGCTCCAGGACACGCACGGCGCGCTGGCCGTCGGCCGGCCCGCCAACTTCGTGCTCTGGCAGCTCCGCGAGAGCGCCGAGCTGGCGTACTGGTTCGGCCAGCAACCCGCGCGCACCATCGTGCGGCAAGGGCGCATCGCATCCGTGTCCCAACCTTGAACCGCGACCGCCATGCCCTTGCCTGAAACCCGTCGCTCCCTCTTCGCTGCCGATGCCTTGCTGCCCGCCGGCTGGGCTCGCAACGTGCTGCTCGAATGGGATGCGAACGGCCAACTGTCGGCCGTCACATCCGACAGCAGCCCCGGACTCAACACGCCGCGCGCGGGCGGTCCGGTGCTGCCCGGCATGCCCAACCTGCATTCGCACGCCTTCCAGCGCGCCTTCGGCGGCCTGACGGAATTCCGCGGCGCGGCGCAGGACAGCTTCTGGAGCTGGCGAACGCTGATGTATCGCTTCGCCGCGAAGATCTCGCCGGCGCAGGTCGAGGCGATCGCGACCTGGCTCTATGTCGAGATGCTCGAAGCGGGCTACACCTCGGTGTGCGAGTTCCACTACCTGCACCACGACGCCGACGGCAACGCATATGCCGATGACGCCGAGCTCGCGTTGGCGCTGCTGCGCGCGGCACGAAGATCAGGCATCGGCATTACGCTGCTGCCGGTGCTCTATCAGACCAGCGGCTTCGGAGCGCTGCCGCCGAGCGAAGGCCAGCGGCGCTTCATCCGGTCGACCGATTCCATGCTGCGTCTGCTGGAGCGGCTGCATCCGCTGTGCAAGTCGCAGGGCGCACGGCTCGGCCTCGCGCCGCATTCGCTGCGGGCGGTTCCGCCCGATGCGCTCGGCGAAGCGCTCGCGGGCCTGGACGCCATCGACGCGACCGCGCCGGTCCACATCCACATCGCCGAGCAGACGGGCGAAGTCGACGCCTGCCTCGCGTGGAGCGGGCAGCGGCCGGTCGCATGGCTGCTCGACCACGCGGCGGTCGATGCGCGCTGGTGCCTCGTGCATGCAACGCACATGGACCCGGACGAGTACCGCCGCGCGGCGGCCAGTGGCGCCATCGCCGGCCTGTGCCCGACGACTGAAGCCAACCTGGGCGATGGCATCTTCGATTTCAGCTCGTGGCGCGCGGCGGGTGGGCGCTGGGGCATCGGTTCCGACAGCCACGCCTGCGTCAATGCGGCCGAGGAGTTGCTGATGCTGGAATACGGCCAGCGCCTCGCCACGCGGCAGCGCAACGTGGGCGCGGACGCGGCGCATCGCGAGGTGGCGACCGCGCTCACGCTGGGCGCGGTGCAGGGCGGCGCACAGGCCGCGGGCCGTGCCATCGCCGGTCTTGCTGCCGGCGAGCAAGCCGATTTCGTCGTGCTCGACCCTTCGCACGTTGCGCTGCAAGGCCTTGCAGCGCCGGAGATGCTGTCGTCGCACGTGTTCGCGAGCCACCGCACCTCCGCCGTCCATGGCGTGTGGGTCGCCGGGCAGGCGCGCGTCTCGGCCACCCGCCACGATCTGCACGACGAAGGCGCGGCTGCCTTCGTCGCCGCGCGCAGCCAACTTCTAGCCAAGGATTGAGCCCCATGCCTTTCACGACCACCGAGCCTCCCTTCCGCTTTCGCCAGGGCACGCGCCCCTTGCTGATCTCGATGCCGCACGTCGGCACTCACGTCCCGCCGCAACTGGCGGCACGCCTCAGCGACGAGGCACGCCACGTGCCCGACACCGACTGGCATCTGGAGCGCCTGTACGACTTCGCCGATGAACTGGGCGCTTCGGTGCTGGTCGCGACGCACTCGCGCTATGTGGTCGACCTCAACCGTCCGCCCGATGGCGCGAGCCTTTATCCGGGGCAGAGCGTCACTGGGCTGTGTCCGGTCGACACCTTCGACGACACGCCGCTCTATCCTGCCGGCGATGTGCCCGACGATGCCGAGATCGCCGAGCGTCGCGAGGCCATCTGGCAGCCCTACCACCGGCAGCTTGCCGTGGAACTGGCACGCATCAAGGCGCAGCACGGCATCGCCGCGCTGTGGGACGCGCATTCGATCCGTTCGGTGTTGCCGCGCTTCTTCGAGGGCAAGCTGACCGACCTGAACCTGGGCACGGCCCAGGGCGCGAGCTGCGATCCGGCGCTCGCGCAGACCCTGCTGGGCATTGCCAGGGAAGCGACCGGATTTACCAGCGTGCTCAACGGGCGCTTCACCGGCGGCTACATCACGCGCCATCACGGGCAGCCCATGCAAGGCGTTCACGCGGTGCAACTCGAGATGACGCAGTGCAGCTACATGCAGGAGGCATTGCCCTTCGACTACCTGCCCGAGGTGGCAGCGAGCGTGCAGCCGCACGTGCGGCGCATGCTCAGCGCAGTGCTGGACTTCGTCGAATCGCGCCGCGGCTGAGCGCCATCAACACAGAACACCGGGAAAGTCTTCGATCCATGAACGCATCCGCCATCCGCGAACTCGTGCGCCCCGAGGTGCCCGCGCTGCCGCCCTACAACGCGGGCCTGTCGTCGGAGGCCGTGCGGTCGCGCTACGGCGTCGAGCAGATCGCCCGTCTTGCGAGCAACGAGAACCCCTTTGGCGCGAGCCCGAAGGTCGGGCGCGCGCTGGCAGACCTGGCGCTGCGCGTGGGCACGTACCCGGACGCGAACTGCACGGCATTGCGGACCGCCATCGCCGCGCGCACCGGCGCCAGCGCGGAGCAGGTCGTGATCGGAAACGGCTCCGAGTCCATCCTCCAGATGCTGTGCCAGGCCTTCCTGTCGCCAGGTGACCGCGTGCTCACGCAACGGCCGGCTTTTGGACTGCACGAGATCTATCCGCGCATGATGGGCGCCCAGGTCGAGCAGCTGGCGCTCACGCCAGCGCTTGAATTCGACCTCGATGCCTGGTGCGAAGCGCTGGCGCGCGGGCCGAAGATCGCGATGCTCGCCAATCCATCCAACCCGGTGGGCTGCATGTTCGATGCGCAGGCCTTCGCGCGGCTGCTCGATGCGACGCCGGCCGGAACGCTGCTGGTGATCGACGAGGCCTACTACGAATACGCACGGCTCGCGCGCGGCTTCCCCGATGCGCTGGCCGCGCTCCGCGCGCAGCAGCGACCATGGATCGTGCTGCGCACCTTCTCGAAGGCCTGGGGGCTGGCGGGGCTGCGCGTCGGCTACGGCATTGCGTCGGACGCGTCGCTGATCCAGTGGCTGGATCGCGTGCGCACGCCTTTCAACGTCAACGAGGCCGCGCAGGCGGCTGCGCTGGCCGCCTGGAGCGACGAGCCCTTCATGGCGAAGGCGGTCGAAGAAACGGTGCAGCAGCGCGAGTGGGTCGAGCAGCAGTTGCGCGCCATGGACGTGCCCGGCCTGCGCGTGGCGCCGTCAGCGGCCAACTTCCTGTTCATCGACCTGGGGCGGCCGAACGGCCCGGTGAATGAGGCGTTGCTCGCGCGCGGCATCATCATCAAGCCGTGGAGGGAGCCGGGCTTCGAGCGCTTCATCCGCGTGTCGATCGGCACCGCGGATGACAACGCGCGCTTCCTGGGCGCACTGGGCGAGATCTTCGGGGCATCGCCGGCGTAGGGCGCCACAAGACCCGCCACCGAGGCGGGACGCGGGGCGCTTTCTACAATCGGCGCCATGAAGCCGATCGCCTACACCCGCGCGCAGCAGTTGCCCGCCATCCTCGCCCAACGCATCGCCATCCTCGACGGCGCGATGGGCACGATGATCCAGCGCTTCAAACTCACCGAAGCGCAATACCGAGGCGAGCGGTTCAAGGACTTTCCGCGCGACGTCAAGGGCAACAACGAACTGCTCTCGCTGACCCGGCCCGACGTGATCCGCGACATCCATGAGGGCTACCTCGCCGCCGGCGCCGACCTGATCGAGACCAACACCTTCGGCGCGACCCGCATCGCGCAGGAGGACTACAAGATGGCCGATCTTGCGCGCGAGATGAACCTGGAATCCGCCAAGCTCGCTCGCGCGGCCTGCGACAAGTTCAGCACGCCCGACAAGCCCCGATTCGTCGCCGGCGCCCTCGGCCCGACGCCCAAGACCGCCAGCATCAGTCCCGACGTGAACGACCCCGGCGCACGCAACGTGAGCTTCGAGGAACTGCGCGCCTCGTATTACGAACAGGTTGAGGCGCTGGTCGAAGGCGGTGCCGACGTGATCCTGGTCGAGACCATCTTCGACACGCTGAACGCCAAGGCCGCGCTGTTCGCGGTGGACGAATACTTCGAAGCCAGCGGCGAGCGGCTGCCGCTCATCATCAGCGGCACCGTGACCGACGCCTCGGGCCGCATCCTCAGCGGCCAGACCGTCACCGCCTTCTGGCACAGCGTGCGTCATGCGCGGCCGCTGGCCATCGGCCTCAACTGTGCGCTCGGCGCGGCGCTGATGCGTCCCTATATCCAGGAACTGGCACGCGTGGCGGACGACACCTTCATCAGCTGCTATCCCAACGCCGGCCTGCCCAATCCCATGAGCGAGACGGGCTTCGACGAGACGCCGGACGTGACCTCGCGCCTGCTGCACGAATTCGCGGCCGAGGGGCTGGTCAACATCGTGGGTGGCTGTTGCGGCACCACGCCGGAGCATATCGCGGCGATCGGGCAGGCAGTCGCGCCGCTTGCCAGCCGCAGCCTGCATCGCGGCGCCTTCTACAGCGAGGCGGCCTGAGCGTCGAGCATCCCGGCGCGCATGTGAAGCCGGGATGAAGAAGCTCTCCAAACGTTGGGGCGGTCCACGCAACGGCAAGTCTCGCCGTTGTCAGGGAAGGCCGTGGCTGATTGACAACGGCTCTGCAGCCCCCCTACCCTGATCCGCAAAGGAAATCCCACATGCACACATTGACCCGGCGATGGATCGGCATCGGCACCATCGTCCTGGCGCTTCCGTTGGCTGCAACGGCCCAGCAGGCTTTTACCCGTGGCGGCGTCAACCTGCGCGCCGGCCCGGGCGACAACTATCCGCTGGTCGCCTCGCTGCCGCCCGGACAGCCACTTCAAGTGATGGGCTGCACTTCGGGCTATGGCTGGTGCGATGTGGTGCTGCCGGACGGCCTGCGCGGCTGGTCCTATGCCGCGAGCCTCGACTATGCCTACCAGGACCAGCGGGTGCCGCTGGCGACCTACGGTGCGGTGATCGGCGTGCCGCTCGTGACCTTCGCGATCGGGAGCTACTGGGGCAGCTACTACCGTGACCGTCCCTGGTACAACCAGCCGCGCTGGTGGGGCGGACGTCCGCCACCGCCCCCTGGACCGGGATGGCGCCCGCCGCCGCCGCCGGTCCCGGGTTGGCGTCCCAATCCATGGCCGGGCTATTCGCCGCATCCGCCGGGCTTCAGGCCGCCTCCGGCGCCCGGCTTCCGTCCGCCGCCTGCGCCCGGATTCCGCCTGCCGCCACCCAACGGCATTCGTCCTCCGCCGCCCTCGGGCATTCGTCCTCCACATGGCGGCAATCCTCGGCCTCCCGGCCCGCCGCCAGGCGTACGGCCGCCAGGCCAGGGCTTCCAGACCGGCGGAAGGCCACCCGGGCAAGGGGGTGGTGGCGGACACGGCGGTGGTCAACGCGGTGGCCATGGCGGTGGAGGCCAAGGCGGTGGAGGCCACGGAGGGGGCCATGGCGGGGGCCATGGCGGTGGTCACGGGGGCGGTCACGGGGGCGGTCAGGGCGGCGGCCGCCAGTAGGCGTTCGCAGGGAAGCCTCCCTCTCAGTCCTTCTTGCGGGCGATCAGCGCGACAAAGCGCTGCGCGCCCAGCCCTAAGGGCCGTTCGCGCGACCACACCACGTCGACCCACAAGTCCAGCCCGTTCGAGAGGTTCTCGAACGGGATCTCGACCAGCGCACCCGCCGCCACGTGCGGCCGCGCGAAGTTGCGCGGCAGCCAGCCCCAGCCGAGCCCGGCCGTGATCAGGCTCAGCGCCGCGAGCGCGTTGTCGGTGCGCCAGACATGCCGCGCGAACACGAAGCGAGGGTCGCTGGTCGCGAGATCGCGCCCCGCGACCACGATCTGCCGCGTTGTCGTCAGGTGCTCTTCGCGCAGGCGGCCGCCGGCCGCGGCCAGCACGGGATGATCGGGCGCCATCACGGCCACCATGGTGTCGCTCGCCACTTCCTGGAAACCCTCGCGCCCGTCGAGGCTCGGGCGCTCGAACACCAGCGCCAATTGCGCGCGCCCGCTGTGCAGCAGCGTCAGCGCATCGGCTTGCGGCGCGGCGAGCACTTCCACCTCCAGCAGCGGGTATTCCTGCGCCAGCGCGGCCAGCGGCCCGCTCCACGGCGCGGCAAGAAGCTCCGGCGCAATGGCCAGCGTGAGCCGGTTCTCCAGCCCCTGTGTCAACGCGAGCGCCTGCACCTGGAGCTGCTTGAGCTGCGCCGCCAGCAGGCGTGCCTGCGGCTCCAGCGAGCGCGCAGCGGCCGTCGCCTGGGGCTCGCGGCCACTGCGATCGAAAAGCTGCAGGTCGAGTTCGGCCTCCAGGTTGGCGATCGCCATGCTGACGGCCGAGGGCACCCGGCCCAGGGCGCGAGCGGCGGCCGAGAAGGAGCCGTGATCGATCACGGCGAGGAGGACCTCCACGTTGTCGCTGGAAAGGCTCATGGCCCAGACCTGTCAATTGAATTGATAGAAGGTGACTTTATATATCAATAGAACGCACATAAAGTTCACCCGTCAGCAACCATCCGAGGATTGATTTCATGCAAGGGCTCAAGCGCCGCGTCGTCTACATCTCGCTCTACGAAGGCATCGCCATCGTCGCGGCAAGTGCCGGCCTCGCGCTGATGTCGGGCCAGGGGCTGGGCCATTCGGGCGTTCTGGCCGTCATCGCGTCGGTCATCGCCGTGCTCTGGAACCTCAGCTTCAATGCCCTGTTCGAGCGCTGGGAATCCGGTCAGGCCGTTCGCGGCCGCAGCGTGAAGCGCCGGGTGGCCCATGCCATCGGCTTCGAAGGCGGCCTGGTCGCCTTCCTCGTGCCGGTCTTCGCCTGGTGGCTGAGCGTGAGCCTGTGGGAAGCGCTGGTGATGGACCTGGGGCTGGTCGTGTTCTTCCTGATCTACACCTTCGTCTTCAACTGGGCCTTCGACATGCTCTTCGGCCTTCCCGCATCGGCCACCGGCGCAGCGCAGCCGGCGTAAAATCCGCGGCTCCCAAGGAGCGTTGCAGCGCCGCCGCCTTCCCTCGCGAAGCGGCCGCGTCAGGCTTGGGCTATCTCCCGTCTTGCGAAGCACACAGCGCGCGAGCCCAGAGATACCGCAGAACTGGCCTTGCCAGGCTGAAGGTATCGCCCCCTTGCAGGGGGTGGGCGAAGCGACACGCAGTGCGCGGAGCCTGGGGGTGAGCAGTTTTGCAACGACGCTCGCCTGATCCGACGTTCCGCAGGTGAGTCATGTCTTCTGAGCCCCAATCCATTCACGTTCCCCCGATGAAGCTGTCCGGCCTGGAGCCGGTACAGATCGGCGAGGGCGCGTTGTTCGTCAACATCGGCGAGCGCACCAACGTCACCGGCTCCAAGGCCTTCGCGCGGATGATCCTCAACGGCCAGTTCGAGGAAGCGCTCGCGGTGGCGCGCCAGCAGGTCGAGAACGGCGCGCAGGTGATCGACATCAACATGGACGAGGCCATGCTCGACAGCAAGGCCGCGATGGTGCGCTTCCTGAACCTGATCGCGAGCGAGCCCGACATCGCGCGCGTGCCGATCATGGTCGACAGTTCCAAGTGGGAAGTGATCGAGGCGGGCCTGCGCTGCATCCAGGGCAAGGGCATCGTCAACTCCATCAGCATGAAAGAGGGTGAGGACCAGTTCCGCCACCACGCCCGGCTGCTGCGCCGCTACGGCGCGGCGGCGGTCGTCATGGCCTTCGACGAGAAGGGCCAGGCCGACACCTACGAACGCAAGATCGAGATCTGCGAGCGCGCCTACCGCATCCTGGTGGATGAGATCGGCTTTCCGGCCGAGGACATCATCTTCGACCCGAACATCTTCGCGATCGCCACCGGCATCGAGGAGCACAACAACTACGCGGTCGACTTCATCAACGCCACGCGGTGGATCAAGCAGAACCTGCCCGGCGCGAAGGTGTCGGGCGGCGTCTCGAACGTGAGCTTCAGCTTCCGCGGCAACGACCCGGTGCGCGAGGCCATCCACACCGTGTTCCTGTACCACGCGATCAAGGCGGGCATGGACATGGGCATCGTCAATGCCGGCATGGTGGGCGTGTACGACGACCTCGAGCCCGAACTGCGGGAGCGAGTCGAAGACGTGGTGCTGAACCGCCGCCCCGATGCAGGCGAGCGCCTGGTCGAAGTGGCCGAGACTGCCAAGAGCGGCGCCAAGGATGAGAGCAAGAAGCTCGAATGGCGCGGCACGCCGGAGCAACCGGTGACGGTCGAGCAGCGGCTGTCGCACGCCATGGTGCACGGCATCACCGACTTCATCGTCGAGGACACCGAGGAGGCCTACCAGGCCATCCTGGCCAAGGGCGGCCGCCCGCTGCACGTGATCGAAGGCCCGCTCATGGACGGCATGAACATCGTGGGCGACCTGTTCGGGCAGGGCAAGATGTTCCTGCCGCAGGTGGTGAAGTCGGCGCGCGTGATGAAGTCGGCCGTGGCCCACCTCATCCCCTACATCGAGGAAGAGAAACGCCAGGACGAGGCCGCGGGCCGCGACGTGCGGACCAAGGGCAAGATCGTCATCGCCACCGTCAAGGGCGACGTGCACGACATCGGCAAGAACATCGTCACCGTCGTGCTCCAGTGCAACAACTTCGAAGTGGTGAACATGGGCGTGATGGTCCCGTGCCACGAGATCCTGGCGCGCGCCAAGGTCGAAGGCGCGGACATCGTGGGGCTCTCCGGCCTCATCACGCCGAGCCTGGAGGAGATGCAGTATGTCGCCGGCGAGATGCAGAAGGACGAGCATTTCCGCATCAAGAAGATCCCGCTCCTGATCGGCGGCGCCACTACCAGCCGCGTGCACACGGCCGTCAAGATCGCGCCCCACTACGAAGGGCCGGTGGTCTACGTGCCCGATGCCTCGCGCAGCGTGAGCGTGGCGCAGTCGCTGCTGTCCGAGCAGGCGACGAACTACATCAGCGAGATCAACGCCGACTACGACAAGGTCCGCCTCCAGCACGCCAATAAGAAGCAGGTGCCGCTGTGGCCGCTGGCGAAGGCGCGCGCCAACAAGACGCCGGTCGACTGGTCGAACTACCTGCCGCCGGTCCCGAAGTTCATCGGCCGCCGCGTGTTCCGCAACTTCGACCTGACCGAGCTTGCGAAGTACATCGACTGGGGTCCGTTCTTCCAGACCTGGGACCTGGCGGGGCCCTTCCCCGCGATCCTGAAGGACGAGGTCGTGGGCACGGAGGCTGTGCGCGTGTATGCCGACGGGCAGCGCATGCTCAAGCGGCTGATCGAAGGCCGATGGCTCTCGGCCAGCGGCGTCATCGGCTTCTGGCCGGCCAACACCGTGAACGACGACGACATCGTGCTCTATACGGACGAGTCGCGCACCGAGGCCGCGCTCACCTGGTATGGCATGCGCCAGCAGACCGAGAAGCAGGTGATCGAAGGCGTGATGCGGCCGAGCCGCTGCCTCGCCGACTTTGTCGCGCCGCGGGAGAGCGGGCTGAAGGACTACGTGGGCATGTTCGCCGTTACCGCGGGCCTCGGCGTCGAGAAGAAGGAGAAGTACTTCGTCGACGACCTCGACGACTACTCGGCCATCATGCTGAAGGCGCTGGCCGACCGGCTGGCCGAGGCCTTCGCCGAGGCGCTGCACCATCGCGTGCGCACCGACCTCTGGGGCTACGCGCCGGACGAGACGCTGAGCAACGAGGAGATGATCGGCGAGAAGTACCGCGGCATCCGCCCCGCGCCCGGCTACCCGGCCTGCCCGGACCACAGCGTGAAGCGGCCGATGTTCGACCTCTTGAACTGCCCGGACATCGGCATGACCCTGACCGAAAGCCTCGCTATGATGCCTGCCGCCAGTGTCAGCGGCTTCTATCTGAGCCATCCCGATTCAACCTACTTCAATGTGGGCAAGATCGGGCATGACCAGTTGCAGGATCAGGCCGCGCGCCGCCACGAGAGCGAAGCGGATCTCGAGCGGTTGCTGGCACCGAATCTTTGATGCGGCGAGCCGGTGCAATGATGGCCGGCGCAGGGGAGGTGCTATTCAAAAGTTGATGTTTGCTGCCGCGCACTACGCGGCGCTGGCGGTGTTCGTCGTCGCCTGTTGGGGTATCGGACGGATGCTGGTGACGCGCATCGGCGTGCCGGTGCGCCGCGATGTCTGGCTCGAAACCGCGATGGCGATCGCCGCCGGCATCGGCATCGTCATCTGCGTCTTCCAGGCCTTTGCCATTGCCGGCCGGTTCAACGTGGCTGCCGTCCTGTTCGTGGTCGCGGCGGGCATCGCGGCGGCGCTGGCGCAGATGCGTGCGTGGGTGCGCGAGCTGCGCTTGCGCGAAGTGGCGGCGGCGCTGTCCTGGCTCGAGAAGCTGGGCATGCTCGTCCTGGCGATCGTCGCCGTGCCGGCGCTGGTGGCGCCCCTGGCCCCGCCGATCGCCTTCGACGAGCTGATGTACCACCTGCCCTATGCGCGCGAGGTGGCCCACACCGGCTCGCTCGGCATCTACGAGTGGCTTCGCTACCCCTGGTTTCCGTACAACTTCAACCTGCTCTATGCCGCCGCGCTGATGCTCGGCGACGACGTGCTGCCGCACTTCGCGAACGCGCTCGCGGGCTGGCTGTCGGTGTGGATCGTCTACCGCCTGGGCGTGGTGCACGTGAACCGCGTGGTCGCCTGCATCGGCGCCGCGATCTGGCTCGGGCTCGGCGACTATTCCAATGCGCTGATCGACATGAGCGTCGCGCTCTTCGTGCTCGCGGCCTGCTCGGCCTTGTGGTGGTGGCGCGAATCGCCGCGCACGGGCGCGGGCTGGCTGGCGCTCGCGGCCTTCTTCCTTGGCGTCGCGGCCGGCTCCAAGTACCAGGCATTGACCGTCACGCCGCTGGTGGCGGTGTTCGTGCTGCTGCACGAGCGTCGCCCGCGCGTGCTGGCCGTGGCGCTGGTGAGCTTCCTGATCCCCTGCGTGTACTGGTACGCGCGCAACGCCTTCATGACAGGCGACCCCTTCAATCCGATCGGCGCGCGCGTGTTCGGCTTCACCAACTGGAACGCCCAGGACTACCTCATGCAGTTCCAGGACGTGCGCGACCATGCGTCCCTGCCGAGCCCGCTCATCTGGGCGGTGCTGGCCGTGCCCTTCAGCGCCTCCTGGAAGCGTTCGGCCGCGGTGCGCGCCGCCTTCGTGTTCTGTGTCTACTCGCTGTTCGTCTGGGGCCTGACCTCGCGCTACCCGCGCTACCTGACGGCGTCCTTTCCGATCCTGGCACTGACCGCCGGCGTGGGTTGGCAGACGATCTTCGGCGGCATCGCCCTCCGTCTGCGGAGGGCCATGCCCGAGCGCGATCTGGGCGGCGGGCTCGACCGGGCAGGGCGTTGGCTGGGCATCGTCCTGCTGGCGGTGCTGGTGGCCTTCGGCGTGTATCAAACGCGAAGGAAGGCGGTGATGGTCGCCACCACGCCCGCCGAGCGCGAAGCGGTCCTGCGAAAGCACGTGCCGGGCTACGCCGTCATGGACTACCTGCGCGAGCACGCGACCGGCCGCGTCTACCAGATCGCGCTGATCGAGGCGACCTACTACGGACCCAACCCGGTCTGGGGCGACGCGCTCGGGCCCTGGCGGTATTCGGACTTCATCACCCTCCCGTCCGCCGAGTTCGCGCGCAAGCTGGCCGGGCTGGGCTTCGAGGCCATCGCCATCGCGGGGCCCAATGCACCGATGCTGGAGGCGCAGCCCGGCTTTCTTGACCAATTCGCCCTGATGTACGAAAAAGACGGCGCCAAGGCCTATCGAAACCTCCAATACAAGAATGACCGGAAGCCCTGACCCGCGCGCCCTGCGCGTAGCCGCCGTAATTCCGTGCTTCAACGAGGCACTTTCGATTGTCCAGGTGGTGGACGAATTCCGCGCGGCGCTGCCCGAGGCGGAGATCCACGTCTTCGACAACAACTCGACCGACGGCACCGCCGAGGTCGCGAGGGCGAGCGGCGCCACCGTGACGCACGTGGCCCTGCGCGGCAAGGGCAATGTGGCGCGCCGCATGTTCGCGGACGTCGAGGCCGATGTCTACGTGATGGTCGATGGCGACGCCACCTACGACGTGCGCGACATCCGCCAGCACATCGACCTGCTGGTGCGGGACAACCTCGACATGATCGTCGGCTCGCGCATCGACGACGGCGAGGATGCGCAGACCTACCGGCGCGGGCATCGATTCGGCAACCGGCTTCTCACCGGCGCGGTGGCCAGGCTCTTCGGCGGGCACCTGACCGACATGCTGTCGGGCTATCGCGTGTTCTCCAGGCGCTACGCCAAGTCCTTTCCGGCCGTGTCGGAAGGCTTCGAGATCGAGACCGAGCTGACGGTCCACGCCCTGGAGCTGCGCATGCCCTTTGCGGAAGTGCCGGTGCTCTACCGCTCGCGGCCCGAAGGCTCGGAGAGCAAGCTGTCGACCTACCGCGACGGCTGGCGCATCCTGAAGACTATCTGCAAGCTCTTCGTCAGTGAGCGGCCCTTGCTGTTCTTCAGCAGCGTCGCTGGCGTGCTCGCGCTGCTGTCGGTGATCCTGGCCGAGCCGCTGCTGGTCACCTACCTGCGCACCGGACTGGTCCCCCGCCTGCCGACCGCGGTGTTCGTGACCGGCACCATGCTGGTCGCGATGCTGGCCTTCGTCTGCGGCGTCGTTCTGCATACCGTGACGATCGGCCGGCAGGAAGCCAAGCGGCTGCGCTACCTCGCCATTCCGGGCGTGCGGCATCGCGGCTTGCCATGAAGGCGGGGCGGGAGTTCCTGTCCTTCGCGGCCGTCGGGGTGCTCGGCTTCGGGGTCGATCTGGGCGTTCTCTACCTCGTTGCGCCGTTCCTGGGGTGGTACGGGGCACGGGTGGTCTCCTTCATCGCGGCGGCCACCGCGACCTGGGCGCTGAACCGGCGCTACACGTTCACGGCGCGGCGCCCGGGTTCGTCGCTGGCGCGCGAGTATGCGCACTACCTGCTGACCATGCTGGCAGGGGCGATGGTGAACTACACGGTCTATGTGCTGACGCTGCACTGGGTCGGTGGCCCGCTGGCCCCGGCGCTCGGCGTGGCGCTCGGGAGTTGCGCGGGGCTGGCGGTCAACTTCCTGTCGGCGCGGCACCTGGTCTTCAAGTCCGCGCGCAAGCACTGAACGACCTCTTCAGCCAGAGGGAGAAGAGGCTTTCAGTGCGCGCCTGAAACCACCACCGGAATCTCCGTCGCGGGCGGCGTATTGCGGCTGCGGCCGCAGCGCACGATACCGTCGATCATGACCATCCCCACGCCCGGAATGTCGCCGAGCTGCACGCTCTCGAGCAGGGTCTTGCCGGGCGTGTGCTGCGCACGGTCCATGAAGACGAAATCGGCATCGCGTCCGACCTCGACCAGCCCGCAGTTGAGCTTGCGGATGCGCGCCGTGTTGCCCGTCGCAAAGCAGAACACCAGCTCGGCCGGGATGCCCGCGATCGACGACAGCATCGACACCATGCGCAGGATGCCCAGCGGCTGCACGCCAGAGCCGGCCGGCCCGTCGGTGCCGAGGATCACGCGGTGCGGGCACTTGAGATCGAGTGCCGCCTTCGCCGCCGCGATCGCGACGCGCTCGTTGCCGTTGTGCACGATCTCGATGGCTCGCGACGACTTCTCGCACAGCTCGCACACGTGCGCCTCGGGCAGCGAGGTGTGGCCGCCGTTGATGTGGCCGATGACATCCGCATCGGCTTCGAGCACCACGTCCTTGTCGATCAGGCCCGAGCCGGGGATCGACGGTCCGCCCGTATGGATCGTGCTCTGGATGCCGTACTTGCGCGCCCAGGCCACCATTTCCTTGGCTTCGTAGCCGGCCTTGACCGAGCCGAGGCCCACCTCGCCGAGCAGGCCCACGCCGGCTTCGGCCAGCTCCTTGAAGTCGCTCTCGACCATGCCCTTCTCGATGACCGGAGCGCCGGCCAGCACCTTCACGCCGCCGGGGCGGAAGTTGTCGAAGGCGCGCTGCGCGGTGATGGCGAGCGCCTTCAGGCCGACGATGTCCTTGGGGCGGCCCGGCAGATGCACCTCGCCGGCGGATATCATGGTGGTCACGCCGCCGTTCATCGTCGAATCGATCCAGCCGATCTGGCCCTGGCGCGGCGTCCAGTCGCCGAAGACGGGGTGCACGTGGCTGTCGATGAGGCCGGGCGCGACACAGGTCTTCTTGCAGTCGATGATGGTCTGCGCGCCTTCCAGGTCGCAGTCCTTCTCCTTGCCGACCGCGACGATCAGGCCGTCGTTCACGACGATGGTGTCGGCGTCGAGGATGGGCTTGTCGATGTCGCCCGAGAGCAGCAGGCCTATGTTCCGGATGACGACCTTGCCCGACTTGGCGCCGGTTGCGACTTCTGCCATGTCAGGCCTCCCGCCGGGCCGCCCCGAGGGAGGCCTGCGCCCCCTTGGGGGGCAGCGAACGAATGAGAGCTTTGGGGGCCATGTTGTCCTCGTGGGGTAGGGTGGGTTCTTCTTCGGAAGCTCGGGCATCGACCGTGCGCAGCACCGTCTCGATCACGAAGTCTTCCCAGTGCGCGACCGCCTCCGGCGTCTCCAGCGGCTCGCCGAGGAATGCGGTCAGCGTGTGGCGGTTCGACGTGTAGAAATAGCCGGTGGAGGCAATGAGGAGGTACAGGTCGCGCGCCGCCACGTCCTTGCGGAACAGGCCCTGTGCCACGCCGCTCGCCACGATCTCCCGGATGATCGAGATCGCCCGCGACGAATACTCGCGCGCCCGCAGCGACTTGGCGATGTGGCGGCCCTTGTGCAGGTTCTCGGTGTTGAGCAGGGTGACGAACTCGGGGTTCTTGCGGTAGTAGCCCAGCACGAAGCGGATCAGCGCCGTGAGCGATTCGACCGGGCGTGTCGCGTCGAGATCGATCGCGGCCTCGGCGTCGTCCATGCGCCGGTAGATGCCTTCGAGCACCGCGATGAAGAGGCCTTCCTTGCTGCCGAAGTAGTAATAGATCATGCGGTCGTACGACTTCGCGGCCTTCGAGATCTTCTCGACGCTGCCGCCGTCATAGCCGTACTTCGCGAACACCTTGGTCGCCGCGCGCAGGATGCTCTCGCGCGTGGCCTGTGCCGCCGCCTCGCGCACGCCGGTGCGGCGTGTCGCGGCCTTGGGTGCAGTCTTGCGCTCGGCCATGGAGAGACTCAGGAGGCGTGGACCCAGAGGCGGCCGCCGCCGGGCCGCCCCAAGGCGAGCCGCGCCGCCCCCTCGGGGGGTGGAGTGACACGAGCGCAGCGAGTGAAAAGCCGGGGGGTCGTCATTTCTCGGCGAAGGCGCGTTCGACCACGAAGTCGCCGGGGGTGGACGTGTTGCCTTCCTTGAAACCGCGCGCTTCCAGGATGTGCTTGAGGTCAACCAGCAGGCCGGGGCTGCCGCACAGCATCACGCGGTCTTCGGCGGCATTAAGCGGCGGCAGGCCCAGGTCGTCGGTGAGCTTGTTGCTCTCGATCAGCTCGGTGATGCGGCCCATGTTGCGGAACTCCTCGCGCGTCACCGTCGGGTAGTAGAGCAATTGCTTGTCGATCATCTCGCCCAGGAATTCATGCTTGGGCAGGTGGTCGGTCACGAGGTCGTGATAGGCCAGCTCGTCGATCTGGCGCACGCCGTGCACCAGGATGACCTGCTCGAACTTCTCGTAGGTCTCGGGGTCGCGGATGATGCTCATGAACGGTGCCAGGCCTGTGCCCGTGCCGAACAGGTAGAGCCGCTTGCCGGGGAGCGTGTAGTCGATCAGCAGCGTGCCCGTGGGCTTGCGGCCCACGATGATGGTGTCGCCCACCTGGATGTGCTGGAGCTTCGAGGTCAGGGGGCCTTCTTCCACCTTGATGCTCAGGAACTCCAGGTGCTCCTCGTAGTTGGGGCTGACGATGCTGTACGCACGCAGGAGCGGCTTGTTGTTGACCTTCAGGCCGATCATCGTGAAGTGGCCGTTGGAAAAACGCAGGGCCGGATCGCGCGTGGTGGTGAAGGTGAACAGGCGGTCGGTCCAGTGATGGACGCTCAACACACGTTCTTCGCTGAATGCACTCATAAAGGTCAGGAATGGTTATGAACGAAAAAGGGAACTCCCGATTGTCGGCGACGTCCACGAAAACACCATTGCAAGCATCGGGCCCGTTTGCTACATTGATCTTCAATGTAGTGTTTGCCACATGAAAGTGTAGGGAATGCTACACAAACGTCACTTCCAGCACAAGAGCCAGTGCAAGAGGGTCAACGGCACAGATGTTGCACGACCGATTGCCTGATTCCCACGAGACGCCCGCGATGACCGAACATACGAAGACAGACGGATTGCCCGGCATGGACATGCCGGTATTGCCCGAGGCCACCGGCCGCGCGCCGCTGCGCAACGAGAAGATGAGCACCAGCAAGGTGGAGTGCAACGCCTGTCCCGTGCTGTGCCAGATCTCCGAGGGACGCACCGGCGCCTGCGACCGCTATGCCAACCGCGACGGCGTGCTGGTGCGCGTCGATCCGGTGGTGTTGCTGCGCCGCGAACTCGCCAGCGAATCCCCCGCGCTCGTGCCCTTCGCCCGGGTGAACGCCGAACTCGACGAGGTGGAGCGCAGCGCCGAGCCGGTCGTCGACCCCGACTGGAACGGCGATCTCCTTCGTGCCGACGAGGTCTTTGTCACCGGCGTGGGCTCGTCCACCACCTATCCCGACTACAAGCCCGCGCCCTTCATCGTGGCGTCAAAGGCGCAGGGCGTGGACATGGTGACGGTCGTGACCGAAGGCATCTTCAGCTACTGCAGCTTCAAGGTGAAGATCGACACCGACCGCTTTCTTGGCGCCGAGCAGGCCAATGTGCGCTACCGCGGCGAAGTGGTGGGGCATGTCACGACCGCCGAATACGGCTCGCAAATGCTGTCGCTGGGCGGCGTGCACCACCTCACCGGCGGCAGCAAGAAGGAAGGGCGCATGACCGCCGAACTGATGCAGCTGCTCGGCAACAAGAAGCCGGTCGAATGCGTGATCGACGGTGGCGCCAGCATGGTGATCCAGGCCGGCAAGGCGCCGATCGTCAATGGAGTGGAAGAACAGCGCATGCGGGTCGGCTGCGGCTCGGCGGCGGTCGGCATCTTCGCGCGCCAGTTGTTCGGCCATGCCGACGAGGTGGTGGTGGTCGACGACCACATCACCGGCGTCCTGACCGAGCACCAGGCCGGGCGCTGCCTGGACATGCCGGCTTCGGGCATCCAGATGCGCGGGCGAAAGTCGACGCCGGGGCGCTACTTCCAGGTCGCGAACCCGGGCAATGGCTGGGGCGGCACGGACATCGACGATCCGCTCTCCATCATCGACGGCTGGGAAGAGGGCGTGGCGCGCCCGGGCCTGCGCCTGCTGATGACTTCGACCACCGGCGAGCATGCGCAGTGGTACGTGCTCGACGAGCAATTGCGCCCGGTCGAGCAGGAGATGCCGGCCGAGGTGCGCCGCATCGTGGAGCGCATCGGCGAGAACTGCGAGCCCTCGCTGTGCACGGTGCTGTTTCTCGGCGGTGCGGGTGGCAGCTTGCGTGCCGGCGTGACGGAGAACCCGGTGCTGCTCACCCGCGCCATCAAGCGCGCGCTGG
Source organism: Variovorax gracilis (assembly GCF_030317115.1). Taxonomy (GTDB): domain Bacteria; phylum Pseudomonadota; class Gammaproteobacteria; order Burkholderiales; family Burkholderiaceae_C; genus Variovorax; species Variovorax gracilis. The sequence continues at coordinate 109,971 of NZ_JASZYF010000010.1, forward strand.
TCAATGTGACCTGCGGTGGCGCGCCCGCTTACGTATGGCCCGGTGGCGGCATCACCGTGATGGCCGATGTGCTGCGCATGCCCGACAACAGCTTCGGCACGGTGCCCACGCCCGCGATCGTCGCGCCCATCGAATTCAGCATGCGGCGCGAGGACTATGCCGCGCTCGGTGGTCACATGGAGCACGTGTTCTCCCTCGAACAGGCCCTTGCTCGGGGCGCATGGCAAGACGACGGTGCGCCGCTGGCGCGCCAATGGCTGCGCATGGACGCGGCCAACCCCTGGCCCTTGGGCCAGCCCCCGATGCTCGGCTAGAAATGACGGCCCCCCGGCTTGCCACTGCGTGTGCTTCGCCGCCCCCCGAGAGGGAGGCGCGGCTCGGCTTGGGGCGGCCCGGCCGCGGCCGCATCACCGTTTCAGAGAGGTCGGCGCCATGACCGCGCATCGCACGGCGCTCGACGGCGGCCGCTGGCATCTCAACCACGGCCCCATCGACATCATTGCCGAGGCGCATGGCGATCCGGTGGAGGTCGCGGTGGCGCACGAGCATGTGTGGCGACGCTTCAGTACCTTGCTCGACGAACTGGTGGCGGAGTTGCCTTTGCTGCGCCAGCCCGTGGGCAGCGACTGCGCATTGCGCGGCCCCGTCGCGCGGCGCATGTGGGATGCGTGCGTGCCGTTTCGCGCCGGCTTCATCACGCCGATGGCTGCTGTCGCCGGCGCCGTCGCGCAGGAACTCATCGCTTGCTTTCACCGTCCCGGCATCGAGCGCGCGTGGGTCAACAACGGCGGCGACATTGCGCTGCATCTTGCGCCCGGGTACTCCGCACGGGTCGGCCTGTTCGCCGATCTCGCGCGCTTCGACTTGCGCGACCAGGGTCCGGTCACGACCGATGGTCAATTCGAGATCATTGCGGAGATGCCGGTGCGAGGCGTCGCCACCAGCGGCTGGCGCGGCCGCAGCTTTTCGCTCGGCATCGCCGACAGTGTCACCGTGCTTGCCGCGACCGCGGCCGAAGCGGACGCTGCGGCCACCGTGGTTGCCAACGCCGTCGATGTCGATGACCCCGGCATTCATCGCCTTCCCGCGAGCGAGTGCAAGGACGACAGTGACCTTGGCGACATCCCTGTGACAACGAAGGTCGAAGCCCTGGCGCCCGCGCAGGTGCGCCGCGCACTGGATGCGGGCGTTGCCCGCGCCGAGACCCTGCAGCGCCACGGTCTCATCTGGTCGGCCGTGCTCGTTTGCCAGGGCCAATGGCGGGTCGTCCAACCCTTAAGCTCGCAGGCCTCGGTGACATCGCAGCAAATCGCGGGCAGTGGTGTCGTCGATGCAGTTGGTTCAGTATTTGCTTAACGAAAAGCAGGACTTCCTTTCATGATCGATATACGCCGTGTCTTCACCCAGGTCGAGCACATCCACCACGAGTTCGGACCACGCGCCGCAACGCCGCTGGTGCGCGGCGCCATTGGCGCGGTGCTGACCAATCCCTTCGCGGGCCGCTATGAGCCCGACATCCTGCCGATGATGAAGCTGCTCGATCCGGTCGGCGTCGACATGGCGCACCGGCTGCGCGCGGCGATGGATGTGCCGGTCGAGCGCATTGCAACCTATGGCAAGGGCGCCATCGTCGGCGCAGCCGGCGAGCTGGAGCATGGCGCCCTGTGGCACGTGCCCGGCGGCTACGCGATGCGCGAGCTGCTCGGGTGGAAGGGCGATCGCGATGCCTATCGCCAAGGCAAGGCCGAGGAGAAGACGGGCCAGCCGGGCAATGCGCTGTCGATCGTGCCATCGACCAAGAAGGTCGGGCCGCCCGGAGCGGCGCTCGACGTGCCGCTCACCAACATCAATGCGAGCTATGTGCGCGGCCAGTTCGATGCGATCGAAGTCCGCGTGCCCGGTGCCCCGGCGGCCGACGAGATCGTGTTCATCCTCGCAATGAGCACGGGCTATCGAATCCATGAGCGCGTAGGTGGTCTGCGCGCCGAAGACATCAGCAAATGGGATGGACTCCGATGAAAACCTGCAAGCACCCAATCCGCAACGGACGCATTTCAGAAACACCGTGGAACCGGCTTTGCCGGGCCACTGGTGTTGCCCCCGGAGAGGGGGTGGAGAGCGACACGAAGTGCGCGAGCCTGGGGGAGAACTCAAAATGACAGCAAGTATCCGCAAGCTCGTGATCCAGGTCGACGAAACCCGCAAGGAAATGGGCAAGACCATCGAGCCGCCCACGCGGCGCGCCGTTGCCATCGCCGTCATCGAGAACCCCTACGCGGGCCGCTACAGCGAATCGCTCGATGACCTGATCGCCATCGGCGAAGAACTCGGCGCGCTGCTCGGGCAGAAGGCCGTGGCGGCCCTCGGCATCGAGCCGGGCCAGGCGCAGAGCTACGGCAAGGCCGCGATCGTCGGCGAGGCCGGCGAACTCGAGCACGCTGCCGCCATCCTGCATCCCAAGCTCGGCGCACCGCTGCGAGTGGCGGTCGGGAAAGGCGCGGCGCTCGTGCCATCCGCCAAGAAGCGCGGCACGCTGGGCACGGCGATCGACGTGCCTCTGGGCCACAAGGATGCGGCCTTCGTGCGCAGTCACTTCGACGCCGTCGAGGCGCGCGTGTCGGATGCGCCCCGTGCCAACGAGATCGTCGTTGCCGTCGCCGTGACCGACAGCGGCCGACCGCTGCCGCGCATCGGCGGTCTGCAGGTTTCCGAGATCAAGGGCGAAGACGGACTCCGCTGATTCCCTTCGCCCATCATTCTTTTCTGTGTTCGAACCCAAGGAGTTCTCGATGAATCCACTGCGTCTTGCTTTCAGCGCGGCCGCCGTCGCCACGCTAGCCACTGCCCTCGTCCCTGCGCACGCCCAGGGCGTGATCAAGATCGGCGAGATCAACAGCTACAAGGCGCAGCCCGCCTTCCTCGAGCCCTACAAGAAGGGCATGGAACTCGCCGTGGATGAGATCAATGCGGCTGGTGGCGTCAACGGCAAGAAGATCGAACTGATCAGCCGCGACGACAACGCCAATCCCGGCGACGCCGTGCGCGTGGCCGAGGAACTGGTCTCGCGCGAGAAGGTCGACATCCTTGCGGGAACCTTCCTGTCCAACACCGGCCTGGCCGTCACCGACTTCGCGAAGCAGAAGAAGTTCTTCTTCCTCGCCGGCGAGCCGCTGACCGACAAGATCACCTGGCAGGGCGGCAACCAATACACCTTCCGCCTGCGCCCGGGTACCTACATGCAGGCCGCGATGCTGGTGCCCGAAGCGGCCAAGCTCAAGAAGAAGCGCTGGGCGGTTGTCTACCCCAACTACGAATACGGCCAGTCGGCCGTCGCCGCGTTCAAGCAATTGCTGAAGGCCGCACAGCCCGACGTGGAGTTCGTCGCCGAGCAGGCGACGCCGCTGGGCAAGGTCGACGCCGGCAGCGTGGTGCAGGCGCTGGCCGATGCCAAGCCCGATGCGATCTTCAACGTGCTCTTCGGCGCGGACCTGTCGAAGTTCGTGCGTGAAGGCAATACGCGCGGCCTGTTCAAGGACCGGGAAGTCGTGAGCGTGCTGACCGGAGAACCCGAGTACATGGATCCGCTGAAGGACGAAGCGCCCAACGGCTGGATCGTGACCGGCTATCCCTGGTACGGCATCACCACGCCCGCGCACAAGGCCTTCGAACAGGCCTACCAGGCGAAGTTCAAGGACTACCCGCGCCTCGGCTCGGTGGTGGGCTACAGCATGATCAAGTCGGCCGCGGCCGGCATCGCCAAGGCGAAGAGCACCGATACGGAGAAGCTGGTCGCCGCCTTCAAGGGCCTGCAGGTCGACACGCCCTTCGGCAAGATCACCTACCGCCCCGAGGACAACCAGTCCACCATGGGCGCGTTCGTGGGCCGCACCAAGAACGAAGGCGGCAAGGGCGTGATGGTCGACTACGTGTATCTCGACGGCGCCGATGCGAAGTACCAGCCCTCGGCCGCCGAAGTGAAAAAGTCGCGCGCAGCTGATTGAGATCACCCCCGGCCTCGCCCACTTCGTGTGGCTCGGGCACCCCTTTCGAGGGGGCAACCCCGGCGGACCGGCAAGGCCGGATCCGCGGGGTTCCCGGAGTGTCGAGGCGGAGTTGCCTGGGTTCTTGGAAGCTGGATTGCGTGTCTAGGAATATCGAATGAGTTTCTCGGGTTTCATCGTTCAACTGCTCAACGGGCTGGCCAGCGCGTCGTCGCTGTTTCTCGTGGCGGCAGGTCTGTCGCTGATCTTCGGCGTCACGCGGATCGTGAATTTCGCGCATGGCTCGTTCTTCATGGTGGGCATCTACGTGGCCTACACCCTGGTCGAACGGCTGGGCACCGGCATGGGCTTCTGGCCCGCGCTGGTCATGGCGGCACTGGCGGTCGGCGTGCTGGGCGCGCTGATCGAGGTCGTGCTGCTGCGGCGCATCTACAAGGCGCCCGAACTTTTCCAGTTGCTGGCGACCTTTGCGCTGGTGCTGGTGATCAAGGATGCGGTGCTGTGGCTGTGGGGGCCGGACGAATTGCTGGGTCCGCGCGCGCCGGGGCTTTCGGGTTCCGTCACCATCCTCGGGCGGCAGTTTCCTTCGTATGACCTCTTCCTGATCGTTGTCGGACCCGTGGTGCTGGGGTTGGTCTGGATGCTGCTCACACGCACGCGATTCGGCACGCTGGTGCGCGCCGCGACGCAGGACCGCGAGATGGTCAGCGCGCTCGGCGTCAACCAGGCGTGGCTCTTCACGGCGGTGTTCGCCCTCGGCGCTCTGCTTGCGGGGCTGGGCGGCGCGTTGCAACTGCCGCGCGAGCCCGCGACGCTGGAGATGGACCTCAACACCATCGGCGCGGCCTTCGTGGTCGTGGTGGTGGGCGGTATGGGTTCGATCCCCGGCGCCTACGCGGCCGCACTGCTCATTGCCGAGATCAAGGCGATCTGCATCTGGCTCGGCGTGGTCGATGTCTTCGGAATCAGCGTCTCCTTCTCGAAGCTCACGCTGGTGGTCGACTTTCTTGTGATGGCCGTCGTGCTCGTGTGGCGGCCCTGGGGCCTGTTCGGCCGGCCGCAGGCGCCGAGTCGTTACGTGGGCATGCAGGAAGAGCCTCTGCGCCGGCCCAGCAAGGCCTATCTGATCGCCGCGGCGGTGTTCGGGCTCGTGCTTGCGGCCATGCCCTTCCTCACGGCGGGATCGCCCTACACGACGGTGCTCATGATCGATCTCATGATCGCCGCGTTGTTCGCGACCAGCCTGCACTTCATCATGGGGCCGGCCGGCATGCATTCCTTCGGCCATGCCGCGTACTTCGGGCTCGGGGCCTACGGCGCCGCGTTGCTGGTGCGCGCGAGCGGCATGCCGATGGAGCTGGCATTGATCGTCGCGCCGCTGGTCGCCGCGGCCGGAGCCTTCGTCTACGGATGGTTCGCCGTGCGGCTGTCGGGCGTGTACCTCGCGATGCTCACGCTCGCCTTCGCGCAGATCACCTGGGCGATCACCTACCAGTGGGACAGCTTCACCGGCGGCAGCAATGGCCTGACAGGCGTGTGGCCGTCCGCATGGCTGTCCGACAAGCGGGCCTACTACTGGCTCACGCTGGTGCTGGTGGCCTTCGGTGTGCTCTGGCTGCGGCGCGTGCTGTTCTCGCCTTTCGGCTATGCGCTGCGGGCGGGCCGGGATTCGGCACTGCGCGCGGATGCCATCGGCATCGACGTCAAGCGCATGCAATGGGCGGCCTTCGTCATCGCCGGCACCGCGGCGGGCCTGGCCGGTGCCCTCTACGCGTTCTCCAAGGGGAGCATCTCGCCGGAATCTCTGAGCGTCGGCAAGTCGGTCGACGGGCTGGTGATGGTGCTGCTTGGCGGCATCCAGACGCTTGCCGGTCCGGTGGTCGGCGCCGTCACCTTCACCTGGCTGCACGACACCGTGGCGCGCAATACCGATTACTGGAGAGCCATGTTGGGCGGGATCATCCTGTTGCTCGTGCTGCTGTTCCCGCAGGGGATCGCCGGCTTTGCCAAGCAGTTGTTCGATCGCCGGCGCCACGCAGCGGAAGCCAGCGCGGACCTGAAGGAGGTGAAGGCATGAGCCTCCTCAAAGTCAACGAACTCGGCAAATCCTTCGGCGGCGTGAAGGCCGTGGACGGCATCAGCTTCGACCTGGCGCCCGGCGAACTGCTGGCGCTGATCGGCCCCAACGGCGCCGGCAAGTCCACCACCTTCAACATGGTGAACGGCCAGTTGAAGGCGGACCGCGGCTCGATCCTGCTCGACGGCCAGGAACTCGTGGGCCGCAAGCCGCGCGAGATCTGGCGCATGGGCGTCGGGCGCACCTTCCAGATCGCCGAGACCTTCGCATCGCTCACGGTGGTCGAGAACGTGCAGATGGCCTTGCTCTCGCATGACCACAAGCTGTTCTCGACATGGCGCCGCGCGGCCGACCACAAGCGCGACGAGGCGCTGACCCTGCTGGATCAAGTCGGCATGAAGGCACAGGCGGATCGCCCCTGCAGCGTGCTCGCCTACGGCGACGTGAAGCGCGTGGAGCTCGCGATCGCGATGGCCAACAGCCCCAAGCTGCTGCTGATGGACGAGCCCACCGCCGGCATGGCGCCCAAGGAACGCAATTCGCTCATGGCATTGACCAAGCAACTCGTCATCGACCGCGGGATGGCGGTGCTCTTCACCGAGCACAGCATGGACGTGGTGTTCGCCTATGCCGACCGGATGATTGTGCTGGCGCGCGGGCGGCTGATCGCGCAAGGCAAGCCGCTGGAGATTCGCGACCATCCGAAGGTGCAGGAGGTCTATTTCGGCAGCGGCAAGACCTTCGAGAAGATTGCAGAGAAAGCTGCCGCGGTGAATGCGGCGGTGGGAGAGCACGCATGAGTTCGCATGAAGTCTTGCTCGAAGCAAAGGCCTTGTGCGCCTGGTATGGCGCCGCGCAGATCCTCTACGACGTCGACCTGGACGTGCGTCGCGGCGAAGTCGTCGCGCTCATGGGGCGCAACGGCGCGGGCAAGTCGACCACGCTCAAGGCGCTGATCGGCATGCTCGGCAAGCGGCGAGGTGCGGTGCGTTTTCTCGGCAACGACATCTCCAGGAGCGAGCCGCATCACGCCGCGCGCATGGGCCTGGGATTCGTGCCCGAGGACCGCCGTGTGTTCACCGACCTGAGCGTGATGGAGAACCTCGAAGTCGGCAAGCAGCCCGCGCGCCGCTGGGCCGACGGCACCGACGCGCCGCTGTGGACGCCTGAGCGGCTGTTCAAGCTGTTCCCCAATCTGGGCGAGATGCCGAACCGGCCCGGTGGCCGCATGAGCGGCGGCGAGCAGCAGATGCTGACCGTGGCGCGCACGCTGATGGGCAATCCTTACCTGGTGCTGTTGGACGAGCCCTCCGAGGGCGTGGCGCCGGTGATCGTCGAGCAGATGGCGAACATGATTCTCGAACTGAAGGCGCAGGGCGTGAGCATCCTGCTGTCGGAGCAGAACATGCATTTTGCAGAGTTGGTCTCCGACCGTGCGTACGTGCTGGAGAAGGGCCAGATCCGCTACCAGGCGTCGATGGCCGAACTGGCCGCGAACGACGAGGTTCGACGCGCGTACTTGAGCGTTTGAGCAGCAGGACAGTTTCTTAAACCGAGGAGTGACCACCATGCACGACACGCAACGCAGATCCCTCTTGAAATCGGCCACGGCCTTCGGGCTCGTCGGCGGGCTGGGCGCCACGGCGCCGTTCTTCGCTGCGGCGGCCGCGAAGATCAAGCCGGCTGCCAACTCGGCGCTCATCGTGGTCGACGTACAGAACTGCTTCATCGACGGCGGCACGCTGCCGGTGAAGGGCGGCGCGGAGGTGGTGCCCGTCATCAACAAGCTCGCGGGCGCATTCGAGAACATCGTCGTGACGCAGGACTGGCACACGGCCGGCCACGCCTCTTTCGCAAGCACTCATTCGGGCAAGAAGCCCTTCGAGAGCACCAAGCTGAGCTACGGCACGCAGGTGCTGTGGCCCGATCACTGCGTGCAGGGCACCGAGGACGCGGCGCTCAACAAGGACCTGAAGCTTCCGACGGCGCAGCTCATCATCCGCAAGGGCCACCACAAGGACATGGACAGCTACTCCGCGTTCGAGGAGGCCGACCACAAGACGGTGACCGGGCTGGGCGGCTACCTGAAGGCGCGGGGCATCAAGACGGTGTTCGTCGCCGGGCTCGCTACCGACTTCTGCGTGGCGTGGACCGCGATGGACGCGCGCAAGGCCGGCTTCGAGGTCTACGTGATCGAGGACGCGACGCGCGCGATCGACCTCAACGGATCGCTCGCGGCGGCATGGAAGCAGATGGCCGCCAAGGGCGTGAAGCGCATCCAGTCTTCCGACATCGTGTGATGCGTCCCCCCGGGTTCGGACTGAAGGTCAACGGACGCAGTGTCGAACTCGCAGCGTCGCACGAGGCGACGCTTCTCCATGTCTTGCGCAACGACCTGGGCCTCAACGGGCCCAAGTTCGGCTGCGGGCTCGGGCAGTGCGGCGCCTGCACCGTGTGGGTCGATGGCGTGGCGGCGCGTGCCTGTGTGATTCCGGCGCACGGAGTGGCCGGCCGAGAGATCACCACGCTGGAAGGACTGGGCTCGCGCGACCTCTGGCATCCGGTACAGCGGGGCTTCGAAGACACCCAGGCCGCGCAATGCGGCTATTGCCTCAATGGCATGGTGATGCAAGCGGCGGCCCTGCTCGCACGCGAGCCGAACCCGAGCGAGGCGCGCATCCGCAGCGAACTCTCCGGCAATCTCTGCCGTTGCGGCACGCACGTCGAGATCATCGCCGCGGTGCAGCGCGCCGCGATGCGGATGGCGAAGGGCGCCGACACGTGACACGGCGCGCCGACCTGCCTCGCACGCGCAGCGAATTCCTCCATGCCGAGGGCGTGCTCCTCGTCGTGCGCGACACGCCGCCCGCGCCGCCGCCGGCCAAGGGGCAGCCTGCGCTGGTGGCAGGCAATCCGGCCGAAGGGCCGGAGGTGCTGCTGGCGATCTGGGACGACGGCAGCGCCACGGCGCTCAACGGCCATGTCGATCTCGGCACGGGCATCCAGACGGCGTTGACGCAGATCGTGGCGGAAGAACTGGACCTGCCGATGGGGCAAGTCCGCATGATGCTGGGTGACACGGCGCGCGCGCCGAACCAGGGCGCGACGATCGCGAGTGCGTCGATCCAGATCCACGCCGGTCCGTTGCGCCATGCGGCTGCGCAGGCTCGGGCCTGGATGGTGGCGCAGGCCTCCGAGCGCTTCGGCGTGCAGCCCGGTCTGCTCCAGGTGCGCGATGGGCGGGTCCATGCCGGCGACGATCCAGCCTTCAGCGTCGGTTTCGGCGAACTGGTGGCGGGCGGGCGCACAGTGCTGCAGCTCGACACCATCTCGCGGCTGAAGAATCCGTCGGACTACCGCATCGTCGGCAGTTCGATGCCGCGCGTCGACATCCCGGCCAAGCTGTCGGGGGAACTGGTCTTCGTGCACGACATGCGGGTCCCCGGCATGCTGCATGGCCGCGTGGTGCGGCCGCCGTATGCGGGCGCGGACCACGGCGATTTCATCGGCAACACGCTGGAGTCGATCGACGAATCGTCCATCGCCCACATCACGGGCATTCGTGCCGTGGTCGTGATCCGGGATTTCGTCGGCATCGTGGCGGAACGCGAGGAGCACGCCGAGCAGGCCTTGCGCGAACTGCGCGTGACATGGAAAGCGTGGCCCGGGCTTCCTTCGCTCGACGACCTCGAAGGGGCGCTGCGCGCCAATCCCGCCACGCAGCGTCTGCTGGTGGACGAAGGCGACGTAGAGGGCGCGCTCGCGGCGGCCGCGAAGCCGATGCCGCGCACCTATGTGTGGCCGTATCAGATGCATGCGTCGATCGGGCCTTCGTGCGCGCTCGCGCACTGGGACCCGGGTGGCGATGACGGCTTCAGGCTGCGCGTGTGGGCCGGTTCGCAGAACCCGCATGTGCTGCGGGCCGATCTTGCGAAACTGATGGGCGTCGACGACCTGGAGGTCGACGTCGTGCGGATGGAGGCGGCCGGCTGCTACGGCCGCAACGGCGCGGACGACGTCGCGGCCGATGCCGCGCTGCTTGCGCGCGCGGTCGGTGCGCCGGTGCGCGTACAGCTCACGCGCGAGCAGGAGCACGCGTGGGAGCCCAAGGGTGCCGCGCAGCTCATGCAGATTCAGGGCGGACTCGATGCGGATGGCCATGTCGCGGCCTACGACTTCGAGACGTCCTATCCGTCCAACGGCGCGCCCACGCTCGCGCTGCTGCTCACGCGCACCATCGAACCCGTGGCGCAGGCTTTCGAGATGGGCGACCGCACGGCGCGGCCTCCCTATGCCTACGGCAACCTGCGCGTGAAGGTCAACGACATGGCGCCGATCGTGCGCGCCTCATGGTTGCGCGGTGTGTCGGCGCTGCCGAGTTCGTTCGCGCACGAGTCCTATGTCGATGAACTGGCGACGGCGGCGGGTGTCGATCCGGTCGCCTTCCGGCTGCGGCATCTGCACGATCCGCGCGCGGCCGAACTGGTGGGCGAGACGGCGCAGAAGGCCGGCTGGCGCATGCGCACCGGGCCGCAGGAGAACGCGGATGGCGGCCTGGGCCCTGGCGGCGACATCCTGTTCGGCCAGGGCTTCGCGTATGCGCGCTACGTGCACAGCAAGTGGCCAGGCTTCGGCGCGGCATGGTCAGCCTGGGTGGCGGACGTCGAGGTCAACCGCAAGACGGGCGAGGTGCATGTGCGCCGCGTGGTGGTCGGGCACGACGCGGGCCTGATGGTCAACCCGGCCGGTGTCGAGCACCAGATCCACGGCAACGTCATCCAGACCACCAGCCGGGCGCTGAAGGAGCGGGTGCGGTTCGCGCCGCAGTCGTCCTCCGGGGCCGAAGTGCTGCCTGGTGTGCGGCCGTCGGGCGTGGTTGCGAGCCGAGAGTGGGGCAGCTATCCGATCATCAATTTCCGGGAAGTGCCGGTGATCGAGGTGATGCACATGCAGCGCCCCGGCGAGCCGCCGCTGGGCGCGGGGGAGTCGTCCTCGGTGCCGGGGACTGCGGCCATCGCGAATGCGATCTTCGATGCGACGGGCGTGCGCTTCCGGGTGCCGCCGTTCACGCCCGAGGTCGTCCGAGCCGCCCTGAATCCTCTTCCTGCCGCCGCCCCATCCCCGTCCCGGCCCTCCCCCGAGGAGGGCCGGAGCGAACTGGCTGCGTCCGCGGCCTGGCCGCGTCGCAAGGGGATCTGGGTGGGCGCCGGCGCGATCGTCGTTGGAGCGATCGGCGTGATCGCAGGCTTGCTCGGCTGGCGGTCCGCGATTGCGCCCGTCGCGCTCAGCGCCCCGGTCTACAGCGAAGCCACCATCGAGCGCGGCCGCACGCTCGCCGCGCTCGGCGATTGCGCCGTCTGCCACACCGCGTCCGGCGGAACGCCCAATGCCGGCGGCCGCCCGATGGAAACGCCCTTCGGCACCATCTACACGACCAATCTCACGCCCGATGCCGACACCGGGCTCGGCCGCTGGTCCTTCAGCGCCTTCCAGCGCGCCATGCGCGAGGGGGTTTCGCGCGACGGCCATCACCTGTACCCGGCTTTCCCCTACACCGCCTTCGCCAAGACCAGCGACGACGACCTGCAGGCGCTCTACGCCTACTTCATGTCGCTGCCGGCCGTCAGCGCCGAGACGCCCAAGGCGCGACTGAATTTTCCTTTCGGCCTTCGCCCGCTCATGGCGGGATGGAATTCGCTCTTCCATGACCCGTCGCCCCTTCAACCCGTGGCCGCGCAGAGCGCCGAATGGAACCGCGGCGCCTACCTGGTCAATGGCCTCGGCCATTGCGGCGCCTGCCACACGCCACGCAACGCATTGGGCGCGGAGCAGGGCGGCAAGGCCTTCCTTTCCGGCGCGATGGTGGACGGCTGGGAGGCGCCTGCGCTGACTTCGCTGTCGACCGCAGCAGTGCCCTGGAGCGCCGAGGCCCTGTACAGCTACCTGCGCAAAGGCCATGCGCGCGACCACGGGGTCGCTGGCGGCCCGATGGCGGAGGTGGTGCGTGAACTCGCCGCCGTGCCTGACGCGGACATCCGCGCGATGGCGAGCTACCTCGCCTCCTTCCAGCCCGCGGTCGGGGAAGAAGCCGCAGCCGCACAGGCGCAACGCGTCGTCGCTACCGCCGCCGGTAGCCAAGGCCAACTGCTCGGCCCCGCCCAACGCATGTTCGACAGCGCTTGCGCCGCCTGCCATCACGACGGCGACGGCCCCACGCTGATCGGCGTGAATACGCCGCTCGCGCTCAACAGCAACCTGACCAGCACCCGGCCGGACAATCTGCTGCGCACCATCCTCGACGGCGTGCGCGAGCCGGCGTCGCGCGACATCGGCTTCATGCCCGCTTTCCGCGAGGCGCTCGACGATGCGCAGATTGCCGAACTCGCCGGCTACATGCGTGCGCGCTTCGCGCCACGGGAGCCGGCGTGGGCCGATCTGCCGCAAAGCGTCGCCCGCGTCCGCGCGGCGAGCGCGTCCGCGACGGCGCGCTGACAGTCCCGTACGATCCGCGGTGCAGAAGCCGAATCACCGGCCCGTACATCTGGAGACCCTCGCATGACCTCGATGCTTTCGCCCGCCCCGTTCCTGCCTCGCGATGCCGATCGCGCCACCCTCGTCGGGCGGCTCTGGCTGCCGGACGTCGGCCCGGTGCTGGTCGCGGTGCACGAGGGCGGCCTGCACGATCTCTCGCGCATCGCCCCGACCTCGAGCCAGTTGCTCGAACTCGATGACCCGGTGGGCGCGGTGCGGCAGGGCCTGCGCGAAGACAGGACCGCGCGCGTCGCCTCGCTCGAAGCTGCGTTCGCCAACAGCGACGAATCCCGCCGTGACACGCAGCATCCGTGGCTGCTCGCGCCCTGCGACCTGCAAGCCGTCAAGGCCAGCGGCGTGACCTTCATCTCCAGCCTGCTCGAACGGGTGATCGAGGAGCAGGCTCGCGGCGATGCCTCCAAGGCCGAATCGATCCGCGCCGCCCTGGGCGGCGTACTGGGCGACAACCTTGCCGGCATCGTGCCCGGATCGCCGCAGGCCGCGAAGGTGAAGGACGTGCTGATCGCGCAGGGCGCGTGGTCGCAGTACCTGGAGGTCGGCATCGGTCCTGACGCCGAAATCTTCACCAAGGCCCCCGTGCTGTCCGCAGTCGGCGCCGGCGCCGACGTTGGCATTCATTCGGGGTCGGTCTGGAACAACCCCGAGCCCGAGGTCGTGCTCGCCGTCAACAGCCGCGGCCAGACGCTCGGCGCGGCGCTGGGCAACGACGTCAACCTGCGCGACTTCGAAGGCCGCAGTGCGCTGCTGCTCGGCAAGGCGAAGGACAACAACGCGTCCTGCGCGATCGGGCCCTTCATCCGCCTCTTCGACGAGCACTTCGGCATCGACGACGTGCGCCGGATCACCGTGGCATTGCGGGTCGTGGGGCCGGAGGGGTTCACGCTCGAAGGGTCGAGCTCGCTGTCGAAGATCAGCCGCGACCCGCTGGACATCGTGTCGCAGGCGATCGGCCCGCACCATGCCTATCCCGATGGCCTGATGCTGTTCCTGGGCACGATGTTCGCGCCCACTCAGGACCGGCACGGGCCGGGGCAGGGCTTCACCCACGTGGTCGGCGACCGGGTGACCATCTCGGCACCCGAACTCGGCGCGCTCGAGAACCGGGTCGTGCATTCGGACCAGGCGGCGCGCTGGTCCTTCGGCATCGGCGCGCTGATGCGCAATCTGGCGGGACGCGGGATCATTTGATCTCCCCCAGGCCGGGGTCGGTGTTAGTTGCGGCGTTGTGCGGCTAGCAGGGCCAGGACTGCCACGACGCTCGCTGCCAGCAGGATCCACAGGCCGGCGGTGTAGCCGCCAGCCGGCGTCCACAGCAGGCCGAGCAGCAGCGGGGCGACGGCGCGGGCGATGGCGCTTGGCAGGCCGAGTGCGCCATTGAGCGTGGCGACGTGCTCGCGGTCGACGTACTGTGCGATGGCCGTGCCCTTGACGATCGTCAGCATCCCGTTGCCCATGCCGTAGAACAGCACGAAGCACAGTGCGGCAACCGGATGGCCGGCGCCGGCCAACAGCATGCAAAGTCCCAGCGGAATCAGGCACGGAATCAGCCGGTTCGCGAGGTGCAAGTCGAAGTGGTGTTCGAAGAAGTAGAGCAGGGCGCGACCGAACACCTGCACGATGCCGATGCTCGCCGGCACCGCGATGGCCCAGGCCTCCGGCAACCCCGCGCCGCGCAGCAAGCTGACCATGTGGGGTGGCAGGGCCGCGGTCACGGCCATGAGCAGGACGGTGAAGACGCCGATGAGCAGGAAGGGCGCGCTGCGCAGATGGTGCGCGACGGAAGGGCGATCGGTTGGGCGTGCGCCTGCCGGTGGCTCGGCCCGGCGGCCCGGCGCGTTTCGCAGGATGCAGAAGTGCAGCGGGACGCACACGCAAAGGTGAATCCCGGCCAGCACCCACAGCGCGTGCCGCCAGCCAAGCTTCGCGATCAGCCATGCGTCCAGCGGAATGAAGACGGTGCTCGCAAGCCCGCCCAGGAAGGTCAAGGTGATGATCGCGCGCCGGAAATCGCTGGGAAAGCGCCGCGTGACGATCGAGAAGGCCGGGCTGTAGAGCGTCGCCGACAAGCCGGCGCCGAGCAGGAGCCACACGGCATAGAAGCCCGCCGCGCCGTGCACGAAGCTGTGGAGCAGCAGGCCCGCCGCGATCACCAGCGAGCCGCCCGCCATGACTGCGCGTTCGTGGCCGCGATCGATCCAGCGGCCCACGGTCCAGGCCATCGCACCTTCGGCCAGCAGCGCGAGACTGAAGGCGAGCGACGATTGCGCTCGGTCCAGGCCGAGTTCGCGTTCCACCGGCTCCATCAGCAAGGCGAAGGTGTAGAAGACGCTGCCCCATGTGATGAGCTGGCCGACGGAGAGCCAGGCGACGAGGCGGCGGTCGTAGGGTGCGGGGGTGGGTGTCGTCGATGCTGAAAGGCCCATGGACTTCGGACTTTAGCGGGGCCGCCGGAGGGCAGCGCGGGTGCATACTGGCGGCGCCTTGCGCTTCGCGCGCGAGGCCCTTGCGCAAGGAGGTCTCTGATGGACGCCATCGAACCCGCCGCCCCATCCGCCTTCGAGCTGGTGGTGCTCGATCCGTCAGGGCGTATCCGTTTCAGCGATGCCCGTGCTTGTTCGTGGCTTGCGCAAGGCACGACCGTGTGCAACGCGCATGGCGGCATCGCGGCCGCGGACCGTGCCACCCGCGAAGGCTTCGACCGGCTCATTCGTCGCACGCTGGAGGCTGGCGCCGCGCATCACGAGCCTGCCATGCCTCGCGTCATCCCCTTGCCACGACCGGGTCGCCTGCCCCTCATCGCGGTCGGACTGCCGATCACCGGCGGCGCAGCCCATGCGCTGGGTGCGGCCGTCCTGTTGCGCGATCCCGAGGTGGTCGATCTGCCGCCGCTGGCCGTCGTCTGCGAAATCTTCGGCCTGACGCGTGCGGAGGGTGCGATCGCGCTGGCCGTGGGAAACGGGCATGCGCTGAAGCAGATTGCCGAGTCGCGCCGCTGCAGCGTCAACACGGTGCGCACCCTGCTCGGCCGGGCCTTCGCGAAGACGGGATGCCGGCGCCAGGCGGATCTCGTGCGCGTGATGGGCGCGCTCGCGGAGTTGCGCGCAGCCGCCGATGGTTTCTCGGCCGGCCATGCCATGGCGTCCCTGCACGACAAGGCTCTGCGGCGCGCCAGCGAAAGCCGCGTGCGCGCGCTGCTGCAACTGCCGCTGCGGGCGCCGCCGAACCAGCAGGCGCGCATCGTCTCGCGCGACTTCTCGCCGGGGGAGGCCACGGGCTTTCACGTGCACGGCTGCGGCCACGAGATCGTCTGTGTGCTCGACGGCGCGCTGACGATGGAATACGCGGGCGCCGGCGCAGGGCAGACCATCGCCGGCGAGGCCGTCTATGTCGCACCGGGCGTCGTTCACCAGGGGCGCAACCTCGACACGCTGCACAGCCTGTCGCTCTACCACGTGGGCATCGGGCCGGCAGGCTCGATCGATCGACGCAATCTCTGAAGCATCGGCTCCTGCAAGTTGTCGTCCGATCGCATGACGACAGGCTGGCACGACATCCCTAGTCTGCGAGCGTACGGACCGAGGGGACTGACATGAACCGACGCACGCTCCTGTGGCTTTCCTGTGCATGGCTCGGGGCGGGGATCTCCGCGTGCGCCAGCCGGGGCGCGCAGCGGACCGGCACCGTCGCGGAAGACATGTACATCGACGCCGCCGACCCCGGCGTGCAACTCTTCCTGCGCAACCGGCATGCGATCGAACCGGTGAGCGCGCCGCCGGGGCGCACGGTGCTCTTCGTGCACGGCCTGACCTATCCCGGGCACACCTGCTTCGACCTCCCCCTCGGTGGCCGATCGTGGATGGAAGACCTTGCGCAGCGCGGTTTCGACACCTGGTGCGTGGACCTGCGCGGGTACGGGCGATCGACACGTCCGGCAGCGATGGAGCAGCCGCCGGAGATGAATCCGCCGCTGCTCGACGCGGCCACCGGCACACGGGACCTGGCGTCGGCGGTCGATTTCATTTGCGCGCGTCGGGGTCTCGACCGAATCGTGATCGTTGCCTGGTCCTGGGGCACAGTGCTGGCCGCACGACATGCCGGGCGCCGGCCCGGCCAGGTCGAGCGCCTGGTGCTGTATGCGCCCGTCTGGCGCTGGCCCGGCGGTCCGGTGCCGCGCGCACCCGCGGGCGCCTACCGCCGCGTCACACGCGAGGCGGCGAGGCGCACCTGGGTCGACGGGGTGCCGACGGGTGAGCAGGATGCGCTGATCCCTGCGGGCTGGTTCGACCAATGGGCCGACGCCAACTGGGCCACCGACCCGCTGGGCGTCCAGGCGAATCCGCCTTTTCTTCGCGCGCCGAACGGCCCCTTGGTCGAAGTCGTGGCGCATTGGGGCGAAGGACGCGATTTCTTCACGCCTTCCTCGATCGAGGCACCCACGCTGCTCGTGGTCGGCGCCTGGGACCGGACGACACCGCCGGCCATGGCGCGTGCGCTCGACCCTCTGCTGACGCGAGCGGGGAAGGCTCGCCTGGCAGTCTTGCCCGAAGGCACCCACCAGCTCTTTCTCGAGCGTCGGCGTGAAGCCCTGTTCGTGACAGTCAGGGAGTTTCTCGAAGAATCAGCGTAGGAAAGGCCCAGCGAAGAATTGCCCGATCAGCCAACCGCGCGCAGCGCCCGTCGGTACTGCACGGCCTCCGCGACATGCGCCACTTCGACCGCTGGACTACCGGCCAGGTCAGCGATCGTTCGAGCCACCTTCAGCGCCCGGTGCGTGCTGCGCGCCGACCACCCCAGCTTTGCCGCCGCCGTGTGCATGAACTTCAACGCGTCCGGCGCCAGTCCGGCATGCCGGTCGATCTCCGCACCCTGCAACGACTGATTGGTCTTTCCCTGCCGCGCCAGTGCCCGTTCGCGCGCCTCGCCCGCGCGGTCGCGGATTGCATCAGTGGCTTCGCCGGCCGGTGAGGTGAGCAATTGCTCAGCCGATACCGCGGGCACCTCGATGTGGATATCGATGCGGTCCAGCAACGGGCCGCTGAGCTTGCCCTGGTAGCGGGACACCTGGTCGGGT
This sequence comes from Variovorax gracilis, assembly GCF_030317115.1. Taxonomy (GTDB): domain Bacteria; phylum Pseudomonadota; class Gammaproteobacteria; order Burkholderiales; family Burkholderiaceae_C; genus Variovorax; species Variovorax gracilis. The sequence goes on from NZ_JASZYF010000010.1 coordinate 127,672, forward strand.
GTGCAGCGGCAGGGCTTGAGCGCGGAGCCGAGGTAGCCGCAGGGGCAGGGGTTCATCGCCGCAATCAATTGGAAGCGCGCCGGAAATTCAGCGCGGCGGGCGGCACGGGCGATCGTGATGGTTCCGGTCTCCAGCGGCTCGCGCAGCGCCTCCAGCGAGGCCCGCGCGAACTCGGGAAACTCGTCCAGGAAGAGCACGCCGTGATGCGCCAGCGAAATCTCCCCAGGCCGCGGCGGTGAGCCGCCACCGACCAACGCCACGGCGCTGGCCGTGTGGTGCGGACTCGACGTCGGTCGTTGCATCCACCGTTCGACCGCGAAGCGTCCGCCGAGGCTGGCAACGGCGGCGCTTTCGAGCGCTTCCTGCACACTCATCGCAGGCAGCAATCCGGCGAACCGCTGCGCCAGCATCGACTTGCCCGAGCCCGGCGGGCCGACCAGCAGCAGGCTGTGGCCGCCGGCCGCCGCAATCTCCAGAGCGCGCTTGGCGCCGGCGTGGCCCTTCACGTCCGCGAGATCGGCGTGGCGCAGGGCCGGCCCTTGCGGCGCGGGCAGCACTCGGGCCCAGCCGTCATCGCCGGGCTCGGTTGGCAACGCGTCGCCATCGCATGGGGGAAGAAACTGCCGCACGACATCCAGCAGATGCCGCGCGCCGTAGACCTCGGCGTCCGGCACCAGTGAGGCCTCTTGCGCGCTCTCGGCCGGCAGCACCAGCCGCGTCGCGACCCCACTGACATGTAACGCGAGCGCCATGGCGAGCGCACCACGCACGGGCCTCAGTTGCCCTGAAAGAGAGAGTTCGCCGGCGAATTCATGACCGGCCAGCCGGGCCGCCTGGATCTGCCCGCTGGCCGCCAGGATGCCCAGGGCAATCGGCAAGTCGAAGCGTCCGGAATCCTTGGGCAGGTCCGCCGGCGCCAGATTGACCGTGATCCGCTTGTTGTTCGGGAATTCGAGACCCGCGTTCTGGATGGCCGACCGCACGCGTTCGCGCGCTTCCTTGACTTCCACATCGGCCAGGCCCACCAGCGTAAAGCTCGGCAAGCCGTTTGCCAGATGCACCTCAACCGTGACAACGGCCGCTTCGAGGCCCAGCAATGCGCGGCTTTGCACCAAAGACAGACTCATTCTTCTCCCTATCCCCAAGATGGTGCGTCCATCTCTTGATTCATTGTTACGACGTGCATCCTTGATCGCTGCCCGGCTCCGCAGGCTTGTTGACACTTTGGCACGCTCCCTGCTTTGACATGGTTTCCAAACCACTTTCAAAACACTCCGAGGAGTCACTCGATGATGCACCGTAAATCCGTTCTGGTCCTGGCCGTGAGCGCCCTTGCCGCCCTGCCGATGCTTGCTGGCGCGCAGACCGCCGAACCGCCGAACCTCACGGGCAACGTGGCGCTGACCACCAACTACAAGTTCCGTGGCCAGGATCAGGACGTGATCGGCAACAACGGCTTCGCCAAGGACAGCTACGTCAAGCCCGCCATCCAGGGCGGTATCGACTACGCCTTCGGCTCCAGCGGCTTCTACATCGGCAACTGGAACTCCAGCGTCAACTGGCTGCCCGGCAACTCCATCGAGATGGACTTCTACGGCGGCTACAAATTCAAGGGCGGCCCCATCGACTGGGACGTCGGCGTGCTGACCTATGTCTACCCCGGCAACAGCGCCGGCTCCACCACCGAGATCTACGGAGCGGGCACCTGGGCGGACGAGAACATCGGCGCGTTCACCGCCAAGTACTCCTGGACCGTCTCCAAGGACTACTTCAACTACGCAGGCAACAAGGGCGGCTCGGGCCTGGACGGCACCAACACCGGCTACCTGAACCTCTCCTACACCAAGGAGATCGTGCCCAAGCTCACCTTCAAGACCGCCCTGGGCTACACCTTCTTCACCAGCGACATCAAGAGCCTGGGCTACAAGGACTACCTGGACTACAACGTCGGCGTGTCCTACGACTTCGGCAGCGGCCTGTCCCTGGGCGGCTGGATCCAGGGCGGCAGCGAGCAGAGCGCCTTCAACCTGATCTCCAGCCCGGGCGTGGACATCAACGGCGTCACCTTCGGCCAGACCACCTTCTCGCCCAACAAGACGCGCTTCATCCTCACGTTGACCAAGACCCTCTAGTCACAGAAGGCGCGGCCCCGGTGGCTGCGCCGTCCCTTTCATCTGCAGGAGAAACATCATGAAGCTGGTCACAGCCATCATCAAACCCTTCAAGCTCGACGAAGTGCGCGAAGCGCTTTCGGCGATCGGTGTTCAGGGGATCACGGTCACCGAGGTCAAGGGCTTCGGCCGCCAGAAGGGCCACACCGAGCTGTATCGCGGCGCCGAGTACGTCGTCGACTTCCTGCCCAAGGTCAAGATCGAAGCCGCCGTGGCCGACGAATTGGTCGAGCGCGTGATCGAAGCCGTGGAAGCCGCTGCGCGCACCGGCAAGATCGGCGACGGAAAGATCTTCGTGTACGACCTGGAGCAAGTCGTGCGCATCCGCACCGGTGAAACGGGCCGAGAAGCCCTCTGATACGCAAGGCACGAAAGACAAATCGAAATGAAAAAATTCCTTGTTTCACTCGCGCTCGGCTTGAGCGTGCTGGCCGCCGGCACCTCCGGCTTTGCGCAGACGGCCGCGGCACCCGCGGCCGAAGCGCCTGCTGCTGCCGCGCCCGCCGCGCCTGCAGCCGCAGCACCGGCTGCGGCCCCCGCGGCTGCAGCACCTGCCGACGCTGCCGCTGCGCCCGCCGCAGCCGCACCTTCCTTCAACAAGGGTGACACCTCCTGGATGATGGTCTCCACGCTGCTGGTGATCATGATGACGATTCCCGGCCTCGCGCTGTTCTACGGCGGCCTGGTTCGCAGCAAGAACATGCTGTCGGTGCTGATGCAGGTGATGGTCACCTTCTCCATGATCGTCGTGCTGTGGCTCATCTACGGCTACAGCCTCGCGTTCACGGAGGGCAACTCCTTCATCGGCGGATTCGACCGGCTCTTCATGAAGGGGATCTTCGATCCGGCCACCGGTGTGTTCGCACCCGGCGCGACCTTCAGCAAGGGCGTGTACATCCCCGAACTCCTGTTCGCCGCCTTCCAGGCCACCTTCGCCGGCATCACCTGCTGCCTGATCGTCGGTGCCTTCGCCGAGCGCGTGAAATTCTCGGCCGTGCTGCTCTTCATGGTGATCTGGTTCACCTTCAGCTATGCGCCGATCGCGCACATGGTCTGGTTCTGGATGGGCCCGGACGCCTACACCAGCAAGGAAGTCGTCGACGCCATGAACGACAAGGCCGGTCTCATCTGGCAATGGGGCGCGCTCGACTTCGCGGGCGGCACGGTGGTGCACATCAACGCGGCCGTCGCCGGTCTCGTGGGTGCCTTCCTGATCGGCAAGCGCATCGGCTACGGCAAGGAATCCTTCACGCCGCATTCGCTGACGCTCACGATGGTCGGTGCCTCCCTGCTGTGGGTGGGCTGGTTCGGCTTCAACGCCGGCTCCGCACTCGAAGCCGGCACCAGCGCCGTGCTGGCCTTCATGAACACCTTCTCGGCGACTGCCGCGGCGGTGCTGGCATGGTCCATCGGTGAAGCGCTGATGCGCGGCAAGGCCTCGATGCTGGGTGCCGCCTCGGGTGCCGTCGCCGGCCTCGTGGCGATCACGCCGGCTGCCGGCAACGTCGGCCTGATGGGCGCGATCGTCATCGGCTTCGTTGCCGGCTTCGCCTGCCTCTGGGGCGTCAACGGCCTCAAGAAGATGCTCGGCGCCGACGATTCGCTCGACGTGTTCGGCGTGCACGGTGTCGGCGGTATCGTCGGCGCCCTGCTGACCGGCGTGTTCAACACGCAATCGCTCGGCGGCCCCGGCCTCGTGGGCGACTGGGTCACGGCGGGCGTGATCTCCAACGGCATCGGCGCGCAGGTCTGGATCCAGCTCAAGGCTGTGGTGCTGACCGTCGTGTGGTCGGGCGTCGTGTCCTTCATCGCCTACAAGATCGCCGACCTCACGATCGGCCTGCGTGTGAGCGAAGAGGAAGAGCGCGAAGGCCTCGACATCTCGGCGCACGGCGAGACCGCGTACAACCGCTGAGTCCCGGCGGGCCGCAACTGCCGCGGCCCGCAACCGAAAAGTTTTTTGTCAGCGAGAGTCTCCTTTGGATGTTCGGCCCGCACGTGCTCCGGCACCTGCGGGCCTTTTTTCGCGCTTTTTGGCCTAAGCTGCGGCTGATGTGGACCACGCTGAATGACAGCCTCAGCCAGCTCGGCGAGTCGCCCTTCTGGCATCCGGCCGAGAGGTCGCTCTACTGGCTGGACATTCCGGGACGTGCGGTGCTGCGCACGCGCGGCGACATCGCCGGACCCGAGGTCGAGCGATGGAGCCTGCCGACCGAGCCCGGCTGCATGGCGCCGGCGCGCACGGGCGGCCTGGTGATCGCGCTGCGCGACGGCGTCTATCGTGCGCGGGAGTGGCGCGGCGAGCTCAAGCCCATCGCGCACGTCGACCACGACGCGAGCACGATGCGCTTCAACGATGGCAAGTGCGATCCGCTCGGCCGGTTCTGGGCTGGCACCCTCAACGAGGCGAAGGACCGCGCCAACGCCGCGCTCTACTGCCTCGACGCACGCGGCGGCCGTGCGCCGACGCTGACGCAGATGGCCAACGAGGCGACCACCGCCAACGGCCTCGCCTTCTCCCCTGATGACACGACGGTCTACTGGGCCGACACCGCCGCGCATCGCGTACGCGCGTGGACGTGGGCGGCGCGGCCCAATCGGCTGTCGAACCCTCGCGTGTTCCAGCAGTTCGGCGACAAGCCTTCAGGCTGGACGGCGGAATCGCTCGTCCGCTACGAAGGCCGGCCCGACGGCGCCACCATCGACGCCGAGGGCCACTACTGGGTCGCGATGTTCGAGGGCGGCCAACTGCTTCGCTTCGCGCCCTCCGGCGAGCAGGTGTCGGCGCTGCCGACGCCCGTGCAATGTCCGACGATGCCGTGCTTCGGCGGTGACGACCTGCGCACGCTGTTCGTGACCACCGCGCGGCGCGGCCGGCCGGCCGCTGAACTCGAACAGCGACCCGCGTCGGGTCACGTGCTGTCGGTCCGGGTGGCCACGCCCGGCTTGCCAGTTCGCTTCTTCGAGGACTGACCGGGCCGCTGGCGGTACGATCGCCGGCATGGATCCAGCCCTTCGCCAGATCACCGAGCGCCTGCGCGCCGCTGCCGCCGACACCACGACGCTTCGCATCCGCGGGGGCGGCACCAAGGATTTCTTTGGAGAGCCGCCGCAAGGCGAGCCGCTCTCCACCATCGACCTTGCTGGCATCACCAGCTACGAGCCGAGCGAGCTGGTTGTCACCGCGCGCGCCGGCACGCCCCTGGCGGAACTCGAGGCCGTGCTGGCCGACAAGGGACAGTGCCTGGCCTTCGAGCCACCGCGCTTCGGCGAAGGGGGGACGGTGGGTGGCATGGTCGCCGCCGGGCTCAGCGGGCCTTCGCGCGCGAGCGTGGGGTCGGTGCGCGACTACGTGCTCGGTGCCACGCTGGTCAACGGTCGCGGCGAGGTGCTCACCTTCGGCGGACAGGTCATGAAGAACGTCGCAGGCTACGACGTGTCGCGCGTGCTCGCCGGCTCGCTGGGCGTTCTCGGGCTCATCGCGGAAGTGAGCCTCAAGGTGCTGCCCGTCGCGCCCGCCGAGGCGACGCTGGAGTTCGCCTGCAGCCAGGCCGATGCGCTGCGCCTGCTCAATGAATGGGGTGGCCGGCCGCTGCCGCTGAACGCGAGCGTCTGGCGCGAGCGGGACGGCGAGGGCGTGTTGTCGCTGCGCCTGCGCGGCGCGGTGGCCGCGGTCGAAGCGGCCTGCAAGCACCTGGGCGGCGAGCGCCAGGGCGGCGAGCGCACGACCACGGGCTGGCAGTCCCTGCGCGACCAGCAGCACCCATGGTTCGGTGCGCGCGGCGCGCGCGACCTCTGGCGCCTGTCGGTGCCGCAGACCGCGCCGGTGCTCGATATCGACGGCACGCCCCTGATCGAGTGGCACGGCGGACAGCGCTGGTACCTCGCGCCGCCCGACCGCCGACCGCAACTTCGCGCAGCGGCCCGTGACGCAGGCGGCCATGCGACGCTGTTCATGCCCTCGGACATTCACGGCCAACGCGTGCTCGGCAGGTTCGACGCGCTGAGCCCCGCCGTCGAGCGCATCCACCGCGCGCTGATGAACGAGTTCGATCCTCACGCCGTCTTCCATCGCGGACGGCTCTATCCCGCGGACTGACCCCACGCATGCAAACTGAACTCGCTCCCGAATTCCAAGGCACCGCCGACGGCCGCGAAGCCGAGGCGATCCTGCGCAAATGCGTGCACTGCGGCTTCTGCACCGCCACCTGCCCGACCTATCAACTGCTCGGCGACGAGCTCGACGGACCGCGCGGGCGCATCTACCTGATCAAGCAGGTGCTCGAAGGCAAGGCGCCGACGCGCAGCACGCAGTTGCACCTCGACCGCTGCCTGACCTGCCGCAACTGCGAGAGCACCTGCCCGAGCGGCGTGCAGTACGGCCACCTGGTCGACATCGGCCGCAAGATCGTCGATGAGAAGGTGGCCCGCCCGCCGCTCGAAAATGCGGTGCGCTGGACACTGAAGGAAGCGCTCCCTTCGCCGCTCTTCGCGCCTGCGATGAAGCTCGGCCAGTCGGTGCGTGGCCTGCTGCCCGCCAAGCTCAAGGCCAAGGTGCCTGCGCCGCGGAAATCCGGCGCGTGGCCGACGCGCACGCATGAACGCAAGGTGCTGATGCTCGCAGGTTGCGTGCAGCCGTCGATGGCGCCCAACATCAACAGCGCGACCGCGCGCGTACTTGACGCGGCCGGCATCCAGGCGGTCGTCGCAGCCAGCGCAGGATGTTGCGGGGCGGTGAAGTTCCACCTCAACGACCACGAAGGCGGCAAGGCGCAGATGCGCGCCAACATCGACGCCTGGTGGCCGCAGGTCGAGCGCAAGGAGGTCGAGGCCATCGTGATGAACGCCTCCGGCTGCGGCGTCACGGTGCGCGAGTACGGCCACATGCTCAAGGATGACGCGGCCTACGCCGCCAAGGCCGAGCGCATCAGCGCGCTCACCCGGGACTTGAGCGAACTGCTGCCCGAACTGGTGCCTGTGCTGAAGGGGCGCGTCAACGCGCCGCGCGGCGTCATCGCCTACCACCCGCCCTGCACGCTGCAGCACGGGCAGAAGCTGCGGGGCGGCGTCGAGACGAACCTGCGCGCACTGGGCTTCGACGTGCAGGTGGCTCTCAACGAAGCGCACCTGTGCTGCGGGTCGGCGGGCACCTATTCGGTCCTGCAGCCCGAGCTGGCCTACCCGCTGCGCGACCGCAAGCTGGGTCATCTGAACCAGCTCAGGCCGACGACCATCGTGTCGGCCAACATCGGCTGCATCACCCATCTGCAGAGCGGCAGCGAGACGCCGGTGCGGCATTGGGTCGAGCTTCTGGATGAAGCGTTGTCGGCGGCACCGACGGCCTGATCGCACATCCACTGGGGGTCTGGTCCGACTCGCCGGAAGGCGGTGCAAAGTGAGCATGCATGTCGTGTTCACTATGGGAGTGTCTTCATGCACGCCTCTTTTCGATTCATTCTGCGTGGCACGGTCGTTTGTGCCTGCGCGGTCGCACCTTGGGTGGTGCAGGCCCAGTCCGCCGCAGTTCCCGCCGTGGTGCCGGTGGTCGCGCCGACGATGAAGAGCGACGGTTCCGGGCAGTATGTCTGCGGCGGCGTCGGGTCGGACGAATCCGTCGCCATGCGTGCCGCGATGAAGGACCATCCGCTATCGCTGCTTTTCGCTCGCGCCAGCGGTGCGTACCTGGCGGATGTCGCGGTGACGGTGAAGGATGCGGCCGGTGCCACCGCGTTGTCGCTGGTCTCGAACGGACCGATCTGCCACGTCGACCTGCCGCCCGGACGCTATACGGTCGAGGCAGTGGCCGACGGCGTCACGAAGAGCCAGGTCGTCACGCTCGGCAGCGGCTCGAAGACCGCCGACTTCCGCTTCTGAAACACTGCAGCCGGCTTCCCCGAGCCGGCGGGTGGGGGCGGGCTATGCCGCCAGCGCAGTCTCGATGTCGCGACTGATCGACTCGGGCTTGTCGAGCGGCGCATAGCGCCGGATGACCTGCCCGTCCTTGCCGATCAGGAACTTGGTGAAGTTCCACTTGATCGCCGTGCTGCCCAGGAAGCCCGGCGCTTCCTTTACCAGCCACTTGTAGAGCGGTGCCGCGCCCGAGCCATTGACGTCGATCTTCTCCATCATCGGAAAGCTGACGCCGTAGTTCTCCACGCAGAAGGCGCCGATCTCCTCGTTGGTACCCGGGTCCTGGTTGCCGAACTGGTTGGACGGGAATCCGAGCACCGCGAGGCCCTTGGCGGAGTACTTCTCGTACAAGGCTTCCAGTCCCTCGAACTGCGGTGTGAATCCACACTTGCTGGCCGTGTTCACGATCAGCAGCACCTTGCCCTTGAACTTGGAGAGCGGCACCGGCTTGCCATCGATCTGGCGGGCTTCGAAGTCGTAGACGCTGGTCATGGCGTTTCTTTCTGAAGGGAGGAGGGTCGATCATCCTCGCCGCCCGGCGATCGCGCAAACGCCGACCACACCGCGGCCAGCACGATCAGTGCTCCGCCGATCCAGATCCGCGCGTCCATCGTCGCGGCGCCCAGCGCCACCGACGAGCCGCTGGCGAACAGCACCTCCGACAGCATGATCACGGAGGTCGCGCTCGCCGCCAGCCGCGCGGCGCCGTATTGCAGGCAGACGTTGGCGAAGACGAGGGCGATCCCCAGGATGAAGGCCCAGCCCCACCAGGCCGATGCCGCCAAGGGCGGCGGCGCGATGGCGCCCAGCGCCGTCCCGGCCAGCGCCGTCGCGCCGGCCACCAGCGCGCAGCCGCCGAACATGGCCAGCGCGCGCGATTCTCCGGGCGCGGTGCGCAGCCGCCGCAGCAGGATGTTGGTGACCGCAAAGCCGAAACCCGCCGCGACGCCGAGCCAGTCCGGCAGGCTCGACGGGATCGGCCACTCGGTCTGCGGCGTCTTCAGCACGACCGCCACGCCGATGAGCGCAAGCGCCACGCGTGCGAGCGACGCCAAGGTCGGCCGCTCGCCCAGGAAGCCCCACGCCAGCAGCACGCTCCACAGCGGCATCAGGTAGAACAGCAGCACCACGCGCACCACGTCGCCCTGCGTCACGCCCCAATTGAATCCGACGTTGGTGAAGCCCGCCGCCAGCCCCAGCAGCACAAGCCCCGGCTGCTGAACGAAGACGTGCCACATGCTGCGGCGCAGCAGCGCCATCACCAGCGCGATCGCGGCATAGATCAGGCAGGTCGCCCACACCGGATGCAGACCGTGGTCTTCGATCTGCCGGAAAGGAAACCAGGAGACGCCCCAGACGAAGGCGTTGAAGATCAGCGCAATGGCAGGCAAGACGGGATCAGTGGTGCTTGTCGCTGCGAGCGATGGCGAGCAGGTGCTCGACCTCTTCGGGGTACTTGCGCAGGTTGCTCATGTGCCAGCGCTTGATCAGCCACATGAAGCCCGCCACCACGACGCCGAAGGCGGTAATGGCCGCATAGGCCGACATGCCGAGCCCGGTGCAGGCGCTGTAGAACGCACCCAGGATCAGGATGCAGGATTGCTCGTTGAAGTTCTGCACCGCGATGGAGCGACCGGCGCCCATCAGGTTGTGGCCGCGATGCTGGAGCAGCGCGTTCATGGGCACCACGAGAAAGCCGCCCAGGCCGCCCAGCAGGATCAGGAAGGGCACCGCCAGCCAGATGTTGCCGATGAAGTTCATGCCGATCACCAGCACGCCCATGCCGATGCCGAGCGGGATCACGCGGGTCGCCATGTCGAGCCGCATGCGCACCGAAGCGACGATCGCGCCGACCGCGGTGCCGATCGCGACCACGCCCGTCAGCGACGAGGCTTGCGCCGTGTTGTAGCCCAGCGCCAACGACGCCCACGCGAGCACGATGTACTTGAGGTTGCCGCCCGCGCCCCAGAACAGGGTCGTCGTCGCCAGCGAAATCTGCCCGAGCTTGTCGCGCCACAGGCGCGAATTGCAGTGCCAGAAATCAGGCAGCAGCGCGGCCACGTTGCGGACGAAGCTGTGCTGCGGGTTGGAGCGCAGCGGCCGCATCTCCACACCGGTGTCGGGGATGCGCGTGTTGAACCATGCGGCGATGATGTAGACCAGGATCAGCGCGGAGATCGCCGCTTCGGGCGGCGTGTCGATGCCCGTATTGATGACGGGGAAATCCAGGGAAAGCAGTTGGCTCGACAGTGCGTGGCCCACGAGCTGGCCGCCGAGCACGATGCCGAGAATGATCGATGCGATGGTCAGGCCCTCGATCCAGCCATTGGCCTTGACCAGTTGAGAGGCGGGCAGCAACTCGGTCAGGATGCCGTACTTGGCCGGCGAGTAGGCCGCCGCGCCCAGCCCGACGATGGCGTAGGCGAGCAGCGGGTGAGAGCCGAACAGCATCATCACGCAGCCCACCACCTTGATCGCGTTGCTGATGAACATGACCTTGCCTTTGGGCAAGGCGTCGGCGAAGGCACCGACCAGCGGCGCCAGCGCCACGTAGAAGATGGTGAAGATCGGCACCAGCGCAGCGCGTTGCCATTCGGGCGCGCCGTTGGTTCGCATCAGTTCCACGGCAGCAACGAAAAGCGCGTTGTCGGCCAGTGACGAAAAGAACTGGGCCGACATGATCGTGTAGAAACCGCGCTTCATCGATGGGCTGCTGGCCAGAAATTGAGACTGCTGGCGATAGTGGAAGAGGGGCCGCTTCCGTGGCGGCTGCGCGGTTATAGCATGGGGGTGCGGTGTCAAAATGGCGTGACGCGCCTGTCACTCTGGGCGCGTTTGTGTGAGTGTTTCCTGCTTTTCACAGGGTTTTTTACCGTGCCGCGTCCGATCCTCGCCACTGTCCATCTTGCTGCACTGCGGCACAACCTCGATCGCGCACGCCGCGCGGCGCTCGACTCGCGCGTGTGGGCCGTGGTCAAGGCCAATGCCTACGGCCATGGCATCGAGCGGGTCTTCGACGCCTTCCGGGCCGCCGACGGCTTCGCGCTGCTCGACCTGAAGGAGGCCGAACGTGTGCGCGCGCTCGGCTGGCGCGGCCCGGTCCTGCTGCTCGAAGGCGTCTTCGATGCGCGCGACCTGGAGCTGTGCTCGCGGCTCGATCTCTGGCACGCGGTGCATTGCGACGAGCAGATCGACATGCTGGCCGCCCACAAGACGCAGGCGCCGCAGCGCGTCTTCCTCAAGATGAATTCGGGCATGAACCGGCTCGGTTTCACGCCCGAACGCTTCCGCTCGGCGTGGACGCGGCTGAACGCGCTGCCGCAAGTCGACGAGATCACGCTGATGACGCACTTCAGCGACGCCGACGGCGCGCGCGGCATCGCGCACCAGATCGAAGTCTTCGAGCGCATCACCCAAGACCTGCCGGGCGAGCGCTCGGTCGCCAACAGCGCCGCCACCTTGCGCCACGCGTCGACCACCCGCGCCGACTGGGTCCGCCCCGGCATCCTGCTGTACGGCAGCGCGCCGGACTTTCCCGAACACGACGCACAGCACTGGCAGCTCCAGCCCGGCATGACGCTGTCGACGCAACTGATCGGCGTGCAGAACCTGAAGGCGGGCGACACCATCGGCTACGGATCGAGCTTCGCGGCAGACGGCCCGATGCGCATCGGCGTCGCCGCGGTCGGCTATGCCGACGGCTACCCGCGCCACTGCACGACCGGCACGCCCGTGCTGGTGAACGGCGTGCGCACTCGCATGGTAGGGCGCGTGAGCATGGACATGATCACGGTCGACCTGACGCCGGTGCCCGATGCCGGTTTCGGCAGCGAGGTGACGCTGTGGGGTCGCGCATCCAACGGCGCGCTGCTGTCCATCGACGACGTGGCGCAGGCCGCCGGCACGGTGGGCTACGAACTCATGTGCGCTGTCGCCATGCGGGTGCCCGCGACGGTCGATTGAGAGGCGAGGGTCAGTAGAGGCCCGACTGCCTTGCCCGCAAGCGCGCCAGCCCGAGCAGCGCATCCGTGAACGGCGTCGGCACGCCGGCCCGTTGCCCCAGCTCTCGCACCGCCGAAACCAGCGCGTCGAGTTCGACCGCGCGCCCTGCTTCAACGTCCTGCAGCATCGAGGTCTTGAAAGCGCCCAGCTTGCGCGTGACGGCATGCCGGTCTTCGGGGCTCTCGGCGATGGGCACCCCGATGCGAGCACCGATCTCCTTCGCCTCCAGCATGATCGTGGAGATGAAGCCGCGCACCAGGTCGTCGTTGAGGATGAGGTCGGTCGTGGCGCCGGTCAGTGCGCTGATGGGGTTGACCGTCATGTTGCCCCAGAGCTTGTACCAGACGTCTTTCTGAATCTGCGGCGAGAGCTTGGTGTCGATGCCCGCGCGCGCCAGCAGGTCGCGCAGCGCTTCAGCGCGCGGTGTCGCCTCCCCTGAGGGCTCGCCGATGATGAGTCCGTTGCCGAAGTGATGCCGCACCACGCCCGGCGCGTCGAGCGAGCAGCTCGCATGCACCACGCAGCCGATCACGTGCCTGGCGGGAATGGCCGCGTCGATCTTGCCGCCCGGGTCGATGGCCTCGAGTTGCGCACCGGCCAGGCTGCCGCCGAAGCCGCCTTGCAGGAACCACCACGGCACGCCGTTCATGGCCGTGAGCACGATTGTTTCGGGGCCGAGCAGTGGCGCGATCTGCTGCGCGACGGCTGGCAGCGCTGGCGCCTTTACCGCTACGACCACCAGTTGCTGTACGCCCAATGCCTTTGGATCGCTGCTCGCGTTGACCGGCACCGACACGCGTGAATCGCCGCTCACCAGCGTCAGGCCGTCGCGCTTCAGTGCTTCGAGCGTCGCGCCACGCGCGACCACGTCGATCTCGCAACCCGCCTGCGCGAGCTTCGCGCCGATCCAGCCGCCGATGGCGCCGGCGCCGTAGATGCAAACCTTCATGATTCAGTCAGTTCTTGTAGGAAGAGTCGATGCGGTTGACCTGGCGAACAAGGGCGTCGAGCACGTCCCGGCCCGCACCGTGGTTCGGATTGAACTGCAGCGCATCGCGCGTGCACTTGCGCGCGACGTCTTCCGGCACCGGGATGGCGGCGCCCATCGAGAGGGTCGCCATCTGGATCTCGCAGGCGCGCTGCAGGGTCCAGAGAATGGCAAACGTCTGCGGCAGCGTCTCGCCCCAGGCCAGCAGCCCATGGTTGCGCAGGATCACTGCCTTGCGGTCGCCGATGCTTTTCAACAGGCGCGGCCCTTCGTCGGCATGGATCGTGATGCCCTCGAAGTCGTGGTACGCCACCATGTCGTGCAATTGCGCGGTATAGAAATTGGTCTGCTGCAGCCCGCCCTGCAGACAGGCCACCGCCACGCCCGCCGTCGTGTGCGTGTGCATCACGCAGTGCGCGTCGGCAAGTCCGTCGTGGATCGCGGCATGCACCGTGAAGCCGGCCGGGTTCACCGGCCAGGTCGACCCGTCGAGCACATTGCCGTGCAGGTCGATCTTCACGAGGTTGCTCGCGGTGACCTCGCTGTAGTGGAGGCCGAAGGGATTGATGAGGAACTGCTTCTCGCCGCCCGTCACCGTGTCGGGCAGCCGGACCGTGATGTGGTTGTAGATCATCTCGGTCCAGCCCAGCATCGCGAACACGCGATAGCACGCCGCCAGCTCCAGCCGCGCCGCGCGCTCATCGGGGTGGAGGAGTCGATGGTCCAGTTCGGAGGTCGGCATGGCGGCAAGTGTGTTCATATCAGTTCCTTCAAAAATCCGCCCCAACCCAACCAACCCGTCCGCAGCCCTTTCAGGAATACCGCGGAACCGGCTCCGCCGGTCCGCAGGTATCGCCCCCTGCAAGGGGGCGGGCGGCCACACGAAGTGGGCAAGCCTGGGGGTGTACTAAGCCTCTGCCGTGAAGCCGATCTTCTTGACGATCGGCGCCCACATGGCGGTGTCCTTCTTCAGCAGTTCGGCCAACTCGGCCGGCGACGACGACATCGGCTCCAGCCCGAAGCCATGCAGGCCGTCGATCACTTCCTTGGTGCCCAGCGCGGTCTTCATTGCGCCGTTCAGGCGGTTCACGATCTCCGGCGAGGCCTTGGCCGGCAGGAAGAAGGCGAACCATTCGCTGAAAGCCATGTCCTTGAGCCCCTGCTCGCCGAACGTCGGCACATCGGGCGCGAAGCGGCTGCGCTTGGTGCCGGAGACGCCGAGAATACGGACCTTGCCGGTCGGCAGGTGCTGCGTGATGTCGCCGATCGGGCCCGAGACGGCCGAGATGTTGCCGCCCAGCAGGTCGAGCATGGCCGGCTGCGTGCCGCGGTAGGCCGCGTGCTTGAGATCGACACCTGCGTTCTTGCCCAGCAGCGCGCCGATGAAGTGCGGGGTGGAGCCGGCCGCGGGCGAACCGAAGTTGCCGCCGGCGGGGTTGGCCTTCACCCACTCCAGGAATTCGGGCACGGTCTTCACGCTCGTCGGCACGGCAGGCCCGACCGCGAAGCCGAAGTCGAAGATGCAGGCGAGCGACACGGGCGACAGATCGGTCACCGGGTCGTACGGCAGCTTCTTGTAGATGTGCGGATAGATCGTGAGGATCGAGGTCGGCGTCTGCAGGATGGTCGCGCCGTCAGCCGGCTGGCTCTTCACATAGGTGACGGCGATCTGGCCGCCCGCGCCGGTGCGGTTTTCCACCACCACGGTCTTGGCGTAGTCGGGCGCGAGCTTGGTCGCGAGGCGGCGGCAGGTCGTGTCGGAGGTGCCGCCGGCCGCGAAGCCGGTGATGATGCGCGCGGTCTCGATCGTCGCTTGCGCAAAGGCCTGCTGGCCGATGCTCGCGAGCAGCGCGGAGGCGCCGGTGGTTTGCAGCAGGCTGCGGCGTGTGAAGTTCATGCGGATGTCTCCAAGGGTGGTGCTTCAGGACTCGTCGCGCAGCCAGGTGACTGCGCCGGAGTGGGTCACGGCGCCCTGGTGGCCAGGCCGCACGGTGAGGGCATATTTTTCCAGCAAGCCGCCATGCCGCACCCCCGCGTTTACCTCACGTTTCGCCAGCCGCGCGGCAATTTCCGCATCCGTCAATTCCACCGCGATGCTGCGCGCTTCCGCCCGCGCGTCGATCGCGATCACATCGCCATCCGTCAGTGCCGCGATCGGCCCTCCGTCGGCCGCCTCGGGCCCCGCGTAGCCGATGCAAAGTCCCCGCGTCGCACCCGAGAAGCGTCCGTCGGTCAGCAGCGCCACCTTGTCCCCCATGCCCTGCCCGTAGAGCAGCGCCGTGATGCCGAGCATCTCGCGCATGCCGGGACTGCCCTTGGGGCCCTCGTTGCGGATCACGATGACCTCGCCGGGTTCGTAGCGGCGGTTCTGCACCGCCGTCTGCGCCTCTTCCTCCGAATCGAAGACGCGTGCCGGGCCGCGGTGCACCAGCGTCTTCAGCCCCGCGGTCTTGAGCAGCGCGCCGTCGGGGCACAGGTTGCCCTTGAGCACGGCCAGGCCGCCGTCGCGCGACATCGGGTCGCCCGCCTTGCGCACCACGCGGCCATCGGGCTCGGCCGCGCCGGCCACTTCGTCGGCCAGCGTGCGGCCGGTGAAGGTCAATGCATCGCCGTGCAGATAGCCCTGCTCCAGCAGCGTGCGCAGGATCACGCCAGCACCGCCGATATAGAACACGTCGCGCGCCAGGTACTTGCCACCCGGCCGCAGGTCGGCAATGAGCGGCGTGCGCGCGAACACCTCGGCCACGTCGTCCAGGTGGAACTTGATGCCCGCCTCGTGCGCGATCGCCGGAAGATGCAGCGCCGCGTTGGTCGAGCCGCCGGTGGCCGACACGACGGCGCAGGCGTTCTCCAGCGCCTTGCGCGTCACGATGTCGCGGGGCAGGGGGCTTTCGCCCATCACCGCACGCATCAGCGACTTCGCGGCGCGGCGCATCAGGGGCGCTCGCTCGCTGAAGACGGCGGGCACCATGCTGGAGCCGATCGGGGCCAGGCCCAGCGCCTCGGACACCATGCCCATGGTGTTGGCGGTGAACTGGCCCGCGCAGGCGCCGGCCGTGGGCAGGCAGGCGCGGCTCATGGCTTCGAGTTCGTCCGCGGTGGCATCGCCGGCCAGCACCTTGCCGATGGTCTCGTAGGTGTCGACGACGTTGAGGTCGCGGCCGTCGGGGCCGGGCATCTGGCCGGGCAGTGCGGAGCCGCCGTGCACGAACACGCTCGGCACGTTGCAGCGAACCATCCCCATCATCAGGCCCGGCAGGTTCTTGTCGCAGGCGCCGATGGCGAAGATGCCGTCCCACTGGTGGCCGCGCGTCGAAGCCTCGACGCTGTCGGCGATCAGCTCGCGCGAAATCAGCGAGAAGCGCATGCCCGAATGCGCCATCGTGAGCCCGTCGCTCACCGACACCACGGGGCACTCGTGCGGCGTGCCGCCGCCGGCGTAGATGCCCGTCTTGGCGTGCTGCGCCTGCTCGCGCAGGTTCAGGTTGCAGGGGCTCATCTCGCCGCCGGTGTGGAACACCCCGATGTGCGGGCGCGCAATGTCCTCGTCGTCCTGGCCCAGCGCGTGCAGGAAGCTGCGCGTGGTCGCGCGGATCACGCCGTCGCGGATGGTCGCGGAGCGGAAGGGCTTGCGGCCCGTGTTCGAGGAATCGGTCATCGCGTCAGTAAGTGCTGCTGCTCGCTGTCGTCGTCTTGGCGCCGCCCTTGAAGCGCGCCGCCAGGGCCGTGGTTGTCCGCACCAGCAGGTTGGTGTCGAGCCCGACGGCAACGAAGAGCGCGCCCAGGTCCAGGTACTTGCGCGCCAGCGTCTCGTCCGGCGTCAGGATGCCTGCCGCCTTGCCGGCGCGGTTGATTCGCGCGATGGCGTCCTCGATCGCCGCCTGCACGTCGGCATGGCCGGGGTTGCCCATGTGCCCCATCGAGGCCGACAGGTCTGCCGGGCCGATGAAGACGCCGTCGACGCCGTCCACGCCTGCGATGGCATCCAGGTTGGCGAGCGCCTCGCGCGTCTCGGCCTGCACCAGCAGGCAGACCCGGTCGTTCGCTTCCTTCGCATAGGCCGGATAGCGGCCCCAGCCCGACGCGCGCGCGCCGCCCATGCCGCGGATGCCGTCGGGCGGATAACGCATCGCGCGGACGATCGCCTTCGCCTGCTCGGGCGTGTCGACCATCGGCACCAGCAGCGTCTGCACGCCGAGGTCGAGGTACTGCTTGATCAGTGCCGTGCCGGCATCGCCATGCCCGAGCGGCACGCGCGCGATGGCGTTGGCGCCGGGGTACGCGGCGATCGCCTGCGCCTGCTGCAGGATGCTCTGCAGGCCGTTGGGTGAATGCTCGCCGTCGATCAGCAGCCAGTCGAAGCCGGCGCCGGCGCAGATTTCCGCGCTGTACGAATCGGCGAGGCCGAGCCACAGGCCGATCTGGGCGCGCTTGGCGGCGAGGGCTTGCTTGAAGGGGTTCGCAGGTGTTTGCATGGTGTCTTTCAGTCGGCGCCGGGCCGCCCCAAGGCGACTGCGGCCCCCTCGGGGGGCAGCGCAGCACGCGAAGCGGCAAGCGTGGGGGCCATGGTGGTCTCAGATGAAGCGGAAGGCAATGGAGCCGAGCGGTCCGTAGTCGGCGTGGAAAGTGTCGCCGGGCACGGCAGTCGTCGGTCGCGTGAAGGATCCGCCGAGCACCACCTCGCCGGCCTCCAGGCATTCGTCCCACGGCGCGAGCTTGTTGGCGAGCCAGGCCACGCCCGTCGCGGGATGGTTGAGCACGGCAGCAGCCACGCCGGATTCCTCGATCACGCCGTTCTTGTAGAGCAGGGCGCTGACCCAGCGCAGGTCCACCGCGTCGGGCTTCACCGGGCGGCCGCCCATCACGATCCCGGCATTGGCCGCGTTGTCGGCGATGGTGTCGAACACTTTGCGCATCGCCTTCGTGTGGCGGTCGAACTGCTCGATGCGCGCGTCGATGATCTCGATGGCCGGCACGACGTAGTCGGTGGCCGCCAGCACGTCGAAGATCGTCACGTCCGGCCCTTGCAGCCGCTTGCCCAGCACGAAGGCCAGCTCGACCTCGATGCGCGGCGCGATGAAGCGCTTGAACGGGATGTCGCCGCCCTGCTCGAAGAACATGTCGTCGAGCAGCGTGCCGTAGTCCGGTTCGGTGATCTGGCTGGCCTGCTGCATCGCACGCGACGTCAGGCCGATCTTGTGGCCCTTGACGACGCGGCCCTCGGCGAGCTTGGTCTTCACCCATTCGCGCGAGATGGCGTAGCCGTCCTCGATGGTCATCTCGGGAAAGCGCTTGGAGAAGTGCTCGACCTGCACGCGCGACTTCTCGCTCTCGTGAAGCTCGGCGGCGAGTTGGTGGATGACGTCGGGTGCGAGCATGGACGGTTCGTTATTTGTTGAAGAGCGGATGCAGGTTGCTGTGCTTGCCGTCGTAGACCTGACCGGGGCTTTCGTCGATCTGCAGTGTGATGCCGATGTGTCGCCGTGCGAAGACCGGCTCGAAGTGACGCTTCGCCTGGTCGAGCAGCGCGTCGCCGATGCGCTTCTTCACCGCATCGGAGCGACCGGCGGCCATCCGCACATTGAGATAGACGAAGGCGTAGTCCGCCTTGCCGTCGGCCACCGCGTAGTGCGCGGCGGGGTAGGCCAGCACGCGCGTGCCCCCCGTCGGATAGACCTGCCTGCCTTCCTCGTCGCGCTGTTCGAGCATGGTGTCGGCGAGTGTGCGGCACAGCGCCGACATGTCGGTCTCGGGTTCGATGTTCGGGGTGTAGAGAATCACCAGATGGGGCATGGTTCGCGCTCCTCAGGCCGTGGTGGCTGTCGCTGGCAGCGGTGTGACCGGAAAGATCGCATTGATCTGCCCCGTGCCCGAGCTGCCGAAGTAGGGCGTGACGATCTCCGCCGGCGCCTCGTAGCGGTCCCAGCCCATCAGGCCGAGCAGCATCGCGGTGTCGTGCATGTCGCCTTCGCCCCAGCACTTGTCGGCGTACATCGGCAGCATGCCGATGAAGGTCTTCCAGTCACCGGCCTTCCAGAGCTCGACCACGCGATGGTCGACTTGCTCCAGGAAGGGGTCGTACACCTTGTGCATGAACTCCGGCGCGCGGCCGTTGTCCGCGAAGTGGTGCGAGAGCGATCCGCTCGCGAACACAGCGACCGTGCCGTCGTAGCGCTCTTCGATGGCACGGCGCACCGCCAGGCCGAAGCGGCCCGACTCGTGCAGATCGTGCCAGTCGCACCAGCCGCTGATGCTGATCACCTTGTAGTGCTGGTCCGCATTCATGTAGCGCATCGGCACCAGCGTTCCGTATTCCAGGTCGAGCGTGGTGTCGCTGTGGGCGCGGCTCTTCACGCCCATCTCGTTGGCCATGTCGCCGATCAGGTGGCCGAGCGTCGGGTTGCCCGGGTACGCGTACTTCATGTTCTTGATGAAGTGCGGCAGCTCGTTGCTGGTGTAGATGCCCTCGAACTTCGGGCCGCAGTTGATGTGGTATTCGCTGTTCACCTGCCAGTGGACGTCGAAGACCACGATGGTGTCGACGCCGAGCGCGCGGCAGCGGCGGTCGATCTCCTTGTGGCCGTTGATCGCGGCATCGCGGCATCCGAAGTTCGGGCCGGGAAGCTCCGACAGGTACATCGACGGCACGTGCGTGATCTTGGCTGCGAGTGCAAGCTTTCCCATCTCAGACTCCCCAGTGCGGAATGTGATGGCTGCCCAGCGAGACAGCGACATTCTTCGGCTCGCAGAAGACTTCGTAGCTCCAGGTGCCGCCTTCGCGCCCCGTGCCCGAGGCCTTCGTGCCGCCGAAGGGCTGGCGCAAGTCGCGCACGTTCTGGCTGTTGACGAAGCACATGCCGGCCTCGACCGCCGCCGCCACGCGATGGGCCTTGCCGATGTTCTCGGTCCATACGTAGCTCGACAGGCCATATTGGATGTCGTTAGCGAGCCGGATCGCATCCGCCTCGTCCTTGAAGGGGATCAGGCAGGCGACCGGGCCGAAGATCTCGTCCTGCGCGATCTTCATGCGGTTGTCGACGTCGGCGAAGACGGTGGGCATCACGTAGTTGCCGCGCTGAACGCGACCTGGCAACTCGGGTGCACCGAGGCCACCGCACAGCAGCGTGGCGCCTTCCTTCGGGCCCAGCTCGATGTAGCTGCGCACCTTGGCGAGGTGGCCCTGCGAAATCATCGGGCCCACGATGGTCTTCTCGTCCAGCGGATCGCCGACCGTGATGCGCCTGGCGCGCTCGGCGAACTTCGCCGCGAAGTCGGCATAGATCGACTGCTGCACCAGGATGCGCGAGCCGGCCGTGCAGCGCTCGCCGTTGTTGCTGAAGATCATGAACACGGCGGCATCCAGCGCACGGTCGAGGTCGGCATCGTCAAAGATCACGAAGGGGCTCTTGCCACCGAGTTCCATGCTGAACTTCTTGAGGCCCGCGCTCTGGACGATGCGGTTGCCCGTCGCCGTCGATCCGGTGAAGGAGATGGCCCGCACGTCGGGGTGCGCCACCAGAGGCTCGCCTGCCTCCTTGCCATACCCGTGCACGAGGTTCAGCACGCCGGGCGGAATGCCCGCTTCGAGCGCCAGCTCGCCCAGGCGCGCAGCGGTGAGCGGCGAGAGTTCGCTCATCTTGAGCACCGCCGTGTTGCCGAAGGCGAGGCAGGGCGCGACCTTCCACGTCGCCGTCATGAAAGGCACGTTCCATGGCGAGATCAGCGCGCACACGCCGACCGGATGGAACAGCGTGTAGTTCAGGTGCGTGGGCGTCGGGTAGGTGTGGCCGTCCACGCGGGTGCACATCTCCGCGAAGTAGTAGAAGTTGTCCGCCGCGCGCGGCACCAGTTGCTTCCCGGTCTGCGCGATGACCTGGCCGCAGTCGTTGGTCTCGGTCTGCGCGATCTCGGGCACGTTCTTCGCGATCAGGTCGCCGAGCTTGCGGATCAGCTTCGCGCGTTCGGGTGCGGGCATGCCGGCCCATTTCGGGAAGGCTTCCTTCGCGGCGGCCACGGCCGCGTTCACTTCGGCCTCGCCGCCCGAGGCGACTTCGGCCAGCACTTCCTGCGTGGCGGGGTTCACGGTCTGGAAGTAGTCGCGGCCGGCAACCGGCTTGCCGTTGATGAGGTGATCAATCTGCATGGGGATGTTCCTTCGGATTCAGTCGAGCCGGATCTCGCGCGAGGCGATCAGCGCATGCCATTTCTTGCGCTCCGACTGCACATAACTGTTCATCTCGGCGGCGTCGGTCGGGCGGGCTTCCCAGCCCGCGTCGAACAGCTTCTGGCGCACGGTGGGGTCGTTCATGGCTTTCAGCAGATCGGTGCCGAGCTTCGCTTGAATGTCCTTCGATGTCGCTGCGGGCGCCACCAGCCCTTGCCACGTGTAGGCCTCGACGGCCGCCAGTCCAAGCTCCTTGGCGGTCGGCACCTGCGGCAGTTGCGGCACGCGCTCGCCCGACATCGCGAGCAGCGGCACCACCTTGCCGGCCTTCACGGCGCTGATGCCGCTGGGCAGGTCGAGCATCATCAGCGGGACCTGGCCGCCCATCAGATCCTGCAGCGCCGGGGCGCCGCCCTTGTAGGGCACGTGCAGCAGCGACACGCCGGCCTCGCGCTGGAACAGCTCCAGCGCCAGGTGGTGCGGGCTGCCGGCGCCCGGCGTGGCGATGCTGTACTTGCCCGGGTCTTTCTTGAGTGCGGCGATCAGCGACTTGGCATCGGCGAATCCCGCGCCGGGTGCCGCCGTGATGATCAGGGGCGAGCGCCCCATCATGCCGAGCGCGACGAAGTCCTTCTCGGCGTCGTAGGGCAGCTTCTTGTAGAGCACGGGGTTGTAGACGAGCACGCCGTTGTCGGCCGAGAACACCGTGTAGCCGTCGCCCGGCGAACGCGACACGTTCTCGGAAGCAATGATGGCCGCTGCCCCGGGCCGGTTGTCGACCAGCACGGGTTGGCCGATCAGCTGCGACAACTGCGTGCCCGCCGTGCGCGCCAGGAAGTCGGTGCCGCCGCCGGCCGGATAGCCGACCACCCATCGCACCGGCTTGGCCGGGTAGCTTTGCGCAGCGGCGTCCATTGCCACTGCCGATGCCGTCAATGCAACCATCGCGGTCGCAAGCCTGAATATTCTTTTCATGTTGTCTCCCTTCTCCGGTTGAAAAAACCGCAGGCGCTCAACCCGCGGCAATGGTGTTGACCAGCGCGCCGATCTGCGCGATCTCGGTCACGATGACGTCGCCGGGGCGACAGTCGACCACGCCGTCCGGCGTGCCCGTCAGGATGACGTCGCCGGGCGACAACGTCATGAAGCTGCTGAAGTACTCGATGAGAAAGGGCGCGTCGAAGATCATGTCCTTCGTGTTGCCCGACTGCGTGACCTTGCCGTTGACCGTGGTGCTGAGCGCCAGGGCCATCGGGTCGGCAACGTCCTTGGCATCCACCAGCCAGGGGCCGATCGGCGTGCAGGTGTCGCGGTTCTTCACGCGCAGGTTGGGGCGATACCAGTTCTCCAGGTAGTCGCGGATCGCGTAGTCGTTGGCGACCGTATAGCCGCCGATGAAGTCGTAGGCGTCGTCGCGCTTCACCTTGCGTGCGGTCTTGCCGACGACGATCACCAGCTCGCATTCGTAGTGCATGAACTGCACGTCCGCAGGGCGGCGCGTGAGCTGGCGGTGGCCGGTCAGCGTGCTCTCGCCCTTGACGAAAACCAAAGGCTCCTCGGGCGCCTTGAACTCCAGCTCCTTGGCATGGTCGGCATAGTTGAGGCCCAACGCGAGGATGGTGCGCGGGCGCGCCACCGGTGCCAGCGGCGGCAGCCACGTCACGACATCGGGCGCCAGCAAGCGGCCATCGGACAGCCGCAGCCGGCCCTCGTCCTCCACGGCGTCATGCACCGCGCCTTCGTACAGGATGCGCGCGTGCTTCATGCTTGCTCCTTCACCAGCGTGTTGACCAGCGTCTCGAAGCCCGGCGCGCTGATCTCGATGCGGTCACCGGCGCGAGCCAGCGGGCGGCCGGCGTCGCAGCCGAGCATCAGCACCTCGCCGTGCGCGAGCGTCATGAAGTCGCCGACATCGGCCAGAAGCTGCGAGGCGCTGCGCACCGTCTGCGAGAAATCGACCGACTGCTTCAGTTCGCCGTTGATGCGAACTTCGAGCTTGAACTGCGCCGGGTCGGCCACCTCCTGCGCATCGCGCATGGCCGGACCGATGCCCAGGAAGCCATCGACGCACTTGAACTTGACCGGCGGCCGGAAGAAGCTCGCATGCGGGATCGACAGGTCGTTCATCAGCACGAAGCCTTCGACGTCGTTGTCGGCGCCGATCACCATGGCGATGGTGGCGCCGACCTCGACGGCATCGACGTTTGCCGGCACGGTGATCGCGCTGCCGTGCGGGCTCCAGGTGTTGGCGGTCTTGACGAAGAGCACCGGCGCCTTCGGCGGCGCCTTGTAGGGCGCCTGGCTCATCTGCGGCGCGAGTGCCTCGACTTCCGCGCGGAAGTTCAGCAGCACGCCGTAGACGGTGCCTGTGGGGGTGTAGCTCATGGTTGTGGTTGCTCCAGTGCGATGAGTTCGTCGAGCAGCGCATAGAGCTGGGCCAGCTTTTCCTTGCCCATCGTCTCTTCCATCCAGTCGTAGTGCGCCTCGATGCTGGTCGACAGCTTCTTCACCAGCTTGCGGCCGTGCGCCGTGGCCTCGACCACGGTGCGACGCTGGTCCTCCGGGTCGCGGCTGCGCGTGATGAGTTCGTCGCGTTCCATCCGCGCAAGCACGCCGGTGAGGCTGGGGCCGAGGATGAAGGCCTCGCGCGCCACGCGACCGGTCTCGACTGCGCCGTGTTCGCCGAGCACGCGCAGCACGCGCCACTGCTGGTCCGACAACGCATGCTCGCGCAGGCTGGGCCGTGTGTGGCCCATCACGGCCTCGCGGGCCTGCAGCAGCAGGCGGGGCAGATTGCGGTGGGTAAAGGGCGTGCTCATGGGGCCTTGATTTATTTAACATGTTAAATGATTGATGACGAGGCGATCCTCGGGTTAACCCTTTGGCGACCCGCTGGTGCAGAGAGCGTCGGCAGCCCTCCTACACTCGTCTCATGCCCAAAGAGAAAACGCTTTACGTCTGCAGCGAATGCGGCGGCACCAGCCCCAAGTGGCTGGGCAAATGCCCGAGCTGCGGCGCCTGGAACACATTGATCGAACAGGTCGCCGGCCCCGCAGGCGGCGCAGCCAACAACCGCTTCGGCACCCAGTTCGCGTCGCTGGCCGGCTCGGCCGAACTGGCGACGCTGTCAGAAATCGAGGCCACCGACATCGCGCGCACGCCCACCGGCATCGACGAGCTCGACCGCGTGCTCGGTGGCGGCATCGTCGACGGCGGTGTGACGCTGATCGGCGGCGACCCGGGCATCGGCAAGTCGACCCTGCTGCTGCAGGCGGTGGATGCACTGCAGCGCGCCGGCCGCAACTCGCTCTATGTCACGGGCGAGGAAAGCGGCGCGCAGGTCGCGCTGCGCTCGCGCCGTCTCGGCCTCGACCATTCGCAGGTGCAAGTGCTGGCCGAGATCCAGCTGGAAAAAATCATTGCCACGCTGGACGCCCACCGCCCGGCCATTGCCGTCATCGATTCGATCCAGACCGTGTACTCCGACCAGCTCACCTCCGCCCCCGGCTCGGTGGCCCAGGTGCGCGAGTGCGCCGCCCACCTGACGCGCTTCGCCAAGGCCAGCGGCACCGCCATCGTGCTGGTCGGCCACGTCACCAAGGAGGGCGCTCTGGCCGGCCCGCGCGTGCTGGAGCACATGGTCGACACGGTGCTGTACTTCGAGGGCGACACGCATTCGAGCTTCCGCCTCGTGCGGGCCATCAAGAACCGCTTCGGCGCGGTCAACGAGATCGGCGTCTTCGCGATGACCGAGCGCGGCCTGAAGGGCGTCGCGAACCCGAGCGCGATCTTCCTGAGCCAGCACGCCGAGCCGGTGCCCGGCAGCGTCGTGCTGGTCACGCTGGAAGGCACGCGGCCGATGCTGGTCGAGATCCAGGCGCTGGTCGACAACGGCGGGCCCAGCCCGCGGCGCCTGTCAGTGGGCCTGGACCGGGATCGTCTCGCGATGCTGCTGGCGGTGCTGCACCGGCATGCCGGCGTGGCCTGCATGGACCAGGACGTTTTCGTGAACGCGGTGGGCGGGGTGCGCATCAGCGAGCCCGCTGCCGACCTCGCGGTGATGCTGTCGATCACGTCGAGCCTGCGCGGCAAGCCGCTGCCCAAGGGCTTCATCGCGTTCGGCGAAGTAGGTCTGGCCGGTGAAGTGCGGCCCGCGCCCCGTGGGCAGGAGCGGTTGCGGGAGGCGGCCAAGCTGGGTTTCAGCGTGGCGGTGGTCCCCAAGGCCAACGCACCGCGCAAGGGCACGAAGGAGATCGAGGGGCTGACGATCCATGCGGTGGAGCGGATCGAGGAAGCCCTGGATATCGTGAAGCAGATGCAATAGGTGCCGGCTGGCCGTGCATCACAGGCCCGCATCCCAGTAGGGCGGGTCGCCGAACGCGGCCTTGAGCGCATCGGTCATCGCCCGCAGCTTCGCCGAAGGCGACCGGCCTTCGGGATGCGCGACATATAAGAACTCCTCCTCCGCGGGAAGACCGATGTCGATGGCAAGCAGCCGTCCGGCGCGCAAGGACTCCCCGACGATGAACGTAGGCAGCAGCGCGATGCCCAGTCCCGCCTCGCAGGCGTCCCGCATCATGTCGCCGTTGTTCACTCGCAGGGCCCGCGACGCGCGCACGGACACCAGCTCGCCATCGCGGCGGAACTGCCAGTCGGCCACGCCACGGTTCGTATAGAACACGCCCCGGTGGCGCTGCAAATCCTCGACGCTGGAGGGTCGGCCATGCTGCTCGATGTAGTCCGGCGAGGCGACGAGCGCCCGGCGGCTGCGGGCCAGCGTCCACGCCACCAGACGCGAATCGACAAGCGGTCCGTTCCGGACCACGCCGTCATAGCCTTCCGATGCGGCATCGATGCGTCGATCGTCGAGTTCGAGCGTCAGCTCGATCCCGGGATGGGCCGCGATGAACGGATACAGCGCCGGACCCAGGTGCATGCGCCCAAAGGTGACTGGCGCGGAAATCCGCAGCGGCCCGACCAGCGTGCCGCGCCGCTGCGCCAGCTCGGTGGCAGCCTCCTCGACGTCCCGCATGATGGCCGAGGCTCGCGCCAGAAAGGTGTCGCCGTCTTCGGTGAGCGTGAGCTTGCGCGTCGAGCGGTGCAGCAGGCGAACGCCCAGTTCCTTTTCAAGATCAGCGAGGCGCTCGCTGACGACTGACTTGGAGAGATTCAGTCGCCGCGATGCCTCGCTGATGGAGCCCGACTCCGCGACCGCCACGAAGGTGGCCAGGCCGTCCAGCTTCACCATGCCCGATCAGGTGCGGGTGATGGATGCACCGCCATCGACCAGCGATGCCGTGCCGGTGACGAACGCCGAGTCGTCCGAGGCGAGATACAGCACGGAGCGAGCCAGTTCTTCCGGCGTCGCCACGCGCTTGAGCGCATGGAGGTTCGTGACGAAGGACTGCGACTCCTTGGAGTTGTTCATGCTGCGGTACATGTCGGTATCGACGGCGCCCGGCAGGATCGCATTCACGCGCACCTTTTGCGGCCCGTATTCGGCTGCGAGCGCCTGGGTGAGGCCGATGAGCCCCGCCTTGCTCGCCGCGTAGGCCGCCACGCCCGGAAACGCGAAGGTGTGGCCGACGAAGGTGGATGTGAAGATGACCGAGCCGCCGCCGTTCTCCAGCATCTGTGCGACCTGATGCTTGGCGCCGAGGAAGGCGCCGGTCAGGTTGATCGCCAGGGTGTCGGTCCAGCCGGCTTCCGAGACCCCCGTGCTGGGGCCGCCTTCGCCCAGGGTGCCTGCGTTGTTGAAGGCGATGTCGAGGCGGCCGTAGGTCGACACGGCCAGCGCGACGAGGGCACGCGCGTAGTCTTCGGAGCGCACATCGCCTGCCAGTGCGACCGCATGGCCACCGGCGGCGCGAATCTCTGCGACGAGTTTTTCCAGCTCGGCCGCCCGGCGCGCGCCGACGACCAGCTTGGCGCCTTCCGCCGCGAAGAGCTTCGCGGTGGCATGGCCGATGCCGGCGCTGGCGCCGGTGATGAGAGCTACTTTTCCTTCGAGACGGTTCACGATTCGATCCTTGGTTGCTGATCGAATTGATCAGATGCAGTCAGTATGGAGACCGGCAGTCGTTCGCGGTAGACGTCGAATACCGATACTGGCTTCCGGAAAAACCGAACAATCGCCCGCGTTCGTAGACAAGTGTCAGTTTCAGTGAATTTTTGTTCACCAAAAGGCCGACAGGCACTAAGATCGCGCCCGTGAAACCCAAGGACGACGAAAAGCTCCGCGCCATCGCCGAGGCCACGTTCACGCTGGTCGAGCAGACCGGCCTGAGCGGCCTGACCATGGCCGCCATCGCGCGCGAGGCCGGCCTGGCCACGGGCACGCTGTACGTCTACTTCAAGTCGAAGGAAGAGTTGATGGTCGCGCTCTACGAGCAGGCCAAGACCACGACGACCGCCAGCCTCATGCACGGCGACGACCCCAAGGCCCCGTTTCGCAGCCGATTCCGGCACATGTGGATGAACTGGCTCGAACACCGCCTGACGCACTACGCGCAGGTCGTGTTCCTGGAGCAGTACTACAACTCGCCCTGGTTCAGCGAAGAGAGCCGCAATCTCTCCGCCCGGCTCATCAAGGACTGGGTCGACCTGATCGAGTCGGCCAAGGCGCACCAGATCCTGAAGGACGTGCCCACCGTCCTGCTGATCAACAGCTTCGGCGGCTCCGTGCGAGAGACCGCCAACCTGCTTCGCTCCGGCGCGCTGGCCCGCACGGACGAGAACCTGGCAATGGCCTTCGGGCTCTGCTGGGACGGCATCAAGGCCTGAGCCACTTGACCTGACCCTGGCACAGGTCTATTGTTTGGCCGAACCAATATTCACCGAAGAAGAGGAAACCCCACCATGACCACCCTCCACATCAACGGCAAGGACCGGCAAGTCGATGCCGACCCTTCCACCCCCATCCTCTGGGCCTTGCGCGACACGCTCGGCATGACAGGCACCAAGTTCGGTTGCGGCGCGGCGCTGTGCGGCGCCTGCACCGTGCACCTCAACGGCCAGGCGATCCGCTCGTGCGTGACGCCCATCTCCGCCGCGGCGGGGCAGAAGATCACCACCATCGAAGCAGTCACCGATGGCGGCGACAAGGTCGGCAAGGCCGTGCACGACGCGTGGGTCAAGCATGACGTGGCGCAGTGCGGCTACTGCCAGAGCGGTCAGATCATGTCGGCCACCGCCTTCCTGAAGACGGTCGCGCCCGGCAAGCTGCCCAGCGAGGCCGAGATCGATTCAGCCATGGCCGGCAACATCTGCCGCTGCGGCACCTACGCGCGCATCCGCGCCGCGGTCGCCGACGCCGCCAAGACGCTGGCTTGAAGAAGGAGATCACCATGAACTTCGATCAAGCGACCTTCGAGCTGCCCGCCAACCTCCGCGCGCTGATGACGCGCCAGGAGGACACCACCGAACCCGCCGGCCTGCCGCGCCGCAGCTTCCTGAAGCTCACGGCGGTGAGCGGCTTCGCGCTCGGCGTCTTCCCGATGGGCGCGCTCGCGCAGGACACGAGCGCGGCGGCCGCCAAGCCGGCCGGCCTGAAGCCGCTGCAGCAGCCCGCCGCCTTCGTGCGCATCGACCGCGACGGCACGACCACCATCACCATCAACCGGCTCGACTTCGGGCAGGGAGTGCAGACCGGGTTGCCGATGATCCTGGCCGAAGAACTCGACGCCGACTGGTCCAAGGTCAAGAGCGTTCACGGCACCAACGACCCGGCCTACGTCGATCCCGCCTTCGGCATGCACATCACGGGCGGCTCGGGCTCCATCAAGAACTCGTACACCCAATACCGCGAACTCGGCGCCCGCACCCGCGCGATGCTGGTGAGCGCGGCCGCGGCACAGTGGAAGGTGGATGCCGCGACGCTGCAGACGCGCAACGGCGTCGTCATCGGCCCCGGCGGCAAGCAACTCGGCTATGGCGAACTGGCCGAGGCGGCCATGAAGCTGCCGGTGCCCGAGACCGTCAAGCTCAAGGACCCGAAGGACTTCCGCCTCATCGGCAAGCCCACCGGCCGCCTCGACGCGCAGGCCAAGTCCAGCGGCCACCAGGATTACGGCATCGACATGCGCCTGCCCGGCATGCTGACCGCCGTCGTGTCTCATCCGCCGGTGTTCGGCGCCAAGCTCAAGGCGGTGGACGACAGCGCCGCAAAGGCGATCAAGGGCGTCAAGGCCGTGCTGCGCGTGCCGCTGGATCGCGGTGCCGAAGGCGTGGCCGTCGTCGCCGACGGCTACTGGGCCGCCAAGCAGGGCCGCGATGCGCTCAAGCTCGAATGGGACACCAGCGCCGTCGAGAAGGTCGACAGCGAGAAGCAGCTTGCGCAATACCGCGAACTCGCGACCAAGCCGGGCAAGCGCAAGTACGACGCCGACGTCTCGAAGCTCGCCAGCGCGCCGCACAAGATCGAAGCCGAGTTCGTCTTCCCCTACCTCGCGCACGCGCCGATGGAGCCGCTCAACTGCACCGTCAGCCTCGCGGGAGGCAAGGTGGAAGTGTGGACGGGCACGCAGATGCCGGGCATCGACGGCATGGCGGCTGCGAAGGTGCTGGGCGTGCCGCCCGAGAGCGTCAAGGTCCATGTGCAGATGGCGGGCGGCGGCTTCGGCCGTCGCGGCCTGCTGACCAGCGACTACGTGGCCGAGGCCTGCGGCGTCGTCAAGGCCGCGCAGGCGGCGGGTGTCCATGCGCCGATCCGCACGCTGTGGAGCCGCGAGGACGACATCAAGGGCGGCTACTACCGCCCGATGCACCTTCACACCGCGAAGATCGGCTTCGACGCACAGGGCAAGGTCACCGGCTGGGACCACGTCATCGTCGGCCAGTCGCTGCTGATGGGCAGCATGTTCGAGCCGATGATGGTCAAGGACGGCATCGACGCCACGGCCGTCGAAGGCATGAAGGAGCCTTACGACGTCCCGATGCGGCTCACGGTGCATCACCCCAAGCTCAACGTGCCGGTGCTGTGGTGGCGCAGCGTGGGCTCGACCCACACGGCGTTCGTCATGGAAACGCTGCTCGACGAGATCGCCCGCACCACCAGGCAGGACCCGGTCGCGTACCGCATGAAGCTGATCGGCGACCAGCACCCGCGCCACAAGGCGGCGCTGCAACTGGCGGTGGACAAGTCCGGCTACGGCAAGAAGACGCTCGCAACGGGCCGGGCCTGGGGCGTGGCGGTGCACGAATCCTTCAACTCGGTGGTGGCGTACGTCGTCGAAGCCTCGGTGAAGGACGGCACGCCCATGCTGCACAGCGTGACGGCGGGCGTGCACTGCAATCTGGTGGTCAACCCGAAGAGCGTGGAAGCGCAAGTGCAGGGTGGGGCAGTGATGGGGCTGTCGATGTGCCTGCCTGGTGCGGCCATCACGCTGAAGGATGGGGTGGTGCAGCAGAGCAATTTCGGGGACTTCGTTGTGCCGCGCATCACGGATATGCCGCAGATTGCGGTGCACATCGTGCCGAGTGCTGATGCGCCTACCGGCATGGGTGAGCCGGGGTTGCCGCCGCTGGCGCCGGCGTTTGCGAATGCGGTGGCGGCGATTACGGGGAAGCCTGTGCGGGAGTTGCCTTTCAAGTTGGCTTGAGGGGTCGATGGCGCGTGTGCCAGTTGCAATCGCGCTGGCATGCCGCGCAAGTCACGTAGGCAAATTGGAAGCCCGACAATTTTTTTACGGCCGAAGCCGCAGTTGCGTTTAGCCTGCGGCTTCTTCGTTCGTGCCTCAGTTTTTGGCGGCACGGACGAGAGGGCGAAGGTCCTGCCTGTTTCTGGCAAATGGTTGCCCGGTCTTCCAACCCGTTAAAGCTGCCGCCACTGTCTGGAAGCGGGGCGGCGCCTTCCCGCTGCCCTGAGACACCGACGCGCGTGGCCAACTCCCCGAAAGTACCGTCGCCAATTTCGCGTGTTGATGTGGCGGCGACTCGATCAACTCACCATCACCATTTTCAGAATATTCCGATGTAGGACCGCCGCTGATTGCTTCGCAGCGCCGCTAGGCTGACCGCTTTCCTTACGCGCTCGCCTAACGATGAAAATTGCCGCAGTTCTTGTCGTCACTGCCCTGGCCTCCAACGCCCCAGTCCATGCCGCTGGCGAAGCGACGGCACCGCGCCGCACCATCGAGATTCGGGAATTCCAATGCAACGAATTGGCATTGGTGCGCTACGGCGAGCTTGCCTTCGTGCGCGCCTGCGCAAAGGCCTTGAACAGTCTGCCGGTGGCCGACTATGCGGACGTCTGCAATGACATGGCTTCAGGCGCTGCAAACCTGTACCAATGGGTCACGCTGCTCTGGAAGCGAAACTGGTCCCGCCAGGCGGTCTTCCATCCGTGGCAGCGCGGTCGCTTCTTGCTGGAGGTGCCCTGCAGTTCCGGCGCCTACAACTTGTCGTCGATCTTCTTCGACTACGACGAGCGAAAGCTGCCGGCCACCGTCGCAGCCATTCGCTTCCCGCATCCGGACGGCTCCTCGCGCTTCGACATCTACAACCGCGGCCGTGGCCCGCAACGCGGTCACTTGGTCGAGTGGGCCAAGGCGCGCGGCATGGGCGACGCGGGCTACTACGCGCGCTACAACCTGGACAAGGAAACGCTGCGACCGACCCTGGTCGAAGCCATGGAAAAAACTGCCTGGGATGGCAAGGACCCATTTCAATGGGACGGCCGCCTCTCCCACAAGCCGAGGGGCATGACCTGGCAGCGGGTCTACCCGCCGGGCGCGTCGCCTTCGCGCCGGTAGTGGGATAGTAGAGGGCCATCGGCAAGGAGCCCTCGCATGCCCAAACTCCGCGTTCAAAGTTTCAGCGTCTCCCTCGACGGCTACGGCGCCGGTCCGAGCCAGGATCTCCAGAATCCGCTCGGCATTCGCGGCCCTGAACTGATGGAATGGCTCTTCCATACCCGCATGTGGCTCAACATGTCCGGCCAGGGCGCTGGCGAGACGGGCGTCGACAACCGCCTCGCGGAGCAGGGCTTCGACGGCGTCGGCGCATGGATCCTCGGACGCAACATGTTCGGCCCGGTTCGCGGCCCATGGCCGGACGACAGCTGGAAGGGCTGGTGGGGCGACGAGCCGCCGTATCACACCCCCGTGTTCGTGCTCACACACCATCCGCGCGCGCCGCTCGCGATGGCGGGAGGCACGGAGTTCCGCTTCGTCACCGAAGGCATTCACGCGGCTCTGGAGCAGGCGAAGGCCGCAGCGAGTGGTCGCGACGTGCGGCTTGGGGGTGGCGTGTCCACGGTGCGTCAGTACCTGAGCGCGGGGCTGATCGATGAGCTGCATCTGGCCCTTCGGCCCGTGCTCCTGGGCGCAGGAGAGAATCTTTTCCAGGGGCTCGACCTGCCTGCCTTGGGCTACGAGTGCTCGGAAAGCGTCGCCGGCGAGCGGGCCACGCACATGTTCTTGCGCAAGCGTCCGTAAGCGGCTGGGCGCCGAGCGACAATCCGCGCATGAATTTCGGAAGAATCCTCGTCCCCGTCGGCGGACTGATCCTGCTCGGCGTGGCCTATCGTAGCTACGGCTGGGCCGGCGTGGCGCTCGTCGGCGGCGCGATCGTCATGTTCCTGCTGCTGCATTTCAACCGCGCGATGCAGGTGCTCAAACGCGCCACCGACCGCCCCATGGGCACCGTCGCGAGCGCGGTGATGCTCAATGCCAAACTGAAGCCGAAGGTCAATCTGCTGCACGTGGTCGCGATGACGCGCGCGCTGGGCGAGCTTCGCACGCCCGAGAACACTCAGCCTGAAGTGTTCCGCTGGACCGATGCCGGCGGCTCATGGGTCGACGCGACTTTCGTGGGCGGCAAGCTCACCGAATGGACGCTGGTGCGGCCCCAGCAGCCCGAGGACGATGCGCCCCGGTCCGATGAGTCGAGCGCCGACGCCATCAAACCGGGCGCGACTGACGCGCTGCGGCCTCCGGTCTAGCAGCGCTCGTCGCGAAAAACGGGTGCCGGCACTACAATACAGAAATCTGTACTCGCACCCAGCGATCTGCGATCAAGGCCTGTTCATGAAGACCACGCTAAACCTCAACGACGCATTGTTGACCGAAGCCAAGGCGTTGGCCGCGCAGCAGCGCACGAGTCTGACGCGTCTGATTGAAGAAGGGCTGCAACTGCGCCTGCGTTCACGCCCGCCTCAAAAGAGATCCGTCCGCCTACCTGTCTACCGAGGTAAGGGCGGGTTGGCCTCGGGGCTCGACGGATTGAGCAACAAGGCGATGTTGGACGCCGCCGACAGTGACGCCTGATGTCAACGTGCTGGTCGCTGCTTCCCGTAGCGATCATCCTCACTATGCAGCGGCCCGTAGATGGCTCGAAGGCGCCGTCGCCAGCGCAACTCAAGGAAGGCCGCTGAAGCTCCAACCGATGGTGATTGCGAGCTTCCTGAGGCTTGTGACGCATCCGAAGATATTTGTGAACCCGACGCCGACCATCGAGGCCTTGCGCTTCGTGGACGCGCTGCTAAGCGCACCGGGTGTGGAGCAAGCGGCGCTCGGCGCCGAGTGGACCGCATTTCGCGAAATGTGCGCTGACAATGCACTTGGCGCGAACGACATACCCGATGCGTGGCTGGCTGCCGCGGTCATCCATCAAGGCGAGCATTTGGTCACGTTCGACGGCGACTTCAAACGGCTGCTTTCGAGAGTGCAGTTCACGAGACTCGCGGCCTGAAGGCGGCCGCGAGGCCGGCAGCCGAAGGGGACGTGGCTAGAACGGCGCCGATTCGTCGGCCAGCGCTTCCTCGGCATTGGCCTTCGCCTGCGCGCCTGCAGTAGCAGCAGGCGCCGCATCGGCCGATGCCGTACCCAGCCGCATCTCGCCGCCCAGGGCTTCCAGCAATTCCGGCACGAGCTGCCCGAGTTCGCCGGTGGCGATCGCGGCATCCGCGTCGAAGTTGTCTTCCTTGCCTCCCGAAGAAGAAGCCGGCGCATCGTCCAGCGTGCCTTCGAGGAACACGATCTTGCGGATCTGCAGGCCTTCTGTCAGCTCGAAGGACACGCGGTCGTCCCATGTCATCGCGAGCCGGGTCGGGCGCTTGCCGTCGGCGATGTGCTGGCGCACTTCCTCGATGTCGAGCGGGTGCTTGGCGTAGCGCACCACGGCCTTCGATTCGTCGCTGGCCTTGAGTTCGCATTCGCGGTCGATGGTGAAGCCGGCGGGCGGCTCCTGGCTCGACAGCCACTCCGACATGGCGACGGCGGGCTCGATCTGCGTGTTGACGAGCGAGACGGCGAAGCCGTCGAGCGCCTTCACCAGGTTCGTCACCACTTCATCGGCGCGTGCCGCGTTGCTGGAGTTGACGACGAGCCGGCGCGCGGCCGGGTCGATCCACACCGCGACGCGGGCGTGGCGGGTGAAGGCCAGGGGCAGCAGTTCGAGGGTGATGTCCTCCTTGAGCTCCTTCTTTTCCTTCTTGCCGGGCTTGCGGCCGGTGGTGGCCTCGATCTGCGCGGCGCGTTCCTCGACCTTGCGGCGCACGACGGAAGCCGGCAGGGCCTTGGTTTCGACCATGAATTCGAGCAGCCACTGGCCGCCGATGGATTCGGCGAGCGGGCCATGTTCCTGGCCACGAGGTTCGACCCAGCCTGCGGATTTTTCCTGCGAGGGGCTGCAGGGGACGAAGCGCTGCGTGCCGAGGCCCTGCTCGACCTGGTCGAGCGACTGCGACCACGTCGCTTCGATGCGGTAGACGATGACGTTCTTGAAGACGGACACTGAAACCCTTTGATGGCTGATTGGCAAAGCTGTGCATTGTCGGTGCGGCGGAAACGGGCGCCGCCGTAAAATCGAAAGCTTTTGCGACATACCAACGCCTGAGGACCAAGAACATGAGCGCGCTGCCCCCCGCACTGGACGACCGTGACGGCAAGATCTGGATGGACGGTGATCTCGTGGACTGGCGCGAAGCCAAGATCCACGTGCTGACCCACACGCTGCACTACGGCTGCGGCGTTTTCGAGGGCGTCCGCGCCTACAACACGGTCAATGGCACCGCGATCTTCCGCCTGGCCGAGCACACGGAACGCCTCTTCAACAGCGCCAAGATCCTGCGCATGAAGATCCCGTTCACGCCCGAGCAGGTCAACGAGGCCCAGAAACAGGTGGTGCGCGAGAACAAGCTCGACAGCTGCTACCTGCGCCCCTTGGTGTGGATCGGCTCCGAAAAGCTCGGCGTCAGCCCCAAGGGCAACCGCATCCACGCGATGGTCGCTGCCTGGTCCTGGGGCGCGTACCTCGGCGACGAGGGCATGAAGCGCGGCATCCGCGTCAAGACCTCCAGCTTCACGCGCCACCACGTCAACATCACGATGACGCAGGCCAAGGCGGTGAGCAACTACAGCAATTCGATCCTCGCCAACATGGAAGCGCTGGATGACGGCTACGACGAGGCCCTGCTGCTCGATTCGAGCGGTTTCGTCTCCGAAGGCGCGGGCGAGAACGTGTTCGTGGTCAAGGGCGGCGTGGTCTACACGCCCGACCTGTCGGCCGGCGCGCTCAACGGCATCACCCGCAACACCATCCTGCACATCTGCAAGGACCTCGGCATCGAAGTCGTGCAGAAGCGCATCACGCGCGACGAGGTCTACATCGCCGACGAGGCCTTCTTCACCGGCACGGCCGCCGAAGTCACGCCGATCCGCGAACTCGACCGTGTCGAGATCGGCATCGGATCGCGCGGCCCCGTCACCGAGAAGATCCAGAACGCGTTCTTCGACATCGTGAACGGACGCAATCCCAAGTACGCCCACTGGCTCACGAAGGTCTGAAGCCCATGTCCAGCCCCAAATCCGTGATCGAACTGCTCGCCAAGGACCTGAACGACCAAGGCGGCGTTTTCTGCCCGAACCCCAAGGCCGACATGCCGCTGTGGAGCGCGCACCCAAAGGTCTATCTCGACGTCGCCCGCACGGGCGAAGCCAAGTGCCCTTATTGCGGCACGGTGTACCGCCTCAAAGCGGGCGAAGCGGTGGGACACCACCACTGACACGTTCTTCGCGGCGCGGCACCAGTCCGCGCCAAGAATCGCCCGGCTCCTGCGCCAGCCGCAGGTAGACCATCCCCACCCACAGGATCGCGAGCCCGATCTGGGCGTCGCGCAGCGCGGAGTTCACCATGGTGGCGATCAGCACGATGAGCGTCGCGACGAAGGCGTAGCGCCCGGCCATGTCGTCCCGCTTCCACGCCACCCAGACGCTCATGAGGATGATCGCCAGCAGGCTGAGCGCGCCGGGCACGCCACCCTGCGCACCCATCCACAGGAAGTCGTTGTGGGGCATGTTCTTGTAGTCCAGCAGCTTCGGCCCGCGCAGGTGCCACTGCTCGGTCCAGCCGCCGATGCCCCAGCCCGCGAAGGGCCGGTCGATGATCATGCGGGCGGTGTCGCGGTACATGTAGTAGCGCACCACCCAGCTGGCCTCCGAAATCTCGCCCGCCTGCGCCGCCTCGATCTCCTGGATGCCGACCGCGAACTTCTGCTGCACCACGGGTGAGTTCCACAACCCGGCCGCTGCGACCACGCCGCCCACCATCAGCACCACCGCCAGCACCTTGAGTTGCCGGCGCCATTGATGTACGCAGGCAGCAGGGATCGCCAGCAGAAGCGCCAGCAGCGAGGTGCGCGAAGGCAGGGTGAAGGTGATGATCGCGATCACCGCCGGAATCAGCGCAAAGGCCAAGGCGGCCCGGCCGGGGCGATGCTCGGAGAGCGCCTTGAGCCCATACACCGCTGCGGTCGCGGCCATGATGGTGAACAGAAGGGCATTGCTGATCGACTTGTTGCCGATCAGGATCAGCACGCCGCGCCACGGCTCCAGCATCGGAAAGCCGACCGTGTAGTACAGCGCGATCATGACGATGTTGACGAGCCCCATGATCCAAAAGCCGCGCACGGCCCAGATCGCCTCTTCGCGCGTGAGCGCCAGCGCCATCAGCACGGTGGCCGCGATGCGCAGGCCGTGGAACAGGTTCGACGCGGTCTCGGGGTAGTAGGGGCCCAGCGCCAGGATGACCAGCGTCCACGCCACGTAGGCCATGACGGGCCACCACATCGGGTTGTTGCGCAGCCGGACCGCCCGCTCGCGCCATCCGCCGGCAACCACGAGCGTGATCAGCAGCAGCACGGCCGCAAAGTACGTCACGCCAACCGGCATGAACACCGTCAGCCCCCAGAACATGGCCGCGGGCCCGACGAGTCTCGATCTCTGCATCGCCGGAATTCTAGTGGCGCCCCCAGCCGTGTCCCGTTCGTGAAACACCGCGGGTCCGGCTCCGCCGGCCCGCCGGTGTTGCCCCCAGCGAGGGGGTAGGCGAAGCGACACGAAGTGCGCGAAGCCTGGGGGAGGCGCTTAGTGCGGCAGCGTGATGACGAAGCTCGCGCCGCCGCCGGGACGGTCTTCGCAGCGCACGCTGCCGCCGTGGCGCTCGGTGATCGACTTCACCAGGGCGAGGCCGAGGCCGACGCCACCGTTGCGTTCGCTCGCGCCAGGCAGGCGGTAGAAGGGCTCGAAGATGCGTTCGCGCAGCGCGGCGGGGACACCCGGGCCGCGGTCATTGACTCGAATCTCCGCCTGGCCGGCGCGGCTGCCGATCTCCACGCTGGTCTCGCCGGCGCCGTAGCGGCGCGCGTTCTCGAGCAGATTGCGAATCGCCCGGCGCAACAGGCGCGGCACGCCTCGCACCGTGAGGGTGTCGTTGTTCGTGCCTTCCCTGACTTCCAGGTCAGCATCGACGCGCGCGCATTCCTCGGCCGCAAGGCCCGTGAGGTCGACTGTCTCGACCGTGCCCATGTCGGCTTCCTTCGCGTCCAGCCGGCTCGCGAGCAAGATCTCGTCGATCAACTGGTCGAGTTCGCCGATGTTGCGAGAAATCTCCTCTCGCGCGCCGGGGCTGGGACGATCGCCCATCAGCTCCAGGCCCATGCGGATGCGCGTGAGCGGGGAGCGCAGTTCATGCGAGGCATTGGCGAGCAGCGACTTGTGCGAGCGCACCAGTTCCTCGATGCGTGCCGCCGCCGCGTTGAAGCCGTTGGACAGATCGGCCACTTCGTCCTGCCCTTCTTCGGCGACGCGCACCGACAGGTCGCCTTCGCCCCAGCGCTGCACGCCCCGCTGCAGTGTTTCGAGACGCTTGGTCAGCCGGCGCACGATCGGGTAGACGCCGAGCGCGACCGCTACGCCGACGAGCGCCACCATCCAGCCCAGCCCGAAGGGCGTGCGCCAGGGCGCCATGCCGCCGCCCGGCGGGCGTTCGCGCGGCGCCACCTGCAGCGAGAGCGCTCGTCCGTCGTTGAGCGTGACGTCGAATTCGAGTCCCTGGCCCGGCACGCGCATCGCCTTGCCGTGGCCGATGGGCTGGTCCTTGCCGTCGAGCACGACCACTTCGCGCGGCACGGGCGCGAGCCGCTCGCGCTCGTTCTCGGCGGCTTCGCGAACGATCCAGTTGGCCGTCAGCGTGAGGATGAACACGCCGGCGACCACCGCCAGCCAGATGCGGACATAGAGATGCCGCCTGTAGAGCTTGAGCAGCATCGCGTCAGTCTTGCTGCTTGCCGAACACGTAGCCCACACCGCGCACCGTCAGGATGCGCTTGGGGTTCTTGGCGTCGACCTCTATTGCGGCGCGGATGCGGCCCATGTGGAC
Source organism: Variovorax gracilis (assembly GCF_030317115.1). Lineage (GTDB taxonomy): Bacteria > Pseudomonadota > Gammaproteobacteria > Burkholderiales > Burkholderiaceae_C > Variovorax > Variovorax gracilis. The sequence goes on from NZ_JASZYF010000010.1 coordinate 166,565, forward strand.
GTCGATCGAGCGGTCGAATGCTTCGAGCTCGCGGCCGCGCACGGCTTCCATGATCTGGTCGCGGGTAAGCACCCGGCCGGCGCGCTCGGCCATCGCGACCAGCAGGTCGAACTGGTAGGAGGTGAGGTCGGCGGGCTCGCCGCCGACGGTGACCGTGCGGGCGTTGCGGTCGATTTCCAGCGTGCCGAAACGCAGCACCGACGGCGCGCTCGCATCGGCCGCGGTCTCGCCGCGCCGGCGCAGCACCGCGCGGATGCGGGCGAGCAGTTCGCGCGGCTCGAAGGGCTTGGGCAGGTAGTCGTCGGCTCCGATCTCGAGGCCGATGATGCGGTCCATCGGGTCGCCCTTGGCGGTGAGCATCAGCACCGACACCTTGGCGAGGCCGTTGGGCAGCGCGCGGATGCGGCGGCAGATCTCCAGGCCGTCAGTGTCCGGCAGCATCAGGTCGAGGATGACGAGGTCGGGCGATCGCTGCTGCAACTGCTCGAGCCCGCTGGCGCCGTCGGCCGCGTGGGTGAAGCCGAAGCCGGACTGCGTCAGGTACTCGCCCACCATCTGCGCCAGGCGGGCGTCGTCTTCGATCATCAGGAGTTGAGGGGTGCTCATGGGTGATTGTCCTTCGCGCTCGGGGCGCTGCGGTGTGGCCTGGAGAAGGGCCAGCGTCTCAAGTCCTAGGTTCTCCCCGCGGCGCCAAGCAGGCTTGAACGCTGCGTAAAGTTGCGTAAACGTTGCCGCCCCGGCTTGTCAGCCCGGCTCGAAAAGCATGGCTTCCGACGGGGCGTCCGAGCGGAGTCGGGCTGGTTTCTCCGCCAGCAAGGTGCCGAGTTCACCGGCCGCGAGAGTCGGATTGTCGTGCCTTGCGCGCTCCAGGATTTCCATCGCCAGCGCGCGCAGTCGTTCTGCGGAAGCCCGCATGCGCGCCTTGAAGGCCTCGTCGTCCAGCCGGTCGTTCAGGCTGCGATTGAGTTCCGCGAACCATGGGAGCGCCGCCTGGTCCAGCATCACCGGCCGATTGCGCCGGCGGCTGACACCAGACCACGCGCGCAGGAAGTCCTGCACCGCGAAGTTGAGGCGCTGGCAATCCTGCAGTTCCTCGCGCAGGCTGCCCAGCACGGCCATGTCGGTGAGCCGTTGCTGGAAGAAGATCTGCGACAGCACGCCCCAGTAGTAGGTGTAGTCCCAGATCACCTTGACCGGCAGCACCTCCGGATCGCCGAAGAGCGGGTACTGGTCGGTGTAGAGCGCGAGCGTGCTCTCGTAGAACGAGTGGTAGATCTGGTCGTAGAGCTGGGCCCGGGCCTCCAGCGCGTGCCCCGCGCGGTCGTGCGCGATCAGGTCGGTGATGTAGGTGTTGCCCACCGCGATGAAATCGCTGCCCGGCGAATAGAAGGGGTCGAGAAAAAGCCCGGCCTCGCCGGTCAGCGCCCAACGCTTGCCCGAGAACACCTGCTTGCAACCGTACGAGAAGTTGCGAAAGAAGGCGAAGTCCTGAAGCAGGTGGCGCTTGCCGTCGAGTTCGTCATACAGGCGAGGCTGCCAGGTCTGGAACCACTGCATCGCCTTGTCGAAAGTGTCCATGGTGTCGAGCGGGTGCAGGCGCGGGTCGGCGACGATGCCGACCGAATGCGATCCCGAAGCCAGCGGAATCAGCCAGACCCAGTAGCCCGCGCCGACCAGGTGATTGGTCGAGAGCCAACGCGCCCGGGGCTCGCAGCGCGCACGCCATGCCGGGTCGTCCGACCAGTCGTCGATGGTGATGCGGTCGCCGATGCGGAACCACACCGCATTGCAGTCATGCGCATTGGCCTGCGCGAGCCCGAGCTTGCGCTTGAGCATGCCGGCGCGGCCGCAGGCGTCGACCAGCCAGCGGGCATGCACGGTGTGCGTTTTGCCCTCCTGCGACCATTCGATTCGATGCGGCTGGTGCGCGTCCTCGGCGAGCTCGAGCGAGCGCACCATCGCGCTGTCGACGAAGCGCACGCCGTTGCGCGCGGCCTCCTCGCCCAGGTAGTTCTCGAAGATGCCGCGGTCGATCTGGTAGCTCGGTACCGAAAGGTAGCGGCTCGCGCCGACCTCCGTCACCTGGTCGATGTCGCGCCGGCCTTCGCTGAAGAAGAAGCGGAAGCCGAACTTGCGAAGCTGCGCGCCGTGCATGTGCGGCCGGAGGCCGAGCACCGTGTCGAAGTAGTGGGCGCCGATCTCGACCGAGGACTCGCCCACCTTGTGCGCCGCGTGCGGCACCGGATGCGCGCGGCGCTCCAGCACCACCACGTCGATGTCGGCGAAGCGCCGCTTGAGTTGCAGTGCCAGGGTCAGCCCCGCGAGTCCCCCGCCCATGATGACGACGTCATGCTGGTGGGGGGGGGTCGCGGTCATGGGGTTCAGCTCTGCGCTTCGAGCTGCAGTTCGGGCTGCAGGTCCAGTCGCAACGACAGCGCGGCCGACAGCGGCAGCGCGAGCGATTCGGCCTTGCCGCGCGCGAGCGCTTCGAACAGGGGCAGCGCGTCGGCCATCGCGTTGACCTTCAGGGCGCGCGCAGCGTCGGTGCGCAGGGTCGGTGCCGGCGTGGCCCCGGGCGCGAGTGACCATTCGAAGGCAGCGACGGTGCGCTCGGTGCGCCTCGGCGAGATCACGAGCGCCACCGCGAGCAGGTCGCGGCTGGCGGTCACTGAGGCCAGCGCGCCCACGGCGGGCATGTCGTAGCCCGCCAGGAGCACGGCGCGCTGGTCGGCCGCGCATTGCGCCGCGGCTTCGAGCAGGCCGGAGGCGAAGGTGCTCTCGTAGGCGGTCAGGGAGTTGCTGGCCGCCATGCAGCCGGTGCCGATCGTCCAGTAGCCCACGGCCGCGTTGTGCACCGAGTTGTGGAACTTGATCGGCGACAGCAGCTTCGGATCGCTCGCCAGCGTGCCGCACATGTAGTCGTTGATGCCGAGGTCGCCGTGCGCCGATGCAAAGACGCACGGCAGGTCCGCTGCGTTGCGGCCCGAGGCGGCGACCGCCGCTGCCGCGACTTCGAGCGCCAGCGCCACCGTGTCGGGCGCGCGGCGCCGTTCGGCGGGCGCAAGCACCTGTGGCGAGGGCCGCTTGGCCGGTGGATCGGCCGGTGTGGCTTCGCCACGGAACACGGCGCTGGCCAGTTCCCATCCGGGCAGGCTGGGCGCCCAGAAGGCCGGGCCTTCGATGAAGAGAGTGGGGGTCTTGTGTGTAGCGCTCATGCTGCGGCTCCCTTGCCGAAGATCAGGGAGCAGTTGTTGCCGCCAAAACCGAAGGAATTGCTCAGTGCGTAGCGCACCTCGCCGCGCGCGGGTTGCAGCTTGATCTGCGGCCCGCACTCGGCATCGAGCGTGGTGGTGTTGACGGTGCCCGGCTTCAGCCCGGTTTCGATCGCCAGGAGGCTGATGACGGCCTCGACGATGCCCGCAGCGCCCAGCGTGTGGCCCGTGAAGCCCTTGGTCGAGCTCGCATGGGTGGTGTCGGGGAAGCGCCGTGCGACCAGCGCGCCTTCGACTTCGTCGTTCTTCGTGCTGGCCGTGCCGTGCATGTTGATGTAGTCGATGGCATCGGTCTTCAGGCCGGCGCGCGCGAGCGCGTCGTCCATTGCCTTTTCGGCGCCCAGGCCCTCGGGGTGGGGTGTGGACATGTGGTGCGCATCGCTCGCCTCGCCATAGCCCAGCAGTTCGAGCTTGCCGGGGCCACGCTCCACCAGCGCGAAGCCGGCAGCCTCGCCCAGGCTGATTCCGTTGCGGCCGGCATCGAAGGGCCGGCAGGGCTCGGGCGACACCAGTTCGAGCGAGTTGAAGCCGAACAGCACGCTGCCGCAGAGCGTATCGACGCCACCGACTACGGCCGCGTCGACCAGCCCCAGGCGAATCAGCCGCTCGGCCGACGCGAACACCTTGGCGCTCGACGAGCAGGCGGTCGAGATCGTCTCGGCCGGACCCTCGAGGCCCAGCGCGTCCTGGACGAACATCGTGAGCGAATGGGGCGTGTGGACCTTCGGCCGGCGCTGGTCGGCGGGGAATGCACCGTCGTCGAGCCGGGTGTAGGCCTCCTCGGTCTCGCCGATGCTCGATGTCGAGGTGCCGAGAATCAGCGCGATGCGAGCCGGCCCGTAGCGCTCGCGCGCGGCCGCCACTGCGTCCATGAAGCCGTCGGCCTGCAGGCCGAGCCAGGCCAGCCGGTTGTTGCGGCAGTCCCAACTCGCGAGGTGCTGCGGCAGGCGGAGTTCTTCGAGGCCATCGACACGCCCGATCCAGGTCGGCAGCGGCGTCGGTCCGAAGTCATTGGCGCGCAGCCCGCTGCGCGACTGTTCGAGCGCTGAAAGGAGGGCGGTCTTGCCCACACCGACCGACGAAGTCGCGGTGAAGGCGCTGATCTGCAAGGGGGGTATGCGTGAAGGTGACACGGTGGAGGCGGATGAATAAATAACGGTAGCGTGCAAAACATCACAGCGTACCAGCCAGCCGGCCAGGGCCGCGTCGGCGAATGTCCCGGCTTGTCGCAGGGTGGGCATGTGGCGCATGGGCGCAGGCGCCCGGCCGAAGGCTCAGGGCAAGGCGCCCAGATGGGCCTGGGCCGCCGTCGCGAGCTTCTGGTCGAAGGTCGCCAGCGGCGCCTTCAGCTCTGCCGCGAGCCAGAGATAGGCCGCGTCGTAGGCCGACAGCGCGTAGCGGGCCGCGAGCTGGTACTGCGCGCCCGGATCGACCGGATGCAGTTCGAGGTCGTACTCGACATAGTCGGCCAGGGCCAGGGCGACGGAATCCGAAGGCCAGTCCTGCTGCCGCTTCTTGAGCGCCACGCTGACGATCTCGTGATCGAGCAGGTTTGGCGCGTGCAGGCTGAAGCCGGCGAGCCGTGCGAGGGCTTCGTCGCGCGCGGGTTCATCGAACAGGATGGCGCTCAGGGCGCTGCAGTCCACCACCAGGGGCGGGCGCATCCGGTACGACGCCGGCGGCTCGGCGACGAAGAGCGCGTTCGGTGCGGCGCTCACCGGGCGTCCCGGTCCGCGCGAATGATGTCGACGGCGCTCGGGCCGGACGCGATGGGTTGCGGGAAGCGCGCGCGGTGTTCGGTGGCGATCTGCTCGATGGACTTGCTCCCGCGCCGTATCACGCGCCGGGCGTTCCAGCCGGCATCCGGGCCGCGCGCGGCGGGACCCGCCGGGGTGGCGACCGATCGCGCTTCCGTTTCGTTGGCCGCCTGTTCGATGATGGCCATCAGCTCGCCCTGCAACGAGCGATGGTTGCGAGCAGCGCGCTGCCGCAGCCGCTCAGCCAGTTCCTCTGGCACGTCCTTCACCGAGAGATTTGCCATGGTGCCTCCAAAATGGAGCCATTATGGCGCCACTTCAGGTGATCGTTGCGCTGGATGACCCTTGGGGCGCCACCCGCCCGTTGCCATTCGTCCGCGACGCCAGCGCCACCAGCACCAGCACCGGCACGCCCAGCGCCGCCGTGCCGACAAAGAAGGCGTGATACCCGTAGAGGTCCACGAACTTGCCCGAGTAGCCCGCGATGAACTTCGGCAGCAGCAGCATCAACGAACTGAAGAGTGCGTACTGCGTCGCCGAATAGCTGATGTTGGTCAGGCTCGAAAGATAGGCGATGAAGGCCGCCGATGCGATGCCGCCGGCCAGGTTGTCGGCCGAAACCACCAGCACCAGGGCGGTCAGGTCGTGGCCGCGCGACGCGAGGCCCGCAAAGAGCAGGTTGCTCGCTGCGCTCAGCACGGCGCCCAGCATCAGCACCCGCATCACGCCGAGCCGCATCGACAGGACGCCGCCGACGAAGGCACCGACCAGCGTCATGATCACGCCGTAGATCTTGCTGACCGTCGCCACCTCGTCCTTGGTGAAGCCCATGTCGACATAGAACGGGTTGGCCATGATGCCCATCACCACGTCGCTGATCCGGTAGACGGCGATCAGCGACAGGATCAGCACCGCCTGCCATTTGTAGCGGCGGATGAAATCGGCGAAGGGTTCGATCAGCACGCTCTCCAGCCAGGCGCCGACCGTCTTGGGCTGGGGCAGCGCGACGCGCGCGGGTTCGGGCGAGAGGAGCACGGTGAGCACGCCCACCGCCATCGATGCGGCCATCACGAGATAGGCCGTTTTCCAGGCGTTGTCCTGGTAGCCGACGAGGCCGGGCAATTCGGCCCAGGCCGCTACCCACAAAACGCCGGCGCCGGCCCAGATCATCGCCAGCCGATAACCCGTCTGGTACGCGGCGGCCAGCGCGGCCTGCTTGCGCGCGGCGGCGGATTCGATGCGAAAGGCGTCGAGCGCGATGTCCTGCGTGGCGGACCCGAAGGCGACCAGCAGGGCGCACCAGACCAGCGGAGGCAGGCCGTCGCGCGGATCGTTGTAGGCCATGCCGGCAAGCCCTGCGATGACGGCCATCTGCGCCAGCAGCAGCCAGCCGCGACGGCGCCCGAGCAGCGTGGTCAGTGGCGGGATCGGCAGCCGGTCCACCAGCGGCGCCCACACCCACTTGAAGCCGTAGGCGAGCCCGACCCAGCTCAGGAAGCCGATGGTGGTGCGATCGATGCCTGCCTCGCGCAGGCGGAAGCTCAGCGTGCCGAGCACCAGCAGCAGCGGCAGTCCCGCGGAAAAGCCCAGCGCCAGCATGCGCAGCGTCGCAGGTTCGAGATAGACCTTGAGCGCGTCGCGCCAGGGCAGGGAAGGTGGGGCTTCGTCAGCCGATGGTGCGGGCATTGAACAAATGTCGTTGGGGCTCCTTATTATTCCCGCATGTGTTTCCTCTGCGAGTTTCGTTCCGGTCTTCCGCACGGTCGGCGTGCATTCCTGCTCGCGGCGGGCGCCGCCGTGGCCGCACCTGCACTGGCGCAGGTTGACGTCGGCGAGGCGTCGATGGCGCGCAACATCGTCCCGGCGGAGAACGTCGAGCAGGCCGGCGTCCAGCAATATCACCAGCTTCTGGCGCAAGCCCGTGCAAAGGGCGCGCTCGCTCCCGACGGCAATGCCCAATCGCAGCGGCTGCGCGCCATCGCCGGGAAGATCATTCCCTTCACCCCCCAGTGGAATCCGCGCGCGGCGTCCTGGAAGTGGGAAGTCAACCTGATCGGCAGCAAGCAGATCAATGCCTTCTGCATGCCGGGCGGCAAGATCGCCTTCTTCACCGGCATCCTCGACCAGTTGAAGCTCAGCGACGATGAAGTCGCGATGGTCATGGGCCATGAGATGGCGCACGCACTGCGCGAGCATGCGCGGGCGCGGCTTGCGAAGAACGCGGGAACCGGGGCGGTGCTGTCGATCACCGCGCAGTTGCTCGGCTTGGGCCAGGCCGGCGACCTGGCGGCCCGCGCCGGCACGCAGCTCATCACGCTGAAGTTCAGCCGCAGCGACGAGACCGACGCCGACCTGGTCGGGCTCGAACTGGCGGCTCGTGCGGGTTTCGACCCGAAGGCTTCGGTGTCGCTGTGGACCAAGATGGCGAAGGCTTCGAAGAGCGAGGGCGCACTTGGCTTCCTCTCGACGCATCCGAGCGGACCGGACCGCATCAAGGTGCTGCAGGCGAACGTGCCGAAGGTCGAGGGCCTGTACCAGGCCAGCCGGCGCGGCTGACGCAACGCGACGCCCGAACGCTCGGGTGTCGTCGATCACGAACCTGCAGGGTCGGACGGCGACCCCCGTTGGCACATCCTTTGCATGTCATCTTGTACACAAGACAGGATGCTTGATGATGGTGCATGAAAGGGGCTTGTCCGAGCGCGGGCCCAAGACCTCGTTGAAGGAGTTGGCTGCGGCGGCGTGGATCGTCCGGCTGGAGTCGCCGCTGCGTGGCGCCGGCGCGGGGCCGCTCGCGGGTCTTCGCTTTGCCGTCAAGGACAACATCGACGTCGCCGGCGTGCCCACCACCGCCGCCTGCCCTGCCTTTGCGCGCACGCCGACCGAGCATGCGTACGTGGTGCAGCGGCTGCTCGATGCCGGTGCGGATCTGCTGGGCAAGACCAATCTCGACCAGTTCGCCTGCGGCCTCAACGGCACGCGCTCGCCTTATGGGGCGGTGCCGAACAGCTTCGATGCGCGCTATGTGTCGGGCGGATCGAGTTCGGGGTCGGCCTATGCGGTGGCGACCGGACAGGTCGATTTCGCACTGGGTACGGACACGGCGGGCTCTGGCCGTGTGCCCGCGGGGCTCAACAACATCGTCGGCATCAAGCCGTCGCGCGGATTGCTCAGCGCCCGAGGCGTGGTGCCGGCCGCGCAGAGCGTGGATTGCGTGTCGATCTTCGCGCGCACTGTGGGCATGGCGGCTCGCGTGTTGCAGGCCGCAATGGGCTTCGACGCGGAAGACCCGTACTCGCGCAGCTTCTCGCTCGCGACACAGCCCTTCCCCGCAAGCTTCCGCTTCGGCGTGCCGACGGCGCTGCGCTTCTTCGGCGACAGCCAGTCGGCCGCTGCCTTTGACCGCGCCATCGAGCAGATGAAGGCGCTCGGCGGCACACCGGTCGCGATCGACTACGCGCCGCTGGCCGAGGCCGCCGCACTGCTCTACGACAGTGCGCTCGTCGCCGAGCGCTACGCTGCCGTGCGCGAGTTCTTCGACGCGCATGAAGCCGACGTGGTCGAGCCCGTGCGCAGCATCCTCGCGAAGGGCCGCGACTACAGCGCCTCCGACTTCGTCGACGCACGCATCCAGTTGCAAGCACTCGGCCAGCGTGCCACTGCCATGTGGGGCGACATCGACCTCCTGCTCGTGCCGACCGCACCGACGCATTGCACGATCGAGGCGATGCAGGCCGACCCGGTCGCACTCAATCGGAATCTCGGCGAGTACACGAACTTCGTGAACCTGCTCGACTACGCGGCGATCTCCGTGCCGGCCAGTCTGCGAGAGGACGGGCTGCCCTTCGGCATCACGATGATCGGCCGCTGCGGCAGCGACTTGCAACTTGCCGAACTCGGGCAGCGCTTCCATCACGCGACCGGGCTGCCGCTCGGTGCGACGGGCGAGCCGATGCCGGCGGCCGAATCGCTGGCAGTCATTGCGGCCGCGCAGACAGTCAAGGTGGCGGTGGTCGGCGCGCATCTGTCGGGCATGCCGCTCAATTCGCAGTTGACCGATCGTGGAGCGCGGCTCCTGGCCGCCACGCACACCGCACCGCTGTACCGGCTCTATGCCTTGCCCGGCACCGTACCGCCCAAGCCCGGCCTGCTGCGCGTACAGCCCGGCGAGGGCGCAGCGATTGCGCTGGAGATCTGGGAGATGCCGATCACTCAGTACGGCAGTTTCGTCGCTCTCATTCCAGCGCCGCTGGGCATCGGCAGCCTCACGCTGGCCGACGGCAGCAGCGTGCAGGGCTTCCTGTGCGAAGCGCTCGCGGTTGCGGGCGCCGACGACATCACGCGTCTCGGCGGGTGGCGGGCGTACATCGCTTCGCGTGCTGCGCAGGCCGCCTGAGCCAATCAAGACCTGTCATTTCAAGAACCCTCCGGAGTAATCAATGGCCTTCAAAGACTCATCGCCTTCCATCGCAGTGCCGGCCTCGCGGCGTCAGGTGCTCCAGGCGGGTGCGGCCGGCCTGGCCGTGATCGCGGCACCGGCGCTCGTGCGTGCACAGGCGGCGACGAAGATCCGTATCGGCTACTGGCCCATCGCCGCGGGGCTGCCGTTCTATGCCGCCGTGGAGCAGGGCTACTTCAAGAGCGCCGGCCTGGATGTCGAAGTGCAGCGCTTCGCCGGCGCGCAGCAGATCATGGAAGCCATGCTGTCCGAACGCTGCGACGGAAGCGCCAACGGCACGGGTTCGGCCAATATCGCGATCGGCGAAATCGCCGCGCCGGGCAGCTTCAAGATCTTCTGTTCCAACCCGAGCAACGCAAAGAACGTGCTCGACGAGATGCTGGTGCCGACGGCCAGCACCGCAAAGACCATGGCCGATCTCAAGGGCAAGCGCGTTGCGTCCGGCCCCGGCATCCAGAACGTGACCTTGGCCAAGACCGTGCTGGAGCGCGGCGGTGCGACCGGCGCCACGGTCGTCGAACTGCCGATCGGCCAGCACGTCGCCGCGCTGGCTGCCGGGCAGGTCGACGGCTGCTACACCCTGGAGCCCACCGGCACGATCGGCCGCCTCAACGGCAGCACGCGAGTGCTGGAGGCGGGCGTGATCGCCAAATACGTGCTGGGCGATCCGATGGCGCCGTGGTTCGGCGGCTCGGCTTCCCTGACCTCGGCGTTCATCAAGAAGAACCCCGACGCCGCGAAGAAGTTCATCACTGCCTACGGCCAGGGCGTGGCCTACGTGCGCAGCAAGCCGAACGACGCTCGCCAGTACCTGAAGGGCTACACCGCCATCGAAGGCCCGCTCACCGGCGAAGTGCCGCTGGCGGCCTACACCATGTACAACGAGTTCACGCCGGCCGACGTGGCGCACTTCCAGAAGTTCTTCGACCTGTTCTCGGAAAAAGGCATCTTCTCGTCGCGCCTGATGGTCGACTCGATGCTCTACAAGGGGTAAGGACATGAGCACTCCCGCGTCATCGGGCGCCGCACCCTGGGCACCGCCGGCCGCCACAGCGGCCTCTGCGCCGCCACGCGAATCGCACTGGGTCAAGGCGCTGCCCTTCATCGGCCCGGTCGTGCTGTTCATCGTCTGGGACCTGGCTGTCCGGCTGGGCTTCATCAAGGCGATCCTCCTTCCGATGCCGGCGGACACCATTGGCACCTTGCTGTCTGGCCTGGCGGGCGGTCCGCTGCTGACCGACTTCGCGGTGACCGTCTGGCGCACGCTGCAGGCCTTCCTCATCGCAGCCATCGTCGGCGTGCCGCTCGGCGTGCTGCTCGGCAGCAACGAGAAGGCCTATCGCAGTGTCGAGTTCCTGATCGACTTCTTCCGCTCCACGCCATCCTCCGCGCTCATCCCTCTGTTCCTGATGATCTTCGGCGTGTCGGACGTCAACAAGGTCGCGATCGCGGCTTTCGGCGCGCTGCTCATCGTGGTGTTCAACAGCGCCTACGGCGTGATGAACGCGCGCAAGCAGCGCGTGATGGCGGCCAAGGTGATGGGCGCATCGCGCTGGCAGATCTTCCGCGACGTGCTGGTGTGGGAAAGCCTGCAGCCGAGCTTCGTCGGCCTGCGTTCGGCGGTGTCGATGGCGCTCGTGATCGTGATCGTGGCCGAGATGTTCATCGGCTCCGACAGCGGCCTCGGCCACCGCATCATCAACTCGCAGCAGGTGATGAACGTGAAGGACATGTACGCGTCCATCCTCGCGGCCGGCGCGCTCGGCTATGCGCTCAACATCCTCTTCCTGCTGGCCGAGCGCCGCATCGTGCACTGGAGCGGACGATGAGAGCCGTCGACAACGTCATCAACGGGCCCGTCTATGCCGACGTGCCCAAGCCCGTCTTCACGCCCGGCCCGGCCGGCACGCACATCACCATCCGGGGACTTACCAAGTACTTCGCGGGCTGGCCGCTTTACGAGAACTTCGACCTCGACATCCCCAAGCACAAGATCGTTTCGGTCTTCGGGCCGAACGGCTGCGGGAAGTCGACGCTGATCAACATGATCGCGGGGCTGATCCCGATCGACTCGGGCGAGATCCTGTTCGACGGCAAGTCGCTCAAGGACACCAAGATCGGGTACGTGTTCCAGAACTACCGCGAGGCGATGTTCCCGTGGATGCGCACCATCGACAACATCGCCTATCCGCTGAAGCTCGAAGGTCGTTCCAAGGCCGAGGTGGACCGGCGCATGCAGGAGCTCGTGGCTTCCTTCGACGTCAAGTTCGACCTCAAGCGTTATCCCTACGAATTGTCGGGCGGGCAGCAGCAGACCGCTTCGATCATGCGCGCGCTGGCGCCGAATCCGGAGGTGCTGTTCCTCGACGAGCCTTTCTCGGCGCTCGACTTCGAGATGACGCTCTTCATCCGCGAGAAGCTGCAGGAAGTGTTCATGCAGACCGGCACGACGATGCTGCTGGTCTCGCACGACCTGGAGGAGGCCGTGTACCTGGCCGACCAGGTGTTGCTGCTGACCAAGCGGCCGACCAAGGTGGCGGAGATCCTGGACTACGGCGATGCGCGACCGCGCACGCTGGAGACGCTGAGTTCGGCAAGCTTCGTCAGCATGAAGAAGCTGAGCCTGGAAATCTTCCAGCGCGAAGTGCGCCGATGAATATGGCACACCCCCAGGCTTGCCCACTTCATGTGGCCGCCCACCCGGTTGCAGGGGGGCAACACCAGCGGACCTGCGGAGCCGGTTCCGCGGTGTTTCCCGGACGGGCATGGCTTCGCCGCCAGTCGCCCGCCAATTGACGCTTAGCGGATCGGAGGATGGCATGACGCCCGCACAGATCGAATCCCATGTGGATGCCACCTCGGCTGCCCTGGGCCTGCGCTTGCGGCCCGACCACCGTCCCGGCGTCGTGCGCTTCTTCGGGTTGGCCGCGGAGTTCGCCGCGCTCGTGGAGGCCGTGCCGCTCGGCCCGCACGACGAGTCGGCGGTGAACTTCACGCCGGTCACGCCAAGGGAGCATGAAGCATGAGCGCCGCGCCGGACGCCATCGCGGCCCTGCTCCTGAAGGATGGCTGCGCCATGGCGACCGCCGTGCAGTCCAAGGCAGTCAGCGCCGTAGCGCTTGTTCAGGCCAGCCTGGATCGCATCGAGGCGACGAACGGTCGGGTGAACGCCTTCACCGACGTGGTCCGTGAGCGCGCGCTGCGGCGGGCTGCACAAATCGATGCCTCGCTGTTCTCGGACAGGGGCGCTCGCACGCGCGAACTGCCGCTGCTCGGCGTGCCCTTCGCGGTGAAGAACCTGTTCGACATCGCGGGCCTGCCGACGCTGGCCGGCTCGAAGATCGAGCGCGAGAGCTCCCCGGCGCGCAGCGATGCCGAGCTGGTCCGCAGGCTCGAAAACGCCGGCGCCGTGCTGGTCGGCGCGCTCAACATGGACGAGTACGCCTACGGCTTCACCACCGAAAACAGCCACGTCGGCGCGGCGCACAACCCGCACGATCTGTCGCGCATTGCCGGTGGGTCGTCTGGCGGCTCCGGCGCCGCGGTGGCCGCGGGGCAGGTGCCGCTGACGCTGGGTTCGGACACCAACGGATCGATCCGCGTGCCGGCCTCGCTGTGCGGCGTGTTCGGCCTCAAGCCCACTTTCGGCCGCCTGCCGCGCACGGGCAGCTATCCCTTCGTGTCGAGCCTCGATCACCTGGGTCCCTTCGCGCGCTCGGTGCGCGATCTCGCGCTGGCCTATGACCTGATGCAGGGACCGGAAACCGCCGGCCTGCACGATCCCGGCTGCGCGCAACGCGCGGTCGAGCCGGTGACGCCCGCCATCGGACGCGGCCTGCAAGGGCTGCGCATCGGTGTGCTCGGCGGCTACTTTCGCGAACGCGCCCAACCCGAGGCGCTGACCGCCGTCGACGCCGTCGCGCAGGCCCTGGGCGCGAGCCAGACGGTCGAGCTGCCGATGGTCGAGGCCGGGCGTGCAGCGGCCTTCCTCATCACCAATTCCGAAGGCGCCGCACTGCACCTGCCGGACCTGCGCACTCGCGCCCAAGACTTCGAGCCTTTGTCGCGCGACCGGTTTCTCGCCGGTGCGCTGCTTCCGGCTGCGTGGATTGCGCGTGCGCAGCGTGTGCGGCGGCTCTACGCGGAGCAGGTCGGGCGGCTGTTCGAGCGATTCGACGTGCTGCTCGCCGCCGCCACGCCCTGCGCGGCGACGCCCATCGGCGCCGAATGGTTCGAGATCAACGGCCAGCGCCTGCCCGTGCGCCCCAGCATGGGCGTGCTGACCCAACCCATCTCGTGCATCGGCCTGCCGGTCTGCGCCGTGCCGGTGTGGGGCGCCCACCCGGACCTGCCGATCGGCGTGCAGGTCATTGCCGCGCCCTGGAGAGAAGACCTCGTGCTGCGCGTCGCCGCCGCACTCGAAGCGGCCGGCGTGGTGCAAGCGCCGGTGGCCGCGCTCTGACAAAAGGAAGCGATGAACACCCCCATCAATCTGCCCGAAGTGTTGGCCGAAGTGACGGCCGCCTTCGAGCGCTATGAAGATGCACTCGTCCACAACAAGGTCGAGATCCTCGACGAGCTGTTCTGGAACAGCCCGCACACCTTGCGCTATGGCGCCACCGAGAACCTCTACGGCTACCAGGAGATCCAGGCCTTTCGTGCATCGCGCCCATCGCAGGGCCTGGCGCGCGAGATCCTGCGCACCGTCATCACGACCTTCGGCCACGATTTCGCCACCGCCAACGTCGAATTCCGTCGCGAGGGAAGCACAAAGACGGGGCGCCAGAGCCAGACATGGATGCGCACCGCCCAAGGCTGGCGCGTCGTGGCCGCGCATGTGAGCCTGATCGGCTGATTTCTTCGCCAAAACCGTCGATTTGCGCTGGTACGGTTTATGCACACCGTCTTGTATCCAAGACAGGACTACCCGGCCTCCGAACCCTCCCACATCTTCAGGAGCAGCAGCATGAGCCAGTTCAATCGTCGCGATTCCCTCAAGTCCCTTGCAGCACTGGCCTCCGCCACCACGCTGGGTGGATGGAGTGCCCTCGCCAGCGCGCAGAAGCCGCTGACGGTCGGCGTGATCTACGTCGGCCCGCGCGACGACTACGGCTACAACCAGGCACATGCGCAGGCCGCGGCCGAATTGAAGAAGCTGCCCGGCATCAAGGTGGTCGAGGAAGAGAACGTGCCCGAGACCGCGGCCGTGCAGAAGACCATGACCGGCATGATCGCGCAGGACGGCGCGGGACTGCTCTTTCCCACGTCCTTCGGCTATTTCGATCCGCACATCCTGGCCGTGGCGCCGAAGAATCCGGATGTGCGCTTCTCGCATTGCGGGGGTCTCTGGACCGAAGGCAAGCATCCCAAGAACGTGGGCAGTTTCTTCGGCTACATCGACGAGTGCCAGTTCCTCAACGGCGTGATCGCCGGCCACATGACGAAGAGCAACAAGATTGCGTTCGTCGCGGCCAAGCCGATCCCGCAGGTGCTGCGCAATATCAACGCCTTCACGATGGGCGCACGCTCGGTGAAGCCCGGCATCACTTGCAGCGTGATCTTCACGGGGGACTGGTCGATGGCGGTCAAGGAGGCAGAGGCAACCAACAGCCTCGCCGACCAGGGCTGCGATGTGTTCACGATGCACGTCGACGGCCCGAAGGTGATCGTCGAGACGGCCGCCAAGCGCGGCAAGATGGTGTGCGGCTACCACGCGAGCCAGGCCAAGCTGGCTCCCAACGCGTACCTCACCGGCGCTGAATGGAACTGGCTCACGGCGTACAAGACCGTCGTCGAGGCGGCGCAGACCGGCAAGCCGCATCCGAATTTCCTCCGCGGTGGCCTGAAGGAAGGCTACGTGAAGATGTCGCCCTACGGCCCGATGGTGACCGACGCGGCCAAGAAGAACGCTGACGACATCAAGGCCAAGATGCTCGCCGGCACCTTCGACATCTTCAGCGGCCCGCTGAAGGACAACAAGGGCGCGGTCGTGATCGCGGGTGGCAAGACGCTCAAGCAGACGGACCTGGAGTTGGAGAAGATGAACTACCTGGTCGAGGGTGTGGTCGGCTCCATCGGATGAAGTGGTTCACCCGCCGCGGCATTCCCGGAAGGGGCTGCGGCAGTACTGACTGACCAAGGCCATCATCATGCGAAACACCCTGCGAGAAATCGCACTGCCAGTGTTCGCCATCGCGGCGGCGCTGCTCCTGTTCGGCGTGTTCGTCTGGTTCGCCGGCGTGAGCCCGCTGGAGGTGTGGGTCATCCTCTTCAAGGGTGCGTTCGGCGACTGGTTCTCCTGGCAGAACACGCTGCAGCGGGCGGCGCCGTTGATGCTCACGGCGCTGTGCGTCGCGATCCCTGCGCGCGCGGGCCTGGTGATCATCGGCGGTGAGGGCGCGGTCGTGCTGGGCGGCCTGGCCTGCGCTGCATTGCCGTACCTCTTGCCGCTGCCTGCCCATATGGCAGGCACGGTGGCGCTGTGCATCGCGGGCGCGGTCGCCGGTGCCGCGTGGATCGCGCTCGCGGGATGGCTTCGCCAATACCGCGGCATCAACGAGACCATCAGCAGCCTGTTGCTCGCGTATGTCGCGATCGGCCTCTTCAAGCACCTGGTCGAAGGGGTGCTGCGTGATCCGGCCAGCCTCAACAAACCCGCGACGCGCTCGCTCGCGGACGGGCTGGCGATCGGCGGCATCGGCGGTTCCGATGTGCATTGGGGGCTGGTGATCGGCGTGGTCGCGTGCCTGGTGTCGGGGCTGTGGCTGAGGGCGACCGCTTCGGGCTTCTCGGTGCGCGTGGTCGGCGGCAATCCGCGCACCGCGCAACTGGTCGGCCTGCCGGCCAACCGGCTCATCCTCGCGGCCTGCGGTCTGGGCGGCGCCTGTGCCGGTGTCGCCGGTGCGGTGGAGGTGGCGGCAGTCCATACCAACGCCAATGCGTCGCTGATCGCGGGCTATGGCTACGCGGGCATTCTGGTGTCGTTCATCGCGCGTCACAACCCGGTGGCGGTGATTCCCGTCGCGATCCTGTTCGGCGGCTTCGGCGCCGCAGGCAGCCTGCTGCAAAGGCGGCTCGGCCTGCCCGACGCGTCGGTGCTGGTGCTGCAGGGGATGGCTTTCGTGCTGATTCTGGCGAGCGAAGGCTTGCGCATGATCGATTGGAAGGCGCTGTTCAAGAACCGCGCGCCCCTTGTCGCACAGTCCGCGCCGTTGGCGAAGGAGGTCGCGCAATGACCGCCGACCAATGGATCGCGCTGATTGCCGGCATCGTCGGCGGTGCCTTGCGCGTCGGGGCGCCCTTTCTCTTCGTGAGCCTGGGCGAGTGCCTGACCGAGAAATCGGGCCGCATCAACCTCGGCCTCGAAGGCGTGCTCGTGCTCTCGGCGATGGCATCTTTCGGCGGCGCATGGCTCACCGGATCGGCATGGCTGGGCGTGCTGATCGGCGGCATGGTTGGCGCGGCGCTGGCCTTGCTGCACGGCCTGCTGTGTTCGCTCGACCGGGTTAACGACGTCGCGACCGGCATCGCGCTGATGCTGTTCGGAACTGGTCTTGCGTTCTACCTGGGCAAGCCGTTGATCCAGCCACAGGCGCCGCAACTGCCGGCGATCCCGCTGGGCAACTGGAGCGACAACCCGGTCATCCGCTCGGCCCTGCAGGTGAATTCGCTGGTGCCCGTCGGCATCGCGCTCGCGGTGCTGCTGTGGTGGGGCTTTGCGCGCACGCGCGCCGGCCTGCTCGTGCGCATGGCCGGCGATTCGGCGAACGCGACGCGCGCGTTGGGCTACTCCGTCGCCGGTTTGCGCGTCGCGGCCACCACGGCGGGCGGCTTCATCGCAGGGTTGGGAGGCGCATCGCTCACCCTGTTCTATCCGGGCAGTTGGAACGAAGGCATCTCCAGCGGGCAGGGCCTGATTGCGGTGGCGCTGGTGATCTTTGCGCGCTGGAGCCCGCTGCGATGCATCGGCGCGGCGCTGCTCTTCGGCGGCGCGGGCGCCATCGGTCCCGCGCTGCAATCGATCGGCGTGGGCTGGGGGTATCACCTCTTCAACACCGTGCCCTATGTGCTCACGCTCGTTATCCTCGTGCTGACGTGCAAGCCGGGCAGCGTGGCCGCAGGAAGTCCCGGCGAGCTTTCGTCCACACGTTGAACTGCCGACCCATGAGTGCTTCCACAACGCCACCCGAGTGCTTCGTCGCCGCCAACCCGTACCCGTGGCCCTACAACGGCGCGCTGCGGCCCGACAACACCGCGCTCATCGTGATCGACATGCAGACGGACTTCTGCGGCAAGGGCGGGTATGTCGATGTGATGGGCTACGACCTCTCGCTGGTGCAGGCGCCGATCGAGCCGATTGCGCGCACGCTGGCGCGGTTGCGGCCGCTGGGCTTTCACATCATCCACACGCGCGAGGGGCATCGCCCCGATCTCGCCGACCTGCCGGCCAACAAGCGCTGGCGTTCGCGGCAGATCGGTGCCGAGGGCGTTGGCATCGGCGACGCAGGGCCGTGCGGGCGCATCCTGGTTCGCGGCGAGCCGGGGTGGGAAATCATCCCTGCGCTCGCGCCGCTCGACGGTGAAGTCGTCATCGACAAGCCGGGCAAGGGATCGTTCTACGCAACGGACCTCGAACTGGTGCTGCGCACCCGCGGCATCGAGAACCTGATCCTGGCCGGCATCACGACCGACGTGTGCGTGCACACGACGATGCGTGACGCCAACGACCGCGGGTTCGAGTGTCTGCTGCTGTCGGATTGCACGGCGGCGACCGACCATGGCAACCATCTCGCGGCGCTCAAGATGATCACCATGCAGGGCGGCGTGTTCGGTGCGCATGCGCCCTCGGGTGCCTTGCTCGACGCGCTGTCGGCGTTTTAGGACGGAGAGGTCCCGCACATGATCGCCCCGGTCGACCCGCTCCCTCCCACCACCGGCGCGCTGGCGCTGGACACCTACGAGCTGACCAAGCGCTTCGGCACTTTCACGGCGATGGACCGGGTGACGATGCATGTCGAACCCGGCACGGTGCACGCGCTGCTCGGCGAGAACGGCGCGGGCAAGAGCACGCTGGTGAAGTGCGTGGCAGGCTTCCAGCGCGCCGAGGAGGGGAGCATCCTGATCGACGGCCGCGAGCAGGACATCGCGAACCCGATCGTCGCGCGCGCGCTGGGCATCGGCATGGTCTACCAGCACTTCACGCTGGCGCCGGGAATGACGGTCGCGGAGAACCTGTTGCTGGCCGGCGGCAAGACGCCGGCGGTGATCGACTGGAAGACGACGCGCGCCGAGCTCACGCGGTTTCTGGCGACGACGCCCTTCAGCCTGGACCTCGACATGCGGCCGTCCGAACTGGCTGCGGGCGAGAAGCAGAAGCTGGAGTTGCTGAAGCAGCTCTACCTGAAGCCGCGCCTGTTGATCCTGGACGAGCCGACCTCGGTCCTGACGCCGCAGGAGGCCGACGAGGTGCTGGGGCACGTGCGCGAGTTCGCGCGCAGCGGGTTGTGCACGGTGCTGATCATCACGCACAAGTTCCGGGAGGTGATGTCGTATGCCGACAGCGTGACGGTCCTGCGCCGTGGCAAGGCGGTGCACCACTGCAAGGTCTCCGAGACGAATCCCGCCAGGCTCGCCGCGGCCATGATGGGTGAGGGCGAGGCGCCGCCGCCCGAAGGCGATACGGCGGCACCGGTCGGCCGCGCGTTGCACGCGATGAACGACACGGCCGCGGATGCGCCCATTGCATTGCGAGTCGAAGGACTGCAGGCGCAGGGCGATCGGGGAACGCTGGCGGTGCATGACCTGAGTCTCAGCGTGCGCTCGGGCGAGATCCTGGGCGTGGCGGGTGTCTCGGGCAATGGTCAACGCGAGCTGGTGGAGGCGCTGGTGGGCCAGCGGCCGAGGCTGGCCGGGCAGGTGACGGTGATGGGCGAGCCCTATGCCGCGCGGCGCGAGGAGAACCGGCGCCTGAAGGTTCGCAGCCTTCCCGAGGAGCCGTTGCGCAATGCCTGTGTCGGTGACCTGAGCGTCGCGGAGAACATGGCGTTGCGGGATTTCGATCAACCACCGTTGGCTTGGAAGGCATTCGGTGCCGGGGTACTCAACTTCCCCCTGTGGCGCAGCAGGGCGCGCGAGTGGATTGCCGAGTACGGGGTCAAGACACAGGGGGAAGGCGCGCCGATTCGCTCGCTCTCCGGTGGCAACGTGCAGCGCGCGGTGCTTGCGCGCGAACTGGCCGGTGACATCAATGTGCTGATCGCGGCGAATCCCGTGTTCGGGCTGGATTTCGCGGCTGTCGCGGAAATCCACAGCCGCATCGTGCAGGTGCGGGCGCGGGGCGGGGCTGTCCTGCTGATCAGCGAGGACCTCGATGAACTGCTGGAGATGGCGGATCGCATCGTTGTCATGAGCGAAGGGCGCGTGGTGTTCGAGACCGCTGCCGCGACCGCCGAGAGACACGTGCTGGGGGCGCACATGGGGGGCGGGGATCACTCTGCGGTGGCTGCATGAGTCGGTTGCTGCCGCATGGGGGGTGCCCGGCAGGCGGCGCCGGCTGGGCGACCCCGCTGCGCCGGCCCTTCGGGCTCCCTTGCGGTGCTCGCTTCAGGCGGGGTCCGCGCAAACTCGCTTCGCTCGGATACGCGCGGCCCTTTTTCCGCCTTCGGCCGATGCCGAACGAAAGCCATCCATGCAACTAGAAGCCAACCCCTTCCCCTACGAATTCGATCCGGCAAAGACCGCCTTGGTCCTCATCGACATGCAGAGGGACTTCATCGAACCGGGTGGGTTCGGCGAAACCCTGGGCAACGATGTCTCGCTGCTCGAAGCCATCGTCCCCGCCACGAAAAGGACGTTGGAAGCCTGGCGGGAAGCAGGCGGCCTGGTGGTCCACACGCGCGAGGCGCACAAGTCCGATCTTTCGGACTGTCCACCCGCCAAGCGCAATCGCGGCAATCCGACCTTGCGCATCGGCGACGCAGGGCCGATGGGGCGCATCCTCGTGATGGGTGAACCGGGCAACCAGATCATCGACGCGCTCGCACCGATCGAAGGCGAGATCGTTGTCGACAAGCCCGGCAAAGGCGCCTTCTACGCCACCGGCCTGCACGAGATGCTGAAGCGGCGCGGCATCACGCATCTGCTGTTCGGCGGCGTGACCACCGAAGTCTGCGTGCAGACCAGCATGCGCGAAGCCAACGACCGCGGCTACGACTGCCTGCTGCTGGAAGACTGCACCGAGAGCTACTTTCCCGCCTTCAAGGCAGCCGCCGTCGAGATGATCCGCGCCCAGGGTGCCATCGTCGGCTGGACCGCGCCGAGTGCCGCACTTCTGGCTGCGCTCGGCAAGCACTAACATCCCCCTCGTGTCCTCTGTCCGATTTCCTCCCGTCCCCGCCGACCCCGCGGCTCCGGATCCCGCGTTCCGCACGCGAGCCGATCAGGTGTACGCCCAACTCAAGCGCGACGTGGCCGAGTTCAGCCTGGTGCCAGGCGACCGGTTCACCGAGAACGAAATCAGCGAACGGCTCGGCGTCTCGCGCACGCCGGTGCGGCAGGCGCTGTTCAGGCTGCAGCAGGAAGGCTTTGTCGAAGTGCTGTTTCGCAGCGGCTGGCGCGTGCTGCCCTTCGACTTCGACCAGTTCGAACAACTCTACGACCTGCGCATGGTGCTGGAGACCACGGCTGTGCACCGGCTCTGCGAAAGCGACCACCGCGTCGATCGCAGCCTGGTCGAAGCGCTGGCCGGCATCTGGCTGGTGCCGGCAGCGTTGCGCAGCGCCGACACCGTGCAGGTGGCGCAGTGGGACGAGGAGTTTCATTGCTCGCTCGTCGCCGCCGCCGGCAACGCCGAGATGGCGCGCGTGCATCGCGATGTGACGGACCGCATCCGCATCATCCGCCGGCTCGACTTCACCAAGCAGCCGCGCATCGACGCCACCTACGACGAGCATGCCAAGATCCTGAAGGCGATCCGCGCCAACCGCGGCGATCAGGCCGCCATGCTGCTGCGCGCGCACATCGAGACCAGCCAGTCCGAGGTGCGAAAGATCACGCTGCACCAGGTGCACATGGCGCGTCATGCGGGCCGCGCGCGGGTGCCGGGGAGCTAGCTTCAGTCCGCGGTGATGCCGCCGCGCTGAACCACGTCCGCCCAACGCTTTGCGTCCTTCTGGATCAGGGCGCCGAATTCCTCGGGCGTGGACGACGCCGGCACCATGCCCTGCGCCTCGAAGGCGGTCGCGACGTCGGGCAGCTTCAGGATCGCGCCGATCTCCTTGTTGAGGCGTGCGACCACTGCCGGCGGCGTTCCCTTGGGCGCGAGTACGCCGTACCACATGTCGACGTTGCCGCCCTTGATGCCGGCTTCGGCCAGCGTCGGCACGTCGGGCAACTGCTGCAGGCGCTTGTCGCTTCCGGTCGCGATGGCCCTGAGCTTGCCGGCCTGGATGTGCTGCAGCGCCACGTGCACCGGCAGGAACATGTAGTCGATGCGGCCGCCCAGCAGGTCCGTCACCGCGCCCGCGGTCCCCTTGTACGGCACGTGGAGCATCTCGGTGCCGGTGTTCTGCATCAGCAGGGCCATCGAAAGATGGTGAGGGGTTCCGACGCCGGGCGTCGCATAGGTCAGCTTGCCGGGCTCGGCCTTCGCGGCCGCGACCATCTGGGCGACCGACGTGGTCTTCTGCACGTTGGGATTGGTCACCAGCAGCAGCGTGCCCCAGGAAGTGAGCGAGACGGGCGCGAAGTCGGCGACGGGGTCGTAGGCGAGCGACTTGTAGAGGCCCTTGTTCATGACCAGCGTGTTGACCTGCACCATCAGCGTGTTGCCGTCGGGTTTGGCGCGGGCCACCTTCTCGCTGCCGATGTTGCCGCTGGCGCCCGGCACGTTGTCGACGATCACCGGCTGGCCGAGCGCGGCGGGCAGCCGCACGGACAACTGTCGCGCGATCAGGTCGATGCCCGTGCCGGGCGTGTAGGGCACCACCAGCGTGATCGGCTGGTCAGGCCACGCGTGCGCGGCCATGGTGGTGGCGGCCACGGCAACGGCGGCCAGGATCTTTTTGAATGGGCGCAAGGGTGTCTCCTTATCGTTCTGGGAAGGCGTCTCTTCAAAGATAGGAGGGCCGCGACTTCAACGCCGCCGGGTCGTAGCCCGCCACCTGCTTGTAGTTGTCGGAGATGGCCTGCAATTCCTGCTGCGTCACGAACTCTTCCAGCCGGTCGAAGCGCCGGCCGCCGGAGCGCTCGAACACTTCGCGCAGGATCGCGTCGGGGGGATTGCTGCGATTGGTCAGCACGACCTGGGTGGTCGTCTTCACGCGCACTCGGTCGTAGTCCTCCAGCGCCGCCTGGCCAACGCCCAGCTTGCGCAACGCGCCCGCGAGATAGCGGGCGTCGATGATGGCCTGCCCCGCGCCGTTCGAGCCGCGCGGCACCATCGGATGGGCCGCATCGCCCAGCAGCGTGAGCCGGCCATGGGTCCACTTCGGCAGCGGGTCCTGGTCGACCATCGGGTATTCGAGGATCGCGTCGGAGGAGCGGATCAGGGCCGGCACGTCGAGCCAGTCGAAGTGCCAGTCCTCGAAGGCCGGGAGAAAGTCCTCGAGCCGGCCGGGGCGGCTCCAGTCCTGGAGCGCCGGTTGCGCTGCGTGGATCTCGGCGACCCAGTTGATGAGTTGGTTGCCTTCGCCGTCGACGTTGTCGCGGATCGGGTAGATCACCATCTTGCCCTGGTCGAGCCAGCCGGCGCGCACCATGCTCGCGCCCGACAGAAAGGGCTTGTGCACGGCGGTGCCGCGCCACATGTTGACGCCCGAGTAGCGCGGCGCCCCTTCCTCCGGATAGAACTGCTTGCGCAGCACGGAGTGGATGCCGTCGCAGCCCACGGCAATCGATCCGCGAACGCTGGGCAGGAGCGAGCCGTCAGGCGCGGTGAAGCGTGCGGTGACGCCCGTGTCGTCCTGGTCCACGCCGGCGCAGCGATGGCCGCACACCACGGCATCGGCGCCGAGTCGCTCGCGCGTCGCCTGGAGCAGCACGGTGTGCAGGTCGCCGCGGTGGATCGAGTACTGGGGCCAGTCGTAGCCCGCCGCCGTGCCGGCCGCTTCGCGAAACACCAACTGGCCGTGCGAATTGAAGAACACTGCCTCCCTGGTCCGCACGCCGACCGCGTCGAGCGCGGGCATCAGGCCGAGTTCGCCCAGTTCCCGCACCGCATGCGGCAGCAGGTTGATGCCCACGCCGAGGGGCTTCAGCTCCGGCACCGCTTCATGGACCCGGCACGCGATGCCGGCCTGGTGCAGGCTCAACGCCAGGGTCAGTCCGCCGATGCCGGCGCCCAGCACGATCACTTCGGTTTGTTGGCTCATGTCTTGGTTTCGCTTCTTGTGCTGTATCAAGGAGATCGGATTAGACAAAGCCATTGGTTATTTGGGAAATTTAGATGTCGTATGGATTTATCATGATGTCTTATGAATTTGTCGGTCCGTCAGATGCGCGCGTTCCTGCACGTCGCGCGCATGGGCAACTTCACCCGCGCGGCCGAGCAGGCGCATATGACGCAGGCCGGCCTGAGCACGCTGGTGCGCGAGATGGAGCGCCAACTGGGCTGCCGCCTCTTCGACCGCACCACGCGGATGGTCAGCCTCACCGCGGCGGGGCGGCGGCTGCTGCCGGTGGTCGAACGGGTCGTGACGGACCTGGACGACGTCACCGCGCAGCTCGGCGTCGAAGGTGACGAGGCGCGCCAGACGCTGCGCATCGCCGCCACGCCGCTGGTGTCATCCCACCTCTTGCCGCAGGTGTTCCACCAATTCCGCGAGAGCCATCCGAAGGTCAGCCTCAAGCTGTTCGATGCCGACCTGCGTGACGTCGAGACGATGGTCGTGAGCGGCGAGGCCGACATGGGGCTGGGATTCTTCTTCAAGGCCGCGCCGGGGCTGGATCGGGCGCCGGTCGGGCGATTCCATCTGATGCGGGTGTCGGCGGCGGAGTCGGAGCAGGCGTCGCTCACCACCGGCACCGCGCCCTGGTCGGCGCTGCGTTCGGCCGAACTGATTGGCCTGCCGCAGAGCAACCCGATCCAGAAGGTCATCGACGTGCACCTGGGCGCGATCGGCCGGGCCGATGCGCAGCGGCAGGCATTCAACTTCTTCGGCACGCTGATCTCGATGGTCGAGTCCGGATTCGGCACCGCCGTGATGCCGACCTTCGCGCTGGCGGCCTGCCGGCGGCACCGCGTGCGCACCGACGTGCTGGTCAAGCCGAAGGTGGAGCTGGACTTCTATCGCATCACCAAGCGGGGTGCACACGAGAGCGAGGCCATGCGCTCCTTCAGCGACACCCTGGTGAAGGCATTGCCGGCGTTGTCGCGCTAGCGGGAGTGGGCGAGCCGGGCGCGCTTCACAACTTGAAGTCGTAGTCCACCGTGATCGGCGCGTGGTCGCTGAACTTGATGGTCTTGAAGATCGATTCGTTGCGAGCCAGCTTGGCGAGCTTCGGCGTGGCGAGGTGGTAGTCCAGCCGCCACCCCACGTTCTTGGCGTAGGCCTGTCCGCGATTGCTCCACCAGGTGTAGGCCTCGTCGGTGGTGTCGGGCTTCAGCATGCGGTAGACGTCGACCAGGCCGGCACCCTCCGCGCCGGCGTCGAGCAGGTTGGTCATCCAGGCGCGCTCCTCGGGCAGGAAGCCGCTGTTCTTCTGGTTGCCGCGCCAGTTCTTCAGGTCGATCTCCTTGTGCGCGATGTTGATGTCGCCGCACAGGATGAAGTCGCGCTCGCGCTTCAGCGCGATCAGGTGGGGAAAGAAGCCCTTCAGGAAGCGGAACTTGGCCGCCTGCCGCTCTTCGCCCGACGAGCCGCTCGGGAAGTAGCAACTGATGATCGACAGCTTGCGTTTCGGCGTGTCGAAGCGCAGTTCGAGGTAGCGGCCTTCGGCGTCGAACTCGCGGTCGCCCCAGCCGACGACCACGTCGCTGGGCGCGTGCTTCGAATAGATCGCGGTGCCTGCGTAGCCCTTCTTTTCCGCGAAGTGGAAGTGGCCCTTGAGGCCGGCCATCTCCTCGAAGCGGCCTTCGATGTCGCTCGCCTGGACCCGGATCTCCTGCATGCAAATACAATCCGGCGCCAGTTCGGCGACCCAGTCGGCAACGCCTTTGGTGGCTGCCGATCGCAGGCCGTTGAGGTTGAGGCTGGTCAGTTTGAACACAAGGACATTCCCATGGCTGAAGAGATTGGAGAGGGCGGCGCGCTCGCACAGGAATTCGTGCAGTTCGCGCTGGAGTCGGGGGTGCTGCGTTTCGGCCAGTTCAAGACCAAGGCCGGTCGCATGAGCCCCTATTTTTTCAACGCGGGCCTGTTCGACGATGGCGCCAAGCTCGGGCGGCTCGCGGGATTCTATGCAGACCGGTTGATCGCGAGCGGCCTGGAGTTCGACATGATCTTCGGCCCCGCCTACAAGGGCATCCCGCTGGGCGCCACGGTTGCTGCGGAACTCGCGCGACGCGGCCGCAACGTGCCTTTTGCGTACAACCGCAAGGAGGCCAAGGACCACGGGGAAGGTGGCACGCTGGTCGGCGCGCCGCTCAAGGGACGGGTGCTGATCGTCGACGACGTGATGTCCGCCGGCACCGCGGTGCGCGAATCGATCGCCGCCATCCGTGGCGCCGGCGCCACGCCGCACGCCGTTGCCATCGCGCTGGATCGCCAGGAAAAAGCGACCGAAAACGGCGTGGACGTTGACCACAGCGCTGTGCAGTACGTCCGCAATCAGCTCGGCATGCACGTGATTGCCATCGCAACGCTTGACGACTTGTTACAGTACCTCTCAGGCCGCGCGGATGACGAACTGGGCGCCCACCGCCAGGGAGTGCTGGCGTACAGGGCCCGGTACGGCGCAGGCTGATGCAACCTGTCTGAAGGATTGAAGTTGGCGAGAACCCAAGCACTGTATGCATCCCTGGCGCTCTCGCTGGCTGTGGCCGGTGTGGTGCATGCACAGCAACCCCCGGCCAGCGCGCGTCCGCCGACCACCGCGGCAGGCGCCGGCCCCAGCATCTACAGCTGCACCGATGCGAAGGGCCGCACGATCACCGCGGACCGGCCGATTCCCGATTGCATCGATCGCGAACAGCGCGAGCTGAACCCCAGCGGCACCACGCGGCGCAAGATCGAACCCACCTACACGGCCCGTGAACAGGCCGAGCGGGAGGAGCGCGACCGCCAGGCGCAACTGCTCGCGGCCCGCCAGTTGGAGGAGCGGCGGCGCGAACGCGCGCTCCTGATCCGCTACCCGACGCCCGTGGCGCACGACCGGGAGCGCGCCGAGGCACTGGTGCAGATCGACGCGGTGATCCAGGCGGCCAGGAAGCGGCTGGGTGAACTCGCCGAAGAGCGCAAGCGGATCGATGATGAGCTGGAGTTCTACAAGAAGGACCCGAGCAAGGCGCCCGATTCGATCCGACGCAAGGTCGACGACAACGCGAGAAGCGTGTCGGTGCAGAACCGTTTCATCGGCGAGCAGGAGGATGAAAAGAAGCGCGTGAATGCGCGCTTCGACGAAGAACAGGCGCGCCTGAAGCCCCTTTGGGCGGCCAAATAAGCTCGCCCCCAGGCTAGCCCACTTCGTGTGGCCGCCTACCCCCTGCCGGGAGGCAACACCGGCGGACCGGCTGAGCCGGATCCGCGGTGTTTCGCGAAGGGTGACCGCGCTGCGCGGGGCACCTGGCCGATTTACCCGAGCTTTGCCTTGAGGAGGGCGTTGACCTGGGCGGGGTTGGCCTTGCCCTGGCTGGCTTTCATGACCTGGCCGACGAGGGCGTTGAAGGCCTTGTCCTTGCCGGCGCGGTATTCGTCGATGTTCTTCTGGTTGGTGGCCAGCACGCCATCGATGATCTTTTCCAGGGCGCCGCTGTCGCTCATCTGCTTGAGGCCCTTGGCTTCGATGACGGTGTCGACGTCCTCGCCTTCGCCGGTCCAGAGGGCGTCGAAGACTGTGCGCGCGGCGTTGTTCGAGATGGTGTCGTCACTGATGCGCTGGATCAGCTTGGCGAGCTGCGCGGCGGTGACCGGGGCATCGGTGATGGCGATGTCCTGCTGGTTCAGGCGTCGGGCGATCTCGCCGGTGATCCAGTTGCTGGCGAGCTTGGGGGCGGCACCGGCGTCCACGGCGGCGTCGAAATAACTGGCGAGGGCGGGGCTCTGCGTGAGCTGCGCGGCGTCGTATTCCGAGAGGCCGTGCTGCCGCACGTAGCGTTCGGCCATGGCGCGTGGCAATTCGGGCATCGCGGCGCGTACGCGCTCGATCCACTCGGCGGCGATCGCCAGCGGCGGCAGGTCGGGGTCCGGGAAGTAGCGATAGTCGGCTGCGTCTTCCTTGGTGCGCATGGCGCGGGTCTCGCCGGTGTCGGGGTCGAACAGCACCGTGGCCTGCTGGATCTGCCGGCCTTCCTCGATCTCCTCGATCTGCCAGCGGATCTCGTAGTCGATCGCCTGCTGCATGAACTTGAAGCTGTTGAGGTTCTTGATCTCGCGGCGGGTCCCCAGCGGCGCACCGGGCTTGCGTACCGAGACGTTGGCGTCGCAGCGGAAGCTGCCTTCCTGCATGTTGCCGTCGCAGATGCCGATCCAGGTGACGATCTTGTGCAGCTCGCGTGCATAGGCCACGGCCTCGGCAGTGGAGCGCATGTCGGGCTCGGTCACGATCTCCAGCAGCGGCGTGCCGGCGCGGTTCAGGTCGATGCCTGACTGGCCGACGAAGTCCTCATGGAGCGACTTGCCGGCGTCTTCCTCGAGGTGGGCGCGCACCAGGCGCACGGTCTTCTTCTCGTCGCCGAGGAAGAAGCTCACCGAGCCGCCTTGCACGACGGGAATCTCGAACTGGCTGATCTGGTAGCCCTTGGGCAGGTCGGGGTAGAAGTAGTTCTTGCGCGCGAACACGCTGCGCGGCGCGATGTGCGAACCGAGGGCGAGGCCGAGGCGGATGGCGCGCTCGACGGCGCCCTTGTTCATCACCGGGAGGGTGCCGGGCAGCGCCAGGTCGACCGCGCAGGCCTGCGTGTTGGGCTCGGCACCGAAGGCAGTGGAAGCGCGGCTGAAGATCTTCGAAACGGTGGAAAGCTGGGCGTGCGTCTCGAAGCCGATGATGACTTCATAGCCACGCACCAGCGGGCCGGTCGGGCGTCCGCTCTGCGCGGCCTCGAAAGTGTTGATTTCGCTCATGTCAGTTCTTCGCCATCAATAGCCGGCGGGCGCGCGCCGGTGCCAGTCGGTGGCCTGCTGGAAGCGGTGTGCGGCATTGAGCAGCCGGGCTTCGTCCAGGTAGTTTCCGATGAGTTGCACGCCGACGGGCATGCCGCCGTCGAAGCCTGCGGGCACGCTCATGCCGGGCAGGCCCGCGAGCGATGCCGGCAGCGTGAAGATGTCGGCCAGGTAGTCGGCGACCGGATCGCCGCCGTGTTCGCCGAGCTTCCACGCAACGGTCGGCGCTGCGGGGCCGGCGATGACGTCGCACTGCCTGAAGGCCTGCTGGAAGTCGTCCGCGATCATGCGGCGCACCTTCTGGGCTTGCAGGTAATAGGCGTCGTAGTAGCCGTGCGAGAGCACGTAGGTGCCGATCATGATGCGGCGCTTGACCTCGTCGCCGAAGCCTTCCTCGCGCGTCTGGGCGTACATGTCGGCGAGATCGCGGTACTTGCTGGCGCGATGCCCGAACTTGACGCCGTCGAAGCGGCTCAGGTTGCTCGATGCCTCGGCGGCGGCCAGGATGTAGTAGACGGGGATCGACAGCTCGGTGCGCGGCAGCGTGATCTCGACGCGCCGGGCGCCCAGCTTCTCGTACTCGGCCAACGCCGCGTCGACCACTGCGCGCACGCCGGGTGCCACGCCATCGCCGAGAAATTCCCTGGGCACGCCGATGCGAAGGCCTTCCAGCGAATCGCCGAGGCGGCGCGAGAAATCCTCGGCCGGCTTGTCCAGCGAGGTCGAATCGCGATCCGTGTCGGGTCCGCACATTGCGGAGAGCAGCAGGGCGCAATCCTCGGCCGAACGGGCCATCGGGCCCGCCTGGTCGAGGCTCGATGCAAAAGCCACCATGCCGTAGCGCGATGCGCGCCCATAGGTCGGCTTGATGCCGGTCACGCCGCAGAACGACGCCGGCTGGCGGATCGAGCCGCCGGTGTCGGTGCCGGTCGCGGCCGGCGCCAGGCGCGCCGCCACCACTGCCGCGCTGCCGCCCGACGAACCGCCCGGGATGCGCGCCGTGTCCCACGGATTGCGCACCGGCACGGCGCTGTCGAAGCCGACGGCGGGCGCGGCCACGTTCTCGTTGGACGAGCCCATCGCGAATTCGTCGCAGCTCAGCTTGCCGAGCGTGACGGTGCCGGCCTCCGCGAGACGTCGCACGACCGTGGCGTCGAAGGGTGAGCGGTAGCCGGCCAGGATGCGCGATCCGGCAGTGGTCGGCAGGTCGGCGGTGACGAAAATGTCCTTGTGCGCAATCGGCACGCCGGCCAGCGCCGGGGCATTGCCGGCGGCGATCCGTGCGTCAGCCGCTCGGGCCTGGGTCAGCGTCAGGTCTTCGTCGACCGCGACAAAGGTGCCCAGATCCTGGTGCTTGCGGATACGGGCGAGATGGTGCTGCGCGGCCTCGACGGCCGAGACCTTGCGCTCGCCCAGAGCCTTGGCGAGCTCCGCCACGCCCATCTGATGCAGTTCGGCGCTCATTCGATCACCTTCGGGACGAGAAACAGGCCGTTTTCGACCGCCGGCGCGCTGCGCTGGTTGGCTTCCCGGTTGTCCGGTTCGGTCACGACGTCTTCGGCGAGGCGAAGTATCACGTCCTCGACCGTGGCGACCGGGTGCGCGAGCGGCTCGATGCCCGCGGTGTCGACCGCGCGCATCTGCTCGACCAGGTCGAAAAAGCCGTTGATCTGGTCGAGCATGCGCTCGCTCTCGTCAGGAGCTAGCTGGAGCCGGGCAAGCGACGCGATGCGCGCAATATCGGAAGAAGTGAGGGACATCGAAAAAAGAGGCTGGCAGCCGTGAAAACATGGGCACTCGCAACCCGCAAAAAGGGCGCCAAGACGCGGGAGTGCCGGGGGATTCGGTTATTATCCCGCCTTTGCCGCAACCCCCGCGAACGCGGCGGCATTTGCCGCAAAAACGATTCAAACCACCCCGTCAAACGACCCACCAAGAGGGCGACGGCCTGCCGACGCGCATGCCGTGCTCCAGAGGATTCCAGAATGTTTGGAGCTTTCCGTCGGTACTTTTCTACCGACCTCGCGATCGACCTCGGCACCGCCAACACCCTGATTTTTGCCCGTAACAAGGGCATTGTCCTGGACGAGCCTTCGGTCGTCGCGATCCGCCACGAAGGCGGCCCGCACGGCAAGAAGGTGATCCAGGCCGTGGGCCGCGAAGCCAAGGCGATGCTCGGCAAGGTGCCGGGCAACATCGAGGCCATCCGCCCGATGAAGGACGGCGTGATCGCCGATTTCGTGATCACCGAGCAGATGATCAAGCAGTTCATCAAGATGGTGCACCCGCGTTCGCTGCTCACGCCCAGCCCGCGCATCATCATCTGCGTGCCCTGCGGCTCGACCCAGGTCGAGCGCCGCGCCATCAAGGACGCGGCCGAAGCCGCCGGCGCCACCTCGGTCTACCTGATCGAAGAACCCATGGCCGCCGCCATCGGCGCCGGCCTGCCGGTGTCCGAAGCCAGCGGCTCGATGGTCGTCGACATCGGCGGCGGCACCACCGAAGTGGGCGTGATCTCGCTCGGCGGCATGGTCTACAAGGGCAGCGTCCGCGTCGGCGGCGACCGCTTCGACGAGGCCATCATCAATTACATCCGCCGCAACTACGGCATGCTGATCGGCGAGCCGACAGCCGAAGTCATCAAGAAGAGCATCGGCTCCGCCTTCCCGGGTTCCGAAGTCAAGGAAATGGAAGTCAAGGGCCGCAACCTCAGCGAAGGGGTGCCGCGCAGCTTCACCATCAGCAGCAATGAAGTGCTGGAAGCCCTGACCGACCCCCTCAACAACATCGTTTCGGCCGTCAAGAACGCGCTGGAGCAGACGCCGCCCGAACTGGGCGCCGACATCGCCGAGCGCGGGATGATGCTGACCGGCGGCGGCGCGCTGCTGCGCGACCTCGACCGCCTACTGGCCGAGGAAACCGGCTTGCCGGTGCTCGTCGCCGAAGATCCGCTGACCTGCGTGGTGCGAGGCTGCGGTATCGCACTCGAGCGCATGGACAGGCTCGGAAGCATCTTCACAAGCGAATAATGCGACTGATGCGCAATTGGCCGGCCCGCGTTTGCGCAGGGCCGGCTTTTTCAATTTAAAGCACTCCTCCCGCCATGCCGCTCGGTACGCTCGATCGCACCGCGCCACCCCTCTTCAACCAGGGGCCTTCGGCGCTCAGCAAGCTGATCTTCTTCAGCGCGCTTGCGCTGTTCCTGATGGTGGCGGACGCGCGCTTCCATATCGTGCAGCCGCTGCGCACGGCCATCGGCGCGGTGCTCTATCCGATCCAGTGGCTGGCGCTCAAGCCGGTTCAACTGGCGGTCGGGGGCAGCCGCTACCTCGAAGACCTGCAAACGGCGCAGAGCAACGAAGCGGATGCCCGCAAGGCGCTCGCCCTGCAGTCGGAGCGCGCGAGCCAGGCCGACACGCTCGCGCAGGAAAACGCGCGGCTGCGCGCGATGCTCGAACTGCGCGAAACCACGCAGACTCCCGGGCGAGTGGCCGAGGTGCTCTATGACACCGCCGACCCGTACACCCGCAAGCTGGTGATCGACCAGGGCCTCACGAACGGCATCACGGCCGGTTCGCCCGTGATCGACGAGCATGGCGTGCTCGGGCAGGTCACGCAGGTACAGCCTTTCACGAGCGAGATCACGCTGGTGATCGACCGCGATCTCTCCATTCCCGTGCAGAACGTGCGCACCGGCGCCCGCAGCGTGGCCTTCGGCGACGCGAGCGCCCACGGCGGAGGGCTGGAGCTGCGCTTCATGGCCGCCAACGCCGATCTGCAGGAAGGCGACCTGCTCACCACGAGCGGCGTCGATGGCGTCTATCCGCCCGGCCTGCCGGTCGCGAAGATCGACCGCATCGAGCGCCGCGCCGATTCGGCCTTTGCCCGCATCCATTGCGTGCCGGTGGGTCACGTGACGGCGGCGCGCTACGTGCTCGTGCTGGCGCCCACGGGCGGGCAACCCGTGCCTCGCCCGGCGCCGGTCGCGAACGCCAGCCCCGCGGCGAAGAAGAAGGCCGACGCCAAGGGGGACAAGGCCGATGGCAAGGCCGACAAGAAGGCGAAGGCACCGCGATGATCATGCGTCCCGGCCAGCAGCAGCTTCTGCTGCCAGTCAGCCCGCTCTTCATGTGGCTGAGCCTCATCGCTGCGTTGCTTTTCAACATGGTGCCGCTTGGCCGTGCCGCCTGGACGCCCGACCTGCTCGCGCTGGTGATCGTGTTCTGGAGCGTGCACCAGCCCATGCGCATCGGCATTGGCGCGGCCTTCGTGTTCGGCCTGCTGATGGACGTGCACCAGGCCGCGATGCTGGGCCAGCACGCGCTGTCCTATACGACGCTGGGCTTCTTCGCGATCATGGTCCACCGCCGCCTGCTGTGGTTTCCGGTGCTCTCGCAGGCCCTGCAGGTGCTGCCGCTGTTCGCGCTGTCCCATCTGATCGAACTTGCGATCCGCATGATCGGCGGGGGCGTGTTTCCGGGATGGTCGCTGTTGATTGCGCCGGTCATCGAGGCCGCCTTGTGGCCGCTGGTCAGCATCGCGTTGCTGGCGCCGCAGCGCCGGACGCCGGAACCAGATGCGAATCGGCCCCTCTAATCGGGCGCGCCTCCAGGCTGTGCGCACTTCCTGTGGTTTCCGCCGCTCAAGCTGAACTTTCATGACCGAAATCCGCAATGTTGCTGCCGATCTCTCGCGCTTCCGGCGTCGGGTGATCGTGATCGGCCTTGTCGTGCTGACGGCCTTTGGGCTGCTGTGCACGCGGCTGTTCTATTTGCAGGTGGTGCGTCATGAGGACCTCGCGGAGCAGGCGGAGAGCAATCGCACGGCGATCGTGCCGGTGGTGCCGAATCGCGGGCTGATCCTCGACCGCAGCGGCATCGTGCTGGCTTCGAACTATTCGGCCTATACGCTGGAGATCACGCCATCGAAGGCCGGCAACCTGGAAGACACGATCGAGAGTCTGACCGAGGTGCTGGACATCTCGCCGCGCGACCGCCGGCGCTTCAAGCGGCTGCGGGAGGACTCTCGCAGCTTCGACTCGGTGCCGATCCGTACCCGGCTGAGCGACGAGGAGGTCGCGCGCTTCGCCGCCCAGCGTTATCGCTTCCCGGGGGTCGAGATCAAGGCGCGGCTGTTCCGCAACTACCCCAACGGCGACCTGGCGAGCCATGTGCTGGGCTACATCGGCCGCATCAACCAGGCCGAGAAGGCGGCGATGGAAGACTGGGAGGACGAGGACCTCGCCAACTACAAGGGCACCGAATACATCGGCAAGCTCGGCATCGAGCAGAGCTACGAGAAGACGCTCCATGGCCAGACCGGTGTCGAGCAGATGGAAACGTCCGCCGGCGGCCGGGCGGTGCGGCGGCTCGCTGCACATCCCGCGACGCCGGGCAATACCGTCATGCTCTCGCTCGACATCAAGCTGCAGAAGCTGGTGGAGGACATGTACGGCGACCGGCGCGGCGCGCTCGTCGCGATGGACCCGAAGACCGGCGAGATCCTGGCCTTCGTGAGCAAGCCGACCTTCGACCCGAACCTCTTCGTCGAAGGCATCGACACGGAAAGCTGGAAGGAACTCAGCGAATCGATCGACAAGCCGCTGCTCAACCGCGCTTTGCGTGGCACCTATCCACCGGGCTCGACCTACAAGCCCTTCATGGCGCTGGCGGCGCTGCAGACCGGCAAGCGCGGCCCCAACGTGGTGGTGAACGATCCGGGGTACTTCAATTTCGGCGGCCACCGCTTCGGCAGCCCCGAAGGCAACATCGGCGGCGTCGACATGCGGCGCTCGATCCAGCTGTCGAGCAACATCTACTACTACTCGCTGGCCAACGAGATGGGAGTGGACCTGATCCACGACGCGATGAAGCCCCTGGGCTTCGGCCAGATCACGGGCATCGACCTCGGCGGCGAGGTGCGCGGCGTGCTGCCCAGCACCGAGTGGAAGCGCAACGCCTACAAGCGCCCCGAGCAGAAGAAGTGGTACGCGGGAGAGACCATCTCGCTGGGCATCGGGCAGGGCTACAACGCCTTCACGATGCTGCAACTGGCGCAGGCGACGGCCATCGTGGCCGACAGCGGCATGAAGCACAAGCCGCACCTCGGCCTGGCGATTCGCGACACGGTGACCGGGCAGGTGAAGCCCATCGAGCAGCCCGCGGCGTTGAGCCTGGGCATCACCCCCGGCAACGTCGCGGTGATACGGGAGGGCCTGGTGGCGGTGGTCAATGCAGGCACTGCGCGCAGCGTCTTCGCGGGTGCCGGCTATCAGGCAGCCGGCAAGACGGGAACGGCCCAGGCGGTCGGCATGGCACAGAACACCAAGTACAACGCCCGGGCGCTCGAAGAGCACCAGCGCGATCACGCACTCTTCATGGCCTTCGCACCGGCCAACGATCCGAAGATCGCCGTGGCGCTCATCGTCGAGAACGCGGGCTGGGGTGCGGGTGCCGCGGCGCCGATCGCTCGCCGCGTGTTCGACTACTGGCTGATGGACCAGTACCCGAGCGAGGCGGACATGGCCGCCATCCGGGTCGGCAAGGCCACGGCGCCGATCGGCAAGCCGCGGGTCGCCAGCGAGGTCGCCTGGCCGTCCGCCGCCGCGACCGCGACGACCGCACCCTGACGACCGGCGCACCGGCCCGGCGGCCGGGCCTCAGCGAAGAAACGCGTCGTACGCCGTCTTCAGGATCAGCGCGCCGACCACGACGATGAACACCTTGCGCACGAAGCCTGCGCCGTGCTTGATGGCCACCCGTGCCCCGATCACGCTGCCCGCCACGTTGGCCACCGCCATCACCAGCCCGTAGTGCCACAGCACGTGGCCCTTGAGCCCGAGCAGCAGCAAGGCGCCCAGGTTGGTCATGGTGTTGAGCAGCTTGGCCGAGGCGGCGGCATTGAGGAAGTCGTAGCCCAGCCAGCGCACGAACAGGAAGACGAAGAAGCTGCCCGTGCCGGGGCCGAAGAAGCCGTCGTACACGCCGAGCGCGAAGCCGATCGCGGCAGTGGCGATCAGCTCGGCATGGCCGCTGAAGCGCGGCGTGTGGTGGCGGCCCATATCCTTGCGCGCGAGCGTGTAGAGCAGCAGCACCACGAGGATCACGGGCAGCAGCTTGCGCAGAAAATCGCCCGGGACGACCGTCACGGCCCACGCTCCGGTGATCGAGCCCGCGAAGGCGAGGGCGCCCGCCGGAAGCAGCGTGCGCCAGCGAAGGCCGACGCGATGGTGGAACTGCGCGGTGGCCGCCGCCGTGCCCCAGACCGAGGCGCTCTTGTTGGTGCCGAGCAACGTCGCGGGCGCCGTGCCGGGCAGCACGCTGAACAGCACCGGCACCAGGATCAGGCCGCCTCCCCCCACGATTGAATCAACGAAGCCCGCGAACAGCGAGGCGAGGGTCAGCACCACGATTTCCATGGGGCCGGATTGTCTCACCCGGTTTCGCTATCGATTTCGTAGCAACGGAGTCAGCGCCCGTGTAGGCAGCAGGTACCAGATCGCCCAAAAGAAAAGGCGCCGACCAGCGGCGCCTTGTTCAAAAAAACGGCATCTCGTCCGGATGCCTTTTGTCGATTGTTCTGGTTCTGCTGAAGATGTCTCCTCGGTCCCCCGCGCTGCGGGGCAGGCCCGTTTGCGAGTGGCGTGACTTTAGTTCGGCGCACCGTGCCAGTGCA
Organism: Variovorax gracilis; assembly: GCF_030317115.1. Classification (GTDB taxonomy): domain Bacteria; phylum Pseudomonadota; class Gammaproteobacteria; order Burkholderiales; family Burkholderiaceae_C; genus Variovorax; species Variovorax gracilis. The sequence goes on from NZ_JASZYF010000010.1 coordinate 202,983, forward strand.
TCGGGGATTACCCGTCAGTGCAACAAATAGAAACGCGAAAAATCAACGTGCCGCCTCGCGGACCCAGGCAGCGGCCTTCTCCGCCATCATCAGCGTGGGGCTGTTGGTGTTGCCGCTGGTGATGGTGGGCATCGCGCCGGCATCGACCACGCGCAGCCCCGCGACCCCGCGAACGCGCAGGCGCGCATCGAGCACCGCCATCGGGTCGTCGTCGCGGCCCATCTTCGTGGTGCCGACCGGATGGAAGATGGTGGTCGCGATGTCGCCGGCCAGGCGCGCGAGTTCGTCGTCGCTCTGGTACTGCACGCCGGGCTTCCATTCCTCGGGGCCGTATTTCGCGAGGGCGGGTTGGGCGGCAATCCTGCGCGTGACGCGCAGCGAATCGGCGGCGACCTTCCGGTCCTCGTCGGTGCTCAGGTAGTGGGGCGCGATGGCGGGCGCATCCTCGAAGCGGGGGCTCTTGATGTGCACGGTCCCGCGGCTGGTCGGATTGAGGTTGCACACGCTGGCCGTGAAGGCCGGAAAGCTGTGCAGCGGCTCGCCGAAGGCATCGAGCGAGAGCGGCTGCACGTGGTATTCGAGATTGGGCCACTCGTGCGCCGGCGAGCTGCGCGTGAAGGCGCCGAGTTGCGACGGCGCCATGCTCATCGGGCCGCTGCGCTTCAACAGGTACTCCATGCCGATCTTTGCCTTGCCGTAGAGCGAGGAGGCCAGCACGTTGAGCGTGGGTGCGTCCTTGATCTTGTAGACGGCGCGGATCTGGAGGTGGTCCTGCAGGTTGGCGCCCACGCCCGGCGCGTCGAGCGCGACCTCGATGCCGTGCTGGCGCAACAGGTCGGCCGGCCCGATGCCGGAGAGTTGCAGGATCTGGGGTGAGCCGATGCTGCCGGCGCAGAGGATGACCTCGCGCGTGGCATGCGCCGCCACGGATTCGTGGCCGTCCCACACCTGCGCGCCGGTGCAGCGCCGGCTACCGTCGGCCTGCGTTTCGAGGATGAGGCGCGACACCTGGGCACCGGTCCACAGCTCGAAGTTCGGGCGGCCGTAGCAGGTCGGACGCAGGAAGGCCTTGGCCGTGTTCCAGCGCCAGCCGTTCTTCTGGTTGACCTGGAAATAGCCCACGCCCTCATTGCTGCCGCGGTTGAAGTCCGTGCTGTGGGGCACGCCCGCCTGCACGGCGGCTTCGGCGAAGGCATCGAGGATGTCCCAGCGCAGGCGCTGCTTTTCCACGCGCCACTCGCCGCCGGCACCGTGCAACTCGTCGGCGCCGAGGTAATAGTCCTCGTGCTTCTTGAAGGCGGGCAGCACGTTGTTCCACCGCCATTCGTCGTCGCCGGTGAGCTGCGCCCACCGGTCGTAGTCGCGCGACTGGCCGCGCATGTAGATCATCCCGTTGATGCTCGACGAGCCGCCGAGCGTCTTGCCGCGCGGGTAGCGCAAGGTGCGGCCGTTCAGTCCGGCATCGGGCTCGGTGTTGTAGAGCCAGTCGGTGCGCGGATTGCCGATGCAGTAGAGATAGCCGACCGGGATATGGATCCAGTGGTAGTCGTCCTTGCGGCCGGCCTCGATCAGCAGCACGCGGCATTGCTTGTCGGCGCTCAGGCGATTGGCCATCAGGGCACCGGCGGTGCCGGCGCCGATCACGATGTAGTCGAAGGTGGTGTCGCTCATTGCCGTTGGCTTGTCTCTGCTTGTTGTTGGTGAATGTCGCCCGCCAGTATGCGGCCGCCGCTGGCCCCCCGCGCCCGCCGCCACCCCCTGCGGCCGCCGCCGGGCCGCCCCAAGGCGAGCCGCGCCTCCCCCTCGGGGGGTGGCGAATTACACGCAGCGCAGCGAAGTGAAAAGCCGGGGGGCTCTATTTAGCCGTGGGCATCACGAACTCGGCGCCCTTGCCGATGCTCTCCGGCCAGCGCTGCATGATCGACTTCTGCTTGGTGTAGAAGCGCACGCCCTCTTCGCCATAGGCATGCATGTCGCCGAAGAGGCTCTTCTTCCAACCCCCAAAGCCGTGCCACGCCATCGGCACCGGAATCGGTACGTTGATCCCGACCATGCCGACCTGGATGCGCCGCGAGAACTCGCGCGCCACGTTGCCGTCGCGCGTGAAGCAGGAGACGCCGTTGCCGAACTCGTGCGCGTTGATCAGGTCCACCGCTTCCTTCAGGTCGTGCACCCGCACGCACGAGAGCACCGGGCCGAAGATCTCTTCCTTGTAGATGCGCATGTCGGGCGTGACGTGGTCGAACAACGTGCCGCCCATCCAGAAGCCTTCCTCGCAACCTTCGCCCGCGCTCTTGCCTTCGAAGCCGCGTCCGTCCACGACCAGCCTGGCGCCTTCCTTCTCGCCTTGCGCGATGTAGCCGGTGATGCGCTCGTGCGCCGCGCGCGTGACGATCGGGCCCATCTCGGCGTCCAGCTCGGTGCCGTTCTTGATCTTGAGCGCCTTCGCGCGCTCCGCCAGCAGCGGCAGCACCTTGTCGGCCGCGTCGCCCACGAGCACCGCGACGCTGATCGCCATGCAACGCTCGCCGGCCGAGCCGTAGCCGGAGCCGATCAGTGCGTCCACCGTCTGGTCGATGTCGGCGTCGGGCATCACCACCATGTGGTTCTTGGCGCCGCCGAGCGCCTGCACGCGCTTGCCGTGGCGCGCGCCGGTCTCGTAGATGTAGTTGGCGATCGGCGTCGAGCCGACGAAGCTGATGGCCTTGACGTCCGGGTGCTCCAGCAGCGCGTCGACGGCTTCCTTGTCGCCCTGAACGACGTTGAACACGCCGTCGGGCAGGCCGGCTTCCTTGAGCAGCTCGGCCATGCGCAGCGAGGGGCTCGGGTCGGTCGGGCTGGGCTTGAGCACGAAGGTGTTGCCCGCCGCGATCGCGACCGGGAACATCCACATCGGCACCATCACCGGGAAGTTGAAGGGCGTGATGCCCGCCACCACGCCGAGCGGCTGGCGCAGCGTCCAGTTGTCGATGCCGGTGGAGACCTGGTCGGTGTAGTCGCCCTTCAGCAATTGGGGGATGCCGCAGGCGAACTCGACGATGTCGATGCCGCGCGTGACCTCGCCTTGCGCGTCGGTGAAGACCTTGCCGTGCTCGGCAGTGATCAGGTGCGCCAGCTCGTCACGGTGCTTGTTCAGCAGTTCGAGGAACTTGAACATCACGCGCGCGCGGCGGATCGGCGGGGTGTCGGCCCAGGCGGGGAATGCGGCCTGCGCGGCGGCGACCGCCGCGTCGATGTCGGCTCGGTTGGCGAGCGCCACGCTGCCGGTCGCGGCGCCGGTGGCCGGATTGAACACATCCTGGGCGCGCGAGGATTTCGGGGCGGCGACGCGGCCGCCGATGTAGTGGTGGATCGGGGTCTTGCTCATCTGCATGGCGTTCTCCTGCCGGCGCGGAGGCCGGCTGATTGCTGAAAGGGTGTGGGTTCGGCGCAGCCGGACATTGTGGCAAACGGCCGAGCGTTGCGCGAACGCCTACGCCGATGGGGGTGGATCGGGAGGCTCGGCGCAGACGCACCCGGTTACGATGTTGCGTCCTTCGCCGCCGCACCCCACTCCGCTCCATGCCCATCGACCCGCCATCGCCCGCCACCGCGCCCGACGCGGCCAGCGTGCAGCCGCGCGTCGAGGAGCACGACCACGAAGGCGCCCACTGGGCCATCGCGAGCGGCCGCTGGACCGCGCTGGCGATGTCATCGCCCAGCGCCTGGGAGTCCGTCTCGCAGGACCTCGAGTGCGTCCCCGCGCAGGACGATCGGCGCTGGGACTTGCGGCCCATCGAGCAGCTCGATCACATCGGTGCCCAGCTGCTCTGGAACCACTGGCAGAAGGCCTGGCCGCCGCACCTCGAAATGGATTCGCAGCACAAGGCCGTGCTCGACCAGGTTGCGCTCTATACCTGCACGGCGCCTGTGGATACGGGACCGACGCTGGCGGACCGCTTCAAGGCGTTCGTGCACAACGGGCCGCGCATGATGTTCGTGGCGCGCGACTTCCTCCGCCTCATCGGCCAGCTCACCCTCGATGTCGGCAAGCTGATCCGCGCGCCGCACCGCGGCCCGTGGCGCGACTTCTCGGGCCAGCTCTACCAGTTCGGGACGACGGCGCTGCCCATCACGGCTCTGGTGGGATTGCTCATCGGCATCGTGCTGGCCTACCTGACGTCCCAGCAGTTGCGGCAGTACGGCGCCGAGACCTTCATCGTCAACATCCTCGGCCTCTCGCTGATCCGCGAGCTGGGGCCGGTGCTGGCGGCGGTGCTCATCGCCGGGCGCTCCGGCTCGGCCATCACGGCGCAGATCGGCGTGATGCGCGTGACCGAGGAACTCGACGCCATGCGCGTGATGGGTATCCCGCACGGCTTCCGGCTGGTGATGCCGCGGGTGCTGGCGCTGGCCATCGCCATGCCGTTGATCAGCATGTGGACCTCGATGGCGGCATTGTTCGGCGGCATGATCGCGGCCGACCTGTCGCTCGACATCTCGCCGTCGTACTTTCTCTCGGCCCTGCCGCGCGCGGTGCCGCTGTCGAACCTCTGGCTGGCGATGTCGAAGTCGGCGGTGTTCGGCATCCTGATCGCGCTGATCGGCTGCTACTTCGGCATGAAGGTGAAGCCCAACACGGAGAGCCTCGGCCGCGGCACCACGTCCTCGGTCGTGACCTCCATCACCATCGTGATCCTGGTCGACGCATTGTTCGCCGTGCTGTTCAGGGGCGTGGGATTGCGCGCATGACTGATACGCCGAACGACAACGATGCGAAGAGCGTCGTGGAAATCCGCAAGCTCTGGACCGTGTTCAAGTCGCCCGACGGCGACCAGGTGGTGCATCGCGATCTCGACCTGACGATCATGCGCGGCGAGGTGCTCTCGCTCGTGGGAGGTTCCGGTACCGGCAAGACCGTGCTGCTGCGCCAGATCCTCGGGCTGGAGCATCCGACGAAGGGCCAGGTCAGCGTGCTGGGCCGGCCGCCGGGTCAACTCAGCGCGATGGGGGCGGCCAACGTCGGCATGCTGTTCCAGCATGGTGCGCTGTTTTCCGCCTTCAGCGTGCTCGACAACATCGCCTTCCCGTTGCGGGAACTCAAGCTGCTGCCGGACGACCTGATTCGCGATGCCGCGCTGGTCAAGCTGCAGATGGTCGGGCTGAGTCCGCAGCAGGCGACCAAGAGCCCGTCGGACCTGTCGGGCGGGATGATCAAGCGCGTGGCGCTGGCGCGGGCGCTGATCATGGACCCGCCGCTGCTGCTGCTCGACGAGCCCACCGCCGGCCTGGACCCCGAAAGCGCCGACGGCTTCTGCGACCTGCTGCGCGGCCTGCACCGCGAGCTCGGCCTCACGGTGGTGATGGTCACGCACGACCTCGACACCTTGTTCGACCTGAGCACCCGCATCGCGGTGCTGGCCGATCAGAGGGTCATCGTCGCCGGGACGGCGCGCGACGTGATCGCGTACCCGCATCCGTTCATCCACGAGTACTTTCTCGGCGGCCGTGGCCAGCGTGCCATGGAAGCCCTGCATGACGGGTCGGCGCCCGTGGCCCTCGCAGGACGGCCATCCGGCAGCCAGACCCCATCAACTGAAAGGTAGATGCCATGGAAAACAAGGCCCACGCCCTCGCAGCCGGCGCCTTCGTGCTCGGCCTGATCGCCGTGCTCATCGCGCTGGTCGTCTGGCTCACGCGCGACAACACCGTGCGCAACCTCTATGAACTCTCCACGCGCGATGCAGTCAGTGGCCTGCAGCCGCAGGCGATGGTTCGCTACCGCGGGATCGCCGTCGGCAAGGTCGCCTCGATCGACTTCGACCCCAAGGTGAAAGGCAACGTGCGCGTGCGCATCACGGTCGACGAGCGCGTGCCGCTCACGACCTCGACCTTCGCGACGCTCAGCTACCAAGGCGTGACGGGTCTGGCCTTCATCGCGCTCGACGACAAGGGCGAATCGCAGGTGGCGCTGGTTCCCGACAACGACGAGCCGCCGCGCATCCCGCTCAAGCCCTCGCTGCTCGCGCAACTGCAGGATCGCGGCGAGGCGATCATCGGCAAGGTCGAGGAGGCGACCCGGCGCGTCAACACGCTGCTGGGCGACGACAACCAGAAGCGCATCGCCGACGCGCTGGAGAGCATCTCGCTGGCCGCGGCCAGCGCCAACCAGCTCACGCAGTCGCTGGACAACACGGTCAAGACGGGGCTCAACCCGGCGCTGAAGGCCCTGCCGCCGCTGGTGGACAGGACCAAGGACACGATGGTGACCGTCAAGGCCGCCGCCTCCGACGTCTCCCGCGTGGCGAACAATCTCAACACCACCGTCGGCCGTCTCAACGCCGCGGACGGGCCGATCGAACGGTTGGGGGACGGCACCAAGGCGCTTTCGCAGGCTGTCGCGTCTTTCAACAATGCGACGCTGCCGCGCGTGAATCGCGTGGCGGACGACACGTCCCGCGCCGTACGCCGGCTCGGGCGTGCGGCCGATGGCATCAACGACAACCCGCAATCGCTGCTGTTCGGCAACGGCGGGACCGTCGCGGGCCCGGGTGAGCCCGGCTTCTCCGCACCGGCCGCTCGTCCTTGAAGGTCAAGACCATGAACGACGCATTGAAGAAGTTCGCTACCGCCGTGCCATGGGCGCGGCTCCCCGGCCTCGGAGCGATGACGGTGCTGCTGTTGGCGACGGGCTGCGGCGCGCTGCCCGACAAGCCGGCCCGCGCCACGCTCTATGACTTCGGGCCCGGCACTGTGTCCGGTGCGCCGGCTTCGACCGCCGCCAAGACTGCGCTGCCGCCGATCGCGCTCGCCGAGATCGACGCCACCTCCCGGCTGGACGGCACGCAGATGCTCTACCGCCTCGGCTATGCCGACGCCAATGAATTGCGGCCCTATGGGCAGTCGCGCTGGAGCCAGGCGCCGGCGCAACTGCTGCGCCAGCGCGTGCGCGAGGCGCTCGCCGTCGGCCACACGGTGCTGGGTCCCGAGGAGAGCGCCACCATCGCGCGCACCGAAGGCCGCGTGCCGGACACGCTGCGCATCTCGCTGGAAGAGTTCAGCCAATTCTTCGAATCGCCGACAAGCAGCGTGGGGCTGGTGCGCATCAGCGCCACGCTGATTCGCAGCAATCCCGGCGGCGACCGCGTGATGGCGCAGCGCACCTTCACCGCACAGCGTCCCGCACCGAGCAACGATGCGCCGGGCGGCGTGAAGGCGCTCGTGGCTGCCAGCGATGCGGTCGCGGCCGAGTTGGTCGCGTGGGTAGACCAGACCCGCTGACGCACGGCCGACCGCATGCAACGCATCGGCCTGATCTCCGACACGCACGGGCTGCTCCGGCCCGAAGCGCTGGCTTTCCTGCAGGGCTGCGACCACATCGTCCATGGCGGCGATATCGGCTCGCAACGCATCCTCGATGACCTCGCCGCCATTGCGCCGGTGAGCGCCGTACGTGGCAACAACGACGCCGCGCCGTGGGCGGAGGCGGTGCCGGACACGGCCTTGATCGAAGTCGGTGGGCTGCGCCTCTACGCCATCCATGACCTGGCGGACCTGCGCATCGACCCGGCCGCCGAAGGCGTTCGCGTCGTGGTGTCCGGGCATTCGCATCGGCCGTTGGCGCAGATGCGCGGCGACGTGCTCTACATCAATCCGGGAAGCGCGGGGCCGAGACGTTTCCGCCTGCCCATCGCCGTGGCCGAACTCCTGCTGGACGGCGCCACCGTCACGCCGCGTCTCGTCGAACTGACGGTGGCGTAGGGCGCTCGATCAGAGTGCCCGGCGCAGCACCGGGAACAGCGTGCCGAGCCCATCGGCCATGACCTCGACGGCCAGCGCCGCGAGGATCAGGCCCATCAGCCGGGTCATCACGTTGATGCCCGTCTTGCCGAGCACCCGCGCGATCGGCTCCGCGAGCGAGAAGGTGACGCCGGTCGCGAGGCCGATCACCACGCCGTAGCCGACGAGGATCGCCAGCTCCCAGATGTGCTGCGTCCGGTCGGCGAAGATGACCACGGTCGACATCGTGGCCGGGCCGGTCAGCAGCGGAATGGTCAGCGGCACCACCGCGATCGAGGCGCCGAGCGAGGCCTTCACCTCCGTGGCGCGGATCTCGTCCTTGCTGGTCTTTGATTCGGCAGGCTGTGCGTTGAGCATGTTGAGCGAACTGATCAGGAGCAGCATGCCGCCACCGACCTGGAAGCTCGCGATCGAGATGCCGAAGAAGGACAGGAGCTGCAACCCTATGAGCGCGCTGACCGCGATCACCACGAAGGCGCTGAAGGCCGACACCCAGGCAGTGCGCTTGCGCTGGTGCTCCGTGCATTCCTGCGTGTAGTGGATGAAGAAGGGGACGATCGCGAGAGGGTTCACGATGGCCAGCAGCGTGATCAGCGGCTTGATCAGGTCCATCGTGGGCGTGGCCATCAGCGACCGCCCGTCACGTCGAGGGAAGTCCCGGTGACATAGCTTGCCTCGTCCGAGAGCAGCCAGACGATGCCGTTGGCGACTTCCTCGGCGCTGCCGGTGCGCTTCATGGGCACCGTCGACGCGAGCTGGAACGCGCGGTCGGGGAGTCCGCCGGAGGCGTGGATCTCGGTGTCGATCAAACCCGGCCGAACCGCGTTGACGCGGATGCCTTCGTCCGCGACCTCCTTCGCCAGCCCGACGGTGAAGCTTTCGATCGCCCCCTTGCTCGCGGCGTAGTCGACGTACTGGCCCGGCGATCCGAGCCGGGCTGCGGCGCTCGACAGGTTGACGATGACGCCCCCGCTGCCGCCGTGCCTGGTGCTCATGCGGCGCACGGCTTCGCGGGCGCAGACGAAGCTGCCGATCACGTTGATGCGCAGCATGCGTTCGAGCCGCGCGACGCTCATCTCGTCGACCCGCGCCTGCATGTCGACCACGCCGGCGTTGTTGACCAGGGCGGTGAGGCGGCCCAGCTTGGCGTCCACCTTCTCGAACATCGCCAGCACCTGCGCCTCGTCGCCGACGTCGGCCTGCACGGTGATCGCGGTGCCCCCGCCCGCGCGGATGGTTCGCACCACCTCGTCGGCGGCCAGCGAGTTGCTCGCGTAGTTGACCGCGACCGCGTAGCCACGCCGGGCCGCCTGCAAAGCCGTTGCGGCGCCGATCCCTCGGCTGCCTCCGGTGATCAAGAGCACCTGGTCCAAAACCCACCTCCTGCACAGAAGCCGTGCGTCAGTTAAAACCTGTCCGCACGGATTAAATCACCGAGGAGACGCTCTTGAGCCGCAGCATCGACTACTACTTCACGCCCCAGAGTCCCTGGACCTATCTGGGCCATGCGCGCTTTGCCGCCCTTGCGAAGTCGTCCGGCGCCACGGTCCGGGTGCGCCCCATCGATTTCGGCGCCGTGTTCCCGGTGTCGGGCGGCCTGCCGCTCGGCAAGCGCGCGCCGCAACGGCAGGCTTACCGGCTGGTGGAGTTGGCGCGTTTCTCGCGGCATCTCGACATCCCTCTCAATCCCAAGCCCAAGTTCTTTCCGGTGCCGAGCGACGATGCGGCCAAGCTGATCGTCGCCGTCGACCTGCATGACGGCACCGATGCAGCGATGAAGCTCTGCGGCTCGGTGTTCGCCGCCGTGTGGGTGCAGGAGCGTAATATCGCCGACCCGAAAGTGCTGGAGGCCCTGGCCGTCGAATGCGGGCTCTCGGCCCGCCGCATCGAACAGTCGCAAAGCCAGACCGTGCAGGAGCGCTACGAGGACTACACGCAGCAGGCCATCGACGCCAAGGTGTTCGGCGCGCCGAGCTACGTGATCGACGGCGAGATCTTCTGGGGGCAGGACCGCCTGGATTTTGTCGAACGGGCATTGAAGCAATAACCACCAACCACAGGAGTCTGACCATGGGTCAATTCATCGATCTCACCGCCAAGGACGGCTTCACCTTTCCCGCCTATGTCGCAGAGCCTTCGGGCAAGCCCAAGGGCGCCGTCGTCGTGGTGCAGGAGATCTTCGGCATCAACTCGCACATCCGCTCGGTGGCCGATGGCTATGCGGCCGACGGCTATCTCGCGGTCGCGCCTGCGACCTTCCATCGGGTGAAGCAAGGTGTCGAACTGGGCTACTCCGAGGACGACATGAAGGATGGCTTCGCGCTGAAGATGGCTGTCGAGGCATTGCCCGCCCCGGGCGTGATGCAGGACCTCCAGGCCGCTGTCGACTATGCGTCGAAGGCCGGCAAGGTGGGCATCGTGGGCTACTGCTGGGGCGGCCTTCTCACGTGGCGGTCGGCCGAGCAACTGTCGGGCCTGGCGGCTGCCGCGCCGTACTACGGCGGTGGCATGACGACGCCTGAGGAAACCGCGCGCAAGCCCAAGGTGCCCGTGCTCGCGCATTTCGGCAAGAAGGATCACTGGATTCCCGTCGAGACGGTCGAGGCCTTCAAGAAGGCGCATCCGGAAATCGAGGTCCACATCTACGAAGCCGACCACGGATTCAACTGCGACCAGCGAGGTTCGTACAACGCCGAGTCGGCCAGGCTGGCGAAGGAGCGCACGCTGGCGTTCTTCGGCAAGCACATCGGCTGATCCGGTGCCGGGCGTGTCGGGTTCCATGCGCGCCGCATGGGTTGCCATCGCGATGGTCCTCGCGCCGGTCGCCCAGGCGGCCGACTGGACGGGGCCGCTCTTCGACACGCACCTGCACTACAACCAGGAAGCCTGGGACGGCAACACGGGGCCTTACCCGCCAGCCGATGCGCTGGCACGCATGCAGCGCAACGGCGTCAAGGCCATCGTCGCCAACTCACGCCCCAATGCCGGAACGAAGACGCTCGCCGCTGCGCGCGAGACGCGTGAGGCCGGCGTGGCGGTGGTGCCCTTCGTGAGGCTCTATCGGAACCGCGCCGACTACGACAACTGGTTCCGCGACGACAGCATCTACGAAATGGTCCAGACCGAACTCGCCCTCGGCACCGCGAGCGGGCCGTACAAGGGGCTGGGGGAATTCCATCTCTACGACAGCGCCAATGCCAACGGGCCGGTCGCGAAGAAGCTGATCGTCCTGGCGGAGCAGAAGAAGCTCGCGGTGCTGGCGCACGTCGACGACGTGGCGATCGATCTGCTGATGGCCCATGCGCCCTCCGGCGGGCGGACGCTGCGCATGATCTGGGCCCACACGGGCATCGGCGGACCGCCCGTCGCACGGGTGCAGGCGCTGCTCGAGCGCTATCCGCTGCTGATGGGAGAACTGTCCTATCGGCCGGGGCTCACCTGCGACGGCGGCGTGCTGTGCCCTGAATGGCGCGCGCTGATCCTCAAGTTCCCGGGTCGCTTCATGGTCGGCTCCGACACCTGGGTCAACCAGCGCTGGAGCGCCTACGACGAGATCATGCGCGGCTACCGAACATGGCTCGGCGACCTGCCGCCCGACGTCGCGCAGCGCGTCGCGTGGAGCAACGCGGCCGCGCTGTTCGACGTCAGGTAGCCGCCGGCTGGCTGGCGTTGCGCTTGCCGGCCGTGCGCACGGTACGTGCGGGCGGCTTGTCGGAAGGCTCAGGTTCGCGCACTTTCGCTTCCAGGAAGTCCAGCAACGCGCGCAGGGCGGCGCTGTTGTGCCGGCGCTGCGAATAGGCCGCATACAGCCAGAGGTCGCGCGGCATGTAGTCCTTCAGCACAGGCACCAGCGCACCGCGCTCGATATGCGACTGCGCCATCATCGTCGGAACGCACACCGCGCCCAGCCCGGCGAGCGCCACGCCGATCAGCGGCGCGGCGTCGTTGGCGTCCATGCGGCTGTGCACCGGCACGCTGTACGGCTCGCCGTCGACCTCGAAAGGGAGATGCGGCGCGCCGCCGGCGAGCGAATAGGTCAGCACGTCGTGCCGGCGCATGTCATCGGGCTTCCTGGGCAGGCCGCGCTTCGCCCAGTAGCCGGGGGTGGCGCAGAGTGCGAGATCCATGAGCCGCAGTCGGCGCACGATGAGGTTCTCGTCGCGAATGCGGCCCAGGCGCAGGGCAATGTCCACGCCCTCCTCGACCAGGTCGATCACGCGGTTGCTCAGGTGCAGGCTCACGTGCACGTCCGGGTAGGTCGCCATGAATTCGCCGACGATGCCCGGAAAGGTGCTTTGCCCGAGGCCATGGGGCGCCGTGATCCGGAGCCGTCCGCGCGGGTGGCCCGCATGCTCCTGCAGTTCGGTCTGCGTGAGTTCGACCATCTCCATCAGCGGCTTGCTGCGTTCGAGCAGGAGATGCCCCGCGTCGGTCAGGCTGACCGAACGTGTCGAACGATTGAGCAGGCGCACGCCGAAGCGCTCTTCCAGCTGCGCTACGTATTTGCTGACGTTCGCCTTCGACATGCCCAATGTGGTGGCGGCCCGGGAAAAGCTGCCACGTGCGGCGACTTCGCGAAAGGCTTTCAGCAGGTCAAGACCGTCCATTCGACTTCCATTGTTTCGATTTGATGAACACCGTGGTTCTTTTTGCTAGGGTTTCCACCTACATTTTGGGTGCAAACTCCGTCTTCACAGAGCAGCCCAGGCTGGTCTGAGTGATCAGGCACTGACAAGGTGGCCCGTTCAACATCATCCAAAGCCAACAAAAGGACATTGAAATGAAGACCTCGAAGATCATCGCCGCCGCCGCTCTCACGATTCTCGCCGCCGCTGGCGCGCAAGCCGAGACCTATGAAGGCGTGCACGCCCCCGTGTCGGCCAACAGCCGTGCCGAAGTGAATGCGCAAGCCGTCGTCGCCGCCCGTAGCGAAAACCCGTACGCTGACGCCGTGTCGTCGCGTGTTGCCCCGGCCCTGACCGCTTCGGCCGACCGCGCAACCATTCGTGCCCAAGCCGTCGCTACCGCCCACGAAGCCAACCAGAACCTGGACCGCAAGGCTTTCGTGAACAGCGTGATCCCCTCGCAATACAAGATCGCCCGCCCGGTGACGCAGCAAGCCGGTCTCTGATCCGCGACACCCATGAAGGCCGGGCCGTGCGAGAGCGCGGCCCGGTTTTTTCTTTGGCGCCGGCTTTTCGCACGGGATTGTTTCGAACCCGGAAACACGGTGTCTCGTTTCTCGGTGTTTTCCCGTAGGCATTTCACTGGAGACTCGCCGCACAGGCCAGCGACAGCGAGCCTGGTTTTGACAACAAACTCCGACGAACAAGGAACTGAAATGAAGACCTCGCACATCCTCGCCGCTGCCGCTCTGTCGATCCTCGCCGCCGCTGGCGCGCAGGCCGAAACCTATGATGGCGTGCACGCCGGCGCTTCGGCCAAGAGCCGCGCCGAAGTCAACGCTGAAGCCGTGAGCGCCGCTGCCGCCGCAGACCAGAACATCCCCCGCGGTTCGCGTGGCGCCGAGCGCTTCACCCCGACCGCCGACCCGGCTGCAGTTCGCGCGCAGGCCATCGCGACCGCGAACGCCGTGGACTCGAATGTGGTCCCTGGCTCGAAGTACAACAGCCGCGTGATCTCGACCATGAACAAGTCGGTCGACACCCGCGTCCAGGCGCAAAAGGACGGCGCGGCCACGGCCAAGTAATCCTCCAGGCTTCGGCCTGACAAGAAGCCGGATGGTGCGCAGCGCCACCCGGCTTTTTCTTTGCCGTTCAGTTCCTAGTGCGGCCGCGCCAGGTAGCGCTTGCGCCAGAACACGACCACGAGCACCACCGCGATCACGCCCATGGATCCCATCGCGATCCAGAAGCCATCGGCCTTGTGCACGAGCGGGATGAACTCGAAGTTCATGCCGAAGATGCCCGCGATCAGGTTGAGCGGCAGGAACACGGCGGTGAGCACCGTCAACACCCGCATGATGTCGTTCGCGCGATGGCTCTGGACGCTGAAATGCATCTGCACGGCGGTTTCGGCGTTCTGCTCGAGCCGCCGCACGTGGTGCACCACGCGCTCGATGTGTTCCAGCACGTCGCGGCTGCGGACCATGACAAGTTCGTTTTCGCGCTGCTCGATGGCGCCAGCCGGCGTTGGCAGGGTTTCGAGGGAATCGATCCAGTCCTGGATGCAGGCGCGCTGGTCCTCGCAGATCTCGTCCAGATGGTGCAGCGACTGCCGGGCACCCATGAGTTCGCTCCAGTTCGTGAACCGGCTCCGGGGGTCGATCAGCTCGGCCTGCCAGTGATCCAGTTGCCGGGTCAGCTCTCGCCGGAGATCGAGGTAGGCATCGACGATCTGGTTGACGACTCGCAGCATGAGATCCGCCGGACTCGAAGGGATTCGCGCGGAGATGGCGCGCACGTCCAGGGCGGGCAGGGCCGGGCGACCGCGGTCGCCCGGCGCGGCCGCGGCAAGCAGCTTGGCGGCGAAGGCATCGCGCACGGCGCCGTCTTCGGGGTGGACCGACAGCAGGACGCGATCGAACACCGCAAAGCCCACGGGCCGCGTGTCGACGCGGCGGAGCACGGGTGGGCCGCCATGCCGGGCTGCGGGCTCATCGGCTTTCGGTGACTGGTCCGTCCCGTTGGAGGCGGCCAGGCGTCGAAAGACGAGAAGGTCGTACTGCGACGTGTAGTCGTAGCGCGACGGCAGTTGGTCGTTGAGCAGGTCGCTCACGTGCAGGTCGACCAGATGGGTGTTGCAGAGCGATTGCAGGACATCCTGCACCTGGGGGAGCGAGGCGCGGAACTCCTCCCGCGTCATGGACAGCCACAGGTAGCCTTGCTCGCAGGCTCCCGGTGCGGCCATGGGAGCGAGCGCGTCGTGTTCGCTGACCCGCGTGCCTTCGATCTTGAAAATGCGCATCAAGCCTGCTTCAGCAATCGGGCGGCATCGAGCGCGAAATAGGTGAGCACTCCGTCGGCACCCGCGCGCTTGAAGGCCAGGAGGCTTTCGAGCACCACCGCGTCGTGGTCGAGCCATCCGTTCTGGGCGGCGGCCTTGAGCATCGCGTACTCGCCGCTGACCTGGTAGGCGAAGGTCGGCACGTGGAACTCGTCCTTCACCCGCCGCACGATGTCCAGGTAGGGCATGCCGGGCTTCACCATCACCATGTCGGCGCCCTCGGCGATGTCGATCGCGACCTCGCGCAGCGCCTCGTCGCTGTTGCCCGGGTCCATCTGGTAGACCTTCTTGTTGCTCTTGCCGAGGTTGGCGGCCGAGCCGACGGCATCGCGGAAGGGGCCGTAGAAGGCGCTCGCGTACTTGGCGCTGTAGGCCATGATCCGCGTGTGGATGTCGCCACGCGATTCGAGCGCGTTGCGGACCGCGCCGATCCGGCCGTCCATCATGTCGCTCGGCGCGACGATGTCCACGCCGGCCTGCGACTGCGCCAGCGCCTGCTTGACCAGCACTTCGACGGTCGGGTCGTTGAGGATGTAGCCCGTGTCGTCGAGCAGGCCATCCTGGCCGTGGCTGGTGTAGGGGTCCAGGGCGACGTCGGTCATGACGCCGAGTTCCGGAAAGCGCGCCTTCAGCGCGGCGACGACGCGCGGAATGAGGCCCTCGGGATTGAAGGCCTCGTCCCCGGCCGGGGTCTTCAGCGACGCATCGACGACGGGAAACAAGGCCATGACGGGGATTCCCAGCGCCACGCATTGCTCTGCCACGGGCAGCAGCAGATCCAGGCTGAGCCGTTCGACGCCAGGCATGGACGGGACCGCATCGCGACGCTTGCTTCCTTCCTGCACAAAGACGGGATAGATCAGGTCGTGCGGCGAAAGCATGTGCTCACGTACGAGATTGCGCGTGAAAGCATCCCTGCGCAACCGGCGCGGCCGGCCGGCGGGAAATGGGGCATGAAGGGTCATGTCGAAAATTGTGCCCCAACGACTCGGGGCGTCGTGGGCGAATGCTTCTGTACGACTTTTCGTTGGAAACATGCTCAAAACAATCTGTCAGTATTGTTTTTATCAACCAAAAGGTCAAAAAAAGTCACTGGTTGCTTGATAGGTTGTTTTGCCTTTGTTAAATTCTGTCCTGGGCGGCTTGCCGCTCCCCGCTTTTCCTCCCTGAGCGGGTGCCTTGATGTGTGACAGCAAAAGGGCTTCCCAGCCCGGCGTTCGACGCCGGGCTTTTTTTTGTGCGTCGCATCCTGACCATTGCCCAAGTTGGCGCCGGAAAGGGCCCACTTAAACTGCCGCCATGCTCTGGGTCAAATCGCTGCACATCGTCTTCATCGCCAGTTGGTTCGCGGGCCTTTTCTATCTGCCGCGAATCTTCGTCAACCTGGCGATGGTGGCTCCGGAATCCGTCGCCGAACGCGCGCGGCTGGTGCTCATGGCGCGCAAGCTGTTTCGCTTCACCACCTTCCTGGCGGTGCCGGCGCTGGGGTTCGGCCTGTGGCTCTGGCTGGGCTACGGCATCGGGCGCGGCGCGGGCAATGGCTGGATGCATGCCAAGCTGGCACTGGTGCTGGTTGTGATCGGCTATCACCACGGCTGCGGCGTGCTCCTGCGCCGCATCGCGGCGGGCAACGACCAGCACAGCCATCGCTGGTACCGGTGGTTCAACGAACTGCCCGTGCTCCTGTTGCTCGGTATCGTGGTGCTGGTCGTCGTCAAGCCTTTCTGAGCGCTGTGGCAACGCAGCAGCACAAGTCCGTTGCCTTGCCGCTGGCGCTCGCGTACGCGGCGCTCATCGTCTACGCGAGCCTCTATCCTTTCGCGGATTGGCGCGACCAGGGCATTGCGCCCTGGGCCTATCTGGCCGCTCCCTGGCCCAGGTACTGGACCGGCTTCGATTTCGGGATCAATGTCGTCGGCTACATGCCACTCGGCTTCCTGGCCGCGATCGTCGTGCTGCGCACCCGTCCCGAGGCGGGCGTCGTGGGAGCCGTGCTTCGCGCGTCGGTGGTGGGCGCGGCGATCGCGTTCGCCATGGAAACGCTGCAAAGCTACCTGCCGGCGCGCATTCCTTCCAATGTGGACCTCGGCCTGAACGCCGCCGGCGCGTTGGCGGGTGCAGTGCTCGCGGCGGCCCTCGAACGATTCGGCGCGGTGGCCCACTGGCATCGGACCCGCTCCAACTGGTTCGTCGAGGATTCGCGCGGCGGTTTGGTGCTGCTGGCCTTGTGGCCCCCGGCCTTGCTGTTCCCGGCCGCGGTCACCTTCGGGCTCGGGCAGGTGTTCGAGCGGGTCGAGACGGCGATTTCCGAATGGCTGCTCGATACGCCGTTCATCGACTGGCTGCCGGTGCGCCAGTTCGAGCTCGAGCCCCTGGTGCCCGGCGTTGAACTGCTGTGCGTCATGCTGGGCGCCCTGGTGCCGTGCCTGCTCGCTTTCCTGATCACGCATTCCATCGCACGGCGCGCCATTCTCCTTCCGCTCACGCTGCTGGGCGGCATGGCGGCAACGGCGCTGTCCGCCGCGCTCAGCTACGGGCCGGAGCACGCCTGGGCCTGGCTGAGCCTGCCGGTCCAGATCGGCATCGCGGCAGCGTTGTTCGTCGGCGTTCTTCTCTTGGGGGCGCCTCGCCGCTTCTGCGCGGCCCTGCTGCTCGTCGCGCTGGTGGTGCACCTGAGCCTGCTGAACCAGGCGCCCGAAAGCGCCTATTTCGCGCAAACGCTGGCAACCTGGGAGCAGGGGCGCTTCATCCGCTTTCACGGGCTCGCCCAGTGGCTGGGATGGCTGTGGCCTTTCGCAACGCTCGGCTACGTGCTGATGGCGCTGTCCAGCCGCGCGAAGGGCGCCTGAGCGCGAACCGACCCTGCTGACGCATGGCCGCGGCGACGCTCAATAGAATGGATCGATGTCCAGTTCAAGCACCCCCGCGCCTGCGGGCTACTACGGTCGCCACATCTTCTTCTGCCTGAACGAACGCAAGAGTGGCGAAGACTCCTGTTCCAAGCACAGCGCGCAGGAGGGTTTCGACCGCTGCAAGTCGCGAGTCAAGGAAGAGGGTCTGGCCGGGCCCGGCAAGGTCCGCGTCAACAAGGCGGGTTGCCTGGATCGTTGCGCGGGTGGTCCGGTTGCAGTGGTCTATCCCGAAGCGGTCTGGTACACCTACGTCGACAAGGACGACATCGACGAGATCGTCGAGTCCCACTTGAAGAATGGGCAGGTCGTCGATCGCCTGTTGCTTCCCCCCGACGTCGGACGCTGAGGCCGCCCCGATGAATTCCCGCACCGAGAAGCATCGATTGACGGGCGCCGCAGGTGCCATCGAGGTACTGCGCGATCCCGCTGCCGACGGAACCCCCGCACTGGGCGTCGCCGTGATCACCCACCCGCATCCGCTCTTCGGCGGCACGATGGACAACAAGGTCGTGCAGACGCTGGCGCGTGCTTTCGTCGCCTGCGGCTGGACGGCCGTGCGTTTCAACTTCCGCGGCGTGGGCGCGAGCGAGGGCGTCCACGACGAAGGTCGGGGCGAGCGCGAGGACATGCTCGAGATCGTCCGGCAACTGGCGCCCGAGGGGCCGCTGGCCATCGCGGGCTTTTCGTTCGGCGCCTTCGTCGCCAGCGGTGCCATCGAAACGCTCTGGGCCGCGCGCGACATCCGCCATGTCGTTCTCGTCGGCACGGCCGCGTCGCGCTTTGCGGTCTCGACGCTGCCGCCCGACTCGCACGAACGCACGCTGGTCGTCCACGGCGAGCACGACGACACCGTGCCGCTTGCGGCGGTGATGGACTGGGCCCGGCCGCAGTCACTTCCTGTCACAGTCGTTCCAGGAGGCGGACATTTCTTTCACGGACAATTGCCGCTGCTGAAGAATCTTGTCGTCCGCCATCTCCGCGCGGGCTAGTTTTCGTCTCACGCACCCCCCCATGAATCGTTTGTTCAAGACGCTGCGCGCGTTGGCAGTGACCGCCGCCGCATCCGTTTGCCTGATCGCCGTCGCCCAGGTGCCGGCGCCACCCGAGGTCGCGGCGCGCAGCTACCTGCTGCTCGACGTCACCGCCAACCAGTTGCTGGCGCAAAAGGACATCGACAGCCCGGTCGAGCCCGCCTCTCTGAGCAAGCTGATGTCGGCCTACCTGGTCTTCGACGCGCTCAAGGCCAAGAAGATCAACCTGCAGCAGACGTTGCCGGTCAGCACGCGTGCCTGGAAGATGCCCGGCTCGCGGATGTTCATCGACCCGAAGATGCAGGTGCCGGTCGAGGACCTGATCAAGGGGCTGATCGTCCAGTCGGGCAACGACGCGACCATTGCCCTGGCCGAGGGCGTGGGCGGCACCGTCGAGCACTTCGTCGAACTCATGAACGAGCAGGCCAAGGCGCTCGGCCTGAAGAACACCGTCTACAAGAATCCCGAGGGCCTCACCGCGCCGGGCCACACGACGACCGCACGCGACCTCAGCATCCTGGCGACGCGCCTGATGCGCGACTTCCCGGAGTACATGCACTACTACTCCATCAAGAAGTACCGCTTTCCCGGCACGCCATCGACCAACGACACCAATCGCAACCTGCTGCTGTTCCGCGACCCGACCGTCGATGGCCTGAAGACCGGCCATACGGAAGCCGCGGGCTATTGCATGGTGGTCACGGCCAGGCGCGACTTCCCGAACCTGAGCGGTGGCCGCCGCCTGTTGACCATCGTGCTTGGCGCCGCCAGTGAAAACGCGCGCGCCAATGAATCCCAGAAGCTCCTGAACTGGGGCTTTACCGCCTATGACGCGGTTCGCCTGTTCGACGCCAACCAGGCCGTCGCGACACCGCCGGTGTGGAAGGGCAAGGAAAACACGGTCAAGCTCGGCCGCCCCGAGGCGATCGTGGTGGCGGTCCCGGCCGGGTCCGTCAGCAAGATCAAGACTTACGTGGCGCGCCCGGATCCATTGGTTGCGCCCCTTGCCAAGAACCAGGCCGTCGGCACGCTGAAGGTCTCGCTGGCGGATCAGCCGGTGACAGAGGTGCAATTGGTTGCACTCGACGCCGTGGAACAGGCGGGCCTCCTGGGTCGCGCGTGGGACGCCGTCCGACTCTGGATAAAGTAGCTGTTGCTCGGCTGACGTCAGTGCTATACTCGTGGGCTTTTCGGAAAAAACCGAAGGGTTTCACGTTTTCGTCATCTCCCGGCCCCTCGCGTCATGTCACGTCGTGAAGAGGAATCCGGCCGGAGTGTTTTGGGATTTATTCATTCATGCCAACCATCAATCAACTGGTGCGTCAGGGTCGCGAGGTCGAAAAGATCAAGTCGAAGAGCCCTGCCATGCAGAACTCGCCGCAACGTCGCGGTGTCTGCACCCGGGTCTACACCACGACCCCTAAAAAGCCGAACTCGGCGCTGCGTAAGGTCGCCAAGGTGCGCCTGACCAACGGCTTCGAAGTCATTTCCTACATCGGCGGCGAAGGCCACAACCTGCAGGAACACAGCGTCGTGCTGGTTCGCGGCGGTCGTGTCAAGGACTTGCCCGGTGTGCGTTACCACATCGTGCGCGGTTCGCTCGACTTGCAAGGCGTGAAAGACCGCAAGCAGTCGCGTTCCAAGTACGGCGCGAAGCGTCCCAAGAAGGCCTAAGCCTTCCTGTCGTTCAACGGTGTTCGGGTGCCCTGGCAGGCGCGCCGAGCGTAGTGACCCGCTGTTGGGTCGAGTAAGTGAGGGTCTTGTTGGCTCTCGCGGTGCCGGAATCGGCGCCAACTGAAGCAAAGAGGTTAGAAAAATGCCACGTCGTCGCGAAGTCCCCAAACGTGAAATCCTGCCGGATCCCAAGTACGGCAATGTCGAGCTGTCGAAGTTCATGAACGTGATCATGGAAGGCGGCAAGAAGGCAATCGCCGAGCGCATCATCTATGGTGCGCTCGACCAGATCGAGAAGAAGAACCCGGGCAAGGACCCGCTGGAAGCCTTCACCATCGCCATCAACAACGTCAAGCCGATGGTCGAAGTCAAGTCGCGCCGCGTGGGCGGTGCGAACTACCAGGTGCCGGTCGAAGTGCGCCCGGTCCGTCGTCTGGCGCTGTCGATGCGCTGGATTAAGGAAGCCGCCCGCAAGCGCGGCGAGAAGTCGATGGCCCTGCGTCTGGCCAACGAACTCATGGAAGCCACGGAAGGCCGTGGCGGCGCCATGAAGAAGCGCGATGAAGTGCATCGCATGGCCGAGGCCAACAAGGCCTTCAGCCACTTCCGCTTCTAAAGAGTCGTCCCCCTAAAAACAGACAGGCTGGAAGCCCGACCCACCGAGCGCGGTGGGCGGGCTTTCATCCGTTAACGGAGTAATTTTCATGGCACGCAAGACCCCCATCGAGCGCTACCGCAATATCGGTATCTCGGCCCACATCGACGCCGGCAAGACGACCACCACCGAGCGCATCCTGTTCTACACCGGCGTGACCCACAAGCTGGGCGAAGTGCATGACGGCGCCGCCACGACCGACTGGATGGAGCAGGAGCAAGAGCGCGGCATCACGATCACCTCGGCTGCCGTGACCTGCTTCTGGAAGGGCATGGACCATTCGCTGGCCGAACACCGCATCAACATCATCGACACCCCCGGCCACGTGGACTTCACCATCGAGGTGGAGCGTTCCATGCGCGTGCTCGACGGCGCCGTGATGGTGTATGACTCGGTCGGCGGCGTGCAGCCCCAGTCCGAAACCGTCTGGCGCCAGGCCAACAAGTACAAGGTGCCCCGCCTCGCGTTCGTCAACAAGATGGACCGCATCGGCGCGAACTTCTTCCGCGTGCGCCAGATGATGGTCGACCGCCTGAAGGCCAACCCCGTGCCGATCGTGATTCCGATCGGCGCCGAAGACAAGTTCCAGGGCGTGGTCGACCTGCGCAAGATGAAGGCCATCATCTGGGATGAGGCTTCGCAAGGCATGAAGTTCGAGTACCGCGAAATCCCGGCCGAACTGCTCGAGTCCGCCAAGGAATGGCGCGAGAAGATGGTCGAGAGCGCTGCCGAGGCCTCCGAAGAGCTGATGAACAAGTACCTCGAAGAGGGTGACCTCAGCGAGGAAGAGATCACCTTCGGCCTGCGCACGCGCACCATCGCGGGCGAGATCCAGCCGATGATGTGCGGCAGCGCGTTCAAGAACAAGGGCGTGCAGCGCATGCTCGACGCCGTGATCGAACTCATGCCCTCGCCGCTGGACATCCCGCCGGTCGAAGGCACCGATGACGACGAGAAGGAAACCACCCGCAAGCCGGCCGACGAGGAAAAGTTCTCGGCACTGGCATTCAAGCTGATGACCGACCCCTACGTCGGCCAGTTGACCTTCGTGCGCGTCTACTCGGGCGTGCTGAGCAAGGGCGACACCGTCTTCAACCCGGTCAAGGGCAAGAAGGAACGCATCGGCCGTATCGTGCAGATGCACGCGAACGAGCGTCTGGAAATCGACGAAATCCGCGCCGGCGACATCGCTGCCTGCGTGGGCCTGAAGGATGTGACCACCGGCGAAACGCTGTGCGACCCGGACGCGATCATCACGCTCGAGCGCATGGAGTTCCCTGAGCCCGTGATCTCGCAGGCCGTCGAGCCGAAGACCAAGGCCGACCAGGAAAAGATGGGCATTGCGCTGCAGCGCCTGGCTTCGGAAGATCCGTCGTTCCGCGTGCGTTCCGACGAAGAATCCGGCCAGACCATCATCTCCGGCATGGGCGAGCTTCACCTCGAAATCATCGTGGACCGCATGAAGCGCGAGTTCGGCGTGGAAGCCAACGTCGGCAAGCCGCAAGTGGCCTACCGCGAAACCATCCGCAAGACGGTCGAAGATGCCGAAGGCAAGTTCGTTCGCCAGTCGGGCGGCAAGGGCCAGTACGGCCACGTGGTGCTCAAGCTCGAGCCGAACGAAGCCGGTAAGGGCTTCGAGTTCGTCGATGCGATCAAGGGCGGTGTGGTGCCGCGCGAGTACATCCCCGCGGTCGAAAAGGGCGTGATCGAAGCGCTGACTCAGGGCGTGCTGGCCGGCTACCCGGTCGTCGACGTCAAGGTCACGCTGCACTTCGGTTCGTACCACGACGTGGACTCGAACGAAATGGCGTTCAAGATGGCCGCGATCTTCGGTTTCAAGGAAGGCGCCCGCAAGGCTTCGCCGGTGATCCTCGAGCCGATGATGGCCGTGGAAGTCGAGACCCCGGAAGACTACGCCGGCAACGTGATGGGCGACCTGTCCTCGCGTCGCGGCATGGTGCAAGGCATGGACGACATGATCGGTGGCGGCAAGCTCATCAAGGCTGAGGTCCCGCTGTCGGAAATGTTCGGCTACTCGACGACGCTGCGCTCGGCCACGCAAGGCCGCGCCACGTACACGATGGAATTCAAGCACTACTCCGAAGCACCGCGCAACGTGGCCGAAGCCATCGTCGCCTCGCGTTCGAAGTAAGCAAATCCGATCTGTCTGCGACCTTGTGCCTCTCGCTGCCCGTGGCGGGAGAACCAGCAACAAGGTGCAGACGTTAAACCCCACACGGGCACTGCTCTTTCAAGGATAGAAAATGGCAAAAGGAAAATTCACCCGTACGAAGCCGCACGTGAACGTGGGCACGATTGGTCACGTGGACCATGGCAAGACGACGCTGACGGCGGCGATTGCGACGGTGC
>NZ_JASZYF010000100.1 GCF_030317115.1 Variovorax gracilis
AGAAAATGGCAAAAGGAAAATTCACCCGTACGAAGCCGCACGTGAACGTGGGCACGATTGGTCACGTGGACCATGGCAAGACGACGCTGACGGCGGCGATTGCGACGGTGCTGTCGGCCAAGTTCGGCGGCGAAGCGAAGGCCTATGACCAGATCGATGCGGCGCCGGAAGAAAAGGCACGCGGGATCACGATCAACACCGCGCACGTCGAATACGAGACGGCCAACCGCCACTACGCGCACGTGGACTGCCCGGGTCACGCCGACTACGTGAAGAACATGATCACCGGCGCCGCCCAGATGGACGGCGCGATCCTGGTGTGCTCGGCCGCTGACGGCCCGATGCCCCAGACCCGCGAGCACATCCTGCTGGCGCGCCAGGTGGGCGTGGGCTACATCATCGTGTTCCTGAACAAGTGCGACATGGTCGACGACAAGGAGCTGCTCGAGCTGGTCGAGATGGAAGTTCGCGAACTCCTGGACAAGTACGAATTCCCTGGCGACGACACCCCGATCATTCACGGTTCGGCCAAGCTGGCGCTGGAAGGCGACAAGGGCGAGCTGGGCGAAGGCGCCATCATGAAGCTGGCCGAAGCCCTGGACACCTACATCCCCACGCCTGAGCGCGCGGTGGACGGTACGTTCCTGATGCCGGTGGAAGACGTGTTCTCGATCTCGGGTCGCGGCACGGTGGTGACCGGTGCGGTCGAGCGCGGCGTGATCAAGGTTGGCGAGGAAATCGAGATCGTGGGCATCCGTCCGACGGTCAAGACCACCTGCACCGGCGTGGAAATGTTCCGCAAGCTGCTGGACCAGGGCCAGGCAGGCGACAACGTGGGCGTGCTGCTGCGCGGCACGAAGCGCGAAGAAGTCGAGCGCGGCCAGGTGCTGTGCAAGCCCGGCTCGATCAAGCCGCACACGCACTTCACCGCCGAGGTGTACGTGCTGTCGAAGGACGAAGGCGGCCGTCACACGCCGTTCTTCAACAACTACCGTCCGCAGTTCTACTTCCGCACGACCGACGTCACTGGCGCGATCGAGCTGCCCAAGGACAAGGAAATGGTCATGCCCGGCGACAACGTGTCGATCACGGTGAAGCTGATCAACCCGATCGCGATGGAAGAAGGCCTGCGCTTCGCCATCCGTGAAGGCGGCCGTACCGTCGGTTCGGGCGTCGTGGCCAAGATCCT
>NZ_JASZYF010000101.1 GCF_030317115.1 Variovorax gracilis
GGGTCATCACGGGCAAGTACCAGTTCGGCATGCCGCTGTATCGCACGGCCGTGCTGCTGCGCCGCTTCGGCGGCAACATCGTGAGCAATACGCTGGCTGCCGGGGTCGTTCCTATCGGACTGGCCGTGCAACCCGTCATCAATCTGCTGCGCGATCACCTGCTGGACTCGGACCTGATCTATGGCGACGAGACCACTGTGCAGGTGCTCAAGGAGCCTGGGCGCAAGGCGCAGACGAAGAGCTACATGTGGGCGCAGATGAACGGCAGCGGGCCGCCGGTGCGCTTGTTCGCATATGCGCCCGGGCGCGGCGCCATGCATGCCGAGAAGCTCTATGCCGGAATCCGGCGCGGGGCCACGTTCGTGAGCGATGGATACCAGGTCTATGACGGCATCGCTGCGGACCACGGGCTGACGCACCTTGGATGCTGGGTTCACGCGCGCAGACCCTTCGTCAAGGCTGAGGAGGCGATCCCGAAGGCAGCCCGGTCACCGGACCAGCTGGCCACACGGTTCGTCAAACTCATTGGCAAGCTCTACCGCGCCGAGGCGCGAGCCGAGAAGTGGTCGCCGCAGCGCCGCGGGCGGCTGCGCAAGCGCTACAGCGCCTCGGTGGTGGCCAACATCGAGCAACTGCTGCTCATGAATCTGCACGCCGTCGCGCCAACGAGTTTGCTGGGCGAGGCCCTGCACTACCTGCACGGGCAGTGGCCCAAGCTCATCCGCTTCCTGGAGAGCGACACTTGGCCGCTGGACTCCAACCCGGTGGAGAACGCGATCCGTCCGTTCGTCGTTGGAAGGAAGGGATGGTTGTTCGCCGACACCGTGGGCGGTGCCAACGCGAGCGCCAACCTGTACTCACTCATCGAGACGGCAAAGGCAAATGGGATTGAGCCATACCGCTATCTCTTGGCCCTGTTCAAGAGGCTGCCACTGGCGCAGACAGCGGACGACTACGAGGCACTGCTGCCCTGGAACATCGCCCTTCCAGCCGCCTAGACAGTCACAACACGTCGGTCATGCCGAGCGCAAGGGCGCGGTTGAATGACGGCTTACAGCCAAACTGACCCTGCCTCGTTTCCACGTACAGCAAGTCATGCAGCCAAGAGGCTGCGCTCCATTGTGACCGGGGCGAGGTATCCGATGGCCGTGTGCATGCGCACGCGGTTGTAGAA
>NZ_JASZYF010000102.1 GCF_030317115.1 Variovorax gracilis
GCGGAGGCCAAGGCCAAGCAGTACAACCCCAATGCCAAGGTCACGGCGCTGTCGGCCGACTACGACCTGAACAAGCAGTTCTCGCAGATCGACGGCTTCATCTCCGCGGGATCGGACCTGATCCTCGTCAACGCGGTGGACGCCAAGGCCATCGAACCCGCGCTGATGAAGGCGAAGAAGGCCGGCATCGTGGTGGTCGGCGTCGACGTGGCGGCCAACGGCTCGGACGCAACGGTGCAGACCAACAACGTGCAGGCCGGCGAGATCGCCTGCCAGTTCATCGTCGAGAAGCTCGGCGGCAAGGGCAACGTGATCATCCAGAACGGGCCGCAGGTCTCCGCCGTGGTCGACCGCGTCAACGGCTGCAAGACGGTGCTCAAGAAGAGCCCCGACATCAAGATCCTCTCGGACGACCAGGACGCGAAGGGCTCGCGCGAAGGCGGCCTGAACGTGATGCAGAACCACCTGACGCGCTTTCCGAAGGTCGACGCCGTCTTCGCCATCAACGACCCGCAGGCCATCGGCGCAGACCTCGCGGCCAAGCAGCTCAACCGCAAGAACATCATCATCACCTCGGTCGACGGCGCGCCGGACATCGAGACCGCGCTCAAGGCCGATACGCAGGTGCAGGCATCGGCCAGCCAGGATCCGTACATGATCGCGCAGAAGGCGGTCGAGATCGGACACGACATCCTCAACGGCAAGAAGCCGGCAACACCGATGACGCTGCTGCCGTCGACCCTGATCACGCGCGCCAACGTCAAGGACTACAAGGGCTGGCAAACACCCCGCTGAGCAGGAGAACCGCCATGTTCGTGGTTTGCGGCGAAGCGCTGATGGATGTCTACATGGGTGAGCCCACCCCCACCGGCATGGCGCTGGACGCGCGCATCGGCGGCTCGCCACTCAATGTGGCCCAGGGGCTCGCGCGGATGGCGAGGCCGGTGGCCTTCCTCACGGGCTTGTCGACCGACGCACTCGGCGAGCGGCTGCTCGAATCGCTCCGGTCGGAGTCCGTCGACATCTCGCTCATCCTGCGCAGCGATGCGCCGAGCACGCTGAGCGTGGTGAGCGTGGATGCCAGCGGCGTGCCGCGCTATGCCTTCCACGGCAACGGCGCGGCCGATCGTCAGATCACGCACGACACGCTGCCCGCCTTGCCGCCGGCCAC
>NZ_JASZYF010000103.1 GCF_030317115.1 Variovorax gracilis
TTGCACGCCGCCTTGATGACCCATCATGTCGATGCACTCCTCGGTGAGATGCATCCAACATAGTCGAGACGGGTCAAATTTCTAGGGAGTTTTTCAACAGAATTGGCCCAAACTTCCATTTCGACGGCGAAGACAGCGGACGTTCGATACTTCCATGGCACGGTCGCCAAAGGGCAGGGGGCTATGACTGCAATGCCTCGGGACCGGCGGTTGATACCGGGGCGTCCATCGCTGTTGAGCGGACCGGTGTCGGCCTCACAGCGTGAATTCATCCCGGGGCAGTCAAGGACCGCAAACGCTGCGAAGCACTCCGTCGAGACTTGCCGCGCGAGACTTCAAACGATCTTTTGCCGCAGACGGCGACAATGCTCAGACATGCTTTTCCATGTAGAGTTGGGTGGCCGCATGCGGGCGTGCTTCGGCCAAGCTCAGCGGCTCGGGCGAACGATTGGTCGTGGAACTGAGATGCATTGATATGCCACCGAACGGCCGGAGAATGTTGCTAGGCAGTGGGGCGGCGCTGCTCGCCGGCAGCATGTTGAGGGCATCTGCCCAGCCCCGGATTCCTTCCAACGAGGCAAGCGCTCGCTGGTACGAAGCCGCTGCCGAGATGAAGCGCCTTGCTGAGTCTTGGGGTGACCAACCGTACGGCGCCGTGCTGGTGCTGGATGGCGAGCTCGTTGGCCAAGGGCCAAGCCGGGTCGTGAAGAATCAGAATCCCGATGCTCATGCGGAACGAGAGGCAATCCGCGATGCGCAGCTCCAGCTGGGGCGCGAAAGCTTGCTGGGAGCAGTTCTCTACTCCACTTCGCGGCCGTGCAGTCGGTGCGAAGCGGTAGCGGCAAAAGCGGGAATCTCGCGGATGTATTTTGGCCCATCACTCACTGACGCTGGAGTTCCGCAGACGACATGACCGTGGTCCCCTTCGCGGATGGCGCGCCGATCGGAAGCAGCCGTTGATACCTGCCTGAGCGCGGCAAAGCGAAAATTGGATTCGCAGACTAGCCCTTCATGGCGCGCATCGCCGCGATCCTGCCGGCGCGCTGAGCTGCATCAACGCGTCGCCATACGCACAAGCCGGGCCGCCTCTTCGGCGCGCGCGTCGTCAACCTCGCGCAGCACGCCGCGCACGTCCACCGGCCCACTCGGACG
>NZ_JASZYF010000104.1 GCF_030317115.1 Variovorax gracilis
TGGCTGGCGGCGCAGCAGTCGGACATTCGTCGTGCCCCGATCAAGACTGTCGAGCAGCAGGCGGTGCTGTCGCTGCACCGAGCGCGCTCGCACTGGGTGAGCGTGCGCACGGCCACGATCAACATGCTGCGAGGCTTGTTGTACGAGTTCGGTGTCTCGCTGCCAGGCGGCAAGAAGGCTGGGCTCAAAACGATAGGTGCCAGGCGGTCTGATATCGACGATCAACTGCCACAGCTGATGCGTCGGCTGGTCGACCTGCAGCTCGAAGCGATCAAGGACGTCGAGCGCCGCATCGATCAGCTCGACGCCGAGATCGCCGAGCAGCAACGCCAGCTTGGCACGGCGCGCAGGCTGCGCGAAGTGCCGGGCATCGGCGTGCTCGGTGCGACAGCGCTTGCCGCCACGCTGGGTGACGCCAATGGCTGGCGCTCAGGGCGAGAGTTCTCGGCCAGCCTTGGACTGGTTCCGGCGCACAGCGGAACAGGCGGCAAGACGCGCGTCGGACACCTGAGCAAGCGTGGGGACCCCTACCTGCGGACATTGCTCATCCATGGCGCACGTGCAGTGATTACGCACGTGAGGGTCAAGCCCGCATGGCTCGAAGAATTGTTGCGACGCCGGCCGCTCAACGTGGCGGTGGTGGCGTTGGCGAACAAGATGGCTCGTACGGCCTGGGCGCTGGTGGCGCACGGGCAGGCGTACCAACCGGAGTGGAAGAGTACTCCGCCAAGTGGCT
Source organism: Variovorax gracilis (assembly GCF_030317115.1). GTDB lineage: Bacteria > Pseudomonadota > Gammaproteobacteria > Burkholderiales > Burkholderiaceae_C > Variovorax > Variovorax gracilis. The sequence continues at coordinate 737 of NZ_JASZYF010000104.1, forward strand.
GCGGCGCGCACGCGCAGGCGGCTTAGATCAACAACGTGAGACATTGACCATAGGAATGGAAGCCACGAAGAGTGCGTGAGTCGAGTCGATGAAGTGATGGTGAAGCGGTCGGACCGCGGGTCGGGACAATCTGGATTTCCGTCTGGGCAAGCATCGTGCGAAGCCCGCCAAAGGAGATGAGACCCGATCTCGCGAATGACCATCAAGGCCAGCGGCGGACTTCGGTCCGATCTGCATGAACAGGCCGGATATAAGACCGCAGTCGTTACCGCCGAATCAGAGCTTCAAGAACTGGCTTGTTGCACGGGAGGCGTCCATATAAGATGGAAATGTCGAC
>NZ_JASZYF010000011.1 GCF_030317115.1 Variovorax gracilis
GACTTCGTGAAGGGGGTCTTCCAGCTCACGAACTCGCGGGCCAGCCGCGCCCAGTAGGCGCCAGGATCGGCCTCGGCCTCGGCCACCAGCGCCTGATAGGCCGCCATGCCGTTGACGTGGGCGCCCTGCACTTCGGCTTCGGGCACAGGGCGGGTGATGGCTTCGACGTTGCTCATGGTCTGGGTCCTTGGTTTCGGTTCAAGAAAGGGTGATGGGGAAATTCAGTCGTCCGAATGCGTTCGCAGCCAGCTTGCGATGGCGGTGGCGCTCCGGAAGTCGTCACAGGCGCGTGCCGGGATGGCCGGGTAGCGCTGGTTCCACATGCGCGTGAGCGCCTGGCCGGGTCCGATTTCAAGTACGCAACGCACCTGGCGCGCGGCGATGTTCTCCATGCACTCGTCCCAGCGCACCGTCTGCGCGATCTGGGCCGCGAGTGCGGCCCGGGCGGCGCCGGCATCGCGAACGCGGTCGCCTGCGTTGCTGAACAGCGGGATGCGAGGCGACTGAAAGGGCAGGTCGGCGAGCGCTTGCGCGAAGCGTTCGGCAGCCTCGCGCATCCATGGCGTGTGGGATGCGACGTTGACCTTCAGGCGAGTGCATTGCCCGCCCTCCCCTTCGGCGATCCGTTGCGCCTGCTCCAGCGCCTCCGTCGGGCCGCCCAGCACCACGCTCTCGATGCCGTTTCGGATGGCGACAGCCAGGCCGGTGTCGGCGCGCAATTGCGCCAGCGCGGATTCGGCGAGGCCGTTGATGGCGAGCAGGCCGCCTGGCATCTGCGCAGCGCTCTTGTCCATGGCAGCGGCGCGCGGTGGCGCCAGCGCTGTCGCGGTCGCGGTGTCGAAAACGCCTGCCGTGCTGAACGCCGCGAGTTCGCCGACGCTGTAGCCGGCCACCGCAGCAGGCGGCGGAACCATCGGCGCGAGCTGGCCCCATGCCGCCAGCGCGAGCCCCGTCAGCAACGTCTGTGCATTGGCGTTGTTGGCCGCCCAGGCCGGGTCTTCGAGGCTGCGCCGCCAATCGTGCACGCCGAGCCGTTCGCGCATCCCGGCCACGTGCTCGTCCTCGGCCAGCCAGGGCAACATGGCAGCGTGCTGGGTGCCCTGGCCGGAAAAGATCAATGCGAAGCTCATGGAAGTGCACAGATGCGCGTCACACAGCAGGCCGCAGCGAGCGTGTCCGCCGCGCCGCCAGGCGACAGTCGCCGGGCAACGAAGTCATCGGCCATCGCCCGGGCCCGTGCGATGGCGCCCACACTCGCAGCGCCGCCGTCGTCGATGAACCGCCGTGCCGCGGCCTGCGCGTGGCGCAATCCGGCCAGTCCGCCGCGATGCACCAGATTGCTGTCGTCGAGGACGGCCATCACGTGGAACAAGGTGTCGAGCCGCGCGAGCTGCGGCGACAGGCCCTTTGCAAGCCCCCTCGCCAAGACCGGCACGGCGACCTCGAACAGCACCGGAAAACCCGATGCCGCTTCTTCCGACGCGCCGCGCAAGCCGAGCCGCCGCGTGGCGATCCCGCCGGGCAGTGTCGGCGCCCGCAGGCTGCGTGCAGTCAACGCAGCGCCCCAATGCGTGCGCAATGCGTCGCGCAGTTGCGCCGGTTGCAACGTGCCATCGCCTTCGCGCACCACGGCGCCGGCAGCCGCACACAGCAGGCCGAGCATGAAGATCGCGCCGCGATGGGTGTTGACGCCCCGGGTCGCGGCCAGCATGCGCGCCTCGGCGGCGATGCCGCAGCGCTCCAGTTCGCCGAACTCCACGCCCGCATGGCCCGCCTCCGCAATGCGCACGAAGTAGCTGCGCAGCGCGAACAGGCTTCGCATGAAGGTGTGTGCGTCCATGTCGTCGTGACTGCCGTTGTCGGCCGGAGTCACGAGGCCGGGCTTGGGTGCCAGCGCCAATTCGTCGTGCAACGCAAGCGTCGCGGCGCGGCCGATCGCCGCCGGCGTGAGCGGCGCTTCAAGCCCGACTGGGAAGATGGCCGCGTTCATGCTGCAAGCGCCGCGACGTCATGCCACAACATCGCGCCGGTCAGCCGCTTGACCATCACGGCGCGCGTGCGAGCGGCGCGCCATCCAGACCACTCGCGCCACGCGACTGCGCTGCCGTCGGGGAACATGAGCTCCCCGTCCAGGCGGGGCTGCTCCACCGCATGGCCGCGCAGTCGATGCGCGACCTCATCCGCATGTGCGGCGTCTTCCACCTGTACCCATACATCCAGGTCGGAACCCGGCCGAACGTGATCGAGTCCGCTGAGCACTTGCCAGCCGTAGCTGCCGTACACACGCGCACTTGCGCCGCAAGCCGCAAGTCCGGCCTGCAGTTCGCAAGCGGCGGCTCGCGCGGGCTCCGGCAGCAACGGCAGCACCTCGCCCAGTCCAGGGAACTCGGCAAAGCCCAGCAGAGAACAACGCGGGACGTGCACCGCAATGCGGCGCCGCTCCCAGCGAGTCGGCGCGGGCAAGCCAAGGGCGATGAGGTCGCCGGCACCGGGCGATTGCCGCGTCACGACCAGCGGCAATGCGTGGGCCGCCCAGTGCGCCAGGCAGTCGCGCGCTGGCGCATCCCAAGGCCGCGCCAGGACGGTGGCCCAGCTTTCGCGGGTGAGGCGGACGAGCCGATGCCTGCGCAGCGCTTCCACGGTGCCGGACCTTGCTGTCATGCCGCCGCCAGCACGCGCTGCACCACGGATGCGGCGAGCTTGCGCCCGCCACGCTGCGCACCGTCCCTCGCGCGCGTGTCCTCGACGGGGGTGTTCGCCAGTGCATCGCGCAGCGCGGCGGCCAGGTCGCCCTCCCACAATTCGCGAACGCCGCCCATCGCCACGTAGTTGCCCACTCCCGGCGCAAACACGGGATTCGATTGCGACAAGGCCGTGAGAACTTCCTCCGACAGCTTGGTCACCCGCGCCATCGCCGGAATGCGCATCACGCGGATCTCGGCTTCGGGCAAGGCGTAGCAGCCGTCGGCGATCAGCCCCGAGGTGATGAAGCCACCCGACAAGGCCTGGTCGTACACCAGCCCGATCACCGGATGGCCGCGCCGCCGTGCCAGGTCGATCGACATGCCCAGGTGCGCCATCGCGCGATTGATGCCCAGGGTTTCGTCACGCCGGCGCAACTGCTGGCCCTGCGTGTCGATCAGCAGCAGGATGGGCCGGCCCGGATGCTGCGCGATCGTGTCGAGGATCACGCGGGCCTGCGCCAGCGCCAGTGCGACGCCGATCGGTGCGTGATGGGTGGTGCCGACGACGGTGAGGGGCCGGCCTTCGAACATCACGTCGCCTTGCAGGAAATCGCCTGCTGCGCGCATGCCGTGATAGGACCCGAAGAGCCGCGTGACGAGTTGGTTCCAGTTCATGTTCATTCGCCTTGTCATGCCGTGCGCAATGCGCGCACCGCGTCCACATCCAGCTCGGGCACGCGCTCGGCCTTCTTGATGCCGAGTTCGCGCCACAGCCACGTCGCCGCATCGGCGCCGTCCGTCTCCAGCGGAAGCAGGTGGAGGCGCGTCTCGAGCAGCGCGTGCTCGGCCTCCAGCGTTTCGAGGGTCACCGGCCGCGACTGCCGGATCGCGGCGATCGCGGCCGCGCGAAACGCCTGCACGTCGTCGTCGACGAGCGCGTCGCAATCCCCGGTCAGCCAGCGGTGCTTGCCGCCGCTGGTGCGCCACACCAGGGCCCGATCACGGGAGTCGTATTCCTCCACGCCATGCGAGGCCTCGATGACTTCCGGCCCCGACATCGCGAGCCGCCCGACATCGCTCATCACGATGAAGTCGGCGCAGCGCGCAACGATGCCCATGCCGCCGAAGCAGCCGTTCGCGCCACCGATGAGCACCACCACCGGGATGCCGGCGGCGCGCACGTCGAGCACGGCGCGCATCACTTCCGACACGGCGATCAATCCGGCGTTGGCTTCGTGCAGGCGCACGCCGCCGGACTCCGCCAGCAGCACCACGGCCTCGGGCTTGTCGCGCAAGGCGCGCTGGAGCAGGCCGACCAGCTTGGCGCCATGCACCTCGCCGACGCCGCCGCCCATGAAGGCGCCTTCCTGCGCGGCGACGAACACCTCGTGCCCGTCGAGCTTCGCCCGGCCGATGGCCACGCCGTCGTCGAAGGCCGAGGGCACGCCCAACTGCGCCAGGTGCGGGCTCGTCAGCCGCTCGGCGGGCGGAATCCATTCATGAAAGCTGCCCGCGTCGAGCAGCAGGGCAAGGCGCTCGCGCGCGGAGCATTCGGCGAAGCTGATCATGCGGAGGCTCCTTCGGGCTGTTGGGGCAGTTCGGCCACGGCCTGGTCCAGGCGCAGGCTCACCACGGCGGGCGTGGCGCCCATGTCGTTGATCGAGACGCGCACGCCGCCGATCGGATGGCGCGCGAAGAAGTCGTCCGCCACCGCCTGCCAGATCGGCCCGAAGCCGCGCGCGGAGGTCTCGACGCGCACCGCGCAGTCATCGTCGGCGGTGGCTTCGAGCATCACTTCGAGATTGCCCGAGCCCACCACGCCTACGAGCACCGGTGCGAAGGTGCCGAGACGCCGGCCACCTGAAAACGAGAAGTCCAGGGTTTCGATCCCCACGGGAATGTCGCTCATGTTGGTTTGCCTCTTTACCAGTTGCGGAAGCGCTTGGGCGGCTGGTAGAGCCCGCCGGATGCGCGCACGAGGTCGCGCATGCTGCGCGCGGCGAGCAGGTTGCGCGTGGCGTCGCGCGGGTCGATGCCGAGGTCCTGCGGCCGGCGGATCACGCCGCGGTCGCGCAGGTTCTCCACCGCGCGCTTGTCGCGCCCGAGCCCGACGGCCGTGTAGCCGGCCACGCCGCGGATCGCCTGCTCGCGCTCGGCGTCGCTGCGGCACAGCAGCAAGTTGGCGATGCCCTCCTCGGTGAGGATGTGCGTCACGTCGTCGCCGTAGATCATGATCGGCGGCAGCTCCATGCCCGCCTGCTCCTGCAGCGTCCACGCATCGAGCCTGTCGACGAAGGCCGGCTGCATGTGCTCGCGGAAGGTCTCGACCATCTGCACCACCAGCTTCTGTCCTCGCGGCGTGCCGGCTGCGCCGCTGCGTCCGGCGCGTGCCTCGCGGCCGGCCTTGAGCCAAGCGGGACTGGAGTGGCGCCGGCCCCGCGCGTCGGCCCCCATGTTGGGCGCCCCGCCGAAGCCGGCGATGCGGCCCAGCGTCGCGGTGGAGCTGTTGCCGTCGAGGTCCATCTGCAAGGTCGATCCGATGAACAGGTCGCAGGCATAGTGGCCTGCGGCCTGGCAGAAGGCCCGGTTGCTGCGCAGGCTGCCATCGGGGCCGGTGAAGAACACGTCGGAGCGTGCACGGATGTAATCCTCCATGCCCAGCTCGGAGCCGAAGGAGTGCACCGACTCGACCCAACCCGCCTCGATGGCCGGGATCAGCGCCGGGTGCGGATTCAGTGCCCAGTGCTTCGCGATCTTGCCCTTGAGGCCCAGCGATTCGCCGTAGGTCGGCAGCAGCAGCTCGATGGCCGCCGTGTCGAAGCCGATGCCGTGGTTCAGGCGCTGCACGCCGTACTCGCCGTAGATGCCCTTGATCGCCATCATGGCCATCAGCACCTGGATCTCGCTGATCTGCGCAGGGTCGCGCGTGAACAGTGGCTCGATGAAGTTCGGGCGCGGCGCCTTCACCACGTAGCTGACCCAGTCGGCCGGGATGTCGATGCGCGGCAGCGTGGTCGTGCTGCCGTCGACCAGCTCGTTGACCTGCGCGATGACGATGCCGCCCGAGAACGCCGTCGCCTCCACGATGGCCGGCGTGTCCTCGGTGTTGGGGCCGGTGTAGAGGTTGCCCTCCGCATCCGCCGCCTGCGCCGCCACCAGCGCCACCTTGGGCGTGAGATCGACGAAATAGCGTGCGAACAGTTCGAGGTAGGTGTGGATCGCACCGATCTCGATGCGCCCTGCCGACACCAGCTTGGCCAGGCGCGCGCCCTGCGGCCCCGAGAAGCTGAAGTCGAGACGCGAGGCGATGCCGTTCTCGAAGATGTCCAGGTGCTCGGGCAGCGCCAGCACCGACTGCACCATGTGCAGGCCATGCACGCGCTGCGGGTCGAGCCCCACCAGTGCCTTTGCCAGGAAGTCGGCCTGCTTCTGGTTGTTGCCTTCGAGGCAGACGCGGTCGCCGGGCTCGAGCACGGCTTCGAGCAAGGTGGCAATGGCCTCGGTGGCCACCACCTTGCCCGCGCGCTTCGCGCCGAGCGCTTGCGACACCCTTGCCAGCCGCGCCGAGCGGTTGGCGGTCTTGGAGTTCCAGTTCATGCGGTCCATGGTTCGTGTCCTCAATGCACCATGGCCTTGACGGCAAAGAACAGCAGCGACGGCCCGAGCAGGCAACCGAGGCCGGTATGGAAAGTCGCGACCAGTGCGCCGTAGGGCACCAGCTTGCGATCGGTGGCGGCGAGGCCCGCGGACACGCCGCTCACCGTGCCGGCCAGGCCGCCGAACACCATCGCCGAGCGCGGCGTCTTCAGGGCCAGGAACTTCGCCGCGATCGGCGTGCCGACCATCACGATGATGGCCTTCACCAGCCCGGTGGCGATGCTCAGCGCCATCACGTCGGGGCTGGCACCGATGGCCGCGCCCGTGACGGGGCCGACGATGTAGGTCACCGCACCGGCGCCGATGGTCGTCATGCTCACCGCATCGGAGTAGCCGAAGCTCCAGGCCATGGCAGCGCCGACGATGAAGGGCAGCACCGTGCCCAGCACCAGCGCAACGACGCCGATCAACCCCGCCTTGCGTGCCTCGGTCGCCTGCACCTCGAAGGCGGTGGCGACGATCGCAAAGTCGCGCAGCATCGCGCCGCCCATCAGGCCGATGCCGCCGAACAGCGACATGTCGGCCAGGCCCTTGTGGCCGCCGGTCTGCGTGCCGCCCCAGTAGGCCAGCCCCAGGCCGATGACGATGGCAATCGCCGATCCATGGACGCGGCCGAAAGTCAGCCGGCGCGAGATCTGCCCCGAGACAAGGACGATGAAGCCGACGATGGCGAAGGCAGTGACGAGGCCGTTGTAGGCGGCGGCTTTTTCAAGGATTTCGAGCATGGTGTTCACTCCGCTTCGGCGAGCAAGGGGTTGTCGTGCAGCATCGGTGCGGGCGCCGGCTCGTGCTCCGGGCGCTCGGTGCGGTTGATCACCGAGATGACCACGGCGCAGACGGCGACGGCTCCGATCGCCGAGAGCAGAGCGACGGGGCCGCCGCGAAGGGCCGATACCATGTCCTGCTGTGCGGCCATGGCGACGACGACCGGGATGTACATCGCGCCCCAGTACTCGACGCCGAGTTCGGTGAGCTTGGGCAGCATGTTCTTCTTCTGCATGTAGATGCGGGCGAAGATCAGCAGCAGCATCGCGATGCCGACGCCGCCGACGTTGGTCTTGACGCCCAGTGCCTGCCCGAGCAGGTCGCCGATGAAGATGCCGAGCAGATGGCAGATGGCCAGCAGCGCGGTGCCGTAGATGATCATGGGTGGGTCTCCTGGGTTCGTGCCGGGCGACTGCGCGGCTCGGAGGAACGAACGACGCCGTTCCCTGGAGACGAAAGGTATCGGGGGCTCCCGATGCGATCAATTAACCACCCGCGCGCCAAAACGCGCGGAGTGAAATGATCGAGGGTTAACCCTGAACGACCGAAACGGGCCCGCGAGCGGTCAAGCCAGCTCTGCGCGCGCCATCCGGCACACCGCCAGCAGTGCCAGAAGGTTCGGGTCGCGCTCGCGCGTGCGCAGGAAGCTGACGCCGATCTTCTGGCGCATGAGATAGCGCTTCTGCAGCGGAATCAACTGCACGCGCTGCGGCATCACGCCGCGCACGCGGCCCGGAAGCAGCGTGTACCCGATGCCGCCGCTCACGAGGTTCATCAGCGAGAAGATGTCGCCGGTTTCCATGACCACGTTGGGCGTGAAGCCGGCGATGCGAAACGAGTCCTGGAAGCCGGTGTAGGTCACGAAGCCTTCGCCCAGGCTCACGAAGCGTTCGTTGGCGCAGGCGCCCAGGTCGACCTCCTGCATCTCGCCGTACGGCGAGCCCGTCGGTGCGGCAAAGAAGATGTCGTCCTCGAACAGCAATTCCGATTCGACATCGGCCGCGCCTTCGGGCCGGCCGAGCAGCGCCGCGTCGATCACGCCGTCGCGCAGCCGCTGGAGCAGGTCGGCATTGGAGCCGAGCACCAGTTCCACGTGCAGCTCTGGCTTGCGCACCTTCATTCCCATGACGATCGTCGGCACGGTGTGGCTGGTCAGCGAATAGAGCGATCCGATGCGGATGCGGTCCGCCGAATAGCCGGCCACTTCGCGCGTCGCGCGGATGCCGTCGGACATGGTGCGCAGGACCTCGCGCGCCGTTTCGGCCAGCGTGCGTGCGGCGTCGGTGGGATGTAGGTTGCGTCCCTCGTGGCGGAACAGCGCGCATCGCATGCCGTTCTCCAGCGAGTGCAGCGCGCGGTGCACGCTCACCGTGCTGATGTCGAGCCGCTCCGCGGCCCGCGCGAGATTGCCGGTCTCCATGAAGGCCAGGAGGATCTCGAGCTTGCGAAAGGTGATGTCCTCGTCGATGCGGATGAGCATGGCGGATCGTCGCTGAAGCGTTCATCGTAGTGCCAATTTCCGGCGAAGCGGCTATGGCGTCCCATGCTGCCCTCTGCGCGCGGCGCCGGCACGTCCTCGGCCGAGGAGCGCCAGAAGGGTGCTGGCATTGCACTTATTTACACATCCAACGGCGCAGCCGCTGCGTACAAGGCTCGGGTACTCATAGAAGCACCCGGTGGCTCACGCCATCTCCAGCCAGACAACCTGTTGAGGTGATGCCCATGAGACTCTCGAACCCATCCATGCAGTTCGGCGTGCTTGCCACCTGTGCAATCGCCGCCGCCGGCGCACTGGCATCCAGTCACCGCGAGGCCCCTTCGATCACGGGGATGCCGAAGGTCGATGCCACCGACTTCTACATGTTCCGCAGCTACGAGGCCGGCCGCGAGGGCTTCGTGACGCTGATCGCCAACTACCAGCCCGACCAGAGCCCGTACGGCGGGCCGAATTACTTCACGATGGATCCGAATGCGCTCTACGAGATCCATCTCGACACCGACGGCGATGCGGTGGAGAACATCACCTTCCGCTTCAAGTTCACCCACACGCTGCGCGACATCCAACTGCCCATTGCCGACAAGAAGGTGTCCATTCCACTGGTGCAGGCCGGCGCCATCTCGGCGCCGAACCAGCCGACCAGCAACCTGCGCGAGACCTACACGCTGGACATCGTGCGCGGCGATCGCCGCACGGGCCGGGTCGAGCCGGTCTCGATGGCCGGCGGCGGCATGGTGTTCGACAAGCCCACGGACAACATCGGCGACAAGACGTTCGGCGGCCCGACCGGCTATGCGAGCTATGCGAACCAGCACCTCCATGCGGTCAACATCCCCGGCTGCAGCACGCCCGGCCGCGTGTTCGTCGGCCAGCGCAAGGACCCGTTCACCGTCGCGCTGGGCCAGGTGTTCGACCTGATCAATCTCAATCCGCTCGGCTCGACGAGCGCCAACCCGGACGCGCTCGCCGGCAGGAACGTGACCACGATGGCGCTGGAGGTTCCGATCTCCTGCGTCACCACAGCGGCCAGCCCCATCGTCGGCGGATGGACCACCGCCAGCGTGCGCCAAGGCCGGCTCATCGCCAGCCCGCCGAAGAGCGGCCATGGCACGACGGCGCTGAACGGCGGGCCGTGGGCACAGGTCTCGCGACTGGGCATGCCGCTGGTCAACGAGGTCGTGATCGGTCTGAAGGACAAGGACAGGTTCAACAGCTCCAAGCCGAAGGACGATGGCCAGTTCGCCGACTACGTCACCAATCCGACCCTGCCGGCCCTGATTCAGATCCTGTTCCCGAGTGCCGCGGCGCCAACCAACTTCCCGCGCAGCGACCTGGTCGCTGCCTTCCTCACCGGCGTGGAGGGCGTCAACAAGCCTGCCAACGTCAAGCCGTCGGAAATGCTGCGGCTCAACACCTCCGTGATGCCGACGCCCAAGGCCCGGCAGAGCAATCTGGGTGTGCTGGCTGGTGACACCGCGGGCTTCCCCAATGGCCGGCGGCCCGGCGACGACGTGGTGGACGCCGAGCTGCGCGTGGCGATGGGTGCGCTGTGCGTGGCGACCGGTGCGCTCGACACCTTGAAGGTCGGCTGCAAGCCGGGCGACGCGCCCGCGGGCGCTGCGGCGTTGACCGATGGCGCGCTGCAGAGCCCGGCGCAGTTCCCGGATGCGTTCCCCTACCTGAACACGCCCCTTCCGGGCTCGCAGTAAGGAGCACGACATGAAGCGCATGATCATTCGAGTCGGCCTTCCGCTGGTTGCGGCGCTCGTCGTCGTCGCCTGCGGTGGTGGTGGTGGAGGCGGCGGCTACTTTCCGCCCATCGGCGGCGGCACGACGCCCACCGACACCGACACCCTCGATGCGTTCCTCGCCTATGTGAAGTCGCTCGTCGCGACCGCGCTGGACACGGCGGAGCCTGCCGACGTGACGGCTTTCGATCCGTCGACGACCACGGAGACCCGGGAACCCTTCGCGACGCAGTGATGCGCACGCTACTAGGCCCGAGGGCTGGCCTTGCGCGATGCGGCCTGCTGGCTGCACTGCTGTGCGCAGCCGGCGCGCCGCTCGGCGCCGCACCGCGCGTGCCGGCCAGCGACGACACGATCGTCGAGACGCTGCCCGCCATCGCCGGCTGGTCGCGCGAGGAGCGCCGACTGCGGCAGGCGCTTGCACAACGTCCGCGCGATGAAGCCACTGCGCTTGCTGCCGCCCAGGCCTACCTGGAATTGGCGCGAACGCAGGGGGATGCGCGCTACGCCGGATACGCCCTGGGTGCGCTCCGGGCCTGGGACGCGACAGCGGCTGCGCAGACACCGCCCGCCTTGCTGGTGATGCGGGCGACGATCGCGCAATTCCTGCATGACTTCGACGGGGCCGAAGCCACCTTGAAATCGGCGCTGGCCCGGCAGCCCGGCAACGCGCAGGCCTGGATCACGCTGGCAACCATTCAACGCGTGCGGGGTCGCTATGCCGAGTCGGACACCGCATGCCGCGCGCTGGGCCGCGTCGGCCCCACGCTCTACGGCCTGGCCTGCCTGGCCGAGAACGCCGGGCTGCGCGGAGACCATGAGTCGGCACGCGAAACCCTGCGAGGCCTGCTCGCCGATCCTTCCCTGCGGGGCGCGCAGCAGGCGGGCACGCGCCAATGGCTGCTCACGAGCCTGGCTGAAATCGAGGAACTCGCGGGTCGCCCCGGCGCGGCCGAAGCCTTCTACAGACAGGCGCTGCAGGCCGAACGCTCGGGCTACCTCCTGCTTGCCTACAGCGACTTCCTGTTGCGCGAGAAACGACCCGCCGAGGTCGCTGCGCTGCTCGCGAAGGAGCCTCGCAGCGATGCTGTGCTGCTGCGGCTGGCGATCGCCGCGCGCCGGACAGACAGCGTGGGCAGCGCCCGCCAGGATCTCGACGAGTTGCAGGCCCGCTTCGACGCGGCGGCTCAGCGGCCGCGCAATGCCGAAGCGCATGCACGCGAAGGTGCCTTGTTCGCGCTCGACGTCGAGGGTGACGCCCGGCGGGCGCTCGACTTCGCCCGCGCCAACGTCCGCCTGCAGCGCGAGCCGATCGACCTGCTGCTGCTCGCACGCGCCGCCGCCGCGGCCGGTGACGAGGAAGCGCGCAGCGAACTCAAGGCACTGATGCAACGCACGGGGTTGCGCGATGCGCGGATCGACGCCGTCCTTTGACATGACGCCCGTGTCCACGCGGTGGATGCGCGGGATGGGCGCGTGCGTGATGGTCTTGCTGTTCGCACTGCTCGCGACCGGACCGCGCGCGGCACATGCGCACAAGGCCAGCGACGCCTACCTGCAGATGCGCATTGCCGGCGATGCGGTGGACCTGCGCTGGGACATCGCGTTGCGCGACCTCGATGTGGCGCTGGATCTCGACCGTAACGGCGACCGCCGACTGAGCTGGGGCGAGGTCAACGGCCGCATGGACGAGATCCGCGCCTATGCGCTCGCGCGCCTGCGGCTGCAGCATGGGCGCTGCGTCTTGGCGCAGGCCGCGCCGCCGGCGGTGGACGATCGCGTCGACGGTGCCTACCTCGTCTTCCGGTTCCAGGCCCGATGCGATGTCGCGACGTTGCTGTCGATCGACTACCAGTTGTTCCGCGAGATCGACCCCACCCACCGCGGGCTGCTGCGCGTCACGGCGCATGCCGGCAGCGATCCGCTGGTGCGCTCGCTCGACCCGTCCGGCGGCCCGGTCGCGATTGCAGCGGATGCGGCTCCGCCCAACGCGAGCCTGTTTCGCGATGGCGTCCATCACATCCTGATCGGCTACGACCACATCCTGTTCCTGATCTGCCTGCTGCTGCCCGCGGTGCTGCGCCGCCGGCCCGGCGGCTGGGAACCTGTGGTGACGTGGCGCGAGGCGGTGTTGCCGATGCTCGGCATCGTCACGATGTTCACCATCGCGCACTCCATCACGCTGGCGCTGGCTGCGCTGAACATCGTGAACATCTCGCCGCGCGTGATCGAGCCGGCCATCGCGATCACGATCGTCCTCGCCGCGGCCGACAACATCTACCCGCTGCTGCGCGGCCGGCGCAAGCTGTTCAGCTTCCTGTTCGGCCTCATCCATGGCTTCGGATTCGCCGGCGCGCTGGCCGAGATGGAGCTTCCGACGCGGGGCTTCGTCGTGGCGCTGCTGCAATTCAATCTCGGCGTCGAGGCGGGCCAGCTCGTCGTCGTGTTCGCGGCGCTCGGCGCCTTGCTGGCGATGCGCCACTGGCGTCGCTACGAGCCGGTGCTGTTGCACGGCGGATCGACCGCTGCGGTGCTGATCGCGGGGATCTGGTTCATGGAGCGGGTCTTCGACCTCAAGGTGCTGCCGTTTTCCTAGACCTTGACGACGGGACGGATCAGCGTCCACGGACGAGGCCGCGTCGTCCGGTCGCAACGACGCCGCCGGGAGCGCGTGCACACTGACGGAGGCCCGACCACAATCGGGCACGAATGGCGGTCTCCGGTTTGCTCTCCTACTTCTTCGTCCTGGTCGTCGGCCTGTTCGCCGGATGCGTCAGCGGCATCATCGGAACGGGCTCATCCCTGTTGCTCCTTCCGATCCTCGTGTTCCAGTTCGGGCCCAAGCATGCGGTGCCCATCATGGCGGTCGCTGCGGTGATGGGAAACCTGGCACGCGTTGCGGCCTGGCGGAGCGAGGTGGACTGGAAGGCCGTGGCAGCCTACGCCGTTCCCGGGGCGCCGGCTGCCGCTCTGGGCGCGAGCACGATGCTGGCGCTCCCGTCCTCGGTGGTGGAAGCCATGCTCGGGCTTTTCTTCCTGGCGATGATTCCGCTCAGGCGCTTGCAGGCGAGACTGGCGTGGCGCCCGAACCTCTGGCACCTGGCCTTCGCAGGCGCGTTGATCGGATTTCTCACCGGACTGGTCCTGTCGACCGGGCCGCTCAGCGTGCCGGTGTTCACCGCCTACGGCCTGGCCTCCGGCGCCTTCATTGCCACCGAGGCGGCCAGCTCGCTGGTCTTGTACGTCAGCAAGGTGGCGACGTTCAGGCAACTCGGTGCCGCGCCGCTGGAAATCCTGCTCCAGGGCGGCATCGTCGGCGCTTCGCTCATGGTGGGGACGTACGGCGGCAAAGCCGTGCTCCAGCGCCTGAAAGTCGGCGCGTTCAACCGGATGCTGGATGCGGTGATGCTGGTTTCCGGATTTGCACTGCTGTGGAGAGCAGTTCAATGAACCCCGGCATTTCGCGCAACCGAGGCGCTGTCGCCGCTACAGCACCTTGAGCCGAAGAAGGCCGTCATCGGTCTGGAACGTGTCGTCGCTGGTCTTGACGACGCTCTTTCCTGTTTCGAGGCGGTATTCGCTGGCGACTTCGCGCGGCGCGATCGCTTCTTCATCGGGGCTCGCTTCGAGGGATTCGGCGTAGCGCACCACGACGTGCCGCTTGCCGACCTGATCGGTGACCTCGATGCGCTCCGTAGGGGCTTTTCTCCTGTGAGGCATTTGCTTCCTTCCCAAGGTTGAGCAACTCTTACTCTGCCCCAGATCCATGACTGCACGCTGACGTTCAGCGAACCTGCTGTCGACGCCCACGCACCCGCGCCCATAGCGCCCGCAGCCGCCGGGCGCGGTCCTCGAACAGATACGAGCCGGCCAGCGCGAAGATGCCGGAGACGATGCCCGTCACGATGGCCTCCAGCCGGGGAAAGCCGTAGTGCCCCGGATGCGAGAAGGTGTCGCCGATCATCGTCAGGAGGCCGACGAGCAGCGCGTTGCCATGGCGATTCGCGAAGAGCTTCGTGGCCGGCGTGAAGGTCAGGAGCAGCGCGAGCAGGCCGGTGAACAGGCCGGTCTGCAATGCGAGCATCCAATGGGGAATGCTCAGGAGGTTCCCGAGGCTCCCGGGCATGCAGGTCATGCACGCGCTGGTGGGCTGCCAGAAGCGCTGGATGAACAGCTTGAAGCGATGCTTCCATGGATTGGGCATCACGCGATCCCCTCAATGCACCGGTTGCCATCCTCTCACATTGATCGCGATGCGGCGAGCCGGTGCAGTTGCCGCCACGGCGAAAGCGCCGGCCTCAACCGAGGCAGCGGGGGCTAGGGCACGAGACCTGCCAGGCTCTTCCGCAGGAACTCCGCGAACGCATAGGCAATCACCGGAAGCTGCCTCCCCCGCAGGCTCGCCAGCACCAGTTCGCCTCTGGGAAAGCCGCGATCCTCGATGTCGCGCGCCACGATGTGTCCGTCGTCGAGCGCGGCGCCGATGGCCATCTGGAAAGAGATCGACCGGCGGTCTTCCAGGCAGCCGCGCAGGAACTCGAAGCTGTTGCTTTCCACCATGCCGTCCAGCTTCGTCGAGCTGCGCGCGAGAAAGCGCTCCAGCAACTGGCGCCCTCCGGTGTCGCGGTTGGGCAGCACCACCGGGTACTCGGCGCAGTCGCGCAGGCGCAGTGACGAAGCGCTGCCAGCCGCGAGCGGATGCCTGGCATGCAGGATCGCCATGAGCTTCTGCTCGACCACGATCGCGCGCTGGATGTCGGCCTCCGGCGCCAGGTTGAACACCAGTGCCAGGTCGGTCTCGAAGCTGCGCAGCGCACGTGCAGCCTGCACGTGGTCGCCGATGTGGATGTCGAAGGCGACCAGCGGATGCGTCTTCCGGAATTCGCCGATCACCCCCGGCAGGAACCGCGGCGCCAGCGCCTGGCTCGCCACCAGCCGCACGCTTCCGCGGCGCAGGCCCTGCAGCTCCTCGATCTCCGAGCGCACGCGCTCCAGGTCGGCGGCGCGGCCGCGGATGTAGCGCACGAACAGCTCGCCGGCCGCCGTCAGGCGCATGCCGCGCGGCAGCCGCTCGAAGACCGGCGTGCCGAGTTCGTCCTCGATGTCCTGGATGCGGCGGTTCACCGCGGACGGCGCGACGTGCAGCCGCTCGGCGGCCTGGCGTATCGAGCCCACGCGGGCCACTTCGTCGACGTAGCGCAGAAGACGCAGATGGTTCATGCGGCGCATCTTGCAACGATCGTGCCTCGAATGAGCGTTGCCGTTTCGGCAACGCAGCAAGCGCGATAAAGCGTCGGAGCAGAGCACTGTCGGGCACGTCGCGTGCATGACATCGGGCATGAAAGCCCCATCGCGTCCCCCACGCCCCAGCTTGGCGCCCACGCCGCCCCCTTCGAGGGCATCGTTCGGCCCGGCCGCACACAACGCCTGGCAGCTGCAGGACGGAAACCGCGTGAGCTTCGTTCGCAAGGCACGCAAGCCGCGGCCTCTGCTCATCGCCGATGCCGCACCGCAGGCCGTCGAGATCGACCTGGCGTGCACCGCCCTGCTCGTCGTCGACATGCAGAACGACTTCTGTCATCCCGAAGGCTGGTTCGCGCAGAAAGGCCTGGGCACCAAGGCCGCGCGCAAGCCGATCCCGATGCTGCAGGCGCTGTTGCCGGCCTGGCGCGACGCAGGCGGCGCGGTGGTGTGGCTCAACTGGGGCATCCGCGCCGACAAGCGCAACCTCGGCCCCACGGTCCAGTTCAAGGGCAAGCGCACGGCCGATGGCGTGGGCTATGCCGAGCACTCGCCGCTCGACCATGGCCCCTCGCTGGTGCAAGGCTCGTGGGGCGCGCAGGTCATCGACGAGCTTGAGGTCGCGCCTTCCGACATCAGCGTGCACAAGCACCGCCTCAGCGGCTTCTGGGACAACGAGCTCGACACGCTGCTGCGCCAGCAGGGCATCACCACGCTGCTCTTCACCGGCATCAACACCGACCGCTGCGTGTTCTCGACGCTGCAGGACGCCAACTTCCTCGGCTACGACTGCGTGCTGCTGCAGGACGCCTGCAGCACGCCATCGCCGGCCTACGTGACCAAGGGCGTCATCTACATCGTGCAGTTGCTGCACGGCTTCGTCGCGAGTGCCGCGTCGTTGGTGCGCGCCCTTCCACCCGCTTCTTCCGCCTCGTCTTCCATCTCTTCTTCCAGACCCAAGGAGTCCTGACCATGAAATTCCCTTTCCCGCACGCCCTGCTGTCCGCCTGCGGCCTCGCGCTGGCGCTGACCGCTGTGCCCGCCGCCGCGCAGGTGCCGATCAAGGTGGTGCTCAACTGGAAATACGAAGGCCCGCAGTCGTGGTTCTTCCTGGCGCAGGACAAGGGCTACTTCAAGGAAGAAGGGCTCGACGTCACGATCGATCAGGGAGAAGGCTCGGCCGCGTCGATCCCGAAGGTGGCCGCCGGCGCCTACCAGGCCGGCTTCGGCGACATCAATGCGCTGGTCGACCTCGCGTCCCGGCGTCCGGCCGATGCGCCGGTCGGCGTCTACATGCTCTACAACACGCCGCCGTTCACGCTCGTGGTGAAGAGCGACAGCCCGATCAGGACGCCGAAGGATCTCGAAGGCAAGACGGTCGGCGGCCCGGCCAACGACGGCGCGCTGAAGCTGTTCCCGGCCTTCGCCAAGATCGCCAGGATCGACGCCGCCAAGGTGAACATCACCAACATGGCGCCCAACCTGCGCGAGCAGATGCTCTCGCGCGGCCAGATCGACGCCGGCTTCGGCTACGTGACCACGGTCAGCTTCAGCGCCAAGGGCATGGGGCTCGACCCGGCGAAGGATCTGCGCTTCATCCGCTACGGCGACTACGGCATGGACCTCTATTCCAACACGGTGTTCTTCTCGAAGAGCTTCGTGAAGGAGAACCCGAAGGCCGTGGCCGGCTTCGTGAAGGCGCTCAACCGCGCGGTGAAGGAAGTCATCGCGAACCCGGATGCCGGCGTCGACTACGCGATCAAGCGCGAGCCCCTGCTCAAGCGTGAGGTCGAGAAGGAAAAGCTGCTCGCCACGCTGAAGAACGACATGAGCCACCCCGAGATCGCGCGCATCGGCCTGGGCGACGTCGACGACGCGCGCCTGCGCAAGGACATCGCGATCGTCGTCGAAGCCAACGCGCTGCCGCGCACGCCCGAGCCGGGCGAGATCTTCGACCGCAGCTTCCTGCCGGCACGCGCCGATCGTCCTTCCAACACCACCACGAACTGAACCCGCACAGGAGACCTGCACATGGACTTGCAACTGAAAGACAAGGTGACCCTCATCACCGGCCCCGCCAAGGGCATGGGCGCCGCCGTGACGCTGGCCTTCGCGCGCGAAGGCGCCAGGCTGGTGCTGGCCGGCCGCGACACCGCCGCCATCGAACCCGTGGCCGCCGAGGCGCGTGCGCTCGGCGTGCAGGCCATCGTGGTGCCCTGCGACCTGACCGTGGCCGCGCAGACCGAGGCGCTGGCCGCGCATGCGCTCGAAGCCTTCGGCCATGTGGACGTGCTGGTCAACGTGGCCGGCGGCTCGGGCCCGATCGGCAAGACCGGCTGGGAAACCACCACCGAGGAATTCAACGAGATCGTGCAGCTCAATATGACCGGCTGCTTCAACACCATCCACGCCATCCTGCCGTCGATGATCGCGCGCCGCAGCGGCAAGATCGTCAACGTCGGCGGCACCTTCGGCCTCCGCGGGCGCGCCGGCCGGCTCGCGTATTCGGCTTCCAAGTGGGGCCTGCGCGGCATCACCAAGAGCTTCGCGCTCGAAGCCGGCCCCTACAACATCAACGTCAACAACGTCGCGCCCGGCATGGTGGACGGCCCTCGCTTTCGCGAGAAGGTGTGCGCGAACATGGCCGAGAAGATGGGCATCACGCTCGAAGAAGCCATGACGCGCCATGCCGCCGACTACGCACTCAAGCGCGTCTCCACCGATGCCGACATCGCCAACGCCTGCCTGTTCATGGCGAGCGAGGTGTCGCGCCAGATCACCGGCGTCGACCTGCCCGTCGACGGCGGCTGGGCCGCACTCTGAACGCGCGAGGACATCCCATGACCAGAGAAGTCGACCTCGTCATCCGTGGCGCCCGCGTGGTGTCGCCGGACCAGATCATCGAAGCCTCGGTGGCCATCGCCGGCGAGCACATCGTCGCCGTCGGCCACGACGACACCATGCCGCCCGCGCACGCCGAGATGCGCGCCGACGGCCTCTACCTGCTGCCCGGC
Organism: Variovorax gracilis; assembly: GCF_030317115.1. Lineage (GTDB taxonomy): Bacteria > Pseudomonadota > Gammaproteobacteria > Burkholderiales > Burkholderiaceae_C > Variovorax > Variovorax gracilis. The sequence goes on from NZ_JASZYF010000011.1 coordinate 18,608, forward strand.
GCCATCGACAGCCACGTCCACTTCCGCGACCCCGGCTATCCGAACAAGGAGACCTGGAAGACCGGGTCCGCCGCTGCCGCGATGGGCGGCGTGACCACGGTCTTCGAGATGCCCAACACCAACCCGCCGACCGGCACGGTGGAGGCCCTCCGGATCAAGCTGAAGGCGGCCGAATCGTCGTACTGCGACTTCGGCATCCACGGCCTGCTGGGCGACGAGAGCATCGACCAGCTCGAAGCGCTGCTCGATGCCGGCGTGACGAGCTTCAAGGCGTTCGTCGGCAACACCTTCGGCAACCTGCCGGCGCCGACCGACGGCGCGCTGCTCGAAGGCTTCGAGATCCTCGCGCCGCTGGGCATCCGCACGGTGGTGCATGCGGAAAACTCGTCGATCCTCTTCCGCCGCCAGAAGCACCTGCAGAACGCCGGGCGCATCGACTCGATGGCGCACCTGGCGGCGCGGCCGGCGGTGGCCGAGATCGAGGCGATCAACCGTGTGCTGACGCTCGCCGAGTGGACCGGCGCGCGCGTGCACATCGCGCACCACAGCGCAGCGGATTCGCTCTACCTGCTGCGCGAGTTCAAGCGGCGCGGCGTCGACGTGACTGCAGAGACCTGCCCGCAATACCTGCTGCTCAACACCGACCACATGCTGAAGCTCGGCGGCGTGATGCGCGTGAACCCGCCGATCCGCGAAGCCCGTCACAACCAGCCGCTGTGGGATGCGCTGATGGACGGCACGCTGGACATGATCGCAACCGATCACGCGCCGCACACGCCCGAGGAGAAGACGCGCGAGAGCATCTGGGAATGCGACTGCGGCTTTCCGGGCGTGGAAACGCAGATGCCGCTGATGCTGACCGAGGTGAATCGCGGCCGGGCTTCGTTGATGGACTACGTGCGGTGGAGTTCGGTGGCGCCGGCCCGGGCCTGGGGGCTGTATGGCACCAAGGGCGTGATCGCACCCGGTGCGCATGCCGACATCGCCTTCGTCGACATGGCGCGCGCCGGCACGCTGTCGCAGAACAAGCTGCAGAGCATCAGCAAGATCTCGCCGTGGAACGGGCGGGCCGTGCAAGGCTATCCGCTGCACACGCTGCTGCGCGGGCGCTTCGTGATGCGCGACGGCAAGCTCGTCGCCAATGCGGCGGGCTGGGGCCGTTCCGTCAAGGGCATCCAGAAGATGCCGACCCCGAAGCCGCGCAACATGGAGCACTACAGCAGCGCCATCGTCGACGCGCCCGCGGGCATCCCGGCGAACGCCGTGCCGCTGGTGGACGCCCTGTGAGCGCCCCACAGAAAGTCGACGTGTTCCGCGTGCCCTGTGAAGGGCCGGCCGACCTGTCGGGCGTGCAGGCGCTGGTCGATGCGAAGCACCTCGACCCCCGGCAGATCGTCGCCGTGATGGGAAAGACTGAAGGCAACGGCTGCGTCAACGACCACACGCGCGATTTCGCGGCCACGGCCTGGTGCCACTTCCTGGCGCCTCACCTCGACTGCACGGCCGCGCAGGTGCATGAGCGCGTGGCGCTCGTGATGTCCGGCGGCACCGAAGGCGTGTTGTCGCCGCACTTCACGGTGTTCGCGCGCGGCCCCGCCCATGCGGCGGAAGTGACGGACGAGAAGCGCCTCGTGGTCGGCATCGCGCACACGCGCGACTTCGCCGCGGAGGAACTCGGGCGCATGGCGCAGGTCGAGGCCACTGCGGAGGCAGTGAAAGCCGCGATGCGCGACGCCGGCATCGACGACGCGGCGGACGTGCACTTCGTGCAGGTCAAGTGCCCGTTGCTCACGTCGGCCAAGATCCGCGCGGCGCAGGAGCGCGGCGCGGCCACCGTCACGCGCGACACCTACGAGTCGATGGGCTGGTCGCGCGGGGCCTCGGCGCTCGGCGTCGGCCTCGCACTGGGCGAGTTCGAGGCCGTCGACGACGCCGCGATCCTGCATGACGGCGCACGGTTCTCGGCACGGGCCTCGGCCTCGGCCGGCATCGAGCTGGACGGCAACGTGGTCATCGTGCTCGGCGAGGCGGCCGGGAGTGCCTCCCGCTTCCGCATCGCGCACACGGTGATGCAGGACGCGATCGACGGCAACAGCGTGCGCCGCATGCTGCGCGAGCGCTTCGGGCTCGACCCGGAGGACGATGCGGACGTCATCGCGTCGCGGCTGGTCAACCTGCTGGCCAAGGCCGAGGCGAGCCCCGGCGGACTCGTGCGCGAGGCACGCCACACCATGCTCAACGACTCCGACATCAACTCCACGCGCCACGCGCGTGCGGCGGTCGGCGGCGTGCTGGCTTCGGTGGTCGGGTCCACGGCGCTCTACGTGTCGGGCGGTGCCGAGCACCAGGGGCCGCCCGGCGGCGGGCCGGTCGCCGCCATCTTCGCCATTCCATCCCTCTGAAAGCTGCCATGAGCAATGCCTACATCCAACTCTCCGACGTGATGCTGCGCTACGGCGGCGGCACCATCGCACTGGACCACACGACGCTCGGCATCGACGAGGGCGACTTCGTGGCGCTCGTCGGCCCGAGCGGCTGCGGCAAGTCGACCATCCTGAAACTCGTGGCCGGCCTCCTGCGGCCCAGCGCGGGCGCCGTGATCGCGGGCGGCCGCGAGGTCGGCGCGGCCGGCACGCAGCCCGGTGGCGGCACGCATGCGTCGCAGGCGCCGCGGCTGCGCATCGGCCTCGCGTTCCAGAACCCGACCATGCTGCCGTGGCTCACGATCCGCGACAACGTGATGATTCCGCTCAAGATCGTCGAGCCCTTCCGCCAGCACTTCGGCAAGAAGAAGCATGGCGAGTACAAGGACCGCGTCGAGGCATTGCTCGCGCAGGTCGGCCTCAAGGGCTTCGGCGACAAGCGGCCCTGGCAACTGTCGGGCGGCATGCTGCAGCGCGCGTCGCTGTGCCGCGCGCTGGTGCACGACCCCGAACTCCTGCTGCTCGACGAGCCCTTTGGCGCGCTCGACCAGTTCACGCGCGAGGAGCTGTGGGACATCATGCAGAAGCTGTGGATGGACCGGCGCCCCACGGTGCTGCTGGTGACGCACGACCTGCGCGAGTCCGCCTATCTCGCCAACCGCATCTGCGTGATGAGCTCGCGGCCCGGCCGCATCCTGGAGACGCGCGAGGTCGGCTTCGCCCGGCCGCGCACGCTGGAGAGCAGCTACGCGCCCGAGTTCGCCACGCTGGTGCAGCAACTGCGCATGCGCATCGCCGACGCACGGCGCGATGGCGATGCGACGCCACCCGCTGCGGCCGCGACCACGACGGCGACCGCCACGCTGGAAGAGGTGACGGCATGAACCTCTCCCCTCGAACCCGCCGGCGCCTGCTGTCCGCCGGCGCGCTCATCGGCTTCTTCGTGCTGTGGGAGCTGGTCTGCCTGGCCTTCGGCGTGTCCGACCTGATCCTGCCGCGGCCGAGCCAGATCGCGAGCGTGCTCATCGAGAAGATGTCGCTGCTGTGGCCGCACGCGGTGCAGACGCTCTACACCACCTTCGCCGGCTTCGTGCTCGGCGTGCTGGCGGGCATCGTCATCGGCGTCGTCATCGGCTCGTCCCGGCTTGCCTACGACGTGACCTATCCGCTGCTGGTCGGCTTCTCCAGCATCCCCAAGGTGGCGGTGGTGCCGCTCTTCGTGGTGTGGTTCGGCGCCGGCACGGTTCCGGCGATCCTGACCTCGATGGTGATCAGCATCTTCCCGGTGGTGGTCAACGTCGCGACCGGGCTCGCCAGCACCGAACCCGAGCTGGAGGACGTGCTGCGCGTGCTCGGCGCGCGCAAGCGCGACATCCTCTGGAACGTCGGCCTGCCGCGCACGCTGCCCTACCTGTTCGCGTCGCTCAAGATCGCGATCACGCTGTCCTTCGTCGGCACCGTGCTGGCCGAGACCGTGGCGTCGAACAAGGGCATCGGCACCGTGATGATGATCGCCAGCGGCAACTTCGACGTGCCGATGGTGTTCGCGGGACTCTTCCTGCTGGCCGCAATGGGCGTGGCGCTCTATGCCGTGTCCTCGCTGGTCGAACAGCGCATGACCGGCTGGGCGCAGCGCAAGACCGACATGGCGATGGCATGAGCACGCCGCGGCCTCTTCTCTCTTCATTTCCCTCTTCATCCCACCCTGGAGCCTCCATGCACCATCGACTCTCGCGCCGGTCCGCGGCCATCGCCTTCGCCGCACTGGCTTCGCTCGCCGCATGGCTGCCGGCAGGCCCGGCCGTTGCGCAGCCCGTCACGCCCATCAAGTTCGTGCTCGACTGGAAGCTGCAGGGCATCCACGCCTGGTACTACCTGGCCGAGGACAAGGGCTACTTCGCGCAGGAGAAGCTGGCCGTCACCATCGACCAGGGCGACGGCTCGGCCGCTGCCGTGACCAAGGTGATGGCCGGTGCCTACCAGGCCGGTTTCGGCGACGTCAACGCGATCATCCAGAACGCCGTCGCCAAGCCGGGCACGGCGCCGGTGATGGTCTACATGATCTACAACCGCGCGCCCTTCGCGCTCATCGTGAAGTCGACCAGCCCGATCAGGACGCTGAAGGACCTCGAAGGCAAGACGCTCGGCACCGTGGCCGGCGGCGCGGCCTCGCGGATGTTCCCGGTGATCGCGGGCAAGGGCGGCGTCGATGCGGGCAAGGTCAAGTGGACCAACGTGGCGCCGAACCTGCAGGAGCAGATGATGCTGAAGGACCACGTCGACGGCTCCGCGGTGTTCTCGGTCACCAGCTACATGAACCTGGTGGCGCAGGGCATCGACCCCGACAAGGACATCCGCTGGTTCCACTACGGCGACCTCGGCGTCGAGCTGTACGGCAATGGCGTGCTGGTGTCGCAGAAGCTCATCAAGGACAACCCGCAGGCCGTCGCGGGGCTGGTGCGTGCCATCCACAAGGGCCTGCGCGATACCATCGCCAACCCCGACGCCGCCATCGCCGCCCTCATGAAGCGCGAGCCGCTGCTGAACAAGGACCTGGAGAAGCGCCGACTCATGTATACGCTGAAGACCGTGATGCTCACACCCGAAGCCGCCGCCATCGGCCTGGGCGACGTGAGCGATGCGCGCTTCGCGCGCTCACTCATCCAGGTGCAGGAGGCATTCGAGCTGCCCCGCGTGCCGACCGCAGCCGAGGTCTTCGACCGCCGCTTCCTGCCGCCGCTGGCCGAACGCAAGGTGACGGCTCCATGACGACGCCCGCGGCGGACGCCACCTTTCTCGACTGCGCCTGGCTGCTGGCCGACCCGGGCGAGGAGGCTGCGCGCCGCGATGTGCGTATCGGCCTGTCGGAGGGGCGCGTGGCTTCCATCGAGGCACAGCCGGGCGCGGGCAGTGGCCGTCGCAGGCTGGCGCTGCCGGCGCTCGCCAACGCGCACGACCATGCGCGCACTTTTCGCAGCGCCACGCTGGGTGCATTCAACCAGCCGCTGGAAAGCTGGCTGCCCTTTCTCGGCGTGGTGCCGGGCATGGACCCCTACCTCTGCGCCGCGACATCCTTCGCGCGCTCGGTGCGCAACGGCGTCGCGCACCTGATGGTTCACTACACCCGCGTGCAGGGCGGCATGCCCTACTTGGACGAGGCGCGCGCCGTGGCACGTGCCGCGCGAGATGTCGGCGTGCGCATCGGCTTCGCCGTGGCGATGCGCGACCGCAACGGCATCGCCTACTGCGACGACGCCGCGGTGCTGACCGCGTTGCGCCCCGGCATCCGGGACGCTGTCGCGAAGCGGCTCGCCGTGCAGCCGGTCGCGCCCGCGCAGCAGCTCGCGCTGGTCGACGAGGTCGCCGCGATGGTGCAGGAAGACGGCTGCAGCGACCACGTCACCGTGCAGTACGGCCCCACGGCCGTGCAGTGGTGCAGCACGCCGCTGCTCGAAGCCATCGCGCGGGCTTCGGCCGACACCGGCCGGCCGGTGCACATGCACTTGCTGGAGACCCAGTACCAGCGCCAATGGGCCGACCGGGTGCATCCGGACGGCATCGTGAAATTCCTCGACAGCATCGGACTGCTCAGCCGGCGGCTCACGCTCGCGCATTGCGCCTGGGCGCGGCCGGATGAGCTGGCGCTGATTGCCGAACGCGGCGCGACCATCGCAGTCAACACGAGTTCGAACCTGGGCCTGAAGTCCGGCATCGCTCCCCTGCCCGAGATGCTCCGGCAAGGCTGCCGCGTAGCCATGGGACTTGACGGCATGGCCTTCGACGAGGACGACGACGCGCTGCGCGAGGCGCGCCTGGCCTACGCGCTGCACCGTGGATGGGGCTTCGACACCACGATGACACCCGGGCAGCTCTGGGGCTTCGCGTCGCGACACGGCCCACGCAGCGTGTCGGGCTCCGCCGCGGCGTCGAGCGGCCGCATCGCGCCCGGCGCACCGGCCGACATGGTGCTGCTGGACTGGGACGCGCTCGATGACGACGCCCTCTTCGCCGACACGGACCCGCTCGACCTGCTGCTGGCGCGCGGCAACGGCACGCACATCGCGGACGTGATCGTCGGCGGCCGCACCGTGGTCGAGGCGGGCCGCGTGACCGGCATCGACGAGGCCGCGCTGCGCACCGAGTTGCTCGCACGCATGCGCGCCGCCCTGGCCGCCGACGCTGCGCACGGCGGCTGGCGCACCACCGTGAACGCGCTCGCGCAGGACCTTGCCCCCTTTTATCGCGACGGCCGCATGGGCGGCTGTTGCGGCTGACCCCCAGGAAACACCGAGACATGACCCGCATCAAGATCACCGCCGGCGGCTTCGACTTCGTCGCCGTCACGCATCCCGACGCACCGCTCACCGTGGCGGCGTTCTCCAAGCTGCTGCCCTATAGGCAACGGCTCATCCACGTGCGCTGGAGCGGCGAAGGCTGCTGGGTGCCGCTGGGCGAGTTCCAGCTCGGCGTCGGCTTCGAGAACCACACCAGCCACCCGTCGGTGGGCGACATCCTGTTCTACCCAGGCGGCTACAGCGAGACCGAGATCATCCTGGCCTACGGCGCCTGCAGCTTCGCGAGCAAGATGGGCCAGCTCGCCGGCAACCACTTCCTGACGATCGTGGAAGGCAAGGAGAACCTGCGCGCACTCGGGAACAAGGTGCTGTGGGAAGGCGCGCAGGACGTGGTGTTCGAGCTGGCCTGAGTCGGCTCGGACCCGAAGCTACCGGTTCAAGAAGGCGTCGGTGACGACCAGGGAGGCCTTGAGGCGGCGGTCGTATTCCGCATGGACCATCTTCAGCAAGGCTTGCACCTCCTTGGGACTGACCCCGGAGTCGCGGCCGCCCGCCGCTCGCCATGAATCGACAAGGCCGCGAAGGCATACGGTGGCCTCGTGCATCTCTTTCAATGCATTGATATGGCCGACGATTTCGGCGGTGATCGAGGCGGAATAGCCGGGGTCGCTCTCAGCAAGGCGAAAGTCCGGGGGGCGCGCGAGCGCGCAGGTAGGGTGTGCCATCAATGGCCTCCAAAGGGTGCGGTTTGCTACAACCGCCGCCCTCGCTGTCAAACGATGGCGGCAGCTCGAACGGGTTGACAGACCGGGCACCCCTTGCGAGAACCGGCAGGGCGTGAGCCCTCCCGTCCGAGCCGCCAAAAAGCAGGCGCGAACGAAAAAGCCGCAGGTCCTGCGGAGGTCACTGCGGCTTTCGTCGCAGGGGTGCTTGTCAGGCTGTCAAACCCGATCACGCCGGATGGGGGCGTGATCGGGAAAGTATAGCTACGAGGGCTGGCCGATGCGAGTTGCCGGAGGGCAGTTGCTTGCGTTGAACGTCTGGAAAGTGGCGCAAGGAACGGATCGCAATTTTGTTGGAGAGTCTCAAATGGCCGGTGCGGACTGAATGCGACTGTTCAAGTTTTCAAACTGAGCAGCGGCAGCGCCCTAAAGCTGACTTTGGGATGCTTGCCCGGTGTACGACTGCTGAACCTTGGAACTTGACTTCCGACGGTCCAACGCTGGACTGCAGATCTACCGAATAGCCATTTCGGTGGCACTGCTTGAAAGGCCGCCGCGCAGACATGTCCGTCTACGCGTCAAGCGCCTGCAAGATGGCGTTCAGCATCGTCTCGGAGGGCATTGCGCCCGAGAATGCCAACGACTCGTCGACCACAAAGAATGGCACTCCATGAAGAGGATAGCGGGCGCCCTCCGGGTTCGTTCTGTCGGCGCGGAATCCATCGCCCCCAGGGCTGCTGCAGACGTCTCGCTTTAGTCCGCATTCCAGAGCAAGACGTTCAAGCACGGAGCAATTGCCGATGTCCTTGCCCTCGAGGAAGTAGGCCGTGAAGATGCGATCGACTAGCTTCGCCTGCTGAGTCTTGTGGGTGCGCTCTATCAACGCGTGAGCCTTGGCCGTGTTCGGTAGGACCTGGATTCGATCAAAGGCAAACTGGACTCCCGCAGCGTTGCCGACCTGCTGCACTTGGGCGCGACGCCTGATGACGGCTTCGGAACTGCCCAGACGTGCCACATAGAAGGCTTGATAAGGCACGCCGCCTTCTGGGGTGTCGGGAAGCAAGGCATGCGACCGCCAGAGGACATCGAGACGCACGTCGTGCCGCAGTTCGGCAAGTTTCCGCGCAGCGGCGTCCAAATGCCGCTTGCCGATGAGGCACCACGGGCAGACGAAATCGAAGAAGAGCTCGATTGTCAGAGTTCGAATCGCACCCACTCCTTCCGCGCTCTTCGGTACAGCCATCGATGCAGGCAATTTCATGAACCAAGTTCCCATGAGTCAGCGGCCGTCGTATGACCCGGCCAATCCAGCGATCACGCCGCCGCTGCAAATCTACCGCCCGATCGCAGGTGCCGCCCCCCCCGTCAAGGAGGGGGCGCCCGGGTGTTCATCGCGCCAAAATTCAGTGCCATCGTGAGCGTCGATCGCCAATCCCGGACAAGCAGTGCACGCTCGCGAGCACTTTCTGCTTTTGATTTCAGCTATGCGCAAGCCTTCTCCTACCGCTACCAAGCCATGAGCATTCCACCGCGTGAATGGTGGGTATTCGTGCACGCTCGCGATGTTGGATACATCGGGACCGTGAAGGAATCCACCGAGGAACTCGCTCGTCTTGCGGCACTGTCGAAGTACTCCAAGAGGGGTGAGCGCGCCAGGCTGTCCAAGGGCCGACAAATGCGGCGCCCTGAGCTCATGCACATCTATGAAGATGATGACTTTGATGTGAGGCCCGAACGAACGCGCCCGCCCGCTTAGCCTCTGTCTTCGCCACGCTGGCCTGATACGGCAAATGGCGGACGAAGGACAACCACTACTGGGTCAGCATCGAATGGCGTCATATGTTTGACGGCCCGCTTGGTACCGAGAACTTGGTGTCGTGCGATCTATCCAATCGACGGCTCCTACTATCTCGCCCCCGTCCGAACGGGGTCGGCCCAGTCGGTGAGGGGGCAGAGCTCGCTCCATGTCTGAATTGCCTTGGGACCGGTCGTTGATAACGGGATTTCCTTGGCAACAGGCTGACCGGAATCGGCATCACAGCGTGAGTTCAACCAGCGGCAGGGAAGGACAGCAGCCGCTGCAAACGCCGGCCGATTGGCGAGGACGACAGGCAGGGTAGGGCCCTTTCCGGCTGTACGCATTTCACTAAAGCGGACCTTGGTTACCTGACTATTTGAAGGTAGGGCAGGCCCATTGTTGGCGCTGCGCTGCAACGCTTCCCAGAGAGCTTGCTGAGGAACTGATAGTCGAAATAGGAATGCGGCCTCCCAAGAGCATGCCAGGCCGCAGCTGTGGCGATGAGGCTCGTGAACGCTGACATCAACGCCCACTCAACCGTTCTTCTCAGCTTCTTCGAACTGTTGGGTGAAGGGCGGGCTGATTGCCGAATGCCCGCTAGTGGCATTCAGATATCGGCTGCCTATTCCTTGCCATCATGGGAAGGTCCAGTCCAACCCGAGCATCCTGCCAAGGCCGAAGGTGAGGAGCCAGAGGCCCAGGAGCAATAGCACGAAGACTGCGGCCACCTTGCCGCCCGCGCGTGGCACCGCGCTCTGCTTCCCCTTCTTCCCTCGCTCATAGTGCCACTTGATGGCGAAGAACATGCCCGTGCCGAACACGAGAACCTTGAACGTAACGAAGACTATAGGGACCCAATCGATCATTTTGTTTGACACTATGGTTCAAGGCATCGGGTGCCTGGTCCTGGCCGACCTGAGCCTTAGGTCGCTGCGAGGCGAAGGGCAGCATACGCTGCACAACGGTTGAGTCTTCGACTCAGGCTTTTGAGCCAGGCCTGATTCGCATGTCCCATGCAGACCCCGATCTGTAGGGGGAAAGCACCATGCGTACCGCGTGCCTTCCGATGCTAAACCGCTGGCTTCGGCATCTGCCGGTACTTCGAAGGATAAGCATGCACTTCCCCCTGCATAACCGTGTCCTCACTGGCTCTCTTCTATTGCTGCTGCTCCTGGGCGGCTGCGGTGGAGGTGGTGACAGCGCAGGGGGTTTACCTGCCGCAGTTGCCCAGAGCACGAAGCCCGCGACAGCGGCGTCGCAGTCGGATCCTTCATGCACCGCGATCACTGCGAGCGGTTCCGTCGTCGTCGGCTCAGGCCTTCCTGGTGACCCGGCGGCCCCGGAACTCGCGTCGGGCTACCGCACCGGCATGCAGGCTGTTTCTGCCAAGAGCTTCATGGTGGTGGCGGCCAACCCACTCGCCAGCAAGGCCGGCTGCGACGTGCTCAAGTCCGGCGGCACCGCGGCCGATGCCGCAGTCGCGGTGCAGGCTGTGCTCGGTCTGGTCGAGCCGCAGTCCAGTGGCCTCGGGGGCGGTGCCTTCTTGCTGCACTATGACGCCCGGACCCAGGTGGTGCAGACCTACGACGGGCGCGAAACGGCACCGGCTGCTGCTACCGAGAACCACCTCCGCTGGATCGATGACGTGGCCGACCGCACCACGCCACGCCCGAGCGCGCGCGCGAGCGGCCGGTCCATCGGCACCCCCGGCGCGGTCCGCATGCTCGAGCTGGTGCACCAGGAGCACGGACGCAAGCCCTGGAAGAACCTGTTCGATGCCGGCATCGACCTCGCGGACAACGGCTTCAAGATCCCGGGGCGAATGGCAGATGCCATCGCCGGGGCGCGAACCAACCTGATTAGAGATGCCGAAGCGGCAGCGACCTACCTGAATCCGGACGGCTCCGCCAAGGCACTGGGGACGGTGCTGACGATTCCCGCCTATGCGCAGACGCTGAGGGCGCTCGCGCAGGGTGGCGCAGACGCGCTCTACACCGGCCCGATCGCCCAGGACATCGTGGCCAAGATCAACATCGCCACCAGCGCCGACGGCAGCACGCCGATCACGCCGGGCAAGACCACGCTGGCCGACCTGGCGAACTACCGGGCCAAGAAGCGCGATGCGGTCTGCACCACCTACCGTTCGTATTGGGTCTGCGGCATGGGGCCGCCGTCTTCAGGTGGCATCGCGGTAGCACAATCGCTGGGCATCCTGGAGAACTTCGACCTGAGCCAATACCGGCCCACCAACGTGGACAACGACGGTGGTCGGCCGCAGACGATGGCCGTGCACCTCGTCTCCGAAGCCCAGCGCCTGGCCTATGCGGACCGCGACAAGTACGTCGCCGACACCGACTACCAGCCGCTGCCTGGCAATGGCGTGCCCACCATGGTCGACAGGGACTACCTGCGCGGCCGCGCCGGCCTCATCAACCTTGCCACCAGCATGCACACGGCGCAGCCGGGTAACCTTGGCCCGATCCCGGCCGGCATCATGCCGCCCTCGCCCGAGAACGGCACCACGCACATGACGATCGTGGACCGGGACGGCAACGTCGTGTCGATGACCACCACGGTCGAGTCGGGCTTCGGCTCGTATCACATGGCGCGCGGCTTCATGCTCAACAACCAGCTGACCGACTTTTCCGCCGCGCCGACCGACGCCAGCGGACTGCCGATTGCCAACCGTGTTCAATCAGGCAAGCGCCCGCGCAGCTCGATGGCGCCCACGCTCGTGTTCCGCAAGGCGGCGGACGGCTCCCGCGGCGATTTCGTGATGGCTACAGGCTCGCCCGGCGGCTCCGCGATCATCCAGTACGTGACAAAGACCTTGGTAAGCGCGCTGGACTGGAACTTCGATGCGCAGCAGGCGAGCGCGATGGTGAACTTCGGCGCCTCCAACAGCCCGACCACCTCCATCGGCGGCGAGCATCCGAAAATCGATGCCACCAACAACGGCGCCAACGATCCATTGGTGACGGAACTGCGCGCGATGGGGCATACCGTGAACGTCGGTGCGCAGTCCAGCGGCGTCGCCACGATCATCCGGCTCCAGGATAAGAAAGGCACTTTGCAGGGCGGCGCCGACCCACGTCGTGAAGGCTTGGTCCTGGGGGACACGTTCACGCCTTAGACCGGTCTGCCGGGGGTGGTCAATCGGAGGGCCGTTGGGACTCTGCCGAAATCGAGTCCGCTTAGCGTAAGCAGGCAAGCGGTCACGCGACGGAGCGGCCAATGTCGGCCGGGTAGCCACTGACCGGAGCGGCCAGTGACGCTCGTCGGGAAGATTTGGCCGACTCGATCGAAGTCGGTGACCAAGCTTGGTTGCGGGAAGGCAAGCAGCCAAATTTGGCTTTCGCGAAGCGGCCGTTCAACATGAAATGAACGCCCCCGCGCTGCGCTGGCCCCGATACGGCGAGCGGCGACGCTAGGCGCGGAAAGGGGAAGCGCGACTTTGCTGGCTCAGACCGCCGGGTCGTCAGGCGGCTACAGAGCTTTCACCACGGGCGGCGGGTTCCATCTGCCCGTGAGGGCCTCCGACTTTGGCCCATAGAGTCGCATGGTCAAGTTGAACCCTCCCTGGGGCGCGGGCAGCCAATTGGCGTCCTTATCTCTGCCGGGACTTTCTTTCTGAAAGTACAAGTCGAGTGACCCATCCGCGTTGGTTTCGAAGGGCATCCAGCTGCTCAACGCGAACCGGTCGAGCACATTTGCCACCTGGAATCCATCGTCATCGTAGAGCGTGATGGACCAGAAGACGTTCACGGGCGGCATTGAGCTTTTATCGAAGTGAATCGTGTATCTGTTTGCGCCGGTCAGCGGCGCGCCGGTGTCGTCGGCGAGGTTCAGCGGATAGATGGCGTCTTCAGCCAGGTTAGCGCCAAGGCCAACCTGAGAAACGATTGCGCGCTTAAGGTAGTAGTTGCCGTACACACCCATGGTATCGGTGTTCATGGACCACCCGTTCGCGACTCGCGCAAGCGTCGGAAACTTCCACTTCATGATTTGTTGGGCGTCTTCAGGCGCACTCGCAAGTGCCTTCTGCACAGCGGGAGCGAGCTTGTCGAAGTCAAAGCTCTTGCCGGGCTCGATGCCGATGCGCTTCATCCGCGCGACGATTGGCTGGTCGGTGATGTGGGGCGGATGCAGCTTGAGTAGCTCGGCCGCATAGGTGAAGAAGCGGGTGGCTGGCATCGTGTCGGCCTGCGTCTTCGGTGGCGTCTCCATGTCCACCGCTGGGTCGATTTTCGTGGCCATCGGAACCGTTGGCTTGCCCCAACCGGAGAGCGACGAGACGGTGTATCCCGCCTGAATCTTGTTCACCGCATCGTAGTCCGCAGGTCCATCCGTCCTGGTGCGACCGATAATCCAGACATACGAGGTCGGTGCCGGGAGGTGCGAAACTCCCTCTGGAATCTTGCCAACCCAGCCCGGCGGGGTGACGAGAAAATTGCCAACGCCGGTTCCAGTCGTCCGCGAGCCGGGCGACGCGAATACGTCGGTCCACATGTCCAGCATCGGAAGAAGGTAGTACCGCCCCTGCGTGTCTGGCGAGGAGACAATCTGCGCTTCCTTTGTGAGGTCCAGCCATGCGACGGAATAGAGCGTATCGAAGTTGACCCGCACGACAACTTTCACATCTGCAGGCGGATAGGCGGGTATGTTGATGAACATGTTCATCGGGCCCCGGCCGAATTTCTTTCCGGCTTCGATATTCGTGGATTGCAGCCGCGTGATATCCATGCTCACGAGCGGATAGAAGTAGATGTACGCATCGACTGCAATCTCGTGGGCTTCCTGTTCGGAAATCGTGTCAGTAGTCATGGCAATGTGCTCGCTTTCTGCATGACGCTGTTGTGAGTCAATCGAGCGAGTCAGCGGTGCTCGCGTCAAGACCGCGGAATCGCCCTGAGCCGAAGCCTCAGGCCCATGGTAGCCATGGACGGGCCTTGTTGGAATCAGGTCAAGGGCAACTTGCTTGCCCAAGACGTAAGGTGTCGAAACCGCCTGCAAACCCGCCGGCCGATTGGCGAGGACGACCGGCAGGGTAGGGCCCGCTGCTGTCTGTCGGCGAAGTTCGCCCATTGACGGATGTGTAGACAAGAGCGGCTGTTGGCGCTCGAGCGAGCGCGGCCGCGGCGATGTCGACGCCGAGGTCTGCCTCGATGGGACGGTCTCTTTTTTTCAGTGCGATGCCACAAGGAGTGCCGCCTTGCGCAGCAACAGCTCGGCTTGGGCGTCGAGCTTGAACGCCCGCAGGAAGTCATCGATGCCGTAGGCCGCATGCGTGCGGTGGATCGCCGCCGCGAGCGCCCTGGCCTCTGGCATGCGGCCCGCCAATGCCAGGCAGAACATCGCGATCGCACGGATGTGCACGTGCGCGTTCGGGCGCGCCGCGGCCTTGACGGCCCAGTCGGCCGCCTCCTCGTGGCGGCCCAGGCGCACCAGTGCCAGCGCGCGCGAGGCCAGCATGGCGAAGAGCAACGGGTCCAACGGACTCAGCGCACGCGCGTGGTCCGACTCGCCGATGGCGGCGTGCGGATCGCCGGACTGCGCGTGCACGAAGGCCAGCGTGTAGTGGCCCAGCGCGAAATTCGGGCTCAGCTCGATCGCGGTCTGCAGCTCGCCGAGCGCCTCGCCTTGCCGGTCTTTCAGCCACATCGCGCGCCCGAGCGCCCAGTGCGAAGCGGGATCGAGTTCGTCGGCCATGACGCCTTCGGCCGCGGCGCGGTAGGCCTGCTCGATGGCCGGGCCACGCTCGCGCCAGTCAAGGAAGGCGTCCTGGAAATGCGTGAAGGACAGGCCGGCGTGCGGCCGCGCGAAGGTCGGGTCCAGTCGCACCGCGGCCTGGAAGAAGTGCCGCGCCTGTTCGTTGTCCTCGCGATTGAATCGCACCATGTGCCAGAGGCCGCGATGGTGCGCCTCCCAGGCATCGAGCGAGCTGGGGTTCTTGAGGATGGCCCGGTTGCGCTCCGCCATTTCGATCTGGCTGGCAATGGCGGTGACGATGCGATTGCCGATCTCGTCAAGCACCGCGAAGGTGTCGTCGAGCCTGCTTTCGAACTCCTGTGCCCAGACGACTTGGGCGCTGCGCGTGGCCGTGAGCTGCACGGTGACGCCCAAGCGCGAGCCGGGACCGCGCCGCAGCCAGCCGCTGGCGACGTAGTCTGCGTCCAGCCGGCGGCCGGCGTCCTCGGAGCCCACGCGCCGATCGGCCAGCGCGAACATCGTGCCCTCGGCAATCACGAACATGCTGCGCAGCTTGGAGAGCCGCGTGATGATGTCGTGCGTCATGCCATCGCCAAGGCCGCCGCGCAGCGTGGCGCCCGGCGCCTGGTCCACGAACGGCGTGATTGCGAGCGATGCGCGGCGGGCCACTGCCGGGGCTTCCTGCGGCGCCGCGTCCGGGTTGGCCGCAGCGGCGACGGAAGGCGCTGGGGATCCGACTGCGTAGCGCGCCTTCGCAGCCTGCCAGGCTCGCCCGATCGGTATCCAGTCCAGCCCCTCGGCTTCGTACTGGCGCGCCGTTTCGGCCAGGTGCTCCTCGCCCTCGCGCAGACGCCCGCGCCAAGCGAGCGCCTCCAGCAGGTGCTCGTGGGCATGGCGGTCGAACGGCGCGATGGCGAGCCACCGTTCCAGGGCCGCCGTCGCGGTGTCGCTGGCGAGCGGCAGCGCGCGGATCCAGTGCTCCAGCACCGCCGCATGGGCCGCGCGGAAGTGCCGGCGCTGGGCGACCAGCCAGCCGGTGAAAACCGGTGAATGCGGGAGGTCGAGACCCTCCAGAAAATCGCGCGCACCGAACAGGGCCGACAGCGCCTGCAGCCGGTCGGCCGGAAGCGCCGCGACACCCTGCTGCAATGCTTCGGTCACCTGCAGTGCATCGACGCCGCAGTCTGCCAGGTCGAGTGACACGCCGTCGCCGTTCGTCACCACGCGCGTCCGGCCGGGCTCGTCCAGCACGGCGCGCAGCTTGCTCAGGCACCACCTCAGCTCCCCGCGCGGATCGCCGGGCACATCCCACAGCAGTTCGCACAGGTGGCTGCGCGACGTGTCGCGCCTCGCCAGCGCCAGGTATGCCAGCAGCGCGCGCACCTTGCGCGAGGCAGGAAGGGCGAGCGGTGCGCCGGCGCGATGCACCGCCAGGGGGCCGAGCAGTTGCAGCGTCAGCACTGGAATGCGGTCCGTTTGCATCTGCGTTGGTCGCTCCACCTGAATTTCCACGCCGGTTACCACGCCGGCTTCCACGCCCACGTTTCAAAGTCGATCGCGACGGCTGGACCACGCCAGCGCAACGGCCGTCACGCTGGCCCCGCCGGGCAGCACCCTTCAACCCTGAACCCTGGAGCCACGCCATGAGCACATCGTCCGCCGCCATCGCCACCCCGGAGTCCGCCGCCGCACCCGACTTCGCCGCGATCAAGACCCGCCAGAAGGCCACCTGGGCCTCGGGCGACTATGCCGTGGTCGGCACCACCTTGCAAATCGTCGGCGAGACTCTGTGCGAGGCCGTCGACCTGCAGGCCGGCACGCGGGTACTCGACGTGGCCGCCGGCAACGGCAACGCCACGCTGGCCGCCGCGCGCCGCTGGTGCGAGGTGACCTCGACCGACTACGTCCCGGCCCTGCTGGAGCGCGGACGGGAGCGCGCCGCAGCCGAGCGGCTGCACGGCATCCACTTCCGGGAGGCCGACGCCGAGGCACTGCCTTTCGACGACGCGAGCTTTGATGCCGTGCTTTCGACATTCGGCTGCATGTTCGCGCCAAACCCGCCGCGCGTGGCCTCGGAGCTGCTGCGCGTGTGCCGCAGCGGCGGCCGAATCGGTATGGCCAACTGGACGCCGACCGGCTTCATCGGGCAGGTGTTCAAGACCATCGGCAAGCATGTGCCGCCGCCGGCCGGCGTGACCTCGCCCGCGTTGTGGGGAAGCCGCAGCCACGTCGTCGACTGGTTCGGAGCGGCCGCAGCGCAGGTGGAAACGCAATCGCGCGAGTTCAACTTCCGCTACCGCTCGCCAGAGCACATGCTGGAAGTGTTCCGCAGCTACTACGGGCCGATCCTCAAGGCTTTCGGTGCGCTGGATGCGCCGCGGCAGGATGCATTGGCGGAAGACCTCGTGGCGCTGATGAAGCAGTTCTCCCGCAAGGGCGGCCAGACGCTGGTGATCCCCAGCGAGTACCTCGAGGTCGTGATCACGCGCGCCTGAGGCGGCGCAAGCGCTTCGGCTCGCAGGAGCGCTTGCGCTGATGTGGCAGCGCACCCGCTCCCTGATCCATCCAGATCGGTGCCGGCAGACCGGTTGCAGACGGTGGCGCTACGGATAAAACTGGCCGTGGCGCGCCACGTGTCAGCGAACATCCGCGACGCCTTTTACAAGTTGCTTGTTCGGCTTGAAGAAGTTTGCCGGTCGTGGTCCCGCCCAGAAAATCCGGTATCAGGGGATTCGCGGCCATTGCGGCCCAGCCATTGACACGGCCTTGGTTCGCCTTCTAAACCCCCTCCCCCACCCCCCGCAACCCCTCCAAATCCACCACCGTAATCCCCCCATACTCAATCCTCAACAACCCCTTCTCCCTCAACCGATTCAACGCCGCATTGCACCGCTGCCGCGACAGCCCCGACAGGTTCGCGATCTCCTCCTGCGAGGTCTCCAGGTGCGTCTGCCCCAGTGGATGCAGCCACGGATGAAAGAGCCCCGCCAGCGCCCGTGCCACCTGGCTGTCGGTGTCCAGCAGCCGTTGCGCCGCGTAGTTGCCCATGAACCAGTGCAGCCGCTCGTTGATCTGCACGAGGAGGAAGTGGTTGAAGCTCATCTGCGTGCGGTGCAGCCACTCGAAGGTGTCGATCGGCAGCACCGCGACGCGGCTGTCGCGCAGCGCGATGATGTCGGCGGTGCGCGGCACGGCGCGCAGCAGCGTGCCTTCGCCGAACCAGCTGCCGACGGAGAGGCCGCCGAAGGTGACGGAGCGGCCGTCGTCCGAGGTCAGCGACCATTTGAGCAAGCCCTCCAGCGTGCCGTACCAGTGCAGCGGGGTCTCGCCGCGGCGGCACAGCGCGGCGCCGGCGGCGACGTGTTGCTCGCGCATCTCGTCCAGCACGCGGGCCTGCGCCTCGGGGTCCAGTTGGGGGAACCAGCCGGACAGCTCCAGCAGCGTGGGGATCGAAAGGGACAGGGGCTTTTTCTGGTTGTCTTGATGCATGGACGGTCCGGCGCCTCGTAAACCCTGATCTCAAATGTCGTCGCGATGACTGCCTCGGCGGCGGCAGCCAAAAATAATAGCGCGCTGTTCACAGGAGAAACCTCATGTCGAAGCGCAAGGTGATCGTGACCATCGCCCCCACGGGCGGGATGGCGCACAAATCGCAGAACCCCCATCTCCCCACGCAGCCCGCCGAGATCGCCGAGGACGTGGTGCGCTGCTGGAACGCCGGGGCCAGCGTGGCCGCGATCCACGCGCGCCGGCCCGACGATGGCGCGACGTGCAATGCCGACGTGTACCGCGACATCAACACGCGCATCCGCGCGGCCGGTTGCGACATCGTGATCAACAACTCCACGGGCGGCGGCGTGCACGGCGACATGGTGAAGCCGCTGCCGGGCAACCGCTGGGAGATCGCGTGGGACGAGCGCATCAAGGGCATGGATGCGGGCGCCGAGATGTGCACGCTGGACGCGACGACGCTCAATCTCTCCTTCGAGGGTCGCGACATCCTGATGGACACGCCGCTCGGCAAGGGCCGCGAGCTGGCCGCGGGCATGAAGGCGCGCGGCATCAAGCCCGAGTGGGAGGTGTTCAGCCCCACGCACATCCTGCAGGACACGACGACGCTGATCCACGAAGGGCTGGACGAGGAGCCCTACTTCATCAACCTGGTGATGAACGTGCATCGCAACTTCCAGAACGCGATGCCCTTCTCGCCACGCCATCTGCAGATGATGGTGGACACGCTGCCCAAGGGCGCGATCTTCTGCGTGAGCGGCATCGGGCCTTCGCAGCTGGAGGCGAACATCAGCGCGCTGCTGCTCGGCGGCCATGCGCGCGTAGGGCTGGAGGACAACCTCTACTACCGCCACGGCGAGCTGGCGACCAACCTGCAGTTGACCGAACGCATCGTGCGGGTGATTCGCGAGATGGACATGGAGCCGGCCACGCCTGCGGAAGCGCGCGAGATGATGGGGCTGCCGCGGCGTGGCTTGCCGCTGCCGGAGTTCGCTCCTGCGGCTGCCGAATCGCGGCGAGGGCTGTGATGGGCGCGGGGGCAGGTCCGGTGGTGAAGCGGGTGGCGGTGGTTGCCACCGGCGTGATCGGTGCGAGCTGGGCGGCGTACTTCCTTGCGCGGGGCCTGGATGTGGATGCGACCGATCCCTCGCCCGGCGCCGAGGCGCGGCTGCGTGCGGCCGTGGCGCAGCATTGGCCGACGATGGAGCGCTTCGGACTGGCCGAAGGGGCATCGGTGGAGCGGCTGCGTTTTCATGAGCGGCTCGAAGACGCGGTGGCCGGGGCCGACTTCGTGCAAGAGAACGGGCCGGAGCGCATCGACATCAAGATCGACCTGTTCCGGCGCATGGATGCCGCGGCGTCGCCGCGCACGCTGCTCGCCTCCAGTTCGTCGGGGCTGGCGATCACGGGTGTGCAGTCCGAATGCCGGCATCCGGAGCGCGTGGTGCTCGGGCATCCCTTCAATCCGCCGCACCTGATTCCGCTGGTGGAAGTGGTGGGCGGGGAGCACACGTCGGCCGACACGATCGAGCGCACGATGGCTTTCTACAGCGCGATCGGCAAGCGGCCGATCCACGTGAAGCGCGAGGTCAAGGGCCACATCGCGAACCGGCTGCAGGCGGCGCTGTGGCGCGAGGCTTTCCATCTGGTGGACCAGGGAGTGGCGTCCGTAGCGGATATCGACACGGCCATCGCGCACGGGCCGGGCTTGCGCTGGGCGGTGATGGGGCCGTTCATGAACCTGCATCTCTCGGGCGGCGCGGGCGGCATCGCGCATCTGCTCGATCACCTGGGCGGGCCGATCGAGGACTGGTGGCACGACCTCGGTGCGCCGGCGATGACGGCCGGACTCAAGCAGCAGGTGGCGGAGGGTGTGGCGGAAGAACTCGGCACGCGGCGCACGAGCGATCTCGAAGCAACTCGCGACACCCTGCTGTTGAACCTGATTCGCGCCAAGGCCGCGAGCGGCACACTCGATTGACAAAAGGGCGGCTGCCCTCGCACCCCGCGCGGCAGACCGACTCAGGAGACAAGACCATGACGACTCCCGGCTTCTTCGAAGACGAAAGCCAGCTCGCGCCGCCACGCACGGTACGCATCGATTTCGATGACGGTTCCTTTGCGCTGCGTTCGCCGGTCGCGCTCAAGCCCTATGCGCGTTGCATCGGCGAATGGCTGGAGCGCTGGTCACGTGAAACACCCGACGCGCTGGCACTCGCGGAGCGCGACGACAGCGGCGAAGGCTGGCGCAAGCTCGACTACCGCGCATTGCGCCGCGCCGTAGGTGCGGTGGCGCAGAGCCTGCTGGAGATGGGCATCCCGAAGCACCGGCCGGTGGTGATCCTCTCGGACAACGCGATCGACCATGCCGTGCTGATGCTCGGGACAATGCACATCGGCCGCACGGCGTGTTCGCTCTCCAGCGCCTACTCGCGCATGGCGAAGGACCCGACGCGGCTGCACGGCATGCTGCGCACGCTCGATCCGGCGTTGATCTACGCATCGGACGCCAAGGTGTACGGGCCGGCGCTGGCGGGCTGCGATGTCGATGCGGTGAAGGTGTTCAGCCGCCATGCCGACACGCACCCCGGCGCCCTTCCCTTCGAGCCCTTGATGCAGGCGCAGGAGACGCCGGCCGTGATGCAGGCCTTCGAGGCGATCATTCCCGACGACCATGCCAAGTACCTGCTGACCTCGGGCTCGACCGGCAAGCCGAAGGTGGTGATCAACACGAACCGCATGCTGTGCGCCAACCAGCAGATGATGGCGCAGACCTGGCGCTTCCTCGACGAGGAGAAGCCGGTGCTGGTCGACTGGCTGCCCTGGAGCCACACCTTCGGCGCGAACCACAACTTCAACATGGTGCTGTGCCATGGCGGCGCGCTCTACATCGACGAGGGCCGGCCGGCGCCGGGGCTGATCGAGAAGACGGTGCGCAACCTGCGCGAGGTGCGGCCGACGCTGCTGTTCAACGTGCCGCGCGGCTACGACATGCTGCTGCCCTTCCTCGAAGCGGACGACGCCCTGGCGGCGGAGGTCATGTCGCGCCTGCGGCTGGCCTTCTATGCGGCTGCGGCGCTGGCGCCTTCGACGTGGCAGCGCCTGGAGGCCGTCGCACGGCGTGCGCGCCCTGCGCGGCCGCTGTGGCTCACGACGTCGTGGGGCGCGACGGAGACCTCGCCGGCCATCACTACTGCGCATTGGCGGCTCGATGGCGCGGGCTGCATCGGCGCGCCCTTGCCGGGGCTGGAGCTGAAGTTCGTGCCCAACGGCGACAAGCTGGAGATGCGGGTGAAGGGGGTGTCGGTGTTCCCCGGCTACCGCAACGCGCCGCGTGAAACATCGGAAGCCTTCGACGGCGAGGGCTACTACCGCATCGGCGATGCGGGCTTTCTCGCGGACACGCAGCGGCCGGAGCGCGGCGTGATGTTCCACGGCCGCGTGGCGGAGGACTTCAAGCTCACGAGCGGGACGTGGGTGTCGGTGGGCACGCTGCGCGTCGACCTCGTGTCGCGGCTCGCGCCGCTGGCACAGGACATCGTGATCACCGGGCACGACCGCGACGAGATCGGGATGATGGTGTTTCCGAGTCCACAGGCTGCGTCACGACCACGCGAGGAATGGCAGGCCGCGCTGCAACGCGTGATGCGGGAGTTGCGCGACGCGGGTGGCGGCTCGTCGCAATGCCCCGTGCGGGCGCTGGTGCTTTCCGCGCCGCCGGACATCGACGCGGGCGAGATCACCGACAAGGGCTACATCAACCAGCGGGCCGTGCTGGCGCGGCGCGCGACGGAGGTGGAGCGCCTCCACGGCGCGCCTGATCCGGAGGTCGTTCGGGTCGATTGAGCGGGCTCGGAGCGCGTCGGCCGCTGGCTAGAATCAAAAAGTTCGCCAGCAAAAGGATTTCGACGTGAGAAGGTGGCTCGTGTTGCTTGGCCTCGTGGGCTGCCAGGCTGAAGCTCAGACCCGTTGGTTCACCGTGACAGGCAATCCGCGCGATGCGTCCGTGGATACGGTCGAGGTCGACCCGGTCGCGATCAAGACCAGCGGTGCCGTCAAGACCATGAACGTGCGCGTGAGCCGGGCAACGGAAAGGCTCAACTGGGAGAAGGTGCCGTACCGCTCGTACGAGTCGCAGGTGGCCTTCGACTGCCGGGCGCGCAAGGCCGAGTATCTGTACGCGGCCTTCTACCCGGTGCCGCTCTGGCAAGGCGAGCCGCACAAGATCACTGACTATTCGACGGATCGCCGGCCCATGCGCTTCCTCGACGTCGAGCCCAATCCCACGAATCGCATCATCCGGGCCGCCTGCCGCGTCGCCGGCGGCTAGGGCCGACACAGGCGACACGCCGGACGGGCCCATGAACGCATCGATCTCCCTGGTGCTGTTCGACCTGGACGGCGTGCTCTGCCACTACGACCGCTCCGCGCGGGTCGAGCATCTGGCGGCCTCGACGCACCGGAGCGCCGAGGCGGTGCGCCATGCCATCTGGGGCACCGGGCTGGAGTCGCGGGCCGATGCGGGCCTGATCGGCGATGACGATTACCTCGACGAACTGGGCCGGCTCCTCGGAAGCCCCGTGACGCTCGATGCCTGGCTGGACGCACGGCGAGCGGCCATGACGCTGGATGCGGGGGTGCTCCGGATGGCACAGGACGTCTCCTCCCATTGCAGGATCGCGATCTTCACCAATAACTGCCGCCTGCTCGCCCTGCACATGGACAGGCTGTGCCCCGAAGTGGCCGCGCTGTTCGGCGACACGATCCACACCACCGCCGCATTCGGTGCGACGAAGCCGGCCCCCCAGGCTTATCTGCGCTGCGTCGAGGCATTGGGCGTGTCGCCCGGCGAGACCTTCTTCATCGACGATGTCGAAAGCAATGTGGCGGGTGCGCTGCGGGCCGGGCTGCAGGCGTACGAGTTCACCGATGCGGCCGCGCTGGCTCTGGAGTTGAAAGCTCGCGATCTGCGGGTGACGTGAATTCGCCACGCTGACGGTGACCTCGTCGAAGGCCGTCGCTAGGATGACCGGTCGACCAGAAAGGCATGCCCATGCTTCAGCCGGTAGACGCATTCCCTCGGAGAGCGGTCGCGATAGCCGCTGCCATGCTTGCCTGTTCTCCAGGATCGACGTTCGCGGATGTCATCGTGAGCGGAAACATCACGAGCACCGTTCAGCTCGACAGCCAGAACAATCCGGGCGGCAGCCAATTGGTCAACGTGGTGCCGAACACCACGGTGACCGTGAACAGCGGGCAGGCCCTGTTCGGACAGAACCGCGCCTGGCAAGTCACCAACTTCGGGGGCCTGACCAGTCTCGACGCCAACACCTATGCCGTGTATCTGCAGGCCGGTACGCGGCTGACGAATCAGGCCGCGGGCACGGTGAGCGGCGTCGGCGGCGGGCTGACCATCGTCAACTCGCAAGGCACGCTGGACAACTTCGGATCGATCAGCGCCTCGGTGGGCCCCGGTGTGCAGTTCCGGGCGGGAGGGACGGTGACCAACCAGGGGGGTGGCGTGATCGCCGGCGGTACTTATGGCGTCTACCTCCTCAACGCGAACGACGCTGCGACCAACAGCGGCACGATCACGGCCAGCAATGGCGCGGGCGTGCGGCTGGAAGGCGGCAACCTCAACTTCCAGAACGCCGCAGGCGCACGGGTGAGCGGCACGGCCTACGGCGTCCAGTTCGTCAATGGCTCGCAGACGATGAGCAATGCCGGCACGGTTCAAGCGACCAGCGGCATCGGCGTGGACTTCAGCGCCGGCGGTCAGCTCGTCAACGCGGCGGGCGCATCGATCAGCGGGGCGACGTACGGCGTCCACACGCGAAACGGCTCTGCCGACATCACGACGGCCGGCACGATCGGCGGGAGCACTGCGTCCGTCTGGTTCGAAACGGGCAATGGCAAGCTGACGATGCAGACGGGCGCCTTGCTCAATGGGCCGGCGCTCGGTGGCGGCACGAGTCGCGTGATCTTCCAGGGCTCAGGAACGGCACGCAACGACTTCCTGAACTTCGGGGCCCTCGACATGACGGGGGACCGCTGGACGCTGCTCGGGCGGACCGAGGCCAAGGTCAGCACGGTCAGCAGCGGACTGCTTGCCATCGGAGCGCCAGGCACCTCCGGGGCGGTGCTCAGTGCGGAAACCATCACGGTCGGTCCGCTGGCTTCGCTTGCGGCCTACGACAGCAGGCTGGTGGGTACGCTCACCAACAACGGGTACGTCTACGTCGGAAGGGGCTTTGCCTATCCGGACGCCACGCTGCCGGCCTTCATGCAGCTCGACGGCTCGATGGTGAACAAGGGCGTGATCGCCATGACGGGTGGATTGCAGTTCGGCAATGCGCTGATCGTGTCGGGCAACTTCCAGGGCGGCGCTGGCAGCAAGCTGCTGATGGGTGCGCTGCTCGATGAGGAACTTCAGGGCCCGATCTCGGCGCAGATCACCGATCGGCTCCTCGTCCGCGGGAATGCGAGCGGCGCCACGCTGGTCAATTTCGCGACGCTGCTCGATCCTTCTCCCGCCACCCGCCAGGCCCTGATCGATGCGGCCAGTCGCGTATCGGGAAGCCGCGTCACGCGGAACGTCTTCGGCGGGGAAAGCGTGGACGACGTCTTGCCGGACACCGGCATCTCCATCATCCAGGTGGCCGGAAGCTCGGCACCGGCCACTTTTCTTCTGGAGCATGGGTATGTGACGGGCGGGACGCCCTATCAGTACAGGCTCTATCCCTTCGGGCCGGGCTCGCAGAACGGCCCGGCAGCGCCATCGCAGAGTCTGGTCGGGAATCCCACTGGCTACTGGGACTACCGGCTCACGCGCCCGATCGGGAGCAGCATCCCGGAGCCGCCGCCCCCTCCACCTCCGCCGCCACCACCACCACCACCACCGGGCCCGCCTCCGCCGGTCCCGTCGCCCGAACCGCCTCCGCCATCGCCTCCGCCGGCCCCCGCACCTGAGCCGCCGCCGCTGCCGCCACCTCCGAGCCCGGACATCGACAAGCCCGAATTCATCTCGGACTCCGAGCGCCCGCTCGTTGCGCCACAGGTGGCTTCCTACCTGACGATGCCCGGTGCCATGCTCAATGCCGGACTTCAGGACCTGGACAGCCTGCATCGAAGGCTGGGCGAGGTCCGGGATTCGGAGCGAATGGGGGGCCGTGAGCCGTTCGAGGGCTTTGCCCGCGTCTATGGCTCTTCATTCGACTACCGGACCAACCTCAGCTTCGGCAACTACGGCTTCGATGCCAACCAGGACTACACCGCCTTCCAGGTGGGCGGCAGCGCGCTGCTGCGAAGAGACGATGCAGGCGTGTGGCGAGTGGGAGGCGCGCTGAGCCTCGGCAGGTCGAAGCTGTCCCCCGACGCGCCGCTCGACGGCCCGAGTCAGACGAACACCGATACGCGGACCCTGTCCGCCCTCGCGACCTACCTGGATCGCCAGGGCTGGTACGCGGACTTCATCGTGTCCGCGGGCGATCTCAAGGCCAAGACGTCATCGGCAGCCTATTTCGGCGGCGACGTCGCCAACTTCGACGGGAATACCTATGCGGCCTCGACCGAGGTGGGCTATCCGCTGCCCA
Organism: Variovorax gracilis; assembly: GCF_030317115.1. Classification (GTDB taxonomy): domain Bacteria; phylum Pseudomonadota; class Gammaproteobacteria; order Burkholderiales; family Burkholderiaceae_C; genus Variovorax; species Variovorax gracilis. The sequence goes on from NZ_JASZYF010000011.1 coordinate 44,657, forward strand.
TCGCGTCCACGGGCTTCGAGATCGAGCCCCAACTCCAATACGTCTGGCAGCAGGTCCGGTTCGACGACTTCAGGGATGCCGACGGCATCAACACCCGGCTGGGAAACCAGAGCCAGAGCGTCTGGCGCATCGGCGCCCGGCTGACGCGACCGATGGAGACGGGTTCGGGCACGCGCCTGACGCCCTATCTCAAGCTGAACTATCTCTATGGTGCGAGCGACCCCGGGAGCGTCGTGATCGGGGCGACCAACTTCCAACTGGGCAAGTTCGGAAGCGGCTGGCAGGTGGGCGGCGGCGTCAGCGGAATGGTGAACAAGCGCCTCTCCGTCTACGCGGACGTCGCCTGGCAGCAGAACACCGGCACGGCCGGCTGGAAGAACTGGCTGTTCAGCGGGGGGCTTCGCTACGCGTTCGGAGGGCCTTGAAGGCGGTGGGCGCCCTAGCGTGCTGACGCGCCGCCGGGCGGGAAGCCGGCGAACAGCCTGTCGAGCGCCGACTGCACCGCGGCGTTCACCCGCGAGGGATCGTCGGGCAGCACCCCGCTGGCGCTGCCGCGCCAGATCGCACGCTTGGTGCGTGCGTCGAACATGTCGACCACCAGCGTGCCCTTTTCATAGTTGTCGACCGACATGGTCGCGTAGCCCGGCCAGCCGCTGCCGATGCCCAGCCAGTTGAGATCGTGGCCGATGCCGCTGTAGAAGTTGTTGAAGGTCTGGCCCTGCACGCGGGTGACGTGCGCCGCGACGTGCACGTCGCCTTCGGCCACGCGCTTCCATCCCGCGGCCTGCAGCCGGGCGTCGATGCCTGCGACGACGCTCTGGGGCATCACGGCATCGCTGCCGCTGTCGGAAGTGATCCAGTTGTAGCTGCGGAAGCTGCCGAACTGGGCCTTGGGGTCGAAGTCGGTCTTGACGGTCGCTGTGCTCGCACAGGCCGCCAGCAGCGTGGCGGCAAGGACGACGGCAAGGATTCTTCCAATCATGTTCGCTCCAGTGTTGAGTCCGGTTGCAGGCAGCGGCGGGCTCGCCGCTCGAATCATGTTACAGGCCGCTCGAGGGTGGGCTTGCAAACGATGGTCGTGACGCCGGGCCGCCGGATTGCCAAAAGTTACCGCCCCGCGACAAGCGCGGGCCTTCAGGAATCGAGACAGGGAGCCGAAATGCAATCACTTTCAACCATCGAGCAGCGAGTGATGAAATGTCCAGACTCATCGTCCTGACCCCGCACGGCAGCGTTCGGCAGGTCAATATCAAGGGGCCGATCACGACGATCGGACGCGACCCGACGTGCGGGGTGCACATCGACAGCCTGGGGGTGAGCCGCCATCACGCGGCCATCCGATGGACGGGCGACCGCTTCGTCGTGCGCGACATGGCGAGCCGCAACGGCACCTACGTCAACCAGGCGCGCGTGGTGGAGCGCGCGCTGAAGAACGGCGACGCGATCGGCGTGGGGGACTGCCAGTTGCGCTTTCTCTATTCGTCGAACGCGCTGACGGGCGAGGAGGCCTTGCGGCTCGTGACGGTGGCCGACGAGCTCATCAACATCGAGGCGCGCGAGCGAAGCGACTGGGCCGCCTTCTTCCGGCAAGGCAGCGTGGCGCGCCATGCCGGGCTCCGCATGCACGGCCTTGCCGAACGGCGGTCCTGATCCGGGCGGCGGGCAAAAAAAGAGCCCGCCGAAGCGGGCCGAATGATCTCTGGTTAGAAGATCCCTGGAGAACCAGCCTCTATATCGACAGGCCAGCAAAAAAGTTGAGGGTGCTTCGGGCGAGTAAAGTGAGCACTGGCTTGGTTCCGTTGATCGGCACGCCGGAGCCTGTTACACATGTGACAGGGTGGGGCAAACTAATTAAACGGCACCGCATCCTAAAGGCTCCCTTCAACCTAGAGATGAGACTTTCATGACGAAGACAAAACTGCTTGCGCTGGCTGCTGTTGCAGCATTGGGATCGGGCAGCGCATTGGCACAGAAGGCTGGCGACTGGCAGGTGGGTGCCGGCTGGCTGCATTTTGCACCGCAGGATTCGAGCGAACCGCTGACCTTCACGGCGCCGCGCGCCGCGATCGTGCCCGGTTCCGGCGCCAACGTCGACAGCTCCGACACGCTGGGCCTCAACGCCCAGTACTTCATCGACAGCCACTGGGCGGTCGAAGGCGTGATCGGCGTGCCGCCGAAGTTCAGGCTTCAGGGCGCCGGCACGCTGGGCCCGATCGGCGAACTCGGCGAAGCCCGCCAGTGGAGCCCCACGCTGCTCGCCAAGTACTACTTCCTCGAAGGCGAGGCCAAGCTGCGTCCCTTCGTCGGCCTCGGCGTGACCTATGTCTGGTACAGCGACGTCAAGCTGACCCCCGGCCTGCAGGGCGCGCTGGCGAGCCGCGTGGGCATTCCCGCCGGCCGGTCGACCACCACGGCAGACCTCGACAGCTCGTTCGCCCCGGTGTTCAACCTGGGCGCGGCCTACCAGTTCGACCAGCATTGGGGCATGTCCTTCTCGGTGTCGTACATCCCGCTGAAGACCACGGCGAACCTGACCACCACGGTGGCGGGCGTGCCGGTCGCGACGAGCGAATCGCGCCTCAAGGTCAATCCGATCGTCCCGTACCTGTCGGTGACGTACAAGTTCTAAGCCCCTGAACCCTTGCGCGAACCCCACGGGTTCGCGTCCGCTCGACATGCGTGGGAAGCGTGCGAGGCGTGGGTCCGCTCAAGTTTGTCGGCGTTCGGCCGATATACCGCGGCGTTCTCCCTCTTCGCTTCTTCCGGAATCACGATCATGTTTTTGAGCAATCTCTCGATTGGCAGGCGCCTGGCCCTTGTGCTGGGCGCCATCTTGGCCCTGTTCCTGGCGAGCAGTGTCATTGCGGTGCTGAAGCTGCGGCAGCTCGGCGTCGAAATCGACGGGATGGTCAACGACAGCGTCAAGACCGAGCGGGCGGGCTCCGACTGGCTGCGCCACACCAACTCAGGCGTGCAACGCGCCGCGGCGATCGCCAAGAGCAGCGACCCGAGCCTGATCGCCTACTTTGCGCCGGCGACCGCGGCGTCGATCAAGAACACCAACGAGCTGCAGAAGTTCATCGAAGGCCAGATGGTCAGGCCCGAGGAACGCCAGTTGTTCGAGAAGGTCGGCGAGCTGCGCAAGGAATACCTCGCGGCGCGCGAGGAGGTCAGCAAGCTCAAGCTGGCGGGCGACCTCGATGGCGCGAACCGCGTGTTCACGTCGCGCTTCGAGCCCACCTCGGTCAACTACCTCGCAGGGGTCCAGCAGATGGTGGACCTGCAGCGCGCGCAGCTCGATGCCGCCGCGCAGCGCGGCCAGGACCTGCGGGCACAGACGAGCACGCTGCTGACGGTGTGCACGGTGCTGACGCTGGCCTTGGGCGGCTTGCTGGCGTGGTTTCTCACACGCAGCATCACGCGGCCGCTGCGCAGGGCCGAGAAGATGGCCAAGGCCATCGCCGGGATGGACCTGACCGGTGCGCCGCAGGCGAGCTATGCCCAGGACGAGACGGGCCATCTGCTTCGCGCGATCGATGCGATGCGCGCGGCATTGAAGGATTCGCTGCAGCAGGTGCACGGCGTGGTGGTGAACGTGTCGAGCGCCAGCACGCAGATCGCGACGGGCAATCAGGATCTGTCGTCGCGCACCGAGGAGCAGGCAAGCTCGCTGGAGCAGACGGCGGCGTCGATGGAAGAACTCACCAGCACGGTGAAGCAGAACGCGGACAACGCGCGTCAGGCCAACCAGTTGGCGGTGTCGGCGTCCGAAGTGGCGGTGAAGGGCGGCAGCGTGGTCAGCCAGGTGGTGGACACCATGGGCTCGATCAATGCGTCGTCGCGCAAGATCGTGGACATCATCGGTGTGATCGACGGCATCGCCTTCCAGACCAACATCCTGGCGCTGAACGCGGCGGTCGAAGCCGCGCGCGCCGGCGAGCAAGGCCGTGGCTTTGCCGTGGTTGCCTCCGAAGTCCGCAGCCTGGCCCAGCGCTCGGCCGCCGCAGCCAAGGAGATCAAGACGCTGATCGGCGACTCGGTGGAAAAGGTCGAGGAAGGCAGCAAGCAGGTGGCCGAAGCGGGCAAGACGATGGAAGAGATCGTCGACAGCGTGAAGCGGGTGACGGACATCATGGGCGAGATCACGGCGGCGAGCCAGGAGCAGACCTCGGGAATCGAGCAGATCAACCAAGCCATCACGCAGATGGACCAGGTGACGCAGCAGAACGCCGCGCTGGTGGAAGAAGCGGCCGCCGCGGCGGCATCGTTGCAAGAGCAGGCGGGCAGCCTGTCGCAAGTGGTGAGCGTCTTCAAGCTCGAAGGCGGTCAAGCCGCGCCGGGCAAGCAACGGGTCGCCCCCACGCTCGCCGCGGCACCGAAGGCTGCGGCTCCGAAGCCATCGGCGCAACGCAAGCCCGCGCCAGCGCCCGCGGCGGTTCCGGCCGGCGGGGACTGGGAATCCTTCTGAGCCTCGGCTTCCGCCACGCGATCTAGCGAAGCACCAGCACCGGCAGCGTCGAGTGCGTCAGCACATGCTGCGTCTCGCTGCCGAGCAGGAGGCGCCCGACGCCCTTGCGGCCGTGCGAGGCCATCACGATCAGCTCGCTGTGCTGCTTCTCGGCGGCCACGATGATCGCGTCCGCCACCTGGCTGGAATGGCCCACCAGCGCATGGCACTGCACGCCGCTGGCATGGGCGCGCGCGCCGACGGCGTCGACCAGCGCCTGCGCGTTTTCGAGGCGCTGCCGCTCGACGTCATCGTCGGCGCCGTTGTTCATCGTGCCTTCCATGTAGCTCCTGGGCTTCCGGCGCGCCACGGTGAAGGCGACCAGTTCGGCGCCGTGCTGCCGTGCCAGGCCGATGGCGCTCTCGACGGCCTTCTCCGAAAGTTCGGAGCCGTCGGTTGCGACGAGGATCTTCTTGAACATGATGGGCTCTCCTGTGGGTGGGAACCCAGTGTTGGGCAGATGGGCCCGGAGCGTGTTGACCCCGATCAACCTTGCGTTACGCGCCTCAACGGCACCAGACCTCGATCTGCGCCTGCACGTCCATCCACACCGCCTGCAGCGCGACGGCGGCGAGCAGCGCACCGGCCAGCCGAGTGCCCCATTGCTTCGGCACGAGGCCGGCCCCGGAGCACAAGCGCCGCCACAGGTACGGCGCCAGCAGCAGCGACAGCGCACTGCCCACGGCGAACAGCGCCATGATCCCGGCGCCCGCGAGCACGCCATTGCCCAGCGCAGCCAGCATCAGCGCCGAATACAGCAGGCCGCAGGGCATCGCGATCCACAGCGCGCCGCTGGCCAGCACGCCGAGAGCGCTGCGGCGGGTCAAGCGCTGCACGCGCGCTGCAGCCCAGTGGCCGATGCGGCTCGCCCACAGCGGCTGGCGGCCGGTGGCCGCCAGCAGCAGGCCCCAGGCGAACACGAAGACGTGCAGCAGCATCCACACGGGACGCAGGGCAGCCACCTGCCCGCTGACGAGCGCGAGGCCCTGGGCCGCGACCGCCGCGACGGCGCCTGCACCGGCGTAGCCCAGCACGCGCCCGGCGTGGAACCACACAGCCGTGGGCACCGAAGGCCGCGCGGCCTGGAGCGCGGCAGCGCCACCGGCGGGAATGCGCACCACGCGCACGACACGCACCACGCTCTCGCACGCCGCGCCGCACATGGCCACGCAGTGCGGCCCACCGACCAGCCCCATCACGAACGCGGTTGCGAGCAGCGCCGCCTGCATGCTCAGACGATGCGCGAGAAGCGCGTCCTTCGATCGGCCTGCACGTAGCGGTCGAACACCATCGCGATCGCGCGCACGAAGAACCACCCGAGCGGCGTCACTTCGATGTCGCGGGCGCTGGTGCGAACGAAGCCCTCTGCCGCGAGTGCATCGAGCGCCGCGAGTTCGGCCGCGAAGTACTGCCGGAAGTCGACCAGGTGCGCTGCGCCGATGGCCTGGAAGTCGACCTGCCCCTGGCACATGATCGCCATGATGACCGCGCGCCGCAGCACGTCGTCGCGTGTCAGCGCCAGGCCGCGCACCACCGGCAGGCGCCCCTGGTCGAGCGCGTCGTAGTACTCCTCGAGCGTCTTGGCGTTCTGGCTGTAGGTGGCGCCGATGCGGCCGATGGCCGATACGCCGAGCGCCACGAGGTCGCAGTCCGGCTGGGTGCTGTAGCCCTGGAAGTTGCGGTGCAGCCGGCCCTGCCGCTTGGCGATCGCCAGCGCGTCGTCCGGCAGCGCGAAGTGGTCCATGCCGATGTAGACGTAGCCGGCCGCGGTGAACGCCGCGATCGAGCGCGACAGCATCTCGACCTTGGCCGCGGCGTCGGGCAATGATTCGGTCGCGATGCGGCGCTGCGGCTTGAAGCGTTCGGGCAGGTGCGCATAGCCATAGAGCGCGATGCGGTCGGGCCGCAGCGCGCAGACCTGCTCCAGCGTGCGGTCGAAGGACGCCGCGCTCTGGCGCGGCAAGCCGTAGATCAGGTCGAGGTTGACCGAGTCGAAGCCGAGGCCGCGCGCAGCCATCATCAGCTCGAACACCTGTTCCACGTGCTGGATGCGGTGCACCGCCCGCTGCACATTGGCATCGAAATCCTGCACGCCGAAGCTCAGGCGGTTGAAGCCGAGTTCGGCCAGCGTCGCGAGCCGCTGGCGGTCGACGGTGCGCGGGTCGATCTCGATCGAATGTTCGCCGTCCGGCGCGAGCGTGAAGTTGTCGCGCAGCAGCGCCATGAGTTCGCGCAGCCCGTCGTCGTCGAGGAAGGTCGGCGTGCCGCCGCCCAGGTGCAGCTGGCGGACCGTGGCACCGCGTCCGAGCCGGCCGACCTGCAGCGAGACCTCGCGCGCGAGGTAGTGCAGGTACTCGCGGCCCTTGCCCTTGTGGCGGGTCACGATCTTGTTGCAGGCGCAGTAGTAGCAGAGCGATTCGCAGAACGGGATGTGCACGTACAGCGAGAGCGCCCGGGTGCCGGCGCCCGCCCCGCCGCGCTGTTCGAGCACCTGCGCATAGGCGTCGGCGGTGAAGGCATCGACGAAGCGGTCGGCCGTGGGGTAGGAGGTGTAGCGCGGCCCGGGGATGTCGAAGCGCTTCAGCACGGAGGGCGGCGGCAGCGCCACGGTCGGCAGGCTGGATGGAGCGGGGGCGAGGAGCATCGCGGGCGGGCGGGAAACGGTGGGAAACTGCGGTGAATGAGGCACTATGGCGCCGACCCGACCCGCAAACCTTGATCTGCATCAAGCTTGGCGTTCGCGCGCCGCCTCACAATGCCCGAACGACCCCGATTGCATCCATGACACCCCAACACATCAAGGTCGCCTGCTCCAATTGCAACCTGCGTGAGCTGTGCATGCCGGTGGGCCTCAGTCCGGCCGAGCTGCAGCGCATCGACGACATCGTCGCCACGCGGCGCAAGGTCAAGCGGCGCGAGACGCTGTTCCACAACGGCGAGAACTTCACGTCGCTCTACGCGATCCGCACGGGCGTGTTCAAGACCCGCCTCGCCAGCGAGGACGGGCGGGACCAGGTCACCGGCTTCCAGATGGCGGGAGAGATCATCGGCCTCGACGGCATCGTGAACGGCCATCACACCTGCGACGCGGTGGCACTGGAAGACTCCGAGGTGTGCACGATGCCCTTCGACCGCATCGAGGAGCTGTCGCGCGAAGTCACGGCGCTGCAGCGCCACGTGCACCAGATCATGAGCCGCGAGATCGTGCGCGAGCAAGGCGTGCTGCTGCTGCTCGGCAGCATGCGGGCCGAGGAACGGCTCGCCGCCTTCCTGCTGAACCTGGTGCAGCGGCTGCACGCGCGCGGCTTCTCGCGCTCCGAGCTGGTGCTGCGCATGACGCGCGAGGAGATCGGCAGCTACCTCGGGCTCAAGCTGGAGACGGTGAGCCGTACCTTGTCGAAGTTCGCGGCCGACGGACTGGTCGAGGTGGAGCAGCGCAAGGTGCGCATCGTCGACCCGGACGCGCTGCACCGCATCGTCAATCCCCCGGGCTGCTGAATTCATTTTCTCGGCACGGCCACGTCCGCATCCGGCGTGGCCGCGTGGTTGCGCCCGGCCACCGCCGGCATCAGCTTCTTGTCGACGAGCGTGCGGTTGATCTCCACGCCTTTGCGGTAGTAGTCCTGGTCGACCACCGGATCGGGCGTGCCGAGCGCCAGCCACAGCGTGACGAAGCTCGCGACGACGACCACGCCGGGCCCTGCGATCACCATCCAGACGAGCGGAAAGCGCCACCAGGGCGGGCAGGCGCGGGAGCCTTCTTCGTTGCGGGTGTCCGTCATGTCGATCCTTCGGGGAGAACGCGGCTTCATCGGGGAACCAGGAACACGGCCTTCTCGGACACCCGGCCCCGGCCGTCCTCCGAGTGGACGTTGAAATACACCTCGTGCGAACCGCTCGCGGCCGCGCCGAAGGGCAGCCGCAGTCGCACCGGCACCCAGCGCGATTCCGCGGGCGCGACATCGACCACAGGCTCAGAGGCCACCTGCAGGCCATCGAGGCCGCTGGCCTCGATGCGGTAGTGCTGCGGCGATTCGGTCGCGTTCATGATCTGCAGGCGGTACACGTTCTCGAGCTGGCCGCCGTCGACGATGCGCGCCATCGCGGCGCGGTCGCGCACCACGTCGACCTTCAACGGTGTGCGCGTCACGAGACTGGCGAAGAGGCCGATGGACAGCACCGCGAGCAGTGCGCCGTAGACCAGCACGCGGGGTCGCAGCACGCGCAGCAGCACCTGGCGCGGCGTCCAGTGGCCTGCCATGCCGTTCTGGGTGGCGTAGCGGATCAGTCCTGGCGGCTGCGCCGTCTTCTTCATCACGATGTTGCACGCATCCACGCACAGGCCGCAGCCGATGCATTCGTGCTGCAGGCCATTGCGGATGTCGATGCCCGTGGGACACACCTGGACGCAGAGCTTGCAGTCGATGCAATGGCCGAGCGCAGGGGCGCTGTCGGGGCGCCCCTTCGCCGGCACGCCGCGCGGTTCGCCGACGGCCGCGTCATAGCTCACGATCAGGGTGTCGCGGTCGAACATGGCGCTCTGGAAGCGCGCATAGGGGCACATGTACTTGCACACCTGCTCGCGCATGAAGCCCGCGTTGCCGTAGGTCGCGAAGCCGTAGAACAGCACCCAGAAGAGCTCCCAGGAGCCCATCGTGCCGTGAAGCATGGAAGCGCCCAGCTCGCGGATCGGCGTGAAGTAGCCCACGAAACTGAAGCCGGTCCACAAGCCGATCGCAATCCACACCGCGTGCTTCAGGCACTTCCTGATCGCCTTCTCCGCCGAGAAGCCGCCCTGGTCCATGCGCATGCGCGCAATGCGGCTGCCTTCGACCTTCTGCTCCACCCACATGTAGATCTCGGTGTAGACCGTCTGCGGGCAGGCGTAGCCGCACCACAGCCGGCCCGCGACGGCGGTGAAGAGGAACAGCGACAGCGCCGAGATCACCAGCAGGCCGGTGAGGTAGATCAGGTCCTGCGGATAGAGCACGAGCCCGAAGATGAAGAAACGCCGGGCGCCCAGGTCGAACAGCACCGACTGCCGCTGGCCCCATTCGAGCCAGGGCAGCCCGTAGAACACGAGCTGGGTCACGAACACCATGGCCCAGCGCCAGCGCGCGAAGACGCCGCTGACGCTGCGCGTGTAGACCTTCTGGTGGGCTGCGTAGAGGCCGACGCCCTTCTCCTCCGCGGCGAGCGGCACGATGGGGATCACCTCGCGCGCGTGGCTCATGGCGCTGCTCCGGTCACTGCGCCGCCGCGACATCCGGCTTGTTCGACAGGCCCCAGACATAAGCGGTCAGCACGTGGATCTGCGCTTCGGTGAGGCGCCCCTCCTGAGCCGGCATCTGGTTGGTCTTTCCGCCGTTGATCATCACGATGATGGCTTCCTGCCCGTAGCCGTGCAGCCAGACCTTGTCGGTCAGGTTCGGCGCGCCGACCGCGGTGTTGCCCACGCCGCCGATGCCGTGGCAGGCCGCACAGGTGGTGAACTTGCTCTTGCCGAGGCCCGCGCGCACCGAGTCGTGCGGGCTGCCCGACAGGCTCAGGACGTAGTTCGCGAGGTTCTTCACGTCGTCGGCCGTGCCGACCGCATCGCCCATCGGCGGCATGACGCCTGTGCGGCCATGGGCGATGGTCTCGCGGATCTTCTCGGGTGTGCCGCCGTGCAGCCAGTCGCGATCGGTGAGGTTGGGGAAGCCCTTGCTGCCGCGTGCGTCGGAGGCGTGGCACTGGGCGCAGTTGTTGAGGAACAGGCGCTCGCCGATCGCCATGGCGCCGGGGTCCGTCGCGAGGCGCTCGGCCGGCTCGGAGGCGTAGGCGGCATAGACCGGCGCCAGCTCGGCATTGGCGTGCTGCACTTCCTTCGCGTACTCGCCCGAGGTCGTCCAGGCCAGCGTGCCCTGGTAGCTGCCCAAGCCGGGGAACACGACCAGGTAGCCGAGGCCGAAGACGATGGTCAGGACGAACAGGCCCATCCACCAGCGCGGCATCGGGTTGTTCATCTCGCGCAGGTCTTCGTCCCAGACGTGGCCGGTGGTGTCGTCCGCGCTGGCAGGGCCGCGGAAACGCGCGGTGAGCCACAGCAGCAGCCCGCAGGCCAGGATGCTGCCGACCGCGACGATGGTGACGAAGTGCGACCAGAAGTCGTTGACGAAATCGCTCACGACGGGTCCTCCTCGAAGGGCAGTCGCGCCGCCTCCTCGAAAGCCTTGGCGCGGCGGCCGGAGAAGGCCCAGGCCAGGATGCCGATGAAGGTGGCGAACGACGCGAGCGTGGCGACGATCCGCAGGGTGGTGATGCTGTCCATCGCTGTCGTCCTTACTTGAGTGCGAGGCCGAGGGATTGCAGGTAGGCCACCATCGCGTCCATCTCGGTCCTGCCCTTGACCTCTACGGCGGCCGCGGCGATCTGCGCGTCGGTGTACGGCACGCCGACCCGGCGCAGCGCCGTCATGTGCGGCGCCGATTGGGCCGGGTCCAGCGGCGTCTTCTCGAGCCAGCCGTAGGCAGGCATGTTCGACTCGGGCACCACGTCGCGCGGGTTGTTCAGGTGGATGCGGTGCCACTCGTCGCTGTACTTGCCGCCCACGCGATGCAGGTCGGGGCCGGTGCGCTTGCTGCCCCACTGGAAGGGGTGGTCGTAGACGAATTCGCCGGCCACGGAGTAGTGGCCGTAGCGCAGCGTCTCGGCTCGGAAGGGGCGGATCATCTGCGAGTGGCAGTTGTAGCAACCCTCGCGCACGTAGATGTCGCGGCCGGCGAGTTGCAGCGGCGTGAGCGGCTGCACGCCCTGCACCGCCTCGGTGGTCGACTTCTGGAAGAACAGCGGCACGATCTCGACCAGGCCGCCGACCGCGATCACCAGCAGGATCAGCACGATCATCAGCATGTTGTTGGTCTCGATCTTCTGGTGCGAGAAGCCGGACCCGGGGTTGTTCGAACTCATGGCGTGGTCCTCAGGCGTGGGCGATGGCGGTCTGCGGGATCGGCGAGGGCCTGCTGAAGCCGGCGATCACCGTCATCCAGACGTTCCAGGCCATGACCAGCATGCCGCCCAGGTACAGCACGCCGCCGAGCACGCGCACGACGTAGTAGGGGTAGGTGGCTTTCACGCTTTCGACGAAGGTGTAGGTGAGCGTTCCGTCGACGTTGACCGCGCGCCACATCAGGCCCTGCATGACGCCGGCGATCCACATCGCGGCGATGTACAGCACGATGCCGATGGTCGACATCCAGAAGTGCAGCTCGATCGCCTTCACGCTGAACATGTCGGTGCGGCCGTACACGCGCGGGATCAGGTAGTAGAGCGAGCCCATGGAGATGAGTCCGACCCAGCCGAGGGCACCGGAGTGCACGTGGCCGACGGTCCAGTCGGTGTAGTGCGAGAGCGCGTTGACCGTCTTGATCGACATCATCGGACCCTCGAAGGTCGACATGCCGTAGAAGGACAGAGAGACGATGAGGAAGCGCAGGATCGGGTCGGTGCGCAGCTTGTGCCAGGCGCCCGAGAGCGTCATCACGCCGTTGATCATGCCGCCCCAGCTCGGCGCCAGCAGGATCAGCGAGAAGACCATGCCGATCGATTGCGTCCAGTCGGGCAGAGCGGTGTAGTGCAGGTGGTGCGGGCCGGCCCACATGTAGGTGAAGATCAGCGCCCAGAAGTGCACGATCGAGAGGCGGTACGAGTACACCGGACGGCCCGCCTGCTTGGGCACGTAGTAGTACATCATCCCGAGGAAGCCGGCCGTGAGGAAGAAGCCGACCGCGTTGTGGCCGTACCACCACTGCACCATCGCATCCTGCACGCCGGCGTAGGCCGAGTAGCTCTTCATCGCGCCGGCCGGAATGGCCGCGCTGTTGACGATGTGCAGCAGCGCCACCGCGATGATGAAGGCGCCGTAGAACCAGTTCGCCACGTAGATGTGGCGCACCTTGCGGATGCCGATGGTGCCGAAGAACACGATGGCGTAGGCGACCCACACGAGCGCGATGAGAATGTCGATCGGCCATTCGAGCTCGGCGTATTCCTTGCCGCTGGTGTAGCCCATCGGCAGGCTGATCGCGGCGGCCACGATGACCGCCTGCCAGCCCCAGAACACGAAGGAGGCCAGCCCCGGCGCGAACAGCCGGACCTGGCAGGTGCGCTGCACCACGTGCAGGCTGGTGGCCATCAGCGCGCATCCGCCGAAGGCGAAGATCACCGCATTGGTGTGCAGCGGACGCAGCCGGCCGTAGCTGAGCCACGGGATGCCGAGGTTGAGATCGGGCCAGGCGAGCTGCGAGGCGATGACGACGCCGACCAGCATGCCCACCACGCCCCACACGACGGACATGAGGGCGAATTGCCGCACGGCGGTGTCGCTGTAGACCGGCGCGGGAGAACTCGAAGCATGCATCGCAGAGCCTTGTGGTGGGATGGGCCCAGTGTCCCGGCGCCGTGCGCGCGCCGGTTTGATGCAAGTCAATCGTTGCGCAGAATGCGCTCGCCTTCGCCTTCGACGTTGTCGAATTGCCCACGGTCCACGGCCCACCAGAGGCCGCCGATGATGAAGAGCACCAGCACGACCGAGAAAGGGATCAGCAGGAACAGGATGTCCATCAGTCGCCCTTGCGCTTGCCTTGCCCGGCCAGCCGCGCGGCGTTGAGCACCACCAGCAGCGAACTCGCGGCCATGCCCAGCCCCGCGAGCCACGGAGGCAACCACCCGGCGATCGCGAGCGGGACGCAGACTGCGTTGTAGCCCGCCGCCCAGGCGAGGTTCTGCCGCACCACCCGCAGGGTGCGCTGCGCCTGCGCGACGGCAGACGGAATGAGTTGCAGCGATTCGCCGAGGACCACGAAGTCGGCATTCGCCTGCGCGAGCGGCACAGCGCGGCCGAAGGCGAAGGACGCATGCGCGTGCGCGAGCACGGGCCCGTCGTTGAGGCCGTCGCCCACCATCGCGACCTTGCGGCCGCCGCCCTGCAGGTCCTTCAGGACGCGCAGCTTGTCCTCGGGCGCGCAATCGCCGACAGCCAGGGTGATGCCGGCCCGCTGCGCGACCTCCATCACCGCCGCGCCGCGGTCGCCCGACAGCAGCCACACCGTCTGGCCCTCCATGCCCAGCGCGGACACGGCGGCCTCTGCGTCCTCGCGCAAGTCCTCGGCCAGCACGAAGCTGGCGACCCAGCCCTCGTCGTCGGCCAGATGCACCTGCGCGGCCTGCACCGGCAGCGGCGGGACGCCGCAGAGCGCGGCAGAGCCCAGCAGCAGTGCGCGCGCAGGGCCGCCGGCGGATCGGCGCGCCGAAGCCGAGAGACCCTCGCCCGCGCGCTCGGAAAGCTGCTGCACGATCCAGGCGGGCGGCACGCGATGCTGCGCGTTCCAGGCCCGCACCAGCGCGCGGGAAGCAGGATGCAGCGACTGGGCGGCGAGCGCGGCGGCCAGTTCCACGGCATCGCCCGGCCGCACGCCGCTGCGGCTGTAGACGCGATCCAGGCGCGGCGTGTCGCGCGTCAGCGTGCCGGTCTTGTCGAAGACCACGGTGTCGACCATGGCCAGTGCCTCCAGGCCCTGCAGGTTGCGCACCAGCACACCGCTGCGCGCCAGCGTGCCGGCGCTCGCGAGCATTGCGGCCGGTGTGGCGAGAGACAGCGCGCAGGGGCAGGTGACGATCAGCACCGACACGGCGACCATCAGCGCCCTGCCCGGGTCCACGTGCCACCACCAGGCGCCGGCACCCACGGCCGCGATCAGCACTGTGAGCAGGAAGGGGCGCGCGGCTCGATCGGCCAGCCGGGCGAGGCGCGGCTTCTGCAGCGAGGCGCTCTCCATCAACGCGACGATCTGGGCGAAGCGCGTGTCCGCGCCGAGTGCCTCCACGCGCAAGTCGACCATTGCGCCGACGTTCTGGCTGCCGGCAAGCACCCGCGCGCCGCAGGGGCGCGGCACCGGACGCGATTCACCGGTGATCAGCGCCTCGTCGGCCGAGGTGTCGCCGGCGATCACGCTCGCGTCGGCCGGAAAGGCCTCGCCGGGCAGGATGCGAAGGATGTCGCCGACCGCCAACCGCCGCACCGGGACGCGCTCGAAGACGCCATCGCCATTGCGCCGAAGCACGCTGTCCGGCAGGCGGTTCACCAGTGCGTCGAGAGCGCCGGCGGTGCGGTCGCGCAGCCGTGCCTCGAGCCAGCGACCGGTGAGCAGGAAGAACACGAACATCGTGAGCGAGTCGAAATACTGCTCCCGGCCGAGCAAACCATCGGGATCGAAAGTGGCCGCCGTGCCGACGATGAAGGTGATCGCGATGCCGAGCGCCACCGGCAGGTCCATGCCGATGGAGCCCAATCGGAGGTCCCGCAACGCGCTGCGGAAGAAGGGGCCGCAGGAGAAGAGCATCACCGGCAGCGTCAGTACCCACGACGCCCAGCGCAGCAACTGCGCGGCGTCGGGCGTCATGTCGCCGGGCCGTGCGATGTAGGCCGGGTAGGCGTACATCATCACCTGCATCATGCACAGGCCCGCGACGAGCCAGCGCCAGAGCGCGAGCCGCGATTCGCGCTGGCGGCGCGGGCCCGCCTGGATGTCGCCGACCGGCACGAGGCGGTAGCCGGCGTCCTCGGCGGCTGCGAACCAGCGCGATGGCCTGACTGTCGTTGCGGACCACACCACGCGGGCGCGGCGACTGCCGGCATTGACCTCGGCCGAGACCACGCCCGGCACCCGCATCAGCGCCGCCTCGACAGTGAAGGCGCAGGCCGCGCAGTGCATGCCATCGACGGCCACCTGCGATTCCCAGCGCTGGGCCGTATCGCCCACGCGCGGCGCCAGGCCGAAGGACGGCCATTCGACAGGATCATCGAGCAGCGACCAGGCCGACTGCGGCGCGGCAGGCAACGCGAGGGCCAGAGAGGGCGCAGCTTCCATGCCTCCGAGGCTAGCGATTGCTCCGGCTCAGACCTTGACGCAGATCAAGGGCCTGGCCTGCGCATCCGCTTCCCGCTAGACCTCGGAAGTCGACTCATCCGCCTGCTGCTCCGCAAACCGCTTCTCCGCAGCCACCAGATGCGTCGTCAGCACATGAGAGATCACGTTGATACCCAGCCCCGCGAACAACGCAGGCAGCAGGTAGAGCGCCACCCGCACTTCCGACACGAAGAGCGCGTCGTCCGCCAGTGAGGGCGTGGCGGCCGCGATGTTGGCCAGACGCTGCAGGAAGAAGACGTCCACGCCGGCGATCGCCACCAGCGAGAAGCCCAGCACCAGCACGGTCTTCCGGGAAATCGCCCGCTTGGCGGTCAGCACGCCATAGATGCCGAAGGGCAGCACGACGGAAATCACCACCATCAACCAGAAACTCGTTTCCGTGAAGACCGAATAGCTGACGTGCATGGCGGGTCACCTCTGGATGGCTGCATCATCGAAACCGGGGATTGTCTTCGAGGCCAGCCAGACCGGATCCGGCACTCAGCGAGGCTTCTGCTTCTTCTTCGATTCCTCGTTGCCGAGGAGCTTGTCCAGCTCCTGGCCGATGCGCGCGCCGATCGCGGTGCCGACGCCGGGCAGCACCGCGGTGCCGACGGCCGCGCCCGTGAGCGCCGCTCCGGTCAGCGAGAGCTGGGGTGCATCGAGCGTGCCGCCGAGCTTGAGCGGCACGCCGACCACGCCGTCGACGATATCAACCGCCACTTCGCCATCGAGGCGCCGGTTGATCACGGTGGCGCTGCCGCTGGCTGTCAACGCACCGGAACGCGCCTTCATGCCGCTGTAGCGCAGGGTCACGCCCTCCTCCGTGGCCTGCGTGTCGAGCGTGCCGGTGAGCGTGTCGAGCTTTGTCTGCCCGCCACGGCCGCTGCCGGTGCTCACGAGCTTGGCGAGATCGAAGCCCGTGAAGGTCGCCTGCGCGATGCTGAAACGGGTTCGCGTGTGGAGCGTGCGGGCCAGTTCGGTCAGGTTGTCGCCCTCCGCGCCGACTTCGGACTGCCCCTGGAGCTTGCCCTCGACCGCACTGTGTCGCCCGAAACTGCGCACCAGCGCGCCCACGTCGACATCCTTCGGCTCCAGCTGCGCCATCAGGCGCAGACGGCCCTTGTCGGCTTGCTGCAGTTCGGCGCTGCCGTTCCACGTGCCGCCGCCGACGTCGATCAGCGTGCGCCACCGGTCCCGGTCGCCCTCACGCTCGATGCGCAGGCTCGCGGGCGGTGTCACGCCGGGACGGCTGAGCTGCGCCTCGCGCGGGCGCCAGTGCGGATCGAAGCGGATGTCCGCGTCGTAGCCCAGTGCGATGTCGCGGCGGTCGATCCACACCACGTCGCGCAGCTTCACGCGTTCGACCGGGATCTCGGCCAGCGTCCACGCGCCCGCGAGCACGGTGGCGGCATCGTCCACCTCCCAGCGCCCGCGAAAGGCACGCACCGACGTGCGCGGAAGCACCGCGCCTTCGATCTCGACGGAGTCGATCGCGATCCTGCGATTCCACAACGCCGAGAGATGCGGCCTGATCACGAGGCGGCGCAGTGTGATCGGCTGCGGCTGCGCGGTCGAGAGATCCTCCAGCACCACCACGGGCGAAGGCCGCAGCGCCCAGTGCGCCGCTCCCACGCGCAACCCGATGCCGGATGCCTTCTCGAAGCGCGTGCCGACTTCCGCCGCCAGCTCTTCGTCGCTCGGCAGCTTGGAGTGGATCAGCAACGCGATGCCGGCCAGCAGCAGCGCCGCGGCGGCGAGCGAGCCGGCAATCCATCGTCGAGCGGGGGTCATGCCGCGAGCTTATGCATCGATCGCATGGACGCACTGTCAGCAATGAGCGCGTCGTTTTCGCTGCCAATCGCTATAGTTTTGGACCGTTTGACCTGGAGACCCCCTCATGCCCATCTGGCAAAAAGAGATTTCGATCGAAGAACTCACCCGCTCCCACGCGGACACCACCGTGTCCCACCTCGGCATCGAATTTCTCGAAGTGGGCGACGACTTCATCCGCGCCCGCGTGCCAGTGGACAAACGCACTACGCAACCCTACGGCATCCTCCATGGCGGCGTGTCGGTGGTGCTGGCGGAAACGCTGGGATCGTGCGGCGCCCACTACTCGGCGCCCGAGGGCCATCGCGCGGTGGGGCTGGACATCAACGCGAACCATCTCAAGTCCGCATCCAGCGGCTGGGTGACCGGCACCGCGCGCCCCGTGCACCGGGGCCGCACCACGCAGGTGTGGCAGATCGACCTGACGAACGAAGACGGCGAACTGACCTGCGTCTCGCGCATCACCATGGCCGTGCTGGCGCCGCGCGGCGGCTGACGGCCCTGCTCCCGAGCCCCTCCAACAAGACAAACAACCGAGGAGAAGAAAACCATGAGCGATTCCTACCTTCCCCGCTGGCGCAAGGTCGCCGCGACCGCGGGCACCGTCGTCGCGCCGGATGAGCGCCTGTCCTGGGGGCAGACCACGGCGATGGGCGTGCAGCACGTGATCGCGATGTTCGGCGCGACGGTGCTGGCGCCGATCCTGATGGGCTTCAATCCCAACATCGCGATCCTGATGAGCGGCATCGGCACACTGCTCTTCTTCTTCATCACGGGCGGGCGCGTGCCGAGCTACCTCGGATCGAGCTTCGCCTTCATCGGCGTGGTGATCGCGGCGAGCGGCTACGCGGGGTCGGGGCCGAACGGCAATCTCGGCGTGGCGCTGGGCGGCATCATCGCCTGCGGCCTCGTCTACACGCTGATCGGCGTGCTGGTGCACTTCACGAACGAGCGCCACACCAAGCGCGCGCCAGTGCGCGGGCTCGAAGGCATCGAGGTGGAGGAAGTGGAGCAGGACGTCGCGGTGCACTGGATCGAGCGGCTGATGCCGCCGGTGGTCACGGGCGCGGTGGTGGCGGTGATCGGGCTCAACCTGGCGAGCGTGCCGATCAAGAACATGGCGCCCACGGGCTTCGACACGTGGATCCAGGCGCTGACCTTCCTGTGCGTGGGGCTGATCGCGGTGTATTCGCGCGGGATGATCCAGCGCCTGCTGATCCTCATGGGCCTGATCGTCGCGAGCATCATCTACGCGGTGCTGACCAACGGCCTCGGGCTGGGCAAGCCGATCGACCTCGGCCCGCTGGCGGCGGCGCCCTGGTTCGGGATGCCGAAGTTCTCGTCGCCGGTGTTCGACGCCAACGCCATCCTGCTGATCGCGCCCGTGGCGGTCATCCTGGTGGCGGAGAACCTCGGCCACCTGAAGGCGGTCGGCGCCATGACGGGGCGCGACCTCAACCCCTACCTGGGCCGCGCCTTCATCGGCGACGGCATCGCGACCATGGTGAGCGGCGGTGTCGGCGGCACCGGCGTGACGACCTATGCCGAGAACATCGGCGTGATGGCCGCCACGAAGATCTACTCGACGGCGATGTTCGTCGTCGCGGCGCTGATCGCGCTGGTGCTCGGCTTCAGTCCCAAGTTCGGCGCGCTGGTGCAGGCGATCCCGCTGCCGGTGATGGGCGGCGTGAGCATCGTGGTGTTCGGCCTGATTGCCGTGGCGGGCGCGAAGATCTGGGTCGACAATCGCGTGGATTTCTCGCAGAACAAGAACCTGATCGTCGCAGCGATCACGCTGATCCTCGGCACGGGCGATTTCACGCTGAAGTTCGGCCAGTTCGCACTGGGCGGCATCGGCACCGCGACCTTCGGCGCGATCCTGCTCTACGCGCTGCTGGGACGCTCCCGCAACTGATCGATGAGGGGCGTGGCGCCCCGGAAAGTGCAACGTCGTGCAAGAGCTGTTGTGCACCGTCATCGATATTCGGGCGTTGAAGGCCATTGGAGCCCAGTGCCCGTTAGACTCCAACGCTTTTCGCACCTACGTTTTCCATGGCCGATGCTTCCGCCGCGCGCACCAAGGCGGTATTTGAATTCAAGAGCGCAACGCTGCCGTTGATCGCGGTCATCCTCAAGACGGCTGATCTCGATGTGCTGGCGGAGGCGCTCGACGCCCAGTTGGCAGACTCGCCCGACTTCTTCGAACAGGAGCCGGTGGTCATCGACCTCTCGCAATTGCAGGACGAAGGTTCCGGCTCCGACGCTGAAATCGACTTCACGGCGTTGCGCGGACTGCTTGCGCGCCACCAGACGCAGCCTGTGGCCGTGCGCGGCGGCAGCGATGTCCAGAACATCGCGGCCCGCGCCGCCGGACTCTCGGTCACCGCGATGCCGGTCGCGCCCACGCCGACGCCGCGGGCCCCGGCGCCACCGTCGGAACCCGTGAGCGAAGCGCCGCAGATCGTGCGCGAAGTGCAGGTGCCGGCCAACGGCACGCTGGTCATCGACCGCCCGCTGCGCTCCGGCCAGCAGGTCTATGCACGTGGCGGCGACGTGATCGTGACCGCCGTCGTGAGTTTTGGCGCGGAAGTGATCGCCGACGGCAACGTCCACGTCTACGCACCGCTGCGCGGCAAGGCGATCGCAGGCGCGCGCGGCAACACCGAGGCGCGCATCTTCACGACCTGCATGGAGGCGCAGCTCGTGGCGATCGCAGGCATCTACCGCACGGTCGAAGTCGCCCTGCCCGCCGACATCGCGGGCAAGGCGGCACAGATCTGGCTGGACGACAAGAAGATCGTGATGGACCCGATCTCCTGATCCGGCGCCACGACCAACTGAACAACTGAAACGAACATAAGAAGGAAATGGCGATGGCCAAAATAGTGGTGGTGACCTCAGGCAAAGGCGGCGTCGGCAAGACGACCACGAGCGCGAGCTTTGCATCGGGGCTCGCCCTCGCAGGCAAGAAGACGGCGGTGATCGACTTCGACGTGGGCCTGCGCAACCTGGACCTGATCATGGGCTGCGAGCGGCGCGTGGTGTACGACCTCATCAACGTGATCCAGGGCGAGGCCAACCTGAGCCAGGCGCTCATCAAGGACAAGCAGTGCGACAACCTGTTCGTGCTGGCCGCCTCGCAGACGCGCGACAAGGACGCGCTGACGCAGGAAGGCGTCGAGAAGATCCTGAAGGAACTCGCCGACCAGGGCTTCGACTACATCGTGTGCGACTCGCCGGCCGGCATCGAGGTCGGCGCGCTGATGGCCATGCACTTCGCCGACGAGGCGCTGGTGGTGACCAACCCCGAGGTGTCGTCGGTGCGCGATTCCGACCGCATCCTGGGCATGCTGAGCTCCAAGACCAAGCGCGCCAAGGAAGGCGGCGAGCCGATCAAGGAACACCTGCTGATCACGCGCTACAACCCCAACCGCGTGGCGGGCGGGCAGATGCTGTCGCTGGAGGACATCCAGGACATCCTGCGCATCAAGCTCATCGGCGTGATCCCCGAATCCGAGAGCGTGCTGCAGGCGTCCAACCAGGGCGTTCCCGCGATCCACGACAAGGACACCGACGTCGCGCAGGCCTACACCGACGTGGTGGCGCGCTTCCTGGGCGAGGACAAGCCGATGCGCTTCGTCGACGCCGAGAAGCCGGGCTTCTTCAAACGAATCTTCGGAACGAGGTAGCCAATGTCCCTCTTTTCCTTTCTGCTCGGTGAAAAGAAGAAAACGGCCAGCGTGGCCAAGGAGCGGCTGCAGATCATCCTCGCGCACGAGCGCAGCAGCCTGGGCGGCAAGCGGCCCGACTACCTGCCGGAATTGCAGCGCGAGCTGATCGCGGTGATCTCGAAATACGTGTCGATCAAGGCCGAGGACATCAAGGTCCACCTGGAGAAGCAGGACGATCTCGAGGTACTGCAAGTCAAGATCGAACTGCCGGACGCGGCGCTCGCGGCGCGCTGATCGCCGCTTTTTCCGGGCTCAGGGCTGCGTGATGAACGCGGCCACTGCCTGCAGCACCGCTGCTTCCTTCAGGATGCGGCGATGTCCCAGCCCCTGCGTGGCGACGAGCCGCGCGCCGGGAATCGCGTCACGGTAGGCGACGCCGTCCTCGAAGCGGTTGACCCGGTCCTCCCGATCGTGCACCACCAGGGTCGGCTGCACGATGCGGGGGCCCACGGCGGCCGGCTCCAGGAGCGGCATCAGGATGGCCTCGCGCGCCTCGATCAGCCGCTGCATCGCCGCCCGCGTGCGCTCGCTGAGCCCGAACACCTGCGCGAAGTAACGCGTGAATTCGTGTGGCGAGGCCGGCGGAGCCATCAGCACCAGGCGCTCGACGGGCAAGCCCCGGCTGGCCGCATAGGCCAGCGCATTCGCGCCCAATGAATGCGCCACCACCGCCTTGATCGTCTCGCCGCGCTGGATCAGCCGCGCGGTGACGTAGTCGATGGCTCGCGCGAACTGCGGCAGGTTGCTCACCGTCCCGGCGCTGCGGCCATGGGCGGGCATCTCGACCAGCACCGGCGTGAAACCCGAAGCCGCGACCGCCTTCGCGAGCGGCAGCAACTGGCCGGCATGGCCACCCCAGCCGTGCACGAGCAGCACTTGCGGCGCATCCATGGGAACGACGACGGGCGTGTAGACGCCGATGCTGGTGTTCTCGTACGACCATTCGTCGCGGCGCCAATGGTTGTCGGGCCCCTGGCTGCGATTCAGCCATTTCGGCGGCAGGGGCGTGCCGAATACCCGGTAGGCCGCGCGCACCCCGAGCGTGGGCCACAGGCGCTCCGAAGCGCCGAGCCCCAGCCGGAGGGTGCGGATCAAGGGGCTTGCGCCGTAGTAGTTGGATGCAGCGTTGGACGCGGCGGAAGTGGCGGTGGTCATGAGAGGTCCTTCGGCAATGGATTTATCGCACAATCGTGCGAAAACTGGACAAAGAGGAAGATGGTTTCGAAGCAGGCATGACGGCCTCAGGTCCGGTAGCTGGCCAGGAGCCGCTGCCACGTCAGCGTGGCCCGGTCGGCGGCGCGCGGATCGCGCAGGAAGCGCGCGTCGTGCAGCAGCCCGATCACCAGCGCGTTGATCTCGCTGACGAGCTGTGCCGGGTCGGTATCGCCCTTGAGCTCGCCGGTCTCGACGGACTGCGCGACGGTGCGCCGCAGCGCAGCGCGCCAGCGCGTCACCTCGGCCAAAAGATGGTCGCGCAGTTCGCCCTCCCGATCGTCGAGCTCGAAGGCGCCGGCGGTGTAGATGCAACCGGTCTGGATCTCGACGTCCCGCATCCGGGCGAGCCAGCGCTCGACGATGTCGTTCAGGCGCGCCACCCCCTTGGGCTTTTGCATGGCCGGGACGAACACGTCGGCCAGGAAGCGGCGGCCATATTCTTCGATGACCGCCTTCTGCAGCGCCTCGCGCGAACCCACGCGGGAGAACACCCCGCTCTTGGACAGCCCGAGGCGGCTGGCCACCGCCTGGAGCGTGATCGCCTCCAGCCCTTCGGCCGAGGCGACGTCCATCGCCGCGCCGATGATCGCGGCACGGGTCAATTCGCTCTTCTGGGTCTTGGCGTCCATGCGGCGCAATTTAGCACATATGTGCGAAATATCAAGTTCTACCGCCAAGGGCTTCCATCCGGGCACCCTGTGGGCGTATCGTGGCGGTCCAACCTCAAATCGGAGACTCCGCACCATGGCAACCAGCAAATCGAGCACCACCACCAGCGCCAAGAAGGCTCGCCCCGCCGGCATCCCGACGGTGGAAGACGTTCAGGAAGCCTTCGTGAAGCCGCTGAAGGGCATGGCCGAGCGGCTGCAGAGCCTTCCGTTGGCGGGCTCCATCGTCGAGAGCGGGCGCAAGGACCTGCAGGCGCTGGTTCAGGCCAACGAGAAGTCCTATCAGGGGCTGCAGGCCGTGGTCCAGCGCCAGACCGAGATGCTCAAGAGCTCGATCGAGGAGTGGCAAGGCACGGTGAAGGGCATGGCGGGCACGGATCCGCGCGAAAACCTCGCCAAGCTCGATGCCATGGGCAAGGCGGCATTCAAGCAGGCGCTCGACGACATTCGCGAACTGTCGGAGATGGCAGCGAAGTCGCAGTCCGAGGCCTTCGACGTGGTGCGCCGCCGCATTCAGGACAACGTGGACGAGGTCAGCAAGCTGCTGAAGCAGCGCAAGTAAGGGTCTGCCCGGGCAAGTCTCAGTGTTTGCCCTGCGCGAGAACGAGAAAAAGGTCCGTGACGAAATTTGCAGGAAGCGTACATTGGTGCGATTTCCTCAGCGATCAGATCGAATCAGTCATGGCATCGAATTCTCAGACGCGCGTTTCTTCCAAGGCGGACGCCGAAGCCGCGGCCCGTGAACGGCTGCGGCAGGCCCTGCCCGCCACGGTCGGGTACCTGCAGCAGCACCAGGCCGGGCGGATCGACGGCGACGACATCGATGCCTACGTGAGACTGAACTGGCTCGAGTGGCACGGCGGCGGCTTGCGCCTGACGATCACCGGGCGCAACGTGTGCGCCCAGATGGCGCCCTCCACCGCCGCCTGAAGCCCCCGGTTCCGCGGCCCTACTGGCCGACGATGATCTGTGCGATCAGGCCGGTGGCGATCGCCGCCAGCACGAAGTCCCCACCGACACCCACCCACTGGTAGCCGCGCGGCGGCTGGTGCAGGCGCTGGCCACGCCAATCATTGACGACGTAGCTGCGGCCCCGGTATTCGCCGGGCACGTGTCCGCCCCTGCGCCATTCGACGTGCGGGTTCGGATAAGCCGGGCGGCTGTACTGCGGGCCGGGACGGAAGTCCTGGTGGCGCTGCTGGTAGTGGCCGTTGCCGGGACCGCCCTGGCGGGTATGTTGTTGCTGCTCGTAGCGGTCATGGCGGTCGTTGTTGCGATCGGGTCCGCGATCGAAACGGCCGTCCTGCGCGAAGGCACTTCCCGCCATGCACATCGCCAGCGCTGCGGTGGCGACTGCCATGCTCTTGGACTTGTTCATTCTGGAACTCCTTCTGCGTTGATGAGGAGTCCAGTGTGGAAGGCGCATGTATCCGGCTCACCCGGTGCATGTACGCGCGAGGTGAAGCAAGGTAAAGCCGGGCCGCTGCCTGGCCCGTGTCACCTCACGGCGCGTTGCCTTGCGGTCCGACCGCCGGCGTGGACGGCTTGGCGCCCGAATGGGGCGACAGCTTGCGGCCCAGCGATTCGCCCCAGCGCCGGACGGGCGCACTGGCGCGTTCGGCCGTGTGGTCCACGCCCCGGCGCGTCGCGTTGCCGGCGCGTTCGATGCCACGGCCGGTGGCGTCCGCGCCGCGCTCGATGCCGCCCAGCACCTTGCTGTCATGCGTGTTGCCGGTGGCTGCGTGAACGGGAAGCGCCAATGCGCCCAGGGCGATCCATGCGGCTGCGGGCGCCAGGAAGGCGCGGGTTCTTTCAGTTCGGGACATCTGCTGAATTTCCTTTGTCTCAAGATTCGGAGGCCTGCTCGTCGGCGGCGGCCCGTGCCATGCGTTCGCTCTTCCAGTACACGTCATCGCCACCGTCGACGCGGTTCAGCACACGTGCCAGCACGAAGAGCAGGTCGCTCAGTCGATTGAGGTAGCGGCGCAGCGTGTCGTTGATCTCGGCATCCGCACCCAGCGCCACGACGGCGCGTTCAGCGCGCCGCGCCACGGTGCGGCACACATGCGCGAGCGATGCGGCGCGAGTGCCCGCCGGAAGAATGAACTCGGCGAGCCGGGGCAACGCCGCGTTGTACTCGGCGAGCGCATTGTCCAACTGGAGCAGCGCCTCGGGCTTGAGCAGCGTGTAGCCGGGCATCGACAGCTCGCCACCGAGGTTGAAGAGCTGGTGCTGCACGTCGACCAGCAACTCGCGCACTCCGGCCGGCATCGGCTCGCATAGCAGCACGCCGATGGTCGAGTTGAGTTCGTCGACGTCGCCCATCGCGTGCACGCGCAGGTGGTCCTTGGGCACGCGCGTGTTGTCGCCGAGGCCGGTGGTGCCGTCGTCGCCGGTGCGCGTCGCGATCTGTGTGAGTCGATTGCCCATGAGGGTGTCTTCCGTGGCGTTGCAGAGTGCGGTTCGTAGAATGTTAGACCCTTCAGGAGATCGCCTCGATGAACGCCCCCACCGCCCTTTCCCATCTCACGCCCGAGATTGCGCTGCGCGAGGTGCCCGACGCGCTGATCGAAGCACTGAAGTCCCGCTTCGGCGATCGCTGTTCCACGGCACTGGCAGTGCGCACCCAGCACGGTCGCGACGAATCGTCCTTCGACGCCCCCCCGCCCTCCGCCGTGGTCTTTGCCGAAAGCACGCAGGACGTGGCGGATGCGGTCAAGCTCGCGAGCGACCACAGCGTGCCGGTCATTCCGTTCGGCGTCGGTTCATCGCTCGAAGGGCATCTGCTCGCCGTGCAGGGCGGCATCAGCATCGACGTGAGCCGCATGAACCGCGTGCTGTCCGTCAACGCCGACGACCTCACGGTCACCGTGCAGCCCGGCGTCACGCGCAAGCAGCTCAATGACGAGATCAAGAGCACAGGCCTCTTCTTCCCGATCGACCCGGGTGCCGATGCCTCGATCGGCGGCATGGCGGCCACGCGCGCGAGCGGCACGAACGCCGTGCGCTACGGCACGATGCGCGAGAACGTGCTGTCGCTCGAAGTGGTCACCGCCAGCGGCGAGGTGATCCGCACCGGCACGCGCGCCAAGAAGTCATCGGCGGGCTATGACCTGACCCGCCTGCTGGTCGGCAGCGAAGGCACGCTGGGCGTGATCACCGAGGTCACCCTGCGCATCTACCCGCTGCCCGAGGCCGTGTCGGCCGCGATCTGCTCCTTCCCGAGCATCGAGGCCGCGGTGCGCACCACCATCGAGGTCATCCAGCTCGGCGTGCCGATCGCGCGCGTGGAACTGATCGACGTGAACACCGTGCGCATGGTCAACGCCTACTCCAAGCTCGGCCTGCGCGAAGAGCCGATGCTCTTGATGGAATTCCACGGTTCGCCGGCCGGCGTGAAGGAACAGGCCGAGACCGTGCAGGAGCTGGCGAGCGGGCACGGCGGCAAGGCCTTCGAATGGGCGAGCACGCCTGAGGAACGCACGCGTCTCTGGACCGCGCGCCACAACAGCTACTTCGCGGCCGTGCAATCGCGCCCCGGCTGCCGGGTGATCTCCACGGACACCTGCGTGCCCATCTCGCGCCTGGCCGATTGCCTGCTCGAATCCGTGGCCGAAGCCGACGCCAGTGGCATCCCCTACTTCCTGGTCGGCCACGTGGGCGACGGCAATTTCCACTTCGGCTATCTGCTGGACCCGAACGCACTCGAAGAGCGCGTCACGGCCGAGAAGTTGAATCACGCCCTGGTATCGCGTGCGCTCGCCCTGGAGGGCACCTGCACCGGCGAGCACGGCGTCGGCCTGCACAAGATGGGCTTTCTCGTCGACGAGGCCGGCGCGGGCGCGGTCGACATGATGCGGACGATCAAGCGCGCGCTCGATCCGAAGAACATCATGAATCCCGGCAAGATCTTCAGCCTGTAGTACCTGCGGGCGGCCATGAAAAAAGCCCGGGGCTCGAAAGAGCCGCCGGGCTTTTGCACCCTGAGCGCTGCCTTTATTTTTTCGTGTTGGTACCGGTGCGCGGGGCCGCCGGCGCCGAAGTCTGCGAGGGGGCCGCCCCACCGTCGACGCCCAGGCGGCCACCACCGCCGAGCCCCTGGCCCTGGACCGTCTGCGCCTTGTAGTTGCGCAGCGAGACGACCATCTGGTTGAACGCGTCCATGAACGCGGCGCTGATGACCTTGCCTTGCGCCGTGTTGGTGTAGCCGCCGAGCCCTGCCGCAGCGCTGCTGCCGAACACCGAGCCGAAGGCGCCGAAATCGGTCTTGGAGGCGCTGCCTTCCGAGGCGGACACCTGGACGCCCGAGCGGTTGTCGACCAGCGTGAGCATCGCGCTGGCCTCCTTGGTCTGCATGCTCCCCCCGACGGCCGAGAGCACGCCGCTGTAGCGGCCGCCCACCAGGCCGCCGAGCGCGCCGCCCATGCCGCCCGCATTCTGGTTGCTGAAGACGATCTCGGGCGACAGCGCGTAGTCGGAGGCCACCATCTGCCCGGCGCCGAAGTTGCTGCCCTGCCGCATCTCGCCCGATTGCATGAGCTGGCGTTCGCGGGACATGGCGTTCATGCCGGCTGCGCCGCGCTCGACCACGACGAAGCAGTTCGATTGCTGCACCAGCAAGCGCAGCAGATTGGCGGTGGGCGGCAGCTTGTATTCGTTGCGGATGATGGTGTACCAGCCCGCCGA
The DNA here is from genome assembly GCF_030317115.1 of Variovorax gracilis. GTDB lineage: Bacteria > Pseudomonadota > Gammaproteobacteria > Burkholderiales > Burkholderiaceae_C > Variovorax > Variovorax gracilis. The sequence goes on from NZ_JASZYF010000011.1 coordinate 72,243, forward strand.
CTGGTTCTCGACCAGCGACACCGTTCCGAGAGGCGACGCGCATTTTTCGAGCGCCGCGTTGGTGTTGGCCGACGCGCTGCCCGCCGCGCTGCCTGTGGCCACCGTCTTCGCGCTCTGGCTGCCCATCTGCATGTCCGTGGTTTCGCAACCCGTGAGGAACAGCGCGCCCAAGGCAAGGGCGGCGAGCGGAAGTCTCGTGTTGTCCATGGCTGGATTCCTCTTAGTACTTTCTGGTTAAAAACGAAACCAGAGGATAGGCCGAAGTAACCGGATGAATCAATCGCCCGGACAGCCAGGAATCCGCCGCAGCCGAGCTATGCCGTTTGGCGGATACGGTCGATCAATCCGTTGAGGGCTTCGAGCGAACCGAAGTGAATGGCCAGTTCGCCGCTCTCCTCGATGCGGCCGCCTCGCTTGCTGCGCTTCTTGATGCGGACCTCGACCTCCGCGGCCAGGAGGTCGGCGAGTTCCTCCTCGACCCGCAGGAGGTCGCGGGACTTCTCGCCGGCACCGCGACGGGGCGAAGGCGTCAGGCTGAACTCGGCAGCCAGCTTCTTGACCAGCGCCTCGGCCTCGCGCACCGACATCTTCTTGGCGGCGATCTGGTTCGCGGCGGTGATCTGGGTGCCCTTGTCGAGCGACAGCAAGGCACGGGCGTGCCCCATGTCGATGTCGCCGGCCATGAGCATCGCCTGTGCCGGCTCGGCCAGGTTCAGCAGCCGCAAGAGGTTGCTGGCGGCACTGCGGGACCGACCCACGGCCTGCGCGGCGGATTCGTGAGTGAGCCCAAACTCTGCCACCAGGCGCTGCAGGCCTTGGGCTTCTTCCAGCGGATTGAGATCTTCGCGCTGGATGTTCTCGATCAGAGACATCGCCGCCGCGGCTTCGTTCGGCACGTCTCGCACCAGCACCGGCACGCTTTCGAGCCCTGCGAGGCTGGCCGCACGGAAACGCCGCTCGCCCGCGATGATTTCGAACTCGGCGTTCTTGGTGCGCGCCATCTCCGAGTCGAGGCGGCGGACAAGGATGGGCTGCATGATGCCCTGCGCCTTGATGCTTTCGGCCAGCTCGTACAGGGCGCCCTCGTCCATCCGGGTCCGGGGCTGGTAGACGCCGGGAACCATTTGATCGAGGTTCAGGGTCGTCGGGTTGGACGGCGCGACGTCTTCGGCGGTCGCGGTGTCCGGCCCATTGAAGGTGGGCCCGAGCAGGGCTTCGAGTCCGCGGCCGAGGCCCTTGGGTTTTTTTGTGGCCATGGAGGTCAGTCTTCTTTCAGTAGGTCGTTCAGCAGCGCCCGGCCTTCGGGCCAATCGCCCAGGCCGGATTCGCTGTTGATGTGGCCGCGGGCGCCGGCGTCTCTATAGGGAGAGTGCCAGTCGCGCGCCATCTCCCGGGAGCGGGCCGCATCGCAATAGGGATCGTCATGCGCCGCGACCATCAGGGAAGGAAACGGCAGCGGCTGGCGGACGATGGGCGCCCAGCCGGGAATCATCTGGCGAAGGTCGTCGCGCTCCAGGTCCCCGGGTGCCACCAGCAGCGCGGCGCGGACCTTGCCGGTGTGGCGCGAGTGCGCTGCCCACGCGGCGACCAGGATGCAGCCGAGGCTGTGCGCCACGAGGGCGACCGGGCCGGGCGCCGCGAGCACTTCTTCCTCGAGCCGGGCGGACCAGTCTCCGCGCAGCGGTCGCATCCAGTCGTGCTGCTCGACGCGGTGGTCGCCGTAGATCGCCTCCCAGCGACTTTGCCAATGGTCAGGGTCGCTGTTCTGCCAACCGGGCAGCAGCAGGATTTTCGTGACGGTCATCTGTGGCGAAGAGGGATGGGATGAGCTCAAGGGCTTTCGGGCACCTGGTCGGTCACCGTAGGCGGGTCCATCGGGACCGGAGCGACCGGTGCGACGGGCACGGGCGCCTCCGCCGCCAGTGCGCTCGCGGGCGGCATCTTCTCCACCAGCTCCTGGGCGAAGGCCACGAAAGCCTGGCTGCCCTTGGCGGCGGGATCGAAGACCACGCCCGGCAGCCCGTAGCTGGGCGCCTCGGCCAGGCGCACATTGCGCGGAATCACCGTATCGAAGACCTTGTCCCCGAAGTGCCCCTTGAGCTGCTCGCTCACCTGCTGCTGCAACGTGATGCGCGGATCGAACATCACGCGCAGCAAGCCGATGATCTGCAGGTTCTTGTTGAGGTTGGCGTGCACCTGCTTGATGGTGTTGACCAGGTCGGTCAGCCCTTCGAGCGCAAAGTATTCGCACTGCATCGGCACAATGACGCCGTGCGCGGCGCACAAGCCGTTCAGCGTGAGCAGGCTGAGGCTCGGCGGGCAATCGATCAGGATGAAGTCGTACTCGGCACCGACCGCCGCCAGGGCCGTCCGCAGGCGCTTTTCCCGCCGGTCGAGGGCGACCATTTCGACCTCGGCGCCCGCCAATTCGCGGTTGGCACCCAGGACGTCGTAGCCGCATTTCTCGGACGTCACCCGCGTTTCGGCCACCGAGGCCGATTCGAGCAGCACGTCATACACGGTGGTTTCAAGCTGGCGCTTGTCGATGCCCGATCCCATGGTGGCGTTGCCCTGCGGATCGAGGTCGATCATCAGGACTCTCTGCCCCACCTTCGCCAAGCCGGCCGCAAGATTGACGGTCGTCGTCGTCTTGCCGACGCCGCCCTTCTGGTTCGCAATGCAGAAGATCTTTGCCATGGGTCAGGCGCCTTGCCGGAGGTCGAGCGATGGAATACGGGCTGGGATGCTGGTCATGCTCACCTGGAGATCGCCAGCTTGAAGCCGAACGCAATCAGAAAGACGCCGGCCAGCTTGTTGAGGACGCCCGAAATGCGGGGGTTGGCGCGCATGCGCTCGGCCAGGAAGTGCGTCAGAAGCGTCGCGATCAGGCCATAAAGGAAGGTCAGGACCGCAATCGTGAGGGCCATGACGCCGAAGGTCGTCAGGCCTTGGTGCCGGGCTGGATCGACGAACAGCGGGAAAAAAGCCATGTAGAAGACGATGGCTTTCGGGTTCAGAAGGGTGATGGCCAGCGCCTGGCGAAAGTATTGGCCGGCACGGATGTTGAGGATCGGCGCGGCGCCCGGCTTGGCACGCAGCATCTTGAAGCCAAGCCACGCCAGATAGGCGGCACCGAGCCACTGGACAGCGCTGAAAGCGGCCGGATAGGCGGTCAACAGCGCGGCGACGCCAGCGACGGCCGCCCACATCAGCACCTGGTCGCCAGCGATCAGGCCGATGGTGGCGGCCAGCCCGCCGCGGATGCCGCCTTTGCCAGTCGAGGTGATCAGGGCCAGATTTCCCGGTCCGGGAATCGCGAGGAAAAGGACGATGGCCGCGACGAACGCGCCGTAATCAGCGATGCCGAACATGAAAATTGCCTGAGATGGGAAGCGTCGAGTCTAAGCGAGGTCGACGCGGCGGACGCTGATCAGCCGGCTGGTTTTCGCATCCAGACGACGCAGCGCTCGGCATCGAGGCCCGGAACCGACAGTTGTTCCACGTGAAACACTGCCGCGTCGACAGGAAGCTGAGCGATTTCATCGTCGGGCGCCCTGCCCTTCATGGCAAGCCAGATGCCGCCCGGGGCCAGCAGGTGCGCGGAGCCGGTGATGAAATCGGGCAGCGATGCGAAGGCGCGTGAGCTGATCACATCGTAGCTTCCGGTCAATGACTCGACCCGGGCATGCAGGCCGCGCAGATTGCGGAGACCCAGTTCAGATGCCACCTGTTGAACGAACGCAGCCTTCTTGGCGACGGCGTCCAGGCAAGTGACGTCGATGTCGTCTCGAAGGATCGCGATCACGACACCGGGAAGCCCGGCGCCAGCGCCGACGTCCAACAGCTTGGCCTCCGTCGAACGCTCGCGCTGGAGTGGCTGGATGACGGAAAGACTGTCGAGCAAATGGTGGGTCAGGACGGTCGCCGGGTCCCGCAGTGCCGTGAGGTTGTAAACCTTGTTCCACTTCAATATGAGCGCGCCGTAGGCCAGCAACCGCTCGGTCTGCCGGGCCGTCAATTCGATGCCGAGCTTTTCTGCGCCGTCGCGCAGCAGTCGTTCCTGGCTCATTCCGCGGCTTGGGGCTCGGCTGCCGTGTCTTGAACGAACGCGCGATGTCCGCCCTTGCGAAGATGGATCATCAGCAATGAGATGGCGGCGGGCGTCACGCCGGAAATTCGCGAGGCAATGCCCAGCGTTTCGGGGCGATGCTTGGTGAGCTTTTGCCGCACCTCGAAGCTCAGCGCCTTGACTTGCGCGTAGTCGAGGTCAGCCGGCAACTTGAGATTCTCGAAGTGTGCGGCCCTTTCGACCTCGTCATGCTGCCGGTTGATGTACCCGGAGTACTTGGCGGCAATTTCGATCTGTTCGATTTCGGTCTCGCCCAGCGGTTCGCCCGAGTTGTATTTGCCGCCGTCCAGCGACATCAATGATTCGTAGCTCACGTTGGGCCGGCGCAGCAGATCGCCCAAGTTGTATTCGTGGTCGATGGCCTTGCCTAGAACGCGCTCCGACTCCGAAGGCGGCAGATTGCGCGGGTTGACCCAGATCGAACGCAGGCGCTCTGTTTCACGTGAAACAGCATCGCGCTTCCGCGAGAAGGCATCCCAGCGGGCGTCATCGACCAGGCCCAGCTTGCGGCCGGCTTCGGTCAGGCGCATGTCCGCATTGTCCTCGCGCAGTTGCAGGCGGAACTCCGCCCGACTGGTGAACATGCGATAAGGCTCGGTCACACCCTTGGTGATGAGGTCGTCCACCAGAACGCCCAGATAGGCTTCGTCGCGCCGGGGCAGCCAGGCGGCCTCTCCCCTGCACTGCAGTGCAGCATTGATGCCGGCGAACAGGCCCTGGGCGGCAGCCTCTTCGTAACCCGTCGTGCCATTGATCTGCCCGGCAAAGAAGAGGCCGTTGATGGCACGCGTCTCGAAGCTGCTCTTCAGTTCCCGGGGATCGAAGTAGTCGTACTCGATCGCATAGCCCGGGCGCAGGATGTGCGCGTTCTCCAGACCGGCCATCGAACGCACCAACTGGTACTGGATGTCGAACGGCAAGCTGGTGGAAATCCCGTTCGGGTAGTACTCGTTCGTGGTCAGCCCTTCCGGCTCCAGGAAGATCTGGTGGCTTTCCTTGTCGGCAAAGCGATTGATCTTGTCTTCCACGCTCGGGCAGTACCGCGGCCCGATGCCGTCGATCTTGCCGGTGAACATGGGGCTGCGGTCGAAACCCGAGCGGATGATGTCGTGCGTGCGCGCATTGGTGTTGGTGATCCAGCAGGGCATCTGCTGCGGATGCATGTCCGCGCGGCCCATGAAGCTGAATACCGGCATCGGTCCGGCCCCGCCCGGCATGCCGTCGCCCGGCTGCTCGGTGCATTTGGAGAAGTCGATGCTTCGCCCGTCCAGACGCGGCGGCGTCCCGGTCTTCAGCCGCCCTTGCGGCAGCTTCAGTTCCTTGAGCCGTGCCGAGAGGCTGACGGCCGGCGGATCGCCTGCGCGCCCGGCCTGGTAGTTGTCGAGCCCGACGTGAATGCGGCCGTCCAGGAAAGTCCCGGCCGTCAACACCACGGCCCGCGCGCGAAATGCGATGCCGACCTGCGTGACAGCGCCGACCACCCGGTCGCCTTCGATCATCAGGTCGTCCACGGCCTGCTGGAACAACGAGAGGTTCGGCTGATTCTCCAGCCGGCGGCGGATCGCCGCCTTGTAGAGCACGCGGTCCGCCTGCGCGCGCGTGGCCCGCACGGCCGGTCCCTTGCTCGAATTGAGGATTCGGAACTGGATGCCGCCCTCGTCCGTCGCAATGGCCATCGCCCCACCCAGCGCATCGACCTCTTTCACCAGGTGCCCCTTGCCGATGCCGCCGATCGACGGATTGCAACTCATCTGCCCCAGGGTCTCGATGTTGTGGGTGAGCAGCAAGGTGCGGGCGCCCATTCGCGCGGAGGCCAGCGCGGCTTCGGTGCCGGCATGACCGCCACCAACGACGATCACATCGAATTCTTCGGGGTACAGCATGGGAGAGGGGCGCACTGTCGCGTGCGCTGCGGAAAGGGGCGCCAATTTTAATCGCCGAAGCGCCTTCGTGCGACTTCTGGGGGCATGCGACCCGGACCCGTCGGGCGCGTTCGGGCACGCATCCCATCTCGATCTGTTGCTATCATTTTGATAGCAACAGTCAGCAGGGCGTGGGCGGCCACGCGAAATGGCGAGGTCGCTACTCCGCGACGGCCACCACATGGGCGGAGGCCTGCCCCTTGTCCGCGTCGTCATGCGGCAGCACCGGCACCGGCTTTTCAATCCCGACGAGCAAGCCACTCGGCTCGGGCTCGGCCGAAGGCGCGACGCCTTCATCCTGCAGTTCCCGCACCGTCAAGTCCTTCCCGGTCATGGTGACGGGACCGAAGATCGTGCAGAACGCGACGTCCTTGGCATCTCGCCCCGTGCCGACGCGAACGAGCCGGTCGACGGGCGCCATGCGGGTCGCGTCGAACAGGACCCACTGCCCGCCGAGCCAGGCTTCGAACACTGCGTGGAAATCCTGCGGCGGCTCGTCGAACCAGACATAGCCCACCACCAGCCGCGCCGGGATGTTCAGCGCGCGACAGAAGGTGATGCCCAGGTGTGCGAAGTCGCGGCACACGCCGGCGCGTTCCACGAATACTTCGCTCGCAGTCGTGGTCGACACGCTGCTGCCGGGCTCGTACGTGATGCTCTCGTGAATCCAGTCGACGATGGCCTGCACTCGCCCGATGCCGGGCGGCAGATCGCCGAACAGCTGCTGAGCGCAGCGCGACATCAGGTCCGACTCGCAATAGCGCGTCGGCATCATGTAGTGAAGGATCTCGTTGGGCACCTCGTTGACCGGCACTTCCTGCAGATCGGTCGGCACCTGGACATGCGAGCGCTGCACGCTGGCGCGGTAGCGGATCTTGAGCGGACCCGGCTGCGCATCGAAGCGGACGAAGCGATTGCCGCTGCCTTCGTCGCAAAACGCCTGCATCTCGACAGCGGGTTCGATCACCAGTTCCTCGCTGATCAGCACCTGGGCACCGCTGCGCGCCGCCTCGATGTTGAGCAGCAGGTGCGAAGGCGCGGCCACCTCGTATTCGAGCACCGCTTCGACGTGTGAGAAATGCATCGGTCTCCTGCGCCTGCAGCACAGCCTGCTAATAGATAAGGGTTGCGCGAGTCAGGACTGCGCGCTGAGCTGCCTGCCTGGCGAACCGCGCATGCGGCGGCGCCGCTCGGGCAGTTGCCAATGGGACTGCGTCACGTGGAGCACGCGCATCACGCGATGCGCGGGGCTCTGGAGCAACACCACCAGGGGCCGCACATGCGGCCACCGCATCGGAGATCGTTCCATCATCGGTCCAGCGCCTTTCTCGCCGCACCCACGCCCAGCGCGGCCAGCACGAGAAACACGACTGCAAGGATCAGGAACAGTCCGAACAGCACCTTGGCAATGCCGGCCGCGCCCGCGGCCACACCGCCAAAGCCAAGTGCACCGGCAATCAACGAGATCACGGCAAAAACAATGGCGTACTTCAACATAGGAACTCCTGGCGATGGCCCATCCACCGCAGCGCCGCAAGCTTAGAAAGCGCTTGCTCCAGCCCTCATAGTCGCGGTGCGCGAGCGGCCGTAGGACAAAAACGCGATGGCGCCGAACCCGCTAGCATCGACCTTCGCTTTCGAAAGCGCCCTTTCCAAACTTTTGCATTTCATTGGAGTTCCTTGCATGAAGCTGTACTACTCACCAGGCGCCTGCTCGCTGTCCCCCCACATCGCAATGCGTGAAGCAGGCCTGGCCTTCGAACCCGTGCTTGCCAGCACCAAGAGCCACAAGCTCCAGGACGGCACCGACTACTACGGCATCAACCCGCTCGGCTATGTGCCCCTGCTGGAGCTCGACGACGGCTCCCGCCTGCGCGAAGGCCCGGCAATCGTCCAGTACATCGCCGACCTGGCGCCGACCAAGAACCTCGCGCCGGCCAACGGCACGATCTCGCGCTACCGCCTGCAGGAATGGCTGACCTTCATCGGCACCGAGATCCACAAGAGCTACTCGCCGCTGTTCAATCCGAACATGCCGGAAGACGCCAAGACCACCTTCAAGACCAAGCTCAAGTCGCGCTACGAATGGCTCGACGGCCAGCTCGAAGGCAAGGACTACCTGATGGGCGAGCACTTCACGGTCGCCGACGGCTACCTGTTCACCGTCACCAACTGGGCGAAGCCGACGGGGGTGGATATCGCGTCCTTCGCCAACCTGAACGCCTGGCATGCACGCGTTGCGGCACGCCCGGCTGTCCAGGAAGCCATGAAGGCCGAGGGCCTGATCAAGTAGGCCACACCAGCGGGGCCGGCAAAGCCGGGTCCGCGTGTTTCACGAACCCGCCAGCGCCTTCTGCCGGGATGCCAGCAGCGCGCCGGCCCACAGCGTGATCGCGGAGGCGACCAGGCCCCGGGCCAGGCCGCCTTCGCCATCGGAGATCCAGCCGGTCACCGTGGGCCCCACGATCTGCCCCAGCGCGAAGGCGATCGTGAAGGCGCTGATGCCGGTCGCCCATTGCGCGGCCGGCAGGTTGTGGCGCACCAGTGCGGTCGTCGATGCCACCACCGACAGGAACACCGCGCCGAACAGCAGCCCCGAGGCCATCGCCACCGGCCACGACGGACTCAGCACCGGCAGCATCGTCGCAACGCCCAGCAAGGCGTTGAGCACCGCCTGCGGGCCGCCGCCCCGAAAACGGTCGAGAAGACCCGCCCACAGTCGCGACGAGGCCACGCACGCCACGCCGAGCAAGGCATAGAAGACGGTGATGTCGGCAGGCCTTGCCCCCTGCTCGCGCAGCAGCGCGATCACGAAGGTCATGTAGCCGATGTAGCCGGCACCGAAAAGCGTATAGCCCGCCAGCGCCCAGCCGAAGCGGCGCACGGGCGTCGACGAATGCGGCGCCGCGTCGACCGATGGCGAAGGCACGTGCGCGCGCGCCTCGGCGGGCAAGGCCCGCATCGCCAACGCCAGAACCGCCGTCGCGATGAAACTGGCCAGCGCCAGTGCCCACCATGCCCAGGCCCAGCCGTGCGGCTGGCTCGACGCAGCCTGCAGCACCGCCGGCACGAGCAGCGCCGACAACGTGATGCCCAGGCCCGTACCGCCGTAGTAAAGGCCCAGCAGAAAGCCGGAGCGCGACGGCTGCAAGGCGCCCAGCCGCGCCGCCAGCAAACCGCCCGCGACGAACACCCATGCACTCGCCAGGCCGGCGAGCAGCCGCTGCAGCAGCAGCGCGGGTGCCGAGGTGAAGAAGCCGCTCGCCACCATGAAGAGGCTGGCCCAAACCGCGCCGCCGACCAACAGGCGAACGGGTCCGAAGCGCCGCATCAAGCCCGGCGTCATCAGCGCGCCGAGCAGGTAGCCGGCCGCATTCGCGGTGTTCATGCCTCCTGCAAGTGTGTAGCTCCAGCCGAGGTCCGCGCGCATCGGCGGCAACAGCAAGCCGTAGGAAAAGCGCGTGATACCCAGCGAAACCGCCGCCCCCAGCGACAGCGCGAGCGCAAGGCGCAATGCCTGCGCGGGCGTGAGGGTGGCGGCGGTCGTATGGATCATGCGTGCGCGGCCATTCTGCGGCAACGCTTATCAGCAAATCGACAACCCCGCGACAGCGCGGTTGAAGAGCGGGGTTTACCCTTGCCTTCGTTCTCCACAACAGCAACTCAAAACAATGTCCTCCCTCTTCGATCCCGTGCAGGCCGGCGACCTGAAGCTGAGCAACCGCATCGTCATGGCGCCCCTCACGCGCAATCGCTCGCCCAACGCGGTCCCGCGCGACATCACGGCCACCTACTACGCACAGCGCGCCAGCGCAGGCCTCCTCATCACCGAAGCCACCGCCATCAGCCACCAGGGCCAGGGCTATGCGGACGTACCGGGTCTCTATGGCTCGGAACAGCTCGATGCCTGGAAGCGCGTCACCGACGCGGTGCACGCCGAGGGCGGCAAGATCGTCGTGCAGCTCTGGCACGTGGGCCGTGTCTCGCACGTGGAACTGCAGCCCGAGGGCGGCAAGCCCGTCGCGCCCTCCGCGATCACGGCCAAGACCAAGACCGTGCTCATCAAGAACGGCGTTCCCACCTTCACCGAGACGTCCGAGCCCCGCGCGCTCGATGCGAGCGAACTGCCCGGCATCGTCCACGCCTATGCCGCGGCCGCACGCAACGCGGTGGAGACCTCGGGCTTCGACGGCGTCGAGATCCATGGCGCCAACGGCTACCTGCTCGACCAGTTCCTCAAGACCGGCAGCAACAAGCGCACGGACGACTACGGCGGCAGCATCGAGAACCGTGCCCGGCTGCTGCTGGAAGTGACGCGCGCCGTGGTCGATGCCGTCGGCGGCGGAAAGACAGGCATCCGCCTGTCGCCCGTGACACCGGCCAACGATGCGCACGACGACAACCCGCAGCCGCTGTTCGACTACGTCGTCAAGCAGCTCGCACCGCTCAACCTCGCCTACATCCACATCATCGAAGGCGCCACCGGCGGCCCGCGCGAGATCGACGATCGCCCCTTCGACTACGAAGCCCTCAAGGCCGCCTATCGCCAGGCGGGCGGCAAGGCCGCATGGATGGTGAACAACGGCTACGACAAGCCGCTGGCCGAGGAAGCGCTGAAGGAAGGCGACGACCTCGTTGCCTTCGGCAAGCCCTTCATCTCCAACCCGGACCTGGTGCGTCGCCTGCGTGAGGGGACTCCCCTGAACGCGTGGGACAAGAACACGTTCTACGGCGGCGGCGAAGTCGGCTACATCGACTACCCGGCACTTTGAACTCGCCCCCAGGCTTGCCCACTTCGTGTGGCCGCCTACCCCCTACCGGGGGCAATCCCGGCGGGCCGGCGAAGCCGGCTCCGCGGGATTTCTGGCGAAGGCAGGAGGTTGCGTCAGGTTGAGGGGAAGGCTACGCTGACTCTCAGGCCGCCTTCATTCGATGCCTTCGCGAAGGCGAGTTCGGCGCCGAGCAGCTTCGCGTAGCGGGCGACGATCGCGAGTCCCAGACCTGCGCCCTGTCCGAGCTTCTGGCCGGCAGGGCCTTGCGCCCAGCGCTTCATCAGGTCGCGTTGCGCTTCGGGCGGGATGCCGGGGCCGTCGTCGACCACGGCCAGTGTGCGGCCCGCCAGTTCGATGGTGATGGTGCGTCCGCCGTAGCGCAGCGCGTTGTCGATCAGGTTGTCGAGGATCCCTTCGACCAGCGCTGCGTTCGCCTCCACCGTCACGGCCTCGTCGAGGCCCTGCGCGCCCAGATCCACCCCGTGGGCATCGGCCCGCGCCAGATGCCGCAGCACCGCCTGCTGCGCCAGGTCATCCAATCGCAGCGCTTCGCGCTGCAGGCCCGTGCGTCCTTCGTCGGCCAGCGCCAGAGCAAGCAACTGGTCCACCAGATGGCTCGCACGCGCCTGGCTCTCTGCGATGCTCTCCAGCTGTTCGCGCCACACCGAAGGCGACTGCTGCGCCAGCCCGTAGTCGGCCAGCGCACGAATGCCCGCGAGCGGCGTGCGCAGTTCATGCGCGACGTTGCCCGCGAACTCCCGCTGCGCGGAAGCGCTCTGCGCGAGCCGGTCCAGCAGCGCATTGAGCGTATCGCCCAACTGTTCGAGCTCGCGCGAGCTTCGCGCCACGGGCACGGGCGCGAGGTCGTGGGCATCGCGTTGTTCCAGCGTCTGGCGCAATTCACCGAGCGGGCGAAGCTCGCGGTCGATGCCGCGCCACAGCCAGGTCGCCAGCAGCGCGAGCAGCACGAACTGCGGGGCCAGCGAATAGACCAGCAGCCGCTCCACCAGCACCGCGCGGGCCCGCGTGGTCTGCGCGATCACCACGCGATAAGCGTTGGGCGCATCGTGGTTCAGCACCACCGCGCGCAGGTCCTTGCCCTGGTAGGTGACGCGCGAGAAGCGATAGCGTGCGCCCTCCTCCGGCTCGGGCGCCTGCAGCCCCGCATGGCCGGCGAGCAGCGATCCGTCGGGCCGCAGCACCGCGAAGAAGACGGTTTCTGATTGGTCGAACAGCACGCTGTTGACCTCGCGCGGCGACAGCAGCAATTCGATGTCGCGCTCGCCCGCCTGCACGTTGGCCGAGACGGCATAGGCATCGTCCAGCATCCCGCGATCGAAGGCCTGCTCGGTGAAGTAGTTCGCCACCACCAGGGCCACCGCGGTGCCCACCAGCCAGGTCAGGGCCAGCGGCAGCAGCACGCGCCGCAGCACGCGCGCGGTCAGCGAGGGCGCGGCGGCAGCGCCCGCCCCAGCCGTCGCGCGCACGCTCACACGTCCGCTTCCAGCAGATAGCCGATGCCGCGCAGTGTGCGGATCGCCGCGCCGCTGCCGACCAGCTTCTTGCGCAACCGGGAGATGAAAGCCTCCAGCGCGTTGTCGCCCAGCGACTCGTCGAAGGTCGACAGCTTGTCCGACAGCTCCCGCTTGCTGATCGTGCGGCCCGGCGGGCTCATCAGTTCCCAGAGCACCTCGAACTCGCGCGCGGGCAGGTCGAGCGGAATGCCGCCGACCGCGAAGCGGCGCGCCCGGCGATCGAGCCGCAGCTGCCCCAGCGTCGCGATGTCCTCCGTGCCCTGTGCGCGGCGCACCAGCGCGCGAAGGCGAGCCTCGACCTCGGCCAGGTCGAAGGGCTTGCCGAGGTAGTCGTCGGCGCCCGCGTCCAGGCCGGCGATGCGCTCGTCCGTGCGGTCGCGGGCCGTCAGCACCAGCACCGGCGTGCGGTCGCCGCGCGTGCGTGCATGGCGCAGCGCCGTCAGTCCGCTCGCGAGCCCGCTGGTCGGACTCGAGGTCGCGGGCAGGTTCAGGTCGAGCAGCACGGCGTCGAAGCGCTGCACGCGCCACAGGTGGTCGGCCTCCTCCACGCTCGCGGCGACGTCGACGCGGTGTCCCGCGTCCCCCAGGCTGCGCAACATCACGCCGCGCAGCACGGCGTCGTCTTCGACCAGGAGGATTCGCATGGGATGTGAGAAGTGAGGAGGTACGTGTTTTTACAACATGCGAGGGTCAGCACGCCGTCAGCACTCCGACGCGATAAACGGCCAATGAGGATACGACAGCAGGCCGCTTGCGCGGCCTTTTTCATGGGCGCCATGGCGATCGCGCCTGCGTGGGCGCAGACCTCGCAGCGCCTGCTCACGCTCGACGAAGTGCTGCGCGCGGCGCGCGACAACCCCGATGTGATGCTCTCGCGTCAGTCGCTCGCCGCAGCTCGCGCCGATGTGCTGGCCGCCGACCATGCGCCGCCACCGCTGCTCACCGCCAAGTCCAGCACGATCGACCTGCAGAACGGTGTCGGCGGCGGCGACATCGGCCGCAAGCGGGTCGACAACTCGCTCGGCATCGACTGGACCTGGGAGCGCGGCGGCAAGCGCAGCGCCCGCACCACGGCGGCCGAACGTGCGGCCGACGCGGCGCTTGCCGACGTCGACGACGTGCAGGTGCAGCAGCTGATCGCAGCGGGCAGCGCCTTCTTCGACCTGCTCGGCGCGCAGGAGCGCATCGTCGAAGTGAACGCCGTCGAGCGCAGCGCCCAGCAGCTCTCGGATGCCTCGGCGCGGCGCGTCCAGGCCGGCGACCTGCCCGCGCAGGAAGCGGCACGCACGGCCATCGAGGCGCAGCGCAGTCGCGTCGACCTGCGTGCGGCCGAACTCGACCGCGAGCGCGCGCAGATCTCCCTCACGCAATTGCTCGGGCCGGGCGCGGCGGTCCGCGGCCTGGCTGCCAACGCGGACTGGCCCGCGCTGACCCTGCCGGCGGGCGACACCGACCTCGATGCCCTCGTCGACGCGCGCTCCGACGTGCGCGCCGCGCAGGCACGCGTCGCCTCCACCGACGCCGCACTGGCGGCTGCGCAGGCACAGCGCAGCGCCGACGTCGTCTGGGGCGTCTCGCTCGACCGCTACCCGGGCACATCCAATCGCCTGCTCGAAGTCCGCGCCGTCGTGCCGCTGCACTGGGGCTACCAGTTCGAGGGCGAGATCGGGCGCGCCCAGGCGGTCTACACGCAGGCGCAGGACGCGCTGGCCCGCAAGCGGCACGACGCGAAGCTGGAACTCCAGCGCCTGCGCGACGAGGCCGAGGCGAATGCGCGCCGGCTGCAGATCTTCGAGAAGGACATCCTCGCCAGCGCACGCCAGGTCGCAGACAACGCCGAGCTGGCCTACCGCAAGGGCGCGATGTCGCTCAGCGACCTCCTCGATGCGCGGCGCACGCTGCGTGCCACCCAGCTTGATGCGATCGCCGCGCGCGTCGACCACGCCAAGGCCGCATTGGCCTGGCGCCTGCGAACCCAACCCATGCCCACGCCATGAACGCCCTTCTTCCCCCGCCCGTGCGCCCGCTGCTGCTCGCCGCGCTGGTCGCGTTGACGCTCGCCGCCTGCGGCGATCGCAACGCACCGGTCGCCGAGGCCGAGCCGCCATCCCCGATCGTCCAGAACAACCAGATCCGCTTCGCGCCCGACCATCCGCAACTCAAGCTGCTCACGCTCACGGCGGCTGCGCCCGGAAAGAGCGTCCGAACCGAACTGCCCGCGCGCCTCATCTGGAACGAGGAGCGCACGCAGCGCATCTACGCGCCCTTCGCCGGCCGCGTCACTGCGATCAAGGCCGACATCGGCCAGCCGGTGCAGCCCGGCACGGTGCTCGCCCAACTCGCGTCGCCCGATTTCGGGATCGCGCAGGCCGACACCGCGAAAGCGCAGGCCGACGTGTCGTTCGCACGCAAGAACCTGCAGCGGCAACGCGAACTCTTCGAGGCCGGCATCGTCGCGAGGAAGGACCTCGAACAGGCCGAAGCCGACGCTGCCCGCTCGCAGGCCGAGGTCGCGCGCGCCGGTGCACGCACTGCGATGTACGGCGGCGGCGGCGGCGTCAACCAGCGGCTCGCCATCCAGTCGGCCATCGCCGGCGCGGTGGTGGAGCGCAATCTCAATCCCGGCCAGGAGCTGCGGCCCGACCAGTCGGGCGTGGGCGTGCCGCCGCTCTTCGTGGTGAGCGATCCGACCTCGCTCTGGGTGCAGATCGATGCGCGCGAGTCCGAGGTCGCCACGCTGCGCCCCGGCGCGGTCTTCCAGCTCAGGGTGGCCGCGCTGCCCGGCGAGAATTTCGAGGGCTACGTGACCGCCACGGCCGACTTCATCGACCCCGCGAGCCGCACCATCAAGGTCCGCGGCATCGTGCCCAACCCCGATCGCAAGCTGAAGGCCGAGATGCTGGCGACTGCCCAGTTCGAGCGCATGCTGGGGTCGGGCGGCGTCGTGGTGCCTGCATCGGCGGTCATCCTTCGGGGTGCCCAGCATTCGGTGCTGATCCAGGTGCAGCCCGGCGTGTTCGAGCCGCGCGAAGTGCGCATCGGCTATTCGGGCCCGGCTGAGATCGTGCTCTCGAGCGGCCTGGAGGTCGGCGAGATGGTGGTGAGCGAGAACGCGCTCCTCCTTGCGCGCGAACTCCGCCAGGCGCAGGACACGGCCGCCGCCAACGTGGTCGGCACGGGCAAGCCATGAAGCGCCTCATCCAGTACGCGCTCCACCAACCGCTCTTCATCGTGCTGGGCACGCTGCTGTTTGCGCTGGCGGGCGTGGTCGCCTTCAAGAATCTCTCGGTGGAAGCCTTCCCGGACGTGACGGACACGCAGGTCACGGTGATCGCGCTCTATCCGGGCCGAGCGGCGGAAGAGGTCGAGAAGCAGGTCACCTTGCCGATCGAGGTGGCGCTCTCGGGTCTGCCCAATGCCATTCGCGTGTTCTCGCACACGCAGTTCGGACTGTCGTTCACCGTCGTCACCTACGACGACGCGGCCAAGGTGCAGGACGTGCGCCAGCAGGTCAACGAGCGCCTGCGCGGCGTCGACCTGCCTGCGGGCGTGGACGCGGACATCGCACCCAACGCCACGCCGGTCGGCGAAATCATGCGCTATCGGCTACGCGGCGACGGCCTCTCGACCACGGAGCTGCGCAGCATCGAGGACTGGACCGTCGAGCGCCAGTTGCGCCAGGTCCCCGGCGTTGCCGACGTGGTGGCGATGGGCGGCTTCATCAAGCAGTACGAAGTCCAGCCCGATCTCGACAAGCTGCGCGCCTACAAGCTCAGCTTCCAGAACCTGCTCGACGCGCTGGGCCGGGGCAATTCGAACGCGGGCGGCAGCTATGTGGCGCAGGGCGCGCAGCAATACGCGATCCGAGGCATCGGCCTGCTGCGCTCGGCCGACGACATCGGCCGCATCGTGGTGTCGGCACGCGGCGCCACCCCGGTCCTCGTGCGCGACGTGGCCAGGGTGGAAGTCGGCGCGGTGCCCCGTCTGGGCACTGTGGGCCAGGACCTCGACGACGACGTGGTCACCGGTATCGTGGTCATGCGCAAGGGCGAGAACCCGAGCGTCGTGCTGAAGGGCGTGAAGGAAAAGATCGCCCAGCTGAATGCGCGCGGCATGCCGCCCGGCGTGCAGATCGTGCCCTTCTACGACCGGACCTGGCTCATGGGCAAGACGCTGGCGACCGTGTTCCGCAACCTCGTCGAAGGTGCGCTGCTGGTCTCGCTGGTGCTGTACCTGTTCCTGTCGAACCTGCGCGCCAGCCTCGCCGTCGTGGCGGTGATCCCGCTGGCACTGCTCGCGACCTTCCTGGGCCTGAAGATCATGGGCGTGCCGGCCAACCTGCTGAGCCTGGGCGCCATGGACTTCGGCATCATCGTGGACGGCGCGGTGATCGTGATCGAGAACATCATGCATCGCCTCTCCCAGAAGCCGGAGACGATGAGCGAGGACGAACGCCGCAGCACCATCGTCGAGGCAGCCACCGAAGTCGGACGGCCCACGCTGTTCTCGATGCTGATCATCATCGCGGCGCACATCCCCATCTTTGCGCTGCAGCGGCACGAGGGGCGCATCTTCCAGCCGATGGCGCTGTCCGTCACCACCGCGCTGATCGGCTCGCTCGTGTTCTCGCTCACCCTGGTGCCGCTGCTCGCTTTCCGCATGCTGCGGCGCAAGCTGCCGCATGGCGACAACCGCGTGGTCGCGGCCAGCAAGCGCTTCTACGCACCGGTGCTCGACTGGGCGCTGGCCCATCGCACGAAGGTGGTCGCCATCGCGCTCGGCGTGTTCGCGCTGGCGCTGGTCGCCGCCTCCCGGCTCGGCTCGGAGTTCCTGCCCGAACTCAACGAAGGCACCATCTGGGTCAACCTGCGGCTGCCGGCCAGCGTCTCCAACGACGAGGCCGCGCGCATCCTGCGCAACGTGCGCAAGGCGCTGCTCACCGTGCCGGAAGTGCGGACCACGGTCTCCAAGGCCGGCCAGCCCGAGGACGGCACCGACCCCAAGACCATCAGCATGGCGGAGATCTTCGTCGACGTGAAACCCACGGACGAATGGCGCAAGGGGCTCACCCGGGAGCAGCTCATCGACGAGATGGACCGTGCCGTCTCGGCGCTTCCCGGCATGGAGCCGTCTTTCTCTCAGCCGATCCGCGACAACGTGCTCGAGTCGATCTCCCAGATCGACGGGCAGATCGTCATCAAGGTGTCGGGCGACGACCTCGGTGTCCTGCGCCGCATCACGGAGTCGATCGAGCACGAGGTCAAGCAGGTCCCCGGCGTGTTCCGCGCAGAGATCGACCGCCTCGGCGACCTGCCGCAGCTGGTGGTCGACATCGACCGCGAGCGCGCCGCCCGCTACGGGCTCAACGTGAACGACGTGCAGGACGTGATCGAGGCCGCGCTGGCCGGCAAGTCGGCCACCTACCTCTGGGAGGGCGAGCGCAAGTTCTCGGTCGCCGTGCGTCTGCCGCAGGCGCGCCGCGCCATCGCGACGCTGGGGGCCACGCCGATCGCCACGGCCGACGGCAACTACACCACGCTCGGCGCGGTCGCCAACATCCGCGAAACGAGCGGCGCCATGAACATCGCGCGCGAGGCGGGGCGCCGCACGATGGCCATCGGCATCTTCATCAAGGACCGCGACATGGGCTCGGTGGTGAAGGACATGCAGGCGCGCGTCGCCCAGAACGTCAAGCTGCCGGCCAGCTACACCGTCGGCTGGTCGGGCGAGTTCGAGAACCAGGAGCGTGCGATGTCGCGGCTCGCGGTGGTCGTGCCGATCTCGCTGCTGCTGATCTTCGTGCTGCTCTTCGACGCCTTCAAGTCGCTCAAGATGGCCTCGCTCATCCTGCTGAACGTGCCGCTCGCGTTGATCGGGGGATTCGTGGCGCTCTATGTGCTGGATATTCCGCTGTCCGTCTCGGCGGCCATCGGCTTCATCGCGCTCTCGGGCCAGTCCGTGCTCAACGGGGTGGTGATGCTCTCGGTGTTCCAGCAACTGCGCAACGAAGGCCTCGGCGTGCTGGAGGCCGCGCGCGAAGGCTCCATGCAGCGCCTGCGCACCGTGCTGATGACCGCCCTGCTCGCCGCGCTGGGCCTGCTGCCCATGGCGCTGTCGCACGACATCGGCTCGGAAACCCAGCGCCCGCTCGCGATCGTGGTGATCGGCGGTCTCTTCACTGCGACGCTGCTCACGCTGGTGGTGCTGCCCGCACTCTACGTCGCCTGGTTCGCACCGAGGTCGAAATCAGCGCCGCGCACCGTGGCGGCCTCGGAGGCAGCGACATGAACGAGCCGTTCACCCTCACACCCAAGGAGTTTCAGACCGTGAACTCGCCGACCTTCAACACCATCGCAACCATCCTGGAAACCGACTTCCACCTTCCGCGGGACGCGCTCCGGCCCAACGTGGCCCTGGACCAGCTCGGCCTCCAGCCGCTCGAACAGCTGGAGCTGGTCTTTGCCGTCGAGGACGCCTTCCGGCTTCGCATTCCCGGCGCCATGCTCGACCCGCGCCGTGGCTGCATCACCCTGCAGCAGCTGTGCGAGGTGGTCGAAGGCACCCACGCCCCGGTGTCCCAGCGTCCCCTCGCTGGACATTGACATCGTGAGAAGGTTCAAACTGGCGGCTCATTCATACGAAGGAGCAACCACGATGAGCCAGAAGTTCCAGGTCACGGGAATGAGCTGCGGCCATTGCGTCAGCATGGTGGAGCAGGCGGTACACACCATCGATCCAGAGGCGCAGGTCACGGTCGACCTCGAAACCGGTCACGTCGACGTGCTGAGCGGACACCCGCGACAGGACATCATCCTGGCGATCGAAAACGCCGGCTACAAAGCCCAGTAGCGGCGCTCCGGCGGGCCGTCGCGGCTTGAAAACGAGAAGGAACGCGCAAATCGATTCAAATAGTTGAATACTTTGTGTTTCAAAGTGCAAAATGCGTAGGCAATTCACATTGACGCCAAAGAGGTCCCATGCTGTCGAGTCTGATGCCCTCCTCCGTTCGGGAAGCCGCGTACCGCCGCAAGTTCCTGGAGAACCGTGAAGAGAATCTCTTCATGGGCTCTTTCGAGAGTTTTGCGGACGCCGAAGCCCACGCGCCGCCGACCAAGGCCGTCGGCTATGACAACGCCGAAGCGGCCAAGACGCTCTACAGCCATCAGGTCTACTTCTACGACTACCCGGGCCTGTTCTGGCTGGGCCGCGCGCTGGAAGAAGGCATGCGCAGCGTGTTCGACCTGGGCGGCCACGTCGGCATCAAGTACTACGCGTTCCGGCGCATGCTGCCCTATCCCAACGACCTGCGCTGGACCGTCTGCGACGTGCCCGGTGTCGTGCGGACGGGCCAGGACCTGGCGGTACAGCGCGAGGTGACCCAGCAGTTGGACTTCACCACCGACTTCAACGATGCCACGGGCTATGACGTGCTCTACGCCTCTGGCAGCCTGCAGTACTTGCCCTTGCGCATCTCCGAGATCATCGCGGCGCTGCCGGCCAAGCCCCGGCGCATCATCATCAACACGGCGGCGGTGCACGAGCAGAAGACGCTCTACACGCTCAACAGCATCGGCTTTGCGGTCTGCCCCTACCGCATCCAGCATTACGACGCGCTGCTGGCAGAACTCGCCGCGGCCGGCTACAAGCGGCGCGATGCCTGGCGCAACGAGGGCAAGCCGATCGAGGTGCCGTTCGTCGAGGGTGGGGACAAGGCGTTCTATGCGGGGTGCTGCTTCGATCTGCATTGAATGTGCCCGCCGCGCCGGGCCAGGACGCCCGCGTCAGGCGTTCCATGGCTGAGCAGCGACGATCGCAATGCCCTCGTAGCTGCCCAGCGGCAGCAGGTCTCGCCGGTCGCCGCGCGACCACAACGACCAGCCGACGCAGATCGCCCACGATGTGCCTTGTTTGGCCAACATGTCGGGCAATGTCTCGGAGTCGGCGCCCAGGCTAGGCGCCGCGCACCATCGACAGGATCTTTCCCGCATCCAGCGTACGCGCCTTGTCCTGCATTGCGGGCAGGTAGCGCGACTGCAGCCCCTGCGCCTCCTGCGTCACATTGGCGAACGTGTCCTTCAGCATCTGCGTCGACAGCGTGCGGCCGCCGGCGTAGTAGCGCTTGGCGACGTGGCCCAGCGCATAGGTGGTCGCGAAGCTCATGCCCGAACTCACTGCCTGCTTGCCGACGCCGCGCAGCAAGCCGCCGCCGACCTTGCCCAGCAGCCCGCCGAGCAGCTTGCGGCCGGCCTGCTCCAGG
Source organism: Variovorax gracilis (assembly GCF_030317115.1). Taxonomy (GTDB): domain Bacteria; phylum Pseudomonadota; class Gammaproteobacteria; order Burkholderiales; family Burkholderiaceae_C; genus Variovorax; species Variovorax gracilis. The sequence goes on from NZ_JASZYF010000011.1 coordinate 92,858, forward strand.
TACTGCGAGGTCAGGCCCACGCCGACCGTCGCCAGGAAGTCCTTCACGTGCCCGCTGTCGAGCTGGTAGCCGTAGGCTTGGCCGATGCGGTAGACCAGCTTCATCTGCAGCGGAATGATCGCCATGGTCGACAGCGTCTCGGGCAGCAGTTCGAGCGCGCCGTTGAGGATCGCCGCGTTGAGGATCGCCTGGTCGAGTTCCGCGTCAGGCACCGTCGAAGCGGCCCGCGGGCTGCCTGCCGAGACAGGAGCGGGTAAGGGAGCGGGCACGGCCGCCGGCGCCAGCGGCACGGCGGCGATGGCTTCGGCTTCCTGCTCGAACTTCTGCGCGGCCGGCGTGTCGAGCTGCAGGGCATTGCGCACCTGCGCCAGGAACTTGCGCTCGGCCTCGGACTGCGTGCCATCGGCGTCGCACACGCACACGGCCATTTCGTAGGCGAGCTGCCGCGAATCTTCGCCCTGCAACTGCGCCGCCACGTCGGCCAGCGTCACACGCTTCATCAGCACGTCCTGGTACAGCATGGGCAGTTGGACGCCGTCGGCCTGCGAGAGACCTTCGGCGATGCGCTTGATCTCGGCGCGCTCGCGCTCATGCTTCTCACCGTCGACGAAGGCGGCCAGCAGGCTCAGCGTCACGATGGATCGGGTTTCGGATGGGCTCACACGTACCTCCTGAGTGTTCGACCCCGTTCGTTTCCTTCTCGGCGCAAAGGTTCCGGCCCGCTACCATCCGGACCATGCTCGCCCACCCGCGGATCCTCATCGCCGAAGACGAATCCGGCATCGCCGACACCCTGCAATACGTGCTGCGCACCGACGGTTTCGTGCCCGTGTGGTGCCCCACCGCCGAGGAGGCGATCGCGCAGTTCACCGCCGAGCCGCCGGCGCTCGCCATTCTCGACGTGGGCCTGCCCGACATGAACGGCTTCGAGCTGTTCAAGCGACTGCAGAAGCTGCCGTCCGGCGGCGAGGTGCCGATGCTTTTCCTCACGGCGCGCAGCGACGAGATCGATCGCGTGGTCGGCCTCGAACTCGGCGCCGACGACTACATCGCCAAGCCTTTCTCCCCGCGCGAACTCGTGGCCCGCGTGCGGACCATCCTGCGGCGCAGCGGACGCACCGGACAAGGCCCGATGACGGCTGCTGCGGCCACGCCCGCCGCCGCCAGCACGCCTTCGCCGATGCCCTTCGCGCTCGACGTCGATCGCATGCAGATCCGCTACTACGGCCGCCTGCTCGAACTCTCGCGCTACGAATACGGGCTGCTGCGCCTCATGGTCCAGCGCCCCGGCCGGGTGTTCACGCGCGACGAACTGCTGAGCCTCGTCTGGGACGAGGCGAGCGACAGCTTCGACCGCACCGTGGACGCCCACATCAAGACGCTGCGCGCCAAGCTCAAGGCCGTCGCGCCCGAGGTCGAGCCGATCCGCACGCTGCGCGGCACCGGCTACGCGCTCAACGAAGAGCTGCCGCCGAGCGTGTGACCCGTAGAACCCGCATCTTCATCGGCATCCTGCTGATCTACACGGCGGGCATCGCCTTCCTGCTTTATCGCGTCGTCGCCGACATCGACCCGCGCTACCGAGAATCGGCCGAGGAATCGCTGGTCGAGACATCCCAGCTGCTCGCCAGCCTGATCGAGCAGGACGCGATCGCCGGCGCGATCAACACCGCGCGGCTGGAGCCGCTGTTCCGCTCCGTCTACGCGCGCCAGTTCTCGGCGCAGATCTACAACCTGCACAAGAGCCACGTCGAGCTGCGCGTGTACGTCACCGACCGCAACGGCCGCGTGCTCTTCGACTCGATGGGCCGCAGCACCGGCGCCGATTACTCGCAACGCAGCGACGTGAGCCGCTCGCTCGCCGGCGTGTATGGCGCGCGCACCTCGCGCGACATCTCGGGCGATCCGCTGACCTCGGTGATGTACGTCGGCGCGCCGATTCGCTGGGACAACGAGATCGTCGGCATGGTCAGCGTGGGCAAGCCGGTGCAGAGCTTCGGCCAGTTCGTGCAGGATGCGCGTGCGCGCACGCTGTGGGTCGGTGTGGGTTCTGCCTTCGCGCTGCTGGTGCTGGCGATCATCGTGTCCATCTGGCTGGTGCGGCCCTTCGGGCTGATCTCCGACTACTTCGGCTGGCTGCGCAGCCAGCGCGACCTGAGCCTGTCGCGCATGGTGCGCCGCGCGGTGGACACGCTGCGCAGCGGCGTGCACGAGATGCGCGACGCGCTCACCGGCCGCAACTACGTCGCCGACTACGTGCAGACCTTCACGCACGAGATCAAGAGCCCGCTGTCGGCGATCCGCGGCGCGGCCGAGCTGATCCAGGAGCCGTCGATGCCGCAGGCGGAGCGCGAGCGCTTCCTCGGCAACATCGCGCACGAGACGCAGCGCATCCAGGAGATCGTCGACCGCATGATGGAGCTCACCGCGCTCGAGACGCGGCGTGCGCTGGAACGCATCGAGAACGTCGCGCTGGCGCCGCTGCTGCAGGACGTCGGAGCCGGCGCGCAGGCCGCTGCGGCCGCTCGCGACATCCGCATCAACGTGGTCATCCACAACGAAGCGCGCGTCGAGGGCGACCCCTTCCTGCTGCGCCGCGCGGTGAGCAACCTGCTCGACAACGCGATCGATTTCTCACCCTCCGGCGCCGAGGTGCTGCTCGCGCTGGAGACGAGTTCGCGCCAGGCCCGGATCAGCGTGCGCGACCGCGGCAAGGGCATCCCGGACTACGCCAAGGACAAGGTGTTCGAGAAGTTCTATTCGCTTGCGCGCCCGCACAACCAGAAGAAGAGCACGGGCCTCGGCCTCGCCTTCGTGAAGGAGATCGCGACGCTGCATCGCGGCCGCGTCGAACTGGCGAACGCGCCACGCGGCGGCGCGCTCGCCACCCTCACGCTGCCGCTGCTCTCACATCACTGACCGATCAACGCGCGGTAGGCATTGCGCGTCTGCGGGCTCACCGCGTCGAGCACCTGCTGGTACGAGGTCTTGTGCCGCGCCAGCAGCCGCGCCGAAGCGATCGTCCTCGACTTGCAGAACCAGTGGCAGGTGTGTTGCATGAGGAAGAGCTCGGCCGACATGGTGAAGGCCTTGGCCTTCGCGGAGCGGCCCGCGCTGTTCTTCATGACTTCCGTGATGCCGCGCGCGTGGATCGCGAAGGCCTTGCGCAGGTCGAAGGTGGCGCCCGGAAACAGCCGGTGCGCGAAGGGGATGGCCACCGGGAACTTGCTCACGCGCGTTTCCCGTTCGGCGACGTGGGAGAACTCGGTGGCGAAGTTGTCGAACTGCGCCGATAGCTTTGCCTCGGTGGTGTCGAGCAGTGCCCAGACCTGCTCGCGGCGTGCGGGGTCGTCTTCGCCGAGGCAGCGCAGGTAGCCCTCGGTGAGGTTCTCCATCAGCTTCTCGATCTGGTAGTTGCCCAGATGGCTGCCCAGCAGCGCAATGCGGCGCTTCTGGTCGTGGGACTTGAGCATGTAGGCGCCGATGACGATCAGCGCCATCAGGGTGAGAGATTCCATGGCTGCGTTCGGAGGGTGTCTCAGACGACGGAGAAAAATTCGAAGACGCACCAAGGATGGCAGCGATCCGCAATGACCAGGGGGATGTGAGCCGCGTCAAGGCTCCGTTCCATCGCTTCCCTCATCGACATCACGGCGAGCGGCGCGCAACTGCCGGAGCAATTCCGGAAGCGCCGTCTGAAGAGTCTCCCACACCACATCGAGGTTGATGTCGAAGTAGCCGTGAGCAATGCGGTTGCATACCGCGCATGCTTAGCCACTGCACTTCCGGGTGAGCCTGGGTGAACTTGGCGTACCCGTCCATCACTTTCGTGGCGGCCTCGCCAACGAAGATGAGGCTCATGATGACCGCCTGCTGCGTGCGCTTGTCCTCCAGGAAATCATGCTTCGCCAGCCCTTCTGCAAAGCCGCACGCGTCAGTCGCCGCTTGCAGCATGTGATCGAGATAGTCGGCGAGCCGGTTCTCGTTCATACAGGTTGAGCTTCGGCGAGCACCCTGGCCCGGAATCTCGGCGACAACTCAGCCGGAGTCAGCAGATCGACGTGGATGCCCAGCAGCGCTTCCAGTTCGTCCTGCAGGCCGCCCAGATCAAATAACGTCGCGCCCGGCAGCGCATCGACGAGCAGGTCCAGGTCGCTGCCGTCCTGGTCGGTGCCATGCAGCACCGAACCGAAGATTCGCGGGTTCGCTGTGCGAAAGCGATCCGTCGCTTCGCGTACTGCACATCGCTTGGCATTGAGAACAACGGATGGTCGCATTGGCACTCTTTCTTGTCGGATCTCATCGAGATGGTAAGAGATCGAGAATGGATTTTTCGAGTATTGCAGCAACCTGCCTTCTCGTGCCGGGCCCGACAAGCTTACGGGCTTGTTCCCGCGGAGTGGCGGGACGCCACAGCGCCCCGCTCCCACGAAGGCTGCTACCTGAAGAAATCAAGAATCCGGCTGCGTTCCTCCGGCTCCGCCGGCGCACCCACGGACGCGCCCGCCAGCGCCTCCACCGGCAACGGTGCAGGCGTGTCGATGCCCAAGGTCGCGACACCGCGCCCCGGCCCGAAGTCGTCGAAGTACCACTCGCCTTCGACATTGAGCACGCCACCCGGCACCGCGGGCTCGCTCACGGGAACGCCCTTCAGCGCGGTCTGCATGTAGCCGGTCCAGATCGGCAGGCTCAGGCTGCCGCCTGTCTCGCCGCGCACGCCGAGTTGGCGCGGCGTGTCGTAGCCCACCCAGGCGACGCCGACCATGGTCGGCTGGAAGCCGGCGAACCAGGTGTCGATCGAATCGTTGGTCGTGCCGGTCTTGCCGTAGAGGTCGTCGCGCTTGAGCGCCTGGCGTGCCTTCGCGGCCGTTCCGCTCTTCACCACGCTCTGCAGCAGCGAGCTCATGATGTAGGCGTTGCGCTGCGGAATGGCGCGCCTCGATTCGTCGAGCACCGGCGGCTCGGTCTCCAGCAGGACCTTGCCCTTCATGTCGGTGACACGCGTGACCAGGTAGGGATTGACGCGATAGCCACCGTTGGCGAACACCGAATACGCGGCCGCCATCTGCATCGGCGTGACCGAGCCGGCGCCCAGCGCCATCGGCAGGTTCGCCGGATGCTTGTCGCGGTCGAAGCCGAACTGGGTGATCCAGTCCTGCGCATAAGAGGGGCCGATGGACTGCAGCACACGGATGGTCACCGTGTTCTTCGACTGCTGCAGCGCGCGCCGCAGCGAGATCGGTCCCTCGTAGGTGTTGTCGTAGTTCTTCGGCTCCCACGGCTGCCCGCCCGCACCCGCCTCGAAGGACAGCGGCGCGTCGTTGACGACCGTGGCCGGCGAGAAGCCTTTCTCCAGCGCCGCCGAATAGATGAAGGGCTTGAAGCTCGAACCCGGTTGCCGCCACGCCTGCGAGACGTGGTTGAACTTGTTCTTGCCGTAGTCGAAGCCGCCCACCAGTGCCTTGATGGCGCCGGTGCGCGGGTCCATGCCGATGAAGGCGCCTTCGACCTCGGGCAGCTGCGTGATCTCCCAGGTGTCCTTCGGCGTCCTGGCGACGCGGATCACCGCACCGCGACGGATCCTGATGGCCGGCGCCGCCTTCTCGGACAAGCCGGACTGCGCGGGCTTCAGGCCTTCGCCCGCGATCTGCAGCGTCTCGCCGTTCGCGCGCACCGCGGTCACTTCCTTGCTGCTCGCCTGGAGGACCACGGCCGAGATCACGTCGCCGTTGTCGGGGTGGTTGGCCAGCGCGTCGTCCACCGCCTCGTCGAGTTCCTTCGGGTCGCTCGGCAGGTCCACCACCTGCTCGGGCCCGCGATAGACCTGCCGGCGCTCGTAGTCCATGATGCCCTTGCGCAGCGACTTGTAGGCCGCCGCCTGGTCGGCCGCGACCAGCGAGGTATGAACCTTGAGGCCGCTCGTGTAGATGCTGTCGCCGTACTGTGCATGCATCATCTGGCGCACCGTCTCGGCCACGTACTCGGCATGCAGGCGGTTCGGGTCGGCGGCATCGCGCAGATGCAGTTCTTCCTTCCGGGCATCGGCCGCCTGCGCGGCGGTGATGAAGCCGGTTTCCTCCATGCGGTCGATCACGTAGAGCTGGCGCGCGCGTGCCCGGCGCGGGTTGCTCACGGGGTTGTTGGTGCCCGGCGCCTTCGGCAGCCCGGCGAGCATGGCCGCCTCGGCAATCGTGAGGTGCTGCAGCGGCTTGCCGAAGTAGGCCTCGGCCGCGGCCGCGAACCCGTAGGCGCGATTGCCCAGGTAGATCTGGTTCAGGTAGATCTCGAGGATCTGGTCCTTCGTGAGCTGCTGTTCCAGCCGCAGGGCCAGCAGGATCTCGTAGGCCTTGCGGCTCAGCGTGCGTTCCGAGCTTAGGTAGACGTTGCGCGCGACCTGCATCGTGATGGTGGATGCGCCCTGCTGCCTTCCGCCCTTGAAGCTCGCCAGCGCAGCGCGCACGAAGCCCTTGTAGTCGACGCCGCCATGGTCATAGAAGCGCGCATCCTCGACGGCGAGCACGGCGTCCTTCATCACCTGCGGAATCTCCGCGAACGGCGTGAGATTGCGGCGCTCCTCGCCGAACTCGCCGATCAGCTCGCCTTCGGCCGAATAGACCCGCAGCGGCAGCTTGGGCCGGTAGTCGGCGAGATCGGAGACGCTGGGCAGCTTGGGGTAGATCGTGACCGCAGCGATGCCGCCGGCAATCAGCAGGACGAGCGCGCCCGTCGCGGCGGCGGCGCCGCCCCAAACGGCGATGCGTCGCAGCCGGATCGACCGGTCCGGGCGCGCGGGCCCGCTGGAGGATGATTTCTTGGTCATGGCAAATGAGGGGTCGACGCGGGAGAAAACGAGGGAAATCCCATGGTGGATGGGCATACTTTGCTATCAATTGAATAGCGCCGTCGACCCAGGTAGGAGCGTCACCGCCGCTTCGAGTTCCCCTCCGGAATTGCATAAGGGATGAAGCCCTAATACTCCAGGAGCGAACCGAAGCCAGTGTGAAGTCTTCGACAGCCTGACTTCACACAGACTTCACACAACGCCGCCCACTTCGAACAGGCTTCCAACTGCCTTCTCGGCAGCCCGTGACATTGGCTCCCGTGCACCGTTGCACGACACCCTTCGAGGGAAGAGGACCCAAGTCATGGAAAGCTCCATACCCCGCCCGGGCCGCTGGCTCTGGCTCGCCACGCTGGGCCTCGCGGCCACCGGCTTCGTCACGCTGATCGCGCGGCCGGCGCATGCGCAGGAAGCGCCGGGCCCGAGACTGAAGACCGAGAGCCCCTACTTCTTCGTGAAAAGCGACGACCCGGAAACGGACCGCCTGCCGCTCAAGGGCACGGAAGTGGACGTGAAGATCTCGGGCGTCATCGCCGACGTCACCGTCACGCAGACCTACCGCAACGAAGGGAAGCGCGCCATCGAGGCCCGGTACGTGTTCCCCGGCTCGACCCGGGCGGCGGTCGGCGGCCTCAACGTGCGGCTGGCCGACCGCCTCATCACCGCGCAGATCCGCCAGAAGGAGCAGGCGCGCATCGAATACGACAACGCGAAGAAGGAAGGCAAGACCGCCGCGCTGCTCGAACAGCACCTGCCCAACGTGTTCCAGATGAACGTCGCCAACATCCTGCCGGGCGACGACTTGAAAGTGCAGCTGCGCTACACCGAGCTGCTCGTGCCGCAGGGCGGCAACTACCAGTTCGTCTTCCCGACGGTGGTGGGGCCGCGCTACAACAGCCCGCGGTCCGAGAACGCGCAAGCGGCCTGGGTCGCGCAGCCGGTGCTTCGGGCCGACGTCGCACCCGGCACCAGCTTCAAGCTCAAGGTCGCGCTGGACGCGCCGCTCGGCATCCGGGAAGTCCGCTCGCTCACGCACGCCATCGACGTACGCCAGCGCGACGGCAACGAGCATGCCGACATCGCGCTCGCCCGCAGCAGCGAGCCTTCGGACAACCGCGATTTCGTGCTCGACTACCGGCTCGCCGGCGAGCGCATCGAGTCGGGCCTGATGCTCTACATGGGCCACGGCGACAACGCCGAGAACTTCTTCCTCGCGATGGTCGAGCCGCCGAAGTCGGTGGCCGCGAGCGCCATCTCGCCGCGCGACTACATCTTCGTGGTGGACATCTCGGGCTCGATGCACGGCTTTCCGCTCGACACGGCCAAGGTCGTGCTGGAGCGGCTCATTGGCGGCCTGCGACCCAGCGACACCTTCAACGTGCTGCTGTTCTCGGGCAGCAACCGCATGCTCTCGCCGCACTCGGTGCCGGCTACGCGCGCCAACATCGCTCAGGCACTCGCCACGATCCGCAACTACAACGGCAGCGGCAGCACGGAGCTGATTCCGGCACTGAAACGCGCCTATGCCGAGCCCAAGGCCGACGAGGTCTCGCGCACAATCGTGGTGGTGAGCGACGGCTACGTCACGGTGGAGCGCGAAGCCTTTGAGCTGGTGCGCAAGAACCTCTCCAAGGCCAACGTGTTCGCCTTCGGCATCGGCTCCTCGGTCAACCGGCACCTGATGGAAGGCCTGGCCCGCGCCGGCATGGGCGAGCCCTTCATCATCACCGACCCCGTGCAGGCGCCCGAGCAGGCTGCGCGCTTCCGCAGGATGATCGAATCGCCCGTGCTCACGAGCGTGAAGGCGCGCTTCGAAGGCCTCGATGTGTACGACGTGGAGCCCGCGGCACTGCCCGACGTGCTCGGCGAGCGGCCGGTGATCGTGTTCGGCAAGTGGCGCGGCGAAGCCAAGGGCCGTGTCGTGATCGAGGGCCGCGGCGCCGAGGGTCCGTACCGGCAGGAACTCAAGGTGGATCCGCACATGCTCCAGGATGCCGCCGCGCTGCGCAGCCTGTGGGCGCGCCATCGCATCGCGAGCCTGAGCGACCAGGAAGCGCTGGAAGGCGGCGACTCGCTCCAGCAACGCATCACCGATCTCGGCCTGCGCTACAGCCTGCTCACGCAGTACACGAGCTTCATCGCCGTGGACCAGGTGGTTCGCAACGCGGCGCCGCAGAACAGCGTCGGCGTCGATCAGCCGGCGCCACTGCCCAAGGGCGTCAGCGAGCTGGCTGTAGCCCACAGCCTGGGTGCCGAGGTGCCGAGCACGCCGGAGCCCGAGACGCTGGGCGCGATCGCGGTGGTGCTTTCGATGCTGGCGATGCTGCGCCGTCGCGCGCGCCGCAACGATCCACGCCGCCTCACGTCCTGAGGACGCATCGCCATGTCACTTGCTCTCCTGGCACGAACGCATCCCCGGGTCATCGACTGGGGCATCCATCTCGACCGCGCGCCGGCTGCCGGATGGCTCGGCCTGCAAGCCGCCGCGCTGACGCCTGCATGGATCTGGATGGCGCAACGAATGCGCGACGGCTCCGATGATCCGCTCGGGCTGCTCGCTCTCGCCGCGCTGGCCACGCTCACCTGGACGCTGCGCCGCGAGCTGCGGCCTGCACCGCGTCTGGGCTGGCTTGCGCTGGCGAGCGTCGGCACGCTGGCCGCCACGGTGCTGCGTACGGGATTCGGCCCGCTGCCTTCGGCGCCGCCGCTCGCCGCAAGCCTGCTGGCGGTGCTGGCCTTCGCCTGCTGCCTGCTCGCCTTCCTGCCCCGGCGCGCGGCCGCGTTCCCTGTGATGGGCCTCGCCGTGCTCGCGCTGCCGCTGCTGTCCTCGCTCCAGTTCTACGCGGGCTATCCGCTGCGCGTGATCACGGCGGAAGCCAGCCGATGGCTGCTCGCGCCCGGCTTCAGCGTGTCGCGCGAAGGCAGCAGCCTGCTGGTCGATAGGCAAATGGTCATCGTCGATGCACCCTGCTCCGGCGTGCAGATGGCGTGGCTCGGCTACTTCACGGCCTGCGTCGTGGCGCTCTGGGCCGGACGCAACGATCGCGGCTTTCTTTCGCGGCTGCCGGTGGTCGGCCTGCTGGTGCTGGGCGGCAACATCGTGCGCAACAGCGTACTGGTCGCGCTCGAAGCCGCAGGGCACGCGCCCGCACCGTGGTTGCACGACGCATTCGGCCTCGTGCTGCTCGCGCTGGTGTGCGGCGGCATCGCGCGGGTCATGGCACGCGACCCAGGTTCCCGGCCAGGCGCAGGGACCGCCGCCATCCCGGGCCTGATCACGTCTGCAGGAGGCCGCCGTGTCGATACCGCTCTTTGATCGCTGGCTCGCCAATCGCTTTGTCAACCGCATTGCGCACAAGGCGGTTTTCGCGTTGGTCATGCTGCTGTGCGTGATCTGGTCCGCGGCCTCCGCGCTGCACCGGCCGCCCGCGCCCGCCGCATCGGCTGTCTTCGAGGAATGGCCCAGCGAGTGGGACGGCGTGCCACTGCGTCCCCTGGCACTCAGCGAAGTGGAGCAGCGCTTCGCACAGCAGTTTCCCGGCGCGATCGCGCGCATGACCGATGGCGAGCAGATGCTGGTGCTTCGCCAGGTCCACGCACCCACCCGCATGCTGCACCCCGCCGCCGATTGCTACCGCGCACTCGGCTACGGCATAGCCCAGGCGCGCCTGGAGCGCGACGTGCATGCCCGCCTGTGGCGCTGTTTCGTCGCCGAGCGCCAAGGTGCGCAAAAAATGCGGGTCTGCGAGCGCATCGTCGATGCCCGAGGGGACGCTTTCACCGACACTTCAGCCTGGTACTGGGCGGCAGCCAGCGGTCGGTCGAGCGGACCATGGCAAGCTGTGACCCTGGCGAGACGGATCGAGTGAGAGAGACTTGTTAAAAAAAGCGCTGCTTTACCTGCTTTTCGCGACCCTGGCCCTGGTGCTCACGGCGGGCGTCGCCGCGTATCTGATCGTGCGGCTGGCCCTGGCGCCCGGCCCTGACGAATGGCCTGCCCGCGTCAAGATCGGCCCCGCATCCATCGACATCGGCGTGCCGACCGCCATCCGGCTGGCCACCTCCTCCTGGTTCGCGCCGTGGGTGGCAGGCCGTACCGTGCAGACCGACTTCGGCCCGGTGCTCTTCGGGTGGAACGAGCCCACCGCCACCCTCGAACTGCAATGCGCGCCCTGCAGCGCCAAGGTGCCCGCACTCGGCGAGGCGCCCATCCGGCTCGAACGCCTGCGGGCCACGGTACGCCGCGATGGCGGTGCGCTCGGCGGCACCCTCGAAGCCTTCCCGCCCGGGCCCATGCCGGCTGCCACGGACGGCGCGAGCGACGGGGTGCTGCGCGCGCAGTGGAGCGGCCGCCTCACGCAGAAAGCCCTGCAACTCAACATCAACGCGGCGGACGCGCCCATCACGCGCTGGTATGCCGTGCTGGCGCCCGGCCTTCCCGAACTGCAGCGAGGGCGCATCGGCGGCACCTTCGGGCTGCACGCCCAGGTTGCGCTGCCCGCCCGCACCTTCACGCTGCAGCCCCGCATCTCGCAATTCACGGTCGAAGGCCTGGGCACCGAGGCGATGGTCAATGCACGCAGCAGCTGCGGCGCACCAAGCCGGCTCACGAACGAGAGCTGGCTCGCCCGATCCGTCATCGCGGCGGAAGACCAGCGCTTCTTCTCCCATCCCGGCTACGACCTCGCCGAACTCGTACCCTCGCTCGAAAGCAACCAGAAGGCGGGCCAGGTGGAGCGCGGCGCAAGCACCCTCACGCAGCAGCTCGCCAAGCTGCTCGTGACCGGCGGCGAACGCAGCGCCGACCGCAAGCTGCGCGAACTGCTCTACGCAGTCGAGATGGAACAGACGCTGGGCAAGGCCCGCATCCTCCAGCTCTACCTGGACAACGCACCCTGGGGCCCCGACCTGTGCGGTGCCGAAGCCGCCGCGCGCCGCTACTTCAAGCGCGGCGCCCGAAATCTCGAACCGGCCCAGGCCGTCTGGCTCGCGGCGATGCTGCACAACCCCAACGTCGCGGTCGAGAAGTGGCAGCGCGACGGCAACATTGATGCCGCGCGGGCCAAGACGGTCGCCGAAGGGGTGCGCGGGATCACCAAGCCGCAGCGTGACGCCCTGCTCCGGAATGTGGCGACTGCGCGCTTCGCTCCGCCCTGAAGCCGCTCCACGGCCGCACCAATTCGGCGCATCGACCGCCCGGCCAGCCCCGGGATCGCTGGCACATGTCTTGCACAAGCAGCATCAATGGATGCTGTCACCGCCCTTCCGCCCGCAGCCGTTGAAATCGTTGCACTGAGCAAGTGCTACGCCGCCGGCGCGCCTCCCGCCGTCGACCAGATCGACCTGCGCATCGCCAGCGGAAGCTACTGCTGCCTGCTCGGCCCCTCGGGCTGCGGCAAGAGCACGACCTTGCGCATGGTCGCGGGGCACGAGTCGGTGTCGGGCGGGGACATCCTGCTCGACAACCGCAACATCACCAACCTGCCGGCCGCCGCCCGCGGCACGGCGATGATGTTCCAGAGCTTCGCGCTGTTTCCGCATCTCTCGGCGCTCGACAACGTCGCCTTCAGCCTCAAGATGAAGGGCATCTCGAAGAGCGAACGCCACCGCCGGGCAAAGAATCTGCTCGACCGCGTGGCGATGGGGCACCTGGCGGAGCGCAAGCCCGGCGAGCTCTCCGGCGGCCAGCAGCAGCGCGTGGCGCTGGCGCGCGCCCTCATCACCGAGCCGCGCGTGCTGCTGCTCGACGAGCCGCTCTCCGCGCTCGACCCCTTCCTCCGCATCCAGATGCGCGCCGAGCTTCGCCGCTGGCAGAAGGAACTGGGCCTGACCTTCATCCACGTGACGCACTCGCAGGAAGAAGCGATGGCGTTGGCCGACACGATGGTGGTCATGAACCACGGGCTGATCGAGCAGGTCGGCTCGCCGCACGAGGTCTACAACCACCCTTCCAGCGAGTTCGTCGCGCGCTTCATGGGCGGACACAACGTGTTCGCCCTGCATGACGGGCTGGTCGCGGTGCGCAACGACCACATACAGATCGCCCCGGCCACGGGGGCGCTCGGCGAAGTCGGCATTCCCGCCCACGTGACCGACGTGGAGTACCAGGGCACCTACGTGCTGCTCGGCCTCAGGCTCACCGGCGAGCGGCCGGAGCGCAGCGGCGTCTCGGTGCTGCTGTCCGAAAAGGCCTTCGTCACGCGCAGCTACGAAGTCGGCGACAGCGTGCGGCTGACCTGGGCCGAGGCCGACGCCCGCAAGCTCGGACCCGGCGCGTCGCGACCCAATGGCACCACGAACGGCACGCCATCGCCGCGGTACGAGCCGCTCGCGGCACTGGCCGCGATGGCGTCCTGACCTGCGCCGCGTGCCCTTGGTTCTCGGATTTTTCCTTCCACCCCCTTTCCTCATCACTGCCCCCAGGAGACCTCCCATGTCCGAAAAAAACGAATCGTCTTCCACCGGCATGCAGCGCCGAACGCTGTTGCAGGGCACGGCGGGCATCCTGGCGACAGGCGTGTTCCCCGCCATCCATGCCCAGGAAAAGATCGTGCTGCGCTACCTCGGCACCGCGGTCAACCAGGACAAGGCGATCGCCGAGAAGTTCAAGGCCGACACCGGCATCGAGATCCAGTACGTGGCGGTGACCACCGATGACGTCACCAAGCGCGCCGTGACCGCGCCCAACAGCTTCGACCTGATCGACACCGAGTACTTCTCGCTCAAGAAGATCGTGCCCACGGGCAACCTCAAGGGCATCGACACCAAGCGCGTGAAGAACGCCGACAAGATCACCACGCTCTTCACCAAGGGCGAGGTCGCCGGCAAGAAGGTGGGCGACCAGGGCACCGCGCCGATCAAGGTGATCTTTCTCGAAGGCGAGAAGAGCAAGGCCTTCGCCAAGTCGCCCACGCAGTTCATGTCGCTGATCCCGACCACCTACAACGCCGACACGCTGGGCATCCGGCCCGACCTCATCAAGCGCCCCATCGGCTCGTGGGCCGAGCTGCTGAACCCGGAGTTCAAGGGCAAGGCCGCGATCCTGAACATTCCATCGATCGGCATCATGGACGCCGCGATGGTGGTGGAGTCCAAGGGCATCCACAAGTACGCCGACAAGGGCAACATGACCAAGGCGGAGATCGACCTCACGATCAAGACGCTGATCGAGGCCAAGAAGGCCGGCCAGTTCCGCGCGCTGTGGAAGGACTTCAACGAGTCCGTCAACCTGATGTCTTCGGGCGAGGTGGTGATCCAGTCGATGTGGTCGCCGGCGGTGACAGCCGTCCGAAGCAAGGGCATTGCCTGCACCTTCCAGCCGCTGAAGGAAGGCTATCGCGCCTGGGCCTCCGGCTTCGGCCTGCCGGCCACGCTCTCGGGCAAAAAGCTCGACGGCGCGTACGAGTTCATCAACTGGTTCCTCGACGGATGGGCCGGCGCCTACCTCAACCGTCAGGGCTACTACAGCGCCGTGCTGGAAACGGCCAAGGCCAAGATGGAGCCGTACGAGTGGGCGTACTGGATGGAAGGCAAGCCGGCCACGCAGGACATCAAGAGCCCGCAGGGCGACGTGATTGCCAAGGCCGGCGCGGTGCGCGACGGCGGCAGCTACGAACAGCGCATGGGCGGCATCGCCTGCTGGAACGCCGTGATGGACGAGAACGAATACATGGTGAGAAAGTGGAACGAATTCGTCGCCGCGTGATGAAGCTCCCCCCCAAGCTTCGCGCACTTCGAGTCGCTACGCCAACCCCCTGCCGGGGGCAACACCCGCAGCCCGGCAAAGCCGGTTCTGCGGTGTTCCAGGAAGAGGCATCGGTCCCCTTGCCATGAGCTCGCAGGTCGCCAGCTTGCCGGTTGCCACGCAGCCCACCCGCACCCTCGGCGCGTGGTGGCAGGCGGGGCCGTTCGCGCTGGTGTTCCTGCTGTTCTTCCTGATCCCGCTGTTGCTGATCGCGATGGTCAGCCTGTGGAATTTCAACGAGTACGAACTCATCCCCGCGCTCTCGCCGCGCAACTACCTGAGCATCTTCGAAGGGTGCTCGCACCTCACGGACAACGGCGACTTCTGCGTCACGCTGTCGACCTATCTCAGCACGCTCAAGTTCTGCGTGCTGGTGTGGGCCATCACGCTCTTGATCGGCTTCGCGGTGGCGTACTTCCTCGCGTTCCACGTGCGTTCGCCGGGCATCCAGACGCTGCTCTTCGTGCTGTGCACCGTGCCCTTCTGGACCTCGAACGTGATCCGGATGATCTCGTGGGTGCCGCTGCTCGGGCGCAATGGGCTCGTGAACCAGGGCCTGATGGGCGTGGGCCTGATCGACACGCCCATCGAGTGGCTGCTGTTCTCCGACTTCTCGGTGGTGCTCGCCTTCGTGCACCTCTACACGATGTTCATGATCGTGCCGATCTTCAACTCGATGATGCGCATCGACCGCTCGCTGCTCGAAGCCGCGAGCGACTCCGGCGCATCGGGCTGGCAGACGCTGTGGAACGTGATCGTGCCGCTCTCGCGCACCGGCATCCTGATCGGATCGATCTTCGTCATCACGATCGTCATGGGCGATTTCGTCACCATCGGCGTGATGGGCGGCCAGCAGATCGCCTCCATCGGCAAGATCATCCAGGTGCAGACCTCGTACCTGCAGTTCCCGCTCGCCGCGGCAAACGCGATGATCCTGCTGGCGGTGGTGCTGATGATCATCTGGGGCCTGACCCGGCTCGTCGACATCCGGAAAGAACTATGAGCAACCGGATCGGTGAGCAACGTTCAGCAGGCTTCTGGCCGCTCGCCATCGTCTTCTCGCTCTTCGTGCTCTTCCTCTACGGACCGATGATCACGATCTTCGTGCTCAGCTTCCAGGGCCCGGAGGGCGGTCTGACCTTTCCGCTGCGCGGCGTTTCGCTGCACTGGTTCCACAAGCTTGCCGAGGGGCTGGGCACGGTCGACATCGGCGCGGCTTTCCGCCGCTCGCTCATGCTGGGGGCGGTGGTGATGCTCTTCACCGTCGTGCTGTCGGTGCTCGCGGGCCTCGCCTTCCGCAAGCGGCTCAAGGGCGGCAACGCCCTGTTCTTCATCACGGTGGCGAGCCTGATCATGCCGTCGATCATCGTGTCGCTCGGCATCGGACTGCAGTTCCGCCTGCTCGACGGCGGCATCAAGAGCGCCCTGACGGCAGTGGATGCGACCAGCACGCTGGAGAACTACGGCACCGCGCTCGGCCTCCTCACCTCCGCGCTGGGCGCGCACCTCACGTGGACGCTGCCGTTCGGGCTGCTCATCATGTTCGCGGTGTTCAACCGCTTCAACCCGGCCTACGAAGAGGCCGCCCGCGATCTCGGCGCGACGCCGTGGCAGAGCTTCTGCCACGTGGTGCTGCCGCTGATCGGCCCGTCCATCGTGGGTATCGGCATGTTCGGCTTCACGCTGAGCTGGGACGAGATCGCACGCACCTCGCAAGCCATCGGCGACGTCAACACCCTGCCCCTCGAACTCCAGGGCCTGACTTCGACCGTGACCACACCATCCATCTACGCGCTCGGCACGGTGACCACCGTCGTGTCCTTCGCCGTGATGGCCCTCGCGCTCGGTTCTGCGGCGCTGTTGCGCAGGCGGTCCACGCGCCGTCGCTGATGGCTTGCCTGCTTGTCATCAACCCCAACACCTCGGCTTCGGTCAGCGAGTTGCTGCAGCGGCATTTGCAGGCGCAGGCGGGCGAAGCGCTGCAGGTGCAGGCGGTCACCGCGCGCTTCGGAGCGCCGTACATCGCGTGCGAGGCCAGCTATGCGGTTGCTCAGCACGCGACGCTCGATGCCTGGGCGGCAACGCACGCGCACGGCGAACGGCCCGATGCGGTGCTGATCGGCTGCTTCGGCGATCCGGGCCTTTTCGCGCTGCGCGCGGGCGTGGGCGTGCCGGTCAGCGGATTGGCGGAGGCGGCGTTCCTGTCGGCGGCGAAGCATGGCCGCTTCGCCATCGTCACGGGCGGCGCACCCTGGCGGCCGATGCTCGAAAGGCTGGCGTGGTCGCTGGGCTATTCGGCATCGCTCGCGGGCATCCATACCGTCGCGCCGACGGGCGCGCAGCTTGCCGCCGATCCGCAGGGCGCTCGCAAGCTGCTGGCGCAGGCGTGCCGCGAAGCGGCCCTGCGCTTCGATGCGCAGGCCGTCATCCTCGGCGGCGCCGGGCTGGCCGGCATGGCGGCCGACATCGCCGACAGCGTGCCGGTGCCGCTCGTCGACAGCGTGAGCGCAGGGGCCGCATGGGCCCTCGATGCGATCCGTTCCGCGACGCCGCATCCGTCCACCCGCGCCTTCGGCGTGGCGTGGCAGAACGTCTCCTGGGAACTCGAATCGCTGGGCTAGTTCGCGCCTGGCAGCCACAAAAGCGGCATCCCCACCGACAGCGCGGTCGTCGCGCTCGTGCCACCATGCGCCGCATGACCACCCCACGCCACGCCCACCACTCGCACGGCGTCGAGCCGGTTGCGCTCGCCCGGCCACGCGGCATCGACCAGATCGTCGCCGGCGTCTCCACGAGCGACGGCGACGGCGTCAAGCTCACGCGCGTGCTGCACCAGCCCCTGCAACGGCGACTCGACCCGTACCTGATGCTCGACGCCTTCGGCAGCGACAACCCGGGCGACTACATCGGCGGCTTTCCGAGCCATCCGCACCGCGGCTTCGAAACGGTCACCTACATGATCTCGGGGCGCATGCGCCATCGCGACAGCGCGGGCCACGAGGGGCTGCTTTCCAACGGCGGCGTGCAATGGATGACCGCCGGCCGTGGACTGGTCCACAGCGAGTTGCCCGAGCAGGAGGAAGGGTTGATGGAAGGCTTCCAGCTCTGGCTCAACCTGCCGGCGAGGGACAAGCTGCGCGACCCCTGGTATCGAGACATCCAGAGCGAGGAGATCCCCGAACTCGCCACGCCGTCCGGCGTGCACGTGCGCGTGATCGCGGGCGAAAGCCACGGCGTCAAGGGCGCCGTGCAGCGCGAGCACACCGAGCCGCTCTACCTCGACATCACCATGCCGCCCGGCAGCGCTTTTTCGCAACCGCTGCCGGACACGCACAACGCGTTGCTCTACGTCTTTCGCGAATCGCTCTACATCGGCAGCAGCGAGATCCCGACCAAGCGCATGGCGATCCTCTCGAACGAACCCGGCAGCGACGGCGTGGTGCTGCATGCACCCGCATCCAACCACAGCCCGGCGCGGGCATTGCTGATCGCGGGCAAGCCGCTGCGCGAGCCCATTGCGCAGTACGGCCCCTTCGTCATGAACACCCGCGAAGAGGTGATGCAGGCGGTGCAGGACTTCCAGAAAGGCAAGCTCGTCTGACGGCCTCAGCACTCCCGTCAACAATGACGAAGTCACGGCCACCGTACATTTTTCTTTACGCGCGCTAACTCCGGCCTCACGGACGCGATACATCGCGCCGCCACACTTCCCTTCACCTGCTGCCCCTCGGCGGCGGGCTTCTTCGAAAGGAAGCACTCTCATGATCACGTCCCGCAAAAGCCTTCTCTGGGCCAGCCTCCTGGCCTCCGCCACCTTCGCCTCGGCCGGCGCGTTCGCGCAGCAGGCTCCGCAGGTCGCACCCGCAGCGCCTGCGACGACCCAGGCACAGCCGGGCGCACAACCCCAGGCGAAGCACCAGCACACCCGGGAAGACCGCGCGCAGCGCTTCGAACGCATGAAGCAGCATCGTGCGGAACGCCTCTCGGCGCTCAAGGAAAAGCTCAAGCTCACGCCGGCGCAGGAAGGCGCATGGAACAGCTTTGCGACGGCCCAGCAGCCGCCGGCACGCTCCCCCGAGCAGGCCCGCGCCGAGCGCGCCGAGTTCGCCAAGCTGACGACGCCGCAACGCCTGGATCGCATGCAGGCCCGCCAGGCCGAGCGCAGCGCGATGTTCGCCAAACGAGCCGATGCCACGCGCAGCTTCTATGCCGGGCTGACGCCGGAGCAGCAGAAGACCTTTGACGCCGAGTCGATGGCGCGCTTCGGTCGCGGCGAGCATGGCGGCCAGCACCGCCACCCGGCTCCGCCGGCCAAGAGCTGATCGCGACGGCCCATTGAGAAGGCCCGCAACGCCCAGGCGTTGCGGGCCTTTCTTCATGACGATCGGAAATGAGTGATTACTGCGGCGTGCCGGTCTTGTCCTTCGGATTGGTCGGCACTTCCGGCCGCTCGCCCTTCTCGCCGAAACGTGGCTTGACCTTGCGGCCCGTCTGGCTCACTTCGGTGCGCGACATCTCGCCGGTGGGCTGCGGAATGGCATTGGGCTGGTGATTCACCGTCGTCGTGGCCTCGCCCTTGGGGATCGGGTTGTTGGCGTTGTTGCGGTTGTGGGCGCGGGCCTCCGACTTCACTGCATCGCGCGAGGCGGGATTGGTGCCGTCAGGCCGCTGGGTCGGATTGCCGACGCCGGCCGGTGTCTTGGTGCTGGCCTGTCCTGCCACGGCCGGGTCCGGTTGCGCGGGCATCGAGGTGGTCTGGGCCGACGCAATGCCCGCGACGCCCATCAGGCCGGCGAGAACGGTGGTTGCGAGAATTCCTTGCTTCATGATGATGGCTCCTTGTCAGTTTCAAGCGGAATACGAGCCCTTCCTTCAAGCTCTGAATGCACCGTAGGAGGGCATGCGGGCGCGCCATGTGGGGATGGCGGAGCCATCCCTGTAGGAGCCGGTCGCCGGGCCGCGCAGGTCAATGAAGAAGGTGGCGCGTTCCTACACCTGTGGCGTAGCCCACGCCTTACAACCGTATCTGTGAAGCCCTCCTCCCATTCAGCCGCCGTGACGACCCCGCCGACGTCACTCAAGGTGATGACCGTGAACACCCACAAGGGCTTCACGGCGCTGAATCGCAAGTTCATCCTTCCCGAGCTGCGGGAGGCGGTGCGCACGGTAGGCGCGGACGTCGTTTTCCTGCAGGAAGTGCTGGGGACCCATTCGCGCCACTCGCGCCGCGTCGACAACTGGCCCGAGGCGCCGCACTACGAATTCCTCGCCGACACGATGTGGCCGCAGTTCGCGTACGGCCGCAACGCGGTGTATCCCAAGGGGCACCACGGGAATGCGGTGCTGTCGAAGTTTCCGATCGTTCATTACAAGAACCATGACGTGTCCATCACCGGCCCGGAAAAGCGGGGTCTTCTGCACTGCGTGCTGCGCCTGCCCGCACGGCCGGTCGATGTGCATGTGATCTGTGCGCATCTCGGCCTGTCGGAAGTGCACCGCCTGCAACAGCTCGAACTCCTCTGCCACATCGTGCGCGACGAAGTGCCCGGCGACGCCCCTCTGGTCGTGGCGGGCGACTTCAACGACTGGCGCGGCCGCGCGCATGACATCCTCGAACAGGGCGCGGCGCTGCGGGAAGTCTTCGTGCATGCCAACGGCCGCGCGGCCCGGACCTTTCCGGCGCGCTTTCCGCTCTTGCCGCTGGACCGCATCTACGTGCGCAACGCGGGCGTCCATGCGCCGGTGGTGCTGCCGCGCCGGCCCTGGTCGCACCTGTCGGACCACGCGCCCCTGGTGGCGGAGATCGAGCTATGAGCGTTTCTGAAATCTCCAACGGCAACCAGCGCTGGATCGGCGGCAACCGCATCGCGCTGCTGGAAAACGGCGAGGAGTTCTTCCCGCGCGTCTTCGAGGCCATCCGGGAGGCCCGGCGCGAGGTGGTCATCGAGACCTTCATCCTCTTCGAGGACAAGGTCGGCACCCAGCTCCACGAGGCCATGCGTGCGGCGGCCCAGCGAGGCGTGAAGGTCGACCTGATGATCGACGGCTTCGGTTCGCCCGACCTGTCGCGGGAATTCATCGCCGGCCTGACTTCGGCGGGTGTGAAGGTGCGCGTGTTCGATCCGGGCAAGCGGGTCTTCGGGCAGCGGCTCAACGCCTTCCGCCGCATGCACCGCAAGATCGTGGTGATCGACGGCACGACCGCCTTCGTGGGCGGCATCAACTACTCGGCCGACCATCTGCTGGACTTCGGACCCAAGGCCAAGCAGGACTACGCGGTGGAGCTTGCCGGGCCCATCGTCTCTGAAATCCATCGCTTCGTGCTGCATGCGATCGCGGTCGGTGGCAAGGGCTCGGGCTGGTTCCGGCGCCGCCTCAAGGCCACGCACGAGCGCAACGACCCCGCGGGCGAAGCCGAGGTGCAGTTCGTGACGCGCGACAACCGCCGGCACACCAACGACATCGAGCGCCACTACCGCGCCGCCATCCGCAGCGCAAGGCATCGCATCGTCATCGCCAACGCGTACTTCTTCCCCGGCTACCGGCTGATCAAGGAGATGCGGCGCGCAGCGAGGCGCGGTGTGGACGTCCGGCTGATCCTCCAGGGCGAGCCGGACATGCCGATCGTCAAGGTCGCGGCCAGCATGCTGTACCACCACCTGCTGCATGCGGGCGTGCGCATCTACGAATACTGCGAAAGGCCGCTGCACGGCAAGGTCGCGCTGGTGGACAACCAGTGGAGCACCGTCGGATCGAGCAACCTCGACCCGCTGAGCCTGTCGCTGAACCTCGAGGCGAACGTGATCGTGCGCGACAAGGCCTTCAACAAGGTGCTGTCGGAGCGCCTCGACCACCTGATGCGCCACAGCTGCAAGCAGATCGAGGCCTCCGACCTGACCGAATGGAGCGGCTGGCGGCTGGTGCGCAGCTTCTTCATCTTCCACCTGCTGCGCTGGTATCCGTCATGGGCAGGCTGGCTGCCGCGCCACGCACCGCGCCTGAAGCCGCTGGATGCGCCCGACGCGCCCGCCGGCGGCGCGACCCAGACGGACGCCGCCTGATGGCCGGCACGGGGTCCGCAATGGGCGCCATGGAGCCGCAAGCCCACCGTGCCCACGGGTGGTGGCCCTGGGCGAAGCGCATCGCCGCATGGCTCTTCTTCGCGGTCGTCATCTACCTCATCGTGCAGCAGGCCCGCACCATCGACTGGAGCGACGTGCTCGATTCGGTGCGGGCCATTCCCTTGCCGATGCTGCTGGCGGCCCTCCTCCTCGCCATCGGCAGCCACGCGCTCTACAGCACCTACGACCTGCTCGGCCGGCGCATGACGGGGCACAAGCTCGGCACCGGCACCGTGATGGGCGTCACTTTCATCAGCTACGCCTTCAATCTCAACCTCGGCGCGCTGGTCGGGGGCGTCGCGTTCCGGTACCGCCTGTATTCGCGGCTCGGGCTGGACAACAACACCATCACCCGGGTGCTGGGCTTCAGCATGCTGACCAACTGGTTCGGCTACTTCGTGGTGGCCGGTGCGGCCTTCTGCTTCTGGCCCATGGGCTTGCCGCCCGACTGGAAGATCGACAGCGGCGGACTGCGCCTCCTCGGTGCGGCCCTGTTGCTGGCAGGGGTCGCGTACCTCGCCCTGTGCGCGATCGCGCGCGAGCACACCTGGCGCATCCGCAATCAGGAGCTGGACACGCCGCCGCTGCGCATCGCACTGCTCCAGCTTGTCATGTCCTGCGGCAACTGGTGCCTGATGGGCGGGGTGATCTGGTTCCTGGTGCAGCAGCAATTGCCCTACCCCACGGTTCTCGCGGTGCTCCTGGTCGCTGCCGTGGCGGGCGTCATCACGCACGTTCCAGGCGGGCTCGGCGTGCTGGAGGCTGTGTTCATCGCGCTGCTCTCGCACCGCGTGCCCCAGGAGAAGCTGCTCGGCGCGCTGCTGGCGTATCGCGCCATCTACTACCTGCTGCCGCTCATCGTCGCGAGCCTCTTCTACGTGGTGACTGAACTGCGCGCCAAGCGGTTGCGCAAGAGACTTGCGGGATAGGGTCGCGCCAGCGAAGGCCTCCTCCTTTATCACCTGAGCGCCTACAGGCCGCACAAGGGCAGCGACCTAAGTTAGTGCTCATGTCGCAGCACACCGTCACCCTCTCGGGCGAGATCGACTTGCCAGGCTTCCGGCGCGAAGCCCGGGCGCTCCTGGCGGGACTCGTGCCGCCCGAGGACACGCATTGGCACACCGTCGCCGGCGCCGACTGGATGACCAGGAGCGGGAGAACGGCCCTCGCAGGCTCGCGCGACACGCAAGCCACCGCGAATCCCTTCCTGCCCCGCTCCTTCCTGTCGCTGTGCGACACGGTCATCCTGCACAACGACCCGTCACGCTTCGTGCTGCTCTACCGGCTCCTCTGGCGCCTGGTGCACGAGCCGGACCTGCGGCGCAATCCACTCGATACCGATCGCATGCGTGCGCTGCACATGGCCCAGGCGGTGCGCCGCGACATGCAGAAGATGAAGTCGCTGATCCGCTTCACCGCAGTCGATGAAGGCGCCGGCGCAGAGCCATTGCACATCGCATGGTTCGACCCGGACCACCACATCGCGGAGGCGATTGCACCCTTCTTTGCCCGTCGCCTCGCGCACCGGCGGTGGGCGATCCTGACGCCGGAACGCAGCGTGCGCTGGAATGGCGAGACCCTCGAGTTCGGCCTGGGCGTGCAGCTCGACAACATGCCGCCCGACGCGATGGGAGGGGACGCGCTGCTCGCGCGCTATCGCCAGGTCTTCAATGCCGTGCGGCCTGCGCACGCAGAAAGGCCCGAAGCCCAGTCTTCCGATGCACGCAGTCCGTGAGCGGATGCAACGAACTCAGAAGCGGTACAGGTAGCGCACCCGCCAGAAGTTCTCGCCTGGGTTCGGCTCCTTGATGCCGGCATTCGAGAAGTGCTGGAACCGGAAGGACAACTCGTGCTCACCCTGGGCGCCGAAGTTGCGTCCGAATCCGATCTGCTCGGTGAACTGGAAGGCAGTGCTGAACTCACGGCTGGCCGTGCGATAGATGCTGTCCATGACCGTGCCGCCGACGCCCGCCTCGACGAACCACGGGGACTCACCCTGGCTGAAGCGCCAACGCCAGTTGGCAATGACGCCGGCCTGCGTATAGCTCCCGCGCTCGCGCCCGCTGGGGACGGGCGCGCTCCAATTGCTCAGGAAGATGTCCCAATAGAACGACAGCGCCCCGGGCGGCGCCGGTGGCTCTCGATGGCTCCAGGGCACGACGACACCGATGGTGAACGCATTCGTGTCACCTTCGGTGTGGGGCGCCTGGCCCCCTTCAAGATAGATTCCGACCGCCTGATCCGCGCGGTGAGCGGCAGCAACGCCGGAAAGCAACAGGCATCCCGTGCACAGGACCGCCTTGAAGCAGGACGATGAGTTGGACATTCGACTGGCCTGCGGATAGTTACGTGTAACAAGCATCTCAAGATTGGTCCCCGGTCAGAGTTGGCGTTCGCCGTGCCGAAAAGTAGGACTGCGTCCCCAATCGATGTTGCAGTGCAGCAAAGTGCGCGCCAGAAGCCTATAGTCGGTGAACACCACGTGCAGAACCCTCCAATGACTCCCAGCCTCTCTTCCCCGCGCTTTTTCAACCCGCTCATGCTGTGGGTCGACGTCGCAGTCAAGACCAACGAGATGCTCCTGTCGTCCGGCTCCGTCATCCAGATGCGCACCGAGCGCATCGCGAAGGCGGGCCTCTCTCCCAGTGATGCCGATCTTGCCGAATTTCAGCTCATGGGTCACGAAAAACTCGCGGCCGTGAGCGAGGCCGGCGCGGCCATGGCCAGCCAGATGCACACCACCCAGTTCGCGGTGATCCAGCGCATGGTCAAGCACTGGCTGGGCAGCGGGGTGGCGCTCTTCTCCCTCGCCACGAGCACGACGCCAGCACAGGCCGCAGCGCATGTCGAGGCGTTCGGCACGGCCACCATGCGCTCGGCCGCCGCGGCGAGCGAGTTGAGCAGCGCCGGCGCACGCATCGTGCAGCGGGGCCTGAAGCCCATCCATGCCAAGGCGACCTCGAACGCGCGCCGGCTGGCCCTGTTGCTGCAAGCCTGACGCCGCATCGCGGCCCCGCAGTCCCAAAAAAACGTCGACGCACAAGCTTCGTGTAGCGCGAGGCTTGCTAGCCTTGGCGCATGCGGATCTCCGAACTCGCCCATCGTGCCGGCGTGACCGTGCATGCGCTGCGCCACTACGAACGGCTCGGCCTGCTGCGGCCGGCGCGCACGGCGTCAGGCTATCGCGACTATCCGGAATCGATGCGGCGCGAGGTGGTGTTCATCGCCATGTCGCGGCGCATCGGCTTCTCGCTGCAGGCGATCGGTGAGCTTCTGCCGGCCTACCGCGCCGGCCGCCTCAGCTTCCAGACCATGACGGAGGCTCTGCACGAGCGCGCGGCTGCGCTGGATCGGGAGATCGCCGAACTCCAGGCCCTGCGTGCGCAGGTGATCGACCATGTGTCGTGGCTGCGCGAGCAGGAGGCCAGGCAGCGCGACCGGCCCAAGACCGCCAAACCCTGGCCCAAGCCCACTTCCCGAAAGGAAAAGCAATGACCACCGCACAGCTTCACCGCATCGAGACTGCCGTGCTCGCCATGCCGATGGCGCGCACGCTGGGCCTGCGCTTCACTCAGATGGCGCCGGGCCGGATCGAGATCGAGATGCCGATCGCCGAGGCCTTCACCTTCAGGCCCGGCCAGCTTCAGGCCACGCCGGTCTTCGCGGTCGCCGATTTCGCGGCCGTCGCCGCGGCAGGCAGCGTGCTGCCCGAGGGTTGGAGCAACGCCACCATCGACACTTCGCTGAAGCTGGTGGCGCCCGCCGTCGGCACTGCCGTGCGGGCGCGTGGCCGTGTCGTGAGCGCGGGCAAGCTGTTGACCGTGTGCGCGGCGGATGTGTTCGCGGTCGATTCCGACGGTGAGGAAACGCTGTGCGCCACGCTCCTCGGCACGGCGCGCAACATCAAGCCGGCCTGACGCTCAACGCGCGGGCACCAGCCGGAGCAAGGTGATCTCCGACGGTGCGCCGAAGCGCTTCGGCGGCCCCCAGTAGCCGGTGCCCCGGCTCGTATAGACCCACATGTCGCGCAGCTTGTGCAGCCCCGCCGTGAAAGGCTGCTGCAGCGGCACGAAGAGGTTCCACGGAAAGAACTGGCCGCCGTGCGTGTGGCCCGACAACTGCAGGTGATAGCCCGCGTCGGCCGCGGCGGTTGCGCTGCGGGGCTGGTGCGCCAGCAGCACGCGCGTGTGCACCAGCGGCGGCGCGTCGTGCACTGCCCCGTGCGGATCGCTCGCATGCGCCGCGTCGAAATGCACCGCCGTGTAGTCGGTCACGCCGGCGACCACGAGGGCACTTTCGAGCACCTCCTCGTCGGTCTGCGCGCCGCTCACATTGCGCGTCTGGAGCACCACGTGCTCGTTGAGCAGCACGCGCAAGCCGAGCCGGCGCAGCTCGGCGATCCATGCGTGCGCGCCCGCGTAGTACTCATGGTTGCCCGTCACCACGAAGGTGCCGTGCTTCGCCCGCAGTCCCCGCAGCGGTGCGATGTGCTCGCGGAGTTCCTGGACGGTGCCATCGACCAGGTCGCCCGTGATCGCGACCATGTCGGCCCCGAGGCCGTTGACCGCATCGACAATGCGCTGGATGTAGCCGCGCTTGATGGTCGGCCCCACGTGGATGTCGCTGAGTTGCGCGATCGTGAAGCCGTCCAGCGCCGATGGCAGGTTGCGGATCGGCACGTCGACGCGCACCACGCCGGCCGTGCGCCGTGCGTTGAGGAAGCCGATCAGCGTGATCGCCGTGGCCAGCAGCGGCACCGCGGCGGCGCTGGCGACCCGCCAACGCGGCCAGTCGATCGTCGTACCGAGCGGTAGCGACGCCAGCCAGGCCAGGAGCAATCCGGCGTCGCGCGCCAGGGTGAGGACGAACATCGACGAGAACCAGCCCATGCTCAGCAGGCCGATCCATTTCCATCCGTCGGCGAACTGCCGGCGCCCGGAACGCATGCCGGCAAAGGGCAGCGGCATGGTCGCGGCCGACACCACCAGCGCAAGCAGCAGCAGCCACCATCCGCTCGCCGAGCCCGAGAGCGAAGGCAGCAGGCGCAGGCCCATGTACACGTGCAGCAGGGTGGTGAGAACAATCAGGGGACGAAGCGGCATCAGGGCCTTGAAGACGGGCACGTGCCCGGACACACCATGTGCGAGCGATTCGCTCGACATTCAAGGTGCATGCCACCTCGAAGGCGGCTATTTTCGGTCGTCAGGAATGCGCGCTGACACTGGTCCCCGCCGGCCACACGAAAAGCGTGCGTGTGCCGCTGCCCGCGATGATCTCCACCTGCTGCTTCATCGTCTGGCCAGAGAGCGTGGCTTCGACTTCGTAGCGGCCCGGGTCGAGACGCACCACCATGAACGGGCCATCGGCCACGACGCGGCTCAGCACCGGCTCGCCCGAGGCGTTTCGCACCGTCACCAGCACCTCGCCGGCGAAATCCGACGGCTTGCGGTCGCGGATCGAGAACTCGAAGGTGGCGGGCCACCGTGGCGCGACGGTCTCCATCAATTCCGCCTCGTCGCTGCTCACGCCGCCGCTCATGTATTCGATGCCGTTCGCCATGTGAATGGGCGGGTTGAAGACGGCGTGCGCCGCCAATACACCGAACAGTGACGCGCCGCCGATGGCGAGGGTGGCCACGGGCTTCCAGATCCGCTGGGTTCTCATCGCTGTGTCCTTTGCTCGAATGGGCATGAAGAAACTCACGCGGCCAACTATCCGCAGCAATTCTTAGGAGAACCTGATCGGACGGACGACTTAGTCGCCGGTATTCACCGAAGCCTGGTGCTCCGGCCGCGGCCGGCCCATCGCCGCGGCGAAATCGACATTCGACGGCCACATGAACACCGCCCTGGATGCCGTGCCGTTGAACACCACCAGCGGTTGCCTGAGCGTGACGCCGCCCATCGATGCCTCGACCTCGTAGG
Organism: Variovorax gracilis; assembly: GCF_030317115.1. Taxonomy (GTDB): domain Bacteria; phylum Pseudomonadota; class Gammaproteobacteria; order Burkholderiales; family Burkholderiaceae_C; genus Variovorax; species Variovorax gracilis. Next base: position 120,488 of record NZ_JASZYF010000011.1, read on the forward strand.
CGCCGGGATCGAGCCGGGCGAGCATGAAGGGCGCGCCGGTCGAGGCTTCCATGACCGGCCTGCCCGTATAGCGCTCGCGCACCGAGACTTTCACGTCGGAGGGAAATGCAATGCCCGGCTTCGCACGGCTGACGCCGAACTCGAAGGTGGCCGCCCAGCGTGGCGAGACCGTCTGCATGAAGGCAGCCTCGTCGCTGCTCTTTCCGCCGCACATGTACTCGATGCCCTGGGCCATCCGGATGGGCGGGTTCGTCAGCGCATGGGCTGGGGCGAACGCGCCAAAGATTGCCAAGGCCGCCACGGGCCGCCAAAACCGGATCGGGTTCATCGCTGTGCTGTCCTCTTGCTCGAAATTGGCGTCTGGCCGCCGCTGATTTTGCTTAGCAAGAGTCGGGCTAGGAATAGCGTTTACGCGGATTCTCGAGCGCCCCCGCACCCGGCGGGTGTCGAAAAACGCATAAGCAACGTCGCTTTCCAATTGTTGGCAAAGCGGAAATTGAGATGTTCCCGCAGCGGCCTTCGGAGGCGGCGAACCGCGTCCAAACTCCGTGCTCCCCAACGAAGCCGCCGGCGCCTGTGCCGCCAGCGGCCTTTTTTCCAGGACTTCTCGATGAACGCACCCTGCACGACCTGCGCCGATGCGCTGGCCTCTGAAACCGATAGCGCCGGGACGCCGCGATCCGCCTGGCTCGCGGTCGGCTCCATCGCCGTCGGCACCTTCGCGATGGTGACGACCGAATTCCTGCCGATCGGCCTGCTGACCGACATCGGCGCCGGCCTCCAGGTCTCCGACGGCACGGCCGGACTGATGGTCACGATGCCGGGCGTGCTTGCGGCCTTCGCGGGGCCCGCGTTGATCGTCGCATCGGGCCGGCTGGACCGGCGCACCGTGATGGTGTGGCTGACTGCGCTGCTGGTCGCATCGAACGTGCTGGCCGCCTTCGCGCCCAACTTCGCCACCATGCTCGTCGCCCGACTGCTGCTCGGCCTGTGCGTGGGCGGCTTCTGGACCTTTGCGCCGAGCGCGGCCACCCAATTGGTGCCAGCCGTCTCGCAGGCGCGGGCCATGTCGCTCGTCCTCGCGGGCATCTCGGTGGCCACCGTGTTCGGCGTCCCGGCCGGCGCGCTGGTCGGCAACCTCGCCGGTTGGCGCGCAGCCTTCGGTATCACTGGGCTGCTGGCGGCCGGCGTGCTGCTGGTGCAGATGTGGCTGCTGCCCGCCATGCCGCCCGCCCGCGCCATCCGGCCGCGTGACCTGCTCACGCCGCTGACACGCCGCATGGCGCAGGTCGGGCTCTTGACCGTGCTCTTCCTGATCGCGGGGCACTTCGGCGCGTACACGTACCTCAAGCCGCTGCTGCAGCAAGTCTTCGGCCTTGGACCGGGGGCCGTGACGGCGCTGCTGCTGACCTATGGAGCGGCCGGCTTCGTCGGCACCTTCATCGGCGGAAGCCTGGTGGCGCGCAGCGTGCGCACCGCGACCTTGCTGGCAGCCGGGCTGCTCGCGGCGGCGCTGCTGCTGTCGACGGTGGCTGGCAGCGGGCTGGTGGCGGCGGGCGCGGTGGTCGTGATCTGGGGCGTGGCCTTCGGCCTGATCCCGGTCGCGCTGACCGGATGGATGCTGGAGGCCGTGCCCGATGCGCCCGAGGCCGGGCAGGCACTGCTCGTGAGCGGGTTCCAGGTGGCGATCGCTTCGGGTGCGCTGCTGGGCGGCGTCACCGTCGATGCCTATGGCATCTCGAACACCATGATGCTGAGCGGTGCGCTCGTGCTGGTCGCTGCGGCAATCGTCGCTGCCCTGGGCCGGGCACCGGGCGGCGTGTCGCTGGCTGCGTCAGGGCGGTGAGGGCTGGGACAGAACCCACTCGGCCAGCGCCTTCGCATCCGAATCGGTGACCCTGGATTGCCGCGGCATGATGACGCGGCCCCAGTTTCCGACGCTGCCGTTGCGGATCTTGGTGGCGAGTTGGGTGGGCGCCCCCGGGTCGTTGCGGTAGCGCGCCGCGATCTGCGCGAAGCCCGGGCCGACCTGCTTGCGGACCAGGCCGTGGCAGGCCATGCAGCCGTAGTCCTGGCTCAGTGCCTGCGCTGGCGCGTCGGCTGCAGCGGCGGGACACATCAGAGAGGCCGCGGCCGCAGCATGAACAAGGCGCAGGCCCATTGCCCGCAGTTCCGGCCGCATACCTTGCCGAACGGGAGACTAGACGTCGATATTGGCCGCCCGCAACGCGTTCTGCTCGATGAACTCCCGCCGCGGCTCCACCTCGTCCCCCATCAGCATCGTGAACACGCGATCCGCCTCGATCGCGTCATCGATCTGCACGCGCAGCAGGCGCCGCACGTTCGGGTCCATGGTGGTTTCCCACAGCTGCTCGGGATTCATCTCGCCCAGCCCCTTGTAGCGCTGGCGGGCAGTCGCGTTCTCGGCCTGGCCGATGAGCCAGCGCATGGCCTCGCGGAAATCGCTGACCTTTTCTTCCTTGGCTCGCTCGCCCTCGCCGCGCTTGACCACGGCGCCCTCGCCCAGCAGGTCGCGGAAGGTCTTGGCGGCTTCGGCCAGCGCGGCATAGTCTGCGCCGTGCACGAAGTCCTGCGTCAGCACGCTGCTCTTGATGTTGCCGTGGTGGCGGCGGCTGATGCGCAGCAGCGGCTTGTCGGTGCGCGCATCGAACTCGCTCGACACATCGGCCGGGGCGCCGGTGGTGTTGAGTTCACGCAGCTTGTTCTGCAGCGCGACGGCCGAAGCCTCGGCGCCGGGCGTGGTGTCGAGGTCGAGCGACACGCCATCGGCGATCGCGCGCAGGGCCGCTGCGTCGAGGAACACGCCCAGGCGCGCAATGACGGCTTCGGCCAACTGGTGCTTGCGCGCCAGCTCGGCCAGCGTGTCGCCGGTGAGCGTGGTCGGGTTGGCGCCGCCGGTCATGACGCTCGCATCCTTCAGCGCGACCTTCAGCAGGAAGGCGTCGAGCGCCGGGCCGTCCTTGAGGTACTGCTCTTCCTTGCCGACCTTGACCTTGTAGAGCGGCGGTTGCGCGATGTAGATGTGGCCGCGCTCGACCAGTTCCGGCATCTGCCGATAGAAGAAGGTCAGCAGCAGCGTGCGGATGTGGGCGCCGTCCACGTCGGCGTCGGTCATGATGATGATCCGGTGGTAGCGCAGCTTGGCGACGTTGAAGTCGTCCGCGCCGCCGCCCGAGGTCGTCGCGCCCGCGCGGCCGATGCCGGTGCCGAGCGCGGTGATCATGGTCAGGATTTCGTTGCTGGTCAGCAGCTTTTCGTAGCGCGCCTTCTCGACGTTCAGGATCTTGCCTCGCAGCGGCAGGATGGCCTGGAACTTCCGGTCGCGGCCCTGCTTGGCGGAGCCGCCGGCGGAATCACCCTCCACCAGGTAGACCTCGCACAGCGCCGGGTCCTTTTCCTGGCAATCGGCGAGCTTGCCGGGCAGGCCCATGCCATCGAGCACGCCCTTGCGGCGCGTCATTTCGCGCGCCTTGCGGGCGGCTTCGCGCGCGCGGGCCGCTTCGACGATCTTGCCGCAGATGATCTTCGCGTCGTTGGGCCGTTCCTGCAGGTAATCGGTCAGCAGGCGGCCGACGATGTCTTCCACCGGTGCGCGCACCTCGCTCGACACCAGCTTGTCCTTGGTCTGGCTGGAGAACTTGGGCTCGGGCACTTTCACGCTCAGCACGCAGCACAGGCCTTCGCGCATGTCGTCGCCGGTGACTTCGACCTTGGCCTTCTTGGCCAGCTCGTTCTCTTCGATGTACTTATTGATGACCCGGGTCATTGCGGCGCGCAGGCCGGTCAGGTGGGTGCCGCCGTCGCGCTGCGGGATGTTGTTGGTGAAGCACAGCACCTGCTCGTTGTAGCCGCTGTTCCACTGCATCGCGACTTCGACGCCGATGTGCGTGCCGGGAATCCCGCCGTAGGTGTCGGCCGGCTTCTCGCCCGTCGCATAGAAGACGTTGGGGTGAAGGACCGTCTTGCCCTTGTTGATGAACTCGACGAAGCCCTTGACGCCGCCGGCGCCCGAGAAGTCGTCTTCCTTGCCGGTGCGCTCGTCGAGCAGCCGGATGCGCACGCCGTTGTTCAGGAAGCTCAGTTCGCGCAGGCGCTTGCTCAGGATCTCATAGTGGAAATCGGCGTTTTCCTTGAAGATTTCCGTGTCGGGCAGGAAGTGCACCTCGGTGCCGCGCTTCTCGGTCTCACCGGTTACCTTCATTGGCGACACCTCGACGCCATCGACCGTCTCGACGATGCGGTTCTGCACGAAGCCCTTGCTGAACTCCAGCGTGTGCACCTTGCCTTCGCGGCGCACGGTGAGGCGCAGCATCTTGCTGAGCGCGTTCACGCAGCTCACGCCCACGCCGTGAAGGCCGCCGGAGACCTTGTAGCTGTTCTGGTTGAACTTGCCGCCCGCGTGCAGTTCGGTGAGCGCGATCTCCGCCGCCGAGCGCTTGGGCTCGTGCTTGTCGTCCATCTTGACGCCGGTCGGGATGCCGCGGCCGTTGTCGGTGACGGAGATCGAGTTGTCGGTGTGGATCGTCACGACGATGTCGTCGCAGTACCCCGCCAGCGCTTCGTCGATCGAGTTGTCGACCACTTCGAACACCAGGTGGTGCAGGCCCGTGCCGTCGGACGTATCGCCGATATACATGCCAGGCCGCTTGCGCACGGCCTCCAGCCCTTCGAGGATCGTGATGGAGCCTTCGCCATAGGACGTGTCGGCAGCCGGCGGCGTCACCTCGATCGGAATCGCGCTATCGATTTCGGGTGTGTAGACCGGCTCGGTGTGCGGCACGTCCGGCTTGTTGTCTTCGCTCATCAGAATCTTTCTCATCGGCAGCCTGCAGCTACCGCAATTTTCGGGAAATACCGCCAATCCGGCTCTGCCGGTCGGCTGGTATTGCCCCCTGCAAGGGGGTGGGCGGCCACACGAAGTGGGCAAGCCTGGGGGTTAGATGCGCATCGGCATGACCACGTACTTGAACGACGCGTTCTCCGGAATCGTCATCAACACCGAGCTGTTGGAATCGGCGAAGTCCATCTTCACCATGTCCTGGCTCATGTTGGCGAGCGCATCGATCAGGTAGGTCACGTTGAAGCCGATCTCGATGGCGTCGCCGCCGTAGTCGATGTCGAGCTCATCTTGCGCTTCTTCCTGCTCGGCGTTGTTCGACGCGATGCGCAGGGTGCCGGGCTCGATGTTGAGCCGTACGCCCTTGAACTTCTCGCTGGTCAGGATCGCGGTGCGCTGCAGGCTGGCCAGCAGCGGCGCGCGACCCAGCGTCACGGTGTTCTTGTGGTTCTTGGGGATCACGCGGTTGTAGTCGGGGAACTTGCCCTCGACCAGCTTGGTGACGAACTCCATGCCGCCGAAGCTGAACTTGGCCTGGTTGTTCGCGAACTGCATCTCGATCGCGCCCTCGGCGTCGGACAGCAGGCGCTGCATTTCCAGCACCGTCTTGCGCGGCAGGATGACTTCCTGGCGCGGCACTTCGACGTCGAGCGTGGCGGAGGCAAAGGCCAGGCGGTGGCCGTCGGTCGCCACCAGGCTCAGTTGCTTGCCTTCGGCCACGAACAGGATGCCGTTGAGGTAGTAGCGGATGTCGTGCACCGCCATCGCGAAGGACACCTGTCCCAGCAGGTCCTTGAGCGTCTTCTGCGGCACGCTGAACACGGGGCCGAAGTTGGCGGATTCCTGCACCAGCGGGAAGTCCTCGGCCGGAAGCGATTGCAGCGTGAAGCGGCTCTTGCCGCCCTTGAGCACCAGCTTGCTCGCGCTCGATTCGAGGCTCACCGTCTGGTCGGAGGGCATGGTGCGCAGGATGTCGATCAGCTTGCGCGCGCCGATGGTCGTCGTGAAGTTGCCGTCGTCGCCACCCAGCTCGGCGTGCGTGCGGATCTGGATCTCGAGGTCGCTGGTGGTGAGCTGCAGTTGTCCGCCGGTCTTGCGGATGAGCACGTTGGCCAGGATGGGCAGCGTGTGGCGCCGCTCCACGATACCCGCCACCGACTGCAGCGCGCCGAGGACTTTGTCTTGTGTTGCCTTCAAAACGATCATGTCTTACCTCTTCCTTTATTTCTTTAATTCAAATTAGTAGTAGTAGATAAGGGACGCGCTGACCTGTGGACAGGGCGATTTTCCGCTTTCGTGACAGGCACTTGCCGCGTCCGGCAGGCTGTGCGCAGCCGCGCTCCGGTGCTGTCGCGCCGGGGCGAACAACTTCGCGCCGCGCGCCGGGCCTGTGGACAAGGCCCGCCTTGTGCCAGAACTGCTCACAGAGTTGTCCTTTGACAGCGGTTGGCGAATCTGCGTAGCGCCTTCATCCATCAGCCCTTGAGCGTCTGCTCCAGCACGTGCAGTTGCTGGTTGAGTTCGGTGAGCTGCTGGCGCTCGCCCGAAATCTTCCGCACCGCATGCAAGACGGTGGTGTGGTCACGGCCGCCGAAGAGCTCGCCGATTTCCGGCAGGCTCTTCTGGGTCAGTTCCTTGGCGAGGTACATCGCGATCTGGCGCGGCCGGGCGATCGAGGCCGGGCGCTTCTTCGAGTACATGTCGGCGACCTTGATCTTGTAATAGTCGGCGACGGTCTTTTGAATGTTCTCGACCGAGATCTGCCGGTTCTGGATCGACAGCAGGTCGCGCAGCGCCTCGCGCGCCAGTGCGATCGAGATCTCCTTCTGGTTGAAGCGCGAGTACGCCAGGATCTTGCGCAGCGCGCCTTCGAGCTCGCGCACGTTGGAGCGCACGTTCTTCGCGACGAAGAAGGCGACTTCCTCGGGCATCTCGGCGCTTTCGGCGCGCGCCTTGTTGATCAGGATGGCGACGCGCATCTCGAGCTCGGGCGGCTCGATCGCGACCGTCAGGCCCGAATCGAATCGCGACACCAGGCGCTCGTGGATGTCGGCCAGGCCCTTCGGATAGGTGTCGCTCGTCATGACGATGTGCGACTTCTTCGCGAGAAGGGCCTCGAAGGCGTTGAAGAACTCTTCCTGCGTCCGGTCCTTGTTGGCGAAGAACTGGACGTCGTCGATCAGCAGCAGGTCGAGCGAGTGATAACGCTCCTTGAACTCGTCGAAAGTCTTGCGCTGATAGGCTTTGACCACATCGGATACAAATTGCTCCGCGTGGATGTAGAGAACTTTGGAATCGGGCCGGTCGGCAAGCAGCCGGTTGCCCACCGCGTGCATCAGGTGGGTCTTGCCCAGGCCGACGCCGCCGTAGATGAACAAGGGGTTGTAGAGATGCCCCGGCATGCCCGCCACGTGCATGGCCGCCGCACGCGCCATGCGGTTCGCGGTGCCCTCCACGAGCGTGTCGAAAGTGAGCCCCGAATTCAGGCGGTTCTTGAAGGCCGCGGCGCTCGCATCCTCACCGGAGCTGACCATTTCGCGCGGCACATCGGTCTCGGCAACGACGGCCATGGACACAGGCCTGTTGACGATTTCCCGAGGAGCGAGCGCTAACTCAATGAGTACCGGCTGGCCGTAGAGCTTCTCCGCCATGGCGGCAATCTTGCCGGCGTACTGGGCCCGGATCCAGTCGAGCTTGAAGCGGTTGGCCACGAAGACCGTGACCCGCGAAAGATCGTCCGCGACCTTGGCGGTCAGCGGCTTGATCCAGGTGTTGAATTGCTGTTCGGACAACTCCTGCGCGAGTTGCTCGACGCAGGCCTGCCAAAGGCTGTCACCGACGCCGTCACCCGGCATGGGTGCTCTGAAAAGTGGTTTGTCCCTCAGCCATTTGTCGTGTTCGTGTTGTGGATAGTCGCACCCGCGATGCGCCCAGGATTCTAACTTGTCAAAAACTTATCCACACCATGTCAACGGAGGCCGAGAGGGTGTGGAAACTGCCCGGGATTGTCGTCGGCCCGAATGTTTGCGATAATCGCGGGTTTCCCTGAAAGCCTCTTTGTGTGTTTCGGGGTATCTCGGATCTCGCCGGGGAAAACTGCCGGCCAGCCGGTGAATCAGGAAAACCATCATGAAACGCACTTACCAAGCATCCAAAGTCCGCCGCGCCCGTACCCACGGCTTTCTCGTCCGCATGAAGACCCGCGGCGGCCGTGCCGTCATCAACGCACGCCGCGCCAAGGGCCGCAAGCGCCTCGCCGTCTGACGGCACGCCGGCGCCGTTGCCAGTCATATCGCAACCGCCTTCACGCGCTGACGGCGACTTGCGGTTGGCTTCCATGCAGCGGCTCAAGACCCGCGCGCAATTCCAGGCCGTACTCGCAGGTGCCACCGTGGCGCGCACAGCCCACTTCGCACTGCACCGTTGTGCGCTGGACGCCCCGTCCGGCGCCGCACCCCTGTTCGAAAAGCAGGACGTGTGGCTCGGAGCCATGGTTCCCAAACGCTGGGCCCGCCGTGCGGTCACCCGCAACGCGATCAAACGCCAGATCTATACCGTGAGCGCAGCCGCGTCCGAAGCTTCGTTGCCGCAGGCCGCGCACGTCGTGCGCCTGCGCGCGGGTTTCGATCGCAAGGAATTCGTGAGCGCGACGTCCGACAAACTGAAGGCCGCCGTCAGGGCCGAACTGCAGCAACTGCTGCAGCGGGCCGCCGCGGCGCGCGCATGATGCGGCGCCTGCTCATCGGCCTCGTGAAGGCCTACCGACTGTTGCTGAGCCCCTGGCTCGGCCAGTCCTGCCGTTTCGAGCCCACCTGTTCCGTCTATGCCATCGCCGCGCTCGAGCAGCACGGCGCGGCCACCGGCAGCTATCTCACGCTGCGCCGGATCGCCCGATGCCAGCCCTGGTGCGATGGCGGCCATGATCCGGTCCCCCCGAAGGCACAGCGCCCGACTGCACGATCGGGTTCGCTGTTCGCCTTTCTTACTTCCGACGACAAGAAGTCTTCTTCATGAACGATATCCGCCGCACCATCCTGTGGGTGATTTTTGGTTTCTCGCTGGTGCTGCTGTGGGACCAATGGCAGGTCTACAACGGCCACAAGCCGACTTTCCTTCCTTCGACCCATACGGCCGCACCCGCGAACCAGCCGGTCGCGCCGGCTGCAACCTCCGCCAATGGCGTTCCCGCTGCTGCCGCGCCCGCAAGCGGTGCCGTGCCTGCGCAAGGCGTGGCCCCGGCCATCGGCGAGAAGGTGACTGTCTCCACTGACGTCTTCAAGGCGGTGATCGACGGCGAAGGCGGCACCCTGTCGGAACTGCAGTTGCTGAAATTCCTCGACCAGACCAACAACCATGGGCTGGTCGAATGGTTCCGGCGCCTGGTCGGCCTTCCCGTCGCTGAAAACGAGGTCCGCCCCGTCACGCTGATGGAAAACGGCTCGCCCGCGACCCGCTATGTCGCCCAGACCGGCCTGCTGAACACCATCGACACCGGTGATCGCTTCCCCAACCACCTGACGCTGATGACCGCGCGGCCCGGGCCGCGCCAGCTGGCCGACGGCCAGAACACCCTGGAAGTGGCCTTCGAGTCGCAGCCCGTGGGCGGCATGAAGTACGTCAAGACCTACGTGTTCCAGCGCGGCGACTACTCGATCCACGTCAAGCACCAGATCGTCAACGTGAGCGACCAGCCGCGCGACGCGCAGCTCTACCTGCAGTTCGTGCGCCACGGCACGGTGGCCGCCGGCACGATGTTCGGCACCAACACCTTCACCGGCCCGGCCATCTACACCGAACAGAAGAAGTTCCAGAAGATCGAGTTCTCGGCCATCGCCAAGGGCAAGGTCGAGTTGCCGGCCCCCGCCAACGACGGCTGGGTGGCGATGGTGCAGCACTACTTCGTGTCGGCCTGGTTGCTCAACGTGCCGGGCAGCGAGGCCATCAAGCGCGAATTCCGCGTGGCAGATCTCGGCAACAACCTGTTCTCGGTCGCGATGGTGCTCCAGGTGCCGAAGCTGGCGCCCGGTGCGGCGCACACGATCGAAAGCAACCTGTTCGCCGGCCCCGAGGAAGAAAAGAAGCTGGAAGCCATCGCCCCCGGCCTCGATCTCGTCAAGGACTACGGCATCTTCGCGATCATCTCCAAGCCGCTGTACTGGCTGCTGAACCAGCTGCACGGCATCCTGGGCAACTGGGGCTGGGCGATCGTGGCCCTGGTGGTCCTGCTGAAGGCAGCCTTCTACTGGCTCAACGCCAAGGCCTACGCCAGCATGGCCAAGATGAAGGCCATCAATCCGAAGATCATGGAAATGCGCGAGCGGCTCAAGGACAAGCCGCAGGAAATGCAGCAGGAAATGATGCGGATCTATCGCGAGGAGAAGGTCAACCCGATGGGTGGCTGCTTCCCGATCGTGATTCAGATCCCCGTGTTCATCGCGCTGTACTGGGTGCTGCTCTCGTCCGTCGAGATGCGCCACGCGCCCTGGATTCTCTGGATCCAGGATCTCTCGGCACCGGACCCGTGGTTCATCCTGCCCGTGGTGATGACCGCGACCTCGCTGTTCCAGACCTGGCTCAACCCGACGCCGCCGGACCCGATGCAGGCCAAGCTGATGTGGATCATGCCGCTGGCCTTCAGCGTGATGTTCATCTTCTTCCCGGCCGGCCTGGTGCTGTACTGGATCACCAACAACGTGCTGTCGATCGCTCAGCAGTGGTTCATCAACAAGCGCCTGGGCGTGCTTGGCAAGAAGTAGGCGTCTTCCCCGACGTCTTGATCAAGGGCCGCGAAAGCGGCCCTTTTTGCTGAAAGAATCCCTTCATGCTCGCGCGCACCACCGATCCGATCGTTGCCATTGCCACGGCTTCCGGCCGCGGCGCCGTCGGGATCGTTCGGGTGTCCGGCGTGCAGATGGCGCCGCTCATCGCCGCGATCTGCGGTCGCCCGTTGAAGCCGCGAGAGGCCACCTACCTGCCCTTTCGCGATGCGCTGGGCGCACCTATCGACCACGGACTCGCCATCCACTTCCCGGCGCCGCACTCCTTCACCGGTGAAGACGTGTTCGAGTTGCAGGCGCACGGCGGCACGGTGGTGCTGCAATTGCTGCTCGCGCGCTGCCTGGAGGCGGCCGAGGAAGTCGATCTCGCCACCGGTCAGCCCCGCCTCGCAGGCTTGCGCGTGGCCGAGCCCGGCGAGTTCAGCCAGCGCGCCTTCCTCAACGGAAAGATCGACCTGGCCCAGGCCGAAGCAATTGCAGACTTGATCGACGCCAGCACCGAGGCCGCCGCCCGCAGCGCCGGCCGTTCGCTCTCGGGTGCGTTCTCGCAGGAAATCCACACCTTGCTCGATGCGCTCGTGCGGCTGCGGATGTTGGTCGAAGCCACCCTCGACTTCCCCGACGAGGAGATCGACTTCCTCCAGGAAGCCGATGCCATCGGCCAACTGGCGACGCTGAAGGTGCAGTTGGACGCGGTGCAGCAGCGCGCGCGCCAGGGCGCGCTGTTGCGCGAAGGCATCAAGGTCGTGATCGCAGGGCAGCCCAACGCGGGCAAGAGCTCCCTGCTCAATGCGCTGGCAGGCGCCGAGCTGGCCATCGTGAGTTCAGTCGCCGGCACCACGCGCGACGTGGTCTCGCAGACGATCCAGATCCAGGGCGTGCCCCTTCACGTGGTCGACACGGCGGGCCTGCGCGACAGCGTCGACGAGGTCGAGCAGATCGGCATCGCCCGCGCATGGGGGCAGATCGAGGGCGCGGATGCCGTGCTGTTTCTCCACGACCTGACGCGTTCGGCTCTGGGCGACTACGCGGAGGCCGACGAGGAAATCGCGCGCCTGCTGGCGACCAGGTTGCCCGACAGCGTGCCGGTGATCGACATCTGGAGCAAGTTCGACGCGGCGCCCCACGCCAACCCGGGATCCGGCATCAGCCTGTCCGCCAAGACCGGCTTCGGCATCGAGGCGCTGCGGCGCCGGCTGCTGGAAGTGGCGGGATGGCAATCCGTGCCGGAAGGCGTCTATCTCGCCAGGGCGCGCCATGTGCAGGCGCTGTCGCGCGTCGATCACCACATTACCGTGGCCGCTGAGCATCTGGCTGCGCGTGCCCAATCCCTGGATCTGCTGGCCGAGGAGCTGCGGCTCGCGCAGAACGCACTCAATGAGATCACCGGCGAATTCGGCGCAGACGACCTGCTCGGGGTCATCTTTTCCCGCTTCTGTATTGGCAAATAAGCGCCAACAATGTGAGTTTGTGTGATATGTGTCACCACTCATTTGCGGTTTCGCGGATACTCGCACCACAGCAGGGCTTACAACAATGTCATCCAGCATTCAGGATCTTTGCCGCGCCGTCGCGCAAAACACCAGCTATGACGCCTTTGCGCCGGCGTTCAACGCGCAGCAATGGGAAACACTGGCCGGCTACCTGCAGCCCTTCGACCTGTCGGCGGGACAGGTGCTGATCGACCAGGGCGCGAACGACCGTACCCTCTTCTTCATCGAAAGCGGCGCGCTCAGCGTCCATCTGATCGGCGACAGGGGCCAGATGCAACTGGCGATCCTCAACCCCGGATCGGTGGTCGGCGAAGGCGCGTTCTTCTCGCGCCTCCCGCGTTCTGCCAATGTGGTGGCGACGGGCTCTGCCCGCGTCTGGCGGCTCACCGCCATTCGCTTCGCCGAAATGTCGAACCGCCAGCCGACTCTGGCCCTCGAACTCGCCATGGCTCTCGGCGCCGTGATCGCGAGGCGCATGGTGAACAAGCCCAAGCGGGTCGCAGTGACCTGAGCGCAGGCCCCCAAGATGGCCCTGGTGTGCGCCGACTGCAGTATTGCGAATCGCGAAGATGGCAAGTTCTGCAAGGGTTGTGGACGGCGGTTGAACGTCGCGGTCCCCGTTTCCGTGCCGGCGCCCCGACGTGTCGCGGTAACTGCCGGCACCCTGCCGAACATCGATGACGAGTGGCCTGCGACGCAGCGCATGGCGTATCACGCCGACGTTGCTTCGGAGCGCCTCTTCGATCCTTTCCTCCCTCCGCCGGCAGCGGCTGGCTCGGCCGGCGACACGACGATCGCCCGCCCCCGGAAGGCAACGTCGCCTCCGCTCCCTCCCTCCGCGCTGCCGCCCCGAGGCGTCCGCCGGTCTTCATCCAGGCGCTCGTCGCGTTCGCTGAAAACCGTCGACAAGCCCCCATCGCTGGCGCGCCGACTCGGCACCTGGAGCGTGCTGATCGCCGTGGTCGTCCTCGTCGCGGTGGGCTGGGGCTACGTCTACAACTCCCGCAACTCGGCCGTGCCGGCCGTGGCGAAGGAGCTTCCCGCGCCAGCTCCCGTCGAACCGGCAGCAGCGCCGCCGGCTGCCGTGCAAGTGGCCGAACCGGTCCAGATCGCACCTGCGCCCGCGCCTGCACCCGTGGCCGAGCCATCGCCTGCCGAGCCCGCGAAGCCCGTCGCCGCGGCGGCGCCGAAGCCTCGCAAGCCGACATCCGCCGTGGCGCCCGCGCCGGCGCCGGCCGTGGCAGCCGCGCCGGAACCTGCGCCGCAGCCCGCACCGGAGCCTGTGGCGCTTGCGAATCCGCAGTCGCTATGCGCAGGCCTGAACTTCTTCGCGCGCGCCCGATGCATGGCGGCGCAGTGCGCCAAGGCAGACTACAAGTCGCACGCGCAGTGCGAGGCCGTCCGACGCCAGCAGCAGATCGACGAAGAGAAGCGCAACCCGACGCTGCTCAACTGATCCGCGGATCAACCCTTCTGCAGCTTGTCGATCGCCATGGCCAACGCGCCGGGCTTGCCTGACAGCACCAGCGTATCGCCGTCCGCCAGCACCGTGTCGTCGTTGGCGTCGGCCGCCTTGCCGTCGCGGCGTCGCAGGCTCGCGACGCGCACCCCCAGGGCATGCAAGGCGAGCCGCGCCAGCGGCTGGCCGATCGCGCGGGCACCGTCCGACAGCGTGAAGGTGTTGAGCCGCTCGTGGTCGACTTCGTCGGCGTTGTCGTCATCGGCGCCGTGGAAGTATCCGCGCAGCAGGTTGTAGCGCGCATCCCGCTGGTCCTGCACCACCCGGATCACGCGCCGCATCGGCACGCCGACCAGTGCGAGGGCGTGGCTCGCCAGCATCAGCGAACCCTCGATCGCCTCGGGCACCACTTCCGTCGCGCCGGCGGCCTGCAGTTTCTCCAGATCGCGGTCGTCCTGCGTGCGCACGATCACCGGCACCTGCGGCGCATGGGCACGCGTGTTGGCCAGCACCTTGAGGGCGCCCGGCACGTCCTGATAGGTCACGACCACCGCGCTGGCGCGCGCCAGGCCGGCCGCCATCAGCGCCTGCAGGCGCGCCGCGTCCCCGAACACCACCGAATCGCCTGCCGCGGTGGCCTGGCGGACGCGATCCGGGTCCAGGTCCAGCGCCAGGTAGGGGATGCCCTCGCGCTCCAGCACGCGGGCGAGGTTCTGTCCGCAGCGCCCGTACCCGCAGATGATGACGTGCTGTGCGGTATTGATCGTCTTGCGCGCGATCGTCGTCATCTGCAACGACTGCTGCAGCCAGTCGCTCGCCACCAGCTTCCGCACGATCCGGTTGCTGTACATGATGATGAAGGGCGTCGACAGCATCGACAGCACCATCGAGGCCAGGACCGGGTTGACCAGCCACTGCGGCAGCAGATTCTTCCCCTGGGCCAGCGCCAGCAGCACGAAGCCGAACTCGCCCGCCTGTGCCAGGTAGAGGCCGGTGCGCAGCGAGACGCCGGTGGTTGCACCCAGCCAGCGGGCCAGTACCGTCACCAGCACGAGCTTGAAGCTCAGGGGCAGCAAGAGCAGCACGGCGACCAGCAACCAGCGGTCCACGACGACGTGCCAATCGAGCGACATCCCGATCGTGATGAAGAAGAGCCCCAGCAGCACGTCGTGAAAGGGCCGGATGTCCGTTTCCACCTGGTGCTTGAACTCCGTCTCCGACACCAGCATGCCGGCGACGAACGCGCCCAGCGCCAGGCTCAGCCCCGCCAGCTCGGTGAGCCATGCCAGCCCCAGCGTGACCAGCAGCAGGTTGAGCATGAACAGCTCCTCGCTGCGCCGCCGCGCGACGAGCGTCAACCACCAGCGCATCACGCGAGGCCCGCCGTACAGCAGGACCGCGATCAGGAAGGTGGCCTTCAGCAGCGCGAAGCCCAGTGCTTTCAGAAGCGTTTCCGGTGGCGCGCCGAGTGCGGGAATCAGCACCAGCAAGGGCACCACTGCGAGATCCTGGAACAGCAGCACGCCCATCACGCGCTTGCCGTGCTCGCTGTCGAGTTCGAGGCGTTCCGCCATCAGCTTGACGACGATCGCGGTGCTGCTCATCGTGAGCGCGCCGGACAGCACGAACGCGGTCTTCCAGCCCAGGCGCCAGCTCGGTGGCAACCAGTGGGCGATCAGCAATGCGCCGGCCATCGCGATCCCGATGGTCAGCATCACCTGAAGCAGGCCCAGGCCGAACACGTGCTTGCGCATGGTCCGCAGCTTGGGCAGGCTGAATTCCAGCCCGATCACGAACATCAGGAAAACGACGCCGAACTCGCCCAGGTGCTGGATGCCCTCGGAGTTCTGGGCGAGGGCGAATGCGTGCGGTCCGATCAGCACGCCGGCCGACAGGTAGCCCAGCATCGGCGGCAGCTTGAAGTAGCGGCACACGACCACGCCGATCACCGCAGCCAGCAAATACATCAGCGTGAGATCGAGCGAGGACATGCGCGATGCTACTGAATGTTCTCCGCGCTTTGCGCCCAAAGTGTGCGCCCCAGCCCTGCCCGATAAAATCCGTCGATGAGCTCCCGCCCTGACCTGGCCTCCACGGCCGAACCCGACGCGATGCTCGCGCGGGCGCGTATCACCTTCGACATCGAGGCTGCGGCCGTACTCGGCCTCAAGCAGCGTGTCGGGCCGAGCTTCGTCGAGGCCGTCCGCAAGATCCTCGACGTGCGCGGGCGCGTGGTCGTCATGGGCATGGGCAAGAGCGGGCACGTGGGACGCAAGATCGCCGCCACCCTTGCGTCGACCGGCACGCCGGCCATGTTCGTGCATCCCGCCGAAGCGAGCCACGGCGATCTCGGCATGATCAAGGCGGTCGACCTCGTGCTGGCGATCTCCAACAGCGGCGAGGTCGAGGAACTCACCGTCATCCTTCCCGTCGTCAAGCGCCAGGGCGTGCCCCTGATCGCCATGACCGGCGGCGCCGACTCCACGCTGGCACGCCATGCGGACATCGTGCTGGACAGCGGCGTCGAGAAGGAGGCCTGCCCACTCAACCTCGCGCCTACTGCGAGCACGACGGCGCAGATGGCCCTCGGCGATGCGCTCGCCGTCGCATTGCTCGACGCGCGCGGCTTCGGCACCGAGGACTTCGCCCGCTCGCATCCCGGCGGCGCGCTGGGTCGCAAGCTCCTCACGCACGTGAGCGATGTCATGCGCTCCGGCGACGCCGTGCCGCGTGTCGGACCCGGCGCCAGCCTCAGCGAGCTGATGCGCGAGATGAGTTCCAAGGGTCTGGGCGCGACCGCGGTGGTCGATCCCGAAGGCCGGGCGATCGGCATCTTCACCGACGGCGACCTGCGCCGGCAGATCGAGACGGGCGCCGACCTGCGCGCCCTGACGGCGGGCGACGTGATGCATGCCGGCCCGCGCACGCTGCGGGCCGAAGCGCTCGCGGTCGAAGCGGCAGAGCTGATGGAGAAGCACCGCATCACCAGCGTGCTCGTGGTCGACACGGCAGGCATCCTGATCGGGGCGCTCACCATCAACGACCTGATGCGGGCGAAGGTCATCTGATGCCCATCGAATTCAAGGCGGAGACCTTGCTCGCCGCGCAGGACGTGCGAGTCGCGTTCTTCGACGTCGACGGCGTGCTGACCGATGGCGGCGTGTACTTCAGCGAGCACGGCGAAACGCTCAAGCGCTTCAGCATCCTGGACGGCTACGGCCTCAAGCTGCTCCGCCTCGCGGGCATTACGCCGGCGGTCATCACCGGGCGAGACTCGAAGCCGCTGCGCGTGCGCCTCCAGGCGCTCGGCATCGAGCATGTGCGCTATGGCACGGAGGACAAGCTGCCGGCCGCGGAAGCCATGCTTGCGCTGCTGGGCCTGAGCTGGACGCAGGCCGCAGCCATCGGCGACGATTGGCCTGACCTGCCCGTGCTGGCCCGCGCGGGCTTTGCCGCCGCGCCCGCCAACGCGCACGCCGAAGTGCGCGCCATCGCACACCATGTGACGGCGGCACGCGGCGGTGAAGGTGCCGCACGCGAGTTCTGCGATCTGTTGCTGACCGCCGGCGGCCACTACCGTCGGTTGCTGGATGCCGCGCGGGGCCTGCCCGCATGAAGTCGGCCTGGAGCCTGGTGCGCGTCGGATTCGATCGCGCAACGATGTACCTGCCGCTCATCCTGATGGCGGCGCTGGCTTTGGGCACCTACTGGCTGGTGCGCAGCGCACCCAAGCTGCTCGAGCCTGCAGCCAAGGAGGCGCCGACGCACGAGCCCGACTTCTTCATGCGCAATTTCGTGGTCAAGAACTTCCTGCCGAACGGTGAGCTGAGCAGCGAACTGTTCGGCAAGGAGGGCCGCCACTATCCAGACACCGACACGCTCGAAGTCGACGATGTGCGGTGGCGCGCCATTTCCGAGGAAGGGCTGATCACGCACGGGTCCGCGAAGCGCGGCCTTTCCAACGGCGACGGCAGCGAAATCCAGCTCTTCGGCGACGCCGTCATCATTCGCGACGCGGCGAAGACCCCCGATGGCAAGCCGGTGCCGCGCCTGGAGTTCCGCGGCGAGTTCCTGCACGCCTTCCTGGACACCGAGCGCGTGAAATCGCACAAGCCGGTCACGCTCATACGCGGAACTGACCAGTTCACCGCGAATTCCATGGACTACGACAGCATCACGGGCATCGCGAATCTGCAGGGGCGCGTGCATGGCGTGCTGATGCCGCGCGCGGCGGCACCAGGAGAAAAGCGCTGACGAACGACACCCTTCAGGAAAAGCCGCGCGCGAGACCCCTGGCTTTCATCACCGGCGCATCGAGCGGCATCGGCCAGGCGCTGGCGGCGCGCTTTCACGATGCCGGCTACGACCTGGCGCTGGTAGCGCGGCGCACGGCGGAGATCGAGGCGTGGGCGAGGTCCCGGCGGGTCGATGCGGACCGATACCTGATCTACAGCGCCGATGTCGCCGTGATCGACAGCATCGTGGCGGCCGGCGCTGCCTGCATCGCACAGCAGGGCGTGCCCGACGTGGTGATCGCCAATGCCGGCATCAGCGTCGGCATGGACACTGCCGAACGCGATGATCTCGATGTGCTCGCACGGACATTGGCCATCAACAACATCGGGCTGGCCGCGACCTTCCACCCCTTCATCGCCGGCATGACGGCCCGGGGAAGCGGCCGACTGGTCGGTATTGGCAGCGTCGCGTCCATCCGTGGGCTGCCCGGACACGGCGCGTATTGCGCGAGCAAGGCCGGAGTGGTCGCTTACTGCGAAAGCCTTCGCGGCGAACTGCGCTCGAGCGGCGTCAAGGTCGTGACGATCTGCCCGGGCTACGTCGACACGCCGCTGACGCAGGGCAACCGCTACGGAATGCCCTTCCTGATGCAACCCGCCGATTTCGCCGACCGGGCATTCCGTGCGATCGACTCTGGCGCAAGCTACCGGGTGATTCCCTGGCAGATGGGCGTCGTCGCGAAGATCATGCGCCTCCTGCCGAATGCCCTGTTCGATCAGGCAGTGAAAGGCCGGGGACGAAAGCGGCGGGCCGGAGAAGTGGCCTGAGCGACTGTCAGCGGTGATCGACCATGAAAAAAGGCTCCCAAGGGAGCCTTTTTGTCGTGAGTTCCGTTCTTGCGCGGGTTCGGTTCAATAGCCGCTGTTGCCGCCATTGCCGCCACCGTAACCGCCGCGACCACCGCCGCCGCCACGCGGGCCAGCGCCGTAGGGGCTGCGGAAACCGCCGTCGCCACCACCGCCACCGCTGCGACCGCCGCCGCCACCACCGTAGCCGCCACCGCCGCCGCCGTAACCACCGCCACCGCCGCTGCGACCACCGCCGCCGCCGCCGTAGCCGCCGCCACCACCGCCGTAACCACCACCGCCGCCGCCGTAGCCGCCGCCACCGCTGCGCGGGGGACGTGCTTCCATCGGGCGTGCTTCATTCACGACCACGCTGCGGCCGCCCAGAGGCTGGCCGTTCATGCCATTGATGGCTGCTTGTGCTTCCGCATCGCTGCCCATTTCGACGAAACCAAAGCCCTTGGAGCGGCCTGTGTCGCGCTCCATCATGACCTTGGCGCTCGTCACGGCACCGAATTGCCCGAAGGCTTGCTCGAGATCACCGTCACGTACCGAGTAAGGCAGGTTACCGACGTACAGTTTGTTGCCCATCAAGGGACTCCTATAAACACATCAAGAAAAGCGATGGAGTCCCGAGAGCACTGCTCCACGGAAGAATCCGCCGAGCTGCGCGAAACTGACCGATCACCGAATCGCCCCCACCAGAATTTGAAGGGAGGCTCGCGCATTATGGGTGAAATACGGGAAGCGCAAGTAGGAATTTGCCCCCACGCTCGCCACCCTCCAAATATTCTTGATGTTGGCGCACACTTACTTCACCACTCGCCGGTACGCTACAATCCGGGAGTCATTGGGGAGTAGCCGCCTTCCATCGCGAGAAGGGTTTGCGTCAACAGACTTGTCTTGTCCTCGTGCAAGACATGGCGCAGACAGTGTCCAGCCTGGCGAGACCTTTGACCGCGCGACTTCGGGATTCGGCCGAAGGTGTCGTGCGGTCAATTGCGTCCTTCGGCCGTCGGAATCCCTTTTTTCATGGAAGCTTTCTTCATTGCAACCGGCGTGGTCGCGCTCGCCGAAATGGGCGACAAGACCCAGCTCCTCTCCCTCGTGCTCGCCGCACGGTTCCGCAAGCCCTGGCCGATCGTCCTCGGCATCTTCGCGGCCACGGTCCTGAACCACGCGCTCGCGGGCGCGGTCGGCAACTGGGTCACGCACTTCCTCGGGCCTGACGTGCTGCGATGGATCCTCGGCGGGTCCTTCATCGCCATGGCGCTCTGGATGCTGATTCCCGACAAGCTCGATGACGACGACCTGCCCAAGTCCTCGCATTTCGGCGTGTTCGGCACCACCCTCGTCGCCTTCTTCCTCGCGGAAATGGGCGACAAGACGCAGATCGCCACCGTGATGCTCGCGGCCCGCTATGTCGACGCGTATGTGTGGGTGGTCCTCGGCACCACGCTCGGCATGATGCTGGCCAACGCGCCCGTCGTGTGGCTGGGCGAGCGCATCGTGAAGCGCGTGCCGATCCGCCTCGTCCACAGCATCTCCGCCGTGATCTTCCTGGTGCTCGGCGTGGCTGCGTTGATCGGCTGGGGTTGACCGGCATATACTTCCAGGACGCGCCGATTTGCTCCAGCTTGCGGGCGCTTAACAAATGCAGCTAAAGACGGATGCCCGACCCGGCTCGTTTTTGGCGAGGCCGGGTTTTTTCATTCATGTCGTTCGTCGTCACTCCGCAATCGATGCATTTCGCCGGACCGCTGGCCCTCACCAGCGGCGCGTCGATCAGCGACTACACGCTCGCCTTCGAGACCTATGGCGAGCTCAATGCCGACCGCAGCAACGCCGTGCTGGTCTGCCATGCGCTGAATGCGTCGCACCACGTCGCCGGCGTGTATGCAGGCCAGGAGAAGTCCGAGGGCTGGTGGGACAACATGATCGGCCCCGGCAAGCCGGTCGACACCGATCGCTTCTTCGTCATCGGAATCAACAACCTGGGCTCGTGCTTCGGCTCGACCGGGCCGATGCACATCAACCCGGCGACCGGCAACGCCTACGGCGCGGACTTCCCCGTGGTCACGGTCGAGGACTGGGTCAACGCGCAAGCCGCCTTGCTCGACGCCCTCGGCATCCGCACCCTCGCGGCCGTGATGGGCGGCAGCCTCGGCGGCATGCAGGCGCTCTCCTGGACCATGCAATATCCCGACCGCGTGCAGAACGCGGTGGTCGTCGCCAGTGCACCCAGCCTCACGGCCCAGAACATCGCATTCAATGAAGTGGCACGCCGCGCAATCGTGACCGACCCCGATTTCAACGGCGGCCACTTCTACGAGCACGGCGTGATCCCCAAGCGCGGGCTGCGCATCGCCCGCATGATCGGGCACATCACTTACCAGAGCGACGACGTGATGAACGAGAAGTTCGGCCGTGCGTTGCGCAGCGCCGTCGAGGGCACCGTCGACCACACCGACTTCCTCTATTCGACACAGGAAGTCGAGTTCCAGATCGAAAGCTACCTGCGCTACAACGGCGACAAGTTCAGCGAGTACTTCGACGCCAACACCTACCTGCTCATCACGCGCGCCCTCGACTATTTCGATCCCGCGCGCGGGCACGGCGGCGACCTTCGCGCAGCGCTGGCGCAGGCGAAGGCCAAGTTCCTGATCGTGAGCTTCAGCACCGACTGGCGCTTCTCGCCGGCGCGCAGCCGCGAGATCGTCAAGGGCCTGCTCGACAACAGCCGCAACGTGAGCTACGCGGAGATCGACGCGCCGCACGGGCACGACGCCTTCCTGCTCGACGACGTGCGTTACATGAGCGTCGTGCGCTCCTACTTCGAGCGCATCGCAGGAGTCGCATCGGCATGAGCGACCTGGACACCCAACAACTCATTGCCCGGCTCGTGCCCGAAGGCGCAAGAGTGCTCGACCTCGGTTGCGGCGACGGCGCAATGCTCGACCTGCTGCAGCGCGAGCGCGGCTGCACCGGCTACGGCATCGAGATCGCCGACGGCAACGTGCTGGAGTGCGTCCGACGTGGCGTCGACGTGATCCAGCTCAACCTCGACGAAGGCCTCGCGATGTTCGACGACGCGTCCTTCGACGTCGTGCTGCAGATCGACACGCTGCAGCACCTGCGCAATGCCGAGGTCATGCTGCGCGAAACCGCGCGTGTGGGCCGAATCGGCATCGTCGCCTTTCCCAACTTCGCGCATTGGCCGAACCGCATCAGCATCGCGCGCGGCCGCATGCCGGTGACGCGGCGCCTGCCCTACCAGTGGTACGACACGCCCAACATCCGCGTCGGCACCTTCAAGGACTTCGAGGTGCTCGCGCGCAAGCACCGCCTGCGCGTGCTCGATGCGTTCGGCCTGCAGGAAGGACGCGAGGTCCGCTGGCTGCCGAATGCGCGCGCCGGTACCGCGGTGTTCAAGTTCGAGCGCGAGCGATAGCCGTCGCTGGCGGGCAAGCCCTGACGTCATGCCGTTCACTCTCGCCGCGCCGCTCCACAGCGAGCTGAGCATCAGGAAGAGCCGGTTCATCGGATGCGTGCAGCCCGTAATGGATCGCGCCGGCGCGCAGGCCATCGTCGATGCGCTGCGCCGCGAACATCCCGGTGCTGCACACGTCTGCTGGGCGCTGATGGCGGGTGGACAGTCGGCCGCCAACGACGATGGCGAGCCCGGCGGCACCGCGGGGCGTCCGATGCTCGAGGTCCTTCGCCATCACGATCTCGAAAGCGTTCTGGCCACGGTCGTGCGCTACTTCGGCGGCATCAAGCTCGGCGCGGGTGGACTTGTGCGCGCCTACACCGACAGCGTGGCGCAGGCGCTTGCGGGTGCTGCGCTCGTGCCGCTGGTGCGGCAGCGCGGGCTGCATTGCGCGGTGCCCTATGCGTTCGAGGGTCTTCTCCGTCGCGAGCTTGCCGCCGTCGGCGCCACCATCGATGAAGTGCGGCATGACAGCATGGTGCACTTTTCGTTCACGCTGCCCGAGCCCTCGGCCGCCGATTTCATTGCACGTCTGGACGATGCGGCGCAAGGGCGCGTTGCATGGCTTTGATGCGTCGCCGCCGCAATTTTTCGCTGCGCCAGACCAAATAGCTCGAATATGGAGCACAAAAGTTTAACTTTGCATTTACGCACGATTTATTCAGTTACGCCTCTTGCGCAATGAAGTGCCGCGACCCGTAAGGGCCTTCTTACGATACGCGTTTTGAGGAGTTCCCCATTGGCCACACAGTCCCCCTTCTTCGGCAAACGTGATCGCGAAGCCGACAATCTCACCTCCCGCCCCGCGCCATTGATGGGTTCCGGTACCAATCTTTCGGGCACTCCGGTCAGCCCTTCCACTCTCACGACGCAGGCCGCCAACGCAGCCGCGAGCGTTGCCAAGGAAGGCGGCAGCAAGCTCACCGTCGGCCCGAACATCAAGCTCAAGGGCGTCGAGATCACCGATTGCGACACGCTCGTCGTCGAAGGCCTCGTGGAAGCGACCATGGATTCGCGCGTGATGCAGATCGCCGAGCAAGGTGCCTTCAAGGGCTCTGCCGAGATCGACATCGCGGAAATCCGCGGCCTGTTCGATGGCAGCCTCACGGTGCGCGAAAAGCTCGTGATCCATTCGACCGGCAAGGTCACCGGCAAGATCCGCTACGGCAAGATCGTCGTCGAGGAAGGCGGCCAGCTCTCCGGCGAGATCAGCTTCGGCGCCGCCGCCCCAGGCAGCAAGCCTGCGACCGCATCGTCCACCAGCAGCGCAACACCGTCGGCCCTGCAAGCAGCCGCCTGACGCGGTTCACTCCAGGCGTTTGATCAAGGCACCGGCAGCCGCCGGTGCCTTTTCTTTTGCGCCATTGATGAAGTAGACGAAGACGTCGCGCGCACGCGATGCCTTCGCCTTGCCGTCCTCGATGCGCGGCAACGCGGCGGGCGTGCCGCCCTCGGCCCATGTCTTCGCGGCGTCGGCCCACGCATCGAGCGCCTTGGGCGCATACCCGTTCTCGAACTTCGCGTCGCTGTTCATCAGCCGCGCGTAGACGAAGTCACCCGTCAGGTCCGCGAACGACGGAAACTTTTCCGAATCGGTGAAGACGGTCGCGACGCCATGCTTGCGCGCGAGCGCGAGATATTCCGGCGTGCGGAAACTGTCGTGCCGAACATCCAGCACGTGGCGCAATTCGCGGCTGCCTTCCTTTCTCGGAAGCAATTCGAGAAAGGCCGCGAGATCCTCGGGATCGAAGACCTTCGTCGGCATGAACTGCCACACGATCGGGCCCAGCTTGTCGCCCAGCTCGCCGATTCCGCTGTCGAGGAAGCGCTTGATCGAATCGCCCGCCGTGGCGAGCAGCTTCCGGTTGGTCGCGAAACGCGATGACTTGAGCGAGAACATGAAGCCGTCCGGCGTCTCGTCCCGCCACTTCTGGAAGGTCGTCGGCTTGAAGGTGCTGTAGTACGTGCCATTGACTTCGATGGCAGTGAGCTGCCGGCTCGCGTAGTTCAGCTCCTGCGCATGAGGCAGGCCGGCCGGATAGAAGTTGTTGCGCCACGGCTCGTAGGTCCAGCCGCCGACGCCGACCCGGATGCGTTCGCCGGCGCCGCTCATGGCCGCCCTCCCCGCATGAGCAAGCTGGGGCGGCTCGAAACTTCGGTGTGCGCATTCATGGCGTCCCTCGGCAGCGTTGGCGAAGCACGCCTTTTATCGCATCCATTGCCCGGGTGCCATCTGGGCGTGATCCCCCGGCCCGTACTAACATCGTTCCTCCAACCCCGCGGAGAACTCCATGAACGCCCCCCTCCACCGCGAAATGCCTGCCGGTCTGCTCGACGCCGGGCGCGCGCTGTCCGATGTGTCGACCCAGTGGGACAACGACATCGTCAAGCAACTCACCGACTACATCGCGATTCCGGCGAAGTCGCCGGGCTTCGACAAGGACTGGGCGCAGAACGGCTACCTCGAGACGGTGCTGCGCAATGCGGCAACCTGGGTCGAAGCGCAGAAGGTCGAGGGACTGAAGCTGGAGATCGTGCGCCTCGAAGGCCGCACCCCCGTGCTCTTCTTCGAAGTCGCCGCCACCGGCACTGACATGAAGGAAACCGTGCTGATGTACGGCCACCTGGACAAGCAGCCCGAATTCACCGGCTGGCGCAATGACCTGGGCCCGTGGACGCCCAAGTACGAGAACGGCCTGCTCTACGGACGCGGCGGCGCGGACGACGGCTATGCGGTGTACGCCAGCGTTGCTGCGCTGAAGGCACTCAAGGCGCAGGGCGCGGCGCATCCCCGGATCGTGGGCCTGATCGAGACCTGCGAGGAATCCGGCTCCTACGACCTGCTGCCCTACGTCGATGCCTTGCGCCCGCGCCTGGGCGACGTGTCGCTCGTCATCTGCCTGGATTCGGGCGCTGGCAACTACGACCAGTTGTGGCTCACCACCTCGCTGCGGGGCATGGCCAGCGGCACGCTCAAGGTCGAGATCCTGACTGAAGGCGTGCATTCGGGCGACGCTTCAGGGCTCGTGCCGTCGAGCTTCCGCATCATGCGGCAGGTGCTCGATCGCCTGGAAGACAGCAAGACCGGCCGCCTGCTGCCAGACAGCTTCCATTGCGCGGTACCCGCCGAGCGCCTGGCGCAGGCCAAGGCCACGGCCGCGATCCTGGGCGAAGAGGTCTACAAGCGCTTTCCGTGGGCGCACTTCGATTGCGGCGGTTCGACCACTTTCGCGCTGCCGACCACCACCGATCCGGTGGAGGCCCTGATCAACCGCACCTGGAAGCCGACCCTCTCGGTTACCGGCGCCGAAGGCTTCCCGGCCCTGAAAGACGCGGGCAATGTGCTGCGCCCCTACACCGCCTTCAAGCTCTCCCTGCGCCTGCCGCCGCTGGTCGATGCCGACCAGGCGGTGCAGCAGCTCAAGACACTGCTCGAAGACAACGCGCCCTACCAGGCCAAGGTCACCTTCGAAGGCGGCGGCGGTGCCACCGGCTGGAACGCGCCCGACACCGCGCCGTGGTTCGAAAGCGCGCTCAATGCCGCCTCGCGCGCGCACTTCGGCGCGGACTGCGGCTACATCGGGCAAGGCGGCACGATCCCGCTCATGAACATGCTGAGCGTCGGCTTCCCGAAGGCCCAGATGATGGTGTGCGGCGTGCTCGGGCCGAAGAGCAATGCCCACGGCCCCAACGAGTTCCTGCATGTGCCCTATGCAAAGAAGCTGACCGCCGCTGTGGCCGAAGTCATCGCCGCATTGCCGGTGGCCCGCGCCATCGCGGCTTGAAGCTGCACCGCACCTTGCCGGCGCCGGGCGGCGAGACGCTGGCGCTGCAGGACTGGCCGCTCGAAGCCGCCCGCGCCAGGGCGGTCGTGGTCCTGGTGCATGGGCTGGGCGAACACGCGGGGCGCTATCCGCATGTGGCCGAGCGTCTCAACGCATGGGGCTTCGCCGTGCGCGCCGCCGATCACCATGGGCACGGCGCGTCGAGTGGCGCGCGAGGCGGCCTGCCCACCGTGAATCGGCTGGTCGACGACCTCGCCCTCGTCGTCGACGACGCGCGGGCGGCCTATCCGGGATCGCCGCTCGTGCTGCTGGGGCACAGCCTCGGCGGTCTCGTCGCGGCGAGCTTCGTTGCGCGCGCTGTCCGGCCGGTCGATGCGCTGGTGCTGTCATCGCCCGCCCTCGATGCCGGGATCAGCGGATTCCAGCGCTTCCTGATCGCGACGTTGTCGATGCTGGCGCCCGACTTGCGCGTGGGCAACGGGCTCGACGTGAAGTACCTGTCGCACGACCCCGCCGTCGCGCCCGCCTATCGCAGCGATCCTCTGTGCCATGACCGCATCGGCGCACGGCTTGCACGCTTTCTCGCTGACGAAGGCGTCGTCGTGCAGGCCGCGGCGCCCGCGTGGCACGTGCCGACGCTACTGATCTATGCCGGCGACGATCGACTCGTCAACCCGGCCGGAAGCCGCACCTTCGCGGCCGCGGCCCCGGCGTCGGTGCTCAGCACCACTTGCTTTCCGGCGCACTATCACGAGATCTTCAACGAGAACGAAGCCGCCACGGTCTTCGACACGCTCCAGCGCTGGCTGGACGAGCGGTTCCCCACTACCTAGGCGGCCGCCGACGCCGTGCGCCGGCGGTAGGCCAGCCACAGCAGCGCAAGGCCCGTCAGCACCACCGGCACCAACGAGCCAAGGTTCAGCAGCCGCCAGCCCTGTGTCGTGACCAGCACGCCCGATGCGAGCGAGCTCACCGCCAGCGTCGCGAAGACGCAGAAGTTGAGTGCGCCCTGGGCCCGGTCCCTTTCCTCGGGCGTATAGGCCGTGAGCGAGAGCGTCGTGCTGCCCGTGAACAGGAAGTTCCAGCCTACGCCCAGCATGAACAGCGCGATCACGAACTGATGCAGGTCCACGCCAGAGAGCGCCACGGCGATGCAGCCGAAGTTGAGCGCCAGACCCGCGCCCATCACCGGCAGCACGCCGACGCGGCGGATCAGGTGGCCGGTGAAGAAGCCCGGAGCGAACATGCCGATCACGTGCCACTCGAGCACGAGCGCGATGTCCTCGAAAGGCAGGCTGCAGACCTGCATGGCGATCGGCGTCGCCGCCATCAGCAGATTCATCACCCCGAAGCCGAGCGCGCCCGACACGGCCGCGACGATGAACACCGGCTGGCGCGCGATCTCTGCCAGCGATCGGCCACCGGTCGAACTGCTCCTGGGCGGCGGCACGGGAAAGTCGATGAACTGCATCATCGCCAGCGACAGCAACGCGACCACGGCCAATGCCAGGTAGGCGCCCGCGAACGGCACCGCGAACCAGTTGCGCGTGACGGCCGCGAGATTCGGACCCGCCACCGCGCCGATCAGCCCGCCCGCCATCACCAGCGACACGGCCTTCTCGCGCCAGTCGGGCTCGGCGAGTTCGGCCGCTGCAAAGCGGTACAGGCTGGCGTTGGCGTTGTAGTAGCCCGCGACCACCGTCGCGAAGCAGAGCAGCCAGAAGTCCTTCCAGATCGCGGCCTGCGCGCAGAGCAGCGCCGAGCCCAACGCGACGGCAAGCCCCACCTGGAACGAGCGCCGCCGCCCGAAGCGCTGCTGCGTGCGCGCCACCAGGCCGGTGGCCAGCGCACCGCCCACCACGTAGCCCATCACCGGCAATGTCGCCATCCACCCGCGCGGCGCCAGCGCCAGGCCGACCAGGCCGTTGATCGCGATGAAAGTCACGTTGTTCGTCAGGAACAGGCCTTGGCAGATGGTGAGCAGCCAGAGATTGCGATTCATCGGTCGGGGCGACAGGCAGGAAATGGACGCCGGTTCTAACACGGCATGCCGGCGCCGCCGCCAACAAAAATGGCGCCCGAAGGCGCCATGGTTCGTGAGCGGGGCCGCGTCAACCCTTCTGCAGAAGCCCGCTGAGCGACGACAGCAGGTCGTCCTGATTGCCCAGCCCCTCGGCCGGCACCTGGCCCTTTGGCGTCAGCTGGTCGATCAGCGTGGGCAGCATGGTGGCCAGCAAGGGCAGGAGCGTCGCGGCGTTGATGCCGAGTTTCTGCGCGATGCTGGAGACGACATCGCCGCCGAGCGCCTGCTGCAGTTGCCCGCCCGAAATGGGAGCGTTCTCGCCCGTGCCAACCCAGGAGCCGATGACATCGCCCATCCCGGCCTGGTTGAACTTGGAGACCAGGCCCCCGAGCCCGCCGAGTTCGCCGTTATTGGCAAGCAGGCCGCCGAGCGCGCCAGCCAGGCCACCGACGTCACCACCATTGCTGCCAAGCAGGGCGCCGAGTCCGCCGAGGCTGCCGACTTCGCCTGCCTGTGGTTGTGCCTGCGCGCCGCCGAGCACTTGTCCGAGAACTGAATCTAGCAATCCCATGATGGGCCTCCTGAACGTGCAATTTGGGGTGCGACTCTACTTCACGCGCGGGGGGCGCTTCGCAAGCAAGGGCTCGCTCACGCCTTGCACGCCGACCAGCCCGAGAACGGTCACGAGGCCATTCTGCGCGCCCCGCCACCCCTCTGTCACGTCGATCCATTCCGAGAGTGCGTGAAAGCCGCCCGTCTTGCCGCCGCCGCCGACGATGATCGCGGGGATGCCCAGCGACATCGGCACGTTTGCATCGGTGCTCGCGCCGGACAGCAGCGTCTTGTGGCCGAAGGCGGCGTTCGATCGAACGGCGGCTTCGACGATCACCGAGTCCGCCGGGGTGCGTCCGCCCGGCCGGTCGCCGATCAGCCTGGTGGAGGCGCTGAGCGTCGTGACGTTCCAGCGCTTGTTCTCTTCCGCCACCGCTTCGTCGATCGCGGCCAGCACCTTCTTTTCGGTGTCGAGCAGCGCGCCCATGTCGTCCGAGCGGATGTCGACCGCCATGCGAGCATCCGGCGCGATGGTGTTGACCGAGGTGCCGCCGCCCACCGTCCCGACGGTGAAGGTGGTTTTCGGAAAGCTGGGCGTCTTGATGTCGGCGATCCTGGCAATTGCACGGCCCATGCCGTGGATGGCGCTGGGCACCTGGCCGAAGGCCGCGTAGCTGTGGCCACCCGGACCCTTGAAGGTCACCTCGTAGCGATGGCTCGCCGTGCCGAGCACCAGCACGTTGCCCTCGGGCGCAGGCTCGACTCCCACCATGCCGTCGATGTCCAGATGGTCGCGAAAGATCGCCTTCATGCCGCGCAGGTTGCCCAGCTCCTCCTCGCCGACATTGCCGACGAAGAGCAGATCGCCGACGGTCTGGATCTTGTTGTCGTTGAGTACCTTGAGCCATGACAACAGCACCGCGAGACCGCGCGTGTCATCCGAAATGCCCGGCGCGTAGAGCTTGCCGTCACGCTCCTTCACCTTGACGTCGGTGCCGGCCGGGAACACGGTGTCCAGATGCGCCGAAATCATCAGCTTCGGCCCGTTGCCGCTGCCCTTGCGCAGGCCGATCACGTTGCCTTCGCTGTCGATCCGGGCGTCGGTCAGCCCCAGCGCCTTCAGGCGAGCGAGGAAGGCCTCGGCGCGCTTCTGTTCCTTGAAGGGCGGTGCCTCGATCTCGGTCAGCAGCTTCAGGTCGTCGATCGACCGGTCGTGGTCGGCCTGCACCGCATCGAGCAGTTGCTTGATGTTGGGCGCCGCCAGAAGCTGCGTGTAGGCCTGGTCGACGGCCGGCTTCAGCTGCGTGGGCGTCGGCGCGACGGCGGACCCCTGTGCGTGAACGGCACCCGCGGCGCACAGCGCAGCGAACAGGATGGGCGCGATGCGCAATGGGATGGAGCGGGACGACATGAGGATGTGCACCAACAGATGGAAGAGGTGAAGGGAAGGAAGAGCCGTCGGCTACTGCGCGGCCAGCAGCGCGAGCGCCGCCAGGGACGCGGTTTCGGCGCGCAGGACACGCGGGCCAAGCGTGAGCGGCGCGAAGCCGCGCGCGATCGCGTCCTGCTCCTCCGCGGCGCTGAGGCCGCCTTCCGGCCCGCTCAACACCCATGCATCGCGCGGCGCGCTCGATGCACCGTTGGCGATGTCGGATACCGGCCGCGTTCCATCGGCCAGGCTCAGGATGAAGCGTTCCGCATCGGCGATGGGTTTCGCCAGCCAGCCGGTCAACGCCTGCACCGGATGAATCACCGGCACGCGGTTGCGCCCGCATTGCTCGCAGGCAGCGATGGCGACGGCTTCCCAATGCGCGCGCTTCTTGTCCGCACGCTCGCCCATGAGTCGGAGCACGCCATGCGCGGTCATGAGCGGCTGGATGCTCGCCACGCCCAGCTCGGTCGCTTTCTCGACCAGCCAGTCCATGCGCTCGTTGGCCGGCATGCCCACGGCGAGGTGCACGGCGCGCGGCGCTTCGCGTTCGACCGCGGTGTGCGCGCCGACCTGCACGGCGACTTCGCTGCGCCCCATGCGCTCGACTGTCGCGGCATATTCGCCGCCGCTGCCGTCGAACAGCGTGAGCGCATCGCCCGGCTGCATCCGCAGCACCTGCACGTGTCGCGCGGCGCCGGGCGGCAGCGTCAGCGCGCTGTTCGCGGTCAGCGCTGCAGCGCAATGAAATCGCGCCGTCACACCCGTCCGTAGGCGAACCCGGTCACGGCCTGGGTGCCTTCGACCTCGTCGATGACGCGCAGCAGCGGCGTGAGTTCGGTGTAACGGCTGGCGGTCGCCCGGATGTAGGCGATGAAGCGCGGGGTGTCGGCGAGGTACTTCGGCTTGCCGTCACGCAGCGTGAGCCGCGCGAAGATGCCGGCGACTTTCAGATGGCGCTGCAGGCCCATCCATTCGACCGCGCGGTAGAAGGCGCCGAAGTCCTCGTCCACCGGCAGGCCGGCCTTGCGGGCCTGCTGCCAGTAGCGCACCGTCATGTCGAGCACGAACTCCTCGTCCCAGCTCAGGAAGGCATCGCGCATCAGGCTCGCGATGTCGTAGGTGATCGGCCCGTGGACGGCATCCTGGAAGTCCAGCACACCCAGCGCGGGCCCACCGGTGACCATGAGGTTGCGCGGCATGAAGTCGCGGTGCACGTAGACACGCGGCGCGGCGAGGTTGTTCTCGACGATCAGCCTGAAGCTGCGTTCGAGGCGTTCCTTGAGCTTGCCCTCGACGGGCAAGCCGCGGTGCTGCCCTATGTACCACTGGGGAAACAGCGCAAGCTCGCGCTCCAGCAGCGCCTGGTCGTAGGGCGGCAGCACCTCGGGCCGCGAGGCCTTCTGCCAGAGGATCAGCGCATCGATCGCCTGGGCGTAGAGCGGGCGGGCGTCGTCGGGCCGGGCCGGATCGACCACGTCCAGCATGGTCTGCAGGCCCAGGTCGTCCAGCAGCAGGAAGCCGTTGGCTTCATCCCATTCGAGGACGCGCGGCGCCGTCACGCCGGCGTCGGCCATCAGCTTCGCGACCTGCACGAACGGGGTGCTGTTTTCCTGGGCGGGTGGGGCATCCATCACGATGCGCGTGCGCGCTGCGTCGCTGGTGTCGACGCGGAAATAGCGCCGGAAGCTCGCATCCGCCGAAGCCAGGCGAACGGTATCGGGCAGCAGTTGGTGCGCAGGCGCAATGCGCTCCATCCATTGGCTGAACGCCTCGGCGCGAGCCGGATCGCTCCAGGCCGGGGAAGGAAAAGGTGTCGCGGCGCGGCTGGCCGGTGGCTGGGAGGCTGTCATGGATAATCAATTCTACAAATCCGCCTGCTGCGGAGCCTCGCAACCTGCCGGCCCCTGGCGCCGTCATCCTCCTCCAGACGATATTTGTCCCGTACCCGATGCCTGACTTGAACCGAGCCGCCTGGCGCCGGTCCCGCCCGCCCTTGCCGCTGGCGGTGCTGTCGCTTGCCCTGTTGCATGCGCACGGTGCGTGGGCGCAGGATGCGGCGGCTCTCGATGCGCCGCTCGTCCTCAAGCGGACGCCGCAGCTCACCGAAACCCTCACGCCGGAGCAGCGCGGCCAGCTTCCGAGCTTCGTGACCGGCGACCGTATTTCCGGCCGCCCGGATCTAGAGACGATCGTCGAAGGCAATGCGATGCTGCGCCGCGGCGACACCATGATCCGCGCCGACCGGCTGGAGTACTACCAGCCCGAAGATCTCGCCAAGGCGACCGGCAATGTCCACGTCAACCAGGCCGGCAACGTCTACGAAGGCCCCGAGCTGCAGCTTCGAATCGAGACTTTCGAGGGCTTCTTCAACAACGTGCGCTACCGCTTCCTGGCCAACGGTGGCCACGGCACGGCGGAACGCATCGACTTCGTCGACAGCAACGTGTCGGTCGCGCGCCTGGCGACCTACACCACCTGCAGGGCCGAGGACTATCCGGGCTGGATGCCCGCATGGCTGCTGAGCTCCGCGACCCTCACGGCCGACACGGAAGAAAACGTCGGCGTCGCGACCAACGCGCGGATGACCTTCATGGGTATCAGCACGCCGCCGTTCCCCTCGCTGAGCTTCCCGCTCAGCAACGATCGCAAGAGCGGGGTGCTGCCGCCGGTCATCGGCATCGACAGCGTCAACGGCGTCGATATCACCGTGCCTTACTACTGGAACATCGCGCCCAACCGCGATGCGACGCTGTACCCCACGCTGATGTCGAAGCGCGGCATCAACCTGGGCACCGAGTTCCGCTACCTCGAAGAAAAGTACCACGGCGAGATCCGCGCCGACTACATGCCCGACGACCGGCTGCGCGACCGCGACCGCTGGGGCATCTGGACCAACCATACGCAACGATTCGACGCCCCGTACTTCGGGCTCGACTCGCTGGTCGGCACGCTCAACATCAACCGTGTGAGCGACAACGACTACTGGCGCGACTTCACCCGCACACCGTCGCTGACGCAGCGCCTGCTGTCGAACGATGGCACGCTGAACTGGGCCAAGGGCGACTGGAGCGGGATGGCGCGCGCGCTGAGCTACCAGACGCTGCAGTACGCGCCCGCGCCGATCATTCCGCCGTACGACCGGATGCCGCAGATCACGGCGAACTACAACAAGTACGACTGGAACGGCTTCGATTTCTCGATCAACACGGACTACTCGCGTTTCGAGGCGAAGCCGCTCACGCAGTGCCTCGGGGCGCTGCCGGCGAATTCGCCCGTGGAATGCCAGCCCAATGGCGAGCGCGTGTTCGGCGTCGCGACGCTGAGCCGGCCTTTTCTCACGCCGGGCACCTTCGTCGTGCCCAAGATGATCCTGAACAGCACGGCCTACCAGTTCGACGCGCCGCTGCTGACCAACGGCGCCACCAGCGCCACCCGTACCGTGCCGACGTTCAGCCTCGACAGCGGCCTGATCTTCGAGCGTGACACCAGCTTCTTCGGCCGCGCCTTCCAGCAGACGCTGGAGCCGCGGGCGTACTACGTGTACACGCCGTTCCGCAACCAGAACTACCTGCCCAACTACGACTCGGCGTCCAACGACTTCAACTTCGCGACGATCTACACCGAGAACGCGTTTTCCGGCAACGACCGCATCTCCGACAGCAACCTGCTCACCCTGGGCGTGAGCACGCGCCTCATCGATCCGGAGACCGGTGTCGAAGCGGCCCGCTTCGGCATCGCCCAGCGCCTGCGCTTCGAAGACCAGCTCGTCACCCTGCCCGGCCAATTGCCGGTGACCGACCGGTTGAGCGACATTCTCCTGGGCGCCCAGATCAACTGGACCCCGAAATGGAGCGTGGACGGCACGGTCCAATACAATCCGGATCAGCAAACGTCGACGCGCACCGCCATCAGCGCGCGTTACAACCCCGGGCCCTACCGCTCGATCAGCGCGGCCTACCGCTACCAGGCCAACAGCACGCCGACATCCGAGGACGGCAACAAGTCCATCGATGTCAGCTGGCAGTGGCCGCTGAACGATCTCTGGGGCGACAAAGGCAAGGACCTGGGTCCCGGCCGTGGCCAGGGGGGCGGGCGGTGGTACGCGGTGGGTCGCCTGAACTACAGCCTGCAGGACAGCAAGCTGACCGATGGCGTCCTCGGCTTCGAATATGACGGTTGCTGCTGGATCGGGCGCGTCGTGCTGGAACGCGTCACGACCGGGCAAGTCACCGCCAGCACGCGGATCATGTTCCAGCTTGAGTTTGTCGGCTTTGCCAGCGTCGGTTCGAGCCCGAGGCGTACTTTGACGCAGAACATTCAGCGGTATACCCCCCTGCGCCAGCCGATCGCAGGGCCGAGCCGCTTCACCAATTACGACTGAGACCGAGCACCGCCATGAATCACCTCCGCTCCATCCTGACCCTGGCCTGCCTTGCCACCCTGGCAACGGCTTCCGGCGCGCAAGGAACCGGCATCACCGACATCATGCGCGCCGGCCCGCGTCTCGCACCCGCACCGGCCGGAGCGCCGCGGGCACCCGTTCCCAATGTCCAGCGCTCGGCGGAATACATCGTCGCGCTGGTCAATTCCGAGCCGATCACCAACACCGAGGTACAGGCGCGCGCGGTCCGCATTCTTCGCGACAACCCGGAAGCGGGCCGCTACTCGCGCCAGGAACTGATGCGGCTGGTCCTCGAACGCCTCATCAACGAGCGTGCCCAGATGCAGGTGGCGAAGGAACAGGGCATCAAGGTCGATGACATCGCGGTCGACCAGGCCGAGCAGACCGTGGCGCGGAACAACCAGGTCAGCGTGGCCGAGCTGCGTCGCCGGGTGGCGGAGGAAGGCCTGTCGCAAGACCAGTTCCGCCGTGAATTGCGTGAGCAGCTCACGCTGATCCGCCTGCGGGACCGTGAAATCGAAAACAAGGTCAAGATCACCGACGTCGAGGTCGATCAGTTCATCCGCGACCAGCGAAGCGGCAACGCGGCAATTCCGCCCAACATCAACATTGCGCAATTGCTGGTCGCAGTGCCCGAATCTGCCAGCGACGCCGACGTGGCGAAGCTGGCGCAGCGCGCCCAGGGCCTCGCCCAGCGCGCGCGCGCAGGCGAGGACTTCACCAAGCTCGTGCAGGAGTTCTCCGACTCGCCCGATCGGGCATCCGGCGGGGCCATCGGGATGCGCAGCGCCGATCGCTATCCGCCGCTGCTCGTCGAGGCGACGCAGTCCACGCCGGTCAATGGCATCGCAGGCCCGGTCCGTTCGGGGGCCGGCTTCCACGTGCTCAAGCTGCTCGCCAAGTCGCAGCCCGGCGCGAGCGACGCCGTGGTGACGCAGACGCAGGTCCGCCACATCCTCCTGCTGAACGATGCCAAGCGCCCGACCGCCGAGTCGATCGCGAAGCTGAACCAGTTCAAGCAGCAACTGCAGAACGGCACCGCCGATTTCGCCGTGCTTGCGCGCGACAACTCGCAGGACGGCAGCGCCAAGGACGGCGGCGATCTGGGCTGGGCACGCCCCGGGCAGTTCGTGCCCGAGTTCGAAGAAGCCATGAACCGCCTGGCCCCGGGCCAGATCAGCGACCCGCTGGTCTCGCGCTTCGGCGTGCACCTGATCCAGGTGGTCGGGCGTCGCGACGCCAAGCTGAGCCAGTCCGAACAGCGCGAAGCTGCCCGCGCGCTGCTGCGCCAGAAGCGCATCGCGGAAGCCACCGAAACCTGGGCGCAGGAAGTGCGCGCACGGGCCTACGTCGAAATGCGCGAGCCGCCGCAATCGTGATCGTCGCCGTGATGACCGGCCGAGCCTGCGGCTGATGCAGCACATCCCTCGCAAGCGCTTCGGGCAGCATTTCCTGTCCGATGGCGGGATCATCGATGCGATCGTGCGCGAGATCGCGCCCCAGCCCGGGGATGCCATGGTCGAGATCGGCCCGGGCCTCGCGGCGTTGACGCAGCCCCTGGTCGAACGGCTGGGCCGCCTCACGGTGATCGAGCTCGACCGCGACCTCGCGCAACGTCTGCGCGGCCACGGCCAACTCAACGTGATCGAGTCGGACGTGCTGAAAGTCGACTTCGCCGCCCTCGCCGCGAACCTGGTCGCATCGCCGGGCAAGGCCCTGCGCGTCGTGGGCAACCTGCCCTACAACATCTCCACGCCCATCCTGTTCCATCTGCTGGGCTTCGCGCACCTGATCACCGACCAGCACTTCATGCTGCAGAAAGAGGTGATCGACCGCATGGTGGCCAAGCCGGCCACTTCCGACTACAGCCGCCTGAGCGTGATGCTGCAATGGCGCTACGCCATGGACAACGTGCTTTTCGTGCCACCCGAGAGCTTCGACCCGCCCCCGCGCGTCGACAGCGCCGTGGTCCGCATGGTGCCCTTCGCGGAGCCGCCGAAGGTCGATGCCGCACGCCTCGGCGAGATCGTCCAGGTGGCCTTCAGCCAGCGCCGCAAGCTGCTGCGCCACACCTTGGGCAAATGGCTGGACCAGCACCAATTTGCCGGCACCTTCGACACGCAGCGCCGCGCAGAAGAAGTGCCCGTCGCGGAATACGTAGCCCTGGCTCAACAATCAGCCCCATGAAAAAAGCCCGTCGTTGACGGGCTCAGGTTCGTGAAACACCGCGGACCCGGCTCAGCCGGTCCGCTGGTGTTGCCCCCGGCAGGGGGTAGGCGAAGCGACACGAAGTGCGCGCAGCCTGGGGGCGAGCAACAGTTACGCCGCGGCGAGCCAGTACCCTGCGTTGAAGGGGCTGCTCATGCGCAGCGCCAGCGGGGATACGTCGACCAACTTGTCGGTCGGCATCTTCTCTGCCGTCGGGTCGGTATTCTGGACTTCGAGGGCCGGTGCCGGTTCGGCGCCGTTTTGCTGAGCCTCGTTCGCCCGTTCTGCTTGGCTGGTGTGTGCAGAACGGGCTACAGAAAAGAATAGAAGCACCTGAACGGTATCTTCCGGTCTCCCCAGTAATCCGAGGCGTCGCGGAAGATGTCGAGCAGCTGCTCGCGCGCTTCCTTGTCGAACTTGGCATTGGCCGGGATCTGCTCGAGCACGATCACGAAGCCCGGTTGCGGGCCCGATTTGTGCAAGGGATCCGTCATGCAGTCGTACAAAGCGTCGAAGTTCTTGCCGAAGTGCTGCGGAAAGGTGAATTGCTGGGCAATCAGGTCCAGCACGTCCTGCTTGGTCTGGGCATTGCCCAGGTTGGCATAAAGGAAGTGCTGACCCGCCGCGTGCGCCGCTTCCTGCAGATCGTTCACGCGGAATGCGCGAATCGACTGCACGATGTTAGGTCGCACGGCACGAAGGGATAAGGTCATCTCCGCTGGTCTTTCCATGGTTGTCGTCATCATTACTTCGGGGCGCTTTGGCGCGCCGCTCCAATTCAATTCATCGCTCATGGCACGATCCGCCTGAAGCTCGCATAGTGATCTGCCGTGTACCAGCAGTCCGATGGCGCCGTGCGCTCGCCTCCGCAGACGATGCGCCGTGCGCCACGGTCACGCGAGCCGGGCGTTTCGACCGTGTACTCTCGGTAGTGGCCTCGCCGCTCCTGCGGCAGCAGGCGTTCGCGATTGCCGAACACCATGCCGTCTTTTTCGTATCGGAAAGGGCCACCATTCCATATGGCCCCATAAGTACGCTGGCCCTGCACCGGCAATTCGGCCAACGCGATCGTCTCCTTTGCCGGCTGATCGGCGCGGATGCCGAACCATTCGCGAGCCTGGACTCCAGTCGCAAGGCCGACCAGCAACAAGCTAGTGAGCGCAAACTTGGAAACCGGGGACGTGATCGAGGCGTAAGCCGCCATGGGGCACCAGAGGAAAAGAGCGGGGGGCCGAATCGGGGTCTAACCTTGGGGTTAACCCGCAAATTCAAGCCCGCAAGTGTGCACCAGAGGCGCGCAAATAGCAAGCGCCTGCCCAATCTTTGAGCAGGTGCAGGGCTATCCGCGCGATAGCGAAGTTAGCGACCGCTGTCGCTCTTGCGCCTAGCGCTCGGCGTTGGCGTCCGCGACGGTGAGAGCCGTCATATTCACGATCCGACGCACCGTGGCACTGGCCGTCAGGATGTGCACTGGTTTGGCTGCCCCCAGCAGGACCGGGCCGATGGCGATGTTTCCGCCCGCCGCCATCTTCAGCAGGTTGTAGGAGATATTGGCGGCGTCGATGTTCGGGAACACCAGCAGGTTCGCGTCACCCGCCAGCGCACTGTGCGGCATGACCAGCGCACGCTGCTTGCCGTCCAAAGCGACGTCGCCGTGCATTTCGCCGTCGACTTCGAGCCATGGCGCTTGCACGCGAAGCAGATCCAGTGTCTGGCGCATCTTGACGGCGCTGGGCTGGTTGCTGCTGCCGAAGTTGGAGTGCGACAGCAGGGCCGCCTTGGGCTTGAGCCCGAAGCGCATCATTTCCTCGGCCGCCATGGTCGTGATTTCGGCGAGTTCCTCGGGCGTCGGGTCGTAGTTGACGTGCGTGTCGACCAGGAAGACCTGCCGATTGGGCAGCAACAGGCCGTTCATGCAGGCATAGATCGGCACGTCCTGCGGTGTGCTTGCGCAACCGCCGGGGCGCTTGCCGATCACCTGGTCGATGTAGTGCAGGTGGATCGCGGTGGTGCCCCAGGTGCCGCAGATCATCCCGTCGACGTCGCCCTTGTGCAGCAGCATCGCGCCGATCAGCGTGAGGCGGCGGCGCATCTCGATCTTGGCCGTCTGCACCGTCGTGCCCTTGCGCTCGGTCATGCGGTGATAGGTCTGCCAGAAATCGCGGTAGCGGCGGTCCTGCTCGACGTTGACGATGTCGTAGTCCAGATCCTCCTTGAGCCGGAGACCGAACTTCTCGATGCGCTGCGCAATGATGGCCGGGCGCCCGATCAGCGTGGGACGCGCGATGCCTTCATCGACCACGATCTGCGCCGCGCGCAGCACGCGCTCTTCTTCCCCCTCGCAGTAGGCAACCCGCTTCTTCGTCGCGCGCTTCGCCGCGTCGAAGATCGGCTTCATCGTCGTGCCAGAGGTGTAGACGAAGGTCTGCAGCTTGTCGCGATAAGCGTCGAGGTCGGCAATCGGACGCAGCGCCACGCCGCTTTCGGCGGCCGCCTTGGCGACCGCGGGCGCGATCTTCATCATCAGCCTGGGATCGAAAGGCTTCGGGATCAGGTACTCGGGGCCGAAGCTCAGCTTCTCGCCCACGTAGGCTGCCGCCACGCGTTCGCTCTGCTCGGCCTGCGCCAGCTCGGCGATCGCATACACCGCCGCGACTTCCATCTCGTCGGTGATGGTGGTCGCGCCGCAATCCAGCGCGCCACGGAAGATGTACGGAAAGCACAGGACGTTGTTGACCTGGTTCGGATAGTCCGTGCGGCCCGTCGCCATGACCACGTCGTCACGCACGGCGTGCGCGTCTTCCGGCGAAATCTCGGGGTTGGGGTTGGCCAGCGCGAAGATCACCGGCTTGGGCGCCATCTTCGCGACCATCGCGGGCTTGAGCACGCCGCCGGCCGACAAGCCGAGGAACACGTCGGCGCCCTCGATCACCTCGCCCAGCGTGCGCGCCTCGGTCTTCTGCATGTATTGGCGCTTGTCGTCGTCCATCAGCTCGGTGCGGCCTTCGTAGACCACGCCGGCCAGGTCGGTCACGTAGACGTTCTCGCGCTTCAGCCCGACCTTGAGCAGCAGGTTCAGGCAGGCCAGCGCCGCGGCGCCAGCGCCGGACGTGACGAGTTTCACCTGTGAAATGTCCTTGCCCACGACCTTCAGGCCGTTGAGCATGGCGGCCGCCACCGTGATGGCGGTACCGTGCTGGTCGTCGTGGAAGACCGGGATCTTCATGCGCTTGCGCAGCTCGCGCTCGACGTAGAAGCAGTCCGGTGCCTTGATGTCCTCGAGGTTGATGGCACCGAAGGTCGGCTCCAGCGCGGCGATCACTTCGACCAGCCTCGCCGGGTCCTTTTCGTCGATCTCGATGTCGAACACATCGACGCCGGCGAACTTCTTGAACAGCACGCCCTTGCCTTCCATCACCGGCTTCGAAGCCAGCGGGCCGATGTCGCCGAGGCCAAGCACTGCCGTTCCGTTGGTGATGACCGCCACGAGATTGCCGCGGGCGGTGTACTTGAAGGCGTTGACGGGGTCCTTGACGATCTCCTCGCACGGCGCCGCGACGCCCGGGGAGTAGGCCAGCGCCAGGTCGCGCTGGTTGACCATCTGCTTGGTCGCAGCGATCGAGATCTTGCCCGGCACCGGAAGCTCGTGGTACTCGAGCGCCGCGCGGCGCAACTCGGCGCGCTTGTCTTCGGGCGTGGAGATCTGAGAAGTCGAATCGGACATTGGGCCGTGCCTCCTAGGACGCTTCTTGTAAAGGGCGCCGATTGTAGACCCCGATTCCGGGACGCGCCGGCGCGCCACGCCAACGAGGGACGCTTCGCAAAACACGGCTCTTACTATCTCTCCTACTTATTCTTCTTATTTAGATTAGTAGTAGTAGTAAGGGCCGCGCCCCGCTGTGGACAGGGTCATTTTCCTGTTTGGCGACAACGGGTTGCCGTAGCCGGAGTGCTGTGCGCAGCATCGCTTCGCTGCTGTCGCGGCAAAGCGAACAACTTCGAACATCGCGCCGCGCCTGTGGACAAGTGCCGCGTTGTGCCGGAACTATCCCCAGGGTTGTCCTTTGGACGCTGTGGCAATATGCCCGCCACGGCAAAACCCAGCAACGAGGAGCGACCATGGCGCTGATGGATTTCATCAAGAAGCAGTTCATCGACATCATTCAGTGGACGGAGACCGGCGACGGCACGCTGGCCTGGCGCTTCCCGATGGCGGAGATGGAAATCCAGAACGGCGCCTCGCTCACGGTGCGCGAGTCGCAGGTCGCGGTGTTTGTGAACGAAGGCCAGGTGGCCGACGTGTTCGGCCCGGGCATGTACAAGCTGACGACGCAGACGCTGCCCGTCCTCACCTATCTGAAGAACTGGGACAAGCTCTTCGAATCGCCTTTCAAGAGCGACGTGTACTTCTTCAGTACCCGTCAGCAGGTGGATCAAAAATGGGGCACGCCCCAGCCGATCACCATCCGCGACAAGGACTTCGGCGCGGTGCGCCTGCGCGCCTTCGGCAACTACAGCTTCCGCGTCGGCGATGCCAAGCTGTTCCATACCGAGATCTCGGGCACGCGCGACGTCTATACGGTGGCCGATCTCGACGGCCAGCTGCGCGGCCTGGTGCTGCAGAACATCAGCAACGCGATCGCGTCGAGCGGCGTGCCCTTTCTCGACCTCGCCGCGAACCAGATCCAGTTTGCGGAAGCGCTCGCGACGCAACTCGTGCCGGCGTTCGCCAAGATCGGCATCAAGCTGGAGAACATCACCGTCCAGAACGTCTCGCTGCCGGAAGAACTGCAAAAGATCCTCGACCAGAAGATCGGCATGGGAATGGTCGGCAACGACATGGGCAAGTTCATGCAGTACCAGACGGCGCAGGCGATCCCGAAGTTCGCCGAAGGTGCGGCCAGCGGAGGTGGCGGCATCGCGGGCGATGCGATGGGGCTGGGCGCGGGCGTCGCGCTGGGCCAAGTGCTGGCGCAGAACCTGTCGCAAGGGCTCAGCCAGAACAATCCGGCCGCTGCGGGCGCGCCGGCGCAACAACCGGTGGTCGCGGTCGTGAATCCGGCCGACGTGATGACCACGCTCGAAAAGCTCGGTGAACTCAAGGCCAAGGGCATCCTCACACAGGAAGAATTCGACGCCAAGAAGGCGGAGCTGCTGAAAAAGCTCGTCTGATCCGCCCCGTTGGCCTCCGACTCCCCCCAGCAGCGCTACTACCGGGCGCCCTGCCCCGGCTGCGGCGCGCCGGTCGAATTCCGCTCGGCCCAATCGACGCACGCCGTCTGCCCCTATTGCCATAGCACCGTCGTGCGGCAGGGCGAGACGCTTGCGCGCACCGGCAAGATGGCCGAGCTGTTCGATGACTTCAGCCCGCTGCAACTCTTCACTTCCGGGCGCATCGACGACAAGCCCTTCACGCTGGTCGGCCGGCTGCAGTACAGCTACGACGGCGGGCGCTGGACCGAATGGATCGCCGCGCTGGACAGCGATCGCACGGGCATCCTGAGCGAAGACAACGGCGCCTTCGTCTTTGCCTTGCCCTTCGAATTGCAGCGCGCCGCGCCGCAGCCCGAGGACCTGCGCGTCGGTGCGACCACCGCCTTCAATGGCCAGAACTACACGGTCGCGTCGAACGAGCAAGTGGCCCTGATCTCGGCGCAGGGCGAATTGCCGCGGCTGCCCGAACTCGGCCGCCGCTTTGCGACGGTCGAGTTGCGCAGCGACAAGGGGCAGGTACTCAGCCTCGACTACGACACGAATCCCCCGGGGGTCTACCTCGGACGCGCAGTGCGGCTCGAAGACCTGCAGCTCACCGGCCTGCGCGACGAGTCCGCCAGGGAAGAAAAAGGCCGCAGCTTCAACTGCCCGAACTGCGGCTCGCCGGTCACCGTCAACCTTGTCGACAGCAAGAGCGTCACCTGCCCGGCATGCAACAGCATCATCGATCTGTCGCAGGGCATCGGCGGCGAGCTGCGTCACGCGATACAGGACGAGCCGGTCCAGCCGTTGATCGCCATCGGCTCCGTCGGCCAGCTGCAAGGCGCGGACTGGCAGGTGGTCGGCTTCCAGCACAGGATGGGCGTGGCGCCCGGCGACGACGAGCACTTCGGCTGGAGCGAATACCTGCTCTACAACAAGAAGCGCGGCTTCAGCTTCCTGGTCGACGCTGAAGACGGCTGGAGCATGGTGAAGCCCACCACGGGCGCGCCGACCATGGCCGAGAGCGGCGCCAGGGCCACGTATCTGGGCAAGGTCTACCAGCAGCAGTACGCCTACAACGCCGAGACCAGCTATGTCGCGGGCGAGTTCTACTGGCAGGTCCAGCGCGGGCAGAAGACCTTCAACCGCGACTTCGCCAACGGCGCCGCGCTGCTGTCGATGGAGCGCTCGGCCAACGAGCTGACCTGGTCGTCCGGCAGCAAGATCGACAGTGCGTCGGTGGCGGCTGCG
Organism: Variovorax gracilis; assembly: GCF_030317115.1. GTDB lineage: Bacteria > Pseudomonadota > Gammaproteobacteria > Burkholderiales > Burkholderiaceae_C > Variovorax > Variovorax gracilis. The sequence goes on from NZ_JASZYF010000011.1 coordinate 163,495, forward strand.
TTCAAGCTGGGCGACAAGAAGGACATGTTCAAGCGCAACGACGCGCTTCCCGTGAGCACGGCGTCGAGCCTGGGTTGCGGCACCATCATCCTGATCATCGTGATCATCCTCATCCTGCTGATCATCCTGAGCACCTGCAGCAGCAGTTCGGGTGGCTCGGGCGGATCGCGCAGCTCGGGCGGCTCGTATGGCGGCTATTCCAGTGGCGGCGGCCACAAGTAATGTTTTTTTCCGGAGGTCCTCATCATGGGCATTGAATGGTTGAAGCCGGCGGTCATCCTCGGCTCCCTCGTCTACGCGCTGATCGGCGTGCTGGTCTTCTGGGTGTGCTTCCTCATCATCGACAAGCTCACGCCCTATGACCTGTGGCAGGAGATCGTCGAAAAGCAGAACATGGCGCTGGGCCTTGTCGTCGCAGCGATGTGCCTGGGTATCAGCGTCATCGTTGCCGCAGCCATCCATTGAGCCCTCCGGCTTGCCACTTCGCGTGCTTCGCCACCCCCCGAGGGGGAGGCTCGGACGCCTTCGGGCGGCCCGGCGGCGCCCGATGAGAGAGGAGCCCTTGTCCGTGACCACGTCCGCACGCAGCGGCCCGCAGCCCGTCGAGATCGCGCTCCTTGCCAGCGTGTTCGTCGTCGCGGCCTGCGGCCTGGTCTACGAACTCAGCGCGGCCGCGCTCAGTTCCTACCTTCTTGGTGATTCGGTGCTGCAGTTCAGCACCATCATCGGCACTTACCTCTTCGCGATGGGCGTGGGCTCCTGGCTCTCGCGCTACTTCGAGCGGCAGTTGCCTGCGCACTTCCTGCGCATCGAGCTGATGGTCGCCCTGGTCGGCGGACTGCTGCCGGCCGTGCTCTTCATCGCCAACGCCTACGTCCCCGGTGCCTTCCGGCTGCTGCTGTACGGTCTGGTGCTGGTGGTGGGCGCGCTGGTGGGGCTCGAGATCCCGCTCGTCATGCGCATCCTCCGGCGCAACATCGCGCTGAAGGACCTGGTGTCGCAGGTGCTGACCTTCGACTATCTGGGCGCGCTCGCGGTATCGATCGCGTTCCCGCTGCTGCTCGTGCCGCAACTCGGCATGATCCGCACCGGCCTGTTGTTCGGGCTCATGAATGCAGCCGTCGCGGTGTGGGCGCTCTGGCTGTTCCGCCACGAACTGCGGAGGGTCGGGGCGCATGCGCTCGCGTGCGGGTTGGCGCTGTTCGCGCTGCTCGGCGCCTTCGTGTTCGCCGAGCACATCACGACGCTGGCGGAAGACAAGTTCTACCAGGACCGTATCGTCTTCAGCGAGACCTCGCCCTACCAGCGCATCGTGGTGACGCGCGGCAGCGCTGGGCACCGGCTCTTCCTCAACGGAAACCTGCAGTTCGCCGAGCGCGACGAATACCGCTATCACGAGGCGCTGGTGCATCCGGTGATGGCCGCGCACGGCGCGCCGAAGAAGGTGGCCGTGCTCGGAGGCGGAGACGGCATGGCGGTACGCGAGATCCTCAAATACCCGTCGGTCGAGAGCATCACGCTGGTCGAGCTTGATCCGAACATGACGCGGCTCTTCACCGAGCACGAAACGCTCGCGGCGCTCAACGGCGGGTCGCTGAAATCGCCGAAGGTGCGCATCGTCAATACCGACGCCTTCCAGTGGCTCCAGCAACCGGGCGAGATGTTCGACGTCATCGTGGTCGACTTTCCCGATCCGACCAACTTCGCGATCGGCAAGCTCTACACGAACTCCTTCCATGCCCTGCTCGACAAGCGGCTGTCGGCCAGCGGGTATGCGGTAATCCAGACCACCTCGCCGCTGGTCGCGCGAAAGAGCTTCTGGACCGTGGCCGCGACCGTCGAATCCGTCGGCCTGCGGGCCACGCCGTACCACGCGCATGTGCCCAGCTTCGGCGAATGGGGGTTCATCGTTGCGAGCCGGAGACCGTACCGGCAGCCTGAAGCGTTGCCCGAAGGCCTGCGCTTCCTGTCGGCGCAGACCCTGCCCTTGCTCTTCGACTTTCCGCGCGACATGGCGCGGGTGCCCGCCGAGGTGAACCGGCTGTCGAACCAGACACTGGTGACCACCTACGAGCAGGAATGGGGCAAGGTCTCGGGGCACTAGGCATGAAGCGCCGCGAGTTCCTGGGTGCCGCGATCGCGGGCACGGCCGCGCTGACCGGCTGCGAGGCCCGGCCCGATATCGCGGGCGGCTTCACCGGCATCGACGTGGCACGCGGCCACGCATTGCGCGACGGAGCGCTGCGCGCCGGTGCCGCGCCCGAAGTGACACGGCGCACGCGCGTCGTGATCGCGGGGGGTGGCGTTGCCGGCCTTGCGGCTGCCCGCGCGTTGCGACTTTCGGGCATCGACGACTTCGTGCTGTTCGAACTCGAAGACACGACCGGTGGCAACAGCCGCGGCGGCGTGGTCGAGGGCATCGCCTGCCCCCTTGGCGCGCACTACCTGCCGGTGCCGGGCGACGATGCGCATGAAGTGCAGGATCTGCTCGAAGAACTCGGGCTGCGGCGCCGCGTGTCGGGCCGTTGGGAATACGACGAGCGCCACCTTTGCCACAGCCCGCAGGAGCGGCTCTTCTTTCGCGATGCCTGGCAGGAGGGCTTGCTGCCCGTACAGGGTGTGGACGAAGCGACCCTTGCCCAGTACCGGCGGTTTTCGCAGAGAGTCGAAGCGTTGCGTGGCGAGGCGCGCTTTTCGATTCCGACGCTGAGGACTGAACCGGCGCCGCTGCTGATGGCGCTGGATGGATTGCCCTTCCAGGCATGGCTCGACCGCGAAGGCTTCACCGATCCGCATCTGCGCTGGTACCTGGATTACTGCTGCCGCGACGACTACGGCGCAGGGACGGCCCACGTGTCGGCATGGGCCGGTATCCACTACTTCGCCAGCCGGCACGGCTTTCACGCGCCGGGCGATGACAACGCCGAGCGCGATGCGGTGCTGACCTGGCCCGAGGGCAACGGCTGGCTCACGCGCCGGCTGGCCGATCCGCTGGGCGAGCGATTGAAGCCGGGCCATGCCGTCACGCGCATTGCCGAAACCCGCGGTGGGGTGGAGGTCGATGCCATCGACGTCGCCACCCGGTCGCGCGTGCGCTGGCAGGCCGAACGCTGCATCGTCGCGATGCCGGTCTTCATTGCCGCGCGCATCGTCGAGAACCCGCCCGAGCCGCTTCGCCACGCGGCGGCGCACCTGCGCTACTCGCCCTGGCTCGTCGCCAACGTGCATGTGCGTTCGCCGCTTGCCGACCGGCCCGGAGCCGCGCCGAGCTGGGACAACGTGGTGTACGGCACGCGCGGACTCGGGTATGTAGACGCCCGTCACCAGTCGCTCGACCCGACTCCCCGGGCCACGGTGCTCAGCTGGTACCGGCCGCTCGGCCCCAGCGCCTTCGACGGGTCGGACGGTCGCCGCCAGTTGCTCGACAGGCCATGGACGGCCTGGCGCGATGACCTGCTGGCGGAACTCTCGGCGCCGCACCCCGACCTTCGGGACGTGGCAACACGCATTGACATCACCCGGTACGGCCACGCCATGGCGATTCCCCAGCCCGGCGTTCTGCGCCAGCTCGGCCAGCCATCGACGCGCGGGCCGGGCTTGATCGGCACGGATCGCCTGACCTTCGCGCACAGCGACTGGTCAGGCTATTCCATCTTCGAGGAAGCCTTCACACGCGGCCACCTCGCCGGCGCCGCGCGCTGAACCTCGGCGTGTTCAGCCCTTCATCAGGGCTTCGATTTCATCGGCGTCGACCGGCACCCCGCGCGAAATCAGCTCGCACCCGCTCTCGGTCACGATGGCGTCGTCCTCGATGCGGATGCCGATGTTGTGGAACTGCTCGGGCACGCCTTCGGCCGGCCGCACATAGATTCCCGGTTCGATCGTCAGCACCATGCCCGGATGCAGGATGCGGCTGGGCCGGTTCTTGATCAGCTCGTTGGAGAGCGGGTCCCTGCGCTCGCTCACCTCGCCCACCTGTGTGGGCTCGACGTAGCTGCCGCAGTCGTGCACGTCCATCCCGAGCCAGTGGCCGGTGCGATGCATATAGAAAGGGAAGTAGGCGCGCTTCTCGATCACGTCCTCCACGCCGCCCACCTTGTCGGCGTCGAGCAGCCCCAGGTCCAGCATGCCCTGCGACAGCACCCTGACCGTCGCTTCGTGCGGATCGTTGAAGCGGCTCCCTGCCCGGGTGGCGGCGACCGCTGCTTCCTGGCTCGCCAGGACCAGGTCATAGAGCGCGCGCTGCGGTCCGGTGAACTTGCCATTGGCCGGAAAGGTCCGCGTGATGTCGCTGGCGTAGCCGTCGAGCTCGCAGCCGGCATCGATCAGCACCAGCTCGCCGTCGCGCACCGGCGCAGTGTCTGCCCGGTAGTGCAGCACGCAGGCATTGGCGCCCGCCGCGACGATTGAGCCGTAGGCCGGATACTGCGAACCGCTCAGGCGGAATTCGTGCAGTAGCTCGGCGTCGAGATGGAACTCCCGCACGTCCTTCCCCTCGCGCAGCATGCGCGCCGACAACTGCATCGCGCGGATGTGGGCCCGGGCGCTGATCTGCGCGGCGCGACGCATCACGTCCTGTTCGTGGGCGTCCTTCACCAGGCGCATCTCGTCGAGCGGGCCGCAGAGGTCGCGCTGCTCCTCGGGGCACAACGCGCCGTAGCGCACCCGCGCACGCACGGCCGAGAGCCAGCCGTCCACCCGCGTCTCCAGCCCCTTGTGCGTCGCGAAGGGGTACCAGACCACGGATTTGTTCTCGAGCAGCCGCGGAAGCCGGGTGTCGAGCTCGTCGAACGAGTAGGCCTCGTCGACCCCCAGGGCCGCCGGCGCTGCCTCCGGGCCGAGCCGGTAGCCGTCCCAGATCTCGCGCTCCAGGTCCTTGGGTGCGCAGAACAGGGTGGACCTGCCGTCCCCCGACAGCACCAGCCAGGCATTCGGCTCGGTGAAGCCGGTCAGGTAATAGAAGTAGCTGTCGTGGCGGTACAGAAAGTCGCTGTCCCGGTTGCGCTGGCGCTCCGGCGCGGTCGGGATGATGGCGATGCCGTCCGTTCCTAAATAAGTAGAAAGCTCTAATCGACGGGGTGCTTGATGATTTGTGGTCATAACGTCACTATTCGCTACTGTTGTAATTGATTCCTAGGGATAACAAAAACATGACGAAAACATTTGCAAGAACGTTTGCGCTGTAGGACCCTTCCCACGTAAAAACCCACAACTTGTTATTTTGGAGGTGTTTTTTGTTGAAAGTTCTACATAAGAGCGCGATTTTGCTGGCGGTAGGCGCAAGTGTGCTCTCAGCGTGTGGTGGTGGGGGCGGAGGCGGCGGCTCACTGGGGGCATCGGCCGCAGCCGATCCGACCGTTGCGGCAGCGATCGCGGCCGCCGCGGCCACCGGTTCTACTGGCGGCACCAGCCCCAGCGTGACCGGCCCGGGCTCGAATAGCCCGACCACCACCCCTGCGACTCCGGACATCGTCGACAACAACACCCAGACCGTCGGGGCTGACGCCTACCGTGCCATGGCCGCGAAGCTGAGCAAGCCGGACGGCATCGAGTACCGCTATGGCCCCAGCGCCGCCGCCTATGGCGTGGGCAACGGCGGCCTGCCGACGCTGTATGCGCGGGATGCCGCAACGCGGCTCGCGTCGCCGGCGCCCACCCATCCGTTCTACTGGCAGGTCGGTGGCCCGCCGTCCGCGAACCCGGGCGCCTACTCGACCAACCAGGCCAACATGGTCTTCGTGGCCGACAACCCGACGCAACGCATCGGGGTGGCCGACTTCCAGGTGTCGGGCTACATGTACAACACCTTTGCGCAACTGCCGCAGCTGGGCTGGACGCGCGCCGCCGTCGCCGGTGGCGGCATCGACAGCATCAACGCGCTCAGCTACAAGGCCTCGGGCCTGGCGACGAGCGATCCGATCGCCGTGGGACGTTGCACGGGCCGCTCCGGTTTCTGCAACGAGAGCCTGGTGGCCTACCAGAACGGCGTGATCGCCACCGCAGGCAGCAACACTTCCACCAACCAGGCCTCGGTGAAACTGCCGGCCAACAAGGTGCCGACCGCGATCGCGATGACGAACCAGAGCGAATTCGCGCTGGTCACCGTCTGGGACACGACCGCGATGAAGGGCCAGGTTGCCGTCATTGCGCTGGCTGGCCTGTGCGATGGCTGCGACCCGTTCAACTCGTCCGCACACACCGTCGGGAACGTCAAGTACGAGGCCTACTACAAGTGGTGGAACGAGTGGATGGCGCCCTACCCCGGCCTGCCGAACATGGGCAGCATCGCGTTCATGAAGATCCTCGGCTACATCGATCTTCCCGACATGACTGCGCCGACCGAAATCGCGGCCACCACGGGTCTTGACCAGTTCCAGACCTTCAATGGCGCGGACTTCATCGGCTACGACAACACGCCGCTGTCGAGCAACTGGAGCAAGTTCACCGGCTCGGGCGTGAATGCCAGCCGATACGCCAAGGGTGGCGTGGCGGTGGTGATCTCCAAGTCGGAGCAGAAGGCCGCGTTCATCGACCTCAAGCCGCTCTTCAACCACGTCAACGGCGTCTACTTCAGCGCCAACGTGACGCAGACGAGCAACCTGGGACAGGGCGACAGCCAATGGCCGTACACCTTCGCCAACACGCCGTCGCAGGTTCCGACGGTGGTGAAGACGGTGTCGCTGGGGGCCAAGCCGACGGCGGTGAAGACCACCATTTTCGGCAGCCCGCAACGCGCCTGGATCGCGACGCAGGATGGCACGCTGCACATCTACAGCCTCGACGGCTACGCGCCGGGCGGCACGGCGGCTTCGCCGTCGGCGAGCGCCATTGCCGAGGTGGGTACCGTGACGGGCCTCGGCCGCAATCCGACCTCGCTGGGTACCTCCAAGGGTGAGCCCAGTGCGAGCATCGAGCCGCTGAACCAGCAGATCCTGGTGGCCTCGCGCGGCGACCGCAAGGTCTCGTGGGTTCGCTTCGCCAGCAACGGCAACAGCGGCACGATCGTGCGGACCCTGCAGGACACGCGCCTGGTCGACCCGATCGCGGTGGAAGATGCGGACAACTTCGCTAACCCTGGCTACCTGACCAGCGTGGTCGACTATGCCGGCAAGGCGGTGCGCAACTACCGCTACGGACCGGTGATCTTCTCGGACGGCGGCGCATGTCCGCGGCCCAATGGCTGCGCGCTCACGCCGACCACGGCCGGCGGTGTCACGCACAACATCGAGTACGGCGGGGCGCTGGATGTGCCCGGGTCGCCGTTCCAGATGACGACGACCAACGTCCCCTGACGCGCGCACTGCCATCGCGTATCGAAACGGCCCGCCTCGAGCGGGCCGTTTTCTTGTTCAGCTTCCGATGACGCCTTTCATGCGACGGGGCCGGCCTCCGAGCGGTCCTTACCGTGATCGGTTCAGCTCGCGCAGGCGATCCGGCGTTCCGACATCGGCCCACTGCCCTCTGTACATCCCGGCGCTGACGCGGCCCGCATCCATGGCGGTGCGCAGCAGCGGCGCCAGCGCGGCCTTCACACCCTGGACGTTGCCGGGCGGAATCGCGCAATACGGCGGCGCGAACAACTCGGCGCGGTACAGGGCGATGGTCGAGAAGGTGTACTTCTGCGCCGCATCGCTCAGCGCAGTGCCGTCGGACCTGATGCCGAAATCGCCCTTCGGGTTGTGCGCGGGATTGGGAACCAGCCACAGGTGCGCCAACCGGCCGCTCGCCGCGAAGCGGTCGACCGACCCTTGCGTGAACACGAAGTCCGGCGCGAACACATCGCCCGCCACCACCCAGAACATGTCGCCCAGAAGCGGCAGCGCGCGAACGATGCCGCCTGCCGTTTCGAGCGCGCCGCCGAAGTCGCGGCCCTCGTGCGAATAGGCGAGGGTCGAATCCTGATACCGCTCGCCGAAGCGCTCCGGAATCTGCTCGCCCAGCCACGCCGTGTTGACCACCAGTTCGGTGAAGCCGCCCGAGGCCAGCGCCTCCATCGGCCACTGCATCAGCGCTTTCCCCTGCACGTCCAGCAGGGGCTTGGGCGTCACGTCCGTCAACGGCCGCATGCGTTCGCCGCGTCCCGCGGCCAGGATCATGGCCTTGATGCTCACGCTGCCTTGGCCCTGATCGCGCCGCGCTGCAGCGTGTGCCGCTCCGCGTGGCGGGGCACGAAGAGCGCCTCCAGCGCATCCATCACCGCTCTGGCCTTGGCCGAGTGGTCGCCGCCGAAGTTGCAGACGTAGACGTCGAGCGTCACCCCGCGCTGCTCCGGCCAGGTGTGGACGCACAGATGCGACTCCGCCAGAAGCACTGTCGCGGTCACGCCGCCCGGGCCTGTCGCAGAGGCGGGAAAGGCATGGGCGAGCTGGCCGACCACCTGCAGGCCCGCCCCTTCCGCCGCTTTCGCGCAGGCGGCGCCGAGGGCTTGCGCGTCCACCAGCCATTGCGTCGCGCAGCGGCAATCGTGGAGATCGGCGGTGAGGTGAAGGCCATGCATGGCCGGCACTCTAGCAGCCCCTCTGCGTCCATTTCCGGGGCCATCCACCACGCCCGCTAAAATGCCGGGTTCCCCCTAACTTGCTCCCAGGAAGCCACAGATGGCCAACCAAGCCTTGATGGCCAACGCGATTCGCGCGTTGGCAATGGATGCCGTTCAACTCGCAAACTCGGGGCATCCGGGCGCACCGATGGGCATGGCCGACATGGCTGTTGCGTTGTGGGGCGAGCATCTCAAGCACAACCCCGCCAATCCGCAATGGTTCGACCGCGACCGCTTCGTGCTGTCGAACGGCCACGCCTCGATGCTCATCTACTCGGTGCTGCATCTCACGGGCTACGCATTGCCCATCGAGGAACTCAAGCGCTTCCGCCAACTGCACAGCAAGACGGCAGGCCACCCCGAGACCGGCATCACACCCGGCGTGGAAACCACCACCGGCCCGCTCGGGCAGGGCATCACCAACGCGGTCGGCTTCGCCCTCGCTGAAAAGCTGCTCGCGTCCGAATTCAACCGCAAGGGCCACGACATCGTCGACCATCACACCTATGCCTTCCTCGGCGACGGCTGCCTGATGGAAGGCATCAGCCACGAAGCCGCCGCCCTCGCCGGCGCGTGGAAGCTCGGCAAGCTGATCGCTCTGTACGACGACAACGGCATCTCCATCGACGGCGCGGTCAAGCCCTGGTTCATCGACAACACCGAAGAGCGCTTCAAGGCCTACGGCTGGCACGTGATCGGCCCGATCGACGGCCATGACGCCAAGGACGTGTCCAAGGCCATCGAAAAGGCGAAGAAGCACGGCGACCAGCCCACGCTCATCATCTGCAAGACGCAGATCGGCAAGGGCAGCCCGAACCGCGCCAACACCGCCAAGGCGCACGGCGAGCCGCTGGGCGCCGACGAGATCGGCCTCACGCGCAGCGCGCTGCAATGGAGCCACGCGCCCTTCGAGCTGCCAGCGGCCGTGTACGAGGAATGGGACGCCAAGGCCGCCGGCGCCAAGGCCGAAGCCGCCTGGAACGAGAAGTTCGCCGCGTACGAGCAGGCCTTCCCGGACCTGGCCGCGGAGTTCACGCGCCGCATGAAGGGCGAACTGCCGAAGAACTTCCACCAGACCGCCTTCGACACCGTGGTCGCCGCCCACACCAAGGGCGAGACCGTGGCCTCGCGCAAGGCTTCGCAGCTGGCATTGGAGGCCTTCACCGCCGCACTGCCCGAACTGCTCGGCGGCAGCGCCGACCTGACCGGCTCCAACCTCACCAACACCAAGAGCACGCCCAGCCTGCGCTTCGACAACCACGGCAACGTGGTTCGCAGCGAAGGCAACGAGCAGTTCCCCGACGGCCTGCCGGGCCGCCACATCAACTACGGCGTGCGCGAGTTCGGCATGGCGGCCATCATGAACGGCGTGGCGCTGCATGGCGGCTACATCCCCTACGGCGGGACCTTCCTGACCTTCAGCGACTACAGCCGCAACGCCATCCGCATGGCGGCGCTGATGAAGCAGCGCGTGATCCACGTCTTCACGCACGACTCCATCGGCCTCGGCGAAGACGGCCCGACGCACCAGTCGATCGAGCACGCCGCGTCGCTGCGCCTGATTCCGAACCTCGACGTCTGGCGTCCCGGCGACACGGCCGAAACCGCCGTCGCCTGGGCCGTCGCGCTGCAGAACGCCAGCCGCCCGACCGCGCTGCTGCTGTCGCGCCAGAACCTGCCCTACTCGCCCAAGAAGGACCTGAGCGACATCAGCAAGGGCGCCTACGTGCTGTCCGAGCCCCAAGCAGTCGGCTTCAAGAACGGCAAGGCCAAGGCCGTCATCATCGCGACCGGTTCCGAAGTGCAGCTGGCGCTCAAGGCGCAGGAACTGCTCGCGGCGAAGAAGATCGCGGTGCGCGTGGTCTCCATGCCTTCCACCACCACCTTCGACCGCCAGGACGTGGCCTACAAGAAGAGCGTGCTGCCCCAGGGAACGCCGCGCATTGCCGTCGAAATGGGCGCCACCGACGGCTGGTGGAAGTATGGTGTCGCCGCTGTCGTCGGCATCGACACTTATGGCGAGTCGGCGCCGGCGGGCGTGCTGTTCAAGCATTTCGGATTCACGGCAGAGAACGTCGCTGCCACGGTCGAAGCGGCGCTCAAGCGCTGAAGTCGATCTCACCCAGTTTTTCAACCATCCAGGAGCAAATGACATGGCTATCAAACTCGGCATCAACGGCTTCGGTCGCATCGGTCGCAACGTGCTTCGCGCGGCGGTGCAGAACTTCAAGAACGACATCGAGATCGTCGCCATCAACGACCTGCTCGAGCCCGAATATCTGGCCTACATGCTCCAGTACGACTCGGTGCACGGCCGCTTCCAGGGCGAAGTCAACGTCGAAGGCAACACCCTCGTCGTCAACGGCAAGAAGATCCGCCTCACGCAGGAGCGCGACCCCGCGCAACTGAAGTGGAGCGACGTCGGCGCCGACATCGTTCTCGAATCCACCGGCCTCTTCCTGACCAAGGAAACGGCGCAGAAGCACATCGACGCCGGCGCGAAGAAGGTCATCCTTTCGGCCCCCAGCAAGGACGACACCCCCATGTTCGTCTACGGCGTGAACGACAAGAAGTACGCCGGCGAAGCCATCATCAGCAACGCGAGCTGCACCACCAACTGCCTCGCGCCGCTGGCCAAGGTGCTGAACGACAAGTGGGGCATCAAGCGCGGCCTGATGACCACCGTGCACGCTGCCACCGCCACGCAGAAGACCGTCGATGGCCCGAGCAACAAGGACTGGCGCGGCGGCCGCGGCATCCTGGAAAACATCATCCCGTCGAGCACCGGTGCCGCCAAGGCCGTGGGCGTGGTCATTCCCGAGCTGAACAAGAAGCTCACCGGCATGAGCTTCCGCGTGCCGACCTCCGACGTGTCGGTGGTCGACCTGACGGTGGAACTGGTCAAGGAAGCCACCTACGCCGAGATCTGCGCCGAAATGAAGGCACAGAGCGAAGGCGCGCTCAAGGGCGTGCTGGGCTACACCGAAGACAAGGTGGTCGCCACCGACTTCCGCGGCGACCCGCGCACCTCCATCTTCGACGCCGAAGCCGGCATCGCACTGGACGGCACCTTCATCAAGCTCGTGAGCTGGTATGACAACGAGTGGGGCTACTCGAACAAGTGCCTGGAGATGGTCCGGGTGATTGCGAAGTAAGCTGGTTCGCCGCACTCACGAAAGACGCGCCTTCGGGCGCGTTTTTTCATGGTGCGCTCAGCCCCGTTTGGCCTTCTGGAAGCCTCCCCTGCGTTGTTCCACAAAAGAATGTGATCAGGGAGGATTCGCGCGACGCCCGGCACTCAGGCCGGCTCAAGCACGTGAATCAGCCGGCTCTCCGTCCAATCCTTCACCTTCGTGCCATAGGCCGCCATGTGTGGTGCGGCAGCGTGCGCCTGCAGGTCGGCCAGGGTTTCCCATTTCTCGACGACCACGAAAGTGTCCGGGCCGAAGGAGCCGCGCGAGGCGGGCATGCCGGCGGCATCGATGGTCGCCGTGTATTCGATGCAGCCTTTCTCGGCGAGCACTGCCGGCCGGTTGGCGCGGTAGGCCTCGAGGATCAGGTCGCGTTGACCCGGCTTGGCGGTGATGACGGCGACGACGTGAATCATGTGCAATTGCTCCTGTGGTTGGACCGTCGAATTTACGGGGAAGGAGCCTCTTGCGCTGTCGCGTCGGAGGCCGCGCCACGCACGCGCCGAGACCCTCAGGCTCGCATGTACGCCGGCCGGGCCCGGTACAACCCTCGGTCGGGCATCTGGTGCCAGTGGTGGAGGTTCGTGCCGAGCGTCACGAAACTGACGACGCCGCGCTGCGCCAGCGCCCGGGTCACGGCGCGGCTGGGGGGTTGCCCGGCTTCGACGCTCACCGAGATGAACGCCCCCGCCCGGCCTGCACGGACCGACGATGCGGTCAAGGACCTCCGGCGACAGATGGTCCGCGCTGCCGCTGTTGGGCAACTGCAGGAGCCGCAACTTGCCAGGCAGGTCGAGGCCCAGTTGCTCCGCGAAACTCGCGGCCGCCTCGAGCGTGCGGATGCCGGCGCGGCCCGTCAGCATCACGCCTCGCCCCTCGAACTCGCCGTAGAGCACGGAGCTCGATTCGTTCTCGGCCGAGGTGGGTGCGTCGGCGCGCAGGTTCGAGCGCGTCAATCTGCCTAGCAGGGCTGCGATGTTGGCGCGCGGCGCCGCGGCCGACTGGCCGAACTCCGGGATCAGCTGGTCCACATACCAGTCGCGTTGCGGCGCGAGCACCATGAAGGGCCCGATCCCGGCGCCAGCGAAGGGCTCGCGCACGGGGACCCGCTTGGAGTCGGCCAGTTGCTTCAGGGCGCGCGCCGCGGGCAGCTCCGTGCGCAGGCGGGCCGCGTAGGCCCAGGGCCGCTGCATCCAGAGTTCGCCGACCTGCAGCTTTCGCAGGACCACTGCGAGGCCGGCGACGTGGTCCTCAGCCGGGTGCGAGCTCACCATGTAGTCCACGCGCGTGGTCATGTACTGCCGCTCGATGTGTGCGACCAGGCGCTCGCCCGAGATGGCGGTGCCGCCGTCATACACCATGACCTTGTATTGGCCCGGCGTGCCCCAGCGGGCACAGATGGCTGCTCCACCCGTGCTGACGGGCAGGAGATCGACTTCATATCCCATTGACAGAAACTCCCTGAACTCGATTTGATTGCATCACTTGAATTGATGCATTAGATTTGCAGTTCAGTTTACCGAGCCAATTTCCCAAACCGCAAGCCAGTATTTGCATCATGTCAATTCATGCAATTCAGATCGCATTGGGCGAGCTCGTCGGAATCAAGGCCGGCTATCCCTTCCGCGGCTCGATCGAAAACCTGCCCGGCGGGTCCGTGCGTGCCGTCCAGATGAAGGACTTGGACCCGGTCGAAGGCGTCGACTGGAACACGGTCATCCACACCCGGCTCGCCGGCCGCGGCCAGGCCGACTGGCTCGTTGCCGACGACCTGCTGTTCGTCTCGCGCGGGACGCGCTTCTACGCCGCCTGCATCGATCCGCCGCCCGGCCCCGCTGTCTGCGGCCCGCATCTCTTCCACCTGCGCGTGAAGCCCGGCGGCCGTCTGGTGCCGGCCTTCCTGGCGTGGCAGATCAACCAGCCGCCCTTCCAGCGAGAGCTGCAGCGTTCGGCCGAAGGCTCCAGCCAGTTGAGCGTGCGCCGGCCGGTGCTGGAGGCCTTGCCCATCGGCGTCCCGTCATGGGACGACCAGCGGCGCATCGTCGAACTGGCCCGTCTTGCGCGACGCGAGCGCCAGTTGCACCTCCAGATGCTGCGCAACCGCGAGCGGCTCTTCGAATCGATCGCGGAGTCGCTGGCAGCCGCCGACGGCAGCGGGTGACGGGAACAACGCAACAACAACCACAGGGAGAACCATGATCCAAGCAACAGTCAGCCAGGAGAGCATCAATACCGCGGTGTGGAACGCCTGCGACATCTTCCGGGGCACAGTCGACCCGAGCATCTACAAGGACCATGTCCTCGCCATGCTCTTCCTCAAGTACGTGTCGGACACGTGGCAGGACCACTGCGACAGCTACAAGAAGCAATACGCCCATGCCGAGCCCGGCCTCATCGAGGAACTGCTGAAGACCGAGCGATTCGTGCTTCCGCCCGGTGCAGGCTTCGGCGCCTTGCACGCGGCGCGCTTCGAGCCCGGCAACGGCGAGCGCATCGACCGTGCCCTGCAGGCCGTCGAAGACGCCAACATGGGGAAGCTGCGCGACGTCTTCCAGGACATCGGCTTCAACGCCAGCAAGCTGGGCGGCGAACAGCAGAAGAACGACATCCTGCGCCACCTGCTGGAAGCCTTCGCGCAGCCCGAACTGGACCTGAGGCCGAGCCGCGTGCGCGACCCGGAGGTCATCGGCGACGCCTACGAGCACCTCATCAAGAGCTTCGCCGCCAGCAGCGGCAAGAAGGCCGGCGAGTTCTACACGCCGCCCGAGATATCCCGCCTCATGGCCCGCCTGATGGACCCGCAGGAGGGCGAGGAGATCTGCGACCCGGCCTGCGGCTCCGGCTCCTTGCTGCTCCAGTGCGGCCGCCTGATCCGCGGCCGCACCGGCGCGCGCCGCTACGCGCTCTTCGGGCAGGAAGCCATCGGCAGCACCTGGGCGCTTGCGAAGATGAACATGTTCCTGCACGGCGAGGACAACCACCGCATCGAATGGGGCGACACCCTGCGCAACCCCAAGCTGCTGGACGTCGACGGCCGCCTGCGCCGTTTCGACGTCGTCGTCGCGAACCCGCCCTTCAGCCTGGAGAAGTGGGGCCATGAAAGCGCCGAGAGCGACCGGTTCGGCCGCTTCAGGCGGGGCGTGCCGCCGCGCACCAAGGGCGACTTCGCCTTCATCCTGCACATGGTCGAGACACTGAAGCCGGACACCGGCCGCATGGCGGTCGTGATGCCGCACGGCATCCTGTTCCGGGGTGGCGCGGAAGCCGCAATCCGCCGGAAGCTCATCGACGAGAACCTGCTCGACGCAGTGATCGGCGTGCCCGAAAAACTCTTCTTCGGCACGGGCATTCCGGCGGTTGTCCTGGTGTTCCGCAAGAACAAGAAGGACGACAAGGTTCTCTTCATCGATGCCAGCCGTGAATTCCAGGCAGGCAAGAACCAGAACTTGCTGCGCAGGGCCGACATCGAACGGATCCTCGAAACCTGTGCAGCGCGGCGGTCCGTGGAGCGGTACGCCAGCCTCGTCACGCTCGCCGAGATCGCGAACCAGGGCTACAACCTGAACATCGGTCGCTATGTCGACCCCACGCGCGTCGCGCAGGACATCGACATGGCGGAGGTCTGGCGGGAGCGCATGGCGATCCGGGAGGAGTGGGCCGGCATCGAGGAACAGATGGCCGGCTACCTGAAGGAGCTCGGATATGAGTGATGCCGGGTTCCACGCTCAGCAGCGACTTCGCTACAATTGCGGCAACACGACCGCCACGCCTCTGCTCATGCATGCGCAACCTTGGCGGTCTTTTCTTTTGTGCGGGCGATTCTGATGGCGACCGCGCCTTCTCCAGCGCCGTACGCGAAACCTGCCCTGACGTTCGAGGGACAGCTCGCCGTTGTTCAAGCGCGCGGCTTGATCGCCAACAACCGGGACGCGGCATTTGCAGCGTTCTCTTCAATCAGCTACTACCGCCTGAGCGGCTATTGGTACCCGTTTCGCTTGCGCGCTGCAGACGGAGCAGTTTCCGAGGACTTCGAGCGCGGGGCCTATCTTGAGAGCGTTCTGCGTCTCTACGAATTCGACCGGCGGCTTCGGTTGCTGGTGCTCGACGCATTGGAGCGTGCGGAGGTCGCGCTGCGCACGGCGGTCGCCTATCAACTTGGCCATCATTACGGCGCGTTGGGACATGAAGACGCGGCGACCTTCCACCCCAGCTTCGATCACGCTGCCTGGATCGACAAACTTCACGGAGAGGCACGTCGCTCACAGGACGCGTTTGTGACCCACTACCGCCGCCGCTACACGAATTTCCCGGCGCTGCCAGTCTGGATGCTGACCGAAGTCATGAGCTTGGGCAGCCTGTCACGCCTCGTCCGGAGCCTCAAGGCAGAGGACAAGAGAGCCGTTGCCACACGCTTTCACCTCCATCCAAAGCGCCTCGAGAACTGGCTGCATGTGCTGACGTATGTTCGCAATGTGTGTGCGCATCACAGCCGTCTATGGAATCGCGAGTTGGCCATCCGGCCCGACCTCAAGGGCGGCGCCGATTGGCTTCCACCGGTGACTCCGCGCAACGACCGTGTCTTCTATGTCCTGCTCATGTTGCGTCATCTGCTGCGGTGTTGCGGCAATGGAGATGATTGGGCGAAGTCCTGTGAAGCGCTGCTGCTTTCGATGACTTCGAATTCGCGATGGAGGATCGCGATGGGATTTCCGGAGGCTTGGACGAGCCATCCTCAATGGGTGTCGGAGCGCAAATGATTGACTTTTCGATTGCGGGCGAGCATTGCGGGTGTCATATCCCGGCGCTGCGCCTGCTCTGCAACCTGGGCTGGCGCTACCTGAGCGCCGCTGCATGCCTCGAACTCCGAGGCGGAAGAACCCGTGAGCTTGTCCTCAGGCCCCGGCTCGTCGAGTATCTGCAGACGCGCCGCTTCGACTACAAGGGCAGCTCGCATCCGCTGTCCGCGGGCGCGATCGAGCAGATCCTGCGCGAACTCACCACCATCGGCCTGAGCGATGGCCTGCTGGCCGCCAACGAGCGGCTCTACGCCAAGCTCGCCTACGGCATCACCGTCGCCGAGTTCATGCCCGACGGCAAGAAGCACCAGCCGACCATTTCCCTCATCGACTGGACCGACCCCGCTGCGAACCGCTTCGAAGTGACCGAGGAACTGCGCGTGCTCTCCAGCCAGGGCACCCACCACCGAGCGCCGGACATCGTAGGCTACGTCAACGGCATTCCGCTCGTGGTGATCGAGGCCACGCCGCCGAACGGCCCGCGCGGCGACAGCGACGCGACGGTGCGCGAAGGCATCCGCCAGCACCTGCGCAACCAGCTCGACGACGAGGTGCCGGATCTCTTCGTCCATGCGCAGCTGCTGCTCGCCATCAGCCCGAGCGATGGCCGCTACGCCACCACGCGCACGCCGGCCGAGTTCTGGGCGCGCTGGAGCAAGGAGGAGGAATTCGAGGACGCGCACATCCAGGCGCTGAAGAACAAGCCGCTGTCCGCCGAGACCCATGCGGCCCTCTTCGAAGGCAAGCCCGCCGACCTGCGCGAGCGTTTCGAGCTGCTGTGGGCGCTGCCCGCATCGCCCAACGCGCTGGATCGCCTGCTCGTGGGCCTGCTCACGCCGACCCGCCTGCTGGCGCTGCTTCGCGGCTTCGTGCTGTTCGACCGCAAGGCCGGGAAGATCATCGCGCGCCACGCGCAGTTCTTCGGCGTGCGTGCATTGCTGAAGCGCCTCGCCCTGCTGCGGGCCGACGGCTCGCGCGAGGGCGGCGTCGTCTGGCACACCGCCGGCTCGGGCAAGAGCCTGACGATGGTGTTTCTCGCCAAGGCCCTGCTGCTGGACGACGCCCTCAAGGAGAGCCGCGTGGTGGTCGTGACCGACCGGCTGGACCTGGAGCGCCAGCTCGCCCGCAACTTCATGGCCAGCGGCGCTTTCGGCTCGTCGATCGCCGCGCAGAAGGAAGGCGAGCGCAGCAAGGCCGTGTCGGGCCGCGACCTGGCGAGCCGCATCGGCCGGGGCACCGAGCGGATCACCTTCGCACTCGTTCAGAAGTTCCTGACCGCGTCGCGCCTGCCGGAGTGCCGCAACGGTTCGCCCGACGTCATCGTGCTGGTGGACGAAGGGCATCGCAGCCACGGCGGCGAGATGCACGAGCGCATGAAAAGGGCATTGCCGCGTGCCGCCTACGTGGCCTTTACCGGCACACCGCTGCTGAGGAAGGAGAAGACGGCGGGCAGGTTCGGCCCCATCGTGCACGCCTACACGATGCAGCGCGCGGCGGAAGACGGGATGGTCGTGCCGCTGCTCTACGAGGAGCGCATGCCCGAACTCGCGATCGACGCGCAGGCGGTGGACCGCTGGTTCGGCAAGATCACCGCCGGCCTCCCCGATGTGCAGCGCGCCGACCTGAAGAAGAGGTATGCCAGTCGCGTGGCCGTGCACGGCGCCGCCCGGCGCATCGAGTTGATCGCCTGGGACATCGCCACGCATTTCAGCGAAACCATCCGGAAGGTCGCGCCGGGGCTCAAGGGCCAACTCGCCACGGCCAGCAAGCGCGATGCGATCCGCTACAAGAAGGCGCTCGACGCCACGGGGCTGGTCACCAGCGCGGTCGTGATCTCGCCGCCGGATGCGTCGGAGGGACACACCGGAGCCGGCCCGGCAGACGAAGAGGCAATGTCCGAGGTCCAGGCGTGGTGGCGGCAGCACATGCAGATACCCGGCCGCGACGCGGCGCAGTACGAGAGGCAGGTGCTGCACGCCTTCGCCTCCGAGGGCGATCCCGACCTGCTCATCGTGGTCGACCGCCTGCTCACGGGCTTCGACGAACCACGCAACGCCGTGCTCTACATCGACAAGCCGCTCGAAGGCCACACGCTGATCCAGGCCGTGGCCCGCGTGAACCGCCTGCACGGCGCCAAGCATCATGGACTGCTGGTCGACTACCGCGGCATCCTCAAGGAACTGGACACGGCGGTTCGCGCCTACCAGGACCTGGCGACGCGCACGCAAGGCGGATTCGACGTGGAGGACCTCGACGGCCTCTATGTCCCGATCGGCACCGAGACCCGGCGACTGCCGGCGCTGCATCAGGCGGTGTGGGACATCTTCCGGGGCGTGCCCGACCGCGAAGATCCCGAGCAGCTTCGCCAGGCCCTGAGCCCGCGCTTCGCGAGCGATGGCCGCATCGAATACGACGATCGGCAGAAGCTGCGCGACGACTTCTCCGCCGCGCTCACGGCCTTCGGCAGGTGCCTGCAGACCGCGCTGTCATCGCGCGGCTTCTTCGACGACGGCGCAGTCTCCGAAGCGCAGATCGCGCGCTACAAGCAGGATCTGCGTCTGCTGCGCGAGGTGCGCCAGACCGCGCGGCGCGACGCCATGGAAACGGAGCCCGGCGCGTACGACGCGCAGCTTCGCAAGCTGGTCGACCGGCAGGTGATGGGCACCGAGGTGCGGGAGCCGGACGGCAGCTACGTGGTCCATCGGCTGGCCGAGACGGAAAGCGCCGAAGCCTGGTCGGACGACAGGACGCGCAACGAGGCCGCCTTGCTCAGGACCCGCTTGCGCAAGACCATCGAGTTGGACCTGGCAGGTGATCCCTACGCGCAGAACGCGTTTTCCGATCTGTTGAAGAAAGCCGTCGCGGAGGCCGAGGCGATGTTCGACCTCCCGCGCAAGCAGTACGCTCTTCTGCGCGAATTCGAGCATCGCGTGGAAGCCCGCGCCGCGCCGGGCATGCCGGACGAACTCGCTGCCCATCCGGAAGCACGGGCGTACTTCGGCGCGATCCTGATGGTGCTGGGCGACGAGGCCGTGGAATCGCTCGATGCGACGCGGCGCAAGGGCCTGGTCGAAGATGCGCTGGCCATCAGCGAGGTGGTTCAACTCGCGAAGGCCGAGCACTCGCTGAATCCGCAGAGCATCGAAGCAGCCATCCGGAGGGGCCTGCTACCCCGGCTCTATGGCCCCCTGGGGCTGGACAAGGCCCGCGAAGTGATCGGCCATGTATGGCGGATCACCCAGAACGGGTTGAGCCGACAGGCCCCGCTCAGCTCTTGACGAGCACCATCCACGACACTCCGAAGCGATCCGCCACCATGCCGAAGGCCGGCGAGAAGAAGGTCTTGGCCAACGGCATCTGCACCTGCCCGCCCTCGCCCAGCGCAGCGAACAGTCGGTTGGCTTCGGCTTCGTCTTCCGCGAGCAGGGAGAGCGAGAAACCCTGGAACACGGGCTTGCCCGTGTTGCGGCCATCGGAGGCCATGAGCGTCGTGCCGCCCACGGTGAAGCTCGCGTGCATCACCTTGTCTCCGGGGATCGGCGTGCCATCGGTGGCGCATCCTTCGCCGGCCTGGGGCTCCGGGTTCTCCTTGAAGCGCATCAGCATCGTGACCTCGGCGCCCACGGCCTTGCGATAGAACTCGAGCGCCTCTTCGCAGCGGCCGTCGAAGAAAAGATAGGACTGGACTTCCATGATGTTCTCCTTGCAGATGGTGAGAGGGGTGAGGGGGATCGTGGTGGATCAGCTCTGCGGCGGCATGGCGCTCATGTGCACCAGCTCCCACATGTGGCCGTCGAGATCCTGATAGCCATGCTGGTACATGAAGCCGTGGTCCTGCGGCTTGTTCGGCGTGGTGCCGCCGGCGGCCAGCGCCTTGGCGACCATCTCGTCGACCTGGGCGCGGCTCTCGCAGGAGAGGCACAGCAGCACCTCGGTGGTCTTCGTCGCATCGGCGATCGGCTTCGGCGTGAAGGTCTTGAAGTAGCTCTCGACCAGCAGCATCACGTAGATGTCGTCGGACACGATCATGCAGGTGGCGTTCTCGTCCGTGAACTGCGGGTTGAACTTGTAGCCGAGTCGGGTGAAGAACGCGACCGACCGGTCGAGGTTCTTGACGGGGAGATTCACGAAGATCTGGGTCGCCATGGGGTTCCTTCGAAGCCTCGAATGAGGGAAGATGTGTCACGTTGTGTACAACGTCCACAAGACGATAGCAAAGATAATGGACGCTGTCCACATGAAAGACTCGATGCCCATCCCGATCGCTCCCAGCCCTCCTCCGCGTAGCACTTACCGGCATGGCGACCTGCGGCGCGCGTTGCTGGAGTCGGGTGTCGAACTCGCGCGCAGCGGCGGCCCCGATGCGGTGGTGCTGCGCGAGGCCACGCGCCGTGCAGGCGTGGTTCCCAATGCGGCGTACCGGCACTTCGCGAGCCGGCAGGCACTGTTGCAGGCGGTGCGTGCGGCAGCCCTTGCCGCCGTCGCCGTCGCCATGGAGGCCGAACTCTCGGCCTTGCAGCCCACACGCAAGCCGGCGGACTTCGCACGTGCGAGCGTGCGCGCAGTGGGTACGGGCTACCTGCGATTTGCGCAGGCCGAGACCGGCCTGTTCCGCACGGCTTTCGCGACGACGGTGGATGTGGAGGATGTGCCCGCCGAGACCAAGAGCGGCCAGAGCGGCATGAATCCGTTCGAGTTGCTGGGCGCTGCGTTGGATCGACTTGTCGATGCGGGCGTGATGCCGCCCGAGCGCCGTCCTGGCGCCGAGTTCCTCGCCTGGTCAGCCGTGCACGGACTGGCGCTGCTCATCATCGACGGGCCCTTGCGCGGCATGCCGCGAGAGCAGACCGATGCGCTGGGGCAGCGGCTGCTCGACATGGTGGAGAAGGGGCTGTAGGCCGCCGATCGGGCTAGGGCCCGCCCCCCTGCGCAACGACGCGCAAACAGTGCTTCAATTGCCTTCCTGCTCCCACGGCCGGCCATGGAGACACGAATGCAAAGCCGCAGCCCCCTGTATCTGCTCGAGCGCTCGGATGTCGGCGTGGTCCAGCTCGACCGCGAGCTGAGGGTCGTCGCGATGAACAGCTTCGCGCGCCGCGTGCTGCCGGTGGAGGACAAGCAGCCCTTCGAGAAGATGGTGCTGTCCTTCCATCCCGAGCACTCGCAGCCCAAGGTGAAGTTCCTGCTCGACCAGGCGGAGTGCCCGGTCAGCAATCCGCCCCCGATGACGATGATCATCAACATCCCCGAGCGCGTGCTGCTGATCAAGGTGGCCAAGCTCTCGGACCTGCGTGGCGACACCGCGAGCTACACGCTGATCTTCTACGACATCACCGAGCTCGTGAGCGGCGAGGAGCCCGCGGTGCAGAAGCCGCAGGCCAAGCGCCAGTTGCAGAAGATCCCGACGGTGTCGCAGAACCGCATCGTGCTCGTCGATGTGGAAGCGGTGACTTACATACGATCCGAGGGCCACTACACGTGGGTCAGCACCGCGCAAGGATCGAGCTTCTGCAATCTCAACATCAGCGATCTGGCGGAACGGCTCGACGGCGCTTCCTTCCTGCGCATTCATCGCAGCTACCTCGCGAACCTCGATTTCGCCGAGCAGATCCTGCGCGACAACGGCAAGGTCAGCCTCAAGCTGCGCGGCGAAACCACGCCCCTGCCGGTCGCGCGCACCAGCGTGCCGCGCCTTCTGGAGCAGCTCGGCATCGCCGAAATCGACGCGCTGCGCAGCTGATCCGGGATAACCCGGAACACGGTCCGGCGGCGCGCAGTTCATGCAGCTGTCCGCGCATTTCGTGCGCGCGTCCCCGTGCTTCGTGCGCGGGAATTCTGCGGCCGATCCTGTGGTCTTAAGTTCACTGCCTGTACGCGGGCCGAAGAGCCCGGTGGCCTGCTGCACGACAGGAGACAAGCACGATGATCCCCGCCGGATTCGACTATCACGCGCCCCGCTCCGTCGGCGACGCGATCCAGCTCCTCGGCACGCTCGGCAGCGATGCCAAGCTCCTCGCCGGTGGCCACAGCCTGCTGCCGATGATGAAGCTGCGCTTTGCCCAGCCCATGCATCTCATCGACCTGAACCGCATCGACGCGCTGCGTGGCATCCGCGAGGACGGCGCCACCGTCGTGATCGGCGCGATGACCGTCGAGAATGAACTCATCCGTTCCCCCCTGCTGCGCGAGAAGGTGCCCCTGCTGCCCGAAGCCGCGCGCCAGATCGGCGATCCGCAGGTGCGCAATCGCGGCACGATCGGCGGCGACATCGCGCACGGCGATCCGGGCAACGACCACCCGGCACTCGCCATCGCGCTCGATGCCGTGCTGGTGCTCGAAGGCCCGAACGGCAGCCGCCGGGTGCCGGCGGACGGCTTCTTCAAGGGCACCTACATGACGGACATGGCCGAAGACGAAATCCTCGTCGAGATTCGCGTGCCCGCCTTCGCACCCAAGACCGGCTACGCCTACGAGAAGCTCAAGCGCAAGACCGGCGACTGGGCCACCGCCGCGGCCGCCGTGGTCCTGCGCATCGATGGCGGCGGCAACGTGAGCCACGTCCGCATCGCGCTGACCAACCTCGCGCCGACCGCCTTGCGCGCCGTCGATGCCGAAGCCGCCGTACTCGGCAAGCCACTGACCGACGCGAGCATCGCGGATGCCGCCGCGAAGGCGATGGCGATCTGCGATCCGGCCGAAGACCTGCGCGGCGATCGCGACTACAAGACGGCGATGGCGGGCCAGATGGTGAAGCGCGCCCTTGCCAAGGCCGCCGCACGCTGCCAGTGAAGACCAACGAGCGCACGGAGACACACCCCATGGCCAAGCAACTCATCAGCGTCAACGTCAACGGCAGGCGCATCGAGAAGGCGGTGGAGCCGCGCATGCTGCTCGTGCACTTCCTGCGCGAGGAATGCCACCTCACCGGCGCGCACATCGGCTGCGAGACCAGCCACTGCGGCGCCTGCACCGTCGACATCGACGGGCAGTCGGTCAAGGGCTGCACCCATCTTGCGGTGCAATGCGACGGAGCGGACGTGCTGACGGTCGAAGGCCTCGCGCAAGGCGCGGTGCTGCACGCGGTGCAGGAAGGTTTCTACAAGGAGCACGGCCTGCAATGCGGCTTCTGCACGCCGGGCATGCTGATGCGCGCCTACCGCTTCCTGCAGGAGAACCCGAATCCGACCGAGGATGAAGTCCGCGCCGGGATGAGCGGCAACCTGTGCCGCTGTACGGGCTACCAGAACATCGTCAAGGCGGTGCTGCATGCCGCCGCCAAGCTGCAGCAGACTGAAAAGGTGGCCGCATGAACGCCCCCATCGACCCCGCGCTGCTGGAACGCAGCTCCGCGTTGCAAGGCCTCGGCGACAGCCGCCTGCGCAAGGAAGACGCGCGCTTCATCCAGGGCAAGGGCAACTACGTCGACGACATCAGGATGCCCGGCATGCTGCACATGGACATCGTGCGTTCGCCGGTCGCCCATGCGCGCGTGAAGAAGATCGACAAGACCGAGGCGCTGAAGGTGCCCGGCGTGATCGCAGTGCTCACCGCCGACGACCTCAAACCGCTCAAGCTGCACTGGATGCCGACGCTCGCGGGCGACGTGCAGGCCGTGCTGGCCGACGAGAAGGTGCACTTCCAGATGCAGGAGGTCGCGGTCGTCATCGCCGAGGACCGGTACGCGGCCGCCGACGGCGTGGAGGCGGTGCTCGTCGAGTACGAGGAACTGCCCGTGGTGATCGACCCCTTCGCAGCGCTGGAGCCGAACGCGCCCGTGCTGCGCGAGGACCTCGCCGGCAAGACCGACGGCGCGCACGGCAAGCGCGACCATCCCAACCACATCTTCACCTGGGAGGCCGGCGACAAGGCCGCCGCGGACGCGGCTTTCGCGAACGCGCCGGTGACGGTGGCCGAGCGCATCTTCTATCCGCGCGTGCACCCCTGCCCGCTGGAGACCTGCGGCTGCGTCGCGAGCTTCGATCCGGTGCGCGGCGAGCTGACCACCTACATGACCTCGCAGGCGCCGCACGTCGTGCGCACGGTGGTCTCGCTGCTGTCGGGCCTGCCGGAGTCGAAGATCCGCATCGTCTCGCCCGACATCGGCGGCGGCTTCGGCAACAAGGTCGGCGTGTACCCCGGCTATGTGTGCGCGATCGTTGCGAGCATCGTGCTGGGCAAGCCGGTCAAGTGGATCGAGGACCGCATCGAGAACATCTCCAGCACGGCCTTCGCCCGCGACTACCACATGGATGGCGAACTCGCGGCCACCGCCGACGGCAAGATACTCGGCCTGCGAGTCGACGTCATCGCCGACCACGGCGCCTTCGATGCCTGCGCCGACCCGACCAAGTATCCGGCCGGCCTGTTCCACATCTGCTCGGGCTCGTATGACATACCCGCCGCGTGGTGCAGCGTGAAGGGCGTCTACACCAACAAGGCGCCGGGCGGCGTGGCCTACCGCTGCTCGTTCCGCGTCACCGAGGCGGTGTACCTCATCGAGCGCATGGTGGACGTCCTGGCGCAGAAGCTGGGCATGGACAAGGCGGAGATCCGCGCGAAGAACTTCATCCGCAAGGAGCAGTTTCCGTACACGTCGGCCTTCGGCTTCGAATACGACTCGGGCGACTATCACACCGCACTGCAGAAGGTGCTCGACGCCTGCGACTACAAGGGACTGCGCGCCGAGCAGGCCGCCAGGCGCGCCGATCCGGACTGCCCGACGCTCATGGGCATCGGCCTGGTCGCCTTCACCGAAGTCGTCGGCGCCGGGCCGAGCAAGATGTGCGACATCCTCGGCGTCGGCATGTTCGACAGCTGCGAGATTCGCGTGCACCCGACCGGCAGCGCCATCGCGCGCATGGGCACCATCACGCAGGGCCAGGGGCACCAGACCACCTATGCGCAGATCATCGCGACCGAACTCGGCATCCCTTCCGAAGTCATCCAGGTCGAGGAAGGCGATACCTCCACCGCGCCCTACGGCCTGGGCACCTACGGATCGCGCTCGACGCCCGTGGCCGGCGCCGCCATCGCTCTCGCCGCGCGGAAGATCCACGCCAAGGCGCGCAAGATCGCCGCGCACCTGCTCGAAGTCGGCGAGAACGACCTCGACTGGGAAATCGACCGCTTCAAGGTCAAGGGCGACGACAGCCGGTTCAAGTCGATGAAGGACATCTGCTGGGCCGCCTACCACCAGGCGCCACCGGGGCTCGAACCCGGCCTGGAGGCAGTGCACTACTACGACCCGCCCAACTTCACCTTCCCCTTCGGCATCTACCTGTGCGTGGTCGACATCGACCGCGGCACCGGCGAGACCAAGGTGCGCCGCTTCTATGCGCTCGACGATTGCGGCACGCGCATCAACCCGATGATCATCGAAGGCCAGATCCACGGCGGGCTGACCGAAGGCTATGCGGTGGCGATGGGCCAGCAGATGCCTTTCGATGCGCAGGGCAACCTGCTCGGCAACACGCTGATGGACTACTTCCTGCCCACGGCGGTGGAGACGCCCAAATGGGAAACCGACCATACCGTGACGCCGTCGCCGCACCATCCGATCGGCGCCAAGGGCGTGGCCGAGTCCCCGCACGTCGGCTCGATCCCTACTTTCACCTCGGCCGTGGTCGATGCCTTCGCGCACCTGGGCGTGAAGCACATGGTGATGCCGCACAGCGCTTACCGCGTGTGGCAGCAACTGAAGGAGAGCGGCGTCGCGCTCTGAATCATCCCGAGAAAAGGCCACGATGGAAGTCAAGATCGACAAGCGCTACCCGCTCGATGTGGATGCGGCCCGTGCGTGGCAGGTGCTGCGCGACGTCAAGGCGGTCGCCGGCCTCATGCCGGGCGCGGCCATCACCGAGCAGGTCGACGACACGCACTACAAGGGCAACGTCAAGGTCAAGGTCGGCCCGGCGAACGCGGCCTTTGCGGGCGACATCGAGGTGCTTGCGCTCGACGAGTCGGCGATGAAGTTGCAGATGCTCGGCAAGGGCGCGGACCGCGGCGGCTCGTCGGCCTCGATGGACCTCAGCGCCACCATCGAGCCCGGCGAATCTGCAGCCACCTCGGTGCTGGCGGGGCAGGCCGTGGTCGCCGTCAGCGGCAAGTTCGCGCAGTTCGGCAGCCGGCTGATGGTGCCGGTGTCCGAGATGCTGCTGGCGCAGTTCGTCGACAACTTCCGCGCAGCGGCCGCGGCGCTGCCGGCGCCGGACGCATCGGGTGCGGCGACTGCAGACCCGGCGGCGGCACCGTCGTCCTCCCCGCCCCCCGCCGCGGCACCCGCACCAGCGCGCGAGATCAACGCGCTCGCCATGCTGTGGAGCCTCGTCAAGGGCTGGTTCGCGGGCCTGCTCGGCAAGGGCACCTGAAACGCGCCATGACCGAAGCCGAGCTGCGCGAATCGCTGCACCGCGCCGGCTACATCGCCGACGAAGGCCTTGCCACCACGCTGTGGCTGGCTGGTGAATTGCAGCGGCCGCTGCTGGTGGAAGGCGATGCCGGTGTCGGCAAGACCTCGCTGGCCGCCGCGCTGGCGCAGGCACGCGGCCAGGCGCTCGTGCGGCTGCAATGCCACGAGGGGCTGGACCTCTCCCAGGCGGCCTACGAGTGGAACTACGGTCGCCAGCTGCTCGCGATCCGCCTGCACGAGACGCAACCGCAGGGCATGAAGGAGGCGGATCTCTTCTCGCGCGACTACCTGCTCGAACGCCCCTTGCTGCAGGCCATCTCCAGCGACGCGCCCTGCGTGCTGCTGATCGACGAGATCGATCGCGC
This sequence comes from Variovorax gracilis, assembly GCF_030317115.1. GTDB lineage: Bacteria > Pseudomonadota > Gammaproteobacteria > Burkholderiales > Burkholderiaceae_C > Variovorax > Variovorax gracilis. The sequence continues at coordinate 190,794 of NZ_JASZYF010000011.1, forward strand.
CGACGAAGCCTTCGAGGCCTTCCTGCTCGAAGTGCTGGCCGACTACCAGATCACCGTGCCCGAACTCGGCACCGTGCACGCCACGCACGTGCCGCAGGTCGTGCTGACCAGCAACGGCACGCGCGAGCTGTCCGACGCGCTGCGCCGCCGCTGCCTCTACCACTACCTCGAATACCCGACGCTCGCGCGCGAGATCGCGATCGTGCGCGCCACCATGCCGCACGCCGAGAGCGCGCTGGTCGAACAGGCGGTGGCCTTCGTGCAGCGCCTGCGTCGCGAGGACCTCGCCAAGACACCCGGCGTGGCCGAGACGCTCGACTGGGTGCGCGCGCTGCACCGGCTCGATTTCAAGGCCATGCCCGACGACCCGCACGCGCTCGCCGGCACGCTGGCCTGCCTGCTCAAGACACGCGAGGACCGCTTCCAGTTCGGCGAGGACCGCGTCCGCCAGCTCATCGAGGGGCGGCGCACCGTCGGCGTGGCCGAGAAGGCGCCGCAGCCCACATGAACACCACCGCACGCCCGCTCGACGGCATCGCCGGATTCGCGGCCCTGCTGCGTGACCACGGCCTGAAGGTCGGCGTGGCGGAGCAGCAGGCGATGGTGAGCGCCGCCCTGCGCGTGCCGATCGAGCGCGCGTCCCGGCTCGATGCGGCCTGGCGCTCCATCGCCTGCCACGACGCACGCGACTGGAAGCGTTGGCCCGAACTCTTCGAGCGCTACTGGCACCCCACGCGCACGAAAGGCAAGACGCGGACGAGCGGCGAGACGCGCCCGAGCCGCAACCTGCGGCAAATGGTGAAGAGCCTGCACGACAGCATGGACGGCGCACCGCCGTCGACACGTCCGACGCAGGACACTTCCCTGCAGGCACCGACGGTGCAGGCAGACGATGCCGGCCTGCCACGCGCCCAGGGCGGCGCGAGCCGTGCCGACGCGTTGCACGACCGTGCGTTCTCGGAATGGCTGCCGCAGGACCTGGCGCAGCTCGAACGCCTGGCCGAGCAGATCGCGCAGCGCCTGCGCAAGCGCCTGACCCGCCGCTGGCACGACAGCGCGCAAGGCCGCCGCCTCGACGTGCGCCGAACCTTGCGCGCCAGCCTGCGCACCGGTGGCCTGCCCGTGCATCCCGTGTGGCGCGCGCCGCGGCGCGACTGGCCGCGCCTCTTCATCCTCGTCGACGTGAGCCGGTCGATGGAGACCCACGCGCAACTCTTCCTGCGCATCGCCCGCGCCTTCGTGGCGGCGATGAATGCACGCGTATTCGTCTTCCACACCCGGCTCGCCGAAGTCACGCCGCTGCTGCGCAGCGACTCCGCCGCAGTGCAGGAGAAGATCAACGCCGTCACCGCCGGCTTCGGCGGCGGTACCCGCATCGCCACGAGCCTCGCCGACTTCCATGCGGTGCATGCGCGCGCTCAGCTCACGCGCAATGCGCGCGTGTGGGTGCTGTCGGACGGTTTCGATGCCGACGCGCCGCCGCGCCTCGCCGAAGAACTGGCGCGCGTGCGCCGGCGCGGTGCGCGCGTCCAGTGGTTCCACCCGTCGGAACGGCTGCCGGCCTCGCAGGCGATGCAGGGCGTCGTCGAACACGGCGGCCTGGTCGAGGGATTTGCGCGCCTCGACAGCCTGCGCGACCTGGCCGGGCTCGCGCAGCACCTGCGCTGAACGCCGGCACCGCAACGTGATCCAACCTTTTCCCGCTCGCCAAGGAGTCGCAATGAACAACGTCGACACGGTCTTCGATGCCGCCCAGCGGCTGCAAAGGGCCGGCAAGCCCTATGCGCTGGTCAGCGTGATCAAGGCGCTGGCGCCGGCATCGGCCCACCCCGGCGACAAGGCCGTCGTCACGGCCGATGGCGACTTCCATGGCTGGATCGGCGGCGGTTGCGCGCAGCCCGCCGTCGTCCGCACGGTGCGGCAGGTACTGGCCGATGGGCATGCACGTCTGATCCGAATCGCACCGACCGCCGATGGGCAGGAGAAGGACCTCGGCGACGTGCTGGAATTCGGGATGGCCTGCCACTCCGGCGGCACGCTGGAGCTGTTCGTGGACCCGGTGCTGCCGCAGGCGCAACTGGTGGTGATCGGCGCTTCGCCGGTCGCCGCCAGCCTGAGCCAGCTCGCGCCGCGCGTGGGCTTCGCGGTCACGCTGGTGGCGCACGAGGCGCAGGCGGCGGACTATCCGGATGCGCAGCGCGTCATCGCGAGCGACGACGCGGCGGCAGTCACGTCGCAGGTCGCGCCGGGCGCATGGGTGGTCGTCGCGACGCAGGGCCGCCGCGATGTGCAGGCGCTGCGGCTGGCGCTCGCGCTCGATGCACGGCAGGTGTCTTTCGTCGCCAGCGCGCGCAAGGCACAGGTGCTGAAGGAATCGCTGATGGCAGCGGGCGCCGACGCAGAGGCGGTGGGCGCGATCGTCGCGCCCGCGGGCTATCCGATGCCTGCGACCACGCCGGAGGAAATCGCCTTGTCGGTGCTGGCCGCGGTCGTCTCGCACCGGCGCGGCGCCGAGCGCGCATTGCCTGCTGCCCACGCGGCGGCGGATTCGCCATCGGTCCCGGCTGCAGCGAAACCCTCCTGCTGCGGGCACTGACATGGGCTGCATCCTCAAAGGCGGCGGCGGCCTCTACGCGCGCATGGCGATCGGCGCGGTGCTGCTCGCGGCCGGCTCCGGGAGCCGGCTCGGCGGCCGGCCGAAATCGCTGCTCGAACTCGGCGGCGTGCCGCTCATCCGCCGGCAGTTGATCGCGCTTTCGGGCGCGGGCGTGGACGAGGTGGTCGTCGTGCTCGGCCATCACGCGGACGCGATCGAGGCGGCCGTGCGCGACTTCCCCGTCACCCTGGCGCGCAATCCATCGCCGGACGACGGCCAGGCCTCGTCCGTGCGCATCGGCCTGCAGGCGCTGTCGCCGAAGCTGGACGCGGTGATCGTCGCGCTGGCCGACCAGCCGATGATCAACGCGCAGGACATCACGGCGCTGATCGGCGCCTTCAAGAAGCGCGGCGACGCCTCGATGGCCGTGCCGCGCGTGGCGGGCGAGCCGGGCAATCCGGTGATCTTCGAATCCGCCTTGCGCGACGAGTGGCTGGCCGGCGATGCGAACGCGGCCTGTCGCCGCTGGCGCGATGCCCATCCGGAGCGCGTGCGCTGGTTCGACACCGATAACAGCCGCTACCGGGTCGACATCGACACGCCGGAGGATCTCCGGGCTTTCACCGAGCGCACGGGCCACGAGCTGCGCTGGCCCGCCGTGCTCGCTGCCGTCTGATTCAGCGCCGGTGGTGGCTTGGCGCCAGTTCGTACACCGGCGTCGACAGGCCCTCCATGCGCGCCTTCAACTGCAGCGAGAGGAACTGCGAATAGTGCCGCGACTGGTGCAGGTTGCCGCCATGGAACCACAGCTGCGGCACCTGTGTCGGCTTCCACATGTTGCGCAGCTCGCCTTCCCACGGCCCCGGGTCCTTGGGCGTGTCGGAGCCCAGTCCCCAGACCTTGCCGACCTTGTCCGCCAGCTCCGGCGAGATCAGGTCGGCCAGCCAGCCGTTCATCGAGCCGTAGCCGGTCGCGTAGACGATCAGGTCGGCCGGCAGTTCGCTGCCGTCGCTGAGCGTCACCGAGCGTGGGTTGATGTGCTCGATGGTCACGCCGCTGCGCAGCTTGATGCTGCCGTTGGCCACCAGCTCCGAGGCGCCCACATCGATGTAGTAGCCCGAGCCGCGCCGCAGGTACTTCATGAAGAGGCCCGAGCCGTCGACGCCGAAGTCCAGCAGGAAGCCGGCCTTCTCAAGCCGCGCGTAGAGGTCCGCGTCGCGCTTCTTCATCTCGTCGTACACCGGCACCTGCATCGGCGCCATGATCTTGTAGGGCACCGAGGCGAAGATCAGGTCTGCCTTGTCGGTCGTCACGCCGGCCTTGACCGCAGACTCGGAGTACAGCCCGCCCAGCGCCAGCTCCATCAGCGAATCCGAGGGCGCGATGTGCGTCGAGCTGCGCTGGATCATGGTCACGTCGGCGCCGTTCTCCCACAGCGCCGCGCAGATGTCGTGGGCCGAGTTGTTGGAGCCGAGCACCACGCACTTCTTGCCGCGCCAGGCCTCAGGCCCGGGATGCGCGCTGGAGTGGTGCTGCTCGCCCTCGAAGGTCTCGGCGCCAGGGATCTTCGGTACGTTCGGGTAGCCCGAGACGCCGAGCGCGAAGACGAGCTGCTTCGGCCGCAGCGTGATCTCCTTGCCGTCGCGCTCGACGGTGACTTCCCATTCCTTCTTCGCCTCGTCGAAGCGCGCCTTCTTCGCGGTGGTCGAGCCCCAGTAGTTGAGCTCCATCACCTTGGTGTACATCTCCAGCCAGTCGCCGATCTTGTCCTTGGGCGAGAACACAGGCCAGTCCTCGGGAAAAGGCAGGTAGGGCAGGTGGTCGTACCAGACCGGGTCGTGCAGGCACAGGCTCTTGTAGCGCTTGCGCCAGGAGTCGCCCGGCCGCGCGTTCTTCTCGACGATGAGGGTCGGCACGCCCAGCTTGCGCAGCCGCGCGCCGAGCGCGATGCCGCCCTGCCCGCCGCCGACGATCACGACATAGGGCTGCTCGGTGAAGCCCAGCGTCTTCGCTTCCTCGTCGCGCTTTTCGAGCCAGGTCTTGCGCTGGGGGTTCGCGCCGTGCTCGGCGCCCTTGATGCGCCGATCGCCCTTGCGCTCCTCGAAGCCCTTCAGTTCGGTCATCGTCGTCAGCAGCGTCCAGGCCTTGCCCTTGCGCAGCCGCAGGTGGCCACGTCCGCGCGCGACGGCGGTCTCGAAGGTGAACCACGCGTCCACCACGCCATCGGCCTCCGTCGCCTCGCCTTCGACCGCGAAGGCGCTCGGCTTCGTTTCGGCCAGCCGTGCCTCCAGCATCTTGCGGATGGCCTCGGGGCCTTCCTGTGTCCGGATGTTCCAGGTGAAAGCGACCAGGTCGCGCCAATAGCAGTCAGGCTCGAACAGCGCGACCGCCGCATCGATGTCCTGCCGTTCCAGGGCGGACGTGAAATCGGCCAGCCAGGCGCTGGCCATCTGCGTCGGATGAGTGGACAGATCCGTCATCTATGTGTCTCCTTGGTTCCCGGTCTCGTGCACGCGGGCGAGCCGGGCGGCAACCGTACGCCCATCGTCCGGCCCCGTCAAACGGCCTTGGCTGCTTGCGCCGGCGCGGGGATCGTGCGAGTCTTTGCGAGGCGCTGCTGGTGGCGCCGGCTTCGCTTGCGGAGGTGCCTTCCCATGTCCCAACTCGACAAGGCCCAGGTCGTCGATGTCCTCAACCGCCTGCTGGAAGCGGAGCTGGCCGGCGTCGTGCGCTACACGCACTACTCCTTCCTCGTCTTCGGTTTTTCGCGCATCCCGATCGTCTCGTGGCTGCGCGAGCAGGCCAACGAATCGCTGCTGCACGCGCAGCAGGTGGGCGAATGGATCACGACGCTCGGCGCCTACCCGTCGCTGGGCATCGGCCCGCTGCTCGATTCGCACAAGCACGACATGTCGGCGATCCTGCAGGAGTCGTTGGCGACGGAGGGCAAGGCGCTGGACCTGTACCGCGAACTCCTCCGCCTGGTCGAAGGCCACTCCGTGGCGCTGGAGGAATTCGCCCGGCAGATGATCCAGCTCGAGGAACTGCACGCGGCCGACGTCGACAAGATGCTGCGCAAGCCCGGCGAAGTGCGCGCCTTCGCCGCGCGCAGTGAGTGAAGGCTAAATCACCAGGGAGCACCGCAATGTTCGAAGCCCTGCTGCTCACCAAGGCCGACGACGGCACTACCCAAGCCGCCGTCACCTCCCTCGACGAGGCCCGGCTGCCCGAAGGCGAGGTGCTCGTCGACGTCGCCTATTCCACCGTCAACTACAAGGACGCGCTCGCGATCACCGGCAAGTCGTCCGTGGTGCGCAAGTTCCCGATGGTGCCCGGCATCGACCTCGCCGGCACCGTGGCCGAGAGCAGCGATGCGAACTTCAGGCCCGGCGACGCGGTGCTGCTCAACGGCTGGGGTGTTGGAGAAACGCACTGGGGCGGCCTCGCGCGCAAGGCCCGGGTCAAGGCCGACTGGCTGCTGCCCATTCCCGCGAGCCTCGATGCGCGGCAGGCCATGGCGATCGGCACCGCCGGCTACACCGCGATGCTGTGCGTGATGGCGCTGCAGCATCACGGCGTGACGCCCGCCGCGGGCCCGGTGCTGGTGACCGGTGCGAACGGCGGCGTGGGCAGCATCGCCATCGCGCTGCTCGCGAAGCTGGGCTTCGAGGTGCACGCATCGACCGGCCGGCCGCAGGAGGCCGCGCACCTCCAGCGCCTGGGGGCCAGGGAGATCATCGACCGCGCCACGCTGGGCGAACCCGGCAAGCCCTTGCAGAAGGAGCGGTGGGCCGCGGCGGTGGACAGCGTAGGCAGCCACACGCTCGCCAACGTCTGCGCGAGCCTCAAATACGGCGGCACCGTCGCCGCCTGCGGGCTGGCGCAGGGCCTGGATTTTCCTGCGAGCGTCGCACCGTTCATCCTGCGCAGCGTCACGCTCGCGGGCATCGACAGCGTCCATGCGCCGCAGACGCGCCGGCTCGCGGCCTGGCAACTCCTTGCCAACGAGCTGCCGCGCGATCTGCTCGACGCCAACACCGAGACCATCGGGCTCGGCGCGGTCATCGACATCGCACCGCGCCTGCTGGCCGGGGAGGTGCGCGGGCGGGTTCTCGTGGACCTGGCCGCGTCATGAACGGATACATCGCCGGAAGCTGGCGCGCCTTGACATCCTCAGGGCCGGCCTGATCTCATTTCCCTGCGCCGACGCTGCGCGGCAAGACCCCGCCACCCCGTGCTTCAAGACTTCCATCCCGCCGTCTCCAACTGGTTCAACGCCACCTTCCCGGGGCCCACGGAGGCCCAGGCCGCCGCGTGGCCGGTCATCGCCGCGGGGCGGCACACGCTGGTCGCGGCGCCCACCGGGTCGGGCAAGACGCTGACGGCCTTTCTGGCGGCGCTGGATGGCCTGGTGCGGCACGGCCTCGAACCGGGTGGCCTGCCCGACGAGACATCGGTGCTCTACATCTCGCCGCTGAAGGCGCTCTCCAACGACATCGGCATCAACCTCAAGGCGCCGCTCGCCGGCATCCGCCGCGAACTTGCCAGGCTGGAGCTTCCGGACGTCGATATCCGCACGGCCGTGCGCACCGGCGACACGCCGGCCAGGGAACGCCAGCAGAGCCTGCGCCAGCCGCCTCACATCCTGGTCAGCACGCCCGAGTCGCTCTATGTGCTGCTGGGCTCCGAGTCGGGCCGCCGGATGCTTTCGACCGTTCGCACGGTCATCGTCGACGAGATCCACGCGGTGGTCGCCACCAAGCGCGGCAGCCATCTGGCGCTGTCGCTCGAACGGCTGCAGTCGCTCTGCGCGAAGCCGCTCATCCGCATCGGCGTGTCGGCCACGCAGAAGCCGATCGACGAGATCGCGCGTTTCCTCGTCGGCGCCGGCGCGGTCGTCGATGGCGTCGCCGACTGCGAGATCGTCGATATCGGATACGCCAAGCAACGCGACCTCGCGCTGGAGCTCCCGCCGACGCCGCTCGCCGCCGTGATGTCGAACGAGCAGTGGGAGCAGGTCTATGCGCGCGTCGCGGGACTGGTTCATGCGCATCGCACGACGCTGGTCTTCGTCAACACGCGCCGCATGGCAGAGCGCGCCGCGCGGCACCTTGGCGAGATCCTGGGCAAGGAGGTTGTCGCGGCCCATCATGGCAGCCTCGCGAAGGAAACGCGCCTCGATGCCGAGCAGCGCCTGAAGCGCGGCGACCTCAAGGTGCTGGTCGCGACGGCCTCGCTGGAGCTTGGGCTGGACATCGGCGATGTGGACCTCGTGTGCCAACTGGGTTCGCCGCGATCGATTGCCACCTTCCTGCAGCGCGCGGGGCGCTCGGGCCATGCCGTGGGCGGTGTGCCGAAGGCGCGCCTGTTTCCGCAGTCGTGCGACGAACTGGTCGAGTGCGCCGCCCTGCTCGACTGCGTGCGCCGCGGCGAACTCGATGCGCTGCGCGTACTGCCTGCGCCTCTCGATGTGCTGGCCCAGCAGATCGTCGCCGAGACCGCTTCGCGCGAATGGGACGAGGACGCGCTCTTCGCGCTCGTGCGGCGTGCGTGGCCCTATGCCCCACTCGCGCGCGAGACTTTCGCGTCGGTCATCCGCATGTTGGCCGAAGGCTTCACCACGCGGCTCGGCCAGCGCGCGAGCTATGTTCACCGCGATGCCGTGCATCACCTCCTGCGCGAGCGCAAGGGCGCGCGCCTGACCGCCCTGACCTCGGGCGGCACCATCCCCGAGACGGGCGACTACACGGTGATGCTCGAACCGCAGGCGCATAAGATCGGCACGGTCAACGAGGATTTCGCGGTCGAGAGCCTGGCGGGCGATGTCTTCCAGCTCGGCAACACCAGCTACCGCATCCTGCGTATCGAGCCCGGCCGCGTGCGGGTGGAAGACGCGCATGGTGCGGCGCCCAACATCCCGTTCTGGCTGGGCGAGGCGCCGGGGCGGACGGATGAACTCTCCTTCGGCGTCTCGCGCCTTCGCGACGAAATTGCGGGCAGCCTGGCCGCTCGAGGTCTCCAGGCGACGGTGGACGGGCTTGCCCGCGACATCGGCATGGACACCGACGCCGCCCGCCAGATGGCCGAGCATCTCGCCCGCGCCATGCGCGTCCTCGGCGCGCTGCCGACCCAGCGGCGCATCGTGATGGAGCGCTTCTTCGACGAGTCGGGCGGCATGCAGCTGGTGATCCATTCGCCCTACGGCAGTCGACTCAATCGTGCGTGGGGGCTGGCGCTGCGCAAGCGTTTCTGCCGGCAATTCAACTTCGAGCTGCAGGCGGCGGCAACCGAGGACGCGATCGTGCTGTCACTCTCGACGAGCCACAGCTTTCCGCTGGACGAGGTCGCACGCTACCTGCATTCGGCGACCGCGCTCGATGTGCTGGTGCAGGCGCTGCTCGACGCGCCGCTCTTCGGCGCGCGCTGGCGCTGGAACGCGACCACCGCGCTTGCATTGCCGCGCTTCGTCGGCGGCCGCAAGGTGGCGCCGCAATTGCAGCGGATGAGATCCGAGGACTTGCTGGCCAGCGTCTTTCCGGATCAGGTCGCCTGCGCGGAGAACCTGACCGGCGAGCGCGAGATTCCGGAGCATCCGCTGGTGACGCAGACGCTGCGCGACTGCCTCTACGACGCGATGGACGCGGAAGGCTGGCTGCGGCTGCTGCGCGGCATGGAATCCGGTGAAGTCGAAGTGGTGGCGCGCGACCTTCCGGCCCCGTCGCCGCTCGCGGCGGAAGCGCTCAATGCCCGGCCCTACGCCTTCCTCGACGATGCGCCGCTGGAAGAGCGCCGCACCCAGGCCGTGCAGAACCGGCGCTACGTCGATCCGGAGAGCGCGGACGATCTCGGCCAACTCGACGCCGATGCGATCGAGAGCGTGAGGCAGGAGGCGTGGCCGCATGTGCGCAGTCCCGACGAGATGCATGAAGCCTTGACCGGGCTTGGCGTCGTGACCGATGCGGAGGCAACGGCCAACGCGGAGTGGCTGTCATGGCTCAACGCGCTCGCGCAGGCCGGGCGCGCGACGCGGCTGGTGCCTGAAACGGGCGATGCGCCGGGCGCCGGCCTGTGGGTGGCAGCCGAAGGCCTGGCGCAGATCGCCGCACTCCATCCCCAAGCGGCGATGCGGCCGGCCATCGAGCCGCCTGCGGAATACGCGCGAGCGCAGGGCAGCGCCGAGGACATGCTGCGCGAACTGCTGCGTTCGCGCCTCACGGGGCTCGGCCCGATGTCGGCAGACACCCTCGCGGCGCAGTTGCGCCTGCCCCGCATCGACATCGATGCCGCCCTTTCGGCATTGCAAGCCGAAGGCTACGTGTTGCAGGGCCGCTTCACGCCCGGCGCCGCAACTGCCGAGTGGTGCGAGCGCCACCTGCTCGCCCGCATCCATCGCTACACCCTCATGCGGCTGCGCCGCGAGATCGAACCCGTCGAGCCGCGCGACTTCGTGCGCTTCCTGTTCGAGTGGCAGCACGTCGGCAGCGCGAGCCGGGTCAGCGGCCCGGACGCGCTGGCGGGCATCCTGATGCAACTCGAAGGCTACGAGGCGCCGGCCGGCACCTGGGAGGCGGAGTTGCTTCCGGCCCGGGTCAAGGACTACACGCCGGCATGGCTCGACGACCTGTGCACCGCCGGCCGCACCTTGTGGACGCGCCTGCGCCCTGCCGCCAGCGATGCCCGTGCGGGCGGTGGCGGCACGTCGCTTCGGGCGACGCCGGTGCTGCTCCTGCCGCGACGCACTGCGGCGCTGTGGACAGGCCTCGTGCCCCCGCCCGTGGACGACGCCGGCCTGGGCTCGCGGGCGCAGCGTGTCGCCACCTTCCTCGCAGCGCATGGCGCTTCATTCTTCGACGAGATCGTGCAAGGCACCCATCTGCTGGGCACCGAACTCGAAGACGCGCTGAGCGAACTCGTGGTGCGCGGCCGCGCGCATTGCGACAGCTACGCGGGGCTGCGCGCCTTGCTGATTCCGCCTTCGAAGCGTTCGTCGGCGCACGCGCGGCGGCGGCGCCGCACCGCACTCTTCGGCATCGAGGACGCCGGCCGCTGGTCGCTGGTCCGACAGCGCGCGGCGGCTTCGCCGGGCGCAGCGCCCGCCGTTTCCCCGGACGCCATCGAGCAGGTCGCGCGCATCCTGCTGCGGCGCTACGGCGTGGTGTGCTGGCGCATCCTCGAGCGCGAACCGGCGTGGCTGCCGCCGTGGCGCGATCTCGTGCGCGCCTATCGGCGGCTCGAAGCACGCGGGGAAATCCGCGGCGGCAGATTCATCGCCGGCGTGGCGGGCGAGCAGTTCGCGCTGCCCGAAGCCATCGGGCTCATGCGGCAGGTGCGGCGACAGGCGCCGGACGAGAGCCTGGTCTGCCTCGCGGCCACCGATCCGGCCAACCTGCTCGGCACCGTCGTGCCGGGTCCCAAGGTCGCCCGTGTCGCGGGTTCGCGCGTGGCCTATCGGGACGGCATCCCATTGGCGACCAGCGTCGCCGGGCAGGTGGAGATGCTGGTGCCCCTCAGCGCCGAGGAGTCGAAGGCCGTCACCCGCGCGCTGTCCTCGGAACCGTCGCTGCGTTTCCTGGAACTGGCCACCGCCAGCGGCTGAGTTTGGCAAAACGCCGGGACTGACCGACAGTGTCGGCATGGACCTCGACGAACTCGACCATCAACTGATCGCATTGCTTCGGCAGGATGCCCGCCTTCCCGCGGCGACGCTGGCCCAGAAGCTCGGCGTGTCGCGCGGCACGGTGACGAACCGGCTGCGAAAACTGGAGGACGGCGGCGTGATCGTCGGTTACTCGGTGCAGCTTCGGCCGGCAGAGCGCTCGGATGAAATCCGCGCCTGGATGGCGATCCAGGTCGAAGGCAATCAGACCCGGCTGGTCATTGCCAGCCTCCTGGGCGAACCGGGCGTGGCCGCGCTGTTCGACACCAACGGCCGCTGGGACCTGCTGGCCGAACTGCGCGCCCGTTCGATGACGGAGCTGTCGCACGTGCTGGAGCGCATACGGCTGCTGAAGGGCATTCGCAATACGGAGACGAGCATTCATCTGGCGACGTACCGTTAGCCGCGATTCCGCGCATCGAATGCCTTTCGCGCATCCGCCAGATCCCGGTGATGCGCCTCGGCCCAGCACCCCACCGCGACGAACGCCTCGCTCAAGGGCCGCCCGACGTCGCTCAGCGCGTATTCCACATGCGGCGGGACGCTGCGGCGGTCCGTGCGCAGCACCAGCCCGTTGCGTTCGAGGTCGCGCAAGGTCTGCGTGAGCATCTTCTGCGAGATGCCGCCAATGCGCCGCAGGAGTTCGTTGTTGCGCAGGGGCCCGTCGCGCAGGGCCGGCACGATGAGCAGCGCCCACTTGTTGGCGACGAGCTCCAGCGCCGCGCGCGACGCAGACGTGGCGTCGAACACGTCGACCGGTGGGGCGTCGGCCGTCTTCATCGGGGTCAATCGTTGCCAGCAGGTGCGCACAATGGTCGCGCTTCCTTGCTGCGAGATCAATCGAACCCCACTCGCCATGCCGGAATTCGCGGCGCTGACTATGATGCCCCTCCGCCCAGTAGCAGCAGCAGCGATCGGAGTCTTTCCATGAGCATTCCCACCACCCGCCTCGGCCGCACCGGCCTCACCGTGTCGCGACTCGCGCTCGGCACCATGACCTTCGGCCTGCAGACCGACGAGTCGGTGTCGCACCGCATCCTCGACAAGGCGACTGACGGCGGCATCAACTTTCTCGACACGGCGGACGTGTACCCGCTCGGCGGCACCGTCGAGACCACCGGCCGCACCGAGGAGATCATCGGCCGCTGGCTGCGCGCCAAGGGCCGCAGCCGATACATCGTCGCGACCAAGGCAGTGGGCAAGGTCGGCCCGAACACCTGGGACCAGGGCGCGTCGCGCAAGCACCTGCTGGACGCCATCGACGCGTCGCTCAAGCGGCTGCAGACCGACCATGTCGACCTCTACCAGTTGCACCACGACGATCGCGAGACGCCTCTGGACGAGAGTCTCGAGGCGCTGGACGTGATCGTCCGCTCCGGTCGGGCGCGCTACATCGGCGTGTCGAACTTTCTCGCCTACCGGCTGGCGCGTGCCATCGGAAAGGCCGAGCTGCACAAGCTCACGCGGCTGGTGTCGGTGCAGCCGCGCTACAGCCTGCTGTTCCGGGAGATCGAGCGCGAGCTGCTGCCGCTGGCGGGTGAAGAGGGCCTGGGCGTGATTCCGTACAACCCGCTGGCGGGCGGCCTGCTGACCGGCAAGTACAAGTCAGACGCCAAGCCGGAAAGCAATACGCGCTTCACGCTGGGCACGGCGGGCACGATGTACCAGGACCGCTACTGGAACGAGCGCAGCTTCGCCACGGTGACGCAGTTGCACAAGCTGGCGGATGAGGCCGGCGTGCCGCTCGCGACGCTGGCGGTCGCCTGGGTGATGGCGAATCCGCTGATCACCGCGCCGCTGCTCGGCGCCAGCCGGCCGGAGCAATTGGATGCGACGCTGGCTGGCGCTGAATACAAGCTGGACGCGGGCCTGAAGCTCAAACTCGACGAACTCACCGCCGAATACCGCAAGGGGGATGCGGCTAGATGAAGCTCGCCCCCAGGCTTGCTCACTTCGTGTAGCCGCCAACCCCCTGCCGGGGGCAACACCGGCGGCCCGGCTAAGCCGGTTCCGCGGTGTTTCTGGACTCGCCCCCAGGCTTGCCCACTTCGTGTGGCCGCCCGCCCCCTGCCGGGGGCAACACCGGCGGCCCGGCTAAGCCGGCCGCGGTGTTTCTGGACTCGCCGCCACTCCATGGCGGGGGCAACATCGGCGGTCGGCAAAGAGGTTCGCGGTGGTGGCCGATCAGGCGGGGATTGAGGATTCGGTCTTTGCTTGGCGGAGGGCGTAGCGTTGCGCCAGCACGGCGCAGACCATCAGTTGCATCTGGTGGAACAGCATCAAGGGCATCACGATCGCGCCGACTGCGTGCGAGGCGAAGAGAACCTTTGCCATGGGAATGCCGCTCGCCAGGCTTTTCTTGGAGCCGCAGAACACGATCGTGATGCCGTCGGCCTTGTCGAAGCCGAGGCTGCGGCCGGCCCAGGTGGTGACGACCAGCATCAGGGCGAGCAGGATCGCGCACACGGCCAGCAGGCCCGCCAGCGCGGAGGGCGGGATCTCCTTCCACAGGCCCTCGATCACCGCTGCGCTGAAGGCGGTGTAGACCACCAGCAGGATGGACCCGCGATCGACCAGCGTCAGCACCGAGGCGCGGCGCTTGACCCATCCGCCGATCCACGGCCGCAGCAGGTGGCCGGCGACGAAGGGCGCCATCAGTTGCAGCAGGATCCGGCCGATCGCGCCGAGCGACGCACCCGCATCGCCGTGCTTCACCACGAGCAGGCTGACCAGCAGCGGCGTCACGAAGACGCCGAGCAGCGTGGAGGCCGACGCGCTGCATACCGCCGCGGGGATGTTGCCGCGGGCGATCGAGGTGAAGGCGATGGCCGATTGGACCGTCGCGGGCAGCACGCACAGGAAGAGCACGCCGGTGTACAGCTCGGGCGTGACCAGCGGCGTCAGCACAGGCTTGAGCAGCAGGCCGAGCAAGGGGAACAGGACGAAGGTGCTGGCGAACACCAGCAGGTGCAGCCGCCAGTGCGTGATGCCGCCGAGGATCGCCTCGCGCGAGAGCTTGGCGCCGTGCAGGAAGAACAGCAGGCCGATGGCGACCATGGTGAGCTGCTCGAAGAAATGCGCGGTGCCGCCGCTGGCCGGCCACAGGCTGGCCAAGGCCACCACGGCGACAAGTGACAGGGTGAAGTTGTCGGGGAGATAGCGTGAGCGAGACATGGCCCGATTGGAGCGCGCCGTCATTCAAAAGAGAAATGGATTTATTTGATAGTTTTATGATTCCGGCGCATGAACGTCACCCTGCGCCAGCTTCGCGTCTTCCAGGCCGTCGCCGAGACCCGCAATTTCAGCCGGGCGGGCGACCAGATCGGCCTCACCCAGCCCGCCGTGAGCCGGTCTATCGTCGAACTCGAATCGCAGTTGGGCCTGAAGCTGCTGGACCGCACGACGCGCGAAGTCGTGCTCACCGATGCGGGCCAGTCGCTCGCGATGCGCCTCGACCGGGTGCTCGACGATCTCGACCAGACGCTGGCTGAAATCCACGGCATGGCCGGCGCGCGGCGCGGCAAGGTCCGCGTGGCCAGCAGCCCGACGCTGTCGGCCAACCTCATCCCGGCCTGCATCGCCGAGTGCGCGCGGCGCGATCCGGACATCGACTTCCTGCTGCTCGACCGCATGCAGCAGACCGCGCTCGACAGCGTTCGTGCCGGCGAGGTCGATTTCGGCGTGCTGGTCGAGCCGCCTGCCACCGACGACTTGCACGGCGAGGCCATCCTCGACGATCCCTTCTGCCTCGTGATGCCGCCCGATCACCGGCTGGCCGGCAGGCGCACGGTGGCCTGGTCGGCGCTCGACGGCGAGCCCCTGGTGCTGCTCGACCATGCGTCCGGCAGCCGGCGCCTGATCGACGAAGCACTCGCGCAGCACGGCGCGCATGGCGAGGTGCGGCAGCAGGTCGGCCATCCGGCGACGGTGTTCCGCATGGTCGAGCAGGGCATCGGCATCAGCGTCATGCCCGCGCTCGCGATGCCGCCGGCGGGGCTGCAGGCGCTGGTCGTGCGACCGCTGCTGCCCAAGGTGCAGCGGACGATCATGCTGGTGCACCGGCGCAACCGCGCGCCGTCGCCGCTGGCGCAGCGCGTGTGGAACCTGATTCGCGAAGTGGCAGCGCAGCGCCGCGAGCGCTGAGCGGCGGGGTGCTATTCGGCCCGCACGCCGTTGCGCAGCACGCCGATGGCGTCCACTTCCACTTCCACCACGTCGCCGGCCTTCATCCACACCGGCGGCGTGCGCTTGGCGCCGACGCCGCCCGGCGTGCCGGTCACGATCACGTCGCCGGGCGCAAGGGGCATGAAGGCGGAGATGTGCGCGATCTGGCGCGGGATGCTGTGGATCAGCTTGTCCGTCGTCGTGCGCTGCATCTCCTGGCCGTTCAGGCGCGTGACCAGTGTCATCACCTGGTTGTCCAGGATCTCGTCGCGCGTGACCATCCACGGGCCGAAGCCGCCGGTGCGCCAGAAGTTCTTGCCGGCGGTCCATTGGGGCGTGGCGCTCTGCCAGTCGCGGATGCTGCCGTCGTTGTAGCAGGCGTAGCCCGCGATGTGCTTCCACGCATCGGCCTCCGCGATGCGGCGGCCGCCCTGGCCGATGACGACGGCGATCTCGCCCTCGTAGTCCAGCCGCGACGACTCCGGCGGCAGCACGATGTCCTCGCCGTGCGCCACCTGCGATTCGGCGACGCGCAGGAAGAGCGTCGGCTTCTCGGTGATCTCGCGGCCCGTCTCGCGCACGTGCTCGCCGTAGTTGAGGCCCACGCAGACGATCTTCCCGGGGTTCGGGATCACGGGCAGCAGGCGCACCTCGCTCAATGGCACGGTCGCCTTCGCGGCCTGGGCGGCGCTCGCGGCTTCGGCCAGCAGGCCGGCGGCGATCAGGGCCTTGAGATCGGGCGCGCGGGCGCCGAACACGCTGTGCAGTTCGACCACGCGGTCGCCCTGCACGGCGCCGTAGCCGTCCTGGCCGTTGTATTGGTAGCTGATGAGCTTCATGGTGTGCCTGTGAAGTGGAGTGGTGGAATGAAATCGGTCAGGCCAGCCGTCCTCCGATCCGGGCAGCGCCCTCGGTGACGAGTTGGACCAGCTTGCGGATGTCGACGATCGCGAGCCGCGAGGTGTCGAGCACGAGCGACAGCGCCGCCCACGCGCTGCCGTCGCTCTTGAGGATCGGCGCCGCGACGGCCGCCAGTTGCGGCTCCAGTTCGCCCACCGATACGTAGTGGCCCGCCTTGCGGATGCCTGCGAAGTACTTTCGGAACTCGCTCCACTCGGCCGGCAGGCCGCAGCGCACGATTTCGTCGTGCCGCGCATCGAACACCTTGCGCAACTGCACGGGCGTGAAGCTCGCCAGCAGCACCTTCGGTGCCCCGCCCTGGAACAGCGGCCTCGGGCGGCCGCGACCGTAGGCCAGGGTCGCCGGCGCGCCGCCCATCTCGCGGTGCGTGTCGAGCACTTGTGTGCCGAAGAGCCCGGAGGTGACGCAGTCGAAGCCCGTCTTCTCCACCAGCTCGCGCATCACGGGAATGCCCTCGCGCAGCACCGGATCGGCCTTGCGGATGTAGTGGTCGAGCAGGATGATGCGCGGCCCCAACGTGTAGTGCGAGTTCTCCACCCGCTGCAGCAGGCCCGCCTCCAGCAGCGTGCGCACGTAGCGGTAGCCCGTGGGCAGCGAGACCTCCATGGCCGCCGCGATGTCCTCCGCCGTGCGCGTGAGCCGCGTGTCGTCGAACAGGTCGAGCACGCCCAGCATGCGTCCCAGGCTGGACATTGATTTTTCCGACACGCCGATTCCTTCCTCTTTGGTTCATGGCGCGACCGGCATGTGCTGCGAGATGCGTTCCAGATCCCCGGCCGTGCGCGCGACCCCGACGATATATCGGTCGGGGCGCAGCACCACCGCATCGGCATGGTGGGCGTCCAGCCATTCGGCGAGGCCTGCATCGGGCCGGTCGATCACGATGGCCCCGGCGCGCCGCCAGCGATCGGCCGTGGAGGCCGATACGCCCGAGATCGTGCCGTTGCGCCCGATCACCGCCATGCGCCGGCCCAGCAGCTCGTCGAGCAGGCGGCCGTCCGCCAGCCGTGGCTGCGGAAAGGGCCGGCCCGCCGGCGCGCCCTGCTGGCCGTCGAAGGCGCCGTGGCCCAGCAGTTGCGCGGGCAGCTCGAAGATCTCGGGCTGGCCCGCGCGAAACTTCGCGTCCCGCTCCCGTGCGAGCGCCGGGTCGGTGGTCTGGATCAGGTTGCCCAGCCGCACCGCCAGCTCGATCAGCGAGCGCACATGCGGCGCCCGTTCGCTTTCGTAGGTGTCGAGCAAGCCGTCGGGCGCGCGGCCGCGCAGCACGGCTTCCAGCTTCCAGGCCAGGTTGGCCGCGTCGCGGATGCCGGCGCACATGCCCTGGCCCAGGAAGGGCGGCGTCTGGTGGCAGGCATCGCCGGCCAGCAGCAGGCGGCCTTGGCGCCAGCCTTCGGCAAGGACCGAGTGGAAGGTGTAGATCACCGCGCGTTCCAGCCGGGCCTCCTCGGGCTTCACCCAGCGCGAGACCATGCGCCACAGGTTGTCGGGCTCGACCAGGGCTGCGCGGTCGTCGTCGGGCAGCACCATGATTTCCCAGCGGCGGCGCGCGCCGATCACGTTGCAATAGGTCATGGGCCGTGCCGGGTCGCAGTGCTGGACGGTGTGGTCGGGCAGGTCGACTTCGTGCGCCAGCACCACGTCGAACACCAGCCAGGGCTGGCGCAGGCCCAGGTCCACCATCGGCGCGCCCATGCTCGCGCGCACTGGCGAACGCGCGCCGTCGCAGCCGACGACGTAGCGGGCCCGGAAATCGCTGCACCGGCCGCTCGCGAGATCGCGCACCGAAAGGGTGGCGCAATCGCCGTCCTGCGCGACGCCGGTCAACTCGTGGCGCAGGCGCACCGACACGTTGGCGAAGCGCGCGGCGCCCCGGCGCAGCAGAGCCTCGAGTTCGGGCTGGTGGAAGTAATAGTTGTTGGCGCAGCCGTGCGGCCCCAGCGCCGCCGTGCCGCCGCGGATCAGCATGGTCTCGCCCGCGGCGTTGACGAAGTGCATGCCCTGCGCGCCCGGCCGCGAAATCGCCAGCACCTCTTCGCGCAGGCCGATGCTCTGGAAGATGCGCATCACCTCGCCGTCGAAATGGATGGCGCGCGGCATCGGGTAGACGTCCGCCTCCTTCTCGACCACCAGCACCGAGAGTCCCGCGCTGCCGAGCAGATTCGCCAGGGTCGCGCCGGTCGGGCCGTAGCCCACGATCGCGACGTCGAACGACGGCGTGTCCTCGCGCTCAGCCACGCTGGTCTTCCTGCATGCGGCGCGCGACGCCAGCCTGCCACTCGGCGCGGGTCATGAACTGGGGCAGGCGCTTGGCGATGGCCTCGGCGCGCGCCAGGATCTCCTCGTCCGGCTGGGCGAGGTCGATCGGCTCGCGCAGCGGCTGCTCGCAGTACCACGGCGTGTCGACGAAGAGTTCGAGCCGGTTGCCCTCCGGGTCGCGGCAGTAGATGGAGATCGCGTTGCCGTGCGTGACCGGGTGCACGTCCTGCGCGCCGTGCGCCACCAGCCGCTCATGGAAGCGCCGCAGTGTCGTCAGGTCGGGCACGCGGAACGAGATCTGGTTGATCACGTTGAAGGACATGTCCGCCGGCCGGCCGGTCGCCAGGACGATCTGGTGGTGCTCCGCCGGGTCGCGGCTCAGGAAGACGAGCTGCACCGTGCCCAGATCGCCCGCGTCGGTCTGCGTAAAGCGCAGCGCCTCCTTGTAGAAGCCGGCCATTCGCGGCAGATCGCGAACGTAAAAGCCGAAGTGACTGAACTGCAGCGCGAGGCCATCGGCCGCGGGCGGGGTGGAAGGGGTCATCGCCAAGTGTCTCTCCTCGATAACGCGAAAGGGATTGCCGCGTCGATGCGGGAGAAATAATATCGTGATTATCGTATTTTGACAATTTGCTGTGTTTTCGTATGATCGCGGCGTGTGCGAACCGCACGCGCTATCACATGGAGACATACATGGAGACATTGATGAGCGAGAGACAAGTTCCCTCCGTGCGCCTGCTGGCGTCCGTCGCACTGGTCCTGGCGACCTTCGCCGCGAACGCGCAGGACTACCCGGCCAAGCCCGTGCGAATCATTGCCCCCTTCCCGGCCGGCAGCGGGCCGGACGCCGATGCGCGCGAGATCGCGGCGGAACTCACCAAGGTGTTCGGCCAGTCCTTCTTCGTCGAGAACCGGCCGGGCGCGTCGAACATCATCGGCACCGAGGCGGCCGCGAAGGCGCCGGCCGACGGCTACTCGCTCTACATCGGCACCACCAGTTCGCTGTCGGTCGTGCCGCACCTCTATGCCAGGCTGCCCTTCAATGCCGAGAAGGACTTCGCGCCCATCAGTCTGATGGGCGTGCTCAATACCGGGCTCATCGCGAATCCGGGGCTGCCTGCCAAGGACGCCGGCGCGCTCGTCGCCGAACTCAAGGCCAAACCGGAGTCGGTGACGGTCGCGACCGCTGGCATCGGCAGCTATTCGCACCTGTCGGGCGTGTGGTTCAACAATGCCGCCGGCGTGAAGACCAACCTCGTGCCCTACAACAGCAACAGCCCCTACACCGACCTCATCGCAGGCCAGGTGCAGCTCATGTTCGACGGCCTGCCTGCCGCGGCGGGGAACATCCGCGCCGGCAAATTGAAACTGCTCGCCATCACCGGCAAGACGCGCCACCCGAGCTTTCCGGACGTGCCCACCTTTGCCGAATCGGGTCTGCCGGACTACGCGCCCATCGCCTGGCAGGGCCTGCTGGCGCCGGCGGGCACGCCGCAACCCATCATCGACAAGCTCGGCGCTGCGATGAAGAAGGCCTGCGAATCGAAGGAACTGGGCGAGAAATGGCGCCAGTACGGCGGCGAGCTGCGCTGCAACACGCCCGCCGAGTTCACCGCCTTCATCAACGCCGACCGCGCGATGTGGGGAGCGGTGATCAAGCAGGCCAACGTCAAGCTCGACTGAATTGGGGAGGACTCACTTCGGCCGCAGGCCCACCCGTCTTGCGACCGCCGCCGCAGCGCGCTAAGGTCTTTGCTCCCAACGCGAAGGACGGTGCGCCATGGTCCGATTGCTGACACGCTGGCTTGCCGTCGCCCTGCTCCTGCTGGCGGTGCTGCCCGCGTCGGCAGGCAGCACGAGCGCGTTCACGCTGTCGGCCCAGAGCTATCCGGGCTCCCGGGACCGGCAGTACAAGGTCTACGTGCCGGATGGTCTCAGCGGCCCGGCGCCGATGGTGATGGTGCTGCACGGCTGCCAGCAGACAAACGACGACGTGCTGCGCGACTGGGGCCTCGTCGCCGCCGCCGACCGTTACCGCTTCATCCTCGTCGCGCCCTTCATCACCAGCTACGACGGCCTGCGCAATACCAACTGCTGGGGCTTCTGGCTCGACCAGCACCGCCACGAGGGCCGTGGGGAGCCCGAGGACCTGCACCAGATCGGCAGGCAGGTGGAGTCGCGTTTCGGCATCGACCCGAAGCGGCGCTACGTGACGGGGCTGTCATCGGGCGGCGCGATGGCGGTGGTGCTCTCGGTCACCCACAACGAATATTTCGCCGCGGCGGCGAGCGCCTCGGGCCTGCCCTACGGCGAGGATGCGGCGTCCGTGTCTTTCTCGGGCTGCCCGGGCTCTGCCACTTTTCACGCGGTGAGCCAGGTGGTGGCGGCGATGCGTGCCGAGCGCAACCACACGTATCCCATCCCGCTCATGGTGTTGCAGAACAACAAGGACTGCACGGTGATCCAGCCTGCGGGACGCAATATTCGCGATGCGCAGCTGCAACTTGACGGTGACGCCGCGCACAACACTCCGGCTCGGGCGCAGGCACGGCAGCGCCCGTGCACGCCCGTGTTCAGCGCGAGCTACGAATGCCAGCAGATTTTCTATACAGGCGACGCGCAGCCCGACAGCCGCTCGCTGGTGGAGACGGTGTTCTTCGACGGCCCCATCGACACGCCGAACACCACCGACACCAACCACGGCCACTACTGGATCGGCGGGCAGGACGGTCGCGACGGACCCTGGGCGCTGCAGAAAGGCCCGAGCTACCCGGACATCGTGTGGGAGTTCTTCTCGCGCCACGCGATGGATACCTCGCCGCCCTGGCCGCACCCCGCCTGCAACCCGGTGAACGCCGCACCGGGCGCGCACGTCGGCGCGGGGCGCGCGGTGGCTGGCGGCTATTTCAACCTGCGAGCCCTGTCGACCGGCGACATGCGAGACATCGGCTTTGCGTGGGATTTCTATTTCTCGCAGGTTCGGCTGTTCGAGGGCACCGCCGGGCGCTGGTTCGCCCAGCCGCCCGCGGGCTGCACCTGAACCGATCAGGCGCCTGTCGGTTCCGCCGCGCCCTCGGGCCTCTCCTCGCGCCCGCCCGGATGCCGCGCGAAGCGCGCCGCGTCGCGCCCATGCACCGGCGCCGTGTCGGGCCAGGGCCAGCCGCCGAACTGGGTGCGGCGGTAGTCGGCCATGGTCTGCGCGATCTCGGCCTGCGTGTTCATCACGAAGGGGCCGTACTGCGCCACCGGCTCGCCGATCGGGCGGCCCTGGAGCACGAGGAACTCGCTCACCTCGTCGCCGTTGATCAGTTCCACTGCGGCGCCGGCGCGCAGTTCGATCGCCGCATGGCCGTCCACCACCTGGCCCGCGACGCACACCGTGCGGCCCTTGAAGAAATAGAGGGTGCGGCGCGTGCCCTCGCCCGTCGCTGCCGGCAAGGTCCAGCGCGCGCCCGGTTCCATCCGGAGCGTCCAGATCGCGAGGTCGGCGTCAGGCTGCGAGGCCCACGAATCCGGCGGCGGCGCCAGCGGTCCGCCTTCGCCGGGCGCGCCGTCCACCGGACCGATCCGTCCCGCGACGCTCGCGACCTCCGTCTTGCGGCCTGCGCCATCCGTCGCGGTGAAGCGCGGAATGTCCTCCGACCAGAACATCGTGAAATGCGGCTCCGCCATCTTGCTGCGCGCGGGCAGATTGAGCCAGATCTGGAACAGCTCCAGCGGATTGGGCGCGCCCGCATCCAGCAGCGGGAACATCTCCGAATGCACGATGCCCTTGCCGGCGGTGAGCCACTGGACGTCGCCGCCGCCGAAGCGCGCCGCCGCCCCGAGTGAGTCGGAATGGTCGATCAGGCCCTTGCGCACGATGGTCACCGTCTCGAAGCCGCGGTGCGGATGCCCCGGAAAGCCCGGCACGGTGGTGCCGTGGTACATGCTCCAGCCGTCCCGGCGGCTGAAATCCTGGCCCAGGTCGCGGCCCGCCAGCGGAGCGTCCGGCCCCATCTGCGCATTGGCGCGCGGGTAGGCGTCGTCGTGATAGGCGCAGAACAGGAACGGGTCGATCGTCTCCCACGGGAAGCCGAGGGCTTTGATCTGGACGATGGGGCTGGCGGTGGTCATGGTGGGACTTTCCTTTGGGGCTGCCCTGCTCGATGCGACAGGGCGCGTCTTCTCAATATGGGGCCGGCGGCCCGCCACGAAAGGCCCGCAGGTGGAACGCTGTCGTCCTGCCGGCGCAACGCTGGCGCACGCCAGATCCGGTCGTGAAGGGCATGGCTGCCTTCGATGGAGGGCGATCGCCTACAAGGCCCGCACCGCGCCGCTCCTGAGAATCGCCGCCGTGTCCAACCCGGATCGAGACGAACAATGGATGTGGCTGCATTCGATGCGGAAGTGAACGCGCTGGAATCCGCCGCGGCGACGGCGAGCCGTGCGCGCGAGATGGCGCACGAGCGGATCGTTCTCGCGTTCCGGAATCAACTGCAACGGCAGGGGCCAGGTCCGTCCGATGCCGACCTCCAGAGCTTCGCGCGGCTTGCACTGGTCGAGCGCGCCCTGCACAAGGAGTTCGGGCACGCGACGGCGCTCGCGGAAGAGCTTCGTGCCATTCAGTGATCCAGCGGATCAGTGATGGTGTCCGTGCTCGCCGTGGACGTGGCGGTGGGCGATCTCTTCCTCGGTCGCGGCACGCACGCCCGTCACGGTGACGCTGAACTTCAGCGCCTTGCCCGCGAGCGGATGGTTGCCGTCGAGGATCACCTGGGGGCCCTTGATCTTCATCACGTTGAAGACCTGCGGCTCGCCCTGGTCGTTGCGGCCTTCGAGTTGGCCGCCGACCTTCACGCCGGGCGGGAACTCGCTCTTCGGGATGGTGCGGACGAGCGATTCGTCGCGCGCGCCGAAGGCGTCCTCCGGCTGCAGGTTCAGCGTCGTCTGGAAGCCGGTTTCCTTGCCGTCGAGCGCTGCCTCGATCTTGGGGAAGGTGTTGTCGTAGCCGCCATGCAGATAGACCATGGGGTCGCGGCTCTCTTCGATCAGCTTCTGGGTGGTGGCGTCGGCGACCTTGTAGCGCAGGGTGACGACGGAGTCTTTTTGGATCTTCATATCGTCGCGCAGCATAAAGGAAGCTCCGCGATGCCGCGCAAGGCGGCCGCTGGAGCCCCTGCGCGGCAGGCCGGCGGTGGTGCCGGCTCAGAAGTCCTGCGTCACCGGGCGCAGCACGATCTCGTTGATGTCCACGTTCGCCGGCTGCTCCACGGCGTAGACCACCGCGCGTGCCACCGAGTCGGCCGGGATCTGGTTGGCGTCGTAGAAAGCCTTCACGCCCGCGGCGCTTTCGGGATCGGTGCTGCCCAGTTGCAGCTCGGACTCCACTGCGCCCGGCGACACGATGGTCACGCGGATGCCGTGGCCGATCTCCGCGCGCAAGCCTTCCGAGATCGCGCGCACCGCGAACTTGGTCGCGCTGTAGACCGTTCCGATGGGCGTGAACACCTTCAGCCCGGCGACCGACGCGATATTGATGATGTGCCCGCTGCCCTGCGCCGTCATGCTCGGCAGCACGGCCGCGATGCCGTAGAGCACGCCCTTGATGTTGACGTCGATGGTGCGGTCCCACTCGTCGACCTTGAGCTTTTCGATGGGCGACAGCGGCATCACGCCCGCGTTGTTGACCAGTACGTCGATGCGGCCGAAGGCCTCGATCGCAGAGGCGGCCAGCTTTTCGAGGTCGGCGCGCTTCGATACGTCGGTCGCCACGGCGATGGCGTCGCCGCCGGACTCGCGGATCTCGGCGACGAGCCGGTCGAGCCGGTCGGTGCGGCGCGTCGCGAGCACGACCTTGGCGCCCCGTGCGGCCAGGTGCCGCGCGGTGGATTCGCCGAGCCCGCTGCTCGCGCCGGTGACGATGGCGACCTTGCCGGCGATGTTGTCTTGGATGGTTGCAGTCATGACGTTTCCTTTGGGGATGGGTTGAAGGGATGGCCTCAGTGTCGAAAATCAGGGCGTTTCCGTAAATGGAACTGTGGCGAGTTCAGAATTCCGGATTCTGGAATACTCACCGCCCATTTCATCGACCGAGCCTTGCATGTCCAACCGTCTCGAAGCCCTCCGCGTGTTCTGTACCGCCGCCGACGCCGTCAACTTCCGCGATGCCGCCATTCGGCTATCCGTCTCGCCGCAGGTCGTGACGCGAGCCGTGCGCGAACTGGAGGAGGAACTGGGCGAACCTCTCTTCCACCGCAGCACCCGCGGCGTGCAGCTCACCGACTTCGGGCGGCAACTCGCCGATCGCGCGCGGGTGGCGGTGGGCGGCGTGGACGAGCTTTTTCATCGCATTGATCGCCGTGCGCTTTCGCAGCACGCGGGCATCGTGCGCGTCACCGCGCCCGGCGTGCTCGGGCGACGCCGCATTCCGCAGGCGCTGGCGCCGATGCTGGCCGCTCACGCGGGGCTGACGCTGGATCTGCGCCTCTCGGAGCAGCTTGCCGACGTGGTCGACCAGCAGATCGACGTCGGCGTGCGGGTCGGCCCTCTGCGCGACAGCCGCTTCGTCGCGCGGCCGGTCGGCAAGGTGCCGCTCAAGGTGGTGGCCGCGTCTTCGCTGATCGCCCGCGTGGGCGTGCCGGCGGACGTGGAAGCGCTCGCCGCCCTGCCGCTCACCGCGCTCATCGACGGCAACTCCGGCCGCCCGTGGCCCTGGCTTTTCAGCAATGGGCGGCACATGACCATGCCGCCCGCGGCCTTCATCACCGACGACACCGATGCGGAATGCGCCGCCGTGATGGCCGGCCTGGGCTTCGGGCAACTGGTCGCGTCGCTGGCGGAACCGGGCTTGAAGTCGGGCGAACTCGTGTCCGTGCTCGACGCCGACGCGCCGGAGCCCTGGCCCATGTACGTGTACCGGTCGCAGCGTTCGCCGGTGCCCGCGCGAGTGCGGCTGGTTTTCGACGAACTGGTCCGCGTCCTGAGCTGACCTGGCGCATCGACACTGGCACCGGCGCTGCGGCGAGGCCTGCCTTTGGGACTCTTCTGCGTCGGCCAGATGGGCAGCGAGCTCACCGACTACGGCGTCAAGGCCAATCTGGTCTGGAAGTTCTAAGCGGCGCGGCCTGCACCGCAGCGCGCGTGACCCGCTCGCCGGAGTGGGCCAACGCCTACCTCAACTTGCAAACTTGGCGCATGGCAGCGGCGCCTGCGAGAGCGACATTGGCGTTCTCGACTTCGCCCGGCCGCCATGAAGCCCAAGCACCTCTTCGACCTCTGCCGCAAGGCCGTGATGGCCTGGGTCGACGACCTGGCGCCGAGCATGGGTGCGGCCATCTCCTACTACACGATGTTCTCCCTGGCGCCCCTGCTCGTGATCGTCATCGCGATCGCAGGCGCTCTCTTCGGGCGCGAGGCGGTGCAGGGCGAGATCGTCGCGCAGCTCACGGGGCTCATCGGCCGCGAAGGCGCGATCGCGGTGCAGGGGCTCGTGCGCAGCGCGAGCGAGCCGGAGCGCGGGCTGATCGCGGGCGTGGTCAGCATCGTCGTGCTCATCGTGGGTGCCACCACGGTCTTCGCCGAGTTGCAGAGCGCGCTCGATCGCATCTGGCACGTTCCCGAGAAGGACAAGCCCTCCGGCGTGTGGGCTGTGCTGCGCGCGCGGCTGCTGTCTTTCGGACTGATCCTGGGGCTGGCTTTCCTGCTGATGGTGTCTCTCATCGTCAGCGCCGGTGTCGCGGCCTTCGGCACCTGGGCCGGCGGGATGCTCCCGGGCTGGGAACTGCTGCTGCAGTTGCTGAATATCCTGGTGTCGCTGTCGATCACCACCCTGCTCTTCGCCATGATCTTCAAGCTCATGCCGACCGCTTCGATCAAGTGGCGCGATGTGTGGATCGGAGCTGGCGTGACGGCGGTGCTCTTCGAGATAGGCAAGCTGCTGATCGGCCTCTACCTCGGCAAGAGCGGAGTCACCGAATCCTTCGCTGCCGCAGGCTCGCTCGTGGTACTGCTCGCCTGGGTCTACTACGCCGCGCAGATCTTTCTGCTGGGGGCCGAGTTCACCAAGGTGTACGCCAACGAGCACGGCTCGGTCGCGGGCGCCAAGGCCCTCGCGGCAACCAAGGTGATGGCGAAAGAGGCAGAGGCCGGCACGGATCGCATCCCGACCCCGCCCCACGCTACACCGCGCCCACGCTCCCCGTGATCGGCAGCACGATGCCCGTGATGTAGCTTGCGCAGCACGGCGCCGCCAGGAACACATAGGCCGGCGACAGCTCCTCGGGCTGGGCCGGGCGCTTCATGTCGGTGTGCTTGCCGAAGTCCTTCACCTCGTCGCCGGAGCGATCGGCCGGGTTCAGCGGCGTCCACACAGGCCCGGGCGCCACCGCGTTCACGCGAATGCCCTTGTCCAGCAGATTGCTCGCCAGCGACTTCGTGAATGCGTGGATCGCACCCTTGGTGGTCGAGTAGTCGAGCAGTTGCGCGCTGCCTTCCAGCCCCGTCACCGAGCCGGTGTTGATGATCGAACCGCCCTTCGGAAGATGCGGCACCGCCGCGCGCGCCATCTGGAAATAGCCGATCACGTTGGTGCGCAGGGTGAGGTCGAGCCGCTCGTCGGTGATGTCCTCGATCGAGGCCGCGTGCAACTGGAAGGCGGCGTTGTTGACCAGAATATCCAGCTTGCCGAAAGCCTGCAGCGTCTCCTGCACCGCCTGTTTGCAGAACGCCGGATCGCGGACGTCGCCGGGAATCAGCACGCAGTGCTGGCCCTCGGCCTCGATGCAGCGCCTGGTTTCCTCGGCATCGACCTGCTCTTCCTTCAGGTAGACGATCGCCACCTCCGCGCCTTCGCGTGCGTAGAGCAGGGCAACGGCGCGGCCGATACCCGAGTCGCCGCCCGTCACCAGCGCCGTCATGCCGTTGAGCTTGCCGCTGCCGAGATAGCCCGGCGCCATGAAACGGGGCTGCAGATCCATCTCGGCTTCGATGCCGGGCTTCTTCAGGTGCTGCGCGGGCATCGGGTTTTCCGGCTCGGGGCGGTGGCCGGCCTGCACCGGCTTGTCGCTCCTGGCCTCGGGCTTGGCGGCGCGGTCCTTGGCGTCCTGCTCGCGCTGCACCTTTCGATGCTGGACGGCGACGTCGCCCGCATCGGCATTCGACGGGTCTTGGGGTGAGGTCATCGGGGTGCTCCTGGGTTGATGCTTCACCGTAGGCAGGCGCCGCGGCGCGTCGTGTCGTCCAAGGCCGCATCCATTGCGCAGACTCGATGACGTCCCACAGCGCGCCGGGGCCCGCACCTATCTGTCGCCTTGCGTCCTCGCGGCAACGTCTCCGGCTGCACTCCCACCCAGTCACTTTGCGGAGCCGTCCATGAGCACCCCTTCGACGAGCGCGCCCCACGGGAACCCGCAGACCAGCGAGCGCTGGTGGTCCAAGCTCGGCCCGGGGCTCATCACGGGCGCGGCGGACGACGATCCGAGCGGCATCGCCACCTATTCGCAGGCCGGCGCGCAGTTCGGCTATGGCGTCGGATGGACGCTGCTCATCACCTATCCGCTGATGATGGGCATCCAGCTCGCCAGCGCCCGCATCGGGCGTGTCACCGGCAAGAACCTCACCGAGACCTTCGCACGCTTCTGCCCGCGGTGGATGGTCGCCTCGCTCGTGCTGCTGCTGCTGGTCGCCAACGTCATCAACCTCGGCGCCGACCTGAGCGCCATGGGCGACTCGGCCGCGCTGGTGCTGCCCGGCCATGCGGCCTGGTACGCGCTGGGCTTCGGCACCGTCTCGTTGCTGCTGCAGGTCTTCATGTCGTACGAGCGCTATGTGCGCGTGCTCAAGTGGCTGACGCTGTCGCTCTTCGCCTATGTGGGCGTGGTGTTCGCGGTCCATGTGGACTGGGGCGCCGCGATGCGCGGCGTGTTCGCGCCCTCCTTCCAGTGGAGCCGGGAGTACGTGACCACCGTCGTCGCCATCCTCGGGACCACCATCAGCCCGTACCTCTTCTTCTGGCAGGCCTCCCAGGAAGTGCAGGACATCAAGCGCGTGCCCGAAGACCATCCGCTGCGCGTCGCCCCCGAGCAGGCACGGCACCAGTTGCGCCGCCTGCGCATCGACACGGCAGTGGGCATGGGCTTCTCGAACCTGATCGCGTTCTTCGTCATCACGGCTGCGGCCGCGACCTTGCATGCGAACGGCCAGACCCAGATCGACTCCACCGCGCAGGCCGCCGCCGCGTTGCGGCCGATTGCTGGCGATGCCGCCTTCCTGCTCTTCGCACTCGGCATCATCGGCACCGGCATGCTGGCGCTGCCCGTGCTCGCCGGCTCGGCGGCGGAGGCGGTGGCGAGCTACTTCCGCGTGCGCAAGGGCCTGGACCTGACGCTGGCGCAGGGCCGGAGCTTCTACGGCATCCTCGCCGCCGCCATGGCGATCGGCGTCGCGATCAGCCTGTCGGGCATCAACCCGATCTCGGCGCTCTACTGGGCCGCCGTGATCAACGCCGTCATCTCCGTGCCGGTGATGGCGGCCGTGATGATCGCGGCGTCGAGCCGAAGGGTGATGGGCGAGATGGTGCTGCCGCGGAAGTGGAAGGTGCTGGGGTGGGTGGCGACGGGGGCCATGGGGGCGGCCTCGGTGGCGTTGGGGGTGGTTTCTGCAGGCTGAGGGAGGGTCCGGACCCGGAAGTCTTGCGGATGGCAGCACGGATGCCGTCGCATTGCTGTAATCTCCGCGACCTACGGTGACTTCGGTCATTGGCAGCCTCAAGGAGATAGGCGATGAACAAGTTCCTGGCCGCGACCATCCCTCTGGCCGCATGCATCGGCGTCGGCACGGCGTCGGCTCAATCGACCGTCACGCTGTTCGGCATCGTGGATACCGGCGTCAGCAGCTACCGGAACCAGGCCCAGGGCCCGTTCGGCACGAGCTTCACGACCAGCCAGACCCTGATGACCAATTCCGCCTACAACTCCAGCCGGCTCGGCTTCAAGGGTACGGAAGACCTCGGCGGTGGCT
>NZ_JASZYF010000012.1 GCF_030317115.1 Variovorax gracilis
ACGTGTGCAGGGCTTCGCCATCGGTGGCGGCAACGTGCTGTGCACCATCTGCGACCTGACCATCGCCTCCGAGAAGGCCGTCTTCGGCCAGGTCGGCCCGAAGATGGGCTCGGTCGATCCGGGCTACGGCACCGCCTTCCTCGCACGCGTCGTCGGCGAGAAGAAGGCCCGCGAGATCTGGTATCTCAACAAGCGCTACTCGGGCCAGGAGGCCGTCGCCATGGGCCTGGCCAACATCTGTGTGCCGCCCGAGAAGCTCGACGAGACCGTGCAGGAGTGGGCCGAGACCATCTGCGAGCGCAGCCCCACCGCCATCGCGATCGCCAAGCGCAGCTTCAACATGGACACGGCACACCAGAGCGGCATCGCCGGCATGGGCATGTACGCGCTGAAGCTGTACTACGACACCGAAGAGTCGCGCGAGGGCGTCAACGCCCTGAAGGAAAAGCGCAAGCCCGACTTCCGCAAGTACGCCAGATAACCCGAGCGCCCAATGGACAACGACCAGGAGACAGCCATGACTTCGACATCGACTTCCCACTTCAAGCAGCGCCGTTTGCTTGCAGCCTGCGCAGCGGCGCTTCTGGCCGGAGCGAGCCTGCCCGCGGTGAGCCAGACGGCCTGGCCCACCAAGCCCATCCGGCTGGTGGTCGGGTTCGCCCCTGGCGGTGGCACCGACGTCATGGCTCGCGCCCTGGCGCAGGCGCTCACCGAATCGTTGGGTCAGCCCGTCATCGTCGACAACAAGCCCGGTGCCAGCGGCAACATGAGCGCCGCCGAAGTGGGCCGAGCCGCTGCGGACGGCTACACCATCCTGGTTGCGCCGACCTCGGTCGAGACGGCCAACCCCTACCTGTTCAAGTCCAATGTGCTGCCCTCGCGCGACCTGACGCCAGTCATGGGCATTGGCCGCATGCAGATGTACGTCGTGGCCAAGCCCACGATCGAGGCCAAGAACATCAAGGACCTCGTCGCGCTCGCCAAGACCCAGCCAGGCAAGCTCAACTACGCATCGTCAGGCACCGGTACACCGCCCCACCTGGCCGGTGAACTGTTCAAGCAGAGCACGGGCACTTACATCACGCACGTGCCCTATCGCGGGTCCGCGCCCGCCCTGCAGGACGTGATGGCCGGACAGGCCGACTTCGCCTTCGATCCGGGCATCGCCTTTCCGCACATCAAGGCCGGCAAGGTCAAGCTGTTGGGCGTGGCGAGCGACCGCAAGTCGCCCTTCTTCCCCGACGCGCCCACCTACGCCGACCTCGGCATCAAGAACGCCAGCCTGGACATCTGGTTCGGCGTCTGGGCGCCGAACAACCTGCCCGCCGACGTTACGGAGCGCCTGTCGCGCGAACTGACCAAGGCCTTGGCGGCCCCGGCGCTCAAGGAGCGCTTCAACAGCCTCGGCGCCGAGCCGGCGCCGCTGGCGCAACCCGAGTTCCGCAAGCTGTTGGCCGAGGAGGACAAGACGCCTGTCGACCCTCATCAAGGACCGCAAGATCGTTCTCGAGTGACCGAGCAGCACATCGACGCAAAGTGAGCACACCCATGGCCTTCGACACCGAATCGTTCGACATCCTGCTGTCCACCGTGCAGCGCTTCGTGCGCGAGCGGCTGGTGCCCGCCGAGAACCACCTGGAGGAGCACGACGAAGTCCCGCCGGAACTGGTCGACGCCATGAAGGACATGGGCCTGTTCGGCCTGACCGTGCCGGAGGAGTTCGGCGGGATCGGCCTGTCGGTCAGCCAGGAGGTGCAGGTCAACTTCGAGTTGGGCCGCACCGCGCCGGCCTTCCGCTCGGTGTTCGGCACCAACATCGGCATCGGCTCGCAGGGCATCCTGATGGACGGCACGCCCGACCAGAAGGCGGACTACCTGCCGCGCGTTGCCAGTGGCGAATTGGTCATGTCGTTCGCGCTCACCGAGCCCGATGCCGGCTCGGACGCCGCCTCGCTGAAGACCAAGGCCGATCTCGACGGCGACCACTACGTGCTCAACGGCACCAAGCGCTTCATCACCAACGCTCCGCGCGCCGGCGCCTTCACGCTGATGGCGCGCACCGGCGGTCCGGGCGCCTCCGGCATCTCGGCCTTCATCGTCCCCGCCGACCTGTCCGGCATCAAGCTTGGCAAGAAGGACAAGAAGATGGGCCAGCGCGGCACGATGACCTGCGACGTCATCCTGGAGAACGTGCGCGTTCCGGCGGCCAACATCATCGGCGGCGTCCCTGGCCAAGGCTTCAAGACGCGATGAAGGTGCTCGACCGCGGGCGCCTGAACATCTCGGCGGTGGCCTGTGGCATCGCGCAGCGCGTGCTCGACGAATCGGCCCGATACGCACGCGAACGCAAGCAGTTCGGCAAGCGCCTGGGCGAGTTCCAGCTCATCCAGGCCATGCTGGCGGACTGCCAGGCCGAGTTGCTCGCCGGGTGGGCCCTGGTGCGCGAGGTGGCCGAGCGCTTCGACCGCAAGCCACCGCAGGTGTCCGACCCCGACGTCTCGATGCGCGTGTCGTGCGCCAAGCTGTTCTGCACTGAAATGGCTGGCCGGGTGGCTGACCGCGGCGTGCAGGTCCACGGCGGCGCCGGCTACATCAACGAGTACCCGGTGGAGCGCTTCTACCGCGACGTGCGGCTTCTGCGCCTCTACGAAGGCACCACGCAAATCCAGCAAATCATCGTCGGCCGCGAGCTGATGAACCAGCACTAGGAGACAGACATGGCCAAGACTTCCGCGCATCCCACCTTCGCCTGGGACGACCCACTCGCTCTCGACGGGCAACTCACGCACGACGAACGCGCGATCCGCGATGCGGCGTACGCTTACTGCCAGGAGCAGCTGCTGCCGCGCGTGCAGGACGCGTTCCGCCAGGAAAAGACGGATCCCGCGATCTTTCGCGAGATGGGCGAGCTCGGCCTGCTCGGGCCGACGATTCCCGAGGCTTATGGCGGCACCGGGCTGAACTATGTCGCCTACGGACTGATCGCGCGCGAAGTCGAGCGCGTGGACTCGGGCTACCGTTCGATGATGAGCGTGCAGTCTTCGCTGGTGATGGTCCCGATCAACGAATTCGGCAACGAGGCCACGAAGCAGAAGTACTTGCCCAAGCTCGCCTCGGGCGAATGGATTGGCTGCTTCGGGCTGACCGAACCGAACCACGGCTCGGACCCGGGCAGCATGATCACCCGGGCGAAGAAGGTGCCGGGCGGCTACAGCCTCAGCGGCAGCAAGATGTGGATCAGCAACAGCCCGATCGCCGATGTGTTCGTCGTCTGGGCCAAGGACGACGAAGGCGCGATCCGCGGCTTCGTGCTCGACAAGGGCGCCAAGGGCCTGTCGGCACCGGCCATCCACGGCAAGGTCGGGCTGCGCGCCAGCATCACCGGCGAGATCGTGATGGACGAGGTGTTCTGCCCCGAGGAGAACGCCTTCCCTGACGTGCGCGGTCTGAAGGGCCCGTTCACCTGCCTCAACAGCGCGCGCTTCGGCATTGCCTGGGGTGCCCTGGGGGCGGCCGAAGACTGCTACCAGCGTGCCCGCCAGTACGTGCTGGACCGCAAGCAATTCGGTCGTCCGCTCGCGGCGAACCAGCTGATCCAGAAGAAGCTGGCCGACATGCTGACCGACATCTCGCTTGGCCTGCAGGGCTGCCTGCGCCTGGGCCGCATGAAGGACGAGGGCACGGCCGCCGTGGAGATCACCTCGATCATGAAGCGCAACAGCTGCGGCAAGGCGCTGGACATCGCCCGCGTCGCACGCGACATGCTCGGCGGCAACGGCATCAGCGACGAGTTCGGGGTGGCGCGCCACTTGGTCAACCTCGAGGTGGTCAACACCTACGAGGGCACGCACGATGTGCATGCGCTGATCCTCGGCCGTGCGATCACCGGCATCGCCGCGTTCAACTGAAGGCGCGGCCACCGCCTCGTTTCTCCCCTTTTGATGGGAATGCACATCATGCAGATCGATCCTTCCACTTCCCCCGGCGTTGTCTGGCGCCCCGACACGGCGATGGTCGAAGAGGCCAACCTGACCCGCTTCATGCGTGCGCTGGGCGTCGACAGCTTCGAGGCGCTCAATGAGCGCGCGAGCATGGACCCGAGCTGGTTTCACGACGAGCTGATCCGCTTCCTCGACTACCGATTCGAACGTCCGTACGAGCGGGTGCTGGACGTGGGCGACGGGCTGCCCTTCGCGCACTGGTGCGTGGGCGGCGTGACGAACGTGGTGCTCAACTGCCTCGACCGGCGGCGCGGCACCGAGCACTACGGACAGCCGGCGCTGGTGTGGGAAGGCGAAGACGGTGCAGTGAGCACCTGGACCTTCGCCGATCTGGACCGCGAGACCTGCCGCCTCGCCTGGGGCCTGCGCGGTCTCGGTATCGGACGCGGTGACGTCGTCGGCATGTACCTGCCCAACCTCCCGCATGCTGCCGCCGCGATGCTGGCCGTCGCAAAGATCGGCGCCATCGTGCTGCCGATGTTCTCTGGCTTTGGTGCGGACGCAATCACCCAACGCCTGAACGATGGCCGGGCGGTGGCTGTCATCACCGTCGACGGCTCCGCGCGTCGTGGCAAGCCGGTCGGGGCGAAGAGCGTCGTCGATGTCGCCCTGGCGCACTGCCCGGGCGTGCGTCACGTCGTCGTCCTGCGCCATCTCGCGGCTCCGCACGACTGGACGCAGGGGCGCGATCACTGGTGGGACGAGCTCACCGCAGGCGCGCCCGAGGGTGTGGCCGACGTGGCGACGGAAGCCATGCCGGCCGACGATCCCTTCCTGCTGATGTTCACCTCGGGCACCAGCGGCAAGCCAAAGGGCGTCGTGCATTCGCACTGCGGCTTTCCGATCAAGACGGCGCTGGACCTTTCGATCTGCATGGACCTCAAGGCCGGGGACCGCTTCCTCTGGATGTCGGACATGGGCTGGCTCGTCGGGCCGATGCTCGTGTTCGGCGGCCTGCTCGTCGGCGCCACGGTCGTGCTGGCCGAAGGGGCGCCCAACTATCCACAGCCCGACCGCCTCTGGCGGCTGGTCGAATGCCATCGCGTCACCTACCTGGGCCTGGCGCCCACGATCGCGCGCCTGTCGATGTCGCTGCCGGACGCCGCGCTGGCCGAGCGCGACCTCAGCTCGCTGCGCGTGATGATTTCCACCGGCGAACCCTGGACGCCCGAAGCCTGGCACTGGACCTTCGAGCGGGTAGGACAGCGTCGCGTGCCGCTGCTCAACTTCTCGGGTGGCACGGAGATGGGCGGCATCCTGACCGGCACCGTGATCCATCCGCTCAAGCCCTGTGCCTTTGCGGGTGCCGTGCCGGGCACCGGCGCCGACGTGGTCGACGCCAGCAATGGCGCTTCCGTCGGCGTGGGAGTCACCGGCGAACTGGTGATGCGCACGCCGACCATCGGCCTTACGCGCGGGCTGTGGCACGACCGCGAGCGCTACCTCGAGAGCTACTGGTCGCGCCTGCCGGATCTGTGGGTGCACGGCGACTTCGCAAGTCGTGACGCCGATGGCATGTGGTACGTGCACGGGCGCTCGGACGACACGCTCAAGATCGCCGGCAAACGCACCGGGCCCGCTGAAATCGAGGCACTGCTGATGGGCACGGGGCTGCTGGAGGACGCGGTCACCATCGGTGTTCCCGACCTCATCAAGGGCACGGCCGTGGTCTGCCTGTGCGTCGCACGGCCTGATACCGACCGCGAGAAGGCGATCAAGGTCCTGTCGACCGCGGTGACGGCGGGCCTGGGCGGCGCCTTCAAGCCAGCCGACATCGTGTTCGTTGCCGACCTGCCGCGCACCCGCAACATGAAGCTCATGCGGCGTGTCGTTCGGTCGGCCTGGCTGGGCGAGGACGCGGGGGATCTGAGCACCTTGGTCAACCCGGAAGCTGTGCAGGCGATCCGCGCTGCCCGGCGCTGATCTCATTGCGCGCACCGAGAGTCAACATGAAACCCCAGGACATCCTCCAGAAGTTCGGACCGCGAGACGCGATGGACTACGACGTGGTCGTCGTCGGCGGCGGGCCCGCCGGCCTGGCCACCGCCATCCGCGTGAAGCAGCTGAATCCCGATGCGTCAGTGGTCGTGCTCGAGAAGGGCTCCGAACCGGGCGCGCACATCCTCTCCGGTGCGGTGATGGACCCGCGCGCGATCACCGAACTGCTGCCGGACTGGAAGCAGCTCGGGGCGCCGCTGCACCAGCAGGTGACGGGCGACGACGTGCTGTTCCTCTCCGAGACCGGCGATCGCCGTGTGCCGGACTGGCTGGTGCCGCGCAACCTCCACAACGACGGCTGCTACGTGGTGCAACTCGGCCACCTCGTGAAGTGGCTGGCGCAGCACGCCGAGAGCCTGGGCGTGGAGATCTTCCCCGGCTTCCCCGCAGCAGAAGTGCTGTTCGACGCGCAAGGTGGCGTGAGGGGCGTGGCCACGGGGCACCAGGGCCTGGGCAAGGACGGCGAGCCGACCGACAGCTTCCAGCTGGGCATGGAATTGCTCGGCCGCTATACCGTCTTCGCCGAAGGCGCGCGCGGCCACCTCGGCTGCCAGTTGATCGAGCGCTACAAGTTGGCCGAGGGCAAGGATCCGCAGAGCTTCGCCCTCGGTCTCAAGGAGCTGTGGGAGATCGATCCGGATGGAGCCAAGCCCGGTCTGGTCGTCCATACCGCCGGCTGGCCCATGACCGACGAGAGCTTCGGAGGTGGCTTCCTCTACCACCTGTCGGACAACAAGGTCACGCTCGGCCTCGTGGTCGGCCTGGACTACAGGAACCCGTGGCTGAGCCCCTTCGAGGAGTTCCAGCGCTGGAAGACGCACCCCGCGGTCCGCGCCCACCTCGACGGTGGCAAACGCATCGGTTACGGGGCACGCGCCATCAACATCGGCACGCCGCAGGCCCTTCCCAAGCTCGTGTTCCCGGGCGGCGCCCTGGTGGGCTGTGATGCCGGCTTCCTCAATGCGGCGCGCATCAAGGGCAGCCATGCCGCGATCAAGAGTGGCATGCTGTGCGCCGAAGCCGTCGCTGCCGCGCTGACGGCCGGCCGCTCGCACGACGAGTTGAGCGCCTTTCCCGAAGCCTTCGAGCGAAGCTGGTTGAAGCAGGAGCTCGACCAGCAGCGCAACTTCAAGCTCTGGTTCAAGAAGGGGCCGCGCATCGGCCAGCTGATGACCGGCGTCGAGCAATGGCTGCTGCCCAAGATCGGCATCGCGAATCCGCCCTGGACGCTGCACAACACCCAGCCCGACCATGTATCGCTGCTGCCGGCCGAGCGCTGCATGCAGATCAGGTACCCGAAGCCCGATGGCAAGCTGACCTTCGACCGCCTGAGTTCGGTCTTCGTCAGCAACACCAACCATGCTGAAGACCAGCCGGCGCATTTGACGCTCAAGGACGTCGAGGTGCCGGTGAACGTGAACCTCGCCCGCTATGCCGGCCCCGAGAGCCGCTACTGCCCGGCGGGCGTCTACGAATTCGTGAGCAGCGGCGACGGCGCCGAACGACTCCAGATCAATGCGCAGAACTGCCTGCATTGCAAGACCTGCGACATCAAGGATCCGACGCAGAACATCGTGTGGGTCGCGCCCGAAGGCGGTGGCGGCCCCAACTACACCGGCATGTGACCAGGAGAACCGAGCCATGAATGAACTGGGCGGCTACGACGTCGAGGACCTGCGTCCCGGCATGGATGCGACCTACTCGAAGACGATCACGGAAGCCGACATCGTGCTCTTCGCCGGCGTGTCCGGGGACAACAACGCCATGCACACCAACGAGGAGTTCGCGCAGACCACACCGTTCCGCGGGCGGATTGCGCATGGCTACCTGACCGCGAGCGTGATCTCGGCCGCCGTCGCGAATCGCCTGCCCGGGCCGGGCACGGTGTATCTCGGCCAGCAGCTGAAGTTCCGTGCGCCGGTGAGGCCGGGCGACACCGTCCACGCGACGGTGAGTGTGGTGAGCATCGACGAGGCCAGGGCGCGTGCCGTGCTGGCGACCACCTGCCGCGTGGGCGACACCGTCGTGATCGAAGGCGAAGCGTCGGTCATGACCACGTCTCTGAGGCGCCGGCTGGCCCCCCACTCGGCGCGCGAAGCGGCCGAAACAAGCTGAGAGGACGATTCTGGTGCCGATGGAGCGGCTGGTGGACCACGCCGTGAAGGTGCGGAGACGTACCGGGTGAGCGCGTCTTCCGCCAACAGTCTCCCCTGTGCTGCTCAGCCAGCGGGATCGAACACCCTGAGGAACTCGCGTCGCGTCTTTGGCCCGTAGGTCCTGAAGTGAGGATCGGGTTTCTCCAGGTAGGCCATGCGCTTTTGGGCGACCGAGTCGCGGGCGGCGTATCGCTTCACTTCCGTCGGCGTCAAGCCGTACACGTTCGCGGCGTTGACACCGAATATCTTCGCCCGCAGCGCAGACGTCATCTCGGGATAGCCATGCCGTTCGCGCAGTTCCGCCGAGATCTGGAACGTCCGGAAGGCTTGGATCTGGTCCTGCGGTGAGCCGTACCAGATCGAATCCGTGCCCCACAGCACGTTGTTCTCGCCGCAAGCGACGATCAGTTTCCCCAGGGCGTGAGCCGCCTGTTCGGGGTCACGCATCAGGAAGCGCCACGTGCTGCCCAGCTCCGCATAGACGTTGCTGTTCGGCTTGACCTGGTATTTGCGCAAGGACGCAATCAGCGTGTCGATGCCGTCGCTCTTGCCGCTCGCGTCGTAGGCCTTTTCGGTCACCGTGCTGACGAAACCCGAGTGATAGATCAGGAAGTTCACGTCCGGGTAACGCCTGGCGACGACGCCGATGTCGCTGCACTGGCTGTGCTCGTAGGAGCGTGGTCCGAACGGCAGCCCCTTGTGGATGCAGATGTTCTTGACGCCCAGTGCGCGAGCCTTCTCGATGAACCGGATGCCGACGTCGTCGTGCAGGAAGTAGCCCTGGCCGTTCGGTCCAAACTGCGTGTAGGTCTTCCAGGCGCTGATGCCCCACTTCTCGTGCAACTCGTCCATGCCTTCGAGGTCTCCGGGCTGGTTCGGGTTGACGCGTCCATGCAGCAGCAGCCGGTGCGTTCCCTCGAGCTTGTCGACCAGCCTGCGGACCTCGTCGGCGGCCTGGATCGTGACCGGTTCGGCGTCGCGAGCGGAGGGCACGAAGGACAGCACCATCACGTCAGTGTCGCTGTCCATGAACACGTCCTTGAGGAAGACCTCCGCGTTCTTCGAATTGCCTTTCGGCGTGTCGATGAAGTGACCCTGGACGTCGAGGATGAACTCCTGCCTGGCGGGGCCGACCTGCGCACGCGCGAGCTGCATATCCAGCTCGGCGTCGCGGGGCAGCTCGAAGAAGCCGCCGGTCCTTCCAGCCGCGGCGTTGGCCGCGTTGAAGGCCAGCAGCGTGCTGGCTGCGCCACAGGACGAGGTCAGGAACGCTCGCTTCGAGCATCCCAGCCGCTTCGCGTTGGTTGCCGCGGCCTCGTGTGCGAGGCGGTTGGCCTCGATGTTCGCCGGCCACAGCGACACCGGTGCGAACTCGCCATTCGAGGTGCTGTCGAGCTTGATGGGAAGGCGCTTGCCCTCAGGGTCACTGTCATGCATGGTGGTCCCCCGGTTCGATCAAGAAGCCCCGCCGGCCCCGCCACCGGCGTCATGAGCCTTGGTTGCGACGAGACCTCCCGATTCTGCTCCGCCCCGCGGGGCTCGGCCCTGGAACACAAGCGAGGCATGTCCGCGGGCGGGCGGTGCTGTGCCTGGAGGGTTTCCATGGCTGCTGGCCCGCCGATGCGACTCAGCGCGCCGTCTCGGCACATGGAATTGCGCGGCACTAGATTGGCGGCATGGCTGCGGCTAGCTCTGTGATCTGGTCGCGAACCCACCCGACGCCCGGGTCATCGTCGCGATAGCGGTGCCATTGCAGCACTTCGGTCAGCCTGGGCGTCTCGAGCGGCGGATCAAGAAGGCGCAAGGGCATGGCCTGGACGAATTGCTTGGCCAGGCGGGTCTGGATCGTTGCGATCCGGCGAGTTCCGACGACGAAGCGCGGCATCAGCAGGAAGCCGTGCGCGACGACCTCGACGCGCCGCGTATTGCCATGTTGGTTTGCATACCACTGTTCGAACCAGGGATTGGTGCCTTGGTCCGCCTGATAGACGACATGCCCCAACGACCGGTATTGCTCCAGGGTGATGCGTTCCTGCAGTTCGAGGTTCTGCTGGCATGCGATCACGTGATAGGTGTCCTCGAACAGCACCGACTGCGGGTGCTCGGCCAGCGTGAGGTGTGCCGGTGTGATCAGGAAATCGACGCGGCCCTGGTCGAGGTCCTGCGCCATGCCGCTGTACGTAGGCCGCACATCGAAGCTGAGGTGCGGGGCCGTCTGCGCGATGCGACGGAGCACTTCGGCCAGCAGAACCTGCGTCACGTAGTCGGAGGCAATCAATCGGAAATGGCGGCGCGCCGTCGTCGGCTCGAACTCGGGCTTGACGCCGAGGGTGGCGTCCACCTGCAGAATGATGTTGCGCACAGGCTCGATCAGGCTTTCGGCCCGCGGCGTCAGCTGCATGCTGCGGCCCACCGGCACGAGCAGGGGATCTTCGAAGTATTCGCGCAGCCTCGACAGCACGCCGCTCATGGCCGACTGGGTCATGTGCATGCGTTCCGCCGCGCGGGTCACGTTGCGCTCGGCCAGCAAGGCATCGAGCGCGATCAGCAGGTTGAGGTCGATGCGCTGGTAACGCATGGGATGTCTCCGTCAGTACCGCGGCCATCTTAGCGAGGCGCAGGTATTGCGCGGGGCGATGGCAGGCATCGGAAGAAACCGTTGGTGCCGGCGCTGAGGCGCATCTAACCTGCGCGCTCTTCAACACAAGAGCGGCATGGTCAAGAACAATCCCCTGCGGGGCTGGCAAGTCGATCGGGCATCGATGCGGCACGTCGGCCACGATCTCCAACGTCCCGAATGCATCCTGGCCGAGCGCGATGGAACGCTGTGGACGGCGGATGCACGCGGCGGCGCGATGCGCATTGCTCCCGGCGGCGAGCAGCGTCTGGTGGTCCCGCGCGCTTCAGCGGAGCCTGCTGCTGCGAGCGACTTCGACAGCCGCTACGTGCAGAGCCAGGGCTCGCTGCCCAACGGCATGGCCTTCCTGCCCAATGGCGAGATCGTTGTGGCGAACTGGGGCACCGACTCGGTCGACATCATGGACCGCGAGGGCCGTGTCCGCCGCCTGTTCGACCGCATCGACGGCCAGCCACTGGGGAAGGCCAACTTCGTGCTGCGCGACCGGCCCGGCCGCCTCTGGCTCACCGTCACCACGCGGATGAACCCCTGGACCGATTCCATCAACGCCCGTGCGGCCGACGGCTACATCGCCGTCATTGACGAGCAGGGCCCTCGCATCGTGGCCGAAGGTTTCGAGGGCACCAACGAGGTCCGAATGGACGCGGCGGAGGAATGGCTCTACGTGGTCGAAAGCAACGCCCGCCGGGTCTCCCGGCTGAGAGTGCGGCCCGATGGTTCGCTCGGCCTTCGCGAGGTGTACGGGCCGCAGAGGCTCCCCGGGTTCCCGGACGGCGTGGCCTTCGATGCCTTCGGCAATCTGTGGGTCACCCTGGTGATGGCCGACCGGCTGGTGGCCATCACGCCGGACGGCGAGCTGCTGACGCTCCTGGATGACGGCAACCCCGACGCCACGCGTGCGCTCGACGCCCACTACGAAGCCCGCACCCTGACCCCCGAGATCATGGCCGCGGCCTGCGGCACGCTTGCGCCCTGGATGGCCAGCCTGACCTTCGGCGGTCCGGACCTGCAGACCGTCTACCTGGGCAGCCTGCGCGGCACCACCTTGCCCAGCTTTCGCTCGCCCGTGCCCGGGTTGGCACCCATCCACTGGAACGAAGACTTTCACGCATGAAACTCGCCACCCTCACGAACGGCCGCAAGGATGGCCGCCTCGTCGTAGTTTCGACCGACCTTCGGCAGGCAGTCGATGCAACCCGCATCGCGCCCAGCCTGCTGGATGCGGTGGAGCGATGGGACAGCACGGCGCCCGATCTCCTTGCGCTCTACGGATCTCTCAACGCCGGCACAGCACCGGGTGCCTTCGACTTCGATCCGTCTCAGGCCGCGGCACCCCTGCCGCGCGCGCCCCAATGGTGCGACGGCTCGGCGTTCCTGAACCACGGCCGGCTGATGGAAAGGGCCTTCAACATCGCGCCCATTCCGGACAGCGACCAGATCCCTCTGATGTACCAGGGTGGCTCGGACGACCTGTTGGGCGCGCATGACGATGTGCCGTTGCCCGACGAGGCGCATGGCATCGACTTCGAGGGCGAGTTCGGCGTCATCGTGCGGGAGGTGCCCATGGGATGTCCCGCGCCGCTCGCGCGCAACCGCATCCTGCTGCTGGTGCAGATCAACGACCTCAGCCTGCGCGCCTTCGGTCCGCGCGAGATGCGCACCGGCTTCGGCTTCTTCCATGCCAAGCCGTCCTCCAGCTTCGCACCCGTGGCGGTGACGCCCGACGAGATCGGCGTGGCCTGGAGCGACGCACGCGTGCATCTGGACCTGAACGTGCAATACAACGGTGAGTGGTTCGGCAATCCGAACGGCCGGGAGATGAACTTTGGCTTCGACGAGCTGATTGCACACGCAGCCAAGACGCGCAAGCTCTCGCCCGGCACCATCATCGGCTCCGGCACCGTGTCCAACGCAGGCGGGGCCAGGGGCTCGGCGTGCATCGCGGAGCGGCGTGCCATCGAGCTGATCGAAAGCGGCGCCAGCACGACGCCGTTCATGCACTTCGGTGACCGCGTGCGCATGGAGGCGCGCTTCGAAGACCGGCCCGTCTTCGGCGTGATCGACCAGCGCGTAGTGCAGTCGTCCCCGCCGCGGGCGTGAGCAGGAGCCACTCGCACCATGCCTCGCTTCGTCGACCTGTCCATCTTCCTCGAGAACGATGTCCTTTCGGACCCGCCACCGCTCGCGCCCAAGATCACCTACCAGAGGCACGGCGACACCGTGCACGAGTTCATGCAGCTTATCCCTGGCACCCGGCCGGAGGACTACCCGGATGGCGAGGCGGCGGCCGCCGAATGGGTGAGCCTGTCAACGCACAACGGAACCCACCTGGATGCCCCGTACCACTTCCATTCCACGCAGGACGCGAAGCTGGGCGGGAGCCGTCCTTCGATCACCATCGACCAGGTGCCGCTGGACTGGTGTTTCCGGCCCGGCGTGAAGCTGGACTTCCGGCATTTGCCGGACGGTCATGTCGCCACGGCCGCCGATGTGGATGCGGAGCTGGCTCGCATCGGCCATGCGCTGCAGCCGATGGAGATCGTGGTGGTGAACACCCGTGCCGGCCAGCGATACGGCCACAACGACTATGTGTCGGCCGGCTGCGGCATGGGCTACGAGGCCACCATGTACCTGCTGGAGCGCGGCGTGCGCCTGACCGGCACCGATGCCTGGAGCTGGGACGCACCGTTCTCCTACACCGCGCGCCGCATCGCCGAGACGGGCGACACCTCGCTCATCTGGGAAGGGCACAAGGCCGGCCGCGACATCGGCTATTGCCATCTTGAGAAGCTGCACAACCTCGAGTCGCTGCCGGGCGATGGTTTCACCATCTGCTGCTTTCCGCACAAGATCCGCGGCGCCTCTGCCGGCTGGACCCGCGCGGTCGCCATCTTCGAGGACTGAGGATGCGCGTGCTGGTGACCGGCGCCGGTGGTTTCATCGGCGCGACCCTCCTGCAACTGCTACATGCCCGCCGACGGGTCGGTGACCGGCCCCTCGAACAGCTGGCGGCATGCGACACGCAATGGGCCGCGCTACCCGCGGACGTCGTCCGGATCGAAGGGGACCTGGCCCACGCGCAGGTGCGGGAGCGCATCGCTGCCTTCGCGCCGGACGTGTGCTTCCATCTCGCGGCGGTGCCCGGCGGCGCCGCCGAGGCCGATCGGACGCTGAGCCGGCGGGTGAACCTCGACGCGAGCCTGGATCTCTTCGAAACGCTCGCCGTAGCGGCCGCAAAGCGCAGCGCCGACAAAGGCCCGCCCATCGTCGTCTACGCCAGCACGATCGCGGTCTACGGCCATCCGCTTCCGGACCTGGTCAGCCCAACCACGCCGACGCGCCCGCCGATGACCTACGGCGCCCACAAGCTCGCGTGCGAGATCGTGCTGGCCGACTACACACGCCGTGGTTTGCTGGACGGCCGCTCGCTGCGCTTGCCGGGCATCGTGGCGCGTCCGCGCGCGCCCTCGGGCCTCGTCTCGGCCTTCATGAGCGACGTGATGCATGCGCTCCGCGCGGGAGAAGGTTTCATCTGTCCGGTCGCGCCCGCCGCGACAGGCTGGTGGATGTCCGCGCGCCGCTGCGCGCAGAACCTCCTGCATGCGGCGGTGATGGACCCGGGCGCCGGCGGTGCCGACGACGGGTCGCGCGCCTGGGTGCTGCCGGTACTGCGCCTGTCGATGGCCGAGGTCGTGCAGACACTGTCGACGGTCTACGGCGTGGACGGCGACCAACTGGTGGGTTATGAGCCGCAAGCCGCAGTAGAGGCGGTTCTCGGCCGTTACCCGCCGCTGGACGATCGTGCGGCGCGCGCGCTTGGCTTGCGCGACGACGGCACGCCTGCCGCATTGGTGCAGCGCGCGCTGGAACCCGGCTTCGAGCTTGCCGAAGAGGACGACGCATGGCGCTGATGCGTCCCTTCCCCATCCGAGCCCTGATTTCTTTCTCCCAGCACGGCCCCGCCGTCCCATCGATATGACACTGCAACATCCAACCCGACGTTCCCTGCTGTGCACGGCTGCCGCACTGCCGCTGGCATCCTTCGCCGGCCGGGCCGGCGCGCAAGCCGCCGCCTTTCCGGCACGGCCCTTCACCTGGGTCGTGCCCTACCCGGCGGGCGGCTTCGGCGATGCGCTGTCGCGCATGCTCGCGCAGAAGCTCTCGGCCAGCCTCAGGCAGCCCGTGGTGGTCGACAACCGGCCAGGCGCCGGCGGCCAGATCGGTGCGAATCACGTGAAGCAGCAGCCCGCGGATGGCTACACGCTGTTCTATGGCGACCTCGGCCCGTTCTCGATGAACGCCGGCCTGTATCCCAAGCTCAGCTACGACACGCTCAGGGACTTCATGCCGCTGACCCGCCTGCTGGTCTCACCCACGCTGGTGATCGTGCCGGC
This sequence comes from Variovorax gracilis, assembly GCF_030317115.1. Classification (GTDB taxonomy): domain Bacteria; phylum Pseudomonadota; class Gammaproteobacteria; order Burkholderiales; family Burkholderiaceae_C; genus Variovorax; species Variovorax gracilis. The sequence continues at coordinate 15,188 of NZ_JASZYF010000012.1, forward strand.
CAACGGCAGGCTCAAGACCTGGCAGGACGTGCTCGAGGCGGCACGTTCCGCGCAGGGCCTGAACTACGGTTCCTACGGCATGGGCAGCCAGCCGCACATCTGGATGGAGATGCTCAAGCGCGAGGTCAAGGGCAACATGACCCACGTGGCCTACAAGGGCGGTGCCCCGGCGGTGCAGGACCTGATGGCGGGCCACATCGACCTGCTGCTGGACGTGACGCCCAGCAGCATCCCGCTGGTGCGGGAGAACAAGGCGAGGGCGCTCGCGGTGGTGGGCAGCGAGCGCCGGCTGCCGCAGCTGCCGCAGGTTCCGACCATCGGCGAACTGGGCCTGCCGTCGCTCGACGTCCCGGGCTGGACCGGCGTCGTGGTGAAGGCCGGCACACCCGAGCCCATCGCCAATCTGCTGCACGACGAGCTGGTCAAGGCCGTGCAGTCGCCCGACGTGGTGCAGCGCTATACCGAGCTGGGCCTGCTGGTGGCGCCCAGTTCGAGGCCCGAGTTCGCCGAGCTGATTCGCACCGAGACCGCCCGCTGGGGCAAGGTGATCCGCGAGGTGGGGGTCCAGCTTGATTGAGCCGACGGGCCCGGCGCTGTTCGCTTTGCATGGCCAGGTCGCCTTGGTCACCGGCGCGGCCGGCGGGCTGGGCCAGGCGATCGCTCGGGCCTTTGCAGGGCAGGGCGCCGACCTCGTGCTGTCCGACCGGGCCGACAGCGACTTGGAGGCCTTCGCTGCGCAATGCCGTGAGTGGGGCGTGCGCGCGCGGACGGTGTTCGCCGACCTGTCCGACGCGTGCGAAGCCGCGCGCCTCGGCCCCCGCGCCCTCGAAGCCTTCGACCGCATCGACACGGTGGTCTGCAATGCAGGGATGCAGGGTCCCGCAGGGCCACTGCTCGACGTGGGTCGAGCCGATTGGGAGCAAGTCTTCCAGGTGAACCTGGCCAGTGTGCATGCGCTGTGTGCCTCGCTGGTGCCCGGCATGGCTTCGCGCAAATCTGGCTGCGTCATCCTGATGGCCAGCATCGCCGCATCACGCGGCAACCGCGCGATCGGCCTGTACGGCCTCACGAAGGCCGCGCTGTCGCAGATGGCGCGCAACCTTGCCGTCGAATGGGGACCGCGCGGCGTGCGGACCAATGCCATCGCGCCCGGGCTGATCCGTACGCCGCTGGCGCAGGCGCTGCTGGACGACGAAGACTTCATGGCGCGGCGCCTGGCGATGACGCCCTTGCGCCGGGTGGGCGAGCCGCACGAGGTGGCCGGTGTCGCCGCGATGCTGGCATCGCCGGCCGGCGGCTTCATCAACGGCCAGACGCTCGTGGTCGATGGCGGCACGCTGGTGTCGGACGGAGGCTGAACCAGAAACCAGGTATGGCGCCAGCCCATACCTCGCATCGGGAAGAACCATTCGTCACGCGCCACCCGTCTGACTAGCATCGGCGCGGCCCATCGAGACAGGAGACACATGTTCAAGTACTTCCCAACCAACTACGTCTGGAATCTGTCGGTCGACCTCGCCATCGAGATGGGTGCACGGATGGGCGAGATCGAGACCATGTGCGCCCCCTTGCAGGAGGCCGCGCGCCAGCCCGATGCGGCCGCCTCGGCCGCCTTCCGCGAGAGCTGGGAGTGCATGGCCGACCAGCTCGGCGAACTCGCGGCCGAGGACGAGGCCAGCGGCCGGCTGATTTCCGCGGGCGACAAGCTCGGGCGCGCCGCGACCTACCTGATCACCGCCGAGCGCCTGCAGGCCCACGGCGCACCCGGGCGCGAGGCGCTCTACCGACGCTTCCTCGACACCTTCGAGCGCGGCGTGCGGCTGGCCGGCGAGAACTGCGAGCGCGTCGAGATTCCCTATGGCGGCGCGCATCTGGCCGGCCTCTACGTCCGCGCCGAAGGCCTCGCGTCGGGCGCTCGCGCACCGATCCTCGTGCAACTGAACGGCCTGGATTCGACCAAGGAAATGAAGTACCGGGTCGGCCTTCCGCGCTGGCTCGCCCAGCGCGGCGTGGCATCGCTGGTGCTCGACCAGCCCGGCACCGGCGAGGCGCTTCGGCTGCACGGGCTCACGGCGCGATACGACAGTGAGCACTGGGCCAGTCGCGTGGTCGACTGGCTGCAAACGCGCGCGGGCGTCGATCCCGCGCGCATCGGATGCGAGGGCGTCTCGCTGGGCGGCTACTACTGCCCGCGGGCAGTGGCCATGGAGCCGCGCTTTGCCTGCGGCGTGGTCTGGGGTGCGAACCACGACTGGCGCGACGTGCAGAAGCGGCGGCTCGAGAAGGAAGGCAGCTTCCCGGTGCCGCACTACTGGTCGCATGTGTGCTGGGTGTGGGGCGCCCGGGACGTCGACGACTTCATGCGCATCGCCGAGGACGTGCATCTGGACGGCGTCGTCGAGCGGATTCGCGTGCCCTTCCTCGTGACGCACGGCGAGAAGGACTCGCAGATTCCGCTGAAGTGGGCCCAGCGCACCTTCGAGCAACTGGTGAACAGCCCCAGGCGGGAACTGAAAGTCTTCACCGACCGCGAGGGCGGTTCCCAGCATTCCAGCTTCGACAACTCGGCCAACGCCGGCGCCTACATCGCCGACTGGGTGGCCGAAACCCTGGGCGGGCGCACGGCGCTGCCCGCATTGCTGCCCACTTCGGAGACACGCGCATGAGCCACCGCAGATCCTTCCTTGCCACTGCCTTGCTGGCGGGCGTCGCGCCTCTTGCCGTGCGCCGCGCGTGGGCCGATGGCCCCTATCCCCAGCGTCCCATCAAGCTGGTCGTGCCCAACCCGCCGGGCGGCCCGTCCGACATCGTGGCGCGCTTCCTGGCCGAGTCGATGCGCGCGGAACTGGGGCAGCCCCTGGTGATCGACAACCGGCCGGGCGCCGCCGGGTTGATCGGAAGCGCGGCGGTGGCCAACGCGCCAGCGGATGGCTATACCGTTTTGGTGACCTCGCGTTCCAATCACATCGTCGCGCCCTTGGTGCAGCAGGGCGCGCAGGTCGATCCGCCGCGCGACCTTGCACCGGTCGGGCTGGCGTTGCGTGCAGTCGGCATCCTGGCGACGCCGGGCAGGTCGCCCTGGCGCAGCCTGCGCGATTTCATCGCGCAGGCCAAGGCCCAGCCTGGCAAGCTGTTCTACGGCAGCGCCGGGATCGGGGCCACCAACCACATCGCCATCGAGCAGTTCAAGGCGCTGGCCGGCATCGAGCTGGTCCATGTGCCCTACAAGGGCTCCGGGCCGCTCACCACCGGCCTGATGGCGGGTGAGGTGCAACTGGCGCTGCTGGACTTTTCTTCGGCACAACCCGGGCTCAAGGGCGGAACCATCGTGCCGCTGGCGCAGACGGCCGCGCGGCGGCTGGCTTCGATGAGCGACGTGCCGACGCTGGCCGAATCGGGCTTTGCCCGCTACGACCCATCGTTCTGGATCGGCCTCGCGGTGCCGCGCGCCACGTCGCCCGAGGTCGTCGCGCGGCTGAACAGGGCGCTCGACAGGGCCTTGGCCGACACGCAGATGAAGGCCCGTGCCCAGGTCAACGGGTGGGAACTGGTGGGCGGTGGGCCGCAGGTGCTCGAAGCGACCATCCGCCAGGACATGGCCGACTTCCCGGCGCTCGTGCGGCGCCTGGATCTGAGGGCCTGACGCTCACCGGCACAACCGACGACGGATCAATCAACAATGGAGACGAACCCATGACAACGAAGAACCTTTCCCGGCGACTACTGCTGGGCATGGCCGGCGCGCTGCTGGCAGCGGCAACTTTTTCCGCGAGCGCACAGTCGGCGTACCCATCGCGGCCGGTCAAGCTGATCGTCCCGTTCCCGGCGGGCACCTCGCCGGACGTGATCGCGCGCCTCTGGGGCGACGAGTTCTCCAAGGCAACCGGGCAGGCGGTCGTGGTGGAGAACCGTCCCGGCGCCAGCACCATCATTGCCGCGCAGGCCGCGGCGAATGCCGCACCGGACGGCTACACCTTGCTTTGGACGGTGAACAACACCTTCTCGATCAACCCCTACGTCTACAAGAAGCTCCCGTACAAGGTGGAGGACTTCGTTGCGGTGACGCGGATCCTCTCGGTGCCCTACGTGCTGGTCACCTCGAACGACTCGAAGATCCGCACCTTGCAGGACCTGCTCCGCGAGGCCAAGGCCAAGCCCGACGCGATGACCTATGCGAGCGCGGGCATCGGCCAGGGCACGCACGTGGCCATGGCGAGGCTGCTCGGCCAGGCCGGCGTCTCGATGACCCACGTGCCCTACAAGGACTATTTCCTGCCGGACGTGATCGCGCAGCGTGTCGACGTTGCCTTCGACGCCAGCACGGGCGCGATTCCGCAGGTGAAGGCGGGCAAGGTGCGGGCATTGGGCGTGTCGAGTGCGAAGCGCATCGATGGCCTGCCGGATGTGCCGGCCATCGCCGAGGTGCTGCCTGGTTTCGTCGGCGATTCCTGGCACGGCATCTTTGCACCCAAGGGGACGCCCGAGCCGGTGTTGGCGAGCCTGCTTGCGCAGTCGCAGAAGGTCGTTGCCATGCCGGCATTCCGGGCCAAGCTCGAAGGTTATGGCTTGACGCCGGTGGGCGAGCCACCGGAGGCCTTCCGGCATTTCCTGGGCGAAGATGCACGCGCCTGGGCCAAGGTGGTGAAGGACAACAACATCACCGCCGAGTGATTCGGCGCTGACATCTTTCATTCGAAAGGAGACCGCAGATGAGCTTTCCTCCCATCCACCGCGTGGTGACAGGGCATGACGACAAGGGCCGCGCCGTCGTGTCGAGCGACGGACCTCTTGCGACGGTGGTCGAACTGCAGGGCATCGAGGGTGTGGTGTTCCACGAGGTGTGGTCGACAGCGGGCACGCCCGCCGCCATCGACAATGGCCCGGACCCTACGCCTGGACCGCTGATGCTGCCCCCGCCGCGCAATGGCACGCGGGTCCGCTTCGTGGACATTCCGCCGGACACGCCCGAGCTGCTCTCGCGCAGCGCGGCGGACATGCAGGCCGGTTTCCAGGAGATCGGCGATGCCGGCGCCTCGACCGCGGGCGACGCTGCGCCGCATCCACTGATGCATCGCACCGAGACGGTCGACTATGGCATCGTGATCGAAGGCGAACTCACACTGGTGCTCGACAAGGGCGAGGTGGCGCTGAAGGCCGGCAGCGTCGTCGTGCAGCGTGGGACGAACCACGCCTGGGCCAATCGCTCGGACAAGCCGTGCCGGATGCTCTTCGTCTTGGTGGACGGAACGTACAACGAAGGCATGGCAACAACGCTTCGCGAGCGCAACTAGAAATCTGCCGAGCGACCGCCTGATTGCCGTGCGGCGCTTGGTTTCGAGCAATCCCGCCGAAAGTCCGCGTCACGACACGACAAAGTCGGCGTACTGTCTCAGCGCTTTGGAGAAGCTCACTCGCAAGATCCTGGCGGTCCTGGTATTCAAGGCCAGGACGTACTTGGTGCTCTGCTCCACTGGAAGATCCGCGGGCCGCTCGCCCTGAAGAATCCTGGCGACGAAGTAGGCGGCTCGGCTGAAACCTTCACGACCATCGGCGCCGTACGCCATCAGGCCTCCAAGCCAGGCGAAACCCGCGTAGCCCGCGATGGACGGCAGCCTTTGCGCAAGGCATTGCTCCGCGATGCGTCCCAGGTTGACACTGGTGCGCGGCTCCGTGAGCAGGGTGACCGCTGCGACGCCGGATTTCTTCGTGGCAAGAAGGGCCGAGTCGAGTTCGTCGATCGCGCCGACCTTGACTTCGACAAGCTCGACGCCCAGCTTCCCTGCGGCCGCCTCGGTGTTCCGCAATTCGAGGCGAGCGCGCGAGTTCGGGAACGTCAGCGCTGCGATGCGGTTGCTGCCGGGCACCGCCCCATGCAGCAAATCCAGGCGCTTTCCGGCGTGCTCGGCCGTGGGCATGTAGATGCCTGTCAGATTGCCGCCTGGACGAGCCAGGCTGTCGATCAGTCCGAATTCCACCGGATCGCCGAAGACGACAAACACGACAGGCACCGAGGAGGCCATGTCCTTGACGGCAAGGGCAATCGGTGACGCCATGGCCACGATCACATCCACCTTCATCGCGAGGAGTTGCTCGACGTGGTGGGCGAGGTTGACGCCGGTCCCTGTGAATCGGGATTCAATCGCCAGGTTCTGTCCCTCGGTCCATCCGAACCGGCGGAGGCTGTCGCGAAAGAGAGCCTCCCTCGAGCCGGGCCCGAAAGTCGTCGACTGCCCGCCCAGCCATATGACGCCGATTCGCCGTGAGTTCGGCCTGGTCCTCTGCGCGGACACGCCAAGGGGGGCGACCAAGGTGGCTGCTTTGAGCACGCGACGTCGACTGAGACCCACGGTCATATCGAATCACCTCCTTCGGCCGGGCACAGCCTGCGGCCTCCGACGCCCAGCGTCGCACACATCGAGGGATGAAAGGCGTTCGAGATTGTTACGTCCGCTCCGGGCAAGAACGTCGAACGACGGTCTGACGATCGTCGACCAGCGCAAGGCAAGGCGCCATGGGCGCGAAGAAGCGTCTGTTCGGCCTCAGGGCTGCACCGAACGCCCGTCGGGTGCCAGGGCACGCAATGCCGAGAGGCGCTTGCGCGTGCCCGGGTGCGTCGCGGTGTCGTTGCGCCAGCCGAGCGTCATGAAGGCCGCGAGCACATGCTGATCCGGCAGGTCCAGGGCGCGCAGCGTGCTCAGGGCGAAGGCGTCGGCTTCGAATTCCTGCCGATAGGCCAAGGCCGATGCGTCACGGCCCAGGCGGTCCGCGATGGCGTCGGTGTGTTGTTGCTCGACGGGGCCCGGCACCCATTTCGCGTAGACGAGGCCCATCTGCGACCAGTGATCGAGCACCACGTGTCCCAGTTCGTGCGCGAGGATGAAGATGCGCTCGCCTTCCGGCAGGTCTGCCAGGGCCACATTGGCCACCACGATGCGGCCTTGCAGCGTCTCGCCCACGATGTCGCCGCGCACGACGCGAAGCTCGACCTTCGAAAGGGCGGGACCCTTCAGGCCGCGCAAGAGCTTCTCGAAGGACTCGCGTACCTTCAGGGCGCGCGGGCTCGCGGCATCGGCGGGCGTCATGGCGTCGAGCTGCTTCTGGTGTGAGACCCGCAGCACCTCGACGATGTCCGGCGTCGGGCGTGCGTCCTCGCAGCGGGCCGCGCCGCAGGCCAGGATCATCCACATCATCAGCAGCCACCGCATCACACCCTCCGCTTGCTCCAGTGAAAGAGAAGAAAGAGAACTTTTTGCTGCGTCGCAACAAGCATGCCAGTCTGCTCGATACGACCACGACGCAACAGGGGATCAGTCCGAGTGAAGAAAGGTGGAGGGAAAGGCGATAGGGATTAGGTTGCACGCCCTACCGTCCCGCCCGCAGAATGCTGCATTGCACCATGGATACCCTTTCCGACAGTCTGATGCTGGGTCTCGACGATCTCGTGGCCGATGTCGCCTACGCGCGCCGCCACGAAGACCTCGGCCGCCTGGCCCTTCTGTGCTACTGCGAGTTGCGGCCGTGGGCCCGTCAGGCGCGGGAAGAACGCCTGGCCGAGCTCACGTGGGCCTTGAGCACACGTGCCACGCCCGGCAGCCGGGAACTGTTCCTGCGACGCGTCGACGTCGTCATCGAGGAACTCGAGGGGATATGTTGTCGCGCGGGACGGACGGTGACGGCCGAACTGCTGGTCGATGCCCGCACCCATTGACTCTCCCGATGTGCGCCCTGCGAAGGCGGGCTCCGCAGCCAGCCCTTCGAGCATGCGATTTCAGCGCTCGGCAATGTAGTGTTGCGTCGTCACCGGCACGCCGTCGCGCAAGAACACCTGGAGACGAGTTTCCATTTCCTGGTCGGCCAGCGTGGCCCGGGCGCGCTGGTGCAAGTATTCGGCCCACGAAGCGACGATGAAGCGCTCGATATAGCGCGACGGATCGCCCAGGTCGCGATAGACGCGCCATAGGGTGGCGCCGTCGCGCCGCCGCGAGGCGCGCAGCTGGGTCACGGCGGTCAGGAATTCCTCGGCTTCGCCGGCGCGGATGCAGTAGCAGATCTCCACCGACACGGGGCCATCTCCTGGCAGAGGCTGATCCTTGATGAAAAGTTCTTCCCAGAGCGCGACGGGGGTGACCTCCTGCGAGGCGCCCATGCGCAACGGCAGCCAGCGGGCAAGAAAAATGCCGCCCGTCATGGCAAGCGCTGCGATGCTCAAGGCGATAGCCAATCCAGTGATTCCGGAAACCGCGCCCCAGAACGCCGAGCCGATGGCGAACGAACCCAGCGCGCTGAGCGTGTGCAGGGCCACGGCGCGCGAACGCACCCAGGGAGGCGCGCTGGACTGCGTCGCGGTGTTGAAGGTGGCCATGACCGCCATCCATGCGGCGCCGCCGATGGCCAGCGCCACGAAGACCACGATGGGTATGCGCACGAACGCGGCGATCAGCATCACGGCCGCGAAAACCACGCATCCCAGTCCGACGAGGCGCTCCAGCCCCAGGCGCGCACGCAGCTTGCCCAGCACCAGGCCCGCCGCGACCGCGCCCGTGCCCAGGCATCCCATGAGGAAGCCGAATCCGGTGGCGCCCAGCTTGAGTTGCTGCGCCGCGATGGCCGGCAACAGCGCCCACAGCGCCGAGCCCGCACCGCTGTACGCGACGGTGCGCAGCAACTGCGCCAGGATCATGGGCGAGTGCCTGGCATAGCGCAGGCCCGCGATGGTGCCGCTCCACAGGCGCTCCGCCGGCAGGGGCGACTGCGCATGGGGGGCAGGGGGCCAGCGCCGCAGTGCCTGCATCATCACGAGGACGCTGACGGCGGCGATCACGAACACCCAGCCCGCACCCAGCCATGCGAAGACGAAGCCCGCGATGGACGGCCCCAGTGCGCGCGCGCTGTTCCAGGCGATGGACATCGCCGTGATGGCTTGCGGCATGTCCTCGCGCGGCACGGTGTCGGCCAGGCTGGTGTTCCAGGCGGGCGACAGGAGCGCCGTGCAGCAGCCGGCGGAAAAGGTGAACAGCAACAAGGTCCCCGGACCTGCCCATCCCGCCAACGCGAGCAGGGACAGGGCAAGGACGATGGCAACCTGAACGGCCAGCGCATTGAGGATCAGCCGCCGTCGGTCGGTGATGTCGGCCAGCACGCCTGCGGGCAGTGCCAGCAGGAACATGGGCAGGAACACCGCCGTCTGCACCAGCGCTGCGAGGAATGAGGAGCCCGTGAGCTCCACCATGAGCCACGAAGCCGCCATGACCTGCATGGCGTTCCCGGTGAAGTAGATGGCGCTGCCGGTCCACAGGCCCCGGAATGCCGGCAGACGCAACGGGGACCAGAGGGAGTGGGACGCGACGGACATCGAAGGACTTTGCCCGATTATGGGCTGAGCCTCAGACGGGCGTTGCGGCTTGAGTGGCTGCTCGACCTGGGCTTCAACCCGGGACCTGCGGAGTTACCGTCCCGACCAAGGCCCTGCGTACGCACCTGTTGCTTGATCGGAAGCCAAGGCCCAAGAGCTGGATGCATGGGTCGCTGCCGGGCGATGTCGACCCGCCGAGGTCACGGCTTCAGGCGCGACCGGGCGGGCCGCGCTCGAAGCGTGCGCGACCCTGCCCAGGGCCATGCCAACGCGCTAGAACGGGCGAGGGTCCATCCAGATGACGACGAGCCCGATCAGGAAGAGGACGCCCAGGAGGATCACGAGCCGGACCAGCATGCTCAGAAGATGGACTTGTCGCCGATCATGATGGCGCGAATCCACGCCTTCTTGTTCGTCGTGGTGCCGGAATCGCCGAGATTGAAATCGAGCGCCGGCGTGATCCCGCCGGGCACTTCGGTGGTGGGGTTCGGGAAGTTCCAGATGCAAGCATCCGGGTAGGCCGCGATCAGGCCGCCGAGCGAGTAGGCGCCGAGGCCCGAGAGCGCGCCGTTCAGGAGGGGCGTGGCCGGCGCCGCCGGGAAGGGCTTCGAGCCGGTCCGGAACCAGCGCACGTCGGCCGGCGCCGCCGAATAGCGGAAGTAGCCGTCAGCGGTCGCAACGGGCGCCATATCGGGCGCGCTCGTGATGAGGTTCAGGTAGCTGAGGCCATCGCAAGCCGGGCTCACGGTGATCGTCACATACAGGTCTTCGGGGATCGTGGTGTCAGCGCGGGCCGGCGTATTGAGCTTGGCCTCGAAGCTGATCCCCGGATAGTCGGAGAGTTTGAGCTTGTGCAGCAGCGACAGGCCGTAGACGGCCTTGTTGCCGAGAACGCCGTTGTTCTTGCTCGGGTTCTGCGCCTTCAGCGCGGCGATGGTGGCAAGCTGGACCGCCGGCGCGCCGCTTTCCTCCACGAGGCTGGCGCTCGCGGAGTTGTCCGAGAAGTTCGCCGAGCAGGCCGGGAGGTCGGCGCCCGTGCGCGCGCAATCGGCGTCCTTCCACGTCTTCGGCGGCGCCGGCGGTGCGGGAGGTGCGGGAGGCGCCGGCGGCGCGGGGGGATCGACGACCTCCGGCAACGGTTCCGGCGCCGGGGCCGGCGCTTCGGTCGCCGGGGCCGGTGTCTCGACGACCGACGCGGGCGCTTCCGCCGAGGGTGAGGCCGAGGGGGAGGGAGCGGGCGCCGGGACGAAGCCGTTCGAGCCTCCTCCGCCGCAAGCGGCGAGCGTCAGGACGAGCGCAGTCGCGATCAATGGTTTGGTGGTGTACATGGTTTTCTGGGTTTCTTCGTATCCGGGGAAAAGCCCCCGGCCATAGCCGCCCGTGGCACGCTGCGGCTAGAGCCGGAAGCCGTCAGGCGTAGTCGATATCGCGTTCGTCAACGATGCAGCCTCGACGGCCCTTGGCGTATCGGCTGACGCGCTCGGCCTGTTCGCGCGTGGCGAAGGCCTCGATGCTTGGCTCGCCGCCGAGGCGATTGCCGAAATGCTCGGGCGGCTGATCCGCATGCGGGAAGCGCCGCAGGCAATAGAAGCCGGCGAGCGTGGGATGTGGCGCGGGCTGCCATTCAGTGGGCGCGGGCATCAGCAGTCCCTGGGCAAATTCGCTTGGATCCGTCCGACGAGCTCGCCGCGCCTTGGTGTCGGAATCTCCCCGCGGGATCGCCAGGGGGTTGCATTGCGCAACTCGACAGCGTCAGCTTCCGTAGGGACGTCCGGCCTGAACTCCAAGGTAGCGACAGAAGGGCATGTCTCACTGGCTGCAGCAGACGCAGCAACGCAGACGCCGAGCACCACTGCCGGCATGAACCTGTTCATTTCGTTTCTCGCACTTGCGGGCAACATCGCCCGCGTATGCACTCAGCTGTGGTGCATACGTCGACGTGAGTTGTTGGCAGCTCCGCTGCGGAGCTCGAGCCTCAAGAGGCTTCGTTGCGCTGGCGGTAGCGTGGCTCGGGCCGCGGCGGCGGCTCGGCGTCCTGGTTCCAGAGCGCGCCGAAGCTCGCCATGTACGCCACCACGCGCTCGATCTCTTCCTCGCTGAGCACCTGGAACGCCGCCATGAAGAAGGCGCGCGTGACGCTGATCTCGCGGGGACTCTGACCCCCCGTGTGCTTTCGCCACTGCTCGGGCTGCACGGCGAACAGGCGCGCCATCTCGTAGGCCGTGAGACCGAAGTGCTCCTTGAGCAGCTGCAGGTCCTTGGGCGTCGGCGCCTGGTAGTCGTTGACCGGGGGAGTGATCCGCATGCTGGCCGGCACGGGCGCTGGGTCGTCGCGCGAGGCCGTCACCAAGGCCTTGCTGTCGGGAGTGCTGGATTCATCGGTGGACGTCCTTGAAGGGTTGAGGGCGCTGCGTCATCGCTGCACCACGGGACGAATTTTACCGACCCTTTGGGTCGTCTATCCAATAGTCGAGCAAAATGCTCCGTGAACGAGTTGGCAGTTCGACCGCTGTTCGAGGCTCTGGTGCGTACGCCCAGTCCGTTGAGCGGGTCGCCGGCCCGATGGCCGGTGCTGATCGCTCTGTGGCGCACGGTGTCGCGCTGAGGCGCCTGCGATCATGACCGGCAGCGCCAGGAGCGCAAAGTCAGGTCCGCTCGGCTCAAGGCTCCAACGGGCCCAGCATCACGGTTCGACCACCCCCGCTGCGCTCGCCTGGGCTGCGTCCTTCATCCATGCCAGGAAGCCCATCATCCGGGGCACCGAGTCCGCCGGGTGCACGTCCGCCGACAAATAGGCATTCATGTGGTTGTAGTTGCCTTCGGCATAGCGCGCGAAGCGACCCAGGTGGACGAATTCAGGCGCTGCGATGCCATGCTCTTTCAGCCAGTCCAAGGCGTCCTGAAAGACGCCGGGCGAGGTCCCCATGTTCTTCGTCGGGAACGACGACGTGACCATCAGGCAGGTCGGCTTGAACCGGTCTGCGTCCACGCCTTCGGAGTAGATTGTCCTTGCGGCCACTCTGCACGCCGAGGTCATCCAGGGCGCCCAGGTCAGGGACTCGCCGAGCCCGCCGAGTTCGATCAAGCCTGCCCACCGGCCCTCCCTGATCCGCACCAGGACGACGTTGCGAAGCTTGATCGTGTAGATGCGGTCGCCGCTGGGAGCGATCGAAGCGCTCCCCTTCGCGGCGATCACCCGCCACTCGGAGCCGGGAGCGGGCAGCACCACCTTCGACAGCCCGAAGTCGATCTCGCCGTCTGGCACCGACGCGCCGATCTCGAGTCGCTCGAACGGTGCGGATCGCGCACAAGGCGCAAGCAGCGCGGTCGCGATGCCAAGCAGCACGGCACCAACGGCGGTCGAGCTTCTCTTGCGCTCAGGCACGCGCATGGACATCGAATGATGGCGGGAAAGAAATCGTCCCGGTTTGTTGCATGAAGGCGTTCGCATTCTCGCCCCCGCAGGGGTCTCTGCCGCGAAGCGGATCAGACAGTCATCCATAGCGGGTGCATCCAACGCCACGAGAGTCGGGAGGGACTCGATTGTTGTCGAGGTTGCGGTGAGTGCACACACGCTCACGAGCGCGATCTCTCGCGTTGGCCCTGCGTGGGTCGTGCACTTGGCGTGATCGCCGCAAGCGCCCGTTGAGAACCGAGAGCTTCGACGCGGGCCCGACCGACCCTTCATGGCCCCTTGCGTGAGGGTGGGGCGTCGTCGGTGCACCGTCAGAGCCGCGCGCAGCCCATCTTCGGGCTGCGCGAGGATCGGGTGTCCGTGCCTCTTCTGCAACTTACGGGTTGCTGACCTTCTCCAGCGCGGCCAGCGCAATGTCACGCGTCATCACGGCCGCGTACTTCTGCCCCATGTCGAACAGGCTGGCATCGTGAGGCGCGATGGCGCGGTCACCGACGCAGTCGGCAACGACGAGCGGCCTGAAGCCGTGGGACATCGCATCCACCACGCTCGCTCGCACGCATCCGCTGGTGACGGCACCGGCCACCACGAGGGTCTGAACGCCACGCTGGCTCAGCCATGCCGCCAGCGAGGTTCCGAAGAAGGCCGACGGGACGGTCTTGCGCACGACGAGTTCGCCCGGCAGCGGAGCCAGTTGCGGCACGATCGCGCTGCGGGGGTCATCCTCTTTCAGCGTGAGCATGCCGGGCACCTTCAGGGAGAAGATGTTGTGGTCTGCGCCATCGTCGGCGTAGACGATGCGACTGTGCGCAATGGCCCACCCGCGTGCCCTGGCAGCTGCCAGGAGCGCCACGGTGTGGTCGATCGCCTGGGGAATGTTGCCGCCGCCGAAGACCGCCGGATCCGCGAAGCCATTGACGAAGTCGACGATCAGCAGGCCTGCCGGTGCGCGCAGTTCGAGCGCCGCTCCGAATCCCTGGCGTTCGTAGGTCTTGATTTCAGCGTGCATCGCGCTTCTCCTCGCCGTCCATGACCTTGCCCTCGCGCACCATCTCCCGGCCATCGAGCCTGACCGTGCATTTGCGCAGAGGGATGTCGATATGGCAGGCCGTCGTTCGCTTGCCCCCCGCCTCGTTGTTGGGCCCCAGCGAGAAAAGGAAGTTGCCCTCGTAGGCTCGCGCGTCCATGCCGATGGTGGCCTCCCGGTCGTACAGGCCGAGCGTGGACCAGCGGGCCCGCGGTTGCAGCCCCCAGCCGATGTGGGAGATCGCGTAGGCCTCGGGGTCCTTGAAAGAGGCCATGTAGTCGCCGAGCAACTCCGCATCGACGCCGCCTTCGATCCTGGTGGCGTAGCCGTTCTCGACGGTGAGCACGATCGGCTCGGAGACGTAGGACTTCTGCGGCAACAGGATGTCGCCACGGTCGATCACGATGCGCCCATGGGCGCCGCCTTCATCCGGCCAGGTCAGCGCGAAGCCGCTCGGCCAGTGGTCCCAGCGCCCGGGTTCGTCGACGAAGCCGTATTCGCTGATCGCCGGAAACTCTCCCATCCTGCAGCGCAGGTCGGTGCCGGCCGCGGAGACGACGTGCATCTCGCGCGAGGCAGCGATGCGGGCGGCCGCTGACTTGACCCGCGCCCGATCCGCCAGAGTCGGCACCATCCGCACCAGCACCTCCGGCGGTTCGACCGCCAGCAGGATCTTCGTCCCGCCCGCCAGGATGTCGTGCTGTTCCGCAGAGAACAGCAGCGTCATCAGGTCCAGCACCAGGTCGCTGGCCTTGAGTGCGGCGATGGCGGCCCTGTTGCCCGTCAGCGGGGTCGTGCCCAGGTAGGCGAGGCTGTCGCGGCTCAAGGCCTTATCGGCGTTCACCGGCGGCAGATCGAGCCGATTGACGATGGCACCCATCTGCTGGGTCGCAATGAGTGCACTGGACAGGGTTTGCGGGTGCGTTGCCGAACTGGTCAGGATGGTGACGGTCTGGCCCGCTTCCAGTTTGGAGAGCGTCAACACCTGCTTCCAGGCGTCGATCAGCTGATGGTCGCTCACAGGCATGGAAATCTCCTAGTGGTCGTTGGCGACCCCGCCGAGCGGTGCGCCGAGGAAGTTGCCGAAAGCGCTCAGGAAACCCGTCTCGTCGTCCCACGGGATCATGTGCCCCGCGTCAGGCACGCGCACGGTCCTGATCGACGGCACGAGGCGCCCGATCTCGTCGATGTCCTCGGCGCGAATCACGTCGCCGCGGCCGGCCACCATCAGCAGCGTGGGCACCTTGACATGCGGCAGGTCGGCGTGGACATCGTCCTCGTGGAAGCCGTTGTAGGAGGCGACGATGGCGCGCTCGTTGCAGGTGTGCAGCCATTCGGAGCGCAGTTGAAGCTGGCTGTCGGTCCAGGTGGGGGAGAAGGGGCGCAAGGCTTCCATGCCGGCGCCGTCGCGCATCAGCCGGATCGAGTCGATGTACCAGTCCAGCTTGGCCGGGTAGGGGCGGCGTCCCGGACCCGAGACAGGGGGATCGACGAGGACCAGGCGCTCCAGTCCATCGGGATGGTGCCGCGCGGCGCGCACGCCGATGCGCGCGCCCATCGAGTGCCCGACCAGCGCATAGCCTTCCAGGCCGAGCACGCGGGCGAATCCCCCGACGTCTCCCGCGCAGGCATCGAGCCCGTAGTCGAGCGCGTCGGAGGCTTCGGACAGGCCACGTCCCCGCACATCCAGCACATAGGTGTCGAACTGCTGGCCGAAGTGCTCCGCCACGAACCCCCAGGTCACGGCAGGACTGGTGATGCCGGGCACCAGGATGACCGGTCGACCCTTGCCGCCGTATCGCAGGTAGTGCTGGCGGATGCCGTTCGCGTGCAGGTTCGCGCCATAAAGGAAAGTGCTCTTCATTGCTTCCTTCTCCGTCTCAGTACGCGCCGGACAGCAGCGCACCCGCGCCCGGAACCACCGGCTCGAGGTCCAGCGCCTTCAGCATGGCGTAGGTCGTGGCGATCGCTGCCGTGACGACCGGCTTGCCGGTCATGGCTTCCACCTTGGCGACGGAAGGCAGCGACGGCATCTGCACGCAGGCGGACAGCACGATGGCGTCGACGCCATCGGTGTGCATGCCGGCAACGATCTCCGGCAAGCGGGCCGGGTCGTGGCGACCGACCGCGAGGTTGTCGGGGATCTCCAGCGCTCGCCAATCCACGACCTCGACGCCTTCGTTGCGGATGTAGTCCACCACCAGCTCCGTCAGCGGTTTCATGTACGGTGCCACCAGGGCGATGCGCCGGGCACCGATCACCTGGAGGGCGTCGACCAGGGCGCCGGCGCTGGTCACCACGGGTGCGTTGCCGTCATTGGCCTGCGTGTGCTCGCGCAGGCGCTTCTCCGACGCACGGTGGTAGCCGTGCCCCATCGACATGATGGCCACCAGACAGGCGTAGCCCAGGACGTCGACGCGCGCATCGCTCAACTCGATGGCGCAGCGGTCGGATTCCGCGTCCATGGCCGCCAGTTCTTCCTTCTTCACGGTCTTCATGCGCATCCGGCTGGAGTGGAAGGTGAAGCGCTCCGGACGGATTTGCTCGCGCAGCCGCAGCATCGCGGGGATCTCGGTTTCCATGGTCGTGTTGGAACTCGGCACGATCTGGCCGATGCGGTAGGTCTTGGACACAGGGGCTCCTTGTCGGTTGAAGTGGGGACGCGATCAGGCCGCGTTCAGTTTGAGAAGGCGTTCGGCATTGCCGTGGCACACCAGGTGCCGCGTGCGGTCGTCCATCGGCGCCGACTCGATGAAATCGGCAGCGACGGCGGTCGATTCGTAGGGGTAGTCGACCGAGAACATCACGGCTTCCTCGCCCAACTCCGCGATGGCACCGGCCAGGGCGGCACCGGAGCAGACGCCGGAGGTCGTGATGACGATGTTGCTGCCGATGTATTCGGACGGCGCCCGGTGCAGGCGGATGCCGTGCGGGTACGCACCGAAGCGGCTGTCGAATCGCCAGCGCTGGAAGGGCAGGCCCTCGCCCATGTGGCCCAGGATCACCTTGAGTTTCGGGAATCGATCGAAGACGCCACTGAAGAGCAGGCGCAGGGCGTGGGTCGCGGTCTCGACGCCCCAGCCCCAGGTCGCTCCCGTCAGTTCGGCATGCCCCGCGAAGGACGCGGGTACCGCCGGAAAGTCGATGGGATGCAGGTAGAGCGGAACGTCCAGCGCCTGGAAGCGCTCCCACACGACGTCGAAGGCGGGATCGTCGTAGTAGCGGCCTTGGGTATGGCCGTTCACCAGCGCCCCCTTGAATCCCAGCGCCACCACCGCACGCGTCAGCTCTTCGGCAGCGGCTTGCGGACTCTGCATGGGAAGTGTCGCGAAGCCGGCATAGCGCGTGGGATGGCGCGCGACCTGGCTCGCCAGGAAATCGTTGTTGTCCTTGGCGCTGGCGATGGCCGCGTGGGTGTCGAGTTCGCCCTGCACCCCCGGCCCGGTCTGGGACAGGACGGTCACGGCGATGCCGGCGCGATCCATTTCCGTGAGGCGCAACTCGTCGAAGTCGGCCAGGCGACTCGCGAGCTCGGCGTAGGTGGCCTTGTCGATGTGCTGCAGAAAGGTCTTGGAGTAGCGCTCGAAGCCAGGCGCCATGAAGTGCTCTTCCAGGGCGATCTTGCGAATTCGGTTCATTGGGGAAGTTCTCCGCGTGAGGTAGAAGGGGTGGAGGAAGGCGTTAGAGATCGAACAGCAGGACCTCGGCGTCGGCCGAGGCGGCGATGAGCGCGAGGTGTTCGCGGTGCGTGAAGCGCAGGCCATCGCCCGCGCGCAGCAGCAATCCAGGGTCGACCTGGACTTCGCCGGACACGACGTGCAGGTAGCCCAGCCGATGCTGTGCCAGCTGGTAGTCGAGTTCGCCGTCGATGGCGGGGCGGCTGGCGAAGATCACGGCGTTCTGCTGGACCGTTGCCGATCCTTCCCGCCCGTCTGGCGAGGCGATGGGGCACCAGCGTCCCAGCGTGTCTTCTTCGTCCACACGCGTGAGGGCGCAGCCGGGATTCACGCCGCGCGTGCGCGGGTACAACCAGATCTGCAGATGTCGCTCGGGCTCGGTTCGCGACGCGTTCATCTCGCTGTGCTCGATGCCGGTGCCTGCACTCATGCGCAGGATCTCGCCTCGCCCGAACTCGAAGTCATTGCCGAGGCTGTCGGTGTGATGGATGCGGCCCTGGAGCGGATAGGTCAGCGTCTCGATGTCGCGATGCCCATGGCGCGCGAAGCCGCCGCCCGGCGCGACCCAATCCTCGTTGAGTGCGCGCAGCGACCCCCAGTGCACGTGGTTGGGATCCTGATAGTCGGCAAAGGAGAAACTGAAGCGGGCTTGCAGCCATTCGTTCTCCATCGCGCCGCGCAGATGCGCGCGGCGCACCTGCTGTTCCGCGAGGATTCGCTGTGTCGAAGGCGCTGCTTTCTGCACGGGTCTATACAATCTTCAGTGTGCTAACAAACGGGACGAGATGTGGCATCCAGGAAGCGTGAATCAGCCCCAGAGCCTGCTGCGCCGAACGCGGCGATCGGCATGACGACGGTCGATCCGGCAAAGGAATTGCTCTTCGCCCGTCCCGGCTTTCTGGTGCGGCGCCTGCACCAGATCCACGTGGCCATGTTCTTCGAGGAGTGCCAATCGCAGAACGTGACGCCCGTGCAGTACGCGATCCTGACGGCGCTGTCGGTGATTCCCGACCTCGACCAGACTTCGCTGGGCCAGGAGGTCGGGCTCGACCGCACGACCACCGCCGACGTCGTCAAGCGGCTCGAGGATCGCGGCCTGGTCGTGCGCCGGCCGAACCCGGCCGACAAGCGGCTGCGTCACGTGCGCCTGACGCCCGCAGGCGAGACCGTCGTCGAATCCTTGCGCGGCGACATGGCGAGGGCGCAGGAGCGCCTGCTGGCGCCCTTGCGCCCGGCCGAGCGCACCATGCTCATGGACCTGATGCGCATCCTGGTCGAGGCGAACAACCAGTACAGCCGCACCGTGCTGCGGGCGATCTGAGGCCTCGGGCTTCACAGGGGGTACACCACGTCGTTGGCGATGATGGTGGAGTCGTAGATGGCCTGCCGCTCCTTGAGGAGCAGGCGGCCGTCGACCTGCACGAAGGTGTCGTAGTAGCTGCCGGCCATGTGGACCGTGCTCGGGCCTTCGACCAGGGTCTGCAGCAGCACGAAGTTGGCCTGGGCCTGGATCTCGCCCGCCTCGGACTCCGCCGTCACACGCGTGTTCGTCACCAGGTGCAGGTTGTAGCGCGGCGCGAACATCTGCGTCCTGGCGATGGCCACGGCGCGGTCATGCATCATGTTGCGGCCGTGCGCATACACCAGGCCGACGGGCATCCGAAGTTCCGCGTTCTCGCGGGCGGTGACGCGGTAGATGCCGTCCTCGGTGAAGAACTCCGGCCAGTCCTCGACGCTGCCGGTGTCGAGCACGGCGCAGTAGTCGGCGTTGAACTCCTCCACCGCGAGACGCAGCTCGCGCGCGCGCGCTCCTGCGATGGTGCGTTCGCGGAACAGCGATTGAGTGAATGCTTTCATGGCGCTCAGAACCCCATCACTTCGCGGTAGTAGCTGTACATGGCCCGGATGGCGCTCTCCGAGATCAGCGAGTTGGCCGTGCCGACGTTGCCGGCATCGAGCTTGAGCACGTTGGTGTCGGTGCTGGAGCGGCGCACGCCCTCCTGCACGAACTTCATGGCTTCGTTGTCCTCCAGGCCCAGGAAGCCGGAGGGGCCCATCAGGTTGCCCTGGCGCAGGCGGTGCTGCGTCATCTCCTCGGTGTCGTCTTCATAGCCGAACATGGTCCAAAGCATCAACATGCTGTTGGGACCGTTGGGAACGATCTGCCGCACGCCCAGGGTGTTCATTTCGCGCTGGACGATCAGGTTGGGCCAGATGGTCTGCATGGTGACCGACCAGGGCGAGTCGAACTCCTTGACGAACTCCAGGAAGCGGTCGTCGCGCAAGCGCATGCCTTCATGGAAGGAGCGCATCTCCTTCTTGTTCTCGTCGCTCACGGCGGCGTACTTGTCTTCCTTCTTGGCAGACGCCATGGTGCCGTGGCGACCATGCACCGGGTCGGCGATCATGGCGGCGTCGTTGCCGGCGACCAGCAGGCCGAACACCACCAGGAACGAATGCAGCAGCGTCGCGTGGTAGGGGTCCTTCAGGTTCTCGTGGTACATCTTCCAGTTGCAGGGCAACTCGTTCTTGTAGTAGCCGAGCACCTTCAGGCCCTTGCCCGGGAACACCACGTCGAAATCCTTCAGGATCTCCGGGGTCATGTAGTCCTCGAGGGACTCCATCTCCGGGCTGTAGGACGCGAAGACCACGCCGTGGCGAGTCGCCACGTGCAGCTTGCGCAGGCCGTGATCCTCGTTGCGGAAGTCCTTGGGCATGCCGCCCTGGCGGTTGACCCCGCGCTTGAACGGGACGCCCTGGAGATTGCCCTTGAGGTCGTATGACCACTGGTGGTAGGGGCAGACGAACTCGGTGGCGTTGCCCTGGCTGTGCCGGCAGAACTCGGCACCCCGATGGGCGCAACGATTCTCGAACACGTTGACGGACCCGTCCTGCGCCCGCGAGACGACCACGGGCGTCGCGCCGACATAGGAGCGCTTGAAGTCGCCGGTGTTGGGGATCTCGGCCTCGAGCGCGACGTAGTTCCACGATCGGCCCCGGAAGATCCTGTCCATCTCCCGGTCGTACACGGCTTCGCTCGTGTAGATCCAGTCCGGAATGAAATGCAGGGCGTCCGCGGGCCATTGGCAGTTCGCCAGCTCGGCATCCTTGGCTCGGGGTGTGCGGTCGATGATCGCGTGGGTGCTGTACATGGGGGCTCCGGTCAACTGAGGGCGAGGGTGGCCGCGGCGGCCTGTGCGTCGCGCACGGCTTGCCGCAGGGGAATCGAAGGATCGGTGAGCGCGGCCGGGTCGCAGGGCGTGCCCTGGTCGACCAGGCTGCGCAGCGGCCGCACGTCGGCGCCGGCATTGACGGCGATGACATGCCGCACGCGTGCCTCGCCATCCGCTCCGATCAGGACGAACCGGGGTGCCGGAACGTCGGCCCGGACTTCCCCGCGCACGTGATAGCGAAGGCCGGCGCGCGGCAGGCCGACCATCTGGATGTTGCAGTCGAACTGGTCCGTCCAGAACCAGGGAGTCGCGGCGGCCTCGGTCGGCACGCCGAGCATGGCGGCGGCGGCGATGCGTGCCTGTTCGTTGGCGTTCTGCCAGGATTCCAGGCGGAGTTCTTCGCCCAGGAGCGGCTGGTGTTGGCTCGTGCAGTCGCCGGCGGCAAAGACATGGGTGGCGCTGGTTCGGCATTGCGCGTCGATGCGGATGCCGCCCGTCTGCGGATGCAGCGCCAGCCCGCTCGACGCGGCCAGCCCGACCGCGGGGCTTTGGCCGATGGCGACCAGCAGCTGCGAGGCCTGGTGGCGACGGCCGTCGCCGAGTGTCAGTGCGATGTGCCCGGCGGCAGGCTCGATGGCCGTGCAGTTCGTTCCGAGGCGCAGGTCGACGCCGGCATGTTCGGCCCGTTCGGCCAGCCAATGGGAAAACGCCTCGGGCACGGCACGCGCCAGTACCCGTGGCGACGCCTCGATCACCGTGACTTCCAGCCCCAGCGCGCGCGCGGTGGACGCGACTTCCAGCCCCAGGAAGCCGGCGCCGAGCACGGTCAGGTTCGTCTCGCTTTGCAGTGCGCCGCGCAGTGCCTGCGCGTCGGCCAAGGTCCGGATGTAGTGCACACGCGGCGTTCCGGGTGGCAGGGCGGGCAGGGCGCGCGCGCTGCCACCGGTCGCGATCAACGCCTGGCTGAACGCAATGCGCTCGCCACTGCTGCAGTGGGCGACGGCATGGGCGGTGTCCAGCGAAGCGACCTGCACGCCGACCCGCAACTCGATGCCCTTCTCCGCGTAGAAGCCCGCGGCATGAATGCCGACCTGGCCATCCTTGGCGGCGTCGGTCAGCACGGCCTTGGACAGAGGCGGTCGTTCATAGGGCAGGTGA
Organism: Variovorax gracilis; assembly: GCF_030317115.1. Classification (GTDB taxonomy): domain Bacteria; phylum Pseudomonadota; class Gammaproteobacteria; order Burkholderiales; family Burkholderiaceae_C; genus Variovorax; species Variovorax gracilis. The sequence goes on from NZ_JASZYF010000012.1 coordinate 36,990, forward strand.
GGTTCATCGCCGACGACCACGATGCGGCCCTCATGGCCGAGGGCACGCAGCGTGGCCGCCGCGGTCGCCCCGGCCTGTCCGGCGCCGATGATGAGGATGGGAAGAGCGTTCGTCATGGGGCGAGCGCGCTCTCAGGCATCGACGAGGACGTCCTCGCCCTCGACGCGAACGGGATAGACGCGGATGGCCTGGGTAGCGGGTGCGCACCGGGCCTGGCCCGTGCGCAGGTCGAACTGCGCCTGATGCAGGGGGCACTCGACGCAGCCGTCCTCCACATAGCCGTCGGACAGCAGGGCGTACTGGTGCGTGCAGACGTTGTCCGTCACGTGGAATTCACCCCCGCTTCGAAACAGGGCCAGCTGGGCCTCGCCGACGTTGATCGGCATCACTTCGTCTTCTTGCAACTGGCTGGTGGCGGCGATCCTGATCCATGTCATGGCCTGGCTCCTTTGAAACGTACACTGACTCGATATGTTCAGTGTACTGAATATAAATCGAGCGTGGCAAGCATTTTTTGTGAGCGCTTCGATCACCATCAAAAAGAAGATGTCGCCTTGATGGGAAATCACGGGTCAGGCGTGAAATCAGGGAAATCACCAATGAAGACGTTGCACTTCATTCGTGCGCGAGCGCACAGGATGCGCTCATGCAAGGGGCGTCGAAGGGCGATCCTGGTGCGTTGAGCGACTTCCGTGAAAATGTCGTTGACACTGCATATTTAGCTCAGCATACTGACGACTTATGGGCGCTTCGATCCGTTTCGAGCGACCCATGACCCCTCCCGATTGGCCCTCACCTCACCAGGATCGATTCATGCAACGACGTCGCTTTTTCCAGAAGACGGGGGCCGCAGCCGGCCTCGCGTCGCTCGCCATTCCTGCCTTGGCCCAGACCGCACCCGCCGTGAAGTGGCGCATGTCGACCAGCTGGCCCAAGAGCCTGGACACGATGTATGGCTCGGCGGAGCACCTGTGCAAGCGCGTCGCCGAACTCACCGACGGCAAGTTCACCATCCAGTGTTTTGCCGGTGGCGAGATCGTGCCGCCGCCACAGAACATGGAAGCCGTCAGCAACGGAACCATCGAGGTCAACCATGTGCTGGCCTCCGCCTTCGTCGGCAAGAACACGGCGGTGGCCTTCGACACGGGACTGCCCTTTGGCCTGAACGCCCGCCAGCACAACGCGTGGATGCAGTTCGGCGGCGGCATGGCGTCGCTGCGCGAGATGTACAAGAAGATGGGCATCACCAACTTCGTCTGCGGCAACGTCGGTGTGCAGATGGGGGGCTGGTACCGCAAGCCCATCAAGAGCGTTGCCGATCTCAACGGATTGAAGATGCGCATCGGCGGCATCGGCGGCATGGTGATGTCCAAGCTCGGCGCCGTGCCCCAGCAGATTCCGGCGGCGGACATCTATCCGTCGCTCGAGAAGGGCACCATCGACGCGGCCGAGTGGATCGGCCCCTACGATGACGCGAAGCTGGGCCTGAACAAGGTTGCGCCGTACTACTACTCGCCGGGTTGGTGGGAGGGCAGCGCCTCGATCACCGCGATGGTCAACGCCAAGGCCTGGGATGCCTTGCCTGCGCAATACAAGGCCGCCTTCGAATGCGCCTGCAACGAGCAGACGATGAAGATGGTCGCCGACTACGACAACCGCAATCCCGAAGCCATCAAGAAGCTGGTAGGCCAAGGGGCGAAGCTGTCCTATTTCCCCAAGCCGGTGATGGACGCCGCGTTCAAGGCGTCGAACGACCTGATGAACGAACTGGCCGAAGCGAATCCCGACTTCAAGGCGATGCTGCCGGGCTGGCTCAAGTACCGCCGCGACCAGGCCAGCTGGTTCCGCGTGGCCGAGGCCGAACTGGACAACTACACCTTCGCCAACGTCACCGGAAGCGCCAGCAAGTAGATGGTCGATGGCAAGGGCGCCCCGAGAGGCGCCCTGCAGAGAACGATAGGCCCCCCATGAAACACCTCCCACCGGTCCACGGCGCCCTGCCAGCCTGGGTGCGCGGCATCGATCGCCTGACCGATCTCGCGGGCGCGATAGCCCAATGGGCGCTTCTGCTCGCCTGCGTCATCAGCGGCGGCAACGCCATGGTGCGCTACGTCATCGGCACGAGTTCGAACGGCTGGCTGGAGATCCAGTGGTATCTCTTCGGCGCCGGCGTGATGCTGGGTGCCGCGCAGGTGCTGCGGCTCAACGAGCACGTGCGCGTGGATCTCTTCTATGGCCGCTGGAAGGCGCGCGCTCAGGTGCTGCTGGACCTGTTTGGCCTGGTGGTCTTCCTGCTGCCCATCATGGCCCTGCTGACCTGGCTGTCGTGGCCGCTGTTGGTCGACATGATCAGCTCCGGCGAGACGTCCCCCAATGCCGGCGGCCTCATTCGCTGGCCCGCGATGGTGCTGCTGCCGCTGGGCTTCGGCCTGCTCGTGCTGCAGGCCTTCAGCGAGATCGCCAAGCGCGTCCTGTGGCTGCAGGACCGGTACGAAATGAACACCCACTACGAAAAGCCCCTGCAATGAGCCTCGAAGCCTTTCCGCCGTTGATGTTCGCGGCGCTGGTGGCCGTGCTGCTGCTGGGTTTCCCGGTGGCGTTCTCGCTGGCGGCCCTGGGTGTGGCCAGCGGCGGCGTTGCCATCTACATGGGCTGGTTTCCAGCCGGATTCATCGCCGCGCTGCCGTTGAACGTGTTCGGAATCCTGTCGAACGACCTGCTGCTGGCGATCCCCTTCTTCACCCTCATGGGTTGCGTGCTGGAGCGGTGCGGCCTGGCCGAGGACATGCTCGACTCGATGGGCCAGCTGTTCGGGCCGGTGCGTGGCGGCCTCGGGTATTCGGTCATCATCGTCGGCTTCATCCTGGGAGCGATCACCGGTACCGTGGCCGGGCAGGTGATTGCCATGGCGATGATCTCGCTGCCGGTCATGATGCGATACGGCTACAACATGCGCTATGCCACCGGGGTGCTGGCGGCATCCGGAACCATCACCCAGATCGTGCCGCCATCGCTGTGCCTGATCGTGCTGGCAGACCAGCTCGGGCGCTCGGTCGGCGACATGTACAAGGGCGCTTGGGGCCCGGCCCTCATCCAGGTCTTTCTCTTCGCGCTCTACACCTTCCTGTTGGGGCGCTTCCGGCCGCAGGACGTGCCCGGCATCCCCAGGGAAGCCCGAACGCTGACCGGGTGGGCATTGTGGGCCAAATGCCTGCGCGGCATCATCCCGTCCGCCTTCCTGATCTTCGCGGTCTTGGGAAGCATGGGCGGCTTGCCCGGCATCGACAACGCCATCGCCACCCCGACCGAAGCCGGCGCCATGGGGGCACTCGGAGCATTCCTGCTGGCGGCCATTCACCGCCGCCTGAGCTGGCCGCTGCTGCAAAGCGCCATGACCGCGACCATGCGCATGACGGCGATGGTGGTGTTCATCCTGATCGGCTCGCGGGCCTTCTCGCTGGTGTTCCAGGGGGTCAGCGGCGGCGTGTGGATCGAGCACATGCTGGCCGATCTTCCGGGCGGGCAGATCGGCTTCCTGATCGCCGTCAACATCTTCATCTTCTTCCTGGCGTTCTTCCTCGACTTCTTCGAGATCGCCTTCATCATCCTCCCGCTGCTCGGGCCCGTGGCGCAGAAGCTGGGCATCGACCTGGTCTGGTTCGGCGTGCTGATCTGCGTGAACATGCAGACGAGCTTCATGCACCCGCCCTTCGGCTTCTCTCTGTTCTACCTGCGCGGCATCTCCGACACCTTGCACAAGGAAGGAAAGCTGCCGCGCAAGGTGCTGTCCAAGGACATCTACCTGGGCGCCATCCCGTGGGTGGCGATGCAGCTGATCCTGGTCGCCGTGGTGATCTTCGTGCCGCAGACGGTCACTGCCTTCCTCGACAAGGAGGCCGTGGTCGATACCGACAAGGTGAACCTCAACTTCCAGACCACGCCCCAGCGATCCGAGGAGCCCGCCGAACGCGACGATCCGTCCAAGCTCTTCGGCAGCCCCAGCAGCGAAACCCAGTAGCCGATCGAGGGAATCATGGAACCAACGCAATCCGCACGCGCGAACCGGCCATCGCGGCAAGGCCAGAATCGACATGCCGCGCATGAGGGGGGCCGCTTCCCCTGCACGTGGCCGACGCGATCGGCCCATCTGCCCCATCCGCCACTGGGCACTTGAACACGAGACACATTGAACATGCACACCCACACCGATGACCCCCGCGCCTCGAGCGCGCAAGGCGTAGGCGCACGGGTCCTGCGCAAGGAGGATGCCCGCCACCTCCATGGCAAGGGCCAGTTCGTCGCCGACATGAGCATGCCCGGGCTCAGCGAAGTCGCCTTTCTCCGCAGTCCCCTGGCCCACGCGCGAATCGTCGCGACGCATCTCCCGCCTGCCCGGGCCGGGCAGGTCGCGCTGCGCGAAACGATGGCCGATGCCAAGGACATCCTGGCCGACTCCACGCTGCCGACCTACCAGGCCTCGGCGCAGCCGCCTCTGGCCTCGGGCAAGGTCCGGTTCGTCGGCGAACCGGTCGCCATGGTGTTCGCGGCGACGCGCGCCGAAGCCGAGGACCTGGCCGAGCAAGTGGAGATCGAGTACGAGGAGCTTCCCGTCTATGCCGACGCCGAAACGTCGCGCGCGGCAAGCGCAGAGCTGATCCACCCGGGGTGGCGCAACAACACGTTCGTCACATTGCAGGCGGACAAGGAGTTCGAGGTCCACGCCAGGCGCGCCGCGCTGGTGGTGCGGCGCGAGGTGTCGCTGGCGCGGCAATGCATGGTGCCGATGGAAGGCAAGGCCGTGCTCGCCTATTGGGACCATCAGGCCGACCAGCTGGTGGTCGTGAGCGCGACGCAGGTGCCGCACATGATCCGTACCGTGCTGGCCGAATGCCTCGAGCTCGACCAGGCGCGCGTGCGCGTCATCTCCCCGGACGTGGGCGGTGCCTTCGGGTACAAGTGCGTGCTGCAACAGGAAGAGCTCTGCGTGGCCTGGCTGGCCAAGACCCATCGCAAGCCCTTCCGCTATCTGGAGGATCGCCGCGAGCACCTGATCGCCGGGGCCAACACCCGCGAGCACAAGTACCAGATGACCGCCTATGCCGACGAGCGCGGGAGGCTGTTGGCGCTCGACGCGCGCATCACCATCGACGGCGGCGCCTATTCGGTGTGGCCTTTCACCATCGGACTCGAGCCTGGCCAGGCCGTCGGCAATCTCCCCGGCCCCTACGCCTTCCGAGGCTATCGCTGTGTCACCGAGTGCGTGGCGACCAACAAGCCGGGTTTCGTGCCCTACCGCGGCGTGGCGCGCACCGGCGTGTGCTTTGCCATGGAGCTCACCATGGACGCGATCGCGCGTGCCGTGGGCCGTGAGCCTTGGGAAGTCCGCCTCGAGAACCTGGTGCCGGCGTCGGCCATGCCCTATGTCAACGTGGCCAACAAGCACTTCGACGGCGGTGACTATCCGGCCAGCCTGCTGAAGGCGCGGGACATGATCGACTTCGCCGACGTGCGCTCGCGCCAGCGCGAGGCACGCGCCGACGGCAAGCTGATCGGCGTCGGCTTCGCCACCTACACCGAGCAATCGGCCCACGGCACCTCCGTCTTCGCGACCTGGGGCACGCCGGTCATTCCCGGATTCGACCAGGCGACGGTGCGCATCACGCCGGACGGCGGCCTGGAGATCCGCGTCGGCGTGCATTCCCACGGCCAGGGCATGGAGACCACCTTCGCCCAGATCGCCCATGAGGTCCTGGGCGTCGACATCGCGCGGATCAAGATGCTGCACGGGGACACCGGGCAGACGCCGTTCTCCACGGGTACCTATGCATCCCGCTCGCTGGTGATGTCGGGCGGAGCGGTGTCGCGGGCCTGCAAGACACTGCTGCCGCGCATCCGTCACATTGGCGCCCACCTGCTCGGCGTGGGCGACGACGCCGTGACCTTCGAGGCGGGCCACGTCGTCAGCGCCGCGGGCCGCGTGTCGGTCGCCGACGTCGCCAGGGCCTGGTTCATCGACCCGAGCCGGCTGCCGCCCGACGTCGATCCGGCCGGGCTGGAGATCACCATCGGCTACAAGCCCAAGGTCGATACCGGCGCCTTCACCTATGCCAGTCACGCGGTCGCGGTGGCGGTGGACCCCGAAACCGGCCATGTGGAGATCCTCGACTACGTGATCGTCGAGGACTGCGGCACCATGATCAATCCGATGGTGGTCGAAGGACAGACCTACGGTGGCGTCGCCCAGGGCATCGGGACCGCCCTCTATGAAGAGACGCCTTACGACCGCAACGGCCAGCCGCTCGCGTCCACCCTGGCCGACTACATGCTGCCCGGCGCCACCGAAGTGCCGCACATGCGTATCCATCACTTCGAGACGCCGTCGCCTCACACCGAGTTCGGCGCCAAGGGGATGGGGGAGGGCGGTGCCATCGCCCCGCCCGCGGCCATCTTCAACGCCGTCAACGACGCCTTGCGCCCCTTGGGCGCCGAGGTCTCCCAAACCCCCTTGTCGCCGCGTCGCCTGCTCCAGGCCATCGCGGATGCGCAAGTCGTCGGCAGCCGCAAGGCCGCATGAGGACCGGTTCATGAAAGCCGCAAGCTTCGAGTATCTGCGCCCCGCCTCGCTGGCCGAGGCGCTCCGTGTGCTGGCGGGCGCCGTCGGCACGGCCAAGGTCATGGGCGGCAGCCAATCCATGGGACCCATGCTCAACCTGCGCCTGACGCGGCCCAAGCTCGTGGTCGATGTCTCCGCGCTGCCCGAGTTGCGCCAGGTGACGAAGGAGGCCGCTCTCATCCGCATCGGCGCCGCCGTCACCCATGCCGAGATCGAGGATGGCGTCCATCCGCTCCTGCGCGGCGGCATGCTGCAAGCGGTAGCGGGCGGCATCGCCTACCGTGCCATCCGCAACCGGGGAACCGTCGGCGGCAGCCTGGCGCACGCCGATCCGGCGGCCGACTGGGTCCTGGTCATGGCGGCCCTTGGCGCGCAGATCGAGATGGCCGGGGCCACCGGGTCCAGGCGCGTCCCGATGGACCGCTTCATGCAAGGCGCCTACACCACCGACCTGGCGGACGGCGAGCTGATCGCAGCGGTGCACGTTCCGGCGCTGAGCGACTCGGCGCGCTGGGGCTATCACAAGTTCTGCCGCAAGACCGGCGAGTTTGCCGAGGCCAGCTGCGCCGCGGTGTTCGATCCTGCGCGCAAGCTGGCGCGGGTCGTGATGGGGGCACTCGATGGCGCACCGCAGGCCTTGCCCGCGCTGGCCGCTCATGTGGCGCGCACGGGCAGCCTGCCCGAGCGCGCCGCGATCCAGGCAGCCGTCGCCGGCGCGACCCCGACCAAGGACGCGGTCGACCGCAAGCTCCTGGTCGCCGCCGTCGAACGCTGCCTTCAACAGGTTCTGATTCCGGAGACAACGCAATGACCTCGATCGCCGTCGAAATCAATGGGCAGGAGATCCGTCGCGATGTCCCCGCGCGCATGCACCTGGCCGACTTTGTTCGCGAGGAAGGCCGCCAGACCGGCACCCACCTCGGATGCGAGCACGGTGTCTGTGGCGCTTGCACGGTCTTGGTCGATGATCAACCGGTCCGCTCCTGCATCACCTTCGCAGTGGCCTGCGACGGCCACAAGGTGCGTACGGTCGAGGGCTACGCCGACGATCCCGTGATGGCGCTGCTGCGCCCCGCGTTCTCGCGCCACCATGCGTTGCAGTGCGGGTTCTGCACGCCGGGCATGTTGACGACGGCGCGCGACATCGTTCTGCGATGCCCGGATGCCGATGAGCAGAAGGTCCGGCTCGAGCTGTCGGGGAACCTTTGCCGTTGCACCGGCTACGTCGGCATCGTGGGTGCGATCCGGGATGTCCTGGATCAGACGCGCGGCGATGCGCATCCCGAGATCACGGCCCTGCGCGAAGCGACGAACGCGATACGCAATGCTGCCGTCATTCCGATCGCCAAGGCCGCATTCACGCCTTTCGAGGCCACCGACACCGGAAGCTCGGCGACGCTCGCATCCGACACCTCTGCGGCCGAGGAGCCCGCAGACGCGAGCACTGCGGCCAAGGGCACCCGCATCAAGGGTCATTTCACCGTGCCTTATCCCGCCGCGGAAGTCTGGCGCTTCATGGCCGATCTCCCGGCCGTGGCCGCCTGCCTGCCGGGGGCCGAATTGACCGAGCATGCGGGCAGCCGCGTGAAGGGTCGTGTCGCCATCAAGTTCGGTCCGATGTCCGCGAGCTTCAATGGCGCGGCGCGCCTCGAGCGCGACGAGTCCTCGCGCTCGGCCGTGCTCAAGGGCGCCGGGCAGGACTCGCTGAGCCAGTCCCGCGCCAACGGGGACGTGGCCTATCGGCTGGTCGAGGCCTCCCCCGCGTCGACCCGCGTCGACGTCGATCTCCTGTACTCGCTGCAGGGTCCGTTGGCACAGTTCTCGCGTTCGGGACTGGTCAAGGATTTCGTCGGACGCCTGATCCAGGAGTTCGGCAAGAACGTGGCGCTGCGCATGGACCCCACGCGCGCGCCCGATGCGCAGTTGCCTCCGGCACGGCTCAACGCCATGAGCCTCGGCTGGAGTGTTCTGTGGTCCCGGATACGGCGCCTGTTCGGTGCCGGCGGCTGACGAAACACCGGTACCCCGCTGATCCACCAACCCCTTCACGGCACGGGCTTCGAGCTCGCGCCGCGGACGGAGCTTTGCCTGTTCACTTGTTCTGGAGGTCCCACGTCATGATTGCATCGATCCCGAAACTCTTGTCCCGTCTGCTGGCCGGCTGTGTCGGCCTGGCCCTGGCGGCCAGCGCCGCCGCGCAGGCGCCTGAAAAGCTCAAGGTCCGCCTCGACTGGACACCGTGGGGGGTGCACGGCGCCGTCCATCTCGCGCAGCAAAAGGGCTGGTTCAACGCCGCCGGCCTCGATGTCCAGCTCGAAGATGGCAACGGCTCGGTGACCACGGTGCAGATCGTCGGCGCGGGCGACCAGTTCGATGTCGGCCACGCGGCCCTCGCCTCGATGATGATCGCCCGCGACAAGGGGCTGCCTGTCAAGGCGGTGGCGGTGTTCGCGCGCCTGAGCGACGTCGGCCTTCTGGTGCCGGCCGGCGCGGGCATCAAGGGACCGAAGGACCTCAAGGGCAAGAAGGTGGCCTACACCGCGGGCTCTCTGGAAGCCCCCTTCATCGATGCCTTCCTCGCGGCGGGCGGCCTGAAAAAGAGCGACATCGACCTGATCAACGTCGATGCCGCCGGCAAGGCCGCGACCTATGCGGCCGGCCGCACCGACGCCGCCTTCTCCACCATTCCCTTCTTCCTGCCGGTGGTCTCGCAGACCCGTTCTTCCGAAGCGATCCGCTTTGCGGACTACAACCTCAACATGCCGAGCTTCGGCTTGTTCGCTTCCGAGTCGAAACTCGCTACACGGCGCGAAGCGATCTCCAAGTTCGCAAGCGTCGTTGCTGCAAGCTGGCAGTACATCTACAGCGGCCACGAGGACGAGGCGGTCGAGGCCATCGTGGCACAACGTCCGCAAGCCAGGCTCGACAGCAAGGTGTTGCGCGGGCAGATCGATGCGCTGCGCGGCTTCTTCCAACTGCCGGCGCCGGCGGGGCAGCCGCTCGGCGCGCCTGTGGCTTCCGACTGGAGCACGGCCGTCAAGACGCTGTCGGACGCCGGGCTGGTCAAGTCCATCAAGGATGGCAACGAGTTCTTCGTGCCCGGCCTGGTGCGTCCGGTCGCGGTCTCGGCGGTGGCGGCCAAATGAACGCGGCCGCCATTCACGCCAAGGGCGTGCGCAAGGTCTATCCCGGCGAGCGTGCCCTGACGGCGCTCGATGGGATTTCGCTGGACGTGAAGCCTGGCGAATTCGTCAGCATCCTCGGCCCGAGTGGCTGCGGCAAGAGCACCTTCCTGCGCTGCGTGGCCGGCCTGGAGACGATCAGCGGCGGAGCGCTGAGCGTCGACGGCCAGCCCGTGGACGGGCCGCCCGATCATGTCGGCATGGTCTTCCAGCGCGATGCCCTGCTCGAATGGCGCAGCATCGAGCGCAACATCCTGCTGCCCATCGAGTTCGCGGGCAAGCCGGCTGCCGACTACCGCGCCCCCATGGCGGAACTGCTGGCGCTCACGGGTCTTTCCGAGTTCGGCGACCGCTATCCGCGCGAGCTGTCCGGTGGGATGCGCCAGCGCGCCGCGATCTGCCGCGCCCTGATCGACAAGCCCAGCCTGCTGCTGATGGACGAGCCCTTCGGTGCGCTGGATGCGCTCACGCGTGACCAGATGAACGTGGAGTTGCAACGCATCTGGCTCGAGACGCGCAACACGGTGATGTTCGTGACCCACGGCATCGCGGAAGCCGTGTTCCTGGCCGATCGCGTGGTCGTGCTGTCGCCGCGGCCGGGCCGCATTGCGGACATCATCGATGTCGACCTCCCGCGTCCTCGCCGGTTGGCGGTGCGCGAGACGGCTCGATTCGGCGCCTACACGGGACGCATCCGCAAGCTCTTCCACGAGATGGGGCTCATCAACGAAGAGCCCGGTGAGATCAGAGAGGAGTTGGCCGCATGAACACCCTCCACAAAAAGGGCCGGCAGTGGGCCCTCGGTGCCGCCTCGATCGTCATCTTCCTGCTGCTGTGGGAGGCGTCGGTGCGGCTGCTGCATGTGCGGCCCATCACGCTGCCGCCGCCGTCCGCGGTGCTGCTCGAGTTGGGGAACGAATGGCATTGGTACCTGGATCATGCCGGCTTCACGCTGCTCACGACCCTTGGCGGCTTTGCGCTGGCCGCGGTGGTGGGTGTGGGACTGGCCATGCTCCTGGTGGGATCGCGTCGCTTCGAACATGCGATCTATCCGCTGATCGTGGGTCTGAACAGCGTGCCCAAGGTCGCGATCGCGCCGCTCTTCGTGATCTGGCTCGGCACCGGCTCGGAACCGAAGATTGCCATCGCGTTCCTGATCGCCGTGTTCGCGGTGATCGTCGACGCGGTCCACGGCCTGAGGTCGGTGCCCCAGGACGTGCTCGACCTCGGCCGCGTGCTCAAAGGATCCACGCTCGACTTCTTCCTCAAGGTGCGACTGCCTTGCGCGCTGCCCTCGATCCTCACCGGCATGAAAGTCGCCATCTCGCTCGCCCTGGTCGGCGCGATCGTCGGCGAATTCGTCGCCTCGCAGCGCGGGCTCGGCTACGTGATCCTCAGCGCACAGGGCACCTTCGACACCACTCGCGTGTTTGCGGCCGTCTTCGTGCTCGCGCTGCTGGGCATCGGGCTGTACGGCGGGGTGGCCTGGGCAGAGCGACGAGCGACCCCGTGGCGCAAGCTCGATTGATCGAAGAGCGGGAGCAGGCGGGTCGGGCCGCCGACGCCGGGTAGCCGCGAGGCGGGCCTTGTGCTTGCCAACCGTCCCGGCGGCTCGGAGAATCCGTTTCCCGCACAGCACGTGCTGCTGGCAGAAGCGATGAACCCCGATCCTGCCCCTCCCGTCGCGCTCGTGGTCGACGACGAGCCGGTAACCCGCCTGATGGTGAAGCGGTCGCTGGAGAACCTCGGCTGCTCCCCGGTGCTGGAGGCATCCGACGGGCTCGCCGCCCAGAAAGTCCTGCTCGAGCACCCGGAAGTCGCGCTGGTGCTGACGGACATCATGATGCCTCGCATGGACGGGCTGGAACTCCTGCGCTGGGGGCGCCAGGCGGTCCCGGGTGCCATGTGGATCGTGCTTTCAGGGCTGGAGACCTTCGATTCGGCCGTGACCGCGATCCGCCTGGGGGCCTTCGACTTCCTGTCCAAGTCGCCGCACTCGGAAGAGATGGGTGTCGCGGTGCGCAACGCGCTCGAGCGACGGCAATTGCTGGCCGAACGCGAGCGGCTGCACCACGAACTGCAGCGCAAGGTCCGCCAGCTCGAAGAGACTTCCGAAGTGCTTCGTCGCGACCTCGAGCGGGCGGAGGTGATCCAGCGCGCGCTGCTGCCGCGCAGCCCGCCCCCGATGGAGGGCTACTGCATCCAGGCGGTCTACCGGCCCGGGCAGCACGTGGGCGGCGACCTCTACGACGTGGTGCGGCTGGGTGAGCGGCACCTCGCCTTCTATCTGGCCGACGCCACCGGTCACGGGGTGACCTCGGCGATGCTGTCGGTGCTGTTCAAGCAGCGGCTGGTGCTGGTGGACCCGGCGACGGGCCTCGCGCTGCCGCCGGCGGAAGTGTTGGCCGCGGTGAACCGCTCGATCTGCGAGGCCCACGCTGCGCCGGGCCTCTTCCTGACAGCCGTCTTTGGTCTGCTGGATTCGTCGGATGCGAGCCTCACGCTGGCGTCGGCGGGCCATCCACCCGTGATGCACGCGCGCGATGGCCGGGAGACGCGTCTGATACGACGCACGGGGCCCGCGCTCGGGCTGTCGCCGGACGCGCAGTTCGAGCAGGAACGCCTCCAGCTCCTGGCGGGTGACCGGATCCTGCTCTACACCGACGGGCTGCTGCCCTCGGGATCGGAGCGTGAACTGGATCTTCTGCAGCAGGTGCTCGCCAAGCCGCTCGCCAGCGCGCAGGAAATGATGGCCTATCTTCACAGCGAGGCGCCGGCCGTCGCGGATCGGGATGACGTGACCATCCTGCTCATCGATGCGCATGCGGGCGCCTCGTGGTTCGATAACGGCGCCGAGGCGCCCGCGGCCACTGTCCAAGGCGCCGTGCGGCCCGAGGACGATGTCGTCTTCCATGGCGAGACGAACGGCGCCGCCTATCTTGCGTTGCGTGGCCGGGCCTCCTGGATGCATTGCGATGCCTTCCACGAAGCGGCCCTGATCGTTCTGAATGGCGGCCGCCCCCTGGTGCTGGACCTGTCCGGTTGCGAGTACATGGACAGCACCTGTCTCGGCACGGTGCACGAACTGGTCGCGTGGGGGGGTGTGTCGCTCATGGGCGTGGCACCCGCGGTGCGCGCCCTGTTCGAGGAGCTGAGCATGCAACAGGTGCTCGTGGCGATCCGCGAGGACCTGCCGGCCGCGCCCGAGCTCCGCACCCTGGGCACGGGCGGCGATGAGGCCGCCGCGCAGAGCCGGATCCTGCGTGCGCACGAGGCCCTCTCCGCGCTGAGCGAACGCAATCGCGAGGTGTTCAAGGACGTCGTCGAGTCGCTGCGCGACGAGCAGGGCGGGCCGAGATGACCGATGCCGTTCGCGTGCTGCATCTCGAGGACGACCCGGCCGACGCGGAGCTCATCCGCGGCAGGCTGCAGGGCGAGGATCTCACCTGCGACATCGTGTGGGTGCAGACGCGGGAAGCCTTCATGTCCAACCTGCACCGGCAGGCCTTCGACCTCGTTCTGTCGGACTACGAGGTCGGCGGCCTGGAGATGCTGCAGTACGTGCGGCAGCAGCAGCCGGAACTTGTGCTGATCGTGATCTCCGACAGGTTGATGACCGAGGAAGAGGCGGTGGAATGCATGAAGGCCGGCGCCACGGACTACGTGCTCAAACAGCGGGTGCGACGGCTGGGCTTCTCGGTACGGCGAGCGCTGGAGGAGCAACGGCAGCGAGCGGCACTGCGCCAGGCGGAAGAGAACCTGCGTGCCTTGAACGCCGAGCTCGAGGCGCGCGTGCGCCAGCGCACCGCCGAACTGGAAACAGCCAATGCGTTCCTGAACTCGGTGATTCACCAGATCCCGTATCAGTTCATGGTCAAGGACGCCGTCGACCTGAAGCTCATCCGCGTCAACCGCGCCCTCGAGGAACTGACGGGCCGCAGCGAAAAGGAGCTCCTCGGCAAGACCGTTCACGACTTCGTCAGTTCCAAGGAGGAGGCCGATTTCTTCACCGCCAAGGACAAGGAGGCCCTGGCGCTGGGCCGCGAGGTCGACATCCCCGAGGAGACCCTGCATGCCCATGATGGCAGCGTGCGGATCCTCCACGCGAAAAAGATCCCGATCCTCGATGAGACCGGCCAGCCGCGCTACCTGCTGACCATGTCGGAAGACGTGACGGAGCGAAAGAAGAAGGAACATGAGATCGAACGGCTGAACGCGGCCCTGGCGCACCGCAGTGCCGAGGTGGAGGCCGCCAATCGCGCCAAGGGCACCTTCCTGGCCACCATGAGCCACGAGATCAGGACGCCCATGAACGGCATGCTGGGCATGCTGGAACTGCTGAGCCTGTCCGAGCTCGACACGGAACAACGCGAGACGCTGGGGCTTGTGCGTGAATCAAGCCGTTCGCTGCTGCGCGTCATCGACGACATCCTCGACTTCTCGAAGATCGAGGCCGGCAAGCTGGAGGTGCGTCCGGAAGTCGTCTCGATCAAGCGCGTGATCGAGGAAGTTCACAGCATCTATCTGGGCAACGCGAGCAGCAAGGGCCTGATCGTGCGCCGCATGGTCGATGCGCGGATCAGTCCGGCGCTGCGGGTCGATCCGGTGCGCCTGCGCCAGATCCTCAACAACTTCGTCAGCAACGCGATCAAGTTCACGTCCGAGGGCTGGATCGACATCAACGTGCAATGCCTGGGGCGCGCGGACGGGCAGGAACGCCTGCGCTTCGAGGTGAAGGACACCGGCATCGGCATCTCGCCCGAGGACCAGGAGCGGCTGTTCCAGCCGTTCACCCAGGCGGAAGGCGATGCTGCGCGGCGACGGCCGAGCGGCACCGGGCTGGGGCTGGTCATCTCGCGGCAACTGGCGCAGTTGATGGGGGGCTCGATCCGGCTCGACAGCGAGCAAGGGAGGGGCACGACGATCACCTTGGAACTGTCGCTGCCCATTGCCGAGGCGCCGCCGGGTGGCGACAACGAGGCGGCGGGTGCGCAGGCGGTCGCGACGGCGGCGCGCCGCATGGCACCCAGCACCGCGCAGGCCGAGACCGAAGGCACCCTGGTGCTGCTGGTCGATGACCATCCCGTCAACCGCATGCTGCTGATGCGCCAGGTGCGTGCCCTCGGCTACGCCGCCCAGACCGCGGACGACGGCGTCAACGCCCTGGAGATGTGGAAGTCGGGGCGTTTCGGGCTGGTCATCACCGACTGCCACATGCCGCACATGGACGGCTACGACCTGGCGCGCAGCATCCGCGAGCTGGAGTCCGACGCGGGGCGCGCGCGTGTGCCGATCGTCGCCTGCACGGCGAATGCGATGCAGGGAGAGGCCGAATCGTGCCTGGCCGCGGGCATGGATGATTTCCTCGTCAAGCCGGTCGAGCTGGCGCAGCTCAGTGAAAAGCTCGATCGATGGCTGCCTCTTGCCAGGGCGACACAGGCGCCTGCGGCGCCGGTCGAAGCGAGCCGGGACGATGCCGTCGCCCCCGGACCGATCGATGAGGCACTCCTCTCTGCGAAATGCGCGGGCGACGCGTCGATGGTGGCCGAGGTTCTCGTGGCCTTCCGGCAGACCTGCCAGGACGACTCGACCGCACTCCGGCAGGCGGTGGCCGCCGAGGACGCTGCCCAGAGCACCCAGTTCGCCCACCGCATGGCGGGTGCCGGCAAGATGGTCGGCGCTCTTGCATTCGCCTCCGCCTGCGAGAACGTGGAGCGCGCCAGCCGGGGCGGCACCTGGAAGAACGTGGTCGCGGCAATGCCGGCATTCGAGGATGAACTGCGGCGCCTGGTCGTCTACTTCGAGCCTCGCGGGCAGCAGCAGATGCTTTCCTGATCTTGCCCCGAATCGGGGGTCGCGGGATGAAGTCAAGTCCTCGTTCCGGTACGCGAGCGAGGTTCTCATCAACCTCCGGCTCCGCCTAGCGGCTACGCGTCCTCCTGCATTCGCTTTCGACGCGGGCCCGGACCGTCAGGTCGTTGTCGTTGCGCATGTCATAGACGGCCTGCGCGATGTCCTGCATCGCCTTGCTTGTGCTGGGATCGGTTGCTTCGGCCGCAGCGGCGGCGGCGACCCGAGCCTGCGGGATGCCTTGCTTGCGCGCCTTGTTCATCTCGACGCTCACGTTGGCGAGCTCGTCACAGATCGTGTCCTGCTCCGCGGAAAGCTGGGGCGCCGCACCCGCCAAGGCCAAACCCACGGCCGCCAGGAGCGAGCCGCCGAGGCGGGGAGGGCTGGGAAGAGTGATGGCCGGTCGCACTGGAGAGGTTTCGCAAAGGCGATGGAGCCATGGTGACATCCAAGGGCTCCGCCGCACCACTGCATAAGACATGTCGCTGACCCGATGACCGCTGGAATTTCTGACCCATCTGGCTGCTGGGTGTGCCGTACCGCCGGAGGGGTCTGCTGCCTTTCGGGGCGACGGGCGTTTGCCCATACGGCCCGCACCGTCTGGGCGAACGCTTTCGCGGAGCTTGCGGCTGCGCGGAGCGCGCTGGTCACCGGCTCGGTCAGGTCCTCTTCGAACGCGCACGCAGTTGGAGATACTTCGCCCACAAGCGCGAGGTCTGCGCTTCGAGTTCAGCTTCCATGTCTTCCTCGTCCGCCGCAGCCCGCGCGCTCGCGCGTCTGTCCTCGTCGTCTCCGTCCAGCGGATTGGGCCACGGCGGGAACGGCCAGTAGGGATCGCTCGGCGGTGTTGCGCTGTCGGACATGACGGCAAGCATCGTAGCGACGGCGGCGTCTCCCCGAAACAGAGAAGGTCGCACGCCGGGGTCCCGGGCATCGCCGAGCCGCCGTACCCGCGACCCGAGTGCCACGGCACCACCACCCCGGCGCTGGACATCGGCACAGGATCCGTCACCGGGCATGTGCATCGCCGCTCACCATCGCGCTGACGTGCCGCCAGTGCCGGACATCCACCTCGCGTGATGGACACCCGTTGAACACGCCAGGCTCCTGCCTTCGGGAACGGGCTTGCCCGGCATGCGAGCTTTTCACTGTGCACTTCACGCCGATCTCTGCGTCCTGGCTGAGCCAGGTCGAGCACTGGCCCTCCACCCTGACGCAAAAGTACATCCGCCGCGGCACGCATGGACCGGCCAGGTGCGTCGCCGTGGACCGCTGTTCTCCGTAGGGCTGAGTCTTTGGAGCAGCCAGGATTGGCAGCCGTGTTGAGTCCCAATGGCGAAATGAAGATGGGTTGAAGCGTTGACCGAAAGCCTGCTCGGGTCGCAACTGCCGTTGCGTCTGGTCGTATTCCGATCGCGTTCCGACCCGGCGCCACGGCTCGGTCTTGGACGAAACGGGATGTGCCGGAGCCCGCTCGGGTGCTCCGCGCTTGGCGAGGGCGGCATTCCTTACGGGTTGGCGGCGCGAAGACGCTGCGTCACGGGGCGCAGCCACTGCTTCATGCGTCGTTGCAGCGACGGCGATGTGGTGAACCGCTTGTAGCGGGCCTGCTCCAGGGCGAGGCATTCTTCGAGCATCTGCAGAGCGGTCGGGTGGGGCTCCCAGATCGCGTTGACGACATACTGTCCGGCTCTCTTCTGTGCGACATCGGGAACCACCGTGATTTCGGTGGCGCCGAAGCTTCGAAGAAATGAGGCTCGTGCGGCTGCTTCGGCGATCCCTTCGTCTTCGCCCGGTGCCCGGTAGTGCAACGACACAGTGATGCGACACAACGCAGCTTCCAGCGACATCGCATGGAAGATGATCTCGAGCAATGCCAGTTTCCGTACTGCGATCGCGTGCTCCGCACTGATGCCCAGCGGACGAAAGTGCTCGATATGGAGGAGGCGCCCCGACCCATCGAGTGCGGCGACTTCCGCCGAGGCGATCGCGCGCGAGTTGACGCAAAGGTAAACCGGAGAACCCCAGCGCACAGGGCCGCCGTTGTCACCTGAGACGATAAGTCGTGTCATCGCTTCTGGATCAGATCGGCTCCCGACGAACTGTCGGGACTACCGCCGCGAGCGGTGCGCTCGCTGGGGGGAGTTTAGACCGAAAGCATTCAATTGAAAGGGCCGCACGGCGCAATGCGGGAGGGGCCGAGGTCAGGTCAGGGGCCGAAGCTTCGAAGGTCCTGTGTGCGCTCTCGACAGGTCATCAGCCGCGCCGAGAGCGTCAGCGCTCGTAGGCCTCCTCGCCGTTCTTCGGCCCTCCGCTCGAAGCATGTCGACGGGTTTGCAACGGCGATGGCCTCGCTCCCCCATGGCGGCGCGCACGACCTGGTGCATTGCAATCGCGCCAAAGGTTCCTGGCACGTGGGACCGTTCGGGGAGAGCCCTGGGCAACCGACTTCCTCGAGCGCTCGGCGCCCCCGTCTGGGTGAGAGCAAACACCTGAGCCGCGCTTTCGCGAGAGAAGGCTCAGGCAGATGGGCTGATCCCAGGGGCCGATGCGATCAAGCAGCCGGCGGCGCTGAGAAGTCACACCTGAATGAGGAACTGTAAGTTGGCGCCGGCGATGCCCGCACGAGACCCGAATTGGAATGTCGCGGTCAAAGTCGTTATATATGTCAACCATTTTCGTGAATTCTGCGTCGTTTCGCGCAGGGAGAACCGGCACTAACGTCATACGATTGCGTCAGGAGGATAGGGCGGTGGAAACAGACGGGGGAAGGGGCGGGGACATCGACCGTCCCGAAGGGTTGGAACGGGCAGCGGCGGTCACGGCGGAAGCCGATTTCCAGGACGGCGTTTCATACATTGAACAGTCGATCGGTGGACTGCTGCGAGTCGTTCGCGAGCAGCTCGACCTGGAGGTTGTTTTCCTCGGTGAATTCGTCGAGGGGAAACGGGTCTTCCGTCATATCGCCGCTGGAAAAGGAAGTGCCCCGATCGAGGTCGGCCAGAGTCACTTTCTTGATCAGACGATCTGCAAGCGCATCGTAGATGGCAGCATGCCCAACGTGCTGGCGAGTGTCGCCCGCGTGCGAACCAAATTCGGCCTGCCGCCGACGTATGAAGCGCTTGGCGCCCACATCGGCGTCCCGGTCCGGTACTCGGACGGAACTCTCTATGGCGTGCTTTGCGGCTTCAGTTTCTCGCCGCGCGACCATCTCGACGAGCGGGACGTGAGGCGGTTGGAGATGGCCGCTAAGGCGGCGGCTCGGTTGCTCGCACAAGCGCAGGGCATTGACTTGGATGGGCCGCTATCGCCGCAGGGCTGATCGTTTGGGCGGCGCATCCCAGGAGCCTTCAAGAGGCGGGCAAGAAGGCCCGCGGGGTCAAGTGCGGCGACGGCAACGGTAGGGTCTTTCATTGGGAGGACCGGCCATGGTCTGGCCGCGCTGGCTGGAGCGCTCTGGCTTTTGTGGACGGCGCCAGCGGCTCAGTGTCGAGTGATGTCGATCGCTATCCGCGCGTCGCTCGCCCGATGATCCGTAAGCACTGGATCGTTGATCGCGAGGGTGCGCCCATCGCTGTGACAGACGACCCCTGGCGTTTCTCCGGGGCCGGCCCAAGGATGCAGCAAGGAGAAAGAACGGGGCCTCTCGGCTGGCCGGGGCGCGCTCAGGTCCGACCCGGTTCTTTGACGGTGAGCAAACGTGGGAACCCATCCCTTCTGCCGACCCGGTTCTGGGAGTCAAATCCTACTTTCCATGGTTGCTCCTGCGCAGACAATGGCGCAGGTCGCATCCACGCGATCGGCCGCATGCAAGGGAATGAGGCATGTCACACGCGAGCGCCGCCCAGATTGTCCGCGAGCTGCTGGAGGGACCGGTCACTCGACCTGCGTTGCTCCGATGGAGAAGGCGTCAATTCCTCGCGAAGGCGGGGACGAGCCTCTACTTCGGCGTGTTCGACAGCTTCG
The DNA here is from genome assembly GCF_030317115.1 of Variovorax gracilis. Taxonomy (GTDB): domain Bacteria; phylum Pseudomonadota; class Gammaproteobacteria; order Burkholderiales; family Burkholderiaceae_C; genus Variovorax; species Variovorax gracilis. Next base: position 56,601 of record NZ_JASZYF010000012.1, read on the forward strand.
CGGCGGCTCGCGAACGCTTGCCGCCGAGCCCTGAATTCAACAACGAACAGCTGGCGACCGAGTACGTCGAGGTCCGAACGCGGCAGGTATTCGCCTACGACTACCCGGTGATGTGGTGGCTCGAGAGGGCCTTTCGCGGCGGAGCCACGAGCGTGCTGGACATTGGAGGTTCGGTCGGCGTGCACTACCACGCCTATCGACGGTACTTCGAGATGCCGAGCAACCTCACTTGGCACATCATCGAAGTCCCCGCGATGGTCTCCATCGGGTGCGCGCTGGCAGCGGCCCGGGGCGTGAAATCTCTGAGCTTCACGGATGACTTGAACCGCACGATCAGCAGCGCTGACGCTGACATCTGGCTTTCCGCGGGCGCACTTCATTACTTGGAGGACGCGCGACCGGCAGATCTGCTGAAGCGATGCTTCAAACAGCCCATGCATCTCCTGCTCAACAAGCTGCCGCTTTGTGCGGGCGAAGACTTCGTGACGACCCAGAACATCGGCGAAGGCTGCTTCGCTCCAATGCATGTGTTCAACGGTGATCGGCTGATCCGCGAGGTGGAAGCGCAAGGCTATACGCTGCGAGATCGATGGAAGGTCTACGAACGCTCGCTGTACGTGCCCGGCCACCCGGAGCGATCATTCCCCTTCTTCACGGGCCTGTATTTCGCCGGGCTGGCGAATGAGACGAGATGAACGGGGTGGTCGACTCGGGAGCATGCGTCGATGCCGTTCGACGCGGCGTTCATCGTCGCGTTCGCGCTGTGGCGAGATTCTGCAGGATCAATCCGGCTCCGTTTTGAAAAGCCCACGAACGTTCAGCGCGGCCAGGCAGACTTGCAAGGCGATCAGGGCCCATGCGTCGGTGTGAAGCCCCCAAACCAACCAAAGGCCGTTGCTGAGCAGAAATATCCAGAAGCCCGCATTGCGCCTTCCCTTTGAACTTGAGGCTACGAGGTAGGCCGCTGCAACCGACGCCGCAAATGCAGGCCATTGCACAAGATTTAATGGTTCCATGGTCTTTGTTGCGCCTGCGCCTGGCGTAGGCAACGGTTTCCTGCGCCATGTTTGTCAAAGCTGGAATGTCAGTTCGGCGGGCTTCGGGCCAAGTCATCCAGCAACCACGCGCGAAGTAGGCGACTGCTTGCTCGGGTGCAAGCAGAGACGGCCTTGAGCCCGTTCGGCTCGAACGTGCTCAATCTGTAGTTCGCTCGTTCGCCGGCAGGACACAGGCACTCGTCCGCCTTCGCGATGGAGTGGAGGTCGCGTTTCGTCGAGGAGGCCCTCGGCCTTGGCGTTCGAGGTCATCGGCCTGGGCACGCAGGTCTCGATGCCAGCGTGCTCGCAGGCCTTCAGCGCCGTGCCGTTGCCGCGGCGATGGCGCCGCCGCGCCCAAACTGCGCCACCGCGTGGGCGAACAGCCCGGCGCGCGGTCCCCAGGCCCGTCCTCACGCCGGTGGTGCAACGCCAGGGAGCTCCGATCAGCGATCGCGAGATTGCGGTACGCCGGCCAGCATGGCGTCGAGCCGCAGCGCGTCGCCCACGGACTCGCCGGCCGCGGAATTGTCGAAGATGCACCAGCAGTGCTCGGCGTGTACAGCTGCCGCCGACAGCCGCGGCGCGAGCAAGCCGAGGAGGACATCCTCGTAACGCGACCAGTACATGCGCGGGGATCCGTGCAGCCGCAGGTAGACGGTCTGCGGCCATCCGCCCGGTGCCGCTCCCGCGTCATGGCGCACCGGATCCGCCAGCACGCGGCCGAAGCGCCAGCTCGCGAGCAGCGCATCGACGTCCTGCGTGAACCAGCTGACGTGACGCGGCTCGATCGCCACCGGCCCTGCATAGCGCCGACGCAGCGCGGCAGCGAATCGGTCTGTCACGTGCGCGTCGAAGCTCAGGCTGGGCGGAAGCTGCACCAGCAAGCAGCGCAGTTGCGTTCCAAGGCCTTGGACCTGATCCCAGAACGGATCGAAAACAGGCATCGCGCGAACCAGGCGCAGCTCGTGCGTGATGGCCTGCGGGAGTTTGACGCTGAAGGCGAAGTCGGGTGGCGTGCTCGCGGCCCAGCGCTCGTAGGTCTGACGGCGATGCGGCCGATAGAACGAGCTGTCGATCTCCACGGAGTTGAAGCGGGTCGCATAGCGCGCGAGTTGCGAGGGCCCCTCGCCGAACGCGGCCGCAAAGGCGCGCGGCACATTCCAGCCGGCGCAGCCCAGATGGAGCCGGCGACCCCACAGTGCTGCAGGGTCGACGCCTCGCGTCGCGTAAGCGCGTGGGGGTCCGTCTGCAGGGTGGTTCATTTCGCCTTCATCGACCAGAGGCCGCCGGTCGACTGTGACGCGCGCGGCCGACCTCTCCGCGCAGCGCCTGCCTCGACGGCGGGTGGCCCGTGTCCTACGCCTTCGCATCCGTCGGGGCATGCATGCGAGCGATTTCGGCCCGTGCGGCGGTCGAGCGACGCGGACGGTCAGGCACGCACGAATGGACAGTTGCGGAAGAGGGCGTGCAGTGCCTTTGGTGCCACTGCGCGATCCGCCTACCACTCATCGCACAGGTTGTTGTGCTGCGTTTCGCGCGACCATTCGTCGATGAAGTTGCAAGCCCTTGAATCCAGGGCCCAGCCAATGCACTGCGGATCCATGCCGTCGCTGGGGATCGCGATGCAAAGCAGGCACGCGCCTCGGTAGAACAACTCGGCATGCGCTGGTCTCGTGCTCGAGCCAGTGGCTTCGACATGCACGGACCAGCCGCGGTACTCGAAGTCCGAGCCGCTGTCGGAAGGTGTCGTTTCGGGTGCCTCCTTACCTGCGGGATGCTTTCCTGTCGTGCCGTTGCGTCCGAACCGGCACAGAGACGCACGGCTTGGCGGGAAATTGCCCGTCATTGTGAAACGTCGGCACGTACCTTGCGACTGATCTGATGCCGTCAGGCACTTCTCCAGCGTTTCGCGACGTGCCTCGATGGCCTGCGCCTCTCCCTCTCTCTCTCTCTCTCTCTGGGCGGGTTGACCCCTTGAGGACGCGGGCGCGAGGTCGTCCTGGTCGCACCGGCCCGTGCAGTCTTACACCGCATGCGAGCAGGTCTTTGAATTCGGTGCGTTCAGGCCCCTGCTGTCGGACATCGGTGGCGTTGCTTGTCAAGCTCCTTGGAGCGTTCGGCGCACTGGGTGGACTGCCGGCCTGTCAGTGATCAGGTGAGCGATGATCAGGACGACCCATCGCCTTGCAGAACGACCCTGAAGGTGCGCGCGAGAATCCTTGCGTCCAGTTGAAGCGACCATTCCGACACATATCGGGCATCGAGAGCAACGCGGTCGGCGTACGGAAGGCGATTCCGGCCGCTCACCTGCCACAGGCCCGTGATGCCGGGACGCATGTGGCAGTAGTGGACCCAGCCGGGACCGTACATGCTGCGCTGGCGAACCATGCAAGGTCGAGGGCCCACCAGGCTCATGTCGCCCTTCAACACGTTGTAGAACTGCGGTAGCTCGTCGAGGCTCAGTCGCCTGATGACCCGCCCGACGCGCGTGACGCGTGCATCGTCGTTCAGTTTCTGGAACTCGTCCCACTGACTTCGCGCCACGGGATCGTTCATCAGTTGACGCGCGAGGACGTCGTCCGAACCCTTCACCATCGATCGGAACTTGCAGCAGCGAAAGAGGCGCCCGCCCTGTCCGAGGCGAGCCTGCCAAGAGTGCACCGGCGGGCCCATCCCGACGAGCACCGCCGCGGCGACCACGAGGTACAGCGGCCCGAGAAGCACGAAGAACAGCAGTGCTCCAACGATGTCCACGGAGCGTTTGAGCGCGCGCTGCGGGCCTGTGAGACAGCAGGGTTCCGGGAGACTTTCCGCGCGAGAGCCGACGGGGTACAACCAGCGTGGCGAATCGCCGCGCGCGTCGCGTCGAGGTGAGGGCATGACCGGTTTCTTGGACAGATTGAAGGAAAACACGGGAAGGGCGCTGAGGCCGGTCCAGCCACTGCCGCGTCCAGCACAGGTCGCCATCGGCAGGGCAAGCTGCTCTTGTCCTATCATGCCCGTATCGAGGATGTAGGACAGGGGCTCGTGTCGCGGTCCCACTGGTAACACGGGGTCAATGCCCCGAGCGCTCGGCGATGAGCGCGTCCACCAAGGTCGACCGAACCTGCGTTGACGCGTGAAAGCCGCTCTCGCGCTCCTCGGGGAATCCCCAGGGAAGGCGCCCCTACGCCGTGTGGTGGCTGAGGAAAAGCGCCACCGTCGAAGCAGCCAGCTTGCGCTGCTCCCGCGGCGTCAGCTTCGGCTGTCCCATCGCGACCTGCGGCCAGAAGGCCACGCCTTTCACCAGACTCTCGAGCTGCTGCACCGCCAAGGGGGCGTCGCCGGCCTTCAGACGGCCGTCCTTCTGCGCCGCCCGGATCCACGCGAGCATGCCGCCTTCCTTCTCGCCCAGCCGGGAGATCATGTCCTTTGCGCGTGCGGGCGAATGCATGGCCGCCGCGATGGCGACACGCGCCAGGTCGAGGAAGTTGTCATCGGAAAGCAACGCCATCTTCTGCATCACCAGCGCGAGCAGTTGCGCCTCGAGCGGTTCATCGGCATGGTAGGGCAGATCCATCCGACTGGCGCTGCTGTCCCAAAGCACGCGAAGGATCTCCGCGAAGAGTTCGTCCTTGCTCGGGAAATGGTTGTAGAGCGTGCGCTTCGACACCTCGGCGCGCGCGGCCACCTTGTCGACGCTCGTGGCATCGAAGCCATTGGCCCGGAACTCGGCGATGGCGGCCTGGACGATCGCCTCGCGCTTGCGGTCGGTCAGACGCTGTTGCTCGGTCATACGCCATCTTACACCGATGGGTTTACTTTTTTCGCGTCCGCCCCTACACTGTGAAACTACACTGTGCAGTGTAGTTACGTGGTGCGCCGTCGCCGCAATCGAATGAATCGCTCGCTTGTCCGTCTTCTTGTCACCGGAGTCTTCGCCATCATGGCCACTGTGCCCCTTTGTGCCTCGAGCGCCATCCCGTCCGCGCCTGCCATGTCACCACAGGAGCATGACGGCAAGTTTCGCAACGTCGTGCCACGCGAGGCGCCCGGCTTGGCAAAGACGCTCGCCATCGCCTGGCGCGTCCTCACGCAGAAGCCCGACACCACGGTGCCGCGCGAGCCGATTCCGGTACACGCGCTGAGCGCGGCCCGGCTGGAACAGGCGCCCGATGCGAGCCTGTTCCGCCTGGGACATTCCACCCTGCTGTTGAAGTTGGGGGGCGAGCTGTGGCTCACCGACCCGGTGTTCTCCGAGCGGGCGTCGCCGGTTCAGTGGTTGGGGCCCAAGCGCTTTCATCCGCCGCCCATCGGCATCGACGAGTTGCCGCCGATCAAGGGCGTCATCCTGTCGCACGACCATTACGATCATCTCGACGAGGCGGCCATCATGAAGCTGGCGCCGAAGGTGGGCGTGTTCGTGACGCCGCTCGGCGTGGGAGATCGTCTGATCGCCTGGGGCGTCGACCCCGCCAAGGTGCGCCAGCTGGACTGGTGGCAGGAGACCACCGTGCAGGGGGTACGCCTGGTCGCCACGCCGGCGCAGCATTTCTCTGGCCGCGGGCTCTTCGACGGCGATCGCACCCTGTGGGCGTCGTGGGTCATCGTGGCCGACAACCTGCGCCTGTTCTTCAGCGGCGACACCGGCTATCACGCCGACTTCAAGACCATTGGCGAGCGCTTCGGGCCCTTCGACGTGACGCTGCTCGAAACCGGCGCGTACGATGTGCAATGGCCGGATGTGCACATGCAGCCCGAGCAGACGCTGCAGGCCCATCGCGACTTGAAGGGCCGCTGGCTGATGCCGGTGCACAACGGGACCTTCGACCTCGCAATGCACGGTTGGGCCGAGCCGTTCGACCGCATCGACGCCCTTGCCGTGGCAGGTGGTATTGCGCTGGCCACGCCAGCAATGGGCGAGCGGATGTCGCTTCGGCAACCGCAGGCCGGCGGGCGCTGGTGGCGGGAGTCGCAGACCGCTGTCGCGACCGACCGCCAGCGGACCGCCCGCGCGCCGGTCTGAAGCACGGCGCGCGAAGGCAGTCGATTGCCCCCTGTGGGCCATCGGCGTCCAGCGCATCGTGCCGGAACGCGCTGACTCTTCGATCGTCGGTCTGCGGCCCGCAACCTGACCTTCGTATGCGCACGTCGAGGGGCCTGCAACTGCGCATTTGACTCTGGCCGGCGCCCGTTGATACTGGACGATGCATCGTCGCGTCACCCGGAAGGCGGACATCATGAATAGGCGAGACATCTCCGTGGGGCTGTTTGCACTGGTCGTGCTGCCGCAAGTGATGCGGGCACAGGAGCCGGGCAGGATCTACCGGATCGGCTGGCTGGACGTTGGACCGCCAGAGCCGACCCAAGCTCCCTATTCGCCTGAATGGGTCCAGGGCATGGCCAAGCTCGGATGGATCCTCGACACGAACCTGGTCGTCGTCTACAGGCATACCGATCGAACGGAGCGTCTGCCTGCGCTTGCGGCAGAGCTTGTGCGCCTGAATGTGGATGTCATCGTGACCTACGCCGCGCCACAGACGGAGGCTGCGAAACAGGCCACAGGCACCATCCCGATCGTGTTCATGGTTCATGGCGATCCCTTGGGGCGGGGACTCATCGCGAGTCTGGCAAGACCCGGAGGGAACATCACCGGTAGCAGCCAAATGCTGCCCGAACTGTGTGTGAAGCGCGTGCAGTTGTTGAGGGAATTGCTCCCGGGTGCCTTGCGCATCGCGGTGCTTTGGAACGTCGCCAATCCCGCAAAGCTGAGGGATTGGGAGGCGACCCAGCAAGCCGCCCGTGACCTCGCGTTCAAGCTCGAACCGTGCCATTTCACAGGGCCGGATGACGTGCAAGCCGCGTGTCAGATGGCCCTGAAAGCCAGGGCAGATGCATTGATGACGCTCGAAGACCCGCTCACTTGGCTATTCCGAAGCACCATTGTTGATTTCGCGGCAAGCGCGCGACTGCCTGCGATCTACTCAGGGGAGTACGCGCAGATCGGGGGATTGATGTGCTACTCCATCAACGGCCACGAACTCCATCGGCTGAATGTGTATTACCTCGACAAGATCTTCCGGGGTGCAAAGCCTGCCGATCTGCCGGTTGCCCAGCCAATGGTTTTCACACTGGCAGTGAATCTCAAGACCGCAAAGGCGCTCGATCTGACGATACCGAAGCACATCCTGACGCGCGCAGAAGTCATCATCAGCTGACTCAATCGCTCGCCGCGATCAAGCGGCGCTGGGGCACTGCATTGCGGGCGTTCGATCCGGTGGCTCGAACGCCTCCTCCGGGCCCAGACTCGCATTTCGGAGGCGTGGAGAGCCGTCATTCGAACTTGCGTTCGTGCGATCTCCGGAGGGCAGGCGGGCAGGCGACCGACGATGTCCGCAAGACTCCTCCGGTTATCGGGGTCGCTCGCCGAAGCATGCTTCGCACTGCCCGGTCGACCAGATGGCGAAGATGCGCTCGAGCGCCTCCGTGCGACGCGGCTGAACGTCGCTGCGAGGCAGGCATCTGAATCGCCGTGAGCACACGCCGCGACCCTGTTCTGTCAGGGGTGCACGCACCACCCTCAGGCCCTCCTCATCGGCCTCGGTCCAGAACACCTGCTTCCAGGGAGTGCCATTCGGGAAGTAGGAGGCCCAGTCGGTATGGCATTTGAGCCAGACTCCACACACCGTGCTCAGCCGTCCTCTCCAGGCCGGCGGACACACAAAGATGCCAGCGTCCCCGGGCTGCAGTTCCAGGAGGTGTGACGGATAGGCATAGAGCGCTACCCAATCGACGCTTTCACTCATAGCTCGCGCACACCCGCGTTGCCTGGCGCGTCAAGGGGCCTTCGGAGTTCCTCGCATGAAGTCGTCGGCGCGATGGGATTCGACAGAAAGTCCAGGCCGACGCACGCCAGGACTTCGCGAAGGCGATTCAGGGTCTTTGCACCGATTCCTTCCTTCATCATGAGTTCTTGCTCGCTGATGGCTGACAGATCCTCGACGCAGAAAATGTGGAGCTGGGACAGAGCGTCACGGGCACGGGCACGGGCGCGGACGGGGATCTCTTCGACGGGAGTTTGCAGGCTCAGTTTGGTCGGGGCAGCCAAGCGCTGGGGACCCTTGGGACGCCATTCGAACGTGTGAAACTCCAACGCCTCGTCTGCAGGAACTCGTGCCTCGCGTCGTGCGGCCGCATGCTTGCGCTTGGCCTCGTGAATGGCAGCGCGCAACTGTCCAAGACAAGCGAGCAGTTCGTCGTCAGGCAACTGCGCGAGGTCACTGATAGAGCGGATGGTGCGAGACATAGACCTCTTCTGCGCATGTGACCCATTGCGCGAGTCGCGGCGCCTGCGGGTCGACGAGGGGCGAGTTCGAGGGCGACCGCACATGCACGAAGTCAGCCTAGATCAAATCCGGGCGGACTCAAGGATAGAAAAAATTGCACGGATAGAGCTTCTATCGGCAAGGAGCGGGAGACGGGGCCGCGCACGCTGCACCACCCTCCCGCGATCAAGGACACAGTCAAGGACACACGGCTGTCAGGCGACCCGTCTCTTGATCGACACCGTGGCGAAGCACACGTCACACAGCCAAGCGAAGGCGGTCTCGTCGTCTCTCGCGTCGGACGCCGTCGGGCGCGGCATGGCGCCCTGGCACTTCATCTTCTGATGCTCGGCAACGCTGTCCTGCACAAGGGCGTGCGGCCGGAGCTCGCGCACCGCGGGTGACAGTTCTTCTCCTCCAGGTGGGCGCGGCAGCGGGTCATGCGCGGGCTGCGCCGGCCGGTCTCTGTTGACGCGGGGTCTCTGTTGACGTGAGTCGAAATCGCTTCGTGGGGTCTGGCGACAGCTTGGCCTCGGCATCGGTGCCGGCCGACGTGCTGGCTACCGCGCGTCGTTTCCCGAGGGTGGTCTGTGAGGAGTCCGTGACGCCCCGAGCAAGCGCTGCGCGTTGGCTCAGCGCGAAGAGCCCCTTGGACGTTCCGCGTGGCTTCCGTCCTCGCGCAGATCAATGCGGCATTGCGCCGCTCAGTGGCTCTGTGACCGCAATCCCGTGTCGATCAGACGATCCGGATCTCAAGCGTGCTCAGGTCGACGCGCTCGGCCGCGACTGCGGGGTTCGGCTGCAGCAGCGCGACGGCCACCGCCGCCAGCGAAAGTGCGCTCGTCAACCAATACAGGCAGCGCGAAGAGAGTTTCATGGCGATGCTCCGATGCTGGATCGCGCCCGGTGCGCGATGTCGGTGCCAATTTACGCGTCGGCCCCGGTTTGGCGAAGTACGCAGTACGCAGGGCCGGTGTGACTTCCGTCACTCCGCCGCCGCGGACCCGCGCCAGCGGTGGCTCGCGCGCGAAGCGGACGAGCCACACGGACAGGACGGGCGCCCCGAACCGGGCGTCAGGGCGACAGCCACGGCTCGGGCCATTTCCCCAGCAGGTCGGCCGGGTCGTCGTAAATGCCGATGGCGGCCGTCAGCGCATCGTCCTTCCACCACCCGCCGCAGCGAACGATGAGCGTTCCGACGCCTGCCCGGCGCGCGGCCTCGATGTCATAGGGTGTGTCGCCCAGCATCACGGCATGTCGCGCCGCGACGCCTGCTTTCTCCAGCGCCGCGTGAACGATGTCCGCGTCCGGCTTCGAATGCCTGGCATCGTCCGAAGTCGCTGCGTGCTCGATGAGGTCATCAACGCCCGCCTGCTTCAGCAGCGCGTCCAGTTCGTGGCCCGCCGAAGTGGCGACGATGAGCTGCAGCCCCTCGGACAGCATGCGTTCCAGCAACGCGCGCGCGCCGCGCGTCGGCTTGAGGCTCGGCAGATAGCGCGCCACGAAAAGCGCGGTGCGCTCCCCGGACATCCGGGCGTGAGAAGGCTGGTCCCGATCGATCCCGGTGAGTTCAGGCAGCAGCTTGTCGCCCCCCATGCCGATCAGCGCACGGACCTGGGCAAAGGAGGCCGCAAAGCCATGGCGCTCCAGCACCTCAACCCAGCTGCGCGCATGCGCGTCATTGCTGTCGAGCAGTGTGCCATCGACGTCAAGAAGTACCGCTCGCAAGGTCTTGCGCATCGCCCATCTCCACGAGAGCACCAGTGTGCCGCATCGCAGCGCCTGTTCGTTCTTTTCGGACACGCCACGCAGCGTTCGTCCCATCGGGTGTGCGGCGTGCTCGCTGACCCGCGGTGGCGCAACCTTGCGACCGCAGCCGCCCTGGTGGCCTTTCGGGAAGCGCACGTTGCCGTACACCACGCGCCGTGTCGGCGCCAGGAGGTGACGCTTTATGCGCAAAATGCTTCGCGGTAGGGTAGCTTCAGCGCTGCGCAGCAACTTGCCGCCGACCTGTTCGACCGACGAGGGAACCCAGAAATCAATGAAGAGAGGAGCGAAATGGATCTGCGGCATGTTGGCCGTCGTGGGGGCCGTGGTGCTGACGGACCCTCCTCCGCCTGCGGCGTTGATGCGGCTCAGCACCGCAACGACGCAGCAAGCGGCGGCTGATCGTCCCAGGGGGACGATTTACTGGGGTGGCGCGGGATTGGACGGCGACTACATCAGCCCACAGCTGCAGGCTCTCGAGGAGGCAGGCCTCCGCAACTTGTATGTCGGTTTCGATTCATCGGCGCGCGCGTACGTCGGCCCGGCAGGCATGTTCATCGACGCGTTGCGGGCTGGCTCGACCTATCGATTCGAGGAGCAATCCCGAACCTGGTCGATTCGCGGAATGAACGGCGGGGGCAGGCAGTTCAACCTCATCGGCTATTCCTATGGCTCGCTCCTTGCAGCGCAGACGGCAAACTACTATGCGTCGATCGGGCACGACATTGACCACCTCGTGCTGATCGGAAGTCCGATCGACGTAGACTTTCTCCATGCCCTCCAGCGAAACCGGCACATCCGGAAGGTCGTCGTGATCAATCTCGCCGAGCATGGCGACCCGATCTATGCAGGAATGTCCTCCTGGGAACTGGTGAAGGCGACGCCGATCCTGGTGGACCAGATGAGGCGGGGAGAGGGTCACTTCTACTATGCGGCAATCGCGGGCGATAGCGAAACTCGATGGAAAACCTTGGCTGGACGGGTTTTTACCGAAGGGCTACGATGAGACCCATGTTTACCGAGGCCGCATCCCGAAGTGTTACGAATGAGGACGTCAAGCAGGCGTCTCCTTTCGCTCGCGTTGACCTGCGCCCGCTCACCTGGCCATCGGAATGGTCTGCGCAGCGGATTCTCGCGTCGCTGTCGCAAGCAGTGTCCTGGATCGTCGTCGCCGGGTCGGTCATGTTTTTGATCTTTACCCTCGTCGTGCCCGTCAGTCGCGCCAATTTCTATGCCGGCCCGGTGGGGGCGGACTTCGCCACCTTCCTCGTCCTTGCGGCTGCCTTGAGTGTCATTTCGGGAGCGCTTCTCTGGATCGCGAAGCTCTCCGGTTCGTCCGCGGGACCCGTTCTGCACGCCAGGCGCGCCTGGTCCGTGGCGCTGATGGTGTTTGTAGGGGTCGTCATAGCCGCTTCCGCCGCCGTCGCAGTTCGAATCGGCTGAGCGACTTCGCCACCGGATGAAAGGGCCTGCGGGTCCTTTTTTTGCGCGGCGCCGCGGTGAACGGTGCGCGTGGAGGCGATCATGGCCGGTGATCCCAAACCGCGACGGGGCGTGATCCAGCGCGGCTTCCGGGCGGCCATGGCGTCGCGAACCTGCCCGACCACCTTGCCGCGGACGCGCACGACAGCCTGGACTGTCGCCTGGAATCGCATCCCGCTTCCTTCACGAAGCCAGTTGGTGGCTCGTCGTCGTCCGCATCAGCCGTCGACGGGCCGTCGAACCCGGGCGGTGCGAGTCTGGGAACCGGTTGGCCCGGGTCGCCTGTCCAGCGCCTTTGCACAGATCGCGTGCCACTCCACCGCGTCGAAGCAGGTCAGCGAATTCCAGTCGATCCGGCCGTCGTGAAAGGGGTGCCTGGTAAAGCCGAAGAACTGCCCCTTCCGTCGGGCGAGGCCTCGGCGCCGGGCCAGACCCGCGCCATGGCTCATCAAGTGGGTGTCACGCCAGTACTGCGAGCCCAGCAACAGCGTGAATTCCCCGAGATGAAAGGCCGCGTGATGCACACCGCCTTCGATCACGTCCAGCTTCTGTACGTTGCCCTCGGGCCTCTGAAAGAACAGATCGCCGAAGACCGACGCTCCGATGGGGAGGACCTTGCCGCCAATGCTTTTCGGCCACATCCCGACCAGGGGTTCGAACTCGACGCGGGCCGCATCGATGAACAGTTCGGTCGAGGGAAGAAGCTTCATGGGAAGGGAGGGCGCCGATGGAGGCGTCGAACGTTCCATTATTAGAACGAAAGTTTAATAGGACAAGGTCGACTTTTGCGGCCCTCGCCGTCCGCGCCGCCGCTCGCCACGGGCCTTGAAGCCAAGGAGGGGAACGTTTGCAGCGGCAACAACAGGCGTCCGCTCCGAGGCCATGGACCCGCTCACACGCCAGCGCGACGGAGCGGGCGAGTTCCCGGCGGGGTGTCATCCGATCGCGCCGTCGACCCGGAGAGGCCGAGCCGCAGCGGGTCGCATTCTGACCGCAGCCGCTGCGTTCCGGGAGGGCTGAACCCGCACCCCTGCGATGATCCATCGTCCCAGTCTCAAGGAAGCACCGTGCTGACCGTCCATCATCTCGGCAAGTCGCAATCAGAGCGTATCGTGTGGCTGTGCGAGGAGCTCGGCCTGACCTACGAACTCAGGCACTACGTGCGGGATGCGGTCACCGCGCTGGCACCGCCGGAACTGGTCGCGCTGCACCCGCTCGGCACGGCGCCCGTGATCAGCGACGGGGATCTCCTGCTTGCGGAGTCGGGTGCCATCGTCGAATACATCATCGCGAAGTACGGCAACGGGCGGCTGACGCTCGGACCGGATCACCCGGACTATGCGCACTACCTCTTCTGGTGGCACTACGCCAACGGGAACTTCCAGCCGAACATGGGTCGCAACATGATCCTGCGCAGACTGAACCTGCCGGACGACAACCCCATCGCCGCCCGCCTGGGCGGCCGCCTGGTGGGCGCTTTCGCGCTGATCGAGAAGCGGCTCGGCAACGTGCCGTTCCTGGCCGGTGAGAGCTTCTCCGCTGCGGACATCATGACGGTCTTCTCGTTGACGACGATGCGGTACTTCATGCCGTTCGACCTCGGGCCGTATCCGAGCATCCTGGCCTACCTGCAGCGCATCGCAGGCCGGGAGGCCTACCAGCGCGCCATGCAGAAGGGCGACCCCGGTATGCCGCTGCTGCTTGCGTGATGCCCAGCTTCGGGGCGACGGGCAGGCCTCACCGCGCTCGGCTTCTTCCCTCATCCAGGTTCCGCCGCACGGTCTCGTCGACCAACGCGGACGGGGATTCCTGATCCGTGAGCGGCACGGCCGGAGATCAGCGTGGGGCGTCGGACGCCCCGTCCATCCGCAGGCCGCTTGCTGCGTCGAACAGATGCACCGCACCCTCCTTCGGCCGCAGGTGCAGCACGTCGCCCGGCGCCATGGCGAGGCGCTCGTGGAACAGGGCGATCACCTGCGCTTCGCCCAGTCGCAGGCTCAGTTGCGTCTCGGAGCCCAGCGGCTCCACCAGCAGCACCCGCGCTGCCATGCCTTCGCCGGGCAGGCAGATCTCGAAATGCTCGGGCCGGACGCCGCAGACGGCCTCGCGTCCCGGATGCATGGGATGGGCGGCCGGAGCAAGAGGCCATGTGACGCCGGCGCCCGCAAAGCCCGTGGGCGTGCAGCGGCCGGCGATGAAGTTCATCGCCGGCGAGCCGATGAACCCCGCCACAAACCGATTGGCCGGGCGGTCGAACAATTCGAGCGGCGAGCCCACCTGCTCGACCCGGCCTGCGTTGAGCACCACGATGCGGTCGGCCATCGTCATCGCCTCGACCTGGTCGTGCGTGACATAGACCGTGGTGGTCCGCAGCCGCTGGTGCAGGCCCTTGATCTCGCCGCGCATGACGATGCGCAGCTTCGCATCCAGGTTGGACAGGGGCTCGTCGAACAGGAACACCTGCGGATCGCGCACGATGGCGCGCCCCATGGCGACGCGCTGGCGCTGGCCGCCCGAGAGCTGGCGCGGGTAGCGCGCGAGCAGCTGGGCCAGCCCCAGCAGGTCGGCCGCCCAGCGCACGCGCTGGTCGATCTCCGAGCGCGGCCGGCCGCGGTGCTCCAGCGAGAAGCCCATGTTGGCCGCCACCGTCATGTGCGGATAGAGCGCGTAGTTCTGGAACACCATCGCGATGTCGCGGTCCTTCGGATCGAGGTCGGTCACGTCGCGCCCGCCGATGTGGATGCGGCCGTGCGTGGCGGCTTCCAGCCCTGCGATCAGGCGCAACAACGTCGACTTGCCACAGCCCGAGGGCCCCACCAGCGCCACGAACTCGCCGTCCTGGATGTGCAGGTCCAGGCCGTGAATGACCTGCACGGCGCCAAAGCGCTTCTGGATTCCGGAGAGAAGGACGGCTGCCATGAAGTGGGTCTGGAGGAAAGAGCTAGCCCTTGAGCCCGGTGTGGGCCAGGCCTTCGACGAACTGCTTCTGCGCCAGCACGAAGACGATCAGGATCGGCAGCGCCGTGAGCGTGGCCGCGGCCAGCTGGATGTTCCACATCGGCCCGCCGTAGGCGTCGGTGTACTGCGTGAGTGCCTGCGGCAGTGTGAACTTCGAGGGCGTCGACAGGAACACGATCGGCTCCAGGTACAGGTTCCAGCTGTGCAGGAAGGTGAAGATCGCCACCGACGCCAGCGCCGGCCGCGCGAGCGGCAGCGCGATGGTGCGGAAGATCTTGAAGCGCCCGAGCCCGTCCACCCGCGCGGCTTCCTCCAGCTCCTGCGGCAGCGCGATGAAGAACTGGCGCATGACGAAGGTCGCGAACACACTGGGCGCGCCGAAGATCGGTATCAGCACCAGCGGCCAGTGCGTGTTGACCCAGCCCAGCTTCAGGAACATCCGGAACAGCGGCACGATGGTCACCTCGGAAGGGATCAGCAGCCCGGTCAACACGACCATGAACAAGGCATTGGCCCCGGGGAAGCGGATGCGCGCGAAGGCGTAACCCGCCATCGACGACACGGCGAGCGTTCCGGCGGTCACCACGGCCGCGATCCAGGCCGAGTTCCAGTACTGCTGCGCGAAGGGCTGGATCGTGAACACCTGCGTGTAGGTGCTCCAGTCCGGATGCGTCGGAAACAGCTGCGGCGGAAACACGAAGATGTCGCTGATCGGCTTGAGCGACGACGTCACCATCCACCAGGTCGGGAACACGAAGGGGACGAGCAAGACGCAGATCAGCCCGTACAGCGCGACCTTCATGCGTGCGGGCATCTCACTGTTCATGGAAAACAAACTTCTTGCGCATCTGCCACTGGGCCAGGGTCAGCAGCGCCACGATCGCGAACAGCACGATGGCGAGCGTGGAGCCGTAGCCGAAGCGATGGAACTGGAAGGTCTGCTGGTACAGGTAGTACACCAGCACCGTGGTGGACACGCCCGGCCCGCCTTGCGTCAGCACCGCGATCTGCGCGAATACCTGCAGCGAGCCGACGATCGTGATGATGGACGTCAGCAGGATCGTCGGACTGATGAGCGGCAGCGTGATGCGACGGAACTGCTTGAAGCGCGGCGCGCCGTCGATGCGCGCAGCTTCATAGAGCTCGCGCGGAACGCCCTGCAGCGCGGCGAGGAAGAGCACCATGTTGAGCCCGACGTTCTTGAACACCTGCACCACGATCACCGACAGCATCGCGGTGGTGGGCGTGCGCAGCCAGTTCGGGCCTTCGATGCCCAGCAGCCTGAGCGTGCCGTTGATGCCGCCGTTGTGCTGCAGCAGGAAGCCCCAGACGATGGTCCAGGCGACCAGCGAGACCACCACGGGCGAGAAGAACAGCGTGCGCAACACCGTGATGCCCGCCAGCTTCTGGTTCAGCAGCACGGCGAGCAGCAGGGCCAGGCTCATGTTCAGGACCACCAGCCCGCTGGAGAACAAGGCCGAGGCCAGCAGTACGCCCGGAAGCGAAGGGTCGCTCCAGAGCTGCTCATAGTTGCCGGCGCCGGTGTAGCTGAAGGTGTTGGCCAGCACGTTCCATTCGTGCAGCGAGTACCAGAACACCAGCACCAGCGGAGCGAGCACGAAGACGAGCGTGCCCGCCAGTTGCGGTGCGGCGAAGAGCCACCCCGCCACGCTGTCGCGTCGCGCGATCGTCCAGAACGGCCGCGGCGGGGGCGTCGGCCGTTCGGAAGCGGGATCGGCTGATCGTGCCATGGGTGCAGTCCGGCGGGGTGTCGCGCGCTGGCGGCGGTGCCTTACTTCGCAAGCAGCGGGTCGATCTGGGCGCAGATCGCGCGCGTCGCCGCCGGAATGTCGGCCTTGGGTTGCCACACGGCATCGAGGCCGGAGCGCACCATCTGCTGCAGGCGCGCGAAGTCCGTGTGCGCCGGCATCACCTTGCCGGTCGCGATGCCCGAGATCACGACCTTGTCGAGCTGTGCGGGCGAGAGCAGGGCGTTGGTCTTGCCGAGCACTTCGGCGTTGAGCAGGGACTTGCGCGCCGAGGGGAAGAACTGCGCGAGCTTGGCCGAGTTCTCGGGGTTGGTCATGTAGGCGACGAACGCGGCCGCCGTGGCGGCGTTCTTGCCCGACTGCAGGACGCCGATGCCGGCCTGGCCGACGATCGCGTAGTCGCCCGTGGTGCCTTTGGGCAGCGGCACCAGGTCCCAATCGAAGCGATGGTCCTTGGGCAGGAGCGAGGCCCGGCTGATCTGCGTGATCGTCATGGCGGCATCGCCCGCGAAGAAGTCGACGTTCTGGCCGGGTCCGGGGATCGCCTTCTTCGTGAAGATCGCGTCGTGGATGAATCCCAGGGCGTCGACCATGGGCTTGTCGGTGAACGTGCAGCGCTTGCCGTCGGCGCTCCAGGGCGCGGCGCCCCAAGCATTCCAGACCGAGGACAGGTACTGCCAGGCCTGGTAGTTGAAGTCGCGCACCACCAGGCCGCCCTTGCCGCCTTGCGCGACCGCCTGCGCCGTCGCGATGGCGGCGGGCCAGGTCCACTGCCCGGCGGCGATCAGCTCGGCCGGGGTCTTGGCGCCGGCCTTGCGGATCAGGTCGTTGTTGACGAACACCGCGAAGGGCGAGGTCGAGAAGGGGTAGGCGTAGAGCATGCCGCCCCTGGACCAGCGCTCGGTGGCCGACGGGCTGATCTCGCCGAGGTTGTAGCCCGGCGTGGCCGCCAGCGTCTTGGTCAGCGGCATGAGGGCGCCGGAGTTGACGAAGTCAAAGGCGGTGGTCTCGAAGATCCAGGCCATGTCGGGGGCGTTGCCGCCGGCGATCTGCGTGGTCAGTGCGGTCGTGTAGGTCTCGAAGGGCAGCGATTCGAAACTGACCGTGACCTCGGGGTTCTCCTTCTTGAAGCCCTCGGCGATGCCGTTGAAGAGCTTCAGGTGCGCTTCGTTGGCGCTCCAGATGGTCATGCGCAGCCGGGTCTCGGCCGATGCGCCGGCCGCGAGGGCCAGCGACAGGGCCAGGCCGCCGGCGATGGCGCGCAAGCTCACGAACGTCTTGGGGTGGGGCATGGTTCGGGTCTCCTCGGTGTCTGCGAAGCGGTCGGTGTCTCAGTAGGCGCGCACGTCGGGCCAGCGCGTCTCGACGCCGGCGCGCGCGAGCAGCGCCTGGAAGGCGGCGAGTCGAGCGTCGTCGGCCTGCACCTGGTGCGGCGTGGTGTCGTGGTCGAGGCAATGCGCGGCCAGCATCCCGGCCACTTCGCCGACGTTCCATTCCACCGGGTGCAGCCGGTAGCAGCCGTTGGTGATGTGCGTGGTCGCGATGTTCTTGCCGCCGGCCAGCAGGTTTGTCAGGCGACGCGGCAGCAAGGCGCCGAGCGGGATCTCGAAGGGGCAGGACGGCACGTCGATGTAGTTGTCGCCGCCCGTGGAGGGGTGCAGGTCGATGCGGTACATGCCGATCCCGACGCTGTCGCGGTAGCGCACGGCGCCCTGGTCGCCGCGCACGGCGTGCGACAGATGCTGCTCGACGATGCGCGTGACGCCCAGGATGCGCCGGCTTTCCCGGATGTAGGGTGCCATTGCCAGGCCGTGCGCGGTGCCGGTCACGTCCCCGCGCAGGCGCAGTCCGGGAAATCCCGCGCCGCCATCGGCGCGCAGCGCCTCGGTCTGCAGCCAGTAGAAGACCGCGCGCGAGAGCTCGGCCGCGGCCTGCAGGTGGCGCGTCTTCTCGGCCTCGGACACATCGAGGATCGAGCCCTCCATGTAGTCGATCATGGGCCAGTTCACCAGGCAGATGTCCGAGGCGTAGGCGCCCGGCGTGAAGTTGCGCCGCGCCGCGATGCGCCTGAAAGTCCACAGGTTCTGGTCCCCGCCGCTCTTGCGCTGGTCGGCATCGACCTGCAGCGGATCGTCGTCGGGGTTCGGGGTGAACGATCGCTCGGCGATCTCCAGGGTCCGCGGGTTGGGCGCCTTCAAGCCCAGCAGCGGGCCGCCCCAGAAGTGCGGCCGGTAGGCGCGCCAGAAGTCGTAGTTGCGCGGCTTGTCGATTGTGTGGTCACCGTCGACGTGGTCGATCGCGAAGCAGATCGACACCGCCTGCACGTTGTGCGGCTGCGCCGTGGCCGGAGCGCTCGGCTCGTCCGTGTCGGCCTGGCTCTCGAAGCCCGTCACGTAGTCGCAACGGGTCAGCGGCATCAGGTCGCCGAGTTCGGTGGCATCGACCACGTAGGCGGCGGCGACCGTGATCTCGTCCTGCGTGTCGCGATGGCGCAAGGTCACCGCGCGCACCGTGTCGCCCTGCGTGTCGGCCGCGACCGGGCGGTAGGGTTGCAGCACGGTCAGGCGGCCGGCGCCGCGATGGGGCGCGAGCATGGCTTCGAGCACCGCCAGCCCGACGCGCGGCTCCGCGCAGAGGCGACTGACCCAGCCGGCGCCCGGATTCAGCGCGGCCCACGCGCGGCTGGCGGCGGTGAGCGGGTAGTGGTCCCGGTAGTAGCGGCGAATGCCATCGCGCAGCGTACGGTAGCGGCGCGTGACGCCGAACTGCTCGACCCAGCTGTGCTCGTCGGGCGGCACCGCCTGGCTCGTGAGCTGGCCGCCGATCCAGTCGTACTCCTCGCTCATCACCACCGTGCGGCCGGCCTCCAACGCGCCCAGCGCTGCCGCCACGCCGCCGAGGCCGCCACCGACCACCAGGATGTCCGTCTTCATCGCTCGCATGCGTCGTTGTTCCTTGGGGTGAAGTTCAGTGCGGCCTTGCGGGGCCGAGCGTCTCGCCACGGATCGGCTCGCAGGGCAGCAGCACCTGTTGCACTGCCTGCGCCGTGCCGCCTTCGACACGGCGCACCAGCATCGCGGTGGCCTGGCGGCCCATCTCCTCGCGCGGCACGACGAACGACGCGAAGCGCGTGCCGCTGCCTTCCGTGCGGATGTGCGAGCCCAGCGCCACGACCGAGAGATCGTCGGGCAGGCCAAGCCCGCGCGCCCGGGCCGCGCGTTCGAGGCGCACCGCATCGGCCAACTCCACGCAGAAGGCGGCGGTCGCGCCGCTGGCGAGCAACGCGTCGAGCAGTTGTCCATCGTCGGGCGGCGTGTCCGGCAGTTGCAGGACCAGTTCGAGGTCGGCACCGAGCGCCGCCTTGAAGCCCGTCCAGCGATCCTGCGGCGATTCGGCCGGGCCGATGGCGCCCAGATAGGCCAGGCGCCGATGGCCCAGTTCCTGCGCCTGCCGCACCAGCGCCGCGGTCGCGGTGGCGTAGTCGCCGCCGACAAAGGGCACGGGCCCGCCCGCGTGCTCGCGACGGCCGATGGCAACGAAGGGGTAGTCGCCGGCCACCAGCCGCGCGAGTTCCGTCCGGTCGAAGGTCTTGCCCAGCACGATGCAGCCATCGGCGATGCGCAACCGGCTCTCCTCGGCAAAGATCTTGCGCTGCGCGCCCTGACCGGCGCCGGTCAGGAGCAGCAGGTCGTAGCCACGCGCCTGCGCCTCCTCCTCGATGCCGAACAGGAAGGGCAGGAAGAAGTCGGCGTGGGCGTTCGGGAAGGCCGGCTCGTAGGTGAACACGCCCAGGATCCGGTTCGACCCCCTGGCCATGCGCCGGGCGATCGGGTCCGGCACGTAGCCGGTCTCGCGAATGATCTTCTGCACCCGCTCGCGGGTTTCCGGCGGGATGCGCACCAACGTGTTGCCGGCGTCGTTGAGCACCAGGGACACCGTCGCCTGGCTCACGCCCGCGAGCTTGGCGATGTCCTGCTGGGTCAGGCGCCGGACGGTGCTCATGAAAGGGTTATGCGTATTACTAGGTTGGTAATGCGCATTATCAGAACGGCGCGGTTGCGCCACCCTAGGGTATTCCCCGGGAGCAGACGACACCCGCCGCCCTATCATTTGTACGTACAAATAGCCAATTCAACCAAATCCCGCCACTTCCAGAGGATCCGATGCTCACCGCCGTCCAAACCCAACCGCAGCGCTATGTCGCCAGCTATGGCCGCTACCTCGAGGACTTCGTGGTCGGCGATGTCTACGAGCACCGGCCGGGCCGGACCATCACGGAGTCCGACAACATCAACTTCTCGCTGATGACGATGAACGCGCATCCGATGCACTGCGACGCGAACTTCGCGGCCAAGAGCGAGTTCAAGAGGCCGCTGGTCAACAGCGGCCTGTCGCTGGCGGTGGTGCTCGGCATGACGGTCAACGATGTCAGCGCGAAGGCGATCGCCAACCTGGGCTGGAAGGAGATCAAGCTCACCGCCCCCGTCTTCCCGGGCGACACGCTGTACGCCGAGTCGGAGGTGCTGGAGGTGCGCGAATCCAGGAGCCGCCCCTCGCAAGGCATCGTCACCACGCGCACCCGCGGCCTGAATCAGGACGGGGTGATGGTCATGGAATTCATCCGCATGTCTTTGATACCCCGGCGGGGCTCGGGCGTGGGCGACTGAACGACGCGCGTTCGCATTCACCTTCCATCCATCGAGGAGACAAACCGATGCCCCCCAAGAAGACCTTCACGCTGCTCGCCAAGGCCGTCGCCGCGGCCTTCGCCCTGGCGGCGACCGCGGCCCATGCCGTCTACCCGGACCGCCCGATCCGCCTCGTGGTCGGCTTTCCGGCCGGGCAGGCCACCGACATGATCGCCCGCGTCGCGGCGAAGAAGCTGCAGGATGCCCTGGGCCAGCCGGTGGTGGTCGACAACAAGGCCGGCGCGGCCGGCATCATCGGCTCGGAGACCGTGGCCAAGGCGGCGCCCGACGGCTACACGCTGCTCGTGGGCTCGAGCGGCACGATGGCCATCAATCCGAGTCTCTATTCCAAGCTCACCTACCATCCGCTGCGCGACTTCCAGCCCGTGAGCCTGCTGGCGGTGGTGCCGCTTTTCCTCGCCGTCAACCCCGCCTTCCAGGCACAGACCGCGGCCGACCTGGTGAGCCTGGCCAAGGCGTCGCCCGGCAAGATCAACTACGGCTCGGCCGGCAGCGGCGTGACCAGCCACCTGACGATGGAGCTGTTCAAGCATGCGCAGGGCATCGAACTCACGCACGTTCCGTACAAGGGCAGCCCGGCCGCGGTCACCGACCTGATCGCGGGTCAGGTGCAGGTGATGATCGACACCGGCCCGGCGCTGTTGCCGCACATGCGCACCGGCAAGGTCCGCGTGCTGGCGGTGGCGTCCAAGAAGCGCAACCCGGCGGCGCCCGACGTGCCGACCATCGCCGAGGCGGGCCTCGGCAACTTCGAGGCCCCGGCCTGGGTGGGCCTGGCGGCGCCCAAGGGCACGCCGCAGGAGGTGATCGACACGCTCAACAAGGCCCTGCAAGCCCACTGGCGCGATGCCCCGGACGTGCGCGACCAGCTCAACGCGCTGGGCGCCGAGCCTTCGGTGATGAAGCCCGACGAGTTCACCCGCTACATCCAGTCCGAGATCGACAAATGGGCGCTCGCGGTCAAGCTCTCCGGCGCGAAGGTGGATTGAAGCGACCATGACCCACGCCGAACCCGCGGCACGCGCTGCCGCCACCACGCTTTCGAGCCGGCTCTCCGACTTCGCCACCGGCCTGGAACTGGCCGCCGTTCCCGAGGCCGTGCGTTCGCGCGCTGCCCACCTGATGCTCGATGCGCTCGGCATCGCACTGGCCAGCACGCAGTGGGACTTCTCGCGCGCCACCCTGGCAGGCTTGCGCGAACTCGCCGGGCCCGGCGGCGACACGCCCGTCATCGGCTACGGACAGGACCTGCCGCTGCGCGACGCGGTGATCATGAACGCGCTGCTGGTGCATGGACTCGACTTCGACGACACCCATCCGGCAGGCGTGATCCATGCGACGACCTCGGTGCTGCCGGCCGCCCTCGGGCTGGCCACGCGGCTGCGGGCCTCCGGCGCGCAGCTGCTGGCAAGCTACATCGTCGGCATGGAAACCGCGACCCGCCTGGGCGCCGCGGCCAAGGGCGGCTTTCACCAGGTCGGCTTTCATCCGACCGGGCTGATCGGCACCTTCGGCTGCGCACTCGCGGCCGCGCGCTTGATGCGCCTGTCGCCCGACATCGCCACCGATGCGCAGGGCATCGCGTTGTCCTTCGCCTCGGGCAGCCTCGAGTTCCTGCAGGACGGCGCCTGGACCAAGCGAATTCACCCGGGCTGGGCCGGCGCTGCCGGCATCACCGCGGCAACCCTCGCGAAGAACGGGTTCGTCGGAACGCGCGCCGCGTACGAGGGCCGCTTCGGCCTGTACCGCAGCCACCTCGGTCCGCTGGCGGAACTGTGCGACCTGTCGCTGGCCAGCGCCGGCCTGGGCGCGGAGTGGGAGATCGAGCGCGTCGCGGTCAAGCCGGTGCCGGCCTGCCACTTCACGCACGCTTGCGCCGACGCCGCGAGTCACCTGCATGCGGACTGGCGGGGCGCGCCGGTGCGCCGCATCGTGGCACGGGTGCCGGCCGGCGCGATGAAGACGGTGTGCGAGCCGATCGAGAACAAGCGGCGCCCCGCCAACGCCTACGAGGCGCAGTTCAGCGTTCCCTATTCGGTGGCCACCGGCCTGCGCTTCGGCAGCTTCACGCTCGACGCGCTGGAGCCACGCGCCTACGAAGACGCGCAGACCCTGGCGCTGGCCGCGCTGGTGGATTGCGAGGCCGATCCCACGGCCGACTTCCCGCGCTACTTCGGCGGCGAGGTGATCGTCGAGCTCAGCGACGGCCGCGTGCTGCGACATGCCGAACCGGTCAACCGGGGCGCCGAGGGGCGCCCGATCAGCGGCGAAGACATCGTGCGCAAGTTCATCGACAACGCGACCCGCGCGGTGCCCCGCGCGCACGCCGACCACATCCTCAATGCCGTGCTCGACATCGAGCGCGGCGACACGGCCGAACTGGCCCAACTGCTGGGCCGTCCCGCCCGAACGGAGAAACACGCATGAACGCTCGCCACCAACCCGTCGTCCACGATGCCGAGCAGGAGGAACTGATCCTCGACATGCTGGAGCGATTCCTGACGGTGGAGGTCAAGCCGCACGTCCACCAGCTCGAGCACGACGACGAGTACCCGGCCGAGATCGTCGAGAAGATGAAGGAGATGGGCCTGTTCGGCTGTCTCATCGCCACCGAATACGGTGGCCTGGGCCTGTCGACCCGTACCTACGCCAAGATCATCGAACGCATGTCGCGCGTGTGGATGTCGATCTCCGGCATCATCAACTCGCACCTGATCATGGCCATGGCGGTGCAGCGCGCCGGCACCGAAGAACAGAAGCGCCACTACCTGCCGCGCTTCGCGAGCGGCGAGCTGCGCGGCGGCGTCGGCCTGACCGAGTCGGATGCCGGCACCGACCTGCAGGCCATCCGCACGGTGGCCGTGCGCGACGGCGACCACTACGTGGTCAACGGCAGCAAGATGTGGATCACCAACAGCCTGCACGGCAACTGCCTCGCGCTGCTCGTGAAAACCGACCCCAAGGCCCAGCCGCGGCACAAGGGCATGAGCTTGCTGATCGCGGAGAAGGGCGAGGGCTTCATTGTCAGCAAGAAGCTCGAGAAGCTCGGCTACAAGGGCATCGACACCTGCGCGCTCGCATTCGAGAATTATCGCGTTCCGGTCGACCGGCTGGTCGGCGGCGTGGAAGGCAAGGGCCTGCAGCAGGTGCTCGGCGGACTGGAGCTGGGCCGCATCAACGTCGCGGCGCGCGGGCTCGGGATCGCCCAGGCGGCGCTCGACGAGGCGGTGGCCTATGCGCAGGTGCGCAAGACCTTCGGCAAGCCGATTGCCGAGCACCAGGCGATCCAGCTCAAGCTGGCCGAAATGGCCACCCGCACCCAGGCCGCGCGCCTGCTGGTGAACGCCGCTGCCGAGGCCTACGACCGCGGCGACCGCTGCGACATGGAAGCTGGCATGGCCAAGTACTTCGCCACGGAGGCAGGGCAGGAGAACGCCCTCGACGCGATGCGCATCTTCGGCGGCTACGGCTACTCCAAGGAATACAACATCGAGCGCCTGTACCGCGACGCGCCGTTGCTGCTGATCGGCGAGGGCACCAACGAACTGCAGCGCATCATCATCGCCAAGCAACTGATCGAGAGGAACCCGGCATGAACGCGCCCGAATCGCTGGCCCACGCAATGGCGCGCGAGACCGTGCAGGCGCATGCCGACGCACCCGCCGGGCTGCCGCTCGCCGGGCTTCGCATCATCGCCGTCGAGCAGTACGGCGCCGGCCCGTTCGGCACCCAGCACCTGGCCGACCTCGGCGCCGAGGTGATCAAGATCGAGAACCCGCACGATGGTGGCGACGTCGGTCGCGCCGTCGGCCCGCACTATTTCGGGCCCGGCGACAGCCACTTCTACCAATCCTTCAACCGCAACAAGAAGAGCATCACGCTCGACCTGAAGAAGCCCGAGGGCCAGGAGGCGCTGCGCCGCCTCGCGAGCAAGGCCGACGTCGTGTTCAACAACCTGCGCGGCGACCTGCCGGCCAAGCTCGGCCTCACCTACGCGCACTTGAAGGACGTGAATCCCTCGCTGGTCTGCGGCCACCTGTCGGCCTACGGCCGCACCGGTTCGCGGGCCGCTTGGCCAGGCTACGACTACCTGATGCAGGCCGAGGCCGGCTATCTCTCGCTCACCGGCGAACCGGACGGTCCGCCCGCGCGCATGGGACTGTCGATCATCGACCTGATGACCGGCACCACCGCCGCCATGGGCCTGCTCGCCGGCGTGGTCGGCGCACGCGCCAGCGGCGTGGGCCGGGACATCGATGTCAGCCTGTTCGACGTGGCGCTGCACAACCTGGCCTACGTGGCGACCTGGTACCTCAATGCAGGCCGCGCGATCGGCCGCGAGACGCGCTCCAGCCATCCCTCGCTGACGCCGAGCCAGCTCTACAAGACACAGGACGGGTGGATCTTCCTGATGTGCAACAAGGAGAAGTTCTGGACCGTGCTGGCGCAGTGCATCGGCAAGCCCGAATGGATCGACGATCCGGAATTCAAGACCTTTGCCGACCGCCTGGCCCACCGCGACCGCATCACGCAGGAGCTCGACGCCGTGCTGCAGACCGCCACCACGGAAGCGTGGATGAAGCGCTTCGCCGGCAAGGTGCCGGCCGCGCCCGTGTACGACGTGGCGCAGGCGCTGGAGAGCGATTTCGTGGCCGAGCAGGAACTGCTGCTGAACTTCGAACACGCCAGCGGCCCGGTGCGCATGGTGGCGTCACCCGTTCGCGCCGGCCCCCATCCGACGAGACCGGCTCCCGCCATGGGCGAGCACACGGACAGCGTGCTGCAGCAGGCCGGCTTCAGCGCACAGCAGATCGCGCAGATGCGCAGCACGGGCGCGATCTGAAACCTGCCGGACGGATCGCAGCACCCCGCACAATCGCCGAATGACCGAGAACAGCTACAACGTCCCCGCCCCGCAGATCGCTTCGCTGGGGTCGCCTCAGCCACGCTACATGCAGTTGGCCAAGACCCTGCTCAACGAGATCGAGAGCGGCAAGTACCCCGTGGGTTCGCAACTGCCCACCGAGCAGGAGTTGTGCGAGCAGTTCGGTGTGAGCCGCGCCACCGCGCGCGAGGCGCTGCGCCGGCTGGTGCAACTCGGCCTGGTGGTGCGTCAGCCCCGCGTCGGCACCACGGTCAAGGCGGTCTCGGCCCAGGCGGGCGGCTATCGGCAGAACATCGCGGACGTCAGCGACCTCTACCAGTACGCGACCGACACCACGCTGGTGATCGAAAGCAGCGACACGGTCGAAGTGGACGCCCTGCAGGCCGACAAGCTGGAGGCCGGCGTTGGCGAGACCTGGCTGCACCTGCGCGGCCGTCGCCATGCCGCCGCGCAGCCACTGCCAATCTGCACCACCGAGCTGTGGCTCCATCCGGCCTTTCGCGCGATTCGCGGGATCATGGGGCCGCTGCGAGGTGCGGTGCATGCGGCGATCGAGGAACAGTTCGGCGAACGCGTGGTGGCGGTCGAGCAGGAGATCCGCGCCGTGGCCTTGGGCCGCGAACAGGCTGCCGCGCTGCAGGCTGTGCCGCGCAGCCCGGCGCTTTGGATCTGCCGCCGCTATCGCAATCGCCACGGGCAACTGGTGGAAGTCTCCGAGAGCACGCACCCGGCCGATCGGTTCAGCTACAACACCATGCTGCGCCGCGATTGGGAGGCGGGCAGTCGATGAAGGATCGGTCCTTGATGCCGCTGGCCATCACCACGGCCATCCAGGTGCTGGTGTCGGCAGCGGTGTTGACCCTCCCCGTGATGGCGCCCGTGGTGGCGCAAGCGCTAGGCATCTCGCCGGCCTACACCGGCTTGTACATTGCCATCGTCTATGGCGGCGCCATCCTGACGAGCCTGGCCGCAGGCACGGCGGTGAAGCGCTTCGGCGCCATTCGCATGAGCCAGGTCGGCCTGCTGCTGTGCGCGGCGGGGCTGGCGCTGTCGGCGTTGCCATCGCTGGCGGCCATCGCCGCGGGCGCCTTCCTGATCGGCCTCGGGTACGGCCCGATCACGCCGGCCAGCTCCCACCTGCTGGCCCGCACGACGCCCGCACATCGCATGTCCCTGGTGTTCTCGCTCAAGCAGACCGGCGTGCCCCTGGGCGGCGTGGTGGCTGGCGCCGCCGTGCCTGGCTTGCTGCTGTGGGGCGGCTGGCAGGCCGCGCTGCTGGTGGCTGCGACCGCCAATGTCCTGTGCGCGGTGGTCGCGCAATCGCTGCGCGGCAGCCTGGACGCCGACCGCGATCCGAGCCAGAAGCCGTCGCTCGGGCATCTCGCGCGCCCGGTGCGGCTGGTGCTCTCGCATCCGGGGCTACGCATGCTGGCCGGGTGTTCCTTCGTCTTCTCGATGTGCCAGCTCTCGCTCACGGCCTACCTGGTCACCTACCTCGATGCCGTTCTGTCCTACGGCTTGGTGGCGGCCGGGCTGGTGCTGTCGCTGGTGCAGGTCGGCGGCGTCACCGGCCGGGTGCTGTGGGGCTACGTGGCGGATCGCCTGCTGGGCGCGCGCCGGATGCTCACGGTCCTGTCGCTGATGATGTGCCTGGCGGCGCTCGCGACGGCGCTGCTCACGACCCGGGTTCCTGCCGTTCTGGTGCTGGCGGTGCTGGTTCTCTTTGGTGCCTCGGCGATCGGCTGGAACGGCGTGTACCTCGCCGAGGCGGCCCGTCAGGCGCCGCCGGGGCAGGCCAGCATCGCCACCGGCGGAACGCTGGCCGTCACCTATTTCGGGGTGGTCCTCGGCCCGCCGGTCTTCGGCCTTCTGGCCACGCTGTTCGGCAGCTACCGCGCCGGCTTCGTGGCGCTGGCCCTGGCCACGGCCGTCTGCACCGTGGCGCTGCTGCGCGGCGGACGCCAGCCGGCGGCAACGGGCGCCGCCTGATCTCTCGACTTCATCGGATGCACGCCATGATCGAACGCAGTTATCTCTTCGTACCGGGTGACCGACCCGAACGCATCGACAAGGCGTTGGCAAGTGGCGCACACGCGGTCATCGTCGACCTCGAAGATGCGGTCCAGCCCGACCACAAGGACGCCGCCCGCGCCGCCACCCGCGCGTGGCTGGAGGCTTCGAGCCGACCCGTGATCTTGCGCATCAATCCGCCAGGCACGCCCTGGAACGAACATGACTGCGAGTTGCTCGCACTGCGCGCCGTGCGGGCGGTGATGCTTCCGAAGGCGGAAGACGCCGGGCAGTTGCATGAACTTGCCGGCCGGCTGCGTGAAGACCAGATGCTGCTGCCCCTGGTGGAAACCGTCGCCGGGCATTTCGCGGCGGTCGAGCTGGCGCGCGTGCGCAGGGTGCAGCGGCTGGCCTTCGGAAGCTTCGACTTCATGGCCGACGCAGGCATTCGCGGCGATGCAGAAGAACTCGATGCGATACGCACGCAGCTGGTGCTGGTCTCGCGCATGGCGGGCCTGCAGGCGCCGGTCGACGGCGTCACACTCGGCACCGACGATGCGGCGCAAATCGCGCACGACGTGCAGCGTTCGCGCCGCTACGGCATGGGGGCCAAGCTCTGCATCCATCCCCGGCAGGTGAGCGCAGTGAACAGCGGCTTCGCCCCGTCGGACCGCGAGATCGACTGGGCCCGCCGAGTTGTTGCCGCGCTGGCGCACGGGCACGGTGCCGTCACGGTCGATGGCAAGCTGGTGGATCGGCCCATCGAGCTGCAGGCGCGTGCCATCCTGGCGGAGGCGCCGGCAGCCGGCGCTTCGCCACTGCACGCTCGAGACGCTCAAGGCTTGTCTTCGTAGGCCTCGGCCGGGCGGTCGTTCGGCGACTGGAACGCCGCTTTCAGCGAGTCGCTCAACGAAATGTTGATGACGGCGTTGCGAGGCGGGATCGGCGCCATGAACCACTTCGCGTAGAGCTTCTCGAGCGCGCCCGAGGCCATCACACCATCCAGGTAGCCGTCCACCGCGCTCTTGAACGCCGGGTCCTCCTTGCGCAGCATGATCGCAATCGGCTCGATGCCCAGCGGCTTGCCGACGATCCTGAAATCGCCTGGGTTGCGCGCATGGGCGATGTTGCCGGCCAGCGTGTTGTCGTCCATGGCGAAGGCGTCGGCGCGGCCGGTTTCCAGCAGCAGGAAGCTTTCGGCATGGTCCTTGGCCAGCACGATGTTCAAGCCGGAGCCCTTGTGGTCCTGCTCCAGCT
The DNA here is from genome assembly GCF_030317115.1 of Variovorax gracilis. Classification (GTDB taxonomy): domain Bacteria; phylum Pseudomonadota; class Gammaproteobacteria; order Burkholderiales; family Burkholderiaceae_C; genus Variovorax; species Variovorax gracilis. Next base: position 85,779 of record NZ_JASZYF010000012.1, read on the forward strand.
TGCGCAGCCGCTGGACCAGCGTGGTGCCGGTGGTGGTGACGATGGTCCTGCCCTTGAGCTGTTCCACCGACTGGATGCCGCTGGCCGCCCGCACCGCGAAACGCGCCTCGGTGATGTAGGAGGTGTTCGCGAACGCGACCTGTTGCTGGCGCGCAGCGTTGTTGGTGGTGGAGCCGCACTCGATGTCGACGGTGCCGTTCTGCAGCAGGGGCACGCGGTTCTGCGAGGTCACGACCATCTGCCGGATCGCCACGCCCGGCAGCAGTTTGCCGAGCATCTGCTCGCACAGCTCGACGTGATAGCCCACGTGGCTGCCGCCCAGTGAATACGACAGGGGTGGCGAGGCTTCGCGCACGCCCATGGTGATGGAGCCCGCTGCCCTGGCCTTGGCCAGCGTGCCGCCGCTGTCCTGCGCGCCGGCGCCCGCCACGGCGAGCAGCAGTGCTGCGCTGATGAAGATCGTTCGGTTCTTCATGATGATGATGCGCACCGTGCCGGTCAGGCCGCCAGCGCCACGGGGGCCGGACTCGCGATCTCGTCCAGGCTCTCGCGCAGTGCGCGGTCGAGGATGGCCATGGCGCGGTCGATTTCCGCGCGGCTCACCGTGAGCGGCGGCGCAATGCGCCACACCGAGCCGCGCTCGGGGCGGCGCCGGATGTTCATGCTCAGGCCCAGTTCGAAGCACTTCTTCGTCGTGCGCGCGCCCAACTCGTGGTACGGCAAGCGCGAGGCGCGGTCCTGCACCAGCTCCACGCCCAGCAACAGGCCTTCGCCGCGCACGTCGCCGATGGCTTCATAGTGCTGTTGCATCTCCAGCAGTTGGCCGCGCAGGTAGGCGCCGGTGGTGCGCGCGCGCTCGATCAGGCCTTCCTTTCGGATGGTGTCCAGCACGGCCAGCCCCACAGTGGCGGGCAGCGGGTCGGAGACATGGCTCGTGTAGAAGGTGAAGCCCTTTTCGAACACGTCCTGCTCGATCTTCGGGCTGGTGGCCACGGCCGCCAGCGGCAGGCCGCCGCCCATGGTCTTCGACACCGACATGATGTCGGGCACCACGCCGTAGAAGTCCGACGCGGTGCGGTGCCCGATGCGGCCGAACGCCGTCTGCGCCTCGTCGAAGATCAGCAGCATGCCGCGGTCGTCGGCCGCCTTGCGCAGGGCCTGCATGTACGACTTCGGCGGCACCAGGACGCCGCCCGCGCTGATGATGGGTTCGATGATGATGGCTGCGCGCCGGCCCGTGGAGGCCATGTCGTACATCTTCAGGCCCAACTCCAGGCAAGCCAGCGCGGACTCCTCGCCCGACATGCCCTGGATGTAAGGCCGATAGGCGTTGGGCTCGGGCATCAGGTAGACGCCGGGCACGTGCACGCCGTAGCCCTTGCGGTCGCTCGCGAAGGACACGGCGCTGGTTCCGCCCGTCACGCCGTGCCACGAGCCGCCCACGGCCAGGATCTCGAAGCCGCCGGTGTACATCTTGGCCATGCGCAGCGCCACTTCGTTGCTCTCGGAACCCGTGTTCACGAAGATCGACTTGGTGAGCGGTGCGGGCATCCACTCGGTCGCCATCTTCTGCGCCAGCTCGGCCACGACTTCAGGGATCATGCCGCTGAACATGTGGAAGGCCTTTTCGCCGGCCTCGTGAACCGCGCGCACGATGGCCGGGTGGTTGTGCCCGATGGTGGCGCACATCTGGCCCGAGGTGAAGTCGAGGATCTCGCGGCCCGTGTCGTCGATGACGATGGCGCCGCGGGCGCTGCGGAACAGGTTGGGGAAGGTGTCGCCGCCGTAGCGCACCATGTATTCCTTGGCCGCCGCGCGTAGTTGCTCGCTCATGTCCGAATCCTTTGCTGAAGTGGTGAGAGGGTTCGTGAATGGTCGCGAGGAGCGGCACCGCGGTCCAATGTCGAGTTTGCATCCGGGGGCAATGCGCGGCACGCATCGCCGATGCGAACAACGAATGGGCATTCGACTTGCAAAATTCGCCCGCGCAGGCGTCAATTCGCACCATGGACATTCGCTGGTTTCAGGATTTCGTCACCCTCGCCGAGGTGCAGAACTTCACGCGTGCGGCCGAGATGCGCAACGTGTCGCAGGCCGCGTTCAGCCGCCGCATCCAGGCGCTGGAGCAGTGGCTGGACGCCAAGCTCATCGACCGCGCGAGCTACCCGACCAAGCTCACGGCCGCGGGCGAGCGCTTTCGCACGGTGGCCACGGGCCTGCTCAACCAGATCGCCGACGCCAAGGCTGAGATCGGCGACGCGCCGTCGCGCAACCACGTGCGCATCGCCTCCACCTATGCGCTGGCCAGCACGCGGCTGCCGGGCTGGTGGGCGCGTTGGTCGGGCGCGGGTGACATGAGTTGCAGCCTGGAGGTGGGCAATGTGCACGACACGGTCTCGGCCTTCAATGCGGGATCGGCCGATGTGTTGATCGGATTTCACCAGGCCGCGCACCCGGTGCAGATCGATGCGACGCGTTTCGAGCGGCACGAACTGGGCGTCGAGAAGGTGCGGCCCTATATGTCGCGCGCATTGGCCGAATCGGGCCGACTCGAGCTGCCGGGCACGGTGTTGAAGCCGTTGCCGCTGCTGATGTATTCGCCCAGCGGCTACTTCGCGCGCGTGGTCGACTCGGCCATCGAACAGTCGGCGCAGGCGCTGGTCGGCTATCGCGCCTTCGAGGCCGAAATGACCGACGTGCTCGGCGACCTTGCGTTGCAGGGCATGGGCATCGCGTGGCTGCCCGACAGTTCATTCGTCTCGGGCCGGCTGGCCGGGCTGGTGCCGCTGGGCGACGGCGCGTGGGACATCGATGTGAGCATCGTGGCCTACCGCTCGCGGGTCAATGCGCGGGGGGTGGTGGGGCGGCTTTGGGAACAAATCTGTGCCGTGCACGACCTTGGGTGATGGCGACGGCGTGCCCGTTTGCGACTGCGCGTTGTGGACGAAGGTGAAAGAGCGCTTTGTGCCGCATCGCCTTACCAATCGGCCGCGACGTGCCTAGAGTGACCCACTCACTCGGCGTCGGATGACGTCGGAGGTCCGCGTCGCGCAACCGCGCGATGAGGAACACGGCGTCCGATCCACTGCCTTCATGTCGGCAAGGAGGGGACGCGTTGCAATTTGGCTTGATCAATGGCATGGCGCGGGCGTGTGGATGGTGAACGACCTCAGGCTGATGCGCATCGCTGAAAGCTCGATGTGACGGAGTGGCCGAGACAGGTGAAGCGTGCCTCAAGGATCACGACATCGAGGCGGATCCCGGAGCTCGGATCCTCTCGTACGCCAATGATTCGAAGCCGAAGATGATTCGGGAGCGCATCTATGTCGACCCGGAGAGTTATTCCTACCAGCAATTCGGCCCCGTGGACGTCGTGGTGCCCGAATGCCCGTGATGAACTCGCACCGCTCCTTGCGCGAGCGACCATCGATAGACATGCGTGTCTGTGCCCGAACGATGCGGCCTGCCTGGAACTGGCTAGAGATAGCGCTGGCTCCAGGCCGCGATCAGGTTCGCTGCATAGACGGCGTCGTCCTTCCGACTCAGCAGGAGATCGGCGTTGTCGAGTGAGATGAAGCTCTTCGGATGCTTGGCTGCCAGGTAGATGTTCGTGGCATTCGAAATGTCCACCGTCGTGTCGGTGGGTGCATGCATCACGAGCAGGGCCTTGCGGAGCGCGGCCACCTTCTCGGTCAGGCTGTGGTTGGCAATGTCAACGAGAAAGTCGCGCTTGATCCGGAAGGGCCGACCCGCCAGCTGCACCTCCGCCTCGCCCTGGGATTCGATGGCTTCGAGGTTCTGGCGAAACAGACCCGTGACATGGGACGGATCGCTGGGCGCACACAGGGTCACCACGGCTCGTGCTTCGGGGATCTGCGAAGCGGAAGCCAGCACGGCGGCGCCGCCCAGACTGTGCCCGATCAACATGCGTGGAGGGTCGTACGCTTGTCGCAAGTGGTCAGCCGCCGCCACCAGATCGGCAATGTTGGATGAGAAACTGGTGTTCGCGAACTCTCCCTCGCTCGCGCCGAGGCCCGTGAAGTCGAAGCGCAGCACCCCAATGCCATGCTCCGTCAAGGTCTGCGCAATACGGCTCGCCGCAAAGATGTCCTTGCCGCAGGTAAAGCAATGGGCGAAGAGCGCGTAGGCCCGGACGGGGCCCTCGGGGATGTCGATTCGCGCTGCCAGGCGTTGACCTTCGGCGCCGGGAAAGTCTGCGCGCTGCACTTTCATGGGCATCGCTCCAAGTTCACCGGACCAATGTTGCGCGCGCGGCATGCGTCACGTCAAGCGTCGGTCAAGGTACTCACGGCGTCAGCCCCGAATCCGCGGGGTCGAGTCGGGCTCGTTGGGCAGATCGAATTGCGCCCGGGATGCTGGATACCATGGCTCCATCCACGCGCGCGAACGATCCCCCGCCGACTGTCATTCGATTTCAATGCCTCTCGAGCGGTCTCCTGTATCCCTTGCCGAAGCGCGGATCGATAGTCGACGGAGCGACCTTTTCGTTGGCCTTGGCAGCCGATCGCTTTGATGCGACCGCGAGCTCGCGCGCATATTGCGGTGCCGCCATGCTGGTGCCCACCAGCCGCGCCACCGTGCCCGTTCGCACCCCCGAAGCCCGCACGCCTTTCACGACGAGCGAGTGGTCCGTCATGAACGCATAGTCCGGGCCGACCTTCTTGCCATCGCGCGACGGTCCCGAGGAGGAGTAGCTCGAGAGCCGGCAGTCCTGGGTCGAATCTGTCCAATCGCCCACGTAGCCCGCGGCCACGCGGCTGGCGGTGCCGGTGGCAACGCCGTTGAGGGTTCCTGTGCGACGGACCACCGATCGCGGTGCTTCCTCGTCGCGCAGTGCAGGCTGGCGAAAGCGCGCGTCGTCCGAAGCCTTGTCGCGCAGGTAGCTCGCCCGGGCACGGCGGCGCGCGCCCATGTCATGGTCGGCGCGCGCAATGTAGAGGTGCGCTTCGCCGGTGCATCCCTCGATCCGGTCGACCGACACTTTCCAGATGCCGTGTGGGCCGGTGGCTGCCGCGGATTTGCAGCCCTGGCCTCCGGCGGTCGGAGAGACCGCGACGAGCGCCATGGCGCCGTTCTTGCGCGCGCGAGTCAGCGTGATCGACCAGCGTGCCGCGGGCGCCTCCACGAATCCGGGTGTTGCGGAAAGAACCGTTCCATCGGGCGCTTCCACGGTCAGTCGGGCCTGCACCGGGTCCACCTCGACGGGCCACCAGACCTCGAGAAAGGCGGGCATCCCTCCATCGGGCGGCACGACCCACTGCACTGCGCCGCCGGTTGCGAGCGCGACCACGCCATGCGCACGCGAGCTGTAGGTGTTGCCCGCCGGGAACACCACCTCGAGTTGACCGTCCGACCCGGCGACCAGCTCGTCGATCGCCTCCTCGAGCAGCGACGTGCCATCGTGGGGCCCGGTCTGCGGACCCCAGCTGATGTTGACCACCACCTTCTGCGTCTGGGGGCCTGCATGCGCGAGCACATAGTGCAGGCCATCGAGCGCATGGCGCGCGAGCCAGCGCCCGGACGGATCGTCGATGCCGACGGCCGGGAACTGGACGACGACCATTGGATGCTCGCTGCCACCGGCCATCAGGTCCATCACGTGCGCCCCGTGGGTGGCGCGGCGCTGCAGGCCACTCACGCGTGAAAGTCGGTAGGCCGCGTCCTCGTTGCCGCCCGCCTGCTCGAGCGTCTCGGCGAGTTGCGCGCCCGACCACTGACCGCCGTATCGAAAGTCGGTCTTGCGGAATTCGGCCTTCGCGCCGGGGCCGTTCTGGCGTGTGGGCATCTTGCCTGCAGACTTCTCGTTCTGGTCCCACAGCCAATGGACACGTGGAACGCCGTCGCGAAGGAAGCGGCGGTTGGCAAAGGCGCAGCTGTCATCGAGCAGCCCCAGCAGGATCGAGGGCGATTCGGGCCGCTGCGAGGGTATCGGTGCAGCGGTGCCACCGGTGGCTTCGGGTGTCGATGTCGGCGAGGAGGTTCCCTCGGCCTGCTCGCGCGGGCACACGACGATCGGCGTGGAAAGCTCGACCCCCTCCACGTAGTCTGCAAGCTTCGTCAGAAAATCCTTCAGGTCTTCCGCTGGGACCGCGAGCGCACAGACCGATCTCCCGGCATAGACGTCGACCATGTCGAGTCCGGGCTGCTCTGTCTGCGCTTTCGCGATATTGGCGTCCGCCTCCTCGCGCCCGCGTGTCTTCCATTGCAGCAGCAGCCCGATGCGGTCCTCCTTCCGGCCACCGAGGTAGCGAAATTCGGTCTTGAGGCCCCATTCGAGATAGGCGTCCGCCACGCCTTCGAAGAGCAGCGGCGACGCTTGCGGTGTGGAGTTCATGACGCGACCCCGGGCCACTCTGCCCGCGCCAGATCGGTGACCTTCTTCATGAAGGGGGACAAGCCAAAGTCCTTGTGCTCGACCTCGCCATCCGGCCGCCCGAAGCCCTCCTTCCACTGATCACCCGTCCCCGGGAAATCGCAGTCTTCGGTGCCGGCATTCTCGGGCAGAAGGTTCAGGCCGAAGCTTCGCTGCATGCAGCTGTTGGACAGGCCGCAGCGGCACAGGAAGTACTCGCCCAGCGTCCGCCCCAGCGCTGCGCCCGCGTGCGCGTCGATCGGGAAGTGCACGCCCGCGACGACGCGGTTGACGCTGATGCGGTCGGCCTGTCGCTGCAGCTGGGTCGCGATCGGATCGCTGTCCTTGAGGCCCAGCAGGCCCTGCAAGGCCACCACCGTCGCGAACGCCTGGGCTGCGTGACCCATCGGATAGGTGCCATGGCCGGGCGTGGTGATGATCGGCTGCACCTGGGGAGAAAACTCGACGGGCCGGTGGCAGGCCAGCTCGTGCTTGAACCTCATCTCGACCGGGATCACGAGCTGCAGCGCCATCGTGAGCCACTCGAGCGTCCAGCGGTGCCGGCCGACGTTCAGGCCCGTGACTGCGCCAATGAAGGCGTACTGGTTGTCGATCTGCGCGAGGATCTCGTTGGCGCGTTCGTCGCGCAGCTCGGCCCAGCTCTGAACCAGGCCGAGCTGCTTGAGGAAGAATTCCTGCGAGGGACGCGCCAGGGTGGCGAGGCGCGTGCCTCCCTGGGCCAGGTGCAGCGACTCGCCCTCCCGCGTGAAAACCAGGCCCTCGTTGAGTTCGGTCTGCGCAACGATCGCCCGCACCCACGGCTCCCAGCGCGTGAGCTGGTCCGCATTCCCCAGCGCGGCGAGCTTCGGAAGGTGCTCGGCGGTGCGGTGCGAATCCACCTCCATCGTGCCGTCGCGGCTCGTCCACAACGCACTGACCACCAGCGGCGTCGCGAAGGCATCCGCCAGGGTGCCGGAGCCGCCCGAGCCGCCCGAGCCACCCGATCCGCCGGACCCGCCGGAACCACCAGAACCGCCCAACGTCGAACCACCGAGTGAAAGCATGTTGATCTCCTCGTGAAAAAACGAAACCAGCAGCGAATGCCCGCGCTGTAGGTTACCCAGGGATGCCCGCGCTTCGCAGGGCCCGCGCGATCTGTTGGCCAAAGGGATACCGGGCGGCAACCGATTGCGCCTCGTACGCAGCCACCGTGTAGGTCGGCTTCAGGCGGCGCAACTCGTTGGCAATCAGGATCGCTTGGGCGCCGTTGTCGGCGGCCGTGTAGGCTGCAATGAGCACCCGCAACGTGGACAGGTGCTGACGATTGCGCTTGCGCGAGCGTTCGCACCATCGAATCGCTTCCTCGTAGTGGCCAGCGCTGAACTCGCACGATCCCATGAGCGACTCATAGTAGTAGCGCAGGGGATCCATGGGTGACAACGCAAGCGCCTTGTGACCCGACTGCAAGGCCATCTCGGGCTCGCCAAGGAACGCATGGATGACGCCCGAAAAGAGCCACGCGAGGCCCTCGCTGGGATTCATTTCGCAAGCCGCGGCCAAGCGCCGCGATGCCGACCCGATGTCCTGCTTCAGGTGCGCGTAGACGAAGCCCTCGACTGCCAAGGCAAGCGCACTGGTGGGTTCGGTCCTGAGTGCTCGTCGGGTGTGCTCCAGCGCCATTGACGCCGCCCGCGGCAGATCGTCGACCGCGCCCTGGATGGTTCGCAACACATACCATTTGGCAAGCCACGCATGCGCCGATGCGACGGTGCGGTGCCGTTCTGCGAGTGATTCGAGCAAGCGTCGGCTGAGCTCGAAGCCGTCGGGGCTCGCTCGGTGCATCAAGGTGATGCCACCGAGAAAGAGCTCGTAGCTCCGCAAAGTTGGCAGCGGGCGGTTGCACGCCTTGACGGCTGCGCTCTCGAGCAACTTGCTGTGCACTGCATCGGCCACCTGATGGATCAACTCGCTTTCAGGCACCAGGAGAGCACGCCAGTCGCTTTGGAGCCTTGCGGCCCAGAGGGTGTGACCGCTCGACGCGTCCGCGAGTTCAGTTGTGACGGCCAGGGTGGAGCCCGACACGGTATAGCTACCGGATACGACATAGCGGACATCGAGGCACGTTGCAATCTCGTTCAATGAACTGGAGCGTCCTTTGAAGCTTCCGCTCGACAACCTGGACACGACTTGGAGGTCCGCAGAGAGCGACAGTCGCTCGATGATGCCGTCGGCCAGCAGGTCCCCGACCGACGCGAACTCCTGCGCCGCGAGATGACAGGCAAACGGAATCACGGCCACTGTCGCGTGAAGCTGTACAGGCAAGACCCGCGACGGTTGGCTGCCCAGGTCACGAGCGGGACCGACGCGAAACGCCCGGACGGGCTCGTCGATGTGCTTGAGGTGACAGTCACCCAGATCGTGGATGTCTGCATCGAGGACGTCGTCGAGAAGGTCACGGACCTGGGCCGTCGCGACCGTTTCCCCGGGTTCGGCCAGCGTCGCGACGCGCGCCGCGAGATTGACTCCCGCACCGTAGACGTCGTCGCGTCCGACGAAGACGTGGGCTGCGTGCACGCCCGCGCGCAGCGCCAAAGGCCTGCCGTCGAAGAGCGGTTCGCAACGTTCGGCCATCCACGCGTGCATGGCTGCGGCCGCGCTCACCGCGCTCGTGGCGGAGTCGAACTCGGCCATCAATCCGTCGCCTAGACTCTTGACCAGTCGTCCCTCGTTGGCGGGCAGGATGATGCGGTTGACGTAGCAGATGAACGCTTGCCAGCGCGCAATCACGCCCAGTTCATCGGCCTGCATCAGGACGACCGATTCGACCAGATCCACCAATAGCACGACTTTGAGGCGGCGCGACAGAGTGAGCTCCGCATCGTCGAGGGGCGACATGCTGTTGGTGAGGGCTGCCGACGCCGTCCACTCAGCGGATGAGGGCGCATTTCGGCGCATGAGGGCCACGCGTGTCACATCGACATCTGTGCCGGGTGCGCGTCGTGGCGAGAGCCGAGCCGACGCGGTCACTGCGAGCTCCACGGCTGAATTGCCGAAGGCTCGCTCAACGAGCTGTTCCCCTCGTTGCAACTGGCGCTTCGGCGACTGGTTGGCGTCCACTTCTGGCTCCCGCAGATGCATCCGATCGAACCGCAACGCCCCAGAAACCCTTTTCACAGGAGCGCGCGGGCCGGTGCCTCACTATCCGCCCTGCACGGATTCGAGGCAGTGAAGTAGGTCACATTCGCCGGACGCAGTTTTTCACTCGCGCGCTCAATATCAGGAAGGATTTGGCGAACCGGCGCGGCGCAGCCTCGACGCCTGCCGGCCTCGGGCGCCCCTTGACGGACGCCTTGCGCAGCGATCTCGCGATCCGCGCGCCCCACTTCACCTGTGCATCGAGCCCGACGGACGGGTCACTTTCTCGCGAAGACGGGTTGCTCGTAGTGCGCCACGCGGATGGCGTGGCCCGCGATGCACAACTCACGGAACTGATAGAGAAAGGCCGCGGTCGGTGCGGCGATCCACGTATCGCCGACGGGCATTCTCAAGACGGGGTTCGGGCTGTCCTCGATCGCATCGAGCAGGGGTGAATCCGATCGCATGAACTCGCTTAACGGGATGCGATGGACGCTCGCCACTTCGGCCTCGTTGATCACCAGGTCTTTCGCCATCCCCGCCCACATGACGACAGGCGTGATGACAAATCCTGATCGTGTCGTGAAGTCGTCCAGCTTGCCGAGCACCTGCGCCATGCCGAGTTCCAGTCCGACCTCCTCCCGAAGTTCCCGCAGCGCAGCCCCTTCGGGAGATTCTCCGGGGTCCATCCTTCCTCCAGGAAGTGCCCATTGACCCGCGTGCGCGCGAAGCTTCTCGGACCTGCGGGTCAGGAGAATCGCCGGTCCGCTGCTCCAGGTCGGGGGAGAATCAATGCCCGGAAGATCCGCGCCAGGCCCCTCTTCGAGCACCACGAGGGCGACCGCAGCGGGCCGGAACGCCTGCGAGTCCATCACGAGACGCTCCTGGCGTCCGAGGCCGGAACAGATGCGTCGTCTCAAGTTCTCGTCCACTGGCATCTGGAGGCGGGGTCACAGCCCTGAAGTGAATTACGGAAGCGGCGCGAACCGCGTCTGCTTCAGGGAAGTCCTCTGGGCGCGAGCCTGGATCACTTGCACGGGACCGATACCTCAGTAGACAGTTTCAAGTCTTCACCGCGATGACGGTCCAGCGATTGACTGGAGTGGTCTTGTAAGCCTCGGACTCGAGCGGCAACTCGCGTTCCTCATGCACCCCAGGGCCGAGCCAGGAACGTATGCGCAGCAGGGCGGCGGAGCGAAGAGGTCGTGTGATTGCGTCATGACCGGATCGTATCTCGGTCTCCCCGTCCCCAGGCCCAACGCCGATCGGGTGAGCGTATCACGGTCGATCGGCGCGACTCTGTCGCGCGTGAGCGACTGCTTCTGAAAGTCGCGAAATGGCGGTCAGGGCCCGTTGCGGTCGTCTATGGGGTTTACTGGAACGTCGGCGGTGCGGGAGAAGGGTCGTGCGGCCGTTCGCCGTCGTGCACGCTTGGCAGGTCGTCAAATGGGCGCAGCCTGCGTGTTTTGACTGGTGAATTTTCTCCGTTCCGCGCACGCGACTTGCCGAAAACTGCATACCAGCTCTGTGGGACCGATGGCTTCTTAGAGGTGGTCCCGTCACTAGACTGGCATACCGAACAAGACGAGCGCGCTTCGCGCCGGAAATGGAGACCATGGACGACCTGACCCAACTTAATTACGAACTGAACAACTTCGTAGCCACCCTCACGCTCAACAGCCCGCCAGTGAATGCGCTTACGCGCACGCTCAACGACGAACTCACGCTGGCCCTCGATCGCATCTCGGAGATGGACGAGGTGCGCGTCGTCGTGCTGACCGGCGCGGGCAAGGTGTTCTGTGCCGGCGCCGACCTTAAGGGCCGCGCGTCGGTCATCAAGGGGCCAGGCGACCTGCCTGCGCACTCTAGGCGGACTCGCGAGTGTTTCCACGCGATTCGGGAATGCGCCAAGCCGGTGATCTGTGCGATCAACGGCGCTGCGCTCGGCTCCGGTGTCGCGATGGCAGCCTCCAGCGACATCCTGATCGCATCGGAAAAAGCATCGCTCGGCCTGCCCGAAGTCGACGTGGGACTGCTCGGCGGCTGCCGCCACGCGATGCGGCTCTTCAGCCACTCCCGCCTGCGTCGGATGATGTTGACTGGCATGCGCGTGCCAGGGGCCGAGCTCTATCGCCTCGGCATCATCGAAGAGTGCACGACACCGGAGGACCTGATGCCCAAGGCGCTGGAGATCGCGGCCACCATCGCGTCCAAGAGCCCGGTGTCGACACGCATGGGCAAGCACACGCTGAACGTGATCGAGGACATGAGCCTGCGCGACGGTTATCGCTACGAACAGGACATGACGGCGCTGATCGGCAAGACCGACGACGCGAAGGAAGCGCAGCGCGCGTTCGCGGAAAAGCGCGCGCCGATCTTCACGGGACGCTGAGCCATGGCGCCCGCCGAGTCACGCTCACGTGCGGGCAACCTGCACCCGACCCGACGTGGAATGCTGCTGGCCTGCGGGTCGTTCGGGCTCTCGGCGCTGGGTATGCCTGCCCATGCGGCCGGGTATCCGGACAAGCCGATCCGCCTCGTCGTGCCGTTCCCCGCAGGAGGGGCGACCGACCTGATGGCACGCACCATGGGCCAGAAGTTGGCAGAACGACTCGGCCAGGCCGTGATCATCGACAACCGCGCCGGTGCTGGCGGTGGCATCGGCGCCGAAGCGGTGGCGACTGCGGCTCCGGATGGCTACACGCTGCTGTTTGCCACCATGGGTTCGCTCACCATCAACCCGAGCCTGTACAAGAACTTGCGCTATAACCCGGCCAAGAGCTTCGAGCCCATCACGCTGACGCACAACACATCGAACCTGCTCGTGGTCAATCCGGACGTGCCCGCCAAGTCGGTGGCTGACCTCATCGAGTTTGCGCGCAAGCAGCCCGGAGTGCTGACCTTTGCATCGGCGGGCAACGGCACGACCAGCCACCTGTCCGGCGAGCTCTTCAAGAGCCTGGCCAAGGTCGACCTGACGCACGTCCCCTACAAGGGGAGCGCGCCCGCGATGACCGACTTTCTCGGCGGTCGCACTTCGATGATGTTCGACACGGCGTCGAACTTCGTCGAATACGTCAAGACCGGGAAGGTGCGGCCGCTCGGGCTCACCGGCCGCAAGCGCCTGCCGACCCTGCCGAACGTGCCAACCATCTCGGAAACACCTGGCATGGCCGGCTACGAGATGTCGCTCTGGCTCGGCGTGCTCGCGCCGGCCGGCACGCCCAGCAACATCGTCGCGAAGTTGCATGACGAGATCGGCGCGGCCATGTCGTCGCCTGACATCGTCCGGCAGATGGCCGATGCCGGCATCGAAGTTCGTCTCAGCACGTCGAAGGAATTCGCGGCACTGATTCGCGCGGATACAGCGAAGTGGTCGGAGGTGGTGAAGCGCTCCGGCGTGCGCCTCGACTGATTTCCGATCGCCAGCCGCCTCGTCACACGCGAGACGGCTTCTTTTCATCGGCAGCGTTCTAATCTTGAACAGCAAGCGTCAGGACCGGACGCGGCCCTCAAGACTGAAGGACACACCATGTTTGCCGAACCCTCCCCCAAGACACAGGACCTGCTGCAGCGGATGCGGCAGTTCTTCGACCAGCACATCTATCCCAACGAGGGACGCTACTACGAGGAGATGGATGCATTCCGTCGCTCGGGCAATGCCTGGCAGGTGTCGCCGCTGATCGAGGAGCTCAAGCCGCTCGCGCGCGCCGCCGGCCTCTGGAACATGTTCCTGCCGCACGAGTATCGCGGCGTGCCAGGTATTTCGAACCTGGACTACGCACCTCTGTGCGAAGTGATGGGCCGTGTCTCCTGGTCCGGCGAGGTGTTCAACTGCTCGGCGCCCGACACGGGCAACATGGAAACCATCGAGCGCTACGGCACCGAGGCGCAGAAGGACCAATGGCTCGAGCCGCTGCTCGCCGGCCAGATCCGCTCCGGCTTCCTGATGACCGAGCCGGCCGTTGCCTCTTCGGACGCCACCAACATCCAGTGCACCATCACGCGCGAGGGCGACGAGTACGTCATCAACGGCCGCAAGTGGTTCTCGTCCGGCGCGGGCAGCCCGCGCTGCAAGATCTTCATCGTGATGGGAAAGACCGACCCGGACGCGCCGCGCCATGCGCAACAGTCGATGGTGCTGGTGCCGCGCGACACGCCCGGCGTGAGCGTGTTGCGCCACCTGTCGGTGTTCGGCTATGACGACGCACCGCACGGCCACATGGAAGTTCTGCTGGAAAACGTCCGCGTGCCGGCCGGCAACATCCTTCTGGGCGAAGGCCGTGGCTTCGAGATCGCCCAGGGCCGCCTTGGCCCTGGACGCATCCACCACTGCATGCGTTCCATCGGCGCCGCCGAGCGCGCGCTGGAGATGATGTGCGACCGCCTTCGTTCGCGCATCGCCTTCGGCAAGCCGCTGGCCGAGCAATCCGTCTGGCACGAACGCATCGCCGAGTCGCGCTGCCTGATCGACCAGGCGCGATTGCTGACGCTGAATGCAGCGCACAAGATGGACACGGTCGGCAATAAGGAAGCGCGTGCGGAGATCGCCATGATCAAGGTGGTCGCGCCCAACACATCGTGCAAGGTGGTTGACTGGGCGATCCAGGCGCATGGCGCGGCCGGCGTCAGCCAGGACTTCTGGCTGGCCGAGGCCTATGCGCACCAGCGCACAGTGCGCATCGTCGACGGCCCGGATGAAGTGCACCGCAATGCCATCGCCAAGCTGGAGTTGTCCAGGAGGCCGGCAGCAGCGTAAAGGGAAAAGTCTTCAGCGCCCGCACGGGCGCTGAAGACTGTGATTCGACCGGCCGACTCGGCCGATGCATTCGGCCGCCGCGCTATTCCAGCTTGGCGCCCACCGCCTTTGCCAGCGTGCCCCAGCGTTCCGACTCCGCGGAGATGAACGCTCCGAATTCCTCCGGCTTGCTGCCGACGACTTCCACGCCTTGATGATCGAATTGCTGCTTCAGTTCCGGGGAGCGCAATGCGGCACCGACGGAGGTGTACAGCTTGTTGATGATCTCGGGCGGTGTGCGAGCCGGGGCGAGCATTCCGTACCAGTTGTAGGCCTCGGCCTTGGGCAAGCCCAGCTCGCCGACAGTGGGCACGTCCTTGAGCACCGGGATTCGCCTGGCATCGGTCACCGCCAGCGCGCGCAGCTTGCCCGACTGGATGAAGGGCAGCACCACCGGGATGTCGACCATCATCATGTCCACCTGCCCGCCCATGAGGTCCGTCAGCGCGGGTGCCGCACCCCGATAGGGAATGTGGTTCATGTTGAGCTTCGCTTCGCGCTTGAGCAACTCGGCTTGCAGGTGCGGCGTGGTGCCGCTGCCGGCCGAGGCGTAGTTGATCTTGCTGGCATCGCCCGTGGCAGCGGCCTTCAGGTCGGCAAATGCCTTGAACTTCGAGTTGGCAGCCACGACCAGCACTGCAGGCACCTTGAGTGCCTGGGTGACGGCCACCAGGTCCTTCTGCGGGTTGTAGGGCATCGACGGCACGATGTGCGGAACGATGGCCAGCGCGCCGGCAGAAGAGAACAGCAGCGTGTAGCCATCCGCCGGCGATTTGGCAACGGCGTCGGCGCCGAGCAGGCCGCCCGCACCCCCTTTGTTGTCGATGATGATGGACTGGCCCAGCGACGTACTCAGCCGGGAGCCCAGCGCACGCGCTGTCTGGTCGACAGGACCGCCTGCGGGGAAGGGCACGATCACGCGGATCGGCTTGGTCGGGTAGGCCTGCGCCCATCCTGAAGTTGCGGCCAATGCAAAGGCAAGTGTCGCGGCGGATTTGAGAAGTCGATTCATGGTCAATGTCTCCGGTTCGTGATGAATGGACTTTAGGAACATGGCCGTCGCGTGGCACCGGTCTTCCGCGCAAACCTGCTATGCGGACCGGTGCAGTGCAGGCCGCCGGTATGCGCCGCGGCGCATCACAGCGTTGCCGCCGAGGGCGTAGCCCGGAACGCATCGCAATTCCAGAATTGTCCCCATCCAAAGGAGACTTCACATGACCACCGCCAAAGGCCCCCTCTCGCATGTCAAGGTGCTTGATCTGAGCCGCATCCTCGCCGCCCCCTGGGCCAGCCAGATCCTCGCCGACCTCGGCGCCGACGTGATCAAGGTCGAACGGCCGGGCGCCGGCGATGACACCCGCACCTGGGGCCCTCCGTTCCTGAAGGACGCCGAGGGCAAAGACACCAAGGAAGCGGGCTACTACCTCGCCGTCAATCGCGGCAAACGCTCGATCACGGTGAGCCTCGAAAAGCCCGAAGGGCAGAA
The DNA here is from genome assembly GCF_030317115.1 of Variovorax gracilis. Classification (GTDB taxonomy): domain Bacteria; phylum Pseudomonadota; class Gammaproteobacteria; order Burkholderiales; family Burkholderiaceae_C; genus Variovorax; species Variovorax gracilis. The sequence continues at coordinate 101,571 of NZ_JASZYF010000012.1, forward strand.
GATCGTCAAGGCGTTGGCCGCAAAGGCGGACATCGTGCTGGAGAACTACAAGGCCGGCACCCTCAAGCGCTACGGGCTCGATGAAGCATCGCTGCGCGAGGTCAACCCGCGCCTCATTTACTGCTCGGTCACCGGCTTCGGCCAGACGGGACCGCGGCGCGACCAGCCCGCGTACGACTTCCTCATTCAGGCCATGGGCGGCCTGATGAGCGTGACCGGCGAGAAGGACGGTCGCCCGGGCGGCGGACCGCAGAAGGTCGGCATCCCGATGGTCGACCTGATGACCGGCATGTACACCGCCGTCTCAGTGCTGGCCGCTTTGGCACGGCGCAACGAAACGGGCGTCGGCGACAACATCGACATCGCGATGCTCGACGTGCAGGTCGCCACCCTGTCCAATCAGGCCATGAACTATCTGGTCTCGGGCAAGGTGCCGCGCCGCAACGGCAACGCGCATCCCAACATCCAGCCGCAGGACGTGTATGGCTGTGCGGACGGCGATGTGATCCTGGTGGTGGGCAACGACGGCCAGTTCGCGAAGCTGTGCGAGGTGTTCGGGCGGCCCGACTGGATCGTCGACGAGCGCTTCGCCACCAACGCACAGCGGGTGCGCAACATCGGCGAACTCTCGGGCATGTTGCGCGACGTCTTCGCCGAGTGGGAACGCGACCGGCTGATTGCAGCCCTCGACAAGGCCGGCGTGCCTTGTGGCCCCATCAACACCGTGGCGGATGTGTTCAAGGAACCGCAAGTCAAGGCGCGCGAAATGCTGCGCTACGTGCCGCACCCGAGCGGGGTCGACGTGCCCCAGGTGGTCAGTCCGATGCGCTTTGCCGAGTCGCCGCTGCAGACACAGTCCGCACCGCCGCTGCTTGGCCAGCACAGCGACGACATCCTGGCCGAGCTGGGCTACAGCCCTGGATGCATCGATTCCCTGCGAGCCGCGGGAGCGATCTGATGACGGAAAAGATGAAACTGCACTGGTCACCCAAGTCGCCCTATGTGCGAAAGGTGATGATCTGCGCGCACGAACTCGACGTCGTGCACAAGCTCGAGCTCGTGCGCTCGGTGGCGGCCATGCTCAAGCCCAATGCGACCATCATGAAAGACAACCCGTTGTCGAAGATCCCGACGCTGGTGCGCGAAGACGGCTCAACGCTATTCGATTCGATCGTGATCTGCGAATACCTGAACGATCGGGCCGGCGGTTCGCTGTTCCCTGTGCAGGGCGAGGCACGATGGCAGGCGTTGCGCTGGCATGCGCTGGGGGATGGCCTGCTCGATGTGCTGATCCTGTGGCGCAACGAGCGCGAACGCGAGCATCCGTTGCAGGCGCTGACGGATGCCTTCGAGCTCAAGACCCGCGCTGCGTTGAAATTGCTCGACGCAGAGGCCGACCCGATCGGCGGCGCGCCGTTCTCCATCGGTCACGTGACGCTTGGCTGCGCCCTCGGGTATCTCGACTACCGCTTCGACTCGCTGGACTGGCGCGCGCTGGCGCCCCGTCTCGCCGCCTGGTTTGCAACCTTGCAGGCTCGGCCGTCCTTCCAATCCACGGAGCCTGTCGATGGCTGATCAAACTACCTCGAGCTGCGGCGATGCGTTGCCGCGGAACAAGAGCGTCATCGTCGTCGGTGCTGGCACCATGGGAAGCGGCATCGCGGAGGTCGCTGCCGCCGCCGGACACACCGTCTACCTGCGCGACGCCAGCGACGCGGCAGTCGAGCGGGGCCTCGGCATGATCCGCGCAAGCCTGGACAAGCGGGTGGCGCGCGGCAAGCTCGACAGCGCGGCGCGCGACGAAGTGTTGAAGCGCGTTCAATCCACACTGCCCGACGGCGCAATGGCCGAGGTCGGTCTCGTGATCGAGGTCATCTACGAAGACCTCGAGTCCAAGGTCAACGCGCTCTCGGCGCTGGAAAGCCAGTTGCCTGTCGATGCCATCGTCGCCACCAACACCTCCTCACTGTCGGTCACCGCGCTGGCCGGTCGATTGAAGCGACCGGAGCGCGTCGTCGGCATGCATTTCTTCAACCCGGCCACCGTGCTGCCGCTGGTGGAAGTTTTCAGCGGCCACGTCACCGCGCCCGACGTGGCGCAGACGATCTTTGCGACGGCGCTGGCCTGGGGCAAGACGCCGGTGTACTGCCGCTCGACGCCGGGTTTCATCGTCAACCGGGTCGCGCGTCCGTTCTACGGCGAGGCTCTGCGGCTGTTGCAGGAGCAGGTGGCTTCGCCCGCGACCCTCGACGCCGTGATGCGCGAGTCCGGCGGCTTCCGCATGGGGCCGTGCGAACTCATGGACCTGATCGGCCACGACGTCAATTTCGCCGTCACTCGTTCGGTATACCAGGCCTTCTTCGACGATCCGCGCTACAAGCCGTCGCTGATGCAGAAGGATCTCGTCGATGCCGGCTGGCTGGGACGCAAGTCGGGCCGAGGCTTTTTCGACTACCGCGACGGTGCAAGCCCTGTCGTGATTGACGAGCTCGCGACGAACAGGAAGCCGTGGGTCGTTCGCGTCGAGGGTGACCTCGGCCCGGCGCGACCGCTGGTCGATCTGCTGGTGACGCTTGACGACATTCGCCTGGAGCGGACGGCAGGTGATGGCCTCTTGCGCGTCGACGGGCTCGTACTCGCGTTGACCGATGGCCGCACGGCGACCGAGCGGGCCGCCGCGCTGGGCGAGGCGGTGGTGCTGTTCGACCTCGCCCTTGACTACGCCACGTGTGGCCGAATTGCGATTGCCGCGGCGGCCCAGGCGAGCGCCGTCGACGTCCTCAAAGCCGCGGGCCTGTTCGGCGCACTAGGCAAGCGTGTCTCGCAGCTCGCGGACGTGCCCGGCATGTTGGTCATGCGCACGGTGGCCATGCTGGTCAACGAGGGCGCTGAAGCCGTCTACCAGGGCATCGCCTCCGCCGACAGCGTCGACGCGGCGATGACAAAGGGCGTCAACTACCCCGTCGGTCCGATGGCATGGGGCCGCGACATCGGTCTGGCAACCGTGCTTCGTACGGTTCGAAATCTGGGCGCAAGCTATGGCGAGGACCGCTACCGCGGTTCGGTGTGGCTGCAGCGCGAAGTGCAGGCCGCGTCATGAACGCCGAGACCCTTTGTCCGGTGGTGCGCAGCGAGCGCAGAGGCCGCGTCGGCATCGTGACCATCGATCGGCCGGAGCGTCGCAATGCCCTGAATCTCCAGGTCAAGCACGACCTGGTCGAGCACCTGGAGGCGCTGGCGAGCGACGATGCCATTGCCGCCGTAGTACTGACCGGCAGCGAAGGCTATTTCGTCGCTGGCACCGACATCGGCGAGATGTCGACCATGCGTCCGAATGACCATGTGCGCCTGGACACCGACCGGGTCTTCCACGTCGTGCGGCAACTCTCGAAGCCGGTGATCGCCGCGGTGGAAGGCTACGCGCTGGGTGGTGGCTGCGAACTGGCGCTGGCCTGCGACATCATCATCGCAGCGGAGGACGCCAAGTTCGGCCAGCCCGAAATACGGGTCGGAATCATGCCCGGTGCGGGCGGCACGCAGCGGCTGCTGCGCGCCGCGGGGCGCTACAAGACGCTGCTTTGGAGCCTGACCGGCGACATGATCCCGGCCGGCGACGCCTACATGGCCAACGTCGTGAGCGAGTTGGTTCCGACCGGGCAAGCGCTTGCGCGGGCCATCGAATTGGCTGGACAGATCGCCGCCATGCCACCGCTGGCCGTTCAGTCCATTCGCGACGCGGTGCGTCTCGGTGCGGACGTGCCGATGGACACCGCGCTTGCACTCGAGCGCCGCTACTTCGAGCGGCTGTTCGACAGCGAGGACCAGAAGGAAGGCATGCGCGCATTTCTTGAGAAGCGCACTCCACTCTACGAGGGGCGCTGATCCGAGCTCCCGCAGCCGGCAAGAACCGACAACCCGGCCCGCGGAAGCTGTCTCGCCGCGGTGGGCGTTCTCATCGGTAAAGGCCTTGCGGGTTGATACGCAGCACCCTGTCCGCGACAACTTTGCTCCCCGCCCATTCCTTGAACATCGAAAGCAATTGCGCGGTATCGGGAACGGGCGTCACGCGCAAGTGGGGCCAGTCGCTGCCCCACACCAGACGCTCGGGGTTGGCTTCGATCATCCTTTGCTGGAACGGCCGCCCCGCTTGCCAGTCGGATGATCCGAGCAGGTTGCGGTAGGCGCAAAGCTTGACCCAGACCTTGCCGGTTGCCAGCAGGTCGAGCAGTGTGCGGAACCCTGCATCGTCGACGCCAGCGGTCACGTCGAAGCCTCCCATATGGTCGATCACGATGGGGACGGGCAATCCCAGCAACTGCGGTGCAATGGCCGGCAAGGCCTTGCAGTCTGTCCAGAGTTCCGCATGCAGGCCGGCATCCGCCAACGCAGGGGCCAACTCGCACAGGTCGTCGAATGACGCGCTGCCCGCGAAGTTGGTGCCAGGGCCGCTGCGATGGCTGAAGCGTGCGCCACGCACGCCGCGCTCACGCAAGCCGCCAAGCGCCAGTGGATCACCAGGTTGCACCACGACCACGCCGCGCAGGGCGGGCTGCGCGGACAGCGCATGCAACAGCAACGAATGGTCCTTGCCATACGCACTTGGATGCACCAGCACGCCATGGCCAAGGCCGAGTCGTGCGAGCAGGTCCAGATAGGTCGCCTCGATGGCTTCAGGTGGCGTGTAGCTTCGCTCGGCCGCCAACGGAAAGCGATCGTACGGACCGAACAGGTGGGCGTGGCAATCCCACCCCTCGGCAGCATCCCTGGCGCTTGCCGCGTCGCTCATTGCAGCGCTGCTTTCTGAGGCAACGGGAACGCTGGCGCCACGCCTTCCGGCAGCGGAATCTCGTGGCAATTGAGCGTCATGGCGACCATCGTGTAGTAGCCGACCAGCGCCGTCAGTTCAACGACGGTCCGCTCGCCGAAACGCGCAAGGGCGACCGCGTAGGTCGCATCGGAAACCGAGTTGTAGCGATTGAGCTCGACCGCGTAGTGGTAGACGGCGGCGTCGTCTGCCGACATGCCCGGCGGTTCGGTCTGCGCGAGAAGCGCTTCGATGATCGGGGGCTCGATTCCGGCTCTTTCTCCCTCGGCGCGGTGGGCGTACCACTCGAAAGGCGAATTGCAGGCGCGCCCGGTGACGAGGATTGCGATCTCGGACAGCCGCGGCGGCAGGGTCGTGCCGTAGCGCAGCAGGGCGCCGATCGCCTGCCATTTGTCCGCGAGCTCCGGGTTGTGGAGCGCGGCGCGAAGTGGACCCTGAATGCGCCCGCGCGGGCCGGAAATAATCTTGTCGTAGACGGTGCGCTGCTCGGCATTCATCGTTTCAGGCGCGGGCAGGGAAATTCTTGGCATGCTGTTGTCTCCGGTGATCGATCGTTGCCGACGAGCTTAGGGGACGAGCGCAGGCTGCGCATCTGCGCCCACCGCAACGCTGCTATGCACGCGCGTGCAAGGCCGCGGCTACGCAGGACCGCCGAAATGCCACATGCCGGTGCGTGCGCTGTCTTCCACGATGCCGACGATCTCCGAGGCGACAGCCGACACGGCCCGGCCAGGCCCCTTGCTGCGCGCCAATGCCATGGAAACGACCCGTTGCAGCGGCGGCGAGACGATCCTGGCGGCTTGCAATCGGCCTTCCTGCACCTCCGTCCATACGGCGTGAATGGGCAAGACGGTGTAGAGCCTGGCTTCGGCGACCGTCGATCGCATGAGCGGAAGCGAATCGGCCTCCAGAGCCGGCGCGAGCGTGATGTGCTCCTGACGCGCCATGGCGTCGAGCGCTGTCCGCAGTCCGTTGGGCGCGCTCGGCAGGATGAACGGCAGCTCGTGCAGCGATGAGAAGGGGATCTCGGGTGCCTTCGTGAGCCGGTCGCCTGCCGGACCGATCAGGTAGCTGTCGACGGTAGCCAGCGCTTGCTCCAGCTCGTGCAGCGCGTTGCCGTAACGATAGAGGATGGCGATGTCGACGCGCGCATCGGCCAGCCATTCCTCGACCTGTCCGCTAGAGCCCTCGAGGATCTTGAGCTGAATCCCGGGATGACGATCGCGCAACTGCTTGAACAGGCGGCCGACGATCGGATTGGTGATCGAAGGCAGCGATCCGATGGTGACCCGGCCCGAGGGCTCACGCGCCTCACCGTGGATTTCCAGCTCGAGTTGCTCCGCATCCGAAAGCAGTGCCTTCACCAGCGGGAAGATGCGCTGACCCACATCCGACAGCGCCACGCCGCGCCCGGTGCGGTTGAAGAGGCGTGCTTTGCATTCCCGTTCAAGCGCATTCAGATGACGACTCAGTAGCGACTGGTTGCTGTCCAAGAAAAGTGCCGCGCGCGTCAGGCTGCCGAGCTCGGCGATGGCGAGAAACGCGCGCCACTTCTGAAGATCGGATGTGATGTCGAGCTGGATCTGGGTGGCTTTGCCGGATTGCATGGGACTTCGCTCGCAGCGGGGGATGCGAACGATTGTCCTGCGCTTGAGCGGGGGGCGAATGCCGGCTTTCCCTCAGAGTGCCCTTGTTATTGGGATACTCAAGAGGCCACCCGTGAGGCGTCGGCTACAGACCGTTAGGCTCCTGTGGTGACGGCGCGATCGCCACCACACAACGCTGACGTCGCCGACGACCAGCCGATTTGACCTTGCGACTCTTGAGCCGCATTGCCCGGTCGTAACTCGGCAGTTGGCCGATCTTGTCCTGACGGTGGGCTTCTGCCAGTTGGTGTGCAACTTTCTCACTGCCTTCGGCGTTCCGCTCGAAAGCCAAAGCCAAAACTCGGCTGACAATCTCTTTCGATAAAGTTGGTGCAGGCAGGCCAGGTCTTCATGACCAGTCTGACTACAGTTCGGCGGGCTTCGTCTCTATGCCCCATTCAGTGCGCGTTCCCGACAAACGCCGCAAGGCGGTCTTTACGCCCGCAGGCAGGTCATCCGCCTGATGCAATCGAATTGCGGCGAGGCCAGCGGAGGTGGCCGAATCGTGAGTCGGCATCGGGCCGCGGGCGTAGTCGACCACACGCGTCCGCCAGACAACCATCCAGTAGAAGTGCCCTGGGATGGACTCCTCGACGATCAGCGCATATTCAATTTTCTTCGTCACTGCCGCTTCCACGAAGTAGGGAACAGCCCTATTGGGCATGGGGCGCCCACCAGATGCGAAGGGCAGATTTCACGGCCGAGCGCAAATCTTTGTGGCCGCGCATTCAGTGATCGAGGCGAGTTCTTGGCGGCCCAACCGGTCGCGGATCTTCGTTGCAGATTGGGCTGGACATTCGGGACCCACGGGAGCCGGTCGCAGCGCGCGAACCGACTCCGTCTGACCGCTGGGAGCGCCTCTTCCCAGCCGATGTCAGTCATGGAGTCGGTGTCGATAGGTCAAAAGTAGGCCCGCACGAGGCGGGCCTGAAGGGGTTGGTCCTTGATGCCTACCCAGGGAGAATCCGTGCCCTCAGATTACTCGCCTCATGGCCATTCACAAGTCCGCCAAAGGTTCACGTGGGCGGGACTATTTCACGAACTTGATTGCGATCTCGCAGGTGCTTCGTTCATTAAGCCACGCAACGTGATCGGTGATCCGTAGGCAATGTGATTCGCTCGCGCGCAGCGCTAGGCCGCGCGTTCGTGGCGGGTGGCCGCCGCGTACAGATCATCCGCGAAGCCAGGATCGCTGCGCACGAACCTGTCGGCCATCGCTCGCAAGTCATCGGCCTCCTGAGCTCGGGTCCGCGCCGCAGGGGAAGCAGAGGCGGACTTGAAGGACAGGTTGCGCTTCACAAGGCTGAGCAATGCGCCGGGCGCGCCGCCCGAAAAGATGGATAGAGCGAGATGAGTTGCAACCATGGCCGTCCTCCCAGTGAGATCAAAGACATGGATGATATAGGGTTAACACCTATTAAACAAGGGTTTACCCTATATCGCAGCGCCAGGCGCGCGTGACTTCGATCCCTATTCGACCGTTGCGCCCGAGCGCTTCACCACGTCGGCCCACTTGACGCGCTCGGACTGAATGTATTTCTTGAGGTCCTCCGGCGTCGAGCCGATCGGCTTGACGCCATCCGCCGCGAAACGCTCGCGCAAGTCCTTCGATTGAAGCGCGGCCACCGAACCGTCATGCAGGCGCTTGACGACCTCCGCAGGCGTGCCGTGCGGCGCAAGCAGGGCATACCAGACCCCGGACTCGTAGCCGGGCACGCCCGACTCCGCGATGGTCGGAACGTCAGGCAGCGCCGGCGAGCGTTGGCTGGACGACACGGCGAGAACCCGGATCTTGCCCGCCTTGATCTGCTCCTTGCCCCGTAGCTCACGAACATCGCTTGCACGTTGCCCGCGAGGAGGGCGGTCAGCGCCACGCCGCCGCCCTTGTAGGGCACATGCACGAGATCGACGCCGGCCATCGACTTCAGCAGCTCCATGGACAGGTGCAGGCCGCTGCCGTTGCCCGTCGATGCATAGGACATGTCGCCGGGTTTCGCCTTCGCGAGCTTGATGAAATCGGCGAGGTTCTTCACTGGCAGCGATGCGTTGACCGCGAGGAAGTACGGTGCCGAACCCAGCAGCGTGATGGGCGCGAAATCATGGATCGCGTCATAGCGCAGCTTGGGGTACAGGGCCTGGTTGATGGCCAGTTGCGAGGTGAGGGCGAGCACCACCGAATAGCCGTCGGCCGGTGCCTGCGCCACGTACTCCATGCCGATGTTGCCGCCCGCGCCGCCGCGGTTGTCGATGAAGAACGAGCTGCCCAGCTGCTTGCCCAGCTCCTGGGAAAGCGGGCGGCCCACCACGTCGCCGCCGCCACCCGGCGAGTAGGGCACGACGATGCGCACCGGCTTGTCCGGGTAGGGCGCGGCCAGGGTCGAAAGCGATACGGTCAGGACCGCCAGCAGCGAGAGAAGTCTTTTCATGATGTTGTCTCCGGGTTTGAAGGAATGGTGGTGAGGGAGGCTGTCGTGCCGTTCGCGATCACTGCAACGGCGGCATCCAGTTGCGCCTCGGCGAGCGACAGGCGGGATCGGCAGGACTGCGTCCACGCAAGATCGGCGGCGACTGCCTCCCGCTGGCGGGCCAGCATCCGGTCCACCTCGGCGATCTGCGGGCCGCCCGCGCCCTGGCGGCCGAAGACCATGTACTCGGGACCCGATACCTCGGCAAATGCCTTCGCGTCCAGGGGGAAGGGCTGGGATGCCATGGACTCGTAGATGCGCGCGGCCTCGCGATAGGGAATCTCGCGCAGGCTGAGCCGGCGCGAGCGGCCGAAGTCCGTCAGCGCAGAGGCGAAGTGATGGCCGATGCGGAACGGGACGTCGGCGCGCTGCAGCAAGGCGTCGGCGATCTCGGTCGCCGTCGAGTAGTCGGCATGGACCTCTGCCAGCGCGCGCTCCTTGTCGACGACAAGCCCGCCGACAACCTTGCGCAGGAGCTCGAGCACGGCGAGGACGCGGGCACTCGGCACCGGATCGTAGGACCGGTAGTCGAACATTCCCGTGCGCACGTTGTGGGCCATGAGGGAGACGGCCTGCATTTCGCCCAGGAGCATGCTGCTCTGCACGCGCAGCTGCTCCAAGGCAGCCGGATTGCGCTTCTGCGGCATGATGCTGCTGACCCCTACGAGCTCGCCCCGCTGCAGGGTCACCCACGGCGCCGGCGCCGCGTACTGCGCGTGAAGGTCCTGCGCGAACTGACCGATCTGCACGGCCGTGATGCCGAGTGCCGCCGCCACCTCCAGGCTGGTGTCGACCGGCGCGAGATGATTCGCGTCATAGGCGTTCTCGACCGGCCCGTCGAATCCCAGCAGCGAAGCCAGGCGATGGCGATCGAGCGCGAAGCTCGACGTCGTCAGGGCGCCCGCACCCAGGGGCCCTTGGTTGACATGTGCGTAACCGCCCCGCAGCCGGGACGCACTGCGAGCGAGCGCGCTGTCCACGCCGAGCAGGTAGTGAGCCAGTGTCGTTGGCTGGGCCTGTACGCCATGCGTGTAGGCCGGGACGATGGTTTCCCTGTGCGCCTGTGCAAGAGCGAGCAAGGCCTGGCGGGCACGGATCAGGGCATCGCATTCGTCCAGCACCCCCGCGCGGAGATTCATGCGGGCGATGGTCGCCGAGATGTCCTGCCGGCTGCGCCCGCAATGCAGCCGCGATGCATCGGGGCCTACCGCGGCCAGCAGCTTCGGTTCGTAGTCGAGGTAGTCGGCTGACCACGGCCGGGGCTTGCCGTGCTCGGACTGGATCACAGCGACGATGCCGGTCGCGATGCGCCTGGCCACGTCCGCCGACACGATTCGCGCATCGGCCAGGGCGACGATGGAGGCCTTGTTGATCTGGTCGAGGTATTCGAGCGCGCGTCCGCCACCGCGGAAGCTCGCGTTGACGTCGTGGGAATCGGCTGGCTCTTGCATGTCTGTCGCTTCGGGATTGCTTGGGTGAGTCGATTCTTGATGCCGCAGACCATTGTGTGAAATGAATATTCAGGTCGCTATCATTGCCAAGAAGGAATAGTCGGAGAGAACGATGCCCATCACCTTCCAGCAACTCCAGTGCATGCGCCAGGTGGTCGACAGCGGTTTCAGCGTGTCGCGCGCGGCCGATTCGCTCCACACGACGCAGCCCGGCGTGAGCAAGATGGTTCGCGCGCTTGAAAAGGAGATCGGCGTCGAGCTGTTCGTGCGATCCGGCAACCGGCTGACGGCGCTGACCGAGCCCGGCAAGGAAGCGCTCTCGCTATGTGCCCGGGTCCTGCAGGACGCACAGGCCCTCAAGCGCCTGAAGCAGGACCTGCCTGCCGATAGCGAAGGCACGCTGCGCGTGGGGACGACGCACATCCACGCGCGCTATTCGCTGATCGAGGTGACGCGGCAATTCCTTTCTGTCTATCCGCAGGTGAAGCTGGAGTTCACGGTGGGTCCGCCGTCCCAGATCCTAGCGGGCGTGACGGCGGGAACCATCGACATCGGCCTTTGCACCCTCCCGGATCCGATGCCCAAGGGCGTGGTGTCGGTGAAGGCGTACGACATCGACCGGTGTCTGATCGTGCCTCCGCGGCATCCCCTGTTGAAGATGGGGAAGCTGACGATGGAACAGATCGCGCGATGGCCGCTCATCACCTACGACAGCAGCTACACGTCCGGCTCGGTCGTCCAGGGCGAGTTCCGCAGGCATGGCATCACGCCCTGGGTCGTGATGCGCGCCATGGACGCCAGCATCATCAAGGCCTACGTGGCCGCGGGCGTCGGCGTCGCGGTGCTCCAGAAGATGGCGTTCAACGCGGCGCTGGACAGGGATCTGCGCTCCATTCAGGTCGATCATCTGTTTCCGTCGTCGAGCGCGATGATCAGCTTGCGAAGGGATCATCTGTTGAAGAAGTTCGCCTTCGATTTCATCCGGATGGTTGCGCCCGAATGGTCGCGCGAGGCGATCGAGGCCAAGCGGGTTGCGTAGCCGGGATGTACGTCATCCCCCTTGAACTCGCGCGGGCAGCCCTTAGTTCCGATACCGGAAGCGCTGGAGACGCCTCCGGCGCTCCGTTCAACCTTGAATGGAGGTATTCGCCATGTATCGATCCCTGTTCCCTCGCGACATGTTCGCGGAGGTGGATCGCCTGCAGCGCGAGATGCAGCAGGCCTTCGATCTCTCCCCCACCATCCGTGGCTTCGGCCGCAGCGGCTTTCCGGCACTCAACGTCGGCGGCACCGCCAAGACGGTCGAAATCTATGCCTTGGCCCCGGGCGTCGACCCCGGGACGCTGGAGGTCCATCTCGACCGCGGCATCCTGACCATCGCCGGCGAGCGCAAGGGCGCCGCGCCGGCTCCCGATGGGAAGGAAACGTTGCACATCAACGAGCGTTTCGAAGGTGCCTTTCGGCGTGTACTGACCCTGCCTGACGACGCGGACCCCGAGTCCGTCGAGGCCAAGGCGCGCGACGGGGTCGTGCACATCACGGTGCAGCGCCGGGCCTCGTCGCTGCCGCGGCGCATCGCCATCCAATGAATGACCGGGAGAAACGACATGAACGACATCCAGAAGACAAACGACACCGCTCGCACGCCGGCGCACACGGAGGACCGGCGCTACGCCGAGTCCTCCCTGACGCCCCCCGTGGACGTGATCGAGGACAGCTCCGGCATCACGCTGTATGCCGACCTGCCGGGCGTGCCCCGTGACAAGCTGCACCTGAACGTCGAAGCGGACTCGCTGACCATCGAGGGCGAGATCGACCTGACGATCCCGGAGGGGCTGCAGACAAGCCACACCGAGGTCGGACTGGGCCGGTTCCATCGCGTCTTCACGCTGAGCAAGGAACTCGATACCGAGAAGATCTCCGCGGAGTTGGCGCAGGGCGTGCTCAAGCTGCGGATTCCGAAGGCGGAGCACGCTCAGCCGCGACGGATCAACGTGCAGGTGAGTTGAGCGGCTGGGCCGGGCGGGTGCGGCAGTCGTTGCCCGCTCGCCCAGGCAGGACTTGCCTCTGCGTGATGCAAGCTACGGCGCACCGGGCGCCGATGGGCGCCGTGGACTGAAAGGATCGCGCGGCCAGGACGGCCACGACGGCCGCGAACGCGACGCCTGTTCGCAATCCGCTAGCTCGTGCGCAAGAAGCGCAGGACGACGAAGCCAAGGCCTGCCGCGACCGCCACCGAGGAGATGGCACCGACCATCACGACGACGACGTCCGTGGAGGATTCCTCGGGACCGCTCTGCGGCGGCGTCGAAGCCTTCAGGCTCGCTGTGCCCTCGGAAGAAGCGAACGGACTGTACAGGGCGCCAGCCGAGCCATTGGTATCGGCGAGCGCAGACGCTTGCGCCGCAACCGTCGATCCGGACTGTGTTCCGGCGGCCTGGTTGCCGGGCCCGTAGGCCCGGTGATTGCCGAGGATCAGCGGGAGGTCCGACTTGCATTCGAGCATGGTTGCTCCACTTGACGCGAGCTTGATCTCGAACTGTGCCGTGTCTTCGGTCCCAGTCTCGCCAGCGTCGGTGAAGGTAAAGATGATCGACGCAGCCAGTCCGTTGAAGGTCCCGAGGCCTTCGCCGTAAAAGGTCTCCATGCGAGTGGCGGGACGATTCTGAGCAGCGGGCTTGTCCCAGCTGCACAGGCCCTTTTTCAAACGGGTCAGATGGAAGTCCGAACCGCCGGACAGACCGATCTCCAACCTGTTGGGCCCTGCGACGTCGGATCTTTCGACATCAGTCCCCGTTGCGCAGTTCAATTCGAACGTGTGGGTCACCCTTTGCAGGGTGACATCAGGGCAGAAGAAGGCGCCACTGCCTGTCATGCGGCCGGCTTCGTAAGCCCATGCGGGTCCCAGCATCATCCACGCGGTTGCCACCGTGCAAAGGATTCGGGACATGTGCATGGGCTTGCGACGCTCAGCCTTCACGGACTCGGGATTCGCACCGTGGTGGCAACAGGCAACTCCAGACGCGAGGTGTGGTGCCTGTCATGCAATACGACCTGCAGCGCCGAGACACTGAGCACGCTTTCCGAGTCGTCCAGGCCGGTGTTCAGGTTGCGGGCGAACTGGGGAAAGTTCGATGAGGAGATTTCGACCCGGATGCGATGGCCCTTCTTGAAGACGGTGCCGGCGTTGCCGAGTTCGATGGTGTACTCGTACGGCGTGAGAGGCCGAATCAGGCTCGGTGGCGACTTCGAGCCTTCACGGAACCGCGCCCGTACGAGTCGGTCGAGCACGTTGTGCGCAAAGCCATCCAGATGCACATCCACCAGCTTGGCGGTGAAGTCCGTGTCGCGCGCCGACGAAGCGGCCCACAGCACCACCTTGACAGGTCCGATGACTGCCATGTCCTCCGCCAGCGGCTCGCTCGTGTAGACGAGGACGTCGTTGCGCGCTTCGACTCGCGTCTGATCGTGGGCGCCGGCGGCCAGCAACTGAGGCTGGCAGCACAGATTCCCGCCTACGGTCGGTACCGGGTCGTTCGGGTGATAGACGAACTGGTCGGGAATGCTGGAGCGCAGTTCCTCCAGAAGACGGCGCCTGCCGCCGTTCGATGCGGAATCCTCCCAAGGCGGGGTGGAATCCAGCTTGCCGTCGCCCGCGCTGCTGTTGGCTCGCCCGGCACTGGTGAAGAAGTAGGTGGTGTTGCGCGTGCCGGGCAGCGGGTATTGATCTGCGTGGACCCAGAAGCCGCTGCCTTGGGTCCCGGTGTCCGGCGGATTCAGAACATAGAGTTGGACGGCCGGGTCCCTCTCCACGCCGTTGCTGATGCCCTTGAGATAGCGGTCGAAGAAGCGCAGCTCGGTGGTGATCGGTGGGCTCGCCGTGCCCCAGCTGACTTGTCCGCTGGTGCCCGCATGCCCGCAGCAGGTCATGATCAGCTTGCTTCCTTCACGAGCCTCGGCGGTGCCACCATTGGCCCTCATGCCCTGGAAGTTCCTGACGGTCCCCACCTGGAAGATGTCGTACCAGGCGCCGCTGTTGAGCGTCGGCACGCGCACGTTCTGATAGCGCGGCTCGACATCGAGGGCCTGCCAGTAGGCATCGTAGTCGGGGTGGTCAAGCCACTCGTAATAGTACGGTGCGATCGACCTGAATTCGGGGAATGCCTTCAGGGGAAGTTGCCACACCCAGTTCGAGGTCAGCTCGCGGTTGCTGCGTTCGGTGAAGGCCGCCACCTGCGCATTCGCCTCTTCACGCGACATGCCGGAGGCGAGGAGCTGGCGAAGCATTGTTTCCTTTCCCAATGTGAGAGGAATCCAGCTCTGGGCAAACCAAAGCGCGAACGCCCCGTTCACATAAGTCCAGTGATCGTGATAGTCGGATGCGGTGATGTTGGGGGAGATCGCCGCCAGGCTCGGAGGGGTCTGGATCGCTGGCTGCCATTGCGTCAAGCCGACGTACGAGCCGCTGAACGTGCCCACTTTCCCGGTTGACCAAGGCTGGCGCGCTGCCCACTCGATGGCGTCGTAGCCGTCGTTCGCTTCCTGGCGCATCGCATCGAAAATGCCATCCGAGCGGTACAGCCCGCGAACGTCCTGGTTGAGGGCCGCGTAGCCGTTGCGTGCATAGGTCTGCAGTGCCGTGTTGGCGCAGCTGACGTCCGCGGGCGCCCCATTGCGGTTGTAAGGGGTCCGCTGCATGACGACCGGATAGCGGCCCGCCGCCAATGGAAGGTAAACCTCCGTTGCCAGCCGAACGCCATCGCGAGTCGTTGCGTATTCGATGTGGCAAGTGACGTCTGGCGCAGATTGGCCGTGCGCCAGACCGGCGGCACAGAACACCAATCCCGCCAACGCCTGCAGGACAACCGGTTTGCCTGAACGGTCGCCACAAGTCAGCGCGACGCTGCTCGCAAGCTCTGCATGTCCATGGCACGTGTCGGGTGGGAGGTTCATCAGGCTCTCCTTGTGCATGTCCGGCCAAGCACGACGCTTTGGCCCGTCGTGGAGCTGAGAAATATAGACAGCGTGCCGCAAGGTTCAAGCAGCGATGTCATGTGAAAAGACATGCCTGTGCGTTGCCGGCCGCGCTCTATCGCGGGTGCACATCCAGCCCTGTGGTCTTGCCCCTCCTGAGCTTGGATTGAGATGCGAAAGGCAGGCATCGTCCGCGCGGAAGTCAGACAACGCGGGCTTCGCCGACTTTCTGATCCCGCGCATTGCGCTTCGCGAGGCATCGCGAAGCCACGCGTCTCCCTGGAGTGCTATTGAGCCTTCAGCGTCACAACCTCGCCGTTCCTGTTGCGGCGATACAGGAGGTTCTCGCCGACGATGCGGACCTGGTTGCAGGTCTTCCCATTGACGGGATCGTCCACGCAAAGACTTCCGTCCTCGGTGCGCCAGGTCCCGAACTCCTTGGCCTGCGGGAAGATGACGTCGAACTTGCCGTCGCTGCGGAAGTTGAACTGGGCACTGATCCCGTCCTGACGGGTTCCGACGAACTTCTTGTCCTTGATGAACTCCGTGATCTCCGCAGCCTTCGGTACCGGTGCATCGGGTGGAAAGGCCGGCAGCCCCTGGGCCCAGGCGGACGAGCACAGAGCCAGTGTCAGGCTTGCGAGGATGGTTTTCATGGACTGCCTTTCAGGTTGAAATCGTCGCGCCAGGAAGTCAGCTGCCGAAGCGGACCTCGCCGTATCTCTCCGCCTTCATGGACGGCGTCATGTTTTCCGGTGCCATGAAGAGCCTTGCGTCCATCCGGTAGACCGCGTAGCAGGACTTCTCGGTCGCTACCTTTCCGTTGTCCTTGGTGATCCAGTCGATATGGAGACAGTAGGTCTTGTCGTGCAGGGCCCATCGCCCGTGTCCCCATGCGCCAGTCGTGGGGGTGCGGCCATATTCCATCGTCATGGTGGTCTGAGCGACGAAGGTGCCGTCGGCCCCGCTGGTCCAGCGCTGCACGGCGCCGTTCGGGGTGAGCCGGACAAGGACCGTTCCGGGGCGAGCCAATCCATTGAGCTCCCCCGCAGAGAGAATCTTGCCTTCGCGCACAAGATCATCCCCGGTGACGGAGGTGAGCTGGATGGAGCTGCCACCAGTCGCACACCCGCCGGCGGCAAGCGCCATGCCGGCGAAGCCGACGAGTCGGCTGCCCAGTGCCCGCATGCAGGACGGAAATCGGCATCTTGGCAGCGTGAGCATGGTTGCCGGGGATCTTAGATGACCTCGGCTGGACTGCAAGCTTTAGTTCTACTGAAGATGCTCTTGCGGACAACGCGGTGCGGCTGTATCGGATGGACCTTTCGGCGACTGATCATCTCCGTGCGACGGCGTAACGAGAGTGATCGCGTGGGGTGGCTCCGTCGATGGGGATCTTTTGTCGTGCACGAACTGGGTCGCTCTTCCACATCGGACTTCAGGGCGATACGTTGTCGGACATTCGTTTCTCCGCGCCCCTTGTGTTCACGTAGAGCGCGTAGATCGAGTGACTGCTGGCCATGAAGAGGCGATTGTTGTCCGCGCCGCCGAAGCAGAGGTTTGCGCAACGCTCGGGAAGCCTGATGTGGCCGATGGCGCTCCCTTGAGGGTTGAAGACCATCACACCGTCCAAGGCGCCTGCGTCGGCGTCTGCCGAGCCGTCGCTGCCCCAGCCTGCCCAGATGTTGCCGTCCGCATCGCGCGCAGTTCACGTCCGCGCATCCGGACGTGGTGGTCGTGTTGAACCACGCACAGACTGCGGACCAAGTCGCCGCGCTGCGACAGGGGCGCGTGCAGATCGTTTTCGAGCGATGGCTTCCGGACGAACCGGACATTCGCGGCGCATTTCTCACGCGCGAGCCGCTGTTCCTCGCGCTCAGCGAGCGCCACCCGCTGGCGCAACGGGACGTGGTCGACTTGAAGGCGCTTCAGGGGGAGACGCTGATCACCGGCGCCGCGCCCAACCTGATCGCGGGCGCGCTCGAAATCTGCCGAAGGCATGGGTTCGAACCGAAGTTCGCCGCGCCGGTCCATGACGTGGTGACGGCGACCCTCTCGGTGATCACCGGGCGCGTCGTGTCCCTGGTGCCCGAATCCATGCTGAACGTGCATTTCCCGGGCATTGCGTATCGTCCGCTCAAGACCGGCGCAGAAGCATCGATGGATCTGCATTTCTATCGGCTCAAGGACGAAGCGTCGCCTTTGCTCGACGCGATGCTCCGGACCATCGATGAGTTCATCCGTCTGAGGGACGCCGGACGACTGCCGCCAGGGGCGTGACGCGTCTTTGAGGATGGTGTCGGTCGTCCCGCTATCTGGGACGGCGCGGGGATTCGCGAGCGTCGGAGCGCGTAGCGGGCTTTACGATGAACACGTGTCCATCCAAGATGAAGCCTCCACATTGACGAGGCAACAAGACGGACATGTACATCAGTGAACAGCTCCTCAACCCCGACGAACGTAGGCTGCGTCTGTCGACCCAGCTCGGCGTGCAGCACGTCGTGCTCGACAACCGCGGCACCGAACTGGTTTCGGCCGCGGGTGGCGTCAGCGCCTGGGACGCCTCAAAGCTGCGCGACTATCGCCAATGGGTCGAAGGCTTCGACCTCCGGCTGGATGTCTTCGCGCTGGATGTCGGCTCCATCCTGCTCGATTCGCTGACCGACATCGAGAGCGCGAAGAAGCAGCGCGCCATGCTGGCGCAGAACATCCGGAAGGCGGCCGACGCAGGCATCACCTGCCTCAAGTACAACGTCCAGATGGTGGGCATCACGCGAACCGGCCTCAAGCCAGGGCGGGGTGGTGCCAGGAATTCGGGCTTCGTCCATGCCGAGTACTCGGCCACTGACGACCAGAAGCACTCGTACTGGGGAGTCGGCTATCCGAGCAACCAGGAAGAGGGCGGTTCCGCCTCGGCGATGCTCTGCGGCCAGAAGATGGCGCGCGAGGTGCCGCCCGTGACCGAGAAGGCCGGGTGGGATGCGATCGAGTTCCTGGTCGAGGGGCTGGTGCCCGCGGCCGACAAGGCCGGTGTACGGCTGGCATGCCACCCGCACGACCCTGCGTATCCGGTCGGCGGACTCAACGGGATCGAGCACGTGGTCGGCTCGGCCGATGGCCTGCGCAAGTTCCTGGCGTTGTCGCCGAGCAAGAACCATGGCCTCAACTTCTGCCAGGGCACGGTAGCCGAGATGTTCAAGGAGCCCGGCAAGGCGATGATTCCGGTGATCGAGGAAATTGCCTCGACGGGACGCATCTTCATGGTCCACTTCCGCAACATCCGCGGCGGCTACCTCGACTTCCAGGAGGTGTTTCCGGACGAGGGCGATGTCGACATGTTCCAGGCCATCAAGGCCTACCAGCGCGGCGGCTATGCTGGCCCGCTCTGCCCCGACCACGTGCCGGTCTCGGAGATCGACGAGGGCCGGGAGCGCTTCATGTCCTTCGCGCTCGGCTACACGCGGGGCTTGCTGCAGGCCGCGGGCACGTGGTCGACAGCGGCCCGGAACTGAAGTACATCGCTGTATGGCCGAACTCAGGAAACTGCGCAGCCAACGCTGGCTCGCCGACGACGACTTCCGCACCTTCAACCATCGCAGTCGCATCATGCAGATGGGCTACGACCGGAAGGACTGGGAAGGCAAGCCCCTGGTCGCGATCATGAACAGCTGGTCGGACTACAACCCCTGCCACATGCACTTCCGCCAGCGCGTCGACGACGTCAAGCGGGGCGTGCTGCAGGCCGGCGGCTTTCCGCTGGAGATGCCCACCCTCTCGCTCAACGACTCGATCGTGAAGCCTTCCGCGCTGCTCTACCGCAACATGATGGCGATGGAGGTGGAGGAGATGATCCGCTGCTATCCGGTCGATGCCGTGGTGCTGATGGGCGGTTGCGACAAGACGACTCCGGCCATGCTGCTCGGGGCCACGAGTGCGGATGTGCCCGCGATCTTCCTGCCGGCCGGACCCATGCTGCGCGGCAACTCGCGCGGCAAGACCCTCGGCTCCGGCTCCGATGCGTTCAAGTTCTGGGACGACCGGCGCGCGGGCCTCATCACCGAGCCCGAGTGGGACAGCATCATCAGCGGCATCGCGCGCAGCCCCGGCACCTGCATGACGATGGGAACGGCCAGCACCATGACCGCGATTGCCGAGGCGCTCGGCATGGCCTTGCCCGGCGCGTCGAGCGTGCCCGCGGTCGAGGCCGGCCACCAGCGCATGTCGGCGCAGGTCGGCCGTCGCATCGTCGAGATGGTGCACGAGGACCTGCGGCCCTCGCGCATCCAGAGCCGCAACGCTTTCCTGAACGCCATCACGGTGGCCATGGCGATGGGTTGCTCGACCAACGCGATCATTCACGTGATTGCCATGGCGCGGCGCGCCAAGGCCGACATCAGCCTCGACGACTTCGACGCGATCAGCCGTCGGGTGCCGGTGATCGCGAACGTCAGGCCCAGCGGCACGAGCCAGTACCTGATGGAAGACTTCTACTTCGCCGGTGGCCTGCCCGCCCTGATGAAGCGCATCGACTCGCATTTGCATCTCGGCGAGCCCACTGTCACCGGCAAGACCGTCGGCGAAAACATCGAAGGCGCCCAGGTCTACAACGACGACGTGATCCGGGCCCTGGACAACCCGGTCTACACCGAAGGCGCACTGGCGCGCCTCAAGGGCAACCTGGCGCCCGACGGATGCGTGATCAAGCCGAGCGCGATGAGCGCGAAGTTCCTGAAGCACAGCGGGCCGGCAGTGGTGTTCGACGACTACCCGTCGCTCAAGAAGATGCTTGACGACGAAGACGCCGACATCACGGAGGACCACGTGATCGTGCTGCGAAACGCCGGCCCCAAGGGCGGCCCGGGCATGCCTGAATGGGGCATGGTGCCGATTCCGGTGAAGCTGCTGAAGCAGGGCGTTCGCGACATGCTGCGGGTGAGCGACGCGCGCATGAGCGGCACCAGCTACGGCGCCTGCGCACTGCATGTCGCGCCCGAGGCGTACATCGGCGGCAACCTTGCGCTGGTGCGAACCGGCGACATCATCAGCATCGACGTGCCGAACCGTACGCTCGATGTGCAGGTCAGCGATGAAGAACTGGCGCGTCGACGCGCCGGATGGACCCCCCCGCCGCCGCGCTTCGGCCGTGGCTACGGATGGATGTTCACCGAGCACATCCTGCAGGCAGATCAGGGCTGCGACATGGACTTCCTGCAAACGCAGTTTGGCGAGTCCGCGGGAGAGCCCGACATCTTCTGAGCGTTCGCGCCGCGGGCGACCAAGCCAGCTGTCAGGCACTGTCGCGGATCGCCAGCGAGAAGCCCACGTCGTGGATTCGCGCGCCTGCGGGCGGATCACGGCGCAGGCGCTGCGCAAGCAGTTCGCCAGTACGTTCGCCCAAGGCGCGAGAGTCGATCCGCACCGTGGTGAGCGGCGGGACACAGGCGGCGGCCACCGGAAGGTCTGAAAAGCCCACGACCGACAAGTCGCGGGGTACTGCCAGGCCACGACGCCTGCATTCGAGCAATGCCCCGAGCGCGAGGGTGTCATTGCTGCAGAACACGCCTTGCAGGTCCGGCGCGCTGGCCAGCAGTCGCGAGAGGCCGGCGGCACCGTCGTCGATGGAAGAGGGCGGTGCCGTGGCCTGCACCATCACGTCGCCGGCCCCTGCCCGTGCAATGGCGCTCCGGTAGCCTTGCAGGCGTTTGCGTGCGCGGTCCTCGTCCGCCCCGAGAAAGCCGAAGCGGCGGCAGCCGCGTGCCAGCAGGTGCGCGGCCACGGCCTCCCCCGTCGCCTCGTTGGAGAAGCCGACCACCATGTCGATCGGGTCGTCGCAAAGGTCCCAGCATTCGACCGTCGGGATGCCCGCTTTTTGCAGCTTGGATCGGATGCCGGCGTTGTGCGAGGTGCCCGTGAGCACCAGTGCATCGACGCGGCGGCCGATGAACGCGTCGACCAGTTTCTCTTCGGCATCGACGTCGTAGCCCGTCTGGCCCAGCAGCAACTGGTAGCCCGCCGTGCCAAGCACTTGAGAAAGGCCGTCCATGGTGTCGGCGAACCAGGCGTTCGACAGTGTCGGCACGATGGCGCCGACGATGCGGGACCGGCTCGATGCCAGCGTGCCGGCGTTGAGATTCGGGACATAGCCGAGCCGCGCCACCGCTTCCTGGACCGCCGCGCGCGTGGCGGGGGCAACGCTGTCGGGATCGCTCAGCACGCGCGAGACGGTGACACGTGCCACGCCCGCGGCTCTCGCCACGTCCGACATCAGCACTTTCGTGGCGTTCACGTGCTGGCCCGCTCCACGATCTCGAAGCCGATGTCGATCAGGCTCGGACCCTTCGTCTCACCCGACAGGCGCGCGAGCAGCATCTGGCCCGCGCGCTCGCCCATCTCGGCGCGGCGAATGAGCACGGTCGACAGGCGGGGCGACGCTGCACGCGCGACGGCCAGGTCGCCGAAGCCCAGCACGGCGATGCGTCCCGGCACATGCCAGCCGCGTTGCAGACACTCGAACAGCACGCCCGCTGCAAGCAGGTCGTTGTTGCAGAACACCGCAGTCACCTCGGGTCGCCGCGCCAGGATTTGCGCAAGGCGGGGACCGGCGTCGTCGATCAGGGCCGGAGGGCGGATCAGTTCTGCCTGGACGTCATCGATGCCGTGCGCGGCTGCCACGGCGCGAAAGCCCTCGAGCCGCAGCCGCGAGCGGTCTTCCTCGGCGCCGATGAAGGCCAAGGCCCGGTGCCCGCGGTCGATCAGGTGCTGCGCGGCCGCCTTGCCGGCATCCAGGTTCGAGAACCCGACCAGCATGTCGATCGGTGCGTTCGGCGGGGTTGGCAGGTCCCAGGTCTGCACGACCGGCACGCCGGCGCGCTTGAGCTTGGCGCGCAGCGCGGGCGATTGAGCGCTGCCGGTCAACACCAGGCCGTCGACGCGCCGGCCGAGGAAGGTATCGACCAGCGTCGCCTCGTCGCCCGGCCGATAGCCGCTCTGGCCCAGCAGCAGTTGGTAGCCGCCGTCGGCCAATGTCTGCGCGAGTGCCTCGACGGTTTCGGAAAACACCAGATTCGAGATCGTGGGAACGATCGCCGCGATGATGCGGGAGCGGTTCGAGGCGAGGCTGCCTGCGGTGAGGTTGGGCACGTAGCCGAGTTGCTCGACGGCGGCACGAACAGCGGCCAGGGTGTCGGGTGCCACCTTGTCGGGTTCGTTGATGGCCCGCGAGACGGTGACGAGCGAGACGCCCGCCACCTGCGCCACATCGCTCATGCGCGCGCGCTCGGGGGAAGGAGACGACAAGGGAGGAGGGGGCTGTTTACGGGTCAAGGCCAGGGTTATACCGCGGTGCTTGCGTTCATGGAAGCGCTTCCATACAATCGCCATCGACGCGCAAGGACAGCAATTTCGAAGAGGGCACTTCGCCCTTTTTGTTTATCTGAAAATGGAAGCGCTTCCATCACAAGGAACTACGATGCACGAGGTCACTTTTGAAGGATTTGTCCGCCCCGATGGCCGGGTGGGCACGCGCAACCACATTGGCGTCTTCGTGGTGGGCAACTGCGGCGCCACGGCCGCACGGCGTGTTGCCGACCATTTCAGTGCCAAGCGACTGGCTGCGTTTCCCAACGTGAACGAGGTGTTGCCCTTCGTGCACGAGATCGGCTGCGGCATGGAGGCCACCGGCGAGCCGATGAACCTGCTGCGCCGGACCATCGCGGGCACCATCCGCAATCCCAACATCGCCGGTGCCGTGGTCATTGCGCTGGGCTGCGAGCGCAACAACATCCGCGCGTTCTTCGAACAGGAGCAACTCGTGCCCGGCCCGATGCTGCACATGCTCGTAATGCAGGAAATCGGTGGCACCGCGAACACCATCGCCGCCGGAATCGCCGCCGTCGAGGCCATGCTGCCCGAGGCGAACCGCTTCCGGCGCCAGACCGTCCCGGTCGAGCATCTCGTGGTCGGCCTGCAATCGGCCGCCACCGATGGCGACACCGCCCTGTCGGCCAATCCGGCGCTGGGCGCAGCCATCGACCTGCTGGTGGGCCATGGAGGCACCGCGATCCTCTCCGGGACCAGCGAACTCGCGCCGGTGGCGCAGCGCGCCGTGGCGCGTGCGTCCAGTCCGGCCGTCGGGGCGCAGCTGGAGCAGCGCATCCAATGGTGGAAGGGCTATACGGCGGGACGAGACACCGGGATGACCCGCGCGGCCTCGGCCGACGAGGGCGCCGGCCTGCACCGCGCCGGCAGCTCGCCACTGCAGGCCGTCTACGAGTACGCCCATCCGGTCACGCAACGCGGGCTGGTCTTCATGGACGCTCCGGCCTATGCCGCCGTGTCGGCCACGGGCCAGGTCGCCAGCGGCGCCAACATGGTCTGTCTCACGACGGGCAGCGGCTCCGGCTTCGGCGCTGCACCGGTGCCCACCGTCAAGCTGGCCAGCAACTCGGCCGTTTTCGCGCGCATGGAAGACGACCTCGACATCGATTGCGGCGGCGTGCTGGCCGGCGACATCGGCGTCGAACAGATGGGCCAGTTGGTGTTCGATCGGATGCTCGCGCATGCCTCGGGCCAGGCCACCAAGAGCGAGGAGCTCGGCGTCGGGCGCGACGAATTCGTGCCCTGGCCCATCGGCGTCCTGGCTTGACCAAAGAGGAGACAACCCCCATGAACACATCGAACACAGCGACCACTGCTGCCATCGTTCCGACGATCGCATCGACCGTGAAGCCCTCGGAAGCTGTCCAGCGCAACCCCTTCATCCGCCTCGACCCCAAAGACAACGTCGTCGTGGCCCGCATTGAAGTGCCCGCAGGCACCGCCGTGCCGAGCGAAGGCGTCGCCACGCTGCAACTCGTGCCCGCGGGCCACAAGCTGGCAGCGCGCTTCATTGCCAAGGGCGAGCCGGTGCTCAAGTACAACACCGTGATCGGCTTCGCGTCCGATGACCTGCCGCCGGGCACCTGGATGCACAGCCACAACATTGCCTTCGGCGATCTGGTCAAGGACTACCGTCACGGGCTCGACTATGTGCCGACGAAGCTCTTTCCGCCTTCGGAGCGTGCGCGTTTCCAGGGCATCGTGCGCGCCGATGGCCGAGTGGCGACACGCAACTACGTCGGAGTGTTCATCGTCAGCCACGGCGCTGCCACGGTCGCTCGAAAAATCGCGAGCCATTTCGACGAGGAGGAGCTGGCGGATCTACCGAACGTCGATGGCGTGGTGCCCTTCGTGCACGAGCAGGGTGCGGGAATGGAGCGCAGCGGCGAGCCGATGGAACTGCTGCGCCGGACCATTGGCGGCTACATCCGTCACCCCAATACCGCGGGCGCGCTGGTGATCGCGCTGGGCGAGGAACACAACGCGCTCGATGAGTTCCTGGCCCATCAGAAGCTGGTTCCGGGCGCCATGCTGCAGACGCTCGTCATCCAGCGGGCGGGCGGCACGAAGAAGGCCATCGCCGCCGGGATCGAACAGGTGCGCAGCATGCTCGCGGCCGCCAACGACGTCCGGCGCGAGCCGGTGTCGGCCGAGCACATCAGCATCGGGCTGCAATGCGGCGGCTCCGACGGCTTCTCGGGCCTGTCGGCCAATCCGGCGCTGGGCCGCGCGATGGAGATCCTCATCGAGCATGGCGGCACGGCGATGCTCTCGGAGACCTCGGAGATCTTCGGCGTCGAACACACGCTGACGGCCCGCGCCGTCACGCCCGAAATCGGCAAGAAGCTGGTGGCGCGCATCGACTGGTGGCTGCGCTACAACGAGGGACGGGACACCCAGATCAACGGCCGCGTGAGCCCGGGCAACAACGCCGGAGGCCTCGCCAACGTGCTCGAGAAGTCGCTGGGCGGTGCGAAGAAGGGCGGCAACGCGCCGCTCATGGAGGTCTACGAATACGCGCAGCCCGTGACGCAGCACGGCCTCGTCTTCATGGACACACCCGGCTACGACCCGGTGTCGGCGACCGGCCAGATCGCAGGCGGTGCGAACCTGATCTGCTTCACCACGGGCCGCGGCTCCTGTTTCGGATCGGTGCCGGCGCCGACGATCAAGCTCGCGAGCAACACGCCGATGTATGCACGCATGGCCAATGACATGGACATCAACTGCGGGGTCGTCATCGACGGCGAGGCCACCATCGAACAGATGGGCCGCGCCATCTTCGAACAGATCCTGCGCCATGCGTCCGGCGAGCCGACCAAGAGCGAGGCACTGGGCGTGGGCTTGAACGAGTTCGTGCCGTGGCCCCTCGGCATCTCGGACTGAAGTGCCCGCCTTCGTCCCAGTGGGCGGGACGCCGCCGCCCGCTTAGGGGACACCCTGCATGGTTCGCCGGTGGCAACCCCGATTCAATCAGACCAACCTCATCCCCATCGCATCCAAGGAGACAACGCACCATGAACAAACGTCGCTTTCTGGCTACCGCCCTGGCCCTCGCCACCGCGCTGCCGATGGCCGCACAGGCCCAGGCGGACTACCCCAACAAGCCCGTGAAGATCATCGTCCCGTTCCCGGCCGGTGGGACCAGCGACATCATGGGCCGCATGATTGCGGAAGGCCTGAGCAAGCAGCTCAAGCAGCCCTTCGTGGTCGACAACAAGGGCGGTGCAGGCGGCGCCATCGGCACCGACCAGGCCGCGAAGGCGCCGGCCGACGGCTACACGCTGCTGCTGTCGGGCATCGGCAGCAACGCGATCATCCATGGCTTCACGCCCAAGCCTTCGTACGACTCGGCGCGCGACTTCGTGCACATCTCCCAACTCGCTGCGGGCCCGAACGTGCTGGTGGTCAACCCCGAGTTTCCGGCCAAGAACTTCAAGGAGTTCGTGGCCTGGGTCAAGGCCCACCCCGGCAAGTTCAGCTACGGGCAGGTCAACGCGTCGTCGGGCCATGTGACCACGGAATACCTGAAGCAGGTGGCCGGCCTCGACATGGTCGGCATCCCCTACAAGGGCGGTGCGCCGGCCCTCAACGATGTGGTGGCGAACCAGATTCCGGGCATGTTCACCAACCAGGATGCAGTACTGCCTTTCGTGAAGACCGGCAAGCTGCGCGCCCTGGTGGTGACGAGCGCCGAACGCAACCCGCTCTACCCGGACGTGCCGACCGTGGCGGAGTCGGGCTACCCGGGCTTCACCGCCGTGTCGTGGACCGGCCTGTCCGCGCCGAAGGGCACGCCGAAGCCGATCGTCGACAAGCTGGAGGCGGCGATGGTCGCTGCCTTCAGCGATCCGGCGGTGCGCGCGAAGCTCGAAGGCAACGGCTTCGTCGTGCTCTCGTCGAAGTCGCCGGAGTTCACGAAGTTCGTGAACGATGAAATCAACCGCTGGTCGAAGGTCGTGCAGACCGCCGGCATCAAACTGGACTGAGTCATGAGTGCTGTCGAATCCAACATCGTTTCCTACGCCCAGGTCGGCGCCGACGCGCGCACTGCCGCCGAAACCGGCGACCGCATCGCGCACATCAAGCTGTCGCTGGTCTACCTGCCGCTGGCCACGCCGGTCAGCGATGCCAAGGTGCTCACGGGCCGGCAGAAGCCGCTGACCGAGATCGCCTTCATCTTCGCGGAGATCGCCACGCGCGACGGCCACTCGGGCATAGGTTTCGGGTATTCCAAGCGCGCGGGCGGACCGGGCATGTACGCGCACGCGAAGGAGCTCGCGCCCAACCTGATCGGCGAGGACCCGAACGACATCTCGCGCCTCTTCACCAAGCTCTTGTGGGCTGGCGCCAGCATGGGCCGCAGCGGCCTCACGACGCAGGCCATCGCGCCCTTCGACATCGCGTTGTGGGACCTGAAGGCCAAGCGTGCGAAGCTGCCGCTCGCCAAGCTGCTCGGCGCCGAGCGTGACTCAGTGCAGTGCTACAACACCTCGGGCGGCTACCTGCACACGCCGCTCGACCAGGTGCTCAAGAACGTCGAGATCTCCCGCGAGAGCGGCATCGGCGGGATCAAGCTCAAGGTCGGACAGCCCGACCTCGCGATCGACATCGAGCGTGTGGGTGCCGTGCGCAAGCTGCTCGGCGATTCGTTTCCGCTGATGGTCGACGCCAACCAGCAATGGGATCGGCAGAAGGCCACGCGCGCGTGCCGTGCGTTCGAAGGCTTTGATCTCACGTGGATCGAGGAGCCGCTCGACGCCTACGACTTCGAGGGCCACGCCCAGTTGACGGAGCGCTTCGATACGGCCATCGCCACCGGCGAGATGCTCACCAGCTTCGGCGAGCACGCGCAGCTGATCATGAGCGAGGGCAGCGACTTCATCCAGCCGGACGCCCCGCGCGTCGGCGGCATCACGCCCTTCCTGCAGATCATGAGCCTCGGTGCGTTCAAGGGGCGCAAGCTGGCTCCGCATTTCGCGATGGAGATCCATCTGCACCTGGCCGCCGCGTACCCGATCGAGCCCTGGCTCGAACACTTCGAATGGCTGGGTCCGATGTTCAACGAGCAGATGCAGTTGAAGGACGGTCGCATGCATGTGTCCGACCGCCCGGGCCTGGGTTTCAGCCTGAGCGAACAGGCGCTCCAGTGGACGGCCGAAACCGAGGCGTTTGGCAAGCGACCCTGATCGCGCCGGGATGCGGTGCCAGGCACCGCATCTCAGTGCGAAAACATGCTTCGATGCAGCCGCCGCAGCGACAGCCAGACACTGGCTCCCACGAGAGGAATGGCGAGTGCGGTCGTGGTTTCGACGGAGAACGGCCATCCGATGCTCTGGCCGCCTTTGGCCAGATAGCTCACCAGCCCCACGATGTAGTAGGTGATGGCCGCCACGGACTCCCCTCGACGGTCGCCTGCAGCTTCAATTGCAGGTCCTGGCGCTGGTTCAGTGCTTCCAGCAAGGCCTGGCTGCTCTGCTGTTGCTCGATCTCGACCCTGGTGCGTAGCAGGTTGCTGATCCGCGAAACCCGCCCTGAGAGGGCATCCTGGCGCCGTGCCGCCCACTCGCAGGTCTTGCGTGCCGGTGTCAGGCGCCGCTCGATGAACTCGCCGATCGTCTGCAGCCCTTCCAGGGCCGCCTCATCAATCTGCGCGATGCGTTGATCCATCAGCTCGAAATAGGCCGTGCTTGCCGAAAACCGCGAGTGTGTCGCCGCGTACTGGCTTTCCACGTGCGCGGCCAGTCGAGTCAGCCGATCCAGCAGCTTGGGTTCTTCGTGCCGTTGTGCGCTGCGGATGGCGAGGGCGATCTCCGCGAGATCGCTCTCGGCGCTCGACAGCGCGGCGCCGGCATTGCGCGCCGCTGGCAACCCCAGCATCGCAGCCATCCGGTAGGTCTCGATCTCCAGCAAGCGCTGCACCAGCCTGCCCAGTCTGCGCGATGGCAATGCGTCCGCATACACCAGGAACCGGGAAGAGCCGTCCGGGTGAATGACGAAGTCGGTGAAGACTTCGGCCTGGTGATTGGCCACGGCAGAACCCAGCACGGATTCTTCTCTCAGGACCTGCTGACGCCAGGTATCACCCGTGGTTCGCGATCCGGGAAGCACCCACACATCGAGACTGCTCAAGCATTGGCCAGGCAGACCGTTCATCCATGCGTGTGGCACGGCCTCGGCGGCGCTTGCAAGGCGGTTGCCTGCGAGTTCGTTGTCCCTGATACGAACCGTGAATGTCCAGGTGACGAACTCCGTGTGCAGTTCCCATCGCAGTCGGAAGGAACCCAGGTCGACGCGCAAATGGGTCGTGTGCTCGTCGGGCAGGGGCAACTGGTGATCGCGCAGCAGCGCGGCCAGATGAAGCCGACTTTCCACCCGCTGCGCCGCATCGGCGAGCATGACCCGATGCGCGATCGCCAAAGGCGCAGCCATGGCCTCGGGTGGACGGGCGTGAACCTCGTTGTGAAGTGAGGCGCGCTCAGGATGTGGCGCCGGTAGCATGACGGGGCATTCGGAGTTGTCGGGAGTCTAAGCGCGCTCTGCGACGGCGGTCGGCAACAGGCGGACACGCCGCCCGAAAGATATCGTCATGCAGTCGTACGAACGATGCCCCGCTCGGCCATGCAGGCCGCCAAGGCATCGGCGATGGTGCGCGACAGCGGCACCCCTTGCGCTTGCGCCGCGCGCTGCTGTGACATCGCATGTTCGCCCGGGACACGTACCTTTTCAACGCCAGGCCGAGGCGGATTCTTCCGGCACGCCTCGGCCAGCCAGGTGCTCTCCGCCTCGAATGCTGACCGACCACCGAATGCGTCGGGGTCGATCACTTGCAGGAAGACGTTCATGAGCGTTCCCCTCGGGTGGGTGTTGCGCCCCAGCCCCGACAGTACCTGAGTCAATGCTTCCACAAGCAATGCCAGGCCGTAGCCCTTGTGCCCGTGATCCAGGCCGCCGATAGGCAAGAGGCTCCCGCCGCCCGACACGGCCGCGGCGGGGTCGTCTGTCGGATGGCCCGCCGCATCCAGCGCCCAGGCGGCTGGAAAGCGCTGGCCCGCCTTCGCGAGTTGCTTCGCCCGATTGTTCGTCGTGATGGACGCACTGATGTCCAGCAGCACGGGATCTCCGGTCGTCGGTATGCCTGCCGCGATGGGGTTGGGCGTGAACAGGCTGCGCGTGCCGCCGAACGGCGCCACGCCGGCAGCCGCTGGCCCGGAGCAACTGAGGATCGGCAGCAGACCGCGCTCCGTCAGGCGCGGAAGGTAGGTAGCGAGTGCCCCGGTGTGGTGGCTCCCGGCGATGGTGAGCGTGAAGACGCCGTGGATCGCGATGCGCTCGAGCGCGAGATCGATGCCGCGTTCGATCAGCCAGGCGCCCGGCAGGCGATGGCCCTTCCAGGCGACGCACGCCCCGCGATCGGAAATCACTTCGGGTTCGCCGTCGCAAGCCATGTCGCCCGATTCCAGCGCATCGACGTAGCCGGGCGCCAATGCCAGGCCATGGGTGGTGTGACCCATCATGTCCGCGAGAACCAGCGGTCGGGCGACGCTGCCCGCCTTGGGCTCGGCGAGGCCGGCCGCAGCAAAGAGCCGGGCGACGTCGCCTTCGAGCGCAGCGCGCGGCCATCGCTCGATGTTGGGTTGAGCGTTGCTCATGGAGGGTGACCCGTTCAGACGGTGTAGTCGACCGCCGCCCATTCGAAATAGGGCTTGAGATCGGCCACAAGAGCCTGATGCAGGGGATGGAACAGGTAGTCGTCGAGCGCCTTCGCGTCGGCCACCTCCGATTCGAGGACGTAGCCCCAGCAGATCGGACGGTCCAGTTCGTTGGCAGCGAACTTCCAGCGCTGGATGGCCGGGATCTGCGCACCGAGGGCGGCCATGCGGTTCGTCAGCGCTTCTTCCAGTCCGGGGTTCTTCGCCACCTCCGCCTTTCTTCGGAACAGCACGATGTGGCGCAGCGTCATACGGGCACTCCCTTGCGATCGAGCATCCATTGAGGCGGGTCCTGCAAGGCCACGGGTCGAAGAAAGCGGTCCATGGCCGCATAGCCGACCGAAGTGGTGAAAGGTTGGGTCGATGCCGGATACGGGCCGCCGTGATGCTGGGCCGCGGTGACGGCGACACCTGTCGGAACGCCGCTGAACAGCACGCGGCCAGCGACCTGCGTGGCAGCGCGCACCAGACGGCGTGTGTCTTCGCTCTGCGTCTCGGCACCCCAGAGGGTCACAGTCAGCGAGCCGCCGATGGCAGCCAGCACCTGTGTTGCTTCATGGGTCGACGCGACCCGCACGACCAATACGGCCGAGCCGAACACTTCTTCGTGCAAGGCCCGGTTGGCGATGAAGTCTGCGCCCGACACCTCGCCCAGGAACGGTCGTGGCAACTCCCCGCCCGTGTCGTCGTCGACCAGGGGCGCGAGCTGCGGCGTCCCACGCCATTGCGCCACGCCGCGCTCGAAGGTCGCACGAATGCCAGCCGACAACATGGCATGCGGCTGCATGCCCCGAAGTGCCGTTGCGAGAGCGCTGACGAAGGCATCGCCAGCGGTGCCTTCGGGCACCACGATCACGCCGGGACTGGTGCAGAACTGGCCCGCACCGAGGCAGATCGATCCCGCCAGCGTCGCGGCCAACTCGGCGCTGTCCGATGCGAGCGCCGACGGAAGGACCACGAGCGGGTTGACCGAACCGAGTTCGCCATAGAAGGGGATGGGCCGCGGCCGTTCGGCGGCGACCTTGGCCAGCGCGATGCCGCCCTTGTACGAACCGGTGAACGCGACGGCGGCAATGGCCGGCGCCCGGACCAGCCTCACGCCGACTTCGATCGAAGCGCCTTGCACGAACTGGAAGACGCCTGCGGGCAAGCCTTGGGCGTCCACGACCTTTCGAGCCAATACCGCGGTTCGACGAGAGAGCTCGGGATGTGCGGGATGGCCCTTCACGACAACGGGGCACCCTGCGGCCAGCGCTGAGGCCGTGTCGCCGCCCAGCACCGAGAACGCGAAGGGAAAGTTGCTGGCCGAGAACATTGCGACCGGGCCGATCGGCACGCGCACGCAGGTAAGTCGCGGGCGACCGGCCGGCGGCGCACCGGCGACGGCTGCGTCGTCGGTGAGGGCATGCGCCGCGCCGCGTTCAACTTCATCCGCAAAGCCGCGGAGTTGGAAAGTGGTGCGGTCGAGTTCGCCGTTCAGGCGGGGCAGGCCGAGGCCGCTTTCGCGATCGGCGAGCGCGACCAGCGCTTCACGATCGGCTTCAAGTGCATCGGCCAGCGCGCGCAGCAAGGCGCCGCGCCGGGCCGCGGCAGTGGAGGCGAAATCATCGGCCGCGTTCGCCGCAGCCCGCACGGCCTCGTCGATCTCGGTGCCCGTGGATTCGGCCCAGCGCTCGCCGATGGCGGCGCCGGTGCGTGCTTCGATGGATTGGAGCATCTCTTTCTTACTTGCTCTTGAGCGGATAGCCGCGTCCCACGTAGTCGAAGGCGACGAGTTCGTTGATCTTCACCTCCTTGTCGGCAGGCGCTGCGTAGTAGGCGCGGATCTCGGCGATCTTGCCGGTCTCCGGGTCGAAGTCGTACCACTCGGCACCGCGCAGGGCGGTGCCGCTCTTGTTCTTCCAGTGCGTCCACTCGATCATGGCCTCGGGCGAGTTGTGGCTCACGATCAGCTTGTCGATGGTCCATTGCGAGCCCAGCGTCTCCACGCACCATTGCCACTTCTTCGCGATGGTGTCGGCCGAGCGCCAGGGGATCTCGGGCAAGCCTGCCGGAAAGTAGTGCACGGCATCGGGCGTGAAGCAATCGACCAGTGCGTCGTAATCGGCAGCGTTGCAGGCATCGAAGTAGCGGCGGATCAGCGCGGCGTGGTCCTCGGGCGTGAATTTCGAAGCGGCCATGTTCGGGTCTCCTGTTCTATCCGGGTCAGTGGATCAGCGGCTGCCTGCCGGCTTGGCCGGCGCGATCGTCGGGCGGCCGTCGGCCACCCATTGCCTGTGCTGCGCGCGCGTTGCATCGCTCGGGGGGTAGAGGCCCCAGAGCGCTTCGCCGGCCTGCACCCGCAATGCGAGGTAGGCCTCGATGTCGTCGCGCTTCTCGCAGAGGTCGGCCATCTCTTCGGCCAGGTGGGCGGGGATCACGGTGATGTTGTCGCCGTCGCCATGGATCACGTCGCCGGGATACACCGCGACGCCGGCGCAGCCAATGGGCACCTGCAGGTCGGCCACATGGTGATAGGACAGGCGCGTGGTCGCGGTGACGCCCGTGCACCAGATCGGAAAGTCCATCTGGCTGAGTTCAGTGCCGTCGCGGAAGGTGCCGTCGGTGATCACGCCGCGAGCGCCGCGCATCATCATCCGCGTGATCAGCATATTGCCCATGGAGGCGGCGCGGCCGTCCTTGTTGCTGTCGATCACGAGCACGTGTCCGGGCTCGATCTGCTCGACGCCGACCCATTGCAGGTTGTCGGCGCTGGGTTCCGTCGTGAGATTGCCGTAGACATCCACATCCTCGCGCGCCGGGATGAAGCGCATGGTGTACGCCCGGCCCGCGAAGGGCTTGATCTTCTTGTTCAGCGGCGTCAGCCCGTGCAGCACGGGTTGACGGAAGCCCTTGATGTAGAGCTGCGTCGTGAGCGAGCCGCTCGTGGCCTTGGCGAGCCGATCCAGCACGGCGTCGGAGACGTAGGGCGCGGGTGCCCTCTGAGGAATCGAAGACAGGGGCGGGGGAGGCGTGGTGGTCATGGTCTTGTCTCAAACAGTGGGAACGAACAGGCTAGGGCAGTCGGTGAGGAGGAATGGTGCTGATCGTAGGGAACACGCCCGAAAAATAGAATGACCCGCGACAGGCTGCCGACATCGTTCGGCACGTCAAGTACCATCATTTGAGACAAAAAGGCGAAAAGCATGGCCACATCACCCGGCGAAGGCACCGGCGCTCTCGAAAAAGCGCTCGATGTGCTGGACGCCATCGGTTCCTCGCCACAAGGCCTGGGGCAGAGCGAGTTGGCCGAGCGGCTCTCGCTTCCGCGCACCACGGTCTACCGGCTGCTCGCGACGCTGGTGGCACGCGGCCTGATCCGGCGCGACCCGCTGCGCAAGGTGTATTGCCTGGGCTTTCGCTGTTTCGAGATGGCGCGACAGGCCTACGCGATGCCCGATCTCGTCGCGGCCGCCGCGCTGGAATTGCGCGCACTGCGCGACCTGACGGGCGAAACCAGTTATCTCGCCACGCTCGATGGCCGAGAGGTGATCTCGCTCGAACGCTGCGATGGCGCGCACAGTCAGCGTTCGGCCGCTGCGCTCGGCCAGCGCAAGCCCGTGCATTGCACCAGCCAGGGGAAGGCGATCCTCTCCGCCATGCCCGACGACGCGCGCGACGCGATCGTGCGCGACGCGGTGCTGAAGCCGCTGACGCCGCTCACGATCACAGACCGCCGTCGGCTGCAGGCCGAACTGCGCATCACGAAGGCGCGCGGCTATGCCATCGACGACGAGGAGATCGTTCTCGGTGTGCGCTGCGTGGGTGCGCCGGTGGTCGACAGCGCGGGACAGGTGCGCGGGGCGATCAGCGTCGCAGGTCCGGCCTACCGCCTCACGCGCTCGCGTCTCGAGTTGCTGGGACCCGAGGTGGCCGAAGCGGCGCGGCGTGTCGGGGCGCAGTTGCCGCCGGTCGGTGCGGACGCAACCGCCAGCACCGAGGCGGCAGTGACCGCGCTGCCGGGAAGCTGGGCCTTTCATGGCGCCTATCCGATTTGGTCGGCCGATGGCGAGCGCCTTTGGTGGGCCGATGCGCTTGCCCCTTCAGTGCATCTGTTCGAGCTCGGCCAGGACCGAGAGGTCACCACCCTCGACGGGCCTGTCGTCGGCTTGCTGCGAAGCGGTGGCGATGTCGTCGTTGTCACGGAACGCGCTGCTTTCCGCGTCGACGCGCAGGGCAGCAAGCGTCCGCTCACGCCCTGGTTGTCGGGCCAGGTGCTCGCGGTATGCAATGGCGACGATGAAACCGTGTGGGCCGCCATCGCATTGCCGGAGGCCGGCGCCGCCGTGGGACAAGTGCGCGGGGACGGCACGCTGGATGTCCAGTGGCGAGTCGGCGAAACAGTGCAGTCCCTCGGCTGGAGCGCCACGAGCGATGCGCTCTACGCGACCGCGCCGGTGTCCGGTGCGATCTTGCTGCTGCAGCCGGGCCAGGGCGTGGTGCGACGTCTTGCTTCGGTGCCCAAGGGCTCGGGGCGGGTGAGCGGCCTGGCGTTCGATGCGCAGGGAGGCATTTGGACCGCGCTGTGCGATGGCTGGTCCGTGGTGCGGTTCACGCCCGATGGCCAGCTCGACCGGGTCGTGGGCTTGCCCGTGCCGTGCGCGACCGACCTGGCCTTTTCACCGGCGCCGGACGACACGGGTGGTGAAAAGCTGGTGATCACGACGGCGCGACACAGCGTGCCGCTCGACACGCTGCCCAGTGCGCCGTTGTCGGGACGGCTCGTCACGCTGACGACCTGAAGGAAAGCGCACGACGCCTGTCGCGCCCCGACCGCTCCTCAGGCGACCGAAGTACTCAATTCAGTCGAGGGCTCGACTCGAGCCGATGGACTTCCGACCAGAAACCCTACGAGAGCAGCCAGGCTTGGAACGATTGCCACAGAGAGGAACGACAAAATCATTGGGGACTCCACCAGGGCAACAGCGCCCTGCGGGGTCAGTGTAAACCCTTAGGTGTTTACCCGGAAGTATTCGGTGTGGATCAATGTGCGAAATACCCTGCGTTGATCCGGGCGCTGTTGCAACCGAGGAGCCTGTCGCGACACCACCCATGTATCTGCAAAGCGGGCCAATCGCATCTGTTCACGCTTTGCCGGGTTCAGGCCGTGGCCGTCGTGAAGGTCTTTTCCATCCAGCTTTTCGCATCTCTCGATCCGGTTCGCTGGCGGCCCGTTCCAGAACCCAGTCGACGAAGCTCATGACCTCTGGGCGTTGAGCGTGTCGCTCTGGGTACACCAGAAAATGCGCCTGCACCGGCAAATACTCTCCTGATGCGAATACCGGCCGCAGCCGACCCTTCCGTAGATGCGGCTCGCCGATGGAAGTGCTTTCGAATGCCACTCCCAGGCCCTGCACTGCAGCATCGAGCGCCATGAATGCGCGGTCGAATCGATAGGCGTAGCTCCCAGGCGTATGGGCAATCTTCTGGGCAGTGAACCAGTCCGGCCACTGGAGCACGCCGACGGTGGACTGGATGAGCGGAACGTTCATCAGGTCTTCAGGCGTGGTGATGCGATGGCGCCTGATGAACGAGGGACTTGCCAAGGGCATGATCTGCTCGTCAAAGATCGTCTTGACCGCGAGTTGCGGCCAATGCGCCGCGCCGTATCGGATGTCGATGTCCGTGTGGCCGGCGGAAAAATCCGAATGCACGACGGACGCTGACATCGACAGCGAAATGCTGGGATGGTCTTTCGCGAAATCCGTGAGGCGCGGCATCAGCCAAAGGGTGGCGAAGCTCGGTGTCGAGTGCACATGCAGCGTGTTGCGCACCCCCTTCCTCGCGTTGTCGGTGGCCGCACCGATTGCGGCCATTGCGCCGCTGACCCGCCTCAAGTAGTCATCGCCGGCAATGGTGAGTTCGACGTTGTGCGCAGTGCGCTCGAAGAGCCGAATGGCCAGGAATTGTTCAAGCTTGGCGATCTGGTGACTGACGGCCGAGGCAGTGAGATGCAGTTCGCTCGCGGCCGAGGTGAAGCTTCTTCGCCGTGCCACGGCTTCGAAGGCCGCGAGGCAAGTGAAGGGTGGAAAGGACGAGCTCATGGTGTGAATCCGGGTAAACCCAATGATGACGATACATCAACCTACACTGAAATAATATCGCTTTTCTTCATGCATGCAAGTTCCCACAATCACGACATCAACACACGTGGAGACAAACATGCTGCTATCAAACAAGGTCGTCCTCATCACCGGCGGTGCCGGACTCAATGGCTTGGGTTTCGCCACTGCGCTGCAGATGGCCAGTCATGGCGCGCTGGTCGCGATCATGGATCTGGAGAGCGCCGAGCCCGCGAAAGCCGCGGCGCAACTGGGAACCGAACATCTGGGCGTGGTGGCGAGCGTCACGGACAAGGCAGCCGTTGACCGTGCGGTCAACCAGGTGCTGGAGAAGTTCGGCCGCATCGACATCCTCGTCAACAACGCCGGCATCACCCAGCCGCGCAAGACGGTGGACATCACGGGCGCCGACTACGACGCTGTGCTCGACGTCAGCCTGCGTGGCACCCTCTTGTGTTCCCAGGCGGTGATTCCCGCGATGGAGCGTCAGCGCAGCGGCTCCATCATCTGCATCTCCTCCGTCTCCGCGCAGCGCGGAGGCGGCATCCTCGGCGGTCCGCACTACTCGGCCGCGAAAGCTGGGGTGCTCGGGCTGGCCCGTGCGATGGCGCGCGAGTTGGGTCCCGTCGGCGTCCGCGTCAACTGCATCACCCCGGGCCTGATCGGCACCGACATCATCAAAGGCAAGCTGACCGAAGAGAAGAAGGCCGAGATCGCCGAGACGGTCCCTCTCGGACGGCTGGGCGACCCCAAGGACATCGCAGGGGCCTGCATCTTCCTCGGCAGCGACTTGTCGGCGTACTGCACCGGCGTGACGCTGGACGTCAACGGCGGAATGCTGATTCATTGACGCCCTGAGAGGGAGCCGCCTGCTGCCAGGCTTTCCGCTCCCCGCGCTTTCCAGTTCTCGCAGACGACAGCCAACGGGTGCCCAGGTGCCCGGACGGCGGAGCCTTGCAGAGGCCGTCCGCCAATGATCCTCCGAGTGCCGCGGACTGACGGCACAGACTGAACCACAAATGGAGACAAGCACATCATGACCAAGCTAACTCGCCGCACCTTGCTGGCTCGATCCGCTGTACTTCCGTTGTTCTCGATCGTCACGCATCGAGCGGATGCAGCCGAGTTCGAGCTCAAGTACGCCACCGGACAAGACCCGACACACCCTGTGAACCTGCGCGCCAAGGAAGCGCACGATCGCATCCGTGAAGCAACTTCGGGCCGGGTCAACATCAAGCTCTTTCCGGCCAATCAACTTGGCAGCGACACCGACCTCCTGACGCAGGTGCGAAACGGCTCTGTCGAGTTCTTCAACCTCTCGTCGCTGATCCTGTCGACCTTCGTGCCGGTCTCGGGCATCACCAGCGTCGGCTTCGCCTTCAAGAACTATGACGACGTGTGGAAGGCGATGGACGGCGATCTGGGCAACCACATTCGCGCCGAGATCGCGAAGACGCCCATCTTCACCGTCTCGAAGATCTGGGACAACGGCTTCCGCCACGTCACCTCCTCCGGGCGCGAGATCAAGTCCGCAGCCGATCTGAAGGGCTTCAAGGTACGGGTGCCTGCCGCGCCTCCGCTGACTTCCCTGTTCAAGTCGCTCGATGCCGCGCCGTCCCCCATCAACTTCAACGAGGTCTACACGGCCCTGCAGACGAAGGTGGTGGAAGGCCAGGAGAACCCGCTCGCCATCATCGCCACCGCGCGGCTCTACGAAGTTCAGAAGACCTGCAGCCTGACCGGCCATGTCTGGGACGGCTACTGGGTTCTGGGCAACAAGCGCGCATTCCAGAAGCTGCCGCCGGACGTTCAGCAGATCATCACGCGAGAGCTGGACAAGTCAGCGACCGATCAGCGCGCCGACGTCGCCAAGCTCAACACCAGCCTGATGACCGATCTCAAGACCAAGGGCATCACCTTCATCGACGTGCAGCAGGAAGACTTCCGCAAGAAGCTCGCGAGCACGGGCTTCTACGGCGAGTGGAAGACGAAATACGGTGCAGCGCCCTGGGATCTTCTGGAGAAGGTCTCCGGCAAGCTCGGCTGACAGACAGCCACTCGCTCGCCCGGTGGCCTCCGGGGTGAGCGCTCCGTTCAATGAATGTGTGATGGGTGAGCCGCGCCTGCGGAGGCCGGCGGCCGCCTGTCGCGTGAAAGAAACCCATGAACATCTCTAGTGACGAGCCCGGCGCAGCCGGGCACATGGATCCGACAAGCGGGCGTGCGCCGATCGCATGGCTCGAGACCCTGAACAAGGCCCTGGCCACGCTGGTCGAAGTCCCGGCCGCACTGCTGGTGCTGGCCGAGGTTGTCGTGCTGCTGATGGGGGTGACGAGTCGATATGTCTTGCACGAGCCGCTCGTGTGGTCTGATGAACTGGCGTCGATCCTGTTCCTCTGGCTGGCGATGCTTGGCTCGATCGTGGCCCTGCAGCGCGGCGAGCACATGCGCATGACAGCAATCGTCGGCAAGCTTGATTCGCGAAAGCGAGCCTTCCTGGATCTGATCGCGATCGCTGCGGCCATTGCCTTCCTCGCCTTTGTTCTTCACCCCGCCTATGAGTTCGCGCAGGACGAGGTCTTCGTCACGACGCCGGCGATGGGCATCCCGAACTCCTGGCGGGCATCAGCGCTGCCGGTCGGTCTCGGACTGATGCTGCTGATCGGTCTGATGCAGATCTTCCGTCTTGGCCGAGTGAAAGACGCTTTGATGGCACTGGGCTTGGTCGCGCTCGTTGCCGGAGCAATGGCTCTGGCGGGGCCGCTGTTCACGTCGCTCGGAAACTGGAATCTCTTCCTCTTCTTCGTGCTCGGCGTCGGCGCCATGGTGTTGCTTGGCTTGCCGATCGCGTTCTCGTTCGGTCTGGCGACCTTCGGCTACATCGCGCTGACGACAACCACGCCCACGGTGGTAGTCATCGGCCGGATGGATGAAGGCATGAGCCATCTGATCCTGCTCGCCGTTCCGCTGTTCGTGCTGCTGGGCCTGCTTATCGAAATGACCGGCATCGCGCGCGCCATGGTCACCTTCCTGGCCAGCCTGCTGGGACATGTACGAGGCGGACTCTCGTACGTCCTGATTGGCGCGATGTACCTGGTCTCGGGCATCTCGGGATCGAAGGCTGCCGACATGGCGGCGGTGGCACCGGCGCTCTTCCCGGAGATGCGCAAGCGAGGCGCGAAACCCGGCGACCTGGTGGCCTTGCTTTCAGCCACTGGTGCGCAGACCGAAACGATCCCGCCTTCGCTGGTGCTGATCACGATCGGCTCCGCGACGGGTGTCTCGATCGCCGCTCTCTTCACGGGGGGCCTGCTGCCCGGTGTCGTCGTCGGGGTGACGCTGGCTGCACTCGTGTGGTGGCGCTATCGGGGCGAGGACCTGTCGGGTGTTCGCAAGGCGAGCGGTCGCGAGATCGCCAAGTCGTTCGCGATCTCGATTCCCGCGCTTGCGCTTCCCGTCGTCATCCGCGCAGCGGTGGTCGAGGGCGTCGCCACGGCGACGGAGGTGTCCACCATCGGCATCGTCTACGCCGTGCTCGCCGGTCTGCTCGTGTACCGGCAGTTCGATTGGAAGCGGATCTATCCGATGCTGGTCAGCACCGCGTCGCTGTCCGGTTCGATCCTGTTCATCATCGGTGCCGCCACCGGCATGGCCTGGGCCTTGACCCAGTCCGGGTTCTCGACCGCACTGGCAGACGCGATGAAGGCGTTGCCGGGTGGCGCGGTCACCTTCATGGCGGTATCGGTCGTCGCCTTCATCATCCTTGGTTCGGTGCTGGAGGGCATCCCTGCGATCGTGCTGCTGGGTCCGCTGCTGTTTCCGATCGCTCGCCAGGTCGGCATCCACGAAGTGCACTACGCGATGGTCGTGACCCTCGCGATGGGCATCGGCCTGTTCGCGCCGCCATTCGGGGTCGGGTACTACGCGGCCTGCGCGATCAGCCGGATCCATCCGAACGAGGGAATGAAGCCGATCGTGGGCTACATGGTCGCCTTGTTCATCGGAACGGTGGCGGTGGCTGCGATTCCCTGGATCTCGATCGGCTTCCTTTGACATCCCATGTTCACCGGCAATTCCCTCCACGACGCGCCGCGCGGAGTTGCCGTCTCGCCACTCACGATCGCGCGCACCCACACCTCGCCATTCATCACTATTGCAGGAGATTTCCATGTCTGACTTATCGACGCTTCAACAAAGCGCCTACCGCATTCGCCGCTACGCACTGCGCATGGGCGAAGTCCAAGGGCAGGGCTACATCGGCCAGGCGCTGGGATGGGCCGACGTCCTCGCAGTCGCCTACAAGCACGCGATGACCTACAAGCCCGAGGATCCGAAGTGGGAAGGCCGCGACCGCT
Source organism: Variovorax gracilis (assembly GCF_030317115.1). Classification (GTDB taxonomy): domain Bacteria; phylum Pseudomonadota; class Gammaproteobacteria; order Burkholderiales; family Burkholderiaceae_C; genus Variovorax; species Variovorax gracilis. The sequence goes on from NZ_JASZYF010000012.1 coordinate 142,477, forward strand.
TCCTGCTTTCTCATGGCCACTACGCGATCGCGTTCTATGCAGCGGTGATCGAGGCCGGGATCATCTCCGAGGAAGAACTCGAAACCTACGGCAGCGATGACAGCCGCCTCCCGATGTCGGGGATGGCCACCTACACGCCCGGCATGGAGATGTCCGGCGGATCGCTCGGGCAAGGTCTTTCGATTGCCGTGGGCATGGCACTTGGGTTGCGCCTGAAGAACAACCCGGCCTTCGTCTACAACTCGATGTCTGACGGCGAGTTGGACGAAGGGTCCACATGGGAGGCCGCGATGGGTGCCGCACACCACCGCCTGTCGAATCTAATCTGCCTGGTCGACATCAACAACCAGCAGGCCGACGGCCCGTCCGGAAAGATCATGGGTTTCGAACCGCTCGCTGACAAGTGGGCGGCGTTCGGATGGCACGTGCAGCGCGTCGATGGCAATGACATGCCAGCCGTCATCGCTGCCTTCGACACGGCCCGTGCGCTGAATGAGGACAGGCCGCGCGTCATTCTCTTCGACACATTGATGGGCAAGGGCGTCCCGTTCCTCGAGACCCGGGACAAGAACCACTTTATCCGCGTCGACCCGCCGGAATGGCAGCAAGCCATCGCCCATGTCGACAGCACGCAAACCGAAGGAGCCGCATGATGAACGCCACCACCGAAAAGAAGCCGAAACTCAAGACCTCGGCGATGATTGCTTCCATCGCCGGCGAGGGCCAGCGTGTCACGGCGGCGCCGTTTGGCAAAGCCTTGGTCGAGCTGGGCCGCAACCGCCCGGAGATCGTCGGAATGACAGCCGACCTCGCCAAGTACACCGACCTGCACCTGTTCGCGAAGGAATATCCCGAGCGATTCTTCCAGATGGGCATGGCCGAGCAGTTGCTGATGGCGGCCGCGGGTGGCATGGCCAAGGAGGGGTTCATTCCCTTCGCGACGACCTATGCCGTCTTCGGTACCCGACGGGCCTTCGACTTCGTGCACCAGGTGATTGCGGAAGAGAACCTCAACGTCAAGATTTGTTGCGCTCTGCCGGGGCTGACCACCGGTTATGGACCGAGCCATCAGGCGACCGAAGATCTGGCGTTGATGCGCGCGACTCCGGGCATGACGATCATTGATCCGTGCGATGCACTCGACATCGAGCAGGCGGTGCCTCAGATGGCCGATCACCAAGGGCCTGTCTACATGCGACTGCCGCGCGGCAACGTGCCGCTGGTGCTGGACGAGTACGACTACAAGTTCGAACTCGGCAAGGCGAAGCTGATTCGCGATGGCAAGAGCGTGCTGGTGATCTCGAGCGGCTTCATGACGATGCGCTCCCTGGAAGTTGCCCAGCAACTGCAGGCCGACGGCGTTGACGTTGCGGTGCTGCACGTCCCGACGATCAAGCCGCTCGACGAGGCGACGATCCTTTCGGAGGTGCGGCGACTGGGGAGACTGGTCGTGGTGGCGGAGAACCACTCGGTGATCGGCGGCTTGGGCGAAGCGGTCGCTGGCGTCCTGGTGCGCAACGGTGTCACGACGGCGTTCCGTCAGATCGGATTGCCGGATGCCTTCCTCGATGCGGGGGCACTTCCGACACTGCACGACCGCTACGGCATCTCGACGCAGGCGATGAGCCAGCAAATCAAAGGCTGGGTCTAAGTATGACGGCGGTGCGAAGCCACCTTTTCGGTGGTTTCGCCGTCGTGCTGATCGGCATGCGGCCGAGTTGTGAAGGCAATCGAGTAACCATCAACTTCAAGAACCGAATCTGGACATGAATACCAAGACAAAAGTGGGGTTCATCGGGCTCGGCGCGATGGGCCGCGGGGCCGTCGCCAACCTTCTTGCAAAGGGTTATGACGTGGTGGGCTGCGACGTGCGTGCTGACGCGCTCGATTGGCTTCGTGCGGAAGGTGGCACGCCGGCAAGCTCGCTGGCTGAGATGGCGGGCCAGGTGCACATCGTCGTCTGCTTCGTTGTCAACTCGCAGCAGACCGAGGCAGTGCTGTTTGGCAACGGTGGACTGGTTGGGCGGCTTCCGGCCGGTGCCGTGTTCATCGCTTGCAGCACCATGGATCCGGGCTATGTTCGCGCGCTCGAAGGCCGCCTGGCGCAGCACTCGATCGCGCTGATCGATGCGCCGGTCACGGGAGGCGCGATCGGCGCCGAGCGTGGGTCGCTGACCATCATGGGTTCGGGAACGCGCGAGGCCTTCGAGGTCGCACGTCCCGTGCTCGAGACGTTTGGCGCCCATGTGCACTACCTCGGCCTTGCGGGATCCGGCGCGCAGATGAAGGTTCTCAACCAACTGCTGTGTGGCGTGCACCTGGCTGCCGCTGGCGAGGCGCTGGCGCTCGCGAAGCGTCAGGGTCTTCCGCTCGACCTGACGCTGGAAATACTTTGCAGCGGAGCGGCGGGCTCCTGGATGCTCGCCGACCGGGGCCCGCGGATGATCGCGGGCCGGTTCGACCACATCACGTCGGCGGTCGACATCTTTGTCAAGGACATGTCACTGGTGCTCGACGCGACGCGCGAGTCGCGTTTTCCGGCAGCGCTGGCGCACGCTGCCTATCTCGCCTTCCTTGGCACCGCGGCACGTGGACTGGGGGCGCAGGATGACTCCGCCGTGACGACACACTACGAGATGACCGCAGGGGCCTCATAGCCAAAGCGTGGCACGCTCTATGCTTTTAATGACCTTTGCGCGTCGGAATCCGCCACAGCGGACCAGGCTGCGCTGACTCGATGCTGCAAACACTGGCCATCACCGGCCCCATCTACCTCGTCATCGCGCTCGGCTTCCTGGCGGGGCGTGCCGGCATCTTCAGCAAGTTGGACATGCGCGTGCTCGGCACGTACGTTGTCAGGTTCGCGCTCCCCGCGCTGGTGTTCACGGCGCTCTCCCAACGCCCCGTCGGCGAGGTGATGAATGGCCGCTATGTGCTGGGCTACGCCGTCGGTTCGCTCGCCGTGATGATGGCCGCCTTCGGCTGGGCGTGGCGCTGGCGGGGCAAGAGCTTCACGCTGAGTGCACTGTGCGGGCTGGGGTCTTCGAGTTCGAACAGCGGCTTCATCGGCTACCCCATCGCCATCCTGGTCGCCGGGCCGTCTTCTGCCGCGGTCGGCCTGGCGATGTGCATGCTGGTGGAGAACCTGCTGATGATTCCGCTCACGCTGGTGATGGCGGACAGTGGCCATGCGGGCTCGGGCAAGTGGCATCGCATCCTCGTGCAGTCGCTCACCCAACTCTCCCGCAATCCGGTCATCCTCGCGATCGTGGGCGGCCTGGCCGTCTCGTTGATCGGCATCCCGATCACCGGCGTGCTGGCGCGTTCGATCAACATGCTGGCCATGTCCTCGGCCGCGGTGTCGCTCTTCGTGATCGGAGGCACATTGGTCGGCTTGAGGACCAAGGGCATGCGGCGGGACGTGACCACCATTGCCTTGGGCAAGCTCCTGCTGCACCCCCTGGCGGTCGGACTGATGATGTGGCTCGTGCCGCCGAGCGATCCGACGCTGCGCGCCGCGGCCGTGGTTTTCGCTGCCACGCCGATGCTGAGCATCTACCCGATCCTGGCCCAGAAGTACGGCTTCGAGGAGATGTGTGCCGCAGCCCTGTTGCTGGCGACGGTACTGTCGTTCGTGACCATCAGCGTCGCCCTGTGGTTGCTGGGGCCGGTGCTTCAATGGTCAGCGTAGAGTCCCTATGCGCTTCTGCGGTACCAGGCAACGCCCTCGGCATCGGTTGTCTTGACCGCGCGTCCGGCGTGAACGAGGTAGTTGAGACAGGCGATGCCTTCGCCCGTTGCCATGCCGAACACCGCCATCTGGGACTCGTCGATGGGCCGCCCGAAGAGCGTGGTGAACACATCCACCGCGCGTCGGGGCGACTCAAGGGTCGTCTCGAGTTCGTCGAGCGCACGATGTTGCGAAGATGCCAGGTAGTCGAGACGCGCATGCAACCCATGGAAGCAATCGTTGTGCGCAGGCAGCACAAGCACATCGTCCGGCACTTCCCTGCGGATCTTCGCGAGCGACGCCAGCCAGTCGGCCATCGGATTGGCGTTGGGTTCTGTCGGAATGACGGACACGTTGGACGAGATGCGCGGAAGCACCTGATCGCCGGAAATGAGCACCTTGAGCGTGGGGCAATAGAGACAGGCGTGCTCGGGCGAATGTCCATTGCCTGTGACAACGCGCCAGATGTTGCCGTTGACGCGCAATTCCATGCCGTCGTTCAGGCGTTCGAACGCGTCGGGCAGCGTGTGGATCAGATTTCCGAATCTGCCGAACCGTGCGCGATAGGACTCGATCGCGTTGTCGCTCCAACCCGCCTCACGATAGAAGGCCAGGGCCTCCGGCGGCGCCTCGCGGCCGCTGTCCGAAGCCATCACGCGGCACGTGAGGTACTCGAGGCGTGTCATCCACACGCGCGCGCCCAGCTTGCGCGAGAGCCAGCCAGCCATGCCGACATGGTCTGGATGCATGTGCGTGACGAAGATTCTCTTCAGCCTGCGCTGCTTCGGATAGTTGGCGAGCAACTCGCGCCAGACACTGGCGGTCTCTTCGTCGCGCAGGCCCGTATCCACCAACGACCAGTCGTCATCGTCGTCGAGGGCCCAGAGATTGATGTGGTCCAGTTTGAATGGAAGCGGCATCCGGATCCAGTGCACGCCCGGTGCGACCTCGAGGACGCTGCCGCGTTCGGGCGGGGACTTGAATGGGTACTTCAAGACTGGCTTCCCATCGGTCTCGGTGTTGCTCATGGAACTCCTGTTGCTGTCGCCTTCAAGGCTCGGTCCGCCAGACGCAGGTGCCCGTCGAGTGCTGCGCGCCGTACGACGCTTCGATTTTGCCAAGTTCCTTCCGATTCACGCTGGTTCACCGTCAGCACGGGAAGGAGGGCCTTTCAAGCGTGGCTAGTTGCCCTGCCACAGGGGCACGCGCCGCGCCACAAAAGCCTCGACGCCACGGCGGAAGTCCGCGCTTCCGTAGCACTGCCGGACCAGGTCGTCGCCATCGGGCAGGTTCACCGAGGCGAGGCGCCGCAGCCCTTCCTTCGCGACGCGCTGCGTCAGGGGCGCGAGGGCCAGCAATCGCTCGCAGAACGCGGCCAGCGACGCGTCCAGTTCCGTCGCCGGGCAGATGCCGTGGAGGAAACCGCTGGCGGCCGCCTGATCGGCATCGAGCACCTCCGCCAGCAGCAGCATCCGCTTGGCGACCGCTGGCCCGAAGGCCGCCGTGAGGCGCGCGAGATTGGCCATCGACAGTGTGTTGCCCAGCGTCCGCGCAATCGGCACGCCAAAGCGCGAAGCCGGCGTGGCGATCCGGAAATCGCAGGCGGCGGCGATCACCAACCCGCCGCCCACCGCCCAGCCATCGATCGCCGCGACCGTCGGCATTGGCAGGCTCTCGATCAGGGCGATGCCCTCGTCGATGCGACGCTCGTACGCCACTCCGTCATCGCCGCTCTGGAAATCCTGGAACTGCGCGATATCGGTCCCGGCGACGAAGGCCTGCCCGCCGGCCCCGCGGAAGGTGACCAGACGCACGTCGCCGCGGGCCGCCAGATCCGTGCAGATCTGCGCCAACTGTTCGTACATCGTCCAAGTCATCGCGTTGCGCGCGGAAGATCGGTCGAAGGTGACCGACGCGACCGCGTGGCGGAGGGTCAAGGTGACGCAGCCCTGCTCGTTCATGCGCCGAAAGCTCCGCTCGCCTGAAGTTCCCTGCGCTGTGCCAGATCGATGCCGAGTTCCTCGAGGATCTCCTGCGTGTGCTCGGCCAGCAGCGGGGGCGGACGTCGCACCTGCTGGGGCGTGCCGCGCAACTTGACGGCAAAGCCGATGTTGGGAATGGTTCCTTCGACCGGGTGCTCGATCTCGATGCGCATCTGGCGATGCACGCCGTGGTCGCTTTCAAAGGCCTGGGGATAGGTCAGGATGGGCCCGGCCGGAATGCCGGCCTCCAGCAGGTACTCGATCCACTCGTCGGCGCTGCGGGCTGCGAATGACTGCTCCAGCGATTCGACGAGCACGAGACGATTGGCCAGCCGCAGTGCCACCGTCGCAAAGCGCGGGTCGTCCGTCAATTCCGGCCGCTCGATGACGGTGCAGAGCTTCTGCCACAGCTTCTGGTTGGTGGCGCCCATCACGAAGTAACGGTCCGAAGCCTTCATGGCCTGGTACGGCGCGCTCATGCGGTTGGACGTGCCCAGTGGTTCGGGCTGGCGCCCCGTGCCCCAGTATTCGGACACATCCCATACCGAAAACGCCATCGCGGAATCGAACAGCGAAGCGTCGATGTACTGGCCCTGACCCGAAGCCTTCGCGCCGATATGGGCGGCCAGGACGGCATAGGTGGCGAACAGCGCGCAACCGATGTCCGCCACCGGCACCCCGGCCTTGACCGGCGGGCCATCCGGGTAGCCCGTCACGCTCATCACGCCCGACATGGCCTGGGCCATGAGATCGAACCCCGGGCGGCTCGCCCACGGACCTGTTTGTCCGAAGCCGGAGATGCTCGCGTAGACCAGTGCGGGATTGAGTTTGCTGAGCGTTTCGTAGTCGATGCCGAGGCGCTTCATCACGCCCGGGCGATAGTTTTCCACCAGGATGTCCGCGTCCTTGACCATTCGATAGAGCACCTCGCGCCCCGCCGCGGTCTTGAGGTCCAGGGCAATGCTTCGCTTGTTGCGGTTCATGTTCAGAAAGCCCATGCTGTCCGAGCCCTTGAGCTTGAAGCCCATGGCGCCGCGGGTCTGGTCGCCGCCTTCGGGCGGCTCGATCTTCACGACATCCGCTCCGAGATCGGCCAGCAGCATGCAGGCGTAGGGTCCTGCCATCACCTGGCTGATGTCCAGCACGCGCACACCGGCCAGCGGCAATGGACGGGCGGCGTCGTGGGCTGTCGGATTGGATTCGGTCTTCATGGGTTGCTTCCTGTCGTAGATCTGGGTGCGGGTCAGGGGGGGTCAGCTGTCGGCACGAACGCCGGCATCCTTGATGACCCGCGCCCACTTCGTGTTCTCCGAGACGATGAAGTCGGCGAACTTCTGGCTGCTGCCGCCGGCGTCTTCGGCGCCGAACTGTTCCAGCTTGTCGGCAACGTCCGGCTGCGCCAGGATCTGGTTGATGTCCTCGTTCATGCGCTTGACCATGGCAGCGGGCATGCTCTTGGGTCCGGCCAGGCCGTACCACGAGGCCGCATCGAAGCCCGGAAAGCCCGATTCGGCCATCGTGGGCACATCGGGGTGGCTCTTGGCGCGCTTGAGCCGGGTCTGTGCGACGGCGATGACCTTGCCCTGCTTCACGTAGGGCGTGGCCGCCGTCATGGTGTCGAAGGCATAGTTGATCTGGCCGCCCAGCAAGTCGGTGACCATGGCGCTGGAACCTTTGTAGGGCACATGCACCGCCTGGATCTTGGCCGCCATGCGGAACATCTCGAAGGCCAGGTGTTGTGCCGAGCCGGTCCCGGACGATCCGAAGCTGATTTTCCCGGGCTGGCGGCGGCACAGGTCGACGATGCCCGCGACCGTGCGCACCTGCTGCGTCTCGTTGCAGGTCAGCATGTTGGGTGTGACCCCCACCAGGGTGATTGGTGCAAAGTCCTGGCGCGGGTCGTACTTGACGTTCTGCATCAGCGCCGGCGCGATGGCGTGGCTGTTGACATGCGCCATCAGCAGGACCTTGCCGTCTCCGGGTTGCTTGGCCACGTACTCGGCAGCGATGACGCCGGTCGCGCCTGCCTTGTTCTCCACGATGACCTGCGTGTTCCACAGGATGGACAGCTTGTGGGCGATCGTGCGTGCCAGCACATCGGTCCCGCCACCGGGCGCAAAGCCCACGATGATGCGGATCGGTCCAGAGGGCAGGTCCTGTGCCCGGACCCAGGGGGCTGCCAATGAGGCGACGGCGGCGAAGGCGAAGGTTCTGCGTTGCATGTGTCTGTCTCTTCGTTGTGAGACTCGACTATGGGCCGCAGGGCCTCAGGGGGCCATCGCTAATCCGGCGATTCAGGATTCGCGTTTTGCGTATCCGCAAGAACCTGCAGGACGCTCTGCGCCGCCAGCGAAAGCAGCGGCATCGGCCGGTGGCAGAGCACGAAGCGGCGCACGGCCCAATCGCCCTCGATCGCCACCCGCGCGAAACGCGGCCCGCCCGCAATGGCGCGCGCCACAGCTTGCGGCATCACGCCAAGGCCCAAGCCTTGCGCGATCAGCGCCGCCATGCTGTCGAAGCCGCCCACCCGCATGGGCATGCGAAGTACCCGGCCCGCCTCGGCGGCCTGTCGCTCAAGGGCAATGGAAACCGCAGAGCCCTCGCCCAGGCCGATCAAGTCCCAAGAAAGAATGTCGTCGATGCCCGCTTTGCGGCGTGTTGCCAGAGGATGGCCACGCGCCACGACCAGCACCAGGCGGTCGCTGCGGTAGGGCAAGGCCGGCAGGTCGATCGAGCCCAGGCTGGCCTCGTAGATGCCCACGTCCACCACACCGCGCGCCAGCGATTGCTGGACGATCTGGCTGTTCATCTCCTGCAGGTCGATGCGCACGTCCGGGCAGGCGATCCCGCAGCGCTGAATGTCACGCGGCATGAACTGGATGACTGCGGACTTGGGTGCCGCCAGGCGGACCACGCCCTTCTCGCCATGACGGTACGCTGCTGCGTCGTCTTGCATCCGTACGACGGTGTGGGTCAGGTTGCGCGCATGGGCGAGCATCGTGCGTCCGGCATCGGTCAGCGCCATACCGTGCGGCAGGCGACGGAACAGGGGCAGTCCGAACTGCGCCTCGAACTCCTGGATTCGGCGAGATGCCGCGGCCGGTGCCAGGTGCTCGCGCTCCGCCGCGCGCGTCACGCCGCCGAGTTCGGCGGTTGCGATGAACAGGCGCAGCGTCGTCATGTCCAGATGAACCCTCGCGGGTACATCCGGGTCTGGACGTCCGGGTAGCTCCGCGCTGCTCATAGGGGTTGAGTCATGAAGTGATTGTCCTGCATCGGCCCATTCTCTCGTCCGGCAGCATGGGGTCGACGGTCAGATCTTGTTCGCGCAAGGCGGCTGCTCGATCCAATTGACCGGGCAGGGCAGGGCAGGGTGGGGATGGAGTCGAGAACGGGACTCGGACCGATGCAATGTGGCGCACTGCTCGCGCCTCGCAGCCGACGTCGCCGGATCCCAGCCGCTAGGACGGCTTCACCCAAGCGGACTCAATCGGATCTCACGTCCTTTTGCGATCCAAACGGATAGCGCCTCTGCGCTCCAACCTTCGCAAGATCTGCGCAAGCGTCGAGTGGGGAATATCAAGTCCTTGACGCAAGATTTCCAGCACAGCGCCGCTGGGTGTTCGCGACTCCGCAGGGAGCTTTGAAAATGCGTTCAGGACCTCCAGTTCGCGCTTCTGAAGGGCAGGTGAGAGCCGCGATGGGACAAATTGAACAAGGGGCCCCGAAGCCTTGAATGCCATGGCTTCCTTGAGATCATCATCGCCAACCTTGCGACCTGGTTTCAGGGGCCTCATGCCGGTCCACTTTACAAGTGAACGACAGGCTCCGGGCGAATGACCGGTAGATGCGACTGGGAGCGAGAACCACTACGATTTTTGTTTCCGCAGTGGGCGTTGGCATTGCATGCAAATTGTCCGAGACTTGTGATGTACCCAACGTCCCACCGATGAAATCTCATCACGCCCGTTTGCATTCGGAACGTCACCGGACTCATCGTGCAGGCTGGCTACGTGCCGCTGTGCTGGGCGCCAACGACGGCATTATCTCGACGGCAAGCTTGGTGGTCGGTGTGGCATCGGCACAGGCAAGCCATGCCAATGTCCTGACGACCGCGGTGGCCGGGCTTGTTGCTGGAGCGATGTCGATGGCGGCAGGCGAGTTCGTCTCCGTCCATTCGCAGGCGGACACGGAAGAAGCCGATCTTGAGCGCGAGCGCCTCGAACTCAGTGCGGACCCCGAGGCCGAGCAGCGCGAGCTGACGAGCATCTACATGCGACGCGGTCTCGATCGCATGCTGTCGCAGCAGGTCGCCGCCCAACTCATGAAACACGACGCTCTCGGGGCGCACGCGCGCGATGAATTGGGTATCACAGAGGCATTCAGCGCCCGCCCGCTGCAGGCTGCGCTGTCTTCTGCCGCCAGCTTCTCGGTGGGTGCAGTGTTGCCCCTTGCCGTGGCCGCGTTCGCACCGGAGACGACGTTGCTGGCATGGACTGCCGGGACAGCCATCGTGTTTCTCGCTTTGCTCGGTGCCGTGGCTGCGCAAATCGGCGGCACGCCGGTTGCCAAGAGCGTTTGGCGAGTGGCGTTGTGGGGCACGCTGGCGATGGCTATCACCGCTGGAGTGGGGACGTTGTTCGGCACATCCTGATCGATGGGCGGTATGGAGGAACCCAGAGACGAGATCCCCAAGGAATCCACCGGTGCGAAATGGCCCTGGGGCATGTTGGATGGCGGCACTGCGAGAGGCCCGATCTCGTCGGGCGTGACAGGTCGAGACCACGAATGGCGGACAGACTCAGTCATGGGCTCGCGACGGCATCTTGATTTCCTCCAACCGATGGTCGCGCCGGCATCAGCTCGACCAGCCTCAGGTAGGTGCCGGTCGGCGTGTTTCCGAACAAGGGATCCGAGCATGATGGAGCCGCTCGGGCCACGGCATCCCAGTCTTGTGCGTTCAGCAGAAGGCGCGCGCGCGGGAGGATCTGTCTTTCCTCCGTGGCGATGTGGTGCCGGTAGTAGGCCAAGTAGAGCGCTGCCGCCGCTTCCACCGTCGAGCGCAGGACGTGGGCATCGCTCACCACCTGGTTCAGCCGCGCAACGAGTTCTTCGCCGGCTGCCGCAATGACGCGATGCTCCTGAAGCAAGCGGTTGATCGGCAGTTGCATCTGCGGATCGCGTGCAGCGAGGATCGTGAAGGCGGCGTCTTCGCGCGGATGGTGAAAGCAATCCCCAAACTCTCGCAAGTAGGAGACGATTTCCAGCATCAGGTTGTAGTCTGGACTTTCCCCGTCGCGAAACTTGGCGACCTGCTCGTCAAGAATGCTCAGAAGCAGAGAGAAGTTTCCGTGCTCGGCGTGCCATTGCGCGATCTGGGTGGTCATGTGGAAGCTCCAGGGTTTGCCCAAACTCTGAAGGACACTCTAGACCGATTGGCAGCCGGTTCTTCGATCTGGATCAAGCAAACGCGATCTGGAGATGGCGTCCGACGTGTCGGTCACAACGGAGATTTCGTCGCGACCGGAACGAGGCCGGTGACAAGAGCCTCTCGAGGTGGCGAATGGTCAAGTGGGCCTCCGAGGGAAGACATCTTGCCCGCCGGGAGACGTCAGTCGTTTGACGCGGATCAAGTCGATCCGTCCGCCGGGTGCCAAGCTTCGATGCATCAAGGAGCGATGATGCGCATTCAATTCCTCGGTGGCACAGGGACGGTCACCGGATCCAAGTACCTGCTCGAGCACGCGGGCCGCCGGCTTCTCGTGGACTGTGGCTTGTTCCAGGGCGTGAAGCAACTGCGTCTGCGCAACTGGCAACCGCTCCCCGTCGAGGCTGCGGACATCGACGCGGTGTTGCTGACCCATGCACACCTCGACCACAGCGGATTTGTTCCGCGGCTCGTGAGGCTTGGATTCAAGGGCCCGGTCTATTGCACCGAAGCCACCCGCGAACTCTGCAAGCTGCTGCTGACCGATTCCGGGCGCCTGCAGGAGGAGCAGGCGGATTTCGCGAACCGTCATGGCCACTCCAGGCACAAGCCAGCATTGCCGATCTATACCGAACAGGATGCCCGCGATGCGCTGGCGCGCTTCGAGACCGTGCCATTCGGCGAGGAGCACGTCCCATGGCCGGGCTGGTCGTGGCGGCTGACGCGCGCCGGACACATCCTGGGCGCGGCGAGCGTGCGCGTTGCCTGGACGGGCGGCACCGTCCTCTTCTCGGGCGATCTGGGCCGCAGCGACGATCTCCTGATGCGACCACCGGAGGCATCCCAGGGTGCGGACGTCGTCATCGTCGAATCCACCTACGGTGATCGCCTGCACCGCGACGTCGATACCTTGGCCGCGCTGGCCGCAGTCGTGAACCGCACCGCAGCCCGAGGAGGCGTCGTGGTGATCCCATCCTTTGCCGTGGGGCGCGCGCAGACTCTCCTGCACTGCATTCACCTGCTCAAGCAGACACACCGGATTCCTGACATGCCGGTGTACCTGAACAGCCCGATGGCCGCGGACGTCACGCGCGTCTATCGCCATCATCTCGACGAGCATTGCCTGAGCGCCGAGCAGTGCACGGCAATGTGCAGGGAAGCGACCATCGTCAACACGATGGAGGAATCGAAGCGGCTCAACACACTGCCTTTTCCTTCCATCATCGTGTCGGCCAGCGGCATGGCCACCGGCGGCCGCGTGCTGCACCACATCAAGGCCTACGCGCCGAACGCCAGGAACACGATCCTGTTCGCCGGCTTCCAGGCCGCTGGCACGCGCGGCGCGGCGCTGGTCGGCGGCGCGAAAGAGGTGAAGATCCATGGCGAATACGTCCCGGTGCGCGCCGAGGTCGTCAACCTCGACACGTTGTCGGCCCATGCCGATCGCGCGCAACTGCTGGACTGGCTGAGTGCACTGCCGGCGCCTCGGCGGGTCTTCGTGACGCATGGCGAACCGGTGGCGGCCGATGCGTTGCGGCTCGCGATCGAGGAGCGCCACGGATGGCAGGTTGCCGTCCCCGACTACCTTGAATCCTGCGAGCTCTGAGACACGGGCCGGCGCCAGGCCATCGAACGCCTGCTTGCCCCAGGCAAACGACCGCGCATTGCAACGCCTGCGCTTCGCAGGCCGTGGCTCATCAAGGGCTGCCGGTGTCGGGGATGTGGTCAGGTAGCACGGCGCCCGCGAAGGCTTCGAGCACCGAGCCGACATTGCCTGAATGCCGCAGCGCGCCGACGATCTTCTTGAAAAGCGGGCGGTAGACCTCGTCAGCTTCGTAGCCTGCGAGGGGGTCGCGGTTCATCAGGAAGGCGGCGTCGAGTTCGGCCCACTCGTCGGCGCTGAGCACAACCTCGGCCAGCGGCAGAATCTCGGCTTCCTCGACATGCATGTGCTCGAGGTAGGCGTCGACGTACTGCTTCATCAGGCGCTCGAACTCGGCCCGGCGGGCCTGGCATTGCTCGGTGTCGCTCATCATCCGGAATCCGATGAGCGCGTGTTCAAGATCCCGTATCGCCTGCTCGCCACACGCGTGGTCGCGTTCGAGGCGGTCAAGCACCGCATCCGCCCGTGCGTTTCGCCCGCGCAGCTTGGGGAACAGCAGTTGGCTCTCCTTCAGATGGTGAAGCTTTTCCGGGAACTCATCAACGTAGAACAGCATGGCCTCCAAGGCATTGAAATCAGGCAGAGTCCCCTTGCGCCGGTGCTCGCTGAGCAGCAGGGTAATGGAGCGCAGCATCGCGGACAGCGCCCGGTGTTCGTGGCAGATGATGGTCGTGCTGGGGTGTGTCATGGCACTGTCTTCAAGCCCGAGGAATCGTGTCGAGCAGCACGGTCTGGATGACGCAGCGATGATTTTCCGATCGGAAGGCCTCCTCGATCAGGCGGCCCTGCGCATACAGCGACCATTCGGGAGGGTGCGTTGCATCGACCACGTAAGGCAACTCCTTCGCCTCAGGTCGCCGCGTCTCGGCGAGCTGCAGCGAGAAGCCCAGTTGCCGTGCAGCCGACAGGAAAATGCTGCTGCGCCAAGGCTGCGGGTCGCCGATGAAAAGCAGAGTCGTTTGCGAATCGGCCGTCGAGGCGTGTTCGCAAAGCGTCAGCAGATCCGCGAGCGCCTTGGCGGGATGGTCGTCCCGACCGAGTCCCGCGTAGACCGGAACGGAGGCTTCCATTTCGATCCTTTGGACCGTGGACGGCGGAAGGGTGTCGCAGTCGATGGCGTCGTACATGCGTCCCAGAAGCCGAGCCAGGGCTCCGATGTCAGGCTGCTCGGAGGCGTCCGCCTCGAAGCGGACCTCGGCGACGCGGGCGCCGAGGTCTTCGGCCGCGCGATGCAGAGGTGAGATCTGGCGTCCGGGTGGCGCAGCGAGCAGCAGGACCAGGTTCTTGCCGTGCAGCGCCTTGCGAGCTTCGCCCGTCTGCGAATCCGCGCGCAGGCGACGGGCCGTCTCGAAGACGGCGGCGGCCTGGCCCGCAGCCAGTGGCTCATCCAGCGACCAGGTCGGGAAAGGAGAGTGGGCGGCTTTCACAGGTGCAACGGTATGGCTTTCACCGGCGCCGGGTTTGATGGGCGTCAAGAATTCGCTGACTGCCTTCGTCGTTGCAGCTCGGACACAAAGCATTCACCTGTTGTTACCGAGTCCGCCGCCACGTTGGCATTTCGGTTGCACTCGATTCCTAAGCTTTGTCCATCGATCTGCAAGGAGCCATTGATGACTGAAGTGACTCGCTCTCCGAAGGGCCCGGGATCTGTGGTCGGGCGCATTGCCGACGTGCTGCAGCTTCTTCAGGACAGCATGCCCATCCAGCGACGCATCGTCCGCCCCGGCGATTCGGTGTATCAGGTCGGCCAGGCGTTCGGCACGCTCTACGTCGTGAACTCTGGCTACTACAAGATGGTCAACCTCTCGGGGGAAGGACGCGAGCAGGTGGTCGGCCTGTATTTCAAGGGCGACTGGCTGGGCCTGGATGGCATTGCAACGGCGCACTACACTTGCGATGCAGTGGCGATGGACACCGGCGAGGTCTGGGCCATCCGCTACGACGCATTGATCCAGGCCGCCGCGCACACGCCCGCATTGCTCACCGCGCTGCACGAGGCGATGAGCCGCGAGCTGACCCGTGATCACGAATCGATGCTCTCCCTGTGCACGCTTCCTGCCGATGCGCGCGTTGCAGGCTTCCTTCGCTATTGGGCCCATGCGCTGGCGCAGCGTGGCCAGCGCACCGACCAGATCACGTTGCGCATGACGCGCGCGGAGATCGGCAACTACCTGGGTATGACGCTGGAGACGGTGAGCCGGGCGCTGTCACGGCTCGCGAGAGGCGACGTGATCCGCTTCAGCGAAAAAGGCCGGCGTGACATCCAGATCCCGCAGGTGGATGCGCTCACCGCGTTCATTCAGAGCACCGTTGCGCCGATGGCTGCCGCGGTTCACTGAGTGGCGTTGAGGACTCTGGCGATGGCCTTCTTGAGATCGGCGCGTGTGAAGGGCTTGCGCAGCAGTTCGCGGCCTTGGGGCTCCTCGAGCAGTGCTCCCGAATAGCCGGACATCAGCAGCACCGGAAGCTCCGGCAGCAGTGAACGCGCCGCGTCCGAAAGTTCGGTGCCTCGCAGGCCAGTGCCGAGCAGGATGTCCGTCAGGAGCAGGTCGATGTGGCGGCCCGCTGCCATCACGCGCAATGCGTCCTCCCCGTTGGCGCAGTCGATGACCTCGCAGGCCATCGAGGCGAGGGAGTTCCGGACCACCCGTCGCACTTCGGGATCGTCCTCCACCAGCAGCACCCGCAGTCCTGCAGGCACGTCGCCGGCTGGAAGCTCCGTCTCTTCCATCGCGCTGTCCCCTTCGACCTGCGGCAGGAAGATGGTGACGGTCGTTCCCTCGCCGGGCGTGCTAGTCAGGCTGACGGCGCCGCGCGACTGCTTCGCGAAGCCGTAGACGGTCGACAACCCGAGGCCCGTGCCGCGGCCGGTCTCCTTCGTCGTGAAGAACGGCTCGAAGGCGCGCGCCTTGATGGCTTCCGGCATCCCGACCCCCGTGTCCGAGATGGCGATCGACACGAATCGTTCTGCCTCCTTTTCGTCACGTTGATCGTCCAGGTCATCGGGCAGGGTGCGCACCGACCGGCAGTCAAATGACAGCGTGCCGCCCTGTGGCATGGCATCGCGTGCGTTGATGGCGACGTTCAGCAGGGCGGACTCCAGTTGCACCGGGTCCGCAATGCAAAGCACCTCTTGCGCATCGAGGGTGATGGTGATGCGTTGGTCCAGCGTGCGCCTGAGCATGTTCGTCAGGGACTGAAGGAGTGCGGTCACGTCGACAATGGTCGGCTGGAGCACTTGGCGCCGAGAAAATGCGAGCAGCTTCGCGGTCAACTCCGCGCCGCGCCGGGTGGCGCGTGCCGCGGCGCTCACAACCTGCCGTACCAGGGGATCGTTGGCGTAGGCCGGGGCGTCCTCGAGTACCTGCAGGTTGCCCGAAATCACGGTGAGCAGATTGTTGAAGTCGTGCGCGACACCGCCGGTCAGTTGCCCGACGCTTTCGAGCCGCTGGGCGTGGTTCAGCGCGTCTTCGCTGCTCTCGCGCTGCAGGACCGTGGCGAGCATGCTCGACAGCGATTCCAGGAAGCGGACTTCGTCGTCGGCGAAGCGTTGAGGCGTGCGCGAGCGAACAGCCAGCGTTCCGATGGTGCGGCCCCGGTCCCACAGCGGAACCGAGAGTTCGCACACCATGCCCGCCTTGATGTATTGGGAAGGAATGCGAAAGCGCTGTTCGTGCGCGTAATCGCGCATCAGCACCGGCTCCCCGCGGGCGACCACATGGCCGGCGGGAGAGCCGGGCTCATTGGGGATTCGATCGCCCATCGCTTCTTCGGGCAGCAGGCCAACGCCCGCGACGATTCGGAACTCCGTGCCGTTCGGCTCCAGCAGCAGGATCTTTGCCATCTCGACCTGCAGGGCTTCTGCGGCGATCACCGGAACGAGGTCCAGCAGCTTCTTCGAATCCCGTGCGTCCACCACGTGGCGGCCGAACTGCGCCAGATATTCGGCATAGCGGGCACGCTGCAAGGCCTGCTTCACGCGCGGATAGGTGCCGACGTTGCGGACCGCGGCCACGATATAGGGAAGGCCATGGTCTTGCAGTGGGCTCAGTGCAATCTCGACCATCACCTCGCTGCCATCCCGTCGCTTGGCCACCAGATCCATCTGCGTGCCCATCGGCCGCGGCCGCGGGTGGTCTGCATAGGCGCTGCGATAGGCGGCATGACGCGACCGGATGGCGTCCGGTAGCAGTTCGTCCACCGGCAGGCCGACGAGTTCCCGCTCGGAATAGCCCAGCAGCTCCATCGCCGCTGGATTGGCAAGGCCGATCACCCCTTGCAGGTCGACCAGGACGAGGGCGTCCGGGTAAGCCAGGAAGAGAGAGCGGAACACCGCTCCGTCGTCGAACCCGGGTCCGGTGGACGGTGCGGGCATCACGCCGCCTCGACCTTGGGGATCAGGATATAGCCCGCGCCGCGAACCGACTTGATGATCTGGGGCGTGTCGGGGTCCGCCTCGATCTTGCGCCGCAATCGCCCGATCTGGACGTCGATCGTGCGGTCGAAGGGGCCGCCGTCGCGCCCGCGTGTCTGCCCGAGCAGGAAGTCGCGCGACAACACCCGTCCCGGATGGGTGACCAACGTGCTCAGCAGATCGAATTCACCCGCGGTCAATGCGACCTCCTGCCCGCTTGGATTGAGCAATCGCCGTGCCGCAGTGTCGAGCTGCCACTCGGCAAAGCGGAGCAATGAGGTGGGCTCGGCCGTGGCAGGGGCCACAGCCGGCTCCGAAGGCGCCACGCGACGCAGTACGGCCTTGATGCGCGCGACCAGTTCCCGCAAGTCGAAAGGCTTGGTGACGTAGTCGTCTGCACCGACCTCGAGCCCGACCACCTTGTCGACCGCGTCACCCCGCCCGGTGACGATCACCAGGCCGCACCGCCAGTGTTCGCGCAGTTGGCGGGCGATCGCAAAGCCGTCTTCGCCGGGCAGTCCCAGGTCGAGCAGCACGAGCGTGGGCGTGTCGCGTGACATCAGTTCCATGAGCGCAACGCCCGAATGGACCTGGCTGACGCGAAAGCCGTGGCCCGCCAGATAGCTGGCGAGCAATTGTGTGATGTCCGCTTCGTCGTCCAGGACGGCAAGGTGGGTGGAGGTGGTCACCGAGCCATGTTAGCGCCTGCGCTCGCCGGGTCGCAACGGTGCGCCATAGGTTCAGGGTGGTCCAGGCGGACTCTGGCGCGTGCGGAGCCGTCCAGGTGGACCAGAAGGGACTTGGCCGAAGTTGTCATGGGACCGTGCTCCGATCGATACGCGAAACCGTGCGGAAGAGCAGGCAAGCCGTCAGCGCCGGTGCGGGCTTTCGGCCGAGGTCTGACAAGCGGCGCAACGGATGGCCGTCGGCTGCACCAGCATGCGGTCTCGGGGAATTTCCTCGCCACAGTCGATGCACACGCCGTAGCGACCGCAGGCGATGCGTTCCTGGGCCTGTTCGATGTCACGCAGCCGCGCACGGTCGACCTCGATCTCGGCGAACTGCACTTCGTCCAGGCGCTCGGATTCGGCTTCGTCGGCATGGCTGTGCACCTCATGACTGCTGGCGAGCGTGCTGCGGTCGACCTGCGCTCCGCCGCTGCGAAGCTGGTCCAGCACGCTGCGCTTCAGAATGTCGAGTTCGCGGGCCAGGGCTTTTCGATCTGACGTGGAGAGAGTTTCCATGGGGTATTCCGTTCGATGGAGTTGAACGATCGTCGCCGCCTTTCGACGTCTGCGATTTGACGCACCTCAAGTCCTTGTGATCGGGCGACCGCATGCGTCAATGCGAGGGCAGCAGGACTGCCGCATCCTGGACACGATCCACGGCCGCGCCGATACGCGACGTGCCACCGATGACGAGTGCGACCGGAACGCTCAGGCCTCGATGAGCAGGTTGTTCACCACCATCGCGACCCCCGGTGCCGACCACGCAGCCCCTTGCGCAGCTCGGCGTTCTGCCCAGGACCTGACTGTGCCTCGCAGCGTGACCTGCGCACCGTTGACGATGACCTCGATGTGCCTTGCCTCGCGATCGGCTTGCCGATGCAAGGCCTCGCTGATTTTCTGTTCCACGTCGGCTGGCGTGAATCGGCCTTTGACTTCCACCAGATTGGTGACGCCCTTGACGCCGAGCAGATTCCGCACGGCAACTTCTGCCGCCCTTCGCTGAAACTCCCATTCCACGCGGCCGTTCAGGGTGATCCATCCGCTTTCCACGATCGGGTGGATGGCGTCGTCAGGCACCAGCACGTTCCATTCGAGGACGTTCTCCGCCGTCTTGGCGATGTCCGCGTCCGTACGCTCGCTACCGGCCGGCAGCCTGACGGACATCTCGACTGCCAACGCTTTGACGCCCTTGACGCGTTGGACCGCGCGCTCGATCGCGTGCTTCTCCGCGTGGCTGGCGGGATGACCGCTCAGCGTGACGACGCCATCCTTGACGATCACGCCGATGTCGGTAGCGTTCACGGAAATGGCAGGATCGAAGTTGATTTCGGCGACGATGTCGCTTCTCAGCATGGCGTCGGATTTCATGGCGTCCCTTTCGTTGATCGCCTTCTCACTGTAGGCAGCGCGAACGCTGGTGGGCTTGCGTTGGATCAAGCGCCGCACACTTCCTGCCAGGCCATGACGAAGCTGCCGGGTGCGTCACAGGTCGTCGGCAAGCCGCGACCGGAATTGCCCGTGCGAGGCGCCAGGTACCTGAATGTCCCGCCCCTCATGACGCCAATGCTGGGTATCACGAGCTGCATGAGCGCTGGTGACGCGCCCCGCGCCGGACTTGATCGGCGTCAACGTTGGTGGGCGTTCGTCGTTCGAGGATCGCTGCATCTCCTTCGACCGGTACCGGCATGAACCTCGGAACGATCCTCGTGCATCTCGACCATTCGGAGCACTGCGCCGTTCGCACCGGACTCGCCGCGACGCTGGCGAGGCAGCATGGCAGCCATCTGATCGGCCTCATCCCCACCGGCCTTTATGACGGCAGCATTCCCGCGGCTGCCATTGCGGGCAAGGGTAGCGAATTCATGGCAGCGTCGGCGGACTACTTGCGAGCGCGCGCAGAGGCTGTCGCCCATGTGTTCCGCGAACAGATCCAAGGCGACACTCCTTTGTCGTTCGACGTTCGGCTGGTCGAGGAGCCTTCCGTGGACTCCGTGATCCGCCATGGTCGCACCAGTGATCTGGTCGTGGTGGGACAGGCGGATAGAAAGGAAGGGGACGCAATGACATCTGGCAGTTTGCCGGAGCAGGTCGTGATTCACTCAGGCCGGCCTGCTCTCATCGTGCCTCGGAAGTGCCACTCGCGCGAGTTCGCGAAGAATGTGCTCGTCGGTTGGGACGGCACCCGCGAGGCTGCGATGGCGTTGCGCGATTCGGTGCCGCTGCTCGCTCGGGCAGCAAACGTCGTGCTCATGTCTGTCACCAAGCCCGGCGAAACCACCGAGGCTTCTTCATATCTGGTTCCGCAGACGCTCGCATGGCTGGAGCGCCACGGAGTGCGGGCGAAGGCGGAGGAGCACGCGGCCGCGACAGGCATCACAGACCTGTTGTTGTCGGGTGCGGCGCGAATCGATGCCGACCTCATTGTGATCGGCGGCTACGGGCATGCGCGCGTGCGCGAAATCGTGCTCGGGGGCGTAACTCGGGAGATTCTCGATCGGATGAGCGTGCCGCTCCTGATGGCACATTGATGCCGGGTTCCTGGGCCAAGCGCATCAGATGCATGTCTCGGTGTCTCGGTCGACGGTGCCGCGATCCACGGGCGGGCCGCGTGGGTGAATCGCCTGCACCGCATGGGCCGCGGCGCGTCTGCAAGATCGCGGACCTCATGCGCCGTGACACGGCCGAGTTCTAGGGCTTGGCCGGCGCCGGCGGCAGTTGAATGGGCACGTAGGCGAGCCTGCGGTCGCGCAGGACCAGCAGGGCGATCGTCCGGCCGGGCGGCGTGTTCGAGAGGCTGCGCCTGAAGTCCGCGACGCGATCCAACGGTGCGTCGTTGAGTGCAACGATGAGGTCTCCCGCGCGGATGCCCTCGCTGCGTGCCAGGCCGGTGGCGTCGCGCACCATCAGGCCCTCGTCGATGCCGAGCTGACGGTGCTGTGCGGGGGTCAGCTCGCCCAGGCTGAGCCCGAGTCCATCGCCCCAATCCGACGCGAGAGCCAAGGATGCATCGATCCTTGCCGTCTGCGGTTCCGCCAGCGTTACCAAGAGCGTGTGCTTCGCGGCGTGCCGCCATACATCTACACGGACGACGCTACCGGGCCGTCCCTTGGCGATCAACTGCAGCAGGTCGGTGAAGTGCGGGATCTGTGCGGTGTCGAAAGCCGTGACAACGTCGCCACGGATCAGTCCTGCCTGTGCCGCGGGGCCGCCCTTGTCGACCCGGACCACCAGTGCGCCGATCGCCTCCTGCAAGCCGAAAGACTGGGCGAGCGCAGGTGTCATCTCCTGGAATTCCGCCCCGACCTGGGCCCGGCGGACCTGGCCGTGGGCCCGCAGTTGCACTGCGACCTGAACGGCCAGGTTGATGGGGACGGCAAAGGACAGGCCCATGTAGCCTCCGCTGCCGCTGTAAATCATCGAGTTGATTGCGACGACCTCTCCGCGGCTATTGAAGAGCGGGCTTCCCGAACTGCCTGGGTTGATGGCCACGTCGGTCTGGATGAAGGGGATTTCTCCGGCGCCGCCGATGAGCCGGTCCACGGCGCTCACGACGCCGGCCGTGACGCTGCCCTGGAAGCCGAAGGGGGCGCCGATGGCAGCAACCCAGTCGCCCGGCACCAGTCGCGAGGAATCGCCGATCACGGCCGGCGTCAGCCCGATCGCCTCGATCTGAAGGAGACCGACATCGGTGGACCGGTCGCTGCCGATCACCCGAGCGCGAAAACGGCGCCCGTCGTTCAAACGCACCTGCGCCTCGTCGATGTTGGCGATCACGTGGGCGCTGGTCAGGATCACGCCTTCGCGATCCAGTATCACGCCGGAGGCGAGATCGCGGATGTGGCTGATCCGGGCGTTCGCGGGCAGCGGCCAGGCCAGCCGGTCGGCAAAGTCGATCTCGGGAGCGAACTCGAGTTCAGGGACGCCCGCGCGTTCATCGCGCCCGATTCGCAGCGTGCTGATCTCGACGACGCTGGCACTGCGGGCCGTGACGAGTGATGCGAACGAGGACGTCGGGCGCCAGCGGAATGCGACCGGCTTCGCCATCACGTCGCCCTGAGGCGAGATGCCGGGGTCGGAAGCGCACGCGCCAAGCAGCCACGCGAGACTGAGGGCGGTCAGCCGCCGAGCGACGGGAGCACCGTTCACGCTTCAGGCCGTCTGGGGCGACAAGGTCACAGGCTGGACCACCGCCTTCGAGTCCTTGGCGGCGTTCAGTGCCACACCGAACGCTTCCAGGCGGGCGGCGTAGCTGCCGTCGTCGACTTCGCTGACGGTGAACGCCGTGCTCAGGAGGGGTGTGCGACCCGTGAGCCTGGCGATCTCGGCCACGGCGTTGGGTGCCCCCTGACCTCCCATGACCGAGACCACGGCGACATCGGGCAGGTGATCGCGCCGCCTTTCGACGAAGCTGCGCATCGGCCCGGCGAGTTGCAGTGCCCAGATGGGCGACACGAGCACGACCGCGTCGAAGTCGTGCGGCAGCGGCCCGTCGTAGCGGATGGCCGGGCGGAGTTTGAACAGCGACTCGCACAGGCAGCGCAAGTTCCCGAAGACGCCGCTGCGCCGACGGGCATCGACAATTTCCGCCATGCGCCAGCCTCGCTGGCTGCACAGAAGTTCGGCCACGCGGCGTGAAGTGCCGGTGTGCGAATAGACGACCACAAGGATCTTGCTCATTGCCGATCTCCACTTCGTTGTCGAGCGATCAATGTAGGCGCGACCCACCGGCCCATCCTTGCGCTGAATCAAGGGACGGTCGCTGCGCGTGGCGCAGCATGCCGCTGCGGCCTGTCCAGGCCGTGCCCGAGCTTGATCGCGCGCAAGCGAACGGCCGACAGCTTCCCATCGCGGTGACATCGCTGGGCATTGCGCTGCGTCAAGGTGCCGCGTGAATCGTTGGGTGATGCCGCTGTCATTGTTGCTGGCGCAACCTTCCAGGCGCGGCGATCGCTTCGAAGAGCAGTCCATGGCATTCCCATTGTTCGCAGCGTGCGTAGGTGCATTGGCGAGACCGCAGGCTGGCCGCGAGCTGGAGCAGCCTGAGGCCCGGGTTGGCAAGGACTCGTAGGACGGCGTCGGTCGCCGGGCTGATCAGGCAACGCCGACATCGGCTCGGGCTTGGGGCTTGCGGCGTGTGTCGCCATCGCCGCGGTTCGACCATCTCGCAACGCATGCGAGAAGGCTTGCGAAGTATCGATCAGCGGTGTCCGAGTTCGATGGCCAGCGACCCGCCGTGGCGAATTCGACGCGACTTGATAGGGGTCAAGGGTCTATCGGGTGCCTTGACTAGCATGATCAGCAATGACAACGCGCAGCCAAGCGTCGCCATTGCTATCGGCGCCGCGCCTCCAGCATGGAGGCGACTCGCGTCCAACCTGGAGCAAACAATGATTGTCGATCCTTCCTCTGAGTCGTTTCCTGCCAACCGCTATCTGACCGCGGCGCTGAATTGGCACAAGGCGGTTCACGACACCTGGAGCCTGATCCAGCGCATCCATCTCGAGAACCTGACCACATGGCAGAAGGCCATCGAAGCGTCCAATCAGGATCTCTTTGACCGGTGGGTCTGTCGTTTCGGCGGCGGCGTCCCCCTGGACGGCTAGCTCCTCGCCGAGGCATGCCGTGCGCGAAATGTGGCAGACGGTGCCGGAGGCCGCCGAGCGCGGCGTATCGAAATGAGATGGATTCCGGACTCGATCCGCCAATTTTGCGGAACGCACGCGTCCCCGCACCTGGTTGGCGACGATGTCATCGATCTTGCCGTCCTCATGCAGCTTTTTGGAGGACGCGCTACTGCGTAACCTCGTGCGGGAGGGGCGGCTGAGGACGGATCATCTCGCGCGCTTCGCGCAGCGAAGAAAGATTGGCATTTCGCGCGTTGGCCACGGAACTGCGCGTGCCTTTCTCGATTCTCCACTGCCGCGCAATCGAGGCCCAGTTGCGCCAACGGGTGGTGCCGCGCGAGGCGGGCGGTGCCGACGCTTCGGAGGCGAATCTGCAGGTGCTCGAGCACGAGTTTCTCGTCCAGGAGCCCCTGGACGATGTAGAGCGCCAGGCGCTCTGGAGGTGGAGACCGAGGCGTCGCTGGGCGTCACGTCGCTCCTGGCCCGACAGTTTGCGCACGCCGGCGAGCTGCGATCAGCCGCCGCCGCATGCTGGAGGGCTATTCGAACGATAACGCGGCCGAAGGCAGCTCCAGTTTCGACGCCGCCACTTCCGATTCGGCCTTTGTTCTCGCTTCCTGGGCACGAACCAGAAGGACTGGCATGGTGGCGTAGCGCAGGATGTATTCCGCGCTGCTTCCCATCACGAACCGGCCGACACCGCGTCGGCCATGGGTTCCGACCACGATCAGGTCGGCGGACCACTTCCTGGCTTCTTCCGTGACCTGTTCATGGACCGAACTGGAAAACGTGTCGCACAGCACGATGTCAGCCTCGACGCCCGCGGCCTGCGCCGCCGCCTTGCCGTCTTCGAGCAGCTTGCGGCCCTTGTCGCGCAAGACGTTGAGCCAATCGCCTGCATAGCCGGAATAGGCATCCATCGCGAGGGCGAAGGACAGTTCATCGATCACGTGGAGCAGTCGCAGCCGCCCCTGTGTGAGCTTCGCGATGCTGATCGCTTCGTCCAGCCCGCGTGTCGACGTCGGGCTGCCGTCGACGGGTACAAGAATTCGCTGGTACATGACAGGCCCCTTCTGAATGGCAGTGATGAGACGCCCAGTATCGGAATCGCAGCACGTCGAAGGTTTGATCTGGCGCAAACCAGGATGCTGAAGCAGCGGCGAATATTCGGTCACTCAGACTACTCTCCAGGAGACCACCGTGAAGATTCTTCTTGCTGTCGACGGCAGCGACTACACGAAACGAATGATTTCCTACCTCGGCGCACACAGGGACTTGTGGGTGACGGGTCATTCATTCACGGTCTTCTACGTGGTCCTCCCGGTGCCGCACCGGGCGGCCGCATTCGCCGGGCCGGACCTCGTCCATGGCTACTACGACGATGATGCCCGGGTCGTTCTCGAACCCGTGCGCGCGCTTCTGTCGGAGCAGGGCATCGAGGCCAAGGCTGTCCACAAGGTGGGCCATCCGGCCGACGAGATCGCGTCGTACGCCGAATCGGGCAAATTCGACCTGCTGATCATGGGTTCGCACGGCGTAGGCGCCCTGAAGAACCTGGTGCTTGGCTCGGTCGCTACCAAGGTGTTGGCGAAATGCGCAGTGCCGGTTCTGCTGGTGCGCTAGAAATGATCAGGACCCTCATTTTCGTCGTCGCGACGCTGCTTGCGACCGCTCTCCTGGTGGCTGCGGGACTGGGTGAGGGTGGCCAAGGCCCTCAGGTCGGATGGTTTGAGGTCTCGTTGCGCTGAGCGGAAGGCTCGCCGCCCGGAGCAGTCTTTGTCATGCCTTCGGACTTGACCTGCGCACCATCGTCGAGGGAATTCGAGATCGGCATGCCCGCTTCAGTTTCGCGAAGCCAAGGTCGACTGGCACTACGTTGCCGGGTCGGGCGCGCTGCCGCCCTTTCTGGAACGCACAGTGCGAGAGTGCGCGGCTCAGCCCGGAACCGCCTCCATGACCCACACCGGCGATGCGGTTTCGATGACGCGCTCAAGGGCAAACCCCGAGCTTTGCAAGAGTTCGCCGAATTCGGGTCTGGTGCGCTCGCGCGCGGCACCGAACATGGCCATCATGTGAGTGTCGACCAGGTAGCCTGATGGCCGTCCGAGCGCCGGGTCGGGCTCGATGATCTGCTCCACGACAAGCAGGCGAGCGTTGGGTCTCATTGCGCAGCGGCAGTTGCGCAGGATTCGGATGCAGTCGTCGTCGCTCCAGTTGTGCAAGACGCGGATCACAAGGTAGATGTCCGCGCCTTGAGGGACGCGATCGAAAAAGCTGCCGCCTTGGACTTCGATTCTTCCGGCCAATCGCGCTTCGGGCGGTATGGCAGCCACGACGTCGTCCCGATCGAAGACTATTCCGCGTGGCCCTGGAAACCGTTCGAGTATTTGCCGCAGCGCTTCTGCATTGCCACCACCGACGTCGACGATCAGCTTTGCACCGGAGAAATCGTAGCTGACGGCCAGGGTCTGGTGCCGACGGTCCGGAAAGTTCGCCATGAAGGCGTCAAAGATTCGAGCCTCGGCGGGATGTTCACGCAGATACTGGAAGCGGTCCATCCCCCAGGCGGCTTGATTCGGATCGCTTCCCGCCAGCGCGGTATCCAGGACGCCCCAGGCTTTCCACGAGCCGGGCGCAGTCCAGAACCTCGCCCCATGGTGAAGGCTGTTCGGCTCGTCCGTCCGCAGGAGCATCGAGCGTGGAGAGTGCGCGACGCCTCCGTCCGCACCGACGCGAAACACGCCGGATGCGGCAAGCGCGCGCAGGATCCGCAGCAGCGGCGTCGCAAGAACTGAACAAGCCGTTGCCAGATCACTCACATTGCGGCTGCCGTCTCTGGGAATCTTGTCCGCGACGGCGAGATCGGCGACCAGGCGGAGCATCCGTGAAACCTGGAAGCCCCGAATGAGCAGATCCAGAGCCTCTCGGTCGCTGTCAGCTCTATCATTCGTCATGGCGAACCTGCGCGTTGGGTTGGCCGCTCCCGGCAAGCCGACGGGCGACGATCTGCTGCAAGCGCCAGAGATTGGCGTCCCTGATGTCAAGACGTTCCAGTTGGTCGATGGTCTGCAGGAGGTAGTCGGCGCCTGAGCCCCAGTGCCCTGCCGCCTTACACAGCACATCCGCGATTTGCTCCTGCGTCAGGCCGCCCACGAAGTTCGGCCCCTTGCGATTCGCGGCGAACACGATGGCGCGCACGTCAGTGCCGCGCGCCTTGGCGGTGACCCATCGCGGTGGACTGTTCGGCGGCTTGACGGTCATCTCCCTACGCCACAGCGTGTTCAGGCTGGCCGGGACCGAGGCGCCATCGATGCGAAGCAGGGCGCCACGGCAACTGCCCCCGGGCGTGAGCGACATCATCAAGCCCGGTTGATCGGGCGTCCCTCGAAAGCGGGTGAGCCGGATGCAGAACGATCGATGCCATCCGGGCAAAACGGCGGTCACCTGCTCGACAACTTCGAAGCCCGGATTCCAGAGCAACGACCCATACCCGAAGACCCACACATCCTCCCCGCCCCACGGACCCGCAGCAAGGAACTCTTTCAAGGAAGCTTCATAGTCGGCATCGTTGTGGACCACCACGCCAGGAGCCGGGCCACTATCCTCGACTTCACGAGCGATGCGTGACACCAACTCAGGCGTCAAACGGAGCGGCCTGGCCCGCCGCAGATCGGCTGCCTCGAGGAAAGTCATTGGATGCTCCTTTGGGGCCACTTCCCGCACGAGTCGGTGCCGCGGGCGGAATGGCGGCTGGTTTCGCCGCGCGACCTGAGCACTGTGAATGCGATTGGGCTCCTGATCGGCTGTTGGCGCAACGCTTGCCTGACCTCAAGTAGCCGCTCTGTCAATTTTGTCGCCGCGCGCCAGCGGTGGGTTGTGTCTGCTCCGCCTCGTCGATGCTGCAACCGCCTCGCGTCGCCGCGTTCGGCCGAAGCAAGGCCGAAGCGGGCCAGGGTGGAAGAGCGGAATGGAGTTCGCCCATTCAGCGAACACCGGAGTCGAACCAGCGGTCCCACGAGGCAACATCGTCTTCGGTCAGGTTGCCGCTGCGAATGCGCAGCGCCACCACGTCGCGCACGTAGTCGTATCGCGCCTTTGCTCCATCGGCGCGCGACTTGAAGAGCCTGCGGCGCGCATCGAGCAGGTCGTTGATCCGGCTCACCCCGAGGTCCAGCCCGACTTCCTGCGCCTTGACCGTCTGTTCGAACGCACGAACTTCGGCCGTCGTCGAGCCAATGCGAGCATGGTTGGCTCGGGCGCTCAGCCAGTGGGTGACGATTTCCCGCTCGACCTCGCGCCTCGCCCCCTCCAGCTCTTGTTCGGCCGCGCCCTGGCGCGCGGCTGCCTCTCGCGTCAAGGCGTCCACCCTGCCACCCTCGTAGATGGGGACGCGCAATTCGACACCCACGGTCGCCACGTCATAGGGCGGTTGGCGACGGTTGTCATATCCTTGATCGGAATAGATATACGACATCGTCGCTGCCAGTTGCGGCAGATGTTCAGCGCGGCTGGACTGATAGGCACGTCGAGCCGCTTCCACCGCTTCCGCAAGGGCCAGCAAGCGCGGATAGCTGCGCAGTGCATCGTCGACCCATTCCTGCTGCGTCCCAGGCACCGCATCAAAGCTGGTCCGGGTCAGCGCAGGCACCTGTTTCACGGCAATGCCGCACAGTTCCGTCAGTCGCGCAAGGGCCACGGCCTGGTTGTTCCGTGCGTCGATCGTGCGGGTGACAAGGCTTTGGGCGTAGGCCTCGGCCTCGGCCAGGTCGGTGACCTTGGCCATCTGCCTTTCGCGCATCGCGCGCAGACGATCGACCTGGCGGGTTGCCGCCTGCGACTCTGCGGCCAGCCATTCGAGTTCGTCTTGTGCCGTCAGCGCTTCCAGGTAGCGGTCCAACACCTCGTCAAACAATGCCAGGCGGGTCAGTGCCAGCTCTTGATCGCGCTGCAAGACCGTCGCCTGCGTCGATTCCCATCGGCTTCGCGAGGCCTGGTCGTAGAGGCTCTGCCGCAGGATCAAGCTGTTGCGCTTTCCGGTATAGGGCTGGTTGCCGATCGTTGTCGCATCATTGAATTGGTTCCGTGACAGCGAACCCAGCGCCAGCACCTGGGGCAACATCCGGCTGCGCGCCCCGTCCGATTCGGCACGGGCGCGATCCGCGTCGTACTCGCGCGTCCTCAGCAGCGGATTGCCCTTGAGCGCGGCGCGGTAGAGCTCGGCAAGCCCCTGTGCACGCGAGGCCGCGGGCATCGCGGACAACACGAAGATCGCGAGCCAGGGAACCAGGGAGGATGTGCAGCGGGCGAGGAGCATCACGACAGTGCCTTGCTCAATCTTGTCTGAACGAGCGGGCCACTGTATCGCTCAACGGTGCAATCAGGTACTTTAAGAACGTGCGCTCGCCCGTATAGATCAGCACTTCGGCGGGCATGCCGGGCACCAGTTCCAGCCTGGCCTTCGTCAGCGCTTGCAGGCTTTCGGCGGAGATTTCAACGCGCGCGAGGTAGTAGGGGACCTTGCGGCCTTCGTTGTCGTCAACCAGCCGATCGCCCGACACGGAGACCAGGCGTCCGTCGATGCGGGGAAGATCGCGCTGCTTGAATGCCGGAAAACGCACCTCGGCCAGCTGATCGATGCGCACCTGGTCAATGTCCTGCGGCGAGAGCTGCGCCTCGACGACCAGCTTCGCGTTCTGCGGCACGATGTCCAGGATGCGCTCGCCGGGTTTGATCACCGCGCCCAGCGTATGGACGGCCAAGCCGAGCACCATGCCTGCTTCAGGCGCGCGCACCACGGTTCGGGTCACCATGTCGTCCAGCGCGCGTACCTTTTCCCGCACGGTCGAGAGTTCGCTCTGCACTTCGGCAAGTTCCTTGGCCACCTCTCGCTGCAGCTCCTTGCCGAGTTGGAGGATCTTCACCTGCGTCTCGCTCACCTGGAATTCCGTGGCCGCCAGGTCCGCCACCAGCGAGCCCTGCTGTCCCTGGGACTCCGCGACGTTGCGCTCCATCTCGCGCACCCGCTGACGTTCGGCGTACCCCTGCTTCAGCAGCGCCTCGAAATCGACCCGTTCGCTCTCGTAGGAAGCCACCAGCCTGTCGCGACTTTTCTTCTGCGCCGCAAGCCCCGAGGCCTTGGCGCGCAGCTGCTGGATCTGCCGTTCGTAGAGCATGACCTCGCCGTCGTGTGACTGCTTGCGAACCGAGAACGTCTGCAACTGCACGTGCATGGCGTCGGCGGCGCGCGGGTCGCTGCGCGCCTCGGCCAGCTCCTTGGGGAAGACCACCTGAGAGAGGCTGTCCCTTTGGGCCACGAGCCTGGCCTCGCGCGCGAGCAGCGCGAACAATTGCCCCCGCAATCCCTCGACCTGGGCCTTGGGCTGCGTGTCTTCCAGCGCCACCAACACCTCTCCTGCCGAAACGAGTTGGCCGTCGCGCACCTTGATCTCGCGAACAATGCCGCCTTCGAGGTGCTGCACCGTCTTGCGGTACATCTCGACCGAGATGACGCCCGTGCCGATCGCGGCGCTGCTCAACGGTGCGAATGCCGCCCACACGCCGATTCCCCCGAAGATCGCGGCGACCGCGACGAAGCCCACGCGACGCAAGCGGCGCTCGGCCGCGACGTCGGCGGAGTCGGACGGGGGTTTGGCGTCACTCATGTGCCGTGCCTGCCATGCTGGCCAGGGCATCCGCGGCCCTGGTGTTCGCTGCCGGCCGCGCGACCCGCGCGGCGGCTTGTTGCAGTTTCGACGTGACCTCATCGCGCGTGTCGTACAGCGCCAGCTTGCCTCCCACCAACAGCAGGATTCGATCGACCTGGCTCAGCACATACATCCGATGCGTCACGATCACCACGGTACTGCGCATGCGACGCAACTCCAGCAGTGCGCGGTGCAACGCCGCGTTGCCTGCTTCGTCGAGATTCGAATTGGGCTCGTCCAGGATCACGATCTTCGGCGCCTGGTACACGGCCCGAGCCAGTGCCACCCGTTGCCGCTGTCCGGCCGACAGCACGAAGCCGCTGTCGAGGCGGGTTTCGTAGCCATCGGCGAAACCCAGAATCATCGCGTGCACACCTGCAAGTTCCGCGGCCGCCACCACGGCATCCGGGTCCACGTCGCCGAAACGGGCGATGTTCTCGGCCACGGTGCCATCGAGCAACTCGACGTCCTGGGGCAGGTAGCCAATGTGTCGTCCCATCGACTCGCGCTCATATTGGTCGAGCGCTGCGCCATCGAGCCGCAATTCACCGCTCCTCGGCCTGTGCAAGCCGAGCAGCGCGCGCAGCAGGGTCGACTTGCCTGCGCCGCTGGCACCCAGGATGCCCACCTGGGTGCCCGCATCGATCACGATGCTCAGCCCGTCGATTAACGGCGCGCGTGCGCCCGGCGGCTGGATGACGAGCTTGTCGAGCCGGTACTCGCCGCGTGGCTCGGGCAGTGGCATTGGCGCAGGTCGATCGGGCGTCGCGGCGAGCAGCGCCGAAAGGCGGCCGTAGGCCGCGCGTGCGCTGACCACCCCGCGCCAGTTGCCGATCAGCGCGTCGATGGGCGCCAGCGCGCGTCCCAACAGGATCGAACCGGCAATGACCGAGCCTGCACTGATGTCGCGACGCAGGGCCAGGTAGGCCCCCAGACCAAGCATCAAGGTCTGGACGGTCAGGCGGAAGGTCTTGGACAGCGCCGAGATGAGACCGGCGCGGCGGCTGGCCTGCTGCTGGGAGCGCAGGGCAGCGTCGTGCAATTCGGACCAACGCCGGCGCAGGCGTGGCAACATGCCCATCGCTTCGATCACCTCGATATTGCGCAGGTGCGCCGCTGTCCTCAGATTGGCCCGGGTCTCGTGTTTGTTGGCGTCGTGCAGCAGATCGCGGGTCGCGACCTCCGCCCAGACCGCGAGCGTCATCAACACCAGCGCCGCGAGGATGGCCGCGACACCGAACCACGGGTGGACCATGAACATCACGGCAACATAGATCGGCAGCCAGGGCGCATCGAGGATCGCGAACAGGCCCTGCCCAGTGAGAAACTGACGCAGCCGGTCCAGGTCGGTCAGCGGCTGGGCGTCGGCCTGACGCCCGCCGCTGGTCAGCGTGCGCGTGAAGATCGCGTCGTGAACCTTCGGGCCCAGCAGGGCGTCGAGGCGCATGCTGGAGACGATCAGGATCTGTGCGCGCAGCCACTCCAGCCCACCCAGCACGATGAACAGGAACACCACGATCAGCGTCAGCATGAGCAGCGTCGACTCGCTGCCGCTCGTGAGCACCCGGTCGTAGACCTGCAGCATGTAGATGGCAGGCAGCAGCATCAGCAGGTTCACGAACAGGCTGAAGAATCCCGCGGACATGAACGAGGCGCGGCAGGCGTCCAGGGCCTCTTTCAAGGCCGAGTGGCTGCTTGCATCGCTCTTCTTTTTTTTCGCGTTCATCTCGCTTTTGTGTCGCTTTCCCTCCTACGGGTTCCTCCAGCACCCCGCCACCCCCGCCGCGAGGGTCAGACGAAGAAAAAGTCCTGGGGATTGGCGCGCAGCACATCGACCGTCAGCAGGCCGGAACTGTCGTGCAGGTGGATCTCGCCTCCTGCAGCCGGCACGATGTCGACATCGCCCGCCCCGGCGCCTGGCTGCAAGGCGCTGCTGTTCAGCACCTGCTGCAGGGTCATGCCAGGGAACAGATCCTGGTCCAATCCGATGAAATCGTGACTGCCGCCGGTGGCGCTGAACTGGAAGACATCGGTGGTGGCGAAGCCCTGGCGGAAGACGAAGGTGTCGCTCGCCGCGTCGGACGTGAAGCTGTTGGCCGCGTCCTTCACGACCAGCGTGCTCGACACCTGACTGGTCGCAGCGCCAGTGGCCGGGTCGAGGGCAGCGGCTGTCACGGCGAAGCGGCCCGAGACCGAACCGGCGGCCAAGACAGTGGTCGGCGTTTCTCCCGGCAGGGCGAGCGCCACGCTCGCCGTGCCGCCAGCGCCCAGTGTCACGTCGATGATGGTCGGATTCTGCAGGACCGTGTTGCCTTCGTGGCTGCCGAGCGGGATGTCCATGCCGACGCCGCCGATCTCGGAGACGGCCAGGCGCACGGTCTGGCCGGCGGTGCCGGCTATTTCGACCACGACATCGTTGCCGGGGCTGCCGGCGCCCGCATTGAGGCCGGGCAGGTTGGCCTTGAGGATGCCACCCACCGCGTCGGTCACCAGTGGCGTGCCGCTGGCGGTCGACATCGACAGCACCGGTGCCGGAAGCAGGCTCGAGCCGAGCGTGGCCATGCCGCCGCCGGCGCTGCCCTGGGTGAACACCTCGCTGCCGATCGAGCCGCCATCGACCATCCCGACCGTGACCGAGGCGCCGATATGCTCGAAGCCCGAGACCGAACCCGACTCGTTGGGGCCGGGCGACGGCCCCTCGATGCTGGCGGGATCGGCATCGAGACGGAATGCGAAGGTCTGCCCGGCGGCAAGGCCGGCGCCGCCGAAGGTGACGACCAGCGTCTTGTAGCCGCCTTCAGTGACCGGGTTCGGTCCGTACGCCCAGGTCGCGCTCACCGGCACGGAGCCGTACGGCGTGAAGTCGAGCGCCGTGGTATCGCCGAAGGTGCCGATCGGATCGAACACCGTGCCGGCGATCAAGCTGTTGTGCAGATCGATGGTGAGCGTCCGGATGGCGGTGGTGCCGGTGTTGGTGAGCTCGTAAGAAGGCTCGTTGTAGGTGCTGGCGTTGAGTCCCCCGCCCGGCGTGATCAACAGGCGTGCGGACGCCCCGGCGCCGCTGCTGTCGTCGTTGACGATGGTGCCAGTCGCCGTCGCCGTGCCGATCGCGGTGCCGGCGCTGGGATTGGACAGCGCGACGGTGAAGTTTTCTGTCGACTCGACGGTGGTGTCGCCCGCGATGTTGACCGTGATGGTCTTGCTGGTCTCGCCGGCGGCGAAGCTCACTGTTCCCGTCGGGAAGGCGGCGCCGGTGAAGTCGGCGGCATTCGCCGGGTTGGCGGCGCTCCCCGTGACGGAATAACTCGCCGTTGACGCGCCGGTCGTGCTGCCGGTTCGGGTCACGGTGAAGGTGAAGGCGGTGCTGCCGCTGTTGCCCTCGTTCAGGCTGGCATTCGCTGACGCGATCGACAGCGACGGTCCAGCCGCGCCGTCGTCATTGACGATGGTGCCGGTCGCCGTCGCCGTGCCGATGGTCGTACCCGAGCTGGGGCTCGACAGGGTCACGGTGAACCCTTCGTTGGGCTCCACCGTGGTGTCGGCCGCCACGTTCACGGTGATGGTCTTGCTGGTCTCGCCCGCGGCGAAGCTCACCGTTCCAGTCGGGAAAGCCCCGCCGGTGAAGTCCGCGGCAACGGCCGGACTGGCGCTGCTGCCGGTCACGGCGTAGCTTGCCGTCGACGCGCCGGCCGTGCTGCCGGTTCGGGTCACGGTGAAGGTGAAGGCGGTGCTGCCACTGTTGCCCTCATTCAGGCTGGCGTTCGCTGCCGCGATCGACAGGGTGGGCGAGGTCGGCGCCGCCGTGCTGAACACTGCGAAGGCGTTGAGCTTGGCGTTCTCGACGTTGCCGGGCGAGGAGCTGCCGGGGCCGACCTGGATCGACAGCGAACCGTCGTTCACCGTGACCTGCTGGCTGATCGTGTAGGCGGCATTGGCGCCGACGTTCGCGTAGATGTCGATGTTCTGCAGCGCCGCCAGGGCCTGGCCCTCCAGCGACATGTCGAAGACGCGCTGACCGGGGCCGGTGATGCCGGAGTAGATCTCGGCCATCAGCAGGTCGACCTGGTACGTGCCGTTGGCCACCGGCACCTCGTAGGTGTAGCTGCCGCCCGGCGTCCAGCGTTCGTTCTGGTACAGCGCATCGTCGGTGGTGCCCGCGATGCCGAGGCCCGTGGAGAAGATCTGGCTGGAGCCGGTGGTCGGGCCGGCATCGGCCTGGAACACCACGCCGCTGCTCGCGGTCACCTGGCCGCCGCCGACGTTCACCGCAGCAACCAGGGTCGGCGTCGCACCACCATCGTCGTTGACGATGGTGCCGGTCGCCGTTGCCGTGCCGAGGGTCGTACCCGAGCTGGGGTTCGACAGGGTCACGGTGAATCCTTCGTTGGGTTCCACCGTGGTGTCGGCCGCCACGTTCACCGTGATGGTCTTGCTGGTCTCGCCGGCGGCGAAGCTCACCGTCCCGGTCGGGAAGGCGGCGCCGGTGAAGTCCGCGGCATTCGCCGGGTTGGCGCCGCTGCCGGTCACGGCGTAGCTTGCCGTCGAGGCGCCGGTCGTGCTGCCGGTTCGGGTCACGGTGAAGGTGAAGGCGGTGCTGCCGCTGTTGCCTTCGTTCAGGCTGGCACTGGCTGCCGCGATCGACAGCGACGGTCCGGCCGCCCCGTCGTCGTTGAGGATGGTGCCGGTCGCAGTCGCCGTGCCGATGGTCGTGCCCGAGCTGGGATTCGACAGGGTCACGGTGAACCCTTCGTTGGGCTCCACCGTGGTGTCGGCCGCCACGTTCACGGTGATCG
Source organism: Variovorax gracilis (assembly GCF_030317115.1). Taxonomy (GTDB): domain Bacteria; phylum Pseudomonadota; class Gammaproteobacteria; order Burkholderiales; family Burkholderiaceae_C; genus Variovorax; species Variovorax gracilis. Next base: position 177,543 of record NZ_JASZYF010000012.1, read on the forward strand.
TCTGGCTGGTCTCTCCGGCCGCGAAGCTC
>NZ_JASZYF010000013.1 GCF_030317115.1 Variovorax gracilis
ATGGACAAGCAGGGCACGCCCGGCGTGAAGTTCGACGTCGAAGGCTCCGGCTACGGCTTCCGCGTCGTGAAGACCATTCCCGCCAGCCGCGCCGAAATGCCCAGCAGTTGCCAGATGCAGCGCCCCTGAACCCCAAGGAAAAAGTCCGATGCGTGAAGCCATCCACAACCTCGAAGCCTCCAAGATCCGAGAAGTCGCCAACGCCGGCCTGGGCCGAAGCGACGTTCTCGCCTTCTGGTTCGGCGAGAGCGACGAAGTCACCCCCGAAGTCATCCGCCATGCAGCCATCGAATCGTTGCAGCGCGGCGAAACCTTCTATGCGCACAACCTGGGCCTGCCCGAACTGCGCGAGGCCGTCGCTGCCTACATGAGCGGCCTGCACCCGAAGATCGAGTCGTCGCGGATCGCCATCACCTCCGGCGGTGTCAGTGCGCTGATGCTGGCCGTGCAGGCGCTCGTCGATGCGGGAGACGAGGTCGTGGCCATCACCCCGGTGTGGCCCAACCTCACCGCTCAGCCGGCAATCCTCGGCGCAAAAGTGCGCTGTGTGCCCCTGGTGCCCAAGGCAGGGCAGTGGACGCTCGACCTTGCAGCGCTGCGCGCCGCAGTCACGCCATCGACCAAGCTGCTCATCGTCAACGCGCCGAACAACCCGACGGGCTGGACGATGACACGGGCCGAGCAGCAAGCGATCCTCGACCATTGCCGCGCCACCGGCACCTGGATCCTTGCCGACGAGGTCTACGAGCGCCTGTACTTCGAGCCGACCCCCAACCGCTGCGCGCCCAGCTTCCTCGACGTCGCGGCGCCCGAGGATCGCCTGGTGGTCGCCCACAGCTTCTCCAAGAGCTTCCTGATGACCGGCTGGCGCCTGGGCTGGCTGGTGGTGCCTCCAGCGCTGATGGACGGCATGGGCAAGCTGATCGAGTTCAACACCTCGTGCGCCAGCGTCTTCACCCAGCGTGCCGGCGTCGCCGCACTGGCCCACACCGAGGAAATCACCCCCAAGATCGTCGCGCACCTGAAGTCCTGCCGCGACACCCTGGTTCCCTTGCTGGCCGACATCCCCGGCGTCGAGGTTGCCCCCGCCCGCGGCGGCATGTACGCCTTCTTCAAGCTGGACGGCTTCGATGATGCCCTCGACGTCGCCAAGCGCCTGGTGGCCGAAGCCGGCCTCGGCCTGGCCCCTGGCAACGCCTTCGCGCCAGAGGCGCAGGGCTGGCTCCGCTGGTGCTTCGCATCCAAGGACAAACAGCGCCTGGTGGACGGCGTCGACCGCCTGAAGCGCTGGCTGGCCGCGCAGCAGAAGTCGTGAAACACCGCTGATCCGGCTCCGCCGGTCCGGCGTTGTTGCCCCCGGCAGGAGTGGTGCGAAGCGACACGAAGTGCGCGCAGGCTGGGCGCGAGCTATAATCCCAAGGCTTTGCATGCCGCAAGGCGCACGGTGCGCGCAGTTCCAGCACACACCGCAAGTCAAACATCCCGGAACAAGGAAAATCAAATGATCGCAGCCTCCATCAAGGCCGAAGTTGTCAAGGACAACGCCCGTGCCGCCAACGATACCGGTAGTCCCGAAGTGCAAGTCGCACTGCTGACCGCCCGCATCAACGAACTCACCCCGCACTTCAAGACGCACGCCAAGGACCATCATGGTCGTCGCGGCCTGCTGCGCATGGTGAGCCGCCGCCGCAAGCTGCTGGACTACCTCAAGTCCAAGGACGCCGACCGCTACACCGCGCTGATCGCCAAGCTGGGTCTGCGCAAGTAAGCCGAATCGCATGCAAGAACGCCTGGGTTAGTCCGCTAGCTCAGGCGTTTTTTACTTCGGAGCCGCCAAACAGAGCGAAGCTGTGTCATTCCAACGAGGTTCCCTTCGAGCTTCTCTGGAATGGCATCGTGTTCTGAAAAGCGCTCCGGCCCCGCGGGGCCTGTGACACCACAGGTCGAGCCGCTATCAAAAAACAGGAGCTGAACATGAGCCTCTTCAACAAAGTCACGAAGTCCTTCCAGTGGGGCGACAAGACCGTCGTCCTGGAAACCGGCGAAATCGCGCGCCAGGCGACCGGCGCCGTCAAGGTGGACATCGAGGGCACCGTGGTGCTGGCGACCGTCGTCGCTTCCAAGTCCGCCAAGCCTGGACAGGATTTCTTCCCCCTGACCGTCGACTACATCGAGAAGACCTACGCCGCGGGCAAGATCCCTGGCAGTTTCTTCAAGCGTGAAGCCAAGCCCAGCGAGCACGAAACGCTGACCAGCCGCCTGATCGACCGTCCGATCCGCCCGCTGTTCCCCGAAGGCTTCCTGAATGAAGTGCACGTGGTCATCCACACGCTGTCGCTCAACCCCGAAGTCGACGCCGACATCGCCGCGATGATCGGCACGAGCGCTGCCCTGTCGATCTCCGGCATTCCGTTCAGCGGTCCGATCGGTGCCGCTCGCGTCGGCTACATCAATGGCCAGTACGTGCTGAACCCAGGCCAGACGGCACGCAAGGATTCGCAGATGGATCTGGTCGTGGCCGGCACCGAAGCCGCCGTGCTGATGGTCGAATCCGAAGCCCTGCAACTGAGCGAAGAAATCATGCTCGGCGGCGTGGTGTTCGGCCATGAGCAAGCCAACATCGCGATCAACGCGATCCACGAACTCGTGCGCGACGCCGGCAAGCCGGTGTGGGACTGGCAGCCGCCCGCCGAAGACGAAGCCTTCGTCGCCAAGGTCAAGGGCCTGGCCGAGGAAAAATTGCGCGCGGTCTACCAGATCCGCAGCAAGCAGGCGCGCACGCAAGCCCTGCGCGAAGCCAATGCCAGCGTGATGGAAGCGCTGAAGGAAAGCGGCGAGCCCTTCGATGCCGGCAAGGTCAACGACCTGCTGTTCTCGATCGAATCGAAGATTGTCCGCGGCCAGATCCTGTCGGGCGAGCCCCGTATCGACGGCCGCGACACGCGAACCGTGCGCCCGATCGAGATCCGCAACAGCGTTCTGCCGCGCACCCACGGCTCGGCCCTGTTCACGCGCGGTGAAACCCAGGCGCTGGTCGTGACCACGCTGGGCACCGAACGCGATGCGCAGCGCATCGACGCACTGGCCGGCGAATACGAAGATCGCTTCCTGTTCCACTACAACATGCCTCCCTTCGCCACCGGCGAAGTCGGCCGCATGGGTTCCACCAAGCGTCGTGAAGTCGGCCATGGCCGCCTCGCCAAGCGCGCGCTGGTCGCTTGCCTGCCGAGCAAGGAAGAGTTCCCGTACACGATTCGCGTCGTGTCGGAAATCACCGAGTCGAACGGCTCCTCGTCGATGGCTTCGGTCTGCGGCGGCTGCCTCTCGATGATGGACGCCGGCGTGCCGATGAAGGCCCATGTGGCCGGCATCGCCATGGGCCTGATCAAGGAAGACAACCGCTTCGCGGTGCTGACCGACATCCTGGGCGACGAAGATCACCTCGGCGACATGGACTTCAAGGTGGCTGGCACGACCAACGGCATCACAGCGCTGCAGATGGACATCAAGATCCAGGGCATCACCAAGGAAATCATGCAAGTCGCCCTGGCGCAAGCCAAGGAAGCCCGCATGCACATCCTCGGCAAGATGCAGGAAGCAATGGGCGAGGCCAAGGCCGAAGTCTCCAGCTTCGCACCGCGCCTTTTCACGATGAAGATCAACCCCGAGAAGATCCGCGACGTGATCGGCAAGGGTGGGTCGGTGATCCGCGCGCTGACCGAAGAAACCGGCACGCAGATCAACATCGACGAAGACGGCACCATCACCATCGCATCGACCGATCCGGCCAAGGCCGAAGAGGCCAAGAAGCGCATCGAGCAGATCACCGCTGAAGTGGAGATCGGCAAGGTCTACGAAGGCCCCGTCACCAAGATCCTCGATTTCGGCGCCCTGATCAACCTGCTGCCCGGCAAGGACGGCCTGCTGCACATCAGCCAGATCGCGCACGAGCGCGTCGAGAAAGTCACCGACTACCTGAGCGAAGGCCAGATCGTGAAGGTCAAGGTGCTCGAGACCGACGAGAAGGGCCGCGTCAAGCTGTCCATGAAGGCCCTGGCCGAGCGTCCGGCCGGCATGGAGTTCAACGAGCGTCCTCCGCGTGAGGACCGTGGCGATCGTGGCGACCGCCGTGAACGCTCTGACCGCGGTGACCGTGGCGATCGTCCGCCGCGCCCTGAACGTGCACCGCGCTTCGAGAACAACGAGCGTGGCGGCGAGCAGGCCGAGCAACTGGCCGAGCAATTGCCGCTGCAAGAGTCGAACCGCGGCGACCATCAGGCCTGAAGACGAGCGGCGGCGGAGACGCTGCCGCACTTGTGGATCGAGCAATGCCCGCCTGACCGCGGGCATTGCAGCCTAGAGAAGAGCATGAAAGCCATTGAGATCACATCGTTCGGTGCCCCCGAGGTGCTGCGCATGGTGGAGCGTTCCGCCCCTGTGGCGGGCGAGGGTGAACTGCTGATTCGCGTGGCCGCCAGCGGTGTGAATCGGCCGGACGTGCTTCAGCGGATGGGCCACTATCCGGTGCCACCGGGCGCGTCGGATTTGCCTGGCCTCGAAGTGGCGGGCGAGATAGTGTCAGGCGACGCGAAGGCGCTGGCCGACGCCGGTTTCAAGATCGGCGATCACGTCTGCGCGCTGGTTGCGGGTGGCGGCTATGCCGAGCTGTGCGTGGCGCCTGTCGCGCAATGCCTGCCGGTTCCCAAGGGGTGGAGCGACGTCGAGGCGGCCACGCTGCCCGAGACCTTCTTCACCGTGTGGAGCAATGTGTTCGAGCGGGGCCGCCTGCAGAAGGGTGAAACCTTGCTGATCCAGGGCGGTTCGAGCGGCATCGGCGTCACGGCCATCCAGCTCGGCAAGGCGCTCGGTGCCACCGTGATCGTGACGGCGGGCAGCGACGACAAGTGCGAAGCGTGCCTGAAGCTCGGTGCCGACCACGCGATCAACTACAAGACCGCCGATTTCGTCGAAGAGGCCAAGCGCCTCACCGGCGGAAAGGGCGTCGACGTGGTGCTCGACATGGTGGCCGGCGCCTATGTGGCGCGGGAGGTCGAATGCCTGGCCGAAGACGGCCGGCTCGTGATCATCGCGGTGCAGGGCGGCGTCAAGAGCGAGATCAATGCGGGACTGGTGCTGCGCAGGCGGCTCACCATCACCGGATCGACCTTGCGTCCGCGGCCGATCGCCTTCAAGGGCGCGATTGCGAACGCACTGCGCGAGAAGGTTTGGCCGCTGCTGGAGAGCGGTGCGGTCAAGCCGGTCATTCACAGCAGCTTCGCTGCAGGGGGTGATCCGAGCGGTGCGACCCAGGCGCACGTCCTGATGGAATCGAATCAGCACATCGGCAAGATCGTGCTGACCTGGTGAACGAGACAGACATGACGAAGAAAATGCTGATCGCAGGCAACTGGAAGATGAACGGCAGCCTCGCTGCCAACGAGGCGCTGGTGAAGGCCTTGGTGGCGGGGGCGGCCGCGCCGGCTTGCGAAATCGCCGTGTGCGTGCCGGCGCCTTATTTGGCGCAGGTGCAATCGCTGGTTGCCGGGTCGCCGATCGCATTGGGTGCGCAGGATGTATCGACGCAGGCGCAAGGCGCTTTCACGGGCGAGCAATCGGCGGTGATGCTGAGGGAATTCGGCGTGCGCTACGCCATCGTGGGGCACTCGGAACGGCGTCAGTACCACGGCGAGACCGACGAGGTCGTGGCCGCGAAGACAGCGGCTGCGCTCGCCAATGGCATCACGCCGATCGTCTGCGTCGGCGAAACGCTGGCGCAGCGCGAAGCAGGGGCGACCGAGGAAGTCGTCAAGCGCCAACTCGCAGCAGTCATCCACGTCAATGGCCACTGCATCAGCGAGATCGTCGTGGCCTACGAGCCCGTCTGGGCCATCGGCACCGGCAAGACCGCAACGCCCGAGCAGGCGCAGGCCGTGCATGCGGTGCTTCGCGCGCAACTGCATCACGCCGCGAGCGACCATGCCGCGGGCATCCGGATTCTTTACGGCGGCAGCATGAACGCTGCGAACGCGGCAGAACTGCTCGCGCAAGCCGATATCGACGGCGGGTTGATCGGCGGCGCGTCCCTCAAGGCGGCCGACTTCCTGCAAATCATCGCCGCGGCCCGCTGAGACAGCGCGGCTGCCAACAATTTAGGAGTTAGAACGAATGAACGTGGTCCTCAATATCCTCGTGGGCGTGCAGATGCTCACCGCACTCGCGATGATCGGTCTCATCCTGGTCCAGCACGGGAAGGGTGCCGACATGGGCGCCGCCTTCGGCAGCGGCAGCGCCGGCAGCCTGTTCGGTGCCAGCGGCAGTGCGAACTTCCTTTCGCGCACGACGGCGGTTCTTGCCGCAGTTTTCTTCGCCTGCACGCTGCTGCTGGCCTACTTCGGCCACTCGCGGCCCGCGGGCGGCGGGAGCCTGCTCGAACGAGCCGCGGTCGGCACGCCTGCGCCGGCACCGGCGCCTGCCACTTCGGGGTCCGCAGCGGAGATTCCGTCGGGTCCGGCCCCCGCTGCCCCTGCGCCGAATGCACCGGCTTCCGCCCCGGCCGCACCCGCTTCGGGCGCCGCGCAGATCCCGGCCAAGTAATCGTGTCATCTTCTCTACAGTCGTCAATGAAAACGGCTGTTTTTCAGGGTAAACTCTAAAGCTGTTCCGGAAAGCCAAAACCTCTCGTAGGTTCCTCATGCCATCCGGGCAGCAAAAACCGCGGTCGTGGTGAAATTGGTAGACACGCTATCTTGAGGGGGTAGTGGCGAAAGCTGTGCGAGTTCGAGTCTCGCCGACCGCACCAAATCTCACCGGCAGGAATCAATGCTTCCTGCCGGTGGCAAGCGGTGATAGAACCCCCTGATGAACCTCGATTCCTACCTCCCCGTCCTGTTGTTCATCCTGGTCGGTGTCGGAGTCGGCGTCGCACCCCAGGTTCTGGGTTACATCCTCGGTCCCAACCGGCCCGACGCTCAAAAGAATTCCCCTTACGAATGCGGCTTCGAGGCCTTCGAAGACGCGCGCATGAAGTTCGACGTCCGGTACTACCTCGTCGCGATTCTCTTCATCCTGTTCGATCTCGAAATTGCTTTTCTCTTTCCGTGGGCCATCGCGCTCAAGGAAATCGGCCCTGTCGGCTTCTGGGCAATGATGATTTTTCTCGCCATCCTCGTCGTGGGCTTCGTCTACGAGTGGAAAAAGGGCGCCCTCGACTGGGAATGACAAGGAATCCGAAAAATGGCCATTGAAGGCGTCATGAAGGAAGGCTTCGTCACCACGACCTACGATTCGGTGGTGAACTGGGCCAAGACCGGATCACTGTGGCCCATGACCTTTGGTCTGGCCTGCTGTGCGGTGGAGATGATGCATGCGGGTGCCGCACGCTACGACATCGACCGCTTCGGCATGTTGTTCCGACCCAGCCCGCGCCAGTCCGACCTGATGATCGTTGCCGGTACGCTGTGCAACAAGATGGCGCCGGCGCTGCGCAAGGTCTACGACCAGATGCCCGAGCCTCGCTGGGTGCTCTCGATGGGCTCCTGCGCCAATGGCGGTGGCTACTACCACTACAGCTATTCGGTCGTGCGCGGATGCGATCGCATCGTGCCGGTCGACGTCTACGTGCCGGGCTGCCCGCCGACCGCCGAGGCGCTTTTGTACGGGGTGATCCAGCTCCAGCAGAAGATTCGCCGTACCAACACGATTGCGCGCGCCTGACGAGCACGAGACGATGACCGACTTTGCCATTTCTCCCGAGGCGCTGAAGACCCAGATCACCGAAACGCTTGGCACCAAGGCGAAGAGCGTCACGCTCGCGTTGGGCGAGGTGACGGTGGTGGTGAGTGCTGCCGACTATCTGGCGGCTGCGACCTTGTTGCGCGATGCGCCGGGCTGCCGCTTCGAGCAGCTCATCGATCTGTGCGGCATGGACTATTCCGGCTACCGCGAAGGCGAGTGGGAGGGCGAGCGTTTCTGCGTCGTGTCCCATCTGCTTTCCGTGAGCCTCAATCAGCGTGTCCGCCTCAAGGTGTTCGTGCCGAACGAAGACCTCCCGGTTGTCGATTCGCTGACCGGCGTCTGGAATGCCGCGGGGTGGTTCGAGCGCGAAGCCTTCGACCTTTACGGCATCGTGTTCGAAGGTCATGACGACCTGCGTCGCATCCTGACGGACTACGGCTTCATCGGGCATCCTTTCCGCAAGGACTTCCCTGTGTCCGGTCACGTCGAGATGCGCTATGACCCGGACCAGAAGCGTGTGATCTATCAGCCGGTCTCGATCGAGCCGCGCGAGATCACGCCACGCGTGATCCGCGAAGACAACTACGGCGGGCTCCACTGATCATGTGCCCCCACGTTCATCACTTTGTGTATTCACTGCCCCCCATGGGGGCGCAGCCCTCCCTTGGGATGGCCCGGCGGGAGGTCTGATGGCCGAAATCAAGAACTACACGCTGAATTTCGGGCCTCAGCACCCGGCAGCGCACGGTGTGCTGCGCCTCGTGCTTGAGTTGGACGGCGAGGTCATCCAGCGCGCCGACCCGCATATCGGCCTGCTGCACCGCGCAACCGAAAAGCTCGCCGAGTCGCGCACCTATATCCAATCGCTGCCGTACATGGACCGTCTCGACTACGTGTCGATGATGAGCAACGAGCACGCCTACTGCCTCGCGATCGAGCGGCTCATGGGCCTCGACGTGCCGATCCGTGCGCAATACATCCGGGTGATGTTCGCCGAGATCACGCGTCTGCTGAACCACCTGCTGTGGCTTGGCGCGCACGGCCTCGACTGCGGCGCGATGAACATGCTCATCTACTGCTTCCGCGAACGTGAAGACCTGTTCGACATGTACGAAGCGGTTTCCGGTGCGCGCATGCACGCGGCTTATTTCCGTCCGGGCGGCGTCTACCGCGACCTGCCCGACGCGATGCCGCAGTACAAGGCCAGCAAGATCAAGAACGCCAAGGCGATCGAGCGGCTCAACGAAAACCGCCAGGGTTCGCTGCTCGATTTCGTCGACGATTTCTGCAAGCGCTTTCCGAAGATGGTCGACGAGTACGAAACGCTGCTCACTGACAACCGGATCTGGAAGCAGCGCACCGTCGGCATCGGTGTGGTGACGCCCGAGCGCGCCCTCAACCTCGGCTTCACCGGCCCGATGCTGCGTGGCTCCGGCGTCGAATGGGATCTGCGCAAGAAGCAGCCCTACGACGTCTACGACCGCATGGACTTCGACGTGCCCGTCGGGAAGACCGGCGACTGCTACGACCGCTATCTGGTCCGTGTCGAGGAAATGCGCCAGGCCAATCGAATCATCCAGCAATGCTCCGCATGGTTGCGTGCGAATCCGGGTCCGGTCATCACCGACAACCACAAGGTGGCTGCCCCTGCGCGCGAGTCGATGAAGGCGAACATGGAGGAGTTGATCCACCATTTCAAGCTCTTCACCGAAGGTTTTCACGTGCCCGAAGGCGAGGCGTATGCCGCCGTCGAGCACCCGAAGGGCGAATTCGGTATCTATCTGGTGAGCGACGGTGCCAACAAGCCCTATCGTCTGAAGATCCGCGCACCCGGCTTCCCGCATCTGGCTGCGCTCGACGAAATGGCCCGCGGACACATGATTGCCGATGCGGTGGCCGTGATCGGCACGATGGACATCGTGTTCGGCGAGATTGACAGGTAAGAGAGCCCCATGAATTCCGAGACCACCCACAGCCCTCAGGCGTCGCTGTCGGCCGCGACGCTCGAGCGCTTTGCGCGAGAGGTTGCCAAGTACCCGCCGGCAGGAAAGCAGTCCGCCGTGATGGCCTGCCTCGCGATCGTGCAACAGGATGAAGGCTTCGTCAGCGAGCAACGCGAGCGCGAGATCGCCGCCTACCTGGGCATGGCGCCAATCGCGGTGCATGAGGTCACGACCTTCTACAACATGTACAACCAGCGGCCGGTGGGCAAGTTCAAGCTCAATGTCTGCACCAATCTGCCGTGCCAGTTGCGCGACGGTGCCGTGGCGCTGAAGCATCTCGAGAAGAAGCTGGGCATCACGATGGGCGAGACCACGCCGGACGGCATGTTCACGCTGCAGCAGAGCGAATGCCTGGGTGCCTGCGCCGATTCGCCTGTGATGCTGGTCAACGACCGCACGATGTGCAGCTTCATGAGCAACGAGAAGCTCGATCAGTTGATCGACGGCTTGAAGGGAGCGCAATGATGTCGCCCGAGCAAGTGCTTTCGCAGTTCCAGGCGACCGGTGTCCAGACCTGCTTTCACGACCGCCACATCGAGCCGCAGATCTACGCCGGCCTGAACGGCACAAACTGGCGGCTGGCCGACTACGAGGCGCGTGGTGGATACAAGGCCCTGCGCAAGATCCTGAGCGAAGGGCTGACGCCCGACCAGGTGATCGCCGAAGTCAAGTCGTCCGGCCTGAGGGGCCGCGGCGGCGCGGGCTTCCCGACGGGTCTCAAGTGGAGCTTCATGCCCCGCCAGTTCCCGGGCCAGAAGTACCTCGTTTGCAATTCGGACGAGGGCGAGCCGGGCACTTGCAAGGACCGGGACATCCTGCACTACAACCCGCACATCGTGATCGAGGGCATGGCCATCGCGGCCTACGCGATGGGCATCAGCGTGGGCTACAACTACATCCACGGCGAGATATTCCAGACCTACGATCGCTTCGAGGAAGCGTTGGAAGAGGCGCGCGCCGCAGGCTACCTGGGCGACGCCATCATGGGCAGCGGCTACAACTTCCAGTTGCACGCGGCCCATGGTTTCGGCGCCTACATCTGCGGCGAGGAAACAGCGCTGCTCGAATCACTTGAAGGCAAGAAGGGCCAGCCGCGCTTCAAACCGCCGTTCCCGGCCAGCTTCGGCCTCTACGGCAAGCCGACCACGATCAACAACACCGAGACCTTTGCCGCGGTGCCGTGGATCATCAACAACGGCGGAGTGGCCTACCTCGAGTGCGGCAAGCCGAACAATGGCGGCACCAAGATCTACTCGGTCAGCGGTGACGTCGAACTGCCGGGCAACTACGAAGTCCCGATGGGCACGCCGTTCTCCAAGCTGCTCGAACTCGCAGGCGGCGTGCGCAAGGGCCGCCAGTTGAAAGCGGTGATCCCCGGCGGCTCGTCGGCTCCAGTGTTGCCGGCGTCCATCATGATGGAATGCACGATGGATTACGACTCCATCGCCAAGGCGGGATCGATGCTGGGCTCCGGCGCCGTGATCGTCATGGACGACAGCCGTTCGATGGTCGAATCGCTCAAGCGCCTCTCGTACTTCTACATGCACGAATCGTGCGGCCAGTGCACGCCGTGCCGCGAAGGCACGGGCTGGCTGTGGCGCGTCGTGGATCGCATCCACAACGGCCACGGCAAGGCCACCGACATGGATCTGCTGAACTCTGTCGCCGACAACATCCAGGGTCGCACGATCTGTGCGCTCGGCGATGCGGCGGCGATGCCGGTGCGGGCCATGATCAAGCACTTCCGCCACGAGTTCGAGGCACTGATTCCGGGCTACGTCCCGAAGACGCCCGCCAAGGCCTGAGCGCAAGAAGAACACATATGGTTGAAATCGAACTCGACGGCAAGAAGGTCGACATCGTCGAAGGCAGCATGATCATGCATGCTGCCGACAAGGCGGGTACCTACATTCCGCACTTCTGCTATCACAAGAAGCTCAGCATCGCGGCCAACTGCCGCATGTGCCTGGTCGACGTGGAAAAGGCGCCCAAGCCGATGCCGGCCTGCGCCACGCCCGTGACGCAAGGCATGATCGTCCGCACCAAGAGCGACAAGGCCATCAAGGCGCAGCAGTCGGTGATGGAGTTCCTGCTGATCAACCATCCGCTCGACTGCCCGATCTGCGACCAGGGCGGCGAGTGCCAGTTGCAGGATCTGGCCGTGGGCTACGGCGGCTCGTCTTCGCGCTACGAAGAAGAGAAGCGTGTCGTGTTCCACAAGGACGTCGGGCCGCTCATCAGCATGGAAGAGATGAGCCGCTGCATCCATTGCACGCGCTGCGTCCGTTTCGGCCAGGAAGTGGCCGGCGTGATGGAACTCGGCATGTCGAACCGCGGCGAACACTCCGAGATCGAGACCTTCCTCGGCGATTCCGTCGATTCGGAGTTGTCGGGCAACATGATCGACATCTGCCCGGTGGGCGCGCTCACGAGCAAGCCGTTCCGCTATAGCGCTCGCACCTGGGAACTGTCGCGCCGCAAGTCGGTGAGCCCGCATGACTCGACCGGTGCCAATCTGATCGTCCAGGTCAAGAACAACCGCGTGATGCGCGTGGTGCCGCTCGAGAACGAAGAGGTCAACGAGTGCTGGATCGCCGACCGCGACCGCTTCTCGTACGAGGCACTGAACGGCCCCGAGCGCCTGACCCAGCCGATGCTGAAGCAGGGCGGTCAGTGGCAGCAGGTCGACTGGCAAACCGCACTGGAGTACGTTGCCAACGGCCTGAAGCAGATCAAGGCGGACCATGGCGCGCAAAGCATCGGCACGCTCGTCAGCCCGCACAGCACGCTCGAGGAACTGCATCTTGCCAAGTTGCTGACGCACGGCCTGGGCAGCAACAACATCGATTTCCGCCTGCGCAACGCCGAGTTCGCCGCGGTCGAAGGCGTCCGTTGGCTCGGTACGTCGGTCGCATCGCTGTCGCAACTGCAACGCACGTTCGTGATTGGCTCCAACCTGCGCAAGGACCATCCGCTGTTTGCGCAGCGCATTCGTCAATCGATACGCAAGGGTGGCGTGCTCAGCGCGCTGACTTCGCCGGAACTGCTGGCCGATGCCGACGCGTGGGCCATGCCTGTGGCGAACGCCGTCCGCGTTCCCGCTCAACAGTGGGTCGACTCGTTGGCCGATCTTGCTGCCGCAATCGCCGAAAGCAATGGCGCGACGGCCCCCATGAACAGGGATTCCGCCGCGAGCGACGCCGCGAAGGCCATAGCCGCATCGCTGCTCGGAGGCGAACGCAAGGCCATCCTGCTCGGCAATGCGGCGGCGCATCATGCAGAGGCCAGCACCTTGCTGGCACTGGCCAATTGGATCGGTGCACAAACCGGTGCCAGCGTCGGCTATCTGACCGAGGCAGCCAACACCGTCGGCGCTCAAGTCGTCGGCGCACTGCCGAAGGCCGGCGGTCTGAATGCGGGCCAGATGCTCGGCGGCGGGCTCAAGGCTGCATTGCTGCTCAACACCGAACCCGTGTTCGACTCGGCAGCCGGTGCTGCTGCCGTGGAAGGGCTCGCGCACGCACAAATGGTCGTGACGCTGAGCCCGTTCAAGTCCAATCTCGAATTCAGCGACGTGCTGCTGCCTATCGCGCCCTTCACCGAGACTCCCGGTACTTTCGTCAACGCGGAAGGTCGCGCGCAAAGTTTCCACGCCGTCGTGAAGCCGCTGGGCGAAACGCGGCCGGCCTGGAAGGTCCTGCGCGTGCTTGCCAATCTGCTTGGCCTCTCGGGTTTCGCGTTCGAATCGACGGCTGACGTGTTGGCTGACATCGGCTCGGCCGGAGAAGTGCTGGCCGACCGGCTGAGCAACGCCACGACTGCCGCGATCCAGCCGAGCAACGGCTCGAATGCGTCCCCGGTGGTCGCGAGCATCTACCAGCTCGACTCCATCGTTCGTCGTGCACCTTCCCTGCAACTCACCGCCGACGCCCGCCTGGCGCAGGCCTCCGTCGCTCAGGAGGCGTTCGCATGATCGACACGCTGCACGGTTTCGGCATGGGCCTGATCTCCGCGGGCTGGTGGACCGGCGTTGCCTGGCCGGTCATCTGGACGCTGATCAAGATCATCGTGGTGGTGCTGCCGCTGATGGGCGCCGTCGCCTACCTCACGCTATGGGAACGCAAGGCCATCGGCTTCACGCAGATTCGCATCGGCCCCAATCGCATCGGGCCGCTGGGCTTGCTGCAACCAATTGCCGACGCGCTCAAGCTGTTGACCAAGGAAATCATCCTGCCGACGGTCGCCAACAAGGGCTTGTTCCTTCTGGGGCCGATCATGACCATCATGCCGGCGCTGGCCGCCTGGGCGGTCATCCCCTTCGGACCCGAGGTCGCGCTGGCCAACATCAATGCCGGCCTGCTGTTCGTGATGGCCATCACCTCGCTCGAGGTGTACGGCGTGATCATTGCGGGCTGGGCGTCGAACTCCAAGTACGCCTTCCTCGGCGCATTGCGCGCTTCGGCGCAGATGGTCAGCTACGAAATCGCGATGGGCTTCTGCTTCGTCGTGGTGCTGATGGTGTCCGCCAGCCTGAACATGACCGACATCGTGATGGGGCAGGGCAAGGGCCACTTCGCGTCGATGGGCATCGGCTTCCTGTCATGGAACTGGCTGTCGCTGCTGCCGATCTTCGTCGTCTACTTCATCTCGGGCCTGGCCGAGACCAACCGCCATCCGTTCGACGTCGTCGAAGGCGAATCGGAAATCGTCGCCGGCCACATGATCGAGTACTCGGGCATGAGCTTCGCGATGTTCTTCCTGGCCGAGTACGCCAACATGTGGCTTGTCTCGATCCTGTGCGCGGTTCTGTTCCTCGGCGGCTGGCTGCCCCCGTTCGACTTCCTTGCATTCATTCCGGGCTGGATCTGGCTGGGCATCAAGACCTTCGTGGTCGTCACGATGTTCCTGTGGGTTCGTTCGACCTTCCCGCGCTTCCGCTATGACCAGATCATGCGGCTCGGCTGGAAGATCTTCATTCCGGTCACGCTGGTGTGGCTGGTGGTGGTCGGCGCCTGGATGCAGACCCCGTTCAACATCTGGAAATAACTGGAACCGCCATGTCTGCGTACTCCGCAACAGCGTCCGCGCCTTTCTCGCTCAAGGACTTCTTGCGCAGCTTCATGCTGTTCGAGTTGTTCAAGGGTCTGGCCATCACCGGCAAATACGCGTTCAGCCGGAAAATCACCATTCAGTTCCCCGAGGAAAAGACGCCGCTGTCGCCGCGCTTCCGTGGGCTGCATGCGCTGCGCCGCTATGAGAACGGTGAAGAGCGTTGCATTGCCTGCAAGCTCTGCGAGGCCGTCTGCCCGGCACTCGCCATCACCATCGAATCCGACGTGCGCGACGACGGCTCCCGCCGCACCACGCGCTACGACATCGACCTGACCAAGTGCATCTTCTGTGGGTTCTGCGAAGAGAGCTGTCCGGTCGATTCGATCGTCGAGACGCATATCTTCGAGTACCACGGTGAAAAGCGCGGCGACCTGTACTTCACGAAGGACATGCTGCTCGCCGTCGGCGACCGCTACGAAAAAGAAATTGCCGCCAACAAGGCGGCCGACGCCAAGTACCGCTGAGCGGGAAGAAAACAAACTCGATCCATGGACGTCAAGACCGGTCTGTTCTATCTGTTTGCCGCGGTGCTGCTGTTCGCAGCCTTCCGCGTCATCACCGCGCGCAACCCCGTGTATGCCGCGCTCTACCTGGTGCTGGCGTTCTTCCAGGCATCGGCCATCTGGCTGCTTCTGCGCGCCGAATTTCTCGCGATCGCGCTAGTCCTCGTTTACGTCGGGGCCGTGATGGTGCTCTTCCTCTTCGTGGTGATGATGCTGGACATCGACGTCGAAGGGCTTCGCGAAGGCTTCTGGAAGCACTTCCCGCTCGCTGCCGGCGTCGGTGCGCTGATCGCGCTCGAGATGGCCGCTGTGCTGATGGGCGGTTTCCGCCTGAGCGCGCCGAAGAGCCCGCTCGCATCCGGTCCTGACACGTCCAACACGCTGGAACTCGGCAAGCTGCTCTACACCGACTATCTCTATCCGCTCGAGATCGCCGCCGTGATCCTGCTGGTCGCCATGTTTGCCGCCATCGCCCTCACGCTGCGGGCCCGCAAGGACAGCAAGTACGTGAACCCGGCTGACCAGGTCCGCGTGAAGGCGCGGGACCGCGTGCGCATCGTGCAGATGCCTGTGACGCGCGCGGCCGAACCTGCGGCTGAACAACCCTCGGCAGCAGCGGAGAACAAGGCATGACGCTCACGCTCGGACACTTTCTTTCGCTCGGCGCGATGCTCTTTGCGCTCTCGGTCATCGGCATCTTCCTCAACCGGAAGAACCTGATCGTGCTGTTGATGTGCATCGAACTGATGCTGCTGGCCGTCAACATGAACTTCGTCGCCTTCTCGTACTTCCTCGGCGACATGCATGGGCAGATCTTCGTGTTCTTCATCCTGACGGTCGCGGCCGCCGAGTCGGCGATCGGGCTTGCGCTGCTGGTCCTCTTGTTCCGCAACAAGTCGAACATCAACGTCGACGAACTCAACGCGCTCAAGGGCTGAAGGTTTTCTCATGAGCGCAACACTTTCCGCATCCACACTCCTGGCCGTACCGCTGGCCCCTCTGGTCGGCGCTGTCGTGGCGGGCCTGTTCGGCACCAAACTGGGGGGCAACCTCATCGGTCGCCGCGCCACGCATTCGCTGACGATCCTCGGCGTGCTGATTTCCTTCATCATTTCGGCGATGACGCTGAACAGCGTGGTGTCCGATGGCGCCCGCTTCAATGCGACGGTCTACGAATGGATGACGGTCGGCGGCCTGAAGATGGAAATCGGCTTCCTGGTCGACGGCCTCACGGCCATGATGATGTGCGTCGTGACCTTCGTGTCGTTGATGGTGCACATCTACACCATCGGCTACATGGAAGAGGACGAGGGCTACAACCGCTTCTTCGCGTACATCTCGCTGTTCACCTTCTCGATGCTGATGCTCGTGATGAGCAACAACATGCTCCAGTTGTTCTTCGGCTGGGAAGCGGTGGGCGTGGTGTCCTATCTGCTGATCGGCTTCTGGTACAACCGGCCGACTGCGATCTTCGCCAACCTGAAGGCCTTCCTGGTGAACCGCGTGGGCGACTTCGGCTTCATCCTGGGTATCGGCCTGGTCGCGGCCTATGCCGGCACGCTGAACTACGGCGAAACATTTGCCAAGGCCAATGAGCTGGCGAAGCTGAGCTTCCCGGGTACCGAGTGGATGCTGATCACGGTCATCTGCATCTGCCTGTTCATCGGCGCGATGGGAAAGAGCGCGCAATTCCCGCTGCACGTCTGGCTGCCGGATTCGATGGAAGGCCCGACCCCGATCTCCGCGCTGATCCATGCCGCAACCATGGTCACGGCAGGCATCTTCATGGTGGCGCGCATGTCGCCGCTGTTCGAGTTGAGCGATACGGCCCTGAGCTTCGTGCTCGTGATCGGCGCAATCACCGCGCTCTTCATGGGCTTCCTGGGCATCATCCAGAACGACATCAAGCGGGTCGTCGCCTACTCGACGCTCTCGCAGCTCGGCTACATGACGGTGGCGCTCGGCGCATCGGCCTATTCGGTCGCGGTGTTTCACCTGATGACGCACGCGTTCTTCAAGGCGCTGCTTTTCCTCGGGGCCGGGTCGGTCATCATTGGCATGCACCACAACCAGGACATGCGATGGATGGGGGGCGTGCGCAAGTACATGCCCATCACCTGGATCACATCGCTGGTGGGTTCGCTCGCGCTGATCGGTACGCCGCTGTTCTCGGGCTTCTATTCGAAGGACAGCATCATCGAAGCGGTGCACGAGAGCCACTTGTGGGGATCCGGTTTTGCCTCCTTTGCGGTGCTGGCCAGCGTGTTCGTCACGGCGCTGTATTCGTTCCGCATGTACTTCATGGTCTTCCACGGCAAGGAACGCTACGACCAGAATCCGGACGCACATCATCACGGTGCCGACGATGGCCATGGTCATCATGACGACCACCACGAGCCGCACGAGTCGCCGTGGGTCGTGTGGTTCCCGCTGGTGATGCTGGCGATTCCGTCGGTCGTCATCGGGTACATCACCATTCAGCCGATGCTCTTCGGCGACTTCTTCAAGGATTCCATCTTCGTCGACTCGAGCAAACACGAAGCGATGAAGGAATTGGCCGAGGCCTTCCACGGCCCGATGGCCATGGCTTTGCACGGCCTCACCGCCGCACCGTTCTGGTTGGCGCTCGCGGGCGTGGTGGTGGCCTGGTACCTGTACTTGATCAATCCGGCGCTGCCTGCAGCGATCAAGCGCGCCTTCGGCCCGATCTACCGCCTTCTCGACAACAAGTACTACATGGACTGGTTCAACGAGAACGTGATCGCGCGGGCCACCCGTGCACTGGGCACCGGCCTTTGGAAGGGCGGGGACCAGGGGATCATCGACGGCGCGATCGTCAACGGTTCCTGGAAACTGGTGGGCCGCATTTCCGGCGTCGTGCGCTGGATGCAGTCCGGCTACATCTATCACTACGCTTTCGCGATGCTGTTGGGCATCTTTGTCCTCATGTCGTATTTCGTCTGGTTTAAACGGTAAGCGGCTCTCGCTGGAGAAAAACAAAAATGGGTTTGTTGAGCCTTGCCATCTGGATGCCGATCGCCTTCGGTGTCGTGTTGCTGGCGTTCGGTCGTGACGAGCACGCAAGGGGTGTGCGCTGGGTGGCGCTCGTCGGTTCGATCGCGAGCTTCCTGGTCACCTTGCCGCTGTACACGCGATTCCAGACCGGAACCGCTGCGATGCAGTTCGTCGAGAAGGAAAGCTGGATCGAACGCTTCAACATCAGCTATCACATCGGCCTCGACGGGATTTCGTTCTGGCTGGTGCTGCTCACGGCGTTCATCACGGTCATCGTGGTGATCTCGGCCTGGCAGGTGATCACCGAACGAGTGAACCAGTACATGGGCGCGTTCCTGATCCTGTCGGGCCTGATGATCGGATCGTTCTCGGCGCTCGATGGAGTGCTGTTCTACGTCTTCTTCGAGGCCACGCTGATCCCGATGTATCTCATCATCGGGATCTGGGGCGGTCCCAACAAGATCTACGCTGCTTTCAAGTTCTTCATCTACACGCTGCTCGGCTCGCTGTTGATGCTGGTTGCGTTGATCTATCTGTACAACAGGTCTGGCGGCAGCTTCGACATCCTCACCTGGCACAAGCTGTCGTTGAGCCGCAGCGAGCAGACTTTCCTGTTCTTCGCGTTCTTTGCAGCTTTCGCGGTGAAGGTTCCGATGTGGCCGGTCCACACGTGGTTGCCGGACGTGCACGTCGAGGCGCCCACCGGCGGCTCCGCGGTGCTGGCCGCGATCATGCTGAAGCTCGGCGCGTACGGCTTCCTGCGGTTCTCGATGCCCATCGCGCCCGATGCCTCGCACGAATGGGCATGGCTCATGATCGCGCTTTCCCTGATCGCGGTGATTTACGTCGGGCTGGTCGCACTGGTTCAGCAGGACATGAAGAAGCTCGTGGCCTACTCGTCGGTGGCCCATATGGGCTTCGTGACGCTCGGCTTCTTCATCTTCAACGACCTTGGCATTGCCGGTGGCATCGTGCAGATGATTGCGCACGGTTTCGTTTCGGGCGCGATGTTCCTTTGCATCGGCGTGCTGTATGACCGCGTGCATTCGCGCCAGATCGCGGACTACGGCGGCGTGGTCAACACGATGCCCAAGTTCGCTGCCTTCGCGCTGCTGTTCGCGATGGCCAACTGCGGTCTGCCCGCCACGGCCGGCTTCGTTGGCGAGTGGATGGTGATCCTGGGCGCGGTCAAGGCCAACTTCTGGCTCGGCCTGGGTGCCGCGACGGCGCTGATCTTCGGCGCGGCCTACACCCTGTGGATGTACAAGCGCGTGTACCTCGGTCCCGTGGGCAACGACCACGTCAAGGAACTGAGCGACATCGATGCACGCGAATTCCTCATGCTGGCACTCCTGGCGATCGCGGTGCTGTGGATGGGTCTCTATCCCAAGCCGTTCACCGACGTGATGAACGCGTCCGTGGCCGAGTTGCTGAACCACATGGCGATTTCCAAGCTGCCTTGAGTCCAGGCTGAACAAGAGAACGAGATGATTGACAAACTCAGCTGGATGACGATCTACCCCGAAGCGGTGCTGCTGGTCGCAACCTGCATCATCGCGCTGCTGGATCTGTCCACCACCAGCCCCCGCCGCACGGCGACCTACATATTGACCTTGATGACGCTCGCCGTCGTGGCGGTGTTGTGCGGCTTCAATGCCTCGACGGGCAAGACCATCTACGGTTTCGGCGGCATGGTGGTGAGCGACCCGATGGGCAATTGGCTCAAATGCTTTGCGACCGTCGCGTTGATGGTCACGTTGGTCTATGGCCGACCCTACGCGGCGGACCGCGGGATGCTTCGCGGCGGCGAGATGTTCACGATCAGCATGCTCTCCCTGCTCGGCATGTTCGTGATGATCTCCGGCAGCAATTTCCTGGTGATCTACCTGGGCCTGGAGTTGCTCACGCTCTCGAGCTATGCGCTGGTGGCGCTGCGCCGCGACAATGCGGTAGCGAGCGAGGCGGCGATGAAGTACTTCGTCCTCGGCGCGATGGCGAGCGGGTTCCTGCTGTACGGCCTGTCGATGATGTACGGCGCGACCGGTTCGCTCGACATCAATGAAGTGTTCAAGGCCATCGCGAGCCGCAAGGTGAACCACCAGGTGCTGGTGTTCGGCCTGGTCTTCATCGTGGCCGGTCTGGCATTCAAGGTCGGCGCAGCGCCGTTCCACATGTGGGTGCCTGACGTCTACCAGGGCGCGCCGACGGCCGTCACGCTGATGATCGGTGCAGCTCCGGAGCTCGCAGCCTTCGCCATCATCATCCGGCTGCTGGTCGAAGGACTGCTGCCGCTCGCGATCGATTGGCAGCAGATGCTTGCCTTGTTGGCGATAGCGTCGCTGCTGGTCGGCAACCTTGCAGCCATTGCGCAGACCAACCTCAAGCGCATGCTGGCCTATTCGACGATCGCGCAGATGGGCTTCATGCTGCTCGGTCTCGTGGCAGGCGTGGGCAACGACACCACCTACAACGCGCAGTTCGCGTACAGCGCCTCGATGTTCTACATCGTGACCTATGTGCTGACTACGCTGGCGAGCTTCGGCATCATCCTGCTGCTTGCCCGCGAAGGGTTCGAAAGCGAAGAGATCACCGACCTCGCAGGCCTGAACCAGCGCAGCCCGCTCTATGCCGGCGTGATGGCGGTCGCGATGTTCTCGCTGGCAGGCGTGCCGCCACTGGTCGGCTTCTACGCGAAGCTGGCCGTGCTGCAGGCGCTGATCGCCTCCGGCCAGGGCATGTACATTGCCTTGGCAGTGTTCGCCGTCGTGATGTCGCTGATCGGTGCTTTCTACTACCTGCGCGTGGTCAAGGTCATGTACTTCGACGCACCCGTGACCGCGACCACGGTGTCGGCGCCGCTCGACGTGCGCACGGTGCTGACGCTCAATGGCGCCCTGATCCTGATCCTCGGCATCCTGCCTGGCGGGCTCATGACGCTCTGTGCGCAGGCGATCGTGGCCACGCTGGCCACCTGACCACGCTCGTGTCGCAAAGCGCGTCGGTCTGGATGGTGTTGCTGGTCGCCCTGGTGGCCGCCAACCTGCCATTCGTCACCGATCGCCTGCTGGGTCTGGTGCCGCTGGCGACGCACACAAAGACGCTGGCCGTGCGACTGGGCGAACTGGTGTTCCTTTATTTCATCGCGGGTGGCGTCGGGCTGCTGTTCGAAAGCCGAGTCGGCCAGATATCCCCTCAAGGGTGGGAGTTCTATGCGGTCACCGGTGCCTTGTTCATCGTGCTCGCGTTTCCGGGATTCACCTGGCGCTACCTGCTCAAGCATCGGAGCTAGGCTGAAATGGACGACTTGCATCTGAAAGAAGAAGTCACCGCGAGCGAACTGCTCTTCAAGGGCAACTTCCTGCAGGCGAAGCGTGACACGGTCCGGTTGCCCGATGGACATACCGCGACCCGCGAATACATCATTCATCCCGGGGCGGTGGTCGTCGTGCCTCTCCTTGACGACGGCCGCGTGGTGCTCGAGCGTCAGTTTCGTTACCCCGTCGGCCATGTGATGACCGAGTTTCCGGCCGGAAAGCTGGATGCGGGCGAAGACCCCTTGCTCTGCGGCCAGCGCGAGCTGCTCGAGGAAACGGGCTACACCGCCACCGAGTGGGCGCATGCAGGCGCGATGCACCTCGCGGTGGCGTACTCGACGGAAATCATCCATATCTACTTTGCGCGCGGCCTTTCGCTCGGCGCCCGGCAACTCGACCATGGCGAGTTTCTCGACGTGATCACCGCCACGCCGGAAGACCTCGCGGGCTGGTGCCGGGACGGCACCGTGTCCGACGCCAAGACGCTGACTTGCACGCTTTGGCTGCAAAACGTCTTGTCGGGCGCATGGACGCTCGACTGGAAAAACGGCACATCGCCCGATCGCGCCGGATAATCCGTGCATGAAGGTCCTCAACCTCCAGTGCGGGCATGGGCACGGCTTCGAAGGGTGGTTTGCGTCGCACGACGCTTTCGACACCCAGTTGGCGGCCGGGCTGGTGGAATGCCCCATTTGCGGCGACACGGCGATCACCAAGATGTTGGCTGCGCCGCGGCTGAATCTGGGTGGGTCGAAGCCGTCGCCGTCAGCGCCTGCGGCGCCAGCTCCGGAGAACAATTCGCTCGAGGCGCGCTGGTTGCGCGCGGTGCGCGAAGTGATCGCGCAGACCGAAGACGTCGGTGAGCGCTTTGCCGACGAAGCCCGCAAGATGCACTACGGCGAAGCCGAGGAGCGCGGCATTCGTGGCCAGGCCACGCGCGAGGAAGCCCAGACCTTGATCGACGAAGGCATCTCGGTGTTTTCGCTGCCTCTGCCGGCGGCGCTCAAGGAAACGCTGCAATAGGCGCTGCTTGCAGCGGCGCCGCAAGCGGGCGCTTCCTCAGGCCGCGAATTGCAGGGCGGCCAATCGCGCGTACACGCCGTTCTGCGCGACCAACGCCGCATGTGTTCCCTGCTCGACGATGCCACCGTGATCCAGGACGACGATGCGATCGGCCTTCTGGACCGTCGCCAGCCGGTGAGCGATGACGATCGTCGTTCGGCCGGACATCGCGGATTCGAGCGCGGCCTGGACCATGCGCTCGCTCTCGGCGTCGAGGGCGCTCGTTGCTTCATCGAGCAACAACAAAGGGGGATTCTTGAGCATGGCGCGCGCGATCGCGATCCGCTGGCGTTGGCCCCCCGAAAGGCGTACGCCGCGTTCTCCCAGGAATGTGTCGTAGCCCTCCGGCAGCGCCCTCAGAAAACCGTCCGCGAATGCTGCCTTTGCGGCGGCATGGACTTCTTCGGCGCTGGCGTCGGGACGGCCGTAGCGGATGTTCTCGAAGGCGCTGGCCGAGAAGATGACGGCGTCCTGCGGCACCAGGCCGATGCGTGTGCGCAGTTCGTCCAGCGACAGCGCTGCGAGCGGCGTGCCGTCGAGACAAATGCGCCCTGATTGAGGATCGTAGTAGCGCAACAACAACTGAAAGACCGTGCTCTTGCCGGCACCGCTCGACCCCACGAGCGCCACTGTTTCTCCGGGCGCCACCGACAGGTTGAAGTCGCGCAGGGCAGGGATGCCCGGGCGCGAGGGATAGTGGAAACCCACCGATTCGAAACTGACGGCGCTCCCGGCCTCCGGGACGGGCGCCTTGACAGGTTGATCGGGCGACAGGATGACGGGCTTGGCGTGCAGCAATTCCATCAGCCTTTCGGTGGCACCCGCAGCGCGCAACAGATCGCCATAGACCTCGCCGAGCACGGCAGCCGCGCTTGCCAGGATGATCACGTACACAACCGTCTGGCCCAGGTGCCCAGCCGTGATGTCGCCGTGCAGCACTGCCTGCGTTCCCTGATAGAGCCCCCACAAAAGCGCCGCCGACGTCGCGATGATGATGAAGGCCACCAGGACCGAGCGCGCCTTCGTGCGGCGGACGGCGGTGCGGAATGCGCTGTCGGTCGACGCGTCGAAGCGGGCTGCCTCGCGGCTTTCCGCGGTGTAGCTCTGCACCACCGGAATGGCGTTCAGCACCTCGGCAGCGATGGCGCTCGAGTCGGCGACGCGGTCCTGGCTGGCGCGCGAGAGTTTGCGCACGCGCCGGCCGAACCACATGCTGGGCAGCACCACCAGCACCAGGATGCCGAGCACCTGGACCATCACGTAGGGATTCGTCCAGATGAGCATGGCCAGGGCGCCGACGCCCATCACGGCATTGCGCAACCCCATGCTGAGCGAGGATCCGACCACCGTCTGGACCAGGGTCGTGTCCGCCGTCAGGCGAGACAGCACTTCGCCGGTCTGCGTCGTTTCGAAGAAAACGGGGCTTTGACGCAGCACATGGGCGTAGACGGCATTGCGCAGATCGGCCGTGACCCGCTCGCCCAGCCAACTGACCGTATAGAAGCGCGCGGCGGAAAACACCCCCAGCGCAACGGCAACCGCAAACAGGGCCACAAAGTGCTCGCGCAGCGCCATCGTCTGTTCGCCCTTGTCGCCGGGCACCAGCCCGCCGTCGATCAGGCTGCGCAGCGCGACCGGGAACACCAGTGTGGTCGCCGCCGCGAGCACGAGGAAAACGGCTGCGAGGCCGATCTGGACGCGATAGGGCCGCAGGAACGGGGCCAGTCCGGACAGCGACTTGGGAGAGCCTTTGCCGGACGACGGGGAAGCAGGGGAAACCATGACCTGATTCTAGCTAACGCTTGCCCGCTCAAAGGTCGCCTTGACAGTAATTGTCGCGGCAACTATTATTGGCACATGTCCGATCCAAAGAACTCCGGGGGGCCGCCGGCTCCCGCGCCAGGAAAGCTGCCTGAGATCAAGGCCTTCTACAAGGCCGAGAACTATCGCGCGGAAGAAAGCATCGGTTACATGATGCGCCGCATCCTGACGGCGGTCGGCCAGTCCGTCGAGATCCACATGTGCGAGCCGGGCAGCCCGACCTATCCACAGTGGGTTCCCCTGCACAAGCTGCATATCGGGCAGGCCACCACAGTTGCCGAACTGGCCCGCGAATGCCAACTCGACACCGGCGCCATGACCCGCCTTCTCGATCGCCTGGAAGCCAAGGGCCTGTGCCGCCGGGTGCGCTCCGTGGCCGATCGGCGCGTGGTCAACATCGAGCTCACCGACGAAGGCCGGGCGGCAGCCGAAGAGGTGCCTCATGTGCTCAGCCGCGTGCAGAACGAGCACCTCGCCGGGTTCACGGACGAAGAGTGGCAACAGCTCAAGAGCTATCTGCGCCGCATTCTTGACAACGCACAGGCCCTGTCGGCCCGTGGAGAAAAAGATGACTCAGCTTCTTCCTGAAGGCGCTGTGCGCCGCACCACTGCAGTGGCAGCCGCGGCGCTTGCGCTGGTCCTTGCCGGCTGTGCCGACATGGGCAATATTGCTTCGCACGCGAAGCTTCGCGATGCGCAGTCGCTCGGCCTGACGGCTGCGCCGGCCACATCCACGGCGCCCGCCGTCAGCGCCGCGGCGCCGACCATCGACAGCCAGTGGTGGCTCGCGTTCGGCAATGCGCAGCTCGATTCGCTGATCGCCCGGGCGATCGAAGGCAATCCCAATCTGCAAGTTGCACGCGCCCGCCTTGCTCGCGCGCAAGCCGCCGTATCGGCCACCGAAGCTGCGGACAAGCCTCAGATCAATGGCGCGCTCGACCTGACCCGCCAGAAGTTCAGCGGCAACTACATCTATCCGGCGCCTCTGGGCGGGTCGATCCAGGAGACGGGTGCCCTTCAATTGAACGGCAGCTGGGAACTCGACTTCTTCGGCAAGAACCGCACCGCGATCGAAGCCGCCATCGGCTCTGCAAACGCCGCGAGCGCCGAAGCAGATGCGGCCCGCATCCTGTTGGCCAGCAACGTTGCCCGGAGCTACGTACAGTGGGCTCGCCTTCACGATCAGCTCGCAGTGGCCGAACGTACGCTGGCGCAGCGCGAAGAAGTCTTCAAGCTGGTGCGCGACCGCGTCTCCGCCGGCCTCGATACGCAACTCCAGTCCAAGCAGAGTGAAGGCGCCATTCCCCAGGCACGCCAGCAGATCGAGTCTTTCCGCGAGCAGATCGAGATCGCGCAGCATGCGCTGGACGCGCTTGTGGCGCAGCCGGGCGCGACGCAGGCGCTGGTTCCGCCGGCGCTCGATGGCCTGAAGACGATGGCGCTGCAGCCCACGATCCCGGCCGACCTGCTGGGTCGCCGCGCCGACATCGCTGCCGCGCGCTGGCGCGTCGAAGCAGCGACCAGCGACGTCGCTAACGCCAAGACCCAGTTCTATCCGAACATCAACCTCGTCGCCTTTGCCGGCTTCTCGAGCATCGGCATCGACAACCTGCTCAAGTCAGGCAGCCAGCAGTGGGGCGTCGGTCCCGCCATACGTTTGCCCATCTTCGAGGGCGGCAGGCTGCGCGCCAATCTGCGCGGAAAGGCCGCAGATCTCGACGCGGCGATCGAAAGCTACAACACGACCGTGCTCGACGCCGTGCGCGATGTGGCCGACCAGGTCACGAGCGTGCAATCGATCGCGCGCCAGCAAGTCCAGCAGCGCGAAGCGCAAGACGCCGCGGAGGCCGCCTACCAGATCGCCGTCCAGCGCTATAGCGCTGGCCTGGGAAACTTCCTCGACGTGCTGTCGGCCGAAACCACCGTTCTGCTGCAGCGCCGCGAGGGCGTGGACCTCGCCGCGCGTGCGCTCGACAGCCAGGTCGCCCTCGCGCGTGCGCTGGGCGGCGGCTGGCAGCCCGCCTCTGATACGACGGCTGCTGCTGCGTCCGTGCCCCAACACCCCTGAACATCGCTCTGAATCCGAAAGACATTGCCATGGAAAACAACAACGCCGCTCAAGCCGCTGCACCCGCTGTCGAGGCGCCGGCTCCCAACAACAAGCGCCGTCGTGCGCTGACGGCGCTCGCATCGGTCGTCGTCCTTGCCGGCGCAGGATGGGGCGTGTACGAATGGCTGGTCGCCAGCCACTATGAATCGACCGACAACGCCTACGTGCAGGGCAACGTGATCCAGATCACGCCGCAGATCGGCGGCACGGTCATGGCGATCATGGCGGACGACACCGACCTGGTGAAGGCCGGCCAGCCGCTGGTGCAACTCGATCCGTCGGACGCCAAGGTGGCGCTCGACCAGGCCGAGGCTGCGCTGGCGCAGGCCGTGCGCCAGGTTCGCACCCTGTACGTCAACAACGCCTCGCTCGCGGCACAGGTGTCGCTGCGTCAGGCCGACATCGTCAGGGCGCAGAGCGATATCGCTCGCGCGCAGGACGACCTGAAGCGTCGCCAGGCGCTGTCGGGCAACGGTGCGGTGTCGAAGGAAGAACTGAATCACTCCGAGACGGCGCTGGCCAACGCCAAGAGCGCCCTCGCGGCGGCTCAGGCCAGCGCGCTCGCCGCGCGCGAACAGCTCACCAGCAACCAGTCGCTGACCGAAGGCACGAGCGTCGAGCAGCACCCGAGCGTGCAGGCCGCCGCCGCCAAGGTGCGCGAGGCCTATCTCGCGACGCAGCGCGTCGCGATGCCGGCGCCGGTCGAAGGCTACGTCGCCAAGCGCACCGTGCAACTTGGGCAGCGCGTGGCTGCCGGCACGCCGATGATGTCGATCGTGCCGCTCAACCAACTGTGGGTCGATGCCAACTTCAAGGAAGTGCAGTTGCGCAACATCCGCATCGACCAGCCCGTGAAGCTCACGGCCGACCTGTACGGCAAGAAGGTCGAGTACAGCGGCCGCGTTGCCGGCCTCGGCGTCGGCACCGGCGCGGCTTTCGCGTTGCTGCCTGCGCAGAACGCGACCGGCAACTGGATCAAGGTGGTGCAGCGCGTGCCTGTGCGCATCGCGCTCAATCCCGAACAACTCAAGGCCAACCCGCTGCGCGTGGGCCTTTCGATGGATGCCGAGATCGACGTGAGCCAGAAGGCCGGCAAGATGCTCGCCGATGCACCGCGTGACAGCGCGCTGGTCCAGACCCAGGTCTACAGCAAGCTCGACCACGGCGCGGACGCCGAAGTCGAGCGCATCATCGCCGCGAACCTGGGCCGCGAAATGACGCGCAAGGTTCCCGCCGCGACGACCCCGAACCATCACGGCGCGCCCGCTGCCTCGCAGGCTCAACCCGGCTGATCGGCCGGGCCCGCGCGATGTCGAACGCCCCGGTTTCCCAACCGCTCCCGCCGCTCGAGGGCTCCGCCCGCGTGTGGGGGACGGTCGCGCTTTCTGCCGCGACCTTCATGAACGTGCTCGACACGTCGATTGCCAACGTCTCGCTGCCGGCCATTGCCGGCG
This sequence comes from Variovorax gracilis, assembly GCF_030317115.1. Lineage (GTDB taxonomy): Bacteria > Pseudomonadota > Gammaproteobacteria > Burkholderiales > Burkholderiaceae_C > Variovorax > Variovorax gracilis. The sequence continues at coordinate 28,129 of NZ_JASZYF010000013.1, forward strand.
ACCTGGGCGTCAGCTCGACCCAGGGTACGTGGGTCATCACCAGCTTCGCGGTGGCCAATGCCATCGCCGTGCCGCTCACCGGCTGGCTGACCCAGCGCTTCGGCCAGGTGCGGCTGTTCATGACCAGCGTGCTGCTGTTCATCATCAGCTCGTGGCTGTGCGGACTCGCGCCCAACATGACGATGCTCATCGCATTCCGTGCGCTGCAGGGCTTCGTCGCCGGTCCGATGATTCCGTTGTCGCAGACGCTGCTGCTCTCGAGCTACCCGCGCGCCAAGGCCGGTCTTGCGATGGCGATGTGGTCGATGACCACGCTGGTCGCGCCGGTCATGGGGCCGCTGCTCGGCGGCTGGATCACCGACAACATCTCCTGGCCCTGGATCTTCTACATCAACATTCCGGTCGGCCTGCTCGCCGCGGCCATCACGTGGGGCATCTACCGCAAGCGCGAAAGCGGCACACGCAAGGTGCCGATCGATGGCATCGGCCTCGCGCTGCTCGTGCTGTGGGTGGGGTCGCTGCAGCTCATGCTGGACAAGGGCAAGGAACTCGACTGGTTCCATTCCGCCGAGATCGTCACGCTCGCGGTCCTGGCGGGCGTCGGCTTCGCCTTCTTCCTGGCCTGGGAACTCACCGACAAGCATCCGGTGGTTGACCTCTCGCTCTTCAAGCGGCGCAATTTCTGGTCCGGCGCGCTCGCGACGGCGGTGGCCTATGGGCTCTTCTTCGGCAACGTGGTGATCCTGCCGCTGTGGCTGCAGCAGTTCATGGGCTACACGGCCACGCAGGCCGGGATGATCATGGCGCCCGTGGGGCTGCTGGCGATCTTCTTCTCGCCTGTGGTCGGCCTCACGGTGGGGAAAATCGATCCGCGCCGCTACGCGACCTTCTCGTTCCTCGTGTTTGCGTTGGTCCTGTGGATGCGGTCGAACTTCAATACGCAGGCCGACTTCTGGACCATCATGATCCCGACGATCATCCAGGGCGTGGCGATGGCGTTCTTCTTCATCCCGCTGGTCACGATCACCTTGTCGGGCCTTTCGCCCGACCGGATTCCGGCGGCGTCGGGATTGTCCAACTTCCTGCGCATCACCGCAGGCGCCATCGGCACCTCGACCGCCACGACCCTGTGGGAGAACAGGGCGGCGCTGCACCATGCACAGCTGGTCGAATCGGTCAGCCAGGGCAGCGCAGCCGCCAGCAGCGCCATCGCGGGCCTGGGCGGCAGCGGCTTCAACACGGACCAGGTCCTGGGCCAGATCAACCGCCTCGTCGACCAGCAAGCCTTCATGCTGGCGTCCAACGACCTTTTCTACGGCTCAGCCATCCTGTTCCTCCTGCTGATCCCCTTGGTCTGGCTGGCCAAGCCCACCCGCAGCCCCGGCGCTGCCGATGCTGCCGCGGGAGCGCACTAGAGCCCACCCTAGGCTTCGCGCGCTTGGTGTCGATTCGTCCACCCCCCTTGGAGGAGACGCCACCAGCGGCCCGGCAAAGCCGGTTCCACGGCAGCGCTCGCGTAGTACGGGGGCAACAGCCCACGTCGCCGAGCAAGTCAGGGCGGGCGAAGCGAAGCCCGCTCGAAAAACACCGCGGAACCGGCTTTGTCGGGCCGCAGGTGTTGCCCCCGGCAGGGGCGAGGCGCTGCGACACGAAGTGCGCAAGCCTGGGGGCGGGCCCAGCTAGGCATTTGCCCCAGTAGGCAAGTTTTGGTGGCCCCGCAAACAATGCGGTCCGCGCAGCCATGGTGGTGCGCACAGATGGACCGCATGACTGATTTTTCCTGCCAGCACTCGGGTGACCGCGCGAGATGAGCGACATCATTCTCGAAACACGCCAGCTCACCAAGGAATTCAAGGGCTTCACCGCGGTCAGCAAGGTCAATCTCTCGGTCGTTCGGGGATCGATCCACGCGCTGATCGGGCCGAATGGCGCCGGCAAGACGACTTGCTTCAACTTGCTCACGAAGTTCCTCGAGCCGACCTCCGGCACCATCCTGTTCAATGGACAGGACATCACCAACGAGCGTCCGGCGCAGATCGCACGGCGCGGCATCATCCGCTCGTTCCAGATCTCCGCGGTGTTTCCGCACCTGACCCTGCTCGAAAACGTGCGCCTGGGCTTGCAGAGGGCGCTCGGCACTTCGTATCACTTCTGGAAGAGCGAGAAATCGCTCACGCCGCTCAACGATCGTGCGCGTGCGTTGCTGGCGGAGGTCGGCCTCGAGGACCTGGCGGACGAACTGACGGTGAACCTGCCCTATGGCCGCAAGCGGGCGCTGGAGATCGCGACCACGCTCGCGATGGAGCCTGAACTGATGCTGCTCGACGAACCCACGCAAGGCATGGGCCACGAGGACGTGCATCGCGTGGCCGAACTTATCAAACGCGTTTCCGCCGGGCGCACCATCCTGATGGTGGAACACAACATGAGCGTGGTGTCGACCATCGCCGACACCATCACGGTGCTGCAGCGCGGCGCCGTCCTGGCCGAAGGGCCATACGCCGAAGTCTCGAAGAATCCGCAGGTAATGGAAGCCTACATGGGCACCACCGACGGCCAACTGCAAGGGGCCCACTGATGGCGACCCCTGCACTCGAAATCAAGGGCCTGCAAGCCTGGTACGGCGAATCGCACGTGCTGCACGGTGTCGACATGGTCGTGCAGCCCGGCGAAGTGGTCACGCTGCTGGGCCGCAACGGCGCCGGCCGCACCACGACGATGCGCGCCATCCTCGGCCTCACGGGCGCCCGAAAGGGCAGCATCAAGGTCAACGGCACCGAAACCATCGGCATGGCCACGCACCGCATCGCCCACCAGGGCATCGGCTATTGCCCGGAAGAGCGCGGCATCTTCGCCAGCCTCTCGTGCGAAGAGAATCTGCTGCTACCGCCGGCGCTGAAAGGGGCGGGGCAGGGAATGTCGGTGGACGAGATCTACGCGATGTTCCCCAACCTGGCCGAGCGCCGCCACAGCCAGGGCACGCGCCTGTCGGGCGGTGAGCAGCAGATGCTGGCCGTCGCGCGCATCCTGCGCACGGGCGCCAAGCTGTTGCTGCTCGACGAGATTTCGGAAGGCCTGGCCCCGGTGATCGTGCAGGCGCTGGCCCGCATGATCCACACGCTGCGCGGCAAGGGCTACACGGTCGTGATGGTCGAGCAGAACTTCCGCTTCGCCGCGCCGCTGGCCGACCGCTTCTACGTCATGGAGCACGGCCGCATGGTCGAGGGCTTCAGCGCCGCCGAACTCGAGGCCAAGATGCCGGTGCTCAACGAGCTGCTAGGCGTTTGAACTTCTCAACCCTTTGATTGGATTGGAGATCCCATGAAGAACCAGCTCACCGCACTGACACTGGCCATCGCAGCCATGGCGCTCGCAGCGGGCGCAGCGCATGCGCAGGAAAAGGTGAAGATCGGCTTCGTCACCGACATGTCCAGCCTGTACGCCGACCTGGAAGGCAAGAACGGCGCGCTCGCGATCCAGATGGCGATCGACGACTTCGGCGGCAAGGTATTGGGCCAGCCTATCGAACTGCTGACGGCCGACCACCAGAACAAGGCAGACATCGCCGCCTCCAAGGCGCGCGAATGGATCGACACCGACGGCGTGACGATGGTTTTCGGCGGCACCAACTCCGGCACCGCCCTGGCGACTGCCAAGGTGGCGCAGGAAAAGAAGCGCGTGTACTTCAACAACGGCGCAGCATCGTCGGCGCTCACCAATGAGCAATGCAGCCCGTACACGGTGCACTACGCGTACGACACCGTCGCGCTAGCCAAGGGAACGGGCGCCGCGGTGGTCGATCGGGGAGGCAAGAGCTGGTTCTTCCTGACGGCCGACTACGCCTTCGGCCATGCCCTCGAGGCCGACACCACCGCCGTGGTCAAGGCCAAGGGCGGAACGGTGGTCGGCGCGGTGCGCCATCCCCTGAACGCATCGGATTTCTCGTCCTTCCTGCTGCAGGCGCAGAACTCGAAGGCACAGATCCTCGGCCTTGCGAACGCGGGTGGCGACACGATCAACTCGATCAAGGCCGCCAAGGAATTCGGCATCGGCAAGACCATGAAGACCGCGGGCCTGCTGATCTTCCTGAGCGACGTGCACAGCCTGGGCCTCAAGAACACGGAGGGCCTGCTGCACACCACAAGCTGGTACTGGGACCTGAACGACGACACGCGAAAGTTCGCCAAGCGCTTCTTCGACAAGACCAAGCGCATGCCGACCGACATCCAGGCGGCGGACTATTCGGCCACCATGACCTATCTGAAGGCCGTGGAGGCGGCCAAGACCACCGATTCGGACAAGGTCATGGCCCAGCTCAAGAGCATGAAGCTCGACGACTTCTACGGCAAGGGGCAGATCCGCGCCGATGGCCGCTACGTGCATGACATGTACCTGGTCGAGGTGAAGTCGCCTGCCGAGTCGAAGCAGCCGTGGGACTACCTCAAGGTGAACGCCAAACTGCCGGGTGAGCAGGTCTTCACCGCGAAGGCCGACTCCAAGTGCGCCCTCTGGAAGTAAAGCTCGCCCCCAGGGTGCGCGCACTGCGTGTCGCTCCGCCGGCTCCCTGCATGGGGCGGGCGGCCGGTCGCTCCGGGCGGCCGGATGCGGCGGCCCTCCTGAATCTCTTCTCCTTATCAACTGAACTGAACATGAAAAAGACCATTGCACTCACCGCCGTTTCCCTTGCCGTTGCATTTGCCACCGGCGCCGTGCAGGCCCAGGAGAAGGTCAAGATCGGTTTCATCACCGACATGTCGAGCCTGTACGCCGACGTCGAAGGCAAGAACGGCGCGACCGCGATCCAGATGGCGATCGATGACTTCGGCGGCAAGGTCAACGGCCTGCCGATCGAACTCGTCACGGCCGACCACCAGAACAAGGCCGACATCGCGGCATCGAAGGCGCGCGAGTGGATCGACACCGAGAACCTGACGATGCTGTTCGGCGGCACCAATTCGGGCACCGGCCTTGCCATGGCGAAGGTCGCGCAGGAAAAGAAGCGCGTCTTCATCGTCAACGGCGCGGGCACTTCGGCGCTCACCAATGAGCAATGCAGCCCCTACACGGTCCACTATGCCTACGACACCGTGGCGCTCGCGAAGGGCACCGGCGGGGCCGTGGTCGCCAATGGCGGCAAGAACTGGTTCTTCCTGACCGCTGACTATGCCTTCGGTGCAGCGCTCGAAAGCGACACCGCCAAGGTCGTCAAGGAGAAGGGCGGTACGGTGGTCGGCGGCGTCAAGCACCCGCTCAACGCGTCGGACTTCTCGTCTTTCCTCCTGCAGGCGCAGAACTCCAAGGCGCAGATCCTCGGATTGGCGAACGCGGGCGGCGACACGATCAACTCGATCAAGGCGGCCAAGGAATTCGGCATCACGAAGAACATGAAGATGGCCGGCCTGCTGGTGTTCATCACCGACATCCACAGCCTCGGGCTGAAGAACACCGAAGGCCTTCTGCTCACCACGAGCTGGGACTGGAACCTCAACGAGCAGACGCGCGCCTTCGGCAAGAAGTTCTTCGACAAGACCAAGCGCATGCCGACCGACATCCAGGCGGCCGACTACTCCGCCACCACGACGTACCTGAAGGCCGTGCAGGCCGCCAAGAGCACGGACGCCGACAAGGTGATGGCCGAACTCAAGAAGATGCCGATCAACGACTTCTACGCCAAGGGCAGCATCCGTCCCGACGGCCGGATGGTGCACGACATGTACCTGGTGCAAGTCAAGTCGCCGAGCGAGTCGACGCAGCCGTGGGACTACTACAAGGTGGTCGCGAAGCTGCCGGGTGAAGAAGTCTTCACGACCAAGGCCGAATCGAAGTGCGCACTCTGGAAGTAACCCCCAGGCTTTGCGCACTTCGGTCGCTTCGCCACCCCCCTTTTCGCAAGGGGGCGGGCCGGCCGCTTCGGGCGGCCGGACGCGGCGGCCCTCTGGTCAGAGCGCTTGACGCGGTAGTCTGAACTTTATGAACATTTCTCTTCCCGCCTTGTTGAGCCAGCTCCTTCTGGGGCTGGTCAACGGGTCGTTCTACGCGATCCTGAGCCTCGGGCTCGCAGTGATCTTCGGCCTGCTCAACGTCATCAACTTCGCGCACGGCGCGTTGTTCATGCTGGGCGCGGTGTTCACCTGGATGGCGATGAACTATTTCAACGTCAACTACTGGGTGATGCTGGTGGTGGCGCCGATCATCGTGGGGCTTTTCGGCGTGCTGATCGAGCGACTGCTGCTGCGCTGGATCTACAAGCTCGACCATCTGTATGGCCTGCTGCTCACGCTCGGGCTGACGCTGCTGATCGAGGGGGTGTTCCGCTCCATCTATGGTGTCTCGGGCCTCGCCTATGACACGCCGGACGCGCTGGCAAGCGCCACCGACCTCGGCTTCATGATGCTGCCCAACTACCGAGCCTGGGTGGTCGTCGCCTCGCTCGTCGTCTGCTTCGCGACCTGGTTCGTCATCGAAAAGACCCGGCTCGGCGCCTACCTGCGCGCCGGCACCGAGAACCCGCGGCTGGTGGAAGCCTTCGGCGTCAACGTACCGTTGATGATCACGCTCACCTATGGCTTCGGCGTCGCGCTCGCAGCCTTTGCCGGCGTCCTCGCCGCCCCGGTCATCCAGGTATCGCCGCTCATGGGGCAGAACCTCATCATCGTGGTGTTCGCGGTCGTCGTGATCGGCGGCATGGGTTCGATCATGGGTGCCATCCTCACCGGCCTCGGGCTTGGAGTGATCGAAGGGCTGACCAAGGTTTTCTATCCGGAGGCTTCCTCCACCGTGGTGTTCGTGATCATGGTCATCGTGCTGCTCATCCGCCCCGCCGGCCTGTTCGGCAAAGAAAAATAAGACGGCAGCCGCATGAAAAAGCTATCCACTGTCATCTATCTCCTCCTGCTCGCCGCATTGGTCGTGGCGCCGTTCGCCGGCGCCTACCCCGTGTTCGTGATGAAGCTCATGTGCTTCGCACTGTTCGCATCGGCATTCAATCTGCTGCTGGGCTACACGGGGCTTCTGTCCTTCGGCCACGCGGCCTTTCTCGGCGGCTCGGCCTATGTGGCGGGCCATGCGATGAAGGTGTGGGGCCTGACGCCCGAACTCGGCCTCATTGCCGGCACGGTCACCGGCGCGCTGCTGGGCTGGCTCTTCGGTGTACTGGCGATCCGCCGGCAGGGCATCTACTTCGCGATGATCACGCTGGCGCTCGCGCAGATGGTGTTCTTCGTCGCACTGCAGGCAAAGTTCACCGGCGGCGAGGACGGCCTGCAAGGCGTGCCGCGCGGCAAGCTCTTCGGCGTGGTCGATCTGCAGAGCGACCTCACCATGTACTACGTCACGCTCGTGATCGTTGTCGCCGCGTTCCTGCTGATCGTGCGCACCATCCATTCGCCTTTCGGGCAGGTGCTCAAGGGCATCAAGGAAAACGAGCCGCGCGCACTCTCGCTCGGCTACGACGTGAGCCGCTTCAAGCTGCTGGCCTTCGTGATCTCGGCGGCACTGTCGGGCCTCGCGGGATCGCTCAAGACGCTGGTGCTGGGCTTCGCCACTCTGTCCGATGTGCACTGGAGCGCTTCGGGCCAGGTCATCCTGATGACCCTGGTCGGCGGGCTGGGCACGCTTTCCGGCCCACTGGTCGGCTCGGCGGTGGTGGTGCTGCTGGAAAACAAGATCGGCGAGTTCGGCCACCTGCTGGCGCGCATCACGACCATCGACTGGTTCAACACGCTGGGTGAGTCGGTCACCATGGTCACGGGCCTGATTTTCGTGATCTGCGTGTTGGCCTTCCGACGCGGGATCATGGGCGAAATCATTGCCTTCATTGATCGCCGGCGCGGAGCGGCAAAGGGCTGAAGACAGCTTTTTGCCGCCGGGCCGAAGCGGAGTTCACCGGCTGGCTGCGCAGCCAATGGGTCTTCGACAGCAACGCTCAGAGGCGCAGCGGTTGCGCGTATCCCGTGAGTTCGAGGTAGCCCCGGCCTACGGGCTTTCCGCTTGCATCCAGCAAGTCGCTCAGGCCCTCCCAGTACACCGTGCCGGTTGATCCCTGGCTGTCGAGCTCCTGATCGTCCAGCAGGGCGCGCACCGCAAAAACGCCCGCAGGCGTCTGGATGCGCCATCGTGTCGGATAGACCGCCCGTGTGCGCGGACTGGTCCAGGTGCCCTCGGATTCAAAACGCAGCTCGTCGGGGCCGAACACTCGCTGGCGGCCCTCGGCGGTGCGCAGCGAACCGCCTGCCCAGAGCGATGCGCCGTCGCGGCCCCGGATGCGGAAAGCCATCAACGCGGAGCCATCGAAGAGATTCATGCCGATCCAGTCCCAGCCAGCCGCGGCCGGGTGCAGGTAGGCCTCGCTCCATTCGCGATCGAGCCAGGCGGTGCCCTGCACGTCGAAGCGCCTGCCTTGCAGGCTCAGGCTGCCCTCGGCCGCGAGTTGAGGCTCGCTGAAGTAGTAGCTGGCCTGTTCGACGTCCGGGCCTTTGCGCGAGAGGCCCGCATTGCCTTGCAGCATCACCGGCTGGGTCGGGTTGAACCGCAGGTCGAGCGCAAAACCGTTGGCGGGCAGGCGCGCCATGTAGCCCTGGCTATCGCGACGCAGTGTCCAGTCCCGCAGGCGGACGTCGGTATCGGCTTCCGAGGCAAATGCGATGCCGAAGCCTTCGCGCGCGATGCGCTGGTCGTGCCACAGCTTGCGACCTTCCAGGTCGGTGATGGCCGCATGCGCAAAGATCAACTGCCGTGCCGCAAAAGCGGATCGCATCGCCTGCGTCGCTTCGACGCGCGAGCGAAAGAAGGTGAGTTGGAATCCGAACTCACGCGCACCGGATTTTGCATGCCCCGTGATGTACCACCACTCGGTGCGCAGGTCCGGATGGCTGCCATAGTCGCGCGGGAACTGCATGGCACGCGGCGGCAATGCCCATGCCGCTGGCACCGCGAGCGCGGAGAACAACACGGCGCGACGCGAAAGGCCGAGCGCCCTCATGCTTGTTCGCCAAGTGCTGCGTCGATGCGCCGCTGCGCTTCGTCGATGTCGCCGAAGGCCTGCTGCACCCATGCGGCATCGTGATAACTCGGCAAGTAACGCTCGCCCGCGTCGCACAGCAGCGAAAGGATCGAGCCTTGCCTTCCGGCATCGCGCATCTCACGCGCCAACGCGAGCATGCCCACGAAGTTGGTGCCGGTCGAGGGCCCGACCTTGCGGCCGAGCAGCGTGGACAGCGCACGCATCGCGGCGATCGAATCGATGTTGGGCACTTCCACCATGCGGTCGACCAGCGTCCGTACGAAACTGGGCTCGACCCGCGGCCGCCCGATGCCTTCGATGCGCGATCCGGGCGCAGTCAATGAGGCATCGCCGCTCGCGTGGTAGGCCGCGAACACAGAGCCCTCCGGGTCGGTCACGCACACTTGCGTGTCGTGGCAGCGAAATCGCACATAGCGGCCGATGGTCGCGCTGGTGCCGCCCGTCCCTGCGCCCACCACGATCCACGCCGGCACGGGGTGCCGTTCGCGCGCCATCTGTTGGAACATGCTCTCGGCGATGTTGTTGTTGCCGCGCCAGTCGGTGGCGCGCTCGGCATAGGTGAACTGGTCCATGTAGTGGCCGCCGCAACGCTCGGCCAGTGCGCGCGCCTCTTCATACACCTGGCCCGCATGCTCGACGAAGTGGCAAGTGCCGCCGTGGAAGGCGATCTGCGCCAACTTCTCGGGCGAGGTGGTGCGCGGCATCACCGCGACGAAGGGAAGGCCGAGCAGCCGCGCGAAGTAGGCTTCGCTCACGGCGGTGGAGCCGCTCGAGGCTTCGACGACAGTCGTGCCTTCGCTGATCCAGCCGTTGCACAGCGCGTAGAGAAAGAGCGACCGCGCGAGCCGGTGCTTGAGGCTGCCGGTCGGATGGGTCGACTCGTCCTTCAGGTAGAGGTCGATGCCGGCTGACGCAAAGTTCGGCAGCCGAAGGGGGATCAGGTGTGTGTCGGCGCTGCGCAGGTAGTCGGCCTCGATGCGCAGGATCGCCGTGCCGAGCCAGCCGCTGCTGCAAGAGGAGGGAGGGTTCATTCGCACATTTTCAGCCATTCGCCTGAGAATGCGGGCATTGGAGCCCCCATGCAAAAGACCGCGCCCGCTTCAAGTCCCGATGCCTATGTGCTGGCTCTCGATGGCTGGCAGCGCCAGTGCGTCGAGGCGCTGCGCGCCGCGGTGCGCGCCGCGTCCGCGATGGAAGAGGTTGTGAAGTGGCGTCATCTCGTCTACCTGGCGAATGGCCCCGTGCTGCTCATTCGCGCGGAGGAGAGCCGTGTCCTGTTCGGTTTCTGGCGAGGACAGCGTCTGCGCGAGATCGAGTCGGATCTCAAGCCCGGCGGGAAATACGAGATGGCCACGCTGGAACTGCGCGAGGGAATGGCCGTCGATGCCGCGACGGTGCGGCGCCTGACCCGAAAGGCGGTCGAACTCAATCGAACCTTGGGCGACCCGACGCTCGCTGCGAAGCGGGACTGAGTCAACGGGTCGCCATTCTTCTGGAGCCTTGAGCATGGAGAACCTCGATCCGTTCTTTCGCGAAGTCGGCGCCGGCCCCGCCGTCGTGTGCTTGCATTCGAACGCGAGCAGTTCGAGCCAATGGCGAGGCCTCATGGACCGCCTGGCGCCGGAGTTCCACGTGTGGGCGGTTGACTCTCTTGGAGCGGGCAGGAGCCCCGCGTGGCCGACCGATCGCAAGGTCGCACTTCGCGACGAAGTCGCGCTGATCGAGCCTGTGCTTGCGCTCGCTGGAGAGCGCACGGTGCTGGTCGGGCATTCGTACGGCGCGGCCGTCGCGCTCATTGCTGCGATCGTTCGACCGCAGCGCGTTCGTGCATTGGTGTTGTACGAGCCGACCTTGTTCGCGCTGGTGGATGCCGAGAAGCCGCCGCCCAATGCAGCCGATGGAATCCGTTCGGCCGTTGCGGGCGCAGGAGCCGCGCTCGACCAAGGCGACTCGTCCGAAGCCGCCCGGTGCTTCATCGACTACTGGATGGGTGCTGGTGCCTGGAAGCACACCCCCGATGCCCGCAAGGGCCCGATAGAAAGCTCGATCGTCAACGTTCGCAACTGGGCACATGCATTGCTGACCGAGCCGACGCCCCTCTCGGCCTTCGCCTCGATGCGGTTTCCGGTGCTCTGCATGACCGGCAGGAAATCGCCCGATTCATCGCTCGCCGTCACGCGGTTGCTGGCGCGCACGCTGCCCAACGTCCAGGTCGTCGATTTCGATTCGCTCGGCCACATGGGCCCCGTGACGCATCCGGAGGTCGTCAACGATGAGATCTGCCGTTTCCTGACATCTCTTCCGAAAGAATGATGCACATGCAAACCGGCTGGAACCTCGTCCGCCATGGCGCAGGCCTGCGCCGAACTGGTAGGCGCGAAGGAGGTGGCGCCGACGCCGCCGTGCGGCAGATGACCGAGTGGTGTCGGAACCGTGCGCTGCCGAATCCGCAGCGCACCATCGAGGGCAGCCGGCCTTCGCCCTGAGCCGGCTTCAGTTCACCAGTCTTCCTTCACCGCCATGACCGCGTCGTGCCCCGCGGCCGCGCGGCCGGCCAGCCATGCCGTGACCGTGCCGGCCGCCAGCACGGCCGCGCAAAGCGCAAGGAGGCGTGCCCAGGGCACCAGCAGATCCATGGTCCAGTGGAAGCTTTGCGGGTTGACCACGTGTACCAGCACCACGGACACCGCCAGGCCGAGCACCAGCCCGGCGACGGCGCCGATTGCGGTCCAGGCCGCGCCTTCGCCGGCGACGATGGCGAGTACTTGCGCCCGGGTGAAGCCCAGGTGGGCAAGCAGCCCGAACTCCTTGCGACGCGCCAGCACCTGCGCGCTGAAGCTTGCGGCGATACCGAACAGGCCGATGCCGATCGCGACCGCCTGCAGCCAGTAGGTCACTGCAAAGCTGCGGTCGAAGATGCGAAGCGAGGTCGCGCGGATCTGGCCCACCGAGGCGATTTCGATGGGCTCGCCCGCGCCGAGTTCGCGCGAGGCAAGCGTGCGCACCGCCTGCTCGACCGTCCCGGTGTGGGTTCCTGGCGCAAGCCAGAGGGCGATGTCGCTCACGTTGCGCTCGCCGCTGAGCCGCTCGAAGTCCCGCGCGTCCATGGTGATCGCGCCGAACTGGCGGATGTAGTCCCGCCACACGCCAGCAACGAAGAAGACTGGCGGCGTCGACCGCTCGCCGGCCGTGCCCGTGGACCACGCACGTGCCAGCGGCTCGAAGACGGTGCCCGGCTCCGCGCCATAGAGCTCGACCATGGCCTCGCTCACGTAGATGCCGATCTGCCCTGCAGGCACCGGCAAGGCCGCACCCAGCAAGGGCAGCGATTGGCCGGCATGTTCTTCAAGGCTGCGTGAGATCAGCGTGACGTTCGGCCGCGAAGGGTCGAGCAGCAAAGCGCGTGTGCGCAGCGTGCCGGTGCGCGTCACGCCCGGCAACTGCGCCAGCGACTGGACAAATGTCGGCGAAAAGGCGGCCTGCTCGCTGGTCGAACTTCCGCCGGCCGCGCTGCGTACATAGAGATCGGCCGGCAAGACCACGTCGAGCCAGCGTGTGACCGAGTCGCGAAAGCTCGCCACCATGACCGTGAGCGCGACGGCGAGGCTGAGGCTCGCGACCACGCCACTGACCGCCACCGCGGCCGTTCCCCGCATGCGCCGCGCCCGCTCGATCGCCAGCAGGGGCAGCACGCGCCGCGCGAACAATGGCGCGAGGCGGTCATAGAGCACGGCGATGAGCCACGGCAGCGCCGCGATGCCGCCGACCAGCAGGAAGCCTACGGAGAGATAGGCCGCGATCGGAATGCCGAACACTGCGGGTGCCAGCGCCAGGGCCACGCCGGCCGCAATCAACAGCAGCGCAACGCCGTGGGCACTGCCGCGCGGCGGCGCCGAGCCCAGGCCCTTCAGCGTCTGGGCTTCGGGCAGGGCCTGGGCCGCCCGCGCGGGCCACCAGCCGCCGACGCCCGCGGCGAGAACGCCGAGCGCGCCATAGAGCACTGCCGCCCCCGTGCTCCATCGCAGAGTGGGCGCCACGCCTTCGAAGTACCCGCCGCCCAGATCCCCGCCCAGCACCTGCAACGCAAACTGCGCCAGGGCAGTGCCCAACGCGATGCCGGCAGCGCTGCCGATCACTCCGAGCACGATGGATTCCGCCAGCACCAGCCGCAGTCTTTCGCGCGGCGTGACGCCGAGCACGCCCAGAAGCGCGAATTGCTGCGCGCGCTTGGCCACGCTGAGCGCCAGAACGGAGAACACCAGGAAAGCACCGGTGAACAAGGCGACCAGTGCGAGCACTGTCAGGTTGACGCGGTAGGCCCGCGACAGGTTGCTCACGCGCTGCGCTGCGTCGCCCGGCTCGGCGATCTGGATGCCCGCAGGCCAGCCCGGCGACTGCCGCAGCGATCGGATGAAGACCGCGCGATCGGCGCCCGGCGCCAGCCGCAGATCGATGCGTGTGAGCTGGCCGCCGCGCTCGAACAGGTCTTGCGCCGCGCCGATGTCCATCACGGCGAGGGCGGCACCGCCGGCCGCGACCTGGCCGGCGACGTTGAGCGTTTGCCATTGGGTGCCGACGCGCAACTGCACGTTGGTCGCGGATTCGCCCAACGACTTGCGCGCGGCCGCGTTGAGAAACACGTGGCCCGGCGCCAGCAGCGCCAGCCTGTCGCTGCCCTCGGCGGGCCGCGGCATCAGTGCCGGTGCGATCGACGGCAACACCAGCGCATCGACGCCAACCACGCGCAGCGGCAAGCGTCGCTCGCCTGCCATGGCCAGGGTAGGGACTTCCAGCACGGGGCTCGCCAGCGTCACTTGCGCTTGCCGAGCCACCCGCGCAAACACGGCCTCGTCGAAGCTGCCCTGCGTGGCGCGCAGCTCAAGATCAGGCTGACCGTTGACCGAGCGCACCGCGCTGGAGAACTCATCGAGTGCAGAGGCGTTGATGAGTTGCACCGAAAAGGCCAGCGCCACGCCCAGCATCACGGCGACGACCGCTGCTGCGTTGCGCCACGGATGGTGGCGCAACTCCTGCCAGGAAAAGGAGCGCAAGAGGGAAATCATGGGAAAATCAGTACAACTCCATGGAGCGTTTTCATTGGAGAGATCACGTTTCTTTGTCTACCGATTTTTACTGAGTTTCCTACGGGCTCCCCGTACTTTCCCCGTACATCGCTCATTGTTTAAGCATACCCCCGTACAAGGCCAACCATGAACACGCGCAGCATCGCCACGCCCAAGGACCGCAAGAATTTGGCTACGCGCCGGGAGCCATACTGGCATAGCCTTGGCACTAATCGCGCCATCGGCTTCCGCCGCATGAGCGAAAAGACGGACGGGACTTGGGTTGGAAGATGGACGCCGCCGGGCGGCAAACCTGTATCGAAGCCGCTGCCCGATGTGCTGACCTTGCCCGATGCCCAACGCTTTGCCGCCGCCTGCGAAGCCGCCCAAAAGTGGTTTGTACATTTGGGAGCCGGCGGTCCCGTGAGGCCCGCTACGGTGCGCGAGATATGCGCAAACTACGTCGAGCACTTGCGCACCAAGCGGGGCGCCAAAGCGGCGGATGATGCCGACGCGCGTTTCCCGAGGTACGTGTTGGATCGGCAGGGTTTCGCAGATGCCGAGGTTATGAGCCTGACCGCCGCTGACTTCAAAGCGTGGCGCAAGCACCTAACCCATCTGAGCACGCATGCGCACCACACCAAGGGCAAGGCGAGATCGGGCGCCACCGTCGCAAGAGATATGACGCCGTTTCGCGCGGCGCTGAATCTGGCGTTTAAGGAAGGGCTCGTGACGAACAAGCATGCGTGGCAGGGCCCGCTCGATCCGCCGGAACCGGCCGCAAATCGACGCGAGGTTTACTTCTCCGCTGATGAGCGCCGCGCGCTGCTGTCGAAGGTTCGCGAGGAGGATGCGCGCCAATTTTTCAGCGCTCTGGCGATGCTGCCGCTGAGGCCGGGGGCGCTCGCATCCTTGACCGTGAGGGACTACGACAAGCAGACCGGAGTTGTGACGATCCGGAAGGGCGTCGATAAGGGGCACCCAGAGCGCAGCTTTACGCTGCCCCCGCAAGCCGCCGCGCTGTTCGCGCACCAGGCCGCAGGAAAGACGCCCGCCGCGTTTCTCTTCAGCCGCACCGATGGCCGGCAATGGATCGCGGCGCATTGGAAGGGCCCGTTGAAAGAAGGCGCTCTGATGGCGGGCTTGCCTCGCGAGAGCGTGACCTACGGACTTCGGCATAGCGCGATTTCCGACATGGCGGCCGGCGGCGTCGATGTCGC
Organism: Variovorax gracilis; assembly: GCF_030317115.1. GTDB lineage: Bacteria > Pseudomonadota > Gammaproteobacteria > Burkholderiales > Burkholderiaceae_C > Variovorax > Variovorax gracilis. Next base: position 43,434 of record NZ_JASZYF010000013.1, read on the forward strand.
GACCATCGCGGCGCTAGCCGGGTGCAGCCTGAAAATGATTCAGCAGCACTATTTTCACAGTACGCCCGAGCGCGATATCAAGGCGCTCGCGGTACTCGCGCTGTAACGAGGCGGCGCACAATGACGCGGGGCCCGGACGCCTTCCCAAGCGCCGGGCCCGCTGACCTTGATCAACCTGAGCGGAGGTGATCCATGGCTACCCGCAATCGTACCGAAGCGGCCGAGCCCCGGCAGCGGCGCCGCCCGCCGCCTCGGTTAAAGCCGCTCGGGAAAGACGACCAGATCGTCACTAAGGCCGAGCTAATTCGCCTGCTCGGCCCATGCTGGCCCACGGTCGCCGCCGACCTGAGCCACCCGTCGCGCAATGGCCTGCGCGTGGCCGCTGGCGCTTTGACAATGGGAACCTACTGGGCCGGCCGGGCGCAGCATTGGGCGCAGTCGAATGGGCGGTGGAAGGAGCGCACGGCGCCAGTGTCTTTCGTGTTCGCGCAGCACATTGCGTGAGGCCGTTTGAGGCGCTTTTTCCGATTTTTGGCGCAGCTTTTGGGATTCCTTCGCTCATCTCCGCCAAGCCGAAATATGGGGAAAACTCTTGTCAGCCCGTGCCCTTCGGCCGGATCTGATGAGGGCTCCATCGTGATGACATTTGACAAGGCGCTACCGGCGGCGGATCAGCGCCGTCCGAAGCCGGCGAAGGTAGCGCTCCTGCATCCCAATCAGCCGGCAGACGCGAAGCGCCGCGCCTTGCGCGGCACCCATATGGGCCCTCCCTACGATGACGGCATGCGAATGCGCGTCGTGCGGAGGCAGCCATGAAAGCGCCGCAAGAACTGCCCCCGGCCGAGCCGCTCGCCGAGAACCTTACGGCGCCGCCGCAGCGGTACGGGCTGACCGTCGCCGAGTTCTGCGTGCGATATCGCGCGTCGAGATCCGGTTACGCCAAGGCGCAGCGGGCCGGCCATGGGCCGGAAGAACTGAACATTTTCGGCAAGCGGATCATCACGCCGCAGGCCGAGGCCGCATGGCTGGAGCAGCAGCGCCAGCGCAGCCGCGAACTTGCTGCGGATCGCTTTGGCGGGGCGCCTACCGGCGCTCCACGGCCCCCGGCGCGCAGTAGTGGCGGCAAGCGCCTCGGTCGCCCGCCGGCCGGAGGCTGGCCCGCTGATCCGCCGCTGCGAGCGCAGAAGAAATTGGGCAGGCCTACCCGCGCGATGGTTGCGGCCCGCAGCGCGAACCTCGCAGGCTGATCCGGCGCAGAAAGAAGAACGGCTCGGAACGAAACCGAGCCGCCTTCAAAGCAAGCGAAGCATCCCACGCGGCGCTGCCCTCAGCACCGCGCCGACCGAAGGAGACGAGCAGATGTCCCATCCAGCCGACGCGCCTACTGTACGCCGCCTGCGCGCGCGGCGCCAACAGGAGGCGAGCGCCTCGCCTGCGGCGTCGGCGATCGTGATTCCTTTCGAGAGGCGCTCGCGCTCCTTCGCGCTCGGTCGCTTTCGGCTGGACGTAGCCGATTTGGGCCCGGCTCGCGAGTATCTCGGCTGCACCTTGAAGCCTCGCGCTTTCACGACCATCTGGTCGCCCCGGCCGCCGACGCGCGCCGAGCGCGAGGCGCTGCATGCGGAAATCGAGCAGGCTGTGCATGAGGCCTTGTCTGAATTTTCGCGGGCGCTCGGGCACCGGGGCCGGCCGATGCTGCTCGGGAGCGTGCCGTGAAGGGCAACGGCGCGGACACCCCCGTTGAGATCGACGAGCGATGGGAGACGGCGCTCATCCTGCGCGGCGCATTGCGCGGAATCCGGATCTCGCGGGCTGGCGGCTGCGACGGCCGGCCGTGCTGGCTCGCCACGCGATGGGGGCTCGTGAAGCAGTTGAACTCCTTGATCGAGCTAGCCCACTGGCTCGACCGCGTAGGAGGCACGAAATCATGAGCGCCGCCGTGCTCGATACGGTACGGCGCAGGCCGGACGTAGGGGACGACGAATCGGCGCCAGGGCTGCGCGTGCCGCCGCATTCCATCGAGGCCGAGTCTGGAGTTCTCTCCGCCCTGCTGCTGGATGCCTCATCGGCGTGGCCGCAGGCGGCCGGCAAGTTGCAGGCGGGCCACTTCTTTCGCCATGCCCACGGGCTGATCTTCGCGGCCGTGGCCGCCATGACGGCCGCCGGCCATGCAGTGGATGTGCTGACGGTCTTCGCGCACTTGCAGGCCGCCGGGATTGCCGAAGAGACCGGCGGGCTGGAATACCTCAATCGGCTCGCGCAGTACGCGCCTGCCAATGCGAATGTGGCGCGCTACGTCGAAATCGTGCTGAAGCGCGCTCGCCATCGGGAGATCATCGCGCTGCTCGATCGCGCCATCGCGGGGCACTTTGCGCTCGATCCGATCAGCTTGCGCGATGCGGCCGAGGCGACGCAGCGGGCGGCACAACTGGAGGGCGAGGACACAGACGCGGCGAGCGATTCCGAGCGGCTGCGCGCGCTCACGGTCGATCTCGCGCACCTCGCCGGCCAGCGCGTCTCGCCTCCTGCTTTCGTCATCGCGGATTGGATTCCCGAGGGATACGTGACGCTGCTTGCTTCCCATGGGGCAGGCGGAAAATCGATGCTCGGCCTCTATGTCGCCATCGGGATCGCCGCCGGCCTGCCCCTTTTCGGAAAGCCCGCGAGCCCTCCGCGTCGCGTGCTCGTGTATAGCTGCGAGGATCGCGCGCCCGTGCTGCATTGGCGCGTGCAGCAATACTGCGCCGCGCTTGCCATCTCCCCGGCCAGCTTGGACGGCTGGCTGTTCCTGATCGATGCCGGCGAACTCCCGGAGCCTGAACTCTTCGTGGCGCAGCGCGGCTCCCCGGGGACTTCCACCGCCGCCTTTGCCGCGCTCCAGCGATTTGTGGACGAGCGAGCGATCGATATCCTGAATCATCGACAACGCTTCGGACACCTACGCCGCGAGCGAAATCGAGCGCGCTTCGGTGCGTGCCTTCATCCGGGTGCTACAGCGGCTGCTTCCCGCGAGGCATACCGGCGCGGTGCTCCTGCTCGCGCATGTCAACCGCGCCGCGAGCACGACGAATGTCACGGGGGCGCAATACAGCGGCTCGACCGGTTGGCATAACTCCGTGCGCTCGCGGCTCGAACTCACGCGCGGCAAAGCGGCTGACGCCGACGAAGATCTCGATGAGTCGGGCCCGCCCGCGCCCTACATCCTGAGGCGAGCGAAGGGCAATCACGCTGCGCCCGGTAGCGCCGGGCTGCACTTCCACTGGAACTTTCTGCACGGGGTCATCCTGCCCGAAGAGCAGGCCGGCCCGGTGGTGCACGCCATCGAGCAGCGCAACGACGAGCGCGCAGTCCTGGCCGCGTTCGCCGAGGCGCGAGCAACGGGGCAGCGGATCTCGCCGAACGTCACCGCCAACAACAGCGCGGCGAAGATCTTCACGAGCATGGGCATCGCCCTGCCGCAGCGGCTGCGTGCCATGAAGGCGCTGTCGCCGTTGCTGCGCGGGCTCAAGTACCGGGGATTGCTGACGATCGAGCCGTACACCGACGAGCAGCGCAAGAAGCGCGAGTGCTGGGTGCTCACAGACAAGGGCAGCGCGGAAGCCCGCGAATGAGAGTCAGGCGCTCATGCTAGAACGGAAGCCAGTCCAGCTTTTGGCAGGCCCTCATCCTTTGCGTCGGGCCGGAGTCCTTCAGGCATCGTTGCGTGCAATCGGAGGCGCGATTGCACGCCTCCATGCACTGCTTCGTGTCTCTGATCCCTACCATGTAGTCGCCATTGCCGCGCTCCCGCGCCAAATCGAGCGCCTTCTTGTCCGCCTTGCTCGCGTTGACTTTGAGGTAGTCCTTGAGCCTGCTGATGTTGTCTTGAAGTCGATTTCGGTACAGTTCACCGGCCCCTGCGGATTTGCTGTCTTCAAACAGGCGCTCGGCCTCTTGCATCTCCTTGGATGGCGCAGGCGAGTCCGCAAGCGTCGCCTCGTTGCTGCCGAGGCAATAAGCGGCTCGCACTGTGTCCTGGCCAGCGTGCGCGGACACCACAGTGAGCGCGACAGCGAGCGCCGCCAACCAGCGGACGAGCCGAAGGTTCCATTTCTCCATCTTCCCTCTCCATTGCTGCGAAGCGACGAGTATCGCCGGCCGCTGCGCAGTCAATTCTTCCCGTCGGAGCCAAAGCGCAGCGCCCGCATCGCACATTACCGCGCGCTTCGTGACGCCCAATGCGAGCGCACGGCAAGTGCGCGCTCAGCGGCTGATAGCCGCCTCGGCGTGCGCGCGCGCTCGCATTCCCCCTTATACCCCCTGCGCATGCGGGCGCACGCGCTTCGCTGGGGCTCAGAGCGTGCGCTTGCATGGGATTGCGGCCTCAAGAAATGCGGGCGCAATGCGGGCGCAAACCGCCGATGCGGGCGCAGGCCACGACCACCGTCACCATCGACGCGCGTCCGTGCCGAGGTGCTGCGCTCCTGCGCCCTACTTCAGCGGAGGATTAGGGCGGGCCCCGACCTTGCAGCAGGGCCGGGCTCGCATTGAAGCAACTTACCGGAGACGGCCATGGAAGAAGATCCGAAGAAGCCCCGCATCCTTGCCGAGATCGCCGGGCCGCGCCATTGCATCGCCGCGCAGGCCGCTACGATTTTTGTAGGCTGGTATGACCGGCTGGCGCAGGCGCTTGAGAGATCAGGGATGGAATCCGGCGAGGCCGCGAGGCTCGCCGATCAGATCACTCACAGCTTTCTGCAAACGCTCGATGCCGGCGGCTACGCATTCCACGAACGCGTGGCGGGCGCCGCCGCCGAGGCAGCCCGCGCAACGCGGCATTAGGGGCGGGCTTCGAGGGGCTAGTACTGCGAGCGCAGGGCAGCGCCGATACGCTCAATCGCCGGATTGCCGACGGCCACTGCGGTGTTGAAAGCGTTGTCCGCCTGAGCCTCTGTCTCCGCCAACTTGAACTCCGCCAGCACGGCAAGGAGCGTCTTCAGGTCGCCTCGCAGGGCTTCATCATCCACCCGTTCGACCAGCTTTTTAACCTCGATCGTTTTCTCAAACTCGCTATTGCTGAGGTCATCCGGCAGCAGTTCAGCGCCCCATTGGCTGGTCCTGCGAAAAGATTCCTTGTCCGCTATTTGCATTCTCGCGGTAAGCCGAAGTAGCGCATGCAACTCATCTTGAAGCTTGAGCAGCGTTTCGCGCTGGAAAACTCGGCGCTGCTCCTCTCGCGCCAGTTTGGAAGCCGTACTCTGCAAGGCGGCAGCGTTGCGGCTCGTGACAATGTTGGTGCCGATACTGGCAAGCGCACCGATCAAGGTGCCAATGAATCCCCAGATTGCAGACTCCATGCGCTCCTTTTTTGGCCGGCGCATGGCGGCGCGCCGTTGGAGGCGCATTCTGCACGAGCCGGAGGCGCGAACAGCGGCCGGGCGATAGCGAGGGAGCGGCGAGGCGCGAACGACGCGCCACGGGCCGTTATTCGGATCTCTTGAGGCGCGGCTTGTGCATGCCGAGATCCGCCCGGCCATCGCCGAGCAGACCCTCGGCGTCGTAACCCCGGCGCGCCAGTTCAGCGCGCAGCTTCGAGAGCGCCGAGATCTCGATCAGCCGTACGCCCTCGCGGGAGCAATGCAGGAGCCGCGCGACCTCGCTCAAGCTCATCGGCTCGCTCGCATGCAGGCGCGCGCAGGGCTCGGCGGCTTGGCGCTGAGCGGCCTTGGTGAGCCTCATGGCCCGGCCTTCTTCTGCGCCTCAAGCGCCCTTAACGTCGCCTGCGCCGCTTGGAGCCTCCCGCTCGCGCGCTGGACGGCCGCGAGCCTTTCCGGATCGGGGCCGCACGGGCTCGGCTGCTGCTGCCGCTCGGCGCGGCCGGGGCGATTGCGGGTTCCCATGATCGGCGCTCTCCTGTGCCAATGGGCCGGGGGCACCGTCGCCGCTGCTGCTGGATGATGGTTCGGGGATCGCCTCAATTTTCAGGCGATCTTTCGGTTGCGAAGGCTGCGATCCGTGCCAGCCTTCGACAAACGGCAGCAAGCCGCGCGCCGCGAAGAGATCGCACGCCTTGCCCTCGGCGATCAGTTGCCGCGCGAGCGCGCTCTCGACGGCCAGATAGCCGAGCGCATTCGCTACGCGCGCGTCTCGCCGATGAATCCACAGCGTGAGGGTGCTCGCCGGCATCGCGCTCGCCTTTACTTCGTGATGTAGCCCTGCGAGGAGCCCGGCTGCAATACCGCCTCATGCTTGAGGCCGTCGAGCGGGCCGCTCCGGGATATCGGCGCCGGATTCGAGTGGCGCTGCCGCTCAGACAATTCGGCACGCAGGAGGGCGCACGCGGCCTCCAAGCCGACGCGGCGGGCATGGCGGAGAAGCTCTTTCTCCTCGGCCGAAAGCGAGGCTCTGAGCATCACGAGCGCACCAGATGGATCGAGGCGCGGAGCCGCCGCGCCTGCGCCTTTCTCATGCAGGCATCAAGCCTGAGCTTGGTCGCCTCGATCGCTGCGCGCCTCTCGCGCGCATCCGCCCTCGCAAGGAGCAGCCTCCCTATTGCTTCGGGCTGGCTTTCCGCGCTGGCTGAGCGCGGGCTCATCGCAGCGCCTCCGCCGCACGACGCACGGCGGCCCGGGCGCGCGCCTGTACGGCTCGCGGATCTGAGGCGAGGGCGCGCGCCTCCAATGCCCTGATGCGCGCATCCCGGCTCGCCAGTTCGCGCCCGAGCACGCTGCCCACGGATGCGAGGAGATCGCAGGCGGGCAGGCGATCCACGACGCGGCGCTGAGCGGCCGATAGCTCGCCGCGCGGCGCATTCCGCCCGAGCGCGGCATCGGCCTTCGCTACCGCTTCCCTCGCGCGATCGAGCGCGCGGGCATGGGAAGGCGGGCCGAACAGCCGGCGCAGCGCGGGCTCGCCCATGCCGAGGCTCTTGGCGATGAGCAATGCGCGCGGATTCGCCGGGATCGGCGTCAGGCTGCATTCGAGTAATTCGGCCGCCTTGTAGATGCGCCCGGGGCCATCGCGCCGGGGCTCGGAGGCGAGCGGCAGGAAGCCCACGGAGCAGGCATTGAGCAGCCGCTGCTCGATGAGGGCGCGGACGGTATCGACCACGGCGGAGGTACCGGCCTTCGCCAATTCGAGCACGCCGAGGAGGCGGCTGCCTTCCACGCGAACGCGGGTCCAGCGCCCGACGATGCTTTCCGCGCGCGATCCATCGTGCCCGAATAACGCGGGCGCGCCGGCCGCCTTGAAAGCCTCAAGCTTCCAGCCGGCGGCGAGGATCTGATCGCCGACGCGATCCACGCTCTCATCGCTGAGCACGAACTCCAGCGGATCGCTTGCGGATTGATGGCCCGATTTCGTGCGGTACGTCATGGCTGCGGCCTCCCATGGCCGAAGACGATCGTGCTTCGCGAGGAGATCGCCACGGCGGCGGCCGGGCGCTCGGGCTCGGCGACGAGCGCATCGAGCAGGGCCTGCACGGTATCGCCTCGCGAGGAGCCAGCGAGCACGGCGGCGCGAACGGCGCTGGCGCATCTTTCGGCCAGTTCCGCGAGCCGGCCCTGCTGCTGTTGCCCGAGAGCGTGGGCATGCATCGCCCTGTGCAGCGCATGCTCTCCCGCCTCGGTCTCGCCCCAAAGGACGCCGCTCAGCATCGTCGTCGTTACCGTATCGGTCATGGCTGCATCCTTCGCGAAGTGACACCGGGAAAGCAGGCGCGGGCCAGCAGACGTAGCGCAGCGGCGATCCGCTGCCGGCGGCTGCGCTCGGGCAGCGGCTCAGCGGTCAGCGCGCACATGACGGCGGCTGGCGAGACGAGGCGATCGATCAGCGCATCGCGTACGAGCGCGGCGAGATCCTCCGCGTCCTGGCGGCGCCGCTGCTCGGCGTTCCATGCCGCCGTGTGCTCCGCGATGGCTGCCGCCGCTTCTTCGTCGGCCGCGCGCCCTGTGCCCCAGACGGCGACTCTTACTTGCGCGGGCTCGTACATGGTGGGGCTCTCCAATGATGGGCCGATGCGCGATGATCGCGCAAAGACATACCGCGCGGTAGCTTTTTCTCAGCCGCCTATCTCGCCGAGCCCGCGCCCAATCATTTGCAGTTGCTCGTCCTGCGTCGGCAAGCGATAGCGATATACGGCGCGCCCCGGGTCCATGCTCTCCAAGATGAGGATGGCATTAATCCCGATCACGGCGATGACGAAGCCGCCCATCTCGCCGAGCCCGATCTCCATGCCGCTCGCTCCGTTTTCTCGCGCCGCCTCCAGCGCAGAGAGCGCCGCGATTGCGCGGTCCGCCTCGCTCAATGACGCCCAGATGGTGCCGGGCCACACAAGCAGGCGCTGGCCTCCGGGCAAGAGCGTCATTGCAGAAGATCCTGCCAATCGGTGTGGCGATGCGCGACGAGCCCGAAGGCTTCGGCCTCGGCCTTCTTGCCGGGCTGCGGATCGGATGGCGGGGCGGTGGCTTCGATCCAGCCCGCGCGGCATTTCAACCAAGCCAATGCCGCGCGCCAATCGGTAGCCGTCGCGCGGAAAAGCCGCTGCGCCGCTTCTGCGTTGGCCCTCGTGGCGCCGAGATCAAGCTCCGGCCGGTAAAGCCGCCGCAAAGTTGGCGGGCTCATCGATTCCAGTTCGGCTATGTCGTCGATGCGAACGCCGCAGGCGGCCCAGCTTTGCACGCGCCGGGCTACGCTTTCCGAGCGCTCCAGCGCAGGCCTGCCGCGCCCGCGCTTGAGGGCCGGATCAGGCTCGGCGGATCGCGATGCTTTCGGCATGGTGGCGGATGCTCCCCCAGTGGGCGGCGGTTGCGGCAGATCAGAGGAGATCGCCCGGGCCCGCGCCAGCGCCGATTTTGCGCCGGCCTCGCGCGCGCGTGGGGCCGAAAAAAAATCTGCGGTCGGGAGGAGCGCTTGATGGCCCGGGCCCCGCGCAAGCTAGAAGCCCGCCCCCCCTGCGGAGGGCCATCCCCCATGCGTGGTGCCCCCGGGCGCACCGATCGGTCATTAGGGCGTCAGGAAGATCCCTTCTCGTGGATATCCTTCGCGCGCCGATGGGGCTGCTTGTCGGGAGTGGTGATTGTCTTTCCGATAGCGCTGCGCCATCCGCCTTTCACATCGAGGATCTCGATGGGCGATGCATCGATGCCCCTGCGCGCATCGCACTTCGAGAAGCCCGCGCTCTCTGCAATCGCAGCGGCACGCCATCTCTCATTGGCAAGCTGAGGCCCGGGCCCGTCGGGATCGATGCCCTCCGGATTGGCCTCGCTCCAGATCTTGGCGCCCGGGGCTCGCAGCGAAAGCTCGGCGCAGCCGCGATCCTGCCCGGGCTTGACGGGCGCGGGCAGCGCATCGAGCAGCTTGCCCTCCAGCCCACGCAGCAGGGCGCGGGTAGCCTCCGCGCCTTCTGCCGGATTTGCGTAGTACGCAGCGCGCAGGCCATGCGGCCCGTTAAAGAGCGCGTCGCCGGTAGCGGGGAGCCGGACCGAAAATACCGGCCGGTAGAACTGCGGGGGAACAGCGCCTTCGCCATCCTCCCATCGCACGAAGCGGCACTCGGCCTCCTGCGCGGCGGCCTCCAGCAAGGCCGCGAAGCTGCCGAAGCGGGCGAGATCCGCCTGCCGCTCAGGGCTCACGTTTCGGTAGGGCCATGCATCGAGGCTCATGCGGCCGATTGTCGTGGCCGATCGGAGGCGCCGGAGGAGGCCTTGACCAAGGGGCGGCTACTTCGGCGCCCCGTACTTGCCCCGTACTTTCTGGCCGCCTTTAAGTGGATCTCCAATGAAGAAAGCCTCAAAAAAGCCCCGTTTTCCTGCCAGGAAAAGGTGGAAAGCAGCGAACGCATGCCGTCCCATTCTGCGCGATGCGCGCGCCGGTCAAAGCCGGCTCGAAGCGAAGGCGAGATGGGCTCGTACGGCCGGGCTGGTGCTGAGACCCGCCGCGCGGGCGTAGGCCTGCCGGGCGGCGACAGGGTCGCCGGTTCGAGCCAGCAGGTGGGCGCGCGCGGCCCAATAGGGCTGGTAGTTGGCGATTTCGTCGGGTGCGAAGGTGTCGAGCGCACTCAGGCCTTCGGCCGGCCCATGGGCCGTTGCGAGCGCGCACGCGCGGCCGACTCTCGCGCCGATGCTCGGGCGCAGCGCGATCAAGCCGTCGTAGAGCGCGACCACCGCCTGCGGGGGCACTTGCGCACCGAGGCGCCGCGCGCAGTGGGCGGACTGGATGGCCGCTTCCAACTGGTAGGCGCCGACGGCATTCATGTCCGCGGCGTGTTGCAGCGCGTGCTCGGCTTCTTCGCGCATGTGCGCGTTCCAGTGCAGGATCTCTTGCTCATCGAGCGGCACGTAGGCCCCCGTGTCGCTGCGCCGGGCTGCTGCGCGGCTTTCGCAGAACAGCATCAGCGCGAGCAGGCCCAGCGGCTCCGGTTCGCCCGGCATCAGCCCGCAAAGGATGCGGCACAGGTCAATGGCCTCGGCCGTGAGGCCGCGCTGCGTGGCATCTGCACCGTCGACCTCGTCCCAGCCGGTGCCGTAGGCGGCGTAGATGCCGTCGAGCACGTCCTGCAGGCGCTGCGGCAGATCGCCGGCGCGTGGGAATTCGAAAGGGATGCCCGCCGCGCGGATGCGCGCCTTGGCCCGGACCAGCCGCTGCCCGAGCGTGGCCGGCGCAATGAGAAACGCACCGGCCATGCGGGTGGCATCCAGCCCCAACACCGTCTGCAGCATCAGGGGTGCGCGCGCCGCCGCATCGATGGCCGGGTGCGCGCAGACGAAGAGCAGGCGCAGGCGTTCGTCCGGCACGGCATCGCCGCCGGTGGCGTCGGCACCGACTTCGTCGGCCAGGAGGAGCAGCAGGGTCTGCGCCGCGTCGTCCTGGACGCGGCTGTGGCGCCAGGCGTCCAGGGTGCGGTTTCGCGCGACGCTCAGCAGCCACGCTTCGGGCCGGTCGGGGACGCCGTCCGCCGGCCATCGCTCCAGCGCGCGGGCGAAGGCATCCGCAAGCGCGTCTTCCGACGCCGCGATGTCGCGCGTGCGCGCCGAGAGGATGGCGACCAGCCGCCCGTACGACTGGCGTGCGGCCTTCTCCGCAGCCGCGCGAGCCTCCTGGACCCCCGAGTCGGTCACATGTCGGGCGTGCTGAAGACCGGCCGGACCTCCACGCCCCCTGTGCTCGCACAAGGCGCGCGGGCCGCCCATTCGAGGGCAGTGTCGAGATCCGCCACGTCGATGACGAAGTAGCCGCCGAGTTGCTCCTTGGTGTCGGCAAAGGGGCCGTCCTGCACCTGGCGCTTGTCGCCGCGCACGCGCAGCGTGGTGCCGGTCATCGGCGGATGCAGGCCGTGGCCGTTCTGCACGATGCCGGACTGGCGCGCCGCTCCGACATAGGCCATCCATCCGGCGCGGTACGCCTGCGCTGCCGCTTCGTCCCGCTGGTCGAATTCCGACTGGGGCTGGTAGAACATCAACATGTATTGCATGGAACCTCCGCAAAGAGAGAAAGGAACATCGAGCAGGATCGCTCACAGCAATGACGGTGCGCAAGCGGTCATTTCGACAGGGCGTTCCGAAGATTCTGGGGCGCGGGTAAGCTCCGCGCCATGCAGACACTTCCCACCTACGACGACGTAGTCGCCGCGGCCGCGCGGCTCGAAGGCAATGCCCACCGCACGCCTGTGCTGCGTTCGCGGACCGCGGACGCCCGCTGGGGTGCTCAGTTCTTCTTCAAGTGCGAGAACTTCCAGCGCATGGGCGCATTCAAGTTTCGCGGTGCTTTCAATGCCCTGTCGAAATTCGATGCGGCCCAGCGCAAGGCCGGGGTGATCGCTTTTTCATCGGGCAACCACGCACAGGCCATCGCGCTGGCGGCCGGCATCCTCGGCGTGCCCGCCGTGATCGTGATGCCCAACGACGCGCCCGCGGCCAAGCTCGCCGCCACTCGCGGCTATGGTGCAGAGGTGGTGCAGTACGACCGTTTCACCGAAGACCGCGAAGCGCTCACGCGCCGGTTGGCCGGCGAGCGCGGCATGACGCTGATCCCCCCTTACGACCATCCCGACGTGATTGCGGGGCAGGGCACGGCGGTGAAAGAACTGATCGAGGAGGTCGGCGCGCTCGACGCGCTCTATGTCTGCCTGGGCGGTGGCGGCTTGACGAGCGGTTCAGCGCTCTCGGCGCGCGCCCTGTCGCCCGACTGCAAGATCTACGGCGTCGAGCCCGAAGCCGGCGATGACGGCCTGCAGTCACTGCGCGCGGGCCGCATCGTCCACATCGAAACGCCGAAAACCATCGCCGATGGCGCGCAGACCCAGCACCTGGGCGAATACACCTTCGGCATCATCCGGCGTGATGTGAACGACATCGTGACGGTGAGCGACGCGCAGCTTGTCGATGCGATGCGCTTCTTTGCCGAGCGCATGAAGATGGTGGTAGAGCCCACCGGCTGCCTCGCGTTCGCGGGGGCCTGCGCCGCAGGCGATGGCATTGGCGGAGCGCGCGTCGGCGTGATCATCAGCGGCGGCAACGTCGACCTGGGCCGCTTTGCGGCACTCCTGTCAGGAAACGCCTAGGCTTTGATTCCCTCCGCGCTGAGGTGAAGCACGCGATCGGCGCGCGCCGCTGCCGCTTCCGAATGCGTGACCAGCACCAGCGAGGCGCCATGTTCGCGCGTTTGCGCGATCAGAACATCCATGACGCGGGCGGCGGTGGTCGGGTCGAGGTTGCCGGTCGGCTCATCGGCCAGCAGCAGTGACGGGCGGTGCACCAAGGCGCGCGCAATGGCCACGCGCTGCAATTGGCCTCCGCTGAGTTCCTGGGGAAGGCGCTCGCCCAATCCCGCAAGGCCGACGGCGTCGAGCATCTGCGTCACTCGCGCATCGCTGGCGGGGCCGCGTTGGCCGAGCAGCATCAAGGGCAGCCCGACGTTCTGCGCGACATCCAGATGCGGCAGCACGTGAAAGGCCTGGAACACGAAGCCGACGTGCTTGCGGCGCCATAGCGCTCGTGCCTCGGCACGAAGTGCGCCGATGTCCGTGCCGTCGTGAATGACCGTGCCCGAGTTCCAACTGTCGAGCCCGGCCATGCAGTTGAGCAGCGTCGACTTGCCGACCCCCGATTCCCCGACGATTGCGACGAATTCACTGTTCGCGACGTCGAGCGACACGTGCTCGAACACCGGCACGTCGCCGTAGTGTTTGCCCAGGTCCGTGATGCGCAGCGTCATGCGATATCGACGACCTGCCGCACAACCTGCTCGATGGCGTCCGGGGCTTCCGCGGCGACCACGTGGCGCTGCGGCATGCTGCGCAGCCAGGTGATCTGGCGCTTGGCGAGCTGGCGCGTCGCTGCGATGCCGCGTTCGCGCAGCTCGGTGATGGGCCATTCGCCGTCCAGCGCTTCCCAGGTCTGGCGGTAGCCGACACAGCGCATCGACGGCAAATCCGCGACCAGGTCGCCCCGTGCGCGCAGGGCCTGCACTTCGGCGATGAAGCCGGCTGACAACATCGCGTCGAAGCGCGCGGCAATGCGTTCGTGCAGCCATGCGCGATCGGTGGGTTCCAGGGACAGGAGCGCGGCGGCCTGCCAGCCGCCGCCGGTGGCGCCCGCCGCATGAAAGCTCGACAGCGGTTGCCCGCTGCTATGCCAGACCTCGAGCGCGCGCTGGATGCGCTGGCTGTCGTTGGGCGCCAGACGCGTGGCGGTGATGGGATCGACTTCCGCGAGGCGGGCGTGCATTGCCGGCCAACCCAGCGCGACGGCGTCGGCTTCGAGCTGTCGGCGCACTTCCGGATCGGCTGCTGGCATGGCGTCGATGCCGTCGGCCAGTGCCTTGAAGTACAGCATCGTTCCGCCCACCAACAGCGGCAGCCGGCCCCGCGATGTGATCTCGCCGATCAGCCGCCTTGCGTCCTGCACGAATGCAGCGGCACTGTAGGCCTCGCGCGGATCGCGGATGTCGATGAGGTGGTGCGGCACTTCGGCACGCTCTTCGAGCGTGGGCTTTGCGGTGCCGATGTCCATGCCGCGATAGACCAGTGCGGAATCGACGCTGACGATCTCGACCGGCCGGGCCCGGGCGATGGCCAGCGCGGCCGCGGTCTTGCCGGACGCGGTCGGGCCGGCCAGGGCGACGTAGCGCGGAGCAGGGGAGGCCGTCGACGTGCCGGAAGCACCCGGCTCGGTTTGCGAAAGGGCCGGTACGACAGTGGGCGGCATGCGCCCGAGGTTAACAAAGCCGGTGGGCGGGGGCGTCCGCGGCGTGTCAGATCGCCTGTCCGGACAGCTTGGCTTGGGTGTGCGCGGTATCAGGCAGCGCGGGTCGCGAAGGCGTCGCAGCCGTTTCGGCTCCCGCGGCCATCTCGGCCGGCGACTCCTTCATGCGAAACAGTTGCGACAGGGCAGCTCGGTACTGCACCTGTCCGATCGAATTCGCGTTGTGATGCGAACCGCCTTCGACGAGGACAAACAGCTTGGGCACGGTTGCTGCGTCGTACAGCTTGCGGCCCAGCGTCGGGTTGATCAGGCTGTCGGCTGCGCCATGCACCACGAGCAGCGGCGCACCGATGTCCTTGACTTTGCTGATGGCCTCGAAGCGCTGCGTGATGAAGGGACCGAAGGGCAGCCAGCCCCACTTGAAGCTGCTCACTACATCGGCGATCGACGTGAAGGTGCTTTCCACGATGGTGCCGCTCTCGTCGGTCACGCGGGAAGCCAGGTCGATCCCGATCGCGCCGCCGAGCGAGTGGCCGAAGATGTAACGCGGCTGTTTGGGGTGCTTCGCTGCCAGCCAGGTCCATGCGGCGTAGGCATCTTCGCGGGCCGAGTCTTCCGACGGCAGTCCCTTGGAACTCTTGCCGAAGCCGCGGTAGTCGATCGCCAGCACCGCGAAGCCCAATTCGTGCATTCGGCGCATTCTCGGGGCAGAGCCGGCCACGTTGTACCGTGCGCCGTGCAAATACAGCAGGACGGGCGTATCAGGCGATTCGGGCGCGCCAGCGAGCCACAGGCCATGCAGCCGTGCGGGCTCGCCGGTGAGCGATGACTTGAAATCGATCCAGACGTCGTCCATTCCCTGGCTCATGGCTTGCGAATTGCCCCAGCTTCGGTCGCTGGGTTGGAAGATCCACTCGCGTTGGCGCTCGTCGAGGGTGGAACAACCGCCCGCCAGCAGGGCGACCAGGGCGGTGGCGGATGCGAAGAGGGTCCAGGATTTCATGAAGGCTGAAGGACAGGCGGATAGCCAGAAAGTTCAACGACAGACCCCATGCAACGCGCGTGCCCGGTCCCTCGATGACCCATGAAAACCCTCGGTTTGGGGTTCAACCAACGTCAAATGTGCGGATTTCCGCGCGCCGTGAGCCCGGAAACCTCCCGGTCGGCAGTTTGTAAGCGAACGAAAAGTAGCGCCTAACGACCGCGCATGAACAGCGAGTCCAACTCGCGAACCGAGAGCTGGCGCCATGTCGGGCGCCCGTGGTTGCACTGGTCCGAGCGCTCGGTCGCCTCCATCTGGCGCAGCAATGCGTTCATTTCGTCGAGCGTGAGCTTGCGGTTGGCGCGCACGGCGCCGTGGCAGGCCATGGTGGAGAGCAGTTCGTTCTGGGCGCGTTGCACGACGGTGCTGGCATCGTGATGGGCAAGTTCGGCAAGCACGCTGCGAGCGAGTTCGACCGGGTCGCCGTCTGCCAGCGTCCCGGGCACGGCGCGCACCGCCAGCGTGCGTGGCGAGAAGGGTGTGATCTCGAGGCCGAGCGACGGCAATACGGCGGCACAGGCCTCGGCCGTCGCTACTTCCTGGGGCGTGGCGGCGAAGGTGGCGGGGATCAGCAGCGGCTGGCTGGTGATCGAGGCGCCGTCCAACTGGGTCTTGAGGCGCTCGTACACGATGCGTTCGTGCGCGGCGTGCATGTCCACGATCACCAGGCCTTGGCTGTTCTCGGCCAGGATGTAGATGCCCTGCAGTTGCGCCAGTGCGCGGCCGAGAGGCCAGGCCTCGGATTCGGGGGGCGCGGCCGCATCCGGCCGTGCAGCGGGCGAGACAGCTTGCGGCGCCGCGGGTACTACCCAAGGGCTGCTCGCGACCGCGGGGGCCTCCGCGGGCTTCTCCTGCCGGTACGCCGGCCACATGGCCGCGGCATCGCCAATGCCGCGTTCCGCGGCAAAGTGCACTGCGGGTTGCGTCCACGACGCCGAGGCCGGCAGCATGCGCGGCTTGAAGAAGGGCTCGGCCGGCGCGGCGGTGGCGTCGCCGGAGCGGGGTGCGGCGAGTGCATCTTCGATGGCGTGGCGCACCGCCTGGTGCACTTCGCGCCCATCGCGGAATCGCACCTCGATCTTGGTCGGATGCACGTTCACGTCGACCCGCGCCGGGTCGATCTCCAGATAAAGCGCATAGACCGGCTGGCGCTGCCCGTGCAGAACGTCCTCGTAGGCGCTGCGAACGGCGTGCGCGAGCACCTTGTCGCGCACGAAACGGCCGTTGACGTAGAAGAACTGCTGGTCGGCCCGTGAGCGAGCCGCATCTGGAATGCCCGCGCGGCCGGTCACTCGCACCGGGCCGGCGGCGTGATCGACCGCGACGCTGTGCGTCACGAAATCGTCGCCGAGCGTGTCGGCGAGCCGTTGATCGCGGGTGATGGCGGCGCGCCACTGCTCGATCAACTTGCCCTCATGCCAGATCGAGAAGCCGACCTCGGGCCGTGCGAGGGCGTGACGACGGACGGACTCGATGCAATGTGCCAGCTCGGTCGCGTCCGTCTTCAGGAACTTGCGGCGCGCCGGCGTCGCGAAGAAGAGTTCGCGCACCTCGACGGTGGTGCCGGTCGCGCGGGCCACCGGGCGCAACTCGCCGGTGCGGCCGTCGAGCATGAAGGCGTTGTCGGCGCCCGCGAAGCGAGAGAGGATGCTCAGTTCCGCGATGGCATTGATGGCCGCGAGTGCCTCGCCGCGAAAGCCCATCGTGCCGACGGTCTCGAGATCGTTCAGGCTCGCGATCTTGCTCGTGGCATGCCGGCGCAGCGCGAGCGGCAGTTCGTCGCGCGGTAGTCCTTGCCCATCGTCTTCGACCGAGATCAGGCGCACACCGCCGGCGGAGAGCCGCACCGTGATCTGGCGCGCACCGGCGTCCAGCGCATTGTCGAGGAGCTCGCGCACCACGGACGCGGGCCGTTCCACCACCTCGCCGGCCGCGATCTGGCTGATGAGTTCGTCAGGAAGTTCGCGGATCGGGCGGCGTGCGGCCGGATCGACGGAAGTAGGAAGGGCGCTCACGCAATCATTCTAGAAGGGGCCTTGCGCCCCTGTCGCGATAATGCGCGCCATGGAAATCATCAGCTTTCTCATCGACTTCGTCCTGCATGTCGACAAACACCTCGAAGCCTTCGTCATTGCCTACGGGCCGTGGGTGTACGGACTGTTGTTCCTGATCGTGTTCGTCGAGACGGGGCTGGTCGTCATGCCTTTCCTGCCGGGCGATTCGCTGCTGTTCATCGTCGGCGCGCTGTGCGGAGCGGGGTTGATGAGCTTCGGGCTGGCGGTGCCGATCCTCCTGGCGGCAGCGATACTGGGCGACCAGTGCAACTTCAGCATCGGCCGTTACTTCGGCCCCAAGGTCTTCAAGTGGGAGAGCTCGCGCTTCTTCAACCGCAAGGCGTTCGACCAGGCCCATGCGTTCTACGAGCGCTACGGCGGCGTCACGATCATCCTTGCGCGGTTCATGCCGTTCATCCGCACCTTTGCGCCTTTCGTGGCCGGCGTGGCCGAGATGAATCGAGGCAGGTTCACGCTCTTCAACGTCGTGGGTGCGCTGCTGTGGGTGGTGGGCCTTTGCACCGTCGGCTATTTCTTCGGCAACCTTCCGCTCGTCAAGGAGCACCTCGAGAAGATCATCTGGGCGCTGATCCTTGTGCCGGGCCTGATCGCGATCTACGGCGCCTGGCGCGCCCGCGGCGCGTCCTCGGCGCGCTGAGTCGCCGGAACTACGGCCGCTGCCGGGGCGGCACGCGCGCCGTCAGCGGCCGCGGAACATAGGTGGGATCGAAATGGAACCCGCCGCCGAAGCGTGCTTCGATGTCCTTGCAACGCGCGGCGATGTCTTCCGGTGTCGGCTTGCGGCCGTTGTCGATCCAGTCGAGCAGTGCGGCGAACAGCGTCGGGTATTCGGCATCGCTCAGATAGCTGTGCTCGGATTCGCTGCTGAAGGTCTGCACCAGCAAGTCCGCAGTGCCCGCGCGTTCGCGCACATTGCGGTAGACCGATTCGAGTTCGACGAAGGCCGTCGGGTCGTCGATGGCGTGGAGGCCGAGCGTCGGTACGTTCACGCGGCCGGTCGGGTCGCTGTCGGCAGCCAGTTTGCGAACGGCGGCAGGGTCGGCACGGTAGCGCTGCACGCCGGAATTGAGCGCGACGTCGTCGCGCGAGCCGCTGTACATCACGCCGATGTTGCCGAAGGGGTTGCCCCCATCGAGTCGCTCCTGCACCACGTCGCGAAACAGAAAAGTCGCCCAGTTCATGTTGCCCACGAGTGAACGTTCGGGGATGCGAATCGTGTCGAGGATCGTGGCGAGATTGGCACGCTGTTGCGGCGTCCGATCCTCCGGGGACATGCGCACGCCGGTGCAGGCGTCGATGCGGCGCAGCAGTTCGGCGGACGTGAGTCTGGATTCGCGCGGCAGCCCTTGCCAGAGCGGGTAGGCAGGCTCGCCGGGCAGGGGATGGTTGTTGCAGACGTATTGATAGACGACACGCAAGTCCAACCGGTAGTCATAGGCTTGCGTTCCTCCGCCGAGCACGCCGCTGGTGAGGAGCAATCCGTCATACGGCCCTTTGCGACCATCTACGGTCGCGTAGAGCTCGGCCGCTTTCGCGGCGACGCCTGCACCGTAGCTCTGGCCGTGCAGCACGGTGCGCCGAGGTGCGCCGAAGGTCTGGACGAAGAGCGAACGCAGTCGCTCGGTGTCCTCGGCAGCCATCGTGACGCCATACCCGCCGCGCCGGTACGTGGATCCGGCCCACGCGTAGCCGGCCTTCACCGTGACGGCCCATCGCTGCAAGTCTTCGGTGGCGCGTGCCATGGTCGGCGCGCCCAACTCGGGGCCGCCATGCGCGTGCATGACGAGCACCCCGTTCCAGTCGGCAGGTATGGCGATCCAGTAGAACGCGTGCGCGCTGTCTTGCCCGCTGTAGCAGCGCGCGTCGATGGGCAATCCCTTGGGACATGGAGACGCGGCAGGCTGCCCGCCAGCGCCTTGCGGCTGCGGCTTGTCGTCGGTGATGGAACTGCACGCGCCAAGCGCGAAGGCGCAGGCAGCAATGACGGAGCGAAGAATGCTTTGTCTCATGCCGCGTTTATACGGTCCCTGGCTCGCCATGAAAAAGCGCGCCCGAAGGCGCGCCATCTCGATCTTCATCACCTCGATCAACAGGTCAATAGCGCGGACCGTTGTTGGGGTAGTAACTGTTGCTCGGGTAGTAGTTGCGTTGATTGCGTTCGTCGACGCTGCGGCCGACCTGGTTGCCGATCAGGCCACCGATGGCCGCACCACCGACCGTGCTGGCCGTGTTGCCGCCCACTGCATTGCCGATCAGCGCACCACCCACCGCGCCACCCGCGGTGCCGAGGTTCTGATTGGGCCCGCTTGCGCAGCCGGCCAAGGTTAGAACGCAAGCGGCAGAGGCTGCCGAGATCCAGAGTCTTGTCTTCATGATGTCCACCTTTCAGTGATTGGTGAATTCATTCTCTGGAGAAGCCTTCGCCGAGGTGTAGGAGATGGCCCCGGTGTAGTGCCCGAAAGGATGGTCGCCCCTTGCGCGACTGCAGCGACCCGCACTGCGCGACCACGGCTTGTTCAACTCGAGCGTCTGCGCGAAAGATGGATGCCGGCGATCATGCAGCGTACCGAGCCGCCCGCCATCTCGATCGTCGGCACCGCAAGCGGAACCAGCCGCGCCGAGCGCTCGATGACCGCCTTCTGCTGCGCCGTGAGGCTGTCGCAGGCGCGCTGCGAGAGCGCGAGGACGCGGCCGTCGCGCCCCGAGAGCTCGATCGCATTGCCCGCAAAGTTGGCAATCTGCTGCGCGCTCAACGCAATGACGTCGCGTCCCGATTCCTCCAGGCGTGCACGCACTTCTTTCGCGCGGCGGGTGTCGGAGATGAGGTCGAGGCCCGCCATGGCGAACTCAGTCGCGACGCACATCAGCACGTTGGTGTGATAGATCGGCTGCCCGCTCGGATCGGCCGAGTCGAAAGCCATCGGCTCGAAATTGAAATGCGTGCTGAAGTGCTCCAGCGCGACGGGGTCCGCACGATGGGAGCGCGCAACGTAGGCAACGCGCGCCATGTGGTCGAACACCATCGCACCAGTGCCTTCGAGGAAGAGGCCGTCGTGCTCCAGGCCGGAGTAGTCGATGACCTCCTGAACGCGGTACTCGGCCTTGAGCATCTCGATGACGTCAGGGCGGCGCTCGCGGCGGCGGTTCTCGCAGTACATGGGATAGAGCGCGACGTGGCCGCCCGGATGCGTGGAGAACCAGTTGTTGGGGAAGACCGAATCGGGTGTGTCGCGCTCGCCGCGATCCTCGAAGAGATGCACGCGCACGCCTTCGGCTTCCAGGCGCTCGGCCGCAGCCGTCACCTCGCGGTACGCAGAGCGGGCAACGGCTTGCGCGGATTCCTGTTCGGCCCGGCTCTGGAATGCGTTGTCCGCCGCTGTCTCCGGGTTGGGCGTGAAGCCGTGCGGCCGAATCATGACAACTGCGGAAGGCGCCTGGATCGAAAGGAAACGCGACATCTTGTGGGATCTCCTGTGACTGCACCGCGTGCTGCGGCATGCGTCCATTGTTCCAGCAGATGGTGCCAGAATGAATCATGCAACTTGTCATAAATACCAGAGATGCTTACATTGTGTCGATCAAAAGTGGCAATGTGCTAAATCAATGGACGACACCGATCGCCAACTCATAGCCCTGCTGCGCGACGACGCCCGCATGTCCGTCGTGGCGCTGGCGCAGAAGCTCCGTGTGGCGCGCGCCACCGTGCAGAACCGGATCAGCAAGCTGGAGAGCGACGGAACCATCGTGGGCTACACCGTGCGGCTTCGGCCGGACGCGGAGCCCCATCGCATCCGGGCCATGATGAGCATCGAGGTCGACGGGCCGCATGGCGCCGAGGTACGGCGCGCGCTGCGAGGTCACGCCAATGTCGTGACACTCCACACGACGAATGGCCGCTGGGACCTGATGGCCGAGTTGCGTGCCGATTCGCTCGAGGCCTTCGACCGCGTGCTCACGGCCATTCGCTCGATCCCCGGCATATCGAACAGCGAGACGAGCATCCTGCTGTCGACCTACAAGCTGTAGTCGGGTCAGTTGAGTGCGCCCGGGCGAGGTCGGGCGTCCACATACATTGATTCGAAATGCGGATGAATCGATCCAAACTTTCGATTTTACGGATGAAGCGGACAAGCCTAGAGTGCGTCCATGAACTCCATTGCCCGCCCCGCGCTCCTGATCGGCTGTGCCGCCGGTTTTTCTGGTGACCGCACGGACGCCGCCGGGCCGGTGGTCCAGACGCTCATCGCCCGTCTGCGAGACGGCCCCGATGGCCAACGTGCGTTCCTGATCTTCGAAACCCTGGCCGAGCGCACGCTGGCGCTGGCGCAACTGCGTCGCCGCAGCGACCCGGAAGCGGGCTACGAGCCACTGCTCGATGCGATGCTGCGGCCGGTGCTGGCGCGCTGCCTGGCGCACGGCATCCGGATCGTCAGCAACTTCGGCGCTGCCAACCCGCGCGCCGCCGCCCGGCACATCGCGCGCATGGCGCGCGAACTCGGCGCCGCGCCGCCGCACATCGCGGTAGTGGAGGGCGACGACCTTTCCGCGCCGGCGCAACTGGCGCTGCTGCGCGAACAACTCGGCGTGGAGATGGACGGAATCCGCCTCGTCAGCGCCAACGCCTATATCGGCGCCGAACCGATCGCCGCGGCGCTCGATGCGGGCGCGCAGATCGTGGTCTGCGGTCGCGTGGCCGATCCCTCGCTTGCCGTCGGGCCGGCCATGTCGCACTTCGGCTGGCGCAGCGATGACTGGGAGCGCCTGGGCCGCGCCACCATGGCAGGCCATCTTCTCGAGTGCGGCGCGCAGGTCTGTGGCGGCTACTTCGCCGACCCTGGCTACAAAGATGTGCCGGGCCTGGAGGCAGTCGGCTTTCCGATCGCGGAGATCGATGCCGACGGCTGCTGCACCGTCGGCAAGGCAGACGCCACGGGCGGCCTCGTGACGGAGGCGACGGTCAAGGAGCAACTGCTCTATGAAGTGCACGATCCCGCCGCCTACCTGACGCCCGACGTGGTGGCCGACATTTCCGATGCGGAAGTCCATGGGCTTGGAACGAACCGCGTGGCGGTGTCGGGTGTGCGTGGCCACGCGCGGCCGACGCACTACAAGGTCAACATCTGCCACGAAGGTGGCTGGCTGGCCGAAGGCGAGATTTCCTATGCGGGGCCGCGTGCCGAGGCGCGCGCGAGGCTGGCCGCCGATGTGCTGAAGAAGCGCCTGGCCGATCTGGTGCTTCGCGTCGATCTCATCGGGGCCGTCAGCGTTCTGGGCGACGACGCAGGCCGCACGCTCGCAGCGACGCCCGATGCAGGCTTGCGCGACATCCGCCTGAGGGTTGCAGCAACGCACGACGACCGTGCCCAAGCCGAGCGCCTCGCGCGCGAAGTCATGGCGCTCTACACCTGTGGGCCGGCCGGAGGCGGCGGCGTGCGCACCGCGCTCACACCGAGGCTCAACACCATCTCGTGCCTGCTGCCACGCGAGGCCGTGCCCGTGAGCTTCGCGATGATCGACGAGGAGATGCCCGCATGACGACGACCACCGACTTCCCGCTCTACCGCGCCGCGCATGGCCGCACCGGCGACAAGGGCGACCGCTCCAACATCAGCGTGATCGCCTGGCACCCGGCGCTCTATCCGTTGCTGGTGGAGCAGGTCACGCCCGAAGCGGTGGCGGCGCAGTTCCTGCATCGGGCGCCCGCTGGCGTGCGGCGCTTTCTGCTGCCCAGGCTGCACGCGATGAACTTCGTGCTCGACAGCGTCCTTGACGGCGGCGTGAACGATGCGCTGAACCTCGACACGCACGGAAAGGCGCTGTCCTTCCTCTTGCTCGACCTGCGGATACGCGTTCCGCAGGAACTGGTTTCACTGCTTGTCGGTAGTGACGCGTACTGAATTTTCAATCACCACTCTTCTGGAGACAAAACAATGAATCGCTTTCCGCTGACCGTGCTCACCTCCGCGCTGGCCATCGTCCCATTGCTTTCGCAGGCGCAGGCCTTCCCCGAAAAGCCCATCACGTTCGTGGTGCCCTTTGCCGCAGGCACGGCCACCGACCAGATTGCCCGGGCGCTCGGAAATGGCGTGACGGCGGAGACGAAGCAGCCGGTGGTCATCGACAACAAGGCCGGCGCCAGCGGGTTCATCGCCTCGCAGCAGGTCGCCAAGGCGCCGGCCGACGGCTACACCGTGCTGATCACCACCAACACCACGCACGCGGCCAACGAGCATCTTTTCAAGAAGCTGCCCTACGACCCGGTGAAGGACTACGCGCCCATCGCGGCATTGGGCAAGGGCGGTCAGATCATGGTGGTCAACCCGTCCTTCCCGGCCAAGACCGTCGCCGAGTTTGTCGAGATGGCGAAGAAGGAACCGGGCAAGTACAGCTTCGGCAGCGGCAGTTCGTCGAGCCGGATGGCGGGCGAGTTGCTGCAGCAGATGGCCGACATCAAGCTGCTGCATGTACCCTACAAGAGCAACACGCTCGCGGTGACGGACCTGCTCGGCGGCCAGATCAACATGATGATCACCGACACCGCGACCGGCCTCCCGCAGGTGAAGTCCGGCAAGTTGCGTGCGCTGGGCGTTTCAAGCGCCAAGCGGTCGCCGTTGGCGCCCGATGTGCCGACCATCTCCGAGGCCGGCGTGAAGGGCTACGAGATGGGCTACTGGTTCGCCGCGTACGCACCGGCGAAGACGCCACCCGCAGTCGTCAAGCGCCTGAACGAGTTGCTGGTCAAGGCCGCGAAGAGCGATGCGGCCAAGGCCGCGTTCTACGAGCCGACCGGCACCGAAGTGTTCACGACCTCGCCGGAGGAACTCGCGAAGTTTCAGGCCGGCGAATCACAGAAGTGGGGGCGCATCGTGAAGGCCGCTGGCATCGAGGCCGAATAGTCGCGGCCCTCGGCGCGCGAAACTAGAGTTGGCGGCTGCGCGCCAACGGCGGGTTTTGCGCGAAGTAGCGCTGAATCCCCCGCATCAGTGCATCCGCCAGGTCTTCCTGGTAGGCCGTGCTGCGCAGCTTTGCCTCTTCCTCGGGGTTGCTGATGAAGGCCGTCTCGACCAGCACGCTCGGGATGTCCGGCGCCTTGAGCACCGCGAAGCCGGCCTGCTCGACCTGTGGCTTGTGCAGCCGCGCGCCGATGCTGCGGATCTCGCCGAGCATCGCGCCGCCGAGCTTGAGGCTGTCGTTGATCTGCGCGGTGGTGCTCATGTCGAGCAGCGCGCGCTGCACCTGCGCCTCGTGGTTGCCCACGTTCACGCCGCCCACAGTGTCGGCCTGGTTTTCCTTGTTCGCGAGCCAGCGTGCGGCACTGCTCGATGCGCCGCCCTGGCTCAGCGCGAACACGCTCGCGCCTCGCGCCTCGGGCGTGGTGAAGGCATCGGCGTGGATGCTCACGAACAGGTCGGCCTGCACGCGCCGCGCCTTCTGCACGCGCACGCCGAGCGGCACGAAAAAGTCCGCGTCGCGCGTGAGAAAGGCGCGCATCGGGTTGCCGTTGACGCTGCTCGCATTGATGCGTTCGCGCAGCCGGTGGGCGATCTGCAGGACGATGTCCTTCTCGCGCGTGCCATTCGGTCCCATCGCGCCGGGGTCCTCGCCGCCATGCCCCGGGTCCAGCGCGACGATGATGATGCGGTCGGTCTGGCTCGCCGTGGCGACGCCACGCCCGGCGGTCACTGGGGGAGGCGGCGCGCTGACTACCGGTGGGGGCATGGGAATGGGCAGCGGGCCGACCGGCGCCGACGGGCGATTGGCCTGCGAGACTGACACCGGTGGTGTAGCGCGCGCCGATTGCTGCGCCATCAGGTCGCCCAGGGGATCGGCGGCCGCGGTGCCGGATCGCGATGGCGCGGCCGCGTCGCCCGGGGGGGGAGGAGCGGCGCCGGCCGCCGCGGTCTTCGGCGCGTCGCGCAAGCGCTCGGCAATCAGTGACTCGAGCGGATCGGCGGCCTGCTGCGGATAGAGGTCCAGCACGAGCCGGTCCTTGTACGCCGCAACCGGCGCCAGAGAGAACACCTGCGGCGCCACTGCCTGCTTGAGGTCGAAGACGATGCGCACGACGCCGGGCGCAAACTGACCGACGCGCAGGCCGTTGATGTACGGGTCGTCGGGCTTGATCTTGCCGACCAGCTCCCGCAGCGCGGGATTGAGGTCGATGCCGTTGATGTCCACCGCCAGCCGCGGCGGACTGCCGACCACCAGTTGCTGCGAGTTCAGCCGGCCGTCGGATTCGATGGTGACGCGCGTGTAGTCGGAGGCGGGCCATACGCGGACCGCGACGATGGTTGCGCCCTTCGCAATCTCGTGCACGCCCAGCAGCAATGCAATGCTGCCGCCTTGAAGCAGCGCACGTCGCTTCAGTCCGCGCTCCTTCATGCAGCGTCGGCAAGCAACAGGCTGCCGCGCGGCGTGTGCGCGCGAAGTGTCACTGTGCGGGTATCGTCGGTCATTGCTTCGATTTTAATAGCGAGGTCCGCAAGCGGAATGCGCCCCGCGGCGTTTTCGGGCCATTCCGCCAACTTCACGCCCGGTCCGGCGAAGATGTCACGGAAACCTGCATCCTCCCATTCGCGCGGGTCGCTGAAGCGATAGAAGTCGAAATGGAATATCGCGAGCCCATCGGGCGCCTCATGCGGCTCGACGACAGCGTAGGTCGGGCTCTTGATGCGGCCCGTGATGCCGAGCGCGCGCAGCAGGTGACGAACGAAGGTTGTCTTGCCCGCGCCCAGGTCGCCTTGCAACGAGATGAAGGCGTCGCGCAACGCCGGTGACTGCGCGAGGGCACGCGCCAATGCGTCCGTGTCGACTTCGGTGCGCCACACCAGGGTGGCGCTGTGCGTTTCTACAATCGGCAGGTGATCGGCAGCCATCAACTCGTGATTCGGATTCAGGCTTTGGCCCGGGAGCTCGGATTCTCCCAAATCGGGGTCGCGGGTGTCGATCTATCGAGTGCGGAGCCGGGGTTGATGCAGTGGCTGGCCGAGGGATTCCATGGCGACATGCACTACATGGCCGCCCATGGCACGCGGCGCGCGCGGCCGGCGGAACTGGTGCCGGGCACGGTATCGGTGATCACGGCCCGCATGGACTACCTTCCGCGAGCCACCCCTGACGACTGGCAGGCGATCGAGTTCTCGCGCCTCCAGCGGAAGGACGAAGGCATCGTGTCGCTCTATGCGCGCGGCCGGGACTATCACAAGGTCCTGCGCTCGCGCCTCTCGAAACTGGCGGACCGCATTGCCGAAGAGGTCGGGCCGTTCGGCCATCGCGCCTTCACCGACTCCGCGCCCGTGCTGGAGGCCGAGCTCGCGTCGCGCAGCGGGCAGGGCTGGCGCGGCAAGCACACGCTGGTGCTGGACCGCGAAGCCGGCTCGATGTTCTTCCTCGGCGAGATCTACGTCGACATGGCGTTGCCGCCGAGCGAGCCGGTCACGCCGCATTGCGGCAGTTGCAGTGCGTGCATCGACGTGTGCCCGACGCGGGCCATCATCGCGCCCCACCGGCTCGACGCGCGGCGGTGCATCTCATACCTGACGATCGAACACGCAGGCGCGATCCCCATCGAGTTGCGGCCTCTGATGGCCAACCGCATCTACGGATGCGACGACTGCCAGTTGATCTGCCCGTGGAACAAGTTCGCCAGGAAGAGTTCGCTGCCCGATTTCGACGCGCGAGACGGCCTCACCGGGCGTCAGTTGAGCGAACTCTTCGCCTGGAGCGAGGCAGACTTCCTGCGCTACACCGAAGGCAGCCCGATCCGGCGCATCGGCCATGAGCGATGGTTGCGCAACGTGGCTGTCGCGCTCGGGAATGCACTGCGCGCCGGGGATGACGGTGCGCGCGCGGCCCTGGCCACCCGCCGCGAACACCCGAGCGCGCTGGTGCGCGAGCACGTCGAGTGGGCGCTGGCCGTCAGTGCCGGATGATGGCGGAGATCTGGGCCGTTCCCGAGTCCAGCGAGCGCATCGAACTCAGGCGAAGCGAGGCGTACTTCAACGCGGGGTTGTTGATGAGCTTGCCGCTGAAATGCCCGTTGAAGCGCGCGTCCCTGCAGCCGCTCACGGTGAGCTCGATCGAGGCATTCGCGGGCGACACATAGTCCGTGCTCGACCCCATCATCATGCAGGCGGCTTCGGGGACATCGCCGTGCACCCGGCCGTCGAAGTCGATCTGCAGCGCGCCCGGGTAGACCTCCGGCGGCCCTTGCGCGCCCGTGTCCTGCTGCACCACGTAAAAGAGGAAGGGGCCGTTCCAGCCGCCCTGGTAGCGGGTGTAGTCCTGTGCGTGCGCCAAACCCGCCAAAGACGATGCTGCGATAACGGCCAAGAGGTAGCGGCGCATCGGGAGATGGTAGCCCGTGAAGGTCGCGGCTAGCGCGTGAGCGCCAGGGCAAAGGGCAGGCTCAGGACGCCGAGGAGCGTCGACAGCGTCACAAGCCCCGCCACGTAGGCGCCGTTGTAGCCCATGCGCGCCGCGAGCACGTAGGCGCTCGACGCTGTGGGCACGGCAGCGAAAGTCATCAGTACCGCCGCCTGCGCCGGGTCCAGCCTGAGCACGATCGCGAGCGCCCAGCCGATCAGCGGCAGCACCAGATGCCGGATGGCGAGCACCGACACCGCGAGCACCTTGCCTTGCGCGAGCGTCGCGAACTGCATGCCCGCGCCGGCCGCCATCAGCCCGAGGGCGAGCGAGGCAGCCCCGATGCGGGTGAGCGTCGGCTCGAGCCAGGTCGGGACGCCGAGTCCCAGAACGTTGGCGATCAGCCCGGTCAGGGTGGCGATGATCAGCGGATTGCGCGCAAGCTGCCGCGCGAAGCCGGTTTGCGCGTGGCGGGTCATCGGCCAGACCGCCGCGATGTTGAACATCGGCACGCACACGCCGATCAGCACCGCGATCATGAGCAGGCCCTCGGGCCCCGCCACGCGATCCGCCAGCGCGAGGCAGATGAATGAATTGAAGCGAAATGCGATCTGCGCGCTCGCCGCGTGGTCGCGACGATCGATGTGGGCGCCGATCCCCGGCACGAAGGGCAGGGAGTAAGCCAGCGCGATGCCGCTGAGCCCGACGCCCACGCCCGCGGTCAGCAGGTTGGAGGTGGCGCCGAAGTCGAGCGGGCTGCGAACGATCGAATGGAACAGTAGGACCGGGAAGAGGAAGTAATACACCAGACTCTCCACCTGATTCCACACGCGGCGGTCGAGCGCCGTGTAGCGGCACAACAGCCAGCCGCACGCGATGAGGGAAAAGTCGGGGAAGAGCAGTTGCGCATAGTTCACCCGTTCGAGGATATCCGCCGCGCGACATGGGTAATCCACGAGGTGGGGGGGCGAGCGACCCGTTAGCATCCGGGCTTTTCTTATTGGCCCAAGGAGGGCTATCCAAATGCAACGTCGTCAATGGAATGCGTTTGCCAGCGCAGCCGCGCTGTTCGCGCTCGCAGGGTCCAGCTGGGCGCAGGGTTATCCGAACAAGCCTGTCGAACTCTCGGTGCCGTTTGCACCCGGCGGCACCACCGACATCGTGGCGCGCGTGATCTCCGAACCACTGGGCAAGACGCTGGGCCAGCCCGTGGTGGTCATCAACAGGGCGGGCGGCGGCGGCATCGTCGGTGCGGCTGAAACGGCGCGGGCCGCGCCGGACGGCTACAAGCTCGGCGTCGCGACCGTGTCGAGCACGGCGGCCAATCCGGCGATCAACCCGAAGACGCCGTACGACCCGATCAACGATTTCACGCCGATCGTCAACATCGCGGCCACGCCCAACATCATCGCGGTGCATCCGGGCTTCCCGGCCAAGAACTACGCCGAATTCATCGCCGAACTCAAGAAGAACCCCGGCAAGTATTCGTATGCGTCGTCGGGCACGGGCGGCATCGGGCACCTGCTGATGGAGCTCTACAAGAACCTGACCAACACCTTCGTCACCCATATCCCGTATCGCGGCGCCGGCCCTGCGCTGAACGACGTCGTGGCCGGACAGGTGCCGATCATGTTCGACAACCTCCCGTCGGCGCTGCCGTTCATCCAGACCGGCAAGCTGGTGCCGATCGTGGTCTCGGCGCCCCAGCGCCTCGCCGCGCTGCCCAATGTGCCCACCTTCAAGGAAGTCGGCCTGGAGCCGGTGAACCGCATGGCCTACTACGGCATCCTCGGCCCGAAGGGCCTGCCGAAGGAAGTGGTGGACAAGATCAACGCGGGCGTCAAGAAGTCCGTGGAGGACCCCGGCGTGCGCAAGCGCATCGAGGACACTGGCTCGCTCATCGTGGCGAACACGCCCGAACAGTTCGCGGCGCAGATCAAGGCCGAGTACGAGGTCTACAAGCAGGTCGTGGCCAAGCAGAAGCTCAAGCTCGACTGATCCGGGACGCCCTCGCCCAAAGCCGCCCCTTTCCGGGCGACTTTTTCTTTTGTTATCTTGCATCGCATGACCGCGGCCACTGAAACGCGTACCGACACGCCCGAAATCGACGACTTCATCGACGCCCTGTGGCTCGAGGACGGTCTCTCCAAGAACACCCTGGCGGCCTACCGCCGTGATCTCGAACTGTTCGCTCAATGGATGAAAGCAGAGCGCGGCAAGGCCCTGGACGCCGCCCAGGAGAACGACCTGCAGGCCTACATGGGCGTGCGCCTTTCCGACAAGGGCAAGGCCACCTCGGCCAACCGGCGGCTCACCGTGTTCAAGCGCTACTACCGATGGGCCCTGCGCGAACAGCGCATCGCCGCCGACCCGAGCCTGCGGCTGGCGCCGGCGCGGCAGATGCCGCGTGCGATCAAGACCTTGTCGGAGAAGCAGGTCGACGATCTGCTCGCCGCGCCCGACGTCGACACGCCCCTGGGCTTGCGCGACCGCGCGATGCTCGAACTGATGTACGCGAGCGGGCTTCGCGTCAGCGAACTGGTCGAACTGAAAGTGTTCGAGATGAGCCTGAACGATGGCGTGCTGCGCGTCCTCGGCAAGGGGAGCAAGGAGCGGCTGGTGCCTTTCGGTGGCGAGGCGCGCCGCTGGATCGAGCGCTATCTGCACGACTCGCGCCCCCTGATCTTGGACGGGCAGCAGACGCCCGACCTGTTCGTGACCAGCCGCGGCGCGGGCATGACGCGCATGATGTTCTGGGTCATCGTGAAGAAGAACGCGCTGGCGGCCGGCATCCATGTGTCGCTGTCGCCGCACACGCTGCGCCACGCCTTTGCGACCCACCTGCTCAACCATGGGGCCGACCTGCGCGCCGTGCAACTGCTGCTGGGGCATGCGGATATCTCGACGACCACCATCTACACCCATGTCGCGCGCGAGCGGCTGAAGCAGCTACATGCGCAGCACCATCCGCGCGGCTGACACCGCGCCTTTGTCATTCGCCGCAGAATTGCGTGCTGAATTCGAGTCCGAGAACGGTCCAGGAGTTGTATCGATGCCTTTGAAATTTCCCCGGCGTGCCATCGCCCTGGCGCTGGGTCTTGCACTGTTTGCCGGCATGTCGCAGGCGCAAGTCATCCCGAAGACCATCCGCCTCGTCGTCGCCTATCCGGCGGGCGGTGTCAGTGACGTTGTCGCGCGGGCGCTGGCGGACAAGCTGGCCGCGCAGCTCGGCAGCACGGTGGTGGTCGAGAACAAGGCGGGCGCCAGCGGAACGATCGGCATGGACGCGGTCGCCAAGGCCGCGCCCGACGGCGCCACGCTGGGCTTTTCGGCCATCAGCCCGCTGGTGCTGAATCCGCACCTCGGCAAGTCGCCCTTCGATCCCCTCAAGGACATCGCGCCCGTGGCCAGCGTGATGTACTCGCCGGTGCTGCTGCTGGCGACGCCCGCCACGGGAACGCGCGATTTCCGTTCCTTGCTCGACGATGCGAGGGCGCGGCCCGGCGCAGTGCGCTGGGCAACGTCGGGCCAGGCTTCGCTCGGCCATGTGGTGCTGGAGCAATTGCGCGCGGCGGCGAAGGTCGACATCACGCACATCCCGTACAAGGGCGGTGGCCAGCAGTTGAACGACGCGCTCGGCGGCCAGTTCGAGATTCTCTCGACCAACGCGGGACCGACGGTCGCCGCGCAGATCAAGGCTGGCAAGCTCCGTCCGTTGGCAGTCGGCGCGCCGGCGCGGCTCGACAACCTGCCGAAGGTCGCCACGCTGGCCGAACTCGGCTATCCGGCGGCCAACCTGTCATCGCTCTTCGGCGTCTTCGCGCCTGCCGGGACGCCATCCATCCTGATCGAGAAGTACAACGTCGAGATCAACAAGGCCCTGGCCAGCGCCGACCTGCGCGCGAAGCTGCAGTCCACGGACAACGTGCCGACCGGCGGGCGCGCCGAAGAGTTCGCAAACGAGATCGCGGAAGAGTTCGAGAGCAATGGCCGCATCGTTCGTGCGGCGGGAATCCGCGCGGAATAGCTCTTGTCCGGCTGCGCTCAGGCTCGAGACAGCGCCTGCAGTTCTTCGTCCGTGAAGCCGGCCAGGGCGCGCGCCTCGAGGTTGAAGGGCGCGCGCAGGCGCGGCGCCTCGTGCCGCCGGTACAGCACGCGGTAGTGCGCGATCGGGTCGAGGCCCTCGCGCTCGCACAGCCAGCGGTACCAGCGGTTGCCGATCGCCACGTGCCCGACTTCGTCGCGCAGGATGATGTCGAGGATCGCGCAGGCGGCCAGCGCATCCGGTGTGTTCACGCGGCGCAGCTTGGCCTGGATCAAGGGCGTCGCGTCCAGCCCACGCGCTTCGAGCGTGCGCGGCACCAGCGCCATGCGTGCGACCACGTCGTCCCTGGTCTTCTCGCACATGTTCCACAGGCCGTCGTGCCCGGTGAAATCGCCGTAGCTGTAGCCCATGCCGCGAAGATGGTCGTGCAGCATCGTGAAGTGCTGGGCTTCCTCGTCGGCCACGCGCAGCCAGTCGCGGTAGTAGGCCTCGGGCATGCCGTCGAAGCGCCAGGCCGCATCGAGCGCAAGGTTGATCGCGTTGAACTCGATATGGCAGATCGAATGGATCAGCGCGGCGCGGCCTTCCGTCGTGAAGGGTGAGCGCTTCTCGACCGCGGTGGCGCAGACGCGCAGCGGACGTTCGGGACGGCCGGGCACGGCGGTTTCGTCGCCTTCGGTGCGGACAGGCTCCGTGGGGATCGAGTGCAGGGCCGACTGCGCTGCGGCGCGCGTCGCGGCCACCTTGAGGTCAGGATCGGTGAGGCGCAGAGCGGCCAGGGCGCCAAGGCGGGAGTGCATCCCTACAATTCTAGGTTTTCGACCTCTGGAGACACCGCAATGGCCCTTTATGAACTCGATGGCGTGGCGCCCCGGCTTGGCGAAGGTGCATGGGTCGCAGACAGTGCGCAGGTCATGGGCAACGTCGAGTTGGCCGAGAACGCGAGCGTCTGGTTCGGCTCGGTGCTGCGCGGCGACAACGAAGCGATGCGCATCGGGCGCAACAGCAACGTGCAGGACCTGGCGATGCTCCATTCCGACCCGGGCTGCCCGCTGACCATCGGCGACAACGTGACGATCGGCCACCAGGTCATGCTGCACGGCTGCACGATCGGTGACAACTCGCTCATCGGTATCCAGGCGGTGATCTTGAATAACGCGAAGATCGGCCGCAATTCGATCGTTGGCGCCGGCAGCGTCGTGACCGAGGGCAAGGAGTTTCCCGACAACTCGCTGATCATCGGATCGCCGGCCAAGGTGGTGCGCACGCTCGACGATGCCGCCGCGGCGAAGCTGCGGCATGGCGCCGAGCACTATGTGAAAAACGGCCGTCGCTTCGCGAAGGGCCTCAAGAAAATCGCCTGAAAGGGCGGGAGAGCGAGTCCCAATTGAGCGAGTTGCACAAGTTCCTGTTCGACGGTCTGCCGGTGCGCGGCATGGTCGTGCGCCTGACCGATGCCTGGCAGGAAATCCTGGCGCGTCGTGCGTCCAACACCGCCACCGGTGCCTATCCGGCTCCGGTGGCGGAACTGCTGGGCGAAATGACGGCCGCCGCCACGCTGATGCAGGCCAACATCAAGTTCAACGGGGCGCTCATCCTGCAGATCTTCGGCGACGGCCCGGTCAAGATCGCGGTCGCGGAAGTAAAGCCCGACCTGAGCCTGCGCGCCACCGCCAAGGTGGTGGGTGAACTGGCGGCCGATGTGCGCCTGTCGGACATGGTCAACGTCAAGAACAAGGGCCGCTGCGCGATCACGCTGGACCCGAAAGACAAGCTCCCGGGCCAGCAGCCCTACCAGGGCGTGGTGCCGCTGTTCGGCGACCGCGGCGAGAAGCTCGACCGACTCAGCGACGTGCTGCAGCACTACATGCTGCAGAGCGAACAACTCGATACCACGCTGGTGCTGGCGGCGGACGACAAGGTGGCCGCCGGCCTCCTGATCCAGCGCCTGCCGGTCAAGGGCGAAGCCAATCTCGAAGGCACGTCCCGCAGCGACCACGACCAGTCCAACGAGGACGAGATCGGTCGCAACGAGGACTACAACCGCATCTCCATCCTCGCGTCGAGCCTGACGCGCGACGAACTGCTGACGTTGGACGTCGACACGATCCTGCGCCGCCTCTTCTGGGAAGAGAAGCTACTGCGCTTCGAGCCGCAGGCCGGCCTCCTGGGGCCGCACTTCGCGTGCACCTGCGGGCGGACGCGGGTCGCGAACATGATCCGCGGGCTGGGCATGGAGGAAGCGGAAAGCATCCTCGCCGAGCGGGGCGACATCGAGGTCGGTTGCGACTTCTGCGGCAAGCAGTACCGCTTCGATGCGGTCGATGCCGCGCAGATCTTCACCGCGCCGGGGGATCAGATGCCGGGTACGGCTGTGGTTCAGTAGGGCGCGAACCAGCGAACCTGCGCCCGGAACCGGTCGCCGAACCGCACGGCGCCCAGGCCGCACGTCTCGAAGACATCGGGCTCCCTGCCTGCCGGCGCGGGGCCCGATTCGACCTTCATGGCCTTCCTGTCCGGGCGGCCTCGAAACGGCTGAACCGGATGTCCGGCGCGCTGGTGTTGTGGCGCGATGGCACCACCCGGCCGAAGCGGACCTCCGCCGCTTCGAGCGTGGAGACCGACGGCAGGTCGCGAGTCTGCATCGCCGAAGTGGGCGACGCCTTCCAGCTCAGCGCGCTCATGTCGGCGTTGTCGGCGGTCACGTACATCGAGCGCAGCATCGCGAAGGGCTGCTCGGCGCGCGTCGGTGGCTTCAGGGACACATCGAGCGCGGTGCGCTTCTCGCTGATCTCCGCGACCTTCAGGTCCGCGTGGCCGCCGCCGGCGAAGCGAACATGGAAGGCGAGCGGCTTGATACTGACGTCGATCGATGCGATGTTGACCACCGGTCGGCGGTCCATCTGGACCGGCCCCATCAGGAAGGACGAGCCGTAGACGCCGTCACCGAAGCGGGCCAGCGGCAGCGGCTTGAGGCGCCAGTAGCCGTCGGCCGGATACATCACGAGCGCTTCGAGGGGCTTGGCGCCCGCCTTCTTCGCGTAGACCTGCAGGAGATGGATGTCGTCCTCCGTGCGCTTGCCGACACGCACCGGCACCCGGTGCGGCCGCCAGAAACTGGGCAGCGTGAGGCCGACGATCATCCAATCCTTGCCGTCGTGCAACACGACGCGGCGCGGCTTGAACGGGAAACTTGGGTCGGTGGGATGCGCACCGCCATCGAAATTGCAGTTGGAGAAGTCGGGCGCCGTGACGTCTGCCTTGATGTTCGCCAGGTAGGGCGGTTGCAGCGCCTCGACCCGGAAGCGGGTGATACCCCGGCCGCTGAGGGTCAAGGACACGTTGTCTTCCTCGGCGCAGGCCGTGGGGCGAGTCTGGTTGCCGACGGTCACGCTGGCGGGTGCGGCCCATGCCGATGCGCAGGCGAAGGATGCCGCGGCCAACGAAGCAGCGGCGATCCGAACTTGGAGATGCGATGAACTTGCCATGAGTCTTGGTGGATCTGTTGCACTAGGGGCGCCGGGCCACGAGGTCACTGAACAGCCGGTGCTCGCACGCGGGGTCGGAACACTTGTCGCATGGCCAGAACCACAGACGCTGTTGCTCGCCGGTGCGTCCCCTGCTCGACGCATTGGCCGCTGCTTCCGCGCTGGCGTTGATGGCGTTCCACGCACTGGCCAGCCGCTCCGGGCCGCGGCCGTGGATCACGGTGTAGGGCGCTCCCGCGCGGGCGAGGGCCGCGCGCAGCGATGCGTCCATCCGCTCGCGTTCCGCCTCGTCGCCGCTGCACGGCAGGTCGAGCGCCATCAGCAGCGTGATCGCGTAGCCGCGGTGGGCCGTCATCGCGTTCGCAAACAGCGCGTCGTTCCCGAACAGGGTGTCGCTGTGGACCGCTGTCGTCAGGGCTGTCGTGTCGGCCACGACCACGCCTCGTTCAGCTGCGGACGCGATGAGACGGGTCTGTTCGCGGGCGATCGCGGCCAGTTGGGCGTCGTCTGGCGTGCGCTCCTCGCGCATCCGCCATTCGTGCGAGACATCCGCCACCAGGGTGACCGCGACGCCGCGCTGCGCCAGCCGGGCGGCGAGCGCGTTCGCGAGTTCGGTCTTTCCGGTGCTTGGGGCGCCGAGCAGCGCGATGACGCAGCCAGCGGGGAGATCGGGCGTCATGGGGCCGCCGGGATCGAGGCCATTCAGCGCGTGATCTGCACGAAGACTTCGTTGGGCTTGACCATGCCGAGCTCCTGCCGGGCACGCTCCTCGACCATCTCCAGCCCTTCCTTCAGGTCGTTGACCTCGTTGGCGAGCCGTTCGTTGTTCAAGGCGGCGCGGGCGTTGGCTTCCTTCTGGTCGGCCAGTTTCTCCTGCAACTGCGCGACCTCGCGCACGCTGCCGCGCCCGGTCCACAGCTGCCACTGGAGGATCAGCAGCAGGAGGACCAGGATGATCGGGACGATGCGCGATCGCATGGCGCCTGATCCCGGGAAGATCAGCGCAGGTTATAGAAGGCTGCGCGACCCGGATAGGAGGCGACGTCGCCGAGGTCTTCTTCGATGCGCAGGAGCTGGTTGTACTTGGCGATGCGGTCCGAGCGGGACAGCGAGCCGGTCTTGATCTGGCCGGCGTTGGTGCCGACGGCAATGTCCGCGATGGTGCTGTCCTCGGTTTCGCCCGAACGGTGGCTGATCACGGCGGTGTAGCCCGCGCGCTTGGCCATCTCGATGGCGGCAAAGGTCTCGGTCAGGGTGCCGATCTGGTTGATCTTGATCAGGATCGAGTTGGCGATGCCCTTGTCGATCCCTTCCTGCAGGATCTTCGTGTTGGTCACGAACAGGTCGTCGCCGACCAGTTGCACGCGCTTGCCGAGGCGTTCGGTCAGGTGCTTCCAGCCGTCCCAGTCGCCTTCGTGCATGCCGTCCTCGATGCTGATGATCGGATACTTGTCGACCCACGTGGCGAGCATGTCGGTCCAGCTTTCGGCGGTGAGGCTGAGATTCTCGCCGGAGAGCACGTACTTGCCGTCCTTGTAGAACTCGCTTGCGGCGCAGTCGAGGCCCAGGGCGATCTGCTCGCCCGCGGCGTAGCCGGCCTTGTCGATGGCTTCGAGGATCAGCTGGATCGCGGCTTCATGGCTCTCGACGCTCGGCGCGAAACCGCCTTCGTCGCCCACGGCGGTGCTGATGCCGCGGTCGCCCAGGATCTTCTTGAGCGCGTGGAACACTTCGGCGCCATAACGCACTGCCTCGCGGAAGCTCTTGGCGCCCACGGGGATGATCATGAACTCCTGCAGGTCCAGGCTGTTGTTCGCATGCGCGCCGCCGTTGATGACGTTCATCATCGGCACTGGCAGCTGCATGCCGCCCATGCCGCCGAAGTAGCGGTACAGCGGCAAGCCCGATTCTTCTGCTGCGGCGCGAGCCACGGCCATCGAGACGGCCAGGGTCGCGTTGGCGCCCAGGCGTGCCTTGTTGTCCGTGCCGTCGAGATCGTTCAGCGTGCGGTCGAGAAAGGCCTGCTCGCTCGCATCGAGGCCCAGCACGGCCTCCGAGATCTCGGTGTTGATGTTCTCGACGGCCTTGAGCACGCCCTTGCCGAGGTAGCGGCTCTTGTCGCCGTCGCGCAGCTCGATCGCTTCGCGCGAGCCGGTCGATGCGCCCGAGGGAACGGCCGCGCGGCCCATGGTGCCCGATTCGAGCAGCACGTCGCATTCGACGGTGGGGTTGCCGCGGCTGTCGAGAATTTCACGCCCGACGATGTCAACGATTGCACTCATTGTTCTCTTGCTCCGAAAAAACTTGCTAGTTAATCACACAGCGCTCAAAACCTGACGCTCCTATACACCTTCGACAACGATCATTCGCATGATCGCCGCGCCCTGGCGCGCGGCCCGCGCCTTGCCGTATTCCGGCGAATTATTGAATTTCTTGGCTGCCTCGACGGTCGGGAACTTGAGGAGCACCAGGCGCTGGGGATTCCAGTCGCCCTCGAGCACTTCGACCTTGCCGCCGCGCACGCAGACTTCTGCGCCGTGCGCCTTCATGGCCTCGGTGGACCACTTCTTGTATTCCTCGTACTGCGTCGGGTTCGTGACTTCGACGTTGGCGATGATGTAGGCACTGGTCATTGTTGAAAGATGTCCTCTAGGAATGAGTTCTTCTTGGCGACGCTGTCGAGCGCCAGCAGCGTCTCGAGCAGGGCCTTCATGTGCTTGAGCGGCACGGCATTGGGGCCGTCGCTGAGCGCCTTGGCCGGGTCCGGATGCGTTTCCATGAACAGGCCGGCCACGCCCACTGCGACGGCCGCACGCGACAGCACCGGCACCATTTCGCGCTGGCCGCCGGAACTTGTGCCTTGGCCGCCGGGCAACTGCACCGAGTGTGTGGCGTCGAAGACCACCGGCGCGCCCGTCTCGCGCATGATCGCGAGCGAGCGCATGTCGGAGACGAGGTTGTTGTAGCCGAAGCTCGCGCCGCGTTCGCAGGCCATGAAGCTGTCTTCAGGCAAGCCCTTTTCCCTGGCGGCCGCACGCGCCTTGTCGATCACGTTCTTCATGTCGTGCGGCGCGAGGAACTGGCCCTTCTTGATGTTGACCGGCTTGCCCGACTGCGCCACCGCGCGGATGAAGTCGGTCTGGCGGCAGAGGAAGGCCGGCGTCTGCAGCACATCCACGACCTGGGCAGCGGCCGTGATGTCGTCCTCGGTGTGCACGTCGGTCAACACCGGCAGGCCCAGCTCGCGCTTGACCTTGGCGAGGATGTCCAGGCCCTTGTCACGACCGGGGCCGCGAAAGCTGGTGCCGGACGAGCGATTGGCCTTGTCGAAGCTGCTCTTGAAGATGAAGGGGATGCCGAGCGAGGAGGTGATTTCCTTCAGCGTGCCGGCCGTGTCCATCTGCAGCTGCTCGGACTCGACCACGCACGGTCCCGCGATCAGGAAGAAGGGCTTGTCCAGCCCGATGTCGAATCCGCACAGTTTCATGCAACCCCCGCGCTTGTCACCTTGTGTACCGCGCTGCCTCCCAAGGGGGCATTCGCGCCTCGAAGCGGTCCAGCGGCGCTCATGCCACCACCTTCAGTGCCTTCTTGTCCGAGTCCGCATTCTGGTGCTCGAGCGCAGCCTTGATGAACGCGTTGAACAACGGATGGCCGCCCCAGGGTGTCGACTTGAACTCGGGGTGGAATTGCACGCCCATGAACCACGGGTGGACGTTCTGCGGCAGTTCGACGATTTCCGTCAGGTGCTCGCGCTGGGTGAGCGCCGAAATCACCAGGCCCGCGCTGCGCAGTTCGTCGAGGTAGTTGACGTTGGCTTCGTAGCGATGGCGGTGCCGTTCGGTCACGACGTCGCCATAGATGCTGTGGGCGAGGGTGCCCGGCGCCACGTCGGAGCTTTGCGCGCCGAGGCGCATGGTGCCGCCGAGGTCGGACTTCTCGTCGCGGACCTTGACCGTGCCGTCGCTGTCCTTCCATTCGGTGATCAGCGCAATCACGGGGCAGGGAGTCTGCGGGTCGAATTCAGTGCTGTTGGCGTTCTTCAAGCCGGCCACGTTGCGGGCGTACTCGATGGTCGCGACCTGCATGCCGAGGCAGATGCCCAGGTAAGGCACCTTGGTCTCGCGGGCGAAACGCGCCGCCGAGATCTTGCCTTCGACGCCGCGCTGGCCGAAGCCGCCGGGAACGAGGATCGCGTCGTACTTGCCCAGTCGCGCGACGTCTTCGCGCGTAATGGTTTCGGAGTCGATGTAGTCGATCTTCACGCGGGCGTGGTTCTTCATGCCTGCGTGGCGCAGCGCCTCGTTCAGCGACTTGTAGCTGTCGGACAGGTCGACGTACTTGCCGACCATCGCGATCGACACTTCCTTTTGCGGATGTTCGACCTCGTAGACCAGGTCGTCCCAGCGCGTGAGCTTGGCCGGCGGTGTGTTGATGCGAAGCTTGTCGCAGATGAGGCCGTCCAGGCCCTGCTCGTGCAGCATGCGTGGCACCTTGTAGATGGTGTCCACGTCCCACATCGAGATCACGCCCCACTCGGGGACGTTGGAGAAGAGCGAGATCTTGGCGCGCTCGTCGTCGGGAATCGGCCGGTCGGCGCGGCACAGCAGGGCGTCGGCCTGGATGCCGATCTCCCGCAGCTTCTGCGCCGTGTGCTGTGTCGGCTTGGTCTTGAGCTCGCCGGCCGCGGCGATCCACGGCACGTAGCTCAGATGCACGAAGGCCGAATTGTTGGGGCCCATGCGCAGGCTCATCTGGCGCACGGCTTCGAGGAAGGGCAGCGATTCGATATCGCCTACCGTGCCGCCGATCTCGACGATGGCCACGTCGACCTCATGTGCCGTGCCGATGCCGGCGCCGCGCTTGACGTATTCCTGGATCTCGTTGGTGATGTGCGGAATCACCTGCACGGTCTTGCCGAGGTAGTCGCCGCGGCGCTCCTTCTCGAGCACGGACTTGTAGATCTGGCCGGTCGTGAAGTTGTTCGCGCGACGCATGCGCGTCGTGATGAAGCGCTCGTAGTGGCCGAGATCGAGGTCGGTTTCGGCGCCATCGTCGGTAACGAAGACTTCGCCGTGCTGGAACGGTGACATCGTGCCGGGGTCGACGTTGATGTAGGGGTCCAGCTTGATGAGGGTGACTTTGAGGCCGCGCGACTCGAGGATCGCGGCGAGCGAGGCGGAGGCGATTCCCTTGCCCAGGGAAGACACCACACCACCGGTGACGAAGACGAATTTGGTCATGCCAGTTCCGAACGTGCAGGTCCGGGAAGTGGGAAATAGGGATTATAGGTGGGGGCACTTGCCCCTTTACACTGCCGGCCATGCAAGAACTCGCAGGCAAACATATCGTCTTGGGGCTCACCGGGGGCATCGCCTGCTACAAGTCGGCGGAGTTCTGCCGGCTGCTGGTCAAGTCGGGCGCCACCGTACAGGTCGTGATGACCGAAGCCGCCGCGCAATTCATCACGCCTGTGACGATGCAGGCGCTGTCCGGGCGCCCCGTGTACACCTCGCAATGGGACGTGCGCGAACTCAACAACATGCCCCATATCAACCTGAGCCGCGAAGCCGATGCAATCGTGCTGGCGCCAGCCAGTGCCGATTTCATCGCGCGGCTCGTGCAGGGGCGTTCCGACGAACTCCTGAGCCTCATGTGCCTGGCGCGCCCGATGGACCGCGTGCCGCTGCTCATTGCACCGGCCATGAACCGCGAGATGTGGAGCCATCCGGCAACGCAGCGCAACCTGCGGCAGGTCGATGCCGACGGCGCCCTCGTCTTGGGCGTGGGCAACGGCTGGCAGGCCTGCGGCGAGACGGGCGACGGCCGCATGCTCGAAGCCGATCAACTGTTGGACGAAGTCATTGCCCAGTTCCAGCCCAAGGTGCTCGCAGGCCAGCATGTGGTCGTGACGGCCGGTCCGACCTTCGAGGCACTCGACCCGATCCGCGGCATCACGAACCACTCGTCCGGCAAGATGGGCTTTGCTATTGCCCGTGCGGCGCGCGATGCCGGCGCCGAGGTCACGCTGGTGGCCGGCCCCGTGCATCTGCCGACGCCGCGTGGCGTGCGCCGTGTCGACGTGTTGTCTGCACAGCAGATGCTGGAAGCCACCCTGCATTCGGTCCGGACCGCGTCGATCTTCGTCGCGACCGCCGCCGTGGCCGACTGGCGCCCGGCCGCGCACAGCCAGCAGAAGATCAAGAAGGACGGCACCGGCAAGCCGCCCATGCTGCAGTTTGTCGAGAACGAAGACATCCTGCTGACCGTCGCCCAGGGTGCGCGCGCCCAGGGCGGTCAGTTGTTCTGCGTGGGTTTCGCCGCCGAAAGCGAGAACCTCGCCGAACATGCCAAGGCCAAGCGCGAGCGCAAGGGCATTCCGCTCCTGGTCGGAAACATCGGGCCGCTCACGTTCGGCCAGGACCACAACAGCCTGCTGCTGGTCGACGCGAAGGGCGTGCGGGAGCTGCCGCGCGCCCCCAAGCTCACGCTGGCGCGAGAGCTGGTCGCGGAGATCGCGGCCCGCTTGCCCGCCGGGCTCCACCCATGAAACAACAGCCATCCCAATTTCAAAGGCGCAATCAGTGAAAGTCGACGTTCGAATCCTCGATCCCCGCATGCAGGACCAACTGCCGGCGTATGCAACCCCTGGCAGCGCCGGACTGGACCTCAGGGCCTGTCTCGATGCGCCCATCACGCTGGAGCCGAATGCTTGGCAATTGGTGGGAACGGGTATCGCGATCCATCTGGCTGATCCCGGTTTTGCGGCCATGATCCTGCCGCGCTCGGGGCTCGGCCACAAGCACGGCATCGTGCTGGGCAACCTGGTCGGCCTGATCGACAGCGACTACCAGGGCGAACTCAAGGTGAGCGCGTGGAACCGCAGCGACACGCCTTTCGTGTTGCAGCCCATGGAGCGGCTGGCCCAGCTGGTGATCGTTCCGGTCGTTCAGGCGCGGTTCAACGTGGTGGCCGAATTCCCGCCCAGCGAGCGCGGCGAGGGTGGGTACGGCTCGACGGGCAAGCACTGAAAAGGCGGGGGCGAGAGCCGCTGTAGGCCCGGTCCTTCAACAGCGCACCGGGGGCGCCCACGCGTAAAGAATGGAACCGGAGACGTCGTCGCGCGTCGAAGGTTTCAACATGTGTTCAACGTCATCGAGCGCGCCGTCGCTGCGTTAATTCACATGCCCGGGGCGCATCGGTCGTGCCGTTTCGAGGAACTACATCATGAAAATCTCCATTCGTTCGCTTTCCGTCACCGCCTCCTTGGCGGCCATCGCCACACTGACTGCCTGCGTGGCGCCCGCACCTGTCTATCAGACCTCCCGCTATCCGTACCAGCCGGTGCAACCGATCGCACAACCAGGCCCGTACGTCGAGTACGGCCGCGTTGCCAACATCGAGGTGCTCCGCAGCGAGACCGCGGGAACCGGCTCCACCGGCGTCGGCGCCATCGCCGGTGGTTTGCTCGGGGGGGTGGCCGGCAATCAGATCGGCAAGGGCAACGGCCGGACTGCAGCGACCGTTGCGGGTGTGGTCGGCGGCGCGTTGCTGGGCAACAGCATCGAGTCGAATCGCAACGCTCCGCGCGCCTATGAAAGCTATCGCGTCTCGATCCAGACAGACAACGGCGGCTATCGCGCGTTCGACGTGCCGTCGCCCGGCGACCTGCGCATCGGCGATCGTGTCCGCATAGACAACGGACAGATTTCACGGTTCTGACCTCCGTGCGCCAACGTGAAAAGCCGGGCAATGCCCGGCTTTTTCATGAGTGCTGGGGATGCGTTCAGTGAAGCAGGTCGTTGCCGGGCGCCGTGTTCGGAACCTTGAAAAAGCCCGTGCCTGCTGTGCCCCGACCGATCTCTTCTTCGGTCGCTTCGCGCACGGACTTCACGGTCATGTCCAGACGGATCGCTATGCCCGCCAGCGGGTGGTTCCCATCCAGCACCAAATGGTCCGGATAGATTTCGCTGACCGTATAGAGCACGTCCTTGGGCATGTCGGGGTTCACGCCTTGCGGCAACGCAGCCCCGTCGAAAGTCATGCCTTCCTCCGTGCCTTCGGGGAAGAGGGTGCGGGGCTCGAGGAAGAGCAACTGGTCGTTGAAGTCGCCGAAAGCCTGTTCGGGTTCGAGTTGAAGCTGCACCCTGGCGCCCGGGCCATGGCCCATAAGAGCGGCCTCGATGGCCTCGAAAAGATCGTCGCCGCCGACCAGGAATTCGACAGGGTCATCGAGCACGTCCAGAACTTCGCCCAGCGTGTCTTTCAGCGTCCAGGTCAGGCCGACCACGCATTGTTCAGAGATTTCCATACGAGAATTCTCCCATGGAGATTGATCACCCCTTGACCTTGCTCGGTGGACTGAGCGCTCAACAGTTCATGCGCCGCCATTGGCAAAAGAAGCCACTGCTGGTACGACAGGCCGTGCCCGCGATGGTGCCACCGATTGCGCGTCCCGAACTGCTCGATTTGGCGGCACGCGAGGAGGTCGAGTCTCGCCTCATCCAGCATGGCAAGTCGGGGTGGACGCTCAGGCATGGCCCCTTCGCGCGCCGATCGCTGCCTTCCCTCAAGCAACCCGGCTGGACGTTGCTGGTGCAGGGGGTCGATCTTCATGACCAAGGTGTGCATGAATTGTTGCAGCAGTTCCGATTTGTTCCCGATGCCCGGCTCGACGACGTGATGATCAGCTACGCGAGCGACACCGGCGGCGTCGGCCCGCATTTCGACAGTTACGACGTGTTCCTGCTGCAGGCGCAGGGTCGACGTCGCTGGTCGATCGGCAAGCAGCGCGATCTGCGCCTCCAGCCGAATGTCCCGCTCAAGATCCTCGCGCAGTTCGAGCCCGAGCAGAGCTTTGTGCTCGAAGCGGGCGACATGCTCTATCTGCCGCCGCGCTATGCGCACGATGGCGTTGCAGATGGCGATGACTGCATGACCTATTCCATCGGCCTGCGCTCGCCGGCCGCTGCGCCGCTGGGCGCTGACCTGCTCGCGCGCATCGCGGAGGCCCAGGCTGATGCCGCGCAGGACGCGGCAACGCGAGCGGCGGTGCACTATCGCGATCCGTTGCAGCCTGCCCTTGACACCCCGGCGGCGATGCCGCCCGCCCTGCAGGCTTTTGCCCGGGAGGCCGTGCTGGCCGTCATGCGCGATGGCGACATCGTCGACCGCGCGCTCGGCGAATCGATGACCGAGCCCAAGCCGACGGTCTGGTTCGACCAGGGCGAAGCGCCGTCCGAATTGAACGCCGTCGCCCTCGACCGCCGCACGCGGATGCTTTACGACGAGCGGCATCTCTATATCAACGGCGAGAGCTTTCGTGCCTCCGGCCGCGACGCGAAGCTCATGCGGCGTCTCGCCGATCAGCGAGAGCTCGGGCCTCGCGAGCTCGCGAGCGCGAGCGCAGATGCACTCGCGCTCCTGAGCGACTGGTGCGAAGCAGGGTGGGTGCATGCAGAGTGAAACACCTGTTGCCGAATTGCCCGATGGCCCATTCGATGGGCGCCATGCATTTCGCGCGCACCTGCAGACG
The DNA here is from genome assembly GCF_030317115.1 of Variovorax gracilis. GTDB lineage: Bacteria > Pseudomonadota > Gammaproteobacteria > Burkholderiales > Burkholderiaceae_C > Variovorax > Variovorax gracilis. The sequence continues at coordinate 88,164 of NZ_JASZYF010000013.1, forward strand.
GCTCTGTCGGCCGCGGCGAGGCAGAACTGGCGCGAAATCGTCCTGAGCGATCCCGACTTCGACGACTGGCCGTTGGGCGAGCGCGCCATCGTCGATGCGCTTCAGGCCTGGTCGGCGGCGGGGCGCAGTTTCGTGCTGCTGGCGCAGGGTTTTCGTGTCTTCGAGCGGGAACACGCACGCTTTGTCCACTGGCGGCGCATGTGGAGCCACATCGTGGAATGCCGCGCCTGCGACGGACCCGGCCTGCCCGAGGTGCCGAGCGCGATCTGGACGCCGTCATGGTTTCTGCATCGCATCGACGTCGATCATGGCCGCGGTGTCTGCGGACGCGATCCCGAGGGCCGTCGTGCATTGCGGGAGCGCCTTGACGAATGCCTGGGGCGTGCGCGGCCGGCTTTTCCGGCATCGACGCTTGGCTTGTAAGCCAATGCCGCGAATCGCACTGCAATACATACTCTGCGGAGGGTGCAGGTCTAGAATTTTTTCTTTGAGACCTTCATCCAAAGGAGCCCTGTAATGAAGAAGTCTGCATTGATCGCTTCGCTGATCGCCGCTGCCGCACTGACCGCATGCGGAAAGAAGGAAGAGCCGCCGGCCGTGGTTGCACCACCGCCTGCCCAGGTCACTCCGCCTGCCGCACCTGCGCCCGCGCCGGCACCCGATGCATCGGCGACCCCGTCTCCCAATGCGTCTTCCGCTCTCGATGCGGCCAATGCCGCGACGGAAGCAGCCAAGAAGAATGCGGAAACACCGCCAGCAAAGCCCTGAAGTTCCGAATCACAAGTGCAACTGCAACAACCACCGGGCCGCCTTCGGGCGGCCTTTTTCATGCGCTCGAAGATTCACAGGTCGAGCCAGGGCGAGCCATCGGCCGCGGTGGCCGTGAGCATCTCGTCCTCGTTCGAGCCCAGTGCTTCGGCCATCGCGCGCCGCACGATGTCGGGCTTGTTGTTCTGCTCGCTCAGGTGTGCGCCCAGCACGTGGCGAAGGCCGGAGTGCAGTACCGCCTTCGCGATGGCCGCGGCTGCCGCGTTCGAGAGATGGCCGTAGTTGCCGCCCACGCGTTGCTTGAGGAAGGGCGGATAGGCAGACCCGGCCAGCATGTCGCCGTCGTGGTTGAACTCGAGGAGCAGCGCATCGAGCCCCATCAGCCGGTCCAGCACATGCGGCGTGGCATGCCCGAGGTCGGTCAGCACACCGAGGCTGCGGGCGCCATCGGTGCAGCGCAGTTGCAGGGGCTCGCGCGCATCATGTGGCACGGTGAAGGGTTGAATCACGAGATCGCCGACCTGGATGTCGAGGCCGTCGCGTGCGAGGTGCAGGCGTCCTTCATAGTCGCGCCCCCCGGTTGCCAGCCAAGTGCCTTCGCTCATCCATACTGGAATCCGCTCGCGCCGCGACAGCGCATGCGCGCACCCGATGTGATCGCCGTGCTCGTGCGTGATGAAGATCGCATCGATGTCCGCGGCTTCAAGTCCTGCCCTGGCAAGCCGGGCATGCAAGTCGCGCAGCGTGAAGCCGCAGTCGACCAGCAGCCTCGAAGTTCGCCCGTTGCTGGTCGCTTCGACCAGCGTGGCGTTGCCGGTGCTGCCGCTGCCCAGACTGCGGAAGCGCAGCATCGGCAAGACCTTATTTCAGGTCGTCGGCGATGACCTGCACGATGCGCTGCGCGTTGGCCGAAGTGTCCGGCGCGCCGTTGCCGTCGAGCACCGAGACCGTGCTGCTCGCATCACCCTGGCCCTTGACCAGGATGCGGAACTTGAGCGGCGCCTCGGTCTTGCCCGAGCCGAAGGTGAACAGCTTGCCGAAGAAGCCGGGGTCACTCTTGTTCGGGTTCGGCGGCACATAGCGAACGAAGTACGTACCGGCCGCGCGGTCCCGGTCCTCGACGGTGAAGCCGGTGCGGTCCAGCGCCAGGCCCACACGGCGCCATGCGCGCTCGAAGCCTTCACTGATCTGCACCACCGGCTGGCCGCCGACATTGGCAACGCGTGCGGTCTGCACCGGCGCGCCGGCCGAGGCGATCACCTTGGACTGCTCTTGCGAGACGCCGAGCTTCACCATCAGGCGACGAAGGAATTCGGTCTCGAGTTCGGGGTCGCTGGGCCGGGGCTGCCACACCGTCTGGTCTTGGCGCGAGCTGCTGTAGACCTCTTGCATGCCCCGGTGGGAGATGAAGATCTCGGTGCCGTTGGGCGTGCGCTCCATGCGCGTGCGGAAGCGGTCCAGCTCACCCGTGGAGTACATCGACTCGACCAGCTTGCCCAGGGTTCCGCGGATGATGTCCTGCGGCAGCTTGGCACGGTTCTCGGCCCAGTCGGTTTCCATGATGCCGAGGTTGCGCTGCTCGGTGGTGATCAGGAAGCCGCTTTCCTGCCAGAAGTCCTTGACGGGATCCCAGAGCTGATCTGCGGGGCGGTTGATGACCAGCCAGCGTTGCGAGCCCGAGCGCTCCATGCGCACGTCGCCGATGTTGGTGAGAGCGGTCGGAAGGCCGGGCGCGTTGGCCAGGCCCTGCTGATAGGAGTTGGCCGTGACGGCACCGCCCGGCACCGCGTAGCGGTTGTCGCGCGACAGTTGCGTCAGGTCGGGCGGCACTTCGAGGGTGGGGGCCTTGCCCGCGCTCTTGTAGTCGATCTTGTCGGTCTCGAGGACAGAACAGGCGGCGAGGCTGGCGACAAGGGCCAGCAGTGCGAATCGCGAAATGGTATTCAACGTCGTCTTCCTTCTTGGAATATCTAACTCAATCGGTGCGCGGCCGCGGCGCCCGCAGTTTCAGAGCGCAGCCAGCGCAAAAGGTTGCCGGCGTTCGACAACGGCAAGGTAAAGATGGATCAGTCCTTGAGCAGGCCGCTGGCGCGCAGAGCGGACTCGACCACCGGCTGGCCGGATTCGGCGAGCGGGGTGAGCGGCAGGCGCAGTGCGCCACCGCACAGCCCCAGCCGTGCCATGGCCCACTTGACCGGAATCGGATTGGGTTCGACGAAGAGATGGCGATGCAGGGGCATCAGCTCGAACTGGATCTGCATCGCGCGACGGACGTCGCCGGCGATGGCGGCCACGCACAGCTCGTGCATCTTGCGCGGTGCAACGTTGGCGGTGACGCTGATGTTGCCCTGGCCGCCGCACAGCATCAGCGCGACCGCGGTCGGGTCGTCGCCGGAATACACGGCGAAGGACTTCGGCAGGTCGCGAATGAGCCACTGGGCGCGCTCGATATTGCCGGTCGCTTCCTTGATGCCGATGATGCCGGGCACTTGGGAGAGGCGAAGCACGGTGTCGTGCGCCATATCGGCGACGGTGCGGCCGGGCACGTTGTAAAGCACGGTCGGGAGGTCTCCCACCGCTTCGGCGATCGCCTTGAAATGCTGGTACTGGCCTTCCTGCGTCGGCTTGTTGTAGTAGGGCACCACCTGCAGCTGGCAATCGGCGCCCACGCCCTTGGCGAACCTGGCGAGTTCGATGGCTTCCTTGGTGGAATTGGCACCGCAGCCCGCCATCACGGGAACGCGGCCGCGGGCCTGTTCCACCGAGACGCGGATGATCTCGCAGTGTTCCTCGACATCGACCGTCGGCGATTCGCCGGTGGTGCCGACCACGCCGAGACAATCGGTGCCTTCGTCGATGTGCCAGTCGATCAGCCGGCGCAGGGCGGGATAGTCGACACTGCCGTCGTCATGCATCGGCGTGACGAGCGCGACGATGCTGCCTGTCAGTTGCTCCAAGGGAAATCTCTTTGTCGGTGGACGAAAAGCAGACATTCTACTAACTCGGCCCGGCCGCGCGGCTCCGCCGGGCGGGCCCCCGGAGGGGCCGGTCAGCCGGCGTCCAGCGGATGGCGGCGCAGCGCCGGGTCGGAGGCGCCCGAAGGCCGGACGGCCGCGACGCGCTGGACGAACCGGTCCGGCGCCGCAAGGAACCCATCTTCATAGCCGACGACACGCAGACCCGCGCAGGCCACAAGCAGTTCGCCCGGCTGTAACAGGAAATCGGGCCGGGACGGCTTGCCGACGGTTTCGTTGCCCGCGGCAAAGGTTTCATACAGCAGCACGCCGCCGGGTGCGACGGCCGCCACGATGTCGGCCAGTCGCTCCCGCCAGAGATAGTTGGTGACGATCACCCCACCGAAAGCCTGCCCGGCAAACGGCCACGGCCCGGATTCGATGTCGGCCAGCACGGTTCGGCCGAAGGGCGCCGCTGCGGCGATCGCTTCCGGCGACCGGTCCACGCCGGTCGTGGGATGGCCAAGTTCGGCGAACCAGTGCATGTGACGCCCCGAGCCGCAGGCCACGTCCAGCACCGTGGCGCCCGGCGCCAGCAGGTGAGACCAGCGCACGATCCAGGGCGAAGGCGCAAGCGTCGAGTGGTTCAAAAACATGCCCAGATCTGGTCGATCAGCGTCACGAGGAACCCCGGACGCGTGTAAAGCGCGAACACCGCCGCCAACGCCAGCGCGGCCGCGCCCAGCCAGCCGGCTTGAACGAGGCGATGGCGCGTCAGTTCGGACATCGCGGTGTTCAGGCCGGCTGCGGCGTCGGACGCACGATCGCGCTTTCCTTCACCGGCAGGTTGATGAGCGCCGCGCCCACGCCCAGCGCAATGGCGATGTACCAGACTAGGTCGTAGCTGCCGGTCCGGTCGTAGAGGTAGCCGCCGAGCCAGACGCCCAGGAACGAACCGACCTGGTGGCTCAGGAACACGATGCCGCCCAGCATCGACAAGTGGGCGACGCCGAAGATCTGGGCCACGATGCCGCTGGTGAGCGGCACGGTCGAAAGCCACAGGAAGCCCATCACGCTGGCAAAGACGTACACGGTCAGGGGTGAGATCGGCACGATCAGGAAGAGCGCGATCGCCACCGCTCGACTGATATAGATCGCCGCCAGCAGCTTGCGCTTGGCCAGCCGAGCGCCCAGCGAACCGGCGATGTAGGTGCCGAACACGTTGAACAACCCGATCAGCGCCAGCGCGTAGCTTGCGACCTCGGGCGACAGCCCCTTGTCTCGCAGATAGCTCGGCATGTGCACGCCGATGAACACCACCTGGAACCCACAGACGAAATAACCGGCCGTGAGTAGCACGAAGCTGGGGTATTTGAAGGCCTCCTGCATGGCCTGCATGATGGTCTGGCTGCGGCGCACGCTGGTGGTCGCTTCGTGCCGGGGCTCGCGCAGGCCGAAGGCCAGCGGCACGATGATCAGCACCATGGCGGCCAGCACCAGCAGCGCCGTCTGCCAGCCCAGGCGGGCGATCAACTGGCCCTCCACCGGCACCATCAGGAACTGCCCGAAGGAGCCGGCCGCCGCGGCCACGCCCATCGCCCAGGAGCGCTTTTCGGCAGGGATCTGGCGACCGATGACGCCGTAGATGACCGCGTACGTCGTGCCCGCCTGCGCCGCGCCGATCAGGACACCCGCGGTGAGCGCGAACATCAATGGCGTGGGAGACAACGCCATGCCGACCAGGCCCAGCGCATAAAGTGCGGCGCCTGCCAACAGGACGCGAAACGCACCCAGCTTGTCCGCCAGCATCCCCGCGAATACGCCAATCACGCCCCACGACAGGTTCTGAATGGCGATCGCGAAGGAAAAAGCCTGCCGCGACCAGCCCTGCTCCTGCGTGATCGGCTGGAGCCAGAGCCCGAAGCCGTGGCGAATGCCCATCGACAGCGTGACGATCATGGCGCCGCAAACGAGGACCTGCTTGAGGCTGAGAGGCTGGCTGGGGGAGGAAGTCATCCCGGGCAATGTACCCAAAAGCGAAGGTCCGTGTCGGCGGGACGCCCGGTCTCGATTGTTGAAATTTTCGAGCGGCTTTGATGCGATAGGGGAATGCCTCGCCTGGGAAACTTCCTGGGGGCCGCAAGACCAACGCCTAGAATCCCGCGCCATGGCAAGCAAGGAACCAGGCAGTTACGGCGAGGCGTCGATTCGCGTCCTCAAGGGCCTCGAGCCCGTCAAGCAGCGGCCGGGGATGTACACCCGCACCGACAACCCGCTGCACATCATTCAGGAAGTATTGGACAACGCCGCCGACGAGGCGCTGGCGGGGTACGGCAAGAAGATCAAGGTCACGCTCCACGCCGACGGCTCCGTCAGCGTCGAGGACGACGGCCGCGGCATTCCGTTCGGATTGCACCCGGAGGAAAAGGCCCCGGTGGTCGAGCTGGTGTTCACCCGGCTGCACGCGGGCGGCAAGTTCGACAAGGGCGCGGGCGGTGCGTACAGCTTCTCGGGCGGCCTGCATGGGGTGGGCGTCTCGGTGACCAATGCGCTTTCGAAGCGCCTGGAAGTGACTTCCTACCGCGAAGGCTCGGTGGCGCAGATCGCGTTCTCGGCCGGCGACGTGGTCGAGCTGCTCAAGCTTCGGCCGCAGGAAAGCGCGGCCGCGTCCAATGGCGACGGCCCGCGCGACCGCCGCCAGGGCACCACGGTGCGCGCCTGGCCGGACGCCAAGTATTTCGAATCCCCGGCGCTGCCGATCAACGAACTCACGCACCTGCTGCGCAGCAAGGCGGTGCTGATGCCCGGCGTCACGGTGACGCTGGTGGTCGAGAAGACCAAGGAAACCCAGACCTGGCTCTACAAGGGCGGCCTGCGCGACTACCTGATGCAGACGCTAAACGGCGACCCGGTGATCCCGCTCTTCGAAGGCGCGGGTCATGCCGACAAGAACGCCGACAACTTCGCCGAGGGCGAGGGCGCCGAATGGTGCGTAGCCTTCACCGAGGACGGCCAACCGGTGCGCGAGAGCTACGTCAACCTGATCCCGACCAGTGCCGGCGGCACGCACGAAAGCGGGCTGCGCGATGGCCTGTTCAACGCGGTCAAGAGCTTCGTCGAACTGCATTCGCTGTTGCCCAAGGGCGTGAAGCTGCTGCCCGAAGACGTCTTTGCGCGCGCTTCGTACGTGCTCTCGGCCAAGGTGCTCGATCCGCAATTCCAGGGCCAGATCAAGGAACGGCTCAATTCGCGCGATGCCGTGCGGCTGGTGTCGAGCTTCGTGCGCCCGGCGCTGGAGCTGTGGCTCAACCAGCACGTCGACTACGGCAGGAAGCTCGCCGAACTGGCGATCAAGGCCGCGCAGACGCGCCAGAAGGCCGGCCAGAAGGTCGAGAAGCGCAAGGGCTCCGGCGTGGCCGTGCTGCCCGGCAAGCTGACCGACTGCGAGAGCAAGGACATCGCGCACAACGAAGTCTTCCTGGTCGAGGGCGACTCCGCCGGCGGCAGCGCCAAGATGGGCCGCGACAAGGAAAGCCAGGCCATCCTGCCCCTGCGCGGCAAGGTGCTCAACACCTGGGAGGTGGAGCGCGACCGGCTCTTCGCCAACACCGAAATCCACGACATCTCCGTCGCGATCGGCGTCGATCCGCATGGCCCGGACGACACGCCCGACATGACGGGCCTGCGCTACGGCAAGGTCTGCATCCTGAGCGATGCGGATGTGGACGGATCGCACATCCAGGTGCTGCTGCTCACTCTGTTCTTCCGTCACTTTCCCAAGCTGATCGATGCAGGGCACGTCTACGTCGCCAAGCCGCCACTGTTCCGCGTCGATGCACCGGCGCGCGGCAAGAAGCCGGCCTCGAAGGTCTATGCGTTGGACGAAGGTGAGCTCACAGCCATCCTCGACAAGCTGCGCAAGGACGGCGTACGCGAAGGCGCGTGGAGCATCAGCCGCTTCAAGGGCCTGGGAGAAATGAGCGCAGAACAGCTGTGGGAGACCACGCTCAACCCCGATACGCGGCGCCTGCTGCAGGTGCGCCTCGGTCGCTTCGACGCATTGGGCACGCAGGGCGAGATCACCAAGCTCATGGGCAAGGGCGAAGCCGCCGCGCGGCGCGAACTGATGGAACTGCGCGCGGACGACGTCGAGGTGGACGTCTGAGCTTGCCCGTCGGCAGGATTCGGTCGCTCCGTCGGCCTGCTTGAAGTGGTCGAACAGGCCCGCGCGGCCCTTGTCGTCCGGCGGCTTCAGGACACGAAGGCCGATGGAACCACCGGCACCTCGCCGAGCGCCTGCCGCAGCACGGCCCAGTGCATGGCTTCGTCGCCGAGGATGCTCGCCGCGGCCTTGGAGAGGTCGCGGTCGCCGAACAGCGGGACGGCACCCAGGTAGGCGCTGACGGCGCCTTGTTCCAGCTTGGCCGCGAAACGGAGTACGTCCGCTTGCGACTTCAACTGCTCGACCGGGAAGTCGTATGTGCTCTTTGCGAGCACAGGCTTGCCGCCCAGTTTCGCGACCGTCGCGGCCAGCACGGCCGCATGCGCCCTGTGATGCCCCTGGAAGGTCACGGCGAGGTCGAGCACCGGCTTCTCCAGCAGCTTGCTTTCCGCACCGACCTGGTAGGCCGCGATGGCCTCAAGTTCCGCACCGAGCGCCGTGTTGAGGATCTGCACGTCCCCCGCAGTGTCGCCGCCCGCCTTCGCGGCCAACGCGTCCCTCCCGGCGAGCAGCGCGACTGCTGCGCCTGACAGCACGAGTCCCGATCGGCCCAGGAACAGGCGGCGCGCGGCGATGGGCGTGGGCATTTGAAAGAAGGACATGACGTCTCCTTGTGATTGGATTCAGGGGGTGGGCTGCTGGCCCGACGCATCGCTGGCGATCGCGGACATCACGTGGGCGACGATGTCGTCGCAGCGCTTGCCCGCGAACGAGAAGGCGTCTCCGATCGCCAGATCGACTTCGCGCGACAGGGCCTCGCGCAAAAGGCCGCGCGCCCGGAAGTAGCGGCTGCGCACGGTGGCTTCCGGAATCTCCAGCGCCGCCGCGACCTCTTCGATGCTCATGTCCTCCACGGCGCGCAGGACGAACACGGTCCGAAAGGCTTCCGGGAGCGCATCGATCCGGGTTTCGATCAGGCTGCGGAATTCGCCGCGCATGGCCTGGCGTTCGGGCTGTTCGTCCGGATCTGCGTGCATCCATGTCTCCCCTTGCGTTTCGGCCGCATCGCTGGCGGTGTCGAGCGGAATAACCTGCGCGCTGCGGCGTCCGCGCAGCCGGCCGAGTGCTTCGTTCACGACGATCCGCACAAGCCAGGTCGAGAGCCTGGCCTCCGCCCTGAAGCTGGCGAGCGAACGCCAGGCGCGCACGTAGGCTTCCTGCAGCGCGTCCTGTGTCTCTTCGTCGTTCTGCAGGATGCTCCGGCCCGTGCGGAACAGCAGGCGGTTGTGCCGACGCATGATGTGCTGGAAGGCGAGGGTGTCGCCTCGCGCGGCGCGCATCGCCAGTTCGGCATCTGCCAGAAGGCTGGATGTCGCGGCGGAATCAAGGGGTTCGATGTTGTGCATGGTGATGTCTCTGCCCATTGGATGGACGCGGGTGGTGTCCTGTTCCCAGGCGCTCCGAGGGACGTGCCGTGGGGCACATCGACGACAATGTCCCCCATGACGGTTCAAGACAAGCTGTTGACTACTTGCGGGAACCCTGCGCGCTGGCGCAGTGCCGGCTGATCGCCGACGCACCGCGGGCGCTGACCTTCCACCAGCGATGAATTTCTCACGTGCTCTGGCTCGCGGCCGGTTGCTGCCGGCCCTGCTGTTCGCGCTGCTGATGTGGCAGCCGCATGCCCGCGCCGGCGACATCTACGGCTATGTCGATCAGAAGGGCGTGGCGCACTTCGCATCGGAGAAGCTCGACGAGCGCTACCAGCTCTTCTTCCGAGGCGGCCAGAGCTTCGACACCGCGAACGGCATCGGCCCCCTGGGCCGGGCGCGCAAGGGCACGATCGACGGCAAGGTCCCGCGGGCTTCGCAGACCCTGCTGGCGCTGTTCGAGGCTTCGCCCAGCTACAAGGTGGCGAAATCCGCGCTGCGCGACGCATCGCGCAAACACGACATCGACTACGAGTTGCTGCAGGCGCTGATCGCGACGGAGTCTGGCTTCGACGCGCAGGCGGTGTCGCCCAAGGGCGCGCTCGGGCTCATGCAACTCATGCCCGCGACAGCGCAACGCTATGGGGTCTCGGCCGACCAGCGCGCGACCATCGAGAAGAAGCTGTTCGACCCGCGCATCAACATCGCCACCGGATCCCGACACCTGCGCGACCTGATCGCGATGTTCCCGGGCCAGATTGAACTGGCGCTCGCGGCCTACAACGCGGGCGAGGGCGCAGTCCAGCGCGCCGGCAACAGGATTCCCAACTACCCCGAGACGCAGAACTACGTGCAGACAGTGCTTCAGCTCTACGCCTATCTCAAGCCATCGGCGGGGCTGGGCCGCGGCAAGGGGCCCGCGCGCATCCGGATGGAAATGACGGTTCCGCAGGGCGGGGCCATCGGTCGTGGCAATATGCCGCCCGCTTCCGGGGAGTTGCCGGCGATGCCGGCCATCCCCGAGGCGCCGCCCGCGGTGCCTTGAGCGCACCCGTGCCTTTCGATCCGATGAAGGAAATCGCCATGCAACGTCGAAACCTCGTGCTCGCTACAGCGTCAGCCGCCGTGGTCGGCATCGCGCGTGCGCAAGGGGCGTCGCCGCGCCTGCCCGTGGCACCTTCCGCCGACGAGCCCTACGCGCGGCTGCAAGGTGGCGTGCCCCACCACATGACGCCCGAGCAGGAAGCGCAGCGCTTCACCGAAAGCCCGGCGCCCGCCGGCCCGCCGGGGCGATGGGCGCCGCGCGCGGCCTTGCCGATCCCGCGCAGCGAGATGGCCTGGGCCACCGCCGCGGCGGGTCGCATGCACGTGGTCGGCGGCTACGGCGAAGGCGCGGTCAACCGCGACTACCACCACATCTATGACCCGGCATCCGACCGCTGGCTTTCCGGCGCTCCGCTCCCGCGCGGCGCGAACCACGTCGCCGTCGCCGCGGATGCGGGCCGGGTCTATGCGTTCGGCGGCTTCGTCGAACAGAACCGAAGGTCGGACACCAACGCCTACGCCTACGAGATCGCTGCAGACCGCTGGGTGGCGATCGCGCCCTTGCCGCGCCCGCGCGGTGCGGCTGCGGCGGTGGTCGTGGATGGCGCGATCCATCTGATTGGCGGTGCCTCCGAGCCCGCGAGCGAGCGCGCCAGCGTGGGCTGGCACGAGGTGTACGACCCGAAGACCGACCGCTGGTCCGCGCGAAAGGCATTGCCGGGCGCGCGCGACCACGTCGGCTGCGTGTCGCACGGCGGCCAGATCCACGTGATCGGCGGGCGCTTCAACACCTTCGAATACAACACCGACCTGCACCACGTCTACCTGCCGGCGCGGGACACCTGGGAATTGCGCTCGCCGCTGCCCACTGCGCGCTCGGGCCATGGCCTGGTGGTCTACCGCGGGCGCTGCTACGCCATGGGCGGCGAAGGCGGCATCCTGGTGGGCGGCGTGCCGCGCCAGGCCAAGGTCTTCGGCCAGATGGAAAGCTACGATCCGGCAACCGACACCTGGCAACGCCACGCGCCGATGCCCACGCCACGCCATGCGGTGGGCGCGGCCGTGATCGGCGACTGGATCTACGTCGCCGGCGGCGGTGCCGTCCTGGGCGGCGCCGTGCAGTCGGCCGTGCATGAAGCATTCACACCGGGCTGAGCGCGCAACGGTGCGCTGACCCCCGATTCATTTCCCCTCTCATTTTTTTCCCATGGACTCCCAACCTTCGCTCGATCTCCAGAGCCCCGAAGAAGACGGCGCGCTGACGCTGGCCGACTATGCGCAGACCGCCTACCTCGAGTACGCATTGAGCGTCGTCAAGGGCCGTGCGCTGCCTGACGTCAGCGACGGCCAGAAGCCGGTGCAGCGGCGCATCCTCTATTCGATGTCGCGCATGGGCCTCGGCTACGGCGGCGCCAACGGCACCGTCGGCGCCAAGCCGGTCAAGAGCGCACGCGTGGTCGGCGACGTGCTCGGCCGCTTTCATCCGCACAGCGACCAGGCCGCCTACGACGCGCTGGTGCGCATGGCGCAGGACTTCTCGCAACGCTATCCGCTGGTCGACGGCCAGGGCAACTTCGGCAGCCGTGACGGCGATGGTGCAGCGGCCATGCGCTACACCGAGGCGCGCCTCGCCCGCATCACCAGCCTGCTGCTCGACGAAATCGACGAGGGCACGGTCGACTTCATTCCCAACTACGACGGCTCGACCGAAGAGCCGCGGCTGCTGCCCGCGCGCCTGCCTTTCGCGCTGCTCAATGGCGCGAGCGGCATCGCGGTCGGCCTGGCCACAGAGATCCCGAGCCACAACCTGCGCGAGATCGCCGATGCCTGCGTGGCGCTCATCAAGAGCAACGGCAAGCTGTCCGACGAGGAACTGCTCGGCTTCGTGCCCGGCCCTGACTACCCGGGTGGTGCGCAGATCATCAGCAGCGCAGCCGACATCGCCGACGCGTACCGGACCGGTCGCGGCTCCCTCAAGGTGCGCGCGCGCTGGAAGATCGAGGAGTTGGCGCGCGGCCAGTGGCAACTCGTGGTCAACGAACTGCCGCCGGGTGTCAGCACCCAGAAGGTGCTGGAGGAAATCGAGGAACTCACGAACCCCAAGGTCCGTGCCGGAAAGAAGGCGCTCACGGCCGAGCAGACGCAACTGAAGGCCGCTGTTCTCTCCGTGCTCGACGTGGTGCGCGACGAGTCGAGCAAGGACGCGCCGGTGCGCCTGGTGTTCGAACCCAAGACCTCGCGCATCAGCCAGGAAGAGTTCATCACCACGCTGCTGTCGCAGACCTCGTTGGAAACCTCTGCGCCTATCAACCTGACGATGGTGGGCATCGACGGCAAGCCGACGCAGAAGTCGCTGCGGCAGATGCTCAACGAGTGGATCGCCTTCCGCGAGATCACGGTCGAGAAGCGGTCGCGCCATCGACTCGGCAAGGTGGAAGACCGCATCCACATCCTCGAAGGCCGGCAACTGGTGCTGCTGAACATCGACGAGGTGATCGCCATCATCCGCGCCGCCGAGGACCCGAAGGCAGCACTGATCGCACGTTTCAACCTCAGCGAACGGCAGGCAGAGGACATCCTTGAAATCCGCCTGCGCCAGCTCGCGCGGCTGGAGGCCATCAAGATCGAGCAGGAGCTGAAAGGCCTGCGCGAAGAGCAGAAGAAGCTCGAGGACATCCTCGGCAGCCCGGCCGCGTTGCGCCGGTTGCTTGTGAAGGAGATCGAGACCGATGCGAAGAGCTTCGAAGACCCGCGCCGCACACTGATCCAGGCCGAGAAGCGCGCCGTCGCCGAAGTGCGCGTGGTCGACGAGCCGGTCACTGTCATCGTGTCGCAGAAGGGTTGGGTCCGCACGCAGAAGGGCTGGGCCAGCGAGCGCGCGGCGGGTGCCGGGGCGCCTGAATACAGCTTCAAGTCAGGCGATTCGCTGTACGGCGCCTTCGAGTGCCGCACCGTCGACACGCTGCTCGTGTTCGGCACCGCCAAGGACAAGGGCGTGCGCGTCTACAGCGTGCCGGTGGCGTCGCTGCCGGGCGGTCGCGGTGACGGCCAGCCCGTCACGACGCTGATCGACCTGGACAGCGGCACGCACGTGGCGCATTACTTCGCGGGACCGCTCGGTGCGAACCTGTTGTTGTCGAACACCGGCGGTTACGGCTTCATCGCGTCGGTCGAGAACATGATTTCGCGACAGCGCGGTGGAAAGGCCTTCGTCGACGTGGGCGAAGGCGAGCAGATGTGCCGGCCTTCGCTTGTCGGTGGTGCGGGCGGTGCCGAGCCGCTGCCGGCGGCCACGCACGTCGCCTGCGCCTCCACGGGCGGTCGCATCCTCACCTTCGACATCAACGAACTCAAGGCGCTGCCGAAGGGCGGGCGCGGGCTCACGCTCATCGACCTCGAAGCCAAGGACACGCTTGCAGGCGCGGCGGCCTACACGCGCAGCGTGAAGATCGAAGGCATCGGTCGTGGCGGCAAGGAGCGCGAGGAGACGTTGGAAATCCGCACGCTCAACAACGCGCGCGCCAGCCGTGCGCGCAAGGGCAAGGCGGCCGATCTCGGCTTCAAGCCCGCGAGCATCGTGCGCGTCCAGTAGCACGGCACACGGGGGGACGCAGATGGAAATCGGAATCCTGGGCCTGGTCATCGCCGTGGTCAGCGGCCTTGCCAGCTACGCGCTCGGCCGCTGGCTCTCCAACAAGCGTCGGCAGAAGAAGGCCGATCAGGCGCGCGCCATCGCCGAAGCCGGGCAGAGCCGGCAGGTGCGGCGCGCTCGCGAGCGCCAGCGGCGGCGCTGATCCGCCCGGCCTTGCGGAGGCGGGGCTACTTCAGCCCTTGCCACCAGCGCACATTGGTGCGCGGCTGGCCGACCGTCAGCACCTCGCCGATGGCCGGCGTGGCGAGTTCGATCTTCTGTCGCTCCGACAGATCCGCGATGCGGTCCAGCGGGTCGTGCCACGTGTGGAAGGCGAGGTCGAAGGTGCTGTTGTGCACCGAGAAGAGCACCTTGGCCCGCAGGTCCTGAAAGGCCTGCACGCTTTGCTCGGGTGTCATGTGCACCGAGGGCCAGTAGGCGTCGTAGGCACCGTTTTCCATCATCGCGAGGTCGAAGCCGCTGAAGCGCTCGCCGATCTGGCCGAAGCCCTTGAAGTAGCCGGAGTCGCCGCTGTAGAAGATGCGCTGGTCGCCGCTCTGGATGACCCACGATGCCCACAGCGTCTTGTCGCGGTCGTCCAGCGTACGTCCCGAGAAATGCTGGGCCGGCGTGGCGGTGAGCTGCACGCCGTCATGTTGCCCGGCCTGCCACCAGTCGAACTCGGCGATTCGATCGGCCGGCACGCCCAACTCCACGAGCCGCGCGCCCACACCCAGCGGCACGAAGTAACGGTTCACGCGTTTCGCCAGGTATTCGATGGTCGCGATGTCGAGATGGTCGTAGTGGTCGTGCGAGAGGATCAATCCCTCGATCGGCGGCAACTGTTCGAGCGTGAGCGGCGGTTTGTGGAAACGCTTGGGGCCGATCCACTGGAAGGGCGATGCGCGTTCGCTGAAGACCGGGTCGATCAACCAGAACTTCCCACGCAGCTTGAGCAGATGGGAAGAGTGACCCAGGCGGATCACGTGATTGCCCTGCGCGTCCAACGCCTCCAACTGCGCGGTGGTGAGCGGGCGCACCGGGATCGGGTCGGTCGGTACCGTGTCGGTCTTCGTGCCGACGAGGAATCGCGACCAGATCTTCCATTGGCTCGCCGAGGGCAGCGCGTCGGGATTGGGCGGATTGCGGAAACCGCAGCCCTGGAACTGCGGGGATGCGGCGTAGGGCGTCTCGCAGGCGCTGTGGCTGGCGCAACTGGCGAGCAGCGCGCAGGCCGCCACCAGGAGGCCACCGCACCACTGGCGCAGCCTTGGCCGCGAAGGCCGCGAATTGGATGCCGGTGCTGCAGATGCGGTGTTGGCTGTCATGTGGATAGGGCTCCCGGTAGCGGTGTCGACTCGCGCCGGGCGAGCTTAACCAATGCGGCCCTGCGGTCCGGCATAGACCGTTCGCTCCATTGATGCGCCGGGGCAAGCATGAAATATTGCGACCGAACGACGAGGACCCGCATGGACGAAACCATCCAGAAGCTGGTCGCCGAGCGTCGCCGTGCGCTTGATGGCGCCGATGACGGCCGTCGGCCCTGGGGCCTGGCACTGTCCGGTGGCGGCATCCGCAGCGCGACCTTCTGCCTGGGGCTGCTCAAGTCGCTGGCGGCGCAGCGGCAGTTGCTCAGGTTCGACTTGATGTCGACGGTTTCCGGAGGTGGCTACGTCGGCGCCATGCTGGGCCGGCTCTGCACGAACGCGAAGTCGGCCGATGAGGTGCGCGAGATCGAGCGCGCGCTCGGCGACGTCGATCGCGCGCGCTTCGGCTGGTGGCTGCGTGGCAATGGTCGCTACCTCATTCCGGGCGGCTTGCGTGACACGCTCTTCGCCGCCGCGCTCTACCTGCGCAACCTGCTCGGCACGCACATCGAACTCGCGATCGCTGCCAGCCTGATCGGCATCGTGCTCGCGGCGACCAATCTGTTGCTGTGGGACGCGGTCTTCAGGGCTGTGGACCTCAACAGCATCTCGCCCGACAACGCGAACGGCGCGACTGCGCTCACCAGCGTGCAGTACGTGCGCCTGCTGGTCGAATGGGCGACACAGTGGCCGACCCTGTGGTTCACGCTCGTCGGGCCTTTCATCGCCTCGGTGGTTCTGGCTTGCGCCTACTGGTCGGTGCGCGACAAGCCATCGACATCGTCGATGCTGCTGCAAGTCGCCATGTGGGTGGCGCTCGGTCTCGGCGCCTGCTGGATCGGTCCGCCGCTGCTGCGGCGCTACAGCGGGCCGCCCTGGCTGGCTCCGGCCTTCGAGGTCTTTGCGCTGTGCTGGGTCGTCTCCTTGCTGTGGGTGCTGTACCGCAGCCGTGTGCGATCGGCGGCCGAGTTGCGCAACGAGTTGACGGACTGGCTGGCGTCGGTAATCAACACGGCGCTGTTGATCGTGATGCTCGGCCTGCTCGATCGCAGCGCCTGGTGGCTGGCGGCGGAGACGCCGCGGCAGTCCATCTCCTACGGTGCGGTATTGCTGGTCGTGGCCGCGGGGCTTCGCGGCGTGCTGCCGATGCTGCTCTCCCATCGGCAGGAGATCCCCGGCGTCGGCAAGACCCTCGTGATGACGCTCGCGAGCGTGCTGGGCCTGGTGCTGGCCTTCTGTCTTGCCGCATGGTGGGTGAGCGTCGTGTATTCGGTGGTGCTGCTGCCCGTGTTCACGCCCGCGGGGCTGGACTTCATGCGCGGCTGGGCCTGGCTGGGCACCATCGCCGTGATCCTCGGCACCTACGCGCTGGTGACGGGGCGCAACTTCGCCTTTCTCAACGTCTCGTCGCTGCACATGTTTTACAAGGCGCGCATCGTTCGGGGCTATCTCGGTGCGGCCAATGCGCGCCGGCTGGGCGCGAGCCCGACGGACAAGATGTCGGGCCTGGAGCCGCCGCAGGTGCCCGTGGGGGAGGTCGACTCGCACGACGACATCTCGCAGCTCCACTATGCGCCGCAGACCCATGGCGGCCTGGTTCATTTTGCGAATGTCTGCATCAACCAGACTCACGGCACCAAGGACAAGCTCTTCAATCGCGACCGCAAGAGCCTGCCGCTCACCGTCGGGCCCTGCGGCTGGATGCAGGCAGCCGGCGCGCCCTGGACACAGGCCCATGGCGACGGCGCGCTCTCGCTCGGCGCATGGACCGCGATCTCGGGCGCGGCCTTTGCGCCCGGCCTCGGCCGGCTGACCAAGCGCGGCATCTCGGCGTTGTCGGTCTTTGCGGGCCTGCGGCTCGGGTACTGGTGGAACAGTGCCGACGCCGGCATCGTGCAGCGCGGCGCCGTCGTGCATGCGAGCCCGTTGCTGATGAAGACACGCTTCATGCTGCTCGAATGCTTCGGCGCGTTCCCGGGCAGCAGCTCGGCGAACTGGTACCTGAGCGACGGCGGCCATTTCGAGAACACGGGCGCCTACGCGCTGCTGCGGCAGGAGGCCGCGTTGATCGTGATCGCCGACTGCGGCGCCGATCCGGACTACCGCTTCTGCGACCTGGAGATCCTCATCCGCCGCGCGCGCATCGATCTCAATGCGGAGATCACCTTCATGAAGCCGCGGCCGGGCGCCGATTGGACGCACCTTGCCTCCTTCGGCTCGCTCAACGACCTCGCGTCGCCGAGCAGCCAGGCCTGCCTCGCGCTGGCGCAGGTGCGCTACGCGAGCGGGGCCATGGGGCAGATCGTGCTGGTCAAGCCCAACGTCTCTGCCGCACTGCCTGTGGATCTCGTGAACTTCAAGGCCGCCAATCCGCTGTTTCCTCAACAGCCGACCACCGACCAGTTCTTCGACGAAGCGCAGTGGGAAAGCTACTTCCGCCTTGGCGCCGAGATCGGCGATCGGCTCGAGGAAGAGATGCTCGAGCACGTCGCCGCAGGCGCAGCCGGCTTGTTCGTGCCCGACGACGGGCAACCGAACTCCACGCCGCAAGCGGCGAAACCCGGCGACAAGGACAGCGCCGCTGCAGCGGCTGTGGGCTCGATGAGCCGCCTCCAGGCCCGGGTCCTGAAGGCAGGGGCGGTCACGGCGTCGATCGGCATCGGGACCGCGGCCACCTTTGGCGTCGCGGCATGGCAGGGCATCGACAGTTGGCGCGCACAACGCGCTGAAGCGGAGCGTTCGGAAAACAGCGCATTCAAGGATCTCACCGAACGCTGGGCGCACCTGCGCAACGGGACAGGCGGCGGCGATGCGCCGGCCCTGCTGGCGGCCGAGCTGCTGCGCACGGGCGACTTGCTGTGCCGCGAAGGCAGCGACAACTTCATGGCGAACTTCCGTTTGTCCGTGCGCATCGTCGACGACGCCAAGCAGGCCTGTGCGAACGAAACCGTGGAGCAGCGTGCGCCGGCCTGCGCGCGCCTGCTCGACCCCGGCAACGGCATCGACTGCCTGCAGCCTCCACCGGCCCAACCGTGCGCGCCGCGCTATTGGGCGCGCGACTACACGGGTCAGACGGGGTCGAAGCAGAACTGCAGCGGCATCCTGCCGGAGCCCTTTGCCATTGCCGTGCGGGTGCGTGACCTGGTGACGGGGTGGCGCGGCGAGACGCGGGTGGCGGCCGCGCCGCCGCCCTACGCACCCTCGACCGGTTCAAACGGTTCGGCCCCCGCGCCGGCGCCGATCCCGCCCGACGTCTGCGAAGGCGCTGTCGTCTACATCCAGACCTACGGCACCGCGTTCCGCGACAAGGCACGCCTATGGCGCGGGCCTTGGCGCGAACTGGGTGCCTCCGTGCCGCCGATCGAGGACGTGCTCAGCACCTCGCGTCGCCAGGGGCGGGCGCCACCCGTGGGCCATCCGGCACCGACCGTGGTCATCCGCGAAGAGTCATCGCGCGCCTGTGCGCAGGCACTTGTCCAGACCGCTCCGACGCCGACCGGACAGCCCTGGGTCGTCAAGCTGCTGCCGCGCCCGATCAATGCCGATCCCGGCGCGATCGAGGTCTGGTTGCCGAGGCCTTAGCGAGGCTCCCTAGTCGGATCCGGGCCGCCACACCCTCGCCAGCACGCCCAGCTTGGTACGCAGCGTGTGACGCTCGTCCGACAGCGCGTCGATGAAGTCGGACAGCCGCTTCGACTTGACCATGGTGTAGACCGTGAGCCAGGTCGTGAATGCGAAGGTCAGGCCGAACCAGAGCAGCTTGCGCCACATCGGCGATTCAGCTTCCGCCAGCAGGTTCATGCCGAGGAAGCCGGTCGTGATGGTGCCGATCAGGCCGAAAAGCGTGACCACCGTGAGCCGTACCACTGTGTTGGCCTGCCGGCGCAAGCTGTCGGCATCGAGGTACGTGTTCATGTCGGCGATGCGCTCCTTGACTTCGTCGTAGAGCGGGTCGAGGCCAAGGTGCGTGGTGCACAGATGCGACAGCGCGCGCACCTGTGCCTGTTCGGAGATCTCGTGGAACCAGTAGCGGTGCGTGAAGCGCAGGAAGCCTTCGAAGCTGGCCCGGATCGCACGCTTGAAGCGCTTGACGCTCGCGACGTCGTGAATGTCGAGGTTGCGCAGCGCCTCGACCAGCCGGTCCGAATACATCAGCAGCGCCGCCTTCTGGAAATGCGCGATGAGGAAGAGCAGGAAGTGCTGGTGCCGGAACTGCGCCAGCACGCCGCGGTCGCGGCAGCAGAAGAACTCGGCGTGGGCATCGCCGACCACGATCAGCGCCCGCCCGTTGCACAGGTAGCGCGTGTTGGGCGCCGCGCCGGCATTGACCCAGAAGCGGTCGTAGCAGTAGCGCTCCTCGAAATCGGCCATGCTGTCCTCGGCGAAGGGCAGCGGACCGCCGCCGGAGACGACGGGGTCCGCGGCACCGCTGACCAGGGCCAGCCGCACGAAGTCCGTGCGCGACAGGCGGCGAGGGTCGTCCAGCGCGAGGTAGGCCATCACCGGCATGCGGTAGTACTCGATCTGGCGGAATCGCAGCGCGCCGGCCTCGTCCGAATGGTCGCTCACGAGCGGTCGCATCAGCCACGCCCAGTGGGCGGCCAGGCGCGGTGCGCGGTGCTCGGCCACATGCGACATGAAGGCTTCGCGCTGCTGCGCATCGGACCTCGACAACACGCTGCCGTCGGCCGCGAGCCATTCGACGTTGCTCATGCAGTGCAGAGCCTGCCCCTGCGCATCCCAGCCGCCGGGATAGGCTCGGCCGAAGCGATAGAGGATCTCCTGCGCCTGCGGCAGGCTCAGGTCGTCGACACCGACTTCGACATTGAGCAGTACCACGTCGACGTCGAAGAAGAAGTACAGGTCGACGTGCACCACCTGCAGCGTGATCGGCGCGTCGCCGGGCCGCGCCACCACTCGCACCGCCGTGACGTCGTTGCGCCGGAACACGCGCATGGGTGAATCGCTGCCCGAATCCGTGCCTGCCTGGCGACCCTTGCGGCCGTCGCCGTACAGGAAGCGCTGCACGTAGGGCAGGAAGCTCACGAACTCGTTGTAGTGGCGCTCGTGGAAGCGGTCGCTGCTGCCGGTGTATTCATCGATCTCCTCGCGCCATGGCGATGCATCGCCGAGGTCGCGCAGCACCTGCCAGGGGCCGCGATGCGCGTGGCGCGGTTGCGCCGTCGGCATCAGGCGAAGCGGCCACAGCAAGGTCTGGCGCAAGTGGTGCACCGCGGGGGCGGACTCCGTGGCTGCAAGCTGTGCCTTCGCGTCGGACGTGTCGGTGATCAGCATCGCTCCAGTGTAGGCACGCCGGGTGATTAGGGGAATCCCTAGGGTGGTGCTGAAACCGGTTTCACATATACTGAATCGCACCGCAATGAAGTGCTTCTGCACTGCGGCGCACCACCCCCGAACCCCCACCCGAGTCATCGTCACCCGTGAATTACCAATTCCAGTTCGACGCCGTCTTCGCCGCCTGGCCGCTGTTGCTGAAGGGCACCTGGATCACCATCCAGCTCTCGCTCGTCGCCACGCTGCTGGGGCTGGTGGTGGCCATCTTCTGCGCCTGGGGCAAGACCTCTGGGCCGGGCTGGGTGCGCTTCATCGTGAACGCGTACATCGAGGTCATCCGCAACACGCCTTTCCTGGTGCAGTTGTTCTTCTTTTTCTTCGCGCTGCCGGCCATCGGGCTGCGCTGGTCGCCCTACACGGCGGCGCTCACGGCGATGGTGGTGAATCTCGGCGCCTATGCGGCCGAGATCGTTCGCGCCGGCATCGAGTCCATCCCCAAGGGCCAGATCGAAGCGGGCAGGGCGCTCAACCTCAAGCCGTGGGGGATCTTCCGCTTCGTGATCATCAAGCCCGCCCTCAAGGCCATCTACCCGGCGCTGACGAGCCAGTTCATCCTGCTGATGCTGAGTTCGGCGGTGGTGTCGGTGATCTCGGCCGATGACCTCACCTCGGTCGCGGCCAACCTGCAGTCGCAGACCTTCCGCAGCTTCGAGATCTACATCGTGGTCGCGTGCATCTACCTGGCGTTGGCGCTGTCCTTCTCGGCGCTGTTCAAGCTGATCTACAAGCGCACGCTCAACTATCCGGATCGGCGCTGAACACCATGCGTACTTTCGGCTTTCCCGAATTCCTGTTCATCCTCGAAGCGGCCAAGTGGACGCTGGCGTTGTCGCTCATCGCCTTTGTCGGCGGGGCGATCCTGGGGCTGGTCATTGCGCTGGGTCGCACCTCCGAGAGCAAGGTGGCGCGTGTGCTGTCCACCGGCTTCATCCAGATCTTCCAGGGCACGCCCCTGCTGCTGCAACTGTTCCTGATCTTCTTCGGCGCACCGGTGCTGGGTTTCGACATCAATCCCTGGATCGCGGCGGGCGTGGCGCTGGTGCTCAACAGCGCCGCCTTCCTCGGCGAAATCTGGCGCGGCTGCATCGAGGCCATTCCACGCGGCCAGTGGGAAGCGGCTGAGGCGCTCAATCTCAACTACACCTCGCGCATGCGTGACGTGGTGCTGCCGCAGGCCTTCAAGATCGCGCTGCCGCCGACCGTGGGCTACGTGGTGCAGATCATCAAGGGCACCTCGCTCGCGGCCATCATCGGGTTCACCGAGATCACGCGCGCCGGGCAGATCATCAACAACGCGACCTTCCAGCCGCTGCATGTCTTCACGACGGTGGCCGCGATCTATTTCGTCATCTGCTGGCCGCTGTCGCTGCTGGCCGCGCGCATGGAGCGCAAGAGGGCGCGCGCCCTCGCGAGATGAGCGCGTCGCCGAACCCTTCCTCTGTGTTTCTGTTCTTAATCTAGGAGACTCGACATGATCCTCTTGACCACCCGTCGCGCTGCGATTGCAGCCCTGGGCCTTGGCGCCGCGCTGACTGCCTTCGCCCCTTTCGCATCCGCCCAGAGCGTGGCCGACATCAAGAAGAAGGGTGAGATCACCATCGGCATGCTCGTCGACTTCCCGCCCTACGGCACGACCAACGCGCAGAACCAGCCGGACGGCTACGACGCCGACGTCGCCAAGCTGCTGGCCAAGGACTGGGGCGTGAAGGCCAATATCGTGCCGGTCACGGGCCCGAACCGCATTCCCTTCCTGCTGACCAACAAGGTCGACCTGCTGGTGGCTTCGCTCGCGGTGACGCCGGAGCGCGCCAAGCAGGTGCAGTTCTCGCAGCCGTATGCGGCCGCGACCATCGTGCTGTATGGCAAGACCGGCGCGCCAATCAAGAGCGCCGCCGACCTGAAGGGCGTGCGCGTGGGCGTGGCCCGCGCCAGTACGCAGGACGTGGCCGTGACCAAGGCCGCGCCCGAAGGCACCGAGATCCGCCGCTTCGACGACGACGCGTCGGCCATGCAGGCGCTGATGTCGGGACAGGTCGACGCGATCGGCGCGTCCACCACCGTCGCGGCGCAGATCGCCAAGCGCGTTCCGGCCAATACCTTCGAGAACAAGTTCACGCTGGTACAGCAGAACATGGGCATCGCAATGCGCCCGGGCCAGGACGACCTGCTCAAGAACGTGAACGAGTTCATCGCCAAGAACACGGCCAATGGCGAGCTCAACAAGCTCTATCAGAAGTGGCTCCAGACCGACCTGCCCAAGCTGCAGTAAGCCCATAGGCCTTTCAGGGAGCACACATGACCGATGCAGTCGCGACTCACGCTGGCGCCGAGACGATCATCCGGCTCGAGGCGGTGAACAAGTGGTACGGCACCTTCCAGGTGCTGACCGACATCGACCTCTCGGTGCGCACCGGCGAGCGCATTGTGATCTGCGGGCCGTCGGGCTCAGGCAAGTCGACGCTGATCCGCTGCATCAACCGTCTCGAGACGGTGCAGAAGGGTCGGATCGTGGTCGACGGCATCGACCTCACGGCCGGCGGCAAGAACGTCGACGCAGTGCGTGCCGAGGTCGGCATGGTGTTCCAGCAGTTCAACCTGTTCCCGCATCTCACCATCCTGCAGAACTGCACCCTGGCACCGATGCGCTCACGCGGCATGAGCAAGCCGCAGGCGGAAGAGGTGGCGATGAAGTACCTGACGCGAGTGCGCATCCCGGAACAGGCGCACAAGTACCCGAGCCAGCTCTCCGGTGGCCAGCAGCAGCGCGTGGCGATCGCCCGTGCGCTGTGCATGGCGCCGAAGATCATGCTGTTCGACGAGCCGACCTCGGCACTCGATCCCGAGATGGTCAAGGAAGTGCTCGACACCATGATCGGCCTGGCCGACGACGGGATGACCATGCTGTGCGTTACCCACGAGATGGGCTTCGCGCGCAGCGTGGCGGACCGCGTGATCTTCATGGCCGACGGCAAGATCGTGGAGCAAGGCCCACCCACGGAATTCTTCGGCAATCCGAAGCACGAGAAGACGCGCCAGTTCCTCGGCCAGATCCTCAGTTCGCATCATGGCTGACTCCCAGCCTCGCCCACTTCGAGTGGCTCTGCACGCCCTTTCGGGGGGCAATACAGGCGGCCCGGCCAAGCCGGATCCGCGGTACTTCCCGCAAGCGGGGGCGGAGTTCGCCGTATGACGCCGATCCTCATTTCCCTTTCATCGTTCGGCGCCGCGGAAATCGGGCGCCACGGCCAGTTGTGGTGTTCGCAACTCGCCAGATCTGCCGGCGCGGACAGCGTGGAGGTGCGTGGCGAATTGCTGCGCGATCCGGCGACTGAACTCCCGGCGCTGGCGGGACTTGCCTCGGTCTACTCCAGCCCCGAAGGTCTTTGGGCCGAAGGCGGCTGGCTCGACAGCGCGGCCCTCGGGCGCGGCATCGCGGCGGCAACCACGCTGGGCGCGAAGCGGCTCAAGATGTCGATCGGCGCCTTCGGTCCGTCGTCGCACGGATCGCTGTGGGGCCTCAAGGTGCAGCTCGCCGAAACCCGCATCGAACTCGTGATCGAGAACGACCAGACCGTTTCCGCCGGCACGCTGCCCGCATTGCAGGCCTTCTTCGACGCCGCCGACCGTGCGGGGCTCGACCTGGGCATGACATTCGACATGGGCAACTGGCACTGGGTCGGTGAATGCCCGTTGCAGGCCGCGCAGGCACTGGGCCGCCGCGTGCGCTACGTACATTGCAAAGGCGCACAGCGACTGCCGGCCAAGTGGGTGGCGGTGCCGCTCGCCGAATCGGTGGCGCCCTGGCGCGCTGTGCTGCGTGCGCTCCCGGCCGACGTGCCGCACGCCATCGAATATCCTTTGATCGGCGATGACCTGTTCGCCATCACGCGCGACCAGGTCTCGCACATCCGTTCCTTGCGAGCCACGCCATGACCCATCCTTCCTTCGATGTCGCGCTGTTCGGCGAAGCCATGTTGCTGCTTGTGGCCGACCAGCCAGGTCCGATAGAGAACGCCACGGCCTTCCACAAGCGAACGGCCGGCGCCGAGACCAACGTGGCAATCGGCCTTTCGCGCCTGGGCCTGAAGGTCGGCTGGGCCAGCCGGCTCGGCACCGACTCGATGGGCCGCGCGCTGCTCGCCGCCATGCAGGGCGAGGGCATCGACTGCTCTCATGTGATCACCGATGCGACGCAGCGCACCGGCTTCCAGTTCAAGGGCCGCGTGACGGACGGCAGCGATCCGCCGGTGGAATACCACCGAAAAGGGTCGGCTGCAAGCCAGATGGGCCCGGCCGACATCGATGAAGCCTGGCTGCGCTCCGCACGGCACCTGCACGCGACCGGCGTGTTCGCAGCCATCTCCAGCACCAGCCTGCAGGCGGCGACAAAGTCCATGGACGTGATGCGCCAGGCAGGCCGCACGATTTCCTTCGACCCCAATCTTCGGCCTACGCTATGGTCCTCGCCCGAGGTGATGCGCAACACCATCAACGATCTCGCGGCCCGCGCGGACTGGGTGCTGCCGGGCATGGAAGAAGGCCTGTTCCTGACCGGCGAGAGCACGCCGGAAGGTGTGGCGCATTTCTACCGGCAGCGCGGCGCCAGGCTGGTGGTCGTGAAGCTCGGCGCCGAGGGCGCCTACTACGACAGCGACGTGGCAGGCACGGGACGGGTCGAAGGCTTCCCGGTCAAGGAGATCGTCGACACCGTGGGTGCCGGCGATGGCTTCGCGGCGGGCGTGGTGAGCGCGCTGCTCGAAGGCAGGACGGTGCCTGAAGCTGTCCGGCGCGGCGCCTGGATCGGCGCGCGCGCCGTGCAGGTGCTCGGCGATACGGAAGGCCTGCCCACGCGGGCGCAACTCGAAGAGGCCCGGCTATGACGCGCAAGAACATCCTCGTTTTCCGGGAGCTGCCGGATGACCAGCTGGCGCGCTTGCGCGTGGCACACGAAGTCACCGTCGCAAATCCGCGCGCGGCGGCGCAACGCGCGGCCTTCGACGCGGCGTTGCCGACGTCCCACGGCTTGATCGGCTCGAGTTTTCCCATCGACGATGCATTGCTCGCGTGCGCGCCGCAGCTCGAAGTGGTTTCCAGCGTATCGGTCGGCGTCGACAACTACGCGCTGGCAGCGCTCCATGCGCGCGGCATCATGCTGTGCCACACGCCCGGCGTGCTCGACGAGACAGTGGCGGACACCGTCTTCGCACTGCTCATGGCGACCAGCCGCCGCGTGGTCGAACTGTCGAACCTGGTGCGCGAGGGTCGGTGGACCCAGAACGTCGGCGAGGACCTGTTCGGCTTCGACGTGCACGGCAAGACGGTCGGCCTCCTGGGCTTCGGCCGCATCGGCCAGGCGATCGCGCGACGTGCCGCGCTCGGCTTCGGCATGCCGGTGCTCTATCACGCGCGACGCGCGGTCGATCTCGCCACGCAGGCGCCGGAATTGCAGGGCCTTGCAATGCACACGCCGCTCGATGAACTGCTCGCGCGTTCCGACATCGTCGTCGCGATGCTGCCGCTGTCGGACAGCACGCGCGGGATGATCGACGCGAAGGTGTTCGGCGCGATGAAGCCGGGCGCCATCTTCATCAATGGCGGCCGTGGGGCCACTGTGCAGGAAGATGCGTTGCTCGCAGCGCTCGACCAGGGCACGCTGCGCGCGGCGGGTCTCGACGTCTTTGCGACCGAGCCGCTTCCCATGGCGTCGCCGCTGCGCACGCATCCGCGCGTGACGCCGCTGCCGCACATCGGTTCGGCCACGCACGAGACGCGCCATGCAATGGCCGAGCTCGCGACCACCAATCTGCTGCGCGCATTGGCCGGCGAGAAGCCCCTGGCCGTCTTCGACATGGCCTCCGCTTGAACGTCAGGGCTCCCATGCAGCGGCAGGGTCGCGCAACCATCGCGGACGTGGCCAAGGCGGCCGGCGTGTCGAAGGCCACGGTCTCGCGATTCCTCAACCACCGCGAACGCCTGCTGAGCCCCGACATCGCAGCCCGCGTGGAAGCCGCGGTGGCCGAACTGGCCTACACGCCGAGTCCCATGGCGCAGGCGTTGAGCCACGGCCGCTCGCGCCTGATCGGCCTGATCGTGGCCGACATCACCAACCCCTATTCGGTCGCCGTACTTCGCGGCGCCGAGAAGGCCTGCCAGGATGCCGGCTACCTGGTCATGCTGTTCAACCTCGGCAACGACATCGACCGCGAGCGCGAGGCCATCGACGCGCTCGCCGGCTACCAGGTCGACGGCTTCATCCTCAACACGCTGGGACGTGGTGCAGGCCTTGTCGATGCCGACGCCTTGCACGGCAAGCCGGCCGTGCTGGTGGACCGCAGGCACGCCGGCATGCACACCGACTTCGTCTCGCTGGACAACGTGGCCGCGATGAAGATGGCCTGCGGGCATCTCGTCGAAGGCGGTTATCGAGAACTGCTCTACATCACCGAGCCGCTGAAGGGCGTGAGCTCGCGGCGCGAACGCGCGGCGGCCTTCGGCGCGTGCATGGCCGCGCACGAGCCGCGCGTGGCGGGCGAGGTTTTCGAATGCACGGGGGACGATGGCGATGCCCTCGAGGCCGCATTGGGTGCCTTGCGCAAGCGTGCCAGGCGCGGCCGCCGCGTCGCCGTCCTGGCGGGCAATGCGGTGGTCACGCTGCGCGTGGCCGCGGCCATGGCGCGGATGGGGCTGGGCTTTGGTACGGATGTCGGCTTCGTCGGCTTCGACGATGCCGAATGGGCCCCGTTGATCGGTCCCGGACTGAGCGCCGTCGCGCAGCCGACCGACGCCATCGGGCGCGCCGCGGCCACCTGCCTCATCGAGCGCCTGCGCGGCCTCGAAGGACCTGCGCGGCAGTTGTTGCTGCCGGGCGAACTGGTGGTTCGCGGATCGTCGGCTGGGGCTTGATCGGTCCGCAACGGCCTGATCGCCTCTCCCTCATTGGGCGGATGCGCTTCAGCACGGATGGCGCGCACACTCTCTCTGCCCTGCAGACTTCTGTTTCGTGACGAGCACGCCCCGCATGAGGCGGCTTGCGAGGAGCATCGACATGACTGTGCCCCGACGTCCCTGGAAACCGTGCGCCGTAATGCTCGCGCTGGCCTGCGTCGCGATCCGGCCCGGCATCGCGGCAGAAACCGTCTACGAGGGCATCTGCGACGCGTCCGCGGCGATTGCGATCGGCAAGAACCATTTTGTGGTGGGCGAGGACGAGCGCAACGTTTTCCACGTCTACCGTTTCGGCGAGTCGGACTCCAAGGCCCAGATCGACCTGACCAGCTACCTCCGTGGCGCCGACAAGAAGGAATCGGATGTCGAGGGTGCAGCCCGCGTCGGAAATCGCATCTACTGGATTGCATCGCATGGCAGGGACAAGAAGGCGAAGGTCGAGCCCAGCCGGCTGCGCTTCTTCGCGACAAGCATCGACGAGACAGGCGATGTACCGACTGTCAAGGCGGTCTCGACGCCGCCCTACACGAAGCTGCTGGATTTCATCGGCGCGGACCCACGCTTCGCGGTGCTCAAGGATGCGTCCCAGTTCGCGCCGAAGAGCGGGGAGGGCCTCAATATCGAAGGCCTTGCCGCGACCCCTGACGGACGCCTGCTGATCGGATTCCGGAACCCGAGGCCGAAGGGGAAGGCACTGGTCCTGCCGCTCCTCAACCCGGCCGCGGTGATCGATTCGGCCGCTGATCCGCAGTTCGGAGACCTGATCGCTCTCGACCTGGGAAGGCGCGGGATTCGAAGCATCGAGTGGGTGGATGGCGGCTACGTGATCGTTGCCGGTGCGCATGACGATCGCTCCCTCAATCCCAAGGCACTGGATTTCAGGCTCTATCGCTGGGCGGGCCCCGGATCGAAGCCTGTCAAGGCGAAGAGCCTTGGATTCGGTCTGAACCCGGAAGCTCTCTTCGAGGTGAAGGGAGAGACACCGGGGACGGTGTACGTGCTGAGCGACGACGGAGAGGTTTCCGCCGGAGGCGAGAAGTGCAAGGACGCGCCGGGCGGCAAGAAGCACTTCCGCGCGATGGCCGTTGGACTGCAGGCCTCATCTTCCAAACATTGAACGCGTGAAGGATCCCCATGCCCACAGGTGAATTCGATCGTCCATGGACCAACCCCGACACTGCATTGGTCATCGATGCTTTTGCGGACAACACCATCGTCTGGGACAAGCTTCAGACTGAAAGGCGCGTGGTCGCCATCATCCACAAGTCCACGATCGGCACGACGCGCATCGACAGCGGTTATTTCGCGCGAAAGGCCGAGGCGAAGCAGCGCGGCTACCTGTGGGGGTCGTATCACTGGGGCCTGACCGGGGAGCCCGAGGCACAGGCCGACCACTACATCGACACCGTCAAGCCGGAAGCGGGCGAACTGATCTCGCTCGACCTGGAGGATGCCACCTCCGACGAACTCATGGATGCGGCCGAGGCCTTGCGGTTCATCAAGCGAGTGAAGGAGCGCACGGGCCGCTTTCCGGTCCTCTACACCAATCACGCGAGCGCCAAGCTCATCTCCGCGAACTTCAGGAACACCGATTTCGCCAGGACACCGTTGTGGTACGCGCGCTTCCGCAGTTCGGTCAGTGACTTCCCGACCGGCGTCTGGCCGACCTATTCCCTCTGGCAGTTCTCGAGCGAGATCCTGGTGCAATTGCCCATCCCCGGAACGAGGCCGGACATCGACGTCAACGTCTTCAATGGGACCATCGCCCAACTGAAGGCGAAATGGCCGCTGACCAGCAGCAGTGCCTGAGCCGCCTGAGGGCTTGATCGCTCGGTTGTCAACCTTCGACGAGTGCCAGTACCCGGAGCGGGCTGCCGGAACCCTGCTGAATCTTCAGCGGTGCGGACACGATCAGTGCGCCCGTGGGTGGAAGCTGGTCGAGGTTCTTCAGGCATTGCAGGCCGTACCGGTTGGCGCCGTGCATGAGTGTGTGGCAGGGGTAGGCCAGTGGCCAGGCATAGGACTGCCCGGCGTCGGTGTTGATCGTCTCGACGCCGAAGCCATGCACCTTGCGCTCATGGATGAGCCACTCCACCGCTGCCTGCGTGGGGCCCGGCGTATGGGCGCCGTCTTCGCGCATGTTCACGAAGGCCGCCGGGTCGCCGAGGCGCTTGGACCAGTCGGTGCGCAGGAACACCCAGGCGCCTTCGGGGATTCGGCCGTGTTGCGCTTCCCAGGCCTGCAGGAACTCGACGGTGAGCAGCCAGTCAGCGTCCTGCGCCACTTCGGCGCTCGCATCCACCACCACCGCCGGCGCAATGAAGTTGTCGGGCGCAATGGTGTCGACGGTGTTGCGAGGGTGGTCTTTGCCGGTCACCCAGTGTGCCGGCGCGTCGAAATGCGTGCCGGTGTGTTCGCCGCACGAGAAGTTGTTCCAGTACCAGCCGGGCCCGGCTTCGTCGTAGTGCGAGATGCGTTCCATCTTGAACGGGGAGACCTGGCCGAACTGTGGCGGCAGTTGCAGGGCAGGGAAGTCCTCGCTCAAGGTGTGTGTGAGGTCGATCGCGCGAACCGAACCGTTGCGCAGGGATTGGGCGAGTTGCGTGAGGATGGTCATCAAAAGATCCAATCGAGAAAAGACGATTCACAAACCCCTGCGCGGCTCAGATCTGCCGCCGCGCGGTCACTTCGAGTTCGACCTTGGCGCCTTCCACGGCCAACGCGCTGCACAGCGTGGTGTTGGCCGGGCGGTTGGCATTGAAGCGGCGGCGGAGCACTTCGCTGACGGCGATCACGTCGGCGCGGTCCGGAACGTAGACGCGTACACGGACCACGTCGGCGAGGCTCGAGCGCGCTTGCGAGAGCGCGGCTTCGATCGTGTCGAGCGCGACCTCGCATTGCTGCTGCGCCGTGGCCGGAAACTCACCGGTGGCGAAGACCTGGCCCAAGGTGCCGGAGACGAAGACCCACTCGCCGTCGACCACGGCGCGCGAGTAGCCGGCCAGCTCTTCCCAGCGCGATCCGCTCTGGATGAATTCGCGTCCCATGCGTATCTCGGTGTTCATTGCGCCTTGAAGCCCGATTCCCGGATCACCTTGCTCCAGTTGCGATTGGCATCGATCACCCACTGTCCGACTTCCTTCGACGAGGCGGCCGTGACCTCGTTGCCCATCTTCGCAAGGCGCTCCTGGAGGTCGGGCTGCGCCAGCGCCGTCTTCATCGCGAGGTCGAACTGGTCGACGAAATCCGGAGGCATCCCTTTCGGTCCGAAGAAGGCCAGCCACGGGTTCTTGTCGATTCCGCTGAAGCCCAGCTCCTGGAAGGTGGGGATCTCAGGTGCGGTCTTGCTGCGCTCCTGGCCCGAGCTGCCCAGGATGCGGACCTTGCCGGCGCGGTGGTATTCGATCAGCTCCGTCATCGAGGCGATGCCGATCGGAATCTGTCCTGCGAGCAGGTCCTGCACCATGGGAGCGCCGCCCTTGTAGGGCACCGAGTTCATCGTCACGCCGAAGGACTTGCCGATGACGTGGCCGATGAACTGCGGAACGCTGCCGGCGGCGGGAATTCCATAGTTCGCTTCGTTCGGATGCGCCTTCACCCATGTGCCGAGCTCGGCCATGGTCTTCACGCCGGTGGCGGCGCTGACGGCGAGCACGTTGTAGTAGCTCGCCACGCCTGCCAGGGCGGTGAAGTCGGCCACCGGATCGTAGCCGGCAGCGGCGATGGTCAGGGGAATGATCACCTGCGTGTGGTCGATCGACAGCATGATGGTCGAGCCGTCCGCGGGTGCCGCCTTGAGCAGCTGTGCGGCGATCTGCCCTCCGGCGCCCGGCTTGTTGTCGACGACGAACACCTGGCCGCTCATGGTCTTGCCCAGCTTGTCGATCACGGCGCGCGCGACCACGTCCGTGGCGCCGCCCGGCGGAAAGCCGACCAGCACGCGGATGGGCCCGGTGTAGGCCTTGGTGCTGGCGTTGGCGCTCCAAGGCGACGAGAGCGCCGGAGCAAGCAAGGCTGCCGCGAATGCCTGGCCGAAATGGCGTCGATTCATGATCTCTTCCTCATCGTGGTTTCAAAGAACTGGCGAGTGGCGTGGTGCGCGGCGATGCGGTCTGAAGGTCGAGGCGGGCCTGGATCAGCAGCACTTCTACTTCATGGCAATGCACGAGGCGCAGCCATCGGGCGTTGTCCATGTCGGGCGTGCGCGTCGCGAGCAGGCTGATGCGGCATGACTCGTCGGCGCCGTCCGCCGCGGCGAGGGGTTCGACCACCGCGCTGATGCGAGGGCTCAGCACGTCGGGCGTGCCGCCGACGTAGTAGACCACGGTCATGCGTGCCTCGTCCATCACGGGACGCACATAGCCCGGCTGATCATCAAACAGCGAATGGCCGCGCACGACGCCATCGCCAACGGCTTCCGTCTGCCAGCATCCCAGCGCCCAACGCCCGAGTTGCAGGCCATCGGCAAGGAAGGCCAGGGCCCGCTGCGCAGACACCCGGCATTCGGCCGAGGCGCAATGCGAGCTGGGGGTGTCCTCGGTGGGGTTTCGCATGGGCATCATCGCGTCAGACGCGCGAGTTCGCGCAAGGCGCCCACGACGTCGTCAGCGGTGTTGTAGAAGTGCGGCGCGACACGGATGACGTCGTTGCGTGCAGAGACCACATAGCCGGCCTGCAGCATCTGTGCCTCCACCTGCGCCGCATTGGGGATGCGGATGGCCGTGTTGGCGCCCTTGGCGGATGGGGCGGTCGGGCTTGCAATCGAAAGGCCGAGGCGCGCCGCTTCCTCTATGGCGACCGCCGAAAGCCGAGTCAGATAGGCCTCGATCGCCGGTATGCCGATCTCGTTCAGCAGGCTCATGCTGGCGCGGGCCACGCTGGCGCACATCATGGGCGGTGTGCCCGTATTGAAGCGGGTCGCTCCCGCCGCGAAATCGAGGTTGGCGGGGTTGAACTCGAACGGGTTCACGCGGCCGAACCAGCCGGTGACCGTGGGCGTCAGCCGCCTCGCGAGGTCGGGGCGCACATACAGGAAGGCGATGCCAGGAATGCCCAGCAGATATTTCTGTGCGCCGCTCGCGAGGATGTCGACGGCCTGTTCGCGAACATCGATCGCGATGGAGCCGGCGGATTGATAGGCATCGACGAACTGGATGGCGCCGCGTTCGCGCGATGCCCGGCCGGTGGCGTCGATGTCGACGATCTGGCCGTCATAGAAACAGGCATGCGAAACGGACACCAGGGCCGTCTGTGCATCGATGGTGTCTACGATGCGGTTCGTCGTGCCCGTGTCGCCGGCCTCCGCCTGCACGAAGCGAACCTGCGCGCCGCGGGGCTGCTGAGCCAGCCAGACATGGCAGATCGACGGGAAGTCCAGCGTGGTCGTGACGATGCCGCGGCGATCCGCTTCGAAGCGGAGCGCCGAGGCAATGCTGGAAGCCGCGTCCGACACGCTCCCTAGCATCGCGATGTCATCCACATCGGCATGGATCATGCGAGCGAACTCCGCGCGCGCCAGGTCGACCTGCTCCATCCAGTAGCCCCAGTCGGCGCCGCGCCTCACCCAGGCATCGAGGTAGTCGTCGATGGCCTGCCGCACGGGCAGACTGAGCGCGCTCTGCGAGCAACTGGAGAGCTGGACCGCGTTGTCCAGGATAGGGAAGAGCTTGCGGTACGCAGAGAATGGATGATTCATGAAATCGCCTTGCGCAACGACAAGGCCTTGAGACGATGAACAAGAACGGAGACACGGCGACGTCCCCCTCGGCATGGATCGAGGTGCCGCACTTCGCCTGGAAGACGCTGACGGCAGGCGGCGCGCCAACGGTGCGCTTCAGCAAGGGCCAGACCCTGTTTTCGCAGGGCGACCCGGTGAACCATGTGCTCGTCGTCGAGCACGGGCGCGTACGGCTGGTGCTGTTGTCGGAGTCCGGACACGAGAAGCACATGGCCATCGTCGGCACCCACGGGCTGGTCGGGGAATGCAGCGCCTTCCTGGACGGCCGCCATTCGGTGACTGCGGTGGCCTCGTCGGACGTGGTGGCACGGCAGGTCGAGCGGCAGCAATTGCTGCACTGCATCGAGCGCGACCCCGAGTGCCTGCGCCAGGTGCTCTGGCTGATGAACGTCAAGCTGCGCGTGCTCGCCCACCAGAACCTGCTCCTGAGCCAGGCCACTGCCGCCCAGCGGGTGATCCACCATCTGGTGCAACTGGCCGACACCTACGGCGAGGCGCACGCCGCGGGCGTTGCGATCCGCATTTCCTTCACGCACCAGGAGATGGCCAACATCGCCGGCCTGAGCCGCGTCATGACCTCGAACGTGCTGACCCAGCTTCAGGACCAGGGGATGATCGAGATGGTCAAGTCGCATTGCGTGATTCGGGATCCGGACGGATTGAGGCGGCGGGCGCTGGCTCTGTGATTCGGCGTTGCGACCCAGTTTAGGAACGCCCGGACGCACCGTATGTCAACGGCTTTACAACGCAGAAGATTTTTCTTGCCGCTGGCGCGCTGACCATTCGAGCGTTCGCCCCGTCATTTCGCCCAAACGCCGTGCGCATTCGACGCAATGCCGGCTTCCTCCTGCCAGCGGGCCCTTCTAGAGTTCCTTCAGTCCGGTGACCGAATACGAAGGAGTGCCCCATGAATCCGATCGACATCCGCAAGGTCCTCGTTCTGGGCGCTGGCAAGGTCGGCGGCACGGTCGCCGACATGGTGGCCGAGTACCACCGGCTGCCTGTCACGCTCGCAGACCGTGAGCTACGTCGGCACGAGCCCGGCGATCGACTGGTGCAGTGCATCATCGTCAATGTCGAGGACGACACCGCGCTCGCCGCCGCGATGCTGGGCCATGACGTCGTGATCAATGCGCTGCCTTTCTATCTCGCATCGAACGTCGCGGCGGCAGCCCGATCCCTCGGCGTGCACTACTTCGACCTGACGGAAGACGTCGCCGCCACAGCCGCCATCCGCGCCATGGCAGAGGGTTCCCCTACGGTGCTGATGCCGCAGAGCGGCCTTGCACCCGGCGTGATCGGGATGCTGGGAGGCCACCTTGCAAATCGCTTCGACGAGCTCTACGACCTTCACCTGCGTGTCGGCGCGCTTTCGCGCCACGCGACCAACGGACTGCGCTACAACTTCACATGGAGCATCGACGGCGTCATCAACGAGTACTGTCATCCGTGCGCGGCCATCGTGCAGGGCCATCCGGTGTCCGCGCAACCGCTCGAAGGACTCGAGACGCTGATGCTCGACGGGGAAAGTTTTGAGGCCTTCAACACCTCGGGCGGGCTTGGCACGCTCTGCGAGACGCTTGCGGGGCGTGTGCGGAACCTCGACTACAAGACCCTCCGCTACCCTGGTCACCGCGATGCCATGGCGTTGCTGCTGCACGACCTCCGCCTGATCGAGCGTCGCGATCTGCTGAGGCAGGTTCTCGACCACGCCGTGCCGCACAGCCGTGAAGACAAGGTGATCGTGTTCGCATCGGCTTCGGGATTGCGCCATGGCCGTTTCGAGCAGGAGACGCGCATGGCCCGCATCCACGGCGGCCGGCTGCGCGGCGTGGACCGTACCGCCATCGAGCTGGCGACGGCTGCCGGGGTCGTGGGCGTGTTCGAACTGCTGCGCAATGGGCAGTTGCCTGTGTGCGGCTTCGTCGGGCAGGAGCAGGTTGCGCTCGAAGCTTTCCTCGCTACGCGGGTCGGCAGTTGCTACGCGGGCCTGGGTGACGCAGGCGCCGGCGCCGAACACGCGAGTGCGCCTCGCGGCCAGACCTTCGCACATACTTGGCCGCCTCAGGCACGACGCCGGAACCGGAAGGAGCCACAAGCATGAGTGACGTACAAGCTGTTCTCGAACGCTGCGGAATCACCGCGCCGCAACTCTCGGGCGGCGCACTGCGCGTGCGCTCGGCCATCGACGGCGCCGATCTCGCGCACCTGCATGAGACGCCGGCCGCGTCGATGCCCGAGGTGGTCGCGCGTTCGCAGGCCGCATTTCGGCTCTGGCGCGAAGTGCCGGCGCCCTCGCGCGGCGAACTGGTGCGGCTCTGGGGCGAGGAACTGCGCAAGTCCAAGGTCGATATCGGCCAGGTCATCTCGCTCGAAGTCGGCAAGATCGCCCAGGAAGGGCTGGGCGAAGTGCAGGAGGGCGTGGACATCTGCGAATTCGCGCTCGGCCTGTCGCGGCAGCTCTACGGCAGGACCATCGTGTCGGAACGGCCGGGCCACCGGATCATGGAGCAGTACCACCCGCTGGGGCCGGTGGCGGTCATCACGGCATTCAACTTTCCGAGCGCGGTGTTCGCCTGGAATGCCGCCATCGCGCTGGTGTGCGGCGACCCCGTGATCTTCAAGCCGTCGGAGAAAGCGCCGCTGTCCGGCCTCGTGACCTTCAGGGCGCTGGAACGCGCGATCGCGCGCTTCGGACACGGCGCACCGCGGGGGCTCGCGCAGATCGTGATCGGTGGCGCGGCGCAGTCGCAGGCGCTGGTCGACAGCCCCGACATTCCGCTGGTGTCCGCGACCGGCTCCACGCGCATGGGCCGGGAGGTTGGTCCGCGTGTGGCGGCGCGATTCGGCCGGCGCATCCTCGAACTCGGCGGGAACAACGCGATGATCGTCACGCCGGCGGCCGATCTCGACATGGCCTTGCGGGCGATCCTGTTCAGTGCGGTGGGCACCGCTGGCCAACGCTGCACCTCGCTGCGCCGGCTCATCGTTCATCGCACGGTCAAGGAGGCCTTGGTGGCGAAGCTGCTGGCGGCCTACGAAAGCCTGCACATCGGTCATCCGCTGGAAGAGGGCACGCTGGTCGGCCCGCTGATCGACGAGGCCGCTTACGACGCCCTGCGGAATGCCGTCGCCGAAGTCGAGGCGCAGGGCGGCCGCATTCTCTTCGGCGGCGATCGCGTGCTGGCCGAGCGCTTCCCGAGGGCCTACTACGTGCGCCCCGCCATTGCCGACATGCCGGCGCAGACAGAGTTGGTCCGGCGCGAAACCTTCGGCCCGTTGCTCCATGTGCTGGCCTACGACGACCTCGATCAGGCGATTGCGATCCACAACGACGTTCCACAAGGCTTGTCGTCGTGCATCTTCTCGAACGACTTGCGCGAGGTCGAGCGATTCATCTCCGCGGCGGGCTCGGATTGCGGCATGGCCAACGTGAACATCGGTCCGAGTGGCGCAGAGATCGGCGGTGCATTCGGCGGCGAGAAGGAAACGGGCGGCGACCGCGAGAGCGGCTCGGACGCATGGAAGCAATACATGCGGCGCACGACGAACACCATCAACTTCTCGACCGAGCTGCCGCTGGCACAGGGCATCCGGTTCGGCTGAAGCAAGGACTACGCCGCGAGGCGCACCGGAATCCTCCGGCGGCCGAAGCCGCGTGCAAAGGCTTCGAATCTGCCCGCAATCCGTGTGCCGCAATGCGGGCATTCGCCGCTCGCGTCGAGCTGGCAATCGAGGACGAGATACCAGTCGCGCCGTACCAGCGCCGCGTGACAGACGGGGCAGAGGGTCGTTCCGCCTTCGACGTCATGCACGTTGCCGGTGTAGACGTGGTGCAGGCCGTTCCCGAGCGCGATGGCGCGCGCCCGCGTCAGCGTGGCTGGCGGCGTCGGCTCCACGTCCAGCATCCGGTAGTCCGGGTGGAAGGCGGTGAAGTGCAGCGGCACGTCGGGACCCAGGCGGTCGGCGATCCAGCGCGTCATCGCGTCGATCTCGGCGTCGCTGTCGTTGTGGCCGGGGATCAGAAGCGTCGTGATCTCGAACCAGCAATCGGTCTCGTGGCGAAGGTATTGCAGCGTGTCGAGCACGGGCGCAAGGTGCGCGCCGGTCTGTTGGAAATAGAAACTTTCGGTGAACCCTTTGAGGTCGACGTTGGCCGCGTCCATTCGGGCGTAGAACTCGCGACGGGGCGCGGCATGCATGTAGCCTGCCGTCACCGCGACGCTGTGCAGGCCGAGGGCGTGGCAGGCGTCGGCCGTATCCATCGCGTACTCTGCAAAGATCACGGGGTCGTTGTAGGTGAAGGCCACGCTCGAGGCGCCGCTCGCTCGCGCTGCCTCGGCGATGCGTTCAGGCGAGGCCGCGTCCGTCAGTCGGTCCGTCTCGCGGCTCTTCGAGATGTCCCAGTTCTGGCAGAACTTGCACGCGAGGTTGCAACCTGCCGTGCCGAAGCTCAGCACGCTGCTGCCGGGAAAGAAGTGATTGAGCGGCTTCTTCTCGATCGGGTCGATGCAGAAACCCGAACTGCGTCCGTAAGTCGTCAGCACCATCGCATCACCGACGCGCTGGCGCACGAAGCACATGCCGCGCTGGCCCTCGTGCAGGCGGCAGTCGCGTGGACACAGGTCGCACTGGATGCGGCCGTCGTCGAGCCGATGCCACCAGCGGCCGGCTGTTGCCTCGACGCTCGTCACGGCTGCTCCTCGAATGCGATGGCCCCGTAGCCGACGACGCGATCACGATCGCCCGCGGTATCGCCGGAGTTGCGCAGGTCGAGCAACCGCGGAACCAGCCCATGGCGGCGCGCAGCCCGGAGCGCGCCGTTGATGGCCGCCGAGCCGCAGGCCTCGTACGGCGAGAGATCGGCGTCGAATCCCAGGATGCGTTGCACCGTGGCGCGGTCGATGGCCCGCGCCTTTTCGTAAGTGAGGTAGTGCGACAGGTCGGAGCTGATCACCACCAACGTCTCAGGGCCGCCCCAGAGCCTCTCCAGCACCTGTGCCACGGCTTCCACGCTGGCATCGCCGACGACCAGCGGCACGAGCGCGAAGTGGCCGAGCACGCTTTGCAGGAAGGGCAGCTGGACTTCGAGCGAATGCTCTCGTTCGTGAGCGCGGTCGCTCCGGACCACTTGCGGCAGGTTGTCGAGATCGGCCAGCGCCGCGACGTCGACCGGGACGCGGCCGAGCGGCGTCTCGAAATTCTGTGCGCCGGGTGCGGCGAGGCCGGACACCCATTCGCGATGTGCCGGTCCGAGCAGTACGACGCGGCGGACGACCGGCTCGCGCCTGCGTTCGAGCAAGGCATAGGCGTGCGCCGCCACCGCGCCACAGTAGTCGTAGCCGGCGTGAGGGGAGATGATCAGCTTCGGGCGGCGCCGCGCAGCGTCGTCGACGACGACGCCATCAAGGCACTCCGCGACCTGCTTCCGCAGGGCGGCAGCTTGCGCGGGGTAGAACAGGCCATCGACAGCGGCATGGCGCACGGCAGGCATGGGGCAGGACTCCTGTCGTTGAATTTGAACCTTCCGAGGTCGAAAATCAATCCCGTCCCAGTAACGCAACGCAGTCTTTGGAGACCGCCATGAATGAAGAAGCCTTCAATCTCAGCGTCCGGAAATTCCTCAAAATGGTAGGCGTCAGTTCGCAGCGCGACATCGAGCAGGCAGTGGCGAAGGCGCTTGCGACGGGCGCCATCCAGGGTGACGCGAACCTGCCGGCTGCGATGACGCTGGAGATTCCGGCGCTGAACCTGAAAATCAAGTTCGATGGAGAGATCCGCCTGGACTGAGCCGGCACGCCTGCCGGCCGACAAGCCGATTCAAGCGGCGGGCGGTGGTGCGACGGCGGTGCGGCGGTCCACCTTGCGGCTGAGCACCACCGAGGTGTGCGTGTGCTGGATGCCCTCGATCAGGCCGATCCGGTCGAGCAGGGCGTCGAGCTGCTCGTTGGTCTCGCAGCGCAGGAACACCATGTAGTCGTACTGGCCGCTGACGGCACACAACTCCTCGACTTCGGGCAGGCGTTCGAGCGCACGGACGATAGCGCTGCCCATCTTGGGCGCGACGCTCAGGCCGCAGTAGGCGCGCACCGCAGCGTGTTCGAGTCGCTGTCCGAGGCGCACGCCGTAGCCGGCTATCACGCCATCGCGCTCCAGCCGCGCAATGCGGGCCACGACCGTGGTGCGGGCCACGCCCAGCTTGCGCGCCAGCAGCGCTGCGGACTCCCGTGCGTTCGCCTGGAGCAGGCTCAGCAAATGACGATCGGTGTCGTCCAACGAGGATGGGCCTCAATCCACTTCGGCGATCAGCTCGATCTCGACGCAGGCGCCCATCGGGACCTGCGCGACCCCGAAGGCGCTGCGAGCGTGCGCGCCTCTCTCGCTGCCGAACACTTCGGCGATCAGTTCGCTAGCGCCGTTGGTCACGAGGTGTTGCTCGGTGAAGGTGCCGACCGAGTTGACCAGGCTCATGAGCTTGACGATGCGCCGGACCTTGTTGAGGTCTCCGACGGCCGCGTGCAGGGTGCCCAGCAGGTCGATGGCAATCGCGCGTGCTGCCTGCTTGCCTTCGTCGGTGGACATCGTGGCGCCGAACTGGCCGACCCAGGGCTTGCCGTCCTTCCTGGCGATGTGGCCGGAGAGAAAGACCAGATTGCCGGTCTTGACGAAAGGCACGTAGGCCGCGGCCGGTATGGCGACAGGCGGCAGCGTGATGCCGAGGCTGGAAAGCTTGTCATAGACGCTCATGAAGGCTCCTTGTTCTAGGTTTGCGATTGCGATTGCGATTGCGATTGCGCGATGCGTGCCGCTTCCTCGCGCAGTTCTTCGAGCGGCCGCACCGTCACGCTCACGTCGAGCGTATGCCGGGCGCCGCCATGCAGCACGCCGCGCATGGGCGAAACATCGGAATAGTCGCGCCCGATGGCGAGCGTCACATAGTCCTCGCCCGGCTGGCGCCCATTGGTCGGATCGAAGTCGGCCCACGCGCCGGGGCCATCTGCTCCGGGCAGGTACACCGACACCCATGCATGCGAGGCGTCGGCGCCGATGAGACGCGGCCGTCCGGGCGGGGGCTGCGTCAGCAGGTAGCCGCTGACGTAGCGCGCCGGCAGACCCATGGTGCGCAGGCACGCGATCATGATGTGGGCGAAGTCCTGGCAGACGCCCCGGCGCTGGGCCAAGGCTTCGATGGCCGGCGTGCTGATCTCGGTGCTGTCGGAGTCGTATTCGAAGTCGCGGTACATGCGCAGCGTGAGATCCATCGCGACATCGAAAGCCGGCCTGCCGGGCGCGAAGCTCGGCCGCGCGTAAGCCGCGAAGTCGTCGTGCCGCGGCACGTAGCGCGAAGGGAAGACGAAGTCCGAGGCCGCGTCGAAGGCCGAATCCTTGACGTAGCGGAAGCGCTCGCGCACCTCTTCCCACGGCAGTTCGCGGTCAACGTCCGGCGAGAGGACGGGCGGGGAGGTATCGACCACGCTCTCGGCAGTGACGATGAGTTCCTCATGCGTCGATTCGAGCGCGAAGAAGGCGCGCGTGTTGCCGTAGACGTCCGGCGCCTCGCTGTGCTGGGCGGGCGTGGGGCTGATCGTCAGCGCGTGGCTCACCAGGCGCTGGGACAGCGTGTCCATCGGTTTCAGGTGCGCCAGGTGCTGCGCCGTCTCGACCGGCGGCGTGTAGTCGTAGCGCGTGGAATGGGTGACGTGGAGCAGCATGGCGTACAGCTTACAAGCAGCCGCCGCCGGGCCGCCCCAAGGCGAGCCGCGCCTGCCCCTCGGGGGGTGGCGAAGCACACGAAGTGGCAAGCCGGGGGGCGAACATTTCTAGGCTCCGACGGAGCGCACCGATTCGGAGGTGAGCGTGAAGTAGCGCGTTCCGATGGCATCCGACACATGGTAGGCGGCCGTCTCGCAGGCGGTGAACAGATTGACCAGCGCAGGGTGCTGCGCGTCAGTGTCGGTCTCGCACAGGTGCTCCAGCGTCCACGTGTCCGGATCGGGCAACTCGTGGGAGAGGGCCGTGAGCTTGCCCGGCGCGCTGCCCGCCAGCCGCGCGATGCGCTTGCGCAGCGTCTGCGTGACCCAGGCGAGGGACCGCGGGTTGTCGCCGTCGAGCACCAGCAGGTCGACCAGGGTCGCGACGTCGCGACGCTGCTGGTAGCGTGCGTGGAAGGTGATCGTGCTGTCGAACAGCGCCACCATCGCCTCGAATCCGCTCACCTCGTGCACCGAGCCGTGCTCGAAGCCGGCCGCCAGCGCGCTGGAGAGGAATCCCAGGCGCTCGATGTGCCGGCCGATGGACAGCAGGCGCCACGCGTCGTCGCGCGTCATGCGATCGGTCTGGGCGCCGGTCATCGCGGCCAGCGCGGTACTCGCGGATTCGAGCAGACGCAGCGCGGCGCCGGTGGCGTAGCCGCCTTCGCCTTTTTCGCTTGCCTGCTCGGCGCTGCGGCGCAGGAAGTCGGTCTCGGCGCGCACGATCTGGTTCCAGTGGTCCTGCGACAAACGCTCGCGCACCGCGGCGGCGGACTGGCGGACGCAGCGCAGGCTGTAGCCCACGCTACCCCCCTGCTCGACGTCGCCAAGTTCCGCGATCAGTGCACGCTCGAACACGCGGCGGGACTTGGGCAGGCTCG
The DNA here is from genome assembly GCF_030317115.1 of Variovorax gracilis. GTDB lineage: Bacteria > Pseudomonadota > Gammaproteobacteria > Burkholderiales > Burkholderiaceae_C > Variovorax > Variovorax gracilis. Next base: position 130,189 of record NZ_JASZYF010000013.1, read on the forward strand.
GCACCTCGGGTGAAACCAGCGCGTTGCGCAGCGCGAGCTGATGCAGCCAGACCAGCAGGGCGCGCGAGGACTGGTCTTCGCCGCCCAGCAGGTCGATGGTGAGGCGCGCCAAGCGCACGGCGTTCTCCGCGCGCTCGGTGTAGCGGCCCAGCCAGAACATGTTTTCCGCTGCGCGGCTGGTGACCGGTGCGCGATGCCGTGCCAAGGAGGCCGGCGTCGCATGCGGCTGCAGCAGCGTGGTGCGATCGACCTCGCCGTGGGTCCGCACCCAGACATCGGCGCTGCTGCCGCCGCGCTGCATCGAGGCAATCTGCGCGTCGGGTCCGACCAGCCGGGCGAGCCCGCCAGGGAGAACTCGCCACGAACGCGGCCCGTCGCTCACGGCGAACACACGCAAGAGCACCGAGCGCGGGGCGAGGTGTCCGCGGCCCAGGTCCTGCGTCCAGGTCGGCATCTGCGACAGCGGCAGATAGCTCTGCACGGTGTGCTCGTCGCCCTGGCGCACGATGCGGCCGGCCCATTCGTCCAGTTCGCGCCGGCCCATGTGGCGGCCCAGCACGGCGTCGAAGCTGGTGTGCGAATCGTCGCCGGGATACGTGGACTTGATGGCGCAGTCCGCCAGTTGAGGCAGAACAGCCTCCATGGCGGCACGTTCGCCGCACCACCAGGTCGGCAGTGCGGGCAGCCGCAGCTTCTCGCCGATGAGGCGCCGCGCCAGCGCGGGCAGGAAGCCGAGCAGCGCCGGCGATTCAAGGAAGGCCGAGCCGGGCATGTTGGCCACCAGCACGTTGCCTGCGCGAATGGCCTGCAGCAGTCCCGGCACGCCGAGCGTGGAATCGGGCCGAAGCTCCAGCGGGTCGAGGTACTGGTCGTCCAGCCGCTTGATCAGGCCGTGCACCGGCCGCAGGCCCTGCAGTGTCTTGAGGTAGAGGCGCTGGTCGCGCACCGTCAGGTCGTTGCCCTCGACCAGCGTGACGCCGAGATAGCGTGCGAGGTACGCATGCTCGAAGTAGGTTTCGTTGTACGGGCCAGGCGTGAGCAGGGCGATGTGCGGCGGCTGCCCGGCCGGGCACATGTTCTGCAGCCCTTCCATCATCGCGTTGTAGGTGGCGGCGAGGCGTTGCACATGCAGGTTCTCGAAGGCCTGCGGAAACTGCCGCGCGATGGCGAGGCGGTTTTCGAGCAGGTAGCCCAGCCCCGAAGGCGCCTGCGTCCGCTGCGAGATGACCCACCAGTTGCCGTCGGGCCCGCGCGCAAGATCGAAGGCCGCGATGTGCAGCCATGTGTCGCCGGGCGGCTGGACGCCATGCATCGCGCGCAGGTAGCCTGAATGACCCTGCACCAGCGCCGGCGGCAACAGGCCTTCGGCCAGCAGTTGTTGCGGGCCGTAGACGTCGGCCATCACGCGGTCGAGCACGCGCACGCGCTGCTGTACGCCGGCTTCGATCTGCGCCCAGCTTTCGGGCGAGACGATCAGGGGGAACAGGTCGAGCGACCACGGCCGCTGCGGGCCATCGGCATCGGCATAGACGTTGTAGGTGACGCCGTTGTCGCGGATCTGGCGTTCCAGGCTGATCGCGCGCCGCGGAAGATCGTCGAAGCCGCCGGCGCCCAGGTGTTCGAAGAAGCCCGCCCACGAGGGGGAGAGGGGGGCATGCTCGCGTGGCCCGCCCGCGTCAGGATCGGGAGCGGGTGCCGCAGGCGGCACCGAGGTTGCGTCGTAGAGCGGGGCAGGTTGCGACGGCACGCCGAGGCGCGATGTGCTCTCGGGCGTGGCAGCGCCGCGCAATTCGTCGAAATGGCCGGGCGCGGCAGGGGGAGCGAGCGCCGACGCGAGTGCTGCGGGTGCTTCCAGCGCCTGCGCGTCGAAGAGGGATTCGTTCATTGGGTCCACGGTGCGTCGATTGTCACACTGCTGAAGCAAGACTCTCCCAGGTTGGCTCACTCGCGTAGCTGCCCACCCCTTGCCGGAGGCAATACAGCGGCCGGCCAAGGCCGGTCCCGCTGCATTCCTGGCCCTAGCGTCGCAGGTCGAGCGTGAAGGGGAATTCGCGGCTTCCGGCCAACTCGATGGTCGCCGGCGGCGTGCTCATCAGGCCCGGCGTGTGCCCCATGCGCGAGAAGCGCGAATGGCGCCGGCTCTCGGCCTCGTAGGCATTCACCGGGAAGGTGTCGTAGTTGCGACCGCCCGGGTGCGCGACGAAGTACTGGCAGCCGCCGAGCGAGCGCTTCATCCAGGTGTCCACCAGGTCGAAGGTGAGCGGCGCATGGGCGCCGATGCTCGGGTGCAGGGCGGAAGGCGGATTCCAGGCCTTGTAGCGCACGCCGGCCACGAACTCGCCCACCGTGCCGGTGGGCTGCAGCGGCAGCACCATGCCATTGACCGTGATGACGTGCCGGCTTTCGTTCAGGCCGGTGACGCGCACCTCGATACGTTCGAGGGAGGAGTCGACATAGCGCACGGTGCCGCCGGCCGAGCCTTCCTCGCCCATCACGTGCCACGGCTCGAGTGCATTGCGCAGCGACAGCTCGATGCCCATCGCCTGCACCTGTCCCACCAGAGGGAAGCGGAACTCGAAATGCGGTGCGAACCAGTTCGGATCGAAGGCGAAGCCGGCCTGGCGCATTTCGCTGATGACATCGTCGAAGTCCATCTTCACGAAGGTCGGCAGCAGGAAGCGGTCGTGCAGTTCGGTGCCCCAGCGGGTGGCTGGCGCCTTGTAAGGATCGTCCCAGAAGCGTGCGATGAAGGCGCGCAGCAGCAGTTGCTGCGCGATGCTCATGCGGGCGTGCGGCGGCATCTCGAAGGCGCGCAACTCCAGCAGGCCGAGGCGGCCAGTGCTGGAGTCGGGCGAGTAGAGCTTGTCGATGCAGAACTCGCTGCGGTGGGTGTTGCCGGTGACGTCGATCAAGATGTTGCGCAGCGTGCGGTCCACGAGCCATGCCGGCATGTTTTGGCCGTAGATCTCGCGGTTGCGGGCGATTTCCTTGAGCGCGATCTCCAGTTCGTAGACCTGGTCGTTTCGCGCCTCGTCCACGCGCGGCGCCTGGCTCGTCGGGCCGATGAACATGCCCGAGAAGAGATAGCTCAGCGAGGGATGGTTGTGCCAGTACAGCAGGAGGCTCGCGAGCAGTTCCGGCCGCCGCAGGAAGGGGCTGTCGGTCGTCACGGCGCCGCCGAGCACGAAGTGATTGCCGCCGCCCGTGCCGGTGTGACGGCCGTCGGTCATGAACTTCTCGGCCGACAGGCGCGTCTCGAAGGCGGCGTTGTAGAGAAACTCGGTGTGATCGACCAGTTCGCGCCAGTTGTGCGCAGGGTGGATGTTGACTTCGATCACGCCAGGGTCCGGCGTCACCTGCAGCATCTTGAGGCGCGGATCACGTGGTGGCGGGTAGCCTTCCATGACGATCTGCACCCCCAACTGTTCGGCAGTGGCCTCGACCGCGGCGACGAGATCAAGGTAGTCCTCCAGCCGCGCGAGGGGAGGCATGAAGACATAGAGCACACCCGAGGCGGCGCCGACCTTTTCCGCGGCCGGCCCGTTGGCGCGGCGCGGGTCGCGCACTTCGACGCACAACGCGGTGCGCGTGACCCAGTGGGCCGATTCGCCACGCCGTGGCTGGCGGGGCGTGGTGGGGTCCGATGCCACATTCTTCGCGTCGCCCGCATCTCCACCCGGCGTCTGCAGGCGCAGGGCGGCGGGCGCCGCCTGTGGCGATCCGAAGGCATAGGGCACCGCGCTTCGATCGGCCTGAGGACCGGTCGGCGGACCCGCATAGCGGGCACGGTAATCCGCGCCCGTCGGCAGGCCGTCGCGCGGCGCGGTTGGGTCGCGTTCGACCAGGTAGGGGTAGTCACCCTTGCTCGCCCAGGGCTGCGAATCGAGAGGAAGGCGGTAGCCCATCGGCGAATCGCCGGGAATCAGGTACATGCGGTCGTCGCGCAGGAACCAGGGGCCGGTCTTCCAGCCGGGGCCTTCCAGCGCGGGCGCATCGGTGTCGGCATTCGCGGCCTCGATGGGCAGCATGTAGCCGATCACGGCGTCGAGCTTCTGGGTGAACACGCGGCGCAGGCGCACCCGCTCCATCTCGTCGTCGAGCTTCGATTCGAAGGGGTCGACGTTGACAGGCAGACGGCGTTCGCGCCAGAGGTAGTAGTAGACGTCCTCGTAGCCTGGCTGGATGTAGCGCTCGGTCAGGCCGAGGCGGTGCGCCAGCAGGGTGGTGAAGCGGCGCGCGTCCTCGCTGGTGTAGTGGGTGGGATTGCGCTCGTCGGCGAAGAGCGCGGGGTCGTGCCACAGCTTCTCGCCATCGGCACGCCAGAAGATCGACAGTGCCCAGCGCGGCAACTGCTCGCCCGGATACCACTTGCCCTGCCCGAAGTGCAGGAAGCCGCCCTGGCCGTACTCCGCACGCAACTTGTGCACGAGTTCGGTGGCATAGCCGCGCTTGGTGGGGCCGAGTGCGTCGGTGTTCCATTCCGGCGCGTCGCGATCGCTGGTGGCCACGTAGGTCGGCTCGCCGCCCATCGTGAGGCGTACGTCGCCGGCCTTCAGGCGTTTGTCGACCGCATCGCCGAGCGCGAGGACTTCGGCCCATTGCTCTTCGGTATAGGGCTTGGTGACACGCGGCGACTCATGGATGCGCGTGACCTTCATCTCATGGCCGAACTCGACTTCGGCATCGTCCACCACGCCTTCGATCGGGGCTGCGCTCGATGGCGTCGGCGTGCAGGCGAGCGGGATGTGGCCCTCGCCGGCCAGCAGGCCGGAGGTGGCGTCGAGCCCGATCCAGCCCGCGCCGGGCAGGAAGACTTCGCACCAGGCGTGCAGGTCGGTGAAGTCCACGGTGGTGCCGCTCGGGCCGTCGAGCGCCTTGACGTCGGGCGTGAGTTGGATGAGGTAGCCCGACACGAAGCGCGCCGCCAGACCGCAGTGGCGCAACAGTTGCACCAGCAGCCAGCCGGAGTCGCGGCAGGAGCCGGAACCGTTGGAGAGCGTTTCCTCCGGCGTCTGCACGCCTGGCTCCATGCGGATCAGGTAGTTGACGTCCTTCTGCACCTGCTGGTTGATGCCGACCAGGAAGTCGATGGTCCGTTGTTCCTTGCGGTCGATCTTTTTCAGATAGGCCTGCACCAGCGGCGTGGCTTCATCGGCCACGAGGTAGGGCGCCAGTTCCTGCGCCTGCGCCTCGGTGTACTTGAAGGGGAAGTTCTCGGCTTGCGGCTCGAGGAAAAAGTCGAAGGGGTTGTAGACCGCCATCTCGACGACGAGGTCGACCGTGACCTTGAACTCGCGCGTCTTCTCGGGAAACACCAGCCGGGCGAGGTAGTTCGCGAACGGATCCTGCTGCCAGTTGACGAAATGCTGCTCGGGCTCGACGCGCAGCGAATAGGAGATCACGTTACTTCGGCAATGCGGTGCGGGACGCAGGCGGATCACCTGAGGCCCTAGTTGCACCGGACGGTCGTACTTGTAGTGAGTGACGTGGTGGAGGGCGGCGTGGATTGACATTGTTTCTCAGTGCGTCGAGCGTGCCTCGGGTGAGACGCATACTAGCCGACACAGCAAGCAATTAGCGCGCCACAGAGCGGCGTTCAGGGAGTGATTTGCATGCAATGGGGAGTTGTCTCGTGATGCCGGGCGGGAAAGCGCGCGGCTTGGTGGTTTTCGCCGCAATGGCGGGCTCGGTTCTGGGCGTCGTGCTTCAGTTGCAGCAATCGGCGCTGTGGAACTGGGCGGCCTATGCAGGCCTCGTGGCCGGTGCACTGGCCGGCTGGTTCGTGCAGCATGCGTTGCGAAGCCCGGTTCGTGGATTCTTGCCGATGGCTTTGCTCCTCGGTGCGATTGGCGGCGCCGGGCTCGCAGGCTTGCGGGCCACGGCCTATGCCGACGGGGCGCTGTCCCCGGCGCTCGAAGGGCAGGATGTGCAAGTGGTCGGGGTGGTCGCGCAGATGCCCCAGCGCGGCGAGGGGATGGTGCGCTTCACATTCGAGGTCGAATCGGCCGAGCCCCCGAACGTGCCCAGGCGCATTTCGCTGGGTTGGTACGCAGAAGGCTCGGGGCCTTGGGGGCGAGCCGGTGCGGTCGACGCACCTGGCCCGGTGCACGCCGGCGAACGCTGGCGCATGACCGTGCGGCTCAGGGCGCCGCACGGCAACCTCAACCCGCACGGCTTCGACCAGGAATTGCGCCTGTGGGAGCAGGGCGTGCAAGCGACGGGCTATGTACGGACCGGCGCCCGGGACCCGCGCCCCGAACGCGTTGCCGTCACCTGGACACATCCGGTCGAGCGCCTGCGGGAGGCCGTTCGAGATGCCGTGTTGGAGCGCGTGACGGACCCGCGGCCGGCTGGCGTGATCGCCGCGCTGGTCACCGGCGACCAGAACGCGATCGATAGTCTCATCAAATTGAGTTCACAGCTGAGCATGTTGCACTCGCCGACGGACAAGTCGTGGGCCGGTCTTCAACCTCGAAATTGGGCTTAACGCTGCTGGAGGCGGGTTCTTGACGTCTATGAAATTGAGATTAACGCTGAATTGGCGAGCAAAGACGGCGCAGACCGGATCGACATGACAGGCTTACGCCCCCCTTGGTTTGATCTTCAGCACCTGCTTTGCGAGGGCTGGAAATCTCTCCGGATGGCTGGAGTAGGCAAGGTTTGCACCTGGAATGATGCGGAGCAAATTAGAGCGCGCAGGGCGCACGCCCATCCTCCTACATTCATCCAAAAGCTTCTTGAAAGCTTCGGCGTAGAGCTGGTCGCGACTTGCGATGGTTTCCCACCTTGCGACATCAAGTGAAGGTGGCGGGTTAGCTGCCGCCAACAAGAGTAGCGCCTGACGAATCACGTGTTTGAACGTTGAAACTGAACCTGACCTAGACGAATTCACATGACGTAGCCAATCCCAGGTCAATTCCGAATCCCGCATGCCAATAAGCTGCAAGTCCGCCCCGGCGACAGCGTTTGCCCACTGAACCAGCTTCGGATGATCGAGAGCGTTTGTGAACTTGAGCACTCCGGCGTCCGCGAGGCGCTGGCGGAACCCAGCATACGTGCCGTCCAAATGGCGCCCTTCCCCGACAGCGCGCAGGACGTCTAGCGATGCCTCCGTGATTGCCTTCACGAACGCGCTGGGTCGACTGACGCATGGCACGCCGCGAGCTTCGTGGGGAAGTATGTACTTGGCAGGTTTTTTTCCACAACGTAGGTCAGATATGCAAAGCGGTCCTTGGTGATCCGAACACAGAAGGGCACCGGGAAGGTTGTGCGAGAGGTGCCAGAAGCTTTCACCGAGACGAGAGTATTCGTCTCGTGCACATGCTGGACAGAACCTGCAAAACGGGACGTACTGAAGGATTTGAAGCGCGCGGCTTAGGATGAGGCCGTGGATTTGTGCGGCATCGATAACGGCTTGCGCGTCTACGGCCGGGCGGAACGCGACAGCGTAGCCTAAATGGGTGTGCTGTCTTAGACTCGCTTCTGGAGAGAGACCAAGCAGTCGTGCCATCGTAGGGACCTGCGCGATCTGAAACATGTGATTGACGTCAAGCCTCCCATCAGACGTGGACCACAGCAATCGATAAACTGGAATCCCGAAGCGTATCGATGTGCGCACCAATGCGCTAACCATCAATTCGTCGTGGTATGGACGTTGAAATAGATACTTCACTAGCCCGCCAGCTGAACTGATGGAAGTTGGAGCACGCTAACTACACCGAATGAAATCGTTTCATCCGGTCCCCCGGAGCCTCTCGGCTAACTTGCAGCCTTGTGAGCAACCCTCCTGCTGGCCGCTGCCACTTTTTGGTGAGTCTGCTGCGGCGCACCGTCGCGTCAACTCTTTGTCACGGGCTTGGTCGACCTGCGCGTTTTGATCTCCTCAATGTCGCAATCAAATAGGTCGGGATAGAGGCCTCTTAGCATCGAATCATTCGTGCGAAGAGCAATCAGACCAAGATCAGTCATGACGCAATACTGTTCGGTTACGCAGAAAATCCGCCTGAGGGGTTTGTTGGCGACCATGGCCGCACGCCGGAGCGCCGGACAATTTGTATAGGGGCACCTGGCCGCCCTGAGAACA
>NZ_JASZYF010000014.1 GCF_030317115.1 Variovorax gracilis
TACCACCGGTTGTCGTAGTACTGATCCGCTGCGAAGGTGGTCTGCGCAAGGCAGGCGCCATACGGGAGGACAAGCGCGCAGCAAGCTGCAAGGGTGCGTCGGTCGAACATGAAAGCCTCACTTTGTTGAAGTTGATGAGAGCCTCAGCCGGAGCCAGTTGAGCCAAGCACGATAGGTGCGGGCAAGCCCGCCGGTCTTCACACACGCAACCGGTTGTGTCGCTCCTCTTGGGCAGCCACCTTCGGTTTCACATCTTTCAGCGAAGCAAGGCTCCATTTGCGCAACGACAACACCTGCACCGAAACGCGCGGAGAAATTGACGCGTCGTGGAGGTCCCGGGCGATCAGGGGCGCCTGACGTCCATCCTCTGGCGCGACCAGTAGGGACCATCGATGCGATCGAGCCGAACCTCTCCGCCCGTCGACGGCGCGTGGACGAAGCGGTTCTCGCCTACATAGATCCCGGCATGCGTCGGCCTGTTGCCGCCGAAGATCACCAGATCGCCTGTGCGCAGCGCGTCTCGCGACACCATGTCACCGAAGCCCGCGAGTTGGGCGACGGTGCGCGGCGTCGCCAAGCCCGCGCTCTCGCGATAGACGAAGGCGATGAGCCCGCTGCAGTCGAAGCCTCCATCGACCGTATTGCCGCCATAGCGGTACGGCGTGCCCACCAGCCCCATGGCATGGATCGCCGCATCCCTGGATTGCTCGGCCGAGATCAGCGATGGCCGCGCGCTGCGGCCGACCGGCAGCGGCGCCGTGGAACTGCAGGCCGCCAGCACGAGCCACGCACACACCGTGATCGATCGACGAAGAATCAGCATTGCCGCGCATGGTAGTTGCTCAGCAGGTTTCACATGGCATGAATACTTCGCAGCTTTACGCAGAAAAGTTGTTGAAAGCTCCCCCCGCTGACACAGACATTGATGATTTAGTGTTACCGTAACTTTTTGTCACACTGCGGGTTAACCCGGGCCGATCGGCCGATTGCCATGAATTTCCCGACCTTTTCCATCATCCTGTCCGGCGTCCTGCTGAATTCGGCAGCGCAATTGCTGCTCAAGGCCGGCGCCAGAACCATCGGCTCGGTCTCGATGACAAGCATGTCGTCCATCGGCGCCGCCGCATGGAGCGCAGCCACCCAGCCGTGGATCGCATTGGGCCTCGTGTGCTACTTCGTCAGCGCCGGCCTGTGGGTGGTTGCGCTCACCCGCGTCGACGTCACCGTGGCCTACCCGATGCTCTCTCTGGGCTACGTCATCGCGGCGATATTCGCCTGGCAGATCTTCGGCGAGCAACTCACTGCCGCACGCCTCGTGGGCATCTTCATCATCCTGGCCGGTGTGGTCGTACTGGCGCGGTCCTGAAGGAAATACGTGGCAAACACGCGTGCACTCTATGTCGACCTTGATGGCACTCTGATCGCGGCCGACGTGCTGCACGAGTCCTTGTTCAAACTGCCCCGCGTGGCACCGTGGGCCCTGCTCAAACTTCCGCTGTGGGTCGCACGGGGCAAGGCCGTGCTCAAGCGCGAACTGGCCGATCGCGTGGACATCGACGTCACCACGCTGCCCTACCGGCCCGAGGTGCTCGCGATGATCCAGGCCGCGCGGGACAAGGGGCGCCGGGTGGTGCTGGCGACCGCGAGCGACGAGAAGTTCGCGCACGAGATCGCGCGGCACCTGGATCTGTTCGACGCTGTTCTCGCCTCCGACGGCGATCGCAACCTGAGCGGCGCGGCCAAGCTCGACGCCATCAAGGTCGATGCCGGCGGTGAACCATTCGACTACATCGGCGACCAGCCCGTGGACCTTCCCATCTGGCGGGAGGCCGACGAGGCGGTCGTGGTCGGCAGCACGGGAAGGCTCGCGGCGCGTGCGGCCCGGCATACGCCCGCCACGACGCACCTCGAGATTCCGTCGGTGGCCTTTCATCGCTACCTCTATGGCGTGCGGCTTCACCAGTGGCTGAAGAACCTTCTGATCTTCCTGCCGCTGCTGCCGGTGCTGCACGAGCTCGATGCATCGCTCATCGGAAATGCCTGCATCGCTTTCCTGGCCTTCGGCCTGATGGCGTCCAGCATCTACGTGCTCAACGATCTGCTCGATCTCGAATCGGACCGGCGGCACAAGCGAAAGAAGTTCCGCCCTTTCGCTTCCGGTGAAATCTCCATCGCGGACGGCATGCAGATGTCGGTTTCGCTGGCCACTACATCGCTGCTGATATCGGTGCTGGCGCTGCCATGGCAATTCATGGCGATGCTCACGCTCTACCTCGCGCTCACGCTCGCGTACTCGTTCTTCCTCAAGCGTCGCGCCCTCGTCGACGTGTTTGCCCTGGCCGGGCTCTACACGGTGCGCGTCGGTGCCGGTGCGGCTGCGGCCGGATTGCCGCTGTCGTACTGGATGCTGTCCTTCTCGATCTTCCTGTTCCTCAGCCTCGCGCTGGCGAAGCGCTACGTCGAGCTGATGGGCACGCAGGAAGAAATCGACCGCATGAGCCGCGAGCGCGGCTATCACGCAGTCGACATGCCCTTCGTGCTGTGTGCGGGTATCGCCGCGGGTCAGATGGCGGCGCTGCTGCTGAGTCTGTACTTCCACGACCAGGACATGATGCTGCGCTACTCCGAGCCCCAACTGCTGTGGACGCTGGTGCCTGTCTTCCTGTTCTGGGTGCTGCGGATCTGGCTCAAGGCCGTGCGTGGTGCGCTGCACGACGATCCCGTGGTCTTCGCTGCGCGCGACTGGGTGAGCCAATTGACGGTTTGCATCGCGGCCATCGTGCTGTGGGCCGCGGGCTGATCGCGTGCGTCAACGGATGATCCTGGCGCGAGACGCCGCCGTTGTTGTCGTCTTGATCGGACTGGCTCTTGTGCTGCTGGGAGGGCTTTCGCGCCAGTTGCCACCGGCCCTGTACGGCGAGCACGGCGGCGACGCCTGGTTCGAGGCGGACATCCCGCGAGTGCTCGCGAACATGACGAGCATGGCGAGCAACCACTACCGTACCAAGGTGCATCCGATCGCCTCGATCGTGACGCATCCGATCGTGCAGGGCATGCGCGCCATCTGGCCGGGCAGCGACATCCAGGCCGCATTGCGGTTCATCCTGCTGGTGGCGGCCCTGTGGGTGGCCGCCTTCTACGCGCTGTGCCGGCTGATCGGCGCCCGATGGTGGGAAGCCGTGTGCTTCTGCGCGCTCGCGATCGGCAGCGCGGCGTTCCAGTTCTGGTTCTCGGTGCCCGAGACCTTTGCGCTCGGCTCGCTGTCCTTGCTGCTGACGCTGCTGGTCGGCGCGACGGCAGTGCATCGCCCCGTGAGCGACCGGCTGCTGATCGCTGCGAGCGCGATGAGCCTCAGCATCACCGTCACGAACTGGGTTGCCGGCCTTGCAGTGGCAGCGGCGAACCGCCCTTGGCGCCGGGCGCTGCGCATCAGCGCAATCGCCTTCGCGATCATCGCGGTGATCGCCGTCGTGCAGCGCTTGCTCTACCGGCTCGCGCTCATGTTCTTCCTCGGAAGCCGCGAAGAGTTGTCCTACGTGAACCTGGCGCAGTCGGGCACTCCGCTCGACAAACTCGCCGGCATGTTCTGGTCGCCGATCCTCGCGCCTCTCCCCCAGGTCAAGGAAGCGCTTGCGCCCAAACTGAACTGGGTCACGGTCCAGGTCAGCCCGATCGCCGCCGATTGGCAGGGCATCGTCTCGCTCGCGTTGTGGACCGTTCTTCTCGTGGCAGGCGCGCGGGGGCTCCTGCGACTGCCCCAGTGGCGCAGGTTCGCCCTGGTGGTCGGCGTGACGCTGGCATCGCAGGTGGTGCTGCATCTCTTCTATGGCGAGGAGACCTTTCTCTACGCTGCGCATTTCCTGCCGCTGCTGATGGTCGTGACGGTGTTCGCACGGCACTCCGAGCTCGGGCGCATCGCGCCCGTGATGGCGCTGGTGGCGGGCGGCATGGCGGCCTTCGAGAACGCGGAGACCTTCGCGTTCGCGGCGGCCAAGCTCACGCAATGGTCTCCTCATCTTCAATAGGATCGAAACGCGATGAAGTCCTTGCTACTGTTCGCCATCGCGCTGCTTTCAGGCCTTGCGTTGCTCGCGCTCTGGCGGCTCGAGCCCCCCATACCGGGTCTGGCGCGGAACGCCGGAACCGATCCTCATGCGCGGACATGGCGCACCTGGGCAATGCTGCAGGCCAGCGGCCTGCTGGTGTGCGCGATCGCGACGCTCATCGATGGACTGCCCGCGCACAGCACGATGAGCTACGCGCGCTTTCTGCTGGCGCCGTACGCAGGTACCGATTCGTGGATGCCGATGCAGAGGGCGGTCGAGCAATTGCAGCAGCATCCCGATGTACCGTTGTACCAGTCGCTCTTCTTCGAGCAGCACGTCAAGTTCCAGTATCCGTTGACTTCTCTGCTGCTGCTGGACGTTCCGCGATGGGTCTTTCATGCCGACCTGGATTCGGTGATCCTCTTCTACAAGGTGCTGTCGCGCTTTTGCGTGATCGCGATCGGTGTCGTCTTCTACATGCTCATGACGGGCGCCATCCGCGCCGCCCATCCCGACGCGCAGCGGGCGCGCATCCCGCCGCTGACGCATGCGGTGCTTCTGGCGCTGAGCCTGTTCAGCGTCGCGATGTTCTATCCGATCGCACGGTCCGAGGCCCACGGACAGATCCAGACCTCGCTCACCTTGCTTGCGGCCCTCGCGCTCCTGGCGTGGCAGCGTGATCGACCCATCGCGGCCGGCGTGCTGATCGCGATGTGCGCCTGCGTCAAGCCGCAGTGGGCGTTCTTCGTCGTCTGGGCACTCTTCAGGCGCGAATGGAAATTCGCCATCGCTGCGGCGCTGACGGGTGCGGTCATATTGGGGTTGGCGCTGGCGGCCTACGGATTCGACAATGTGGTCGGCTACCTGCCCGTGCTGTCGTTCCTGAGCCGGCACGGCGAGAGCTATTTCATCAACCAGTCGGTGAACGGACTGATGCACCGGCTGCTGTTCAACGGCATCAACCTGGAAGGCAGGGGCCTGCTCTGGTCGGGCACGGACATCCCGCCGTACCACCGGATCGTGCACATGGCGACGCTCGCTTCCAGCGCGCTCATCCTCGGCGCTGCGATGTTCTGGCGCCTGCGCAAGCGCCCGACGCTGATCGACATGTCGCTGGTGATGCTAAGCCTCACGATCGCGTCGCCGGTGGCATGGGAGCACCACTATGGCGTCCTCTTCCCTATCTTCGCGGTCATGCTGCCTTCAGTGATGCAATCACGGCCGTTCGGGCAATGGACGCTGCCACTGTTCTGGCTCGGCTTCACGCTCACGAGCCAATCGTTCGTGACGCTCACCAACCTCTTCGCCGACAGCCGGCTCAATGTCCTGCAGTCGTACATCTTCTTTGGCGGTCTGTTGGTGCTCGCCGCGCTCTATCGCATGAGTTGGCTGGAGCCCATCGGCGGCGCCGTGACTCGCGCGGGTCGCGCGAGCTTGCAGGGCGCGCGGGCGGCGGCATAGCCGTCTGGCTCGCTCACGGTCTCGCCGATGGCGAGCGCCATGATGCCGCCGGGTTCAGCGTTGGACTGAAGGCCAGTACCGACCGCCTGCCGTGCTGACGCTCATCCGGAGGCAGTTTCTCGCGCCGGTGGATGGTGGATCCGCACGATGCGAACGGCGTCGGGCTCCTCGACCAGCACGCAGACCTTGCCGGTGCGCCTGCAAGTGTCCTGCACGCGCCAGTACGCGCCGTGGCTGAGACAACCGGTCTGGCAGATCACGAGATCGGCCGCGACAAGGCTGTCTTCCAGGCGATGTTCCTGCGCCCACGCCAATGCCGTGTCGCGCACGATGACGGCGGCGCGCAATCGCACGACCTGGGCACGCAGCATCTCGATCTCGGTGGCCTGCGCGCGCACCAGCTCGTCGCAGCGCAACTGCACCTGGCCGTAGTGGCGCATGAGCGCGTGGTGTTCGCCGATCAGATGATCGAGATCGTGCGCGGGAACTTGGGATGCATCCATATGACTGTCGCTCAGGCCAATGCCGTGTCGAGCAGCATCATGAGCACGAAGCCCACCATCAAGCCGCCGGTGGCAAAGGCCTCGTGACCCTTGCGGTGCGATTCGGGAATGATCTCGTGGCTGATCACGAAGAGCATCGCGCCGGCCGCGAAGCCGAGGCCCCAAGGGAGCATCGCGGCCGAATAGCCGACGACGGCCGCTCCCAGCACGGCGCCGATGGGTTCGACCAGACCCGATGCCGCGCCGAGCGCGACGGCGAACGAGCGCTTGTAGCCCGCGGCCAGCAGCGCAGCGGCGACCACGAGTCCCTCGGGCACGTCCTGGATGGCGATCCCCATCGCCAACGCGTTGCCACGCAATCCTTCGTTGCCGGCGTAACCCACGCCGATGGCGAGACCCTCGGGCAGGTTGTGCAACGCAATGGCGATCACGAACAACCAGGTGCGTCGCAGCTTTTGCGCGGCATGCCCCTCGCGACCCTTGATGAAATGCTCGTGCGGCAGGAGTTTGTCCATCATGAGAAGCGCCAGCGCACCCAGCAGGATCGCCATGCCGACGATTCCACCAGCGGTCCAGGCGCTGCCGCCGAACGTGGGAGCCGCCTTGGCAGCCTCGATGCCGGGGATCACCAGCGAGAACGCGCTGGCGGCTAGCATCACGCCGGCGCCGAAGCCGAACAGCGTGTCCTGCACGCGATCCGACAGGCGTTGCGAGAACAGCACCGGCAGCGTGCCCAGCGCGGTCGCCAGCGCGGCCACCGACCCGCCGATCAATGCACTGAGCACCACCGGATTGCCGTGAACGTATTGTCCGAACTGCATGAGCAGCACGATCCCGCCGGCGCATGCGATGGCACGGCCGATCCAGGAGCGCAGGCGCATTCGATCTGCGGCGACGGCCTTGTTTCGGATCTCCGCCATGTCGATGGGGATGTCACTCAAACCGACGCGCGCGCGGCGGCATGACGGCGAGCCACCTCGGCCCGGCAGCGCGCGGCATCGGTGCCGGTGCGCACCGTGCGCTCCCATTCGCACAGCCGCTCTGATGCGGAAGTCTTCATCGACAACTCCTTTCAGGAGCCCTTTGCGTCGAACAAGACTTACGTACTCGGGCGGACAGATGATAATCATTCTTATTTGGAACGTCTATCGGCCGGGTTCTCCTTGTTACCAATTGACTCGCTCGCGTCGCTTGACTTCGGCTTCTGGCCGGCTATGATTCGTGCCATCGCATACGATTCAATCGCATACGATGACAACCGATCCACTTGAGGACAAACATGGCACTCCACCATCCGCCAGCGTCTCGCCATTTCATTGAAACCAAGCACATGTAAGCACATCATTTATATCGTACACGATGCAATCGCATACGCTATCAAGTTCACCCTCGACTCTCTACCCCAACGCAACTGAAGGATTCCATCCCATGAGCAAGATCGAAAAAGTCCTGGTCACAGGCAAGACGCACACCACGGTCAGCGGCGCCTCGCGCGGCAACTACGATCGTCTCGACATCGAGCTTTCGTCGCCCGGCGGCAAGCCGGCGCACCTGTTTCCGGCCATCCAGCCGCATCCCACCGCGGAACAGTTGTTTGCCGGTGCCTGGTCGGCCTGCTACACCGCTGCGATCGGACTCGTGGCCAAGGAAAGGAATGTGGTGCTTCCGTCCGATCTGTCCGTCGATATCGAAGTCGATCTCGGCCAGACGGGCCAGGCCTACTTCATCCAGGCCCGGTTCCTGGTGCGCGTGCCCGGCGTGGCGCAGGAAGTCGCGGAGGCCATTGCCCACGGCGCGCACGACATCTGCCCGTACTCGAAGGCCACCCGGGGCAACATCGACGTGGCGGTGAACGTCGTCACTTCGTGACGCACCGCAGGGCATGGGCGGTGATCGACGTCTGACTTCGATCATCCTCCTGGTCCGCAGAAGCCCGCAGACGTGTCTGCGGGCTTCTTTCGTGATCATTAGATAGCTTGCGATGGCATCGCATACGATTCATAATCCGCCTCTTCCGGGAAGCTCGTCTCTTGCGAAAGGATGCAAATGAAATCGACCGACAAGGCGGACACCGAGGACTTGAGGCTCTGCGACTTCCTCTGTTTTGCGGTCTATTCCGCGAACCTGGCCTTCGGCAAGACCTACAAGCCGGTCCTCGACCAGCTCGGGCTGACCTACACGCAGTACATCACCATCATCGCGCTCTGGGAGGAAGACAACCAGACCGTCGGCAGGTTGGGCGAAAAGCTGTTTCTCGAATCGAACACGCTCACGCCGATGCTGAAGAAGCTCGAGGCGATGGGTTACCTGGAGAGGCAGCGCGACCCCGAAGACGAGCGCCAAGTGCGAGTCAAGCTGACCAAGGCCGGCCGCCGGCTGCGCGAGAAGCGCATGGAACTGGACATCAAGGATGCGCCGGGCCTTGCGCCCGACGAATTTGCGCGAATGCAGAAGGCGATCGTGTCGCTGCGCAACAACCTCATTCACTTCCAGTCGGCTGGTTCGGAGGAATAAGCCTCTGCACCACAGCGCCGGGCAGACATCGCCCCCTTACCTCAACGCTTCGCCAACCGGAATCCCGTAGCCATTGCGAAAGGCACCCAGCACCAGGCCGCGCACCGAATCTTTCGGGCTGGCCGTGACGAACCTGTTTTCAGCGGTCTTGTAGACAACGATGGTGCTCTGCGCGCTTTTGCTGAGAGTGCGCGCAACGCCGGTTGCCTGGCTGGGTGTCTGATAGGTATTCATACTTTTGACCTCGTTCGATGAGGCGATAGTAGCCCAAACGTATACAAACGTAACAACAAATGCATGTAAAGGTACTACGCAGTGCATTTTTCGCAACACACCCGGAACGCTTTCGGGCGACGGGCGGGGCTTGAGCTGGGAGCAACCTCGCCATGAGAGACACCGTCCGAGTCGTGACCCACTCCCGAGACCAGTTGGGCGAGACGCCCTTATGGTGTCCGCGCAGCGAAAAGATCTGGTGGATCGACATCGAGCGGCCCAGGCTCCAGTCGTTCGACGAGCGCACCGGAAAGCACGATGTGCATCCGTTCGGGAGCACCTTCGCGGGGAGCCTCGCGTTGCATCGCGAAGGCGGATTCGTCGTCGGACTCGACAACAGCCTTCACCGCTTCGACCCCGTGACGTCGACGCTGAAGCACATCGTCGACGTGGAACCCGCCGACAGGCGCACGCGACTGAACGACGGCCGCTGCGACCGGCGCGGCCGCCTGTGGATCGGCACCATGGACGCGGCCATCCAGGAGCCTCTCGGAAGCTTCTATCGCGTGGACCCGTCGGGTGTCGCGCACTGGCTGTTCGACGACATCATCGTGACCAACTCGGTCACGACCTCGCCCGACGACCGGACCCTCTACATGTCCGACACACGTCGCTTCAAGATCTGGGCGTTCGATCTCGATCCTGACGATGGGGCCTTGTCCAATCGACGGGTCTTCGCCGACTACTCGAACGACAAGGGAAGGCCCGACGGTGCCTGCGTGGACAGCGACGGATGCGTCTGGAATGCCGTGTTCGCGGGACATCGCGTGATCCGCTACACGCCCGCCGGCAAGATCGACCGCGTGATCGAGCTTCCGGTTACCAACCCCACCTGCGTGTGTTTCGGCGGCCCGGACCTGGGCACCCTCTACATCACGACCGCGACGAAGATGATCGCGCCGGAGGTCCTCGCCACCGAGCCGCTGGCGGGCGCGCTGCTGGCGGTGGAGGTCGGCGTGAAAGGCCTGCCCGAACCGATGTTCGGCGCGGCGGGCTAGCGGCCGACCTTCGCGCGCCGCTTGGCGATGATGTTGCCCCAGGTGCCGACATTGGCGGACTTGAGCAGCGCGGAGGAATTGCCCTGCACCACCAGTTCCTCCGCGGCGGCCAGCAGCGCCGGGCCGAACTGGACCATCCGCTTCAGGGTCAGCCGGGCCGAGGGGCCGGCAATGATGACGACGCCGGTCGTGGATTCGTTGGCGCGCTGGATGGGCGCGGCCATGGAACTCATGCCGGGTGCGTAGGCGTCCTGGATGATGCTGAAGCGGCGCTTGCGGTGCTCGTCCAGGATCTTGAGCAACGCCTTGATGCTCGTGGGTGCGTTGGGACCGAAGTTCTTCGGCTCGCCGATGCCCTGGCGCGACACGTACTCGATCGCCACGTCTTCGGGCAAGGTCATGAGCCATGCCTGCCCCGCCGCACTGCACGACAGCCGCAGGTCGATGCCCATGTCGGGGTCGTACAGCAGGCCCGACTTCGCACCCTGCGCCTTGGCGACGAGCGTCAGCCGGTCTCCATCGACGATCGCGAGGCGCACCAGCTCGCCGGTGGCTTTCGCCAGGCGATCGATCACCGGCTGGGCGATGTCGAGGACGCCGGACTTGCTCAGGAAGCTGAGCCCCATCGACGCCATCTTGGTGGTGAGCGCGTAGTCGCCTCGCTGCGGCATCTGGCGCACGTAGCCATAGCGGATGAGTTCCTGCAGCGCGCGATGGCAGCCACTGCGCAACTGGTTCAGGTCCGTGGAGATCTGGGCGAGGGCCACACCGTCGGGGTAGTCGGTGAGGTATTCGAGGATGTCCAGCGATTTTTCGAGTGCGCCGCTCATGCAATCCTTAGGCTTTCAAAATTTGAATGCTATAGATAATTTGAACGGCATTCAACTTTCTGACATCATGCGCTCCACTTCAATCGGAGGCGGGAACCCGGATGTCCTTACTTGGAAGAGCTGCGCTGGCCATGTGGTGGAACATGGATCGCGCGATGAAGGTGGAGTTCGAAGACTGGCACTCCCACGAGCACTTTCCGGAGCGGCTCGGCATCCCGGGCTTTCGCCGCGGCACCCGCTGGACGAGCGCGACCGGCGGCGAGGGCATCTTCGTCATGTATGAGCTGGAGGCACACGCCACGCTGTCATCGCCGGCCTACCTGGAGCGCCTGAATGCGCCGAGCCCCTGGTCGACAAAGATGATGCCGCACCACCGGAACATGGTGCGCTGCCAATCGCACGTGCTGGAAAGCCGCGGCAGCGGCGTTGCGA
Source organism: Variovorax gracilis (assembly GCF_030317115.1). Classification (GTDB taxonomy): domain Bacteria; phylum Pseudomonadota; class Gammaproteobacteria; order Burkholderiales; family Burkholderiaceae_C; genus Variovorax; species Variovorax gracilis. The sequence continues at coordinate 11,058 of NZ_JASZYF010000014.1, forward strand.
GGCAGGCCTTGACGGTGCGTCTGTCGCCCGCCGCCGGGCGGGATGATGCGCTTCGATCGTCGCTCGCATCCCTCTTTCCGACACTGGTGACACGGCCCGGCCTGACCGGCGCCCACCTGCTCAGGCACGAGACGCCTGCGATCGCCCAGACCACGGAGCAGAAGATCCGGGGCTCTTCCGACCAGGTGGCGGACTGGGTCCTTGTCGTCCTCGGCTACGACCCCGCAGCCCTCGAAGCGCTCGCGCGTTCAGACCTCGACGAAAGGTCGCTCGTGCAGCTCGGCGCTTCTTCGGGCCAGACCAGCGACCTGTTTTCGCTCTCGTACTCGGCCACGCCGGCCGATGTCGCTTGAGACGCCTGAACTCACTTCACCCGCAATAGACAGGAGACATCCCATGAGACTTCGCAGCCTACTCACCTTCGCCGCACTCGTTGCCGCCTGTGCCGGCGCGTCCGCGCAGACCCAGGAGCAGATCATCCGCTTCGGCCACGTCGTCCAGGCGGGCCATCCGATCTCTCTGGCGACCCAGAAGCTGGGCGAGATCGTCGCCGCGAAGAGCGGCGGCAGGATGCGGGTGCAGGAACTCGGCGGCGGAACGGTCGGCGGCGAGCAGCAGCAACTCAGCGCCGTGCAAGGCGGCGTGCAGGACATCACCCTGCCCTCCGCGACGGTCATGGGCGCGGTGGTCAAGGAGTTCACGCTGCTGGACGTGCCCTTTTCCTTCAGCAAGGCCGAACAGGTCGACGCGCTCCTTGCCGGGCCCTTCGGCCAGGCGCTGATGGCGAAGCTGCCCGAGAAAGGGTTGATCGGGCTGGCGTTCTGGGAAACGGGGTTTCGCAACTTCACCAACAGCCGCAAGCCGATCGTCAACATCGAAGACCTCAAGGGCCTGAAGCTGCGCGTGATCCCGAATCCCCTGTTCATCGAGAGCTTCGGCGCGCTCGGGACCAATCCCGTGCCGATGCCTTTCCCCGAGTTGTATGGCGCGCTGGAGTCGAGGGCGATGGATGCCCAGGAGAACCCGTTCAGCGTGGTGCTGACCAGCAAGTTCTACGAGGTGCAGAAGTACATGAGCGTCACCAACCACGTGTACACGGCCAACCCGGTGGTGATCAGCAAGAAGGTCTGGGACAAGCTCTCGCCCGCCGACCAGAAGATCATCCAGGAGTCGGTGGCGGAAGCCGGCGCCTATCAACGCAAGCTCAGTCGCGAGGCCTCATCGGGCGCCCGCAAGGAGCTCGAGGCGAAGGGCATGCTCGTCAACGACGTGCCGCAAGCGACCCTCACCAAGATGCGTGAGTTGACCAAGCCGGTCGCGGACAAGTTCGCTGCGTCCTATGACCCGGCGCTGGTGCAGCTCTATCGCACCGAGCTGGCGAAGGTGCAGGCATCCATCCAATGAGGGTCAGCGCGACGCGACACGCGCCTCGAACAGATAGCCCGCGAGGGCCTGCTCGACCTGGGGTATCGACTCCCGGGCGGTCTCCGGCAGGGTCACGCTGACCGTCATGCCGCGGCGGCCGCCCTCGGCCACCTGCACCTGCGCATCGGGCAGCCGGAGCTGTTCGCGCACCAGGCTCGTGACCAGGCGCAACGCGGCATCGCAGCGCAACTGGGGCTTGTAGATCTTGCCCACCGACGTGAGCGGGATGGCCTCGACGACGTGGATCTGCTTCGGCCACGCCGGGCGCTCGCCGATCGTGCGCTCCGCGTGCTCGCGCAGTTCTTCCTCGGTGGCACTGGCGCCAGGTCGCAGCGCCACGTAGCACACCGGCAGTTCGCCGGCGTAGGCGCAGGGCATTCCCACCGCAGCGGCCAGCATCACGGCCGGATGCGAAGCCATGGCGTTCTCGATCATCAGCGGGTCGATGTTGTGGCCGCTGCGGATGATCAGGTCCTTCGCGCGGCCGGCGATGCGGATGCGCCCGTCCGCATCGGTGTAGCCCAGGTCGCCGCTGTTGAGCACGCCGCCTTCGAAGACACCCTTGTCGTGCTCGGGATCGCGGTAGCCGGGCGACACATGAGGGCCGGCGACGGTGATCACGCCAACCTCGCCCGTCTCGCAGGCCGGCCCCAGCCCGCGGCCGGCTTCCAGCCGCCGCACGACGACGCTCGTATAGGGCAGCGCCCAGCCGACCGAGCCGATGCCGCCGCTGCCGCCCACCGCGTCGATCGCGATCAGACCCGAGGCCTCGGTCATGCCGTACACCTCGAACAGGCCGCGGCGGGTGATCTGCCTGAAGCGCTCGCCGACCGCGGCCGGCAGCGACGCGGCGCCGCAGAAGCCGGCGCGGACGGCGCTGATGTCGGCGTCCGCCAGCGGGACGTCCAGCAGCGCGCCCACAGAGGTGGGCACCCCTCCCACCAGCGTGGCGCGGTACTGGCTCGCCAGGCGCCAGAAGCCTTGCACCATCGCCGGGTTGCGCAGCCCGCCGGGCGACATGACCAGCAGCCCCATCCCGGCCATGAAGGCGCTCAGGCCGCAGAAGATGGTGCCGCCGACGTGGAACAGGGGCAGCGTGGCCGTGAGGGTGTCGGTCGGCCGCATGTCGCCGAGGATGGCGCCGCCCAGCGCGGCCACCAGTTGGCTGCGGTGTGTGTGCGACACCAGCTTGGGCGCGCCGGTGGTGCCGCCAGTGTGGAAGTAGGCCGCCACGTCGTCGTCGCGCGCCGGCTCGCCGAACACCAGACGATCGTCGGGCTGTGCCATCAGCGCCGTGTGGAAATCGATCACTCCTTCTTCGAGCGGCGTGCCCGGCGGCGCGACGCGCAGCAGCTTCAGCCCCGGGATCTCGTCACGCAAGGCCAGCGCCTTCTGCCAGATGTCCAGCACCGGATGGGGGCCGAGGGCGACGAGCAGGCGGGCACCGGAGGCCTTCAGCAAGCCGGCAATGTGCGCGGGTTGCAGCAGGAAGTTGATGGGCACTGCGTAGCCCGCCGTCTCCGCGCCCCACAGCGTCGCATGGGTCTCGACCAGGCTGGGCAGCATGTAGGCAACGCCGGGGCGCGGGCCGCCCAGCGTCGCGAACAGGTTGGCCGCGCGCCGGATCAGGCCCAGCAGTTCGAGGTAGCTGACGCGGCGTGGCTGCTCGTCGGGCGCGCCGGTCATCAGCATCGTGAGCGCGGTCCGCTCGGGCTGGCGAGCGGCGGCGCCAATGAACACGTCCAGGATGCTGCGCTCGGGCAGGCGCTGGTCGAGCGCCATCTCAGACTCGACGCGCGCGATGTCGTCGCGGTTGCGGATGCCGATCTCGGGCAGGTGTGCCATGGCAGGCTCCTATGGAGGAGTGAACGGCGAGCGACCTTACTCCGATCGACGCAGCGGCAACAACGAGGTCTTACCCGCGCCTGATGCGCAGCCTTGCGCAATCAGCATGCGGGTGCAATATTCCGTGCCATGAAGAAGCTGATCTCGACCCTCCTCCTGGTGATGGCAGCGCTCATGTCGGCCGGGTCCGCCTCTGCCCAGTGGCACAACAGCCCGCAGTTCGATCGCGACCTCAGGGCTTGCGACCGGCGAGGCGTGAACTTCGAGCGCTGCATGTGGGACAGGGGTTGGCAGCGCGGGTCCGGTCGCCGATGGAATCACAACCAGAACTGGCACCGTCCCCCACATCAGCAGCACTGGCACAGCCCTCCGCCGCGACACTGGAACCATGGCGCTCCCCCGCGGCACAATCAGCCCCGGCTGAGCGACATGCAGCGACGCGCCCTCGACAATTGCCGTCTGCTGCATCCTTCCGAGCAGGCCAGGTGCCGTGCGACCGTCATGTCGACGGTGGGCCGGTAACTCACCGAGGCACGCACATGAGAAGTACTGCGCTCCGATCTGCCGCATGGATCGTCGCTGCCGCTTCGGGCCTTGCCGCGGCCCAAGGCAACGGCGGCAGCCAGACCCCCTGCGAACTCCGATTCAGCACGTGCAAGCAGACCGCCAGGGCCGACTACCAGTTCTGCAAGAACGCCAAGGAGAAGAACTGCCGCCCCCGCCTCGATGACGCCCTGAAAGGCTGCACGACCGCCCGGAACAGTTGCCAATTGGCCGCGGGCGCACAGGGATGAACGCGCGGCGCGCGGAAGTCGTGTGATCGAGGTCGATGCACACTAGCGGCCCGCCGGACCCTTCGTCCCCCCACCCGGAACCGGGCCGGATTGCACCGCGCGCGAAGGCCGCCGACCAGCGTGGCTGGGGCCGGTGGCTTCCGGGACTTCGCACGCTGCGCGAGTACCAATGGGCCTGGCTGCGCCACGACATCGTGGCCGGACTCGTGCTGACCACCATGCTGGTGCCCGTCGGCATCGCCTACGCGGTGGCATCGGGCGTGCCCGGCATCTATGGGCTCTACGCGACCATCGTTCCGCTGATCGCGTACGCGCTGTTCGGCCCGAGCCGGATCCTGGTGCTGGGGCCGGATTCCTCGCTGGCCGCCGTCATCCTCGCCGTCGTGCTGCCGCTGTCCGGCGGCGACCCGCAACGCGCGATCGCCCTCGCGGCCATGATGGCGATCGTGTCGGGGGCGGTGTGCATCCTTGCGGGCATCGCGCGCCTGGGCTTCATCACCGAACTTCTTTCCAAGCCGATCCGCTACGGCTACATGAACGGCATCGCATTGACGGTGTTGATCAGCCAGTTGCCCAAGCTCCTGGGCTTCTCGATCGAAGGCGATGGACCGTTGCGGAACCTGCAGGCCATCGCCACGGCCGTGATGGACGGAAAAACCAACGGCGTCGCCTTCGCGGTCGGTGCCTGCACGCTCGCGCTCATCCTGCTGCTCAAGGGCCACAAGCGCGTCCCGGGAATCCTGATCGCGGTGGTGGCCGCCACCGTCGTCGTGGGCGTGCTGGACCTTGCGGCGCGCGCCGATGTGGCGGTCCTCGGCGCCGTGCCCCAGGGCCTGCCTTCGTTCGCCCTTCCGTGGATCACCCGGGCCGACATCGGTCCCGTCGTCATCGGCGGTTGCGCGGTCGCGCTCGTCTCGTTCGCCGACACCAGCGTGCTGTCGCGGGTCTATGCGGCGCGGACACGTACCTATGTCGACCCGAACCAGGAGATGGTGGCGCTGGGCGCCGCCAACCTGGCCGCAGGATTCTTCCAGGGCTTTCCGGTCAGCAGCAGTTCGTCGCGCACGCCCGTGGCCGAGGCGGCGGGCGCGAGGACCCAGGTGACCGGCGTCGTCGGCGCGCTGGCCGTCGCCTTGCTGCTTCTGATGGCGCCGGACCTGCTGAAGAACCTGCCCAACAGCGCACTCGCCGCGGTCGTGAGCGCTTCGGCCATCGGCCTGATCGAGATCACCGATCTGAGGCGGATCCACCGCATCCAGCGCTGGGAATTCTGGCTCTCCGTCCTCTGCACCGTCGGCGTGGCCGTGCTGGGCGCGATCGAGGGCATCGGCCTGGCCATCGCCATCGCCGTCATCGAGTTCCTGTGGGATGCGTGGCGCCCCTACTCGGCGGTCCTCGGGCGCGCAGACCGCATCAAGGGCTATCACGACATCACGCGCTATCCCGACGCGCGGCTCATTCCGGGCCTGGTCCTGTTCCGGTGGGATGCGCCCCTGTTCTTCGCCAACGCCGAGCTGTTCCAGGACCGGGTGCTCAACGCGGTGGCTGCATCGCCGACGCCTGTGCGCTGGCTGGTCGTTGCGGCGGAGCCGGTCACGAGCGTGGACGTGACCTCGGCCGACATGCTGGCCGAACTCGACGAGACCTTGCACGCGGCGGGCATCCAGCTGTGCATCGCCGAGATGAAGGACCCCGTCAAGGACAAGCTGAAGCGCTTCGGGCTGTTCGCGCGACTGGGGGAGGCGGCGTTCTTTCCAACCATCGGCGCCGCGGTCAGCCAGTATCTGGAAACCCATCCGGTGGATTGGGTGGACTGGGAGGACGACGTCGGTCGCGTGCGTGCCCGATGACGAGTTATTTGAGCCAGATGTTCAGCAGCATCGCCTGCCGGTCCGGACAGGTCATCGAGCCCGAATAGCGATCCGACAAGCGGCCACTGAACTTGCATTCGACGCCGTCGATCCATACCGTCGCCTTCATCTCCGGCGGCATCCTGGACAACTGGAAGCGGATCCGGCCGGTCTTCGTCTCGGGGCCATCCTGGCTGCAGACTCCGACATGCTGCATCGTCAAGGGTCCGGCAAATTCCTTCGTCCGGCCCGCGATCGTCTCCGCCACGCTCGCGCTCCATTCCCATTCGCCGAGGCTGCCCGAATAGCCGACCAGTTTCAGCTCAGCTCCGCCCCACGCCGGAGCCGCCATCGCGGCCACGACGATCGGGAGCAGGCGTGCATGCAAGGCCTTCACGGTTTCTTAGCCAGGTACACGCGCGCATCGTTCACGTCGCCGCGGCTCTTGTCGGCGCCGTCGGCGATCGCGATGACCTGGCCGAAGTACTTGCGGGCCGCGACTGGATCGCCGTTCTTCTCCGCCGCCTTCGCCGCACCTGCGGTGGCGCCCAACCTGTTGGGTTCCTTCTTCAGCGTCGCCTCGAACGCAACGAGCGCTTCGCGGGAGTTGCCTTGCTCCAGCAGCATCACGCCGTAGAGCTCGCGCGCGGGCTTCAGGACGCCCGGCGTGACGGGGTGCTTCTCCGTCGCATCCTCGGCGTCGGCCGCCGCGGACATGGCCTTGAGCGCATCGTCGTGCTTGCCGTTGGCATAGAGCACCCAGGCGGATGCCACCTGGCGTTGGATCTCGACCTGCTGCGACCAGTAGGCATCCTTGGCCTCGCGCAGCTTGTCACGCAATTCGGTGAGCTTGGCGATATCGGCTTCGGCGGCCGCCGTGTCGCCCGAGCGCGCGGCGCCGAGGGCCCGTGCAAAGTAGGTGATCGCCTGCACGTGGGGCAAGGGGCTGGGCCGGACCGGCAGTGCGGCCGCAGCCTTCCAGTCGTCACGCTCCACTGCGTAGCGCGCCGGCGAGGCAGCCAGTGCGTAGGGCCCGGCGATGAAGGTCTCCGTGAAGCCGGTGACCTTGCCCATCTCGTCGATGACTGCGCTGGCCATGCCATCCTGGCCCAACTGCAGGTTCGCATAGACGAGGTAGTCCATGGCGTGGAGTTGATCGTTGCTCTCCTTGCCCAATGCCGCCACGCGTGCCGATTCCGCGTTGGAGGCGATCGATTCCTTCCAGTAGCCGACCCGGGTGAAGACATGCGAGGGCATGTGCTGCGCATGGGCTGCCGCCGGGGCGATGCTCGAATAGCGCCTGGCGGCTGCCAGGCCCTTGTCTGCGAGCGCCGGAGAGTCGTAGAGATGGATCAGGTAATGGGCAACACCCGGATGCTGCGGCTGGCGCTTGGCGATCTGTTCCAGGATGTCCGCGCCCTTGAGCTGGCTGGCGTAGGTCTTGTCCGTGGGCGGCGCCGAGATGTTGAGGGCGAGCGCGTAGTAGATCTGGGCCTCGTCGTCATCGGGGTAGCGCAGCGCCAGTTGCTCCATCGCCTTGGTATAGGCCTGCACGCGCGTGCGATGGTCGACCTTGTCGTGGTCGGCATACATGACGCTGAGCGCATCGAGGTAGTCGCGCTCGCGCTGGGTCTTGGCCCCCACACTCTTTCCCTTCGCCAGCGCGGCGGCGCCTTCGACGAGATTCTTCTCCGGCGGTGGGGTATGGGGATTCCAGAGCAGGCTCAGCGCAATGCCCCAGTAAGCCATGCCGCATGCCGGGTCGGTCTTCGCGACTTCCTCGAAGGCATTCTTCGATGCGCGGTACCAGAAGGAATGCTGATAGAGCATCGCGCGATCGAAGAGCGCCTGGGCCGTGGGCGTGCAGGACACGTCGAAATGCACCTTGCCGAGCTTTTCGTCGGCCGACTGTCCCCGGGCTGGCGCGACAAGCGACGCACCGGTTGCAAGCACCGCGGCGGCAAACAGCGCTGCGCCGAGGCGAGTCCGCGGACTGCGAAGAAGCTCGAGTTGGGTCATTGGGTGGCTCCGTGACTGGATGACCGGCACGGGAGCATGCGCGCCGATCCCACTCCTGTCCACCACTCGAAGGGGGACGTTCAGCGCTTCAGGTTTGGCCGAGGTGCGAATGCAGGAAGCGCACGGATGAAGCGGAGATCCGGCCTACGCCTGGACCAGCCGATCCCGCAGATCGCAGGGCTCCATCGCGTCGGCGAGGGTGGCATGCAGATCCCGAGGCTCCAGGCTGAGCAGCTCGCGAACGCATTCGACCTGCGCACGCGTGAACAGCGAGGGAGTGCATTCACGCAGCCGGCGCCCGGCTCGGGCCTGATCTCTTGACGCAATCACTTCGAGATCGAGCACTGCGTCCGCCTGCTCCGCCGAAAAGGTCGCCGGGATGTCGAGGAGCAGCCTTGCCGAAACAGGCTTGGCGGGCGTCACGGAGAACCAGCCGATCAACTTCGATAGCGAGGGAGGCAGTGCGTCAGTGTTCATGGGCTCTAGGTTCGCTGAATTGCGCCCGAAAGTCTGCAACCATTCGAACGGCTCGAACGGCGCATGCAGAAAATGTATAAGACCGCATGACATTGGACTATCTGGATTTCGACTACAGCGAAGACACAGAGGAGGTCGGCGTGTTCGACGCCATGGCCACCACCGGCCCGCAGCAAGCCGCGGCCGTGCATGCGGAGATCGCGCAGGTGCTCGAGTGGGCGCACGCCGCCTTTCCCGGCCGCAGGGGGCCGGTGGGCGACGGCGGCGACTGGGACTATGACTTGCAAGGCATGCAGGAAATCACCGTGCCCGAAACAATCGCGTTCGACCAGAACACGGGTCGGGTGACCGTGCAGTCAGGCCCGCCGACGACGCCCCGGCATACGGTGACGTTGTCGATCAGCGGCACGCCGGAATTCTGCGTGGCGTTTACCGCGCAGTTCGACCTGGCTTGAGCGCGGCCTCGGGCTGCAGTGCGTCGACCAGCCGGGCGAGGCTCTTCAGCGCCGCATCCGGCGTCTCCTCGAACTGGGAGTGCACGATCGCGCCGTCGACCGCGAGCGCGATGGCTTGCGCATCCCTGGCGCGCTGTCTCGACGGCGGCAGCAACCCGGCGATGGCCTGCTCCATTCCGCGCTTGTGCGAGCGCGCGATCGCAACCACTTCGGGCAGGCTGCCGCCCAGTTCGCCCACGCTGTTGAGGAAGGCGCAGCCCCGGTAGCCCGCCTGGCCGAACCATTCGCGCAGGGCCGGCACCAGCGCGGCGATGCCCTTGCCGCTGCTGCCGCCGTGCCGTTGCAGCGCATCGGCAAACCATGCCATCCATCGTTCGTGGCGATAGGCCAGGAAAGCGAGGATCAGGTCGTTCTTGCTCGGGAAGTGCCGATAGAAGGTCACCTTGGTCACCCCCGATTCGGCGATGACGCGGTCGATGCCGGTAGCGCGGATGCCTTCGCGGTAGAACAGGTCATGCGCGGCAAGCAGGATGCGTTCGCCGGCCGGGCGGGCCTTGAGGTCTGGGGTTGCATCCGTGGTCATGCAGCTCATTGTAGACAGATCTGTCTACCCCCACTAGACTGGTGCTGTAGACAAGTCTGTCTACCTCATTCTTTCGACTGCTCCGCACAAGGACTCGCCATGGACACCCGCCCTCCTCTTCCGCCCTTCACCCACGAAACAGCCGTGCAGAAAGTGCGCCTGGCCGAAGACGGCTGGAACTCGCGCGACCCGGCTCGGGTGGCGCTCGCCTACAGCGAAGACACGCGCTGGCGCAATCGCGCCGAGTTCCTGGTCGGCCGGTCCGCGGCGCAGGCCTTTCTCGAACGCAAGTGGGCTCGCGAACTCGACTACCGGCTCATCAAGGAACTCTGGACCTTCGGCGGCCCGCGCATCGCGGTGCGCTTCGCATACGAATGGCACGACGATTCGGGCCACTGGTACCGAAGCTACGGCAACGAGAACTGGGAGTTCAACGAGGCGGGGCTGATGGTGCACCGTCACGCGAGCATCAATGACATGCCGATCAAGGAGAGCGATCGCAAGTTCTTCTGGCCTCTGGGCCGACGCCCGGACGACCATCCGGGGCTGTCCGGCTTCGGTTTCTAGGCTCGCCCATAATGCGGCGACCGGCGTGATGTTAGCGCCGACATTTCTGAAGCAGTGACCCACGATCCGCCTCCCCGCCCGACGCGCCGCAGCAGCGGCGGCATCACCCTCGACGACGTGTCCAAGCTCGCGGGCGTGTCCGCCATCACCGTGTCGCGGGCGCTCAATTCGCCGGACCTCGTGTCGCCGAAGACGCGCGAAAAGGTGCGCCTGGCAGTCGAGCGCACGGGCTACGTGCCGAATCTGCTGGCCGGGGGGCTGGCTTCCAACCGCAGCCGGCTGGTGGCGGCGCTGGTGCCGACCATCGCGGGGCCCGTGTTCCTGGAGACCATCCAGGCGCTCACGGAGGCGCTGGCCGAGTCCGGCTACCAGCTCATGCTGGGCCAGGCCGGCTATCACAACTCCCGGGAGGACGCGCTGATCGACGCCATCGTCGGCCGGCGGCCGGACGGCATCGTCCTGACCGGAATCATGCGCTCGCCGGAAGGGCGCCGGCGGCTGCTGGCGTCGGGCATTCCGGTGGTCGAGACCTGGGATCTCACGCCGACGCCGGTGGACATGCTCGTGGGGTTCTCGCACGAGAAAGTAGGCGCTGACATCGCTGAATTCCTTTATGCCAAGGGCTATCGACGCCCTGCGGTGGTCAGCGGCGATGACCAACGGGCGAACCTCCGTCGCGCCGGATTCGAGCAGGCCTGGAAGGCACTGGGCGGCCGGCAGCCGGATGTCTGCAGCGTCGCGGCGCCGACAACGCTGGGCAGCGGCAGGACGGCTTTCGCCGAGTTGCTCGCCACGATTCCCGGGATCGACGTGGTGGTCTGCAGTTCCGACGCGCTCGCCCACGGCGTCATCACCGAGGCGCAGGCGCGCGGCATGCGCGTGCCGCAGGACATCGCCGCCATGGGTTTCGGCGACCTTGGCTTCGCGCAGCACGCACATCCCGCCATCTCCACCGTGCGCATCGACGGCACCGCCATCGGCCGGCAGGCCGCTCGCTTCATCATCGATCGCGCCGAGGGAAGGCCCGTCGAACAGAAGGTCGTGGACCTCGGCTTCTCGCTGATCGAACGCGCCAGCGCCTGACGGCCGCGCGCCGCGTCGGCGCGCGAATACCCTGTTGACCGCATGCCGGATCCGGTCTTATGATGAAATGACAGCGCTAACATTTCATCCCGGCATCCAGCCGGAAGGCGCGGAGAGACAAACCCATGACCGACCCGCTTTCCCCGACCTCGACCCCGACATCCTCGTCCACCGCTCATCGCAAGAAGCCCGAGGACCTCCGCTCCCACCGCTGGTACGGCGTGAAAGACCTGCGCAGCTTCGGCCACCGCTCGCGCACGGCGCAGATGGGGCTCTCCCGCGACGACTACCTGGGCAAGCCGGTGATCGCCATCCTCAACACCTGGAGCGACATGAACTCCTGCCACACGCATTTCCGCCAGCGCGCGGAGGAAGTGAAGCGCGGTGTGTGGCAGGCAGGCGGCTTTCCGGTGGAGATCCCGGCGATGAGCCTGGGCGAGGCCTTCCAGAAGCCGACGACGATGCTCTACCGCAACCTGCTCGCGATGGAAGCCGAGGAACTGCTGCGCTCCTACCCCGCCGATGGCTGCGTGCTGATGGGCGGCTGCGACAAGACCACGCCGGGCCTGGTGATGGGCGCGCTGGCGATGAACCTGCCGACCATCTTCGTGCCCGCCGGGCCGATGCTGCGCGGCGACTACAAGGGCCAGTTCCTCGGCTCCGGCTCGGACACCTGGAAGTACTGGGCCGAGCTGCGCGCCGGCAACATCAGCGAACAGGACTGGCAGGACGTGGAGGACGGCATCGCCCGTTCCCCCGGCACCTGCATGACCATGGGCACGGCCAGCACCATGACCAGCGCGGCCGAAGTGCTGGGTCTGACGCTGCCCGGCGCCTCGTCGATCCCGGCGCCCGATTCGCGCCACGCGATGATGGCCACGCACACCGGCCGCCGCATCGTCGAGATGGTGTGGGAGGACCTGAAGCCGCTCGACTTCCTCACGGCCGCATCCTTCGACAACGCGGTCACCGCAGTGCTGGGGCTGGGCGGCTCGACGAACGCCATCGTCCACCTGATCGCGATGGCGCGCCGCGCCGGCGTCGCACTCGATCTCGCGCGCTTCGACGCACTCGCGCGCAGCACGCCCGTCATCGCGAACCTGCGGCCCGGCGGCAAGTACCTGATGGAAGACTTCTTCTACGCCGGCGGCCTGCGCGCCTTCCTGCGCGAGATGGGCGACCTGATCGACGGCAGCCAGCGCACCTGCAACGGCCGCACGCTGGCCGAGAACATCGAGGACGCACGCACCTACAACGCTGATGTGATCCGCCCGCGCGCCGATGCCCTGCTCGAAAGCGGCGGCCTCGCCGTGCTGCACGGCAACCTCGCGCCTGATGGCGCGGTGATCAAGCCCGCCGCGATGGAAGCCCACCTGCGCCGCCACACCGGGCCGGCCGTCGTCTTCAGGAACTACGACGACCTCGCCGCGCGCATCGACGACCCCGCCCTGCCCGTCACCCAGGACAGCGTGATCGTGCTGCAGAGCGCCGGCCCGCAGGGTGCGCCCGGCATGCCCGAATGGGGCCAGTTGCCCATTCCCCAGAAGCTGCTGAAGGAAGGCGTGCGCGACATGGTCCGCATCAGCGATGCGCGCATGAGCGGCACGAGCTACGGCGCCTGCGTCCTGCACGTCACGCCGGAATCGCATGTGGGCGGCCCGCTGGCGCTGGTGCGCGACGGCGACCTCATCACGCTCGACATCGATGCGCGGCGCATCGACATGGAGGTGAGCGACGAGGAGATCGCCCGCCGCCGCGCCGACTGGCAGAAGCCGATCCCCAAGTTCAGCCGGGGCTACGGCGTGATGTTCCTCAAGCACGTGCAGCAGGCCGACACCGGCTGCGACTTCGACTTCCTGGCGCCGGACTATCGCGAGGACGCAGGCAACGCCCCGGCAGAGGGCGAGCCCGAGATCCACTGACCGGCCCGCTGGCCCGCATCCCTCAAACCTGGAGCGAGACAAACATGAGTCATGCCCTGCGGCGCCTTGGCGCCCTCCCCCTACTGCTGGCCTGCGCCGCAGCCGTCCACGCGCAGACTCCACCCGCCGCAGCGCCGGCGACGGAGGGCTACCCGAACCGCACCGTCACCATCGTCGTGCCCTTCCCCGCGGGCGGCGGCACCGATCTCGGCGCACGGCTGCTGGCGCAGAAGCTCGCGCAGAAATGGGGCCAGGGCGTGGTCGTCGACAACCGCGCCGGCGCTGCGGGGCTGGTCGGCGCCGAGATGGTCGCCAAGGCCAAGCCCGACGGCTACACGCTGCTCATCGGCAACGTCGGCACGCAGTCCATCAATCCCTCGCTCTACAAGAAAATGCCCTACGACACGGACCGCGCGTTCGCGCCCGTGTCGCTGGTGGCTGAGCTGCCTTTCGTGATGATGGTCGGCCCCAGCGTGACCGCGAAGAACGTGAAGGAGTTCGTCGCGCTCGCCAAGGCCTCGCCCGACAAGCTGATGTTCGCCAGCTCCGGCAGCGGCGGTTCGCCGCACCTGACGGGCGAGATCTTCGCGGCGGCGGCCGGCGTTCGCATGACGCATGTGCCCTACAAGGGCGGCACGCCCGCGATGACCGACCTGATGGGAGGCCACGTCGATGTGCTCTTCGCCTCCATCCTCGAATCCGCGAGCTACATCAAGGCCGGCAAGCTCCGCGGCCTGGCGGTGACGGGCAGCGCCCGCTCGCCCACCTTGCCCGACGTGCCGACGCTCGCCGAAGCGGGTGTGCCCAACGCCGAATCCGGCTCGTGGATCGGGCTGCTCGCACCCGCAGGCACGCCGCAACCGATCGTCGACAAGCTGGCGGCCGATGTGAAGAGCGTGCTCTCCGTGGCAGAGACGCGGCAGACGCTGGTCGAGCAGGGCGCGGTTCCGCGCGGCACGGGCCCGGCAGAGCTGAAGGCGTTGATCGACACCGACCGCGCGCGCTACGGCCGCGTGATTCGCGACAAGAACATCGGCGTCGATTGAGCGCCGCATCCGGACCACGAGACAAGCCCATGAACCAGACTTACGGCAGCCGCCGCGCGGCACTCCAGACCCTCGGCGCCCTCGGCATCGCCTCGGCCCTCCCCGGCATCGCCGTGGCCCAGGCCGATGCGTGGCCGAGCCGGCCCATCACCTACGTCGTCCCCTTCACGCCCGGCGGCTCGACCGACGTGATCGGCCGCGTGATCGCGCAGAAGCTCGGTGACGCCCTCGGCCAGCCGGTGGTGGTCGACAACAAGCCGGGCGCGGCGGGCGCGGTCGGCGCGAGCCATGTCGCGAAGGCCAAGCCCGACGGCTACACGCTCTTCGGCGGCACCATCAGCACACACGCCATCAACGCGAGCCTCTACAAGAACCTGCCCTACGACCCGGTGAAGGACTTCGAGCCGATCTCGCTCGTCGCCTTCCTGCCCAACGTGCTGATCGTCGACCCGAACCTCGGCATCCATACGGTGCCCGAGCTGATCGCGCTGTTGAAGAAAGACCCGTCCAAGCGCACCTTCGCCTCCTCGGGCGCCGGCACCTCCACCCACCTCGCCGGCGAGATGCTGGGCGACATGATCGGCGTGAAGCTCACGCACATCCCCTACAAGGGCACGCCGCCCGCGATGCTCGATGTCTCGTCGGGCCAGGTCACCTTCATGTTCGACCAGATCACGGCCGCGCTGCCGCTGGTGCAGGCGGGCAAGCTGAAGCTGCTCGCGGTCACCACCGCCAAGCGCATGGCGCTGGCCCCGCAGTTGCCGACGATGGCCGAAGCCGGCGTGCCCGGATTCGAGATGGCTTCGTGGCAGGCGGTGTATGCGCCGAAGGACCTGCCCCAACCGATCGCGCAACGGCTCTCGACCGAGATCGCCAGGATCCTGCAGATGCCCGACGTGAAGGACAAGCTCACGAATCAGTTGGGCATGGAGATCGTGGCCGGTTCTCCCGCGCAGCTCGCCGCGCTGATGCAGAAGGAAATCCCGCGCTGGGGCGAACTCGTGCGCAAGTCAGGCGCTTCACCGAACTAACCCCCAGGCTCGCCCACTTCGTGTGGCTCGCGCACCCCACCCCCCTATTCATTCGCCGATCAACCATGACTGAAACCTCCGCACCTACTCCCCTCTCCGACGCATCCCGCGAACTGCTGCGCCACGTCAGCGTCGCCACGCTCTGCACGCAGCTCTTCAAGCGCGGGTTCCGCAACGTCTACCTGCAAGGCGTAGGCCGACTGACGAAGCCCTCGGGCGGCAATCTCGTCGGGCCGGCCTTCACGATGCGCAACATCCCGGCGCGCGAGGACCTCGACCAGATCAGCGCCTTCGACGACCCGAACCATCCGCAGCGAAAGGGCATCGAGAGCGTGCCGCCCGGCCACGTTCTGGTCATCGACTGCCGCGGCGAAACACGGGTGGCCTCCGGCGGCCAGATCCTCACCACGCGCCTCAAGGTGCGCGGCGCGGCGGGGCTGGTGTCCGACGGGCCGGTGCGCGACAGCGGTCCGATCTCGCAGATGGACTTCCCCGTCTTCTGCGCGGGCGGCAGTGCGCCGCTCAACCTGATCCACCACCACGCGATCGACCTCAACGTGCCGATCGGCTGCGGCGGCGTGGCGGTGTACCCGGGTGACGTGGTGGTCGGCGACGACGAGGGCGTGGTCGTCATTCCGCAGCACCTCGCCGAGGAGGTGGCTCGCGACGCCACCGAGCAGGAGAAGATGGAGGCCTTCATCCTCGCGCGCATCGAGGGCGGCGCGAAGCTCGCGGGCACCTATCCGCCCAATGCCGAGACGCGTGCGGCCTACGAGGCCACGCGCAAGGACGCGCGCTGAGCCGGACGCGGAGTCATCGATGCAACGCAGAACCCTCGCCGCCGCAGCGGTCCTTGCCCTCGCGTGCGCCGTGCCCGCAGCGGCACAGCAGTTTCCGAGCAAACCCATCACCATCGTCGTGCCCGCCTCGCCGGGCGGTGCCATCGACCTGACGGCACGCCTCATCGGACAGAAGCTCACCGAGGCCTGGGGCCAGTCGGTGGTGATCGACAACCGCGCCGGCGCCACCGGCATCATCGGCACCGATCTCGTGGCCAAGAGTCCGCCGGACGGCCACACGCTGGCCCTGGTCGCGAGCAGCCATGCGATCAACCCCAGCATGGTGAAGAAGCTGCCCTTCGACACGGTCAAGGGCTTCGAGCCGGTGGTGCTGACGCACGTCGTGCCGCTCGTGCTGGTGGTGTCGCCCACCGTGCCTGTGAATTCGCTCAAGGAGCTGATCGCCTACGGCAAGGCCAACCCGGGCAAGCTGAGCTTCGCCTCCAGCGGCAGCGGCGGCGCGCCGCATTTCTCGGGCGAGCTGTTCAAGAGCATGACCGCCATCGACATGACGCACATCCCCTACAAGGGCAGCACGCTGGCGCACCCCGACCTCATCAGCGGACGCACCTCGCTCATGTTCGACACCGTCGCGGCGGTCAATGTGCAGGTCAAGGCCAACCGGCTGAAGCCGCTTGCCGTGACGACGCTCAAGCGCTCGTCGATCCTGCCGGATGTGCCCACGATGCAGGAGGCTGGCCTGGCCGGCTACGAGACCAGCACCTGGGGCGGACTGCTCGCGCCGGCCGGCACGCCGAAGGCCACGATCGCCAGACTCAACGCCGAGGTCAACAAGATCCTCGCGATGCCGGACGTCCGCAAGACGATGCTGGACAACGGGATCGAACCCGGCGGCGGCTCGCCGCAGCAGTTCAACGACTTCATCGGCGCCGAGATGGTCAAGTGGACCAAGGTCGCCAAGGACGCGGGCATCCAGCCCGAATGAGCTCGACGCGGCGCGTGCCTCAGCGCGTGCCGCCCGGCCGCACGTGCAGGCGGCGGCCGGCGCCCCAGCCGCTCCAGGCCATGCCGACGGCGACCACGACCATCAGCGCGGCCGAGGACTGGAAGCCGCCAGTCCAGCCGCGCAGCAGGCCCGCAATGAGAGGGCCGGTGGCGGCCAGCACATAGCCCCAGCCCTGCGCCATGGCCGAGAGTTGCGCGGTCACACTCGCGTCGGGCGAGCGCATCACGATCAGGCTCAGTGCGAGCGCGAACGATCCGCCTTGGCCGCAGCCGAGCAGCACCGCCCAGAACCACACGCCGCCCAGCGGCGCGAACAGGAACGCCAGCATCGATGCCAGGATGATCACAGTGAGACCCAGCGCCAGCCCGCGCTGGTTGCGGCAGCGCGCAGCGATCGAGGGCGTCACCAGGCAGGTCGCGAGCTGTACGAGGATCGACACGCCCAGCACGTAGCCGGCGGTCGCGCTGTCCAGGCCACGCTCGCGCAGCATGGGCGCAAGCCAGCCCATGACGATGTAGGCCAGCGAGGATTGCAGCCCCATGAAGCAGGTCACCTGCCAGGCGAGCGGGTCGCGCCACAGGCTGCCGGTGTGCACGCTGGCGTGGGCTTGCCGCAAGCGTGCGGCCAGCGCCTGCGGCGCCCACAACAGCATCACGATTCCGGCCGGCAGGGCCCAGAAGGCCAATGCGGTCGTCCAGGACCCGCCAAAGGCATGTTCCAGCGGAACGGTGAACGCCGCCGAACTCGACGCGCCCGCGCACACGGCCAGCGTGTAGAAGCCCGTCATCATCGCGGCGTGGCTGCTGAAGTCGCGCTTGACCAGTCCCGGCAGCAGCACGTTGGCGACCGCGATGCCGGCGCCGGCCAGCGCCGACGAGAAGAACAGCATCGGCAGGCTGCCCGCGCCGCGCAACAGGGTTCCTATGCAGATGAGGAGCAGCGCGCCCAGCAGCGTGCGCTCGGGGCCGAAGCGCCGGGCCAGCGCCGGTGCGGGCGCGGCGAACACGCCGAGGCACAGCAGCGGCAGTGTCGTGAGCAGGCTCGCGCCCGAGGGCGAGAGGCCGGTGTCCTTCATGACCTCGGGCAGCAGGACGGAGAGGCTGCCGAACACGGGCCGCAGATTGAAGGCGATCAGGATCAGGCTGAGGCCCAGCAACACCTGGCGTGCGCGCGTCGGCGTCGAGGGGCTGGCGGATGCGGGGGTGAGTGCGGAAGCCGCGAGTGAGCTGGAGGCTCGGGCTGGAGAAGGCATGGCTTTGTCTTTGTTCTTGGGGATTCGGAAGCCGGCGCGAGCCGCCGGGGACTGTAGCCGCATCCCTGCGCGCATGCCGGCCCCTTGCCAAGTAGCCGCGCGAACATCGCGGTGAAACACCTCGCTGTTCGACCGATTCAATCCCGGCGATACGCAGGAAAATCGGCGCCATAGCGGTACGGAACGCATGCGCGCGGTGCCGATGACTAAAACAGGACAAGGGAAGCGCAACCGACTCATGAGCATCAACGCACTGCGGTTCACAGGGCCCGATTCAGGCCCCTGCGTGCTGGGCGCGCCCATCTTCGCCTACTACGGCGACATTCACGTCGGCACGCTGGACCCGGTGCCCGTGAGCCGCGGCGGCACCGAGGTCCGCATCCAGTACTACACGCCATCGACCGAGGCGTGCAGCCGGGCGCTGCAGAAGCTGCGCATCGGCCGGGTGCTGCTGCTGGAACTGGTGGTCTTCATGGCGACGCACTTCTCCAGCGTGTCGGTGATCAGCTTCATCCTGAACCGGGACATTGAAGGCTACGGCAACGGCATTCGTCTCGCGGGCTCGCGATCGGCGCTGCTGCAGAGCATCGGTGCGGAGCACATCGTGATCACGCCCAAGCCGAAGGGCGAACGCGCCGGGCACTTCGTGGTGGCGGCGTTCTGGCAATACAACGTGGCCAACCTGGCTGCCCTCAAGGCCGCCACCCAGGCCGAGTGGGCCGGCTTCAGGGAGCGCGAAGCTGCCGCACTGCTCGGCAAGGCGCCACGCGCCAACGCATGGCTGCGTCGCTTCATCGCGCAACGGGCACGCACCGGCAGCGCACGCAGGCCGCGGCATTGAATCTCAGGCGGTCTCCAGCTCGCGGAAGCACTTCAGCATGGCTGTCACGCCCTGGGCCCTGATCGGCCCGAGGCGCCAGTCGGGTGCCTCATGGTCCATCTGCGCGCAGAGATCGTCCCATGCCTCGGCGATGGCAGCCCATTCCGCGATGCCCGGCTCGGCCACGCGCTCGGCCAGCACCGGCAAGGCGCGCCGCAGCGCCGGCACCTGCTCGATCAACAGCCGGCAGCGGCGGAAGGCGTTGGCCTCTCGCGGGACGTCTCCGGTCGTCTTCCCCCTGTAGTACCGGGGCCGCACACCGGTCAACAGCGCGAAGAGGGCCAGGCTGGCGGGCCCCTGCTCGCCGGCCGCGAGCCAGCGCAGCGCATGCGGGTCGAGCAGCAGCGCGGCGCGGCCCAGTTGCTTGCGCATGCGCTCGACCGCCGCGGGCGTTTCCTGACGCCGGATGCGCGCCAGCGCCTCGGGCGGCCCGATGACCGCCGTCGCCTCCAGCATGCGCGCGAGACCGGGATGCAGCAACTCGCGGTCATGCGCCTGTCGAACGAGATTCAGGAACTCCGACAGCGGCATGTGCCCATAGACGAGCCTGCACCCTTCGCGCATCAGGATCCGGTAGCTGGCATCGACTTGTCGGGCTGGGGTCACTCCGATCTATCGGCAGCACGGCAGCCGGAGAACAGGGGCTCGGGTGATTTTTTTGAAGCCCGGTGCAAAATTCCGGCCCATGACCGCACCGTCCTCACCCCACCGCCCGCTGATCCTCCAGCACGCCGACGTGCTGGTCACCATGGACGCGGCCCGG
Source organism: Variovorax gracilis (assembly GCF_030317115.1). Lineage (GTDB taxonomy): Bacteria > Pseudomonadota > Gammaproteobacteria > Burkholderiales > Burkholderiaceae_C > Variovorax > Variovorax gracilis. Next base: position 30,856 of record NZ_JASZYF010000014.1, read on the forward strand.
CGCGAGATACCGGATGGCGCGGTCGTCGCCGAAGGGCCCGCCGTCGCATGGACAGGCCCCACGGCCGAGTTGCCTGCGGTCTACGCCGAGGCACTCCGCAACGGACAGGCCGAGTCGATCGACCTGCGCGGCCATGTCGTGATGCCGGGGCTGGTCAACACGCACCACCACATGTACCAGAGCCTCACGCGCGCCGTGCCCGAGGCGCAGGACGCCGAACTCTTCGGCTGGCTCACCAACCTCTACCTGCTGTGGGCACGCATCACGCCCGAGATGATCCGCGTGTCGACGCAGACCGCGATGGCCGAGCTGATGCTCTCGGGCTGCACCACGACCAGCGATCACCTCTACCTCTTTCCGAACGGCGCGCGGCTCGACGACTCCATCGAGGCGGCCGACACGATGGGCATGCGCTTCCATGCCTCGCGCGGCAGCATGAGCGTGGGCCGCAGCCTCGGCGGCCTGCCGCCCGACGAAGTGGTCGAGACCGAGGATGCCATCCTGCGCGACAGCGAGCGGCTCATCGGCCGCTGGCACGATGCCTCGCGGCACGCGATGCGCCGCATCGTGCTCGCGCCCTGCTCGCCCTTCTCGGTCTCACGCGACCTGATGCGGCTGTCGGCGGAGCTGGCGCGCGAGCGCGGCGTCTCGCTGCACACGCACCTGGCGGAGAACGACAACGACATCGCCTACTCCCGCGAGAAGTTCGGCATGACGCCGGCCGAGTACGCGGAAGACCTGGGCTGGGTCGGCCGCGACGTGTGGCACGCGCACTGCGTCAAGCTGGACGAAGCCGGCATCGCCCTCTTCGGGCGCACCGGCACCGGCGTCGCGCACTGCCCCTGCTCCAACATGCGGCTGGCCTCGGGCATCGCGCCCATCGGCGCGATGCGCCGCGCGGGCGTTCCGGTGGGGCTGGGCGTGGATGGCAGCGCATCGAACGACGGCGCCCACATGCTCGGCGAGGCACGCCAGGCAATGCTGCTGCAGCGCGTGGGCTTCGGGCCGGCGGCGATGACGGCGCGCGAGGCGCTGGAGATCGCGACGCTCGGCGGCGCTCGGGTTCTGGGCCGTGACGACATCGGCGCGCTCGCGCCGGGCATGTCGGCCGACATCGTGGCTTTCGATCTGCGCGGGGTGGCGCACGCCGGCGCGGGGCACGATCCGGTGGCCGCGCTGGTGTTCTGCCAGCCGGGCGCCGCCGCCCTGAACGTGATCGACGGCCGCGTGCGAATTCGCGATGGCCGCTTCACCGACCTGGAACTCGAACCCCTCCTCGCCCGGCACCGCGACCTCGCGCGCACGCTGTATGAAAAGGCCCGCCGCCCTCATATGAATTGAGGGGCGTCCCGTCAGCCGCGACGGGTATGCTGGCGCGTTGCCTTGGCCCTTGGAGGGCTTGATGAACGACCCAGACGCCGCCCTCGACATCTCTCTCAAGCTGCCGGAAGGCTGGACCTTCGATCTCCAACTCACGCGGGGAGAAGACCAGACTCACGGTGGCGTGGCGGAGCTGCGCGAAGGCGGGGTGCTGCGTTGCCGCATGCTTCTTTCCAACCTGGACCGCGACCGGAAGCTTGCCCTGGACCGCGTCGCCACGCGCGTCGAGTTCTGGCTGGCCGAGTGGCAATCGAGGGACCACTCCGGCACGACCGGCTTCGCCGATCTCTAGGCCGATGCGTCCCCGGCGCGGGCTACGCCTTCACCTGTTCGGTTGCGGCGTCAGGCGCAAGTACGGGCGCACGGCCTTGTAGCCCCTGGGAAAGCGCTCCGCGATTTCGGCCGGGTCCTGCAGGCTGGGGACGATGACGACATCGTCGCCATCCTGCCAGTTCACCGGCGTCGCGACCTTGTGGCTGTCGGTGAGCTGCAGCGAGTCGATCACGCGCAGGATCTCGTCGAAGTTGCGGCCGGTGCTCGCCGGGTAGGTGATGGTGGTTCGGATCACCTTCTTCGGATCGATGATGAAGACGCTGCGCACCGTCGCCGTGGTCGAGGCGTTCGGATGGATCAGGTCGTAGAGATTCGCCACCTTGCGATCGGCGTCCGCCAGGATGGGGAAGTCGACCGTCGTGTTCTGCGTGTCGTTGATGTCGCCGATCCATTCCTTGTGCCTGTCGACCGGATCGACGCTGATCGCGATCGGCTTGACGCCGCGTCTCGCGAACTCGCCCGACAACGCCGCCGTCTTGCCCAGTTCGGTGGTGCAGACCGGCGTGAAATCGGCAGGATGGGAGAAGAGCACCACCCACGAATCGCCGGCCCAGTCGTAGAAGTCGATCGGGCCATCGCTGGACTCCTGGGTGAAGTTGGGGGCGGTGTCGCCGAGTCGCAGGGTCGCCATGAAGACTCCAGAAAGATCGAAATGAGGGAGCGCGATTGTCGGAAGTCCCCTGGCCCGGCCCAACGAATCTCTTGTACTTTCGACATCGCAATTTCGCATATGCCTCGTCTGGAGAACCCGATGAAGAAAACACAGGTGCTGGTGATCGGGCTCGAGCCGAGCCTGGTCGACTTCGGCACGATGCCGGACATGAACGCCGAGAAGGTCCGGTCCGGCCTGGCGGCGGACCAGGCCAGGCTGGCCGCCCTGGGGTACGAAGCAGAACTCTGCCTGACCGATCTCGGGGACACGGCCGCAGACGTGGTGGCCCGGAAGCTCTCCGAAAAGCCGTTCGACTGCGTGGTCATCGGTGCCGGCATCCGCACCCTCCCCGCCTACTTCCTGCTCTTCGAGCGGCTGATCAACGTGGTCCACCGGGCGGCTCCTCAAGCCCGGATCTGCTTCAACACGAAGCCGAGCGACACCGCGGAAGCCGTCCAGCGGTGGGCGTAGGGCCGCTCAGGCGACGCGCCCGAACCACAAAAGCGACAGCGCGGCCGCAGCTGTCGCGACCAGGCTGGACACGAGCGCGAAAACGCCGGTCAGCTCGGTTTCCCGTGCCTGCACCTGCAGGCGCGAGCCCAGGTTCTGGTAGACGGTGCGCAGCACCTCCGCCGTGCCGGCGTGGTAGTACTCCCCGCCGGTCATGCGCGCCACTTCGCGCAGGGTCGGTTCGTCGAGCTTCATGTAGATGGCCATGCCGTCCGGCGTGGCGGCGTCGCCATCCACCGTGCCCAGGCCCACCACGTAGATGCGGACGCCGCGATCGGCAGCCATCTTCGCGGCTTCCAGCGTGTCGACCCCCGTGGTGCGGCGGCCGTCGCTCAGCAGGATGATCGCGGCCGAATCGTAGGAGCCCGGCGCCACCGGCGTGATCTGCTTGGGCGGCGCCTTCGCCTTGTCGTCCAGGCTGCGCCCGAGCCGCATGCTGCCGAAGGTCATGTCGCCGAGTTCAATGCCGTGCTCCGGAAACAGCTCCGCCAGGCACAGCACGATCGCGTTGCCCACCGCGGTTCCCATCTGCATCTGAAAGCCGTCGATGCTCGCGATGAGGGAGTCGCGGTCCAGCGTCGCGCGCTGGGCGACCTGGCTGCTCCCGGCAAAGGTGACGAGCCCGACCTCGACTCTCTTGGGAAGTTCGCGCAGGAATGACTTCGCCGCCTCCTGCGCGGCCACCAGGCGGTTCGGCTTGACGTCGCTGACGCGCATGCTGAGCGAGACGTCCATGGCCAGCATGATGGAGGACCGCGCCCACGGCAGCGGCACGCGGGCTACGGGACGCGCCGCTGCAAGCAGCAAGCCCGAGCAGGCCAGCAGGAACAACGCGGGAGGCAGGTGCCGCCGCCAGGCGCGGCCGGCGGCCGCCTCTCTCACGACGCCAAGGCTGCTGTAGCGCAAGGCCGCACGGTTCCGGCGACGCAGCAGCCAGACATACGCCGCCAGCAGCAATGGCAGCGCCAGCAAGAGCCAGAGGAAATCAGGCCAGAGGAAGAACATCGACGGCGCGTTGCGTTGGTCCTGCAGCTCGGCAATGGCGCCGCTACCCCGGCAGGCGGGTGCACGCGTTTCTTCGCTATGCGGCCATATCGTGCCTGCGAAGGGCCCGTTTCGCAACCGCTCAACGCTTCGTGCCCGGCTGTTCGTTCCGGAACGCCGCCTCTCCCGCGTCCGACACCTCGACCCATTTCCTGTCGGGCTCTGCGTCCGCGGCGTAGTTGTCGTGCCAGTTCCACCACTTGTAGGTGGGCGTCTGGGGATAGCCCGCGGGCGAGTCTTCCCAGACCTCCTGCCGGCCCAGCGCGGTGATGTCGAGGTAGTTCCAGGTGTTCCCCATCTGCTCGTCGCCGCGGTTGTTGAGGAAGTAGGTGCGGAAGACGCGGTCGCCGTTGCGGTAGAACACGTTCGTGCCGTGCCACTCGTCCACCCCGAAGTCGGCGTCGAAGCGGTCGGTGAGCGTGAACCACGGTATCTCCCAGCCCATCCGTGCCTTCAGCCGCGCGATGTCCGCCTGGGGCGCACGCGAGACGAAAACAAGCGTGGTGTCGCGCGCGTTCAGGTGCGCGACGTGCGCGACCTGGTCGGCCACCATCGAGCAGCCCCGGCAGGCGTGCTCGGGCCAGCCGAACACGCCCGGCTCGAAGAAGGCGCGGTAGACGATCAACTGCCGCCGGCCGTCGAAGAGGCCGGGCAGGCTCACCTTGCCCGCGGGCCCCTCGAAGGCATATTCCGACTCCACCGCCATCCACGGCATCCGGCGGCGCTCGGCGGCCAGGGCGTCGCGGGCGCGGGTCTGGGCCTTTTCCTTCACGAGCAGTTGCTGGCGGGCCGCCTCCCACGCCTGCGGCGACACGACCGTGGGCGGGGGCATGGCGGGCTGTCCGCCGTCGCGCACGTTGTCGGTGGATGGGGTCGTCATGACTGGAATCTCCTGTCGTTGGCCGTGCGCCAGTTTGGCACCGGCCGACGAACGCGGGGAGTAACAAATCTGGCGACATTCCGTCGGAGAAGGCCAGGGTCTCCCGGAAACCGTCCGAGTGGCCGGCACCCGCCCGGTTCAGTTGATCTCGCGCTGCCAGGCCGCGAACACACCGCACACCAGCGCGATCACCGCCATCACCTCGAAGCCGTCGAGCGACGCCATGAAGGTCGCCTGCTGCTCCAGCACGCGCGACAGCGAGGTCAGCGCCAGCGCGTGCGCCTCGCCGATGGCATGGCCACCGGCCGTGAAACCGTGCGTCAGCAGGTCCAGCGACTGCATGAAGGTCGCGTTGGACGGGCTGGCCGATTCGGCGAGCCGCGTCTCGTGCAGCGCCAGGCGGTGTTGCTGCAGCGCGATCACCATCGCCGTGGCGAATGAAATGGCGAGCTGCCGCACGAGGTTCTTGAGGCGATAGCCGTGGGCGAAGTCCTCTCCGGCCAGGGCGCGGAAAGTGATGCTCGCGACCGGCAGCATCACGAACAGCATCATCAGGCCGCGCAGCAACAGGGGCGCCGCGAGCTGCAGGCGTCCGACCTCGGGCGACATGCGCGCCAGGAGCCATGCCGCCAGCGCCGCGATGCCGAAGCCGGTGACGACCAGCCACTTCTTGTGGGGGACGCGCGCCGACAGCTTGAGGTAGGCGAACAGCAGCAGGCCCGACGCCAGCGAGGTCATGCCCGTGAAATAGCCGGTCTCGCCCACAGTGAACCCGAGGCCGCCTTCCATCAACCGCGGCAGCAGGTAGCTGAACCCGGTCGACAGACCGTAATAGACCACGTAGAGCGCGAGCCCGACCTGGAAGGTCGAATGCCGCAGCGCGTGCAGCCGCACCAGCGGTGCCGGATGCCGCCATTGGTGCCAGGCGAACCAGCCGAGCCCCGCGACGCCGGCAACGGCAAGCCCGATGAGCGAGGGCGAGCCGGCGAAGAGCTCGAAGTGCGCGCGGGTCATCACCACCTGCAGAGCGGCCTGCGCCAATGCGAACACCACGTAGGCCGCGTAGTGAGGCTCGGTGCGCTCGTGCGGCGCCACGTCGCCAACGTCGGGCAGCGTCCACAAGGCCATCACGCCCACGAGCGCCGCCACGGGCGCCGTGCAGAGGAACAGCGAGCGCCAGTCGAAATGCGTGACGAGCCAGGCGCCCACGATGGTCGCCAGCGCGCCGCTGAACACGATCAGCACCATGAAGGACTTGAGCGCCTTGGCGCGACGCTGCGGCGGGATGCCGACCTGGATCAGGATGCGGCAGGCGCCCAGCATGGGTCCGACGAAGTAGCCCTGGAAGCCGCGCGCCAGCATGAGCTGCACCGGGTTCTCCCCCAGCGCGGCGAACACGCCACCTACGGCGAAGGCGAACATGCAGATCGCGAGGTATCGGCGATAGCCCAGGCGCTCGACCCAGGCGTGCTGCTGCAGGATGCCGAGCACGGCGCCGAGCGCATAGGCACTCGATGCCCAGACGAGTTCATCGGCAGAGGCGCTCACGCCGCCCGCGATGTAGCTCGCGAAGAAGGCGAACAGCGCGTTGTCGAAGTAGTCGATGGCAGTCACCAGGCCGATGACCCAGGGCGCCAGTGCGGTGGCGTCGATGCCGCGACCCGCGGCCCCCGAAGCCGACGTGCTCATGTTCCAGACCTCTTGCGCCCGGCGGCGGGGGCGGGTTCCACGCGCCGGCGTTCCGCAAGAACCGATTCCAGCGACTCGCCGGTCAGCCGACGCTCCACGTAGTCGATGTCGCGCCGCAGTTGCGCCTGCAGCGTGGCGGCGTCCTTCAACTCGCGGCGAACCTGCGCGACCCGGGTTTCGAGCGCGTCGAGTTGTTCGACCAGCGTTTCCTTCAATTCCTTCAGCGATGCGTTGGACAGCCGTGGCCGGCCGCCGTCGGCGGAAGGCTCCAAGGGCTGCTGGACCATGGCGGTGATGGTGGTGAGGGAAAAGCCGAGCGAGCGCATGCGCAGCACCCGGGAGAGCTTTTCGAGGTCGGCGGCCTGGTAGAGGCGGTAGCGGCCTTCGCTGCGCACCGGCACCACGATGCCGCGTTCCTCGTAGTACTTGAGGGTGCGCGGCGTTACGCCGAGACGCTCCGCGGCTTCACGGACGGTGATGGTGTCGGGGGAACGGGCCATGGCGCCATTCTACATCAACGTGTACGTTCACGTACATGTTTGAACCTTGCGCGTCCTTGACCTGGTTCACGGTCTCGCCGATATGATTGCGCCGGTCATACCAACGACGAGAGCGACCGACATGCTGAATTCCCTGGCTCCCTTCCTGATCACCTGGGCCATCACCGCTTTTTCGCTATGGGTGGCCAGTCACATCTTCAAGGGGATCACGTTCGAGAGCGCCTCGGCGCTGGTGGTGTCGGCGCTGCTGCTCGGATTTGCCAATGCCATCGTCCGGCCGCTGCTCATCATCCTGACCCTCCCGCTCACGCTATTGACCTTCGGACTCTTCATCCTGGTCATCAACGCGCTGATGATCCTGCTGGTGTCGGCGCTGGTGAAGGGCTTCAAGGTGTCCGGCTTCTGGACGGCGCTGTTCGCGAGCATCTTCATCTCGCTGCTGAGCATCTTCGTCGGCGCGCTGGTCGATGGCGGCACGCCGGAGACCCGTATCCAGATGCCTTCTGAAGGGAAGTGGTTGTAGCGGCCGAACCGGGTTCGTGCCAGGAAGACGCCGGTGCCCAGGGCTGCGGGCATCCGCGGCCCAGGCATTCCCGGCGGGACGTCAAGGACCGACGCGCACCAGCATCAGATCCGCGGTATTGCCGCGCCCCTGCGTCAGCACGGGATAGGCCGTGTCGCTGATGAAGAGCAGCTTGTCACCTTCGAGAATCCGCGCCGAGACGTTGTAGCGCATGCGCGGATCGATGCGCGCCGGGTCCACGCTCAGTGCGAAGCTGAAAGGCACCTGCTTGCCGTTCGCACGGATGCGCTGCTCGGCCAGCACGACCGCGGCCACGTCCATGCGCGACACGTCGAGGAGCTGCACCACGATCTCGGCCGAAGGGTCGAGCGCGATGCGTTCGCGGAAGGTGACGGAGCCCGTCACGCGCAGCGCTGGCGCCTTCTCGGCCGGGGCGGCGTTGCTCATCGACGATGCACACGCCACCAGCAGCGGGATGCCGGCGGCGACAGCGAGTGCAAGGAAGGCCGTGCGCTTCTTCATGCGGCCGCCTTGTGCGCTTGCGCGTGGCGCTCGGCGAAGGCCACATACCACTCCAGGCTGCCCGGATTCGCCATCGCCTCGCGGTTCACCACCTTCTCGATCGGCTGGCCGAGCAGCAGCTTCTTGATGGGCAGCTCCTGCTTCTTGCCCGAGAGCGTGCGCGGGATCTCCGCGACCTGGAAGATGTCGTTGGGCACGAAGCGCGGCGAGAGCGAGGTCTTGATCGCGTTGTTGATCTTCGCGCGCATGGCGTCGTCCAGCGCCACGCCGGGCCGCAGCACCACGAAGAGGGGCATATAGCTTTCGCGGCCCAGGTATTCGAGGTCGACCACCATGGAGTCGAGCACTTCGGGCAGGCCCTCGACGGCGCTGTAGATCTCGCTGGTGCCCATGCGAAGGCCCTGGCGGTTGATGGTGGCGTCGCTGCGGCCGTAGATGATGCAGCCGCCGTCCTCGCCGATCCTGATCCAGTCGCCGTGGCGCCAGACGCCGGGATAGGTGTCGAAGTAGCTGGAGAGATAGCGCGCGTTGCCTTCGTCGCCCCAGAGGTACAGAGGCATCGAAGGGATGGGCTTCGTGCAGACCAGCTCGCCGACTTCGCCGATCACCGGCTGGCCGGATTCGTTCCACGCCTCGACCGAAGCGCCGAGGTAGCGGCATTGCATCTGCCCCGGTATTTCGGGCAACTCGCGATGGCCGCCGACAAAGCCGCCGCAGAAATCCGTTCCGCCCGAAATGTTGTACCACCACACTTCGGTCGACCCGGCCGCGAGCATCTGCGCCGTGCCCCAGCGCTGGACCTCCTCGGGCAACGGCGAGCCCGTGCTGCCGAGCGCGCGGACGCGCGAGAGATCGCCGCAGTCCTTCACTTCCAGTCCCGCCTTCATGCAGTTGCTGAAGTAGGCCGCGCCGGCCCCGAAGAAGGTGACCTGGTGCCGCGCCACGAAGCGCCAGAGCACGCCCCAGTCGGGCTTCTCCTTGCTGCCGGCCGGGTTGCCGTCGTAGATGCAGATGGTCGACCCGAAAGCCAGGCCCGAGAGCTGCGAGTTCCACATGACCCAGCCGGTCGAGCTGTACCAGTGGTAGCGCTCGCCGAAGCTGTTGGCGCTGTAGCTCGCCCCGAGGTCATGGTGCAGCCCGCACGCGTACATGTTGACGAGGATGCCGCCCTGGCCGTGAACGATCGGCTTGGGCAGGCCGGTGGTGCCACTGGAGTAGACGATCCAGATCGGGTGATCGAAGGGCAGCCACTCAGGCTCGAAGGTGGCGGTCGCTTCGTCGTTGCGCGCGACGGCGCTCGTCCACTCGGCTTCGGAGGGAATCTGTTGCGCGGCGAAGGGCGTTCTCACGAGCACGAGCTGCTCCACGCTGGGCAGCGCGGCGCGCAGTTCCAGCACGACGGCGCTCCGGTCCAGTGCCTTGCCGCCGTAGTGCACGCCATCGGCCGCGATCAGCACCTTGGGCTCGATCTGGCGGAAACGGTCGACCACCGCGGCCGTGCCCATGTCGGGCGCGCACACACTCCACACCACGCCGATGCTCGAACACGCAAGGAAGGCGACGATCGTCTCGGGCACGTTGGGCAGGTAGGCCGCGACGCGGTCGCCGCGCACCACGCCGAGTTCGCGCAAGGCCAGCGCAAAGGCCGCGATCTGGCGCCGCAGTTCAGGCCACGACATCTCGCGCACTTCGCCGAGTTCGTTGTCGCTGATGATGGCCGGCATGCCGGCCGCATGGGCCGCATCGGCATGGCGCAGCACTTCGCGCGCGTAGTTGACCTGCGCGCCGGGAAACCAGCGGGTGCCGGGCATAGGGGCGTCGACCAGCACGGTGCTGGCCGGCGTCGGGGACTTCATGTCGAAGTAGTCCCAAATGCTCTGCCAGAAGGCAGGCAGATCGGTCACCGACCAGCGCCACAGCGCATCGTACGAATCGAAGGAGATTCCGCGCTGGTCGCGCAGCCAATCCTGGTAGAGCCGGATCTGGGGGGTATAGGGTGAGGGTGCAGGGCGGTGATTCACCTGTGCAGCCTAACGCGGCGCGCCGGCCCGGCTCAATCGGGGAAAGCACAGGTTTGTACTTGTACGCTTGTACGGGCCATCGGATCGTGGTGTACTTTCTACTGACCCTGCGGGACCGCAGAGGCCCGGCGATTCGCCATCCCGTTGCCGCGGCCGCAGGCCTGCCATCCCACACTTCCAAGGAGCGGACATGTCACTGCGCATCAACGACGTCACCCCCGATTTCACGGCCAACACCACGCAGGGACCGATCAAGTTCCACGACTGGATCGGCGACAAGTGGGCCGTCCTGTTCTCTCACCCCAAGGACTTCACGCCGGTGTGCACGACCGAGCTGGGCTACATGGCGAAGATCGAGCCCGAGTTCACCAAGCGCAACGCCAAGCTGATCGGCCTGAGCATCGATCCGGTGGATGCCCACGAGCGCTGGGCCAAGGACATCGAGGAAACGCAGGGCCACCTGCCCAAGTACCCGATGATCGGCGACACCGACCTGGCGGTGGCCAAGCTCTACAACATGCTGCCCGCCGAGGAACTGGGCACCTCCGAAGGCCGCACCGCCGCGACCAATGCCACCGTGCGCTCGGTCTTCGTCATCGGCCCGGACAAGCGCATCAAGCTGATGCTCACCTATCCGATGACCACCGGCCGCAACTTCGACGAGATCCTGCGCGTGCTCGATTCGATGCAGCTCACCGCCGCGCACAAGGTCGCGACGCCGGCCAACTGGAAGAACGGCGAGGACGTGATCATTGCCGGCTCGGTCTCGGACGACGACGCGAAGAAGCTCTTTCCCGACGGCTGGAAGGCGCCGAAGCCCTATCTGCGGGTGGTCAAGCAACCGGGCTGATCTTCGGCGCGCACCATGGTCTTCGAGCAGATCGCCACCGGCGGTTGCCAGTCGTACCTCATCGGTTGCGACCAGACCTGCGTGGCTGCGCTCATCGATCCGGAGCTGAGCCAGATCGACCATTACCTCGCACTGGCTGCACGCGACGGCGTGCGCATCCGCTATCTCATCGATACGCACACGCACGCCGACCACTTCTCCGCCACCAAGGAACTCGCGCGGCAGCTCGACGTGCCTGTCGTCATGCACCGCGCGAGCCCGGCGCCCTTCGTCGACATGCGCATCGGCGACGGCGAGATGATCGTGCTCGGCAAGCTGCGGCTGCAGGCCCTGCACACGCCGGGCCACACGGCCGACTCGATGTGCCTGCAGGTCGAGGACCGCGTCTTCACGGGCGACACCCTGCTCATCGGCGGAACCGGCCGCACCGACCTGCCCAGCGGCAACCCGGAGGCGCTGTACGACAGCCTGTTCAACCGGCTGCTGCACCTCGACCCCGCGCTGCAGGTGTACCCGGCGCATGACTACAAGGGAAGGAGCCACTCGACCATCGCGGACGAGATGGCGAGCAACCCGCGCCTGCAGAAGCGCGACCGCACCGAGTTCGTCGAGATGATGCGCAACCTGAACCTCACGATGCCCACGCACATCACCGAGGCCCTGCGCACGAACATGAGCGGCGGCAAGACCGTGGCGAGCCTGCTGGCCGAAGCGACGTCGACCGTGCCGTTCATGTCGCTGGCAGAGCTCAAGTCGAAGGTGGAGGCCGCCGAGGACGATCTCATCGTGCTCGACGTGCGCGAGCGCGATGCCTACGAAGGCGGCCACATTCCCGGCGCCCGGCTGTTGCCGCGCGGCCAGCTCGAACTGCGCGTGAACCAGGACCTGCCCGACCCGACGCGGCGCATCCTCGCCTGCTGCGAACTGGGCTACATCTCGACGCTCGCCGCCGCGACCCTGCGATCCATGGGCTTCACGCGCGCCGTGGCGCTCGACGGCGGCATGAAGGCATGGAGGGAGGTGGGTTACCCGCTGAAGACCGGCAAGGAGCCCTGAGGCCCTGCTCTGCCCGAAGGAGCCAGACATGAACTACCGCAAGCTCACATTTCTTTGCGTCTGCGCGGCCATGGTCGCGCTCGCGGGCTGCGAGCCCAAGCCGCAACCGCCCAAGGCGGCGGCCGTCACGCAGGCGCTGTCGATCGCCGCCTGAGGAAGATCGGGTCCTCAGCGCGGCCTGCGCACGCGGGTGCAGGCATCCCGGGCAGCGCCTCGAAGATACGAATCGAAGCGCAGTTGCACCAAAGTGCCATAGCGATATGGACTCAAGCGTCGTAGTCTGGCCCGAACAAGCCCATCCGAGACTGCTCCGCCCGTCATCCAGGAGATCGCCTTGACACCCAAACTCATCGCTGCGGCCCTGCTGGGGCTCTCGCTCGCCACGTCCGGCATCCATGCGCAAACCAATCCTGCACCCGCCGCGCCGACGGAGAGCGCGGTCAATCCGGCGGCGATCCAGGCGCTCAAGGACATGGGGACCTTCCTGCAGTCGCTCAAGCGCTTTCGCGTCTCGACGGAACTGACCGGAGAGGTCGTGCTCGCCGACGGCCAGAAGCTGCAGCACACGGCGCATGCCGACCTCGACGTCCAGCGCCCGAACAAGATGCGCGCCCGCATGTTCACCGCCCGCAACGAGCGCATCGTCGTCTTCGACGGCCAGCGGGCCACCCTCTATCTTCCGGCGCAGAAGTACTACTCGACCGTCGATTTCAGCGGCAACGTGGGCGAACTGGTCAACAAGCTGGAGGAAAGGTATCGCGTCGAGATTCCGCTGAGCGACCTCTTTCTCTGGGGCACGCCCGCCGCGCCGCTCGACAAGATCGAATCGGCCATGAACGCGGGCCAGGATTTCATCGGTAACGAATTGTGCGACCACTTCGCCTTCCGCCAGGGAAGCTTCGACTGGCAGATCTGGATCGCGACTGGAGGCAAGCCGCTGCCGCGCAAGCTCGTGATCACCAACCGGGCCGACGACGCGCGACCGCAGTCGGTGTCCCTGATCCAGTGGAACCTGAATCCGACCTTCAAGGACGACGTCTTCCGCTTCGTGCCGCCGCAAGGCGCGAAGGCGGCCGAGCTCCGTGCGCTGGAAGCAAAGTAAGGGGAGTCAAGATGAATCGATCATTCAACAAGCTGTTCCTGTTGCCCGTGGCCGCTCTCTTCGTGGCCGGCGTGGCGCTGACACCGGAGGCCGAGGCACGACCAGGAGGTGGAGGTGGAGGCGGCGGAGGGCATGCCGGGGGCGGAGCGCGTGCCGGGGGCGGCGGCGGCGGTGGTGGCGGGAACAGGCAGGTCAACAACGTCAACCGCGACGTGCGCGCCAACAACGTGCGCAGCACCAGCGTCAACAACGTCAATGCCAACGTGAACCGGAACGTGAACGTGAACGTCAACAACAACCGTGGCGGCTGGGACAACGACTATCGCCATCCGGTTGCCACCGCAGCGGCAGTCACGGCCGGGGTCGCGGTGACGGCCGCGGTCGTGGGCTCGATCGTGAACACCGTACCTGCGAGCTGCGTTCCCGTGAACTATGGCGGCATGATCTACCAGCAGTGCGGCGGCGTGTGGTACCAGCCGCAAGGCGGGCAGTACGTGGTGATCAACCAGCCCTATTGACCTGGTGAGTTTGCGGCGCCTTCGGACGGAACGCGCTTCAAAGAGGCATCAGGGTCTTGATCGTTTCGACGATCTGCTCAAACGGCACCTGGGTCGCCGCCACGCAGACCAGCGGCACGAGCGCGGCCAGCACGATCGGCGCGACGCTCTCCAGGGAGATCGGCACGGGGAGCATGCGCTTGACCAGGTCGTAGCCTGCCGCGAGGTCCGCCAGCGAAGACGGGTCGGGCGCCCCCAGCATCTCCTCGGCCGGCTCCACTTCACGCGCGGAGACCCATTTGGTCTCGAAGGCGATGTTGTGGCGGCTGGCGAGCGAACCGTAGTGCGCCAGCCCCTCGCGCTTGAGCGACAGCAGACGCGGCGTGAAGACCAGCAACGGCAGGACGAACGCAATGGCGAAGAAGGCGATCATCCCCAGCAGCGCGAACTTGAAGCCCATCAGGCTCGCATCGCCATGCACGACCAGCTTGAGCACCGTTGCGGAGACCACCGTGCTCTCCGCAAGGACGAACAGCACATAGGTCTGCGGGTACTGCCCCATGAAGGCCAGGCCGCCGCAGCGGTCGGGATGGGTGGCGACCAGGCGCAGGTCGCAACGCGCGATGTCGTACAGCATGAGCCCCCAGGTCCCGAAGCGCCACAGCCAGCGGCCGAGGAAGAACCAGTAGAGCGGCAGCGACACGAGCATCGCCCACCAGCCCGGCAGCGTCGGCTGGAGCGCGCCATCGACCAGGCGCCCATGCCAGGTGCCCCCATCGGCACCCATCGGCGCCCGCATGAGCCACAGGTACGAGAGCGCGTAGGCAAGCACGAGGATGACAGCCTCCGCCAGCCACGATCCGGTGCGCCGCTCCATGTTGGCCCGCGCCGCCGCCATGCAGCCGCGCGACGCCTGCGGCACGATATCGCGGGCCTCGAACTGCCCGACCAGCTTCACCATGCGCCGGTCCGAGATCTCCTCCATGAGCACGAAGGCCGCAATGGCGATGGCAAAGGCATAGGCTCTGAAGTCGAGAAGAATGGCCCGCTCGTGGTCCGGGCCCAGCGCCAGGCCATCGAACGCGGCGAGCACCACGGCCGGGATCCACGCCAGCGCGACGAACAGCACGGCACGGCGACCTACCGCCAGATCGGTATCGGTCAACAGGCCGAGACGGCGCTGCAAGCGATAGAACGGACCATGCCTGTTGAACGAGACCTGCATGCGCTGCCAATCGTGTGGTCCCTCGGGGCTCCGAGGGGGCGTCAAATGCTAGCGGAATGCCGCCGGATGGCAAACAGCCGCAGCCCGTCATCGCGCTCGACTGCCCCAAGGGGCAGCCGGCGCTGCACCTTGGTCCGATGGGCAACAGGCAGGGGCAATTCCATTCTCGGAGCGATGCGCCTCGCCTTGCTCCTGTTCGCGTTCTGCCTTGCCGCCGCCTCGTCGCCCGCGAGCGCAGCGGAAACGCGCAACGTGCTGGTGCTTTTCTCGAACAACCGGCTGCTGCCGGCCAACGTCGAGGTGGATCGCGGACTGCGCGAAGGGATCGGAAACACGCCGCAACGGCATGTCGAGGTCTTCGAGGAGTTCCTGGACCGGCCGACCTTCTCGGGGCCAGCCTTCGACCGGACCCTCAACACCTACCTCCGGCAGAAGTACGCCACGAGGCCGCCGGCCGCCATCGTCGTCGCTGGCGAGCCCGCGCTCGAATTCATGCTGCGCCATCGCGACGGGCTGTTTCCGGAGGTGCCGGTGGTTCATCTCGGAGTCGACAAGACGTACCTGGAGTCCGTCGCGCCGCTGCCCGCCGGTGTCGTCGGCGTCCCGGTCGATTTCGATTTCGGAGGAACCATCCAGCAAGCCCTGCACTGGCATCCGGGTGCGCGGCGGCTGGTGGTGGTCACGGGTTCGAGCCCCCGGGATCTCATCTGGCAAGCCCAGGTCCGCGATGATGTCGCCCGCCTCGGCATTCGCCTGCCCGTCGAGTTCCTCTCGGGCCTCTCGACCGTCGCGCTCGAGGCAAAGCTGCGCGCACTGTCGAAACAGGACATCGTGTTCACGCCGGGCTACTTCAAGGACGGCGCGGGACGCGAGTTCTCGCCGCGCCAGGCGGCCGCCCTCGTCGCCGCCGCTTCTGCCGGCGCGCCGGTCTATGGCCCTTTCAGTACCTTCATCGGCACGGGCGTGGTCGGCGGCCGCATGGCGGGATATGCGGAGATGGGGCGACAGGCGTCGATGGCCGTCAACAAACTGCTCGAAGGCACGCCGCCCGCCGCCTTGGGCCAGCCGGCCATCATGCCTTCGGTAACGCATGTCGACTGGCGGCAGGCGCAGCGATGGGGCATTGCCGATGCCGACATTCCGTCCGGCGCCATCGTGCACTTCAGGGAACCCACGTTCTGGGAAGCGCATCGCGGCCAGTTGCTCCTCGTCCTCGCGGTGATGCTGATCCAGGCGGCACTGATCGCCGCGCTGCTCATCGAGCGGCGCTTGCGCCGTCGGACCGCATCGGCGCGCAAGGAGGCGGAACTGCAGTCCGAGAAGGACCGCGCCGCACTGACGCACATGACGCGCGTGTCGATGATGGGGCAGCTCTCCGCCGCCATCGCGCACCAGTTGAACCAGCCGCTGGCGGCGATCCTCGGCAATGCCGAGGCGGCGCGCAAGATGCTCGGCCGCGAGCATCCCGATCTCGCGGAGCTGAAAGAGATCTGCGACGACATCATCACCGAGGACCTTCGCGCGGCGGAAGTCATCCGCCGCCTGGGCGCGCTCTTCCGGCGCGGCGAGATGCAGCTCGCGCCACTGGACCTGAACGAGCTGGTGACGGAAACCCTCGACCTCGCGCGCACCGAGCTGATGACCCGCCACGTCTCGCCCGTGACCGAACTCGCGCCATTGCCGCTGGTCGATGGCGGCAGGGTGCAGCTGCAGCAGGTGCTGCTCAACCTCATCCTGAATGCCGCGGACGCGATGAACGAAGTCGATCCGGAAAGGCGCCGGCTGAAGATCCGCACCGATCTCGACGGCGCGAAGGTTCGCCTGCTCGTGATCGACCAGGGCACCGGCATCGCGCCGGCGGACACCAAGAACGTGTTCAGCGCCTTCTGGAGCACCAAGGCCGGCGGCACGGGCATCGGGCTCGCCATCTGCCAGTCGATCGTCACAGCCCACCGCGGCACGCTCACGGCGGCGAACAATCCCGACGGTGGCGCGACCTTCTGCGCCACCTGGCCGGTCCA
This sequence comes from Variovorax gracilis, assembly GCF_030317115.1. GTDB lineage: Bacteria > Pseudomonadota > Gammaproteobacteria > Burkholderiales > Burkholderiaceae_C > Variovorax > Variovorax gracilis. The sequence goes on from NZ_JASZYF010000014.1 coordinate 47,661, forward strand.
CCAGCACAATTGACGCGCCCTCGATGTCCGACATGGAAACCATCTACCTGGTCGACGACGATCCCGCCGTGCGCAAGTCACTGGCGCGGGTGCTGCGCGAGGAAGGATGCAGCGTCGAAAGCTTTGATTCCGCCGAAGCATTCCTGGCCCGCACCGGTCCGGCAGTGCCGGGTTGTCTGGTCCTCGACGTGACCATGCCGGGCCTGGACGGGCTGGCCTTGCAGCGCCGGCTCTTCGACCTCGGGCAGACGCTGCCGATCGTCTTTCTCACCGGCCACGGCGACATTCCGATGTCGGTGCAGGCGATCAAGGCCGGTGCCGCGGACTTCCTCACCAAGCCGGTCACGGCAGACGCATTGCTCGCCGCCGTGCGCGCAGCCATCGCGGAGGATGCGGCGAAGCGTCGGGTCGACGGCGAGATCGCGGCCTCGAAGCAGCGGCTCGCCTCGCTGACCATGCGCGAGCGCGAAGTGCTCGCCGCCGTGGTCAGGGGGCGCCTCAACAAGCAGATCGCCAGCGACCTCGGGATCGTCGAGCAGACCGTCAAGTTCCATCGCGCGCGGATCATGGAGCGCATGCAGGTGCACACCGTCGCGGAGTTGATGCATGTGGCGGCCCGGCTGGGCATCGAATCGAACGGGGACTGAACCAAAGGCCAGTCCCCTGTGCCGCGTCAAAGCGCTACCGTTGGTCCGTGGCCAATGCCGATCCGCTCATTGCCGTGGTGGATGATGAATCGCCCATGCGGACGATGCTCCGCCGTGTGCTGCGACTGGCCGACTATCGGGTGGCCGCGTTCGCATCCGGAGAGGAGTTCCTGGCCTCGCTGTCCTCGCAGTTGCCTACGTGCGCGATTCTCGACATCCACCTGTCCGGCCTCTCGGGCTTCGAGGTGCAGATGCGCATGCGCGAGGCGAACTTCCACATCCCGGTGGTCTTCATCACCGCCAGCGACGACCTCGCGCTCGGGCGCATGGCACTCGACGCCGATGCGTCGCGCCTGCTGCGCAAGCCCTTCTCCAGCGACGAACTGCTCGCGGCCATCGGCATGGCCGTGGGCAGCAAGGCCGGCGGAACTTAAACCAAAGACTAGTTCCGGGCGCCGGCGCATGACGGTAAAACCATCCAGAGACGCCTTGCGCCCCTGAGCGGGTACGCGGCCCGGAGTCCCCATGGAAGAACTGCTGCACACCTCGGCGCACATCCTTTCGCGACTGCTCGAAGCCGCGACGCTCGTGCTGCTCGCCCTCGGCGCGCTGATGGCTTTCACGAAGCTGATCTCCGGCCTGCTCACGCGCCAGCCGCCGAACGAGGTCGCACTGACTGTCTGGCAGGGCCTGTCGCGCTGGATGATGGTGGGCCTGGAGTTCCTGCTGGCGGCCGACCTTGTGTCGACGGTCGTGTCGCCGAGCTGGGACGAGTTGGGGCGGCTGGCCACCATCGCGGCGATACGAACCGTGCTCGGCTTCTTCCTCGGGCGCGATCTCGAAGCGGCCCGCAGGATCGCGCGAGAGAACGCGGAGCTGGCTGCTGCCTCCACGCGGCACGGAGAACGGCCATGACCGATCCACCCGGCATTGGCTCGTCGCCAGGCACGAAGGCCACATCCACGTCGACCGGGCCGGCCGATGCATCAGTGCGGTCTGGCTGATGCCCGGTCGAGCCCAAGGAGCACGCATGACTCATTCGGTGTCGTCCCAGTCTCTCGGCCGGAGCCTTGCCGTCGGCGGCGTTGGCCTCGCGCTGCCTGCCGCCGCTCTGGCCGACACGTTGGGCAGCGGCAGGTACATGGTCGACACCGCCCTGCTCTTCACCCTGTTCTTCATCACGCTGGGCCCACTCAAGCTGTTCGGCCCTTTCGCGCAGGCCACGAGCAAGCTGAGCTTGCGCGAGCTGCGCATCCTTGCCCTGAAATCAGCGGGCATTGCCATCGTCGCGCTGGTCGCCGGCGGCCTCATCGGCCGCGCGCTGGCGGTGAAGTGGATGGTGCCCGCGGGCGCACTGCAGCTCACATCGGGACTAATCTTCTTTCTCGTTGCGCTCAAGGGCGTGCTGGCTCAGTACGAAGCGGCGCCCCGTCCGCCCGAAGCGGACACCGCTCCGGCACATCCGATGAAGATCGCTTTTCCGATGCTGGTGACGCCCTACGGCATTGCGGCGGTGATCCTGCTGCTGACGATGAGCGGCGATGCCGAGCGCACCGAGACCACCTTCGCCATGCTCGGACTGGTGATGCTGCTGAACCTTCTCGCCATGGTCTTCGTGCGCTTCATCATGCGTCCGGGCTTCGTCGCCGTGCTGCAGGTCCTCGCGGCGGTGCTGGGCGTGATGCAGGTGTCCCTCTCCATCGCCATCATGCTGGGCGCCTTGCGCATGCTGGGGGTCGTTGCGCCGGCGGCCTGACGACGGCCATACATTTCTTAACAAGCCTGCCCCTAAGGGCAATGGCTGCGACGCCGGAGGTCCCGTTGCGAGTGGCAAACTGAGCATCGACGTTCGACAAGGCCCGCTTCATGGGTGCACCCCAGTCGCCGGCCCCTGCGAGGCATATGGATGGGGTTTCTATGAACCGGCGTGTAGAGCTTGCGATGGCGATCGATCCGTTCCGTCCCCAGACGCATGCATTGGCCCTGGAGCCACGCATTCTTTTCGATGCTGCGGCGGCATCCGCAGCCGAGCAACAGCACCATGCCGATGCGTCGCATGCCGCCACGCCCTCCACCCCCGTCGAGGTCGCACCGCGACCCGCGAGCGAGGTGCCGCCTTCGTCCACCCCGGCGCTCCCCGCCCCGCACCAGCTGGTAGTGATCGACAGCCGCGTCGAGAACCGCGAGCAGCTTGCGGCGCAACTCCCGGCCGACACCAAGCTGCTGGTGGTCGACAGCCGCACCGATGGACTGGCCGCCATCACCACGGCACTGGCCGAGATGGGCCCGGTGGATTCGATCCAGATCTTCTCGCACGGTGAATCTGGCCAGTTCACGCTTGGCAACCGCACGCTGACCAGCGACAACATCGACCAGGCCAGCGGCGTGCTCGGCCACTGGCGCAGCGAACTGGCGCCGGGTGCGGACATCCAGCTCTACGGCTGCAACGTCGGCGCGGGCCCGGCGGGCCAGGCCCTCGTGAACGAACTCGCGCACTGGACTGGCGCCGACGTGGGCGCGTCGAGCGACAACACCGGCAGCGCCGCTGCAGGTGGCAACTGGACGCTCGAAGTCCGCAGTGGCGACGTCGACAAGGCCATCGCGCTCAGCGCCAGTTCACTTGCCAGCTTCCAGGGCCTTCTGGCCGCCGGTCCGGCCGTCGGCCTGTCGGGCGGCACCGATGCACTGCTCGGCGGGCAATTCAGCTTCACGGTCAACATGAGCAATACCTCGGCGGACGACGGCTACGCCCCGTTCGTCGACCTCTTCATGCCTGCGACCGGAAAGGACGGCAACGACGGCGCGACCTTCATCGCGGCCACCTACCTCGGGCAGCCGGTCAAGTCCTTCGTGCTGACTTTCGATGCGGCCGGCAATGCCACGCATCCGCTGGCCCGGGATTCGAGCGGCAATCCGGTCATCGTCAATGCGGCCAGCGTGGGCATGCGCCCCGGCGACCAGATGGTGGTGCTGCAGTTGCCCTACGGCAGTCTGTCGCAGGACCAGCCGACGGTCGCCGTGCAGGTCACGGCCCAGCTCAGCAACCTGGCCGACACCAGCCTCTCTGACGGCGCGCCGGACCTCACCATCCGCGCACGCGGCGGTTTCGAGTTCGGCAACGACGCGCTCGACAACCCGACGGTCGACCCGAGCCTGATCGAGGCGTCGCTCCACGACTTCGTCGTCCACCCGACGCTCGTGACGATCGACCAGAGCATCAACATGCCCGAGGGCGAGACCGTCACCGGCCCGAACTATCCGCACTCGCAGACGGTCACCGTCACGCCTGCGCCGGGCCAGACGCTGACCAACGTATCGGTCACGCAGGAGTTGCCCGGTGATATCCAGGTCACCTCGATCGTGCCCGGTGCGGGCGGCACGCTGACGTCGATCACGCTGCGCGACGGCACCGTGATCACCGACCCGGCGGTCATCGCGTCGACCATCGCCAGCGACAGCGTCTTCCTCAGCGCCTACACGATCACCTACGCCACGCTGAGCGCGCCGACCAACACGGTGGTCAACTTCTACGTGCCCGAAGCAGGCGCGGACGGCTCGGCCGTCGTCGATCCGTTCACCGGCGACGACACCACCATCACCTTCGGCTCGCCGACCGTCAGCGGCCGATGGACGCCGGCGGACCCGCGCGACGTCGTCCCACCGGCCACCGATATCGCCTTCACGAACACGGGCGATGGCGCCGGCGCCAGCTTCGTCGCGAAGTCCCTCAGCCTCATCAAGCAGGCCACCGTGCAGGCGGACGTGGGCACGGCGGGCCTCAGCCCCGGCGACACGCTGCGCTACACGCTGAACGTGGCGATCTCGGACTTCTTCGCGGTCGGCGAGAACTTCTTCGGCGACGGCAGCTTCACCATCACCGACACGCTGGCGGACGGCCAGACCTTCAACGGCCCCGCCACCCTCAGCGTGACGCGCGGCGGCGTCACGCAGGCCATCCCGCTGATTGTCACGAGCACGCCGAACGCCGACGGCACGACGACGCTGGTCTTCGATCTCGCCGAATCGCTGCGGACGGCACCGAGCGTCCTCGTGTCGCTCGGCGCGCTGATCGGCGACCTGGCCTTCGAGGACTTCCGCGACGGGGCCACTACGGCGGTGATCAGCTATGGCGCCACCGTCGCGCAGAGCTACACGACGCCGCATCCGCCGCACAGCGAGATCAACGAAGGTGACGCGCTCGGCAACAACGCCACCGTGGCGGGAACCTTGCTCGTCGACGGTTTCAACCTGACGGGCTTCGACGAGTCCGATGGTTCCGCGACCACGAGCACGATTCCCACGCGCCAGGTCGACATCCAGCTGGTGTCGATCAACGGCGGCTCGCCGGCGGCCACCCCCGAGCTGCATCCGGGTGACGTGGTCACCTTCCGCATGAGCTACGACCTCGTGACCGGCGACTACGAGGGCTTCCGGCTCACCGCCTACATGCCGCAGCCGCTGCTCAATCTTTCAGGCGTCACCTGGAGCCAGGGTGCCGGCATCGGCCAGTGGGCGCTGGGCCCGGGGAACACGAACCCCGACGGCATCGACTCGGTCACCACCGGGCCCGGCAACTCGGTCATCTTCGACTTCGGCAACTACGTCAATTCCAGTGTCAACGGCAGTCGGGTCGAAGTGCAGTTCACCCTGCGCGTGGGCGACCAGCCTTTCGCGGACCAGCGTGAGCTCGACGTGCTGGCGCAGTCCGACCAGCTGACGACGATCGTGAAGAACCATCTGGTCTCGTCCGACGTGGCGGTGATCACCTCGGTGGCCGAGCCGGTGCTGGACATCCGCCACGGCGTGGTGTCCACGACCCATGGCACGGTGACGGGCACGACCGGCACATGGAACGCGCCCGGGACTGCGGGCGTGCCTTTCCAGGGCAGCGTGACCGAGCTCGCGGCGGTCAACGGCGACGTCACCGGCATCGACGCGGGCGACACCTTGCGCCTGGCGACCGCCATCGAGAACCGCGGCGGCGGCGGTGCCTTCGACGTGCAGACCACCGTCACCCTGCCGGCCGGCCTGAGCTTCGTCGGCAACAGCCTGGCGGCTGCGAACCTGCGGATCTACCGCGGCGACGGCAGCCTGCTCGTGGCCGGCACCGACTACAGTGTGTCGGGCAACGAGATCACCTTCCTCGATGCCGGCGCCGTCCCCACGCTGGCACCCGGCCGTCCGGGCACGGCCGCCGATGCGAGCGGCGCCAACATGGTGGTCATCACCTACGAAGTGGTGGTCGGCGCCACCATCGACGCGGCCCGCACGCTGCAGAGCACCGCCGCGCTGACCCACTACGCCAGCGTCAATGGCGGCTCAGACTTCGCGCCGGTCGATATCACCGAGCTGGCGAACCAGCAGGTCGCCGCCCCCGCGGTCATCAAGAACTTCGCGGGCGGCAGCCTGGACAACAGCGATTCGAGCGCCACGCACACCACGGGCAGCGACCTCGCGGTCGGCGAAAGCATGCTTTACGACATCGTCGTGACGCTGCCCGAAGGCACGACGCAGTCCTTGCGGCTGGACGACCTGATTCCGGCCGGGCTGCGCCTGGACACCAGCTTCAACGGCGGGCTCGGCTACCAGCTCATCACGACGACGGCGGGCAGCGCAGCGCTGGGCGCGGACTTCAACGGCACGGTCACGCCCGGTGCGATCGGCGCCATCTCGGGCACCATCGGCAACGACGGCGCCGGCGCCCGCCTGGCGTTCACCGCCGCGGGCGCCACGGCGGACAACGTCACCAACAACAACAGCTTCGTCGTGCGGGTGCGGCTGGTGACGAGCAACGTCAGCGGCAACCAGGCGAACCGGGCCTTGCAGAACAGCGCGCAGGTCATCTACAGCGACCCGGACACCGACACGCCCAACGGCACCGTGCCCGTCGACCGCACCGTGGCACTGACGGGCGGCGCGCCCATCGTCACGGTGCGGGAACCGACGCTGCAGATCGCGCAGACGCTCATCACCGATCCGGGCCTGGGCTTCGACGATGGCGACCCGGTCGAATTCACGATCACGATCAGCAACGGCAACGGCAGCAGCGACTTCGACGCCTTCGACATCAGCCTGCTCGACAACCTGCCCCCCGAACTGAACAACCTGACCCTGGCGGAGGTGACCTACCAGGGCGCCGCGACGAACAACGGCGGCCCGGGGTTCGAGATCGTCGGCCGCCAGTTGCGCACTGCCGCCGGCGCCAACATCGACATCGGCAAGGGCGGCAGCATCGTGTTGCGCATCACCGGGGTCGTCAACGCTTCGGCGGCCTCCGAGCCCTTGTTCACCAACACGGCGCAGGTGCAGTGGACCAGCCTCAACGGCAACACCGCCGGCACGGCCGACCCGGCCGGCGAACGCACCGGTGTCGACGGATTGCTCAATACCGGCGTGCTCAATGACTACCGGCGCGATTCCGCGCTGACTTTCAACGTGGCCCAGGGCATTCGGATCTCGCGTGTCGGCGGCCTTCCGGACACGCCGGCCGTGTCGCCCACATCCGCGCCGCTGGAGCAGGTCACCATCGGCGAAGTGATCCGCTACCGGGTGCTGGTGCTGGTGCCCGAGGGCAACAACCCCGACTACCACGTGCAGGTCACGCTGCCCAGCGGCCTCGGCTTCATCACGCCCGATGCGCTCCAGAACGTCGTGCGAGTCGCCCTCATCTCGGAAAACGAACTGACGACCGACGCCAACCTGGCCATCAGCGGCACGCTGCTCATCAACGGCAACGAGAACAGCCCCGAGGCCCAGGACATCACGCCCACGCTCACCGGCGCGGCACCGACGGGCGTGTTCAATCCGGCGCTCATCCACGTGGTCGTCAACCCCGACGGCAGCCAGACGATCACCTTCGACTTCGGCAACATGGTCAACGGCGACCCCAACGATCCGGACCTGGAGGGGATCTCGCTGGAGTTCAACGCCCGCGTGCTCAACCAGGCTTCCAACACGGCCGGCGCTGTGCTGAACGTGACGGCCCGCGAACTCGTGGGCGGCGGGCCACGCGCGTCCGGCAACACCGTGGGCGAGCGCATCGTCGAACCGGCGTTCAACGGCGTCGACAAGCGCGTGATCGACTTCAACCCGAATCCGGCCGGCGCCACCGGCACGGCCACCGTCGCACTGAGCTTCGTCGAGAACGGAACGCTGTCTGCCTTCAATACCCACCTCGTGGATTCGTTCCCTGCCGGCAGCGCCTATACCTTCGTCAGCCTGACCTTGAACGGCACGGTCTACACGCCCGGTACGCCGCTGCCTGCGGGGATCACCGTGAGCACCGCGGGCGGCCTGACCGTCGACTTCGACCGTCTGGACCCCGGCGCGCAGGTCCGGGTGGTCTACCAGGTGACGCTGCCGAACGCGGCGGCCGTCGCCAGCAGCAATGCAGTGCTGACCTGGACGAGCCTGCCGGAAGACTTCACGAGCTGGGGCGGCACGCCGGTCGGAACCGACGGCACGGCCAACGGCGAACGCACCGGCATCGGCGGCACGCCGAACACCTACGTGCTCGCGGAAGGCGCGGGCCTCGGCATCATCCAGGGCACGCTGTGGGACGACACCGCCAGCGCCACCGCCAGCGCAGTGCCTGACGGCCCGCCGCTCGCCGGGCAGCCTGTGAGCCTGACCTGGGGCGGCGTGGACGGCAACCTTGCCACTGCGGCCGACAACCGCGTGTTCACGACGACGACCGATGTCAACGGGCAGTACCGCTTCGGCGTGCTGCCTGCCGGCGTGTTCCGCATCGACACGCCGAGCGGGACCATCAGCTATCCGCAGCCGCTGGGCGACCTGCGCGTGCGCATCGACACCGATGCCGCCAGCCCGCTCGGCCAGATCGTCGTCACCCTCGGCGAAAGTGCGACGGCCGCCGCGAATGCCGGCTACGTGGAGCAGAACGACGCACCCGAAAACCACCTGCCCGCCGTGGCGCCCAGCGGCCTCGAAGACGTGGCGCTCCCCATCGCCGGCCTCTCGGTGACCGACGTCGATGCGGCCGGCGGCACGCTCGACATCACGCTCTCGGTGCTGCACGGGACGCTGTCGCTCACGGGCGTTCCGCCCGGCGTGACGGCGACCGGCTCCGCGACGGGCACGCTGAGACTGAGTGGCAACCTCGCCGCGCTGAACCTCGCGCTGGCTAACCTGCAGTACCTGGGCAACCTCGACTACAACGGCACCGACACGCTCACCATCCTGACCAACGACCGCGGCAACACCGGCGATGCGAACGGCGACGGCATCCCGACCCAGAACCCGGCCGACGCCCTGAGCGACCAGGACACCCTGCAGATCGTGCTCGCCCCGGTGAACGATCAGCCCGTCGCGGTCGACGATGTCGCGGACGCAACCGAAGCCGGCGGCACCGACAACCGGCTCATCGGGGTCGACCCGGCCGGCAACCTTCTCACCAACGATACGGACGTCGACATCGCCACCAACGGCGACCAGTTGCGCGTGATCACCTTCGGCCTGCAAGGCGGCCAGCAGGTCGGATTGCCCTCGATCGGCGCCAACTCGGTCAACGGCCTCTACGGCACGCTGACCGTAGGCGCCAACGGCGGCTACCAGTACGTCGTCAACAACGACGACCCGACGGTCCAGGCCCTGCGGCTCTCGGGCCAGACGCTGGTGGAACGCTTCACCTACACGCTATCGGACATCGAGGGACTTCGTGACACGGCTGTGCTCACCGTCACCATCCACGGCGCCAACGACACGCCGGTGGCCGTCTTCGACGTCGGCAACGCCGTCGAGGCCGGCGGCGTGAACAACACCACCCCGGGCAGCAACGCCACGGGCAATGTGCTGGCGAACGACACCGATGTCGACAGCGCCGCCAACGGCGAGACCCAGCAGGTCACGGGGGTCCGCAATGTGGGGCCGTTGGCGCAAGGGCCGGTGTCCGGGGTGAATCCCGGCACTTCCGCCGGCACCGGCACGGCGGTGATCGGCCGCTACGGAACCCTGACCATCGGCGCGGACGGAACCTATACCTACGTCGTCTTCGACAACGACCCTGCCGTGCAGCGCATGGTGCCCGGCGACACATTGGACGACGTCTTCAGCTACCGGGTCACCGATGCCGCCGGACTCGACGACCTGACCGAGCTGCGCATCATCATCTCCGGCGCCAACGACAACCCCGTGGCCAGCGACGACCATGCGGACGCGCAGGCCGCCTCCACCAACGGGAATGCGCAGGAAAGCAATCCGGCCGGCAACGTCATCCTCTTCCCGAGCCGTCCGGGCACGATCGACCAGCCTGGCGGCAATGGCGTGGACCTCGACGTGGACCGCACCGACACCCCCAACTCGCTGCTGGCCGTGACCGGCATCGGCACCGGCCCCGAAGCACCGGGCGTGGTCCTGTCCCCCGTCGCGCCCGGCACCAGCCTGGCCAACGGGACCGCGATCGCCGGCACCTATGCCCTGCAGGGCGGCGTGCCGGTGGCGGGCGATTTCGGCACGCTCGTGATCGGGTCGGACGGCGCCTTCACCTTCGACGTCAACAGCGACAACCTCACGCTTCAGTCCCTGCAGGCGGGGCAGACGATCGACGTCATCTACACCTACCGGCTCACCGACACCAGCGGCCTCACCGACCTGGCGCAGCTGGTGATCACCGTGCGCGGGGTCAACGACCCGCCGGTCGCACAGAACGTGGTGGCGCTGGCCACGGAGCGCGGCGGGGTCGCCAATGCCACGCCGGGCGTCGATCCGACCGGCGATGCCACCAGCGCGTCCTTCGACCCCGACGGCGATCCGTTGACCGTGACCTTCGTTCGTGCCGGCGCCGAGGGCGCCGGCGGCACCGACCTACCGGTCGGGCTGGCGGGCGCGGTGGTTGCCGGCCAGTACGGAACGCTCACCTTGCAGTCCGACGGCACCTATGCCTACGCGGTCGACAACAACAACGCCGCGGTGCAGGCCTTGCGCCGGATCTCCGACGTGCTCATCGACCGCTTCACCTTCACCATCGATGACGGCAACGGCGAAACCGACCAGGGCGAAGTCGTCGTGCTGGTCCGCGGCCAGAACGACAACCCGGTGGCGGCCGACGACGTCGCTTCCGCGCTCGAGGCGGGCGGCCTGCACAACGACCAGCCCGGGGTCGATCCGACTGGCAATGTGCTTGCCAACGATGCCGACGTGGATGGCGGCGAAGTCCCTGCGGACCCGTTGGACTACGGCGAGACGCGGGCGGTGTCGTCGTTCCGCACCGGCACCGAAGCCGCGACCGGCACTGCGGGCGTGCTCGGCACCGAATTGCGCGGCGCCTATGGCTGGCTGACCTTGAATGCCGACGGCTCGTACACCTACCGCGTGGACAACGACGACCCCGCCGTGGAAGCCTTGCGCCTCGACGTCGACACGCTCACCGACAGCTTCAGCTACACCGTGATCGACGCGGCCGGCGCCCAGGACCGCGCCACGTTGAATGTGACCATCCATGGCGCCAACGACACGCCGGTGGCCCACCCGGTGGTGGTCGTCGCGGTCGAGGCCGGCGGGCAGAGCAACAACATCCCGGGGGTCGATCCGACCGGAAACGTGGTCGACCTGATCGACGATGTCGATGGCTCGGGAGAGATCGTGATCGCGGTCGACATCGCGCGCGGCATCATCAACGGCGTCATCGGCACCCCCTTCCGCGGCCTGTACGGCTCGATCCTCCTGAACATCGACGGCACGCTCAGCTACACGCTGGACAACGACAATCCGGTCGTCCAGGCGCTGCGCACCAGTTCCGACACGCTGACGGAAAACTTCACCTACCAGGTCCGCGACCGGGCCGGAGCCACCAGCTCGGCGCCGCTCACCGTCATCATCCAGGGTCGCAACGACAACCCCGTGGCCGTCGACGACGCAGCCATTTCCGTGGAGGCCGGCGGCACCTTCAACGGCACGCCGGGCGTCGACCCCCAGATCGACCTGGTGGCCAATGACACCGACGTCGATGCGGGCGACGCCAGGATCGTCACGGGCATCCGTGCCGGCACCGAAGCCGCCGGCGGCGCGTTCACGGCGGTCGGCTCGACCCTCAACGTCATCGGGCAGTACGGCACGCTCACGACAGCCGCGAACGGCAACGGCTATACCTACCGGCTCGACAACAGCGCGGCGGCGGTGCAGGCGCTGCGATCGGGCGACACGTTGAGCGAGGTGTTCAGCTACAGCATGCGCGACCTCGCTGGCGCAACGGACGTGGCGCAGCTCACCATCACCATCCGCGGTGCATGGGATGCGCCGGTGGCGGTCAACGATACGGCGGTGGCCCTCGCCAACAACGGCGCCGGGCGCACCTTCAATCCGACGCGCAACGTGCTGGCCAACGACACCGATGTCGACCTGCCCGACGTGCTGCACGTGTCCGGCATCCGCGTGGGCACCGAAGCGGCGGGCGGATCGCTGGTGAACGTTCCGGCGGGCACCAGCAGCCTCGACGGCACGGTGATCGACGGCCTGTACGGCCGGTTGACCATCGGCTCCAACGGCACGGCCACCTATGTCGTCGACGTCAACAATCCCGCCGTGCAGGCACTGGGCCTGCTGGAGTTCGCCGACGAGTATTTCACCTACCAGGCGACGGACCTCGGCGGGCTCAACGACCTGGCCCAGATCCACATCATCGTCGTGGGCCTCAACGATCCGCCGAAGGGCGTCGCGGACGCCGCCACCGCCATCGAGGCGGGTGGTGTGAACAACGCGCAAGCCGGCGTGGACCCGACGGGCAACGTGCTGGCCAACGACACCGACGTCGAGGGCGATGCGCTGGTCGTGACCGGCTTCCGCACGGGCGGCTCGACGGGCAGCGGAACGGCAGGCACGCTCGGCTCCGCGCTGCGCGGCCTGTATGGCAACCTGACGCTCAACGCGGATGGCAGCTACACCTATGTGCTCGACAACAGCCTCCCCGAGGTCGAAGCCCTGCGCACGAGCGGCCAGACCCTGACCGACACCTTCACCTATGCGCTCGCCGACATCTGGCAGGCGCCCTCCTCGGCCGAGCTGCGCATCACCATCGACGGCCGCAACGACACGCCGATCGCGCGCGACGACAACGCGACCGCAGTCGAGGCGGGCGGCATCGCGAACCAGACGCCGGGGGTGAACCCCACGGGCAACGTCCTGGTCAATGACAGCGACGTCGACAGTGCCGCCAACGGCGAGACCCTGCGCGTGCTCGGCGCCGGCAGCGTCGGCAGCAGTGCCCAGCGCGTGCTCGGCGTGCGCAATGCGGTCGGGGATTCCGTCGTCGCGGGCCAGGTGCTGGCGGGCCTCTACGGCCAGCTCACGCTCAACGCCGACGGCAGCTACACCTACGTGCTCGACAACGCCAACCCCACCGTGCAGGCGTTGCGCAACGCGGGCGAGACGCTGAGCGAGAGCTTCACCTACCGCGTCAGCGACACCGCCGGCGCGACTTCCGAAGCGCGCCTGAACGTGCTGATCCAGGGTGCCAACGATGCGCCGGTCGCGCGCGACGACAGCAACGTCGCGCCCGGCGAGCGGCCCGCCCCGCAAGCCACCGGCAACGTGCTGCCCAACGACTCCGACGTGGATGGCGGCGACAACCTGCAGGTGGTCGCGATCCGCACCGGCGCCGAGGCGGGGACCGGCACGCCCGGCGCGGTCGGCCAGAGCATTGCCGGGCGCTACGGCACGCTGGTGATCCACGCCGACGGCAGCTACACCTACACGGTCGACCAGACCAACCCCGACGTGCTGGCCTCGGCCGGGCTGGGCCGCGTGCTGCAGGACGTGTTCACCTACACAGTCGCCGACCGCGGGGGCGCCATCGACGCGGCACAACTGGTGATCGACCTCGACATCGCGTCGCCCTACCTCGCACCGCCGGGGCCGAACTACTTCATGTATTTCCTGGACAGGGACTATCCGGGCGCGATCCTGCCGGATGTGCGGCCCGCGATCTACATCACTCCGGTGGTGGAGCAGGTCGACACCGCACTGAAGATCTCCGCCTGGGGGAGCGACGGCAGCCAGTTGCTGTGGCAGTTGCCGCCCGAGATGGGTGGCACCTCGATAGGTGCCGGCCTCGGCGAGGTGCCTGAGCAGCACGTCGCCCGCGCCGTCGGGCAGAGCCGGCGCGACAGCGACTTCGACCTGGCGCGGATCCTCGGCCGCGAAGGCCGCGTCAACCTCAGTGCCGACGGCCTGCTCACCGCGCCGTCCCTTTTCATTGCCGACCCCGAAGACATGGTGCTGGACGTCGAGCCGCCGGACCCGCAGACCGCCCTCGGCTTCAGGGAGCAGTTGCGCGAGGCGGCGCAGCGCCTCCATCCACTCGGGCCGGCGGACGCTTTCGAATCGGCGACACGCATCTGAAGAAGGAAGAACATGCGACGGCATCCTCTCAAGCTACTGGGCGCGGCCATGGGAACGGCGCTGCTGCTGGGCGCCTGCGGGTCCCTGGAGCCCACTCCCTACACGCAGGACGAGCTGCGCAAGCGCGTGACCGACGACAAGGTGCGCATGTATGCCGACCAGGAGCCGGTCACGCTGCCGATCACCTTCTACGAAGCCGCGGCGCGCGCGCTGAAGTACAACCTCGACTACCGCCTCAAGCTGATGGAAAGCGCGTTGGCGACCGACCTGCGCGACGTGGCGAGCTACGAGATGCTTCCGCGGCTGGTGGCATCGGCCGGCTACGTCGGCCGCAACAACGATTCGGGCGGCACCTCCATCGGCATCGAGGACCGGCAGGTGAGCCTGCGGGCCTCGACTTCCGAGGAGCGCGACCGCAACCTCGCGGGCTTGGGATTGAGCTGGAACCTCCTCGACTTCGGCGTTGCCTACTACCGCACCCAGCAAAGGTCCGACCAGATCCTGATGGCGAACGAACGCCGCCGCAAGGTTGCGCAGAACGTGCTGCAGGACGTGCGCAACGCCTACTGGCGCGCGCTGGGCGCCCAGCGCCTGCTCCCCGAGGTCGACGGCTTGCTGGCACGCACGCACAAGGCGCTCGGCGCCGCCCGCGAGGCGGAGACCAAGGGCCTGCTGCCGCGCCAGGACGTCCTCGCCTACCAGCGTGCGCTGATCGATTCGGTCTACCTGCTGACCGTGCGCCGCCAGGACCTGGAATTCGCCCAGGCCGAACTCGCCGCCCTGATATCGCTGCCCCCCGGCGCGAAGATGGTGCTGGCCGACACCGCCGAGCCGACGATGCCGGTCGTGACGAAGGACATCGACCGGCTCGAGCAGCTTTCGCTGGAGAACCGTCCGGAAGTCATGGAGGAGTGGTATCGCATGCGGGTCGACGACTACGACCTGAAGGTCGCCAAGGCCCAGTTGTGGCCGAACGTCGGCATCACGCTCGACAGCCTGTATGACTCGAACAAGTTCCTCTACAACAACGCCTGGAACGTCATCGGCGTGCAGGTGTCGTTCAACCTGCTGAAGCTGCTGCAGATGCCTTCGCTCAATTCGGCGCAGGCCAGCCAGACCCGGACGGCCGAGGCCCGCCGGGTCGCCTTGTCGATGGCGGTGCTCACGCAGGTGCGCGTGGGCTACCTGCGCTACCAGTTGGCCCGCCAGGAAGTCGAGTTCGCGGACGAGAGCCTGCGGGTCGATCGGCGGCTGCTGGAGTACGCCCAGTCGGCCCGCACCGCCTCGGTCGGCACCGAGCTGGAGCTGATTCGCGCCGAAGGCCGCTACCTGCTGTCGCGCTACCAGCGCGAGGCCGCCTACGCCAGCGCGCAGGCCGCGCAGGGACGGCTCTACAACTCGGTGGGCTTCGACGTGCTGCCCGAATCGATCGACAAGAGCGACATCCCGTCGCTCGCCAGGGACATCGAGAAGAAGATGGGCGAACACGAGCAGCGCAGCCTGATCGCGAGCTCCGGAATGCAAGGAAGCGGCAATGCCACCACGCCCCTCACATCCGTCACGCAGCAGCACTGAGCGGGCCCTGCTCGCGTTGGTGCTCGCGGCGGTCATCCCGGCCGCGTGGGCCGCGACCGACGCGCGCAAGCCCGCGAACGCCGCCATGGACGACCCGGGCGCGATCCGCGTGCTGCTGGCTTCGCGCCTGGAGACCACGCTGTCGAGCCAGATGAACGGCACGCTCGGCGACCTGCAGGCCGAGTTGGGCCAGAAGGTGGCAAAGAACGCGCTGCTGGCGCAATTCATCTGCACCGAGACGCAGGCGCGCGTGAAGGTGGCCGGCGCCGAACTCAACATGGCGCGCCAGAACCTCGAGGCCAAGCGCAACCTGCAGAAGCTCAATGCCGCGGGAGACCTCGAAGTGCTGATGGCGACCACCGAGGTCGACAAGACCGAAGGCGCCCTCACCCTCGCGCGAACGCAAAGCGGCTACTGCCAGGTGCGCGCACCCTTCAGCGGACGCATCGCCAAGGTGCTGGCCAAGCCGCACCAGACCGTGAGCGCCGGCACGCCGCTCTTCGACCTGGTCAGCGACGGCGCGCTCAAGGTGCGGCTCAACGTGCCTTCCACGCTGCTGGCGCGGCTCAAGCCGGGCGCGCCGCTGGTCGTGACCATCCACGAGACGGGCAAGAGCTACCCGGCGCAGGTGAGCGCGATCAATTCCCGTGTAGATGCGGTGGCGCAGACCGTGGAGCTGGAAGCGCGGCTCAACAGCGAGCATCCCGAGCTGATCCCGGGGATGAGCGGCATCGCCCGGTTCCCCACGGACCGTGACTGAGCGCCCGCCGCCCGCCGCGCAACTGCTGCTCAGCCTCAATGCGCTGCGCGACAGGGCTCTGGCAGCGCCGTCGCTGGACGCGCTGGCCTTCTCGATGGCCAACGACCTTCATCCGCTGCTGCGCTTCCGGCAGGCACTGGTGATGGCGCAACGCGGCGACCGGCTCGAATTGCTGTGCGTCTCGGGGCTCGCCCGGCCCAGCGAGGATTCGCCCTACCTCGTGTGGCTGCGCCGCGCGAGCCGCTGGCTCGGGACGCAGCTTCGCGATGACAAGCCCCGATGGCTCGCCCGCGACGCGGTCGATCCGCCTGCCGACATCGCCGAGGGCTGGGCCGAATGGTGGCCTGCCGGCCTGTGGTGCATTCCGCTGAGCGACCGCGAGGGCAAGCGCCTCGGCGTGCTGCTCTACCTGCTCGACCAGCCTCCGTCCGAGCAGCTCCAGCCCATGCTGCAAGGCGTGTGGCAGACATGGGCGCACTGCTGGGCCGCGTTCGACGCTCGCCGTCGACTGCCGCGCTGGCGGCCGAGCCGGCGGCACGCTTTCGTCGTGCTTCTCGCGCTCGCGGCACTGATGCTGCTGCCGGTGCGGCAGACGGTGCTCGCGCCCGCCGAGGTGGTGTCGCTGAACGCGCAGGTCATCAGCTCGCCGATCGATGGCGTGATCGAGCGCATGCAGGTGCGGCCCAACCAGGCCGTCGAGATCGGCACGCCGCTCTTCACGCTCGACGAGACCACGCTGCGCAGCCGCGCCGAAGTGCTCGGCAAGGAGGTCGCAGTGGCCGATGCGGAATTCATGGCCGCCAGCCAGCGCGCTTTCGACAACCCGCAAAGCAAGAACGAACTGACCTTGCTGAACGCCCACGCGCGTCAACGGCGCGCGGAACTCGCCGCCGTCGAAACCCAGCTCAAGCGCACGCAGGTGCTGTCGCCGCGCGCAGGCGTGGCGGTGTTCAGCGACCCGAACGACTGGCTGGGCAAGCCGGTGGTCACCGGCGAACGCATCCTGCATGTGGCGGACCCCAGGCAGCCGGCCATGCGCGTGCAGTTGCCGGTGGCCGATGCCATCGCGCTCGAACCCGGCGCCAAGGTCACGCTGTTCCTCACGGCGTACCCGCTCGATCCGCTGCAGGGTCAGATCCTGGAGACCAGCTACCAGGCCAAGGCGAGCGACGAGGGCGTGTCCTCGTACAGATTGCTGGCCAGCATCGAGGACGCGCCCGCCCACGCCCGCCTCGGCCTGCACGGCACGGCGAAGCTGTACGGCGAGCGCGTGATCCTCGGCTACTACCTCCTGCGCCGGCCGCTGGCCGCGGTGCGCGCATGGACCGGCCTGTGAACGACGACCCTGCCGACCAACCCACCCCGCCGCTGCGCGAGGACCTCCGGCTGAGCGAAGCCGGCCCGGGACAGCGCGGCGATCCGGCGTGGGTGATCCAGGACACGGTGGTCAATCGCTTCTATCGCATCGGCTGGCTTGAATTCGAATGCCTGCTGCGCTGGGGGCAATCGCCGCGGCGCATCAGTGAACAAATAGCCGAGCAGACGGCGCTGAAACCCGACGTGCGTCAGGTGCTCGACTTCCGACGCTTCCTGGAGCAGCACCAGTTGCTGCGCCCCGGGCCGGAGGCCGTCGCGCGCCTGCTGGGCCGAAGCCAGGGCAACGCGTGGATGAGCTGGCGCTGGTGGCTGCACCACTACCTCTTTTTCCGGATTCCGCTGTTGCGGCCGCAGACGCATCTGGCGCGCATCTCGCGGCACATGGGCTGGCTGTTCAGCCCCGTCACCGCCTGGCTCGTCGTCCTGCTGAGCCTGACGGGCATCGTGATGGTTCTGCACCAGTGGGACACCTTCGCGACGGCCGTGGTGGAGTCCTTCTCGACCGAGGGATTGCTGAGCTTTGCCCTGGCCTTGATCGTCGCGAAGACGCTGCACGAGCTCGGCCATGCGCTGGTCGCGACACGGCTGGGCCTGCGCGTGGCGCACATGGGCATCGCGTTCGTGGTGATGTGGCCGATGCTCTACACCGACACCGGCGAGAGCTGGAAGCTGCGCAGCGCGCGCCAGCGGCTGGCGATCGCCTCCGCCGGCATCGTCACCGAGCTGGGGATTGCCGGCCTCTCGACACTGGGCTGGGCCCTGAGCGACCCGGGCCCGCTGCGCAACGCACTGCTCTACCTCGCGACCACGAGCTGGGTGCTCTCGCTGGCACTGAACGCGAGCCCGTTCATGCGCTTCGACGGCTACTTCATCCTGTCGGACCTGCTGGACTTTCCGAACCTGCACGAGCGCTCGGGCGCACTGGCCCGGGTGGCGCTGCGGCGATCGGTGCTCGGCCTCGACGAACCCTGGCCCGAGCCCTTCAGCCCCGCGCGCCGGCGGATGCTGGTGGCCTTCGCGATCGCGACCTGGCTCTACCGGCTGGTGCTGTTCCTCGGTATCGCGGTGGCGGTGTACCTGTTCTTCTTCAAGCTGCTGGGGATCGTGCTCTTCGCGGTGGAGATCGCGTGGTTCATCGTGATGCCGGTGTGGCGCGAGCTGAAGCATTGGTGGGCGCGTCGCAAGGACGTGGTGCGCGGGCGCCGCGTCGCACTCGCGATGGTGCTGATCGCAGCGGTGCTCGTGCTGGCCGTGCCGTGGCGCACGCAGGTGCATGCGCGCGGCGTGGCGCGCGCGGAGCAGCAGTTGCGGGTGTATGCGCCCTACCCGTCCTTGCTGCAGCAGATCCGCACGGCAGGCCGGGTGAAGGCCGGCGACACGCTGGCCGTGCTCGACGAACCCGACATCGCGGCGCGCAGCCAGGGCAACGAAGCCAGCATCCGCGGCTATCAGGAACGCCTGGCCGGACTGATGGCGGACCCTTCCGGCCTGGCGCAGGAAGCCGCCACGCGCCAGCGCCTGAGCGCGCAGTTCGAACAGGTGCGCGCCGCGCGCACGGAGATGGCGCGGCTGAACCTGCAGGCACCGTTCGCGGGCCAGTGGCTCGACGTCAATCCCGACTGGCGCAACGGCCAATGGATCGGCAGCCGCGAACTGATCGGCGTGCTGGTCGACCCGTCGCGCTGGCAGGTCGATGCCTATGTGAAGCAGGACGAAGTGCAGCGCCTGAGCGTCGGCAGCAGCGTGCGCTTCTATCCCGAAGGCCAGCCCGTGCCGGCCCAAGGACACGTGATCGCCATCGGCACCACGCGCGTGAACCAGCTCGACCATCCGATGCTGTCCTCACGCTTCGGCGGCCCGTTGAACACGGTGCCGCATGGCGAGGCCCTGGTGCCTGCGCCCGCGCTGTTCCACGTGCTGGTGCAGCTCGACGAGGCCGTGCCGGGCCTGAAGGAGACACGCGGCCATCTGCAGATCGAGGCGGCGCGGCGAAGCCTGCTGGCCGACGGCCTGACGCGGGTGTATGCGGTGCTGCTGCGGGAGAGCGGGTTCTAGGGCCGCGCCGGCACTGCGCCGTGCGCAGCGCTAAACAGTTTTGGTGATGCGATCCGCGGCGAACGGGGCAATCATCAACGCCAGGATTTCGGGAGGTTCCAGATGGGAGCACGGCACTTCCAGGCGATGAAGGCTCTGAGCGCGGCGCTTGCCATCGGCACGGCCGGCTGCGTCACGGTCCACATCGAGGAACAGGGCGGCGAGGTCCGAACCGTGCGGCAGGTGGGCGTCCTGCGCGTCGAGCTGTCGAATCCTGCGCAGGCGATCGCCGGTTCGGTCTCTGGCATCGGCGTCGTCGGTGCACCGCTCGGTTGGAGCGTGGGCTACACCACGCAGCGCTGGGCCTTGATGGGAAGTGAGTGCCGCGCCGTCATCTGGGTGGCGCCGGGCGGCCTCGACGAACGAACGCGAAGCGACCTCGTCCGCGCCGCAGGCGTCTGTCTCATCGAAGCGGAAGAATCCACCCGGACGTTGGCATCGAAGGGAGAACCGCTATGAGCGCACTCGTTCACACATGCTTCGGCGGCATCGCGCTGTTCCTGGCCGGCTGCGGGGCGACCAACCCGCCGTTGATGTTCGGCGACATGACCACCTTCGGCCTGCGGCTCGGCAACGACACCTCGACCGGCGGTGCATCGGTGTCGCTCGGCTACAAGGCTCAAAGCATCGCGGTCGTGCCGGTGTCGGTCCTCGACGAGAACGGTGTCGCCAAGCTCCTGAAGGGGCACGGCCAGGGCGCGGACGGCAGCATGGAGAAGGTGGATGCCATGTCGGTCTTCGCCTCGTTCGAAAGCGACGCGCCGGCATCCAGCGGTCCGAAGGGGTCGACGGTGCACCTCGGCCAGGTGTTTTCGACGGGCGTGGCGGCGCAGGCATTGACCGAAGGCTACATCTGCCGCGAGAGCGGGGACAAGGGTTGCGGCCGCACCGCCACAGGCCAGGCGCTCGACGCCGCGGCATCCGCCAACGCCGCGGCCCGGACGGCGAACAACGCTGCGGCGAGGGCGACGCAAGCGCTCGCGGGCCAGCCGGTCCAGATGGTGGCGCCGGCGACTCGCAAGGCGGAGAACACGACGCCCGCGACCGACCGGCCCTACCAGTCGCCCTTGCTCTTTCTCCGCACCGACGTGATCGGATTCGACATCGGAGGCTCGCTGGCGCAGCAGGGACTTCAGTTCGCCCTGGGCTACAGCAACCGCAACCTCGCCCTCATACCGGTTCATGCGCAAGGGTCCGGCGGGCGCGTCGTGAGGATCACCGGCGGCAACGAAGGCGAGGGCAACGACCCGTCGCTCGACGTGCTCTCCGTGCTGGGCCAATTCAGGACCAACACGGAAACTGCGCAACTGGGCTTTGGGCTCGACCGGTACTTCGCCACCGGCGTTGCGGCGCGCAACCTCGGCGAAAGCCTGGGACTGGCGATTTCCAAGGTGCCGACTCCCGACCGGGCGCCGGCATCGACACCGGCTCCGGCGGTGGCGGCCGCGCCGATCTCCGTGGCCAAGACCGCCAAGTAGGCCGCGCGGCAATCCGAAAGCGAGGTAGATCATGACGACAGGTGCGACTGGACTGGCTCAAGACGGCGAGCTCGAAGAGGGCGAAGAACTGCAGGAGGGCGAGGAGTTGGGCGCGCAAACGAAACCGGGCGCGCTCGCGTCCCGTGAAAGCACCGCCTTTGGCCCTGTCGAAGCGGTCGCGTTCCCGGGCCAGATCGTGAAGGTGGGAAGCCCCGATGCCGAGGTTGTCAGGCACATCCAGCGCCGGCTCAACGCCCTGGGCTGTGGACCGATCCCCGAGGACGGAGTTTTCGACAAGCAGATGCAATCCGCCGTCAAGCTGTTCCAGGCGCGGTTCCCCGACGTAACTGGCGCGCCTCTCGAAGCCGACGGCCGGGTGGGCTCGCTGACGTGGGGAGCGCTCTTCGGAGCTGCCACGGTACCGTCGCAGGCGACGGCGCCGTCGCCGCTCGCCGAGGCTGCGATCGCCTTCGCGCTCACGCAGGTGGGCGTGATGGAGGACCCGCTGGGCTCGAACCGGGGGCCCGAGGTCGATCGCTATCTGAAGGCCGTCGGCCTGAATCCGGCGGCGGGGAGTTTCGCGTGGTGCGTCGCCTTCACCCACTTCTGCTACCAGGCCGCCGCGGAGCAGCTCGGCCGGGCGAATCCGCACATCCGCACCGCCGGCGTGCTCGACCATTGGAACAAGGCGGGCAGCTCGGCGAATGCCGTGCGGGTGACCAAGGCAAAGGCGATCGCCGACCCGGGTCTCGTGCAGCCGGGCTCGCTTTTCATCATCGACCTGGGCCAGGGACTGGGCCACTCCGGCATGGTGATCGAGGTGGCGGACGGCAGGCTCGTGACCGTCGAGGGCAACACCAACGACAACGGCTCACGCAATGGCATTGGCGTCTTCAAGCGCAACGCTCGCAAGATCGCTCAGATCAACAAGGGCTTCATCGACTACAGCAGGGCGTGAGTCGGGCCGGATGAGGGCGGGTGCCGGTGCAGCCGCCTCCGGCGGGTCGGGTTCGGTCACGCCTGACCGGCGTGACGGCGGTCCTCAGGCCGCCGTGTTGACGGCATCCTTCAATGCCTTGCCTGCCGTGAATTTCGGCGCCTTGCTCGCCTTGATCGTCATCTGCTCGCCGGTCGACGGATTGCGCCCGGTGCGCTCGGCACGGCTCGCCACGGTGAAGTTGCCGAAGCCGATGAGCTGCACGGCCTCGCCGCGCGCCAGCGTGCGGGTCAGGTTTTCAAGCGCTGATTCGAGTGCGCGGCCAGCATCGGCCTTGCTGAGGTTGGTGTCGGCGGAGATCGCGGCGATGAGTTCGGTCTTGTTCAAAACGGGGGTTCCTTCTCTTTAAAACAATCGAGCAGGATAGCCGACCGCGACCCCCGACTTTTCGGTCGCGCACACGACGCGCGGTAAGAAGAGCAAGCAACGGCTTCTGTCCAGGAAAAGGCACTTTCCCGACGCATTTCCAGCCAAGTTGTTTCCCAAAAGCAACACAAACTCGGCAAATGTATCTGTCGGCTGTAGAAATATGAACGGCAGGTTAACGCCGGTAATGAGAGTCACTATCATTACCGGACTTCGCATCACTCGCGAAGCAGCTCATCCCAGCCAATCCGCCCCTCTTGCCCGAGGCACGCCGGACCCGCCAGCCGAGCTCTCAGCCTCGTTTTTTCATTCTGGGAACCCCTCATGGCCTACATCAAGAGCCGCAAGCACGCCGTCGCGCGCGTGCTGCCCCCGTTCGGCAGTGCTGCCGCCGCCACGCTTCTCGCGTTGTCGCTTCCTGCCGGAGCGCAGACGTCCAGCCAGACACTCAAGGAAGTGCGCGTCGAGGACAGCACGGCGAACGACTTCAGGGTCGAGCAATCCGCCAATCCCAAGTTCACCGCGCCGCTGGTCGATATCCCGCAGGTCATCCAGGTGATCCCTGAAGGCCTCATGCGCGAGCAAGGCGCCACCACGCTCACCGAGGCCATGCGCAACGTCCCCGGGGCCGGCGCCTTCTTCCTCGGCGAGAACGGCAACACGAGCACCGGCGACGCGATCTTCATGCGCGGCTTCGATGCATCGGCCAACATCTTCGTCAATGGCGTTCGCGACCTCGGCACGATCTCGCGCGACATGTTCAACATCGAGCAGGTCGAGGTGGTCAAGGGTCCGTCGGGCACCGACATCGGCCGCAGCTCGCCGACGGGCTACATCAACCTGATCACCAAGACGCCGAAGCTGGAGAACAGCTTCTCGGGCTCGCTGACCTACGGCAGCGCGGACTTCGGCCGCGGCACCATCGACTGGAACCGGGTCATCACCAACGCCGACGGCTCAGGCACTGCGTTCCGCCTGAACGCAGTGGCCGAAGACGGCGGCGTGGCGGGCCGCGACGAGGTGAAGAACAAGCACTGGGGGATCGCGCCCTCCATCGCCTTCGGCCTCAACACGCCGACGCGCGTCTTCCTCGACTACGTGCACGTCAAGCAGGACAACGTGCCCGACGGCGGCGTGCCAACGATCGGCCTGCCCGGCTACTCCACGCCCGATGCGCTGCTGATCAACTCGCCGATCCTGCGCCGCACCTTCCTGAACTTCGCGCAGCGTGTCGGTTCGAGCAACTTCTACGGCACCACGTCCGACTTCAACGACGTGACGTCGGACCTGTTCACCGCGCGGGTCGAGCACGACATCACGCCGGACATGACGGTGCGCAACGTCACCCGCTACGGCAAGACCTCGCAGGACTACATGCTGACTTCGTTCATGCTGGGCGGCCTCACGGCCACCCAGGTGGGCAATACCAACGTCTATCGCGGCACGGTCCCTGCGGTCACCGCGGGCTTCATCAACACGGTCAACCCGGCGAACCCCCTCACCTGGACCGTGACGCGCAACCTGCCGACCAACAAGGACATCGAGAACACCATCTTCCTGAACCAGACGAGCCTCTCGTCCAGGTTCAAGACCGGCAGCTTCAGCCACACGGCGAACTTCGGCGTGGAACTGATCCGCGAAGAGCAGGACTCCGCCAACTACTTCGGCCCCGGCTTCGCCTCCGTCAATACGACTTTCGCGCCCGCCGGCTCGTGGCCTGTCGCCAACCTCTACAACCCGAATCCCAACGTGACCGGCTACAACCGGATCGCCAACGGCACGGGCTCGTTCGGCAAGACCGACACGATCAGCGCCTATGCCTTCGACACGATGAAGATCAACGAGCAGTGGCAGCTCACCGGCGGCCTGCGCTACGACCACTACAGCACCGACTACTCTGCGACGGCACGCGGCACCGGCCCCGCCTTCGCGATCACCCCGACCGATCTGTCGACCTCGGACGGCATCTGGACCGGCAAGCTCGGCGTGGTCTACAAGCCTGCCGAGAACGGCAGCATCTACGCGGCATGGGGCAACTCGGCGCAGCCCCCGGGCGGCGCGAACTTCCAGCTTGCGGCCTCCGGCAGCGGCAACAGCGCGTCGCGCATCGACTTCGAGCCGCAGGAATCGAAGACCTACGAGATCGGCACCAAGTGGGACGTGCTGAACAAGCGCCTGGCCATCACTGCCGCGCTCTACCGCACTGAAGTGAAGAACGAAGTGGTGCAGGACTCGACCACGCTGCTGTACTACCAGACGGGCAAGAAGCGCGTGCAGGGCATCGAACTCGGCGCCGCCGGCACCATCACCGATCAATGGGGTGTCAGCGCCGGCTTCACGACCATGGACACGTCGATCGAGAGCGGCCCGGCCGTGACGGCCGACGGCAGCAGGGTGCTGGCCTACACCCCGCGCAACGCCTTCACGCTGTGGACCAGCTATCAGTTGCCCTTCGGCCTGACCCTGGGCGGCGGCATGCGCTACAACGGCAAGCTCCACCGCGGCACCGACGGTGCGATCGGCACGCCGGCCTACACCGACTCCTACTGGGTGTTCGACGCGATGGCTTCCTACCGCATCAACAAGAACGTCGAGCTCCAGTTGAACGTCTACAACATCTTCGACGAGGAGTACGTGGCTGCGATCAACAAGAGCGGCTACCGCTACACGCCGGGGATCCCGCGCTCTGCGCGCCTCACGGCCAACTTCGCCTTCTGATCGTCGGCGCGCTCGGATCGCCGTCGTCGACTCCTGCCGGCCGCACGCATGGAGCACATGGACAGACTCAGGGACACCGGCCTGAAGGCCACGCTGCCACGGGTGAAGGTGCTGGAGCTGTTCGAGCGCAGCGAGCAGCGCCACCTGGCGGCCGAGGACGTGTACCGGCAGATGGTGCAGCTCGGCCTGGACGTCGGCCGGGCGACGGTCTACCGCGTGCTGCCGCAATTCGAGCGGGCGGGCCTGCTCAAGAAGACCCGGCTCGGTGCGGAGAAGGCGGTGGTCTACGAGCTCAACGATGGCACGCGGCACCATGGGCACCTGGTGTCGCTGGCCGATGGATCGGTGCGCGAATTCTGCGACCCGCAGATCGAGGCGAGGCTCTGCGCCATTGCACGGGAACAGGGCTTCGAGCTGTCTGATTACGGCGTGACGGTCTTCGCGCGCCCTCGCTGAGCCGGCGGGCCGGCAGGTCAAAAGGCTGGCTGGTGGCGGTCCGCGCGCGATGAGCGCCTCCGCCTTTCCGACCAGCCAGAAGGGGTCGACGGGCGAAGCTCGCAGTTCGCACCGTCAGTTCCGAGGCGCGCCCTGGAGCGCGCGCCACATGCAACGTTAGGCCCGCTTCATGGCCCGCGCCATCGACTGTTCGGAATAGTTGATGTGCATTACTTCACACGTGCGGACTGGAACTGAGGTCGGGGCGTTCCTCAGGAAGCGTTGTACCTTGCCGTCACAAGTGATAGGTTTCCAGTCTTTGCCTTTCGGCCGGGCGACGCCCGAAGGAGATGTTCCATGGGTGACCAGAGACGCCCCTTGCGACCGGGAGAGCCTGCACCCGCGTTCACGCTTCCCGCGGCCAACCGCGAAGGAACGGTCTCCCTCGACCGCTTGCATGGTCGTCCCTTCCTGATCGGCTTCTATCGCGGCCTGCATTGCCCGTTCTGCCGGCGCCAGGTGCTGCAACTCGCCAACGTGGAAGCGCCCTTGCGCGTCATGGGGGTCGAGACCCTCGCCGTGATCAACACGCAGGTGGACCGCGCCAGCCTGTACTTCCGGTACCGGCCGACGCCGGTCACGTTGCTGTGCGATCCGGATTGCGTCACGCACCAGGCCTTCGGCGTTCCGCATCTCGAGTTCCTGCCCGAAGGCGACAGCAGCCAGCCCGAATGGCCCTATCGCGCCAGCATGGCGGAGTTCGCGGCGGCACGCATCAATCCCACGGGCGAGCTGTCCGGACCGACGCAGCCGATGGAGGCCAACGACGCCCTCAACGGCAAGGACGGGTTCGAGATGGACGACGTCGACAGTGCCATCTTCGCGAGCCACGGCACCCAGCTCGTCGGACACTTCCTCGTCGACGCGGCGGGCATCGTCCGCTGGGCGCAAATCGAGGCGGCCGATGGGCCGAACAGCATCTCCGTGTTTCCGAGCGCGGCGCAGATCATCGCCGCAGCCGCTGGGACTGGCGGCATCAGGGTAGAGCGAGCTCCCGGATGAGGTCGCTGCGCACCCACGTGAACGCTCCGGACTGCACGTTGTCCGCTTGCCAACGGCGGAATTCGGGATCGGCCGCCAACGGATCCGTGACCTTAGCGTACTCGATCGCGTTCTCGAACTGAATGGTCAGCACATAGGTGCCCAGTTCGCCTGCGGCCACGCTCCACAGCCGTGGGTTGGGCGAGCCGTGCTTCTTCCACAGTGCCGCACCCACCTTCACGGCTTCAATGACGGCCCCGAGATCGGCTCCGGGGTTGGGCCGCAGGACATATCGCGCTTCGTAGGCCATGGAAGTCTCCTTCGCCACAGCAGGCAAGAGCAGACATTGAAGCACTTGAGCGCTCGTCGGGCAATCGCCGCTTGCAGGCGGCTGGAATTCAGCGATGTCAGCGGCGGACTCGACTCACGCTGGATCCCCGTCTGCCAGCGCGGCCTTCGTGCCGGATTGCTTCGGGCGCGCCGGCCATAGCACCGACGCGATGGCCACCATCATCAAGACGACGGCGGTCCAGTCCTGCCAGTAAACCGTCTCGCCCAGCCACAGCGCGCCGCTGAACACGCCGAGCACCGGGATCAGCATGACGCTGAGCGTGGAGGCCACCGGCGGCAGTCCACGTGCGAGATAGAACCAGGCAGCGTGCGCGAAGCCGAAGATCAGCACCGCGTTGTAGGCGATCGCGGCCCACGCGGCGTCCCCGGGAGGCCGCCATTGCGAGCGTTCGAACAGCAGCGACAGCACGGTCATCACGACGGCGGTGAGCGCGGTCATCCAGAACGAGAGCGTGAGCGTGGGCAAGCCGATGCGCGTGCGCCGCAGCAACTGCGTGCCCAGAGCCCAGGTGGCCGCCGCCACCAAGGCCAGCGCGACGTAGCCCGGTCGTCCCGCGAGATGGGTGAACTCGTGCCACAGCAGCAGCCCCACGCCCAGCGCGCATGCACTCACGCCCAGCCAGCCGCGGCGCGTGAGCACTGCCGAGAAAAGCACCGCGCCGATCACGGCCGAGAACACCGGCATCGTGTAGCCCAGGATCGCCGCGCGACCGCTGGACAGGGCCTTCACCGCCAGGATGATGCAGGCGTGCCACACGAACATGTTGGTTGCCGCGAGCCAGAGCAACTCGGGCCAGTGGCGCCGAGGCACCTTGAATGGCGTCTTCATCGCCACCAGCGCGAGGCCGAGGATGGGCAGCCCGAGCCACAGCGAGAGGCTGCGAAAGGCCAGCGGCGGATAGTCGGCCACGCCCAGTTTCATGACCGGCCAGTTGAGCCCCCACACCAGCGTGAGCGGGACGAGCAGGGCGAACTGGCGCAGCGAGAAGGTTTGCATGGAGGGCATTGTGGCCCGCTCTTCAGACCAGCCGGGCGCCTTGCGCGAGTTCGCGCGGGCGACGAATATCGTCCACAGATTGACTTCTTCAGGCGGAAACTATCAGCCGGTGAGATCATCGATCGGGTGGAGGGCTCCATGGAAGATTCGAAGCTGCGTGCGGAGGCGAGCGATTTTTTCGATGCGTTCGTGAGCGCTTTTCAGTCCTTCGATGGAACCGAAATCGCGCGCCGATACGCAGTGCCGTACGCTGCGCTCCATGCCGACGGCTCGGTGGAGTGCTTCGAATCGCCTCACGCCATCGCGGCATACCTTCAACGGGTGGTCGACAGCTACCGCGAGAAGGGATGTCGCTCTTGCCGCTTCTGCGACCTCGAGGTCCTGCCGCTGGGCCAGCAGTGCACCCTGGCGACTGTGAACTGGGAGTTGCTTGACGAACGGGGCAAGGTGCTGAGGGCCTGGCGCGAATCGTATAGCCTCCGGCACGTCGGGAGTTCGTTGCAAATCTTCGCGTCCGTGGACCACGCTCGATAGCGTCCGCATCCCGCGCCATGAGCCGGCGTCGAATCAGGGCCGGCCTCGCCCGCCCGGCTGCGGTTGCGCCGTCATCGCGCGGAGTTCCTCGAGCAGTTTGACGGACGGCCCGGGCAGCATGCCGGCTCGACGCCGGAAAGCGGTCAGCACTCTTCGGTCGCTCGATCCGGGAATCTCCAGGGTGTCGATCAGGCCGGCCTTGCGCTCGGCGTCGTACATGGTCTCGGGCATCCAGCCAAGGAAGCCGGAGCGGGCGATCAGGCTTTTCAGGACCGTCACCGACCGGGTCTCCACCACGACATTGGGCAGCGCGAGGCGCTGGCGCGTGAACACCTTCTTCATGTGGTCGAAGGGCCCGGTCCCCTTCGGAAGGATGGCCCACCGCTCCTGCAGCGTGTCCGCGAGCGTGAGCCTGGGCTTCTTGCGCAACGGATGCCGCTTGCCGGCGACCACATAGCTCGTGTCCTCCCAGCGGCAGTCCTTCACTGCCACGATCTCGTCGCTGTCCTCGACGTCCACGCCAAGCGCGAGGTCGATCTCGTGCGAGATCAAGGCGTCCGCGAGGCGATCCCACACGCCCTCGATCACCTGGACCCGCAGGTTCGGCCACTTCTTGCAGGTGCTGCCAATGGCCAGCGGAAGCACCAGGCAGGCGATGCTGCCGACCGCGCCGACGCGGATGGTTCCCTTTGCGAGGCCGAGCATCGCCTTGATGTCTTCGTCTGCATGCTCCGCCCCGCGCTGCAGCAGTACCGCGTGGGGCTGCAGTGCGAGGCCCACATCGGTGAGCTGCATGCCCTTGGAATGGCGCTCGAACAGGGGAGCGCCCGCCTGTTCCTCCAGCCGTCGGATCGTGCGGCTCAGCGCCGGCTGGGTCACGTTCAACGCGTCGGCGGCCCGTCCGAGACTGCCGGCGGCAACAACGGCGTTGAAGGCGGCGAGATGCTGCAAGTCAAAAGTCATGCCAAACGGTAATGACTTTCTCTCGAAAAGGCAATTTTCAAGAAGGTCGCG
Source organism: Variovorax gracilis (assembly GCF_030317115.1). Taxonomy (GTDB): domain Bacteria; phylum Pseudomonadota; class Gammaproteobacteria; order Burkholderiales; family Burkholderiaceae_C; genus Variovorax; species Variovorax gracilis. The sequence goes on from NZ_JASZYF010000014.1 coordinate 77,398, forward strand.
ACGTTCCACACTCGGACCATCGGGAGATCGCCTGCCGCCTCGGCGGCGCACCCGCCAGAAAGCATGAAATGACAGGACCAGTACCACTCGCCGTCGTCCAGGCGATCGCGCCATCCACTACCGTCACCGTGCGGGACGCGGTCGTCGACCTGATGCGTCGCTTCGGCATGACTTCCGTGTTCGCCAACCCGGGCTCGACGGAGCTTCCGATGTTCCGCGACTTCCCGAGCGACTTCCGCTACATCCTGGGTCTGCAGGAAGCGAGCGTGGTCGGCATGGCGGATGGCTACGCGCAGGCGACGCGCAACGCCTCTTTCGTGAACCTGCATTCCGCGGCCGGCGTGGGCAATGCCATGGGCAACATCTTCACGGCCCACAAGAACCGCACGCCGATGGTCATCACGGCGGGGCAGCAGGCGCGCCCGATCCTTCCGTTCGATCCGTTCCTCTCGTCTGCGCAGGCCACCGAGTTGCCGAAGCCCTACGTGAAGTGGAGCATCGAGCCCGCGCGGGCGCAGGACGTGCCGCTGGCGATTGCGCGGGCCTACTACCTGGCGATGATGCCGCCGCGTGGTCCCGTCCTGGTTTCGGTGCCGGTCGACGACTGGGACCAGCCTGCGGAACTGGTGCCGGGCAAGGTGGTCAGCACGGAGCTTCGCCCGCAGCCTGCCGTGCTCCAGCAGATCGGCGATGCGCTCGATGCCAGCGATCGTCCGGCGCTCGTCGTGGGCGCGGCGGTCGACCGCGACAACGCATGGAACGACATCGTCGCGCTGGCCGAAGCGCACAACGCCCGCGTGTTCGCGGCACCGATGTCCGGCCGTTGCAGCTTCCCCGAAGACCACCGGCTGTTCGCGGGCTTCCTGCCGGCCATGCGCGAAAGAATCGTCGAACTGCTCCGCGGACATGACCTGATCCTGGCGGTTGGCGCGCCGGCCTTCACCTACCACGTCGAGGGCGCGGGTCCGCACATCCCGGCGGGCGCGCGCCTGTGCCAGCTCACAGAGGATCCGGATACCGCCGCTTGGGCGCCGGTCGGGATTTCTGCCGTCGGCAGCATCCGCCAGGGTGTGGTGGACCTTCTCGCGCGCCCGGGGCGGAAGGAGCGTCCCCTGCCACCGGCGAGAGTTGCCGCCCCGCGGGTGGAGCCGTCGCCGTTGATGTCGGCGGCATTCGCGCTCCAGACCCTGGCGGAGGTGAGAAAGCCGGAGGACATCGTGGTCGAGGAGGCACCCAGCGCGCGCCCCGTGATGCAGGCCTATCTGCCGATGACCCGCAGCGAGACTTTCTACACGATGGACAGCGGCGGGCTCGGCTACGGCATGCCGGCCGCGGTGGGCGTCGCGCTCGGCAAGCCGGGCAGCCGCGTCATCTGCCTGGTCGGCGACGGATCGAGCATGTACTCGATCCAGGCGCTGTGGAGTGCCGCGCAGCTCCGGTTGCCGATCACCTTCGTGATCCTGAACAACAGCCGCTACGCCGCACTGCAGGACTTCGCACCGGTTTTCGGCTTCTCGGCCACCGACGTCGTTCAAGGAACCGAACTGCCGGACATCGATTTCCCCTCTCTCGCCAAGGGGATGGGCTGTGCTGCCCGCCGGGTGAGCGACGCTGGCGAACTGCGCGACGTTCTCGCCCATGCGCTGGACAGCCGTGCGCCGAATGTCGTGGAGGTCCGGATCGCCTGACCCGTCACTCCACTTGATTCGGACTTGCCATCCAACCCGTCATTCAGGGCACGAGACAAACAAACCAGGAGACAAGCAATGGCCTCGAACGATTCCCCTGCGCGAACCCGCGCGACCTTCAGCCGGAGGGCCGCGACGGTGTTCGCGATCTCGGCAGCGCTCGCAATCCCCGGCGCGGCATTCGCCCAGGCCTGGCCGTCCAAGCCGATCCGGATCGTCGTCAACTTTCCGCCCGGGGGCGCCGCGGACCAGATCGCGCGATCGCTCACCCAGCCTCTTCAGGAGGCTTTGGGACAACCTGTCGTGGTCGAGAACAAGAGCGGCGCCGGCGGCAACATCGGCGGCGAAGCCGTGGCCAAGGCGGCACCCGACGGCTACACCCTGCTCCTGAGTTCGGGCGGCATGGTGTCGGTCAATCCGCACATCTATCCCAGGATGCCCTTCGATCCGTCGAAGGACCTGGTGCCGGTCGCATCCGCCGCTCGTGTGCTGGTCTACCTTGTCGCCCAGCCATCCTTCCCTGCCAGCGACGCGAAGGAATTCCTCGCGTACCTGAAGTCCCATCCGGGCAAGCTCTCGTTCGGCTCGCCGGGCAACGGCAGTTCCCCCCATCTCGCGGCCGAAATGATGAAGTCGCAGGCGCGGGTGTCCGCCACCCATGTGCCCTACCGCGGCGCGGCGCCGGCGCTGAACGACCTGCTGGCGGGCCAGCTCGACTTTCTCTTCGATCCCGGGGTCGCCATGCCGCACATCAAGGCCGGCAAGGTCAAGCTCCTTGCAGTGGGAAGCCCGAAGCGATCGCCCCTCTTTCCGGACGTGCCGACCCTGGACGAGGTCGGCCTGAAAGGCTTCGACGCCGACACCATCTTCGGCTTCTATGCACCGGCCGGCACGCCGGTGGAAGTGGTCAACCGCCTGAACCGGGAGATCAACCAGGCCCTCACGCTCCCAGGCCCTCGTGAACGCATCGCCGCGCTGGGCGGCGAGCCGGCGCCGATGACACCTGCGCAGTTTCACGACAAGGCGATGGAGGATGGACAGCGCTTCGGCAAGGTGATCCGCGAACAGAACATCGTCGGCGACTAGGACGCCGCGCCCTGCCCGCGCCGCTCGCCCTGGCACAGGACGGCGGCACGGCCCGTCCTCCTCCTCCTCAGGCGACCGGCGAGACGAACGAGATCAGCCGCCCCATCCGGGCGATGAAGTTGGACGTGATGATGAACTGCGGCTTTTCCCGCTTCACGTAGGGCGCGATGTCAGGCGGCGTATCGGCCGGGTACGGCGAGGTGTCGTACACATCGCCTACGTGTCGGCTGCGATAGGCGGTACCGGTGTACGGCGTCGCGGGGCCGTCGCCGCGGTATGGGTTCACGATCTCCGGCACCGGCGCGGTCCAGTACTTTCCGTCGACCAGCGCAGCGATGATCGTCTGCACTTCGGATTCGGGCACCACCGGCGTCTTCATCACGGCGCCTTCGAACAGGTCCGGAAAGTCCACTTCGCGAATGGCGGCGAAGTATTTCGGCAAGGCGCGGGCCGAGGTGGCCTTCAGCGGCGATCTGGCGACCATCGCATCGATCTGCGCCTGCGTCATCGCGCTGAGCTCGTCCAGGCGCTTTTGCAGCGCGGCGGTATCGACCGAGCGGCCCGACGAGTAGTGGCTGATCGTGTTGGCGATGTCCTTGTCGAAGAAGTACGCGCCGTTGTGGATGTTGGAGCCGTAGCGGTGGATGTAGAGCGGCTCGTTGGTGTCGAGCTCGATGAAGGTCGCGACATTGCGGCCGGCGAGCAGCGGGTTGAGGGTCGCGACATTGGCGGGAAGCTGGATCGAGGCTGACTTCAGCCAGTCGATCGCCTTCTGCAACTGCGACAGGTACTTCCTGTCTCCGGTCAGCGTGAAGTAGCCCAGCAACTGCTGGATGTTGGTCTGCGTCGTGTGCGTGGCCAGCGAGCGCGGCTCGTAGGAGCGCGCGCCAGCCGGAGCGCCCGCCGGGCGGCCATTGGTGTCGCGCGACAGGTGCTGCAGGCTCCAGCCAGACTGCAGGGGCTGCGTCGGGGAGGTCCACTGCATCCGCTGCATGCAATCCATGGCCCGCGTGATGTTGGCAACCAGGTCCGTGCGGCCCAGCGCCATCACGCACATCGTCAGGAACTTGATGTTCTCGCCCATGACGTCGTCGTTGAAGGTCACGTGCAGGGTGTAGTCGCTGTCTTCCATGCCGGCACGCGCGCCCGCGGGCAACTGCGTGGGGTTGGGCAGGGGCATGGCGCCGACCGCGTTCGGGTTGTGCGGAAAACGCTGCGGCCAGCCGCCGTCGGCCACGCCGAACTGGGGACCGAACTGCGCGTTGGTGATGAATTGGATGGCGTTGCTGGTGGCGGTTTGGTAGACAGGGTCCTTCTTCTCGAGGTACATGCGCAGCATCAGCTGCGAGGCCACGGCGGTGGTGGCGTCGTCGAAGGTCGCGTTGCCGTAGTAATGCTGGAACTCTTCCAGACGCCAGCCGTTCTTGCCTATCGTGTCGTACCAGTGCTTCAGCGATTCCTCGCCGGCGAAGTCATAGATGTAGTTCCAGCCGCCCGAGCTGTGCTGCGCGGAGGCGACGGCCTTCGCCGTGCGGTCGGCCGCCTGGTAGAAGCGCTCGTCGCCGGTCGCGTGGTAGGCGTCCAGATAGATGTGGCCGATGGAGGAAGTGCCCGGCGGCTGCAGCCAGAGCATGGTGCGCTTGGCCTCCATTTCGCCGAAGGTCTGTGTGAGGTCCGGCGAATACGACCACACGTAGCCGCCCTTGTAGGAAACGACTTCGTCCATGTAGCTCGTGGCGCTCTTGAGCGCCGCCAAGGCCGGGGCCTGCGAACCCGGGGCCGGCGCCGGCGCGGGCGCCGGGGCGGGATCGGCGGCAGGGGGGAAGAAAACGTGGTCGCTGCCGCCGCCACAGGCGGCCAGGGCGACGGGAGACAGGAACGAAATTGCGAACTGTCTGCGTTTCATGGGCATTCCTTTTTGGTTGAGTGGTCGAAATCACCGAGCCAAAGTCGTCAGATGTCGTACAACATCAGTTGTCTTACGGCCTTGGGGCGGCGATTATTGAAGCCCACACAGAAGGGAGTCAAGGCGGACGATTGCAAGAACCTGTGACAAAGCAGGCCATGCTTGTCATATGACAACGTATGACTTACAAATGAGTCAGGTACGCCGAGGCCGGCGCCAGACAGGCACCAGGCAAGGGATGCAAATGGAAGGCCCCGAGGGACTCAGGCCGCTGGAACGGCCAGGATCGCGAAACGCCCCTATCCCAGAACGTCGTTCACCTGCTCGTTGAACTCCGCCTGGCTCAGCGCAGCGCCCAGTTCCCGCGGCAGCGCGTCGCGCACCGAGAACACGCCCAGGATCTTCTTGCCCGAGACCAGCGGCAAATGGCGGAAGCCGCGCTCCAGCATCAGCACGATGGCATCCGACACCGGCGTTTCCGGCGGCACGCAGATCGGATTGGGGGTCATGACCTCACGCGTCGTCGTGTGCTCGGGGTCGAGGCCGCGCGCGAGCACGCGGGTCATGAGGTCGCGCTCGGTCAGGATGCCCAGCAGGATGTCCGGCGGTTCCATGATCAGCACGCTGCCGCAGTTGGCGCGCGTCATCACGCACGCGGCATCACGCACGCTGGCCTGCGGGCCCAGGTTGGTGACATGCTTGCGCGAGATCGACTGGAAAACAGTGCGTTCGGCCATGGTCCGTCCCCCGAAGAATCGGCAATGGTGCGCTTTGCCCGCCTTCAGCGCAAGGCGTCGTTGAGCCGCTCCAGCGCCTTGGCGCCGGGGCAGAGCTGGGCCGGGCCCAGGGTGTTGAGCGGCCGGTCGCTGGTGTTGAGCGCCGTGTGCAGGTCGGTCGCCAGCGGGTCGACGTAGAGCAGGCCCGTCACCACCTCGCCCATCTCCTGATGCCGTTGCATGTGGGCCATGGCGGCGTAGCGGTCGCCGGGGTTGTAGTCGGGGTGCAGGCTTCGCAGGCGCAGCAGGGTGCCGTCGTGCTGGCGCACGTCCAGCACTTCGCCCGGCGCCATGTCCACGGTGATCTCCTCGCGCCCGCTGATGAAATCGATGCGGCTCACCGCCTCGTTGTGCTCGCGCACGTAGTCGTAGCTCTTGGTGCTGCCGGGGTGGTTGTTGAAGGCCACGCAGGGGCTGATCACGTCGATGAAGGCGGAACCGCCATGACTGATCGCGCCCTTGATCAGCGGCACCAGTTGCGCCTTGTTGCCCGAGAACCCACGCCCCACATAGCTGGCGCCGAGCTGCAGCGCCATCGCCACGAGATCGACGGGACTGTCGGTGTTGACGACGCCCTTCTTGCTCTTGGAGCCCTGGTCGGCGGTGGCCGAGAACTGGCCCTTGGTCAGCCCGTAGACGCCGTTGTTCTCGACGATGTAGGCCATGCGCACGCCGCGCCGCATAGCGTGGGCGAACTGGCCCAGGCCGATGGAAGCCGAATCGCCGTCGCCCGACACGCCGAGGTACAGCAGATCGCGGTTGGCGAGGTTGGCGCCGGTCAGCACGCTGGGCATGCGGCCATGCACGGTATTGAATCCGTGCGAGGCGCCGAGGAAGTAGTCCGGCGTCTTGGAGCTGCAGCCGATGCCCGAGAGCTTGGCGACGCGGTGCGGCTCGATGTCCAGCTCCCAGCAGGCCTCGATGATGGCGGCGGAGATGGAGTCGTGGCCGCAGCCTGCACACAGCGTGGAGATCTTGCCCTCGTAGTCGCGACGCGTGTAGCCGACCTTGTTGGTGGCGAGGGTCGGATGGCGCAGCCGGGGCTTCGCGAGATAGGTCATGCGGGTTCCTTGGACTCGATGACGCGGCTGATCGCGTCGGCGATGAAGCGTGCCGTGATGGGTGTGCCGTCGAAATGCAGCACCGGCACCAGCCGGGCCGGGTCGATGCCCAGCTCGTTGACGAGCAGGCTGCGCATCTGGGCGTCGCGGTTCTGCTCGACCACGAACACGCGCGAATGCTGCGCCAGGAAGCGCACCACGCTGTCCGGAAACGGAAAGGCCCTCAGCCGCAACGCGTCGAGCTGGATGCCGCTCTCTTCCAGCACCTCCAGCGCCTCGTGCATGGACGGGCTGGTCGATCCGAAATAGATCACGCCGAGGTCCGTCTTCTCTGCAGCGAGCCGCAGCACCGGCTGCGGGACCAGCGTGGCCGCAGTCGCGAACTTCTTCAGCAGCCGCTCCATGTTGTAGATGTAGTCGGGCCCGCGCTCAGAGTACCGCGCATAGGCATCGCGCGTGGTGCCGCGGGTGAAGAAGCTGCCCTTGGTCGGGTGCGTGCCCGGCAGCGTGCGCCACGGAATGCCGTCGCCGTCCACGTCCTTGTAGCGGCCGAAGTCGCGGCCCGCCTCCAGCTCCTCGGCGGTCATGACCTTGCCGCGGTCGTAGGCCTGCGTGTCGTCCCACGCGAAGGGCTTGCACAGGCGCTGGTTCATGCCGATGTCGAGGTCGGTCATGAGGAACACCGGCGTCTGCAGACGGTCGGCCAGGTCGAGCGCCGCGGCGGCGTGCTCGAAGCACTCGTACGGGTCTTCGGGAAAGAGCAGTACGTGCTTGGTGTCGCCATGCGATGCGTAGGCGCACGAGAGGATGTCGGCCTGCTGCGTGCGCGTCGGCATGCCGGTGGAGGGCCCGCCGCGCTGCACGTTGACGAGGGTGACGGGAATCTCCGCGAAGTAGGCCAGCCCGATGAACTCGCTCATCAGCGAGATGCCCGGCCCCGAAGTCGGCGTGAAGGCGCGCGCGCCGTTCCATCCTGCCCCGACCACCATGCCGATGGAGGCGAGCTCGTCTTCAGCCTGCACGATGGCGAAGCGGTTCTGGCCGGTGTGCGGGTCGACCCGGAACTTCGCGCAATATCTCTGGAATGCTTCGGCCACCGACGACGACGGCGTGATCGGATACCAGGCCGCAACCGTCGCGCCGCCGTACACGCAGCCCAGCGCGACGGCGCTGTTGCCGTCGACGAAGATCCGGTCGCCCACGCGATCGGCGCGCCGCACCCGCAGCCCCACCGGCTCGCGCAGGTTCTCGCGGGCAAAGTCGCAGCCGAGGTTCAGTGCCTGCACGTTGGAGGCCAGCAGCTTTTCCTTGCCCTTGTACTGTTCGCCGAAGAGCCTCTCGACCACCTCCGGCTCGATGCCGAGCAGGATCGCCAGCGCACCCACGTAGACGATGTTCTTGAACAACTGGCGCTGACGCGGGTCGTGATAGACCGCGTTGCAGATCTCCGTCAGCGGCATGCCGATGACGCGGATGTCGTCGCGGAACTTCGACGGCGGCAGCGGCCGCGTGCTGTCATAGAACAGGTAGCCGCCGGGCTCCAGTTCGGCCACGTCGGCATCCCAGGTCTGCGGATTCATTGCGACCATCATGTCGGTGCCGCCGCGCCGGCCCAGGTGGCCCTTTTCGGTCACGCGCACCTCGTACCAGGTCGGCAAGCCCTGTATGTTGCTCGGGAAGATGTTGCGGGGGCTCACCGGCACGCCCATGCGCAGGATGGCCTTGGCGAACAACTCGTTGGCCGAGGCCGAGCCCGAGCCGTTGACGTTGGCGAACTTGATGACGAAATCGTTGACCGCTTCGATCCGTGGCGCCGCGCTCATGCCGGGACCTCCTCGGCAATACGGACGGCCCCGGCCGGCGTCATCTTCAGCAGGAACTTCTGCATGTCCCAGGCGCCGGTCGGACAACGCTCGGCGCACAGGCCGCAGTGCAGGCAGACATCCTCGTCCTTCACCATGACGCGGCCGGTCTTGAGCCCGCCGGACACGTACAGGTCCTGCGCCAGGTTGAGTGCCGGCGCCTTCAGGCGGCCGCGCAAGTCCGCTTCATCGCCGTTGTCGGTGAAGCTGATGCAGTCCATCGGACAGATGTCCACGCAGGCATCGCATTCGATGCAGGCGGTCTCCGTGAACACGGTCTGGACATCGCAGTTCAGGCAGCGCTCCGCCTCCTTGAAGGCAGTGGCGGCATCGAAGCCCAGTTCCACCTCCACGCGGATGCTGGCCAGCGCCTTCTCGGCCTTGGCCCAGGGCACCTTGTAGCGCAGGTCGTTGGAGGTGTCGTTGTCGTAGCTCCACTCGTGGATGCCCATCTTCTGCGACACCAGGTTGGTCATCGGCGGGGGCCGGACATGGACCGGCTCGTCGTGCAGCAACTGGTCGATCGAGACCGCCGCCTCATGGCCATGGGCCACGGCGGTGATGATGTTCTTGGGGCCGAAGGCCGCATCGCCGCCGAAGAACACGTTGGGCACCGTGGACTGGAAGGTCGTCTCGTCGAGCTTGGGCAAGCCCCATTTGTCGAAGGCAATGCCGCAATCGCGCTCGATCCACGGGAAGGCGTTTTCCTGCCCCACGGCCACCAGCACCTCATCGCATTCGAAGAAGGCATCGGGCTCGCCCGTCGGCACCAGCGAGCGGTTGCCCTGCGCGTCGTACTCCGCACGGACGATCTCGAAGCGCATGCCCGTCAGCTTGCCGTCCTGATGCACGAAGGCCTTGGGCACGTGGAAGTTGATGATCGGGATGCCTTCGTGCTGCGCATCTTCCTTCTCCCACGGCGAGGCCTTCATCTCCTCGAAGCCGCTGCGCACGATCACCTTCACGTCGGTCCCGCCCAGGCGGCGTGCCGAGCGGCAGCAGTCCATCGCCGTGTTGCCACCGCCCAGCACGATCACGCGCTGGCCGATGCTCGTCACGTGCCCGAAGGAGACCGAGTTGAGCCAGTCGATGCCGATGTGGATGCTCTCCGCCGCTTCCTGCCGGCCCGGCACGTCGAGGTCGCGCCCGCGCGGGGCGCCGCAGCCGACGAAGATCGCGTCCCATTCCTGCGCCATCAGCGCCTTCATCGATTCGATGCGCTCGCCGCTGCGGAACTCCACTCCGAGGTCGAGGATGTAGCCCGTCTCCTCGTCGATCACCGACTCGGGCAGCCGGAAGCGCGGAATCTGCGTACGGATGAAGCCGCCGGCCTTGGCCTCGCCGTCGAACACCGTCACCTCGTAGCCCAGCGGCGCAAGGTCGCGCGCGACGGTCAGCGAGGCCGGCCCCGCGCCGACGCAGGCGATGCGCCTGCCATTCCTGGGCGCCACCGCCGGCATGCGCGAACGCACGTCCTCCTTCATGTCGGCGGCCACGCGCTTGAGCCGGCAGATCGCTACCGGCTCTGGGTCTTTCGCATTACTTTCCTCGACGCGCCCTCGACGGCATGCCGGCTCGCAGGGCCGGTCGCAGGTGCGCCCGAGGATGCCGGGAAAGACGTTGGAGACCCAGTTGACCATGTAGGCGTCGCCGTAGCGGCGCTGCGCGATCAAGCGGATGTATTCGGGTACGGGGGTGTGCGCCGGACAGGCGTACTGGCAATCCACGACCTTGTGAAAGTAGGCCGGGTTGGCGATGTTGGTTCGCTGCAAGGCTTGTCTCCTGGCTGCTCGCCCGGGGGCTCGTGGGGAAGAGCCATGGCGGGTCTGCCCGCAGTATGCGCCGCCCGGGGCGAATCAAATCCTTGGTGAAATCCCGCAGCCATCGCAGTGGGGTAATGCACGGGTCGATTGACACTGCCCTCAGGTCGGCGCACCATTTTTCGGGTCCGGAAGTCGCTCATCCAGGAGAAGCCCATGACCGAATCGTTCCGCGACTTCGAGCACGCCGGCTGGGCCGACCCTCATGTCTGCGTGAGCTACGACGATCTTCTGTCGAGCCTCACGACCCAATCGATCGCTCCGCTGCTCGACGCCGCCGGCGTGAAGGCGGGAAGCGTCGTGCTGGACGTGGCGACAGGCGCTGGCTACGCGGCCGGCGCGGCCCTGGCGCGCGGCGCGCACGTCACGGGCGTCGACTTCTCGGCCGAGCAGGTGCGCATGGCCAAGCAGCGCTTTCCGGCAGCGAGCTTCGTGGAAGGCGATGCCGGTAGCCTGCCTTTCGCAAGCGCGGTGTTCGACGCGGTCGTGGCCAACTACGGCGTGCTCCATTTTCCCGAGCCCGAGCGCTTCTTCCGCGAGGCGTTCCGCGTGCTCAAGAGCGGTGGCCGGCTGGCCTTCACGGTGTGGGGCAGTCCGCAGGAAGCCAAGCTCTTCGGCGCCGTGCTGGGCGCGATCGACGCCCACGGGTCCATGGACGTAGGCTTGCCGGGCGGACCCAACATGTTTCTCTTTGCCGACGCATCGGCGAGCGAGGCGGCCCTGGCCTCGGCGGGCTTCAAGGATGCGACCGTGACCCGGGTGCCGCAGACCTGGCGGCCCTCGTCGAGCGAGCAGATCCTCCTCACTGTCAAGACGGGCACCGTGCGCATGCGCGGCACGTTGCAACGCCAGCACATCGAGGCCCTGGACGCGATCGACGACGCGATCCTGACGGCGCTGGAGCCTTGCCGAAGCGGCCGCAGCTACGAAGTCCCCATGCCCGCCGCGCTCACGGCGGCGACCAGACCGTGAATCTAAGATGCCGGGTTTCATCAGGAACCCGCCATGCCGATTGCCTGGTCCGACTCGCTGGAGACACTCGATTGGGATGAGCTGTGCGCCCTCTACCGGGCCGCGCCGCTCGGCAACAAGAGCCCGGAAGGCTTGAAGACTGCGTTCACGAACAGCATGTTCCGGTGCCTTGCGTACGAGGATGGCAAGCTCGTCGGCGTGGGGCGGGCGCTGGCGGATGGGGTCGATTGCTCGTACATCTGCGACGTCGCGGTGTTGCCGGGTCATCAGGGCACGGGGCTTGGCAAGGAGATCGTCGCCCGGCTCGTGGCGCTGTCCCGGGGCCACCGGAAGATCATCCTGTACTCCGTGCCCGGCAAGGAGGACTTCTATCGCAAGTTCGGATTCGGGCGGATGAAGACCGCGATGGCGATCTTCGAGGATCAGGCCCTCGCAGTGCAGCGCGGGTACATCGACGAGGCCTGACTGGCCTCGGCGCTACATTCGATGCCCATGTCCAGATTCCGCCTGCTGCACCATCTGCCTCACCTGTTGCGCCGCGCCCATTTCGAGAGCGACGCGCTGTTCGCCCAGGTCTACGGCGACGCAGTGACCTCGCGGCAACTCGCCTTGCTGGTGGCGGTGCGCCAGCGGCCCGGTGCATCGCAGAGCCAGGTGGCGCAGGACATCGGGCTCGACCTCAATACATGCAGCGACCTGGTCCTGCGCACGGTGCGCAAGGGCCTGCTGCGCCGCGAGCGATCGGCCGCGGACGCGCGAAGCTTCAGTCTTCTTCTCACTGACGAAGGCAGCCAACTGCTGGAAGACACGACGACCAAGGCCACCGAATACCAGAACGCCGTGGCGGCACGCCTGAACAAGGCGGAGCGCGAGCAACTGGTCGCACTGCTGCGCAAGCTGCTGGGCTTCGACGGCTGAAGCCCGTCGCAGACTTCTTCCGTGTAAACCCCAATTCGTCCGGCTCCAGACTGCGATCCAATACTACGAATACGTATTAACTGATCTCAAGGCCCATGACGATGACCCTCCCCTTCCCCGCCGGCAACTACAGCTATCTCAAGGGCGGCTTCCAGTACTCGGCCGCCGTGATCGCGGATACCGGCCATGCCATCGAGCGCGCCCGCTTCGACCGCCCGGTGCCCCTTGCCGAAGGCTTCGAGCGCATCCGCGCGCACCTGCAGTCGCAGGGGCGGCCATTGACCGCGCTGTGCGCCTGCGAACTGCGCTCGCCCGCGCCGATGAGCGAGCCGGACTTCGTGGCCTTCAATCGCGCCTATGTGCGGCCGCTCGCCGATTGGGGGCTGTTCAGGGACGACATCAATCCGGTGGCGCGCTGCAACCTGGTTCCCGCCGTGGCACCGCCGGCCGAGGCGGGTTTTCATGCCTTCAGCTACACCGTGCCGCTTGCTTCCGCGCGCGAAGTGCCCGACTTCACCACCTCGGGCGCGGCCGAGTGCCCGGACCGCCCCGGCTATCGCGACCACATCGTGCGGCTGGGCGAGACCTCGCCCGACGCGCTGGCGGACAAGCTGCGCTTCGCCATCGGCGACCTGGGCTCGCGCCTCGATCTCATGGGCGTTCGCTGGACCGACGTGATGAGCATGAGCCTGTACACCGTGCACGACCTGCACCATGCCATCGAGCAGGAACTCGCGCACCTCGGCGCACTGGCGGGCGGCCTCGCATGGCACTGGGTGCGGCCGCCGGTCGAGGACATCGAGATCGAGATCGACGCGCGACGGGTGTCGCGAGAACTGCTCTTGCCGCGCTGAATTTTCATCCTCGAAGGAACGTGCCATGAAAGCACCCATTACCCCCACCCGCCGCCACCTGCTCGGCATTGCCGCCTGCGCACTGACTCTGGCAGCGACTCTCCCCGACGCACGGGCCAGCGACGGCTTTCCCGGCGGACCGGTGCGCATCCTGGTGGGCTTTCCCGCCGGCGGCACGATCGACGTGGTCACGCGCCAGGTGGCCGAGCAGATGCGCGAGGACCTGGGCGTGCCGGTCACCGTCGAGAACCCGACCGGCGCCGGTGGCCAGCTCGCGGCGCAGGCGCTCAAGCGTGCCGCGCCAGACGGACGCACGCTGATGGTCGCTCCCGATCACACGGCCGTGATCATCCCGCTGACACTGGCGAATCCTGGCTTCAACATGACGACCGATTTCGCGCCCGTGGGACTCGTCGCCAACTACGCCGGTGCGCTGGCCGTGAGCCAGGCCAGCGGCATCAACGATCTCCCGGGGCTCATCGCCGCATCGAAGACGCAGCCGGCGGCCGCCAACGTGGGTGTCGCGGCGGCGGGCAGCAAGCCGCAGTTCGATCTGGTCGCGCTCTCGAAACAGCAGCAGACCACCTTGAACGCGGTGCCCTACCGCGGCTCCGTACCGATGGTGCAGGACCTCGCCGGCGGACACCTGAGCGCGGGCATCACGGCGCTCGGCGACTTCCTGGAGTTCCACCGCGCAGGCAAGCTCAAGGTCATCGCCATGGTCGGCGACCGGCGCTCTCCGCTGCTGCCGGACGTCCCGACGGCCAAGGAGCTCGGCTACGCAATGCAGACCGACTTCTGGGTCGGCATGTTCGCCCCCGCCGGCACGCCGAAGGCGGTCGTGGAACGGCTCAACCAGTCGCTGAACAAGGCCCTGGCCACGGCCAAGGTGCGCGAACGCATGGCCGGTCTCGTGTTCGAGCCGAAGGCATCGACGCCGGCCGAACTCACCGAACGCATGGCGGCGGAAACGAAGTACTGGGCGCCGATCATCTCGGCCTCGGGCTGGGTCAAGCAGTGAGGCCGTCGGGCGCGACACCAATCAGTTCGGACCTTCGAGCCTGAACAGGCTCGTCGCCTCCAGGTCCAGCACCGGCAGTTCCTTCTGGTTGAACAGCCGCCAGCGCCAGCGCAGGATGCCCAGCGTCGAACGCTTCTCCGAACGCCGCACCTCGACCACATCGGCCACGAGCCGCAGGCTGTCGCCGGGCCGCACCGGGTTGGGCCACTTCAGGTACTGGAGGCCGGGCGACGCGAAGGATTCGGAGCCGCCCAGCGCGGCATCGGCGACAAGCCGCATCGCGATCGCGCTGGTGTGCCAGCCGCTCGCGATGAGTCCACCGAAGGGACCGCCCGAGGCCGCATCGGCATCGGTGTGGAACCACTGCGGGTCATAGGCCCGCGCGAACTGGACGACTTCCGCCTCCGTCACGAGGTACGGGCCCGCTTCGATGGCCTGGCCCGCGTGGAAGTCGGCGAATTTCATCAGGTCATTGTCATCAATACGTTTCGAGGTGCAGGCGCCCCTCGCGCTTGAGGCTCTCGCCGACCGTGTCCCAGTCAAGGCCGGCTTCGGTCGCCGCGTCGCGCAGCGCGAGCACGACGCCCTCCTCCATGCTCTTCAGGCCGCACACGTAGAAGTGGCTCTGGCCGTCCTTCAGCAGCTCGACGAGGTCCGCGGCGCGTTCGCGCATCATGTCCTGCACGTAGCGCTTGGGCTGGCCCTGCGTGCGCGAGAAGGCGAAGTTGATGTCGATGAAATCCTTGGGCAGCGTCTGCAGCGGACCGAAGTACGGCAGCTCCTGCTGCGTGCGCGCGCCGAAGAAGAGCATGAGCTTGCCGCCTTCGAACTTGCCGCTCTTGCGCAGGCGCCGGCGCCATTCGGTCATCGCGCGCATGGGTGCGCTGCCGGTGCCGGTGCAGATCATCACGATGTGCGACTTGGGGTGGTTCGGCATCAGGAAGGACGTGCCGAAGGGCCCGATGACCTGGACCTTGTCGCCGACCTTCAGATCGCACACGTAGTTGCTGCACACGCCGCGCACGGGCTTGCCCTGGTGGTCCTCCAGCACGCGCTTTACCGTCAGCGAGACGTTGTTGTAGCCGGGCCGCTCGCCGTTGCGCGGGCTGGCGATCGAATATTGGCGTGCGAAGTGCGCCTTGCCGTTGGCATCCAGCCCGGGCGGGATGATCGCGATCGACTGGCCTTCGAGCACCGGGAAGGGCATGCTGCCGAAGTCGAGCACGATGTGGTGCGTCTGGTTCTCGTAGCCGGCTTCGGTGCAGTTGAAGTTGCCGACCACGGTGGCGGTGGTCGGGCTCTTCGGCGGGAAGAGATTGGTGTACGCGTGCGCGGCCGACCACGGCGGCACTGTGGCGCCGTACTGCGCGGAATTGAAGGCCATTTCGCCAGGCGCGGTGGGCGGCTGAGGCGCAGCGGACGGCACTTGCTGCACCAGCGCTTCACCGGGCGCCGCAACGCCTTCCGCTTCGAGCTGCTCGGGCGTGAGTTCGGCGGGCAGTTCGTCCCAGGTGAGTTGCTCTTCGATCGAGTAGGCCCGTGCCAAAGGCATGGTGCGCCAGTTGTCGATCGATCCCGTCGGGCACGGCGAGATGCAGGCCATGCAGCCGTTGCACACATCGGCACGCACCACGTAATTGCGGTCGTCGTGCGTGATGGCATTGACCGGGCAGGTCGCCTCGCAGGTGTTGCAGCGGATGCAGATCTCAGGGTCGATCAGATGCTGCTTGATGACATTCACTTCAGCCATATTCATCGTGTGTCTCCTTCCTTGTCACCACGGCCGGTCCCAGGAACACCGCGGAACCGGCTTTGCCGGGCCGCTGGTGTTGCCCCCGGCAGGGAGTTGGCGTAGCGACACGAAGTGCGCGGAGCCTGGGGGCGAGCTAGTTCAGCCGAACCTCACGTACTCGAAATCGACGGGCTGGCGGTTGATGCCCATGACTGGCGGGGCAATCCAACCGGCGAACTTGCCCGGGTCCACCACGCGGCCCATCAACGATGCCACGAATGCGAAGTCATCGGGCGTCGGCAGCCACTCGCCCTTCTTGGCGGCCCATTCCTGCTCGTTGACCACGCGGCCTTCGGGCGACATCTTGATGCCGGCCAAGGCGCCGATCTGGCGGTTGAAGGCCTTGTGCGGCACGGTCAGTCGGGTCGGGATGCCGGCCTTCTCGAGCACCTTGTTCCAGCGGCCGACGCCGGCCACGGAGTCCTTGATGAAGTCGTCGCGCAGCACTTCGTTGAGCGCATTGAGCATCGGCACGTCCTTCTCGACGAGCTGGCCGTTCACCACTTCGAGCACCTTGTAGGTCTGGCCCTTGAGCACGTGGTCGTCGGTGCGCTTGCCTTCTTCATAGCGGCCCTTGAGGCCGGAGCTGTAGAAGGTGGCGGCGTTGCTCGACTGGTCGGCCCCGAAGAGGTCGATGGTCACGCTGTAGTGGAAGTTCAGGTAGCGCTGGATGGTGCCCAGGTCGATGGCACCCGCGGCGCGCACCTTCTGCGGATCGTCCGTCTTCAGCTCGTTCATCACCTGCGCGGTGCGTTGCAGCACGCGCGAGACGCCGCTTTCGCCCACGAACATGTGGTGCGCTTCCTCGGTCAGCATGAACTTGGTGGTGCGCGCCAGCGGATCGAAGGCGCTCTCGGCCAGGGCCGACAACTGGAACTTGCCGTCGCGGTCCGTGAAGTACGTGAACATGAAGAAGGCGAGCCAGTCGGGCGTCTTCTCGTTGAAGGCGCCCAGGATGCGCGGGTTGTTGGCATCGCCGGACTGACGCTGCAGCAGCGCCTCGCCTTCTTCGCGTCCGTCGCGGCCGAAATGCTTGTGCAGCAGATAGACCATGGCCCACAGGTGACGGCCTTCCTCCACGTTGATCTGGTAGAGGTTGCGCAGGTCGTACATGCTCGGCGCGGTGAGGCCCAGGTGGCGCTGCTGCTCCACCGATGCCGGCTCGGTGTCGCCCTGCGTGACGATGATGCGGCGCAGGTTGGCGCGGTGCTCGCCGGGGACGTCCTGCCAGGCCTTTTCGCCCTTGTGGTCGCCGAAGTGGATCTCGCGGTTGGCATCGCCCGGGTTCAGGAAGATGCCCCAGCGGTAGTCGCGCATCTTCACATGGCCGAACTGCGCCCAGCCCTGCGGATCGACGCTGACGGCCGTGCGCAGGTAGACGTCGTAGTTGGTCGAGCCGTCCGGCCCGACGTCGTCCCACCAGTTGACGAAGTTCGGCTGCCAGCCTTCGAGCGCGCGCTGCAGCGTGCGGTCCTCGCCGAGGTTGACGTTGTTGGGGATCTTCTCGCTGTAGTTGATCGTGCTCATGACGGGACCTTTAACGATGGAATGACGGTTGAAGAGCGATTCGGGGAACACCGCGGAACCGGCTTTGCCGGGCCGCAGGTGTTGCCCCCTGGAAGGGGGTGGAGAGCGACACGAGGTGCGCGAGCCTGGGGGTCATACCCGATTCAAGTCGAAGCCGGCCTTCTCGCCGGTGCCGTAGACCTTGAGCGCTCCCTTTTCGCCGACCGCGTTCGGGCGGTTGAAGATCCAGTTCTGCCATGCGGTCAGGCGGCCGAAGATGCGCGTGAACATGTTCTCCTGGCTCGCGAAGCGCAGGTTGGCTTCCAGGCCGGTGAGCGCATCCGGCGACATGGCCGCGCGCTCTTCGATGGCGATGCGGATCTCGTCGTCCCAGTCGATGTCGTCCGGCGCCATCGTCACGAGGCCGAGCGCCATCGCCGCGTCCGCATCGAGCGGCTTGCCGGCAGCGGCACGCGCGGCTTCCATCGGCGCGGCCTCTTCGTAGAAGCGGCGCTGCAGGCGGCTTTGGTCGTTGACCATCGGGAAGAAGCCGAAGTTGAACTCGTCGAGCGTGATCTTCGGCGCGCGCTCGGCGTCGTCGGGCAGCGCGAGCATGTAGGCGCGGTCGGCCGCAAAGGCGATCTCCGCCAGCGTGCCGGCAAAGCACGAGCCCGACTCGATCAGCGCAAACAGGCTGCGCGACGACACATCCAGCCGCGCCAGCGTGCGGCGCAGCGCGCCGATGGTTTCGCGCACCAGCCAGTGGTCCTTGTTTGCAAGCAGCGTGGCGTCGCTCGCGAGCACGGCTTGGGCGTCGCCTTCGGTCTTGAGCAGCCAGGTGCCGATGTCCAGCTCGTTGGTGCGCATGTTGAGGATGGCGTCGTCGAGCTGGCGGGCCATCGCGAGCGGCCACCATGCGGCGCCGGCGGCCTCGATGGCGGCGATGTCGGCGGGCTGCGCGCCCTTCGGCGCCTTGACGGTAAAGGTGGCGGTGCGGCGGGCGCGGTCGATCTCGACCGTGACGTGCTCGTAGCGCAGGCTGTCGGCACCCTCCTCGCGTTCGAGGCGGGTCAGGCTCACGCCCTTGCCGTTGGCCGGGCGGTCGCTGCCTTCGGCGAGCTTGGCGGCACGTTCCTGCACGGCGGCGCCGAATTGGGCGGGCTTGGCGATCGAATCGACGAGGCGCCAATCGACGGCACGCTGGCCGCGCACGCCTTCGACGCTGGTGCAGAAGATGTCGGCGAGGTCATGGCGCACGTGGCGCTTGTCGGTCACGCGGGTGAGGCCGCCGGTGCCGGGCAACACGCCGAGCAGCGGCACTTCGGGCAGCGAGACGGAGGAGGACCGGTCATCGACCAGCACGATCTCGTCGCAGGCCAGGGCGAGTTCGTAGCCACCGCCGGCACATGCGCCGTTCACGGCTGCGATGAACTTCAGGCCCGAGTGCTTCGACGTGTCCTCGATGCCGTTGCGGGTCTCGTTCGTGAACTTGCAGAAGTTCACCTTCCAGGCGTGGCTGGAGACGCCCAGCATGAAGATGTTGGCGCCCGAGCAGAAGATGCGGTCCTTGGCGCTGGTGACGATGACCGAGCGCACCTCGGGATGCTCGAAACGGACGCGATTCAGGGCGTCATTCAGTTCGATGTCCACGCCGAGGTCGTAGCTGTTGAGCTTGAGCTTGTAGCCAGGGCGGATGCCGCCGTCTTCCGCGATGTCGAGCGACAGGCGCGCGACCGGTCCCTCGACGCTCAGTTTCCAGTGGCGGTATTGCGTAGGGTCGGTGCGGTAGTCCACGCGGGCGGGGTGAGCGGCGGTTTCGGCCATGTCGAAGTCTCCTTGAAGGTTCGGTGGCGAGGAACAATAGTGCATTTGTCGATCGCCGGAACATGCATCATGCTGCATGTTTTGAGGCGCGTCAACCCTGGAATGAATTTTTTACAGCTCCTTGGGTGGTCCGTTCAGCCGTTGCGGCTCATCGTCTCGCGCACGGCGGTGCGCAGCAGCCCGAAGCTTTCGGGCAGGTCGTGGCCGGTGGTGTCCACGCTGACGTCCGCCTTCGAATAGAAAGCGGCCCGTCCGCTCAGGATGCGGCGCAAGTCATCCATGGCTTCCTTGCTGGCCGCCATCGGGCGGGTATCGCCCTGGGCAGCGACGCGGCCCATGTGTTCCTCGGGCGCGGCCTGCAGCCACACGGTGGTGCAATGGGCAAGGAGCTGGTTGAAGGTGGCCGGGTCGGAGACGATGCCGCCGGGCGTGGCGATGACCACCTCGCTATAGATCTGCACGGTCTCCTCGAGCGCCCGGCGCTCGTAGCGGCGGTAGGCGTTGGTGCCGTAGAGGTCGTGGATCTCCCGCACGCTGCAGCCGGCGAACTTCTCGATCTCGCGGCTCAGCTCGATGAAGGGCACTTCGAGGTCGTCGGCCAGCATCTGGCCCAAGGTGGATTTGCCCGCGCCGCGCAGTCCGATGAGCGCGATGCGGCGGTGTCGGGCCGGGTCGCCGGCGGCAGTGCCCAGCAGTTCGCCGAGTGCGATGCGGGCGCGGCGCAGGTCGGCTTCGCCGCGATGCTCCAGCAGTTCGCGGATCAGCAGCCATTCGGGCGAGACGGTCGTCACGTCGCCCACCAGCTCGGCCAGCGAGCACTGCAGGGCGGTCGACACCTGCTGCAGCACCAGGATCGACGCGTTGCCGATGCCATATTCGAGGTTGGCCAGGTGCCTCTCCGACACATTGGCCGCCTGCGCCACCGCCTTGCGGGTGAGTCCACGGCGCGCGCGCAGGTTGCGCACCCGTTCGCCCAGCGCGACGAGCAGCGGGTTCTTGGCCTCCTCGGCCGGGGTGTTCGCGTCGGTGGGCACGGCCAGTACCGTGTCGTCGGCTCGCTCGTTCATGAATCTCTTTCGCTGTCCTCGATGGCTGCAGTCAGGGTTAACACGGGTGCATGCACTATATTGCTTGACACCTTTTGACTGCATGCTTATGGTTCGTGCACAGGCAAGATACTGCACGCAGCCAATTGCCGCAAGTTGTTCCCCACGCAAGAAGAAAGCGCCATGTCCAAGCAAGCCTTCCATCAGCTCGTCGCCGACGTGGCGACACAGATCGCCGGCCGGCCACTCGATGACGAGCTCGAACGCTGGCTCAACACCCACCACGGCGCCGGCACGCCGACCTTCAGCCAACTGAAACAGGCCTGCATCGACGGCGTGGCCGAAGGCTGGCTCTGCGACCGCGAAGGCGGGGGCATCCGCTACGGGCGGGTCTTCAAGGCCGAAGACGCGCTCAGCCGCTTTTCGGTCGATGTGGTCGACATGCGCGACATCGCCGGGCCGCATCACACACACCCCGGCGGGGAGATCGATTTGATCATGCCGCTGGAGGGCGAAGCCACTTTCGACGGCCGGCCTGCGGGCTGGTGCGTCTATCCGCCGGGCAGCGCCCATCACCCCACTGTCGCGCAGGGGCGCGCCTTGGTCCTGTACCTGCTGCCCGAAGGGCAAATTCAATTCACCCGATGACCGAACTTCTCTCCAACCATGTCGCCGGCCGCTGGCAGGCCGGCAGCGGCGCCGGAACGCCACTGTTCGATCCGGTGCTCGGCACCGAGCTGGCCCGGGTCGATGCCACCGGGCTCGATCTGCCGGAAGCCTTCCGCTTTGCACGTGAAACCGGCGGCGCGGCGCTGCGCGCCTTCACCTACCGCGAGCGCGCAGGCCTTCTGGCCGCCATCGTGAAGGTGCTGCAGGCGAATCGCGACAGCTACTACGACATCGCCACGGCGAATTCGGGCACGGTGAAGAACGATTCGGCCGTCGATATCGACGGCGCGATCTTCACCCTCGGCCAGTACGCCAAGTGGGGCGATGCGCTCGGCGACGTGCGCGCCCTGCGCGACGGCGACGCCGTCAAGCTCGGCAAGGAGCCGGTCTTCATGTCGCAGCACCTCCAGGTGCCGACGCGCGGCGTGGCGCTCTTCATCAACGCCTTCAACTTTCCGTCCTGGGGCCTGTGGGAAAAGGCCGCGCCCGCCCTGCTCTCCGGCGTGCCGGTGATCGTGAAGCCCGCCACTTCCACCGCGTGGCTCACGCAGCGCATGGTCAAGGACGTGGTCGAGGCCGGCGTGCTGCCGGCCGGCGCGCTGTCGGTGATCTGCGGCAGCTCCAACGGGCTGATGGACCAGCTCGAAGCCTTCGACGCGGTGTCTTTCACCGGCTCGGCCGAGACCGGTGCGGTGATCCGCTCGCATCCCGCCGTGGCGCAGCGCTCCGTGCGCGTGAACATCGAGGCCGACAGCCTGAACTCCGCCCTGCTGCTGCCGGATGCCGCGCCGGGTTCGGACGCCTTCAACCTGCTGGTGCGCGAGGTGGTGCGGGAGATGACGGTGAAGTCGGGCCAGAAGTGCACGGCGATCCGCCGCATCCTGGTGCCCTCGGCGGTCTACGACGCGGCGGCGGAAGCCATCGGCGCCAAGCTGGCCGGCATCACGGTCGGCAACCCGCGCAACGAGAGCGTGCGCATGGGTTCGCTGGTGAGCCGAGCCCAGCTCGACGCGGTGCGCGAAGGGCTGGAATCGCTCGAGGCACAGGCCAGCGTGCTGTATGACGGTAGCAGGAAAGCCCTGGTCGATGCCGACCCGGCCATCGCCGCGTGCATCGGCCCGGTGCTGCTGGGCGCGAGCGATGCGGACGCGGCCGATCGCGTGCACGACGTCGAGGTGTTCGGCCCGGTCGCTACGCTGCTGCCCTATCGCGATCTCGACCACGCCATCGCACTCGCGCATCGCGGCCAGGGTTCGCTGGTGACCTCGCTCTACGGCGCCGACGATGCCGCGCTCGGCCAGGCGGCCGTGCAGCTCGCCGCGAGCCATGGGCGCGTGCACGTGATCACGCCGGAAGTCGCGCAGGCCCAGACCGGCCACGGCAACGTGATGCCCATGTCGCTGCATGGTGGTCCCGGCCGAGCGGGCGGCGGCGCCGAACTCGGCGGACTGCGGGCGCTGGACTTCTATCACCGCCGCAGCGCGGTGCAGGCCAGCCCTGGCGTGCTGGCGCAGCTCGGGCTTCAGTAGCAGCAGGCCCGCATCACCCATCAAGACGGACCCGAGGAGACACACGATGAGCCTGCCCGACCCCTTCAACTTTGCGGAGCATCTGTTCGCGCTCAACCGTGGCCGCGCCCGGAAGACAGCCTACGTGGACGACCGCGGCGCACTCGGCTACGGAGAACTGGAAGACCGCTCGCGTCGCCTCGCCGCCGCCCTGCTCGACAAAGGCGTGCGCCGCGAAGACCGCGTGCTGCTGCTGATGCTCGACAGCAGCGACTGGCCCGTGTGCTTTCTCGGCAGCCTCTACGCGGGCGTCGTGCCGGTCGCGGTGAACACCTTGCTGACCGCGGACGACTACGCCTACATGCTGAACCACAGCGGCGCGACGGCGGCCCTGGTCTCCGGGGCGCTGCTGCCGGTGCTGCAGGAGGCGATGGCAAAGGAGCCGAACGCGGTCCGCACACTGTTCGTGTCGCAACCGACCGGACCACTGCCCGACGGCGCGCACAACCTCGACTCCGCCATCGCGGCTCACGCGCCGCTCTCCGAACCTGCGCCCACCGCCCCGCAGGACCATGCCTTCTGGCTCTATTCCTCCGGCTCGACCGGCAAGCCCAAGGGCACGGTGCACACCCACGCCAATCCGTGGTGGACGGCCGAGCTGTATGGCAAGCCGGTGCTGGGCCTGACGGAGGACGATGTCTGCTTCTCCGCTGCCAAGATGTACTTCGCGTACGGGCTCGGCAATGCGCTGACCTTTCCGCTTTCGGTGGGTGCAACCGTACTCCTCATGGCCGAGCGGCCGACGCCAGATGCCACCTTCAAGCGCTGGACCGGTCCGCACCAGCCGACGGTCTTCTTCGGCGCTCCCACGGGTTTCGCCGGCATGCTCGCGGCCCCCAACCTGCCCCCACGCGAAGCCGTGGCGCTGCGCATGTGCTCCTCGGCCGGCGAGGCGCTGCCGGGCGAGATCGCGCAGCGCTTCAAGCAGCACTTCGGCTGCGAGATCGTCGACGGCATCGGCTCGACCGAGATGCTGCACATCTTCATCTCCAACCGGCCCGGCGACATCCGCTACGGCACCACGGGCAAGCCGGTGGAAGGCTACGAGATCGAGCTGCGCGGCGAGGATGGCCAGCCCGTCGGCGTCGGCGAGGTCGGCGACCTCTATATCAAGGGACCGAGCACCGCGCTCATGTACTGGGCCAACCCCGAGAAGAGCGCCGATACCTTCCGCGACGGCTGGACCAAGAGCGGCGACAAGTACTCCCGCGACGCCGACGGCTACTACACCTACGCGGGCCGCAGCGACGACATGCTGAAGGTCAGCGGCATCTACGTCTCGCCCTTCGAGGTCGAGGCCACGCTGATGCAGCATCCGGCCGTGCTCGAAGCCGCGGTGATCGGCAAGGAAGATGCCGATGGCCTGACCAAGACCAAGGCGTACGTGGTCCGCAAGGACGGCCAGGCCGTCGGCGAGGACGAACTGAAGACCTTCGTCAAGGAGCGCCTCGCGCCCTACAAATACCCGCGCTTCATCGAGTTCGTGGACGAACTCCCGAAGACCGCGACAGGAAAGATCCAGCGTTTCCGCCTTCGCGACCGGGAGAAGGCCGGCTCGGCGGCGAAACCATGAGCACCGATTCCGAGTTCGCCGCCATCCGCTGGCGGGGAAAAGACGTGCGCATCGAATACGCGCGCATCGCCCCGGAACGCACCGACGCGCCCCTCTTGGTCTTCCTCCACGAAGGCCTCGGCTCGATCGCGATGTGGAAGGACTTTCCCGAACGGCTGTGCGAGGCCGGCGGCTTTCGCGGCCTCGTGTTCTCGCGCCCCGGCTACGGCCGCTCGACCCCGCGCGACGCGGACGAAATATGGGACGTCGACTTCATGCACCGCCAGGCGCACGAGGTGCTGCCTGCCTTCTTCGAGGCGATCGGCCTCAACGAGAAGCCCTGGCTCTTCGGCCACAGCGACGGCGGCTCGATCTCGCTGCTCTACGCCTCGCGCTTTCCCGGCAGCGTCGCCGGCCTGGTCGTGCTGGCGCCGCACATCTTCGTGGAGGACGTGACCGTCGCCAACATCGAGTTGGCGCGCCAGGCCTACTTGCAGACCGACATGCCAGAGAAGCTCGGCCGCTATCACGACAACGTGGACTCCGCCTTCTGGGGCTGGAACCGCGTCTGGCTGCACCCGCCCTTCCGGCAATGGAACATCGAAAGCGAACTCGCCACGATCCGTTGCCCGGTTCTTGCAATGCAGGGAATCGACGACGAATACGGCACCCTTCGCCAGATTCGCGGCATCGCCGAGCGGGCACCGCAAACGCGGCTCGTGGAGATCCCGGACTGCGGGCATTCCCCGCATCGCGACCAGCCCGAAACAGCGATAGTTGCGACCGTTTCTTTCGTGAACGATCCCCTCGGGGAAACCCCCGGGAAAACGCTTAATTGAGAGATAAATAGTTTACCTGTAAAGTATTCATCTCTCGTGCATTGGCGGATGTCCCTGGATTTCCGAACCGTCCGCGGTCGCAAGCATCCGATTTTTTTCAACAAGGAGTCTTTCCATGAGCACCCGCATCGCACGCACCACGCTGACAGCCCTCGCGTTGGCATCCATCGCCACGCTCGGCCATGCCCAACAGGGCAAGCTCAAGGTGGGCCTGATGCTTCCGTTCAGCGGCACCTACGCGGCGCTCGGCGTGGCCATCGAAAACGGCTTCAAGCTGCGTCTCGACGAACAGGGCGGCAAGCTCGGCGGCCGCGAGATCGAGTTCGTCAAGGTCGACGACGAATCCGATCCGGCCAAGGCCACGGACAACGTCAACAAGCTGATCAAGCGCGACAACGTCGACGTCATCATCGGCACCGTGCACTCCGGCGTCGCGATGGCGATGGCCAAGGCGGCCAAGGAAAGCGGCACCGTGCTGATCGTGCCCAACGCCGGCGCCGATGCGGTCACCGGCCCGATGTGTGCGCCGAACATCTTCCGCAGTTCGTTCTCGAACTGGCAGCCCGCCTACGCCATGGGCGAAGTCGCCGGCAAGGACGGCAAGAAGAAGGCCATGACCATCACCTGGAAGTACGCGGCCGGCGACGAGTCGGTGGCCGGCTTCAAGGAAGGCTTCGAGAAGGCGGGCGGCAAGGTCGAGAAGCAGCTCACCGTGCCCTTCCCGAACGTCGAGTTCCAGGCACTGCTGACCGAGATCGCGGCGGCCAAGCCGGATGTGGTGTATGCATTCTTCGCGGGCGGCGGCGCGGTCAAGTTCGTCAAGGACTATGCGGCGGCCGGCCTCAACAAGACCATTCCGCTCGTCGGCCCCGGCTTCCTGACCGACGGCACGCTCGAAGCGCAAGGCGCTGCCGCGCAAGGCATGCAGACCACGCTGCACTATGCCGACGGCCTGAACACGCCGCGCGACACCAGCTTCCGCACCGCGTATGCCAAGGCCTTCAAGCTGCAGCCCGACGTGTATGCGGTGCAGGGCTACGACGCAGCGCAGATGCTGGCGGTCGGCCTCGGCGCGGTGAAGGGCGACATCACGAAGAAGGCCGAGTTCGCCTCCGCCATCGAGAAGGCCAAGATCGACAGTCCGCGCGGCACTTTCACGATGAACAAGGCACACAACCCGGTGCAGGACATCTACCTGCGCAAGGTCGAGGGCAATGAGAACAAGGTGGTGAACATCGCGGTCAAGAACCTCGCCGACCCTGCCCGCGGCTGCAAGCTGTAGAAAAACTCGCCCCCAGGCTGCGCGCACTTCGTGTCGCTTCGCCCACCCCCTGCCGGGGGCGACACCGGCGGACCGGCAAAGCCGGTTCCGCGGTGTTTCCCGAAGGTCGCTGATGACTCCCAACGAAATTAACCAAGAATCTTCAACGTGGACTTCGGTACCTTTCTCGTTCAGTGCCTGAACTCCGTGCAGTACGGGCTGCTGCTGTTCCTCGTCGCCTCCGGGCTGACGCTGATCTTCGGGATCATGGGCGTGATCAACCTCGCCCACGGCAGCTTCTACATGCTGGGCGCCTACATGGCGTTCGCGCTCTCGCCGCTCTTCGGCGACCAGTTCATCGTGATGCTGGTGGCAGGCGTGGTGCTCGCCGCCGTCTTCGGCTATGTGCTGGAATGGGCCTTCTTCAGCTACCTCTACCAGCGGGACCACCTGCAGCAGGTGCTGATGACCTACGGGCTGATCCTCGTCTTCGAGGAACTGCGCTCGCTGCTGGTCGGCAATGACGTGCACGGCGTGAAGGCCCCGCCCTGGCTCGAAGGCAGCTTCGCGCTGGGCGACCTCATGAGCTATCCGTGGTACCGCCTCTTCGCCTCGGCGGCGTGCGTGGTGCTGGCGATCGCGCTGTACTACGTGGTCAACCGCACGCGGCTGGGCATGATGATCCGCGCCGGTGCGAGCAACCGCGACATGGTGCGCGGGCTGGGCATCGACATCCGGCGCCTCTACCGCATCGTCTTCGCGGCCGGCGTGGCGCTCGCGGCGCTGGCCGGGATGATCGCGGCGCCGATGTCCTCGGTCTATCCGGGCATGGGTTCGAGCGTGCTGATCATCTGTTTCGTGGTGGTGGTGATCGGCGGCATCGGCTCGATCACCGGTGCGCTGGTGGCTTCGCTGCTGGTGGGCTTTGTCGACACCTTCGGCAAGGTGTTCTTCGCCGAGCTGAGCGGCATGGGGGTGTATGTCCTGATGGCCATCGTGCTCATCTGGCGCCCGGAAGGTCTCATGGGGCGCAAGGTCTGAACATGCAACGCATCTCGCATTTCATCCCCCTGCTCTGCGCCATCGCGCTGGCCGTGCTCGGCCCGACGCTGAGCCCCTATCTCTCGGACCTGGTCGTGAAGGTGATGATCCTTTCGATCTTCGCGCTGAGCCTCGAATTGCTGGTCGGCATGACCGGCCTCGTGAGCCTCGGCCACGCGGCCTTCTATGGCATCGGCGCCTATGCGACGGTGCTGGGCTCGGGCAAGGAAGGCGGCTCGATCGCCTTGCTGCTGCCGCTGGCGATGGGCTGCGCGGCGGCATACGCCCTCGTCGTCGGCGCGCTGAGCCTGCGCACGCGCGGCGTGTACTTCATCATGGTCACGCTGGCCTTCGCGCAGATGGCCTTCTTCGTGTTCCACGACACCGCGTTGGGCGGCGGCAGCGACGGCATCTACATGTACATCCGACCGGCATTGGGCGCGCTGGACATGGAGAACCGCGTCGTGCAGTTCTATTTCGTGCTGGCTGCGCTCGCGGGCACCTACGGCTTTCTCGCGCTGATCCGGCGCTCGCGCTTCGGCGCCGCACTGGCCGGCATCCGCGTCAACGAGCAGCGCATGCGCGCGGCGGGCTTCCCGGTGTACGGCTACAAGCTCGCGGCTTTCGTGATCGCGGGCGCGCTCGCCGGCCTGGCGGGCTTCCTCGTGGCGTCGCGCGATGGCGTGGTCAACCCCGAACTGCTCGCATGGCACAACTCGGGCGAGGTGCTGCTGATGATCATCCTGGGTGGCCTCGGCCACCTGCGCGGCGCGGTGATCGGCGCCGTCGCCTTCACGCTGCTGAAGGAACTGCTGTCCACGCATGCCATCGTCGGGCCGCTGGCCGACCATTGGCAACTGACGCTGGGGCTTGCCATCATTGCCTTCGTCGCCTTGCTGCCCAAGGGCATCATCGGGATTGCGTCGCGGATCTCGCCGAAGGGGGCCGCATGAGCACCCTTCTTGCGGTCGATACGCTGACGCGCCGCTTCGGCGGCCTGGTCGCCGTCAATGCCGTGACACTGGACCTGCGTCGTGGCGAAGTGCATGCCGTGATCGGCACCAACGGCGCCGGCAAGTCCACGCTGATCAACATGCTCTCGGGCGAGATCAGCGCTTCCGACGGGCGTATCTCGCTCGACGGCGAGGACATCACGCAGCGCGCGCAGTTCCGCCGCGCGCTGGCGGGCGTGGGCCGCAGCTACCAGCGCACGACGATCTTTCCGGAATTCACCGTGCTCGAGAACTGCCGGCTCGCCGCGCAGGCCGCGACGCCGCGACCGTGGGCCATCTGGCAATCGTCGAAGCAATGCGCCACGAGCAATGCCGCGGCGCGTGAATCCCTCTCGGCCGCCGGCCTTGAAGCCGTGGCCGATCGCATTGCAGGCACGCTGAGCCATGGCGCCAAGCGCCAGCTCGAAGTCGCGATGTGCCTGGCGACCAAGCCGCGCGTGCTGCTGCTCGACGAACCCTTGGCCGGCATGGGTGCGGAGGAGACGGAGCGCATGCTCGGGCTGCTGTCGAACCTCAAGGCCTCGCACGCGATTCTTCTGGTCGAGCACGACATGGATGCGGTGTTCCGGATCGCCGACCGCATCACGGTGATGGTCAACGGCACGGTGATCGCGACGGGTGATCCCGCGTCGATTCGTACCAACCCCGAAGTTCGTACCGCTTATCTTGGCGAGGATCACTGAGATGCTGCAGATCCAGGACCTCAATACCTACTACGGCGACAGCCACATCCTGCGCGGGGTGGATGTCGAGATCCCAGCGGCCACCTCCGTTGGCCTCCTCGGCCGCAACGGCATGGGCAAGACCACGTTGATCCGTTCGTTGATGGGCTACGTGCGCCCGGCTTCCGGCCATGTGCGGCTCGACGCCCAGGAAGTCACCGGCTGGGTGCCCGAGAAAATGGCACGCCGCGGCATCGGCTACGTGCCCGAGGGCCGTGGCATCTTCCCGAACCTCTCGGTGCGCGAGAACCTCGTGATGAGCGCGCGCGCTGGCATCGACGGCAAGCGCGACTGGACCTTCGACCGCGTGATGGCGACCTTCCCGCGGCTGACGGAACGCCTCTCGCACGGCGGCCAGCAACTATCGGGCGGCGAGCAGCAGATGCTCTCCATCGGCCGCGCACTGATGACCAACCCGCGCCTCATGATCCTCGACGAAGCGACCGAGGGCCTGGCGCCGCTGATCGTGGCCGAGATCTGGCGCGTGATCAGCGACATCCGCGCGACCGGCATCGCGACGCTGATCGTCGACCGCGACTGGCGCAAGGTGCTCGCGCACACCGACCGGGCGGTGGTGATGGAGAAGGGCCGCATCGTGCGGCACGGCGCGTCGGCGGAGCTGGTGGCTGCGCCGGATGTGCTGGAGGAACTGCTCGGCGTGTGAGCGATGGCGGTCCGTTGGCCAGGGATGGCTTGACGACCATGCGCATGCTGTCGGCGCTCGATTGCGAAGCTCGCCTTCGAGTGCCAAAATTTCCGCCCTTCAGGAGAACCGCCATGCCATCGCATCGATCTCCCCTGCCGCGGCGTCGGCGCGGCGTCTACGCTGCGTCTGCGTGCATCCTCGCTTCGACCGGGTTGCTGGTGGCGGATGGCGTCGGTGCCGGCCGCTCCTCCGACATCTTCGATCCGCTGCTGTCGCCAGCCGGCGGCGTGTGCGGCCCCGTCGTCTCCGGCCCTCCCGAATTGCTGAAGGCGCTGATCCGTGTGGCGAACCAGACCGCGCCGCCGGCGGATGCGGCCGGTAGCGAGCCGCCGCTCTACAAGAACCTGGGCTCGCTCCAGTTCCGCATCACGACCCGCAGCGCCCAGGCGCAGGCGTACTTCAACCAGGGCTTGCGGCTGGCGTTCGGCTTCAACCACGCCGAGGCGCAGCGTGCCTTCCAGGCCGCGCAAAAGCTCGACCCTCAATGCGCGATGTGCTTCTGGGGCGAAGCCTATGTGCTCGGCTCCAACATCAACGTGCCGATGATGCCGGAGGCCAACGCGCCGGCCGTGGCGGCCCTGGGCAAGGCGGTCGCTCTCAGGGGCGGCGCCAGCTTGAAGGAGCAGGCACTGATCGGCGCACTCGAAAAGCGCTATGCCGCGAATCCGCCACCCGATCGCGCACCGCTCGATGCGGCCTATGCCGATGCGATGAAGGCCGTCGCGACCGCCTTTCCCACCGACAACACGGTGCTGACGCTCTACGCCGAAGCCGCAATGGACACGCAGCCCTGGGACTACTGGGAAGCGGGCGGCGCCAAGCCGAAGGGGCGCGGCGCGGACATCGTCGGCGCGCTCGAGACGGTGCTCCAGCGCGACCCGGCGCATGCCGGCGCCATCCATCTCTACATCCACGCCATGGAAGCGTCCACCAAGCCCGAGAAGGCCCTGCCCTACGCCAACCGCCTCGCGGCGCTGATGCCGGGTGCGGGCCACATCGTCCACATGCCAGCGCACATCTACTACCGCGTGGGCATGTACCGCGACTCGATGACGCTCAACCGCAAGGCGGCGCAGGTCGACGAGAACTACTTCAAGACCTCGCCGTCGGACCCGATCTACAAGACAGCCTACTACCCGCACAACATCCACTTCGTGCTGGTGTCGGCGCAGATGGGCGGCGACGGCAAGACGGCGGTGGAGTCGGCGAGGAAGCTCGACGCCTCGGTGCCGATGGAGGTCGTGAAGGCATTCCCGATCCTGCAGCCGATCAAGTCCGCGCCCTTCGCGGCGCATGCGCGCTTCAGCGACGCGGACACCATCCTCAAGCTCTCGCCGCCGGGCGACGATGCGGCACTGGTCTCGACCATGTACCACTACGCCCGCGCCATTGCCTTCGCATCGCAGAAGGACAAGGCCGGCGCGCAGAAGGAGATCGACGCCATCGAGACCATCGAACGCACGGCCGACTACAAGGCCTTCGAGGCGTGGGCGCTGCCGGCGAGGGAGATCATCCGCACCGCGGGCCTCGTGGCGGCGGCGCGGCTCGCCGACGCGAACGGCGACCTCGACGGGGCCGCCAAGCTCTATTCGGATGCCATCAAGATCGAGGACACCATCCCCTACACCGAACCGCCCTTCTGGTACTACCCGGTGCGGCAGTCGCTCGGCTCGGTGAAGCTGCGCCAGGGCAAGCTCGACGAGGCCCAGCAAGCGTTTCGCGATTCGCTGGTCCACGTGCGCAACAACGGCTGGGCGCTCGCGGGGCTGGTGGAGGTGGAGCGCAAGCGAGGCGATGCATCGGCCGAACGGGCCGCGAAGGGTGCCTATGAGCGCGCGTGGTTCGGGCCGCGCAGCGGGCCGGACCTGGCTCGGCTCTGAGGCCGGCCCGGCATCTCAAAGCACCTTCACGGCGCGCCCGATGTAGAGCACCGGGCCGGTCGGCCGGTCGAGCGGCGAACCGTCCGCCGGTTCGAGGGTCAACTCGAAAAGCTGATTCGGCTCCAGCGGCGGCAGCTTGTCGAGCGCAATCCGCAACGTTCGCCCTGGCGTGACCAGCCCGAGCGACAGGGGGCCTCGCCACTGCTCGCCCTTGGTCCAGAACTGCAATGACTTGTTCTCCGGCACCGTCATGCTGCCGAGCGGCACCAGGCTGAGTTCACGCGACGAACTCGTCTGCACCACCCAGCCCGGCGCCTTGTCCTGCGGCGCAACGAGCACCACCAGGTACTGCGGCGGCGCGGGCGCGCCGAGCCGCGTGACGAGCACTGCCGCGAGGATGGCCGCGGTCGCGAAGCCCGCGCCCGCGAGTCCGCGCCAGAGACCGAGGCTGCTCCACCAGCCCGGCGCAGTGGCAGGGCGCGCCTGCGCAGCCGGTGCCGCACCGACGCTCTTCTCGATGCGCGACCACAGCGCGGGCGTGGGCTCGGCCGGCGGCGCCAGCGCGGTCAGCGGCAGCAGGCGCGCCTCCCACGCCTGCACGGCGGCGCGCAATTCAGGCTCGCGGCTCATCCGTGCCTCGACGTCGCGCCGCGCAGCACCCGACAACGTGCCCAGCACGTACTCGCCGGCAAGTGCGTCGATGTCGTCGGCAGGCTGGTTCATGCCATGCACTCCCGCAGAGCGCGCATTCCGCGCTGGATCCAGGCCTTGACGGTTCCGAGCGGCGCGTGAATGCGCTGCGCGATCTCGCCGTGCGAGCAGCCTTCCACGTAGGCCAGCACGATGCAATGGCGCCGTGCCGGTTCGAGCCGGGCGAGGCACTCGTCCAGCTTGCCGAGATCCGCCCTCAGTTCGAACGGATCCATGGCGCCCGCGTGGGCGGCCAGCGCCGCCTCGTCCTGGATCGCTTCGGCGGCTTCCTCGTCGATGCTGACTTCGCGCTCGCCATGGCGGACCTTGTTCAATGCAGCGTTGCGAACGACGCTGAAGATCCAGCCGCGGCCTTCGCCACGCGCCGGATCGAAGCTCGCCGCGCGCTGCCAGATGCTCACGAAGGCATCGTGCAGCACGTCCTCGGCCAAAGCATGCTGGCGAACGATGCGCAAGGCCACGCCGAGCAGGTAGCGGCTCTCGCGCCGGTAGATCCGCTGCAACGCCTCACGATCGCCGCGCGCGCAGGCGCTCAGCTCGGCGTCGTGATCGAAGGAGTCGGCGATGGACAAGATCGGCGTGGAGGTGCGTGGAGTTCGATGGTAGTCGAGTCACCACGCGCCGATGGCCAACGCGAGGCCTTGCCGGGCGTCAGGACGCCTTCCAGAAGATGTAGTCGGCCTGGTACTTGACGATCTGCTTCTGGCCCTTGCTGGCAGCCGTGCACGGCATGGCCGCCGACGCGACGCCGCCCTGCAGCGCCACGCGCTGGATGTAGGTCACGCCGGTCATGCTCCCGCTGCCCATGGCCGGGTTGGCCTTGACGAGCTGGTAGGGAAGGCTCGTCGGGCCGGACGGTGCAACGGCAACCTGCGTGCCCGTGAGCCTGGAGCCGTCCAGCGACTCCCAGGTGGCGGGCGGGCCGTAGTACTTGCCGACCTGCTTGCCGCCGCGGTCCATGAGCTTCGCGTCGGGGCCGACGAACACCCACTCGGTCTGCCCGGGTGCATTCGCCTTGTCGGCGCACAGGTAGGTGATGTCGCCCACGCCCACGGCCTGCATCGCGACCTGGTTGCCCGCCGGCACCTGGATCGCCGGGGGCAGGTTCGACTGCGAGAAGGGCGCGGCCGACGGGCCCGAAGTGCCCATGGTGCCGCACGCTGCGAGGAGCACCGCGCAGGATGCGGCGGCAAGAATGGTGGCCGGGCGGGCAAGGGAAGTCGAAGGCATGAGATTCTCCTGGGTTGACGATGGACAGCAGCGAATTCGCTGCTGAAGGGTCTACCCGCGAGATGCCGTTTTGGATGCACGCCTATTCGAGAATTGCATCCGCTGACAGGAGGCGCGCCTTCGACACGGTGATGCCGAGCGCCTTGGCGGCACGCTTGTCGATCACCAGTTCGAGCTTTGTTGCCTGCTCGAAGGGCATCTCCGCCGGCTTTCCGCCCTTGAGGATCTTGTCGACCAGGGCTGCCGCGCGCTTGAACATGGCCGGGAAATCCGACTGGTACGAAGCGATGCCGCCGCCTGTCAGAGTCGCGACCGCCCCACACGGACGGCATGCGCCGATCCAGGCACAACTGGTTGAGTCGCACCCGATGCGTGTACGTGTTGCCATCGGCGAGAACCACGAGTCCCCCGGCCCGGTCACGCTCCATCGCCGCGAGTGCACCCTCGAAGTCTTCGGGCCCTCGGGCCTCGTAGACGCGAATCCGTGTGCCCAGCGTGCGCTCCCAGGCGGCGATCCGCTCGCCCAGGCCGGTGAACGGACCCGCATTGGGATTCGCCAGGATGGCGATCAAACGGACGTTCGGCACCAGTTCGTGCACCAGTTGCAGGCGCTTGGCAAGGACCTCCTGGCTGAACGAACTGATTCCGGTGATGTTGCCGCCGGGCCGCGCCATCGTCACCGCGAGACCCATGATGACCGGGTTGTCGACGCTCGTCGCGACGATGGGCACGGTGCGCGTCGCATCCTTGACAGCCATCGTTGCGGCCGGAAACGCAGCGACGAGCACATCGGGTTCGAGCCGCAGCAGCTCCTTTGCCAGCGCCGGCAGGCGGTCGAACTTGCCGTCGGCCGACCGGATTTCGAGGATGAACTGCTGACCCTCGACGTACCCGAGTTGCTGCATGCCCAGCCGGAAAGGCTCGAGAACCGCCCTCTGCACACCCCCATCGATCGGCGACTCGATCAGGATTCCGATGCGCGCCTTGCGGCCCGTCACCTGCGCGAGGCTGATGCGCGGCAGTGCAAGGAGGGGGAGCAGCGCCGCGCAGGCCGTCCGGCGCCTCAGCCGACCATCCGCATCGAGTGATCCGGAATTCATGTTCTCCGCGTCCCCAGCGATGCCGGAAGGCATCGAAAGGGACGGTACGCCTGCGCATGTGCAGCGTCAATCGCCTCGCCTCGCCTCGCCGAATCGTGAGGAGCGGTCGGGCGTCGCGCGCGCTCAGCGCCCGTCTGCTCCTGCCGACAGCCAGTGGTCGAGAGACGTCTTGCCTGTCCAGTGCTTGCCGGCCGGGGTCAGCGACCCATCGCTCAGCGGCGCGCCGAAGTAGGTGGCGTCGTGGTCCGTCACGACCTCCCGTGCATCCTTTCCGGCTTTCAGCACGTGGCGGATCAGGTCATCCAGCGGAACGGCTTGCGGGCCCGCGATGTCCCGGATGCCGTTCCGGGGCTCGTCGCCCACGACTTCGGCGAGCGCCGCCGCCACGTCTGACGCGGCCATGGGCTGGAGCCGGCCACTCGGCAGCCGCACCGTCTGCCCGCTGGTGTTCGCCTCGGCGATGGGCATCAGGAACTCGAAGAACTGCGTCGCGCGAACGATGGTGTAGGGCACCTTCCCGCCCTCGATCAACGATTCCTGCGCGACCTTGGCACGCAAGTAGCCGCTGGCGGGAGCGCGGTCCGCACCCACCACCGACAGCGCGATGAAGTGATCCACGCCCGCCTTGGCGCTGGCCGCCAGCAGATTCCGGGTCGAGGCGCGGAAGAACTCCATGACCTGCTCGTCCGCGAACGAGGGTGAGTTGCTGACGTCGACGACGACCTGCGCGCCCACCAGCGCCTGGTCCAGCCCCTCCCCCGTCACGGTATTGACGCCCGACGATGGCGAGGCCGACGCCACCTCGTGGCCTGCCTGGCGCAGCAGGGTCGACAGTTTCTTTCCGATGAGGCCGCTGCCTCCGATGATCACGACTTTCATGTCAGGTCCTTCAGTACGTTGAGAGGTGGAGGACGGCTGCGCATTGCGGCCATCCATACCTGCAAGACGTGCGACGAAGGCCGGTTGTGACGGATCGGCGAAAAATTCTTTCAGTGAGGCCGATGGGCGGCGCCGGCATTCCCGCCGAGCGCGGCGACGATGCGCGCCAGCTTGTCGGGATTGCGCTGCGCGTGGATGCGCAAGATGCGCTCGCCATCGGTTTCGATGGCTTGCGCCGATTCCAGCTCGCCGTCGATGAAGCGCAGCAGGCCCCACTCGCCGTTGAGCATGACGACCTCGAAACGCACCGCCTCGTGGTGTCGCAGGCTCGTCGCGAAGTAGAGCTGTGCGATGCGCTGGCCACCCACCAGCGGCACGCCGAAGCTCGGCACCTTGCCGCCGCCATCGCCGATGAGCTGCGCATCGTCGGCCAGCATGGCCTTCAGCGCGGAGAACTCGCCGCGCGTGGCGGCGTCGGCAAAACCCTGCAGGAGCCGGAGCTGGGTATCGGGCGGGACGACGTGACGGGGCCGGCTGTCCTGCAGCTGCTCCTTGGCGCGGTGCACGAGCTGCCTGCACGCACTCTCGCTCTTGCCGAGGGTCGCGGCCACCTCGCTGTAGTCCGCGTCGAACACCTCCCGCAGCAGGAAGGCCGCACGCGCCTCGGGTGCCAGGCGCTCCAGCACGGCGAGGAAGGCAACGGAGATGTCATCGGCTCGCTCCAGCATCTGCTCGGGCGTGGTCGGGGATTCGGACATCAGCGGTTCCGGCAGCCAGGTGCCGATGTAGTGCTCGCGCTGCACCTTGGCGGAGCGAAGCCGGTCGATGGCCAGGCGCGTGGTGACGGAGACCAGCCACGCCTCGCTGTTGTCCACCCGCTCCTGCTGCGCCTCATGCCAGCGGAGCCAGGCGTCCTGCACGACCTCCTCCGCCTCGGCGGCAGAGCCCAGCATGCGATAGGCGATGCCCTGCAAGCGAGGACGCAGGCGCGTGAAGGTGTCGGTCCTGTCGTTCATGAGTGCCTAGACGTTCGGCCACCCCGGGTTGTGACAGCCGTCCGACGAACGGCGGCGGCTGCCTTCCGATGCTATTGGCAGGAGCACGAGGGCGGCTTGATGCACGAAGCCGCCGCGACGCTGGTCACCTGCACGCTGGAGCCGCCGACGCACAGCGCCTGCTTGAGCGCCGGACAGGCCGTCTCGCAGCTCTCGCACGCGCCGTTGGCAGGTGCGGAACAGTGCGCCGGTCCGACCACCGTCTTCAGCAGCACGACATCCGAGGAGGTGGTCGTGCATCCGCAGAATGCGATGGCGGCGAAAGCCGAGAGCAGGAGCGTCCTCATTCGCAGTCCCCTTCGTTTGGGTTGGTCGGGTCCGCATCATGCGCGCAAATTGCATGCAGGCGATCACCCGATCAGCCCGCTTTTCGCCAACCTCGAGCGCCGCCAGCCTCACTGCTCGACTGCAAACAACCGCCACTCGTCGGGGATTCCCTTCAGGCGCTGCATCCCCCGATCCTGGAATGCCAGTCCGGAGCCGGCGACCAGATCCCTGACGGTGCTGGAAACAAGCACTTCGCTCGTCCGGGCATGCGTCGCCACACGCGCGCAGGTATGCACTGCGATGCCTGCAACCTTGTCGTCGATCACTTCGCACTCCCCGGTGTGCAGCCCTGCGCGGATCTCGAGCCCGAGCGCCCGGACCTCGCGGGAGATGGCGCAGGCGCAGCGCACCGCCCGGGCCGGGCCATCGAAGGTGGCGAGGAACCCGTCGCCGGTGGTTTCGATCTCGCGGCCCCGGAAATGCTCCAGCTCGCGGCGAACCAGCGCGTGGTGACTCTCCAGCAGATCGTGCCAGCCGCGATCGCCGAGCACCGCGGCGCGTTCGGTGGACCCCACGATGTCGGTGAACATGACAGTGACCAGGAGCCGGTCGGGTTCGACGCCGAGCCGGGCGCCGGTGAGGAACTCTTCGATCTCATCGAGGATGGCGTCGCTGTCGCAGCCCCACGGGACGTGATCGACGCCATGGAGTTCGACCAGCTTCGCCCCGGCGATCTGCTCGCTCATGTATCGGCTCGCGCCGAAATCGATGACGCGATCGTCCAGGCTGTGCAACAGCAGGGTGGGCACGCGCACGGCGGGCAGCACATGACGGATGTCGATGTCCAGGTTCATGCGCAACACCGCCGCCGCGGCCGCGGGGCTCGCGCTGGAACGCAGCCAGCGCGCCCACCATCGACGGCACCGCTCGTCCCCTGCATGGCTCGGCCACCGCGTCTCGATGCCGACCGCGCCGCCCCAATCGCGCTCCACCTGATCGGCGACGGCGAGCAATTGATCCCTCGTCATGCCCCAGGGGTAGCCGGGCCCCTGAGTGCGCCTCGCGAAAGAGCCGCACATGACGAGCGCCGAAGCGCGATCCGGGTAGGTGGCGGCGAAAAGCGCGCACATCGCGCCGCCCTCCGAATAGCCGTACAGCGCCGCGCGCTCCGAGCCGACGGCATCCAATACCGCCCGCACGTCATCCATGCGGACTTCGAGAGACGGCATGTCGCTCACGCGGTCCGACAGGCCGGTCCCCCGCTTGTCGAACAGGATCAGCCGGGAGAAGGAAGCCAGCCGCGTGAACATCCGCCCCAGTGCGGGCTCCTCCCAGAAGACATCGAGGTTCGAAACCCATCCCGGAACCAGCACGAGGTCTCGCGGGCCGTTCCCGACCGTCTGGTATGCGATGTTGACGCCACCGCTCTTTGCGTAGTGGGTGCTGGGAAGCATGGCGGTTTCCCCCTGGGACCTTCGGCGTTGCGGCCTGCCGGTCTGGCAGCTTGCCACAATCCGGGCCGGCACGCGACTCATCGCCGGATGCCGAGACCACACTCCGACCAAAGCAGGGATGCGCGCGCCGCGCCATCGGCGACCGCTCAAGATGAACGAGCCTCAGCGCGCGCGAATCACGTCTGACACGTTGCCGTTCTCGTTCACGGTGCAGTTGATCAGCGGCTGCCCGGCGCCGATGCTGAGGCTGACGATGTAGATGCCGTCCGTCATGGTGCTCGCGTCGTTGACCGGCTTCACGTTTTCCTTGGGCACCTTGAACTCGCGGGAGACGGAATCGACACAACTGTTGCGCGCCACCAGCGGCGACGAGAAGCCGGCGAACACCGCCGGCGGCTGGTAGTTGGCGCAACCAGTTGCGATGGCGCAGAGGCCGATGGCGGCCGCTGCGAAACGGCGACAGACAATCATGTTGACTCCTTCGACAGCGGCGCCATCGACAGGCCAAGGCAGCCCATCGCACGCGGCTGAATGCATGCTATGAACTTCTGCCTGGCGCAACAAGCGAGGCCATTGCTTGAACGACTACGTGGTGGCACGGAGGCCCGTACGTAGGCACCCCTATCGCATGGCTGCCGCGTCCGTGCGCCGGAGCCGGAAACCGGGGCGCTTGCCCTTTGGGGCAAGGCAGTTGCCCGTCGGCCCTATTTGCAGCACCCACCGCGACTGTCAGGATGCACGGCGAAGCATCGAACCAACCGGAGGTACGCATGGCTGACAAGGCCCCCAACATCGTCATGATCATGGCCGACGACGTCGGCATCTGGAACCTGAGCGCCTACCATCGCGGCATGATGGGCGGCAGCACGCCGAACATCGACCGTCTCGCCAGGGAAGGCGCGCTGTTCACCGACTACTACGGGCAGCAGTCGTGCACCGCGGGTCGGGCCGCCTTCATCCTGGGCCAGACACCGTTTCGCACCGGACTGCTGAAGGTGGGCATGCCGGCCGCCAAGCAGGGCCTGCAGGACAAGGACCCGACGATCGCCGAACTGCTCAAGCCGCTGGGCTACGCCACTGCGCAGATCGGCAAGAACCATCTCGGCGACCGCAACGAATACCTGCCCACGGTGCACGGCTTCGACGAGTTCTACGGCATCCTGTACCACCTCAACGCAATGGAAGAGCCCTACGACGGCGAATACCCGAAGGTGCCGGGCTTTCACGAGCAGTTCGGCCCGCGCAACATCATCGAATCCTTCGCCACGGACGAGGATGATCCGACGGAGGAGCCGCGCTGGGGGCGCGTGGGCAAGCAGAAGATCATCGACGCCGGTCCATTGCCTCCGGGGCCCGGCATGGACCCGGCGGCGAAGTTCAACATGGAAGATGTCGATGCCGAACTCGTACGTCGCTCGGTCGACTTCATCGATCGCTCGGTGAAGGCCGGCAAGCCCTTCTTCCTGTGGCACAACTCGACGCGCTGCCACGTCTGGACGCACTTGTCGCCCAGGTGGAAGGACAAGAGCGGCTTCGGCATCTATGCCGACGCGATGATGGAGATGGACTGGATCGTCGGCGAGATCCTCAGGAAGCTCGACGACGAAGGCATCGCTGACAACACCATCGTGATGTTCACCAGCGACAACGGCGCAGAGATCTTCAGTTGGCCCGATGGCGGCAACCATCCGTTCCGCGGCGAGAAGGGCACCGTGTTCGAAGGCGGATTCCGAGTCCCCATGCTTGCCAGGTGGCCTGGCGTGATCAAGCCGGGCACCATCGTCAACGACATCATGGCGGCAGAGGACTGGATGCCCACCCTGGTGGCCGCCGCTGGCGAACCCCAGGTCAAGGAGAAACTGCTGAGCGGCTTCAAGGCCGGCGAGAAGACCTTCAGGAATCACCTCGACGGCTATAACTTCATGCCCTATTTCAAGGGCGAGGCCCCGGCTCCGCGTCACGAGTTCTTCTACTTCAGCGACAACGCCGACCTCATGGCGGTGCGCTACAACGCCTGGAAGGTCAGCTTCAAGACCATCGAGGGCAACCTCTTCAATGGCAAGCCCCAAACGACCAACGTGCCGCTCGTGACCAATCTGCGCCAGGACCCGTGGGAGCGTTACCAGGACGAGAGCCTGTTGTATGGCCGCTGGTGGGGCGAGAAGCTCTGGACGATGGTCCCCGCGGTGGGCATCGTCGGACAGTTCCTGGCAACCTTCAGGGAGTACCCGCC
Organism: Variovorax gracilis; assembly: GCF_030317115.1. Taxonomy (GTDB): domain Bacteria; phylum Pseudomonadota; class Gammaproteobacteria; order Burkholderiales; family Burkholderiaceae_C; genus Variovorax; species Variovorax gracilis. The sequence goes on from NZ_JASZYF010000014.1 coordinate 117,710, forward strand.
CAGCCAGGTCTCAGGCTCGCTCAGCGTGGAGAAGGCGCTCCAGATGCTGCAGGCAGGAAGCCGCGGGAGCGGCACCTGAGACCAGGCAAAGCTCCCGGCCGCTGCCCGCTAGTAGCGCCTGCGAACCGCCGCGCCGTTGGGCCCGACGCAACCTTCGCGATAAACGCCCTTGGCGCACGTGACTTGCGCCGGCGGCGGCTTCTTGACCACCGCGGCGCCGTTGGGGCCGGCGCAGCCGGCGCGGTAGACACCAGCGGCGCAAGTGACCGCAAATGATGCGGACGGAAGAAGTCCGAGAATGCCCAATGCGGCCGTTGCGGCGAATATGTAGCGCTTCATGTCGATCTCCTTGTGTGATGCCGGGACGTGGCGGCTGACGCTGGATCGGGCGCCGCCGGGATGGGTGTCCAAGGGCATGGCCCTTGCCCGAAAGTGAAGTGGAGGTGCTCCGGTGCAGCGCCTGTCACGGCGCCGGCACCACCTCGTAGTACACGCCGCTAGAGCCGAAGAACGGCTTGTACCAGGTGGCGCCGGATTGGTAGTAGTTGACGCCGTTCACCACCATGCTGCGAGCGCCGCCGGGCAAGGCGGCGATCTGGGTGCCGAGCGGCATGTTGCCCTGCACCACATAGGGAGCCGGCTGCACGACCACCGCCGGCGGCTGGACCACCACCGTGGCGGGACGGCTCGCATCGACGATCGCCGCGCCGACTGCCATGCCCGCGACTGCGCCGACGGCGGCGCCGCAGCCATAGCAGCCCGCGGGACGATAGTAGGGGTGGTAGGGGTGGTAGCCACCGACCGCCACCGCGCCGCCGCGCCAGCCGCCCGCGGCCGCGACCCATGCATTCGCGCCCGACAGGGGAAGGAAGGCGCCGGCCACGACGACGGCTCCGAGGACGAGTGTCTTGATGTGCTTCATTGCATTGCTCCTTGGCATGGTCACTTGGCCGGGCCCATCTGCTTGAACTCGAGCTTCGCGGCGCCTGGCGGGATCGCGGCGCTGAAGGTCTTCGCCGGGATGGGCGCATTGAGCTTCCATTCCGAGAGCTCGACCGTGAAGGTCGGCTGGCGTTCGCCCGAGCGGTAGGAGACGACCATCAGGCGCGGCAGCTTGTCCGCAGTGCCGATCCAGACCTCCCAGTCCAGTCCGGGGGCGGTGAATGCCAGGTGCTCGGTCCTGACGCCGCCGATGGCCGTCCGGCCGACCCAGAACGCGCTGGCGAGGTCTTTCGTCAGGAAGGCATACGGGTCCGCGACCAGCAGGTCGAGGAAGGGCGCGGTGGCGTCGGAACCCGGTTGCAGGCCCTGCATCAGCGCCTCGATCGCGCCGCCGGCAGCATCGCGCTGCGCGTAGAACTTGCGGTCGGCGGTGACCACGGTGACCGACTTGCCGTCGTAGAAGCTGTCGCTCGGAAACAGGTCGCCGCGCGCCTCCACGAAGAGCTTGTCGGGCCGCTGCATCACCACCCGCGACGACGCCAGGAGGCTCACGAACTGCCCTGTCGGCGAGGGCGCCGGCACGATGCCGCGCACCTTGAAGCTCAATGTCTTCGCGCCGGCCAGCGTGTCGCTCATGCCCCTGAGCAGCGCGAGCGCGCGCTCGTCCTTGAAGTCCTTGGCGGGTGCGGCCGCCTGGGCCGGCTTGGCGTCCTGCGCGAGCGCTGCGCGTTCGGCGCCCAGCAGCGCCGCTGACGCCAGCAGGGCGAGGCCGAGCCGACGGCTGATTCGATGGAGAGTGAGAGTCATCGGTGTGCTCCGGTAGTAGAGATCAATGGAACTCGGACGAATGATGCACCCGCGGCGCATCGGTCGGCGCGTGGCAGCGGCGACGCGCTGGCGAACGAAGCAGACGGAAGCGGACGCGCTTCCATGGCGGGTCCATCCATCACTGCGTCGAAGTTGGATTGGAGGGACCGCCCTGCACCGCGGCCTCGATCGCGGCGAGCAGGTCCTTGCTGTGGAACGGCTTCGAGAGATAGCCGACTGCACCGCGCAGAATCGACTCGGCTCGAAGCTCCGGGCTGTCGTGTGCGGTGATCAAGACCACGGGCGCCGCATTTCCACGCCTGCGCAACTCCGCCAGCAGATCCAGTCCGGACATGCCGGGCAGGTGGAAGTCGCTCACGATGCAGTCCGCGCCCGCGATCTCGCTGCTCGCCAGCAACGCTTCCGCCGATGCAAAGATCCCGGTCTTCAGTCCGGCTGCGGTGAGCAGCCGCTCGATCGCCTGGCGCATGCTGTCGTCGTCGTCCACCACAAGTACCTCGCGGGTCGGCAGCGATGTCATCGCAGGGAGGCATCGCGCCGGTGACCGCGCCGTCGCGAGAAGTGCAGAGGGGGCGTCTTCATGCGCGCGACTCCTTCTCTCTGGTGGGTGGTGATGAGAGAGGATCATTGCGTGCCGGCGTGCGCAAGGGTACCGGGTCGAAGGGCAGATCCGTTGCCCGAAAGGGAAGCGGAACGCTCTTGCTCCGTGCCCGCGACCGCGGCGCCGAGCAGCCACCGGATGAACATGGCCCGCACCATGAGCAAGGCGGGGGCCGATGACACATTCGACGACCGCGGCGAAGCCGAGGATCCGGCCGAGCCTGGATGGGGCTGCCGTGGTCATGGCGGGCTCTGCTCGGCCCCTGGAGCGCTGCGGCTGAGCCTTTCGGCCAGGGCACCGAGTTCGGCCGCCGAGTCCACGCCCAGCTTGACCATCAGGTGCGCGCGCTGGGTCTTGATGGTGCGTTCGCTGCTGCCGAGCTCGTCGGCGATCTGCTTGTTGAGCTTGCCTGCGACGATCCGATCGAAGACATCGCGTTCGCGCGTCGAGAGCGTGGCGAAGAGCACCCGGAGGCTCTCCGCGTCCTTCCTCGCCGCCCGTTGCGCCGCATCGCGGGCCAATGCACGTCCGAGCGCCGCCAGCAAGGGTTCGCGCTGGATCGGCTTCTCCAGAAAGTCGACCGCCCCGCCCTTCAGTGCCTGCACGGTGGAGGGAACGTCCGCATGTCCCGTCAGGAAGACGATCGGCAGCGGGATGCCGTTTTCCTCCAGCGCGCCCTGGAGGTCCAGGCCCGAAGGACCGGGCATGCGGACATCGAGCAGCAGGCAGCTCGGGCGATCGGGCGGTGGATGAAGCAGGAACTCACCCGCCGAGGCGTAGCCGCGGGCCTCGAAGCCCGCCATGTCGAGCAGTCGGAGCAGCGCCGTGCGCAGCGGCTCGTCGTCATCGACCACGTGAATGAGCGGCGAAGTGTTCATGCGAAGGCGGTGGTCCGGACGCTGCTTTCACCGAGCGCGGGCAGCGAAACGTGGAAGACAGTGCCATGGGGATCGCTTTCCACCCGGATGCGGCCTCCGTGCGCTTCGACGATGGTCCGCGCGATCGACAGGCCCAGCCCCATGCCTCGGCGCTTGGTGCTGAAGAACGATTCGAAGAG
>NZ_JASZYF010000015.1 GCF_030317115.1 Variovorax gracilis
CGACTCCCTCGCGCTGCGCCGCTACCAGGTCGAGCCGCAGGACGAGCGCGTGCCGACACCGGAGGAAGCACAGGCCATCGAAGCCCTGGAAGCCGAGCGCGAGCGTCTCTCGAAGGCCTATCACAGGAACGAGGACCACGAGGATTCCGATGCCGACGACTACGAGGCCGAGGAAGAGCGCCTGTCCACTGCCTTGGACGACCTGGAGGACAAGCTCGACGCCGCCCGCACGGCCTTGCGGGGGTGGACGCCTGAGCAGATGGCGCGCACCGGTGCACTGCTTCGCATCGACCACGCCGGACGGTTGACGGTCCATCGGGGCCTCATCCGGCCCGAGGGCCGGGAGGCAAGGAAGGGTGGTGCGGACAAGGACGCTGGCCGTTCAGGCTCCGGCGTTGGTGGAAACGGATACGGCAGCGGGGATGAAGCAGAACACGGCGAGCGCGAATCATCGGAGGACACGAGGAGGCGCCCCGAGTTCAGCGAGAAGCTCATGCGCGACCTCACTGCCCATCGCACCGCCGCCCTCCAAGCCGCACTGACGCAGAACCCCCGCGTGGCGCTGGTCACGCTCGTGCACCGGATGGCCGAGACCGTCTTCGGCCAGTACAGCCGGGGCAACGATGTGGTGAAGGTGAACGTGCACCTGACCAGCGACTACAGCCTGGCGCAGCACGCCACCGGCTACGAGAACTCGCCGGCCGGCGCGATCCTCGGCCAGGCCGAAACGGCGTGGGGCGACCGGCTCCCCGGCAATCCCGAGGCGATGTTCGCCTGGCTGCTCGGCCAGGACCGCGAGACGCTGCTGGAACTGCTCGCCTACTGCACCGCACGCAGCATCGACGCCGTCGCGGGCCGCGAATGCACACGCGATCAGAGCGATGCCATCGCCGAGGCCCTCGGCATCGACATGGCCGACTGGTGGGTGCCCACCGCCGCGAACTACCTCGGCAACGTCAGCAAGGCCAAGGCGCTGGAGGCCGTGAAGGAAGCGACCGGCATCGATTCCACCAAGGCCGTGGCCGGCATGAAGAAGCCCGACGCCATCGCGTACTGCGCATCCAAGCTCGAAGGCTTGCGCTGGCTGCCTGCGCCGCTGCGTGCATCCACCGCTGTCCCTGCAGCGGCCGAGGATGACGAATAGCCGTCATGGCGCGCCGCACGAAGTGGCGGCGCTTCCCTGAACACCTCCCCCCTCTCTTCCTTCAGGAGACCTTCATGATCACACGCACCTTGATGGTGGCCACCGCTACCGGCATTGCGGCGCTGGCGGCTCTCGGCCTGTTCCTGCGCCAGCCGCAACCGGACCCGGCATCCCATGCTTCGCCTTCGGACTTCGCCACACGCTTCCAACCCGTGCTGGATGGCATTGGCAGCACGCGCGACCTTGCACCCGTCCCGCTGGGCGATGTCGCGCCGACCGATCGTGTCGGCGCTGCAGGCACGGGATCGGAGAAACACCGTGAACCCGGCCAGCACCCGCGCTGACGCCCCGGGGGACGAACACCCTCCGCGGCTCTCCGGTTTCGAGGGCCGATGCCTGTGCCGTCGCACCTGCGAGTGCGAAGAACTGCTGCAGCTGGCGGTGCTCGGGGTCGAGGACGCTCAAGCCCGGCACGGCGATGACGAGGCGCTGAACCAGGTCGCAGCCCTCCTGCGCGAGGCCGAGCGCTGCGTCGAAGAGGCCCGCGTGATCGCAGCCCGTTGGAAAAACGCGTAGCGCTCGACATCAGGTCACGAGCATCGAGCAAGGACCCCAGCGGCGATGAGGGCTGGCATCACGATGCCAGCCCTTCGTCTTGACTGGATCGCACACGGAGGCGGCCAAAGCCGACCCTTGTTGCGAAGATGGCCAACGCGGGGTGCGGCGCGACGAAGGGGATGAGCCCATGCACCGTGGAAACTGGCGCCGCCTGGCATCTGATGCAGGCATCGACGTCGGTGTCGGCATGCCGAACGCAGAGTCCTTGTGTGGCCGTGAGGGCAGGATAGACTGGCGTCAGACATTGTTTACACCCTAGGTGTTCGTGATGCCCTCTTCACCCCGTTCCGCTGTGATCTCGATGCGGCTGCCATCGGAAAACAAGGCACGCTTGGGGGCTCTGGCGGCGCAGCATCGGCTCAGCGAATCGGGGCTACTGGCGAAACTTGTCGACGAGGTGCTCCGGTCGAACCACGAATCGATCCGCGATGCGTGCGTGCCAACCGCTACCGGGCCAAATGAAGCAGAGGGTGCGCGGGACGATCGCATCACCTTGCGGCTGCGCCGTGGCGACCGCACCTTGGCCGGCGCGCGTGCGGGTGCGCGCGGCATGAAGACCGCCAGCTACCTGGCCATGTTGGTCCACAACCATGTTCGCGCGGCCCCGGTCCTGCCGCCACAGGAACTGGATGAGATCAGGACCAGCGCTGCCCAGTTGGCAGCCCTTGGCAGGCAACTGCGGTTGTTCGACATGCCGAACACTCTCCCGGAGCCATCGGCCTCGGAACTCCGCGACCTCATGGCCCGTACGCGCCGCGAAGTGGAATCGGCGAGGGAAGCGGCCGCTGCCGTCGTTCGGCGCAACCTGATCAGTTGGGAGGCCGGCGATGCCTGATCGGGTCACCGGCATGTTGCGCTCCGCTGCGGGGGCGACACGGGACATGACGCTGGACATTGTCAGCTACGGGCGGCGCGGGCCGAGCGGCACGCTGAGGCTGGGCACCGAACAGGTCGAGCAGATCAAACGCACGGTAAGCCGGACGCCGGAGGTGATGGTGAAAGTGTCGGGTGGCGGTAGAGACTCCGGCGCCGTCGACGCACACGTTCGCTATATCGGTCGTCACGGCAAGTTGCCCTTGGAAACGGACGAGGGGCTGACCTTGCAAGGGAAAAGTGTGGCCAAAGCTATCGCGGAAGACTGGCAACTTGAGCTGTGCCGCAGCCAGTACAGGCCGAAGCCAGCGGAGGGTCAGAAGGACACCCGAGCGAAACTGGTTCACAACATCGTGCTGTCGATGCCGGCGGGCACGCCGCCGGAAAAGGTCCTGGCGGCCGCGCGCCTCTTCGCGCGGGAGAACTTTGCGCTTCAGTATCGCTATGCAATGGTTCTGCACACGGACCAGCCGCACCCTCACGTTCATCTGGTGGTCAAGTGCGAGCACGAGTACCAACCGGGCAAGCGCCTGTACGTCCGCAAAGAAACACTGCGCCAATGGCGCGAGCAGTTTGCAGAACTGATGCGGGAGCAAGGCGTTGCGGCCAACGCAACGCCCCGACAAGTGCGAGGGCAGGTGCGCAAGCCCTATCGAGATGCCATCCACCACCGACTTCGCGCAATCCGTGCCGTCAGCCAGACAAGCCCGCACGAACGTTCGCAACGAACCATACCCGCGACCTCCACGTTCATGCGCGCGAAGCTGGCCCGCTTGCTCGGGGCGCTGAACGAGGGGCCATCCGTTTTGCAAACGGGAAAAGACACGATGCTGAGCACACGCGCCCAGGTAGCCGCCAACTGGCGCGAGTCAGCAGACAGGCTGCGCCTCCAGGGGCACACGGAACTGGCGAGCCAGGCTGCCCGATTTGTGGCGGCGATGGCTCCGGTCCGAACCGATGCCGAGCGCATGGCTGCGCGTTGGCGAGTTCAAGTACGCTCGCCGATGCAGGAGCGCATCCCCCCCAGCGGGCAGGGCGAACGAAGTCGGTAGAGGTCCTGTTGCCACGGATCAGCCTCACCGCCGGCGGCAGCAACGCATCGAGCGATCCGATCGTGCTGAAAGACGCAGCAGCCCGATGTGGAGCCTGGTCGCGAATCTGATCGCGCCGCTCTACTGGGCGGTGCGCTGCGCGCGCAGGTCGAGACTTCGCTTGGCGCGGAGTCGGTGTTGCGCGAGCGGGATGCGATCGTGGCGGTGGCGATTCGCGACAGCGAGGAGGCGCTGCGGCTTGCGCGGGTCCAGTGCCGGATCGATGCCGTGGATCTTAGGACGATCGCGCGCAGCCAGTTCTCGCTGTGTGCGGCGCGGACCTCGCGGCTGCGGGTGCAGAGTGGGCAGTCGACGCAGAGGGCGAGGCGTCGCCTTGGGGGCGGGGTCGAGGCGAGCGCCCCGGGCCCCCGGACTCCCGCCTGCCACGCCGGCCGGTTGTAGCATCCGGCCCTCCATTGGACCCTCTGGAGGCCACCAGCCCGACGACGTGGGTCATGGACAAGCGCTCTTTCCTGACCGGCGGACGGCAGTGCTCACCACTGCGCGCACCACCACATCGACCGGCGGCGGCGATTCCGGCGCCAGGCGCCGCAGCATCGCGTTTGGACCGTCATTGCGCGCGCCGGGTTGGGATCGCTCAAGCCTTCAGCGGGGCCGGCGCGCGACATTTCAGCGTGCCTTTTTCCCGGGAGCGCGGTGCTCGAAGTCCGCGGCGTCGGGCTGCCGTCCCTCACCAATGTCGATCATGATGCGCCGCGACAGCATGCGCAGCCAGGCGGGCTTCGCCTGGGACACGTACTTCAGCAGGCGCGCCCTGTTCTCCGGCGTGGGCTCGTAGTGCCTGAACATGGATTGCGCATTCCGGATGAACCTGAGCGCATCCGCCGACGTCGCGGCCGGCCTCGTCCACGTCGAGTAGGGATCCGGCCGGGGCTCGATGGGCTTGCTTTTTTTCATGGCGATCTCCTCATTTCGGCAGCAGTCCAGCCAGCGCGTCGCGCGTGGGCTTCTGATTCATCATGAGCATGTGGTCGATCCCGTAGTCCCTGAGCGTGATGACGTGGTCGCGCTTGTGCAGCCAGAGCTCCAGAAGGCGCGCCGAGTACGCCGGCTGGGTGCCGTCTCCGGGCACGCTGACGACATCGATGATCGGTTGCGGCTCGCCAGCCCACCCCACAAGACGGCGCCCTTCGTCCGATTCGCGGGCCTTGGCTTGGGCAAGTCCCATTTCAACTGGACACCCCGGACATTTCCGGCATCGCTTGTCCTTTCGAAGTCACGCGCAGCCGGGTGTACCACCTGCACGCAGGAAGCGTTTGCCGTAAGTGGCCGTTCCGTCGGCCACCTGGACAAAATGCGCGCGCGCCCGTTGCGGGCGGCGCCTCGCCGCAACCGCTCAACCCGAGACTGGCGCTGCTGGATCTTCGGGTCATCATGGCCCCAGATCCTGGAGCCTTGCTGCGAATGACGCTGAGCCTAGCCGGTCAATCGCCGACGCGCGTTCGCGGGTACGCGGTGGCGAATTGTCGTGAGGTAAAGAGAACGTGCTTTGAGCTACATCAAGGCCTTGTCCACGGGCTTGCGTAGCATTACTTCTCACAACAGGAGACTTTCCATGCATGCAACTTCCGAATCGTTGAAGCGCGATGCGGACACTTCCGACTTCTTGGCGCGTGAAGTGCCTCTCGTCCATTCTTACTTGAATCAGTTGGCGGGGCTCGCACCATGGCCCGCCGCCATATGGGAGTTCTGGCGGGGCCAGTCCTCGCGCTATTTAACCTTTCTCGCTGGCGGCGCCCCATTCGACGCCTGATTGGGGCGATGCTTGGGTGGCGGGCAGCGCTCGAAACATCCGTGGGCCCGCGAGCAGCGAGAGGTTGAATTGCCTGTGTTGGAGAGGATCGGGCGCATGTGCGGAGCGATTTCCTCATAGAGACCCTGTGCCTGCTGACGGCCGCGAACGGGGAATTCGTCTGTGACGACTGCAGGATAGACATCGGCCCGGCCCCTTCCGCAGGCCAATCGCGGTCCGCTGGGTGGGCCCATCGTCGGGATCCTGTGCCCCTTCGACGTCGAACACCGCGCGCTCAGGCTGTGTGAACTTGCGTTCTTGCGCGCCGTGGCACGTTGTTGCCGGAAACCTGGATTGAAATCTACCGAGGGGAGCGCGCAGGCCGCTCCGAGGATTGTGGTGATGACCAACTCTGCAGTTCATAGGTTCGAGTACAACGGCTGGAATGTGGTGGTTGAGCTAGATGGTTCGACCCCCGACGGAGTCATCTCTGGCCGTGCGGATCTTCATTGGAATGAGGGCCACCGATGCCGGATAGCCTTAGCAGGTCGACATGAAAGCGGAGCGAGTGCGATCGCCTCCCTGTCCCAGCGATCGCGCGTCTTCATTGACGACTGGCGAACGAACCGCCTCGAAGATGGTTCGGACTTTCCCTTTCAGCAGACAAGCTCTGAAAGCTGCGTGCGGAAAGTCATGGAGCGGGCGGTCCATCAAATGAAGTGATAGGTATCGGTAATCCCGGCATACCGACTCCCAACCTTCAGCCGAGTTGTCCGTGCCGAGTAAGGCGGGGTGCATGGCGCAGGGAAGCGGAGGGCAGGCGCCAGCGCGCGACGAAGCGGCCGGGCTCCGATTGGCTGAGGCGGCGTGAAGTTCGCGCCGCTCGGTCCGAACTTCTCCAGTGTGCATGCGAAGAGTCGAGTTGGCGTCCCATGCTCGTGTCATCGCGTGGGCGGTCCTTTGGGCGGCAGTTCCCTGGCTTTTCGCTCCTGAGCCGTCGTTTCGCGCGCGGCGATTCGCGCCATGTCGCCGCGCTCGATGCGCTGTGCAATGTTCTCGCGGGCATGAAGCAACAAGCGGCGGGCTTCTTCAGGTGGATACCGTTCCGCTTCGATGACTGCCAGGCCGAAGGCCTTCACAGCCCTTGAGTGATGAGGAAACTCCTTCTCGAACTCGAAACGGTTCATCACCCGGAATGCGCCGGCCTCGCGTGCCCAGCGCAGCATCTGAGATGCAGCTGGATCCTTCTCACAGCGTGCGACCGCCTGGTTGCGCCAAGTGACCGTCTGGCTGGCCAGGTCGCGCGGAACCCCGGGATCGTTGGCAAGGCGCTGAACCAACGTCTCCCACCGCATTGCAAACTGAACGAGTTCCTTCGCTGAGCTTGGCTTGTCCATCAGCACCTCGAGCGTCTCCTGAGCGCGCGGAAGTCGATTCAGAGCGCCGTCGATCACCCGACTCTCGTAGATCTGGCCGCCCATGTGGGTGATGACGCGCAGGCCGTCCACCGACCGTCGGTGTTCCATCGTGCCCAGCAAAACTGCCACATTCCTGAACGCCAACTCGTGGTTCTGGGCCGAGGGCTGCTCGGCTGCCAATCCGACGCGTCGCCTCATCTCGTAGCGTGCCATCATGGCGAGGCGGCTCTCCTCACGCGAGGTAGCCACAAAGATGGCCTGGACGATGTACCCATGATGGCGCAGGTCCGCTGCCAGCTTGGGCACCGCGTCGATGTCGACAGTCTCGATCTCTGCCACGAGGTTCAGCCGCTGTTTTTGCACGTCGGCTACCAGCCGATCGAACCAGGCCCGACAGTGCATCGCGATTCTGCCGGCCGTCATTGGCGGAATGTCGACACCTCCCGTCCACTGAGGATGGTACGCACGCAGTCGGTTGATGGATACATGCACGGCGGTGGGCGCGGTTTGCGTCAGCTGCTTGCGCAGTTGCACGGCGGCATAGGAGGTGCCGGCACCGGGCTGGCCTGCGACAATCATCGCGACGGGCTGTTCCGCACTCTGAACGTTCGCGAGCAAATCGGGCGCCACGCATCGCTCGTAAAGCCTGCGCAGCTCGCGCTCCGAGGTCGCGGAGGAAGGGACCGAGGCGACGCGTGTCATCCCGATTCCTCCTGATTCTCGGGGTCGGCGGCCGGGCCGTAGCGGGTCAGCAGAGCCCGAATGGCTTCGGCATCGGCTGGGTCGAGCGTCGCGAGGTCTTCGCGTGCGATTTCGCGCTCCTGCTGCAGGCGAGCGATCTCACTATCTTGGGGATGGTCGGCATCGAGCAGGCTTTGAATCAGGATCGTGTGTGACGCGACAAACTGGTTGATCAGGGCGAGAGCCAACTCGGCATCGAGCACGGTCTTCGAAGAGTCCCACTGCCGATCGTCATACGCGAAATAGGGGCGGGTGGCCTCCGCCACCCGATGCTCCTGCGGTCGCTCGTCATCGATGGAAAAATCGCCGATTCGCACCGCCTTTGTGACCATCATGCGGATGACGTCCGGCAGTTCCATACCGCGCTCCTGCGCCATCTTCATCGCCTTCTCGGCGATGGCGCGATCGATGCGGATGCGAAGGTGCAGGTTGTCCATGCGACCGCGTGTTATAGCAGCCTCCGCAAGGCGCAATTGCGATGGTGCATGCACCGCAGAAGCTCAGGGACTCGTCGGCCATCTGCCGCAGGTCACAAAGCGGATCGGGCGAGGGCCAGCAGGCTCAGGTGTGCTGGATAGAAGGCGTAGAACACCCAGCGGGAGCGTCGCAAGGGGACGTCGACCTGGGCGGCGCCCCCGACGAGCGGCAGCGCGAACAGCGCTGCGAAGTTCCCGTTGACCACAGCGAGCGAGGCCACGGCCAAGGCCCAAAGTGCGAGCCCGGCTACGGACGGCCTGCGGAAGAAAGCCCACGCCCCCAGGCAACACAACAGCGCCGGCCACCAGAATTCAACAATCGCTCCGCCGACCAGAAAGACCGCCGCGGCGGCGAGCCGATTGGCGAGTCCGTCGCGCTCGAGCAGCCAGACGAGCAGTGTCGCGACGAAAAGCGTGAACAAGATGTTCAATGGCCACCAGCCCATCAGGTAGACGGAAGCGGGCGTTGCGAGAAGCGCGAAGACGGCCAATCGCTGCATCACCCGAATGTGCATATTCGACGCGAATGCGCCAGGGCGGGCCAGGTTGTACATGAGGACGAAGCCGAAAATCGGCATCACCAGGCGGCCCAATGCATAGAGCGCGAGATTGCCCTCATGCAAAAGGTACTTGTTGATGTGGTCGCCGGCCATGAGCAGCAGGCCGACCCACTTCAGTGCTTCCAGGGTGCCGTCCGTGATGCACAGGCGCGGGTGCGCCGGGCCGCGCACTTGCCGGGTGGATGTCTGGGGCATGCGGGCCATGACGGGTTTTCGCGCAGAGACGTCGACGAAATGGGAGAAGCGGCAGCGAAAGGCGGTAACGCGTGAAACGTCAGTACGCGGGCGACAGATCGGAGCCTTCATTCCATAGCCGGCGCCACTCCTGCGTGTACTTCGCGCCGAGCGCGGGAACGTCGCGAACCACGAGAACGTTCTCCGCGTTGCGTCCGGCGGCGGACGACGTGTAGTTGAAACTTCCGGTCTGCACTACCGTCCCGTCCGCCACGATGAACTTGTTGTGCTGCAACGCATAGCGGCCATTGATACGTACGGGTATCTGCTGATTGGCCAGAAAGCGTGCGGCAGAGTAACCCTTGGCCGCCTCGGCCGCGTCGACGACCACCAGGACCTGGACGCCTCGGCGATGCGCATCGCGCAGCGCGGCGGCTACTGGCTTGCTGGTGAATGAGTAGGCCGCGACCAGAAGCGTCGACCGCGCACCGCGTATCGTCTCCAACACCAGCGGCAGGGCTTGGCCGGGTGTGAATTCAGCAACGTAAGTCGGGGCCTGGACGTCTTCCCTCTTGAGTTGAGGGCTGCTCGACTGCTCCGCACGAGGGCTCGCGAGTGATCCGCGCTCGGCGGCGGCGCGCGGAACGCCCAACGCACAGGCGAGCGCCAGGCCCTGTGCCGCCAGGACCGTGCGCAAGGCGAAAGCTCGCCTAGGGGCGCTCACGCGTCAACTCCTCGTAGCTGCGTCCGGTGCGCCGGCGAAGTTGCGACTGCGAGGGAGGCGACCGGCGCCCTGGCAGGATGATGTGCCGACCTTGCTCCATCGCGGCGGCCATCCGTTCGCGGATCATGTGCAGGAGCCGTTCCTGCGATGGTGCGTCCGATGTCACACGCCGTGCGAATTGCTCGGCGAGCTTGAGGCCAGCTGCAGCCGCGGCCAACTCCGGTCGCTGGTCCACGGACTCGCCCGCCCATTGCCCGCTTCGGATCCATTGAGCGCGACGCTGGATTTCTCGCACATGGTCTGGTGTTTCGATGCTCCAGCGGGCCCGCTGGGCAACGATCTTCCTGTCCCCCATCAGCTCTCCCTCGGCATTGCGGTGGGGCACACGGACATTCACCGGACGGGTCCCCTGTTGCGTGAGGATGACTTGCTCGCCGATGCGAGGTTGTGAAGCCGACTCGGCCAGCGCGCGTTCCAGGTCCGCGCCCCAGATTGTGCGATCGCCCACCTCGGTGTGGACCGCGACATAGAAGGACATGCGCTGCGCCGGATCGAACTGGTAGGGCGCGGCGGCGGCGGCCACGAGAATGCCCCGGATCGGTGGACGGGCGCCGTCGCGCGTCGCGCGCGGTGGACGGGACGCTCCGGTGTCTTCGCTGTCGGCGCCCCGAGCCGGCTCGGCGATCGGGTTGGATTGCGGGCCGTTGCCGACGGCAGTGTGCTGCCGTTGATCGGGTTCGGTTGCTGTGTGGTCCTTCGTCGCCTGCGATGGCGCGGCTCTGAATTGGTCGTGCGCAAGCGCGGCCTCCTTCTTGCTCAGGCGGCGCTGGACTTGCCGGACTTCGACCTCCGTAGGGTCGTACCCTCTTGCATCGATCCGGCGCATCGCCGCCTCCCGCCATATGGCCTGCCGAAAGGCCTCTGTGCCGCGCACTTCGATCACTCGCCAGCCCCGCGCTTCGGCGATCGCGACCACGCTGTGAAGTACCTCGAGGTTTTCCGTCCGGACGCGGATGCGGTTGCCGTCGTCGATGAAGGCCAGCGTCCGATCCGGGAAGAAGTACCGGTTGTCCACCTTGAGGTACCGGCGCTCGATGCCGTCGGGAGCGCGGACATGGCTGCGACCGAGGGGTGGTGCGTCACCGATGACCGAGCCTGCAAACTCCCATGACGCAGGGCCGGAGGTGGACGAAGACGCGGCGGCCGCAGAGCCGTCGCTCGCGGGGCGCAATCGGTCAGGGGAATCTGCGTTTGCCATACGGGCTCCTTCATGTCGGTTTAAGTCAGTCCAGGATCCTTGCCATGAACTCGTCCGCCCGGCGCTTCATGTCCTCGTCGCTGAGCTTCTCCGCGGGAATCTCCACGTCGTCGAAATCGAAGGAGAAATCGTCGAGCGCGAGCTTGTCGTTCAGTACGTCGCTCGCCACGCTGGATTCCTTCATCATTGCCTGGCCGAGGCCATGAGCTGCCCCGCGAACCGATGTCTCTGCCCTGGCCGATGAGCGGCGGGCATGGCCTTCTGGATCGTCTTTCTCGTCCTCCGCCCGTCTTGCATGGGCGCCTGCGATCGCATGACTCGATCCGTCGACGTCCAGTTGTGGCACTGCGGGTGGCGGCACCTCGCGCCTGGCGAACGACCTGTCCCGAAAATAGAGGATGCGGTGCGCAAGCACCGGTCGAAGGCCCTCGTAGAAGAGGATCATGCGGGCGGGCCCCAGCTCCTTCACTTCCTGGGGCAGCAGCAGGCGTCGCGGTTGTTCACTGATGCTGACCGTCGCGGCCTTGCCCTCGCCGCCCCACATCGGGCGGCTGATGTTCTTCTGCCGGACCGTGTAGGTGCCGAGTTCGCGCGAGATTGCCTCGGCGTCGTCGTATTCCTTGGGCGGGAAGACGATGCGCGCCGCCAGCATCTTGCGGATCGACTTGGCACCCTCGACTCCGTACTTCTCGACAAGCTGCGAGTTGGACTGAACGATGACCACCGTGCGAACGTTGTAGCCCGGCAGGAAGGCAGTGGATTCGGCGATCACAGGGATCCGGCCGAGTGCGGGAAATTCATCGAGCATCAGCAGAAGCTGAAGCTTCAGGTCCGGATTGTTCTCGGGAAGCTCCCGCGTCTGCAGGCCGATGGCTTGCTGGAAGAACAGGTTCAGCAGGGGCTGCAGCCGCGCAACGTTGTCGGGGTTGATTTGCACATAGATGCTGATCGGACGCTTGCGCAGGGCTCGCAGGTCGAAGTCATTGGCTGAGGTGGCGGCATCGATGAGCGGATTCAGCCACAGGTCCAGTCGGCTGGTGAAGGTCTTCCGAATGCTCGAGGCCGTCGTCGGTGCCAGATCGATGACATCGTAGAGGCTCTGCACCGCCTCCTGGGAGAGCGGGTAGCCTGCGCGTTCGCACGCATCGATCACTCGCTTCCAGTGCTTCTGGAAGCCCTCGGCGTCGCTGGCCATCCCCTGTCGCAGCACCTCACCCAGCGTGCGGGTGGCGCCTTCGGTCTCGAAAAGGTAGAGCGCGATTCCAAGGAAAAGCGAACGCGCGGACGATGTCCAGAAAGGATCGCCGGCCATCGGGTCCGGGAACAGCATGGTGCCGATGCGCTGCAGGTCGTCGATGCAGCGGTAGGGCACCTCCGACACATACCCCAGTGGGTTCCACCGTGCCGAGCACTCCCGCTCAGAAAGAGGATCGAACAGATGGACCTGTTGTCCATGGGCGTGTCTGAAGCCCGCGGTGCGCACGAAGTTCTCGCCCTTGATGTCGCTGACGATGGTCGAGCCGGGCCAGTTCAGCAGGTTGGGCACCACGACGCCCACGCCCTTGCCGCTGCGCGGTGGCGCTTCCAGCTCCACGCCCTGCTGACCCGGGAGCACGAGGTAGCGGCGCCCCAGCCGGCCCAGGATGATTCCGTTGTCCTTGAGCAGGCCGGCCTGCTCGATCTCGCGTCGCGTAGCGAAACGCGCTGCGCCATGGAGTGGGCGGCGACGGGGGACCATGGCCGCCGCGACCAGACCGAGCGTGAGGCCCTGCGCGCCGACCAGAGCCGCTAGCATCGTGCGTCGAACGTCAGGCCGATCGCCGTAGGCTTGCCAGTACGTATGAAGCGTCAGCAGCGACGCATTCTGCGGCGGCAGCTTCATTGCCATCAGGAAGACGTAGGCGGCCACGTACAGGCCGACGAGCCCGCCGACGAGCAATGCAATGGCGATTCTGAAGGGGCTAGGCCAGCCCTCGGCGCCTGGTGCCTGGGTCATACCAAATCTCCCGCACGATGCGACGCTGACCGTCTGTGTTCCGGTCGCGGGCGCACTGCACGACGATGTCCACACTCATCTGCGCCAGATCCACCCCTTCACGGGTGCTCATGCCCTGGCCGGCGTCGCTGCGCTTCATCAACTGGGCCAGCGCGACGAAGGCCATTTCCGCACTGTCAGCGTGAACGCTGGTGATCGAGCCTGGATGACCGGTGTTGACGGACACCAGGTAGTCATAGACTTCCTCGCCCGTGCGCAGCTCCGAGACGAAGATCCGGTCGGGGCGTTGCCGCTTGGCGCTCGCCAGCAGCTGGCCCGGCGTGACGGCAGCCTGACCCTGCGAGCCTTGCGAATAGAAGAGTCGGACGTGATTGGGCTGGTTGCGCAGTGACAACTCCTTGACGTCCTCGATGGTGATGAGACGGTCCTCGGCCGGCACCTCCAGGATCAACGCCTTGCTTACCGTGGTCTTGCCGGAGCCGGTGGCCCCGGCCAGCAGGATGTTCTTGCGATGCTGGACGGCGCGGCGCAGGAACTGGACGAACTGGCGCTTCGCCAGCAGGCCAGTCAGTTCGCGGTCTTCGGATGCCAGCCGATCGACCTCGGGACGACGGGCCTGGACTGCCGGAATGCTGCATGTCGAACCGAAGATGCCCAGACTTTCCAACTCCTCCAGCGTCCAGAGCGCATTCGAGGGCCGGCGAATCGTGATGGAGACCGTGTGGTTCAGCGTGGCGGGCGGGAGCACGATCTGGATGCGTTCGCCGCCGGGCAGGGTGGCTGAGAGCAAAGGCTCATTGGCCGACACGCGTTGGCGCGTGAAATTGGCCACCAGCTTGGCAATGGAAAGGCACCACTCGAAGTTGGCGAATGGCAGGTCCTCGCGGCGCCATCCTGACAGCCGCTCCACGAAGGCCACGCCAGGCTCATTGATGCAGATCTCCGTGATCTCGGGGTCATCAAGGAGGTGGCCGAGGGGGCCCAGGAACAGGGCCAGCGAGGAGGGTTCGCCGCCGTCGACTTGCTCGAAGGCTTCGCGTTCAAGGGGGCGTGGTTTCGGTTCGAAGCGCATAGACGCTCCTGAAGTCAACGTCGCGGGCGACCAGGATCTGGATACGCTCCCCCTGGTTCTTGATTACGGTGGGCGGGATCGCGACAGTGCTGCGCAACACTTCGGTGATGACGTCTCGGCTGCCCTGCGGGCCGAGGATCACCCCACCGCCGCTGCCGATGTTGGTGCCGCTTTGCTGGTGTGCAGCGATCGCCTGCATCGTGCCGTCGATGACCGAAATCAGAATCGCTGCACCGAATCGTTCCCAGAAATGCGTGTCTACGAAGCCGGGCAGTCCATTGCGGCCCAGTTCGTCCGTCCCGGGAGAGGCCAGCTGGACGACCACGCCGGTCGGCGTGCGCGCCTCGTTCCAGACGATGAAAACCCGCCCATGGCCCTGGCGCGGGGAGCCGCGCTGCTCGCCTACGTACTTGGTGCCGCGCTCCAACAGGACCACCTTGCCATCGGCGCCGTAGATGTCATTCGCGCCGATGCAGGTCGCCATGCCCTCGTAGGTCGAATCAATGGCCGTCTCCAGTGTGCAGTCGATGAAGGCGCCCTTGGGGAGAAGGAGGCGGCGGGTTGGCAGCGTCTGCGCTGCGACAGCAGGGGTCGGGGTGGGCTTGAGGTTGGCGAGAAGTGTGCCGCCCCCCGGGACTGCACTGGCGCCTGGAACTTGAAATGCACCCAAGAGTTGCGTCACGTTCGGAACGGCGCCGGGAAGTCCGACCTGCGTAGCAGCGGGACCCGTCATGGCATAGGAGCTCGCGTCCCCTGCGCCGCCCTGCAGCGACTGGGCGCGCCGAAGCACTGGTGCACCGAGTTGCCGCTCCAAGGCCAATTGCTCAGGCGTTTTCTGTGAGGGCGCAGCGTTGGGGGGTACTGAGGGGGCTAGCGCCGGGGGCGCTCCCGCGGTGGAGACGGGGAGTCCGTCCGACGGCGCTCTCGGCGGGTCGATACGTCCGAGCGGCGGGACTTTCATCTCGCCGCCCGCGCGGGCAGCGGTGGCCTTCCTTGCTGCCTCTTCGACGTCACGCGTCTTCGCATACTGGGTGTTGTAGTACCAAAAAAGAAACCCGGCGCCGATCAGCAGGACGGTGGCCAGTGCGAGCGAGCCGCTGACGCGCGATTGGATCGAGCGCTCGCGATTGACGGACGGAATGCCGCGCTCGCCCATCACCGTTGAGCCGCCTGCGTCATTGCGACCTTGCGCTTGTCCCGTCCTTTCACGCTGTGCGGGAAGAATCTCGCCAGTGTCGAGGTCCACCTGCGGAGCCTCGTTGGGGTCCTCGGCAGCATCCTGGTCGAATGTGTCGCTTCTGTCGTCCTGAGAAGCGCCAGAACGGCGGGTACGGTCATGCCAACTCATGGTCCATCTCCCGTGGTGGTTCGCCGGACCCCGGGTACGCTGGTGTTGGCTGGGGTCCGGGCACCGCCGCCGGCGAAGGACTGATTCACGACACAGCCGACCAGTTGGCCGCGACGCAGGACGAAGCGGCGCGCCACCCGATGTATGACGACCTCGTCGTCCTCCACGTTGAAGTTCAACAGGGATTCGGAGCCATCGTCGTTCTGGACGAACATCGCCGGAAATTCGGCGCGCGCCTGGAAGCGCAGGCGCGTCTGGACGCCGTCGTCATATGCGCTCATGGGCCTGAGGGAATCGCTGCCGCAGAACCAGTAGTTCCTATTGCGCGGACGGTCCGATGCCTGACTTATCCGGGCGTCGGCACGGCGACGCTCTGCCTCTGCGGCAGCCGTCCGGGCTTCGTCCTCGGGATACGTGAAGCGGATCGAATACACCATGCGCCGCGCCGCGGCGCCCGAGGGTGCGTTCTGGGAAACCACATAGTCGAAGTGATAGGCGCGACGGTTCGTCAGCACCGTGACGTTCGTGGATGCATGAGCTTCCTTCGGCTTGATGAAGAAGTGATTGCGCTCGGCCCCGACGTCAAAGGCGGCGTTGTCACCGGAGCCGAGGTTCACGAACTCCTCGCCCTCGGCAAACTGGAGGTGGATCTGGTAGCCCACGTAGCCGTGAAGCGTGACCACATCATCGGGGTTGTAGGCAATGACTCGGATCCGCGCATCCACCTTGCCGGCCGGCGGTATCGTGGCCGCCCTTGCTACGGAAGGCGCGATGAGCAACGCGCATGACAAGACCGCGCCCAGTGCGGATCCATGCCATGCGAACCGTGACTTCATCGCCCGTCCCTGATTCCGTTGGCAGACGCGGCCATTCCCGCGGTAGCGACTTCGGGTTCTCGCCTGTACTCCACGACGCGAAAGCCCAGGGGATTGAGCGAGCGCCATTTGTCGTCCTTGGAAGGCTGGACGTAGGCGAACTCGATGGTGGAGACCCAGTGGCTGGCCTGCTCTTCGCCGGTGCCGCCCGGACGGGTGTGGCGTGTGAAGCGAACCTGCGCCAGCTTGTCCTTGCCGCTTTCAAGCTTGAGGAAAGTGACTGAGCGCACCTGCGTACGGATCGCGGTGCCGTCCTTGTAGACGTTCAGGGGCGAAGAAGGGTTGCTCGTGGTCCAGTGCGCAGCCCATTCCTGGTTCAGACGAGGAGAGTTCTGGGACGCGACGAATTCGTAGTCCGCCTCAGCCGTTCCGTAGAAGAAGCGTTCCCGGGCGATGACATAGTTCTGAAGTTGATTGCGAGTAACGAGCTGCTCGACGTCGCTTGTACCGTCGTAGGTCGGGACGATGTCCACGATCCCGCTGCTGCTGTCGACACGGATCAGGACGGGAACGGGTTGTTTAAGCGGTGTGAGGGCGGCGACTGCGACGACAGCCAGCACCGCTGTGACGGCTGCCGCGCAGGCCACGATCCAGGCGACCCTGGCCGATCGCTCGGCGCGCCGCGCGCGATCCATTTCCCAGCTCTGCGCTTCATGCAGGTAGCGCTCAAGCGTCGCGTCCCTGCTCATCGAGACCTCCTGAGGTGGATGCGCCGGGAGTGGCGTTGATCGGCGTCAGTGGGCCTTCGCACTCCGGTGGCATCGGCGGGCGGGTCCCGCAGGCAGCCAGCAGCAACGCAACGAGAAGGTGAATGCGAGGCGTCATTCTTCGTCCCCGAACTTCTATCGTGAATGTGGATTGGGCATCACCTGTTCGCGCGGGATCACCGTGCCACCGCGACGTGCGCCCGTTCTCAGAGCGCCGATCGAAGCGACACCAGCGCCGACGCGGTTGCCGGCGAGGCGGCGGAAGGAGTCCCAACGGCTACCCGGTTCGCCGCGCACACCGTCAATCACGCCTCGGCTGAATTCGTAGCTTGAGCGCTTGGCACCTCCGAGCGCCCAGCCAGTGAGTCCGCTCACAAACCCAAAGGAACTTAGGGCAATGCCGCTGGCAAGCCCGGCGGCTATGGGCATAACTTGCCGCATGATTAAGAGCACAAGTGAAGCACACAGGACCATATTGAGCGCATCCACGGTGACGATGGCTGCGCCGCGCTCAGCTGTCTGCGTCGCGTATGACGACACGACCTTCAACACGAGTGTTGCGACAAGCGTACTTAACACTGCGACCAGGGCGTAGTTCGCCAGTTGTGCGATCCATGATTCAAAAAACCGTCGCGTGGCTTCGAAGAACAGCAAAGAGATAAAGATCGGGCCAAGCGCCAAGATCAATGCAAGGGCGAGCTTTGATAGCGCAAGCAGAAAGAGCGCGTACACAGCCACGCCACCCATGATGAAATAGACGATCGCCCCGGCAAGATAAAAACCGAAATCACCGCTCAAGACCCCTCCCTTGTTCCAGAGGTTGGATGCAACGGTGCCGCCTTTGTCCCATATCGTGTCGATGATCGTGACGGAGTCACCAGATCCGGTGATGACTGCTGCCAGTTGCCCAGGGGCGGTGAAGAAAGTGTCTACGATCACGCCATTGAAAACCCATAGTCTTAGGCCGACACCCAAGACGATTGCGATAAAGAAGATTCGCTTAATTCCCTCCAAGATCGGCTCTTGAATTCTCCCAGTGAGACTGAGAAATCCCCAGATCATCACGTAGATGGTTGCAAGCGTGACGGCCGCAGGTTCGATTGCGGCTGCAACTGCCGCGGTCTTCGTGGCGATGTAGTCGGTCAACTGCGAGGTGAGCCAGTTCCAGAACTGTTGGAAGAACATTTCGGTCCTCTTCGCGTGAGTTCATCATTTCCCTGTTCCGGCGGCAGGAGGCATTTTTGGCTGGAATCGCTTCTGAAAATCTCCATGATCTGGCTTTGGCTTGTTGGTAGTGCTAGGTGCTGTTGGCTCTGCTTCATCGGCTATTGGAGTGACCTGCTGTGTCGGTTCCTGTCGGGTGATCAAGTGATAGGCGGCGCCTGCAGTCGCGACAGCGACGACTGCGATTACGACTACGATGACAATTGACTTCGACATGGCTCGTCAGGGGCTTGGGGTGAAGCGAGTAGAGAACGCTCCGTGTCCAGAGATGACTTGCTCTCTCGTGCGCAGCTGTTGCGCTGCGTCTTCGGCCTTGGCAATCTGATAGAGGCTTTGAAGTTTCGTCTGCTCGTTGGTAAGCATGTTCTGCTCGGCCTGTATGCGTGCTTGCAGGTCCTGTATGGCCTTGGGATCTTTTGCAGTTCCAATCCGATCCACAAGTTGCTGAAGCGCTGAGAAGCGTTGGCTCGTGTTCTGGTACGCCGTTTGCGTCATGCCATTGAGCATGGCGGATGCCTGTCGACCCTGCTCAACGATCCGGCGCATGTCCGGGCTCAGGGCGTCCATTTGGCTGGTCGAAAGGACGTTGTTCGCTTTCATGATCGCCTGAACCTGATTCGCCAGTCCGGCGTAGCCTGTTGATGGTGCGTTGACGATGTTCATCAGATCGCCATAGGTCGATGGCAGGTAGTTGCGCGCTAGGTTCGACGCGGGCAGCAACTGCTCCATGCCGCGTGTCCCCGTCATTGCGCTGTACGTTTGCGACAGCTGGCCATTGCTCTGCACCAGTTGGTCGTACTGCCTCTGCATCGCAGAGATTTGCTGCTGCCAGTAGGTCAGCTGCTGCATCAGATTGCCGAGCGCGGCGAAGTCGATCACCGGAATCCCGGCCCGTGCTTGCATCGGAGCGAACAAGGCTGCAGCGGAAAGAAGGAGAGCAAGGAGGTGCCTACGCATGAGATTTCTCCTGTATAGGACTGTCAGAAGGGGAAGTGGGGTGCTTGGCGACAGCGGCCCTGAAGGGCGCAAGCCACTGCTCAGGATGAGGACCATGCCGTTCGACACATTCCCGCATGAGGCGCACGTTGCTCGTCCGTCCGGAGATGACATGCAGGGCGTCATCGAAGCCCCTCAGGTCGAGCTGGGCGACAACGCTCACGTGGTTCTGCTTGATGAGAAACTGTCGGGATCCCGGTTCCAATTCCTGCTTGACGAGAGCGAACTCCCGGTCCGTCAGGCTGAAGCCCTGCGTGTACTCCCCGTAGTCAGCTTCCGGGTTGGGGAACAGGATCTTGGTGGGCGTCTGCTCGACAATCGAGCGTGCGATACCCGAATCGAGCACATGGCTTGCACTCTGTGTGAAGGTGGCGATGTTCGCATTCTTCTTGCGCCACGTCTCCAGGCCGTTCTTGGCAAAGCGGGCGAACGCGGGGTCGCTCAGGAGTTTGGCGAACTCGTCCATCCAGCACACCAGCGGCCGGCCGTCGACCATCCGATTGACCAGGTGGAAGAGGTACAGGGTCAGCGGCGCCCGGACTACCTCGTTGTCCAGAAAGTCCGTGACATCGAAGCCGACCAGAGAATGGTTGGCGAGCAAGGGGGCGACGAGGTCTTCGTCGCTGTCGAAGACCCAGGCGTAGTCGCCGTGTTCCGAGGCGCACCACTTGCGCAGGCGAGCATGCATCCCATCCGGATCCGTGACGTCGAGAAAGGCGATCAACCGAGAGAGCCGGCGAAAGGGCATGTCAAGCTTGAGCGTGCCGCGCAAGGCTTGGTCGAGGTCGTCTTCCTGGCGCACCGTCAGGGCGTCCATGGGCGAGCGCATGACGAGTCGGTGCAGCCAGTGCCGCATGAATTCGACGTTGTCTGTGATTGCGTCGTCGAGTTGTAGCGGGTTGCAGCCGGTCGGGCAGCCATTCTTCAGGGGAAGATACTGACCACCGAGCGCCCGCACGAGGATGTGGAGTCCTTCGTCCTTGTCGAAGATCACCTGCGTGGCATCCAGACGATTGCAGATGGCCACCATGCAGAACCCCAGCAATGTGGACTTGCCAGTGCCCACGGGTCCGATCCCAGTGATGTGACCCACGTCCCGGCGGCTGCCTCCATCGGGGCTGCGTGGATCGCTCGCGTGAAGCGAGAAATAGTAGGGGGAACCGGCGCGTGTCATGAGCATCGTCAGCGCATTACCCCAGAAGTTGCCTGTCGCACGCCCGGTCGGGAAATTGTGAAACGGCGACATGGCCGCGAAGTTGCGACTGGTGATCGGCGCCTTGCGCGTGCGGTAGGCAAAGTTGCCCGGCAGCTGTGCCCAGAAAGCCGCCTCGAGTGCAAGGTCCTCGCGTGCGACCACCATGCCTGTGTCGCCGAGAAGGGAGCGCGCTCGGGCGATGTTGTCGTTGAGCTGCTTGAGGCGAGGGCGGCCCTCCGCCTCGTTCACCCCTTCGTACGCATCCGCCAGAACATGCAGGCTGAAATGATGGTCGCCGACAACGAAGCGATTGCTCATCAGATCGTCCAGCGCGTCCTGAATCTCTACGGCCTGGGAGACCGCGAGGTCTCCCGACGCCGCCATCCGGTTGTGTTGACGGCTCATCATGTCGGTGGCCGTACCCTTCGCCAGGAAAGTAAAGCTCTGCGTCAGGACGAAGGGGAAGGGCGCCGTGAGGAGGGCGCTGAACATTCCCGGCGCCGTTGGCGTGGGATATTCCTTGATCCCCAGGAAGGCCCCGATGCGGGTCTGCGTGCCGGTTCGATATTCCATCGCCTCATTGCCAAAAAACGGGCGCGTGGTCGCGATCACCTCGTCAAGGGGCGCCCGCGGCAGCGGCATGCGTTGCCATTCGCCATTGACCAGCAGACCATGGAACTCGACCAGCGAGGAGAACAGAACGTCCGCTCCCTCGATTCGATAGGCGCCCAGCGCCTCGGGGTCATAACGTTCCAGCGCTGCGAGCAGTTCTTGTCGCAACTTGGTGCAGGCGTCCAGGGAATCCCGGAGTTCGGTGCGCTCTCCATGAGGGTCTGTACGCTTGAGCAAGCGCAGGGCTGCGTTGCCCAATCGAGTAGGCTGGGGACGGTAGACAACCGAGACGAACAGTTCGTTGACCATGAGTTGTTCGTCCGCCATCTTGCGGCGGTAGCGTTGTTCGAGCTCGTGCGCAAACCCAGCGACGGTGCGCCCGACCGGGTAGGCGGTCTCGCGCCGGCGTATCACATGGGTCCAGAGCGCCAGATTCGGCGAGGCGAGATTGCGCAGCAGGACGTTGAGGCGCTCATGCCAGCTGTTGATGTCCTCGTCGTCGGCGCTCTCGAAGCTGGCGCCTGCCAGCCGCAGGGTTTGGACGTAGTCGCCCGCGCGAGTGCGCGCCACATGCTCGTGCACATGGGCGACCAGCGGAATCATGGCCGCAGCCCCGACCTCGCGGCGCAAAAGGTTCTCGGCGCGTGAGAGCAGTTGCATCGATCATCACTCCGATCAAATCCAGACTGGCGCACTGCGCCGGCGGCCGCGGTCGTCGGGCAGGTCCAGCGTCAGGGGGCTGTAGGAGCTGGCGCGCCAGTACCGCAGGTTTCCCCGGAGCATCGCGGGCAGGCGCGTACGTCCCCACAGCTGCAAGAGGTCGAAGAACCGCGGCTCGTAGAGGCACACCAGATACAGCACCCCATGGACGGGCACGAAGGCCAAGAGCCATGCAAGGTTCTTCGTCACGATGAAGGATTCGGTGATGACGATGAGGTTGAACATCATGGCCGAGTAGGTGACCCCCCAGACCATCGACGGCCGGGTCATCCCCACGAAGAGTGGGTCTGCCAAGATCCCCTGGTTGCGGCTCATGGTCGCTGTCCTTCAGACGCCGAAGAGGCCGCGAATCCAGGAGACGATCTGGGGGCCGCCGAAGACCAGCACGGTGCCGATGACGACGGCGACCATCCACCACCAACTCAAGCGTCCGAACCAGGCCATCGCGCCGGACACCATGACGGCAACCGCGGCGATCGGTGTCAGGATCATGGTGAGCTGCTGTTGGGTGGCATTCGCGCCGGTGGCGAACGGGCTGCCGGCCTGGGCCAGATCGGGAAGGATCGTACAGAGAGCTGGCAGCAGCGTGACCCAGAGGGAATGGGCCCAACAGGGTGAGCGGATTGCCGGGTCGACTAGTCCAGAAGCTCGAGCCGCACGAGAGTTCGCCCGATTCCCAGCGTCTTCAGATGGGTGATCAGGGTTTCCAGGCTGCGAAAGGTCCTCGGCTGACCCGAGGATCCGATCAGGACGCTCCGCCCGAAGCGCCAGGCAACGATGGGTTGCATCTGGAATCTCCCAGGATCCACCTCGACGATGATCACTTCGTTCACCGCCCGCTTGTGGAGCAGCTCGACAAGCTCGAGCTGGCTTACCGGATTGCCGGTCGGGCGAGAGGTCTTGTCTGTCTTTGTTTTGAGCCGAACGGCGGTGGCCATGGGTAACCGTGATGAATTGGGATGGCACCGAATTGTGAACGAAAGTTCTCGGAAGCATGGGCTCTACTCCAGTCGACGGGCAGAAACAGTTCGCACCGCCTGTTCAGGAGGCGGTGCTACGGAAACCGGGACGACGGGGTCGGCGCGGCGACCCTTGCCGTAGACGTCCCACCACGGCGTGATTCGTGGCGTGGTCGGTGGCGTCGCAGACGGCGATGCCGTCGGCGTGGCCCTGGGCACGGCGACCGCGCCTCCGCTAGTCTTCGAGCCAGCGGGACGCGTCACGATGGCGAGTTCGCGCTGAAGTCCGACGATGTCTTCTCGGGTGCGGCGGAGTTGTTCTTCGGCATCTGCTGCGCCCGTGGCATCGGACGCAGCCAGACGCTCGGCCATTCGGTGGGCGAGTGCTTCCAGCAGGGTTTCGGATCTGTACAGCTCCTGCCGGAGGATTTCAATTCGATCGTTGTCACGCGCCACCTGGTGGGCCGGGATAACAAATCGCTGCGCAGAACTTGCAGCTTGCGCAAGAGCGCCGTTCGCGCATGACATCCAGCCCACCACGACGATGAATGTGATCGCAGCCGATCGCCACTCCTGTCTCGTAAACATGCCGCCATGACCGCACGCAACTCGCATGGGCGCAATGTCCGCCACTACGATCCCGGTTGTCAACAAAAGCAGATCACATGAAATTCTATAGTTAGCTATAGAACATCTCGACAAACGAAAAAAGAAGGACTACGCTAACTGCGCGAAAACATTGAGAAGTCGCCAGCCGGTGGTGCGAAGTCGCAACCCATGTGCCACTGGACGGTTGCGACCGAGGCAACGCACTTGGAAAAGTGCTTTACCTCTTGTAGCGAGTTGACAGATCGGCGCTTGCGGCGAGCGCGAAATCGGTGAGGTGCTGCCATGTCGAATGTGGTCGTGTTTGGGAACCAGAAGGGTGGTGTCGGCAAGTCGACTCTGTCGGTGCTTTATGCATGGTGGCTCGCGGATGTGCATCGCCAGTCGGTGTGCTTCATCGACCTGGACACCCAGGCGAATGCATCGAAGACGTTGCGGCGGTTCGACTCCGACGTGGCGTCGGTGGCATTGTTCGAGGATCGATCGCTCGACTGGTCCATCCGGCGCGCGCCATGTTCCATGACCTTGGTGCGTGCGTCAAAAAAGCTGGCGGATATCGAGTTGGCGAAGGCCGAACAGGTCATTCCGACCTTTCGCAGCAGCGTGCGCCGGGTCTCGGAACAGTTCGACACCGTGGTCATCGACACGCCGCCCGCGCTGGGCCTGCGGATGAGTGCGGCGCTCATTGCGGCGACCGCGGTGGTCTGTCCGATCGAGTTGGAGGAATACAGCATCGACGGGGTGACCGACATGCTCAAAACCGTGTTCGGCGTGCGCAAGCGATACAACCCGCGGCTGCACCTGGCGGGGATTGTGCTGAACCGCTTCAATGCGCATTCGGCGCGACAGAAGCTTGCGATGCAGCAACTGGTCAGGACTTATCCGGAATTTGTGATTCCGGCAGTGGTGTCGATGCGCTCTGCGATTCCCGAGGCGCTTGCGCAAGAGCGAGCGGTCTGGGCATTGCCCAAGAGCGCCGCGCGAGCCGCGAGCGCGGAACTGAAGGAGGTCTTCGAGCGGCTCCAGGTGTGCATCGAAGGCCACTCGAAGGCGGGGCAGGAGGCGACGGCATGAGCGATCTGGATGCCCTTGACCTCAGCGCCCTCTCGCAATTCCGCCCCTCTGATCTGCTGGCGGCAGGGGAGGGAGTCTCTCTGCCATGCCCGCCGATACAGGTCGACCTGTCGATGCTGGACTTCGATCCCGCACAACCGCGACGTAGCTTCAGAGAGGAAAGCATCGAGGAGCTGAGTGCATCCATTCGCCTGCATGGCGTGCTTGAGCCGGTGTCGGTGCGCAGCCATCCGGCTGCGGTCGGCCGCTATGTCGTCAACCGTGGAGAACGCCGTGTGAGGGCAGCGCGACAAGCCGGGCTGGTCACGGTGCCGGCGTTCATCGACGAGCGAGTCGATCCGTTTGCCCAGGCGGCTGAGAACTTGCACCGCGAAGACATGTCCGCGTTCGACCTGGCGCAATTCATCAGCGAACGTGAACGCGAGGGAGCGTCGCGGGCCGAGATCGCCAGGCGACTGGCGAAGCCGCGCTCTTTCATCACGGAAGCTGCGGCACTCATCGACGCACCGGACGCGTTGAAGACTGCTGTTGCGCAGGGTCGCGTCGGTGCAGACGTGCGCACGCTCTATCGGCTGGTCTCGGCTTGGCGCGAAGCGCCGGAAACGCTGGCCCTTGTCGTCGCCAGTGATTTAGCCGTGAATCGGTCCAGCGTCGATGCGTTGCTTGCCCGCGCGCGTTGCGACCCAGTCGAGGCGGCGGAGATACGGCGTGTGAGCGCCCGATCGACATGGCCCAGCGGGGGACGCACAGTGCTGGTTGTGGTCCACGAGGGACGTCGTGGGTCGCTTCGGATCAAGGCGCACGACGGCGACGTGGGGGAGGTGCGATTTGGCGATGGGTCCAGCCGTTCGGTCCCCTTGGGGGAATTGCGCCTGGTGTGCTGGGCCACGGAAGAAAAAGAATGAATGGGGCTCGGCATGCGAAGGAATGGGCGGATCCTGCTTTCAGGTCCCGGCCGTGCGTCGTGGCGGCATTGTGTTGGGCCGGCGCGGCAGCATTTCAGTTGACGAGAATTGCGATTTGCGCGTTGCTTGTACTCGGTGAGCCGATCGTGCGGGCGCTGCTCGTGCCAGTCGCCTTTCTGAGCTTTCTGGTGACGCTGATCTTCGGGTTTTTGATTGGAGACCCACATTTTCCGCGCTGGGGCATGCTGGCGTTCTCGATGGGCATGCTGATGCTCTACTGGCTGTATTTGGGCCTGATGAGCCTGTTCATGAGCTTGCCGACACATGACTACGACCGTTGACGAGGCGCAACTGGAGCGGATTGCCAAAGAGCGCCGCTTCGGCCCCCGAACGCTGGAAATCGCCCGGCGCCTGTTCCTCGACAACGAGCGCCCTAAACTGCTGGCCGCAGAGTACGGGGTTATCTTTCAGCGTATCTACGCGATCAGGAAAACAGTGCTGGACGCCGCCAAGGGCGAGGAACTCCGTGATGGCTGGGCCAGCCTCACGTTGTGTGGGCCCGCGGAGGCCGTGGAGGCCGCCCGGCGTGCGTATGACAGGAAGCTGGCCTCGCTGAACGCAACGAATGACTCGGAACTCGGGCGCTCGAAGGTGTCGCGCTCAGAGCTGCGAGATTGAATCCTGCAATCGCGGTGGCAAGAGGCAGACTCTCGATGAAGGTCCGATCCAAGGACGCTGAAGGAGCGTAGAGCTCGACGCCAGAGGACCGGACGGAAGAAGAGTTTTTGCTGTGGCGCGAGAGCGATTACTTCACGAAGTCCTGCAGCGTCTTGCCGCTGTCGATTGCGGCCTTCAGCCACCGTGGCTTCGGACCACGACCGGTCCACGAATTGCCCGCGCCGTCGCTGTACGTGACCTTCGAAGGTGCGCGCTTGGCTTTCTTGGCGGGTGCTTTCGCTGCAGACTTTGCAGCTTCCATTTGACCGATCGCAG
Organism: Variovorax gracilis; assembly: GCF_030317115.1. GTDB lineage: Bacteria > Pseudomonadota > Gammaproteobacteria > Burkholderiales > Burkholderiaceae_C > Variovorax > Variovorax gracilis. Next base: position 26,113 of record NZ_JASZYF010000015.1, read on the forward strand.
AAGCCAACTTCGACTTGGTGCTCGAACCTGCCCGGAAATCGTCGATCGATCGACCCGCAGCCAACGCTTCACGCAGCCAGCGCGGACGCGGGCCACGGCCTGACCACACGTTGCCGGCTCCATCGCTGAACTGGGCGGAGGACTTTGCAGTCTTCTTTCCCGTGGCCTTGCTCGAAACGGAGTCAAGGCCCAGATGGGCGGCAGTCAGGCCGTAGTGCGCAATCGCGACCTTGATGCGGTCGACAACGCCTTTGATTTCGCTGTCACGCAACGCATCAGCCTGGCGTTGGAGTTGCTCGATTTGCTTTTGAAGCTGTTTATAGGTTTGTGCCATTGCTTGCTTTCTATTCATTCCCGGTTGAAAGAGTACTGCGACTCCTTGGGCCGTGATTCTGCCACTTCGGATGCAAAGATGATGAATGGGCAAGAAGTTCGCTGATTGGCTTTCTGATACCCCCTTCGACGCACTTGGTACTGACAGTTCTCACACATTCGCCAAGCGCCTTCAGACAACGTCCATTGGCCTGCTCACGACGTGCTTGTAGCGATCCATCACTGCCACCTCAACGCCGAGCCAGCGAGCCACTTCCGCAGGCGCCGTGCCACGGCGCAGTTGCCGCATCGCAAAGGTGTGTCGAAGCTTGAAGGTTCCGCCTTCGCTGTCATCGAGACCGGCATCCGCGAGCAGTTGCCTCGTTGTCGAATAGTGGGATTGCTTGCTCCAGGGCTTGCCCGCGGCCGTTGAAGGAAAGAGCATGTCGCCTGGAATCTTTCGTTCCGAGCGAACCTGGAGCCAGTGCTGCAGGAGCTCGCCGGCCCAAGGCGCTATGGGTGTCTCGCGCGCTGGGGAGTTCCCGCTGGCGGGGATGGAGATCTTCCAGGGCCGATCCCGCATGCGGCCGCCCCGTGAGATCGGTGAACTCAGTGTGAGCGCACGCACCTCTGCAGGTGTCAGGCCCCCTCCCAGATGCAGCGCGACGGCAACGCGATTGCGGAGCTCCTGCCACGTGAAAGCCGCGTGGGCATCGCGACGTGCGCCGGTGAGGCCTGGGCGAGGGCGCGCGTTGGACAGGAACGCAATCAGCTGCTTTGCCTCAGCTACTGAGAGAAATTCTGGCAATGGGTCGGCGCTGGCGGCCTCGGCATAGCGCACGTGGGGGTTGTCGATGAGCCATTCCGAGACCGCCGTGTTCGGTTGATCGTTGGACTGCGCTGCGCGGTGGCGCAGCACCCGGTCGATCAGGCGCACCAGCCGAAGGGCGTGCCGGGGAGTCAGGGAGAGGTCCGCGCTCTTCATGCCGAAGCGGGCAGCCTGAAACGCCTGCAGATCGTGCACGTCAAGCGACTCCAGCGTGACAGGTGGCGATTGGGCCAGGCACCAGCCCATGAAGCCGTGCCACATCTCGCGATACACCTCGATCGATCCCGGCTGCCGCAGAGCACCGGTCCCGCGCTGATCCGTCAGCCACGCGTCGAAGGCGTCGAGCAGATCCCGCTGGGCAGCGACCTCGTCGAAAAGAGACAGGGATGAGATCATAAATATACTAACGGCATCGGTTTGTATGTTTGGTTGCGGCTCTGATTCACGGCAATTGCTGCAGAGTTCGTGCGATTGTGCGTGTTTTTAGCTCTTGCCGTTAGTATATTGTTCGTCACTGCGAATTGGCGGGCGGGGCTGCAAGCGGTCGACGCCTGAGGAATCTCGCTCACGGACTGAGCGGCCAGAGGGCCCCGCGCTCGGAGCGAAGCACTGCGTTGCCACCACGGTCAATCCGACCGAGAAGTTGTCTCCGGCGAACCGCTCTCCAAGCGGGCGAGGTCGCACTCCCGATCGACCAGGGAGCTCGCTTTCCCAGCGCTTCGACACCTACAAGGTCGCGTACGTCGCCCCCGGTCACTGCACCGGCGAGCCGACCTTCACGGCGCTGCGCAGAGCCTTTGGCGGGCGCTGTCTCTACGCCGGGCTCGGCAGCACGATGGCGCTGACAGCCACGCCTCGAGCGGCCGGCGACAACGGGCCCGCAGTGCCATCGGCGCTGGGCGACGACGATCTGCAGGGCTATCGGTCAATCTTCGCAGCAAGCAGCGATCGTCGACGCGGACTGTTCGCCAACCTGCAACGAACGGCAACGCCGGGCGGCGCCTATCTCGGGCAATGGCGGCGCAGCATGGTGGGCTGTTGCTGAAGCTTGCCTGTGTCGACATCGTCGGCACGAGGTCCCTTCGGGTCACAGTGCCGAATCAGGCAGTCGACGATTCCGCCGACATGCGGGGCTGAAACAGGCGCGCGGTCCCGACCACGGCACCGATGTCGAGCGGAGGGATGCAGGGTCCGCCTTGCATCGGCTCCCTGTGATGGGTCCATAGGTCGGGGCTGCGCCTCGGTTGCCGTGTCTGCACTTGTGTCTGCGCTTGTGTCGTCGGGCGTTGGGCCAGCCAGGTCTGAATTGCCTTGAGGCCGGTCGTCGATGCCGAGGGCTGCCTGGCATCTGGATGACCGGCCATCGTCTCCGGTGCGCCTGCCTCTTGTCGGGAGGCGACGTGCTGGGTCCAAGCCGGCCATGTCGAGGACTGCCCAACGCGATCCGGAACGTGAGGATCAGCTTTGGGACACCGGAGCCACTGATAGACCCACGCCGCACCGATGATCAAGGTCAAGGCCAACGCATCTTTGGCGTGAGGCGCAAGCATTCTCCTGGACACGAAAAGACCATGAGCACCTTTCAATCCTCCGGCATCGACGAAGGCCAACGCCACCGGAACGGTCCGCAAACGACGGGGCGCGACCATCGTGACTTGTCACAACCAGTGCACACGGTCGTGCGCGACGAAGACGAGGTGGTTGGGCGACGGCACCCGGCTGTTGGCCGACGTCTACCGACCCGCGCAGACGGGTCGCTACGCGGTAACTCGTGGCAGCATCACCCTATCCGCGCCAGATCCAGAACCTGGGAGCGCCGCTGGGCTTCGTCGAAGCCGGCGCCAGCGACTTCTTCGTGCCGCGCGGCTACGTGCACGTGATTGCCAACCTGCGTGGCACCGGCGGTTCGGAGGGCGTCTTCGGCTTCATGGACGGGCAGGAGCGCCGCGGCATGCACGACCGTGTCGAATGGGCGGGGACGCAGACGTGGTCCGACGGCAAACGTCGGCATGGTCGGATTCAGCTACTTCGCCTGCACACAGATGGAAGCCGCCGTCGAAAGGCCGCCCCACCTCAAGGCGATCATGCCGGTGGCCGGCACCTGGGATCTGTATGGCTCCAGCATGCACCACGGGCTGATGAGCAGTGGGTTCATCACGCCCTTCCTCTACATGATCGGCATGACGGCCGGGCGCACCAACAAGCTGTGGCGCAGCCACCTGCTGGAGGCCGTGCGCTCGCTGCTGCTGAAGCCGGGCGTGCACCGCAAGTTCGAAGCACTGAACGGCGAGGCCGCGATCGCGGGGCTGAAGATGATCCTCAAGCTCGATCATGCCGCCCACCCGTGGGACGACCTCTGGCGCGCCGTCGCGGTCGAACACCCGTTGCGCGACGCCTGGGGGGAGAAGCGAAACATGCTGCCCATGCTGGGGCAAGTCGAGGTGCCCGTGTACCTGGGCTGCGATTGGCAGAACGTGCCCCTGCACCTGCCCCATACCTTCACCGCCATCGACCGGCTCGCGAACGGCCCGCATGTACAGGTGGCGCTGATGGGTGAGCGCGGCCTCGCCTGGCTTCCCGGCCGACCCGGTGATGTGGCTGCGCGAAGCGCTGCGGTAGCTCCCGCCGCCGGCGCCACGGCTTGGGGCGGCGGCTATGCAGCGCGCCGAAGTGCGGCCATGACCTCCGCCGTCGGCGGCAGTTCGGTGGTGCGCCAGACCAGCCGGGCGTCGCGGTCGAACACGTGAACCTGGCCGGTATGGCGATCGCCCGCGGCCGCTGCGCCCTTGAACAGCGTGAGCATGCCCTCGAGCGCCTCGCGGGTGGGGGCGGCCGCGCTCCATGCAGGACCTGCGTTGAAGCGTCGCAACCAGGCACTGAGGGCGGCGGGATCGTCCGCCAGAGGATCGATGCTCAGCGACAGCAGGCGCAGCGTCGTACCGCGCTCGGCCGCCATGGCGGCCTGCAGCGCTGCGAACAAGGCGCCCTGGATCGGGCAGACCGTGCTGCAGCCGGTGAACATCAATTGGACGGCGGTGACCGCTCCGCGCAATTGCACCTGCAGCGTGCGCGCGGCACCGTCATGGCGTCGCAGCGGCAACGCCGGGGCGGCCACCGCGGGCACCACGGGACCCACGCCGACAGCGGCGCGGCCCGTGTCGGGCATCCCCAGCAAGGCCAACGCGCCCGCCGTCAGCAGACGCCGGCGAGCCGACCGCACTGGGGGATGACGGGCATGGAGGAGGGGCGCATTCATTTGCGGATCTCCTGCGTCAGGTACTCCCACAGGGCCGCGCACTGGCCATCGTCGACGTCGAAGCGCGGCATCGCGCGTGGCAGCACGACATGAGCCGGGTCAACGCCGGTGCGCAAGGTTCGGCAAAAGGTCACCGCTTCGTAGGCCACGGGCGGCCCGCCACGGCGCGGCCGGGCGTCAAGCAGCAGGTGCCGATCGAGCAGTGGCGCGAAGGAAGAACCCGTCGCACCGGGCGCACCCGGGCCGGCATGGCACTGGCTGCAACGCGTCGCTGCGGCGGGCAGGGGCGCGCTGTGGCCGGACAGGGTGCCGGCCAGCGGCTCCGTGCCGTCGAACAGGCGCGCGCCGCGCGACACCGAGGGCGGCACGGAAGGCTCTTGCCCTCCGAAGCCGGCGCGCGTCGTCAACGCTATTGCGAGTCCCAGCGCCATCGTCCGTCCCGGCGTGTGAGCGTGGCGGGTCACTACTGGATGTTGAGCGTGCGCGCCGCACTCGGCACGCCCTTGGCGTCCAGTGCGAACAGCATGTAGTTGCCCGGCAGCACGACCCCGCGCTCGGCCGGGATGCTCAACTGGTAGTTGCCCTCCGCGCCGCTGAAGGAGAGCGGAATGCGACGTTGATCGGTGTTCACCGAATGGGTCACCGAGCTCATGCGCACCAGCGCGAAGTGTTCCACCGCGCGGTCGGTCTGCACGCTGATCTGGCTGCCCCACGTGGCCGTGGCCGGCGCGGCCGCGATGGCCGGGCGCGGAGCGGGCGAGCCGTCGGGTGCCAGCAGATAGGGCGGCGTGTAGATTTCCGCATCCGGGTGGTCCCCGCTACAGGCGCACAGGCCGCCACCGCCCGACAGCACGCGGCCATCCATCAGCAACAAGGCCACGCTGTGGTAGTTGCGGGGCTTCTGCATCGGCGGCAAGGTCGTGAAGCTCTCCGTCGCCGGGCTCCAGAGCTCGGCTGCCAGCACGCTGTACGCATCGGAAAAGATCAAGGGCTGCGTCTGACCGCCGATCACCACGATCTCGCCATTGGGCAGCACCACGCTGTTGACGAAGGTGCGCCCGTAGGCCATCGGCGCCACCTTTCGCACGGCGGGTGCATTGGGCGGGCCGGACAGGATGTCGATGATGTAGGCCGTGTTGAAGGCGTCGCCGCTGTCGTGGTTGGGGGCGCCGCCGAGCTTGAGAATCTTGCCGGTGTCGTACATCACGGCGCTGGCGGTCATGGCGTAGGGGTCGTCGCCACGCAAGCCGGCCTGCAAGATCGCACCGCTGCCGCGGGTGTCGATCCAATGCATCGCGGCGGCAGGCCCCGCGTGGAACACCCAGCCGTCGGCGACACCGAACAGCCACATGTGGTTGTCGCCGCGGTACACCCCGGCCGCGTCGGGGCCGTTCAGCGGGGGATCGGAGGCATTGGCCGCGCTCGGCATGTCGGACGGCACGCCGGCCAATGTGCGCCAGGTCCGGGTGCTCGCGGACCAAAGCTCGCCCGACTTGCCGCCGAGTCCGCCGTCAAACGATCCGCCGACCGTGAACACGGAGCCATCGGACAAGATCGTGCTGGCGTTGTAGGCGCGCGCAATCCCGAGCTGGGCGCCGACCGCCCAGCGTCCCAGCGCCGGGCTGTACAGCGATGTGCGCGTCGCATTGCTGCCGCCGCTGACCAGGATGCTGCCGTCGGCCAGCATGCTGAGTCCGGGACAGAACATCTGGTGGGCGGTGGCCGTGATCGAGAGGCCACCGGCCGTCTGCGTCGCCGGATCGAACACCGACGTGAAGGTCCAGGCGTGCCAGCTGCTCTTGGAAAAGTCGTTGGGCGAGCGCCCCGACCACAACAGCAGTCTGCCGTCCGGCAGTTGGGCAGCCGAGGCGGGCACCAGCGGCAAAGCAATGGGGTCGGACCAGGGCTTGCTTGCGGCGGTGGACTGCGCCGGGGTGTAGCCCGCGGCCGTGAAGGTGTACGCATTGGCAGGCAGCCATTCCCCATCGACGCGGGAGCCGAGCCGCACCATGATCTCGCCACCGTCGACCGGCAGGTCACTCACGCTCAACGAGGTCGAACTCGTCACGATGTCCTGCAGGGGCGGGGCCCCGGGGGGCGACTCGATCGTGAGGCTGTATTCACTGGCGCCTCGATCCGACCAGACGAAGGTCGCCGTGCGGCCGGGCAGCTTGCTGCCCGGCGTCGGGGTGATCAGTGCCGCGCCCGGCTCCGCGATGGCCGTCGGCTTGGCTGCAGAAGCGGGTGCGCCTTGCACCTTGCCTGCGGGAGCGGCAGCGCTGCCCTGCCCGCCGCTCCCCACGTCGCCGCTGCTGCCGCCACCGCACGCAGCCACGAGTGCGAGCGACACCGCGCCGAGCGCACGCAAGGCTTGCATGGATGGAACGTTTCTCATCGCTCCTCCTTTCAGTGGTCATTGCCGGTGCGAAGCTTAGACCTCAGACGCACGCGATACAACCGAACGAGTCATCGCGGCGGCCTCATTTCAAGCGCTTCGTGCTGGGCATGTCAAAAGACACAATCCCGACAAGCCACGCGCCTTCGGCGCGCTGTCTGACATCTTTGCGCCGCGACCGGTCCATACCCCGATGTCGTGGCGACACGCCACGGTAACCAAGGAATTGCTATGAACAAGGACCAAGTCAAGGGCTCCATTGAAAAGACCAAGGGTGACGTTCAACAAGCGGTCGGCAAGGTCGTTGGCAGCGAGAAGATGCAGGCCGAAGGTGCGGCTAACAAAGCTGCAGGGACAGTGCAGAAGGCCGCAGGCGACGTGAAGGAGGCAGCGAAGGACGCGGTCAAGGCCGGAAACCGGAAGCCCTGACCTGCGAGCGGTTCCCGCGTCGAGCTCCATCACGCATTGCAGCGCTGTTGTTGCATAGGTGGCCGCGCGCAATGCCTTTTCTATCGCGCGGATTGCTTCCGCTACCGCGCGCATTGAACGCGGCCACGCCATCGTGGTGCCACGCGTGCCCACGGCTGTGGCGGGAGGCGGTCGCGAAGCGCTTCGATTTGTGGCAAGCTTCCTGCCTACACCGGAAGACCGAAGCTTCAAGGGCAGACCTCAATGCTTCCCACGACCCATTACGCGAAGAGCGGTGGCGTCAACATCGCTTATCAGACGATTGGCAATGGTCCGCGCGATCTCGTGCTTGTTCCGGGGTGGGTCTCCAATCTCGATGTTTTCTGGGAGGAGCCAGGGCTGGCGCGGATGCTGTCGCGGCTCGCCTCGTTCTCCCGCCTCATCATGTTCGACAAGAGGGGAACCGGTCTGTCAGACCGCGTCACCGACATGCCCAGTCTTGAAGTCCGCATGGACGACGTGCGCGCGGTAATGGACGCAGTGGGCTCGCAACATGCCGCCTTGTTCGGCTATTCGGAAGGAGGCGCGATGTGCGCGCTGTTCGCCGCCACATACCCGGATCGAGCCACTGCGCTCATCATGGGCGGTGCTTTTTCGCGGCGCATCAAGGGGCCTGACTATCCGTGGGGCCCGACCAGGGAACAGGCCCTTGCTTTTGCCGAAGAGGTGGAACGCAACTGGGGCGGGACTGTCGGCATCGAGCAACGGTGGCCGAGCAAAGCCGACGACGAACGGTGCCGTCATTGGTGGGCGCACTGGCTGCGCTCCAGTGCGAGCCCTGCCGCGGCGGCTGCGTTGTTGCGCATGAACATGGACATCGATATTCGCCATGTGCTGCCCGCGGTCCGCGTTCCTACGCTGATCTTGCACAGCCGCAACGAGCGGCTCATCGATTTCGGTGCCAGCCAATACATGTGCGAGCGCATCAGCGGAGCGAAGCTGGTCGAACTGCACGGCATCGACCACATCCCTTGGGGCTGCGACTGCGAGGTCATTCTCGATGAGGTTGAAGAGTTCCTCACCGGCGTTCGGAGCGGCACCGAGCCCGAAAGGCTGCTCGTCACTGTCATGTTCACCGACATTGTGGGAGCGACCGAACGCGCCGCCGCGCTGGGCGATCGCGGTTGGAATGATCTACTCCAAAGTCACCATGCAGTGGTTCGTCGCGAACTGGCGCATTTCCGGGGCCGTGAAATCGACACCGCGGGTGACGGCTTCCTTGCCACCTTCGACGGGCCGGCTCGCGCCGTCCGCTGCGCGTGCGCGATCTCCCGCGAGGTACGCGCGCTCGGGCTCGAGATCCGTGCCGGGTTGCACACCGGGGAGTGTGAAGTGATCGGCGACAAGGTTGCGGGCATTGCAGTGCATACAGGTGCGCGTGTGGCGAATCATGCGCAAACGGGCGAGGTGCTTGTTTCGGGCACCGTCAGGGATCTGGTGGCGGGCTCCGGACTGTCATTTCAGGATCGGGGGATGCGACGCCTGAAGGGAAATTCTGATGAATGGCGGTTGTTTGCCGTGGAGCATTGAGGTGTTCACTCCTGTCCCAGGCACATCGCTCGCACACCTTCACGGGGCATCGGCGACGCTCCGAACGGCCGCTCCAGGGCGGCGCTGATCTCGTGGGTCGGACCACGGGAGCACCGCCACTTTCGCGGGTTGCGAGGCGGGTGGCCCGACGCGCGGGTGGCACGATCCGGAAGGCGACGAGCACACGGCCGCTCATGCGAAGAAGCCCGAACGTTCTTGAGGATTTGTCGGAAGAGTCGGACGAGTCGGAAGAGGGGCCCGGGTCGGACGAGGCAGTGAAAGGGTTTTTGCGCTGCGTGCCACGGCCTGCTTGAGTCGCAAGCCCTGGCTTTCGAACGCGCGTCGCGCACCAACCAGGCCGGCGCACAGAAGCCCGATGGCTGCGAGCTGGGGAGGCCGGCCGGCATCGCGTCCGGACCGCCTTCTTCGAAGACATGGATCGCGATGGCAGGAATGTCGTCTTGGAGCTGAAGGCGAGCGGGATCACCTCGGAGCAACTAGTCGCAAGATTTAACGACCATGAGATGCCCTCATTGCCAGCACGACAACCCGGAAGGGGCCAAGTTCTGCAACGACTGTGCGCATCCGCTCCTGTCGGGAACGCCCGTGGCAATGCATCCTGCGCCGCCGGAGGTATCGATCCGGAGAAATCTGGCCGAAAAGATCATCGACTCCCGGATGGCACTCGAAGGCGAGCGCAAACAAATCAGCGTGCTCTTTGCCGATATGAAAAGTTCGATGGAGTTGCTGGTCGGGCGTGACCCTGAAGAGGCTCGCAACATCCTCGACCCGATGCTCGAGCAAATGATGGAAGCGGTCCACTACTACGAGGGCACCGTCAACCAAGTGATGGGCGACGGCATCATGGCACTGTTCGGTGCGCCGATCGCCCATGAAGATCACGCAGTGCGTGCATGCTGCGCGGCGCTTCGAATGCAAGCGACTGTGGCACGCTACAGCGAAGGGCTGCGCCGCGCAGGCACCACGCCGGTTGAGATCCGGGTGGGCGTCAACTCCGGGGAAGTCGTCGTTCGCTCGATCAGCAGCGACTTGCACATGGACTACACGGCGGTTGGACAGACCACACACCTCGCCGCTCGCATGGAACAGATGGCGAGCGCGAGTGCGAGCTCGATCCTGATCACCGCCGAGACGCTCCGCCTTGCGCAGGGGCGCATGCTGGCCAATCCGTTGGGGCCGATCGCCGTCGCGGGTCTGCGCGAGCCGGTCGAGGCCTATGAACTGATCGGTGTCGGCCCGGCGCCGGCCCGGCTGCAGGCCGCGGCAACCCGGGAGCTGGGTCGATTCGTAGGTCGCGATAGCGAAATGGACGCGTTGGCGGATGCCTTTGACCTTGCAGCCCGGGGCCACGGGCAATTCGTCACGGTGGTCGGCGAGGCAGGAGTCGGCAAGTCACGCCTTCTGCACGAGTTCGTTCACGCTCGCAGCACCCAGGGCTGCCTCGTCCTCGAAACGGGCTGCGTTTCCTATGGCAGAGCGAAGGGCTACCTGCCCGTCATCGAAGCACTCAAGACCTACTTCGCGATCGAGGAACGAGACGACGCGCGCAGAGTCCGCGATCGCGTGGCCGCCCGGTTGCGGTCGCTCGATCGCACTCTGGAGGCCACGCTGCCTGCCCTTTGGGCGCTGCTGGACGTGCTTCCCGAAGACGACCCCTGGCAGCGCCTCGACCCCGGTCAGCGACGTCAAGCCATCCTCGACGCCCTCAGGAGGCTCGTCCTGCGCGAGAGCCAAGTGCGGCCCGTCGTCCTCGTGTTCGAAGACGTTCACTGGATCGACACGGAAACCCGGGCGGTGCTCGACGCATTGGTCGAGGGCCTGCCTGCTGCGAAACTGCTATTGCTTGTGAGCCACCGGCCCGAAGCCAAGCATCAGCGGCGGCAGAAGACGCAACACCGGCAATTGCGCCTCGAGCCTTTGCCGCGCGCATCCGCCGGGGCGTTGCTCGACGCGCTCTTGGGCCAGGCAAGCGAACTGCGCGATCTGCGGCAGCACCTCGTCGAGCGCACCGAAGGCAACCCGCTCTTCATCGAGGAATGCGTATCCGCACTGGCCGAGACCGGCGCGCTTGCCGGGTGCCCGGGCGCCTATCGGTTGGGCCAATCGGCGGAAGCCAAGATCCCCGCGACCGTGCAGGCGATCTTGGCGGCACGCATCGATCGTCTCGATCCTGACGACAAGCAGCTGCTGCAAGCGGCTGCCGTGATCGGCAAGGACGTTCCGTTCGCCCTGCTGCGATCGATCGCCGGAGTCGCCGAGGACGTGCTGCGATCGGCGCTTGCGCGGCTGCAGGCGGCCGAGTTTCTCTACGAGACGGCGCTCTTCCCCGACCGCGCGTTCACGTTCAAACATGCTCTGGCGCATGAGGTCAGCTATGCGAGTCTGCTCGGCAAACGGCGTCGCGAGTTGCACGCGCGAGTTGTCGCCGCCATCGAAGCACTCTATCGCGATCGAACCGGCGAACATGCCGAATGGCTGGCCCACCACGCGCTGCGCGGCGGGCTGAAGGTGAAAGCCATCTCATACCTCAACGATGCGGGCACCAGGGCGGTCATGCGCTCGGCCCCTCGCGAAGCGATCGGATTCTTCGAAAAGGCGTTGGCCTTGGCAGCGGGCCTGCCTGAAACGCGCGATTCGCTCGTCGGCACCCTCGAGTCACTGGTCGGCCTCGGGCCCGCGTTGATGGCGACCCAGGGCGGTTGGGACGGGGACGTCCAGGCATGCTATGCACAGGCGCTCGAACTCTGCGATCGTCTGGGCGACACCTCGCGCCGGTTTCCTGTGCTGTTCGGGCTCTGGGGCTGTCACTGCAGCCGCGGCGAGTACGAGCGTGCAGGGGAATTGGCCGTTGGGCTTCGGCGTGTCGCGGGCGATGACGAATACATGCGACTTGAGGCCCGACATTCCTTGTGGTCGACTGCGATCGCACTGGGGCGGCCGAAGGAAGCCCAGCCTCATCTGGACCAGGGCCACCTCCTCTATCGCCAGCATGAACCCGCGGCATGGTGGAACTACGGCACGCACGACCCTGGGGTTTGCTGCCACCAGATGGGCGCCATTGGCGCGTGGCTGCTCGGCAACTTCGACCAGGCACGCGACGCCACCATGCGCGGCCTGCAGTTGGCCAGGCGGGTGCGTCATCCGGGCACGACCGTGCTCGCACACCAGCTCGCCGCTGTCGTCTACTACCACCTTGGCGACCATGGTGCAGCGAACCTGCACGCCAAGGCGGCCTCGAGCCTTGGCCGCGCCCATGGCGTGATGGGCGGGCCCGAGCATGCCTCGATCATCCTCGCGCGGCTTCTGGTGGAGGAAGGCCGCACCGAGGAAGCGATTCACATCGCTGAGAAAAGCCTACCGGCCTCATTGCGTGCAGGTTGGCCCTGGAGCGCCAGCATCAGCTTCGGCCTCGTTGCTGAGATCTACGCGCGGACGGGGCACCCCGCCAAGGGTCTCGACATGCTGCGGTCGCTTGAACCGAAGCAATACGACGGACTCTATGGACCGGAGCTACACCGCCTTTACGGCCACCTGCTGCTGGCCGCCTCCCCGCACGCAACGGATGAAGCCGAAACGCGCCTTCGCGAGGCCGTCGCGCTGGCCCGCGAACGCCAGATGAAGTCGCTGGAGCTTCGCGCAGCAATGAGCCTCGCGTATTTCCTTGCGCCTCGCGATCGCCGCGCGGCGCGTGCCGCGCTGTCGGTGGTCGACGACTTCGGCCAAGGCGTTGAAGTCGCCGACCTTCGTACTGCGAGGGCCCTGCGGCGCTGGCTCGCATGACCCCTGGAACCCCGACAACAACCTCCCTGTCAGGTCGGTCTTGCGTCTGACCCGGGTTCGCGCGGCGGACGCGGTGCGGGCTCTGAACGATGCTGGCTATCGGACCAGGTAGTAGGCGGAGAACTCGCCGGTGCCATGCGTGCACCGCTGGAAGCCCGCACGGAGAAGCCACCGCTCGAACCGCGGGCTGGCAATGTTTTCGATGTAGAGGACACGCGCTTGCAAGCCATGCTTGCCGTCCCGGAAGCGCTCGACCAACCGCGTGAGGTAGCCCTGGCCACGAAGGTCGCTGGACACCAGGATGGTCGCGAGGCACAACGCCGGTTCGCCGGGCGTCGAGGGCTTGAACCACGAGTAGCCTGTGTAGGCTTGAAATGCCGGGCTGGTGTACCAGCGCGTGACGACATTTCGTCTTTGGGGAATGCTGGCTTCAAAATAGGCAAGCCAAGCGAAGAACAGATCCAACTCGGCCTCGACGCTGGGGGTGCAGTTCATTTGCCCATCGTAGGGGCGACGATTCGCAATTGGTGCGGTGCAATAGGACGGCTGCGGCAATCGCAGCGAGGAAATGAGGACTTTCTCCTGCATTAAATAGTCGTCGCAGTTTCATTCGCAGGGGCAACTCGCCCGAGAACAGGCGCGGATGCCCGACAGCTTCATGACCACGATGACGTTCCAAAGGGATCGAGGGAGTCCCGTAGGCGGCGCGCATCCTGGGGCAGCGTCGGCTGGCACTGGCTGCCGGGAAGGCACCTGTCACGCGGGCCGACATCGTCAAAGAAGCGGCAGTTCAATCAGACCGGAAAGCGGGACCGAGCCGATTCGCGTGGCGCTTGCAACGACGATGGCACGGTCAGGCCCCTCGGCGAGGTCGGCGAGTGCGCGCCACAAGAGGCGAATCGATGAGGCGTCGAGTCCGCCCGTGGGTTCATCGAGCAATGTGAGCGCGCGTCCTGAGGCGAGCGCAGCCGCCAACCAGACCTTGCGTTTGGAACCGGTCGACAGCATGGACATCGGTTTGGCGAGATGCGGAGTCAGGGAGAACCCCTCGCTGAGGGCTCGCCACCTCGCCTCGCTGAAGCGCGCATCACCCGCCTTGAGCGACGCCGTGCACTCGACCGCGGTGACCTCGTCAAACGCGTCGGTCGTCGGGTCGACGAAGAACACGTTTCGTTGATAGGCCTCCGGCTCGCCATCAAGTCGGGCGCCTGCAAGGGTCAGCCGGCCGTCAGCGGGCAGGCTGCCCGCCATCCATCGAAGAACCGTCGACTTTCCGCTGCCGGTGTCGCCGTACAACAGCGTGACGCCGGCGCCAATGGACGCGCTCCATCCCGCCGCCAGCGGCGGCTGCCCGGGGTGCGCGAAGCACAAGTCCTTGACGTCGAGAATGGGGGCGCGCGCCGCAGAGTTCATGACGCAAGCCTACAGCCACGCAGGCAACGGCCTTTCAATCCTTGCCCCACCGCCACCTGGGCGGCTCTCCCTCGACCCAGCACACGGCGACAAGGACGAGGCTCAGGGCCGTGGCAAGCAAGACAAAAGCGAGGGGCTCCCGGTCCGGACGGCAAAGCAGCGCAGCCAAGCCCAGCAGCGCCAAGTAGGCGACAAGCACGGCCCGGCCTTGCCAGCAGGTATCGGGACGCCCCAACCCCAACCATAGCGCTTCGCTGGAAACCAATACGGGTGCTCGCGTGGCATTCGTTGTCTCCTGTCATCCCGTGTCGCTTCGACGTGGCCGAAGACGGCCGCGCACGGTCCGGTGCTGCGGTCTTGCAACCTAGTTCCCCAACAGTGCGATGAGCGCATACACGCCGGCGAGAGCCCAGCTCACGGCCCGCGCGTTGTCCACGCTCTCCTTGGGAATGGGGATCAGCACGGCTCGCCTCCACGCCCACATGTTGGAGGCGACGCTCAAGCAAACGCCGCTCACGGCCAGGGACCAGGACATCGCGCCGGCAGCCGCGACCATCGACCCCAAGAGGACGAGGAATGTTCCGACGACGATGCCGCTGGACGTACTTGCGAGCACATGCGACAGGCCGCCGCATTTCGCGCACTTCGCAGGAAAGCGGCGGTCCGACCAGCGTTTGGCGAGGCCGGGGATGCTCAGTGCTCGGCAACGGGGGCAGGCGTATTTCATTCAGAACCGAAGTCGGGGTTGGCCGATTCTTGCTGCGACAAGGTCAGTGTGCACACGCAATTCTGAGGAGCTGCCGAAACTTGCACAACGAGGCGTCGCCTCGGATCCTTGTTCCCGCGCCCTGTTGTGCTCGAAGCGGAGGACCCCGGTCACTGCGTCGTCGCCTCGGCTCAGTGCACCTGAAGTTCGGTGAGGTCATTCCTGGGTGCAGGCACTGGGGCGCAGCTCTGTGACACCCGTACGGTGAAGACGCCGTTCCGGGCGCCGGCGACCGGCTTGTCGCCTATTCCCGCCGCACCTACCGAAGGCAGAAGTGCTGGCAAGGGCGCCATGGAGGCCCATAGGACGGCCGCCAGGGTCCGACCTCCGGACTGGCATCTGCACCTGTGCGAGCTTGCGCGGCTCACGCACGCTCGACCAAGGCATCCGCCGCACCTTGTCGGTGAAGCCATCAAGCGGCGCATTCATCAATGCCTCGTGTTGACGACACCGGTGATTTCAGGGCGACCGATACCTGGTGGCCGACATCCGTCCTACGCCGAACGACGCGATACCAAAAAGGCATCCCCGTGGTCACCTGGGCGGGACGCGGAATCGATGATGTCCCGCCACGACTTTCCGGCGGCCCTGAGTTGATCGGCGCTGGGGCCTATGGCGTTGCCGTAGCGCGCCAGCGTTCTGGCGACGATGCGGTCCACGACCGGGGCGGGCGTGAGGTCGCGATACGTGTGCTTGAGGGCGTTGCGCTGCTCCACCACCCAACGCGCCACGTCCTCCTGGCTGGCGCCAGACCGAAGCATCGCTGCAGCCGCATCGCGGAGTTCAGCGACAGCGGACTCATACTTCAAGCGCAAGGCATGGCTGCGGGCCGCTCCGCCCGCCGTTTGCTCCGGCGGCGTGCCAGCGCGCGGTCCTGCCGGAGATGGGTCGGCGGGCGGTTCGGTCGCGACTGCAAACTGCCTTCCCGACGCGTCGCCCACCCCGCCTGGGCTAGTCCAGCGATGCATTTCGATATTCCGCGTAGGCCGTGGGGCGGAAATTCGCCACCGGCACGGTGAGCTCTGCATCTGAAAGGACGACGCGGACGTTGCCCTCTTCGCGCGTCCAGCAACCACGCGCTGCCTGTCCGTCCCAGGTCGACAGGAAACAGACTCGACCCGGCGCAGGACATTCGCCTTGGGTATCGGTCAGTTGCAGCAGACGAACCGGGCTTCCATCCGCCACGAAGAGGACGCTTGGCGCGAGGTCGCAGCCAACCACGCAAGTGCAGCAGAGGAAAACCACCAGCCACCACGCGGGGCCCTCAGCCGGGTCTGAGGGGTCCGACTTCGGCGGCTGAAGCAACCGGGTCAAAGGATTGAGATTGAACATGATTCAGGTCCATCAATGCAAAAAGGCAACGAGTTGAACTCGTTGCCTTTGAGAGGGGCGTCTGGCGAAGTGAGCGGGCTATCTGCCCAACAAAATTCGCTCGCGCTGCTCAACGGCAACGAAGGTGCGAAAGCTCGAAATCGACAGATGCATGGACACGATGAATGCGTTCAATGTGACTGATTGAGGACAGTCTAGGCGGCCGGCGGATGCCTGTCTACGTGAAAATTGCCCGACGGATTCAGGCACCGCCTCGCGGAAAGAGGACGCTCCGTCGAAGGTCCGATTTCTCGCCGACAGGCGGCGAGGAGTGCCTGGTCTTCTGCCGCAGAACGCTTCGGCCTGCTGGGGATGACCTTCGCTCGGCCGCAGCTCGCCATGACGGCGCAACCTCTCCAAGGTATTCAAGCGCCACCACCTCGTTTCACTCTGGTCTGGCGCGGGGCTCCTTTGTAGACTGCGTTCATGGCCGCAAGGCTTTTCAACCCGCAGCGCCACGAGCCGCTGGTCCCCGAGGCCTGGGATGAGGCACTTGCTCGCCGGACAATCGAGCAAATTGTGGAAGCTTCCGAAGCTCGGTTCTCCCCTGAACTGCTTTGGCCGACCCACCCCAACGACAGTTCGGACTGCGCGCCTTCCTACATGCTTTACTGGGGCGCATGCGGCGTGTTCTGGGCACTCCGCTACTTGGAAGTTCGGGGCGCCTGCCGCCTGAAGCGCAACTACGCCCCCTACGTGACATCGCTCCTGGCGCCCAATCGAAGGGCCATGGGCCAAGAGGCCGGGAAGCCGTTTGGCAGCTACCTCATGGGAGACACGGGCATCCAGTTGCTCCAGCAGTGGCACACGCCCTCCGGCGAGACCTGTTCCGAACTCATCCACCTTGTGGAAGCCACGCGCGACCATCCTGCGCGAGAACTGATGTGGGGTGCGCCAGGCACACTCCTGGCCTCGCTGTTCCTGCATGCGCAGACGGGCGAGGCCGTCTGGTTTGAGCTCTACCGTGCGACGGCCCAGCAGCTCTGGTCGCAGCTTCACTGGTCAGAAGCACACGGCTGCCACTACTGGACGCAGGACCTGTATGGCAACACCTACACCTTCCTGGATGCGGTTCACGGGTTCGTGGCAACGGCGTGCGTCCTGATCAAAGGACGACAGCTCCTCACGCCTGCGGCCTGGTCCGGATGGCAGGAGTGCATCGCCAACACCATCCGCCGGACGGTCGAGTGCGACCGGCGTCAAGCCAACTGGCGCGCGAGACTCGACGGCTCACGCCTCAGCGAATCGCCCGGCCTGGTCCAGTTTTGCCACGGTGCTCCGGGGTTCGTGATCTGTCTCGCGGGCTTCCCGTCGGATCGCCTGGATGACCTGCTCGTGGCGGGCGGGGAGACCACCTGGACCGCGGGTCCGCTGCGCAAGGGGTCCAACCTGTGCCATGGCACCGGAGGCAACGGCTACGCCTTCCTCAAGCTGTATCGGCGCTTTGGCGACAGCATGTGGCTGGAACGGGCTCGGGCTTTCGCCATGCACGGCATCCGTCAGACCGAACGCGACCTCGCCCAGTTCGGCCAGTTGCGCTATTCGCTGTGGACGGGGGATCTGGGGTTGGCCGTGTATCTCTTGGACTGCATCGAAGGTACGGATCGTTTTCCGACGCTTGACGTCTTCTTCGAGAACCCGTGCGTGGACCCTGGGCCAGGCAGACCCTCGTGAGACGTCCTGCGAGTGACTCGCTTCGATGAAGGGTGACCCTGTCCGGGACGTCCCGGGTGGCGCGGCAGTTTCGGGGACGTGCAAGCGGTCGCATGCAGGTCAACCCACGGGCTCGGTGGAGCCGCAGCAGAGAAGAACGACGAGGACCGAGCGGTGAGGCGACACCCACGCGGGAATGACTCCGGCCACTGTCGAATGGCCACGGTTGAATGGCCACTGGCGACCTGACTGCGGCCTACTTGTCCTTGGCTGGAGTCACCGAGACCTTTGGCACTTCAATCACCTTCTCCTCGGTCTTCACCGTCGGAACCGTCACGGTCTTCTGCTCCTTCGTCACCTTGACGTCCGGAGGCGTCACGTCGTACTTGGGAAGTGTGACGTCGCCAGACTGCGTCTTCTCGTACTTGGGCACCGTGATGTTTCCTTCGGCCGTCTTCTTCACATCGCACGCCGCGAGCGTCACGATACTGCTGATGGCGATAGCAATGGCTGCAATGGCTTTCATGGGATGTCCTTCTGGTTGGGTGAAGCCATTCTCGAAGGCAGGGGAGGCCGGACTGTAAGACCGCACCGCGTCACCCGGGAGGTGAGTTGGCTCGCCCGATGTCGTCGATCAGATCGCTGCTCATCCTGCCTGAGCAACGACAGCGCGCCGGATCAGCGCTCCCCTCCCGAGGCGAGCCCAACGTTCCACGGCCGGGCGCAGACGAACAAGCCGCACTGATCGGTCGCCACGCCTCTCACTTGCTCGACGCTGCAAATGAACTGCAGGCACGGTCGGGCGCGGGTTCCTGACGCTGGGCCGCGGCGTATCGCAGCCCAGGAGCTTGCTGCCGCACAAGTTCAATGCCGACGAACACAGCAACGGCGGCTGGCGGCAGGAATAAAAGCGGTCATGGCCGTGCTTCACGGGGCGATCTTCGTGGCAGGGGCCGTCTCCTTTGCTGACGTGAGGAAGGGACGAGGCAGCTCAAGGGCGGATTCGAGGCTGCATGGCATGCACTTGAAACTGGCGATGAAAGCAAGGCACGGAGGCGGCGAGATGCCGGCGCAAGCTGGCAAACGGACTGAGCATCCGATGGGGGGTTGCCGCACGCGGTCGAAGCGGTTGCGCGCGAGGATGCAGCGCAAGGCCGCATGACGGGGGAACCCAACGGGCGGGCGGCGCGCGAAAGATCCGCTCAGTCGGATGTACCCATGCGCATGCCCATGCCGTCCTCGCCGCCCACAGGCGGCGCGGGCGAAGCGGGCGACGCGGCGCCCAGCATCCGGCTGAAAAGGCGCGCCGCGTTGGCGTTGAACGCCATGCCGTGGTCGAGCTGGACATTCATCGCGAAGCCGTCGAAGGCCATCAGCACGATGCCGGCGATGACCTTGCTCTCGGTCTGGGTGACGGCGAGGCAATCGGCCAGCCAAAGCGCGACGCGATCCTGGAACAGCTCCCGCAGGTGCGGGCTGTAGTCGTCGCCGCCCCGGGTCGTCGAGAGCGCCTGCATGATGTTCTTGGCGAAGCCGTTGTTCTCGCGCGGCAGGTCGCGCCACAAGATGACGAGCAGGCGTTCCAGCCGCTCCGCGGGCGAGCCGACCCGCTTCAGCGAACGATCCAGCCGATCGAGGCGCTCCTTGAGCCAGGGTTCGTACAGCGTGTAGAGGATGTCGAGCTTCGAGCGGAAGTAGACATAGACGTTCGCGGTCGAGATGCCGGCCTCGCGCGCGATCGCGGGAATCGAGCTGTCGCTGTAGCCCTGCGCGGCGAACAGCCTGAAGGCCGCCGCAAGGATCGCCTCGCGCACATCCTTCTTCTTCGTCTGTGACATGGGATCCGGTCCTGTTCCAAGGGTGGTGAAGGATTCTCTCAAAAATGAATGGTATTCGCTATTGACATCCAATTGCTTGATTCCTAAAGTAGTTCTCAATCCGCCGATTGGCTGGCGGGCACCAGAGGATTCCACCGATGCAAGCAGCGATCCGTACCCAGGAGCTCAACCCCGCGAAGCTCATCTCCCTCTTTCGCAAGCAGTTCGAGCTGTGCCGGGTCGGGCCTGGCCAGACGGTCGCGATCGTCAGCGACCTCGGGACCCGGCGTGAGTACATCGAGGCCGCCTTCGCGGCGGCGCAGGACATCGGCTTCGACATCTACGAGATGTGCGTCAACGCGATCCCCGGATGGACCAGCGTGGGTGTGGCGACCATCGGGAAATGCAAGGGCACGCTCGAGGCGCTCATGGCGGTCGACATGGTGCTGATCTTCCATGTGCCGCTGTTCTCCAAGTGGCTGCGCGACGTCCAGGCGAAGGGCGTGCGAGTCCAGATGATCATCGACGCGCCGGACGATCTCTACCAGCTGCAGTCGCCGCCCGGCCTGAAGGAGGCCGTGCTGCATGCGCAGTCGCTCTACCAGAAGACGCGCGAAGTGCGCGTGACGAGCGCGGCCGGCACCGACCTCACGTACCGTTGCGGCGAATACCCGGTCATGAGCCAGTACGGCATGGCGGACGAACCCGGACGCTTCGACCACTGGGGCGTGGGGCTGCTGCACACCTTTCCGAACGAGGGCAGCGCCCAGGGCCGCGTGGTGATCGCGCCGGGCGACATCGTGATCCTGCCGTACTGCCGGTATGTGCAGGATGCGATCGAGCTCGAGATCCGCGACGGCCACATCGTGAGCATCGAGGGCGGGCTGGACGCGGCGCTGATGCGCGAGTGGCTGGGCGAAGGCAAGGTCAGCGAGGGCGACCGCGACCCCTACGCCCTGTCTCACCTGGGCTGGGGGCTCAATCCGCAATGCCGCTGGGATTCGCTGGCGCTGCATGGCGATGCGCCCGAGCGCAGCCGCGCTGCGGCGCGCAGCTTCCCGGGCAACTTCCTGTTCTCGACCGGCCCCAACACGCAGGGCGGCGGCAAGCGCACCACGCGCGGCCACTACGACGTGCCGATGCGCGGCTGCACCATCGCGCTCGACGGCAACGTCGTGGTGAAGGACGGCCGCGTGGTCGATCCGAAGATGGTCGTCGAGCGCGTGCCACGCTGATGCAGACCGAATCCATTTCCCCGCGGAGCCCCACTTCATGCTGATCGAAGGTCAATTTCCCATCGCGGCGGCGCCGCAGACGCTGCTGGTCCACCTGTTCGACGCCGGCCTGATGGCTTCTTGCCTGCCGGGCTGCGAGAAATTGGAGGCCATCGACGCGGATCGCTACCGCGCGGTCGTCGTGATCGCGATGGCCGGCATCAAGGCGCGTTTCGACCTGCAGGTGCAGATCACGAAGCGCGACGAGGAGAACGTCTGGGCCGTCACGCGCGGCGACGAGGGCGGCCACGCCAGCAGCCTGCAGGCGGACAGCCGGGTGAGCCTCGAGGCGACGCCCGAGGGCACGCTGGTGCGCTACCGCTCCGAGGTCTCGGTGACCGGCCGCCTCGGCCGCTTCGCGCTGGGCATGATGAAGAAGAAGGCGCAGAGCATGGGCGACGAGTTCGCCGCGAACCTGCAGCGCAAGCTTGAACAACTCGGCGCGGCCGCGACGCAGGCCGCGGCGCCGGCGAGCCACTGAGCATGACGACCCTGCAGGGGCTCTATCGCCCGAAGACCGTCCACGAGGCCACGGCCCTGCTGGCCCAGGACGCCGAGGCCAAGCCGCTGGCCGGCGGCGCCACGCTGGTGGCCATGCTCAATGCGCGCGTGATCGAACCGGCCGCGCTGGTCAGTCTGGCGGACATCGACGAGATCAAGGGGATCTCGGTGCAGGACGACGGCCGCGTGCGCATCGGCGCCTTCACGCGCCACCGTGAAACGGCCGCCTGCACGCTGCCACTGGGCAGCGCCGGCGTGGTGGCCCATGCGGCCTCGCAGATCGCCAACGCCACGGTGCGCAACATGGGAACGATCGGCGGCTCGATCTCGTTCGCCGATCCGGGGCTGGACTATCCGCCGGCGCTGGTGGCGGCGGGCGCCGTCATCGAGATCGCTTCCGTGCAGGGCCGGCGCACGGTGCCGGCCGCGGAGTTCTTCGTCGACTGGTACCTGACCGCGCTGGAGCCCGGCGAGCTGGTGACCGCGGTGCTGCTGCCCGCGCCCGATGCTGGCGCGGGCGTGTACATCAAGCACGCGCGCGTGGCGGGCGACTACGCCACCGCATCGGTCGCGGCCTGCCTGCAGGCCGACGCCCGCATGAGCGTGGCGGTCGGCGCCTGCGGACCGACGCCGCTGGCGGATCCCGAGGCCAATGCACTGCTTTCCAGTGACCGCAGCGAGGCCGCGATCGCGCGCGCAGCGCAGTGGCTCGTTCAACGCGCCGACCCGCTCGACGATGTCCGTGGCAGCGCGGACTACCGGCTTCTCTTGATTCCCAGGCTTCTGCAGCGCGCGGTGCGCGCCGTCGAAGCCGCTCACCGGAGTGCTGCATGACCCCTTCGTCGCCCGTGTCCCAAGGCGTCGTGACCCTGCACGTGAACGGGCAGGGCGCCCAGGTCGACGCTGCCCTGCACGACACGCTGCTCACGGTGCTGCGCGATCGCCTGCAACTGACCGCCGCCAAGCGCGGCTGCAACCAGGGCGTCTGCGGTGCGTGCACCGTCAGCGTCGACGGCGTGCCGATGCGGGCCTGCCTGAGCCTGGCGCACAACTGCGAAAGCGCCGAGGTGCAGACGCTCGAAGGCTTGCTGGACTGCCCGCACATGCAGGCGCTGCAGACGGCGTTCGCGCACACCGGCGCCTTTCAGTGCGGCTTCTGCACGCCAGGCATGCTGGTCAGTGCCCGCTCGCTGCTGCAGCGCGATCCCGACCCTGACGAGCGGGCCATCCGCACCGCGCTGTCGGGGAACCTGTGCCGCTGCACCGGCTACGTGAAGATCGTCGAGGCCGTGCAGGCCGCCGCCCGGTCGCTTCTCGCCGAAGGAGCCGCATCGTGAGCGGCGCGATCCTCGAAACGACGACCGTGGCTGCAGCTGCTGCAGGCGCTGCAGGCGCTGTAGGCCAGGGCATCCCGCAGCTCGAAGCGAACGAGAAGCTCACGGGCAGCGCGCAGTACATCGCGGACATGGTTCGCCCGGGCATGCTTCATGGCGCCATCCTGCAGAGCCATCTGCCGCACGCGCGCATCCGCGGCTACGACCTGAGCGAGGCGCGGGCGCTGCCTGGCGTTCGAGCGATCGTGACCGGCGACGATCTTCCCGATGCCCATCGCATGGGCGCCTTCATCAAGGACGAGCCGGCCTTCGCGAAGGGCAAGGTGCGCTACGTCGGCGAGATCGTGGCGGCCGTGGCGGCCGACACGGAGGCCATCGCGCGGCAGGCCACCCGCCTGATCCGCGTCGACTACGAGGAACTGCCCGCGGTGCTCGATCCGGCCGAGGCGCTGGCGCCGGGCGCGGCCGTGATCCACGAGCAAGCGTCCTCCTATGTGAAGGTCTTCGATGCCGGCACCGACGGCAACCTGTGTTCGCGCACGTCCTTCCGTGCGGGCGATGCCGACAACGCCTGGGCCGAGTGCGATCTGGTGGTGGAAGGCAGCTACCAGACCCAGGCCCAGGCCCACCTGTCGCTGGAGCCCTGCGGTGCGCTCGCGGAGATCGACGCGACCGGCCGGGTGACCCTGTGGTCGGCCAACCAGTCGGTCTTCCGTGTCCAGGCGAGCGTGTGCGAATCGCTGGGGCTGCCGATGACGCGGCTGCGCTGCCTCACGCCGCGCATCGGCGCGGGCTTCGGCAACAAGATGGAGGCGCATGTGCAGCCCGCCGTCGTGCTGCTCGCGATGAAGGCGCGCAAGCCGGTCAAGCTGATCTTGAGCCGCGAGGAAGACTTCGAGTCGGTACGCGCCCGCCACCCCGCGACGATCCGCATGAAGACGGGCGTGAAGCGCGACGGCACGATCGTCGCGCGCGAGACCGAGCTGCTGCTCGACGGTGGTGCCTACGGCGACGACAGTCCGGGCGTGCTCGGCTACGCGCTGCTGATGAACTGCGGCCCTTACCGCATCCCGAATGTGCATGCGCACGGCCGCGTGGCGTACACCAACAAGCTGCGCTTCGGCGCCTTCCGCGGCTTCGGCGTGCCGCAGGTGACCTTTGCGTCGGAGACGCAACTCGACGAGATCGCGCACAAGCTCGGCATGGATCCGATCGCGCTGCGACGCCGCAACATGCTCTGCGGCGGCGACCCCTGGTTCGGCGGCCAGCCCATCCTGTCGAATGGGCTCGCGCAGTGCGTCGACATCGTCGAGCAGGCGTCGGGCTGGCACCGGCCGCCCTCGGCAGGCGCGTCGGACCGCAAGCGCGGCTTCGGCGTCGCGCTCACGGCCCACATCAGCGGACTGCTCGCCTCGGGGGCCATCGTGCGGGTGCTCGAGGACGGCACGGTGCTGCTCAACACGGGGGCGGTCGACATCGGCCAGGGCTCGAACACCGTGCTCACGCAGATGTGCGCGGAAGCACTCAAGCTGCCGGTGGAACGGGTGGCGATCGCCAGCCCCGACACCGATGGCTCGCCGTACAACTGGGGAACGACGGCCAGTCGCGTGACGTACGTCGCCGGCCGCTCGGTGGTCGGCGCCGCGGCGGAGGTCGAGGGCAAGCTGAAGCAGCACGCGAGCGAGATGCTCGAGTGCTCGGTCGAGGACCTCGAACTGCTGTCCGGCGGCCGTGTTGCGATCAAGGGCGTCGAGCAGCGCGCGGTGAGCTTCGCCGAGATCTCCGGCCGCGCGCACTGGGCGGCGGGCGGGCCGATCATCGGCACGCACAGCTGGGTCTTCGACCAGAAGACCGTGGACCCGAAGCGGGCAGTCGTCGAAGGGCTGCCGTTCCCGCAGATCGGCATCTACAGCTTCAACGCGCTGGTGGTCGAGGTCGAGGTCGACGAACTCACCGGCAAGGTGCGCGTCGTGAACGCGTGGTCCGCCTGCGACATCGGACGGGCCATCAATCCGACCATGGCCACCGGCCAGATCGAGGGTGCCTTGGTGCAGGGCATGGGCTACGCGCTGACCGAGGAAATGGTGTGGGACGGGGCGCGGCTCGCCAACCCGAGCCTGATGGACTACAAGATCCCGACTTTCGCCGAACTGCCCGACAGCATCCATGCCTACCTGGTGGAGTCGAACGAGCCGAGCGGACCGTTCGGCGCCAAGAGCGTGGGCGAGATCGGCATCAATGGCGTGGCAGCGGCCATCGCCAACGGCATCGCCCAGGCGACGGGCGTCCGGCTCTACCAGCTGCCGCTGAGCGCCGAGCGGGTGCTGAAGGGGCTATTGGCTCAGCACGGCGAGGAGGGCGCCGCGTGAAGCTCGACCACTACCCGCCGCAGGAGCCCCTGTCCCCGCTCGGCGTGGCGTACCAGGAGCGCATCCTCGCGCTGGGCGAGGGCGTCGCGGGCCAAGAGGCCGCCTATGGCGACGACCCGTACCAGACGCTCGCGGTCTTCCGCCCGCCGCAGCCCAGCGGAGAGGTGCTGGTCTTCTTCCACGGCGGCGGCTGGACCAGCGGCTACAGGGAATGGATGTACTTCATGGCCCCCGCGCTGATGGCGCAGGGCGTGGTGCTGGTCAGCGCGGGATACCGGCTCGCGCCGCGCCACGTTTTCCCGGCCGGCCTCGACGACGCGGCAGACGCCGTCGCGTGGACATGGCGCCATGTCGGATCGCACGGCGGCGATCCGCGCCGGATCTTTGTCGGCGGGCATTCCGCAGGCGGCCACTATGCCGCGCTGCTGGCGGTCACGGCCGCCTGGCGCGCGGCAAGGGCGTTGCCCGCGGACGTGGTCCGCGGCTGCCTGCCGGTCTCCGGCGTCTATCGCTTCGGGCCGGGCAGCGGCCTGTCGGTGCGCCCGCGCTTCCTCGGCTCCGGCGACGGAGCGCGCGTCGATGCCGACGCTTCCCCGCTGCACCGCCTGGAGGCCGCGGCCTGCCCGCCGTTCCTGATCACCCACGGCAGCCGCGACTTTCCCCATCTCGTCACGCAGGCGCAGCAGATGGAGGCGGCGCTGCGCGCCGCCGGCGTTCCCGTGCAAGTCCAGATCCTCGAAGGGGCAGACCACTTCGAGGCCAGCGTCGCCTGTGGCGAACATCCCTCGGGGTGGCCGGCACTCGCAGCAGCGTGGATGCGGCAGGCCGCCGCATCGCCCATCCCGTCGACAGGAGAACGTCAATGAAAAGCCCCACATCGAATCGCAGGTTGGTCATCAGCGGCATCGCCGCGCTCGCCGTGATGGCCACCGTCCCCACCGCCTTCGCGCAGGCCGACAAGCCGATCCGCATCGGCTACTCGATGGCGCGGACCGGCATGCTCGCGAATGCGACGCCATCGCAATCCAACACCTACGAACTGTGGAAGGAACAGGTCAATGCGCGCGGCGGGATGGTCGTCGGGGACCAGAAGCGCAAGGTCGAGTTCGTGACCTATGACGACCAGTCCAAGCCCGAGCAGGCCGTGCGCATCTACGAGAAGCTGATCACCGACGACAAGGTCGACCTGCTGCTGGCGCCCTGGGGCACGCCGTTCCAGATCGCCATCGCGCCCGTGCTGGAGAAGTTCAAGTTCCCGATGGTCGGCAATACGGCGGCATCGGTGGCGCTGCGCCAGGTCAAGCCGGGCTACATCTGGTTCCCGACCTCGGCCATCCCGGACCGCATCGGCATCGAACTTACCGCCATGCTGAAGGCCAACAACGTGAAGACGGCCGTCGTCATCGCCAACGTGCTGCCGTTCACCAAGGAGATCAAGAACTACCTCGAGCCGGAACTGAAGAAGGCAGGGATCGAGGTCAAGTTCTCGACCGAGTATCCGCCGGACATCAAGGACATGACCTCCATCCTCACGCAGGTCAAGCAGGCCAATCCGGATGCCGTGCTCGCGCTTGCGTACCCGGGTGACTCGGTGCTCTACGCCAAGCAGGCCAAGGAGCTCGGCCTGTCCAGCCCGGTGCAGTTCATCGCGATCGGTCCGAGCGACGCCTTCTTCGCCAAGGCGGTCGGCGCGGCGTCGGCCGAGGACGTGATCACGATCGCGCACTGGTCGCCACGTCCCGAGTGGAAGGGCTCGCAGGCCTTCCACGACGCCTACGTCAAGAAGTTCGGCGAAGATCCGGACTACCTGAATTCGGCGCTCGCCTGGATGTCGCTCGAGATCCTCGAGTCCGCGGTGGCCAAGGGCGGACTCGACAAGGCGAAGATCCGCGAAGTGATCAGCAAGGACACCTTCGAGACGATCAACGGCCCGGTGCGCTTCGACGGCGTGCAGAACGCGATCACGCCGACGGCCTTCGTGCAGACGCAGAAGGGCAAGCTCCAGATCGTGTGGCCGAAGTCCATCGCGACCGGCCAGTACGAAGCCAAGAAGTCCTGGTAAATGCCGTTCGTCGACGTGCTGTCGTCGGGGCAGCTGCTGTTTGCTGCCCTCGTGACCGGCTCGCTCTATGCGCTGGTCGCGCTGGGCCTCAACCTGGTCTACGGGACGATGCGGATGCTCAACGTCGCACACGGCGACCTCGTGATGCTCGGCGCCTATGCGGGCTACTGGGCCTTCACCATCGCCGGCGTCTCGCCCCTGGTGGCCGCGCCGGCCGTGGCGGGCCTCGGCGCCTTGCTCGGCTACGGGCTCTACAAGGGATTGTTCCGCCGCCTGCTCGCCGTCGCGCCGGGCGACGCGGGGCGGATGGAGGGCAACTCGCTGCTGCTGTTCTTCGGGCTGTCGATCATCCTGCAGAACGCCGCGGCCATGCTGTTCACGCCCAACAACCGGGCCTACCAGTACCTCGACGAGGTCTGGCGCGTCGGCAACGTCGCGATGACGGGCAACCGCATCGCGGCCCTGGTGGTGGCGGGCACGACCTGCATCGGTGTCGCGCTGTTCCTCGGCCGCAGCATGGCGGGACTCGCGATGCGATCGGTGATCGAGCGGCGGGAAGCCGCCTACATCGTCGGGGTCGACGTCGATCGCGTGCAATGGTCCAGCTTCGCGCTCGGCTTTGCCAGCGCTGCGCTGGCCGGCGTGCTGATGTCGATGCTCGAGCAGTTCTCGCCGTTCTCGGGCTTTCCGTTCACGATCGCGGGCTTCATCGTGATCATCCTCGGCGGCCTGGGCAACGTGATGGCGGGGCTGGTGGCGGCGCTGCTGCTGGGCGTGATCGAGACCTATGGCGTGGCCCTGACGTCGGCGAACCTGCGCTCGGTGCTGCTCTACGGCTGCTTCGTCGGCGCGCTGCTGCTCTTTCCCAACGGCCTGCTCGCCAGGCGCTCGACCCGAAAGTGACATGAACAATCCCTGGGGCGATCGGGCCTGGCTGGCCGCCGTGACGATCGGAGTGATCGCGATGTCGGCGCTTCCGTTCGTGGCGAACGACTATCTCGTGGGCACCGGGCTCACGCTGCTGATGTGGCTGGCTCTCACGCAGAGCTGGTGCGTGCTGTCGAAGATGACGGGCTACGTGTCGCTCGGCCACGTGGTCTTCTATGGCCTGGGCGCCTACCTGATGGTGGTGACGTGGCAGAAGTTGCCCTTCGCGCTCGTGATCCTCGCGGCGGGGGCCCTGGCGGCGATCTTCGCGGCGCTGGTCGGGCTCCCGGTGCTGCGCGTGCGCGGCCCCTATTTCGTGATCCTGACCTTCGGCCTCGCGGAACTCGTCAAGTTCAGCATCATGGCGGCCGAGTCCGCGAGCGGCACGGCGAGCCGCATCCTGTTCGGCACGCCGGACCTGGTGGTCGTCTACTTCTCGATGTTCGCGCTGGCGCTGCTCGCCACCGGCTTGCTCACCTGGGTCAGCCGCTCGCGCTTCGGCCACGGCCTGCGTTCGCTGCGCGAGAACGAGGAGGCGGCCGAGACGCTGGGTGTGCCGGTGGTGCGCTTCAAGCTGATCGCGTTCGTCCTGTCCGCGGCGATTCCGGGCATGGTCGGCGCGGTCATGGCCTTGCGCTCGACCTACTTCGTGGTCGGCGGCGTCTTCGATCCGATGATCTCGATCACCGTGATTGCGATGGCGATCCTGGGCGGCGGCGACAACGCCAAGGGACCGGTGCTCGGCGTGGTGTTCCTGTTCCTGATCCAGGAGTTGCTGTGGGCCAATGCGCCGCTGCTCTACATGATCATCCTCGGTGCGATCCTGATCACCTTCGTGCTGGTGCTGCCGAACGGGCTGGTCGGCCTGGCCGGCGCGCGCACTCGCCGGCGCGAGGCACGCGAGGCACGCGCAGCAGGAGCCCGGCCATGAGCGCATTGCTCTCCGTGCGCGGTCTCGGCAAGCGCTTCGGCGGCCTGACCGCGCTGCACGACGTGTCATTCGATGTGGGCGCCGGCGAGATCGTCGGTGTGATGGGCGCCAACGGCGCCGGCAAGACCACGCTGTTCAGCCTGATCGCCGGCAATTCCCGGCCGTCCGCCGGTGCCATCGCGTTCGACGGCGCGCCCGTCGTCGGCCTTCGGCCCGACCAGATCTGCCGGCTCGGCGTCGCGCGCACGTTCCAGATCGTCAAGCCCTTTCCCTCGCTCACGGTACTGGAGAACCTGCGCACCGGCGCGATGTTCGGGCACGCGCAGCTCCGGCGCCGCGCCGACGCCGATGCGGCGTCCCTGCAGGTGCTCGACGAGGTGGGCCTCGCGAGCTTTGCCGGGCGCCCGGCCTCGTCGCTGACGCTGTCGGGACAGAAGCGCCTCGAGATCGCGCGCTGCGTCGCGACCGGCGCCCGGCTCCTGCTGCTGGACGAGGTCATGGCCGGCCTGACGCCGACGGAAGTCGGGCAGATGCTGGCGACCCTGCGCCATCTCCAGGCATCGCGGGGATTGACCCTGCTGGTCATCGAGCACGTCATGCGGGCGCTGATGGAACTGTGCGGCCGCATCGTCGTACTGCACCACGGCGAACTGATCGCCGAGGGAACGCCGGCGCAGATCGGCGACAACGAGAAGGTGCTGTCGGTGTACTTCGGAGCGCATGCATGAGCAACACGGCGATGCTGGAAGTCGACCGCCTGGTCACCGGCTACGGTTCGACGCGCGTGGTCCACGGCCTGTCGCTGCAGGTGCGCGAAGGAGGCGTGACCGCGCTGCTCGGCGCGAACGGGGCCGGCAAGACGACGCTGATGAAGACCCTGTGCGGGCTGCTGCCGGTGCAGGGCGGTGCGCTGCGGTTCCTCGGAGAGGATATCGGCCACGCCGCCGCGGACCGCAGGGTCCTGGCCGGCCTGGTCCTGGTGCCCGAGGGACGCATGGTGTTCCCCTCGCTGACCGTGCACGAGAACCTGCGGTTGGGCGGCGTCAACGTGCGGGCGCGCCCGCGGTGGAAGCACAACGTCGAGCGCGTGTTCGACATCTTCCCGCGCCTGCGGGAGCGCAGCTCGCAGCAGGCCATGACGCTGTCGGGCGGCGAGCAGCAGATGCTCGCGATCGGGCGCGGCCTGATGGCCGAGCCTCGGCTGATGTTGCTGGACGAGCCGACGCTGGGCCTCGCGCCGGTGATGGCGCTCGAGATCTTCGCGCTGGTGCGGCGGCTGACGGCGGAAGGCCTCACGCTGCTGCTGGCCGAGCAGGACGTGCACCGCACGCTGGAAGTCGCCACCCATGCCTACGTCGTCGAGAACGGTCGTGTGGCCGCCGAAGGGCCGGCCGCCGAGATCGCCGGCGATCCCCGCATCCGCCAAGCCTATCTGGGACTCTGACATGCCCGTGACCTACCGCATCCCCGGCGCTCCGTCGCTGGCCGTCGACCTCGCGGGTGAAGGCCCGTTCGCCCTGTTCATGCATGGCATCGGCGGCAATCGAGGCAACTGGCGCGCACAGCTGCCGGCCTTTGCGCCGCACTTTGCCTGCGCGGCCTGGGATGCGCGCGGCTATGGCGACAGCGAGGACTACGAGGGTGCACTGGCCTTCGACGATTTCGTCGACGACGTGCTGCGCGTACTCGATCACTTCGGCGTCGAGCGTGCGCATCTCGTCGGCCTGTCCATGGGCGGGCGCATCGCGATGCGCACCGCGCTGCTGCATCCGGAGCGCATCGCGACGCTCACGCTGCTCGATACGCACGAGGGTTTCGAAGCCTTCACGCCGGCGCAACGCCAGGCCTTCGTGGACAGCCGCCGCGCGCCACTCCTTGCCGGCAAGGAGCCGGCCGACATCGCCGATGCGGTGGCGCGGTCGCTGGTCGGGCCCAAGGCGACGCCCGCGCAGTTGCAGCAACTGGTGGACAGCATCGCTGCGCTGCACAAGGCTTCGTACATCAAGTCGCTGCAGGCCACCGTCGATCAGGTGGTGCTCGGCGACATCACGCGGATCGCGGCGCCGGCCCACTTCGTGGTCGGTGCGGACGACCGGCTGACGCCCCCGGCCATGCACTACGAGATGGCGGCGAAGATCGGCGGCGCGCCGGTCACCGTCCTGCCGGACGCCGGGCACCTGAGCAATATCGAGAACGCCGAGGCGTTCAATCGGGCAGCGATCGAATGGCTCACGCCGCGCGCCGCTCTAGGCTCCGTGCCCGGGCACTGGCCGATCTGAATCGGGTGCGGTCGCCCGAAGCGGGCCTCGGGGATGTCCGAGCGATCCCCACGGCCGCCCGACTCACATGAGCGAGCGAATGATCTTGTCCAGCGTGATCGGATAGTCGCGCACCCGCACGCCGGTCGCGTTGTAGACCGCGTTGGCCACCGCCGCGGCGCAGCCGCACAGGCCCAGCTCCGCGATGCCCTTGGCCTTCATCGGCGAAGACTTCTCGTCCACTTCGTCGAGAAAGATGACCTCCTGCAGGGGCACGTCGGCATGCACCGGCACGTGGTACTCGGCGAGGTCGTGGTTGACGAAATAGCCGAACCGCGTGTCCACCACCGCTTCCTCCATCAGCGCCGCGCCAAGGCCCATGGTCATCGCGCCGATCACCTGGCTGCGAGCGGTCTTCGGATTGAGGATGCGGCCGGCCGCGAAGACGCCGCTCATGCGGCGCACCCGCACCTCGCCGGTGGCGGCGTCGACGGCGACTTCGGCGAAGTGAGCGCCGAAGGTGGCCTGCGCGTAGGTCTTGGTGAGTTCGCCGAACTCGATCGCGTCTTCGGCCGTCATGCCGTTGCGGCCGACCACCTCGGCCAGCGCTAAGCTGCGGGTACCGGCGCTGACCCGTCCCTCCGCGAAGCGCGCGTCGGCCGGCATCAGGCCCGCCTTGCGCGCAATCGCGTCGCGGAGCTTCATGCAGGCCGCGAAGACGCCCGCGGTCGAGCTGTTGCCGCCCCACTGGCCGCCTGAACCGGCGGAAACCGGAAAGTCCGAATCGCCAAGCCGCACCTCCACCTGCGCGAGCGGCACGCCGAGCATCTCGGCGGCGGTCTGCGCAATGATGGTGTAGCTGCCGGTGCCGATGTCCGTCATGTCGGTGGACACCGTGACCTTGCCGCGCCCATCGATCGCCACGCGCGCGGCGGACTTCATCGTGAGGTTGCCGCGGAACGCGCTGGCCATGCCCATGCCCACCAGCCACCGCCCGTCGCGCACCTGCCCGGGCGTTGCCTTGCGGCGCTCCCAGCCGAAGCGCTGCGCGCCGGTGCGCATGCAGCCAATGAGGTCGCGGTGCGAAAACGCGCGGCCCGGCTTCTCCGGGTCGGTCTGCACGTCGTTGAGGATGCGCAGTTCGACCGGGTCCATCCTCAGCGCTTCGGCGAGCTCGTCCATCGCGATCTCGAGCGCCATCATCCCGGGGGCTTCGCCCGGCGCGCGCATCGCGTTGCCTTCGGGCAGGTCGAGCGTCGCAAGGCGATGCGAGGTCAGGCGGTTCGCGCCGCCGTACAGCAGGCGTGTCTGCATCGCCGCCGTTTCGGGCTGGCCGCCGGGCAAGTCGCCGGACCAGCTCTCGTGCGAGATCGCGGTGATGCGTCCATCACGCCCCGCGCCGATGCGGATGCGCTGGATGGTCGCGGGCCGGTGGGTGGTGTTGTTGGGAATGTGCGGCCGCGCGAGCGCCACCTTGACCGGACGGCCCGCCGCGCGCGATGCCAGCGCGGCCATGACCGCATCGCTGCGCACCCACAGCTTGGAACCGAAGCCTCCGCCGATGAAGCTGGAGATGACGTGCAACTTGTCGCGCGGGATGCCGAGGATCTCGGACAGGTCGCGTCGCGCCCAGTCGATCATCTGACACGAGGTCCAGAGCGTGAGCTTGTCGCCCTGCCATGCGGCGATCGTCGCGAAGGGCTCCATCGCCATGTGGCTCTGGTCGGGCGTCGTGTAGGTCTGCTCGACCTTGACCGGCGCCTGCGCGAACGCACCGTCGAAGTCGCCCACGGCGGAATCGGGCGGTTGGTCATCCATCTTCGGCTTGACCGCCGACTCGCGCCCGCGCGCGAGATCGAATTGGCCGGATGCGGCCTGGTAGTCGATGCGCACCAGATGGGCTGCCGCGCGCGCCTGCTCGAAGCTGTCGGCGACGACCACGGCCACGGCCTGGTGGAAGTGATCGACCTCCGGCCCCGCGAGATGCTTCGCGGTGATCGCCTTCGCCTTGCCGACCTTGCCCGCGTTCTCGTGCGTGACCACCGCGAGCACGCCGGGCGCGGCGCGCGCCGCGCTCGTATCGATGCGCACGATGCGCCCCTTGGCGATCGCGGCACCGACGATCACGCCGTAGGCCTGGTTGGGCACCACGTCGTGCCGCTCGTAGGCGTAGGGCGCGGTGCCCGTCGTCTTCAAGGGACCGTCGACGCGATCGTAGGGCTTGCCGACAACCTGCAGGCGGTCGATCGGATTGCGGGTCGCGGGTTGATCGAATTTCATGACTCAGCCCTTCGCTTCCGACAGCACCGATGCCAGCGTGCGCTCCAGCAGCACCGGCTTGAATGCGTTGTGCTCGCTGGTGCGCGCACCAGCGAGCGTGGCCTGCGTGATGGCCTGCGCGCTGCCCTGCTGCTCGGCCACCTCCACCCGCCAGGGCTTCGGTGCGAGCCCGCCATAGGCGAACCGGCCGCGCCCGTCGGGCTGGATGACCGCGGCCACGGACACCAGCGCAAAGGCGTACGAGGCGCGGTCGCGCACCTTGCGATAGAAATGCTTGCCGCCGAGCGGCGCGGGCAGGGTGACCGAGGTGATGATTTCATCCCGCGCGAGCACCGTCTCTACATCGGGCGTGCTGCCGGGCGCGCGATGCAGCTCGGCGATCGGGATCGTGCGCTGGGAGCCGTCGGCGCGCACTGCCTGCACCGTGGCATCGAGCACGCGCATCGCCACCGCCATGTCGCTCGGGTGCGTCGCGATGCATTGCTCGCTCGCGCCGAGGATCGCGAGGTTTCGGTCGAAGCCGCCCTGCGCCGAGCAACCGGTGCCCGGCTGGCGCTTGTTGCAGGGCTTGGTCGTGTCGTAGAAGTAGGGGCAGCGGGTGCGCTGGAGCAGGTTGCCGGCGGTGGTCGCCTTGTTGCGCAACTGGCCCGACGCACCGGCCAGCAGCGCACGGCTGAGCACCGCGTAGTCGCGGCGCACGCGCGCGTCGGCGGCGAGGTCGGTATTGCGCACCAGCGCGCCGATGCGCAGGCCGCCACCGGCATCGGGCTCGATCCGGTCGAGACCGAGGTGGTTGATGTCGATCAGATGCGTGGGCGTCTCGATCTGCAGCTTCATCAGGTCGAGGAGGTTCGTGCCGCCCGCGATCACCTTCGCGCCCGGGTGGTTCGCAAGCGACGCGGCGGCCGCAGCGGCCGATGGCGCGCGTTCGAAAGTGAAGGCCTTCATGACTTCGCTCCTTCGACTTCCTGGATCGCCATCAGGATGTTCGAGTAAGCGCCGCAGCGGCAGACGTTGCCGCTCATGCGTTCGCGGATCTCTTCGGGCGTGGCTTGCTGGCCGGCATCGAGGTCGGTGCTGACATGGCTCGGAATGCCGGCCTTGATCTCGGCGAGCGTGCCCACCGCCGAGCAGATCTGTCCCGGCGTGCAGTAGCCGCACTGGAAGCCGTCGTGCTTGATGAAGGCGGCCTGCAACGGATGGAGCTTGCTCGGCGTGCCCAGGCCCTCGATCGTCGTGACCTCGTCGCCGTCGTGCATCGCCACGAGGGTGAGGCAGCTGTTGATGCGTCGCCCGCCCACCAGCACGGTGCAGGCACCGCACTGCCCGTGGTCGCAACCCTTCTTCGAGCCGGTGAGGTGCAAGTGCTCGCGCAGGGCGTCGAGCAGCGTGGTGCGCGTATCGAGCGTCAAGGTGTGCGCCCGGCCGTTGACCTTGAGCGTAACCTGCGCGGCCGGTGGCGCCGCGGTAACCCCGCCCTGGCCCGGCGCGCCGGTCGCTTGCGCTTCGGATCGCGAGGCCGGCATCAGCGCGCCTGCCGCCGTGGCCAGGCTGCCGACGAGCACGCCTCGCCGACGCACTTCGAGAATGTCACCTGTGGTCGATGTCATCGTGGGTCTCCGTCGCGGCTCTGGCGCGAAAAAGATCAGACTAGAGGGCTCGGTGTGGCGGCTGGTCAGGATTGGCCGGCGCATGCCGTAGGAGATTCCTGCACCTCATGCTCCTTCACCGCACGCTTCGCGTAGCCGCTGGGTTCAGCCTGATGCGCCGACGCTCTGTATCCGCTCATGCGCCGGGCTGATGTGCTGGTGAATTGGCTCAGCACCACCTCAGACATGCGTGGACCTGCCCATGGTCAACGTTTGCAGGGCGGGAGCGTGGAAAACTTGGCACAAGGAACTCCCATGCCGCGCGCACAATCGTCGGCATGAGTGATCCCGCAACGGCTGGCTTGTTCGAGTACCGCTTCTACGAGCATCCGGTGCTGTATCCCCGTGCAGTAAGGATGGACTTCTCGTGGCCGGCCATGCTCATCGGCCCCCTTTGGTTCGCGTGGCGCAAGCTCTGGGTGCGGCTCGCTGGCACTCTCGCGACGTTGTTCGTGTTCGGTTTGGTGAACGGCAGCTTTGATAATCCATTTCTCGTGTCTGTTCTTTGCAAACCCGCAGAGTTCTTCCTTGATCAATACGACCCTGAGTGCGCGGAAAATCTCAGGGACTGGTGGAGCTTTCTCTTCTTGGGTGCAATGAATTGGTTGAATGCGTTGGATGCAAACAAGCATTGGGCCGCAGACCTAGAGAGGCGTGGCTATGAAATGACGCACGCAGTTCAGGCGCGCTCGCTGGATGAAGCTAAGGCGAAGGTTGCGCGAGCGTTCGCAGCTCAGACTGGCGGCGTGGGGCACTCACGTTAATTCCCTCTGTGATGCCGCCAGGCCCAGAATTGAGGGATGGCAATGGGGGCCAACTCACCAAACGCCTATCTGAGAATAGCTAATGGTTTTCGTCTAGGTGGCTAGCGTCACGCCGTTCGTCTGACAGATTTTTTCCGTTTCTGTCCGTTCTTGCCCCTATGGCGAAGCCAGCCCCTAGCTTTTCCGTTGCTGGCTGACCCCTCTCCGATTGGAGAAACGGGGCCAAATCTAGTAGCGGTAAGGGTTGTCCGGACGGCGGTCGTAGCGGTCCGGCACGCCGTCGCGGTCGTAGTCGCGACGTGCACCAGGCGGCGGCCCAGGCGGAGCCGGGCGGGCGTAGTAGGCACCGGGCGGCGGCCCGGCGTCATAGGGAACGGCGACGCAGCCCGCGAGGGCGGCACCGGCGAGGAGGGTGGCAATGAGTACTTTCATGCCGTCCAAGTTGCTCCCGCCCGCTTCGTCCGGGCACTGGCGCGTCCGCCCATCTTCAAGTAGGCGCATGCCGCGCGCTGCGCATTGGCAGCGATGGCGCTGCGATAGGATGAATCCTGCACCCAACGGACCCCAGCCATGTTCGTGATCACGTTGACCTACCTGCGCCCGCTGGATGAACTGGACGCGCTCATGCCCCAGCACGTCGCGTGGTTGAAGAAGCACTACGCCAGCGGCCTTTTCATCGCGTCGGGTCGACAGGTTCCGCGCAAGGGTGGTGTGATCCTTGCCCGCTCGGGCGACCGTGCAGGACTCGACACCATCCTCGCGCAAGATCCCTTCGTGAAACGCGGTTGCGCCCGGGCGGATGTCGTGGAGTTCACGCCCAGCATGACGGCGCCAGGTGCGGAAGTCCTCAAGGAACTCTAGGACGCAGGCTGCGAACACCCCTGCCGGCGCATCACATTGGGAATCAATCCGACGCACGACGAGGAAGCCAAGAATGGTTGCATCGAGAAACTCCAGCCTTCCCTCGCTTGCCGATCTGGCGCAGCGGGCGGGGGCCGCGTTGAAGGAGCGCAAAGAGACGATTGCGGTGGTGGAGTCGTCTTCCGGCGGGCTCGTTTCCGCCGCACTGCTGGCCGTACCCGGCGCGTCAAGCTTCTTCCTTGGAGGGGCGGTGGTGTATTCAAGGCGGGCCGGCAAAGCCCTGCTGGGCCTGACGGCGGACGACGTTGCAGGCATGCGCGGGGAAACCGAGCCCTACGCAAGCATGGTCGCCGGCAAGATCCGCGTCAGCCATCGGGCGTCCTGGGGCCTCGGGGAAAGTGGCGCCGCCGGCCCCTCGGGCAGTCCCTATGGCGATGCCCCGGGCCACGTTTGCATTGCCGTCGTCGGCTCGACCACGCGGAGCCGGACCCTCGAGACCGGCAGCCATGATCGCGCGGCGAACATGGACCTGTTCGCACGCCATCTTCTGCTGCTGTTCGAAGAGGTATTGCTTGCCAGTCGCGTCTGAAAGGATGCGCGCAGGCGCGAAGGCTTCAGCGCTGCGTTCGGAGCGGTTTGATCCGCGGTCGCATCGCAGGTGACCCCGTCGCTGCGCGACGCGGGACCTTCCACTCAGAGGCGGATGACGTCCACGGGCCGGGAAACTCGCCAAACGAGAGGGTTCCGCCCGTGCCTCTGCCGGCTTAGCATGGGCAGCACGCCGCGTTCGGCGGCGCCTCGCCGAGGGGGACTGCCATGGCCGACTCGTCTGAATCGCTCGAATCGCCCGACTCACCAGACTCGCATGCTGGAACCTACCTGCCGATTGCGCGCATGACCGTGATCGTCTCCGGTCCCGTCGAGACTCACGGACCGCAACTCGACAAGGCGTTGGTCGACGCGGCCGACGCCGCGATGGACGAGATGCTCCTGGATCTGAACCTCGATGTCCCGGTGCGAGGCAGGCTGGTCATCCTCGAGTCTCGCCCAGGCTCCTGGGAGATCGAGGCCGTGGTGAACTTCTGGACGGGCGCCGTGTTTGCCTACGGCGCGCTCGACGCCATCGCCAAGGCGCCCAAGATCGTGGAGGGCATCAGCACGATCAAGAAGTCCATCAAGGCAGAGTTCGCGAAACGCGTGCGGAAGGTCGCACCCGAAGCCACCGGCGTGAAGGTGACGATGGAGGCCGTTCCCGTCGCCACCGGATTCGCAGCCGTATTGGCGGATGCCCAGGCGCAGGGGCGCATGGTCCAAGTCACGGTTCGCGGCAGCACGGGCCCCAGCTCGAAGGGCAGTGTGGTCCGGCTGGAGGGTGAACTCGCCTACCTGGTGCTTGCGGAGGGCGGCGAGCTGACCGTCTGTCTTGCAGACATCTCGGCGGTCGTGATGGACCGGCCTTTCGCCCCGAATGCCGCCTCGGCTGCCCCAGCTGCGCGCGCTTCGTCAAGGCCGCGCTAGGGCTCGCCTGGCGCGGCGAGCGCCACGCTATGGCTTGCGCTTGCCGCTGGCACGCGCGAGGTTCTGCTGCAGACGCAGTCGCGTGATGCGTTCGATCAGGTCGAAGGGGACAGGTTCGCTCAGCGGGAACCTGAGGTTGCCCTTCTCGCCCGCGTAGGGCAACAGGGCTTTCTCCAGGCGCGCGTCCCCTTTGACCGGAGGGTAGAAGCCGATGTGCTTCTTGAAGGCGGCGAAGTACACGAGGATGCCGTCCTGCTTGAACGCCGGTATGCGGTAGCTGATGGTCTCCTGCGCATCGGGTGCCACGTTGGCGACGGTCTGCCGGACCTTCTGGAGAATCGCCTGCACATCCGGCGCGAATCCGCCGATGTACTCGTCGATGGTGGCGGGCACAGCCTTCTGGATCGACATTTCACCTGGATGCGCACGGTCTTTCGGCATGGTGGGTCCGCCAAGTAGGTGTTGCCTCGGATGGCGGCCGGCCGCCGCCGCACAGGGCCGGCGCAAGGGGGTCGAAGCGCCCGGCCGACCCGCATGGTCTGAGTTCGCGTCTATGCTATTCGACCGCAAGACGATCCCCAACTCCAGCATCTATCGACCATGCCAAAAGAACCCGAGACCCATGGCGCGCCGTTGCGGCGCTTTGTCGACCCCGCGTACCAGCCTCTGTGCGCCAATCTCGCCGAGGTGCGCGACCACATCGATGCACTCGACCGAAAGATCGTCGCGCTGCTCGCCGAGCGCGGCCGCTACGTGAAGGATGCCGCCCGCTTCAAGCGTGACGCGTTCCAGGTGTCAGCGCCGCAGCGCCAGCAGGAGGTGCTTGAAAAGGTCAGGGCGCTCGCCGAGCAGGAGGGCGCCTACCCGGAAGTGGTCGAAGGCTGCTACCGTGCCTTGATGGCCGGGTTCATCGCGCGCGAACTGCACGATCATCAGCAGATGGTGGATGTGGAGGGAGGCGCATGAAGCAGCTGAACCTCCGCCTTCACCTTCGGGCAGTGGCCGCAGCCTCCTGCGCCGCGTTCGGCGCTCACGCCGCGCAGGCGCAGGAGTGGCCCCAGCGCCCGGTCCGGATCGTGGTGCCGTTCGCGGCCGGGTCATCGCCCGACATCCTTGCCCGCATCGTCAACGACAAGCTCTCCGGGCGCATCGGCCAGCCGCTGATCGTCGACAACAAGCCGGGCGCCGGCGGCAACTCGGGTACCGATCAGGCCTCGAAGGCGGCACCCGACGGCTACACCTTCCTGCTGTCGGTGAACGCGCCGCTGGTCTACAACACGGTCCTCTACAAGAACCTGCCGTACGATCCATTCAAGGACTTGGTGCCGGTGTCGCTCGCCGCCACCACGCCCAACGTTTGCGCAGTCTCGAATGCGCTGAACGTCGACTCCGTCAAGGGCTGGCTCGCGGCCATGAAGCAGAACCCCGGGAAGTTCAACTTCGCGTCGACCGGAAACGGCTCGATCTCGCACCTGGGCGTCGAGCTGATCAAGCTCAAGACGAACTCCTTCGCCGTCCACATTCCGTATGCGTCCTCGGGCCAGGCCGTCACGGCCATCATCCAGGGAGACGTGCAGTACGCCTGCCTGCCTCCCGTCACGGTGATGCCACAGGCCAACGCTGGCCGCCTCAAGCCCCTGGCTGTGACTTCCGCCGAGCGTTCGGCGCTGTTGCCGGACTTGCCCACGCTGCGCGAGTCAGGCCTGCCCGACATCCAGGCCGTGCCGTGGTTCGCATACATGGCACCGAAGGGCACGCCTTCCGAGGTCGTGCAGCGCATGAGCCGGGAGATCGCGGCGGTGCTGAAGGATCCTGAGACACAAGGCCGCTTGAAAGCCGCCTACTTCGACCCTGTCGGCAGCACGCCCGAGGCGCTCTCCCAGTTCATGAGCGATGAGCTGCGTCGCTGGAAGCCGGTCATCGAACGTGCCGGCCTGAAACCCGACAACTGAAGCCGAGGCCGCGGCCTTCAGGCAGTCCTGCTTCGGGGTCGCATGGCTGGCCAGGGCGGCGGCCGTCTCACATGAGCCGAGGTCGGGCCGCCGGGGACATCGCGCTCGACACCGGCTCACGTCGCCCCCGGGCGCTGCCGAAGCCACTCCTCGGCCACCGCCACGAACAAGTCGACGTTCTCTTCGACATCTTCCTGCAGATGCCGTCGCGCCGCCTCTTGCGCGATTGCATCGCCGGCCAGCCAGACTCGCTGCGCCTCATCGTCGGCAGGCGGCTCGGAGGCGCCCCAGGCCTGCGCGTAAAGGGCGAGCGCCTCATCGGCTGGCAAGTCGCCGCCAAGTATCCCAACACTCGACAGCAGACCTCGTCGATCACTGAGTTCGATGAAGACGCTGATCTCGTCGCCCAGTTGAACGATTGATGCGTCCAGTCCACCACCGGTCAGCACCTTCAGCAGATCCTCCGGCTCGGCCGTGCAGATCCAGTCGTCCGTCGCGCGGACCAGCCTTTCAGCGAGTTCGTCGTTAGTCATGGTCAGAAACAAGGACTCCGTTCTAGCCAGATCGGTACACCCACGCAAGTCTCTCAGATGGCCGGCATTCCGGGCCGAGTGGGGCGCGATAGATTCTGTGCGCCTAAGTGGCCCGTTGGGAAAGCGCATGGTGCCCTACCTTGCCTCTTGCCCGGAGCAGCAGCGTGACGGCGATCGTCATGTTCAGCAGGTTCCACGCGATGCCATTGACGAACGCGGCGTGATAGCTACCGGTGAGGTCGAAGACCTTGCCTGACATCCACCCTCCCAGCGCCATGCCCAGCAGCGTGCAGCCGATGATGGTGCCTACCCGGGCGCTGGCCTCGGCCGGCGGGAAATGCTCGCGCACGATGATGGCGTACGAAGGCACGATGCCCCCCTGGAAAAGACCGAACATCGCCGAGACCACGAACAGCGGCACCATCCCGTCGAAGGGCAGGAACAGGAACAGCGCGGCGCATTGCAGCACCGATCCGAGCAGCAGCGTGCGCAACCCGCCGATGCGATCGCAGATCGCGCCCGAGACCAGGCGGCTGACGATCCCGCAGGCCAGCATCAGCGACAGCATCTGCGCCCCGCGCGCGGCGCCATAACCGAGGTCGGTGCAATAGGCAACGATGTGCACTTGTGGCATCGACATGGCCACGCAGCAGGCCACGCCCGCCACGCACAGCAGCCCCTGCGCGGCGCCGAGGCTGAGGCCAAAGGGCCGCAGGGTCGACATCGCGACCGGACCGTCTGCCGCGGCATGCGGTGCAGCGGCCATGACCATTGCCGGCGGTCGTGCCCGCATGAAGAGCGCGAGCCCGGCCATTGCCAGGCCACAGAAAAGACCCAGGCCCAGATAGGTCGCGCGCCAGCCGGCCTGCTCCACGAACATCTGGACGATCGGCGGCCAGACCGCGCCCGCCACGTAGTTGCCGCTGGCGCACACTGCCACGGCCACGCCACGGCGCTTGACGAACCACAGTGAGGTGTCGGCCACGAGCGGCGCGAAGACGGCGCCGCTGCCCAGGCCGACGAGCGCGCCCTGGACCAGCGAGAACGCCAGGATGCCGGTGGCGAAACTGGAGGCGATGTAGCCGAGCCCCACGCACACGGCGCCGGCCAGCAGCGGCCACATCACGCCAAACCGGTCGGCCAGCTTGCCCATGACCACGCCGCCCAGGCCGAAGCCGATCATCAGCAGCGTGTAGGGCAGCGAGGCTTCGGCGCGCGCCACGCCGAAGTCGGCCTGCACTGCGGAGAGCACCACCGACACGACGTACATGCCGCTGCTGCCCACCGTCATGATCAGCAGCGTGACTGCCAGGCGCCACATCGCATAGCGCGAGTCGACCTGGTGCTGCAATGCACCGCTCATGACCATAACCCGCGCAAGTCGATCGCCAACATCGCCCCAGTATATGAACCACGTGGGCGCTGGCGTGTCGCCGACTACCGCGAGCATGAATCATGCGACCTGGCGGGCGGCCTCGTTGCCGTGTGAACGCGCGCGGTCCGGCATCGATTGGTGTGCCCCGCCGGCGCCGTTGGACCGCCTCAGGCTGCGGTCATCGGCTCGATGACGGCGCGCACCTCGGTGACCTTGCTCGCCGGGAAGCCGCTCAACTCGGCATGTTCGTACACCGACGACTCGTGATCGGCGAGGTAGACGCAGAAGGTCTTGTCTTCGACGACGTAAGACTGAACCCACTGCACCTTGCCCGCCAGCTTGGCCAGGGCCGCATTGGAGGTGGTCGAGGCCTCCTTGAGTTGCCGGCCATTCAACTGCCCCACGCCGGGCAGGTCGCGTTCGATCAGAAAGCGCTTCATGAATACTCCTTGAAGAAAGACCCACGGCAGTGAAAGACCCTGCGGTCGTGCCGTGGGGCAGGCGACCGTCGGCATGCGTTGACGCGCGTCGAGCTCCGTCTCCGCCTCTGTCCCATCTCGTCTGAGCAAAGGCGTCGCATGAGTCATCTTCATCGATCCCGGTAGATGGCTCAAATGCTTTGTGTTGCGCTCACTTGAATCATGTTCAAGCGTAAGATGCCAAGCCATGACCTTGTCGGCC
Organism: Variovorax gracilis; assembly: GCF_030317115.1. Classification (GTDB taxonomy): domain Bacteria; phylum Pseudomonadota; class Gammaproteobacteria; order Burkholderiales; family Burkholderiaceae_C; genus Variovorax; species Variovorax gracilis. Next base: position 68,993 of record NZ_JASZYF010000015.1, read on the forward strand.
ACTCTGGTCCATCAGCTGCGCGCGTTCGAGGCGGTCGGACGGCACGGCAGCTTCAAGCGCGCAGCGGATGAACTGAGCGTCACACAGTCGGCCCTGAGCCATCAGGTCCGACATCTCGAGCAACACCTTGGCGTCGCGTTGCTGCTGCGACTGCACCGACGCATCGAGATGACGGACGAGGGTCGACAGCTGTGCGCGGATTGCACAGCGGGACTCCAGACGCTCGAGCGCGCCGTGCGGCAGCTCACGCACACCGATGCGGAAAGCACACTGACCGTCGGCGTGGCACCCTATTTTTCGGCACGATGGCTCACGCCCAGGCTGGGTCGCTGGTGGGCCCGGCATCCGAATATCGACCTGCAGCTCCGACACGCGTACCAGCCAGCGGACTTCCTGCATGACAAGGTCGACGCTGGCATCAGCTGGGGCCACGGCAACTGGGACGAAGCGGAAGTGAAGCCCGTGCTGACGGGCGAACTCGTCGCCGTCTGCAGTCCTGCCCTGAAGAGCCTGGACGCAGTGGCCAAGGACATCGGGACATTGACCCGTCAACGGCTGATGTGCGAGTTCGATCGGCGCCATTGGGAACTCTGGTTCCGCAATGCGGGCGTCGTGGTCAGCCGAAAGCTCGATGTCGTCGTATTCGACGACTCGCACGCGCTGCGCCGCGCCGCGCTGGAGGGCCATGGCGTCGCTCTCTTCTTCCGCGGACTGGTCCAGGAAGATCTCGCCTCAGGGCAGCTCGTGCAGATTCTCGATGTGCACATCGACCCCGGAAGCGCGTACTACTTTGTGCGCCCGAAAGGCAAGCCGATCGGCCCCAAGCTCGCCGCGTTCCAGCGATGGCTGATGGACGAGGTGCGGCGCGCGCCCTTTGCGTAGCTGCGAGAGTTTCGCTGCTGCCCGGCGACGGATCGGCGCAGGGGGTGGAGATCGAGTTGCAGCCCGGCTCCTGAGGGCACGCGTTTCCGAGCGCTTCGAAGATGCGCGATTCGTGCGTTGCCGACCCCCTCTTTTGGGGAATCGCGCGCCTTGGATGTGCGCTACAAACCGCCATCCGCTCCGTCAACGAGGTGCCTCATGCGCGCGCGGCGGCTGCATCCCACGGCCGATCGACGTCGTTGCGCTCCCGTGCCTGGAAGCTGAGCGGGACTCCATGACGCCTCGCAAACCGCAGCAAAAAAGCGAACGCACCGCGGAAGACTTTAGTACTATCAATGTTGTCATTTCGCTTGGCAACGAGATTCAATGACGCCCTCTGCCAGCGGAGGTACCCCTTGCGGCTCACGAAGAAATCGTTCCTGCTGGGCATCGCGATCCTGCTCGCGTCGTCGCTGGTCTGCGCGCAATCTTCCAGCGTCGTTGGCATCGTCGAAGGCAGCGCCACGCTGATCCGCCAGACCACGCGCTACGCGCTCGCCGAAGGCGTGGCGTTGAACGAGCAGGACATCATCGAGACAGCTCCCGGCGCTTTTGCCCAGATCGAACTTCCCGGGGGGGTGCTGGTCGGCATCGGTGAATCGACGCGGCTGATGTTGCGGCCTCGGGTCGGCAAGGGGCTGACGGCGCCGCCTCTGTATCTGCTCCAGGGCTGGCTCAAGACCAGCAGCAGCGGGGCCTTCGGCTTTGTGAGCCCGACGTTGGAGGTCGCGACGCAAGCCGCCACGACCGTGGCCTACACCAAGGGCGCGCAGTACGACGTGTTCGTCGAGACCGGCTCCGCCAAGCTGACGCAGCGCGATGGCGCCCAGACTGTCTCGCAACTGGCCAGCGGCGACTTCGCACAACGGCGCGAAGGCGGCACACCGACGGTTGCGCGGAGCGCCTCGCCCGAGTTCCTGGCCAAAGTGCCGCGCCAGTTCCGCGACCGGCTGCCGGCGCGCGGCGAGCGCTTCGCCAAGCGCAACGTTGCACCCAAGGCGCTCGGCGAGATCACCTACGCCGATGTGGCCGCCTGGCTGCGCACCGAGCCGGCGCTGCGTCTGCCGCTGCTGCCGTTGTGGCGGCCGCGCGCGGCGGCCGACTTGACCTTCCGGGCGGAGGCCAAGGCCAATCTGGCGCAGCACCCCGAATGGGAACAGTATGCGGACCCCGAGGGCTATGCGCGCCGCCTGGCCGCAGAGGCCGAGCGCCGGCGCGCGCGCGAGGCAGCGCGCCAGGCCGCCCGTGCCGCCGCCGCCGCTGCGGCCGCTGCCGCTGCCGCTTCCCCGAGCACCAGCGCGGGGTCGGGTAAACCATAGCAACCGTCGCGCGTCTCGCCGCAACTCAGCGACCAACGACAGCCTCGACTGGAGAACCTTCCATGCGCCTCTTGCTCAAGTTCAACCTGATCTTCCTGGTGGTCTTCGTTGCCGGAGTGCTTGGCGCCGGCAAGGTTTCCTATGACCTGCTGCAAAGCAACGCCAAGCAGGAGGTGCTCAACCATGCGCGCCTGACGATGGAAAAGGCCGTGGCGGTACGCACCTACACCAACGACCAGATCCGCCCGCTGCTCGAAACGCAGATGAAATACACCTTCCTGCCCCAGACGGTGCCGGCCTACTCCGCCACCGAAGTGCTGGCGACGCTGGCCAAGAGTTTCCCCGACTACACCTACAAGGAAGCGACGCTGAATCCGACCAATCCGCGCGACCGGGCCGTCGATTGGGAAGCCGACATCGTGAATCGCTTTCGCACCCAGGCCGACCAGAAGGAGTTCGTGGGCGAGCGCGAGTCGGGCACCGGTCGGGCGCTCTACGTCGCCCGCCCGCTGCGCATCACGAACGCCGCCTGCCTGGCATGCCACAGCACGGTCGAGGCGGCGCCCCGCACACTGATCGACAAGTACGGTTCGGCCAATGGGTTCGGCTGGCAACTGAACGAGGTGATCGGCGCGCAGGTGGTGTCGGTGCCCATGTCGGTGCCGCTGGCACGTGCCGACCAGGTTTTCAAGGTCTTCATGACTTCACTGATCGGCATCTTCGTGGCCATCGGCATCGTGTTGAACCTGATGCTCTATCTGCTCGTGATCCGACCCGTGACGGCGCTGTCGAAGCTCGCCAACCGTGTCAGCCTGGGCGAACTCGATGCACCGGCCTTCGCAACGCACGGGCGTGACGAGATCGGGACACTGGCCCAGTCGTTCGCGCGCATGCGCCACAGCCTCGATCACGCCATCAAGATGCTCGACGCCTGAGCCTCATCACGCCCATGCCCGCACCCACCCCGCTCTTTGTCGGTCCATACCCGATCCGCGGCGTGGTCGGCTCGGGCGCGATGGGCATGGTCTACCTGGCGCACGACCTGGCCATCGACCGTCCGGTGGCGATCAAGACAATCCACCGTCGCCTGCTCGAATCCAGCGAAGACGAACCGAGCGCGACGGCGCGCTTTCGCGTCGAAGCGAAGGCGGCCGGGCGGCTGACGCACCGCAACATCGTCTCGGTCTACCAGTTCGGCGAAGACAGCGACTGCGCCTACATCGTCATGGAGTACGTCGCCGGGCGAAACCTGCGCGACTACATCCAGGCACCGCGCAAGCTCGACGTTTCGCAGGTGCTGTGCCTGATGCTGCAACTGCTCGACGGCTTGCACTACGCCCACGAGCGCGGCATTGTGCACCGCGATATCAAGCCGGCGAATCTGCTGATTGCCGACGACGGGCGCCTCAAGATCACCGATTTCGGTATTGCGCGAACCGAGTCGTCGAACTTGACCCGCCGCAGTTCCGTCATCGGGTCACCCGGCTACATCGCCCCCGAGCAGTACACCGATCGCGAAGTCGACCGCCGCGTCGATGTGTTCTCGGCGGGCGTACTGCTCTATCAGATGCTGAGCGGGACGACGCCATTCGCCGGCACCGACGAGGCGATCATGTACAAGATCGTCTACGAGCCGCACAAGCCGCTGAGCGAGGTGACGAACGACACCGAGCTCGAGCCATTCGATGCGGTGCTCGATCGGGCCCTGGCGAAGGATCCGGCGCAGCGCTATGCGAGCGCCTTGGCGATGCGAACAGCGCTGCAGGCACTCGCCACGGAGGCGGTGCCCGATGTGCTTTCGGCCGACATGGTGCTCCCTCCGCGGCTCGAGGCCCTTGAGGCGAAGGCGGCGGCCGCGAAGGATCGTGACTCGCCCGGCCCCCCCAAGCCGCACGCGCCATCGGTCGTGTCCACACCTGGCTCGGCGTCGGCACCCTCGACGCCCTCGAAGTCGGTGCCCGGCACCGGCCCGCCGTCGGTCCCTGTGCCGACCGGCTGGGACACCGCGGCGCTGGCCGAGGTCGAACGCGAACTCGCCCAGCATGTCGGGCCGGTGGCTCGCGTCCTGGTGCGCCGCGCCGCGCGGGGGCTCACCTCGCTGGCGGCAGTGCGCCACGCCGTCGCCAGTTCGATCGTCGATTTCGAAGCGCGCGAGCGCTTCCTGGCCAAGGCCGGTGCGCCGCGCACTGCGACCGTGGCTACGGCAGCAGCCACCGACTTCCAGGCCACGCAACCCGAGGGCGAAGCGCCGGGCGGCATGCCGATGCGCGAGGGTGACATCGACAAGGCGGTCTCTGCACTGCTGTCCTCGCTGGGTCCGATTGCGCGGGTTGTCGCCAAGCGCTGCGCCGCGAAGTCGCAAACTCGCGAGCAGTTCGTCGCCCACGTGGTCGATCAGCTCACGCCAGGCATCGATGCCCGCCGGGTGCAGGCCGATCTCTGGCGTGCCCTGGGCTGAATTCGAGATCGCCGTGATCGCGCTGCGTATCACGCGCCGACCCGGCGCCACCGAACCCGACGCGACGGCGCTTGCGCTGCCGCCCGAAGGCCTCACGATCGGCCGCTCGGTCGATTGCGGGCTGGCTCTGGATGACCCGCTGCGCATGGTGTCGCGCCAGCATGCGCAAGTGATCGCAGTCGGCCAGGCCGCGCGCGTGCGCTGCATCAGCAGCAGCGCCCCCTTGTGGGTGAATGGCATGCAGCTCGACCCGGGCGGCGAACATGCCCTGCTGGTGGGCGACCGCTTGCGCATCGGCGGATTCGAACTTGCCGTCGAGCCCGCTGCGGCGACGTCGGCGCAGCGCTCGCGTCTGGATCGCTGGTTCGATCTGGACGAGGCGCCCGATCCGCTCGCTGCCGAATCGCCGCTGCCGGCGGTGGCACCTTCGTCCGAATCGGCGGCCACCAGCGCGGTGGTGTCCTGGCAGACGAGTCGGCATGTCGTGCGCACCGTCACGTCGTTGAAGCCGATGGCGCCCTCGATGCCACCGGCACCGTCGCCGTTGCAGGCGCCTGCACCTGAAGCGACACCTCGGTCACCGCCCGCCGCAGCCGGCGGAGCGACGTCGCCGGTGCCGGCTGCGGCGTCGGCAGCCGCCGCTCCAGCTGTCGTCTCGGCGGCCGCTCGCGGAGCACCGGCCGCGGACGGCATGTCGCCGGACCTGCTCGAGCTTGCGGCGGCATTCGGCCGCGGCGCCGGGCTTGGCGCCGAGGTCGCGCCGCTCACCCCGGCCTGGATGGAGCACCTCGGCGCGCTGCTGCGGGCGACGGCCGAAGGCACGCTGGCGCTGCTGCAAAGCCGCGCGGTCGCGAAGCGCCACATGCGCGCCGAGGGAACGCACATCGCTCCGCGCCAGAACAACCCCCTGAAGTTCTCGCCGGACGCGACCGAAGCGTTGACTCGGATGCTGCAGCGTGACGCGAGCCCCGGCTTCCTCGACCCCGTGGCGGCGTTGCACGACGCCCATCACGACCTGCTGGTCCATCAGGTGGCGATGGTGGCCGGCATGCGTGCGGCGGTGTTCGAGCTGTTCTCCCGACTGGGTCCCGAGGCCGCCGAGAACGGGGAGGGCCCGGCGCACGGTGTTTCACGCCTGCCCCTGATTCGCGCCGCGGCCCTCTGGCAGCGCCATCGCATGCAGCACGCCCAACTGCTCGAGCACCTGGACGACGACTTCCAGACCATCTTCGGACGTGAATTCCTGCGCGCCTACGAAGCCCAGTCGCGCCTCGGCGAGGACGCCAGCCCCGACGCGACGGAGGCGCCATGACCGGGCGTGCGTTGACCGTCTCGCTCGCCGCCTTGTCGCATACCGGTCGGCGCGCGTGCAACGAAGACGCCTTCGGCTATTGGCAGGGCGCCGATTGCCTGGTCGCCGCCCTGTGCGATGGCGCCGGCGGACATGGCGGCGGCCAGGCGGCGTCGCGCGCCGCGGTGACGCATGTGCTCGAAGCCTTCGCGCTCCATCCCGAGGTCAGCTTGAACGCGCTGCAGCGGCTTGTTCGAGGCGCGAACGACGCCGTCGTCGCGCAGCAGGTCGCCGGCACCCTGACTGCCGACATGCGCACCACCATCGTCGTGCTGCTGCTCGACCTCCACGGCGGGACTGCGCTCTGGGCCCATGCCGGCGACTCGCGCCTGTACCGCTGGCATGACGCCCGACTGCTAGGGCGCACGCGCGATCAAAGCCTCGAGCAGCACTTGCGCGACGCGGGCCTGCGTGCGAGCGCGGCCGCCGCGGGACAACTGACTTCGGCGCTGGGCTCGCCCGAAGGCTTTGACTTCGAGGTCCTTGAAACGCCGCAATTGCTCGCATCCGGCGATGCGCTGCTGCTGTGCAGCGACGGTCTGTGGTCGGCTTTCGACGATGCCGAGATGGCGCGCAGCGTGATCGGCTGCAGCGGGGTCCAGGCCTGGCTCGATCGCCTCGAAGCGGGCGTGCAGCGAGCCGATCGCAGCGACCAGGACAACTATTCCGCGCTCGGGATCTGGTGTGCGGCCGGTTGAATACCGAGCAATTCAGGCAGCAGCGCCGGCTCCGGTGGCCAGGCCGCAACTTTCGGAACGACATCGTGCGCCGCGCCGAGGGGCCACCAGAGGCTGGCCGGCGAAGCCGGCCACGCCTCGGCTGGCGAGAAGTCCTGCCCGGAGCGCGGCGGCAGGGCGGCGATCGCCGCCTCGAGCGCTTCGGGCCCTTCGGCCGCCGCGTCGAGCAGCGATGCGAGCCATGCGGCAATTTCGTCAGGTGGCGCCGGCGCGGTGATGCGTTCGGCCAGCGTCAGGGGAAAGGCGCGTCCGACGCGGTCGTGCGACGCCACGAGGATGCCGCACCAGGTCTCGCCGGGTGCCGCCAGCGCCAGATATCGCCACGGCGCGAAGGCGCCCAGGCGTTCACGCAGCGCGGCGCCGTCCAGCGTGGTCGCTGCGAGCGTCAGGCCGCGCTGCAGCCAACCATCCCACTCGCTGCGCCAGCGTGCCGGCAGGCCGCGGCCGACGAAGTCCCCGCGCGTGGGCAGCTTGCCGTACCAGGACACGCGACGCGACGGCAGCCTCACCATGTGGATCTCGGGCAACGAAAACGTGCCAGCTCCCGGAGGGTCCAGATGTCGGCGTCTGACGCCCCGGATGCGCTCGCCTCGACATCGAGGGTGCGCGTGTCGACGGCAAGGGCCAGCCGCGCCGGCGCGCCCCGTTCCCCCTTCCAGTCGGCGCGCAGCAGCACCCGCAGCCAGGCGAACGGACCTTCATGGATTTCGGCGCCGACGCCGGAAGGGCCGGGCGGCAAGATACGTATCAGCACCTTCTGCGTCGTCGCCGGTCCCGGCCAAGCCAGTTCCTTGGAACGCGGCGGGCCGTTTTCGAAGCGCAGCAGCTGACCATCGACATCGATGCTGAACTGCAGCAGTTCGGGATCCATGCGCTTCGGCGTGAGGCGCAGGTTCAGCTCGGGCAGCGGTGCACCCCCGGGGAAGAACAGGGTGCCGATCGCCGCCGCCTGCTCGAATACGGCGGGAATGTTCGGGTCGGCAGGGGCGCTGCGCGCCTTCCACGGCCTGATCGACATGTCGACCCGTTCGGTCAGCTGACTGCGCCGGAACTCGTCGAACAGGCCACCGGGTCCGAACAGGCGCGCGAAGTCGGACGGCGCCATGTCGCGCGACGCGGTGGCGCCGAACGGGAAGCGCTCGCGCGTCAACGCGCTGCAGGTCTGCGCGAGTTCTGCCAGCGCGGTGTCGAAACCCGGCTTGGCGCCGCCGCGCGAGCGCATCAAGGTCCCCAGGCCGATGTAGACCTTGCGCAGTGCGGCCGGCGCGCGCGTCGCCTCGGCGCGCAAGGTCGCATCGAGCTCGGCATTGGCGCTCTCGTCGCGCTGGCTGGCGGCCAACGCGTGAAGGCGGTCGAGCGCTTGCGGTCCGGCACCTGCCGCATAGTCGCCCAGGGCGCCGAAGCGTGCCCGCAGCGTGCCATCGAAAGCACTCTCGGCCACGCTGCCGCCCTGCGGGATCGCGCTGAACTCGTCGGCCAGGCGCGTGAGGAGGCGGCGCAGCGGCGAATCGGGCGCCGTGAGTTCGCTGGCCTGGCGGGAGGCGCCATCCGCATCGGTGCCGGGCGCCAGGGCAAGGGCATCGAGTTGGCGCGACCAGGCATCGATCACGCGCTGGGCATGGCGCTTGCCGACCTGCGTGGCGGTTTCGTCGCGCCAGGCGCGGTCTTCCTGCAGGCGCCGCACATCGCTGCCGGCATCGCCGAGCACCCACTCTGCCTCGTTCGCGAGCTCATCGAACGTCGCTTCGAGCGCCGGTACGAGATTGCGCCGCCAGTCACCTGCGCTCGAATGTGCCGGCATCGGCCCGGCGCCCGACGCTGCGAACACGAGTGCGCTGGCCGCGCCGAGGCGCGTCGGCAGATCCTGCGCCGGCCCGGCGTCGGCAACGCGTCGCAGCAGGTGCTCGTGCACGCGTTGCGCCAGCGGCAGCTCCGCGAGGGCCCTGCGCGCCGCCTGCACCCCTGCCTCGTCGGAGCGCATCGCCTCGGGCAGCCCGCTGCGCTCGAGCAGGGTCTCGGCGTGGCGCGCCCACTCGGCGCGTTCGCCGGCGCCGCCTGCCTGTCCCAGCGTCTGCGCGGCCCAGCGCCGCAAGTCGCCGCGCACGAGCCGCGCCGGGGTGGCGAGCATTAATGAAGCGCGCAGCGCCTCGTAGCGCGTCGCGCTGTTCTCGGCTTCGCGCAGGTCACGGCGCAGCCGGTCGATGAGCAGCGGCGCCAAGCTGCGATCGAGCATCTCGCGGTAGGCCTGCTCGGCCGAGCGCGCGAGCCGTGGCCCTTGGAACAGTCCGAAGCCGAAGCCCGCGGGCGGTTCATTCGGATCGACGCCATCGTTGGCGGCCAGGCGCTCAAGCAGCGAATACAGCGGCAGCACCTGCTCGAGGCTCGCCGATTCCAGCGAGCCGATGCGCTGGGTCAACTGCTCGACGCGCGTGCGCACGTTGTCGACGTACTCGAGGTTGCGCCGATAGCTCTGCCACCACAGGACAGAGGCAGCGAGCAGCGCAGCGCCGGCAAAGCCGGCGCCGAACATCGCGGCCCGCCGACGCACACGCAGCCGCTGGAGACGCTGGCCTGCCAGCGGCGCTTCGGCGATCACCAGCCGTTTCAGCAGCGCGTTCAGGAAGAACGATTTGCCGCCGGCATCGGGTCGCGCCAGCGGCTTCAGTGTCAAGCCGTGGCTGCGTGCGAGTTCGCCGATCACCCGGTCGATCGGATTGCCCTCCTGGGTGCCGCTGGTCAGAGCGATCGAGCGCAGGCGCTGCGGTGGTTCGGCAGCAATGCCGGCGAAGGCCTTGCGCACGAATCCTTCGAGGGGTGCGAGCAGGGCTTCGACCTGTGCCGCGAACGTGTAGATGGGCAGGCGGCGCTGCGGCGTGTGTTCCTGCTGCAGGGCCTCGGGGCTGCGCCGCGCCAGGCGTTGCGCGAGGTCGGCCAGGCGAGGCCTGAGGTCGGCCGGGATGCCGGTGAGGTCGGGGTCGAACACCAGGCCCCAGAGCAGTTCGCGTTGCGCCGCGTCGAGATCGCCGAAAGTTTCGACGAAGCCGGCGAGCAGATCCGCCTTGGTCACCAGCAGGTAGACGGGAAAGGCGAGATCGAGTTCGTGCCGCAGTTCGTCCAGGCGCGCCGCGACCGCCGCCGCCTGGCGCGCGAGTTCGGCTCCGCCTTGCAGCAGGTCGGACACGCTGACGCTGACGATCACGCCATTGATGGGCTGCACGGGTCGGTGCCGGCGCAGCAGCGCGAGGAACTGCTGCCATTCCCGGGCGTCGGCCGCGGCGTCACTGTCCTGCGTCGTGTAGCGTCCCGCAGTGTCGACGAACACGGCGTCCTGGCTGAACCACCAGTCGCATTGACGCGTGCCGCCGGTGCCCGCGAGCGGGTCCCGCCCGAGCCGTTCGGCGAGCGGAAAGCGCAGACCCGAATGCAACAGCGCGGTGGTCTTGCCGCCGCCGGGCGCGCCGATGATCAGGTACCAGGGCAGCTGCTGCACCTGTCGGCGGCTCTGCCACCAGCGTCGAGTGCCGCCCTCCGCCTCGATGCCCTGGCGCAGCATCGCGAGCGCCTGGCGGAAGCGCTGGCTCAGCTCGGGCCCGGCATCGCCCGATGCAAGGCCCTTCAGCAGGCGATCGTTGCGCCGCCGGGCCAGCAGCGTCCGCAGGCCACGCAGGCCAAGCAACAGGCACAGGACCAGCGCCAGCAGAACGACGCGTGCGCGCACGCCGTCGAAGGGATGCCAGGTGCCGAAGGCGAGCAGGGGGGCCGCGAACCACAGCAGAGCCCCGGCCGCGCCGAAGTTCACGGCGTTTTGCACGAAGCGGGTCGGCGCCTTCATTCCGGGAACAGGACGATCTCGACCCGGCGCAACGGCTTGCCGCCCGTGGCGTCGACGCGGGCCTCGACCGCGAGCCGCGCGTCGCCGAGTTGCGGCCGCAAGACGTCGGCCGCGCCGCGCGCCCATTCCATCGCCTGGTGCCAGGCCGAGGGCGTGCGGGCCGTCGGCGGGTCGCTGCCATCCGTGTAGCCGACGACAAGGACCTTGCCCGGCTGCTTCGTCAGCGCTGCGCCGAGGCGCGTCAGCGGCCCGCTGCCGTCGCCCAGCGCGTCGGCACCGATCACGGCCACGCTGCGCAGCGCCTCGTCGCGCACCGACAAGCGGCCGGCGTCGATGTCGTCGCGCAGCCTCGAGGCCAACCGCGGCGGCGCCGCCGGGGTGCCCACCGCGGGTACCGCCACGGCGGTGCTTGCGGGCACGAGTTTCTGCAAGGACGCCAGCACGCCGTCGACGCGCGCCGCAAGCTGTAGCTGGCTGGCGCTGTAGATTCCCAGGGCGAGAACGCCCAGCAGCAGCACCGCCGGCAGCGCGACGCGTGGCGCCCGTGGCGGGCTGGCGGCGGCCGCCGCGCACTGCCAGGGAGGGACCAAGGCCGGAGCCGGCGAGACCTGTTGCAGCGCGAGGTGCACACGCGAGCGCAGCGTTTCGTGGTCGCGGTTGTCGAGGACCATGCGCGCGCGCAGCCCGAGGCTCAGGCAGGTGTGGAAGAGCTCGAGCAGCGCGCGGTGCTCGCGCGGCTTTTCGGCGAGCCGCGTCAGCAGGCGCAACAGCTTGTCGGCGCCGTTGGCTTCGCCGTGAAAGCGCTGCAGCAGTTGTGCGCCTCCCGCACCCCAGGGCGCCGCGCCGAACTGCTCGTCGCCCCAGGCGCAGAGCACGTAGCTCGCGGCCGCGACACTGGCCTCGTCCACGCCCGCGGCACGTGCAGCCGCTTCGAAACGGTTGACCGAGGCAGCCAGCGTGTGGCGCAGCGCGGCCGGATCGGCGGGCGTCGCTTCCCGCAGGCCGGCCATCAATGCGACCAGCGGGAGCGCCTGCGCGCGCAGCGCACGCGCGGCCGCCGGCTCGTCGACGCCGTCGGATTCGCCGAGCGCCGGCGATGCGGGTGCGGTGCCGGGCCGCTTCATTTCGCCCACCCCATTTGCAGCTGGCGCGCTTGCGCGTCGACGCGCGCGCGCGGCGCCAGCGGGCCGACGGGCAAGGGCAGGATGGCACGCCACTGCGAGTGCTCGATTTCCCGGAACGCACCGAACACGGCGACGGCGCGCGCATCGCCGCTGAGCTCGAGCGCCAACTCGCGCGCCTCGCCAGGGCGCAGGTGCAGGCTCTCGCGCACCAGGACATTCGACCCGAGGGTCGCCTCGTCATCGTCGTAGAGGCTGTCGAAACTTGCCTTCTCGAATCCGCCCGCATCGCGCAGCACATACACCCGCAGCGCCAGGGAGGCCGACGCGTTGTGTGCATCGGTGTTCAAGCTGCGTTGCGCCTGCACGAGCAGCTGCAGGTTGCGCTTGGGGGCGGCCAGTACCGGCGCGGCACCGGGGTTGAACATGAAGTTCACGACCATCGAGGTGTTGACCCAGGGGATCTGGCGCTGCGCGGTGTCGCGCAGCACCTTGATGCGCACCGCCTTCATCATCTCCTCGACTTCGACGCCCGTCGCGCGCAGCTCGGTGGCCAGGTGCCGCGTGTAGATGCTGTTGCCGCCGATCGGGCCGTCCTCGGCGACCCCACCGGGGGCTGCGGAGAACGCAATGAGGGCACCCGGGGCCGCCATCTCGGCCAGCCCGTTGGCATTGCGCGATCGCCTGCGCGCCGCAAAGGGGTCGTTGCGGCAGGCGTCGATGATGAAGATGCGCGCGCGGGGGCGCACCCGGTCGACATGCGAGAGCAGCGCTTGCTGCACGTCGATGGCTTCGTCGCGCACTTCGGCCTCGTCGCGCAGCGCGATGTCGACAGGCAGCAGGTAGTTGCGCCCGCCGATCTGCACGCCGTGGCCTGCGTAGTAGAAGACCGAGGCGACCTGGTCGTCGTCCATGCGGCGAGCGAATTCCCGCAGCACGCGCTTGAAGTCGCGGGCGTTGAGATTGAGGTGCTCTCCCACTTCGAAGTCGAGGGTGCGCAAGGTCTGCGCGATCAGGCGGGCATCGTGCTCGGGATTGTTCAGTGGAATGTCGGGGTATCGCCCATTGCCGATCACGAGTGCGACGCGGCGTTGCCTCGTTGCTTCGACCTTGCCTTGCGCCTGAGCGCGGCAGACCCCGTTCCACCACACAGGCAGCAGGCCGAGGCAAGCGAGCAGGCGACGGCGACTCATGCGGGCAACCAAGGTGCGGCAAAAGGACGGATGCTGCAGACAGGCATGGCGGGAGATGCCGGGTTCCACACCGTGTGAAGCGCGACACTGGCGATCGAATCCATTCTCGGCGCTGCGCCGCGGCGGCACAAGGGAGTGAGCGCCCCTCGGGGCGCGGCCATGGTGCCGCCCCGGGGGCGCGAGAGCGGGTCGGTTCAGGCGCCGCGGAACTGCACGCGGCGGTTCACGGCGGCGTTCGGATCGGCGTCTTCGACCGGCCGGCCTTCGCCGTAGCCCACCGTCCTCAGTCGTGCGGCGTCGATGCCGTGGTGCTGCACCAGATAGTCACGCACTGCACGGGCGCGGCCTCGCGAGAGCTCGAGGTTGTAGGCATCGCTGCCGACGGCGTCGGTGTGGCCTTCGACCGTGACGATGCTTCTCGGCCCAAGCAGCTTGATTCCTTCGGCCAGGGCGTCGAGCTGGGCCCGTGCCGCCGGAAGGATGTCGACGGAGTCGAAGGCGAAGCGCACCGGCAGGGACAGCGCCGCGGCGTCGGCGTTGGAGCCGCCCGGCGCAACAGGGGCAGAAACCGGGACACGTGCCGAGGTCTTTGCCAGGGCGACTGCCGCTGCTGCGATGAACTTCGCAGGCGGTGCGGGCTCATCGTCGAGCAGGCGGATCGAGCGGGTCTTGCCGAGCACCTCCGCCACGTCCTGCGGGTTCACGAGCTGGCCTTCACGGTACATGACGACCTTCTCGGCCTTCGCCAGCGGGGGGACCAGGGCAGCGGTGAGGGCGAGGGCGAGAGTGCTGAGGTAGCGGATCATTTCGGGCTCCTTGGGCATGGGGTTCGTCGATGCCCATGGGTTGCGCGCACCGCCGGCCCGGTTCAATCTTTCTCGATGGTGCCGATGCCGCGGATGGAGCGGGTCACGGCCGGGTCGCCCTGATAGCGCACATGGCCGATACCGCCGATGCGTACCGCCAGCGTGCTGCTGGCGGCCAGCCGCACTTCGCCGTTGCCATCGATCGCGACTTCGGCGCGCTCGCTGGCGAGCCTGGGTGCCAGATAGCTGCCCGTGCCGGTAATGGCGAGTTGCTGCGCCACGACCTTGCCGCCGTCCACTGCGACGTCGCCGGCGCCGGTGATCCGCACGTCGAGGCTGCGTGCGTTGTCCAGGCGGTCGAGGCGGATGGAGCCGCCGCCCGCCAGCACCAGCACGAGCGCGTCGCTGCGCAGCGCTGCGATGCTGATCGTGCCGGCCGTGCGCGACTCGAAGGCGCGCAGCGTTCGCACGCCGAGCTTCATCCGGATCGGCTGCTTCGTCTCGACCCGGCCGGGCGCAAGGCCGATGAGCAGGCGCCGATCGTGGACCTCGGTCGTGATCTTGCGCAGCACCGCAGGCTCCGCCTCCAGGGTCAGCGACTCGCGCGGGCCCTGTTCGATGCGGACGTCGCCGGCGACGGCAAACACGACCTCGTCGAAGTCGGCGACGCTGCGGGTTTCGGTGGCTGCCTGTGCGGGCCCCGAAGGGGTCGCGGCAAGCAACGCAGCGCAGCCGGCGGCAAGGGCCGCAGCCCGGAGCGACGGCGGTTGCGGGAAGGCTTGGGTGAACCAGTTCATGACGGGGCTCCGGGTTGCGGCGGAATTGGTCTCAGCGCGGCAGCCAGAGGGCGGGCGGGGGCGGGTAAGGGCGCGCCATGCAGGTGGTTCCGCCGGGATCGGCGGTGACGATCAGGGCCCCGCCACGACGGTCGGTCGCCACCATCCTTGCGCCCTGCCGTGCTTCGGCGCTCAGCGTGACCGGACCTTCCTCGAACAGCAGTCGGCCGTACTGCCAGCAGCGGAGCTGGTAGGTGGCGGGTGCCTTCCCGCCCGTTGCCGGCGGCGTTGGCGCGACCTGGGATGCGACACGGTCGTCGCCACCGATGATTGCCGCGACAGCTGCGGTCGCGCCGCGGGGCCACTGCAGAACGATGCCGGTCACGGCGACGACGGCCACCAGGGAAAGCGCTGCCAGGCGGGCGCCGCGCCGTGCCTGACGATCAGAGAGGAAGTCACTTGGCTTGTACATGGAAGTTCTCCTGGGCGAAAGTGCCGCCGCTGGCTTTGCCGAAGGCGGCGCTGATCATCTCGAGCGTGGCGCCGGGCAGGGGTTCGAAGTCGATGCCGACCACCGCCTGGGGCAGCGAGGACATCACGTCGCGCGGCGTTGCGAAGCAGGTCACTGTCTCGGGCACGCCCTTCGCATTCATCGAGAGCTGGAAGCGCATCGAGCCGGGCAATGTCAGAGGCTTCGCCGAAGCGATGCGTGAGTCCCGCGTGAACCGGTTGGGGAAGAAGCGGATGACCTTGGCCTCCTCGTCCCGCAGGTAGCAGTAGACGTGGGCGTCCTGCGACGGCGCCAGGGAGAGGCTGATCGACTCCCCGCGGGCAAACCGCGTCTGCTGGTTCGGGGCCGAGACGGACAGCTTCAGGGGCGTCGCCGTGGGTGCAGGGGCCGTCGTCGGTGCGGTGGCTCCAGCTGTCCGTGATCCGGGCGTCGAGGCAGGCGTGCCGGGCGTTCCAGGGGCCACGTAGCGTGCCGGTTGCGCCGGGCGCTGGATCTTGCTGTGGTCTGCGGCGAGGAAGGCGCTGAAGAACTTGTCGTCGAGCACCGCCGCGCGGCTCAGGCCGAGCTGCTCGCGATAGTTGGAGATCGCCTCGTCGATGGCAGGATTGAATTCCCCGTCGATCGGCCCGTCGTAGAACCCGCGGTGGCGCAGCTGGTTCTGGAAGTAGGCGATCAGCTCGATGCGCGTCGAAGCCATCGCGCTGTACCAATCCAGCATCTCGAGACGCGTTTCCTCGTTTGCCTTCGGGTCGGTGACGCCCAGGCAGGACCAGTAGGGGGTCTTCGTCAGCTTGCCGATGAGCTCCACCACTGCCAGTTCGACCAGGCCGCGCAACGCCTGCGACTGGCCTTCCGAACGTGCCAGGTTCATGCTGTAGCTGATGCCGAACTTTTTGTACGCGGCGTCGCCGTCGATGCCCTTGCCCTGCTTCATGATCACCACGGCATTGCGTGACGTGACACCCGGCAGCACCCCCATGTCGCTGGTCGACAGCACGTTCAGGTCGAGCGCCAGCATGCTGGTGGACGCGTCTTTTGCAGCGCCAAGGTTGAGGTACGGGAAGTAGCCGATGCCGAAGTCTTTCTGGTTCTTGATCAGGTTCTCGTCGAACTGCGAGACGGAACCCTTGATGTCGTAGCGCGGAATCGCCTGGTAGACCGCCGTGGTCTGCGCGGCCGACAGGAAGCTGACCACGTTCAATGTGTCCTTGCCGAACGCGACCAGGCGCACCGCGCGGCTGCGCCGCGACATGTCCGACACCGCCGAGATCAGCATGTCACGCGTTCCGGCGTTCAGCTTCTTGGTTTCGTCGGTGATTTCCTCGGTCAGCATCGTGACGTCGCGCACGCCGAAGTCGAGCATCAGCGTGTCCATGCAGCGCAGCGACTGCGAAAAGCCCGTGATCGAGCGCTGAGGGCGTTGCTCGGGGCCGACGCGGATCTCGGCGGTCTGTTCGAGGGTTGGCTGCTTGACCTCGAGCGCCTGGCAGCCTGCGAGTGCTGCGATTGCGCCAATCGCCAGGAAGCGCACGATGCGGGGCGGTTTCATGACATCTCCGTTCTTGGCGATTTCGGCTCACCGGCAACTGCCGCGGCCGACGATGTTGATGGCATTGGGTGCGAACACGAACACCTCGCGCGGCGCGGCTCCGATGCGCCCGCCCGTGTCGATGTTGCCGATGCTCTGGCTCCCGCATGTGCCCTGGTTTTGGATTTGCTCCAGGGACTTGCCTTGTTCTTCAGCCTTGCGCTCCTGCGCGCTGATGCGGATCTTTTCCTTCGCGATCTTGGCGCGGAACCGTGAGTCGACCTCCAGCAGCTCCTGCCCCGCGAATGCACTGGCGCATGCGCCCAGCGTGATGGCGACGAGGATGATGCGGGAGGTGCGGCGGATGAGGGGTGCATTCATGGTGGGTCTCCTTGCTGGAAAACCGCCAGCGCCGTCGGCGCTGGCGGATGTGGGACGAAGGCACAGTGCTGGTTACTTGGCGACACCGATGCTTTGAGCGGCGGTGGACAGGAAGCCGCTTGCGGTGTTGTTGGAGTTGGTGGCGATGACGGTCGAGTTGGTCAGCTTGCCGTTGCCTTGCGCGCCACCGATCTGCTGGCTGGCCGTGGACAGGAAGCCGGATGCGGTGTTGCTTGCACCATTGGCGATCACGGTCGAGTTGCTCACCTTGCCGTTGCCCTTGGCGAAGCCCACTTCCTGCGTGGCAGTGCTGAGGAAGCCCGAAGCCCTGTTGTTCAGGTTCGTTCCGATGACCGTGCTGTTGGTGAGCTCGCCGTTGTCCCGTGCGTGGCCGACGCTTTGGTTCGCCGTCGACAGGAAGCCCGAGGCGGAGTTGTTGGCCCCGTTGGCGATCACCGTGCTGTTGGTGATCTTGGAGTTCCCCTCGGACACACCGATGTTCTGACGCGCCGTCGCCAGGAAGCCGGACGAGGTGTTGTTGGCGTTGGTGGACAGCACCGTCGAGCCGGCGATTTCGCCCGCCATCGCGCCACCGAAGGCGAGACCGAGGGCGATGAGGATGGATGCTTTGCGAACGATTTGCATGATGATCTCCAGAGAGTGGTGAACAAGGGTTTTGGTGGGGCTTGCCGATCTGCTTGCCTTCCCGCTCCATGGGTTGCGCCCGGTTCAGAATCGGTTCAAACGATTTGCGGCCGTTGCGCAAAGAAAAATTGGAGGGCCTCCTGAAGTGCATCGCGGGGATGTCGGCGGCTTTGCGACGTGCCTGCCGTTCGCTGCACGCATGGCGGGCGAGCGGGGCGGCGTTCGGCTCAGCCGATTGCTGGCGGCGGGTGTGCCAGCGTAGGATCGCCCGCCATGCGCGACAGTGCTCCGCCTGACCCTCCTCCCCATCCACCGCGCTTGACGGGTTTGCGCGGCACCTGGGACGCGCTGCGCAATTTCGGCCTGGTGAGCCTCGGTACCCCGGGAGCCGGCGAGTACGACAGCTTCACGGCCAGCGATGGCCAGGTGGTCCCCGTGTACGTGCTCGGCAAGGGCTCGCCGCTGGTGCTGGTGCATGGGGTCGGGTGCTCGCATCGCGACTGGATGCCGGTGGCGCGACGGCTGGCGCGGCGCCATTGCGTGCTCGCCTGGGACGCACGCGGCCATGGCAGTTGCCGGCCGGTGCGCGGCAGCATCACGCTGGCGCGACTGGCCTGCGACCTGGCCGAGATGCTCGACCACTTCGGACTGCAGCGTTCGGTGCTGGTGGGCCACTCCATGGGCGCCCTGACGCTGATGCAGTATCTGCATCTGTATGGCACGCAGCGCGTGGCGGCGGTGACGCTGATCGACCAGTCACCGCGCATCGTGACGGACGACAGCTGGCGTCTCGGGCTGTTCGGCGGCTGCAGCGCGGCGATGCTGGCGGGGCTGATCGCGGGGGCGCGCCAGGACTTGGCCGAGACGCTGTTGAACGAGGTCGGAGCGATCGGAGGCGCCTGGCTCCGGCGCCAGCTCGCTGCCGAAGCAGCGCTCGGACGGATGCTGCGCCGGCGCCTGGGACGCATCGACGTCCGGCCGTTGCTCGACCTCGCCGAGTCGATGGCGCAGGCCGACTTCCGCGCTTCGCTGTCGCGTCTCGACGCCCCGTTGCTGGTCGTGCTCGGAGCTCGCAGCCCGCATTACGCCGGCCTGCCGCTCGATGCCTGGTATCGCGACACGGTGAAGCACGCGCAGATCTCGATCTATCCGCGCGCCGGCCACTCCCCGCATGTCAGTGAGCCGCTGCGCTTCTCGCGCGAACTCGAGCGCTTCATGGACGACCACGCGTGAGCGGGCCCGGGCGGGCTCAGTCGCCAACCACGCCAGGCGCCGACGGCAGGGCGCTCCTACCCACAGCGTCCCTTGTCGTCCGATTTGAAGCAGAAGTCGGAGGTCAGGCTCGACGACTCCCAGGGCACCTGCGCACGCCCGGTGTCTTCGGCCACGCCGATGCGGACCCGCTTGAAAAGCTGCTCGATCTGCAAGCCCGGCGTCGGCAGGTTGGCCAGCAGGTGACGCGCATAGACGCTGTGCTTGCTGTTGGCGCCGTCGAGCGCGACGCCGTTGGGCGCGGTCGAGAAGGCCACCAGGGTGCCCACGGGTGCATCGAGGGTCGCCAGTCCGCCCGGCGTCGCGCCGCGGAATTTGAGGCGCCGGCCGTCGGGTCCGACGATGACGCCGCCGGCGAAGGGGTTCACGCGGCAGGCGTCGAGAACCACGATGTTGATGCCGGTGCGAATGGCGCTGAGCCGGTCGACAAACTCGCCGACGTCTGCGCTTTGCCGCTGGATCTCCTCCTCCGACTGCGGATCCGCGTCGATCGGCACCAGGTAGTTGCGGCCCTTCACCTGGACGCCGTGGCCGGCATAGAACAGCATGCGCACCGACGCCTTCGGCGCGCGCACCGAAAACTCGCGCAGCGACTCGATCAGGTCTGCCAGCCGCGTGTTCTGACGCAGGGTCACGTCATAGCCGAGGCCACGCAGCGCCGTTGCCACGGCGTTGGCGTCGCCCGGCGGGTTCTTCAGCGGTGCCGCGCGGTACGCGCCGTTGCCGATCACTAAGGCAATGCGCGAGTCGGCGCCGGGGACGTCGGCAGGGGCGCTCATGGCGCGACCGTAGCGCAGCGCTGTGGCGCCCAACGTGCAGCGCAGCAGGATGCGGCGGGTCAGCAGCGTGGCCATGGCGGCTACTCCCGAGGCGGCACGCCGGGTGCCAGCGAGGCGGCTTGAACGATGGGGGCAGCCTGCACCCGGGCGAGCGCCGCAGCCTCGCTGCCGGCCGGCACTCGCAGGTAGTAGTCGCCGAGCTGGCCAGGGCCGCCGGCCAGCTCGCCGTGAACCAGGACCATCAGCATGCGGATGTCGGCCTCCTTGGCGTCCGGCGCGAAGCTGATCTTCAGCATCGGGCCCTCCTCGACGCGAACTGCATTCAGCGCGCGGATCTCGTCGGCATTCTCACGAGCGTCACCCAGCAGGTTCACGATCACGCCACCTTGCACGGCCACCACCGCCAGCGCGGCCATTGCATAGCTCGGGCGCATGCCAAAGTTGCCGAAGAAGGCGCTGACCCGCTCGGCGAAGGTCGGACGGTCGCCCTGGATCAGGCGCATGGCGCGTGCCAGGCCGATCGTCGGCGGCACCGCCGGCACGCATTCCTGCACGCGCGCTTGCAGCGAGCGATACCAGTCCAGCTCGCCGCGGGCCTCGGGATGCTGTTCCAGGTAGGCCTCGACCCAGGCGCGGTCTTCAGGGCCCAGCGAGCCGTTGGCGTACCAGGGGAGCAGTTCTTCGAAGCGTTCACTCATGATGCCTGCGCTCCCGTGGCAACGGTCGCACCCTCGCGGTGCGGCAACGATGAAAAGATCTCGACCATGGTGACCACCAAGAATTCTTCGGGCTCTGCGAGCCTGTGACTGACCCGATCGTTGTCCATGCAAGCGGCCACTGTGGTGAGATCACGCAATATAGCGTGCACGACCGACCGTACCGAGACCCCGATCTACCTGCACGGGACATGCCCGTGTCGCCTCTGGGTTGCACGAAGCCGGCGGATGGTTCAGTTTATTTTTGCGCGCTTGCCACACACCCCGCAAGCCTCATGACGCGAGCGCGCCTTTGGCGTCAGGGGCGCCCCCCTCGCTGCGCAGCAGCGACTGCAGGCATTTCTTGATCTTCTGGCGGGCATGGAAAAGGCGCGTCTTGACGGTGCCTTCGGGACAGTTCTGGACCTCTGCCACCTCGGCCAGGCCCATGCCTTCGTAGAAGACCAGGTGCAGGCATTCGCGATGCTCGTCCGACAGCTTGCCCATGCAGTGTTGCACGCCTTCGCGGCGTTGCTTGCCCGCCAACTCCGCGTAGCCGTCAGGCGTGTCCGAAGCGGTGGTCTCGGCGATGTCATCGAGGTCGCCGTGCACTTCGTCGGGCCGGCGGGCACGATAGACCATCAGCGCCTTTCGGCGCGCGATCCCGATCAGCCAAGTGGAAAATTGCGAGTCGCCGCGAAAGTGCTGCGGATGGCGCCAGACCTCGTACAGCGTGTCCGCGAGGACTTCCTCGGCCCGCGCATGGTCGTTCAGCATGTTGAGCACGTAGGCGTAGACCTTTTGGCTGAACGCCTTGTACAGCTGACGAAAGGCTGCCTGGTCTTCGCGGCCGATGCGTACGAGCAGCTGATTGACCTCGTCGTTGTCCATGCGGGCGATGCGGCGGCGGGTGACGGTAACGCAATATAACGTTTCTATCCGATCGTTGGCGGGGCTCATGCCCGCAAAGGTGCAGCCACGACGCTCGACGCTCCCCCCAATGGGGTACTGCTTTCACGGTCTGGCGCGCGCACACCGGGCGAGGCGATGCGCCGATTGGCCGGTCGTATGACACCCGGCCATCTTGCGATCCCATCCGTTCGCGGAGCATATTGCCGTCATGCCCGCAATGCCTTCCTGTGACCTGCTGCTCGACCCGGCCGTCGGCGTCGCGGAGGGTCATCGACCGGCGCATGGCCAGCGTCTGTGGTGGATGCTGCTGTCGGCCGTGCTGCTTGCGTTTGCGGTGGCGACCGGCACGGCGCAGGCCCAGGTGCGTGAGCCGGAAAAGCGCATCGCTCTGGTGGTCGGCAACGCACGCTATCCGACGATGCCGCTGGCCAATCCCGAGAACGACGCGCGCCTCATCGCGGACAACCTGCGCAAGCTCGGATTCGAAGTCAACGAGCAGGTCAACCTCGGCGTGATCCCGTTCCGCCGCGCATTGCGCGACTTCGCGCGTCGCGTGCAGGAGAACGATTCCGTCGCGGTGCTGTACTACGCCGGCCACGGCGTGCAGATCGACGGGCGCAACTACCTGCTGCCGGTGGACATCAACCTGCGGGACCAGGAGGAGGTCAAGGACGAATCGGTCGACATCGAGGAGCTGTTCCTCAGCCGCCTCGACAAGGCCCGCTCGCACGCGCGCATCGTGATCCTGGACGCCTGCCGGGACAACCCCTTCGCCGGCAAGACACGCAACATCCGCTCGGCCGGCGGACTGGCGGAAATGGGTGCGCGCGGGACGCTGATCGCGTATGCCTCGGCACCCGGCGCACCGGCGGAGGACGGGCTGGCCGGGCGCAACAGCGTCTACACCCGAAACCTGGGCGAAGAGATGATGGTGCCGGGCCTGGAAGTCGAGCAGATGTTCAAGAACGTGCGGGTGAAGGTGCTGCAGGACACCAAGGAGCGACAGGTACCGTGGGTCAACACCTCGCTGACCTCCAACTTCAGCTTCAACCCGGCGCAAGGCCCCTCGCCGGCGCAGACCGCCGCGGCCGTGCAGGGTCCTTCGCCCGCGCGGGGCCCATCGCCCGACGAGGCGGCCAAAGACACTCGGCTGAAGCAGCTCGAGGCCGAACTGGACGAGGCGCGCGATGCACTCGAGGAAGCGCGAACCGCGCCGCGCGAAGCCAGCAGCTCTCCCGCGCCCAACTCCAGGGTCAGCCCGGCACCGGCCGCAAATGCCGGCATGGCTCCCACCACCAACATCATCGTGTCCGGACAGCCCTCGGCCAGGGCCCCGCGTTCGAGGGCAGCGCCGGCGCCCGAGATGGGCCTGCCCTTCGGCGCGGCGGGAGGGATCCCGGGGCCTTTGCCAGGCTTCGGCGTGGCGGACAGCCATGCCATGTTGCCGCAGGGTCGCACCCTCATCCGCGGGGCCGCGCAGGGTCCGGCCGCTGCGGCGATCGGGGGGCCGAATCCATTCAACAGCTGGGCGCCGTCGAACATGGGGGGCAATCACGGCTTCGCGGGGCGTCGAGGCGGTGCCATCGACGGCGGAACGCCTCTCCCGGGCCTACCGCAAGACTGAAGTCAGGCCGACGCCTGACAGCACGGAACCACACGCAGGGCCTCTCAAGAGAGCTGGAACGTGCCAGCGGGTCCGATCGCAGACGCCCTTACGAACCATCGTGCCCAATC
This sequence comes from Variovorax gracilis, assembly GCF_030317115.1. Classification (GTDB taxonomy): domain Bacteria; phylum Pseudomonadota; class Gammaproteobacteria; order Burkholderiales; family Burkholderiaceae_C; genus Variovorax; species Variovorax gracilis. Next base: position 91,964 of record NZ_JASZYF010000015.1, read on the forward strand.
GGCTTGCTTGCTGCGCGCGATCGCCCCGCAACGAGCTGCAACCACTTGCCTTGGGCGGATCGGATGGGACGGCCCTCGGGGTAGTGAATCCGCAGAAGCTCGTTGCTGCCCTTCTCCGTGATCGCAAGGACCCTGGCGCCCCTCTCAGGGGGTTCGTCGACCAGCGCCAGCACCAAGCCGGCCTGGCGAAGGATTCGGATGGCGTCAATCTCCTTCGTCGCGTTGAACGAGCAGGGAAGGGGTGTGGCAGCGATCTGCCTCAGAAACTCGACAGACATGGCGTGTCCTCTTGAATGGGGCGCGCAGGAAGGTAGCCCCGATTCGTCACCGCTCAAGTCGGCGACCGCTCAGTCCTTCTGTCGGTGGCCGGCCTACTCATGGCAGGCACCTGGGCTGCGCGACGGCGCGATCGGACGCGGGCTGAGGGGGAGGGCGAGGAGGCGATGAGCCTATCGCCGCAATCGCGCCATCAATTCTTCGGCCGCTTCGGTCGCCCGCCCGAGCATGCGCACGCGGTCGTTGATCACGCTCAGGAGCTCGTGCTCGCCGCACACCAGAGTCGCACCGGAGCCGGCCGCGTCGCCCGACATGTCTGCGGGAAAGGACAGGTTCCAGTAGGGCCACCCCACGGGGAGCACCTCGATGTTGTAGGCCTCGGCCAATGCCAATGCCGGAATGGCCACGGATTCGAGAAATTCGTGGTCGGGCGAGGCGATGGGAAGCGGACGTTGCGCGGTGACGGTGATGGCGAACCGCGCCGCCATATCCAGTTTCAGCACGCCTGCCCGAACCAGGGCCGTGAGACTGGTAGGGGAGCTGCTCGTCCAGGCCGCGGCCTGGTTGCCCAGGAACGCGAATGCGTCCCCCGACTCGCCCAGGACCAGGAGCCGCTCGCACGGCCCCGGCGAACGCGCATAGGCGCGAAGCAACTCGCCCATCGCCGGGCGCCGGCGCTCATCGGCGTACAGACGGTGGGGTTCATAGCCGAACCGATGCAGCGTCGCATGACATGCATCCTCGGGCGACACCTCGCCATGGACGCCGGAGAGCCCCTTCAGGCCATCGATGCACTGCGATAGCATCCGCCCGACTTCCGTCAGCGGCTGCCCGGTGATCGATGCGATCGCCGCCGGGATCGGCTGCACCGGGCCGGGCCTGTCGCGAATGATCGGATGGAGTGTTCTTGTCGTGATCATGGTGATGCAGAGCCATGTTGTCGAAATCCGGGACGGCAGGCAAGCAAGCACGCCGCCGTCCCAGCCTGCGGGGGCGACCCGAACCGGTCCGTGGGTCAACCGATCCGCGGACACCCCTCGGGTCGCTCGTCGAGCGTACGTTCGATGCTCGTCCAGTCCGTGGTGCCGTCGTCCTTGCGCGTGTAGGACGGCGCGACTTGGTTGCGGCTGTGCTCAACTTGGACGGTCTTCCGCAGGGCGAGTTGGCTGGACTGTCCATGGGCCTCAGCCGGCGTCGGGGCTGGACCTGCCCGGGTCAAGCACGCACCGAACCAAGGACGTGCGACAACCGCGGCACGCCTCATCTTCGCGGTTTGGTCAGGTTCCGGTCAGGTACCGACATGGCTAATGGCGAGGGTTCGCCCGCCCGCAGAGCCCGAAACCCCGCTTTCTCTCAGAACCCACGGCGCGTTCAGCCGTGGCGACGCCATTGGTTGGGATTCCTGCGTCGCGGAAAAAAACGCGAGCGCGCCTGTTTCGCATCGATGCAACTCCTCGCTTCGGCGTCTGCCGGAGAGCGAATCGGCACGGGGAAAATTGTCTGTTTGAGGGAGTGGCACAACTTGAGAAGGCGTTCCGCAGTGAAGGTGTTACTGGTCGGCAACTACATTCCGGACAACCAGCCGAGCATGCAGGCGTTCAGGCACATGCTGGAGCGCGGCCTGCCGAGTCTGGGATGTGAGCTGCGGGCCATCTCGCCACCTCAGTGGCTCCAGCGATTGCCCTCCACGTCCGGCCTTCGGAAATGGCTGGGCTATCTCGACAAGTTCGTCTTCTTCATCCCATCGCTCGTTTGGCAGGCCCGCTGGGCCGATGTCGTCCACATCTGCGATCACTCGAACGCGATGTACGTGCGTTGGGTGAAGCGCAAGCCAACGGTTGTCACATGCCACGACGTCATTGCCGTGCGAGCGGCGCGGGGCGAGATCCAGGGTTGGCAAGTCGGCTGGACCGGACGCCTGTTTCAACGGCTGATCGCCGCGAATCTCTCCCAGGCCGACCTGATTGCTTGTGTATCGGAGACCACGCAGCGCGAGCTCCTCGGGCTTCAACTGCCCGTGACACCCAGGGTCACCACGGTGCTCAATGGCCTGAACGACAACTTCGAGATCCCGAGCTCCGAGGAAGTCGCCGATGTGATTCGCCGGCTGGGACCACTCGTGCAACAGCCTTACCTCCTCCATGTCGGCGGGGATCTGGCGCGCAAGAACCGGCAGGCGGTGGTCGAAACGTTCATTGCGCTCCATCGCCGTGCCGCAGAGGCTGGCGTTGCCCCTGTACGTCCAGAACCTGGTTTTCGTGGGACCGGCGTTGCACCCCGACCAGATGGCACTGGCGGCGCGGCATGGCGTTGCCGACCGGATCGCGACCTTTCAAAAGGTGCCACACAGGGAACTTCGCGTGCTCTACGCCCGCGCCACGGCATTGCTGTTTCCGTCCCTCCAGGAAGGATTCGGCTGGCCGCTGATCGAGGCGCAGGCGTGCGGCTGCCCGGTCATTACCTCCGACCTGGCGCCGATGAATGAGATCGGAGGTCCCGGGGCTTGTTACGTCGATCCTCACGACCCTGAAGGCATCGCGCGCGCCATCGAGCAGGCGGCCGCCCGGTTCGAGCAGATGCGCGCGCTGGGCCTGGACAATGTGCGGCACTATTCGACGGCCCGGATGACGAGCAGCTACGTCGCCGCGTATCGCGGCGTCCTCATGTCACGGCGACCCGTTGGAGAAGGTCAGAACTGACCTCACCCTCAGGTCACACCCAGCTGGAACCAGCCTGCCCAGCCCGTGCCTGCATGCCACCAGGTGCTCCAGACCTTGGAGTCGCTGCCCACGGTGAAGATGTCGATGTGTTCGGCGTAGCGCGAAATCGCCGCCACCTGTCCACCCGCCTGTCCGACGCCGCCTGACACATTGAACCAGGGCGCCCAGTTGCCGCCTTGGGTCCACCATGTGCTGTAGACGCGCTTGTCGGTGCCGATGGTGAAAAGGTCGAGTTGGCCGCTGTACCGTGCGATGGCAGTCACCGGTGATCCCGGCGATGCGACACCACCCGAGACCTGGAACCAGTTGCCCCAGCCGGAATTGACGTTCCACCAAGTCGAAACGATGCGGCCGCTGGGGTCTGTGGTGAACAGGTCCAGCTGGTCGGCGTGCCGCGCGACGACCGTCACGGTGGCGTTGGTGCGCGCACGTTGGGTTCCGACGGCGAACCAGTTGGACCAGCCGCTGCGCTCGTCCCACCAGAGGCTGTAGATGCGGTTGTCGGTGCCGACCGTGAAGACGTCCAGGTGGTGCGGGTAGCGCGCCACCGCCGTGACAGTGGCGCCGTTAGCCGCGATCCCGCCCTGCAGTTGGAACCAGTTGGCCCAACCGGTGCGCGCATCCCACCAGGTGGACATCACGCGGCCATCGCTCGCCGTGGTGAACAGGTCAATGTGATCGCTGTAGCGCGCCAGCGCAGTCACCGTGGAGCCCGGGCGGCACACCAGGTTGCCGATGGCGAACCACGCGCGCCAGCCGCCGTTGCCGTCCCACCAGGCACTGTAGACACGGTTGTCCGTTCCCACCGTGAAGAGGTCGATGTGCCCCGCGTATCGGTGGATGGCAGTCACCGGCGAACCGGCGCCGCCGGGCGACGCGATGCCACCCATCAGGTGCGTCCAGCCTGCCCAGCCGGTGCTGGGGTTCCACCAGTCGGTCATCGTGCGGCCGTTGTCGGCGACGGCAAACACGTCCAGATGCTCGGGAAAGCGCGCAATCACCGAGATGGGCGTGCGAGGGCGCGCCACCAGGGCGGTGAGGGGACCGATGCGGTTCCAGATGGCCTGGCGGCAGATGCGGCAGAAAGGCACGCCGAGGTTGCGCATCTTGCAGTCGTACTCGGGACGGTAGGCACCGCAGTGGTAGTAGTGGGCACCTTCGAACAAGCCCACGGTGCCCGAAGGAACAGGGCTCGGCCGGCTGTCCACCTGGCCGCAGGCGGGGTTGCTCATGGTCGGCACCGCGGTCGCCGCGGCCACCGCCCACTTCCACTTCAGCGTGGCCGAATCGCTGTTGGTCGTGACATTGGGCTCGAAAGGATCGCCGGGCGGATGATGGTCGTGCCCGGTCTCGTTGCCGCCGGCGTAGTAGGGGTATTCGTCCGCCAGCCCGAACGCCGTGTGCCCCATCTCGTGGACGGCAATCTCGTTGGCGCCGCCGGCGAGCGAAAAGGTGCCGACCGAGCCACCCGAGCCGCCGTAGACCGTGGAGTTGACCACCATCAGCACGACCGAGAACTCTGGCACCTGCGCCGCGGCGACCTGCAGCGCGGTGCTGTTGTTGCACACCAGCAAACGGCGGATGCCGTTGCCGCCAAAGGTGGCGTCGAAGTAGGTGCGCGCCGTCGCTCCCGTGCCTCCGGCTGCCACAGGATCGTCGGCGCCGGCGTCGGTCGAGCTCACATTGACCCGAAAGACGTTGATCGCAGGACTCAACTCGTCGAAGGGCGGGGTGGCAAGGAAGGCGCTGGCGAAAGTCGCGCAGGCGGTGTTGAAGTCAGCCTGCTGCGCGGCCGTGAATCCCTCGGCCAGGACCACGACGTTGAACGCACGGTTGCGTGGCGCTGCGCCAGCGATCTGGGTCATGCCTAGGACGGCACCATCATTAATAGTCATGCGGGCCTCCGATCAGGGCTTTCTCTGCAGAGGGAACGACGCCAGGTCGGTCGTCTGCAGCGCAGGCGCGGCACCGGCCCCGGCGAGCGCGGCGCCCGCCGCCTGATCCCTGGTGACAGCTCCCGGCCGCACCCGGACCACCGCCACCCGCGTCGCAGCCTGAGGTGCGGGCAGCACCACCGTAAAAGCACCACTCGGGCGCTCGAGAGCCACGTGCACGATGGGGTCGCCGGGCGACTCAGGGAACACCTCGGCGCTCTCCGACATGCCGCGCGCGTGGACCCGCGCGAGCGTGCGGTCAGTGGCATCTCGGGCATCGACAAAGGTGCCGGCCGTGTACTGCTGGGCCAGATCTGTGCCGGTCACGGCCATGTCCACCGGCTGCTGACTGACCAGCCGCAGTGTCTCGCCTTCGTACTCGAAGATCAGGCGCATGGCAGGGGCGGGTGGCGGCGGCGGAATGGGAGCTCTGCGATTCGTCTTGCGGCTGGGCATGAGTGCCTCCTGATCTGGTTGCGGCGGGCGGGTGTGCGCAGTGGCGCGTTCAATGTAGACCTATCGGGGCATCGTGGCGAACTTGGCCCTGGCTCATGCCGCCGCACACCGCTGGCGCACCCGAGTTTCCATCCGGGCGCGAGCCGACCGCATCATCGATGCGGTGGATGACAGTGACGTCTGGCCAGAACGGTCGCTGGTCCTGGGCTGCGCGTGGGAGCGTGTGCCGGTCGCGCACGGGTCGACTTGCCGTCTGCGGCAAACGGGCACCCGGGGCCGAGTCCAACCGGGCATCACGGAACACATCCAGCCCCCCATCGAGTGGATTCGCGGGGGGCTGCTCAGTCCTACACTCCGCCAAGAGATTGGCCCAGTCTTCGGAGATCGCCCCATGGACTCCGCGGTTCCCATCATGCGTGCGCCACTCAGCGACGACGGGGAGCACGCATGAACGTTCTGCCTTTCCTGCCGTCTTCCATCGTTCCGGTGCTCATGATCACCGGGTCTGCGACGGGCGAGCTCTGGTTGTTCAGAGCGATCGCCTGGGCATGGGCGATTGGCGCCGACGCACTGTTAGATGAACTGCAGTCAGGATTGTACCGAGCGGCTCCACCCCAGCGCGTTTGTCCTAGAAGCGACGCGCGCGGGCCAAGCCCCTAACAGGAAGCACGCAGGTGACATGAATCGAGGCCAAAGGGTTCATGACAGTGCTCTGGCTACGCTGCAGAACGATCTTGGATTGTTCATCATGCGCAGGCCGGACTGTGGCGGTCAAGCCAAACGCGGAGGATGAGAACACCGACGCAGCCCATTTTCACGCCCGCCGTCCTTCTGTTGCGATTCATCTCTCGGCTAGCGTTGAACTTCTTCGTGCCGCGAAAGTTGATGTGTGAGAAGTGCGCCGGTCCGATGCGGCGCGGCCACTCATACTTCACGCGTTCCCTCGCGTTTCAAGTTTTTCGATAACCTCATGCACCAGTACAGCGCGGCCCTTGGCCACAGGTCACCCACGTGTGCGTCGCTGTCCTTCCGCACCGCAATCTGACCGGTACGAGAACGGCGCAGCCCTCCATGTCCGTCCAGGTGCTTAGGCGGCCGCCATACGCTCATTGGAGGTGAGAGCCGAAAACTTGAAGAACGCGCTTACCAGTATGCGATCGGTCGGCGGCCACACGCCTCTTGCATGTTCGCGATCTTGTCGGGCGCAGGAGCTTCGGCGGCTCCTGCACGCCGGCCGGCCCCTTCGCGACGTTTGACGGCCCGGGACGCCGTCGCTTCGCTGAGCAGCCGCCGGAGGCCGCACGGCGAAGACTCCTGCAAGCTATGGTCTTCATCCTGCGCGCGACGTCAGCAGGGCAGCTTGCGCGGAGCGGGCCGGCAATGAAGACGCAAGCGAAAGCTGTTCGTGTCGGCAGGAGCTTACGTCGGTGTGCGCCGCGTATCGGACGCGAGTGTGCAGGTGCATGTTGCAAGCTTTGACGCACCCACAACCGCATGAACCGAGCCACAGGAGGTCCGTCATGGCCAATACGTCCCATACCTTCCCCTTTCCTACCGCCGATAGTCATCGTGCAAATCCTATGACTGAATCGCGGCCCGTCGAGCAGGAGCCCACGGAGCATGCGCTCGATCATGGCATCGAGGAATCGTTCCCAGCGAGTGATCCGGTGTCGGTCGGCGTGAGCAAGGTGCTGCCGAGACCTCCGAACGCGGAAGCGCCAAAGGCCCATGCCCAGCCAAAGGCGCCCGGACTTGCACACGCCTTGTCCAAGGGCACGTTGGTCGGCTTCTCCGCGACCCTCGCTGTCGGACTGGCGATCGGCCGCATGATGGCGCGCCGAGCGCGGACGCCGGTCAGATCCTCAGGGAAGCGGTGAACCCCAGCAAGTGCTCCACAAGCCAGTGGCGAGACGTGAATCGGAATGTCGACTATGCGCCATGGCGAGGCCCGTCTTATCGACGCGGTCTGAGCAGTGCGAAGAGCCTTGCGCGTAGCAGATGTTCACCACCCCGGATATCAACGATTCCCTCTGCAGCGGCCGGCGTCGTATCAGTCACGGCGCGACGAAACGTCGGAGGATTTCCTTGGAGCTTGCGATGAAAAGGGTCGCGCTTGTCACGCACATACTTCGGCCGAAAAACGTTGAGTGGCTCTCGGTAGATCACGATCCCACGCTCGCGCAGCCCATGTCTGCATGACTTGACCCGTATTGCCGAGTGCGCCAGCCCTGAAAGGCGTATTCTCCTCAATCGTACGCTCCAGGGGATGGCCCGTCCCCTGCAGGGGCGAGCGCCCTGGGAAGGGGAGGTCAAAGGTGGTCGCCGCCCCGCGAAGACCCTTGAAGTTCAGCGATGCACAGGCGCGGTGGCCGAACTGAAGTCTTGCTCAGGAATCGAATATGACGCAATGTCTTTTCAGGAATTCGCAAACGGTCATGTGAAATTGACAAGCTGCGTCTCGACCGGGCGTGATCAGAAGATACCAGTACGTTGGTATGGATGCCGGCTGCGTAGGTCCGGCGGCGCAAATCGGTGCGCGCTCTCCCAGAGATGACTCCTGGGTTCCAGCGACTAGCCCCGGGCGGAATAGAACGTCTCGACAGTTTGGATCTAGCGACCGTATGCGACTCACTCTTGCGATATTCGGCATTGAGTTACCTCCGGACAACCCTCAAAATGGGTCACAGAGAGAGCCGTCGTGGAACCATCGCACGGGGTCGGAGGCATCGACCCCGCCGCGCTCGCTGCGGCGTGCCTTTCAGCGGCCATATCTTTTGTTGCTCCGCCTGGACCGTATGGGCCAGCCAGCATCATGATTGGCGTCACCATCTTATTGTTGATCATCACGTATGACGTCGATCCGCATCGGACCAAAGGACAAGGCGTCGGGTTCGCAGCGGTACTTTTCCTCGCGGCTCAGCCAGCCATGGGTTTCGTGCTCGAATGCCTCTTCGCCACTGACAGGAAGAAACGCTTTTCCGTGCTGTGGCGAGAGCTGCCCCATGCGAACAACAACTCATCGACGAAGGGAAGCAAGCGCTCTCGGCATGCACAGACCTGACACATTCAGAGGTGCCGCCGTGGGTCGTTCTTGCACTTTGGGTGGTCTTGACTGTTGCCCTGTATTTTTGGGACAGGCGCCGCACCGCTGTCGTTCGCGCGAAGCAAGCCTCCAGCTGAACCTTTCGATGGATAGAACATGAGCGAACAGTCTTCACATGTCTCACCATCGACGAGGCGAGCGACTCGGCGCAACCTCACCATCGTCTTCTCGGATCTTTCGGATTCGACCACGCTCGCTGCTTCCATGGAGGCCGAGCACTATGCCGAGTTGCTGGGCCAGCTCGGCCAAGTCTGGGCCGACGTTGTGTCGAGGAACTGCGGCACGATCGTCCGCATCCAGGGCGACGGCATGCTGGCGATCTTCGGCTATCCCGAGGTCCGCGAAGACGATGGTAGGCGGGCAACCGAGGCCGCGCTGGATTTTCACCGGGCCGTCGCGCAGATCCGGCATCACGGGCTGCAAGCGCTCGGCCCACTGGGACTTCACACCGGTATCCACGCGGGTCTCGTTCTTCTCGATGAAGGTGATCTAGTCCGGGGACGTTTCGAACTTCTTGGCAATGCACCCAACATCGCCGCCCGGCTCTCCGATGCAGCTGAGCGCAACGAGATCCTTGTAAGCGAAGAGACGCTCGGCTTCGAACGCCAGTTCTTTCGCACCGGTCAGCGCCGAGAGCTCCGACTGAAGGGCCACACGCAAGCCGTCATCGTGTTTCCCGTACTCGGGCGGACGCTCGTACATACCCGGTTTGAGGCGCATGTCCAGCGCGGGCTAAGCCCCTTTGTTGGCCGGCGGCGCGAACTGCAGACGCTCCAGAGCGGCCTGAGCAAAACGGTAGCAGGTCAGCCTGGCTGCGTCGCCGTTTGCGGGCCTACGGGCGTGGGCAAAACGCGGCTGATTGAAGAATTCCTGCGTCACGCCTCGGCACTGGAATGCCAAGTGTATCGCGGCTATTGCGAGAGCTACTTGAGCGCAGAGCCAATGCAACCCATCTTGCAGACGCTGCGTTCATTGTTCCACTTGCACCACGCTACGTCTGGCGTCGTCGCAGCGGCGTGCGTCGACCAAGTGCTCGCTGAAATTCGTCCGGGGCCTGCTGCCAACCAGAGGGCAATTCTTGGGACACTCTCTGTCAGCAGCCCCACGGCCTCAGTCGCTGACCCGAAGCGACCTGCGATGGAAGTCGTTATTGGAGCGATGTGTGAGCTGTACGCGGTCTTGGCGTTGCGAAGGCCGCTTGTGCTTTTCATCGACGATTGGCAGTGGGCCGATGACGCTACAAACCAGATCCTCAACGCGGTACGCGGCCTTGATCGCAGCGCAATCTTCGTGCTCATCGCGACGCGCGGTCTAGTGGCCGGCGACCCCATCATCGGTGGTGCACAAGTGCTCGAGCTTGCACCCCTGAACGAGGAAGAAGCCGTCGAAACCATTCGGCATCTGCTACCCAAAGGGAACCCTTTCATGGTGCAGGAAGTGCAAAAGTATGCAGGGGGCAATCCGCTCTACATCGAGGAGTTGTGCCATTCGGCGGCGCATGGCGATCTGACGCGCCGGCGCGGTCAGCTGCACGGAGGCGCGGCTTGGCTGAACGCAGTGATCGAGTCTCGCGTAGGGCGCCTGAGCGACGTGCAGTCGGATCTGGTCCGCACTGCGGCGGTCATCGGAAATGTGATTCCTTCCTGGCTGCTCCTCAGTCTCACCGGCTACGCGCAGGACGCTCCGCTGGTGCGCAGCCTGGCGGAGCAGGACTTCATCTTTCCCGGTGAAACGTCTACAACGCTTCGCTTCAAGCACGGGATCACGCGCGATGTGATCTACCAGTCTGTGGGCCTTCACGAGCGCGAGGCTATGCATTTGCGCATTGCTGATCTGATACGTGAGCAAGGCCTGGCAAGCGGCGAGGAAGAACCTTTCGAGGCACTGGCCTACCACTACGGTGCGGCAAGCCAGCACGCGTTAGCTGCCCACTATGCAGAGCTAGCGGGCGACAAGGCCATGGATGCCGCAGCACTTGATCGGGCGCATATTCAGTACCGGGCCACGCTTGCTGCCTTGGATCGCCTGAAGCCATCAAAGTCGTTGTCATTGCGATGGATCTCAATTGCTCAAAGATTGGGGTTTGCGTCCGTCTTCGATCCATCCAAGGATCAGCTGGCAGTGTTTCAGCGCGCCCTTGACTTGGCCATCGAGAGCGGAGAAGACGCTCTCGTAGCGCGGGCCCATTACTGGCTGGGCTATTTCAATGGCGCGCTCGGCGAAACACGTCCCGCGCTTCACCATTGCACGCTTTGCTTCGAGGTCGCGCAATGCATCGGGGACGATCGCTTGACGGTCCAGGCGGCTGCGGCATTGGGACAGATTGAAGCGGCTTCATCCAACTATGATCGCGCCCTCGAACTGCTCGACAGCGCGATCGCAGTCAAACGCAGTCACCGCACAGGCGTTCGTTTGTCCGTCGGTCTCGGCTATACCCTTGCCACCAAAGGACACGTGCTGGGGGATCGAGGTGAGTTCGCTCAGGCGCACGAGTGCTTCGACGAAGCCTTACATGCGATCGGGGGAGCCAACCATCAGGTCGAGGCCGCTGCCCGCATATTGCAGGGCATCGTGCTGCTATGGCAAGGCCGCTGGGACGAGGCGAGACAAGCCGCTGTCTGCGGATGTCGGATCGCTGAAGCCGGTCGCAATCTGTCGTACTTTTCGATGGGTGGCGCAGTAGGCGCGTATGCCAGCTGGACGTTGGATCGGACAGCTGAGCCTCTGCAAGCAATGCTGGACGCGGCGGTTTGGCTCGAGCGGCGCGGCGGCGCCTTTTCTTCGCTGACCCACGGTTGGCTCGCGGATGCCTTTGTGGCCGAAGGGCGTCCGGCAGAAATGCGACTCCGCGCCGCGCGAGCCATCTGGCGTTTGCGAAAGCGCGACCTTCTGGGGGCTGCGATGGCCTATCGTGCACTGGCCCGCGCGGCTGCGGAATCGTCGGATCTCGAGCGGGCCCGGCACTACATCGACCTCGCGATGAAGGTGGCGCGCGCACGCCAGTCGACGCACGAAGCGGCCGTGACCCAGCTGTGCTACGCAAGAATCGAGGTGGCAATAGGGGATAGGGACCGTGCCGAGCGATCTCTCGATCAAGCCCTTCGTGAATTCGAAGCCATGAGCATGCAATCGCACCTTTCAGAGGCGTCGGCGTTGCGTAGGCTTCTGTCGCGGTAACGGGGTGAATCCCAGTGAATCCAGGCTAGTGAGTGTGCCACTCAGGACGCAAGTAGAGCTTCGACTCCGCCGGCCTGGCCACACTGTCAGGTATAGCTCCACGACCCGTGTTCATAAGAGGATAGCGAACCCACGCAATCCAGCACTTGCATCGAGTTGGCACAGGCACGGTCAACGAGGCCGATCCGTCCGAACCACGGCTTGACGACGGCACTCTCCGAGCGCCCAATTTGGCTATGGCCGACCGATCTCGCCTTCGTCGCAGAATGATGCTCGCCAGCGGCGCGTCATGTGCCATTGGTTTTTCCGGGCGCCTCTTTGCTCAAACGCAAAGACTTGCCGGCGACCAGCCCGAAGCGTTCCGCAAAGTTCCTCGCGTAGGCATCCTTTGGTTAGGATCTGCGTCGCAGGGCTCAGGCCTTTCTGCCCCCCTCATTCGGCGCCTCGGGGAACTGGGCTATGTTGAGGGAGCGACAGTCGTAATCGATTTTCGCGCGGCCAGCGATTCCCGGAAACTCGTCGATCAAGCTGAGGACTTGGTGCGATCCAAGGCCGATGTGATTGTCGCCCTGGGGGGTGAAGTTCGCGAGGTTGCCCATAACGTCACTGGAACCATCCCAATCGTCGCTGTTGGAGGTAGTGATCCCATCGCTGAGCATTGGGTCGGATCGCTCGCCCGGCCTGGTAGCAACGTAACCGGCATGACCGTTATGGTTCCGCAGCTTGGACAGAAGCAGCTTGAACTGCTTCAGATGGCGGTACCCAGACTGCAGCGGGTTGCCGCCATCATGACGAAGATGACGGATGGTCCCAAGCTGCAGGATGCGGCTCAGAAGCTCTCCTTGGATCTCATCATTCTGCTCGTCAAGGATCATTCGGACATTGCGAAGGCCATCGAGACCGCTACCGCCGAACGCGCGCATGCGTTTCTGGCGCTGCCCACTCCATTGATTTATGAGCATCGGGCAGAACTGGCGCGCCGCGCGATTGACGCCGGCCTTCCTTCGGTTAGCGTCCTACCCGCTCTTGCCGAAGCTGGGTTTCTCATGTCTTACGGCGCAATCTATGACACGATCGTGAGGCGTGCAGCAGAATACGTCGACAAGATTCTCAAGGGCGCGTCGCCTCGCGACTTGCCGATTGAGCAACCGCGAGACTTTGAGTTCGTTGTCAATCGCGCCACAGCCAAAGCTCTGGGCATCGAGCTGCCCAAAACCCTCCTGCTGCGCGTCACTAGATTTGTCGATTGACCTGGGTGGCAGGGCCGCGCCTGCGCGGCGTCCCGAACCAACCGCCCTCCGCAGCCGACATCCTGACTTGCGATGAGGAGGCACTTCATTTGCCCAGCGCCCCCGGTGCCTGCCTCCATGTGCGCCAAGACCAGGCCTGGTCGGAGCCCGGCGCGTGAGCGTCAGGTGTTCGCCCACATGCAGAACGCACTCCCGGTGCCCTCGGCTCGCCGAGCGACACGACGGGCACGCTGTCGCTCAGCAGGCCTCGGCTCAATGCACTTGTACCGGCGCCGATGCCACGACCACCGTAAGCGGCTGGCCGCCCCGTCTTGATTTTCCCCAGGGCAATAGGATGCTCCTGTCCACTTAACTCAAATCGTGGACACGTGAACACTACTGCTTCTTCTCCCGACGAGGGCCGGCGCCGTCGGCGCAAGCACTCGCCCGAATTCAAGGCTCATGTCGTCGCCGCTTGCTGCAAGCCGGGGGTTTCGATGGCGTCGGTGGCCATGGCCAACGGCGTCAATGCCAACTTGGTCCGTCGCTGGGTCCTGGAACTCGAGCGCGGGGTCCCTGAAGAACCCGCAGGCGACGTGGCGATCGCCTCGAAGGCAGTTCCGCAACTGCCGTCGAGCTTTGTGCAGGTTCCATTGCCTTCGGCTCCGGCGATGCCGGGCATTCGGATTGAGCTCCAACGTGGGGCGACCAAGGTTGTCGTGACGTGGCCGTCCGCGGCGGTGTCTGAATGCGCGGCGTGGATGCGAGAGCTGCTGCGATGATCCGCATCGACGCGATGTGGCTCGCGGTCGAACCCATTGACATGCGAGCCGGCCCGGACCGACTGTTGATGAGTGTTGTCCGAGTCTTCGGGGCCGCCCAGGCCTACCATGGCTACGTGTTCGCCAACGCGCGCGCCACGCGCATCAAGCTGCTCATTCACGATGGCTTCGGCATCTGGTGCGCGGCCAGGCGGTTGAACCAGGGTCGCTTCATTTGGCCGGCTCCAGGCTCGGCCAGTCCACTCCCGGCTCTCTCGCAAGCCCAGTTCGACGCCCTCGTTCTTGGTTTGCCGTGGCAGCGTCTGGAGCAGATGCAACTCATCACGCGCGTGTAGTTGTCTATCGCTTCGGCGGCCCTCGCGAGATCAATTGGCGCATGCACCAATGACGATTGGTTGGCGGCCTCGCACAATGGGTGACATGCTCGATGTCCATACTCTGCAGCCCGGCGATCTGGATCGCCTCGCACCGAGTGAGAAGGACGCGCTGCTGCTGCAGATGCTCAACCACATCGGCCAGCAGTCCAAGGCGCATCAGGAGCAAATCGAACAGCGGGACAAGGCGCTGAAATTCAAGGACGCCAAGATCGAGAAGATCACGTTCGAGCTGCAACGTCTGAAGCACTGGCAGTTCGGCGCGCACAGCGAACGCATGACGGCCGAGCAGCGCCAGCTCTTCGAAGAAGCGCTCGTCGAAGACAGGGAGAGCCTGCAGGCCGAGCTCGACGCCTTGCTCGGCGACAGGCCTGACGCGAACCACTCGGCGCGCGATCGCCGTACGCCTCGCCGCGAGGCACTGCCGGCGCACCTGCGCCGCGTAGAGCACCGCCATGAGCCCGAGGACACGACCTGCGGATGCGGCAGACCGATGGTGCGCATCGGCGAAGACGTGAGCGAGCGACTGGACATCGTGCCGGCCGAGTTCTTCGCGCATCGCCACATCCGTGGCAAGTGGGCGTGCAAGTGCTGCGAGAAGCTGGTGCAGGAGCCGGTGGATCCGCAGATCATCGACAACGGCATCCCCACTGCGGCGCTGCTGGCCTACCTTCTGGTGAGTCGGTTCGTCGATCACCTGCCGTACTACCGGATCGAGAAGATCAACGCGCGCTCCGGCGTGCATACGCCGCGGTCCACGTTGGCCGCCTGGTCGGGTCGCGCTGGCGCGGCGTTGACGCCACTTTACGAAGCGCTGCGCAAGTTCGCGTTGTCGTGCCGCGTGCTGCATATCGACGAGACGCCGGTGCGCATGCTGGATCCCGGTGCGGGCAAGACCAAGAAGGCTTACGTCTGGGGCTACGCCCGCAGCGCGTTCGATGCTCAGCCCTGTGTCGTCTACGAGTTCTGTGTCGGCCGCGGTGCAAAGTACCCAGTCGCGTTCCTCAAGGGCTGGGACGGCACGATCGTGTGCGACGACTACAAGGTCTACGAGACGGTGGCCAAGATCGGCGTGCGCAAAGAAGCCGGCTGTGGAGCGCACGCGCGCAGAAAGTTCGACGAACTGAACAGCCCCGTCGGAACGGAGGCGATCAAGCGCTTCGAGAGGATCTATCGGATCGAGCGATCGATTGCGAGCCTGAGCAGCGAGCGGCGGCTCGAAGCAAGGATGTTGCTCACGCAGAAGCGCTGGGATGCGCTTCACGAATGGCTCGAGCTGGAGCGAAGTCGGGTGGCCGACGGAAGTGCCACGGCCCGAGCCCTGGACTACAGCCTCAAGCGCTGGAAAGCGCTGAGCGGATTCCTCGACGACGGCGATGTCGCCTTCGACAACAATCATCTCGAAAATCAAATACGTCCTTGGGCTGTCGGAAGAAAGGGCTGGCTCTTCGCGGGCAGCGAGATGACCGGTCAACGCGCCGCGATGGTGATGAGCCTGGTTCAGTCCGCCACGCTGAACGGTCACGACCCCTGGGTCTATCTGCGCGACGTACTCGAGCGGCTTCCGACTCACCTCAACAGCTGCATCGACGAGTTGTTGCCGCATCGCTGGCAGCCAGCGAAATAGGCGCTCCTACGCCGTCACGGAGTCTGTGCAAGGTGGAACGCCTGGCCGCTTACCGACCACCAAGCTCATCGTCTTGTTGAGCATGACCGCAGGCAGTGCACTGAAGCCGAAGAGGCCGATCAGCGGAGGCAGCCGGAACTCGGCGCCACCAAGACCAAGGAGACCGCCGAGCGTGTCGGGCGCGACGCCGGCAACCAGTGCCTTGACCAGGCCGAGGGTGCGGTCGACGTGATGAGATTCGCGCTCATGGAGGCTAGCGCAGCAGGCCAGGGGCCCCCAGGCGTCTGGGGCGTAGAGCTGCTGGCATTCCTGGCCACGCGTGTCGCCAAGAGGTGGCATTGATCTCGCCCAACAGTGCGAGCGGAATGTCGATGTTCTTCTAGAGGATGTACTCGCCGACGGCCTTTCCGACCTCATCGGGGCGCAAATTGCTGGAGCCGCCATTGCCCAGCAGGCCGTGCATCACGAAATGCACCGCGCGCAGGAGTGGAAACGCATGACGCACGATCTCCACGTCTGCACATTCGGGCAGGAGCAGACGAAGCGCATGGGTGGATAGCGCATCGCGCAGCCAAGGCCAGCGCATGACTCTGCGCGTGAGAAGCACAGCACTTACGGGAAGCTGAACTCGAGGGAACTGTTACGGGTGCCGACGCCAACCACGCGGGTTTGAGCCGCCTTCCCCTGCGGTTCTGCGGTGACCGAGTAACGCCCAGGTGCCAGGTCGATCAGGCAGATCGGACCACCGGATGAAGGAATAGAAAGTACCCCGACGCCAGCGTCGTTCTTGATGTTCACCGCCACCGCCGCCAGGAACTCTCCGCGACGGTTCACGAACATTAACGAGAGCGGATGATTTCTCATCGCCTCGCGGAACGCGGTCGACTGTCTCGACCCGATGCCACCACAGACATACTTCACGTTGCCTTGCGTCTGCAGCGGCGGGATGCCGGAGGATTGGGCCTGCACCGACCACGATGCAGTTGCAGCCAGGACAAGAACGCCATAGCCAAGAATCGAAAGGGAGCGATGCATTGGAAGCCCCGGTCGTTGAGGGGTCGCCATATTCAGTTTGCTCACGGCTAGTGTCAAGAGAGCGATGCGATTCGATCGCGGGACCCAGTTCGCTGGCTGCTACCCACCCCAGTGGCCCCAAACCTGTCGCCGCAGCCTTCGCCCGACGAACCTTCGCACCCGACCTTCCGGCAGCGGTCGTCTGGGTTGTCGTACCTTTCATGGAAATCGGTCCACTTTGCTCATGAAAGTCCCTGTCCGACAGGCACTTGCACCGCCAAAATCCCCCGGCAAAAACTATAAGTGTCCAGCCTTTGATTCGCAAAGCCCAGTTCCTGCTCGACGCACTCTTCCGCACGACAAGTACGACCACCCCAGATTGCAGTCGGCGACGGAGATGGCCACGCGAATATTGAGACCATGGACGGCATCGATCGATTGCGAAGACGGCCCAAGTCTGACTAGTGGTTTGGCGAGCTGTCGATTGGCGGTAACAGCGCGAGGTCCATGAGACTTCGCGTGACATTCCTCATCCAGGCCCACTGAAGTCGGGGCCGCCGGCTCCGGCGACGCCTCGATCTCTCGCCGGCTGCCGCCATCGTAGACGAGCTGCTTCGGTCCGAGTTGGGCTTCGAACTGCGACTCCCGATCTACTTCTTTGGCACGTCCAGATTGGTCTTCGCCGGACCAATCTCCCCTACATCTGCCCACGCCTTTACATCGAAGCGGAACTCGGCGACTGCACATGTGGGCATGTCGGTGATTTCGCTCGACAGCCGATGTGAGAGATCAGTGAACTCGGGGTTATGGCCGAAAAGCATCACCCGTTTTAGCTTGTGATCAAGTGCGCAAACGACGGCGAGCAGGCCGTCCGGGCTGCTGGCGTAGATTCGTTCATCGACAACGATGCCCTTGCGTTGGTAGCCGATCTCGTCGGCGATGAGTTGTGCCGTCGTCAGCGCGCGCAGTGCCGGGCTCGACACGAGCAGATCCGGCTTCACCCCGCGCTCGCTGAGGCGCTTGCCCATTGTGAGCGCGTCCCGGCGGCCGCGATCGTCCAACGGTCGCTCCCGATCGGGCAAGGTCGGATCGTCGCGACTCGATTTGGCATGCCGAACTAGAAACAAGGTTTTCACGATCAACTTTCGATCTCGTGCAACTGTACACCGCATGATGAGAGGATGCGGCGGACCTCGCCAAGGGATGGACCGGCGTCCAATCCGTTAGATTCGCTCATGTAGCGCGCGAGGCGCGGGAAGGCAAGGAGCGAGGATGCAAGCTGTGTCGATCCACGTCGTAGACGTGGCCAACGGGGTTGTTGCAGTGGGCATGCGGGTGGAGATCCTGCGTCAGGCAAGTGGCGAGCAAGGGCGGCCCGAACGCTGGGAGCCTTTGGTTGCCGGAAAAGTAGGGCGCAACGGCGTGGTCGACGGCTTCGAGGGCCAGGCCCAACTGTTTAATGTGGGCGTGTACGAGATGCGGCTGCATGTAGGGGACTACTACCGTGAACGCGGACAGACGCTTCCCGAGCCGGCGTTCATGGACGTCCAGTGTTTCCGTTTCGGCTTGGCCGATCTTTCGCGGCACTACCATCTTCCGGTGAAGCTCACCCCTTGGGGACTGTCCTGCTTTCGCGGGGCGGCTTGAATCGGGGTCGACATCCGAAACGACCTCGCTGAGGCCCCTCGGGGTGGGCGCTTCAAGGCAACCTCCTTGCTAAGCGTGATGGCCGACCTGAAGTGGCTTGCCAAGCGGCGCGCGTTGCGTATCCTGTGCCAATGAGTTCCGGACTCACAGTGCCAGCACATCCCGAGCAACGGTCATCGGGATCGGCTCGGGCTACGCCATGAGTGGTGCGAGTCTTCATCACCGGCTCGCAGCCATTCTTGTGGCCGATGCCGTGGGGTATTCGCGTCTGATGGCCAGCGACGATTGCGCCACTCTGACCGCATTGGATGCGGCCCGAGCGGTGATCCGTGCCCAGATCGAGTCGCAGCAAGGGCGAGTCATTGACATGGCGGGCGATTCCGTTCTGGCAATCTTTGGCACCGCATCGGGCGCTGTAGCGGCGGCTTTGGTCGTTCAGGCACAGCTGAACGCACAAGCCGAGACAGAAGCATCGAATCGGCAGATGCGTTTTCGCATCGGCCTGCACCTCGGTGACGTGATCGAAAAAAATGACGGCACGGTGTACGGCGACGGGGTAAATATCGCCGCTCGATTGCAAACGCTGGCTGGCGCGGGCGGCATCTGCGTGTCGGAGTCTGTCCGGACCGCCGTCAAAGGGCGGGTGCCCGCAATATTCGACGATATGGGCGAACACGCAGTGAAAAACTTCCCCGATCCCGTGCGGGCTTGGCGCGTTCTTGCGGAAGACAGGGCGACCGAACACAGAGGCGCTCGCGCTGTCGAGCGTAAGGGATCTGCTTGCAAGCCGGCAATTGCGGTGCTGCCCTTCAAGGTTCTATCGACGGATCCGAAGCTTGGATTCCTCGCTGATGGTCTGGTCGAAGACGTAATCGCATTGCTTGCGCGGGTAGCCGGATTCGAACTGATCTCCCAATCGTCGTCTTTCGCGTTCCGTGGGCTCGGCGCGGGAGTTGCGTCGATTGCATTCGAACTCGGCGTGCGATACGGTCGTCGAAGGTAGCGTGCGTTCCATCGGTGACGTGGTTCGTGTCACGGCACAGCTAATTGATGCCGCATCCGCGCGCGTGCTCTGGTCTGGCCGCTTCGAGGCTGATCCAGCACAGCTTGTGGACTTGCAAGACGACATTGCACGCGGCGTCATTTCGGAACTCGAACCGGAGCTCACGCGCGCAGAAATTGCCCTTATCCATCGATTGCGCCCGAGTAACGTGGGCGCATGGGGACACTATCAGCAAGGCGTCGGCGCCGTCACCCTCATCGGCTGGACAGAGGAAGCAATCCGCGAGGCGAGGAATAAGTTGCGCATGGCCTATCAGCTCGATCCGGGATTCGCTGAAGCAGAGGCCCTCTTCGCGCTGTGGACCGTTCTGGGCAGTACGACCGGGCTACTCCCCAGCACGTCGGACATCGTGGAGGAGGCTCGAATTGCGGCGGAGCATGCCCTTTCCCTGGACGACGGAAACACGTTGGTGCTTGGATTTGCGGGTTGCGCCTTGGCCGATATTGGTCAGCTTGAGCGCGGTGCACAGATCCTGCTTCGTGCCTTGGAGATCGACCCCAGCAATGCTCAGGCTCATGTGGCGCTTGGCGTTACTTACGGACGCATGGGGCGAAGTGACGATTCGCTCGAGCGCATGAGCTACGGGATGCGAATTAGTCCGAGAGACCGGCGACTGGGTTTTTGGGGCTGGGCCCTTGGCTGCCGACTGATGAAAGCTCAACGCCTGGAGGAAGCCCTCGAAGAGACGCTGGCAAGTGCCCGTCGTGACCCGAGGCTCCATCTCAGCCGGATCCTGGAAGCGGCGCTGTTGCTCGAGATGGGGCGGGAATCGGAAGCGCGAATCGCGGTCGCGACTGCCCGGTTCATTCGTTCAAGGCTTTCACTCCAGGAAGTCGCGCATACACATGGCCCACGCATCGGGGCGAGGCTCGATGCGCTGTGGCGTGACGGCTGATGGACCAGTTCACGGTGCCCCCCAGCGACGCGGGCCACGCACAGCGAGGGTCGGGGTTTCTCCCCATGAGTTGCTGCAGTCGAATCATGTAGTCGCACGGTGTCGGTTCGCCGTCCAATGGACGCTGGATGAGTCTCCGACCAACCTGCTTCGAAAGTCGTGCAGTGTCGGGAGAGAGAAACTTGCAATCAAGACGATTTGCTGCTCAAACAATTTGGCGCTCTCGTCCGGTCCAATAGGGCCTGCGCAAATCCTTCTTCAGGATCTTCCAGTCGAGTTTCGAGGCAGTGCGTCGGCGACGTCGACGGACTTCGGGCATTTGAATGACGCCAGCCGCCCGCGACAGCAGGCCAGAACCTGCTCGATGTCGAAAACATCACCACTCATAAAGCGTCTTCAAATTTGACATCATGGGGGATTGCAAACGCTTTCGGAAAGTCCCACCTTCGGCGCCTCCCGGCCGCCGATCACATGAAGCTTCATCCACGCCAGCCATTGCTCGTATGCCAGGTCACCTGGCTCTCCGGCAAAGTCGATGGCCCGAAGTCCCGCCAAGTGCGCATGAACGCGGCGGCTGTCCTCCGCAAGAGCTCGACAAATCTGCAACGCGAATGAGGAGGTCGCCACGTCGCCGATGCCGTCGAGGAGGCTTCGAGCACGCGTTGGCGCCACGACTTCGTCTCGTCACGAAGCACGGCCTCGCTCTGACGGCCTGCTGCTCACACTGATATGGTCGCTCGCGTCAACGGATCCTCTTTTGGTTCATGCAGGCGGCATGGGGTGATGCGCGACGAGTTTGCTGCTTCGTCGATGGATCAGACTGATATCCGTGGGTTGGCTACCACCGTGCATCGATCCGTCATGGAAGCTGCCTCGCTCTAGTGACGCAGGTTGCCGAAGGCCTTCTGGCGATAGTGTGAATGAGGGTTCTTCCCATCGTGATGCCGTGACGCATCACCCGATGACGCCTGCTGCGTAGCCCGTTCCTTATTGCTGCGATGTCGACTCCGCTGCGGACAGTTGCGCGATGGCCCAGATGAAGCCAGTCAACTCCCGCGCGACCGCCACACAGACCTTGTTGGCCTGCACACCCCGGCTCGACAGCCGGGCGAACCGTGCGCACAGGCGCACCTGTGCCTTCCACGCGTGGGTGCGTATGCGTGGCGGCAACGCCTTGCTGCGGTCACGCAATTCCTGGCTCATGCGTGCCGGGAAGCGATAGTTCCACGCTGCCTCTGTCAGCAGGCGCCTCGCGTGAGCGTTCCCGGTCTTGGTGATCGAGCCACGACGTACGCTGCCGCCGCTGGAATGCTCCGACGGTACGAGTCCCAGGTAGCCCATACGCTGGCGAGCGCTGGCGAAGCGGTGGATGTCGCCGATCTCGCACACCAGCCCAATGGAGCTGACGGTATCAATGCCGCGCAGCGCTCGCAAAGCCGCCACAACCGCCTCGAAGCGCCAGCCTTTGGTGCCCTGCGCGAGTGCCGCACCCAATCGCTGCACCCGTTCATGTGCGCCCTGTGCGGCCAACTGGTACTCGGTCAGCGCGATCTGGTCCGCCGGGTGATCGAAGCGTTGCAGGGTGATCCAGCGCTCGTGCATCTTGGTCCAGGAGGTCTTGCCCGGATAGCGTCGTTCATGTCGCAGCAAGAAGGCCTTGAGTTGCTGGCGAGCCTTCAGACGCAAGTTGACTGCGTCTTCACGGGCGCGCCAAAGGTTGCGCATCGCCTCGTGGGCCTCGTCGGGCACCCAGATCGCCTTGAGCTCGCCGGCTCGCGAAAGCTCGGCCAGCCGTGCGCAATCGCGCCGGTCGGTCTTGATTCGCTCGCCCGCTCGGCGCGGCACCAGCGAAGGCGCGATGACCTCGCAACGGTAGCCCTGTGCGCTTAGCGCGCGATACAGCCCATAGCCCGTCGGCCCAGCCTCGTAGACCACGCTGACTTGCCTAGGCGGGCCGTACTTGCGCAACGCCTTGAGCACCACCTGCACGTCGGGCCTCAGGGTGCCCACGAACCGGCTCGGCTCTCGCCCAGCTTCACAAACGGCAACAGCAATGCTGTCCTTGTGCGCATCCAGACCAACGAAGAACTTGATACTCTCGTCCATGGCTCGTCTCCATACGGTTTGCGGCTGGCCTACGCTCGCCGCATGTGGCTCGGCGCCTCTCAGAGCACGCAATCCACGATACCGGAGACGAGCCCCCCGCTGCCTATCGAGCGACCATGATGTCTAGTATGTATTTCCAGCGCTTGCCTCGGCGATCAAGAGCACACGGCGGCGCTCAAGAATGTTGTCCCAGGTCAGGTCTCCACGGTGTTCGGAAAACTGGCGATTGCGAGGGATGAAGTCGTCAGCCTCGGCCCCCTCTTGATGGTTCGTTTCGCTGAATGTGCGTAGCATCCGGCCAGTGCACGGGCCGTCATCTGAGCTCCCGCCTAAGACCGCTCCGCGCCCCGCGGATGACCGTGGGCGCACTCTGGTCGTTGAGCATCAATGGCACGGGCAACGTCCCCGACGGACTGGTCGCCATCGGCGCTGCGGCAGCGGGCGGTTTGGCTGGATTGCTGGCGCCAGGGCGGGGAACGAGCAACCCTGGCTAATCAGGCTCACCCATCAGCACGAACGCGGCCCAGAAGGCCGTCTTGGGATAAGTCTCGCGCGTAGCCATCATCGCGTCGCGCAGAGCCTCGCTCTTGCCGGCTCCCGCCTGCAGGCGGCCGTAGAAGCTCACCATGAGGTCGCGCGTGGGCTCATCTGGAATGGCCCACAGCGATACGATCACGCTCGGCGCGCCCGCCGCGATCCAGGCGCGTGACAGGCCGATGACGCCCTCGTCGTTGATCGCGCCGCGGCCCGAGTCGCAGGCGCTCATCACGACGAGGTCGGCATTGGTCGTGGCGTCGGCGATCTCGTCGGCGGCGAGCATGCCGTTGTCGGCGCCGCTGGGGGCCAGCGCCAGCATGCCGGGGGTTTTGGATTCGTTGCTGGCGTCGCCGCCGAGCATGGTCATGCTGCGCACATGGGGGTTGGCCTGGCGCTGCGACCGCTCGGTGACGTCATCCAGGAAGCCGTGCGTGGCCAGGTGGATGTAGCGCGCATCGCGCGCGTCGCGAATCACCCTGGCCTTGGTGGCGGCGGCGCCCGTGAGTGGCAGTGCCTTCAGCAGGGTGCCGATCGCCCTGGCCTCTTCTTCGGCGCCGGGCAAGTCGGGAATGTCCAGCGCAGGCTGTCCGGGCACCGGCGTGTAGGTCGGCATCACCGGGTTGCCCACGATGAGCGCCGGCCCGTTGGCGCGCGACGTGCGCTTGCGCACGCCCGTCAGCGCCAGCGTTTGCATCGACGGCGTGATGGAGACCGAATAGCGCGCAACCAGGGGCGCGCCCGCCGCATCTTCCAGCGCGGCAAAGGGCACGAGGAACAGTGCGCCCTGCGGCATGAATAGCACGCGCGCCCCGTCTCCGGCGGGCAGCAGGTCCGCTACCGGTTCGATCAGCACCTGGTACAGGCGCCGCAACTCGTTGCTCGATCGCGTGACGCGCGGGGGTGGACGCGCGGCGACGACCGCGACCGGCCCGCGGCCTGCCACGCCGAACATCCTGCGCGCTTGCATGATGGCGTCCGTCAACGCGTAGGTCTCGTCTGCGTTGTCGAGCACGCCGGCAAACGGACGTTCGCGCATCGTGACGCGCCCGTCCGGGCTCACGACCCACAGGCGCACGCCGGTCTCGCGATCAGGCATGCGGCTGGGCAGCTTGTTGACGGTGGTGGTGATCGAGTACGCCACCACCGTGGCGCGCCGCTCGGCCGCCATCTGGCGCATGTCGGCGATGCTGGCCGGCCGGCTGGCGGCGACGGCTTGCGGGTTGTCGAACACTTCCTTGCGCAGGTCGGCTCCCGTTGGCGAGTCGCCCGACGGCGAAGCTTGCCGCCGCGTGGCCGAAGCGGTCATTTCTTGCAGGGAGGGCGCCGGCTTGTAGAACGCGCGATTGGCCAACACTTGCGCCAAGGCCCGGGCACGGCATTGCTCCGCGGCTTCGAGGGCGCGCTCCGGTGCGTTGCTTTGTGCGTTGACCTGCTCGAGCAGCGGGCAGGCAAAGCTGGGCAGGAAGGTCTCGCCGGTGGTCATGGCACCTGCCGCCACATTGCGTTGCTGCCCGGCCATCATGGCCCCCATGGCCAGGGTGTTCATCGACTCCGCGATCTGCGGGTACGCACCCAGGACGCCGACCACTTCCTCGCGCTCGGCCAGGGCACCTTCCAGCAGCGTGCGCGCTTCGTCGAGGCGTCCGGCACGCTGCAGCGCGAGCGCAAGATAGGGTGGCACGATGCTGCGATCCATGACCCCGCCTTCACCCTGGCTTTGCACGATCGCGTTGGCCTGGCGCAGGCTGTCGATGGCCGCGTTCATGTTGTTGGCCTGGAGCTGCGCCAAGCCCATGAGCACCAGCAACTCGGACTGCACCTGGCGCTGGGTGTGGGCGGCCATCGTGTCTTCCTGGTCGCGCTGCGCGCGTTCCATCATGGCCTGGATGTCGACGCCACCGCCGCCAAAGAGCGAAAACCCGGGCCTGGTTGGCGGCTGCAGCACCTGCGATTTGGGCATGGGCGGCGTGGCCTTGCCAACGATGGCGAGCGCTTGATCGAACGCTGCGCGCGCCTCTTCGGTGCGGCCTGCGGCGAGCAGGCTCTTGCCCATTTCGGCCAGCAGCCGGATGCGGACGTCCTCGCTGGGCGCGTTCGGCAAAGCGTCGCGGAATGCGTCGGCGGAGCGGTCGAAGCGGCCCTTGTCGAAACGCAGGAGCCCTTCCTGCAACGCTTGCATCCACGGCGGGTCGGCGCGGGCCGCGTCGTCACATCGAAGCTCGCGCTCCCGCGCCACCACGACGGGCAAAGGCCCGAGCCAGAAGCCGCCGCCGTCGACGGATTGGCTGAGGGCTTGGGTCATGCTGCGGCACATCTCTTGTTTCGAGTTGCGCACGCGCATTTGCGCGGCAGCTGCGGGATCGAGCGCTGGCGGCGTTGGCGCCGCGGGTGCGGCGGGTGGGGGACTGCAGCCCGCCCTTTGCAACAGCGCATCGACGTTGGCATTCGGGACCGCCCGCGCAAGTTCCACCAGTTGCGCGCACTGGGCATCCACGCCCGGGAAGCCTAGGCCCTGCGGTGGCCGCATCTGCGCCCATGCGGAGCCTACGACCAGGCATGCAGGCAAGAAGAGAATTGCACGGGCTTTCATGGCGTCATGGCCCGACGCAGGTCGGGCCGCTTAAGTCATCAACTGGGTGATCTCGTCGCTTCTTGCGGATCGCCCAGCCCGCCGGCGTCGCCTCGCGCAGCACGATGTCCCTGGGCACGTCGAGCCTGGACAGGGGCTGCGCCCACATCCTGGCCTTCCAGCTCTCGACGACCATCGCGCCGATCAACCCGGCGTTCGCGATCTCGAGCATGTCCTCGTCCTCGAGCGCATCGGGCACCGGCAGAAGCGTCGCCGACGCCTTGCCGGCCGCGCGTATGCGCTCGTTCAGCGCGACAAGGCTCGCGTGGTAGCTCGACGATTCACGTACGTGCACGTCCTGGCCCGACAGGTCGTCGAGGGAGCCGATCGTCGGTCCGGTGGACCCGGTGACGAGGATTTCGACGTTCGTCCAGTTCGGGTCAGGCGCGACGAAGTCGACGAGCTGCCTACGCTCGTCGGTGACACTCGGGTTGCCGAGCGCTATGTCGCCCAGCCCCGCAGCCAGGTTCGAGAGCAGCATGTCGCCGGTGGTCGGAATGATGCAGACGGGCAGCGGCCGCTTGCCGAGCTGCCTGGTATAGGTCTTGTTGACCCAGCGCTCGAATTCGCGCACCAGCTCGGCTGGGAGCACGCGCTCGCGCCCCTTGTCGACGAAATACAGCGAACGGCTTAGCGGTACGTCGAAGCGGATCAAGCGGCACGCAAGTATCCCATCGAAGTCGCCGGTCCATGGCTTGCTCGCGACGTTCAGCCGGCGCAGCGCCGCGAGAGGCCTGGTCCCACCCGTCGTGCTCGCCGTCGCCGCCGCGAGGCCGCTGCCGCAGACAGCCATCAGCGTCAGCCCTGCCACGAGACGCGCCGCATGAAGCATCGCTAGCCGCCGCGAACTTTCAGCCGCCTGACATCGAACCATTGTTCGTGCCTCCGGAGCAACTACTGTCGCGAGTATGCGCCGAAATACTGGCGCTCGCGAACAACGCCTTCTTGTGACGACCTCCTTGCCGCCCCAGACGCGAGAACGGCCAGGTGCCCAGCGACGAGAATCAATGGATCGTCCACGTCGATGAGCGCCCGAACCAGAGCATAGAACATCGAGTCGCCCAGAAACGGAAGGTGTTCCCGCGAACTCATCAGCTCGTTGAAGACCTCCCCAAGCGTGGGGCGACCAGCGCGTAGAACTGCTGCGAGATCTCCAGCACCATGGCCTAGCACACGCTCGTCACCTCACCCTCGCACGCGCCCACGATCTGCGGGACCGCACGCTTGAATGCCTGGCGTGTCTGCGCGATCGACACGCCTCGCTCGGCCAACAGTCCTCTGGCCTGATTGATCAATGCCGTGCGTTGCTGGACCAGCAGCTCGCGCACGCGATGGACCGCCTGAATATCCTGCTGCTCGACTGACTTCACGGTCACGAAGTTCATCGTCGGGCGGCTGGCGGCCTCGACGATGGCCTGTGCATCGTTGCGGTCGTTCTTGTTGGTCTTCACGAACGGTGTGACGTACTGCGGACTGATCAACCGCACCTCGATGCCCATGGAACGGAAGCATCGCGCCCAGTGGTGCGCCGAGCCGCACGCCTCCATGGCGACGATGCGAGGACGCGATTCGCGAACCGTCTCCAGGAAGGCAGCGCGCATGACCTTGGCGGCGTACACCGTACGTCCTTGGCGGCCAGCGCCGTGAAGCTGGAAGACGCGCTTGGCCAAGTCGATGCCGAGAATTTAGATCTCCATGATTAACCTCCTGACAACAACGGTTGATGAGCCGCTCAGTTTGCTATCGGGGTGGCGCAGGGTCCATCACAGCAAATCGGTGCGCTTTGGTCGAGTAAATCCTTTTCCAACAACCACTTGCCATCCACTTGTTTTCGCTCGGACTCGTGTTTTCGTGCATGTATGGACCCAGCGCCTGTTGCAAGCT
The DNA here is from genome assembly GCF_030317115.1 of Variovorax gracilis. Lineage (GTDB taxonomy): Bacteria > Pseudomonadota > Gammaproteobacteria > Burkholderiales > Burkholderiaceae_C > Variovorax > Variovorax gracilis. The sequence continues at coordinate 119,417 of NZ_JASZYF010000015.1, forward strand.
CTTTTCGGTCACATGACGTAAACGGTTTGCATGCACGTATACGGCTTGCCGGTGGGCGCGTCGGAACATGCCCGCAGCCTCGATGAGATCCGCACACCCGAGTCCTAAGCAAAAAGACGGCTCGATCCCGAAGGGCAGCCGGCACTAAAAACAGGCTTCAGGGTGTCGGTCTAACCAGTTTTGCCATCACTTCCAAAAGCTTCGCAAACCAATGCTGGGTGTCATTCCTCCCTTGAACAAGAATGTGTTGCTGACCGACTGAGGAGCTCGTTCGTTCAGCGCGCCACGGCGCTGG
>NZ_JASZYF010000016.1 GCF_030317115.1 Variovorax gracilis
ACGCCTCAGCGCCGATGATAGTGCGGGTTCCCGTGTGAAAGTAGGTCATCGTCAGGCTCTTACAGCCCAGAAAAGCCCAGCCCCACAAAGGCTGGGCTTTTTTGCGTCCGCGTTTGCGGTTCTTCAGCGATTCTGAATTCGCTCCGCAGTTGCGGAGGCTGCGCCGGTCTTCACGAGTGCAGCCAGCGCCTGCGCGCTCAGGTCTTCCAACGTGGATGCGGGGAAGAAACGAGCGCGAATGGTCTCCAGGTAAGGCGTTTGCTGCACCCACGATTGCCATTCCTCATTACTCATTGACTGCACTTCAAGCAGCTTGAACTTCACCAACACCTTGACCGCGTGCCACGCATGCTTGGCGGGGTCCCGCGCGAAGCCCTCGAGCCGGCTCCGCGCCGATCGCAATGCGCCGGCGACTTCGTCGAATACGGCGCCATGTCCCGGAATGACCCGGAGCGGGTGGAGCGCCTCGATCACATCGAGCGTCGCCGCGACCTCGTCGAAAGATGGTTCGCCCGAAAGTTCAGGAAACACGACCCCAAAGCCGTTCTCCCACAACGCATCCGCAGAAATCAAGGTTCGCGAGCGCGGCTCCCAAAGGATGATTGAATGCGGATCATGGCCCGGAGCGGCGTGGACCTCCCACGGAATGTCGCCGAGGACGACCTCGTGGCCAGCCTGGAGCAGCGCATCGAAGCGAAATCGCGGGCAATTCTGGCCGGTCGTCCGAAAGCTCAGCCCGTCTTCATCCCAGGTTTCTACCAAGGACGCCTCTCCGGGCGGAATTCGCGTCTCGACGCCCGGGTAACGCGCCTGCAGCGCGGCGTTGCCGCCGCAATGATCGCTGTGCAGGTGCGTATTCAGGATCAGATCGAGCGGCCGTCCGGCCAGCGTTGCTTCGATCAGCGCGAGCGTCTGGTCCGAATGAGTGACATACCCGGTGTCGACCACCGCCGCCTGGTCGCGCCCGACGAAGACGATGTTGTTGGCCGACAGCCATCCCCGCTCCATGACCAGCAGCTGGGCTGGCAGACCGTCGACGCCCGTCAAGCCTGCGCGCCCACGCGCAATTGCCGGCGAAGAATCTTTCCGACATTGGTCTTTGGCAAGGCGTCGCGAAACTCGATGTGCTTCGGCCGCTTGTACCCGGTCAGTTGATCGTGGCAATAGCGCATGACCGTGTCCTCGGTCAGTGAAGCGTCCTTCCGGACGACGAAGACCTTGATGGCTTCGCCTTGCTTTTCATCAGGCACGCCGACCGCGGCGCACTCGATCACGCCAGGGCACAGCGAGATGACGTTCTCGAGCTCGTTCGGAAAGACGTTGAAGCCGCTCACGAGAATCATGTCCTTCTTGCGGTCGACGATCTTGCTGTAGCCGTCCTCCTGCATCACGGCGATGTCGCCGGTCCGCATGAAGCCGTCCGGCGTGAACGCCGCAGCGGTTTCCGCAGGCTGGTTGTAATAGCCGGTCATCACGTTGGGCCCCTTGATGCACAGCTCGCCCGCTTCGCCATCGGGGAGCGAGCGGCCTTCATCGTCCTTGATCGCGAGCTCGATGCCCGGCAGCGGCAGGCCGATGGTGCCGGTGAACGCGGTGTTCGACACCGGGTTGTTCGTGCCGATGGCGCAGGTCTCGCTCATGCCCCAGCCTTCGATCATCGGACATCCAGTGACCTCGAACCACTTGCGCGCCGTGCCCTCCGAAGCTGCCATGCCGCCGGCCTGCGAGACGAACAGGGTCGAGAAATCGACCGTCTTGAACTCGGGATGCACCAGCAAGGCGTTGAAGAGCGTGTTCACTGCCGGCAGCATATGGAAGGGCCGCTTCTTCAGTACCGCGATGAACTTGTCGAAGTCGCGCGGGTTCGGTATCAACGTGAGATGCGAGCCCTGGCGGATCGCGAGCAGGCAGAGCGTCAGGGCGAAGATGTGATACAGCGGCAGCGCCGCGATGCTGTTGACCTTCGACAGATCGCCCGCGCGGGCCAGCGCCGGCGTGAACCACGCCTCTGCCTGGAGCGTCGCCGCGACGATGTTGCGATGCGTGAGCACCGCTCCTTTCGACAGGCCCGTCGTACCGCCGGTGTATTGCAGGAAGGCGATCGAATCCAGCGTGCTCGGGTCGGCCCCGAGCTTGCGGCCCCGGCCCTCCTCGATCACCTGGGAGAACGGCGTGACGGTCCGGCCGTTGTCCAGCGGCAGCTTGTAGGCCGGCACCATCTTCGCGAGATGCCGGACGGCGATGGTGATCCACTTGCCGTACAGCCCGCCGAGAAGGTCACCCATCGACGCGACCACGACATGCTTCACGGCGGTGCTGTCGATCACCTGTTCGAGCGTAGCCGCGAAGTTCTCGAGAATGACGATCGCCGTCGCGCCGGAGTCCTTCAGTTGGTGCTCGAGTTCGCGCGCGGTGTACAGCGGATTGACGTTGACGCAGGTGTAGCCCGCGCGCAGCACGCCGCACATCGTGACCGGGAATTGCGGCACGTTGGGCAGCATGATCGCCACGCGTGCGCCATCCTCCAGTCCGCGCGACTGCAGCCAGGCTCCCAGCGCGGTCGACAAGACATCGAGCTCGCCATAGGACATCCACCGCTCCATGCACACGGAAAACGGGCGCTCGGCATATCGCTTGAATGACTCGTCGAACATCTGCCCCAGCGAACGGTATTGCTCGGGGTGGACTTCGTGCGGCACGCCGGCCGGATAGTTCTGTAGCACGGATGTCTGCATGCGGTTTCCTTTGGCGCGGATTGTCGAAGCGAGCTCGTGCTGGCCGCCAGCGGGCTTGTCCTAATGCGGCACCGCGTCAGTCGCCCATGCGATAGTCGGACTCATGATTGCGCGTCTTCAGCGATGGTCGGTGTGGGGTTGGCTCGTGATCGCCGTCGCGTGGACGAGCTTCTGGTGGGGGAGATCGATGGTGATCGCCCTCACAGGCCTCGTGGTGCTGATCTGCGCGCATGCGGGCGTGCTGGCTTTCGAGTTTCTCGCCAGCTATCGCGTGAGCGCGCAGGATCCCGTTCGTCGCGGCAGCGCGATGCAGTACATCCGCGCATGGCTGGCCGAGAGCCTGGCGGCGCCGACGGTCTTCGGCTGGCGCCAGCCCTTCCGGTCCAATTCCATCCCGGACCGACTCCAGCCCGATCCGCGCCGTGGGACAGTGCTGGTCCATGGCTTTGTCGGCAATCGCGGCTTCTGGAATCCGTGGCTGCGCGAGTTGCAGGCTTCTGGGCGTGTGTTCGTGGCAGTCACGCTGGAGCCGGCTTTCGGCTCCATCGATCGCTACGTTGAAATCGTCGACGACGCGATTGCGCGCGTAACGGCCGCTACGGGGCAGCCGCCGCTCCTCATCTGCCACAGCATGGGGGGCCTGGCTGCCCGGGCCTGGCTGCGCGATTCGGATGGCGCACGTGTGCACCGCATCGTGACGATCGCCACGCCGCACCGGGGCACGTGGCTGGCGCGCTTCGGCCGCACCGTCAACGGCCGGGAGATGCGCATGGGCGGCGAATGGCTGCAGAAAATCGAAGGCGAGCGGGCGAGCACGCAGCAAGTGCCGTTCACCTGCTGGTATTCCAACTGCGACAACATCGTCTTTCCCACTTCCGTGGCGACCTTGCCGGCGGCGGACAACCGTCTCGTTCCGGGCCGGGCGCACGTGGAACTGGCTTTCGACCCTCGGGTCATGCGCGAGACCCTGGTACTGCTGGAGAGCTGAACCAAGATGCTTCCCACGGCGCGAGCCCTCGCCGCGAGGCTGCTGCCCCGATTCGCCCACAGCGGCCGGGGCGACCGCGCTACTTGAGCCAGCGGTCCATCGTCCGCTGGAATTCGCCGCCCGCGACCGACAGGTGAAGCCACTGGTCGACATAGGCCTTGAAGGCCACATCGTCGCGCGGCAGCATCCACGCCATCTCGCCGTACTGCAGCGGCTTGTCGGGGTTGATGGCGCAGAGGCCCGGCTTGAGCTTCTGCTGCGTAATGGCCTCGGCCGACTCGGTCACGAAGACATCGGCGCGGTTCGCGAGGATCTCGTCGAAGATGGTCACGTTCTCGCCATGCAGCGTGAGCTTGGCGCGCTTGAAGTTCGCGCGCGCAAAACGCTCGTTGCTGCCGCCCGGGTTGAAGATCACCCGCACTTCCGGCTTGTCGATCAGCTCCACGGTCTGGTACTTGGCGATGTCCGCGCAGCGCGCAATAGGCGTCTTGCCGTTGACCATGTAGGGCGTGCTGAAGAAGGCGCGCTTCTGGCGATCGGTGGTCACCGACACACCGCCCACCGCCATGTCGCACTTGCCGGCCGCGAGGTCGGGCAAGAGATTGGCCCACGTCGTCTTGACCCACTCCGGCTTCGCGTTGAGGCTCGCGCTGAAGCTGGTCATCAGATCGACGTCGATGCCTTCGTAGCCCGCGTCCGGCTTCTGGAAGCTGAACGGCCGGTAGTCCCCGGGCGTGCAGATGCGCAGCACGCCCGCCTTCTGCACGGCGTCGAGCCGAGAAGTCGTCTCGCCTGGCCGCGGCGTCATCGCACAGCCTCCCAGTGCCAGGGCTGCAGCCGCCACCCAGAGGGAAGAACGAAGCGAGGACGTCGGGCGCATGCGGAGCTCCTACATAGAGATAAGGGCGCCTATTGTGCGGCGGCGAGCACGCCGCGGCGGATCTGGTCGAGTTCGATGCTTTCGAACAGCGCCTTGAAGTTGCCTTCGCCGAAGCCATCGTCGCCCTTGCGCTGGATGAACTCGAAGAAGATGGGCCCGAGCTGGTTCTCGCTGAAGATCTGCAGCAGCAACGCGCCCTTCTTGCCGTCGACCAGGATCTTGCGCTTCTTCAACGCGGCCACGTTCTCGCCGTGGCCAGGGATGCGCTTGTCGATCAGTTCGTAGTATGTGTCGATGGTGTCCAGCAGCTTCACGCCCGAAGCGCGCAGCGCGTCGACCGAATGCGCCAGGTCGCGCGAACCCATCGCGATGTGCTGGATGCCTTCGCCGCGATAGCTGTCCAGGTACTCCTGGATCTGGCCGGCCTTTTCGTTGCCTTCTTCGTTGATCGGGATCCGGATCTTGCCGCAGGGGCTGGTCATGGCCTTGCTCTTCACGCCCGTGACCTGGCCTTCGATGTCGAAGTAGCGGATCTCGCGGAAGTTGAACAGGCGCTCGTAGAAGTCGGCCCATTCCTTCAGGCGACCGCGGTGCACGTTGTGCGTCAGGTGGTCGATGTAGGTGAGGCCGTGGCCTTCCGGCGCGAGCGCCTCGACCGCAGTCAGGCCGGGCAGGGCCTCGAAGTCCACGTCGTAGAAACCGATGTTGCCGATGTCGCCAGGGGCCGCACCGTTCTTGCCGCGCCAGCGGTCGACGAAATAGATCAGGCTGTCGCCGATGCCCTTGATGGCCGGGATGTTCAGTTCGCCCGGGCCGGCACCGGGCGCAAAGCCCCAGGCGCCCAGCGAGATGGCGCGCTCGTAGGCGGCCTTGGCGTCCTGCACGCGGAATGCGATCGCGCAGATGCTCGGACCATGCTGGCGCGCGAAGCGCTGCGCGAAGGAGTCAGGCTCCGAATTGATGATGAAGTTGATCGTGCCCTGGCGATACAGCAGCACGTTCTTGTGCCGGTGCCTGGCGATCGGCCGGAAGCCCATCTGCTCGAAGACCTTGCCCATCGCGGCGGGATCGGGTGCGGCGTATTCGATGAACTCGAAGCCGTCGGTTCCCATCGGGTTCTCCCAAGGCGTGAAAGCAGATTCGTCGTTGGTGCTCATGGCGGCTCTCCGATAGGCGGGGTGGGTGATTCAGTGTCGCGCCGCGGTTCTGCGGTGTCCGTGTTGAACTGTAAAAGCGCGAGGCATCATCTTTTGTGCGTTGTTGCGCCTGCTTGCGGTCGGTGGCGCAGGAATCCTGCGAAAATCAAAATATGGACGCACTTGACAAGATCGACCGACACATTCTTCGCACCCTGCAATCCGATGGGCGCGCCACCTACGACCAATTGGCGGAGCAGGTCAGCCTCTCTCCCAGCGCGGTGCTGCGACGGGTCAAGCGGCTGGAGGAAGCACGCGTCATCGATCGCTACGTTGCCCTCGTCAAGCCCGAATCGGTCGGCCTCGGGCTCACCGCCTATCTGAACGTCCGACTCGAAAAGCACACCGAAAGCCACAAGCGCAACCCCATGGACTTGTTCCGCGCCAGCGTTCAAACTTGGCCGGAAGTCGTCGAATGCGCGGCGCTGACCGGGGAGATGGACTACCTCTTGCGGGTGGTCGTGGCCGATATGGGCCATTACAGCCGTTTCATCATGGACACGCTGCTTAAGCACCCCAGCGTGCAAGACTGCAAGACCAGCTTCGTGCTCGACCGCGTGAAAGCGACGACCGCAGTGCCCGTGTAACAACAGTTTTGTAACGGTATCGGTCTTTTTTTGGTACTTGTTCACCAATGAAGCGCCGGGGTGTCCCTACAGCCTTGTGAGTCTAGGGAAAACCCTTATATTTGATGCATGCTTACCGCCAAGGCCCTCTTTCTAGCCTCACTCGGCGTCGGCTCTTTCCTGAAGGCGCCGATGGTTGAGGCGCATCCGCGCACCGCCGCGCCGACCCCTGTGATGGTGCCGATCCGTTCGATCGGCCCGCGCGAGCGTGACCGCATCGCGCAACACCTGCTCGCCCTCGCACCGCACGACCGCTATCTGCGCTTCGGCTATGCGGCGTCGGACGAGCAGATTCGCCGCTACGTCGACGGTCTCGATTTCGAGCGCGACGAGCTTTTCGGCATCTACAACCGCCGACTCGACCTCATCGCGATGGCCCACCTGGCCTTCGCGCCCGCTGAGCAGCAGCAGGACTGCGCCGAATTCGGCGTCTCCGTCGCCGAACACGCCCGGGGACGAGGCTACGGCGCTCGCCTGTTCGAGCGCGCCGTCGTCGTTGCCCGCAACGAGGGCGTCGGCATGCTGTTCATCCACGCCCTGAGCGAAAACGCGGCCATGCTCAAGATCGCCCGCAACGCCGGCGCGACCGTCGTGCGCAGCGGCTCCGAATCCGAGGCCCACCTCGAACTCCCAGCGGCCACCTTCGATAGCCGCATGAGCGAAATCGCCCTGCAGCACTTCGCCCAGGTCGACTACCAACTCAAGACGCGCGCCAAGCAGTTCTGGGCCTTCCTGGCCGAACTCCAGGAAATCCGCAGCGGCGTCCGGGCCGCAAGAGAAAAGTCCTCACCGTAGCCAGGCCCGCAAGGCGCCGCCTCCCCGAGCGGCCTCGTGCAGCGCGCCGCGTGGGTCGGTGGCCGCGGATCCGGCTTCGCCGGTCCGAAGGCCACGCCCCCCTGAGGGGGGAGGCGGCTACACGAAGTGAGCAAGCAACGGGGGTGCCTCATGTATGCTTGTAGTCCCCCAACTAAGCCCTCCCGCAGTGGCAGACCCTCACCCTGAACGCGCGCCCGTCGAGCGTGAAGACAAGCGCAGCTTTCTTCAAAAGCTCGCCGAATTCATCCATCCCGGGCCCGACTCGCGCGACGAGCTGATCGAAACGCTTGCCGACGCCGAGGACAACGACGTGATCGGTCCCGAATCACGCGTCATGCTCGAAGGCGTGCTCCGCATGGCCGACATGACGGCCGGCGACGTGATGGTGGCCGCGCCCCGCATGGACCTGGTCAACATCGACGCGCCCTTCGACGCGTTGCTGCACCTGGTGATCGACACCGCCCACTCGCGCTTCCCCGTCTACGAGGGCGAAAAGGAAAACATCATCGGCATCCTTCTCGCGAAGGACCTGCTCAAGCTGCAACGCGCACCGGGCCTCAACATCCGCGCCCTGCTGCGGCCCGCGACCTTCGTGCCGGAGAGCAAGGGGCTCAACGACCTGCTGCGCGAATTCCGCGGCAATCGCAACCACCTCGCGATCGTCATCGACGAGTTCGGCCGCGTGGCCGGCCTGATCACCATCGAGGACGTGCTCGAACAGATCGTCGGCGAGATCGAGGACGAGTTCGACATCGCCGAAGACGAGGGCGACATCTTCGGCCTCGCGGACCACACCTACCGTGTGTCGGGCGACACGCCCATCGAGCGCGTGGCCGAAGCTTTCGGCATCACCTTCGACGACGAGGTGCTCAGCGAGGACTTCGACACCATCGGCGGATTGATCGCGCACCAGATGGGCCACGTGCCCAAGCGCGGCGAGCACTTCGCGATCGGCGCCTTCGACTTCGTCGTGCTGCACACGAAGGGCGGCGCGGTGCGCTGGTTCAAGGTCTCGCCCGCGCGCGGCGACGACGCGGCCGATTGAAAACACTGATTCGCGCGCTGGGCTTCGGCCTGGCCGGTCTTGCGCAGGCCGCCTCCATTGCCGCACCGTGGAACGGACAGCCCCTGTGGTGGCTGCAACTGCTTTCGCTCGCCGCGCTGGTCTGGCAACTCGATGCGTTGCGTTCGGGCGCAGGCAGCCGCCGGCGCTTGCGCAGCGGCGCGCTCTACGGCTGGCTGTTCTCGACGGCCTGGCTCTGCGGCACCTTCTGGTGGCTCTTCATCTCGATGCACACCTACGGGGGGCTTGCAGCCCCGCTCGCCGCCATCGCCGTGCTCGCGCTCTCGGCCGCGCTGGCCCTGTACTACGCGCTGGCGTGCGCCCTGTTCGTAGCGTGCGCGCCATCGGGCCCCGTGCGCGCCGCCGCGTTCTTCGCTGCACTGTGGACGCTGGCCGAACTGCTTCGCGGCAGTTGGTTCACCGGCTTCCCTTGGGGCGCTGGCGGCTACGCGCATGTCGATGGACCGCTGGCTGTCTATGCGCCCTGGCTGGGTGTCTACGGCATTGGCGCCGTGGCCGCCGGCATCGCGACGCTGGCTGCGCTCGCCTTTCGTAGTGCGCGCGGACGCGCATTCGCCGCGCCTGTGGCCCTTGCGCTCGTCCTGTTGTGCGTGCCAATGCTCCTCAGCATCTTGCGAGGCATGCCCGCCGACGATGCGGCCCGTTCACGCGGCCGCCTCAGCATCGCACTGCTCCAGGGCAACATCCCGCAGGACGAAAAATTCATCCCCAGCGGCGGCGTCGTGACGGCACTGCGCTGGTACGGCGAGCAATTGCAGAAGGCCACCGCGCCGCTCGTCATCACGCCCGAGACCGCCTTGCCCCTGCTGCCCTCGCAATTGCCGCCAGGCTACCTGGATGCCATCGCGACGCGCTACGCCAGCGGCAAACAGGCCGCCATCGTGGGCCTTCCGACGGGCGACGGCCAGTCCTACAGCAATGCGGTGCTGGCCTTCAAGCCCGGCGAAGCCACGCCGTACCGCTACGAAAAACATCACCTCGTTCCCTTCGGCGAGTTCATCCCGCGCATGTTCCGGTGGTTCACGGACATGATGAACATCCCCTTGGGCGACTTCCGCAGCGGTGGCCTCGCCCAGGCGCCTTTTGCCTGGCAGGGCCAGCGCATCGCGCCCAACATCTGCTACGAGGATCTGTTCGGCGACGAGATCGGCGCGAACTTTCGCAACGAGGCCGATGCGCCGACGGTGCTGCTCAACGTGAGCAACATCGCGTGGTTCGGCGACTCGATCGCGATCGACCAGCACCTGGCCATCTCGCGCATGCGGGCGCTGGAGTTCCAGCGGCCGATGGTGCGCTCGACCAACACGGGCGCCACCGTCGTCATCGACCACCGCGGCCGCGTCACTCACGAACTGCCGCGCCTCACGCGCGGCGTGCTGGAGGCCGAGGTCGAAGGCCGCGCGGGGCTCACGCCCTACGCTATGTGGGTGTCGCGCTTCGGCCTGTGGCCTTTGTGGGGCGCGGGGCTGCTGGTTGTCGCAGCAACGCTGATCTTCCGCCGCCGGCGCGCGGCCTGAGCGGCAGGCACCCGGCCGGTCGTCACTTGCCCACGGGCCAGTCGCGCAGCTTTCCGGGATTCAGGAGCCCTTGCGGGTCGAAGCGTTTCTTCATCTCGATGATCTCGGGCGGCAAGGCTCCGCCCGCCTTCCCGTCCTCGACGATGAAGACATGCGGGTTGTTGATGCGCACTCCGCGCTCGCGGTGCATGCGGATGATCTCGTCCAGACGTTCCTCGCTCGTGAAGCGCACGAGCTGAAGCGCGCTGCAGGTGATCAACCCATCGAGGTTGCGCAGGAACTCGGCGTGCATCAGGACCTCGCCGTCGAAGAGCGCTTCCATTTCCTTGATCTGCTGCACATGCCGGCCCGGGACGAAGCTGCTCTGCAAGTAGGTGAGCGTCTTGTCGACCTTGAGCGCATGCAGCGTCGTGTGATTCCAGGTGAACTCCATCAAGGTGCGATTGCTCTTGCGCACCTCTTCGGCCGTCTTGCGATAGTTCATCGTGCCGCCATGCGTACGCACGAGCTGGCGCATCGGATCTTCCGAGGACTCGGCGACCAGCGACAGGACCGCATGGCAACCCTTTGGCAAGTGCTCTGCGAGTTGCGCAAGATGATCCGGCACGGGGCTCGCGAGGAACGCCACCTCGCGCTTCACGATACCGGGCGCATGCGCCAGTGCGTCCGCAAAGCCCAGCGCCTCGTCGAACGATTCGAACACCACGAGGCTTTCCAGCCAGGGATGGGCGGGTGCCAGTGCCACTTCGAGTTCCAGCACGAGCCCGTTGGTGCCCCACAGGTGATGCATGCGCAAGGCTTCCTCGCCTCGCAGCTCGACGACCTGCGGCTCGGGCTCGATCGTCATTGCGCGCAGGCCCAGCACGTTGCCGGGCGCCGCAAGCGGTCCGTAGTTGATAGAGCCCACGCCGCCGAAGCCACCGCCGAACAAGCCGCCGAGCGTCGCGCTGCGATACGTCGAAGGCACGCAGCGCAGCTCCTGCCCGGACGGCTTGGTGTGCTTCTCAAGCTCGCCCAAGCGGATGCCCGCCTGGGCGCGTGCCACGCCGGGATGTACCCATTGCACGGCGTTGTAGCCCGTCATGTCCAGCACCACCCCGCCTGCGAGCGGCGTGGTCTGGCCGTAGTTGCCGGTGCCGCTGCCGCGGATGGTGATCGGCACGTTGAGCCGTGCACAGGCGCTCACCAGGGCGCGGATCTCGTCCTCGCTGCGCGGCCGCACGACGGCGTCGGCGCGCTTGTCCTTCAATTGCCGGTCCAGCACGGGGCTGAACCAGGCGAAGTCCTGCGACAGCCGTGCGATGCGGCCAGGGTCGGTGATCCAGTCGAGCTCGGGCAGTTCGAGGTGCAGGCGCTCGATGGGGGAAACGGGGGCGTTCATCAATTCAATCCTGTGAGAGTTCACTCGCATGCCAGGAGCCGAGCGCGAGCTTGGTGAGCCAGGCCATCAGCACGAAGAGCGCGACGCCGGTCAGCGAAATCAGCAGCAGCGCGGCGAACATGCGCGGGATGTTGAGCTGGAAGCCCGCCTGCAGGATCTGGTAGGCCAGCCCCGCACCCGATCCGCCCGTGCCGGCCACGAACTCCGCCACCACCGCGCCGATCAGCGCCAGGCCGCTCGAAATCCGCAGTCCGCCGAAGAAGTACGGCAGCGCACTTGGAATGCGCAGGCGCACTAATTGCTGCCAGCGCGTCGCGCGGTTCAGCTTGAAGTAGCTCTGCAGGTCGGGCTCGATGCTGCGCAGCCCCAGCGTGGTGTTGCTGATGATCGGAAACAGCGCCACCAGCGCCGCGCACACGACCATCGCCGCAGTCGGGTTCTTCACCCAGATGATGATGAGCGGCGCGACAGCCACGATCGGCGTCACCTGCAGCAGCACGGCATAGGGGAAGAGGGCCGTCTCGATCAGCTTGCTCTGCACGAAGAGGAAGGAAATCAGCACGCCGGCGATGGTCGCGACCACGAAGGACAGCACGGTGATCTTCAAGGTCACCAGCAAGGCCATGCCGAGCGGTACCCAGTCGGTGACGAGCGTCTGCATCATCAGGTAGGGCGAGGGCACCAGATAGGGCGGAAGCTCCATCGCGGTGACCAGTCCCTGCCACAGCGCGACCAGTACGACGCCGACCAGCGAGGGGTACATCACGCGCTGCACGCGCGGCTGTTGCAGCAGGGGCGTGCGCGCGGCCTTTCGCTCGACCGGCGCGGGCGGTGCAGGTCTTGGCTTTGCCGAGGCCGAGGGCGCCGCGACCGGCGAAGTGGCCGCGATGCTCGCAGGTGCCAGCGCGCTCATGCCGCCACCTCGTCATGCGCGCTGCTCGCTCGCAGCAGGCTGTCCTGCAGCTTCTTTGCATAGCGGCTGAACTGCGGCGAAACCATGAAGTCCGCGCTGCGCGGATAGGGTTCGTCGATCTGGAACTGTTCCACCACGCGGCCCGGCCGTGCCGCCATCATGATCACTCGGCTGGAGAGGAACACCGCCTCGTGGATCGAGTGCGTCACGAAGATCACCGTCAGCTTCTTCTTGCGCCACAGGTCGAGCAGTTCCGAGTCCAGCTTGTGGCGCGTGATCTCGTCCAGCGCACCGAACGGCTCGTCCATCAGCAGCAGGTCGGGCTGTGTCACCAGCCCGCGCGCGATCGACACGCGCATCTGCATGCCGCCCGACAGCGCGCGCGGCAAGGCCGACGCGAACTTGTCGAGTCCCACCAACTCCAGCGCCTCAGCAACACGCGTATCGGCCTCCTTGCGTGGCACGCCTGCCAGGTCCAGCGGCAGTCGCACGTTGGTGCGCACGCTGGCCCATGGCATCAGCGTCGGCGACTGGAACACGAAAGCCATGCGCTTGCCGCTCTCGTCGATCTGCCGGACCGGCTTGCGCCAGACCAGCAGGCGGCCGTCGGTCGGCTCCAGCATCCCCGCGACCATCTTGAGCAAGGTGCTCTTGCCGCAGCCCGAGGGGCCCAGCAAGGTAACGAACTCGCCTTCCGCAATGGAGAGGTCGACCGGCAGCAGGGCCTGCGTGCCGTTCGGATAGGTCTTTTCGGCGGAGAGCACTTCGACCGCCGGGACGGCGGGGAGCTCGTCGACCGGCTGCGACGGCAGTGAGTAGGCAGCGGATTCGTTGTCGTTCATGCAGAGCCTTTCGAGGGAGGCCGAAGCCTCCGGTGTTTCAGGGCAGGACCTTCGCGTCCTTCACGAATTCGGTGGTGTAGGTCCTGCCGATCTCGACCTTGGCCGGGTCCAGCAGCTTGGCCGACACGAGGAAGTCATAGCTCGCCTTGGAGCGTGCATCGGTGATCACGCCGATACCCTGCGTGGCCGCGTCGCCGCCGGTGACCATGCCCATCTCCTTCAGCTTCGCCACGCTGTAGGCGAGCTGGTCGTCGGTCATGTTGGGGTTGTCCTTCTTGATCAGCGCATTGGCCGGCGCCGGGTCGGCGAGGTAGCTCTTCCAGCCCTCGGCCGACGCCTTGACGAAGGCGGCGACCTGCTTGCTGCGCTCCTTCACCGTCTTGTCCATGCACGACACGGTGGTCGCATAGGCCGGGAAGCCGTGGTCGCTGAACATCAGCACCGTGCTCTTCACGCCGGCCTTCTGGATCGCGTAGGGCTCCGAGGTCAGGTAGCCCTGCTGCGCCGTGTTCTTGTCTGCGACGAAGGGCTGGATGTTGAAGGTGTAGGGGCGTGTCTGTTCATCGGTGAGGCCGAACTTGGCCTTCAGCCACGGCCAGTACCCGCGGTTGGCCTGCGAGCCGATCAGGATGGTCTTGCCCTTGAGGTCCTCGAACTTCTTGACGTCGTCGTGCGCGATGAGCACCTGCGGGTCCTTCTGGAAGAAGGCCGCCACGTTGACCACCGGCACGCCGCCTTCGCGCACCTGCATCATCTGGATGTCGCTCGATCCCATGATGCAGTCGGCCTGGCCGGCGGCCATCATCTGCGTGATGTTGACCTGCGGACCGCCCATCTTGATCGTCACGTCGAGGCCGTACTTCTTGTAGATGCCCTGCGCGACCGCCTGGTAGAAGCCGCCGTGCTCGGCCTGCGCGTACCAGTTCGTCATGTAGGTGAACTTGTCCTGGGCTTGTGCGGGTGCGGCCGCCACGAAGGCGAGTGCAGCAGCCGCCAGGGAACCGAAGCGGAAGGCGAAGGGTTTGCGCATGGTGAGGGACCTCTGTTGAAAACGACGGATGGAGAAATGGGGCGACGAATGCAAGGAGCGGGCCTCAGGCCGCGAGGGCGGCGTCCGGGCGGTGCGACGACTGGATGAAGCCTTGTTCATGGCCCCGGGCCCAGGTCGCTTCCTCGCGCACGACCCAGCGCAGTGCGTGCAGCTCGGTCAGCGCCTGTACCCAGCTCGCGGAGAGCGTGTCCAGAATCTCCTCGCCCTGTTCGCGCGTGGCGCTGGTCGGGTCGCCGATCACGCCGCTGGGGCCGAAGTCGCGCGCGGTCCATGCGCAGGCGGGGCGGCCGTCGGCCGACAGCAGCTTGATCGGGAAGGGCGGCGGGAAGTTGGCTGCCGCACGTTCCATGTGCACCGTGTCGGGTGCCAGAGCGAGCATCAGCGCCGTCTCGGAGTGGCCGGCATGCATCGAGAGCCGCTTCTCCTGGTCGCTGATCTGCTTGCTCGACGCGTTGGGCAGGCGCGATACGCCATGCGGCACCACGACGAAATCGCCATGGCGCAGGCGCAGTTCGCGCGCCGCCATCTCCAGTACCTGCGGCTGCCCGCCGTGCCCGTTGGCGAACAGCAGCTTGCGGAAGCCCGAGCGATACACCGACTCGCCGATCTCGATCACCGTCGACAGCAGCGTGGTGCCGGTCAGCGTCATCGTGCCGGGGAAGTGCAGATGCTCTTCCGACTTGCCGTAGGTGATGGTCGGCAGCGCGAAGGCGCGCACCTCAGGGGGCAGGCGTTCAAGCGCCTTGCCCATCACGCCCGACGCGATGACGCTGTCGACCGAGCAGGGCAGGTGCGGGCCGTGCTGTTCGATCGCGCCGCAGGGCAGCACGATCACCGTGTTCTCGCGGTCGGGCAACGCGTCGATCTCGGTCCAACTCAGGTAGGGCAGGAAGCGGTGGGGCGGGATGTAGCCGTGGAGCATGGGTTGGTCCTGTGGAGGGAAAGGGGCGGCGCTCAGGCGAAGCGGGCCATCGCGCGGCCGACGCGCTGCTTGAAGCGCTTCAGCTGGGGCTCGGTCGCGACGTTCATGTGGTAGTGCGCGTGGTAGTCGACGCGCGCCTGCTTGCCGGTAAGGCGCCGCATGTAGCGCGTGACGATCTTGCGAGGCGGATCGCCCATGTACCAGGCCACCCAGCGCGGGCGGCCATAGGTCACGACGGCGGAGACGCGCTGGATGTTCGTCAGCATCGGCTTCACGTTGGCCGGATCGCTGAGGTCGAAGGCCACGCCGGGCATGAAGAGGCGGTCGAAGTAGCCCTTCAGCATCGCGGGCAGGCCGAAGCACCACGTCGGAAAGCAGAACACGATGCCCTCGGCCCACCGCAGCCGCTCTACGTAGGGCTTCAGCGGCAACTGGTTGGCCGGCACCTCGTGGTAGCCCAGCCGTTCTTCTCGCGAGAGCACCGGGTTGAAGCCCTCGGCGTAGAGATCGCAGTCGTCCACCTCGTGCCCCGCAGCGCGCAAGTTGCGCAGCACTTCCTGGTGCAGCGCTGCATGAAAACTGGTTTCAACCGGATGGCAGTAGACGACGAGCACTCGCATGGTGTGTTTGACCGCTTAATCAGAGCAAGTGGTCAGGTTATGCAAGCGACGTGCCAATCCCGTTGCACCAAACGGGGGAGCGACTCCCTCGCTCAGAGGGGCGGGAGCAGGGCTAGGACTTGATGCCGCAGCCGGCGAGCACGAACGCCACCAGCTCGCGCGCGATCGGTTCGCGGTCGATCGGCGCATCCTGAGGCAGCCCGAGCATCACGCGCGTCTGCAGCGCGTAGTCGGCGTAGCTCTGCGTCATGGCCCAGATGTGCATCAGCAGCAGGCGTGCGTCCAGCGGCCGCATCAGTCCGCGCGCGATCCAGCCGTTGATGATGTCGACCTTCTTCTGCGTCCACGCGCGTGCGTTGGGCCAGTAGCGCTCGAGATTGCGACCGCCATCCAGCACCTCCCGCGTGAAGATGCGCGAGATCTCCGGACTGTCGAAGGCGTGGTCGAGCTTCTTGCGGATGTACTCGCCCAGCACGGCGCCCGGATCACCCGCATGGTTCTCGAACGAGAACACCACCTTCCAGTCGTGCAGCACCTGCATCAGCAGTTCTTCGTACAGCTCTTCCTTGCCGGGGATGTAGTAGTGGAGCTGGGGCTTGGTGAGCCCGGCGCGCGCCGCGATGGCCTGCGTCGACGCACCCTTGAGTCCATGCAGGCTGAACTCGGCGATGGCCGCCGTGCGGATCGCGGCCAGGATCCGCTCGCGCCCGGGCCGTGCGCGCGACAGCGGGCCGATGGGGGCCGGCATCTGTTGCGCATCCACGGCGGTGGGGGAAAGGGCGTCGGAGGTCATCGTTCTCGGCGGGTCGTGCCGCGTGGCGATGGTAGCGCTTGCCCGAAACGCTGCACCGCCGCATGCTTGCGAGCGACTGCATGACCGCATGCGCACCGGGCATCGAGGGGGTGTTCCGCAACGCCATGCTTCCCTTATCGTCTCTGCCCTCGTCACCACAGGAGTCCTCATGTATTTCGCCTCCCGATTTCGTGCCTTCGCCGGCGCGGCCGCGTTGCTCGCGGCCAGCGCCATCGCCCAGGCGCAGACTTCCTTGCCCAATGTCGTGATCCTCGCGACCGGCGGAACCATCGCCGGCGCCGGGGCTTCGGCGGTCAACAGTGCCACCTATTCGGCGGCCAAGGTGCCGGTCGACAAGCTCATCGCGGGCCTGCCCGAGCTGTCGAAGGTGGCCAATATCCGCGGCGAGCAGGTCTTCCAGATCGCCTCCGAAAGCCTGACCAACGACAACCTGCTGGTGCTGGCGAAGCGTGTCTCGGCGCTCGCGAAGCAGCCCGACGTCGACGGCATCGTCATCACGCATGGCACCGACACGCTCGAGGAGACCGCCTACTTCCTGACCCTGACGGTGCACACGCCCAAGCCGATCATCGTGGTCGGCTCCATGCGCCCGGGTACCTCGCTCTCGGGCGACGGCGCGCTCAACCTGTTCGATGCAGTGAACGTCGCGGCCAGCAAGGACGCGGTCGGCAAGGGCGTGCTCGTGACGATGAACGACGAAATCCACACCGGCCGCGACGTCAGCAAGACCGTCAACATCAAGACCGAGGCCTTCAAGAGCCAATGGGGCCCGCTCGGGATGGTGGTCGAGGGCCGCAACTACTGGTTCCGCGCACCCGTGAAGCGCCACACGATGCAGTCGGAATTCAACATCGACAGCATCAACGCGCTGCCGCCGGTCGAGATCGTCTACGGCTATGAGGGCGTGCCGGCGACGGCCATCGACGCACTGGCCAAGAGCGGCATCAAGGCGCTGATCCATGGCGGCACCGGCAACGGCTCGGTGGCCGACCGCATCGTGCCCGTGCTGCAGAAGATGCGCGGCGACGGCATCCTGGTCATTCGCAGCTCGCGTGTGCCGGACGGCTTCGTGATCCGCAATGCCGAGCAGCCCGACGACAAGTACGACTGGGTGGTGGCGCATGACCTGCGTCCGCAGAAGGCGCGCATCCTGGCGATGGTGGCGCTGGCCAAGACCAGCGACACCAAGGAACTCCAGCGCATCTTCTGGGAGTACTAGCCCACCCCCACGCTCGCGCACTTCGTGTCGCTCTCCACCCCCTTGCAGGGGGCAATACCGGCGGGCCGGCGGAGCCGGATCCGCGGTATTTCCGGGAGGGGAGGGGACTGTCTGGCTGGCTCTTAAAATGATTGGTTCGCCGCGTGGGGCTCTTCGCTGCCGCGGCCACCCAGGGCTGACATGCTGACCTTCCAACAAATCATTCTCAAGCTTCAGGCCTACTGGGCCGACCAGGGCTGCGCGCTCCTGCAACCGTACGACATGGAGGTCGGCGCGGGCACTTCGCATACGGCCACTTTCCTGCGGGCACTCGGGCCGGAACCCTGGAAGGCTGCTTATGTTCAGCCGAGCCGCCGGCCCAAGGACGGGCGCTACGGCGAGAACCCGAACCGCTTGCAGCACTACTACCAGTACCAGGTGGTGCTCAAGCCGGCGCCGAGCAACATCCTCGAGCTGTACCTGGGTTCGCTCGAAGCGCTGGGCTTCGACCTCAAGAAGAACGACATCCGCTTCGTCGAGGACGATTGGGAGAATCCGACGCTCGGCGCGTGGGGGCTCGGCTGGGAGGTCTGGCTCAACGGCATGGAAGTCACGCAGTTCACCTACTTCCAGCAGGTCGGCGGCATCGACTGCCGGCCGATCACGGGCGAGATCACCTACGGGCTGGAACGGCTCGCGATGTACCTGCAGGGCGTGGACAACGTCTACAACCTGACGTGGACCGACGGGCTCAGCTACGGCGACGTCTACAAGCAGAACGAGGTCGAGCAGTCGACCTACAACTTCGAGCACAGCGACGCCGACTTCCTCTTCACCGCCTTTGCCGCGCACGAGAAGCAGGCCAGGAACCTGATGGAACAACAGCTCGCGCTGCCAGCCTACGAGCAAGTGCTCAAGGCCGCGCACAGCTTCAACCTGCTGGACGCGCGCGGCGCGATCAGCGTGACCGAACGCGCGGCCTACATCGGCCGCATCCGCAACCTCGCGCGCAGCGTCGCGCAGAGCTACTACGAGAGCCGCGAACGGCTCGGATTCCCGATGGCGCCGCGCGAGTGGGTCGCACAGATCACGAAGAAGGCGGCCTGAGCGATGTCCACAAGCAAGAACAACCTGCTCGTCGAACTCTTCGTCGAGGAACTTCCCCCCAAGGCGCTGAAGAAACTCGGCGATGCCTTCGCCTCCGTGCTGCGCGATCAGTTGGTCGCACAGGGACTGGCGGACTCCGGCTCGGTGCTGACCGCCTACGCCTCGCCGCGTCGCCTGGCCGCGCACCTGACCGATGTGCTCGCGCAGGCCGCCGACAAGGCCGTCTCCCAGAAGCTCATGCCGGTGACGGTGGGCCTCGATGCCTCGGGCAACGCGACGCCCGCGCTGCTCAAGCGCCTGGCTGCGCTGGGCGCCGATGCGTCGGCCGTGCCGGGGCTGCGCCGCGCCATGGACGGCAAGGCCGAGGCGCTGTTCTTCGAGAGCACCGCCAAGGGTGCGACGCTGGCTGAAGGCTTGCAGAAGGCACTGGCCGAATCCATCGCCAAGCTCCCGATCCCGAAGGTCATGAGCTACCAGCTCGAAACCGGCTGCGAACTGCCCGGCTGGAGCAGCGTGAGCTTCGTGCGCCCCGCTCACGGCCTCGTCGCGCTGCACGGCGATACGGTCGTTGCGGTCGAGGCACTGGGCCTGAAGGCAGGGCGCGAGACGCACGGCCACCGCTTCGAGGCCACCGTCGACCCTATCGTGCTGCGCGACGCGAACCACTACGCGGAACAGCTGACCGACGATGGCGCCGTCATCCCCGGCTTCGAGGCACGCCGCTCCGAAATCGCACGGCAGCTCGCAGAAGCCGCAGTGAAGGTGGGCGGCGGCGCGCAGCCGATCCTCGACGACGCGCTGCTCGACGAAGTCACCGCGCTGGTCGAGCGCCCGAACGTCCTGGTCTGTGAGTTCGAGCGCGAGTTTCTCGATGTGCCGCAGGAGTGCCTCATCCTCACGATGAAGGCCAACCAGAAATACTTCCCGCTGCTCGACGCCGCCGGCCGCCTGACCAACAAGTTCCTTGTCGTCAGCAACATCCGCCCCGAGGATGCGAGCGCCGTGACCGGCGGGAACGAGCGCGTGGTGCGTCCGCGGCTGGCCGATGCCAAGTTCTTCTTCGACCAGGACCGCAAGAAGTCGCTGGCCTCGCGCGTCGAATCGCTGGCCAAGGTGATCTATCACAACAAGCTCGGCACGCAGGGCGAGCGCGTGGAGCGCGTGATGCGCATCGCGCGCGGCCTCGCGGAACAGCTCGGCGATGC
Organism: Variovorax gracilis; assembly: GCF_030317115.1. Taxonomy (GTDB): domain Bacteria; phylum Pseudomonadota; class Gammaproteobacteria; order Burkholderiales; family Burkholderiaceae_C; genus Variovorax; species Variovorax gracilis. The sequence goes on from NZ_JASZYF010000016.1 coordinate 19,896, forward strand.
CACGCTGGCACGCCAGGCCACGCAGGCCGCACAGCTTGCCAAGGCCGACCTCGTGACCGACATGGTCGGCGAGTTCCCCGAACTGCAGGGCATCATGGGCCGCTACTACGCGCTGCACGATGGGCTCGACGCGGCCGTGGCGGACGCCATCGAAGACCACTACAAGCCGCGCTTCGCCGGCGACGAGCTGCCGCGCAATCCCGCCGGCGTCGTGGTCGCGCTGGCCGACAAGCTCGAAACCCTTGTCGGCATGTTCGGTATCGGCAACCTGCCGACCGGTGATCGCGACCCCTTTGCGCTGCGCCGCCATGCGCTCGGCGTGATCCGCATGCTCACCGAGCGCAAGCTGCCGCTCGAACTGCGCGCCGTGCTCGGCGCGGCTTTTGCAGCCTTCGGTGGACCCAAGGCCGGCGACGTCGCGCTGACCGACCCGACCGATGCGCTCGAAGCCTTCATCTACGACCGCCTTGCCGGCAGCCTGCGCGAGCAAGGCGCCAGCGCGCAAGAGGTCGAGGCCGTGCTCTCGCCGCGCCCGCAGCGCCTCGGCGAAGTGCCGAAGCTGCTCGCCGCCGTGCGCGCGTTCGCCGCACTGCCCGAAGCGCCCGCACTGGCCGCCGCCAACAAGCGCATCGGCAACATCCTGAAGAAGTCGCCCGAAGCGGACGCCCACGTGAGCGAGCTGCTCCTGCGGGAGCCCGCCGAAAAGGCGCTCCACGCTGCCATGCGGCAGATCGTGCCGAAGGCCGACGCCCAGTTCGATGAAGGCGACTACACCGCATCGCTGCAGACCCTGGCCGCGCTGCGCGAACCCGTCGACGCCTTCTTCGACGGCGTGATGGTGAATGCCGAACAGTCCGACCTGCGCCTCAACCGACTCGGCCTGCTGATGCTGCTGCACAACGCGATGAACCGCGTCGCGCAACTCGAACGCCTCGCCGCCTGACCCCCGATCGACACGCCATGAAACTCGTCATCCTCGACCGCAACGGCAGCCTCAACGTACACCGCGAGGACTTCGTGAAGAGCGACCTCGAATGGACGCCGCTGCCCGGCGCGCTCGAGGCCGTCGCGCGGCTCAACCATGCCGGCTGGCACGTCGTCATCGCGTCGAACCAATCGGGCCTGGGGCGGGGCCTGTTCGACGTTGCGTCGCTCAACGCCATGCACGCCAAGATGCACAAGATGCTGGCCGCTGTCGGAGGCCGGATCGAAGCCGTGTTCTATTGCCCGCACAGCCCCGACGAGGGCTGCGACTGTCGCAAGCCGCGGCCAGGCCTGTTCACCCAGATCGGCGAGCGCTATGGCGTCGACCTTGCCAACGTGCCCACCGCCGGCGACAGCCTGCGAGACCTGCTGGCCGGCGCCGCCGCCGGCTGCGAGCCGCACCTGCTGCTCACCGGCATGGGTGCTGCCTGCCGCGGCGTGCCGCTGCCGCCCGAATACCCGCCCAACACCATCGTGCACGAGGACCTTGCCGCCTTCGTCGATTTCCTGCTCCAGCGAGAAGAGCAAGCCGCCCTGAAGGTCGCCGTCTGATGTCCCTGATCCGTTCCATCGTCCACGCGCTGTGGATGCTCGTCACCGTGATCCCCTGGGGGATCATCATGTGCGTCTGCTCCATCTGGAAGCGCGGCATTCCGCTGTACTGGATGGCCGTGCAGTGGCTCAGCTGGGCGATCGGCGGCGCGCGCGTGCTCCTCGGCATCCGCGCCCGCGTCACGGGCATGGAGAACCTGCCCACCGACAAGCTCGCCGGCGCCGTGCTCCTGGTCAAGCATCAGTCCACGTACGAGACCTTCCTGATGCCCACGCTGATGCCGCACCCGCTGGCCTTCGTGTTCAAGAAGGAGCTGATCTACGTGCCCTTCTTCGGCTGGGCCATGGCGCGGCTCGACATGATCCACATCGACCGCAGCCAGCGCACGCAGGCTTTCAACAAGGTCGTCGCGCAAGGCCGAAAGCTGCTGGAGCAGGGCATCTGGATCATCATGTTCCCCGAAGGCACGCGCATTCCGCGCGGGCAGCAGGGCCACTACAAGACTGGCGGCACACGCCTCGCGTGCGAGACCGGCGTGCCCGTCATCCCCATTGCCGTCACCTCGGCCAAGGTCTGGCCGCGCAAGGCTTTCATCAAGCGCCCGGGCGTGGTCGACGTGTCGATCGGCCCGGCCATCCCCAGCGTCGGCCGTCGCCCCGACGAACTGATGCGCGAAGTCGAGGCCTGGATCGAAGGCGAAATGCGCCGGCTCGACCCCGAGGCCTACGCGCCCGAGGCCTCGACTGCATCGACGACCGCCTGAACTTCCGCCGTCCCGCCATGCGCAGCCTGCTGCAGTTCACGCTGGATCTCTTCGACGCTCCTGCAGCCGCCGAGCCGCCGCCGGTCGCACGGCAGCCTGAAGCCCAGACGCCGCCGGCACCCGGCAGCCAGTTGCCGCCGATCTCGCTCTCCGACGCGCTGAGTCCCGCGAGCTTCGTGCACCCGCGCGCCTCGCGCGAACTCATGCTGGGCCATGCACGCGTGGCGTACGAGTTCACGCGCGGCAAGCGCCGCACCATCGGCTTCGTCGTCGGCGCCGATGGCCTGTCGGTGCGCGCGCCGCGCTGGGTGGCGTTGCGCGACGTCGATGCGGCCGTGCTTGAAAAGTCCGACTGGATCTTGCGCAAGCTGGCCGAGACGCAGCAGCGCCATGAGCGGCTCGAAGCCGCGCGCATCGAGTGGAAGGACGGTGTGACCTTCCCCTTTCTGGGCCAGGACGTGACCGTGCAACTCGATCCGCACCATGCCTTCGACGGCATCGGCGCGGTGCTGGATGCGGCCGATGAAGACAAGCCACGCGTCCTGCGTCTCGCGGTGGCGAACAACGCCACGCCGGCGCAGATCCGCGATGCCGCGCAAGCGTGGCTCATGCGGCAGGCGCGCCGCATCTTCATCGAACGGCTCGATCACTTCGCGCCGCGCCTGGGGGTGAAGTGGAACAAGCTGTCGCTGTCGAACGCATCGACGCGCTGGGGCAGCGCGAGCGTGGATGGCGCCATCCGGTTGCACTGGCGGCTGGTGCATTTCCGGATGTCGGTGATCGACTATGTGGTGGCGCATGAGCTGAGCCATCTGCGCGTGATGGACCACAGTGCGCGGTTCTGGGAGACGGTGGAAAGCGTGGTGCCGGACTATGAGGTGTTGCGCAGGCAGCTCAAGGACGAGCCGGTGCCGCGCTGGTGATTGCGCCGTGACGCTCGGGTAACCTCGCGCCTTCCGAGCTTCGATGGAGATCGTGAACATGTACGTGGATCAAGGTGGCGAAGGCGCAGACCTCCTTCTCATGCTGCATGGAATGGGTGCGACGGGCGCCGTCTGGTCGCCCCTGTGCGCCGAGGCCGGCCATCGCTGGAACGGCCGCTGGCTGGCGCTGGACCTGCCCGGCCACGGTCAGTCCGGCCGACAGGATTCCTACGCCATCGGTCACTACGCCGCCAGTGTCGCGCTCGCCACGCAGCCGCACCTTCATCCCGAAGGCCGCCTCGTGGTTCTCGGGCACTCGCTCGGCGGTGTGATCGCACTGGCCCTGGCCACGGGCTGGTTCGGCGTCTCTCCGCATCAGGTCTTCGGCGCCGGCATCAAGCTCGCATGGAGCGACGACGAGCTTCGCCGCATGCAGGCCCTTGCGTCCCAGCCTTCCAGGCGGTTCGCGACCCAGGAAGAAGCGAGGGAGCGATACCTGAAGGTTGCCGGCCTTGCCGGCATCGTCGATGCGGCGTCGCCTGTCGTCTCAAGGGGCATCGTGCGTGACGACGATGGATGGCGTCTGGCGATGGACCCTCGCGCTCATGGCGTGGGCAAGCCTCCGATGTCCGACCTGATGTCGCTGGCCCGCTGCCCGGTCCATCTCGGCCGCGGGCGCGATGACGCACTGGTGACGATGGAGGACCTGCGCGCCCTCGATCCCGATGCGCAGGATCTTGGGCCGCATGGGCACAACGTGATGGTCGAGGCGCCGGGGCGAGTCTGGGACTGGGTCGCCACGACGGCGCGAATCTGACGGTTCAAGGAAAGATCACTTTATTTCCTCCAAGTCGATGAAAATAAATCGCTTTTAGAAAAGGATGGTCGCTTCGAGAATTTGCGACACGGCCGCGGCCTCCAACCCTTTTCGAAAGCTCCAGATGACATTCCGACTCTCGTTGACGTTCGGCCTCTGTGCCGCCTTGCTCTGCTCGACCGCCCTGGCCCAGAGCGACACCTTGGCCAAGATCAAGGCGAACGGAAGCATCTCGATCGGTGGCCGCGACAGCCAGATCCCGTTCTCGTACAAGCCCACCGGCGGTGGTGATCCCGTCGGCTTCACCAACGACATCTGCCTGAAGATCGTCGATGCGGTGAAGGCCAAGCTCGGCATGCCGCAACTGGACGTGCGCTACACGATCCTGACCTCGACCAACCGCATCCCGCTGCTGACGAACGGCACGGTCGACCTCGACTGCGCAACCACCACGAACACAGTCCAGCGGCAGCAGCAGGTGGCTTTCGCTCCCAGCCATTTCGTCACCAACATCACGGCCGCGGTCAAGAAGAACTCGGGCATCAACTCCCTGGCCGAACTGAATGGCAAGACGGTCTCGACCGTCTCCGGCAGCACCGGCGTCCAGCTTCTGCGCGCGTACCGCAAGACCGGCATCGATGTGCAGGAACTCGCGGCCAAGGACACCGCGGACGGATTCCTGCTCATGTCCTCCGATCGCACCGTCGCCTACATCCTCGACGACGTCCAGTTGGCAGGCCTGATCGCCACGTCGCCGAAGCCGGACGAATTCAAGATCCTCACGGGTGAATCACTGCGGCAGGAGCCCTACGGGATCATGTACCGCAAGGACGATCCGCAGTTCAAGGAACTCGTGGACAAGACCGTGACCGACCTGATGAAGTCCGGCGCCATCGAGCAGATCTATGCCAAGTGGTTCACGAAGCCCATCCCGCCGACCAATGCGAACCTGAACTTTCCCATGACCGATGCGGTGAAGGAGATCTACAAGAACCCCAACAACAAGGGGGTGTGAGAGTCAACGGGCGCCGCCGCTGTCCCCGGCCGCCTGGAACATCCGGGTGAAGTCGCAGCAGGACTGCGCCAGCATGATGATCGACGCGAGCAGCGAACTCCGGTGCTCGCCCTTGTACATCGCGACGTAGGTGACGGGCGGCAGGGCCGGCGTCACCTTGATCAACGCGAGCGAGCCTTGGTCGAGCATCTGGCTGACCGCCTCTTTCGGCAGGTAGCTCACGCCAAGCCCGGAGATGGTCAGCCCGATCAGCGCCACGAGGTTGTGGATCACGATGGGGTTCGCGGGTTGGACGCCCTGGTCCTTCATCCAGTTGTCGTAGAGCAGGCCCGTCCCTGACTTGGCGCCCTGGATCAGCAAGCGATGGCTTGCAAGCTCATGGAGGCGGATGCGCTTGCTGCTGTCCACGAGCCCCGGCTTGCACATCCAGGCGCTTTCGACCTTGCCGATCGCCTTCTTCGGAATACGCGTGTCGGTGAACGCATCGGGCACGACGATGAGGTCGAGCTCGTCCGCGAGGATCTTCTCGCGGAGATTGACGCTGCTGTCCACGTCCGGCTCCAGCGTCACCTTGGGATAGTGCTCCTGGATCACTTCGACCCAACGTGGCAGCCACGTCATGGCGGTCAGTTCGGTGACGCCGATCCGCACGCGACGCTCGATGACATCCTCACGGCTGAATTGCTCCACCGCGGCATCGCGCTGCTCGAGCAGCTTCCTTGCCAGCATGAACATCTCCTCGCCCTTGTCCGTGAGGCGTGCGGCGCGTTGGCTGCGGTCGAACAGCTCCGTGTCGAACACGACCTCCAACTCGTGCACGCGCTTGGAAACCGCTGATTGCGAGGTATGCAACTTGTGCGCGGCCAGCGCAAAGCTGCCGAGCTCGCCGATCCAGAAAAGGGCTTCGAGCTGCTTGAAAGTCATCATGGGAGTGCCGCTCAATGAGTTCTTTTATTCATCAAATCCTATCGAAAAATATCGCTTTTGGAAATCTGTTGCCAGTTCGACAATTCCTTCATCGCCCCAGGAGCACCCAGCAATGAACACCGACCGAGGTCAACTCTTCTCCGACGCACTGCAGAAGGAGATCAAGAGCCGCTTCCACTACGTCGACCACGACATGAACGGACGCGAGCGCCTTTTCTTCGACAACGCGGGAGGCTCCTTCCGGCTGAAGGCGGCAGTCGATCAGTTCGCCCGCATCGACGCATTGCCCGATTGCCCCGAGCGAATCCACGAGCTGGCGATCTACCTGCAGGAAGTGCAGGCCAAGGGCACGGAGGACCTGCGCACGATCCTCAACGCGCAAGGCGGGAGCGTCTACGCGTCACTGACCGCATCGGGAGGCATGTTCGACATGGTCCGTGCCATCGCCGAGCACATACCGGGCACGAACATGGTGACCACGGTGCTGGAGCATCCGTCGTCCTTCGATGCCATGTCCCTCTACGCCGAGCGGACCGGAAAGGAACTGCGGGTCGCCAGGTCGAACGCGGTCACGGGCGGTATCGACGTGCAGGACATCGTCAGCCTGATCGACCAGGACACCTCCGTGCTGAGCGTGATCTATGCATCGAACATCTCGGGTGCCAAGCTCGACATCGCGGAAATCGTGAAGCAGGCGCGCGCCATCAAGCCGGAGCTCTACATCGTGGTGGATGCGGTGCAGCACGCGCCGCATGGCCTGATCGACCTGCAGGCGACGCCGGTGGACGCCATCAACATCGCGCCCTACAAGTTCTTCGGATGCAGGGGATCGGGCATGTCGTGGCTGTCGGAGCGCGCCTCCGTGCTGCCGCATCACAAGCTGGCGGGCAAGAAGAAGGACTTCTGGGATCTGGGCAGCGCCGCCCCCTGGCAGTTCGCCGTGGTCACGGAGATCGTGAACTACGTTTGCTGGCTCGGCAGCCAGGTCGAGGAAGGCGGTGATCGGCGGGCGCTTTTCTCGCGGGGCATTCGCAGCATCGAGTTGCACGAGCGCGCCCTCCTGGCACGCATGCTCGATGGCAGCGAGGCCGCTCCCGGCCTGCGGCGGATGGACAACGTGAACGTGTTCCTGGACTACGAGGACCTGCGGAAGCGTGACCTGATCCTCGCCGTCGGAATCGAGAACCTGGAGCACGCACAGGCCGTTCGCGAATACGAGAAGCGCGGGGTCATCGTCTACGAGCGCGTGGCGAGCAGCCTGTACTCCCGGCGAATGCTTCATTCCTTCGGACTCGAAGGGGCAGTGCGCGTGTCGCCGTTGCACTGCCATTCCGTCGAGGACATCGACCGCTTCCTGAACGTGACGCTGGAGATCGGCCGGGCCTTCGCGAATCCGGCGGCCGTCGCTGTCGGCGCTCGAAGTTGAGAGGGGCGAGTGCACGCAGTGAGCGTGTTCGCCGTCCGACGAACGTGGTTCGGACGGGCTAAAGTAGCCGCCTCATTGCGAGACCGGAAGGAATATCGTGGGCCTGATTGACGGAATGCTTGGCAATGCAGCCAAGATCGACGCGGCAAAGATTCAACAGGAGTTCAGCCGGATCCTGGCGCCGGGAGAGCGGGTCGAGCATGCGTACCAGCTGATCCGCGACTACTTCGTGTTCACCGACAAGCGATTCGTCCTCGTCGACAAGCAGGGTATACGGGGTAGCAAGGTCGAGTACCACTCCATTCCCTACAAGAGCATCACGCACTTCAGCATCGAGACGGGCGGCACCTTCGATCTCGATGCGGAACTGAAGATCTGGATCTCCGGCACCGCCGCTCCCATCCAGAAGCAGTTCAACAAGAAGCTCAGCATCTACGAGGTGCAGAGCGTGCTGGCCAGCTACATCCTCAAGTGAGTCCCGGGTTCAGGTCTGGATGTACCCGGTCGGCCCGGCGTCCACCTGTGGCGGTTGGGGTTCACCCATCATCTCGCGCAGCGTCGCCTCGATCATGGCCGACATCGCATCGAGCGCGAGGTCGTTGGGCTGGGTGCCGAAGGGCTCCTCGATCTCCGCGCCCAGTGCTTCGAGCGCGAAGAAGGTGTAGGCGATGAACGCGACGATCACCGGGGTCATGGGCCCGATCGAGTCGACCAGCCCGAAGGGCAGCAGCACGCAGTACAGGTAGATCGTGCGATGGATGATGACGGCGTATGTGAACGGAATGGGCGTGCCGGCAATGCGCTCGCAGCCGCCCAGGGCTTCGGTCAGGCGGCCGAGCGGCACTTCCATGGCCTGGGCCAGCGGCGGTGACAACTGCCCTGCCTCGCGGCGGTCCCGCAACCATTCGCCTGCCATGAGCAGCAGCATCGCCGGCTTGTAGCGCGCGGCCTGCAGTCGCGAACACTCCTCTGCCGAAAGCAATCGCTCGAAATCGGCAGCCGGGTCCGTCATGCGCAACTGGTGGCGCAAGGCATGGACGAAAGCGACCAGGCGCGCTGTCAGCCTTTGCGCATCCGACGAGGGTGAATCGGCCAGCGTCAGCGCCTGCCGCACCAGCGTGCGCGTCTCGTTGAGCAGCGTGCCCCACAGCGTGCGTGCCTCCCAGTAGCGCGCATAGCTCGTGCTGTTGCGGAAGCCCAGGAAGATGGCCAGCGTCAGGCCGATGAGCGAGAAGGGCACGAAGTTGAGCGGGATCTTCCACGCGAACAGGCGCCCATGCAGCACGGTGACGAGGATCGCGAAGGCGGTGGTCGCCAGCAACTGCGGCGCGATGACGGGCAGCACCGAGCCGCGCCAGACGAACAGCATGCGCAGCCAGTTGGGGCGCGGGCGGATGATCATGGGGCAGGTGTCGGAGTCACCGGATCATTCGAGCCATGAGGCGCTCATTCTGACGCCAAGCGCCTGCGGACCGTCCGCTGCGGGCGTCACGACATCAGGCCTGATCAGCCTGTTGCATCGATCTGGCGGTCGCCATGGCCGCGTGCACGCGGCGGTGGAGTTCTGCACGAACGACGAAGCCGCAGGCCCTCTGCGGGACAACTGCGGCTTGCGTCGGTCGCCCGTCAAGGCGTGATGGTCGGAATCCCGAGTTGCGTGAACACGGCATTGGCGGCCGGCAGGTTCAAGCGCGTCGTGTAGGTCGTGCGCTGCTTGGACTTGTAGCCGTAGTAGATCTGGCCACCGCGCTCCACCATGACGCGCTCGTAGTCGAACGATGCCGCAATCGCCGGCGGATTCGACAGCGTCAGCACCCTGGCGTCACCCAGCGTGACGATGGTGTACGTCCCGGTGCCCACCGCCGTGCAGTTGCGGGGCGATCCGTTCACCTGCCGCTGCGGACAGGTGTAGTACGTGACCGCATTGCCACCCGTGAAGGCAAACCTGACGTACGTGTTGCCCGTCATGTAGGTCGTCGGATTGGCAAGGACCGGCGCAGTCCCGATGAAGCCCACGCTCAACGTGCTGTTGCCCCACCATTCATTGGGGTCCGGCCCCGCGACACCGTTGATGGTCCCCTGGCTGTAGACGCAAGGCGTGCCCTTGAACCGGGCGAGCATGGTCTCCATGCTGGTGACCGCGATGGTCGGCGAGGTGTTCGCCTCCGCGCTCAGGCAGACCGAGCCGGCGTTGGCGCGCGCGTCGTCCCCGGCCGAGATCGGGTCGGAGTAGCCGATGAGCGGTGACGTGACATCGAAGGCGTAGGCGCTTTGAGTGGACGTGGTGCTCTGGGTCAGCAGCTTCGACTTGGCGGGAAAGACCGCCGAGCCATAGTTGGCCGTTCCACCGCCCGTGTATCCCGCGGGGGGTGAGCCCCAGCTTGCGTAGTTGGGAAGACTGGCCTGGATCACGGCGACGATGTCCGCGATCTTGCGATCGGAGATGTCGACCTCCGAGCGCTGTGACGAACTGAATTCGAGGCCGTCGCAGTAGTTGTTGTTGGCCGTGCGGCCGTTCGCGTCGCGCGCGGATTGCACGTTTTGCAGGCCGACCGGGCAGGTGACCCACGCGCTGCCGTTCCAGTGCTGGTCGTTTCGCCTCGAATAGGCGCCGCCTGTGGCCCATTCATAGAAGACGCCGGCCGTCATCGCCCGCGAATAGCCGCGATAGCGCGTATTGCCGCTGGAGTCCGGCGTGTTCTCCTCGGCCGACGCCATGAACACGCGGTAGTACCAGTTGCTCGCGTCGCCGAAGTTCATGAAGCTCAATGAGGCTCCCGCAGACGGCGTGGGGGCCTCGGCGGGTGCGCGTGCGGCCGCGACGACAAGCGGAAGCGAGCCTGCCGTGAGACCGCTGTCCGCATTGACCTCCGCCGCCCGGGCTGCCACCTGGGTCTTGCAGGTATCGGCGCTCAAGGACGCGCAGGCCGCCTGCAGTTCGGGGCTCTTCGCGACTTCCACGAGCGCCGGGAAGGATTCGACCGCCTTGTCAATGATCGCCTTGTCGATGTCGCCCTGGGTCATCGCCGCACCCGTGAGGTCGGGGTTTCCGGCGGCCGGGGACAGTGTGCTCGTGTACTGCTGAACCGAGACCACGAACAGTCTCGCGGCGCTGGCGGCCACCTTGCCGCCGGCGCTCGTGTCGGTGGTGAAGTCCGCCAGCATCGACACGCTCAGCCCGGCTTGCGCCTGTGCCGCTGCCGCGGCGTCCGCCGTCGACGTGCCGTTGGCCTTGACCATGTACTGGACGATGGTGGTCAGCGGGCTGACCACTCCGGTGCTGTCCTTCGGCGCCGTCAGCTTGAAGGCCACCGGCACCGGGCCGGTGTCCGCATCGACTGCATCGGTGCCGACCAATGCCACGACGGGAGCCTTGCCCACGCTTGCATTCGGGACGTCCAGCGTGGCCACGCCCGAGCTATTGGTCTTGGCGGTCGGCTCGCCCGAGTCCAGCACGCCGTTCTCGTTCAGGTCGAGAAAGACAGACGCGTTGGAGATCGCGCCGTCCACCACCTTGACGTCCACCTTGGTGCTGGTCGCCGGCGGCGGCGTCGTGCCGCTCCCTGCCAACACGCCCACCGGAATCCCGCCGCCGCCTCCTCCTCCGCACGCAGCCACGAGCATCGCGCACGCCACTGAAACCGAAGAAACCGCAAAAATCTTCATCGCACCCTCCGTTGTAATAGTTACCAAAAAGAACCACGATGAGGACCGTAAGCGTCGGCGAACCGGACCACATCACGCGGATTCGTCTTGCGGATGAAATCGATTCGTGCTAGCCGGCGAGCCAGCCGAGCGATAGGAGTTCAAGTGACCACGTGGAAGGCAGAATGCAGTCGACATGCAGGCACGGGCGAAACTGTCGCGTGCCAACGCCGCGTCCCATTTCGGTTGGAGTGCCAATGGCTGTATTGCTGAGCGAGATCCAGTGGAGCGACCCGGTCCTGCCGGCCGCGCACGATGCGCAGTGGGAAGCCGAACTCAAGCGCCGCGGCGCCCAGGTGCTGGACGTCGACCGCCGGGTCGCACCCAGCCGCTGGCTGCGCGAGGCCGCCTACGAAGCGACGAACTACATACCGGCCGCCCTGCCGGAGCGACTGCACCGCATCGGCAACATGGTGACGGCGCAGGAGAATTCGTGCCGCTACTGCTATGGCGCAAACCGCGCGTACATGAAGGTGCTGGGCTATTCCGAGTCCTTCATCCAGCAAGTCGAACGCGACGCGCAGATGGCCGAGCTGGACGACAAGGAGCGCGCGTACATCGCCTTCTGTCGCAGCCTGGCCCGGTCGAGGCCACGCCCTGCCGCGGCCGAGCGTGCCGCCCTGCTCCAAAGCGGCTACACCCCGGCGCAGATCGGCGAGATCGCCTACGCGATCTCGTTCGGGTGCTTCTACAACCGCGTCAGCACCTTGCTCGCTTGCCCGCCGGAGCAGAAGTTCGAGCGCATGGCCAGCGGCCCGTTCCGTTGGCTGCTCGCGCTCGCGATGCCGCTGATGAAGAAGCTCACTCCGGGCAGGCCGGTGGAAGCGTCGCTGGATCGCGCCGCGCTGGCCGCCGGTCCCTTCGGCGTCGTGCTGGAGCCGCTTGCGGGCTTGCGGGCGGGCCGGGTCATGAAGGCGGCGCTCGACGGCGCGTTCGAGTCCGGTGTCCTGAGCCGCTGCGTGAAGGCGCTGATGTTCGCCGTGGTCGCGCGCACGCTCGGCTGCCCGCATTGCGAAGGCGCCGCGACCCGACTGTTGCTCGAAGAGGGCCTGAGTGCCACGGAAATCGAAAACGCCCTGGCAACGCTTCGCTGCCCCCGATTGGCGCAACGAGAAGCCGGCCTGCTGGCGTGGACGCGCGACACGGTGTACTACGAACCTTCGTCGATCCAGCAAAAGACGCGCACCCTCGGTGCCGCGCTGGGCGACGATGCCCTGCTGGAAGCCATCGGCGTGGCATCGCTGGCGAACGGAACGGTTCGACTGGCCATGTTGGTGGAGTGACGGCGCTGACCTGGGTCCTCGCCGCGATCGGCGCCATCGGCCTGTCGGGACTGGCCGTGCTGGTCCTGCGTGGCCGCCGCCAGAACGACCAGCTCGAGAAGCTGCTGCTGGCCGCCGATGACAAGCTGGAGCGACTGCAACGCCAGTTCGAGCGCTTCGTGCCGGCCGACGTGGTGGAGAGGCTCACCCATGCCGGTGACGCCTTCAGGCCGGAGCGACGCCAGGTGACGATGCTGTTTGCCGATCTGCGCGGCTTCACCGCGTTGTGCGACCGGCTCGACCCGGCCGTCACGGTGAGCATCCTGAACGACTACTTCCGCCACATGACGGTGGCCATCACCCGGCATCACGGCCACGTCACCGAGTTCGTGGGCGACGGCTTGCTGGCACTGTTCGGCGCCATGGAGTCCAACCCCTGGCAGGCGCGCGACGCCGTGATGGCCGCGCTGGAAATGCGATCGGAACTGGCACGCTACAACGCCACGCTGCGGGAGAAGGGCCTGCCTGAGCTGCGCTTCGGCATCGGCATCCACGGCGGGGAGGTGGTGGCGGGCGTGATCGGCACCGCCGGCCTGTCGAAGTTCAGCGTGACGGGCGACCCGATCAACGTCGCCTCGCGGGTCGAGGGGCTGACGAGCAAGTACGAAGTCGACCTGCTCGTCACGGAGGACATCCGCCGCACGCTCGATGGCCAGTTCCGCCTGCGGCCGATGCCGCCAGCCATGGTCAAGGGCAAGGCCGAGCCGATCCTGACCTATTACGTGGAGGCCGAGGAATGAGCGCCCTCGAGCGCCCGTGACCTATCGCGCGCGAGCCGGCTTGCCCGTCGCGACAGCCAGTGGTCCCAGTTCGACGGTCACCTTGTCGATGGTGCCCGTGAAGGCGAAAGGCATCTTGTAGGTGAAGTCGATCGGCGAGCCGATGTCCATGCCCACGTCCAGCCCCTCGCCAAGGGAGAACTGGATCGGGATGGTGCGCTCCAGCCGGCCCTCCGCGATCTTCCTGCCGTTGGCACTCATGGTGAAGGTGCCGCCCTTGCCCATGCCGCCGCCGTCGTACTTGAAGGCGACCACCAGCTTGTTCCGGCCCTTGGGCAGCGGGTTCTTCGCGGTGAACGTGGGCCGGTCGATGCTGAGGTAGTTGTAGACGAAGGTCGGCTTGCCTTCGCGCAGGTACAGGCCGTAGCCGCCTTCGAGGCCGCCGTGCGTCACGATCATTCCTTCGGCCTTCCCCTCGGGCACCTCGATGTCCGCCGTGATGGTCCATGACTTGTTGCACATCGCGGGGGATGCAGCGTCGGGCAGGCCGATGGTGCCGGGGTAGTAGGTCATGCGGGTGCGTCCGGCAATGAGGCTGGGCCGCCCCATGAGTTCGGCATTCATCCGGATGGTGGCGCGCCAATCGAGTGGCAGCACGTTGTACTTGGCGGCCTCCACCCACCAGAGGTCCTGCAGCTTGCGCAGCATGTCCGGGTGCTTCCTGGCAAGGTCGTTGGCCTGGGAGAAGTCTTCCTCGATGTTGTAGAGCTCCCAAGGCGCCTTGTCCGGGTCCCACTCCTGGCGGTTCGGGTCCCACGGGACGAACGATGGCGAAGAGGCCATCCAGCCGTCGTGATACAGGCCGCGATTGCAGCCCAGCTCGAAGTATTGCGTGTTGCGCGGGCTCTTGGCATCCGCGCTGCCGAGGGTGTCGGCAAAGCTCCTGCCTTCGATGGGCTTCTGCCTGACCCCGTTCAGGTCGGTCGGTGCGGTGACGCCGCAGAGTTCGTAGATCGTCGGCACGATGTCGATGGTGTGGATGAACTGGTCGCGCAAGCCACCCTTGTCCTTGATGCGCGACGGCCACGAGATGATCATCGGATTGCGGGTGCCGCCGAAGTGGCTGGCGACCTGCTTGGTCCACTGGAAGGGCGTGTTCATCGCATGGGCCCACGCGGACGGGAAGTGATTGAAGTGCTTCGGCCCGCCCAGCTCTTCGATCGCCTTGATGTTGTCCTGCCACTTCTCGGAGAAGCCGTTGAAGAACAGGTTCTCGCAGAGCGACCCCTCGAGCCCGCCCTCGGCGCTGGCGCCGTTGTCGCCAGCGATATAGATGAAGAGCGTGTTGTCGGCGTCGGGCAGTTGCTTGCAGGCTTCGACGACACGGCCGAGTTCGTGGTCGCAATGCGCCGCATAGCCCGCGAAGACTTCCATCATCCGCGCGTAGAGGCGCTTCTGGTCGGCATTCAGCGAGCTCCATGCCGGCAGGCCCTTGGAGCGCGTGGTCAGCTTCGTGCCCTTCGGAATGACGCCGAGCTTGAGTTGCCTCGCATGGGTCTGCTCGCGGTACTTGTCCCAGCCGCCATCGAACTGGCCCTTGAACCTGTCGATCCATTCCTGCGGCGTGTGGTGCGGCGCGTGGGTCGCGCCGGTCGCCAGATAGAGGAAGTAGGGCCGGTCGGGCGCGATGCTCTTGGCCTGGCGAACCCACGCAATGGACTTGTCGGCGAGGTCGGTGGTGAGGTGGTAGTCCGGGTCCGTCGAGGCCGGCACCAGATCGCGGTTCTGGTACAGGATCGGGTTCCAGTGGTTCATGTCGCCACCGTTGAAGCCGTAGAAGTAGTCGAAGCCCAGGCCGTTGGCCCAGCGATCGAAGGGCCCGGCCATGCTGGTTTCCCACGTCGGCGTGTTGTGGTTCTTGCCGACCCATGCCGTCATGTAGCCGTTCTGCCGCAGCACTTCACCCATCGTGCCGCAGCTGCGCGGCAGGATGCAGGTGTAGCCGTCGTAGCCGGTCGCAAGCTCGGTGATGCCGGCGAAGGCGGTGGAGTGGTGGTTGCGCCCGGTGATCAGCGCCGCGCGCGTGGGACTGCACAGCGCGGTCGTGTGGAAGCGGTTGTAGCGCAGGCCTTCGGCGGCCAGCTTGTCCATCGTGGGCGAAGGGATGCCGCCGCCGAAGGTGCCGTACTGGCCGAAGCCGCAATCGTCGATCAGGATCAGGACGATGTTCGGCGCGCCCTTGGGGGCTTGCACCGGCTGCGGGAACCGGGCCGGGTCCGAATCGAGGTACGTGCGCCCGACTTCGCCGGGGAAGTGGAAGTCCGGGCGAGGGAGTATTTCAGGGGTGCTGCCGTTCGCAGGGGCTGCTGCTGTTGCGCCTTGCGTGCGCGAAACGGGACTGCTGGGCTTCTTTGCCATGGTGTCGCTCCTGAAGTGGTTGCGCGAACCGGAACGGGGGCAAGGGTGTCCCCTGGGCGGTGACGGGCAGGGCGCAAGAGTGGCCTTGGCCGGAATCGAGCGCAATTGCACCTTGGTGCAGCCGCGATCGCACCAAGCCACGCGCTCGGCCGGCAGGCCTGGAAAGTGGAAGTCGTAGACTGGATTCATCCGCATCCATCCCCCTCATGCCATGCGAATCCTGTTGGCCGAAGACGAAGCCGGTCTGGCGACCTGGTTGACCCGCGCGCTGGAGCAGAGCGATTTCCGCGTCGATTGGGTGGCCGATGGCCGCATGGTGCGGCGCGCCGTGAAGGAAACGCGCTACGACGCCTTGATCCTCGATCTCGGCTTGCCTGGACTCGGAGGGCATGAAGTGCTCGCAGACCTTCGTGCCGCCGACCAGCGCATGCCGATCCTCATCCTCACCGCGCGGGACTCGCTCATGGAGCGCGTGAGCAGCCTCACCGAGGGCGCCGACGACTTCCTCGCCAAGCCGTTCGAGCTGGCCGAGCTGGAAGCCCGGCTGATCGCCCTGATCCGCCGTGCGCGCGGCGGAGACCATCCGCGCTTTGCGTGCGGGCCACTGGCCTACGACGCCGGCACCAAGCAGTTCGCGCTGGGGCATGAAAGCCTGGTGCTGACGCCGCGCGAACATGCGGTGCTGCGCACCCTGATCGAGCACAGCGGCCAGCCGCTGTCCAAGCAGGAGATCCTCGAGCGTGTCTTCTCCGACGAGCGGGACGTGAGCCCGGAAGCCATCGAAGTGCTGGTGCATCGACTGCGCAAGCGCCTGGAGGCGAGTCCTGTGCGCATCACCACGCTGCGCGGCCTCGGGTACGTGCTCGAATCCGGCACATGACCTTCGCGCCCTGGCACGGAGCAAGCCTGCGGCGGAAGCTGCTGCTTGTCCTGCTGCCCGGCATGCTGTTGCTCGTCATGGCCGAGCTCTGGCTCACCTGGCGCACATCCCTGGACGCGGCCAATGCGGCCTATGACCGCTCGCTGCTTGGCGCCATCAAGGCCATCGATGCGAACATCTCGACGGAAAGCGGTGGCCTGTCGGTCGAGCTGCCCTACCGCATGCTCGAATTCTTCGAGCTGACGGCGAGCGGGCAGGTCTACTACCGGGTTGCGACGGAGGACGCGCTGGTCGAGATCGGCAATGCAGACCTGCCGGCGCCCACTGCCCCCCTGGTGACCGGCCAGCCCCGCTTCGAGGATTCGCGCTACTTCGACGAAGCGGTGCGCGTCGGAACCTATGCGCGCGTGCTCAACGAGCCCATCGGCGGAAGCAAGCACGACCAGCGCGTCGTCATCCAGGTGGCCGAGACCCTGGGCTCGCGCACCACTTTCACCCGCAGCCTCGTGTGGCAGTCGGTGCAGCGCGACCTGCTGCTGATCCTTCTGGCCAGTGCCTTGCTGGCCGTCGCCATCGGCTGGGCGCTGAAGCCGCTGCGGCGCTTGCATGACGAAGTGCGCTCGCGGGCGCCGCAGGATCTCGCGCCGCTCGACGCACTGGACATCCCGGCGGACGTTCGTCCGCTGGTCGACGCGATCAACCACCACGTCGTTCGCAATCGCGCGCTCACGGAAGCTCGCCGGCGCTTCATCGACGACGCGTCGCATCAACTGCGCACGCCGCTCGCCACGCTGGCGACGCAGGTCGGCTACGCGCTGCGCGAGCCCGATCCGGAGCGCATGCGAGACGCGCTGACGGCCGTGAGGACGCAGCTCGACGAAGCAGTGCGCCAGACCAACCAGATGCTGTCGCTGGCGCGCACCGACGCTGTCGACCTGGAACTGGAGCCGGTCGACCTGGTCGCATTGGCCCGGCAAAGCACCCGCGACTGGTGGCCTGCGGCGCGCGACAGCGGCATCGACCTGGGCTTCGACAGCGCGTGCGAGAAGCTCGACGTGCCCGCGCATGCGGCCCTGCTGCGTGAGGCCCTGTCCAACCTGTTGCACAACGCGATCCGCTACACGCCGCGCGGCGGCGAAGTCACCGTCGCCGTGCGCCGGGACGACGCCGTCGCCATGCTCGAAGTCAGCGATTCCGGCCCGGGCATTCCCGAGGATGAACTGCCGCGTGCCGGCGAACGCTTCTTCCGGGCCAGCAACATGTCGCTGCCCGGCTCCGGCCTCGGCCTGGCGATCGTTCGCTCGATCGCCCAGCGCCATGGCGGAAGCCTGCGGCTGGCGAGCGGCAGGAGCGGTCGCGGGCTGGTCGTGTCCATCGAGCTTCCGATCGCGCAATGACGCGGGTTTTCACCTAGGTTTTGCCGCTTTTTCTGAAAGCGGCCTGAAAGCCCCGTCTCGATACAGTGGGCCCACACCAAAGAGACATGCCCCGATGCGATACGCCATGAAACCCCTGCTGCCGCTCCTGTTCGCCCTGAGCGCGGGCCTCGCACCGGCTCATGCGCTCGAACTCGACAAGACCCTGTGCGTTGCCGGGGCCAAGCCGGGCGGAGGTTTCGACGTGACCTGCAAGCTCGCGCAGGCCGGCTTGCTCGAAGGCAGGTACATCCAGGCGCCGATGCGCATCAGCTACCTTCCCGGCGGCATCGGTGCTCTCGCCTTCAATGCCTTCGTGACGCAGCGGCCCGCCGAGGCGGAGACGCTGGTGGCCTTCTCCAGCGGCTCGCTGCTGAACATCGCGCAGGGCAAGTTCGGCCCCCACGACGCGTCCGATGTGCGCTGGGTCGCGGGCGTGGCGGCCGACTACGGCGTGGTGATCGTGGCCGACAGCTCGCCTTTCAAGACGCTCGGGGACCTGATGGCAGCCGTCAAGGCCGATCCTTCCAGGATCGTGTTCGGCGCCGGCGGCACCTTCGGCAGCCAGGACTGGGTCAAGGCCGCGATGACCGCCCGCGCGGCCGGCGTCCACCATCGCAACATGCGGCTCGTCGCCTTCGAGGGCGGCGGCGAGGCGTTGACGGCGCTTCAGGGCAACCATGTGCAGGTGTACACGGGCGATGCCTCCGAGGCGGCAACCCGCCTCGCGGCGGGCGTACCGATCCGCGTCCTGGCGGTGATGTCGGAGCAGCGCCTGCCCGGCCAACTGGCCAAGGTGCCGACGGCCCGCGAGGCAGGGTTCGATCTGGTGTGGCCGATCGTTCGCGGCTTCTACCTCGGCCCGAAGGTCAGCGATGCGGACTACAAGGCCTGGGTCGATGTGTTCGCCCGGATGCTGGCCAGCAAGCCCTACGAGCAACTGCGCAGCGAGCGCGGCTTGTACGCGTTCTCGATGACCGGGCCGGAATTCGATGCCTACGTGAAGCGCAGCGTGGGCAGCTATCGCAAGGTGGCCGAGGACTTCGGCCTCAAGGTCGCCAAGTAGCCGGCGGCGCCCACAACCACACCCCCTGATCGCCATCGACCCGGTGCTGCACAGCACCGGCCCGGGCGGAGCCTTGTCTTTCTCAACTTCAAAGGAGCTTTCTTATGCAACTCACCGGCATGCTGCATGGCGCCAAACTGCTTGAACACGTGGAGTTCCCCACTTCCGACGTGCTCGGGCCGGATGCCTCCGAAGGTCAGATCCAGGACCTCATCAAGCGTCACGGACAGGTCTTCATCAAGCCGCTCTTTCGGGGCGGCGTGGGAAAGAAGGGAAAGTCGGGGCTGATCGGCAAGGCCAGCGACCTGAAGACCGCGCTCGCCGAGAAGGAGCGCCTGTACTTCGCGGAGCACCGGCACGGCAATGCCACGGCCAAGGCCAACGGCGTGACCTTCGAAGGGGGCGTGCCGGCCGAGCATGAGATCTACTTTTCGATCACCGACGACACGCGCTTTCGCGCACCCACCATCACCATCACGCACAAGGGCGGCGTCGATATCGAGGAACTGGGCAAGGACGACATCCGCACGGTGCCCTTCGATGCGCTCACGGGCCTGAAGGCCTTCGTCATCGCCAACGCGCTGACCGACATCGGCGCGCCGCGCGAAGTCATCTCGCCGCTCGTCCAGCACCTGCCCAAGCTGTGGGAGCTGATGCATCACTACGGCATGACGACGCTGGAGCTGAATCCGATCCGGATGCGGCCGGACAAGAACGGCCGGCTCACGCCCGTGGCCTGCGACTTCAAGTGCGGCTTCGACCGCGACGACCCGCGCGTGGCGCGCCTGGGCCTGCCCGACCATCTTTTCGCGGCCGACGTCTCCGCCTTCGAACAGGAAGTCAACGAACTGCGCACGCACCAGGGCCAGTCGGACGTGTTCGTGATCAACGAAAAAGGCACGATCCTTGCGCCGACCTTCGGCGGCGGTGCCAACAGCCTCGTGACCGAAGTGCTGGGCGAAGCCGCGAGCATCTCGTCGGACTTCGGCGGAAATCCGCCCTACGAGAAGATGAAGGAGGTGGCGCGGATCTGCTACCGCCACTTCCTGCGCCAGTCGAACGTGCTGTTCATCATCGGCGGCAAATCGAACAACACCGACATCCACGAGACGCTGCGTGCGATGGGCGACGCGCTGCGCGAGCACTTCTCGGAGCACGGACCGACGCCGCTGTACGTGGTGGTCGGGCGCGGCGGACCGAACCTGGTGCGCGGCTTCGGGGCCTTGGCCGAGGCCTGCGATGCGCTCGGCGTGCCCTACCGCTTCTTCGGCTTCGACAGCGCGATCTCCGAGGTCGTGAACTACGCGAAGAAGGTCGACGAATGGATGAAGGCCGAGGGGCGCGCGCAGATCGCCGCGCACCTGGGCATCGCGACTTCCAACCCCCACGCCAACACCCGCTGAGAGGAGCCACGTCATGCACAACCAAGCCAACGGGGCCTCGTCCTCTTCGCCGTACTACCTCGGCATCCATTCGCTCGCGGACCTGGCCACGCGCGGCGACCGCGTCTGCGTGCTGAACATCCTGGGCGGCGAGTCGCGCCAGGTCACGCCCACCAGCCATGTGTTCTCGGGCGGCAACGTGGTCTTCGGCACCTCGCCGGGGCGCAGCGGCCAGTCCCTCAAGACCGCCATCGGCGACATCCCCGTGTTCAACAACGTGCGCGAGGGTCTGGATGCCGGCCACGCCTTCAACACCGGCGTGGTCTACCTGCCGCCCTCCGGCGTGCGCGACGGCGTGGCCGAACTCATCCGCGTGAATCCGGAGTTGAAGAAGATCGTCATCATCACCGAGAAGATCGCGGTGCACGATGCACGCGAGATCCGCGCCATGGCGCAGCAGCGCGGCGTCGACATCATCGGCGGCAACTGCCTGGGCGTGGCCGACTCGTGGAGCCGCACGCGCATCGGCGGCGCACTCGGTGGCGACCATCCGGAGGAATCGCTGCTGCAGGGCACGGTGGCCATCTTCTCGAACTCCGGCGGCTTCACCAGCACGATCGCGCAATACCTCTCCACCGAAGGCTGGGGCACGACCACGCTGGTCTCGTCGGGCAAGGACGTCTACATCCACTACGCCGCGCGCGACTTCGCGCATGCGTTCCGCAACGACGGTCGCTCGCGCGCGGCGGTGCTCTACGCCGAGCCCGGCGGCTACTACGAGCAGGACCTCGATTTCGGCAAGCCCGTGGTGGCCTGCGTGGTGGGGCGGTGGAAGTCCAAGCTCAGCCGCGCCGTCGGCCACGCAGGCGCCATGGCGGGCTCGGGCGACCGCGCCGAGGACAAGGAGCGCTGGTTCATGGAGGCCTTCGGCGTGGACGGCCTCTACACGCCCGAGAACCCCGTCGTCTCGCGCAAGGGTGCGGTGGTGACCAACATCGCGCACATTCCTGCTGCGCTGACCGCCGTGATGAAGCTGAGCGGCGCCAAGCCCGACTTCGCGCCGCGCGGCAGCCTCGTCCTCAAGCCGTGGATAGCCAACGACCAGGGTATTGCGCTGCCAGCGGCGCTGGCCCTGGAGCCCGTCACCGCGCCCGAACCTTATGCGGCGCAGATCGCCGAACTCGGCGCGCAGGTCGGTGCCGTGATCGCACGGCAGAACATGAAGGACCGCTCGGGCGCCTCAGTGATGGACTCGAAGACGCAGGTGACATCGGTGCATGGCAAGTCCGTGCTCGAACTTGCGCTCGAACCGCTGCAGGCCAACTTCGCGCTGCCGCTGGTGCACGAGGTCGCAGGCCCGAACGACCGGGCGCTGCTCGACATCGCCGTCGCTGCCGAGGTGAACCTGGTGGGCGATCCGATCCTGGTGGCCGCCGACGCGGCGCGCGACGCCGGCAACTCGCCCAACACCGTGATGGCGGCGGCCGTCGCCATCGTCGGACCGCGCCGCGTGAGTCGCACGCTCGCCTGCAGCCGCGCGCTGATCGAGTTGTTCGCCGGATCGGGCCTGAAGGATGGACACGACGAGAGCTTCGACTTCAAGCACTTCAAAGTCGACCCGGCAGTGCGCGAACTCTTCATGGCCGCGCCGGACGAGGCCGACGACCCGCGCCCGGCCGCCATGCTGGAAGCGGTGCGGCAGCGCGGGGCCGAATCGGTCTTCCTGCGCTTCGTGCAGGCGCTGGACGGCCCGCCGTCGCGCGACGCGCTGCTGGCGGCCATCGCCACGACGATCGCCTGGGGCCCGCTGGTGCGCAAGCGCATCAGCCGGCTCACCGCCGAAACCTTGCCGTGGTATTTGCGCCTCTACGGCGTGATGGTCGGCGCGTCGATCCCAGGCGAACGGCATCAGGCGGGGTCGCTCTGCGGCATCTGGCGCGAAGAACGCTTCGGCCACTGGACCATGGCCGACCTGTGCTTCCTGGCGATCACCGGCAAGAAGCCCAGCGAAGACGAGTCGCGCCCCTTGCAGATGCTGATCGGCCTGCTGATCTCCAACGGCCCGGGCTCCATCTCCGCCCAGGGTGCGAAGGGCGCCGTCGCGGCGGACGGCCCTCAGACGCCGGGCCGCGTCCAGATCAACAAGGCCATGGCCGGGTTCCTGACGCACACGGGCTACAGCCATGGCGGCAATGGCTTCGAAGGCATGGCCTTCCTGCTGGAGCAGTTCAAGGCCAGCGGCCTGGCCGATCCGACCGACCCCTCGCACGGACTCGATCTCAAGGCCATGGCGGCCGCGTTCGCCAAGACCTACAAGGCCGACAAGCGCGCGGCAAAGGAACTGGGCAGCGAGGTGCGTGCCCTGCCTGGCGTGCATCACCCCGTGTTCAAGGGCAAGCCGGTCAACCACGATCCGCGCGAGCGCTTCATCGCCAGCTACATGGCGCAGCAGGGCGACTACAACGTCTTCCACGCCTACTACCTGGAACTGGTGCAGGCGCTCTATGCGAACGGCGCCACGCCCTACGTCTTCTGCGTCAACGTCGACGCCGTCATCGCGGCCCTGCTGCTGGCGCTGCTGTGGAAGGACTACAAGGCCGGCGCGCTGACCGAGCGCGACCTGGAAGCCGCCGCGTTCACCGTCTTCCTCTACGGCCGAATGATCGGCGCCGCCGCCGAGATCGACGACCACCTGAACCGTGGCCGGAACATGGACACGCGCACGCCCGAGGCGTCGTGTTCCTTCCTGATGTGACCCACCCTGGAGAAACTTCGATGAACACCCGTTCCCTCGCGTCGCAGCCGGCTGAGAAGTCGGCCCTGGAGAAAGCCACCATGCGGCGGGTCGCCCTGCGAATCCTGCCCTTCCTGATGCTGTGCTACTTCATCGCCTACGTGGACCGCGTCAACGCCGGTTTCGCGGCACTCCAGATGAACAAGGACCTGGGCCTTTCGCAGGCCATGTTCGGACTGGGCGGCAGCCTGTTCTTCATCGCCTACATCCTGTTCGAGATCCCCAGCAACCTCGCGCTGCAGAAGTTCGGCGCGCGCTTGTGGATCGCGCGGATCATGGTCACCTGGGGCGTCATCGGCGCCTTGGCCGCATTCGCCGTCGGCCCGTACTCGTACTACCTGGGGCGGTTCCTCCTGGGGGCTGCCGAAGCCGGGTTCTTTCCGGGCGTCATCCTGTACCTGACCTACTGGTTCCCCAAGGAGTACCGCGGCCGCATCGTGGCTACCTTCATGGTGGCGATCCCGATCTCGAGCCTGCTCGGCTCCCCGATCTCGGCCGCGCTGCTGGGCACCGATGGCTGGCTGGGACTGCGCGGCTGGCAATGGCTCTTCATCCTGGAGGCGATTCCCGCCGTGGTGCTGGGCGTCATGGTGTTCTTCATCCTGCCGAATCGTCCCGACAACGCGAAGTGGCTGACCGGTGAACAGCGCGACTGGCTCAACGCCCGGCTGGAGTCCGAAAAGCAGGAGGCCAAGCCCGTCGCCCACATGTCGGTGATGCAGATCCTCAAGAACAAGTACGTGCTGGCGCTCGCCGTCGTGTATGCCGGCAGTTCCGCCACCAGCAACGCGCTGTCGCTGTGGCAGCCGCAGATCCTGAAGTCCCTCGGGCTCACCACCATGGAGACGGGCTTGATGAATGGCATTCCCTTTGCCGTCGCGTCCGTCATCATGGTGCTGTGGGGCCGCCGCGCCGACAGGTCGGGCGAGCGCATCTGGAACACGGCATTGCCGCTGGCCCTGACCTCCGCCTGCCTGGTGGCCACACAGCTCACGGCCGGTTCGCTGGCTGCCACGATGGTCCTGCTGACCTTCGTGCTCGTGGGCACCTATTCGATCAAGGGGCCTTTCTGGGCGCTGTCGACCGAGTGGCTTTCGGCAGGCAGCGCTGCCGCCGGCATCGCGGCCATCAACACACTGGCCCATATCGGCACCTCGGGCGCCACGTGGATGCTGGGCGCCATCAAGGACGCGACCGGAAGCTATCCGTTGGCTCTCCTGCCGCTTGCGCTGCTGACGGGACTGGGCGCAGCCATCGTCGTCTGGATGGGGCGCAGCCAGGCGCGTGATGCGGTGGCGCTGGACGCTCCGACACCTCCCGCCGCGTCGGCGCGTACCGCCTGACAACCACCCACCCTGGAGACTTCGATGAACACATTCCGCTTGACCCGCCGCAGCGCCCTGTGCCTGGGCGCCGCATTCCCCGCCGCATCGATGCTGCCGCTGGCGGCAAGGGCGCAGGCCGCCTGGCCCACCAAGTCCATTCGCCTCGTGGTGCCCTTCGCGCCGGGCGGCAGCTCCGAGATCGTGGCGCGCAGCACCGCGTCGGAGATGACCAAGCTGCTTGGCCAGAGCGTCTACGTCGACAACAAGCCCGGCGGCGCGGGCAATGTCGCCATGGGCGAAGTGGCGCGCGCCGAGGACCAGCACACGATGGTGCTCGGGCACATCGGCACGATCGCGGTCAACCCCTTCATCTTCGACAAGCTTCCCTACGACCCGGCCAAGGCATTCAGGCCGATCTCGCTGCTCGCAAAGGTGCCGACCCTCTACGTCGTGCGCCCCGACCTGCCGGCCAGGAACCTCACCGAGTTCATTGCGCTCGCCAAGGCCAAGCCGGGCACGCTGAACTATGGCTCCGCGGGGAACGGCAGCGCAGGGCACCTCGCTTTCGAGTACCTGAAGATGGTGAGCAACACCTTCCTGCTGCACGTGCCCTACCGCGGCACCGGTCCGCAGCTCACCGACCTGATGGGGGGCCGTGTCGATGCTGCGGCAGTCGGCGCGCCGGCCGTGATGCAGTTCATCAAGTCGGGCAAGCTGCGCTGCATCGCGACCGGGTCCAGCCAGCGGCTGGCGCAATTGCCCGATGTTCCAACGGTGGCCGAGCAAGGCTTTCCAGGCTTCGAGATGACGCAGTGGTACGGGTTGCTTGCGCCGGCTTCGCTGCCGCAGGCCCATGCCGACAAGCTGTCGGCCGCTGCCGCGCGTGCAGTGAAGGAGCCGGCTTCCTTGAAGGTGATGGAATCCGAAGCCGCGCAGCCGATCGGCAGCACGGCTGCCGAGTTCGCGCGCTTCATCGAAAGCGAACAACAGCGGTGGAAGCCCGTGGTCGCGAGGGCGAAGATCAAGCCGGACTGAGGACGCCTTGCGGCTGCCGCGAGCGACTTGCGGTTAGCATTCCCGTGGGAGACACGCACTCAGGAGGCCCATGCGGATTTTGCTCGTCGAGGATGACCGGGTGCTGGCGGATGCGCTGTCGCGTGCACTGGTTCAATCCGCCCATGCGGTCGACGTCGTCACCACCGGCGAGGAGGCCGACCATGCCCTCGCCCTTGGCAGCTATGACCTGGCCATCCTGGACATCGGCTTGCCCGGGCTGAGCGGACTGGATGTGCTCAAGCGTCTCAGGGCGCGCAAGTCCACGATGCCGGTGCTGATGCTCACCGCCTTCGATACCCTCGCGGACCGTGTGCGCGGGCTCGACCTGGGCGCCGACGACTACCTGGCAAAGCCCTTCGATCTGCCGGAACTCGAAGCACGCGTGCGGGCGCTGTTGCGGCGCAGCACCCAGTCCACGCCCGACCTCGAACATGGCGCGCTGCGCTTCGATACCGTCGGCCGCCGCGTGTTCTACGAGAAGCGGCCGCTGGATCTGTCGCCACGCGAACTCGCCTTGCTGGAACTGCTGCTGATGCGCGCGGGACGCGTGGTGAGCAAGGAGCAGATGGTCAATCATCTCTACGGCTGGGGCGACGAGGTCGGCGACAACGCGATCGAGGTCAACGTCTATCGCCTGCGCAAGAAACTGGAGCCGCTGGGTTGCGAGATCCGCACCGTGCGCGGCATGGGCTACCTGATCGACAGCAGCGATGTGGAAGTCTGAGCCCCGGCTGCAGCGCAAGCTGCTGGCCTGGCTGCTCGGGCCGCTCACCATCCTGCTGGTGCTCGATACCGCGGCCGCCTACTGGAATTCGCTTCGCTTCGCCAACCTGGCCTACGACCGCGCGCTGCACGAGATCGGACGCGAGATCGCGCTGCATGTGAAGCTCGATGGCGTGCGTCCCCGGCTGGAACTGTCGGAGGCGGCGGCCAATATCCTTTTCCTGGACCCGGAAGACCAGCTCTTCTACCGGGTGACCGGCCAGGACGGCGCCGAACTGGGCGGCGATCCGCAGTTGCCCGCGCCGCGCATCGGAAAGAACGGCAAGCCGGACTTCTACGGCGATGCGGTGCGCGGGGAGCCGGTGCGGATGATGGTGGCCTGGATGCCCGTCGGGCCGGACGCCGGGCCTCCGCAGGTCCTGGTGCAGGTGGGCGAAACGCTCAACAAGCGGGCGCGCCTGACCTGGGAGATGGTCGCGAACGTGGTGCTGCCGCAGTTGCTCCTGATCGTCATGGCGACGGCCGTGGTGTGGTTCGGGGTTTCGCGCGGGCTCGAACCGCTGCAGCGGCTGCGCCGTGCGGTGTCGGACCGCTCGCACCTGGACTTGAGCCCCATCGACATCCACGACGTTCCGGGAGAGGTGCGTCCGCTGGTGGACGACATCAACGAACTGATGGCGCGCCTCGGCCGCACTTTCGATTTCCAGAGCCGGTTCGTGGCCGACGCCGCGCATCAGTTGAAGACGCCGGTCAGCGGCCTGAAGGCCCAGATCGAGCTGGCGCTGAGGGAGAACGACCTGCAGCGGGTGCGCCATTCGCTGGCGCAGCTCTATATCAGCGCCGACCGGCTGTCGAGGCTCGTGCGCCAACTGCTTTCGCTCGCCCGCAACGAGCCGGGGGCGCTGGACTCCATGCAGTTGCAGCCCCTGGACCTGAATGCCCATGCCCTGGAAGTGAGCATGGAGTGGGCGCCCCAGGCCATCAAGCGAAACATCGACCTGGGCTTCGAGGGTGCCGATCATCCGCTGATGATCGATGCCGACCAGGACCGCCTGCGCGAACTGGTCAACAACCTGATCGACAACGCGATCCGCTACAGCCAGCCGGGCGGCCGGGTGACCGTCCAGACCAGCCAGATCGACGAGAACCAGTGTCGACTCGCCATCAGCGACGACGGCCTCCGGATTCCGGTGCAGGAGCGCGACCGCATCTTCGAACGCTTCCACCGACTCCTCGGCACGCAGGAGGACGGCAGCGGCCTCGGGCTCGCCATCGTCAGCGAGATCGCCACGCTGCATGGCGCGCGCATCACGCTGGAGGAGGACATCGACGGCGTGGGCAACACCTTCAGCGTCTTCTTCCCCTTGCGCGCCGCCTGAGCGTCGCGGCAGCGCTTGTAAGCTTGCTGACAGGTCGCAGACAACCGGCTGTCAGGTCCCCGGCAGTAAGGTGACAGGACAGGTGTCTACGCTCGACAAGGCCGAAACCGCTGTGGTTTCGAACCATTGAACGAGGAGACACCGTGTCGTTTTTGTCGAGTGCTGAATTCTGGATTGCCCTGTCGCAGATCATCCTGATCAATATCGTCCTGAGTGGCGACAACGCGGTCGTCATTGCGATGGCCTCCCGCTCGCTGCCTCCGGCCCAGCAGAAGAAGGCCATCCTGTTCGGCAGCGTCGGCGCGATCGTGTTGCGCGTGGTGCTGACCTTCTTCGCCGTCTATCTGCTGACGCTGCCGTACCTCAAGCTGGTCGGCGCGGCGCTGCTGTTCTGGATCGGCATCGGCCTGCTCCAACAGGAGGACGAGGAACACGGCCTGGAGGGCCACGCCGGCCTGGCCGCGGCGATCAAGACCATCGTGCTGGCCGACCTGGTCATGAGCCTGGACAACGTCGTCGGCGTCGCTGCCGCGGCCAAGGGAAATGTGCCGCTCCTGGTCTTCGGCCTGGTGATCAGCATTCCCCTGATCATCTTCGGCAGCACGCTGATCCTGAAATTGATGGATCGCTTCCCGATCATCATCGTGCTCGGCGCCGCCCTGCTCGGTTGGGTGGCCGGCGAAATGGCCATCTCGGATCCGGCCATTGCCGGTTGGACCGCAGAGCGCCACACGTTGCACACGATGATCCCGGCCCTCGGCGCCTTGCTCGTGGTGGCAGTCGGCAAGTGGATGAGCAGCCGCCGCGAACAGCGCCGCGAACAACTGCAGCAGGCGACCAAGAAGCAGCCTGCCGTCTGAGGAGGCACGCATGACGCGAATCCTGGTACCCATCGACCCGGATCAGCCGGCCCGAACGCGCTCCGCGATCGAGCAGGTGCTGCGCATGCGTCGAAGCGAACGGGTGACCATTCGCCTGCTGCGCGTGCAGCCCATGGTCTCAGGCCATGTGGCGATGCTCTTCCATCCGCGCGAGCTGCTGGACTTGCAACTCGACGCGGGCGCCGAGGATCTGCAGTACGCGCAGAAGCTGCTCGACCTCGCCGGGGTGCCCTACAGCAGCACCGTGCTGGTGGGGCGCAGCGCCGAGACGATCGCCACGGCCGCTCGCGACTACGGTTGCGACCGCATCGTGTTCGGCCGCGACGAACCGGGCTTGGCACGCACGATCTTCGGCTCGCTGGCGCAGCAGGTGCGTCAGCACCTGGGCGCGAGCGGCGACCCCCAGGTCATCATTTCCTGACGGACGAGGGTGCAGCCGCCGCCGCGAGGCGGCCGGCGAGCACGAAGTCGGCGACCTGCACCAGCCCGGGAAAGATGCGCTGCGGCCGCGAGTCCGCAATCGGCACGCCCGCGTTGTAGCCGTAGGGCACCGCCCAGGCGGCTACGCCGGCATTGCGCGCCGCGTCCATGTCGGTGCTGGAGTCGCCGACGTGCGCGGCGCGGCGCGAGTCGCCGTCGAGCCTCGCGACCACGTGGCCCAGCACGCTCGCGTGGGGCTTCCGGTGCGGCAGGGAGTCGCCGCCGACCACGAGTTCGAACAGGCCGTCCAGCCGCGTGGCCTGGAGCACCCGGCGCGCATGGCGCAGTTCCTTGTTGGTCACGCAGGCGAGCCGGACACCGGCCTCGCGCATCCGTGCCAGCGCCTCGTGCGTGCCGGCGTAGGGCGCGCACATGCTGCCGATCGTCGCGTTCAGCTCATGCTCGAAGCGTTCCAGCACGGCTTCCGCGCGGACCGCTTCCGCCAGCGCCGGTTGTTCGAGGTACAGCCGTGCCAGCAGCTTGAGCATGAGTTGCCGGGAGCCGTCGCCGATGAGGTGGGTGATTTCCGCCGTCGGGCGGCGCGCCACGCCGTGCACGCCGAGGGCGAGGTTCACCGCCTCCGCGATCTCGGCGGCGGTGTCGACGAGTGTGCCGTCGAGGTCGAAGCTGACGATGTCGTAGACCATGCGGGCTCCGTTCACAGGGCGCTCAGAGCCGCCTTGCGGCGCTCCATCATTCGCCAGATGAAGGGAGTGAAGATCAGTTGCATCGCCAATTCCATCTTCCCGCCCGGCACCACGATCGTGTTGGCGCGCGACATCCAGGAGTTGTGGATCATGGTGAGCAGGTACTGGAAGTCGATGCCCTTCGGATCGGCGAAGCGGATGACCACCATGCTCTCGTCGGCCGACGGGATGTCGCGCGCGATGAAGGGGTTCGACGTGTCCACGACCGGCACGCGCTGGAAGTTGACGTGCGTGTGCCTGAACTGCGGGCAGATGTAGTTCACGTAGTCGGGCATGCGGCGCAGGATGGTGTCGGTCACGGCTTCCGTGCTGTAGCCGCGCTGCGTCTTGTCGCGATAGAGCTTCTGCATCCACTCCAGGTTGATCACCGGCACGACGCCGATCAGCAGGTCGGGATGCCGGGCGACGTTGACCTCGGGCGTCACCACGGCGCCGTGAAGCCCTTCGTAGAACAGCAGGTCGGTGCCCTCGGGCAGCGCTTCCCAGGGCGTGAAGGTTCCCGGCTCCTGGTCGTAGGGTGCAGCCTCCTCGGGGTCGTGCAGGTACTTGCGGTGGCGTCCGACGCCCGTGTTTGCGTAGTCGCGGAACAGGGCTTCGAGTTCCTCGAACAGATTGTTCTCGGCGCCGAAGTGGCTGAAGTTCCGGTTGCCCTCGCGCTCGGCCTCTGCCTGGCGCAGCTTCATTTCCTTGCGGTCGTAGCGGTGGAAGCTGTCGCCCTCGATCACGGCGGCCTTGACGCGCTCGCGCCGGAAGATGTTCTGGAAGGTTCGCGTGACCGACGTGGTCCCCGCGCCGGAAGAACCGGTGATCGAGATGATGGGGTGGCGTTCAGACATGGTGCGTCCTCGAAGCAGTGATCGCTCAGGCGCGGAACAGGCTGTGCCGGGCGAACAATGGGCTTGCGAGCTCGTCCCTGGCAGGCTCGGTGTGATATCGCTCGATGCGCTCGACCTCGATCCTCGAGCCGAACACCAGGCCGATGCGCTGGTGGAGCGAGGTGGGTTGCACGCCGAGCACGGGCTGGCGCCCGGTGCTGGCGCGGCCGCCGGCCTGCTCCACGATGAACCCGATGGGGTTGGCCTCATGCAGCAGGCGCAGGCGGCCCGGCGTGGCCGGGTCCTTCGAGTCGCGGGGGTACAGGAAGACGCCGCCGCGCATCAGGATCCGATGCACCTCGGCCACCACCGACGCGATCCAGCGCATGTTGAAATCCTTGCATCGCGTGCCGGTCTTGCCGGCCAGGCATTCGTCGACGTAGCGCTTGACGGGCGCTTCCCAGAAGCGGCTGTTGGATGCGTTGATCGCAAACTCCTGCGTGTCGACCGGCACCCGGATGTGCGGATGGGTCAGCATGAATTCGCCCAGGTTCGGGTCGAGCGTGAAGCCTGCCACTCCGTTTCCCACGGAGAGCACGAGCATCGTCGTCGGCCCGTACAGCGCATAGCCGGCCGCCACCTGGACCGCACCAGGCTGCAGGAAATCGGCCGCGGTCACATCGCGGCCGCTGTCGACCACCGCCTGCGGCGCTCGCAGCACGCTGAAGACGCTGCCGACCGAGAGGTTCACCTCGATGTTGCCGGCGCCGTCCAGCGGATCGAACACCAGCAGGTACTTGCCGCGCGGATGCTGCGGAGGGATCTGGTAGGGCTCGTCCATCGCCTCCGACGCCATGCCGGCGCAGTGGCCTCCCCATTCGTTCATGCGTGTGAAGATCTGGTTGCCGACGACGTCCAGAGGCTCCCTGGTGTCTCCCTGCACGTCGAGATGGCTGCCGAGTTCGCCGAACGCCACGGCGCGCGCGATCGCCTTCGTTGCGAGCGCCACGTCGAGGATCAGCGCGTTGAAGTCGCCGCTGGCTCCGGGAAAGCGCCGGCGCTGTTCGATCAGGTACTGCGTGAGAGTGGAACGGTGGGACAGAGGCATGGTCGTCTTTCGAATCGTGGATGCCGGTTCAGTGCGGGGGCGGTGGCGTGCCAGTCCCTGAGGTCGGTCACTGTCGTGCCCTGCAGGTCGGACAGGACATGCAGGGCGCCCGCGAAGTCGTGACGCGTCGTGAATGCGTTGGGGGTCACGACGGTGGGCAGACCGGCATCGATGGCCGCCTGCAGTCCGTTGGCCGAGTCCTCGAAGGCGAGGCACTCCGCCGCGCGCACCCCCAACCGCTGCAGCGCTTGCAGGTACACCTGCGGATGCGGCTTCTTGCGAGAGGCGGTGGACGCGTCCTCGACGACCTGGAAGATGCGCGCCCAGTCGGGCCCGATCGCCGATCGCAGCACGACCGAGATGTTGGTGGGCGACGTGGTGGTCGCGATGGCCAGGCGCAGCCTCGAATCGAGCGCCGAGTGGATCAGATGCAGCACGCCGGGCCGCAGCTGCACGGCGCCGTCGTGCACCAGGCGCGCGTAGTACGCGGTCTTGAGATCGTGAATGCGCTGCACGGTGTCGGCCAGGGCGCCGGCGTCGATGCCCCGGGTGTCTCCGCGCACCCGTCCCCAGTAGTGCCGGATGCGCTCCTTTCCCCCGCAGACTTCCAGCAGTTGCGTGTAGAGCGGCTCGTCCCAGTACCAGTCGAGGCCGGCCTCGGCGAAGGCATCGTTGAACGCGGCGCGATGCGCACTCTCGGTGTCGGCGAGCGTGCCGTCGAAGTCGAAGATCAGGGCGCGCAGGGGTTCGGGCTTCACGGCGCGTCCTTCTGAGCGTTTGCAAACACCCGGCTGGCGAGGATGTCGCCGGCGACGATGGTGCTGAGCTCGTCCGCCCCGAGCACGCGCTCCCGGTCGGCGTACAGGCGGCTGGCCTGGCGCAGCCGCGCGCGGTCGAGTGCGTTGCGCACGCTGCGCGCGTTGGCGAAATGCGGTTGGGCGATGCGCAGGCGCAGGTAGCTGTCGAAGGCTTCGCGCGCCTCGTCGCCGAAGCGGTACTGCGTGGCCGACAGCATGCGGTCGGCAATCTGCAGCAACTCGGGCGTGGCGTAGTCGGGGAAATCGAGGTGGTGCGCGATGCGCGAGCTCATGCCGGGGTTGGACTGGAAGAAGGTGTCCATGCGGTCCTTGTAGCCGGCGAGGATCACCACCAGGTCGTCGCGCTGGTTCTCCATGGTCTGGAGCAGGATCTCGATCGCCTCCTGGCCGTAGTCGCGCTCGTTCTCCGGGCGGTACAGGTAGTACGCCTCGTCGATGAACAGCACGCCGCCCATCGCCTTTTTCAGGACCTCCTTGGTCTTCGGCGCGGTGTGGCCGATGTACTGGCCCACTAGGTCGTCCCGCGTCACGCTGACCACGTGGCCCTTGCGCACGTAGCCCAGCCGGTGAAGGATCTGCGCCATCCGCAGCGCGACGGTGGTCTTGCCGGTGCCGGGGTTGCCGGTGAAGCACATGTGCAGCGAAGGCGCCTGCGCGGCGAGTCCGTGCTGGGCGCGCAGCCTGTCGATCACCAGCAGCGCGGCGATGTCGCGGATGCGGCTCTTCACCGGCGCGAGGCCGATCAGGTCGCGGTCGAGTTCATCGATGACCGTTTCGACCTGGCTTTGCGCCAGCACCTCGGCCACCGTGCGCGCGGCCTGGGGCGCTTCTTCCGGCAAGCCGGCGGGCGGGGTGCCGGGGATCGCGTACAGGGGAGCGGTCATGAGGGTGCCCTGCAAGCAGTCGTTCAGGCGCCGGAGCGCTCGCCTTCGGGCTTGTCGGTCGCGTAGCTGCGCACCGTGTAGCGCATCGTGCGGCCGTCGACCTCATGGCGCACGAGGCTGAAGCCGGGCTCGCTGGCGGGACGGTTGACGATGAAGCTCATCGTGATGGTCTCGACCCCGCGCGTGGAGTCGAAGGCCATCAGGCGGATGTAGTGGTGGGGGAATGTCTTGCGGCATTCCTTCAGGTCGAGCATGACGCCTGCCGCGTCCTGCAGATCGAACATCGGCATGCCGTACATCTCCCAGTACGTGTTGCGTGGGTGCGGGTCGTCGGTGTATTCGACGCTCCAGGCATAGCCCTTCTGGAGCCCGTAGTCGATCTGCAAGGCGATCTCGGCGTCGGTGAGATCGGGCAGGAAGCTGAACTGGCCCTGGGTGATGCGGCCGGTCGGGTTGGTCATCATGGTCCGGATCTCCTTCAAGCCACCGACAAGGTGGTGGCGAAATCGCTGGTGTCGGTGGACGCGTAGTTGAACGACACGTCTTTCCAGGTGTCGAGCGCCTGCTTGAGCGGCGTGCAGTGGCGCGCCGTGGCATGCAGGATCTCCGGGCCCTCGTTCCGGATGTCGCGGCCTTCGTTGCGTGCCTTGACGATCGCCTCCAGCGCGACGCGGTTGGCCACCGCGCCGGCCTGGATGCCCGCCGGATGTCCGATCGTCCCGCCGCCGAACTGCAGGATCACGTCGTCGCCGAAAAGGTCGATCAACTGGTGCATCTGCCCGGCATGGATGCCGCCCGAGGCGACCGGCATCACCTTGCGCATGTCGGCCCAGTCCTGGTCGTAGAACAGGCCGCGCGGCAGGTCCTTCCTCGTGAAGCTGTCCCGGCAGACGTTGTAGTAGCCCTGCACCGTCATCGGGTCGCCTTCGAGCTTGCCGACCGCCGTGCCGGTGTGCACGTGGTCGACGCCGGCCAGGCGCAGCCACTTGGCGATCACGCGGAAGCTCACGCCGTGGTTCTTCTGCCGCGTGTAGGTGCCGTGGCCGGCGCGGTGCATGTGCACGATCATGTCGTTGCGGCGCGCCCAGTTCGCCATGCTCTGGATGGCCGACCATCCGATCACCAGGTCGAGCATGACCACCACCGAGCCCAACTCCTTCGCGAACTCCGCCCGTTCGTAGATGTCCTCCATGGTCGCGGCGGTGACGTTCAGGTAGCTGCCCTTGACCTCGCCGGTCGCCGCGCTGGCCTTGTTGACGCCGTCCATCACGTACAGGAAGCGGTCGCGCCAGTGCATGAAGGGCTGCGAGTTGATGTTCTCGTCGTCCTTCATGAAGTCGAGCCCGCCCTTGAGCCCTTCGTAGATCACACGGCCGTAGTTGCGGCCCGACAGGCCCAGCTTGGGCTTGGTGGTGGCGCCGAGCAGCGGACGGCCGAACTTGTCGAGCCGCTCGCGCTCGACGACGAGGCCGGTCGGCGGGCCCTTGAAGGTCTTCACGTACGCGACCGGGATGCGGATGTCCTCCAGCCGCGCCGCCTTCAGGGGCTTGAACGAGAAGACGTTGCCGATCAGGCTGGCCGTCATGTTGGCGATGGAGCCTTCCTCGAACAGGATGAGGTCGTAGGCGACCCACGCGAAATACTGGCCGGGTTGGCCAGGCACCGGGTCGACCTTGTAGGCCTTGGCGCGGTAGCTGTCGCAGGCGGTCAGCCGGTCGGTCCACACCACGGTCCAGGTGGCGGTGCTCGATTCACCGGCCACCGCGGCGGCGGCTTCGATCGCCTCGACGCCTTCCTGCGGCGTGATGCGGAACAGGCAGAGAACGTCGGTGTCCTTGGGCCGGTAGTCGGGGTCCCAGTACCCCATCTGCCGGTACTTCAGGACGCCGGCGCTGTAGCGTTTCCGGGCATCGGTGATGACGCCTTGTTCGACGGGTAGGTTCACAGGGGCCTCCAGGCGGCGGGTGGGTGGTGAACTCACTGTAGAAGTCGAATGAAGTAAGGTAAATTCAGACTTCGTTTGCTTTTGAGTAAGCTTTTCCTTAATCATGAACATCACCTTCCGCCAGTTGCGGGTGTTCGCAGAGGTCGTGCGCCAAGGCAGCGTGCTGCGCGCTTCGGAGGTGCTGCACCTCACGCCGCCAGCGGTGTCCATGCAGATCAAGGAAGTGGAGTCCCAGGTCGGCCTGCCGCTGTTCGACCGCGCCGGGCGGCGGCTGTCGCTCTCCACCGCCGGCGAGTACTTCGCGGTCTACGCGCAGCGCCTGCTGGGCACGCTGAAGGATGCCGAGGACGCCATGGCGCGTTTCAAGGGCGTCGAATCGGGCGTCCTGACCATCGGCATGGTCAGCGCGGCGAAGTACTTCCTGCCGCAACTGCTGGCGCAGTTCCATGCCGAGCATCCTGCGGTCGAAGTGCGGCTTCGACTGGGGAACCGCGAGCAGCTGGTGGCGCTGATGCAGGCGAACGAGGTGGAGCTCTCGGTCATGGGCCGGGCGCCCAAGGAATGGCCGAATCGCGCCGAACCCTTCGCCATGCACCCGCACGTGCTGGTGACCGCGCCGAGCCACCCCTTCGCGAGGGCGGAGAACGTGCCGGCCGGCGCGCTCGCGCGCGAAGGGTTCATCGTGCGCGAGCCGGGCTCGGGCACGCGCGCGGCGCTGGAGGAGTTTCTCGCCGTGCACCACATCCAGCCGATGCTGATCATGGAGATGCCGAGCGACGAGGCGATCAAGCAATCGGTCATGGCCGGCCTGGGCGTGAGCCTCGTCTCGCTCCACACCATCGGCCTGGAATGGCGCAACGGGCTGATCGCCGCGCCGTCAGTGGAAGGATTGCCGTTGATGCGGCGCTGGCACCTCGTGAACGCGGCCTCCAAGATGCTGTCGCCGGCGGCCGAGGCCTTTCGCTATTTCATGCTGGAGCGCGGCGAAGCGCACCTGGCCGCGATGTTCAGCGAGACGGCTCTGGCTTGAATCGCCGGAGCCGGTTTTCAGTCCGGCAGCGCATTCAGCACATAGGCCGCCTCGATCAAGGGGGAGGGCGACGTGCCGGGCGGAAAGCTTTGTCGAAACACCCTGGCGATCTCGCCGCTGCGGTAGGTTTCGGCCAGGGCGCGGTTGACCGCGAGCCGCATGTCCGCATCCCGGCGCATCATCAGCGAGTAGGTCTCCATCGACAGGTAGTCGTCGCTGAGCCGCAGCGTCGCACCGGCCGGACCGCCCACCACCTCGCCCACGAGGATCAGCCGATCGGTGGCGTAGGCATCGGCCCGTCCGTCACGCACCGCGGCGATGCCGTCCGTGTGGGTCTGCACCGTGACGAAGACCGGCACGACGCCACGCGAAGACAGCCCCTTGAGCACCTGCTCGGTGGTGGTGCCGGGAATGACTCCCACACGCTTTCCGTTCAGGTCGGCCGCGCGGCCAATGGCCGAGGACGCCAGCGAGACGAACGAAGCGCCCTCGACCCAGATGGTGTTGCTGAAATCGACCTGCTGCTCCCGGCTCAAGGTGCGCGTGGTGCTGCCGCATTCCAGGTCGATGCTGCCGTCGCTCACGGCCTGCACCCGGGTCGTCGCGGTCACGGGAACCCATTGCACGTCGAGCTTGGCGAGCTTGAGTTGCGATTGCAGGGAGTTGGCGACGCGCTTGCACAGTTCCACCGAATAGCCTGCCGGTGCGCCGTCGGCGCCCTTGGAGGAAAACGGCTTCGCATCCTCGCGATAGCCCAGCTTGAGGGTCTGGGTCTGCCCGATGCGGGCGAGCGAGTCGCGTGGTGCAGCGCCGGGGGCGTTGGCACAGGCACCCAGCAGGGTCGACATCAGGAGCGGCGCCACCAACGTCAGAATGCGCGAATCCATGCTTCGTCCTTTGGCAATCAAGTGTTCCGGTGGCGACGAGGCCAGGCTGGCCACTGCGCAGGCTCACCGGAACGGCGCTGCAGAGCGGGCGCATTGTGAGGCCCCGTGCCGGGGTTTGGCAAACTTCGTCGAACGCGCAGCCGCTCAGGCCGTCTGCACGGCAACGAGCCAGAGCTGCGCGCCTTGCTGCGGCGTCGAGACCCAGGTGACGTTGTAGCTGCCGGCCGCGCCGACCTGCCTGATGGCCACGGCGGCCTGCACCAACGCACCCGAACTCAGCACCGAATCGACCACCGTGAAGCCGTTGTTGGGAACGGCCGTCTTGTCCTGGTCGACTCCCGCGTCGCCCCACCACCAGGCGACGAGGAGCGCGGGACCGGTGGTGGTGACGCTGGCGCTGGTCAAGGGCTGGCCGGACAGCACCTCGCGCCACCGCACTTCGCGCACGGAGCCGCCGTTGACGATCTCGATGACGCTCAGGGTCGTTTCGTCGGTGACCTTGGGCTTCGCCGCGGTGACGACGTGACCGGCGATGCCCTGGGCCTTCTCGCAGGCATACAAGCCCGTCCCCGAGTTGGGGAAGAGGGTGTAGGTGTGCGGCACATCGAGCTGGACGAAGGCATTGCCCGCGTTGTCCGTCGGCGCGACGGAAGCAAGCACGCCACGCCCGACGCACGCCAGCAAGGTGCTTCCGCTCGTGCGCGTGGTCATGGCGGGTGCTGATAGCGACGAGGACGCCACGCCATCGCGGTTGAAGTTGAGCGCGTGGGCGCCGAGGGCGGGTACCGTTCCGGCTCCTGCGGCGGGTGCCGGCGCGGGGCCTGCCGCGGATGCGGGTGCCGGCGTGGCGGCACCCGTGGAGGAAGGCGGAGCAGGTGCGGCCGTACCGGAAGCGGCCAAGGGTGCCTGCCCGCCGGAGCCCCCGCCGCAAGCCGTGAGCGTCGCAGTTCCCGATGCGACGCCGGCCGCCGCCAGCACGCCCATGTGGCGCAGGAGGTCGCGGCGTTCGTTCAGCAGCGCGAGCGCCGCGCTGTCGAAGGGTTCATTCATGCAAGCACTCCGTTGCTCATCGGCCTTCAATTGTCAAACAAGGCGCTCCGTGCACCAACTTGCATCCGCCGGCCGGTACGCACCGGGCACAATATGGATTTCGTATACCGGCTACGCTGGCCGGTGCAGATGACGTCGCCGTTGGAGCAATGGAAGCACAAAACATCGATGGCAAATTGGGCGAGCGCCACGCGCCGCTCACGAAGCTGGTCCTGGCGGCGCTGCGCGAACGCATTCTGAGCGGGGCGCTCGCGCCCGGCGAACGGCTGGTCGAAGGCCGCCTTTCCGAGGAACTGGGCGTTTCGCGGATGCCGGTGCGCGAGGCGCTGCGCGCCCTGGCGGCTGAAGGGATCGTGGCCATCGAGCCTCGGCGCGGGGCGACGGTCACGACCTTCACGAAGGAGCAGATCCAGGAGATGGTCGAGGTGCGCGCAACGCTGGAGGCGTTGAACGCCAAGCTCGCGGCGCGGCGCCACGATCCGGTACAGATCGCCAAGCTGGAGCGCATCCTGGCGGAGGGCTCGCAGCTCACCAGCGATGACGACCTGGCGCGCATTTCGGCGCTCAATCTCGACTTCCACGAGGCGCTGGGCAACGTCGCCGCCAATTCGGTGCTGCAGGAAATCATGCGTTCGCTGCGTGAGCGGACAGCGCTCTTTTTTACGGTGAACAACCGCGAGCGCATGCACGCCAACTGGCAGGAGCACGCTGCGATCCTGCGCGCAGTGGTGGCTGGCGACGCCGAACTGGCGGCGCTGCTCGCCGCGCGCCATGTCTACAGCGCGGCCGAGTTGCCGCCTTCGTCGCTCCCGGCGACACCGGCACCGACACCGACACCGAGAGAGTCGGCCTGAAGGCGCAGGATCAGCGCTCGCGGAGGCGGCGCCAGGCGAGGCCGGCAAGCGCCACGTCTTCCAGCCCCACGCCGACCGACTTGTAGACCGTGACGTCGTCCCCGGTGCGGCGGCCACGCACCTGGCCGGTGACGAGCTCGGCCAGTTCCACGATCTTCTCCTCGGGCAGTACGCCTTCCGCCGCCTGCACCAGTTCGCCGGCCTCGCGCAGCGATTGCTGCCGCCACTCGACTGCCACCAGCGCGGCGCGCGCCAGCGCCGCGTCGTCGAGTTCGCGCGTGTGCGGCAGGCTGGAGCCGATGGCGGCGACGAAGCAGCCCGGCGGCAGGCGCTCGCCGGCGAACAGCGGCGTGGTCGCGCGCGATGCGGTGACGACGATGTCGGCGCCCTTCAAGGCCTCGTCGGCGGTGCAAAGCCGCACCGGCGTACCGCATTGGGCGGCGAGGCTTTCGGCCAGACCCGGGGACGGGTTCCGCGTGCAGACGCGGATGCTCTCGAGCCCGAAGGCCGTCGCCATCTGCACTGCATGCGCCTGGCCTTGCATGCCCGCACCGAAGAGCGCCAGATGCCGCGACTCCGGGCGTGCCAGGTGCTGCGCGGCGATCACCGAGCAGGCGGCAGTGCGCAGCCGCGTGATCGCGCCGGCGTCGAAGGAGGCCAGCGGTCGCCCGTCCTCGGTCGAGAACAGCAGGATGACGAAGGAGAACTGGCCCTTGATGGTCGTGTAGACCTTCGCGCCCGCCACGCCCTGGCCGGGAATGACCGCACCCAGCGTCGAGAGCTTGACGCCGTCGGCCTCTGTGCGGATGCGCTCCTGCATCGCGGCCTCGCGCTCGCCGAAGCGCGCGAAGGCATCGCGCAATACCTGCTGCGCGTCAGCCGGCGAGACCAGCGCCTCGACCGTGGAATCGGTGATGTGTTGCAAGACGGGCTCCAGGAAAGGGTTCAGTAGCCGAAGGCTTCGCGCACCAGCAACGCGATGGCGCCAAAGGCTGACAAGCTCAGCAGCAGGCCGCGCACCGCGCCGCGTGGCACCCGCTGGTTGAGGGGCCCTGAGAGCGCGAAGCCCGCCGCCATCAACGGCAACAGCCAGGCAGTGAGCAGCAACTCATGCCGGCCGAAGCGCCCGACGCTCGCCAGCATAGCCACCGAGAAGGCGGCACCGACGAAGAACACGCAGCCCAGGGTGGCCCGCAGCCGGGGCGGCGGCAGATACTGCATGACCAGCGCAAAAGGCGGCGCGCCCGCAGAAGTGATGGTGCCCATCAAGCCCGAGGCAATGCCGGCGCCGACCATGTTGCCGCGCGATGCGTCGATGCGGCGCCCGCTCAGGCTGAGCGCGACGCCCGCGAGGATGAAGACGGCGAACATCACGGTGAGCAGCTCGGCCGGCAGGAGCATCAGGCACACCGCGGCACCCAGCGTTCCGACCACGCGGCCGACCAGCGCCACGCCGGCGGCGGCCCAATCGACCTGATCCAGTTCACGCAGCGCGGACATCAATGCCAGCGGCCCGCCGAGCGCGAGCAGCGGCCCCGGTGCAAGCTCGGGGTAGAACAAGGCGGCAATGGGTGCCGAGAACATCGCGAAGCCGACTCCGCCGATGCCCTGCAGGCAGGCGCCCACGAGCACCATCGCTGCCATGCCGGCGTAGTGGGCCAGGCTCATGCCATCGGGCAGCAGCGAAGCGATCATCTGTCGAGGACGCGCGGTTTCCAGGACACGGCGATGTCCCCGTTCACGAAGGTCTGGCAGGCCATGCGCCAACCCTGCTTCAACTCGTCCTCGGAGAGGTGCTTCTTCTCCTTGGCCTTGATGGCGTCGGTGTGCTCGACGCCCTTCTCGACGAGGCACTTGCAGGTGCCGCAGAGGCCGCCGCCGCACTTGAAGGGGATGCCGCCCTGCTCGCGCAGCGAGATGCGCAGGAGGTTGCCGCCTTCGGGCGCGGTGACGACCTTGGCGTTGTTGCTGATGAAGGTAATCTGGATCATGAGGAGACGAGGGGGATAGAGGTGGGCACCAGCACCACGTCGGCATCGCCTTCGTGCACCAGCTCGCGCATGGCCTTGCGCGCGCGTTCCACGCTCGCGAATTTCTCGAAGAACTTGATCGGCACATGGTTGACCGTCTCCGGCGGTACCTCGTCGATCACCGTGACGCGGCAATCCGACACGACTTCCGCGATCACGAAGCGCGCCTTGCAGCGACCGAAGAAAAGGTAGTCGGCGGACTCGACGCGCCGCAGGCCCTCGACGAGCTCGGTGCGGAACTGCCCGGGCTTGCTGGTCAATATCACGTACATGGTGGGCGAGAGCGATGCGTCACGCGGGCAGCGCGTCGTCCTGCGCGAGCTCCACGTCTTGCTGGACCCAGAGCTGGCAGGCCAGGCGCCAGCCGGCGTCGAGCCGATCGCCGAGCTGCTTCTTCTCCTTCCAGTTGGGCGGAGGGAGATGCTCGGCGCCAGCCAAAACGCGGCAGGCGCATTTCGAGCACTTGCCCATGCCGCACTCGTAGCGCAGGTGCGGGTAGGGAAACTGCTTGATGCCTGCGCGCACCACGAGGTTGGTGTTCTCCTTGACCTCGTCGCTGTAGACCTGGCCGCCCTTGTGGAAGGTGATGATGGGCATGCGCGGCCGCTCAGGCGGCTTCGAGCGCCGGTTGGGCCGCCGCTTCGACGGCCACGTAATCGTGGTACAGCGCCGTCGTGTAGAGCAGGCGCATCTGGGCGCCGACCTCGCAGATCTTCAGGCAGCGCTGCTGCAGCTCGACGGTGGTCGCGTGCTCCAGCACGATCTGGTAGCCGCGCTCGCCGTGGATCTCGTCCGAGACGATGTGCAGGTCGAAGAACTCCACTTCTTCGTCCGTGAAGCCGTACTTGTCGCGCAGCGTGGGCGTCTGCTTGCGGTAGATCGAAGGCACCTGCGACTCCAGCCCCACGACGAGGCCGGCGACGGCCACGATCGGGTCTTCGCGCATCGCCACGGCGTAGCACCAGCTCTGCAGGCCGCGCGTGGTGGGTGACATGTTGTCGGGGTCGGTCACGCGCTCGCGCGTGGTGCCGCAGGCTTCGGCGAAGCGGATCAGCAGGTCGGTGTGGCGGTCGCCGCCGATCTCTTCCTCGTACATGTTGGCAAGCAGGAAGTCCTTGGCTTCGGTGTAGCGGTCGGGCATGCGTGCATACAGATAGCCCAGGTAGTCGGCGAAGGGGCCGACGTAGTGGTAATGGTTTTCCGCCCAGCGAGCGAGGTGTGCGCGACTCAGCGTGCCGCCGGCCCAGGCGAGGCTGAACGGGGATGTGTTGGCGCTCTTGCCCTTGATGGCGTTTTCGAGAGCGGTCCGGAATTCGTCGCGATTCATGAGGGCGGGCATGCGGGCTCCTGGTTCGAGAGGTGGATGGGTGGACTCATCATGAATACTGTATACCAAATAGCCTGACTTCTGCAACTAGGCTCCCTGAGAAAGGCGCAATCTTGCCTATCTTGTTGGTATACAGTATTCTTAAAAAGACAATCACTGAAC
Organism: Variovorax gracilis; assembly: GCF_030317115.1. Lineage (GTDB taxonomy): Bacteria > Pseudomonadota > Gammaproteobacteria > Burkholderiales > Burkholderiaceae_C > Variovorax > Variovorax gracilis. The sequence continues at coordinate 62,466 of NZ_JASZYF010000016.1, forward strand.
TATCCGGACATGACCCACGCTCCATTGGCACTTTTCCAGAACCACATCGACGGGGCTTGGGTTTCCAGCCGAACCGATCGCACCTTCGACGACATCGACCCTGCCGACGCCCGCCAGGTGGTGGGGCGCTTCCAGGCTTCGTCCGCCGACGACGCCAGTGCGGCCGTGGCGGCGGCGGCGGCGGCTTTCGATGGCTGGCGGAAGACGCCTGTGTCCCGACGCGCCGCGATCCTCAACGCCGCGGCGCAATACCTGGAAGCCAATGCCGCGCAGTTCGCCGAGGAACTCACGCGCGAAGAAGGCAAGCCGCTGGCGCAGGCTCGCGACGAAATCCTGCGTTCGGCGCAGACGCTGCGCTTCTATGCGGTGGAGGGCCAGTCTTTCTCGGGCGAAACCTTCCCGCAGGATGACCCGGACATGGTGGTCTACAGCCAGCGCGAGCCGCTCGGCGTGGTGACGGTCATCAGCCCGTGGAACTTTCCGGTGTCGATCCCCGCGCGCAAGATCGCGCCGGCGCTGGTGACCGGCAACACCGTGGTCTTCAAGCCGTCTTCGGACGCGCCGCTCTCGGGACTGCGGCTGGCCGAGGCGCTGATCCAGGCCGGCCTGCCCAAGGGTGTTCTCAACTTCATCACGGGGCGCGCCTCGGAGGTCGGCCCGGTCATCACCGAGTCGCCCGCGGTGCGCGCCATCTCCTTCACCGGCTCGACGGCGGCCGGCGAGCAGATCCACCGCGCCGCCGCCATGACCACGCGCACCCAGATGGAACTGGGCGGCAAGAACCCGCTGATCGTGATGGACGACGCCGACCTCGACAAGGCTGTCGATCTCGTCATCAAGGGCGGCCTGTCGCTCAGCGGGCAGGCCTGCACCGGCACCAGCCGGGTGCTGGTGATGAAGAAGGTCAAGGCCGACTTCACCGACAGGTTGGTCGCCAGGGTGCGCGCCCTCAAGGTCGGCAGCGGCATGACGCCCGGCATGGACATCGGCCCCCTCGCCACCCGCAAGCAACTGGAGACGGTGCTCGGCTATATCGAGATCGGCAAGTCCGAGGCCACGCTGCTGTGCGGTGGCGAGCGGCTCGTCGACGGCGAATTCGCCCATGGCTTCTACGTGGCGCCGGCGATCTTCACCGACGTGACCCAGCAGATGCGCATCGCCCGCGAGGAGATCTTCGGGCCCGTGATCGCGATCATCGAGGTCGACAGCTACGAGGACGCGATCGCCAAGGCCAACGACACCGAGTACGGCTTGTCCGCAGCCATCTGCACCACCAGCCCGGTGCACGCGCACCGCTTCGCGCAGGACATCCAGTCGGGCACCGTGAAGATTAACCGCACCACCACCGGCAACCTGATCAACGCGCCTTTCGGCGGACTGAAGCGATCGAGCACCTCGACCTTCCGCGAGTCGGGCCGCACCGGGCTCGAGTTCTATACGCAGATCAAGACCGTCTACCGCGGCTGCTGATCCTCCCTTCCCTCTCGCAGAGATACCTCATGAAAACCGCGCTCAAGCTCGAACTCGAAGAAGCCCGCCTGATGATCGCCGCCGCCATCCGCAAGGCGGAGGAGATCGGCGTGCTCGAAACCATCTGCATCGTCGACGACGGTGGCTACCCGATCGCCATGGAGCGCATGAATGGCGCCCGCATCACCGGTCCGCAGATCGCGTGGAACAAGGCCTTCACGGCCGCCGGCCACAAGCGGTCGACGCACCTGTTCAACACCTTGCCCAACGGCCCCGCGCTGCCGGGCAACGAGGCCTTCGGCATCCAGTGGAGCTTCGAGGGCAAGTTCGCCGTCTTCGTCGGCGGCTTCCCGATCGTGGTCGATGGCAGTGTCATCGGCGGGGTCGGGCTTTCCGGCGGCAATGGCGAGCAGGACACGAAATGCGGCGTGGCCGCGCTGCAAGCATTGCATGAGCTTCTCGAAGCCAAGGGCCATGCCGTGGTGGTCGAGGCCGACATCAAGAAGTAGGGCGATGGCTTTTCGAATTCAGTGGCTCGACACCGCGCAGAGCTTCGAGGCCGCGCCCGACGAATCGGTGCTCGACGCAGCCCTGCGGCACGAACTTCGGCTGTCGCACGAGTGCCGTTTCGGCGCCTGCGCGACCTGCCGCATCAAGCTCGTCGAAGGCTCGGTGCATTACGACGATTTCCCGCCCGGTCTGACGCCCGGGGAGGCAGCGGAGGGCTATGCGCTGGCGTGCCAGGCCAAGCCGGCGAGCGACCTCGTGATCAGCGCCGCGCGTCGCTTGCCGCCTTGCTCCGAGCCGGCCCGCCACCTGGCCACGGTGACGGCGCTGCGGCCGCTCGCCGACGACGTGTTGCATCTCTCGCTCGAAGTGCCGCCCGAGGCAGGGCTGCTGTATCGGCCCGGCCAGTACATCAACATCCTGCTGCCCGAGGGCGGGCATCGCAGCTTCTCGATGGCGTCGCGGCCGCATCCGCGGGCGCTCGACTTCCACATCCGGCGCATTCCCGAGGGCCGCTTCACCAGCGGCCACGCCGCGCGGCTGAAACCGGGCGACCGGCTGCCGGTCGAGCTGCCGCACGGCAGCTTCTGCTTCCATGCGGAGGACTACCGGCCGCTGCTGATGGTGGCGACCGGCACCGGGCTGGCGCCGATCAAGAGCATCCTGGAGTCGCTCATGGACGACGGCGAGTGCCCTCCGGTGTGCCTCTACTGGGGCATGCGCACCGAGGCGGACCTGTACCTGCACGACGAGATCCAGCGCTGGGCGGATCGCCTGTGCGAGTTCCGCTACGTGCCTGTGCTCTCGCGCGCAGGCGCGGACTGGACAGGCCGTCGCGGGCATGTGCAGCAGGCGGTGGCGGAGGACTTCGAGGATCTTTCGGAACACGCCATCTACCTCTGCGGCTCGCCGGCGATGATCGGCGACGCGAAGCGGATCTTCCTGGCGCGCAACGCCAGCGTCGATCATCTGTACAGCGACAGCTTCACCTTCCAATCCACCGCCACGGCCTGAGCCGGGGCACGCAAGGAATCCCGATGGACCTCGGCATCTCTCGGCGCACGGCGCTGGTCTTCGGCGGCAGCAGGGGCATGGGCCGCGCCTGTGCACGGCAACTCGCGATGGAAGGCGCGGAGGTGGTGATCGCCGCACGCACCGAGGGCACGCTGCGCCAGGCGGCGGCGGAACTGGCAGCCGAGACCGGCGCAGCCGTGCGCTTCGTGGTTGCGGACATCACCACCGCGGAAGGCCGCAATGCCGCGCTGGCCGCCTGTCCCTCGCCCGACATCCTCGTCAACAACGCCGACGGCCGGCCCCCGGGCGATTTCCGCGACTGGACGACGGCCGACTGGCATGCCGCGCTGGACGCCATGATGCTCGGCCCGATCGAGATGATCCGCCGCACCGTCGATCCGATGATCGAGCGCGGCTTCGGACGCATCGTCAACATCGTCTCGCGCAGCGTGAAGACGCCGCAGGCCGAACTGGGCCTTTCCAACGGTGCGCGCTCGGGGCTGGTCGGCTTCGTCGCGGGCCTCGCGCGCCAGACCGTGCGCCACAACGTGACGATCAACAACATCCTGCCCGGCGTCTTCGCGACCGATGCGCAGCGCCATCACGTCGAGGGTCTCGTGAAGGCCGGTGGCCCGCCCTTCGAGGTGTTGTGGGAGGAGCGGGGCCGCAACAACCCGGCGGGTCGCTTCGGCCGCGCCGAGGAGGTGGGTGCGCTCTGTGCGTACGTGTGCTCCGTGCACGCCGGCTATGTCACCGGGCAGAGCCTGCTGATCGACGGCGGGGCCTACCCCGGCACCTTCTAGGCCTGCAGCCGCTCGCCGATCTCGTCCACGCTCAGCACGTCGCCGAAGAACAGCATCCAGTTGTGCAGCGAGTGCACGTGCTCTTCCGGCGTGACGGCCGAGAGCGCGTCCTCCACCATCACGGTGGCGTAGTTCATCATCATGGCGTCGCGTGCGGTCGACTCACAGCAGACGTTGGTGACGGTGCCGCCGACCAGCACCGTCTCGATGCCGCGCTCTTTCAGCACGGCGTCGAGCGGTGACGAGCCCGGCACCAGCGCGCTGTAGCAGCGCTTGACCACGCGTGGGTCTTCGGGCCGCGCGTCCAGGCCCGGCGCGAGCTGGAAGCCGGGGTGCGAGCGGCCGAGTTCCAGCAGGCGGCGCGCGCTGCGCTCCGGCGTCAGCATGTAGGCGTGGTGGTGCGACCAGAAGCTGTCGGCGCCGTCCGAGCAGGTCTGCACCCAGACCACGCTGCCGCCGGCCTCGCGCAGCGCCGAGGCGAGCGCATTGACCTTGCCGAAGGTGGCGCGCGCCGGTGCGCACTCGCCCAGGTAGCCGGGCTGCGTGTAGTAGTTCTGCAGGTCGACCACCACGAAGGCAGTGCGGCTCGCATCGAAGCGGGGGTAGGGGTGCAGCGTGCCTTGCCGCGCGATCACGCGGTCGACGATCCAGGCGGGGAATTCCATCGTGTGTCTTGGCTCTCTGTTCTCTCGGGTTCAGCCGTAGCGGCGTGCGAGCGCGCTTTCGATGCGGGCGATGACGAGATACATCAGTGCCGACATCAGCGCCAGCACCACGATCGCGGTCATCACGATATTGAGCTTGAAGATCTGGCTGCCATTGACGATCAGGAAGCCCAGCCCCTCGCTGGCCGACTGGAACTCGCCGACGATCACGCCGACCAGCGACAGCCCGATGTTCATCTTGAGCGCCGCGATCAGCGTCGGCACGCTGCCGGGCAGCACGACCATGCGCAGTACTTGCGCGCGGCTCGCACCCAGCGTGGTCGCCAGCTTGATCTTGTTGGGATCGGTCGACTGGAAGCCGTCGTACGCGACCATGATCGTCACGAAGATCGCGATCGCGACCGCCATGCCGTACACCGAGTATTCCGAGCCCAGCCAGATGTAGAAGATCGGCACGAAGGCGATCTTCGGCATCGCGTTGGCGACGACCAGGAAGGGATCGAGCACCTTGTTCGCGAAGCGCGACCACCACAGGCCCGCCGCGATCGCGACGCCGAACACCATGCTGAGCACGAAGCCGACCAGGGTCGCCTTGAAGGTGGCCCAGGTGTGCATCAGCAGATGGCCGTTCTGCAGCAGGTCGACGAAGGTCGGCCAGAGCGCGCTCGGGTAGCTGGTGAGCATCGGATTGACCACACGGGTCTTGGCCAGCAGCTCCCAGAGGCCGAAGAAGGCCACGAGCAGCAGCAGCCGGCTCACGAGCACCAGGGTCTTCTCGCGGCGCTGACGCGCCAGCCAGGCCGCGTAGGCAGCGCTGGGGGCCTTGTCGGCCGCGACGGCGGGCTGTGAGGGCAGGGCCGCAGTGGGCATCGTCATCGAGGGGCTTGCATTCATGTCGGCGCTCACGTTCATCCTTCGACATGCACGTCGAGCTCATCCCAGAGCGTGCCGAAGTAGGTGTTGAATTCGGGCAAGGCGCGCGCCTCGAAGGGCGTCGGGCGCCTGCCGTGGCTCGGGAAGCTCATCAGGTGCTCGGACTTGATGCGGCCGGGGCGGCGCGACAGCACCACCACGCGGTCCGTCATCGCGATCGCCTCGCCGATGTCGTGCGTCACCAGCACGACCGACTTGCCCTCGCTGCGCAGCACCTCGACCACTTCGTCGGCGATGGCCAGCCGCGTCTGCGAATCGAGCGCCGAGAAGGGCTCGTCGAGCAGCACCACGTCGGGGTTGGTCACCAGCGTGCGCGCCAGCGCGACGCGCTGGCGCATGCCGCCCGAGAGCTGGCGCGGGTAGTGGTGCAGGAAGTCCCCCATGCCGCACTTGTGCAGGAGATGGATGGCGCGTTCGCGCGCCTCGCGCATGTTGCGCTTCTGGATCTGGGCGCCGAGCAGCGCGTTGTCCAGGATGCTGCGCCACTCGTAGAGGTAGTCCTGCTGCAGCATGTAGCCGATGCTGGGGGAGGGGCCGTTGACGGGCTTGCCGTCCACCGTCACGCTGCCGGAGGAGGGTTCGAGGATGCCGGCGATGATCGACAGCAGCGTGCTCTTTCCGCAGCCGGACTGGCCGATGATGCTGACGAACTCGCCGGGCGCGACGGCGAGGGAGATGTCGTCGAGCGCCTGGGTCTCGCCCTGCAGCGTGAAGTAGCGCAGCGAGACGTTGCGTACGTCGATGCGCGGCCGTCCGGCCGCGGAAATGCCGGCCGCTGCCATCACTTGGCCTTGGTGGCGAAGTCGGTCACGACGACCTGCTCGTACTTCACGCGCTTGCCGCTTTCGAGCACGCCGCTGGTCGTCAGCATGTCCTGCAATTGCTCGACGGCCGCCTTCTCCACGAGCGGCGAGGTCTTCCAGAGCTTGTAGCCGCGATAGCGCTCGATCGCCTTGACCAGTTCGGGCTGCGACATGCCGGGGAAGAACTCCGCGATCTGCTTGGCAAGGTCAGCGGCCGGTGCGGCCTGCACGTACTTCTGCGCCCGCGCCACGGCGTTGGTCCAGGCCTGCAGCACCTCGGGGTTCTTCTGCATGAAGGTGTCGGTGGTGGTGAACACCGTGTAGTCGACCGGACCGACCTCGCTGCCGATGGACGCCATGACGAAACCGTTGCCGTCCTTCTCCAGGTTGCCGGCCTCCGGTTCCAGGAAGATCGCGTAGTCGTTCTGGCCGGCCATCCAGGCACCGGTGCGTGCGGCCGGGCCGATGTTGTTGACCAGCTTCAGGTCCTTCTTCGGGTCGAGTCCATGCTTGCGCAGGGCGGCTTCGAGGAACACGTCGGGGTTGGAGCCCGGCCGGAAGGCCATCACCGATTTGCCCTTGAGCTGGTTCCAGTCGAACGCGCCGCTGACCGGCTTGCGCGCCATCAGCAGGAAGCCGTCGGTCGCGGTGAGGCCGGCGAAGATCTTCGGCTTGGATGGCGACTCGCTGTTGGCGACATAGATGGAGGCCTCGGGGCCGATCAGCACGATGTCCGCGCTGCCGGACAACAGCGCGGCCATGCCCTTGTCGGTGCCCTGGGAGGTCTTCATGCCCACGTCGAGGCCGGCATCCTTGAAGTAGCCCTGGTTCAGGGCGACGTACATCGGCACGTACAGCACCGAACGGATGACTTCCTCATAGCGCACCTTGGTCAGGGGCTTGGCGGGCTGCGCGGCGGCCTCGCCGGCAAGGGACACCAGCCCCGCCGCCATCGCGAGCGCCGGCACCAGTCGGACGAGTGCCGGTATACGGCGCGAGAACAGAGACATCAGGAACCTCCGGTGTGAATGAGTTAATACAGTATGCAAAACGTGGGCCAGAAAGCAATCCTGCAATGCACCACTGCCGCGACGCCGGCAACCCCTCTGGCAAGGGGGAGTCGACGCGAGACGGGGGCGATCTCCCTTGGAAATGTGCGCCATCGAAGCATCGCCGCACCATTCCGGCGCGCGGGAATGCCAGGCTGGCGCAGTGCCCCTTGGAGATCACCTTTGGTCATTATGGAATACTGTATACCGTTTGTGTTGTCGATTTCTAGTCAATTACCCCATGCACCCACGCGAGTCGTCACGGCAGGCGCCCCAGCTACGGGCTTGGCGGGGACTGGTGGAACCGTGGTGGCCGACCCCCGGTTGCCGCTCCCATAATCCGCGCAGCCTGGCCCCGGGTGGCTCGGCCAACCTTCAACCTTCAACGGAGGAACTATGTCCAGACGCTTTTCCCGGCCCCTGCGGGCAGTCCTGATCGGGCTTCCGATCGTGATCACGGCCTGCGCGATGCAGCAATCCGGCAGCGCAGGTGGTGGTGGGCCGATGAGTTTCTTCGTGACCAGCGTGGGTGCCGGCAAGGGCGCTGACCTGGGCGGGATCGCGGGTGCCGACAAGCACTGCCAGAACCTGGCCACCGCCGCAGGCGCGGGCGGCAAGACCTGGCGCGCGTACCTGAGCACGCAGGGCAAGGACGGCGTCCCCACGGTGAACGCGCGGGACCGGATCGGCAAGGGCCCGTGGAGCAACGCCAAGGGCGAGGTGATCGCGCGTGACGTCGACCAACTGCACGGGGCGAACAACGTCACGAAGCAGACGGCGCTGAACGAGAAGGGCTTGCCCGTCGAGGGCCGCAGCGACACGCCCAACCGCCATGACATCCTGACCGGCTCGCGCGCCGACGGAACGGCCTTTTCGCCGAACGACACGGACATGACCTGCGGCAACTGGACGCGCAGCGGCACCGAGGGCGTGGCCATCGTGGGCCATCATGACCGCTCGGGGCCGACGGCCGACCCGTGGGCGACATCGTGGAACTCGTCGCACCAGTCCCGGGGCGGCTGCAGCCAGCAGGCACTCCGCGGAACGGGCGGTGATGGCCTGCTCTATTGCTTCGCCGTGAACTGACGGCCTGCACGACCGGCCCTTCAGGCCGGTTCGTCCTCTTCCCGACCATGGCCTTGCGGCGCGCACTGGACCGCGGTTTCGTGCGCGTCCATGATCGCCGCACGATGGTCCCATCCATGGTTCGTGCGACGGCTGCGTGGCTTCTCCTGGCGACGGCGGGCGCCCATGCCGCGTCCACGCCGGACTTCGCTTCCGAGCGGCGGCGGATGATGGAGCAGATCGCCACGCTCGCACGGCAGACCAGCGACGAGACCGGGAGGCCCGCTTTCGACGCGCGCGTGATGACGGTCATGAGCGCGGTGCCGCGTCACGAGTTCGTGCCCGCCGACCAGGTCGATGTCGCGTACGCCAACCGGCCGGTGCCGATCGGCCACGGGCAGACCATCTCGCAGCCCTATATCGTCGCGTTGATGACCGACCTGGCGAAAGCGGAGCCGGGCCACAAGGTGCTGGAGGTGGGAACCGGCTCGGGCTATCAGGCCGCCGTGATGGCGCGGCTCACCCGCGCGGTCTACACCATCGAGATCATCGAGCCGCTGGGACTGCAGGCCACGCAGCGCCTTCAGCAGCAGGGCTACGGCAACGTGCAGGTGCGCCTGGGCGACGGCTACCACGGCTGGGAGGAGCACGCGCCTTATGACGCCATCCTCGTGACCGCGGCGGCGAGCCACATCCCGCCGCCGCTCATCCGCCAGCTCAAGCCCGGCGGCCGGATGGTGATTCCGGTGGGCGCGGCGTTCATGGTCCAGCAATTGATGCTCATCGAGAAGAATGCGGACGGAACGGTGTCGACACGGCAGATCCTGCCGGTGGCCTTCGTTCCGCTGACCGGCCGGCGCTGAGCCCGGAGTGCCGATGGCCGCCGCGCCGCTGATCGCCGTGGCCCTGATCTCGGCCGCGGCGCTGGCCTACGAGATCCTGCTGATGCGGCTGTTCTCGGTGATCCTGTGGCACCACTTCGCCTACATGATCATCAGCCTCGCGCTGCTCGGCTGGGGCGCCAGCGGCGCGCTTCTGACGCTGGTGCAGCGCGCGGCGCAACAGCATTTCGCTCCGCTGTTCTGCGCGGCGGCCGCGGGGTTCGGCCTCAGTGCGATCGGCTGCTTCCTGCTGGCGCAGCGCGTGCCTTTCAATCCGCTGGAGATCCTCTGGGACCCGCGCCAGCCGGCCTACCTGCTGTCCGTCTACCTGCTGCTGCTGGTTCCCTTCCTGTGTGCAGGGGCCTGCGTGTGCATGGCCCTGTCGCGCTTTCGCGGGCAGGTGTCGCGCATCTACAGCGTCGACATCCTCGGCGCGGGGGCGGGAAGCCTCGGCATCGTGGCGCTGCTGTTCGTGCTCTCGCCGTCCGATGCATTGCTGCTGATCGGCGCGCTGGGCTGCGTCGCGGCGGCGGTCGCGTGGCTGGAGTGCGGTGGGCATCGGCGCTGGCCGGCGTTCGCGCTGGCGGCGCTGGCCGGCGCGCCCTTGCTGCTGCCCCCGGCCTGGATGGCGCCCGTGATGTCCCCCTACAAGGAGCTGTCGCAGACCTTGCGCATTCCCGGCGCGCGGGTGGTGGCGCAGCGATCGAGTCCGCTGGGCCTCGTCAGCGTGGTCGAGAGCCCCCGCATTCCGCTGCGCCATGCGCCCGGCCTGAGCCTGACTGCGTCGACCGAGCCGCCGCCGCAGTGGGGTGTCTTCACCGACGGCGAGGGACTCAACGCGTTGACCCGCTTCGACGGGCGGCGCGCCAGCCTGGCCCATCTGGACCAGATCAGCTCGGCGCTGCCCTATCACCTGCTGCGCCAGCCGCACGTGCTGGTGCTGGGCGCCGGCGCAGGGGCGGACGTGCTGCAGGCGCACTACCACGGCGCTCGCCGCATCGATGCGGTGGAACTGAACCCCCAGGTCGTCGAATTGGTGCGAGGCCCCTTCGCGGACGCGGCGGGAGACGTCTACGGGTCGATGGCGAGCGTGCACGTGGCCGAGGCGCGCGGCTTCATCGCGGCCAGCCGGGAGCGCTACGACCTCATCCAGGTGGCGTTGCTCGATTCATTCAGTGCTTCCTCGGCCGGCCTGTACGCGCTCGCCGAGAACTACCTCTACACGGTCGAGGCCTTGCAGGACGACCTGCGCCACCTGCAGCCCGGCGGGCTGCTGGCGGTCACGCGCTGGGTCACGCTGCCGCCGCGCGATGCGCTCAAGCTCTTCGCCGCCGCCGTGGTGGCGCTGGAGCGATCGGGCGTCGGCGATCCCGCATCGCGGCTGGCGTTGATTCGCAGCTGGAAGACCAGCACCCTGCTTGTCAAGCACGGCGCGCTCACCGGCGAAGAGATCGCCGCGATCCGGCGCTTCTGCGTCGAGCGATCCTTCGACGTGGCTTTCTACCCCGGCATGCGGCGGGAGGAGGCGAACCGCTTCAACGTGGTCGAGGGCCCTGACCTGTTCGATGGCGCGCAAGCCTTGCTCGGTCCGGGGCGCGACGAATTCATGGCGCGCTACAAGTTCCACGTCGAGCCGGCCACCGACGACAAGCCGCATTTCTTCCACTTCTTCAAGTGGCGCTCGTTGCCGGAACTCCTGTCGCTGAAGGAGCAGGGTGGCCTGCCGCTGCTCGAATGGGGTTATCCGGTGCTGGTGGCCACGCTGGTGCAGGCGGCGGTCGCGAGCCTGTTGCTGATCGGGCTGCCGCTGGCATGGGTCGCGCGGTCCGGCGCGCGGCAGAACGGGGGTGCGTCAGGAGTCGCACCAGCGGCGGTATCGCGCGGGCGCGTGCTGGCATATTTCCTCGCGATCGGCTTCGGCTTCATGTTCATCGAGATCGCGTTCATCCAGAAGTTCGTGCTGTTCCTGAGCCATCCGCTCTATGCAATTGCCGTGGTGCTGTTCGCGTTCCTGCTCTTCGCCGGCATCGGCAGCCGCGTGTCCGGCCGGCTGAAGGGTTGCCCGGTGGCGGCGGTGGTGGGCGCCATTGCCGTGTCGGCGGTGTTGTGCCTGTTCCTGCTGCCCTGGCTCTTCCAGCATGCGATGGGCCTGCCCGATGCGGTGCGCATCCTGATCGCGGCGGCGCTCATCGCCCCGCTGGCCTTCTTCATGGGCATGCCTTTTCCGCTGGGCCTGACCCGGGTGGAGGCGGCCGACGCGCGCCTCATTCCGTGGGCCTGGGGCATCAACGGCTGCGCCTCGGTCACCGCGGCGGTGCTGGCCACCTTGCTTGCGATCCACATCGGTTTCGCTGCGGTCGTCGTCGCGGCGCTGGTCCTGTACGGGGTGGCTGCCATGGCGCGTCCCTGACGCCTTGCAGGGTTGACAGCGCATCGACTTCGCCAAAGGATGGCTTGCCACCGAACTTTCGTAACGGGTTTGGATGAAACCTGCTGCCGTCATGCTTTGGCTCGTCACCGCCTGCGCCATCGCGCTGGCAGCGCCCGCCATGTTCCAGGACAGTCTTCTCTATCACCCCGCCCGGGCACAAGCCGCCGACATGGTGTCCGCGGGCCTCGTCGCCTGGCCGAAAGAGGGCGAGTTCCGCGGCCTGGTGGCGGAGCCGTCCAGCCCGGCGCGCGGCACTGCGCTCGTGTTCCACGGCAACGCGGGCCACGCCGGGCACCGCGACTACTACGCCACGGTGCTCACCCGTCTCGGCTTGCGCGTGATCCTGGCCGAATACCCGGCGTATGGCCCGCGCGATGGAGCGCTGGGCGAGCGCAGCTTGGTCGAGGATGCCGCGCAGACCATCTCGCTGGCCCATCGGCTGCACGGCCCGCCGTTGCTGCTCATCGGCGAGTCCCTCGGCGCCGGCGTGGCTGCCGCGGCGGGCGTGCGGCAGCGCGAGCAGATCGCGGCACTGATGCTCATCACGCCGTGGGACAAGCTCGAAAACGTCGCGGCCTTCCACTATCCGTGGCTGCCGGTCACCTGGGTGCTGAAGGATCGCTACGACAGCTCGGCGAATCTCGCGTCGATCGGGCGCCCGGTTCTGGTGGCCGTGGCCGAGCGCGACCGCATCGTTCCCGCGCGCTTCGGCACGGCGCTGTATGAAGCGCTGCCCGGTCCCAAGCGGCTCGAGGTGGTGCGGGCCGCCGACCACAACGACTGGATCCGGTATGTCGACGATGCGTGGTGGCGCAGCGCAGTGGCATTCCTGCTGGGCGGGCCGGGCCGGTAGCATGGCCTGCATGCATCTGTCGACGAACCCGGACGGGAACCGGTTGGAGAGGAAGCGATCGGCCATGAAAGACCTGCGGAGCCACGCGCTCGGCGTCCTGTGCATGGGCGTGCTGGTTTCGACGCTGCAGGCGGCGCCGCTCGACGCCGACGAAGAGGTCATGTTCGTGCCCGGCATTGCACGCACCACCGACTCGGGAGCGATCGAGGTCGATGTGCATGCCTGGCTTCACGAGAAGGAACCGCTGCTCGTGGCGCATCGCGTGCTGGCGCGCTACCTGGATCTCGATCTCAAGCAGCTTTCGCCGGTCGAGCGTGCGCGCTTCAACCGGCGCGCCGCGTTGTTTCGAACCGAATCGGAAGAAGACAACGTGATCGAGCTGGTGATCGAGGGCGTCAACGGGCGCGTAGCCTTGCCGCCGACGGCAAGGAGCGGGCGCAGCGACGACAGGCTGCTGCTCGATGCCGGCGTGGCGCGCGGACCGGAGCAGGTCGTCCGCTTCCGCGCCTACACGGCGCTGACCGACCCGCGCCGCTTCCGGGGGGAGGCGCGGCTCGTGCCGGCGCAGGGGCTGTCCGTGATCTCGGACATCGACGACACCATCAAGCACACCGACGTACGCAACCAGCGCGAGATGCTGCTCAACACTTTTGTCCGCCGGTTCACGCCGGTCGAGGGCATGGCATCGCACTACCGCGCGCTCGCGGCCGGCCCCGACACGCGCTTTCACTACCTCTCGTCGAGCCCGATCCAGCTTTATCCGCCGCTGGCGGATTTCCTGGCGAGCAGCGGGTTTCCCGCCGGCAGCGTGCACCTGCGCGAGAGCACGACCTGGCGCACGCTGATCCCGTCGGAAGGCGAGTCGCGCACGCACAAGCTGGCGGTCATCGAACGCCTGCTGGCCGACTTTCCGCAACGCGGCTTCCTGCTCGTGGGGGACTCCGGCGAAGCAGATCCGGAAATCTACGGCGAGATCGCGCGCGCGCACCCCGGGCAGATCCGCGGCATCGTCATCCGCGACGCGACGCGGGAGCCTCGCGAATCGACGCGCTACGCCAAGGCCTTCGAAGGCGTGGACGAGCGTCTCTGGCACGTCATCCATGAGCGGGACGCCTGGCCGGTCTCGTTGTCGGCGTCGATGCCGGCGAGCGCCCCTGCGCGCTGAGTCGCGGCGAAAGGGCGGGATCGATGTTCATCCAACCCGAAGTCGTCGCGACTCTCAGGCGCCGCGTCGCGCGGGAAGGCTGGGCCATGGCAGGCGTCGGCACCCGGAACGCGGCCGTGACCTATGTGTACACGGTCGGGTTGCAGAAGACCTTCAAGCATCCGGACCTGATCATGTTCGGCATCGCACCGGCGCAGGCCATGGGCGTGCTCGACGTCATCGTGCAGCGCGTGAAGGAAGGCGAGCCGGTGCACGAAGGCGTCATGATCCTCGGCGCCGCGCAGATTCCCTTGATGCCCCGGTTCGCGGATGCCGGGCGCGTCGAGCTGCTGGTCCCTGCCCAGCTTGCGCGCGGCAGGTATGACTACGTGCAGATCGTCTGGCCCGATGGGAAGGAGCGCTTTCCCTGGGAGGCCGGGTTCGACAAGAGAAGGCTTCGGTCCCAGTCGTTCCTGTTCGACGTCGGGGCGGGTCCGTTCAGTCCTTGAGCCCGGCCAGCGCGCGCGCTTCGCTCTCGTAGTCGGGGTAGGACGCCTTCATCACCGCGCCGTTGAGGATCATCTCGGCCATCAGCTCGCGCGACGCCGCGTCGAAGACGCGGGTCCGGACCCAGACCGATTCGGTGCGCGCGCTTTCGCTGAGTGCGATGATCTCGCGCTCGAGCTCGTAGTCCTTGTCGACGAAGAGCGGCCCGTTGATGAGGCGGATCTCCTGGCCGGCGAAGAGCCCGACCGCCGGCTTGCGCCCGCTCAGGCCAGATTGCGCGGAGGTCGAGCCCAACAGCACGCTGATCATCTCGGTCGGGATGATCGGCCGCCCCCAAGGGGACTGCGCGCCCGATTCCCGCGTGTACCACGGGCTCGGCTCGGTGATGACCTTCAGCTTGTCGGCCAGCGTGAACGGATAGTGGTCGCCCATGTGGGTGTCGAAGCCCATGCGGACCTTCTCCACCACCGCACCTCGCTGCCCGACCTTGAGGTCGCGATTGATCACCAGCCCCGTCGGTGGCCGCAGCTTGGCGATGCGCAGTGGCAGTTCGTGCGGCAGGCCGGCGGCGTTGCCGACGGAGGCCGTGCCGGTCAGCACCGGCGTGCCGTCGCGCTTTTCCGCATGAATGCGCACGAAATGGGTCTGGGCCGGATCCGGCTGGACGAAGGCCCGGACTTCCTCGCCTTCCACCACCATGTTCTGGTAGTGCGCACTGATGCAGCCGGTCTCGAACCAGGCCTTGCCGAACACGTGATACAGCAGGGGATCGAACTGGCTGAAATGCGTGGGCCCCTCGATCGGGCCGGCCCGCAGTCCGAGGCCTTCCGCCATGGCATCGTCGTGGATCGATTTGTGGCCGTCGTAGCGCTGGTCCGCCAGCATCTGCCGGGGCTGGCGCAGTGGCCCGCACAAGGCAGGAACGGTTGTAAAGGGTGCGGTCACAGTCGGTTCCCCATGGGTAGAGAGGACGGCGATTCTAGGAGGGCAGGGCTTGTCGGAATGTCCCACTCGAGACCTGCGCCGGGGCCTTCGCGCGCAAGGTTCCGCTCGTCGTCACGGCTGTTCCGGCACCTTCCCAACCATCGTTTCCGCCCGCAGGAAGTCAAAGTCCACGCCTTGGTCCGCCTGCGTCACGGTCTCGAGAAACAGCTTCCGATACCCGCGGGCAGCGCTCGGCACGGTGACAGGCGACTCTTGCGCCCTGCGCGCCAATTCCGCATCGGACACCAGCAGCGCAATCTCGCGGTCCCGCACGCTCAAGCGAATGCGGTCGCCGTTTCGCACATGCGCGAGCGGACCGCCAATGGCCGACTCGGGCGTCACGTGCAGGACGATGGTGCCGAACGCTGTCCCGCTCATGCGCCCATCCGAGATGCGCACGATGTCCTTCACCCCCGCACGCGCCAGCTTGCGAGGAATGGGGATGTACCCCGCCTCGGGCATGCCTGGCGCGCCCTTGGGGCCGATGTTCTTCAGCACCAGCACGTCCTGGGCGGTGACGTCCAGGTCGTCGCTGTCGATGCGGGTCAGCAGGTCCTCGGTGTTCTCGAACACGACGGCGCGGCCCTCGTGCTCCATCAGTCGCGGGTCCGCGGCCGACTGCTTGATGATGGCGCCGCCCGGGGCCAGGTTGCCGCGCAGCACGGCGATGCCGCCTTGCGGATAGATGGGGGCGGTGATGGGCCGCACGACGTCCTGATTGAAGCCGGCGCCGTGACCCTCGATCTCTTCGCCCAGCGTGCGGCCGGTCACCGTCATCGCGTCGAGCCGCAGCAGCGGCTTGAGTTCGCGCAGCAGCGTTGCCATGCCACCCGCATGATGAAAGTCTTCCATGTAGTGCTGCCCCGATGGCTTCAGGTCCAGCAGCACCGGTGTCTCGCGGCCCATGCGGTCGAGTGCGGCCAGATCGATCTCCAGCCCCATGCGTCCCGCGATGGCGGTCAGGTGCACGATGCCGTTGGTCGACCCGCCGATCGCAAGCAGCACGCGCATCGCGTTCTCGAAGGCGGCGGGAGTGAGCACCTTGTCGATGGTCAATCCGTCGCGCGCCATCTGCACGGCCTGCGTCCCGGTCTGCTCGGCGATGCGAATGCGGTCGGCCGTGACGGCCGGTGGCGATGCGCCGCCCGGCATCGTCATGCCCAGCGCCTCGGCGATGCACGCCATGGTGCTGGCAGTGCCCATCACCGAACACGTGCCGACGCTGGCGACGAGCTGATTGTTCACGTCCGCGACTTCGTCCTCGTCGATCTCGCTCGCGCGGAACTTGCCCCAGTAGCGGCGGCAGTCGGTGCAGGCGCCGACGCGCTCGCTGCGGTGGCTGCCGGTCAGCATCGATCCGGTGATGAGCTGGACGGCGGGCATGCCTGCCGAGGCCGCGCCCATGAGCTGCGCGGGCACGGTCTTGTCGCAGCCGCCGATGAGCACCACCGCGTCCATCGGCTGCGCGCGCAGCATTTCCTCGGTGTCCATCGACATGAGGTTGCGCAGGTACATGCTGGTCGGCGCGGCAAAGCTCTCGTGGATGGAGATGGTCGGAAACTCCATCGGCAAGCCGCCCGCGAGCATCACGCCCCGCTTCACCGCCTCGATGAGCTGGGGCGCGTTGCCGTGGCAAGGGTTGTAGGCACTGCCGGTGTTGGCGATGCCCACCACGGGGCGGTCGAGCGCGGAGTCTGTGTAGCCCGCGCCCTTGATGAAGGCCTTGCGAAGGAACAGGGAGAAGCCCTGGTCGCCGTAGCTGGTGAGGCCTTTCCTGAGGCCGGTCGGCTTGTCCATGGTCTTCAGGGCGAAGCGATCAACCGCGCGAGACTTCGATGCTGTACAGCCCCCAAGGGCACAGCGCGAATCGCTCCTTGAGCGGCTTGTCCTTGAAGGCGGCGAGCGTGTCGGCCTCGTAGATCGCCCACTGCGGACCGAGCCCGCCGAGCGCGAGCGGCGTGCCGTCGATCTCGGTCGCCACGATCATGCGATATGCACGCGCGTTCGCCATGCTCAGCGGCACGACGTAGCCATCCACGGCGCGAAGGGCGATCGTCACTTCGCTGGTCGTCGGCACACCTGCCGCCTCCAGCACGCTGGTCAGCAGCGGGCCCGCCAGCCCATGCATCTTGGCGTCGTATTCGAGCGTGGCCTTGATGCGAACGGAGGCCAGGCGCTGCAGGGCGTCCGAGTCGAACACGTAGGCCTTGTCGAACTTGACGCCATGCTTCACCAGCAATTGGTCGAGCGCCGGGTCGACCGCGCCCCGGTTCGACTTGCCGATCGCTCCGCTCACGGTGAGCAGGCCCGGACCCTTGCGGGCCGGGTCGGCCGCCAGTGCATCGACTGCGGGCCACAGTCCGGCGAGCGTCGCCGTGCCCAGGAAGTGACGTTTGTTCATCCAGCCATTGTCTACCTCGCATGGAGCCGGGAGGCGGTATCGCCCGTCCCGACCCAGCGGCTGATCTTCGTGCCGTCCTTCAAGGTGAACACCTGGACCCATTCCGACTCATGCACCTTGCCATCCGGCAGCGCCCGGCCCTTGACGCGGCCGAGGACTGTCACGTGATCGGGCCCTTCGAGGAACTCGCGCGGCTCGAACTCCAGGATCTCATCGGCCTGGGCCAGCTTGCCGAACCACTCGGCCACCTGCTGCTTGCCCTTGCAGCTCCCGCCGTAGGGCGTGCCGGTGTCGGGAGTGGCGAGGAACTTCCATTCCACGTCATCCGCAAGGAGCTCCAGCAGCGCCGGAATGTCGCGCTTGCCGAATGCTGCATAGCCTTGCCTGGCGATCTCGGTGGGGGTGCCCATGGCGCTTCTCCTTGGAGTGAAGGGGCCATGAGTTTGCGCGCGGAAGGCCCGTCCCGAGCGGCCTTCATCGGCGTGCAAATGTAAGTGTTTTGTATTCTTATTGGGCCGGCGCCGCATCGAGCCATTGCTTCATCTGCGCCTTCCAGAATTTCGCGTTCCCGGTCGTGCCGTGGCCGCGCGTGTCTTCGCTGGCCGGGATCAGATGGAACTTCGCGTTCTTCAGCCGCTTGAGCTCGCGCTCCATGATGCCCAGCTCGGGCGGATTGCGTTCGTCGTCCGCCGAGTTGATGGCGAGCAAGGGCGCACGAATGCGCTCCAGTTGCGGCGCGGGGTTGTAGTCGCGCGATGAATCCCATTGGTAGAGGAAGTCGTTGGCGTCGGCCGTGAAGGGCGCGGCGAGCCGTGCATCCAGCAGCTTGTCCGCTGCCGCGCGGGTGGGTGCCATCTTCTGGTACGCCTGCGACCCTCCGTTGGAGACCATGCCGAAATAGGCGTTGGCCGCGCGAACGGCCTGGGGCTGCGTCGTGTAGTTGCCGTTGTTCCACGCCGGATCGTTGCGGATCGAATCGATGACGATCCGCCGCATCATCCAGTTGCGGCTCGACATCTCGGTGGGCTGTGAGGCCATCGGCACCAGTGCGTCCATGAACTCGGGGTGCTGGACGCCCCAGATCCACGTCTGCATGCCACCCATCGAATTGCCGATGACGAGGCGCAGGTGCTTCACGCCGAGCCCCTCGGTGAGGAGCCGGAACTGGCCCTGCACCATGTCGTCGTAGTTGTAGAGCGGGAACTTCGCCCGCAGGCCGTCGGACGGCTTGGACGACTTGCCGTGGCCCAGGGCGTCGGGAAGGATGACGAAGTACTTGCCGGCGTCGAGCGGCTGCCCCGGACCGAAGAGTTCGTCGCCGAATGCCGGCGACAGCATGCCGGTCCCCGAGCCGGCCGTGCCGTGCAACACCAGCACTGCCGGATTCGACGGCGAACCCAGCGTGGTGTAGTGCAGCCGCACTTCAGGCAGGACTTCGCCGGTGTGGAAGCGGAAGTCCCTTGCGATCCAGTCGCCTTCCTTGGCCGGTGGCGTGTCGGCCGCCCACGCAGTGAGCGCGGCGCAGCACAGAAGCAGCCATGTAGCGAACGTCTGACGCAGAATCCTCATGAATGTCTCCTTGGAAAACCGTCGTTGTTTTCCATACTCTAGGCGCAAACAAGGAGCAAAGGCATGCAACAAGCGCTGACCCCCGCCGCGGAGCTGGCGAAGAAGGCGAAGAGGCCATTCCCAGGTTCGTCGGCTGAATACGATGCCGCCAGGCAGGCCCTGCTGGCGGAAGAGATCGAGTTTCGTCGCCACATGACTCGAATGGTCGAGCAGCGCCTGGCGCTGCCGGCCGGCCCGGTGATCGAGAAGAAGTACCGCTTCAAGGACGAGCAGGCCTTCGAGGTCGGGTTGCTCGATCTGTTCGGCGACAAGGACACGCTGGTCACCTACTTCTGGATGTACGGGCCGCAGCGTGAACGGCCGTGCCCGATGTGCACCAACCTGCTCGGCGCATTGAACGGCAATGCCGCCGACATCAAGCAGCGCGTGGCGCTCAAGGTGCTGGGGCGCTCGCCTGTGGAGCGGCAGTACGCCTTCGCGCAGGAGCGTGGCTGGCGCGACCTGAACTTCGTCCAGACCGTCGGCGACGACTATGCAAGGGACATCGGCGTGTTGCAGCCCGACGGGAGCGAATACCCGGCGCTGGTCGTGTTCAAGCGCGACGGCGACAAGGCCCGCCTGTTCTGGGCCGGCGAGATGACGGGCGATATGGCAGACCCTGGGCAGGACCCGCGCGGCGCCCCCGATATCGCCTCGCTCTGGTCCATCCTGGACCTGACGCCGGGTGGGCGCGGCGCCGATTGGTATCCGAAGCTCCAGTACTGAGGCGCCAATCCGGCCTGCCGCCGCCGCCGCGCGCTCAGTTCGGCCCCATCGAGTCCATGGATCAGTCCGGCAGGCGCCATCGCCGATCACGTCATCGCGCCTACAAAAGGCTTCGCAGCTTCACGAAGGCCAGGCCGGCCATGACCGCATCGTCCAGCGCATCGTGCGCGGCGCGAAGCGGCAGCCCCAGGTCATCCATCATCGTCGCGAAGCGAAGGTCGATGGTGCCGCCGCGCAGGTGCGCCGGGAGCCGTCGGTTCCTGTAGTCGTAGTACATGGCCGACACCTCGATCTTCGGCTGCGGCAATCGCAGGCCGAGCAAGGGCCAGATCTCGCGATTGAGCATGGCTACGTCGAACTCCAGGTAGTAGCCCACAAGCGGACGGCTGCCGATGAACTCCATCAGGCGGCGCATCGCCTGCGCGGCATCGATGCCCAGCGCGACATCCTGTTCGCGCAGCCGATGCACGCGCACGTTCTCGGCCGTCATCGCCCGCTCGGGCCGCACCAGCAACTCCAGGCGCTGGCTGGTCAGCAGCCGGTTGCCGACGATGCGCACCGCGGCGATCGAGATGATGCGATCGTTGCGCACGTCCAGGCCGGTGGTCTCGCAGTCGACCGCCACCCATTCGCCATCCGGCGGCGCGTCGTACATGAATGCAAAGTGCGGGTCGGCCAAGTGGTAGAGCAGCCACTGGCGGCGCAATGCATCCGCCCAACGCGGCCTCATACGCCCCCCAGGTGGAATTGATATCGCACCAGCGCCTTGAAGCGCTTGACCACGGCGAGCGCATCCTTGAGCAGATCGCGTTCCAGGCTGCTCAGGCGTTCGACCTGCACGCTGCCGCTGACCGCATGCCCGGCATCCCATTCAGCCAGGCCGGCCTTCAGCTTGAGCCCCATCAGGAAGTGAAGACTGTCGGCCAGATCGTTGGCGAGTTCCGCCGGCAACCGGCCGCTGGCCACCAGTGCGTCGAGGCGCGCCGTCGTGCCCGTGGCCTGCACGTGATCGCGCAGCGCGAGGCTTCTCACGCCGTGCACGATCGGGAAGATGCCCGCTCGCTTCAGGTCGAGCGACTGCCGCTCGTGCTCGCCGAGAAGCAGCAGCCGGCTCCACCATCCGCCGGGCGCGTCGGGGAAAAGATCGACGGCCGCCGCAAACTGCCCGAGCAGCGCGTCATTGGCGACCACCAGGCGATCGATCTCGGCGCGCACGTCGCCGAGCAGCGAAGCGTCTCCGGCAACGGCGTGGGCGTCGATGAAGGTGGCCAGCGCCATCAGTCCTTCGGCATCGGGCAGGAGCAGCCAGCGCCGGACCAGGGTGCGGAAGTCGCTCGCGCGGTGCCGCCATGCCGGGTTGCTGACCATGATCCGGCCGGGGCAGTCGGGGTAGCCGAAGTCGCGCAGCGCCGCCGAGAATTGCCGGCATGCCGATTCCACGACGGCATCGCCGACCGGCGTGTCGTCCCGCAGGATCAGCCCGTTGTCCTGGTCGGTCTTGAGCAATTGCTCGCCGCGTCCTTCGCTGCCCATGACGAACAGGCAACTGTCGGCCAGCAATTCGGGCGGCGCGACCAGTTGCCAGGCACGCTCGAACAGCTTGGCGTTCAGCGCCTGCACCAGCCTGCCGATTTGCCCGACGCGCGTCCCGCCTCGGTACAGCAACGCGATGAAGCCCGTGATCTTCCCGGCCTCGGCGCGCAGCTCGTCGAGGCTCTGCGCGCGCACGATCCGCACCGTGATCAGGTACGAATGGTTCGACAGGAAGCTCAGCAGGTCGAGCTGCTCCAGCAGCCCGACGACGCGCGGCCCATCCGCCACGACCAGCCGGTGCACCTGGTGCCGGATCATCAAGGCGAGCGCGTCGAACAGCGGTGCGTCCGGGGCGATGCTCACCATCGGGAAGGTCGCGAGATCGCGCACCGGCCGTTGGCCCAGTGGCTGGCCGTCGACCACCGCGCGTTGCAGGCCGGTGTTCGTGAAGATGCCGAGCCGCTCGCCGTCGCGGACCAGCACGCTGCTGGAATGCTCGGCATGCATCAGCCGCGCGACGCTCACGATGTCGGCGCCCCCTTCGACGACGTGCGCCGGCCGCAGGAAGGCTTCCTCGACGCGCGACATCGTCAGCGCATGCATCTCGCGCTGCTCGTGGCG
Source organism: Variovorax gracilis (assembly GCF_030317115.1). GTDB lineage: Bacteria > Pseudomonadota > Gammaproteobacteria > Burkholderiales > Burkholderiaceae_C > Variovorax > Variovorax gracilis. Next base: position 84,464 of record NZ_JASZYF010000016.1, read on the forward strand.
CTGCGCCAGTGTGTCCAGCTTGTTCGACAGGTCGGCGAACAGCAGCGAGCCGAAGGTCGCGTTGCGGGAGATCAGGTCGAGGACGGCGGCCTTGACCAGCAGGTAGGCCACCACCTCTTCGGCGGCAACGAAGCGGCCGCTGGCGCGGCCGGCCATCAGCGAGCGGCCATCGAAGCAATCGTTGGGGCCATAGCCTGCCACCGCCTCGCCGGCTTCGAACTGCGAGACGTGGCCCTTGATGACGATGAACAGGTGCGAGGGCTCGACCCCCGGCTCCAGGATCGCCTCGCCCTCGCGAAAGTAGGCGACGTCGACGCTGTCCCGGACTATCTTCCGCTCGGCTTCATCCAGGCAGTCGAAGGGCGAGGCCGAGAAGTCGAAGGCATTGGGCATGGCCGCGGGATGGGAAGGGCGAGACAAGCGTACGCAGCATACCGCCAGTCAGGCAACGCCCTCGCGCCCTCAGCGCGCGTGCGTGACGCCGCCGTCCACGATGAGCGTCGAGCCCACCACGTAGTCGCCCGCGCGCGAAGCGAGATAGATCGCGGCGCCGGCCATGTCCTCGGGCTCGCCGATGCGTCCCGCCGGGATGTTTCCCTTGATCTCGTCCCCGTGGTCGCGCGCCACCCGGTTCATGTCGGATGCGAAGGCGCCCGGCGCGATCGCGCTGACCGCGATGCGGTCCTGCGCAAGGCGCAGCGCCATGCGGCGCGTGAGCTGGATCAGGCCCGCCTTGCTCGCCGCGTACGAATAGGTTTCCTGCGGGTTGACCGAGATGCCGTCGATCGACGCGATGTTGATGACCTTCGCGAGGTGATCGGTGGCGGCCTTCTTGAGCATCGGCGTCAGCGCCTGGGTCAGGAAGAACGGCGTCTTGAGGTTGAGGTCGACCACCTTGTCCCATCCGCTTTCGGGGAACTCATCGTAGGGCGCGCCCCATGCCGCGCCGGCGTTGTTGACCAGGATGTCGAGCGAGCCCTCGTGCTTGGCGTAGGCGGCCACAAGGGCTTGCGCGCCTTCGATCGTCGACACGTCGGCCGGCAGCGAGACGCAATGGCCGAAGGCCGAGAGTTCCTTGGCGGTCTGGTCGCAGGCGGCGGCCTTGCGCGCCGAGATGTAGACGCGGGCGCCCTGCGCGAGGAAGCCCTCGGCGATCATGCGGCCGATGCCACGCGAGCCGCCGGTGATGAGCGCGGTGCGGCCCTTGAGCGAGAAGAGTTGGGTGGTGTCCATGTGATCTGTCTCCTGGAAGTGTTCGGCGCGAGCTTAGTGCGCCTTGCCCCCGAGCTGCGTCACATGGGTGCCAGCAGAGCCGGCAAATGCAGCCTGGCCTGCAGGCTCAAGGCGGGAGCGCGAGCGACCTGGGGCTCGTGAAGCGCCGTGCGCCGCCATCGACCGGATCGCGGAAGGCGATCTCCTTGGCCAGCAACTGCAGCGGCCGGTCGAAGTCGTCGCTGCCTTCGGGGCGAAGCTCGGGATAGATGGCGTCGTTGAGGATCGGCATGCCCAGAGCGGCGCAGTGCACTCGCAACTGGTGCCTTCTGCCGGTGACGGGCGACAGATCCAGGTGCGCCCATCCGTCGCGTTGCGCCAGCAGCTTGAAACGCGTCTCCGAATTGGGCTCGCCGGGCACTTCCCTCATGCGCATGAAGTGGTCGTCGGGTTCGAGCCGGCTGCGGTGAACGGGCGGCAGCGGGTGGTCGCCGGGCCATCGCACGATCGCCTCGTAGTGCTTGCTGATCTCGCGATCCGCGAACAGCGCGCTGTAGGCGCCCCGCGTGGCAGGCTGCACCGAGAACAGCACGATGCCCGCCGTTTCGCGGTCGATGCGGTGCACGGGCGCGAGATCCTGCAGACCCAGCTTGCGCTTCAGCCGCACGAGCAGGCTTTCCTGCACGTACTTGCCCACGGGCGTGACGGGCAGGAAGTGGGGCTTGTCCACCGCCAGCAGGTGCTCGTCCCGATGCAGGACGACTTCATCGAACGGAATGCGCGGCTCCGATTCGAGCGCACGGTAGTAGTAGACGCGCAGCCTCGGCTCGAAGCGCCGGGTCGGCGTGACGGGCACCCCGTGCTCGTCGACCACATCGCCTGCCTCGATACGGGCCTCCCACGTCGACCGGGGGATGGCGGCGAAGCGCTGCACCAGAAATTCGAGGACCGTGGGCCAGTCGCCGGTCGGCAGGGCGACGCAGCTCGGACCGACGCCATCGCGCAGGGGAAGCGGCAGAGTGCGCATGGCGTCAGGCGTTCAGGAGGGAAGCGATTTCCGCGAACGCGGGGCGCGAAGAAGAGTCCGGGTCCAGGCAGCGCGACCGGAGGCCCGTCAGCAGCTTCCGCCCGGCTTCATCGGCTTCGCCGACCGGATCGCAATGGGCCAGCAACTCTTCGAGAAGGCACCCGAATGCGCGGGCCTCGACGCGCTGCAATGCCTGTGACCGCGCGTTGTCGTCCGCCGGCAGGAACGAGGCGGCGCCGAAGTCGCCCAGCAGGCAGTCGCCTTGGCCGTTCCAGAGGATGTTGTGCGCATAGAGGTCGCCGTGCAGGATGCCGCGCGCGTGCAACTGGGACGTGGCCGAGGCGATGCCGTGTGCCATGCGGAAAGCGGTATCCAGCGACCAGTGCGCGTCGGCTCCATGGACATCGCGCGTGCAGGTTTCCAGGCTCGGCGGCCCTGCGAGATTGCGAAAGCTCGCGTCCACCAGTTCCAGCACCAGGCCCGGCGTGCGTTCGGGATGGTTTTCGACCCGGCCTAGGACGGCGATCAGGTGGGGATGCGCGCCGGCCGCAATGCAGGCCGCCATTTCGCTGTGCGGCCAGCCGTCGCTGGTGACCGCGCCCTTGAACAGCTTGACCGCCACCGGGCGGATGCCACCATCGGCAAGCCGCCACTCCGCCTGGTGGATGACGCCGGAGGCGCCTTCACCCAGCGTGTGCTTCAGCGAGAGGCGGCTCCAGTCGATGGCCGCAGTGGGTCGCGCAAAGAGCGCCGCGTCTTCCGGCTTCTCGTCGAAGGGGTTGCCGGCGAAAGCCAGCCATGAGAGACGCGGCAGGGACAACAGCCACCCGGGCAGCGCGTCGAGTTCGTTGGCCGAAATGCGAAGCAACTCCAGCGCGCGGCAGGCGGCCATCTCTTCCGGCAGCGCACGCAGGCGGTTGCCGGCCAGCATCAGCTTCTGCAGGCGGGCGCATCGGCCGATCGTCGAGGGCAAGGCTTCGATCCGGTTGTCCGTGAGGATCAGCCAGCGCAGGGACGGCGGCAGCGATGCGGCCGGAACACTGCGAATGCGATTGGCCTTGAAGCCGACCATGTCGAGCTGCCGGCATTGGCCGACCACCTCGGGCAGCTCGGCGAACTGGTTGTCGGAACAGAACAGCACACGCAGCCGATGCAGCCGGGGGAGGTCGTCGGGCAGGGCGTTCAGCGCATTGCCCGACAGGTTGAGCACCTCCAGCGTGTCCGCCAGATCGAAGATCTCGCGCGGAAACTCCGTGAGGCCGCAGGACAGATCGAGCCGTTGCGACCCGGCCAACTGGCCCGCTCGCAGCCGGCCCAATGCGCTCATGCGAAGGCGCCGAAGCGGTAGATGCCGTCCGTGCCCAGCCGGCGCTGCAACTGGCCGGAGAACCACAGCAGGTGCAGGTGAGCCACGGTCTCGCCCATGGCGAAGGTCATCTGGTGCAGGTCGAGTTGGCGCTTGAACAGGATGGGCAGGCCCTCCGCCGCGCTGTGCGGCCTGGCGACGCAGGCCTCCAGCAGTTCGGCCAGGCGGTCGCGGTGGTGTTCCTGCAGTTGTTCGACGCGGCGGTGGATGCCCTTGAAGGGCTTGCCGTGCGAAGGCAGGCCCAGCGTGTCGGCTGGCAGCGACTTGAAGCGCTCGATGCTGTCGAGGAAGAGCCGCAGCGAGTCGGCTTCCGGCTCCCCGGCATGCACGCTCACGTTGGTGGAGATGCGCGGCAGCATCATGTCGCCGCCGAGCAGGGCGTTGAGCTCTTCACAGTAGAGCGCGATGTGTTCGGGCGCGTGGCCGTAGCCGCTGATGCAGCGCCACTCGCGGCCGCCGATGGCGATGCGGTCGCCGTCGAGCATGCGCACAAAGCTGGCCGGCACGGACGGGACCATGTTGACGTAGTAGTTGCTCCGCGCACGGATCTTTGCGACCGCTTCGGGGTCGGTGAGGCCGTGCGAGGCGAAGAAGTCCGCCGCCGCGTCGCCGCCGGCGAGCGTGTCGCCGGCAGAGGTGAGCACCCGGGCCACGTGGTAGTCGGTGGCGCTGATCCACAGCGGCGCGTTCCAGCGCCGGCACAGCCAGTCGGCCAGGCCGATGTGGTCGGGGTGCATGTGCGTCACGATCACGCGCAGGATCGGCAGGCCCTGCAGCTGGGTCTCGAAGATCTGTTCCCACTGTGCGCGCGATGCGTCGTGCGAAATGCAGCAGTCGACCACCGTCCAGCCTTCGACGCCGTCGATCGTGTCGCGCAGCAGCCAGAGGTTGATGTGGTCGAGCGCGAAGGGGAGCGCCATGCGAATCCAGCGCACGCCGGGCGCCACTTCGAGCGCCTCGCCGGGAGCCGGCAGAGTGTCGCCGAGGGGGTACTGGAGTTCGCGTTCGAGGAGGTTCATGTACGATTGACGTTTACGTTAACGTCATGGCAAGGAGCCATGATTGTAGGCAGTGCGGTCGAAACGCGCTGTCACACCCGCAACCCACATGCCGTCGCAGACCTTCACCATCGGCGAACTCGCCAAGGAGTTCGATCTCACCACACGGGCGATCCGCTTCTATGAGGACGTCGGCCTGCTCACGCCCCAGCGCGCGGGCCTGCAGCGCATCTACACCTCGCGCGATCGTACGCGCCTCACGCTCACGCTGCGTGCCAAGCGGCTCGGGCTGAAGCTCACGGAGGTGAAGGAGATACTCGACATGTACGACAGCCCAAGGGACACCGCCGTGCAGTTGCAGCGATTCCTCGGCGTGCTCGGCAGCCACCGCGAGCAGCTCGAAGCCCAGTTGGTCGAACTCCAGGCCAACATCGTGGAGATTCGCGCACAGGAAAAGCAGGCACGCGCCGCGCTCGCGCGTGCCACCAGACCCAAGGCACGTTGAGCGTCTGGAACGGCCCCTTCAACCTTACCCATATCGACCATGGAAAACGACGCCCCCGAAACCCTCGACGACCTGTTTGCCCACAACCGTGCATGGTCTGCACGCATGGAACGCGACCGCCCCGGCTTCTTCACCAGCCTCGTGAAGCAGCAGACGCCGCGCTACATGTGGATCGGCTGCTCCGACAGCCGTGTGCCCGCCAACCAGATCACCGGCCTGGAGCCTGGCGAGGTGTTCGTGCACCGCAACGTGGCGAACATCGTGGTGCACTCCGATCTCAACGCACTCTCGGCGATCCAGTTCGCGGTCGAGCGCCTCAAGGTGCAGCACATCATGGTGGTCGGCCACTATGGCTGCTCGGGCGTGCAGGCCGCGCTCGAAGGGGCGCGCATCGGTATCGCCGACAACTGGATCCGCCACATCCAGGATGTGCGCGACCGCCACCGCGTGATGCTCAAGACCCTGCCCGAGCACGTGCGCGCCGATGCACTGTGCGAGCTGAACGTGGCGGAACAGGTGGTCAACGTGGCCGTCAGCACGGTGATGTGCGACGCATGGAGCCGCGACCAGAAGGTCACGATCCACGGCTGGGCCTTCGGCGTGCATGACGGCCTGCTGCAGGACCTGGGCATGACCGTCGACGGCTCCCGGCCGCTCGACGCCCTGTACCGCGCCGCCGTGCAGCGCATCCGCTACAAGTGGAGCAAGCCGCAGGAAGAAGCGGCGCAGCCGGCTGCCGAGCCCGTCAAGGAAGCCGACTGAAGCCTGAGCCATGTTCCCGCAGCGTCTCGATTCGCCGCTTGCCTACGACATCGCCAAGGCGATGCGGGACGGCTTCAACCGGCACTACCTGCTGTTTCGCGCCGAGTCCGCCCGCGCCAAGCACCGCTTCGAGACGGCCGACTGGCATGGGCAGCAGCGCGCGCAGCGCGAGCGCATCGAGTTCTACGACCTGCGGGTGAGCGAGGCCGTGGCGCGGCTGGAGAAGGAATTCAAGGCCGGGGAACAGCCCATGGACGTGTGGCACCAGGTCAAGCTGCACTTCATCGGCCTGCTGGTCGACCACCACCAGCCCGAGCTGGCCGAGAGCTTCTTCAACTCGGTGACCACCAAGATCCTCCACCGCGCGTACTTCCAGAACGATTTCATCTTCGTGCGGCCTGCCATCAGCACCGAGTACATCGAGCCGCGCGACAAGCCGACCTACCGCGCCTACTACCCCGAGAGCGAAACGCTGGCCGACACGGTCGAACGCATGCTGGAAGACTATGCGCTGCAGGGCCGCTACGCCAACCGGCGCCGCGATGCCGAGCGCGTGGCGGCGGCGATCCTCGGGCGCTTTCACCAGATCAAGCTGCGCGCGAACTTCCAGGTGCAGGTGCTGTCCAGCCTGTTCTACCGGAACAAGGGCGCCTACGTGGTCGGCAAGATCATCAACGGCTTCGTCGAGCTGCCGTTCTCGCTGCCGATCCTGCATGACGGCGAGGGCAAGTTCTACGTCGATGCGGTGTTGTTCGGAGAAGAGGACCTGCAGATGCTCTTCAGCTTTGCGCGCGCCTACTTCATGGTCGACATGGAGGTGCCTTCGGCCTATGTGCAGTTCCTGCGCTCGCTGATGCCCAAGAAGCCGCGCGCCGAGATCTACAACGCACTCGGGCTGGCCAAGCAGGGCAAGACGCTCTTCTACCGCGACTTCCTCTATCACCTGAATTATTCGACCGACAAGTTCCGCATCGCGCCCGGCATCAAGGGCATGGTGATGCTGGTCTTCGACCTGCCGTCCTTTCCGTACGTGTTCAAGCTCATCAAGGACTTCTTTCCGCCGCAGAAGGACACCACGCGCGAGCAGATCAAGGGCAAGTACCTGCTGGTGAAGCAGCACGACCGCGTGGGCCGCATGGCCGACACGCTGGAGTACAGCGATGTCGGCTTTCCGCTGGACCGCTTCGAGCCGGGGCTGATCGACGAGATCAGGCAGTTCGCGCCCAGCCAGCTGGAGATCGGCGACCGCGACGGCAACGGGGAGATGGAGGTGGTGCTCAAGCACGTCTACATCGAGCGACGCATGATCCCGCTCAACATCTACCTGCAAGAGGCATTCGACCAGATGGAGCAGCCGGAGCACGCCAAGCGCGCGGGCAAGCAGCTGGAGCATGCGGTGATGGAGTACGGCAATGCGATCAAGGACATGGTGGCGGCCAACATTTTCCCCGGCGACATGCTGTTCAAGAACTTCGGCGTCACGCGCGGCGGCAAGGTCGTGTTCTACGACTACGACGAGATCGAATACCTCACCGACTGCAATTTCCGCAAGGTGCCTACGCCGCGCAACGAGGAAGACGAAATGAGCGGCGAGGTCTGGTACTCGGTGGGTCCGAAGGATGTGTTCCCCGAGACTTTCGAACCCTTTCTGCTCGGCAACCCGGCGGTGCGCGAGGCCTTCATGGCCCATCACGCGGACCTGCTCGACGCGGCCTTCTGGCAGAGCCACAAGCAACGCATCCAGGCCGGGCAGATGCTGGATGTTTTTCCCTACGACGAGGCGCAGCGTTTCCGTCATGACGGACATGCCCCGTATTTCTGACAAACCACTGAAGGAGCAATTTCCATGAGCGAATCGATCGTGATCGTCGGCGCGGCCCGTACCCCGATGGGCGGCTTCCAGGGCGACTTTTCCTCTCTCGCGGCGCACGATCTGGGCGGCGTGGCCATCAAGGCAGCCGTCGAACGCGCGGGCATCACGGCCGACAGCGTGGGCGAGGTGCTGTTCGGCAACTGCCTGATGGCCGGCCAGGGCCAGGCGCCCGCACGCCAGGCGGCCTACAAGGGCGGCCTGCCCGACAGCGCAGGGGCAGTGACGTTGAGCAAGATGTGCGGCTCGGCGATGAAGGCGGCGATGCTCGCGCACGACATGCTGCTCGCGGGCACGCACGAGGTGATGGTCGCCGGCGGCATGGAAAGCATGACCAACGCGCCCTACCTGATGCTCAAGGGCCGCGGCGGCTATCGCATGGGCCATGACCGCATCTTCGACCACATGATGCTCGACGGCCTGGAAGATGCCTACCAGCCGGGCCGCTCGATGGGCACCTTCGGCGAGGACTGCGCGGCCAAGTACAAGTTCACGCGCGAGCAGCAGGATGCCTTCGCCATCGCCAGCGTCGAACGCGCCAAGGCGGCGACGACCTCCGGCGCTTTCAAGGCCGAGATCGCCGCGGTGACCGTCAAGGGCCGTGGCGGCGAGACGGTCATCGACATCGACGAAGGCCCGGGCAAGGTCAAGCTCGACAAGATCCCGACGCTCAAGCCGGCGTTCAAGAAGGACGGCGGCACCATCACCGCGGCATCGAGCTCGTCCATCAACGACGGCGCCGCCGCGCTGGTCATGATGACCGAGAGCACCGCGAAGAAATACGGCGCGAAGCCGATCGCGCGTCTGGTTGCCCATGCCACGCACGCGCAGGAGCCCGAGTGGTTCTCGACGGCGCCTGTCGGTGCGGTCGCCAAGCTCTTCAAGAAGACGGGCTGGGGCGTGAAGGACGTCGACCTCTGGGAAGTGAACGAGGCCTTCGCCGTGGTACCGATGGCGCTGATGCACGAGCTGTCGGTGTCGCATGACATCGTCAACGTGCATGGCGGCGCTTGCGCGCTGGGCCATCCGATCGGTGCCAGTGGTGCGCGCATCATGGTCACGCTGATCCATGCACTGCAGCAGCGCGGCAAGAAGCGCGGGGTCGCGACGCTGTGCATCGGCGGTGGCGAAGGCACCGCGGTGGCGATCGAGCTGATCTGACCCGCTCCTGATTCGAGCCCGATTCCGGGGGGGCCGCTCCCTAGAATCGACGGCTCCTCCATCCATTCACTCCTGAGATCCAGTCCACATGCATCCGGTCTTTCATCGCAGCGCGCTGGCCGCGCTGCTCGCTACCGCTTTCGTCGCACCCGCCGCCTGGAGCCAGGTGCGCGACCAGGCCCTGTTCGCCGCCGCCACGGCCGAGAAGCCCGCCGTCATCAAGACGCTGGAGAACCTCGTCAACATCGAGACCGGCACCGGCGATGCCGAAGGCATGGCTTCGGCTGGCAAGTACCTCGAAGATGAACTGAAGTCGCTGGGCTTCACCGTCACGCGCAGCAAGTCGGCCGGCATCGTGGTCGGAGACAACATCGTCGGCAAGCTCCAGGGCAAGGGCGGCAAGAACCTGCTGCTGCTCTCGCACATGGACACCGTCTACCTCAAGGGCATCCTTGCGAAGGCGCCGTTCCGGGTCGAGGGCGACAAGGCCTACGGCCCCGGCATCGCCGACGACAAGGGCGGCAACGCGGTCATCGTGCACACGCTCAAGCTGCTGAAGGCGCGAGGCTTCCAGGACTTCGGCACCATCACCGTGCTGTTCAATACCGACGAGGAAAAGGGCTCCTTCGGCTCGCGCGACCTGATCCAGGAAGAGGCCGCCAAGTCCGACTACGTGCTGTCCTTCGAACCCACCGGCGCGGGCAAGGAAGACCTCTCGCTCGGCACCTCGGGCATCGCCTACGTGCAGGTCAACATCACCGGCAAGGCCTCGCATGCGGGCGCGGCACCCGAGCTGGGCGTGAACGCGCTGGTCGAGGCTTCGGACCTGGTGCTGCGCACGATGGGCATCGACGACAAGGCCAAGGGCCTGCGCTTCAACTGGACCATGGCCAAGGCCGGCAATGTGTCCAACATCATCCCGGCCGGCGCCACGCTCAACGCCGACGTTCGCTACGCGAAGAACGAAGACTTCGAGGCCGCGATGAAGACGCTCGAAACCAAGGCGCAGCAGAAGAAGCTGCCCGAAGCAGACGTCAAGGTGCTGATCACGCGCGGCCGTCCGGCCTTCAATGCGGGCGAGGGCGGCCGCAAGCTGGTCGACAAGGCCGTGGCGTACTACAAGGAAGCCGGCGGCGAACTCGACATCGTCGAGCGCACCGGCGGCGGCACCGATGCGGCCTACGCCGCGCTGGCGGGCAAGCCGGTCATCGAAAGCCTGGGCCTGCCGGGCTTCGGCTATCACAGCGACAAGGCCGAGTACGTGGACACCAGCGCGATCCCGCGCCGTCTCTACATGGCCAGCAAGCTGATCATGGACCTCGGTCAAGGAAAGTAAGGAATACGCCATGCTGCTCAGCGCCGACCAGGAAGCGATTCGTGATGCCGTGCGCGCGTTCGCGCAAGCGGAGCTCTGGCCCCACGCGCCGCGCTGGGACCGCGAGCACAGCTTCCCCAAGGAGGCGCATGCCGGCCTGGCCGAACTGGGCGCCTATGGCATCTGCGTGCCCGAAGAGGACGGCGGCGCCGGGCTCGACTACCTGACGCTCGCGCTGGTGCTGGAGGAAATCGCCGCCGGCGACGGCGGCACCAGTACCGCGATCAGCGTGACCAACTGCCCGGTCAACGCCATCCTCATGCGCTACGGCAATGCACAGCAGAAGAAGCAGTGGCTGCAGCCGCTGGCGCAGGGCCGCATGCTCGGCGCCTTCTGCCTGACGGAGCCGCAGGCCGGCAGCGATGCATCGTCGCTGCGCACCACCGCGCGCAAGGATGGCGACGGCTGGGTGATCGACGGCGTCAAGCAGTTCATCACCAGCGGCAAGAACGGACAGGTCGCGATCGTGATCGCGGTCACCGACAAGGGCGCGGGCAAGCGCGGCATGAGCGCCTTCATCGTTCCCACCGACGCCCCGGGCTACAACGTGGCGCGGCTGGAGGACAAGCTGGGCCAGCATTCGAGCGACACCGCCCAGATCAACTTCGACGGCTGCCGCATTCCCGCCGAGAACCTGATCGGCCAGGAAGGCGAGGGCTACAAGATCGCCCTCGGCGCGCTGGAAGGCGGACGCATCGGCATCGCGGCCCAGAGCGTGGGCATGGCGCGCAGCGCCTTCGAGGTGGCCGTGGCCTATGCCAAGGAGCGCCAGGCCTTCGGCGGCTCGATCTTCGATCAGCAGGCAGTGGGCTTCCGGCTGGCCGACTGCGCGACGCAGATCGAAGCGGCGCGGCAACTGATCTGGCACGCGGCCAGCCTGCGCGATGCCGGCCAGCCCTGTCTGAAGGAAGCGGCCATGGCCAAGCTCTTCGCCAGCGAGATGGCCGAGCGCGTTTGCAGCGCGGCCATCCAGACGCTGGGCGGCTATGGCTACGTCAACGACTTTCCGCTGGAGCGCATCTACCGCGACGTGCGCGTGTGCCAGATCTACGAAGGCACCTCGGACATCCAGAAGCTGCTGATCCAGCGCGCGCTGGCCTGATCCGGCAGACAAAGCGCGCATATCGGTGCAGCATGGTGGTCCCTTCGATGGAGACCGCACATGCTCTTCTCGCCGAATCCTCCGTCCGCGCCTCGCGCGGCAGTTCTTCTGTCGCTTCTGGGCGTGGCCGCCCTCGGCCTGCCCCTGGCGGCCCAGCCCACGGCGGCGGATCTCGCCACCCTGACGGCCAGCGAGGCAGCGCGGCAGATCTGCGCGGGCACGCTGAGCAGCGAGCAGCTGGTGTCGGCCTACCTGGCGCAGGCCAGGGCCAAGATGCAGCTCAACGCCTTCATCACGCTCGATGAGGCCGGTGCGTTGCGCGCCGCTCGCGCGGCCGACGCGGAACGCAAGCAGGGCGGCGCCTGCAAGCCGCTCGCCGGCGTGCCGGTGGCGGTGAAGGACAACATCCAGGTCAAGGGCCTGCCGGCCACGGCCGGAACGCCTGCGCTCAAGACCTTCGTGCCGCAAGCCGATGCGCCAGTCGTCGCCAAGCTGCGCTCGGCGGGCGCCATCGTGATGGGCAAGACCCACATGCACGAGCTGGCGTTCGGCGTGACGGGCTACAACCCCGCGTTCCAGACCGGTCCCGAAGTCGGCGTGCGCAATGCCTACGACAGCACGCGCGTTGCGGGCGGCTCGTCCTCGGGCAACGGCGCGGCGCTCGGTGCGCGCATGGTGCCCGCAGCGCTCGGAACCGACACGGGCGGCTCGGTGCGCATCCCCTGCGCGTTCAACGGCTGCGCCTCGCTGCGCCCGACCGTCGGCCGCTATTCGCAGGCGGGCATCACGCCGATCTCGCACACCCGCGACACGGCCGGGCCGATGGCGCTGTCGGTCGCCGACGTGGCGTTGCTCGATCGCGTGATCGTGGGCGGCACGCCGGTCAAGCCTGCCAACCTCAAGCGCGTGCGGCTCGGCGTGGTGCCGGCCTTCTACGCCAACCTCGATGCCGACACGCGCGCGGCCACCGATGCGGCGCTGGCCAGGCTGCGTGCGGCGGGCGTGACCCTGGTCGACGTGGAGATGCCCAAGCTGATGGAGCTCAACGGCGCAGTCGGCTTTCCGGTCGCGTTGTACGAGGCGCACGACGACATCGTGGCCTACCTCGCGACATACCGCACCGGCGTCACCATCGCGCAGCTCGCCGCGGCGGTCGCCAGTCCCGACGTCAAGGGCACTTTCGACGGGCTGATCATCCCGCGCAAGCTGCCGGCCGCCAAGGGCGTGGTCGACGCCAAGCCGGCGTACGACAACGCGATGCGGGTGGCCCGCCCGGCGCTGCAGCGGCTCTACCGCGACACCTTCACGAGGAACAGGCTCGATGCGCTGGTGTTCCCGACGGTGCCGCGTGTGGCGCTGGCCGCGACGCCGGACGCCAGCAGCGTGGAGAACTTCGTGGTGCTGATCCAGAACACCGACCCCGGCAGCAATGCCGGCCTGCCAGGCCTGCAACTGCCCGTCGGGCTGGGTGCCACGAGCCGCCTGCCGGTCGGCCTGGAGTTCGACGGGCCGGCGGGCAGCGATCGCCAACTGCTGGCCCTCGGCCTGGCAGTCGAAAGCCTGCTGGGCCGTCTCCCGGCCCCCAAATGAGGGGAGGGTCGACGCCGCCCAAGGCAGGGTTTGTGCGAGGGTCTGCACAATACGCGCTGGATTCCCCGCTCAAACCCTCCATGTCCGCATCTTCCCCCAGCTCCGTTCGTGTCCCTTGCCCCTGCGGGCGCCGTGATCGCCGGGAGCTTCCGCTGGCCTACGCCCAATGCTGCGGGCGCTATGTGGACGATTTCGAGAACACCCCGGCCACGGATGCCGAATCGCTCATGCGCTCGCGCTACACCGCCTTCGTGCGCGAGAGGGCCGACTATCTCCTCGCGACCTGGCACCCGTCGACCCGGCCCAGCGAGGTGAGCTTCGAGCCGGGCGTGAAATGGCTCGGTCTGGACGTTCGCTCGCGTTCGGTGCTCGACGCCGATCACGCGGAAGTCGAGTTCGTGGCTCGCCAGCGAAGCAGCGCCGGCGTGGCGTCGCGCCTGCACGAGCGCAGCCGCTTCGTGCGCGAGGTCGATGGTCTCCACAATCGGTGGTACTACGTCGACGGCGATCTGCACTGACCCGTCCAGTGACGAAATGGCCTCCAATGAGGCCGTGCAAGGATTCGTTGCTATCGATTCGATAGCTGTCCGCCGGGCATTGTGTCCAGGATGGAGACAGACAGATTCCTTTTGGCGTATTTATCTTGCGCCTTGCCGCCCCCACACTCTCCCATGTGCGCAGAGCGCCGAAGGCGCTCCGCGAAGGTTCCTGCAGACCCAAGCACACGACAAGAGGGCGAGATGGAAAGCAATACGACGGATCAGTTTGCACGCTGGCTGCGGCGAGTCGCCGCGGTCTTGCCGTTGGCGTCCGCGCTGCTGCTCGGCTCGATTTCGCCGGCCCGTGCCGATGAACCCGCGACGCTGACGCCCTTCTCGAGCGCGCAAGGCACGCAGGCGCCGCAGCCCTGGCGCTTCACCACGCTGCCCAACAAGGCCCCCACGCGTTTCGAAGTGGTGCAGCAGGACGGCAAGCGCGTGCTCAAGGTCGAGGCCGACCAGTCTTACGGCAATCTGGTGCATCCCACGCAGGTGCCACTCAACAGCGGCACCACGCTCGCATGGCGCTGGCGCGTCGACGAGTTCGTGCAGGACGCCGACCTGCGCACCCGTGCGGGTGACGACGGCGTGGCCAAGTTGTGCGTGTTCTTCGACTTCCCCGCCGACCGGCTGTCGGTCGGCGAACGCACCCGCCTGGCTCTCGCCCGCCGCGCCACCGGCGAAGACGTCCCCAGCGAAGCGCTGTGCTACGTGTGGGACAACAAGGAAGCGAAGGGCAGCGAGTTCATGAACGCCTTCACCCGCAGGGTGCGGATGATCGTGCTGGAGTCCGGCGCTGCCGCCAAGCCGGGTGCGTGGGTGGCCGAACGCCGCAACCTGCTCGCGGACTATCGCCGTGCCTTCGGGGACGAAGCCGGCGGGATCATGCCGGACGTGGTCGCGGTCGCCGTCTCGGCCGATGCGGACAACACCCGCGGCCACGGCATTGCCTTTTTCTCCGATCTGGATCTTCGTGGCGGTCCCGCTGCACAAGCCACGGCGAATCCGACGGAACGACCCACCCAAGGGGAATAGCCGCCGTTCGATTCCTGCAGCGCCAACGGTCCCGTGAAACCATGAACGACTTCGTCGCACTTCTCGCCAGCCAGGGTTCGGCCCTGGTCTTCGTTGCCACGCTGGCGACGCGCCTGGGCGCGCCCGTGCCGGCGGTGCCTTTCCTGATCGTGGCCGGTGGACTCACGGTCGGTGGACAGGTGTCTTTCCTCGCGGTGACCCTCGCTGCGGTGCTGGGCAACATCCTGGGCGACGGCGTGTGGTTCCTCGCAGGGCGGCGCTGGGGCTACCGGGTCATGCGGCTGTTGTGCCGCATTTCGCTGTCGGCGGACACCTGCGTGCAGCGCAGCGAATCGATCCTCGGCCGCTGGGGCGGCCTGTCGCTCATTGCGGCGAAGTTCGTGCCGGGCGTGTCGGTGGTCGCGCCTCCGATGGCGGGCGCGCTCGGCATGTCGAACCTGCGCTTCCTGTCCTACGAGACCGTGGCAGCGCTGATCTGGACGCTGGGCTTCCTGGTGCTGGGGCGCGTCTTCCACGCGGCCATCGAGGATGTGCTGGCGGTGCTTTCCGATATCGGGCTCACCGCCATGGCGATCTTCGCGCTGCTGCTGGTCGCGTTCATCCTGTGGCGCTATCGCCAACGCCGCATGGCGCTGCGCGCCGATGACATCCAGTTGATGGAAGTCCAGGTGCTGCGCGAGGCCCTCGCTGCCGGCGCCGGCCCCACCGTGATCGACGTGCGTTCCGACGAGACGCGTGTGCTGGACGAACGTGCGATTCCAGGCGCCATCGGCATCGCGCTGGCGCACCTTCCGAAGCGGCTCGGCAGTTTCTCCGATGGCCGCGAGCTCGTCGTGTTCTGCGATTGCCCGAACGACGAATCGGCCGTCGCTGCCGCACGCGTGCTGATGGCCGCGGGCCTGCCCCGTGTGCGCGTGCTGGCCGGCGGTCTGGACGCGTGGGCCGCGGCCGAGGCTGCAGCCTCCGGTGCAGAGGGGCCGATGACCGTCACACCGATGGTCGCCGTGCGTCCGACTTGATCCCTCCCGCGGGCCCGGCCTAGAATCGGCCCCGCTCCGGGGTGCACGCAGATGCGTACTGAGATGGCCAAGCGGCCGAACCCGCGAACTTGATCTGGTTCATACCAGCGTAAGAAGAGCTGCGACTCCCAGGTGTCAGTCCGTCCTCGACGGCCGTCACCGTCCCGGAGCGATCGCGGAGCACCCGTTGTCCCACAACCAGGAGTGCCCCGCATGAATGCCATCGACAAGTTCGCATCCCTTCTCACGCTCACGCGTGAACCCTTTCCCGCCTCCAGCAAGAGCACCATCGCCGGCAGCCGGCCCGACCTGCGCGTGCCCGTGCGCGAGGTGTCGCTTACCAATGGAGAGCGCGTGTCCCTCTACGACACCTCCGGGCCGTACACCGATCCCGCCGCGGACATCGACGTGCGCCGCGGCCTGCCCGGCGTGCGCGATGCATGGATCGGCGAGCGCGGCGACACCGAAAGCTACGAAGGCCGCGCGCATCTCGCGCTCGACGACGGCGCCACGCATGCCGACCGCGATGCGCAGCGCATCGCCGAACTGCGTGCGGGAGCCGCCGCCCTGCAGCGCACCCCACGGCGCGCCAAGTCAGGGGCCAACGTGACGCAGATGCACTACGCGCGCCGCGGCATCGTCACGCCCGAGATGGAATACGTCGCCTTGCGCGAGAACGGCCGCCGCGAATGGATGGCCGAGTACCTCGCCGACGAGGCCCGAGAGAAGCGCCTGGCCGGCAACCCGATGGGCGCGCGCATCCCGAAGATCATCACGCCCGAGTTCGTGCGCGACGAAGTGGCGCGGGGCCGCGCCATCATCCCGGCCAACATCAACCACCCCGAAGTCGAGCCGATGGCGATCGGCCGCAACTTCAAGGTCAAGATCAACGCCAACATCGGCAACTCGGCCGTGACCTCCAGCATCGAGGAAGAGGTCGAGAAGCTCGTGTGGGCGATCCGCTGGGGCGCCGACAACGTGATGGACCTCTCCACCGGCCGCAACATCCACACCACGCGCGACTGGATCGTGCGCAACAGCCCGGTCCCGATCGGCACGGTGCCGATCTACCAGGCGCTGGAAAAGGTCGGCGGCGTGGCCGAGGACCTCACCTGGGAGATCTTCCGCGACACGCTGATCGAACAGGCCGAGCAGGGCGTCGACTACTTCACCATCCATGCGGGCTTGCGCCTGCCCTTCATCCACCTCACGGCGGACCGCCGCACCGGCATCGTCTCGCGCGGCGGATCGATCATGGCCAAGTGGTGCATCGCGCACCACGAGGAGAGCTTCCTCTATACGCACTTCGAGGACATCTGCGACATCATGAAGGCCTATGACGTGAGCTTCTCGCTCGGCGACGGGCTGCGCCCCGGCTGCGCATCGGACGCCAACGACGAGGCGCAATTTGCCGAACTGCGCACCCTTGGCGAACTCACGCAGATCGCCTGGAAGCACGACGTGCAGACCATGATCGAAGGCCCCGGCCACGTGCCGATGCACCTGATCCAGGCCAACATGGACGAGCAGTTGAAGCATTGCCACGAGGCGCCGTTCTACACGCTCGGCCCGCTGACCATCGACATCGCGCCGGGCTACGACCACATCGCCAGCGCCATCGGCGCCGCGATGATCGGCTGGGCCGGCACCGCGATGCTGTGCTACGTCACGCCCAAGGAGCACCTGGGCCTGCCGGACCGCGACGACGTGAAGCAGGGGATCATCGCGTACAAGATCGCTGCCCATGCGGCCGACGTCGCCAAGGGGCACCCCGGTGCGCGGGCACGCGACGACGCGCTCTCCAAGGCGCGCTTCGAATTCCGCTGGCAGGACCAGTTCAACCTCGGCCTCGACCCCGACACTGCACGCGAGTTCCACGACGAAACGCTGCCCAAGGACAGCAGCAAGGTCGCGCACTTCTGCTCCATGTGCGGGCCGAAGTTCTGTTCGATGAAGATCACGCAGGAGGTGCGCGAGTACGCGGCGAACGGCATGGCCGGAAAGTCGGCGGAGTTCAAGGCGGCGGGTGGGGAGATGTACATCCCGATCAAGACCTGACCCCCAGCCTCGCCCTTCGTGTGGCTCTGACACCCGCTTCCAGGGGGCAACCCCGGCGGACCGGCGGAGCCGGCTCCGCGCGGGGTTCCTGGAACGCCTGCAATCGGCTGCGATCAATGCGATTGCTTCGTTGATACGATGGCCCCCCATGAATTCATTCCCTTTCGACGCCGTCCTCTTCGACTGCGACGGCGTCCTGGTCGACTCCGAACCCATCACCAACCGCGTACTGGCCGAGATGCTCGGCGAACTGGGCTGGAAGCTCAGCGTCGAGGAATCCATGCGCCTTTTTGTCGGCAAGGCGGTGAAGGACGAGGTCGCGCTGATCGAGGAGAAGACCGGCTTCGCGATCACCGACGACTGGCTGAACGGTTTCCGCATCCGCCGCAACGAGGCGCTGGAGCGCGATCTGCTCGCCATTCCCAACGCCGCGCAAGCCGTGCGCGCATTGCATGCGGCACTCGGCGGGCGCATCGCCTGCGCATCCGGCGCGGACCGGCTCAAGGTCGAACTGCAACTGGACAAGATCGGCCTGCTCGACTGCTTTGCGGGTCGCATCTTCAGCGGTCACGAAACCCCTCGTTCCAAGCCTGCGCCGGATGTCTACCTGGCCGCCGCCGCAGCGCTGGGCGTAGACCCGGCGCGCTGCGCGGTGATCGAGGACACCGTCACCGGCGCCATGGCCGGCGTCGCGGCGGGCGCGACCGTCTTCGGCTACAGCCCCACCGACCTGGGCCACAGCGGGCCTGACGCGTTGCGCGCCGTCGGCGTGGTCCAGGTGTTCACCGACATGGCGCAGGTGCCCGCACTGCTGGCCGACTGGCGCCCCGTGCTCGCCTGAGACCCACGAGATGCGAGGCCTCCGTCTTTTCTGTGGCCTCCTGATCGCGGCGTGCGCCGCCGGCTGCTCGTCGCTGCGGCCCTGGCTGAACGACCCGCTGCCCGAGAACCCGCCGCCGCGTCTCGCCGTGGCCGCCAGCTCGGGCCGCGACCCGACCATCCTGGTGGCTGTCACGCTGTCCGGCGGCGGCGCGCGTGCGGCAGCCTTCGGCTATGGCGTGCTGGCCGAACTCCATCGCACCCAGTTCCAGTGGAATGGCCGCAGCACCGACCTGCTCGATGCCACGGACGTCATCAGCGGCGTCTCGGGCGGCAGCATCCTCGCGGCCTACTACGCGGCCTTCGGCGCAGCGAAGCTGCCCGACTTCGAGCGCGACTTCCTGCGCCAGAACTTCCAGAACAGCCTCATCCTCCAGGCGCTGCGACCCACCAGCCTGTGGGACCTCAGCTCGCCCTGGTACGGCCGCTCGCACCTTCTCGCGCGCCGGCTCGACGAGATCTACGAGGGCAAGACCTACGCCGACATCGAGAGCCACCCCCGGCATCCCCAACTCGTGATCGCCGCGACGGACATGTCGCTGGGCACGCCTTTCGAGTTCACGCAGGACCAGTTCGAGCTGATCTGCTCGGACCTCCAGACCGTGCCGCTCTCCTTCGCGGTCGCGGCATCGTCGGCGGTGCCCATCCTGCTGAGCCCGATGACGCTGAAGAACTACGCCCAGGAGTGCCGTGACCGCGGCATCGTGCCGCGCCTGGCCGTGCGCGGCCAGGGCAACTACCGCGCGCGCATGTTCCGCATGCAGGCCAACAGCTACCTCGATGCCCAGGCCCGCCCCTTCATCCATCTCGTGGACGGCGGCGTCGCCGACAACCTCGCCGTGCGCAGGCTGCTCGACCGCGCATTGCTCGGCGGGGGCTTGCGCGAGAGCTTCGAAGAGGTCGGCATTCCGCGCGGCAGCGTCCGCAAGCTGATCCTGATCAGCGTCAACTCGGCGCGCGACCCGTCGAACAACGTCGACACCAGCGACAGGCTGCCGCGCGCCAGGGCCGTGGCCGAC
Organism: Variovorax gracilis; assembly: GCF_030317115.1. Classification (GTDB taxonomy): domain Bacteria; phylum Pseudomonadota; class Gammaproteobacteria; order Burkholderiales; family Burkholderiaceae_C; genus Variovorax; species Variovorax gracilis. The sequence continues at coordinate 103,981 of NZ_JASZYF010000016.1, forward strand.
ACCCTTTTGTTCGGCGCCGGTGCGCGCGCGGTGCTGGAAACGCAGGAGTTCCTGCTCGACACCGCGCGGCAGTGGCGGGAGGACTTGAAGTCGCGCAGTTCGGATGGTTCCGATGCGTTCGCTCCCGACGCGGAGATCCACGTGGTGCAGGTCAACCTTCGTGACGCCGCCGACGGCGACTTGCGGCTGCGGCTCCTTCAGGTGCCGACGGCGTTCTCGATCACGGACGAGGAAGTCACCCGGCTGATCGCCGCGGGGCGCAGCGCGCTGCAGCGCTCGCCCGAGTTCCAGGCGCTGCGCGATTCATTGAACGTCCAGCGGGACTGAGCTCAGTTGCCCGTGCGAACGGCCGCCTTGGCCATGGCGGTGATCGACTGGGTCATCGCCTTGGCGCGGCCCGCCCACATCCGAGAGGTCAGCTTGTCGGCGTTCTCGCTCACGGACGGATGGCTGCGGACGCGTCCCGAAGTGGCGATGAAGTCCATCAGGGCGGCGAACTCGGAGCTGTCGGTATCGGGAACTTGCTGCATCCGCTGATCCTAGGCGGGCCAATGCACCGTTCCGGTGTGCTGTGACGCGCCGGATGCACCCTGTGCGTGCTTATTTCACGGATCGGCGGCCGAGACTGTAACTGGCTGCGTGCCACGCCGGAAGGCGCCCGGCGTCACGCCGGCCCAACTCCGGAAGGCGCGGGAAAAGCTCTTCTCGTTGCGGAACCCCACCGCCAGCGCGACCTGCTTGATCGGCCGGTCGGTGCGGCGCAACTGATCGGCCGCCAGTTCGTGCCGCACTTCGTCTTTCAACGCCTGCAGCGAAATGCCTTCTTCCAGCAACTGGCGATGCAGCGTGCGGGTGGACAGGTTCAGCAGGGTGGCGAGCCCCTCCGCCGTTGCGGCCTCGCCGCCGCGCGTGCGCAACAGCTCCCGCACGCGCTGGCCCAGCAGACGGTCGCGGCGGTATTGGAGCACCGTGAGTGGCAGGGCGCGCCGCAGCATGGTTCGCAGCGCGCGTTCGTCGCGCTGCAGCGGCAGGGCCAGGTAGCGTTCGTCGAAGCTGTAGTCGGCCCGTGCCGCGCCGAAATGCAGTTCGCCTCCAAACATCAACGGATAGGCGTCGCGGTGCGCCGGCGCCTCGAACGGAAACGAGGCCGCGCTCAACGAGACCCGTGAGTCGATCGCCCAGCAGGCGTAGCCGTGCAGGAAGCGCAGGCTCGATACCAGGCAGAACTCCCGGAAGTCCCCCAGTGCGCGATGCTCGGTGACCGACACGGTGGCGACGCCGCCGGCCACCGCCAGGTCGAGCGTGATGTCGTCCGTCAGCAGCCGGTGGTGCCTGCACCAGCGCTTGATCGCGACGCCCAGGTTCGGCGAGCCGAGCGAGGCGCGGCACAACATGCCGTAGGTTCCCCACGGAAGGCGGCGCGCGAACCAGCCGAGCGCCTCGTCGTCGAGTTCCTGCATCGCAAAGCCCGACAGCGCCTCGAACTGCGCCGCCGTGACGCGGGCCTGCGGATTGGCGAGATCTTGCGGCGTGATCTGTGCCTCCGCCAGCGCCTGTGCGGGATCGGCACCGTAGCGCTCGTAGCCCTGGACAATGGCTCGTACAAAGGCGATTGGCGTGGCGGCGCGGTTGCTGTTCCGCAGCAGGGACGACGACATGCGTGTGCGATAGCGTGGCGTGATTTGCAACCATTGTGGCGCCAATTGCAACGGCACAGGGCGTAAGCTGCGGCTTTCCGCGCGCGAATTCCGGCGCGGCCGAACCGATTGAGGAGACAACCCCATGCACGATCCCGGCCTGAACTTCGACCTGGGCGACACCATCGACTCGCTGCGCGACGCGATCCAGACTTTCTCAGCCAACGAGATTGCACCGCGCGCAGCGGATATCGACCGCGACAACCTGTTTCCGGCCGACCTCTGGAAGAAGCTCGGCGACCTCGGCCTGCACGGCATGACGGTGAAGGAGGAATACGGCGGCACCGAACTCGGCTACCTCGCGCACATCGTCGCGATGGAGGAAGTCTCGCGGGCTTCGGCCTCGGTCGGGCTTTCGTATGGCGCGCATTCGAACCTCTGCGTCAACCAGATCCACCGCAACGGCAGCGAGGCGCAGAAGAAGAAATACCTGCCCAAGCTGGTGAGCGGCGAACACGTCGGCGCACTGGCGATGAGCGAGCCCAATGCCGGCTCCGACGTCGTCAGCATGAAGCTGCGCGCCGAGAAAAAGGGCGACCGCTACGTGCTCAACGGCGGCAAGATGTGGATCACCAACGGCGGCGACGCCGACACGCTGGTGATCTACGCCAAGACCGAGCCCGAGATGGGCGCTCGCGGCATGACGGCCTTCATCGTCGAGAAGGGCTTCAAGGGCTTCTCGGCCGGCACCAAGCTCGACAAGCTCGGCATGCGCGGCTCCAACACCTTCCCCCTGTTCTTCGACAACTGCGAAGTGCCCGAGGAGAACGTGCTGGGCGGCGAGGGCATGGGCGCCAAGGTGCTCATGAGCGGCCTCGACTTCGAGCGTGCCGTGCTCTCCGGCGGCCCGCTGGGCATCATGGCCGCCTGCATGGATGCGGTGCTGCCCTTCGTGCACGAACGCCAGCAGTTCGGCCAGAGCATCGGCGAGTTCCAGCTCATGCAGGGCAAGCTGGCCGACATGTATTCGACCTGGCAGGCTACGCGGGCTTACGTCTACGCAGTCGGCAAGGCCTGCGACCGCAGCGACCACGCCCGTACCTTCCGCAAGGACGCGGCGGGCGCGATCCTCTATTCGGCCGAGAAGGCGACCTGGATGGCCGGCGAGGCGATCCAGGCGCTGGGCGGCGTGGGCTATACCAAGGACTTCCCCGTCGAGCGGTTGTGGCGCGACGCCAAGCTGTACGAGATCGGCGCTGGCACCAGTGAGATCCGCCGCATGCTCATCGGGCGGGAACTCTTCGCTGAGACAGCATGACTCCCAGGTACTAGGAGCAAAGAAAAAATGGCCGCACTCACCGAGAGCATGGCACGAGGCGCCACCGACGTGCCCCTGATCGAGCAGACCATTGGCGACTTCTTCGACGACATGGCTGCGCGCCAAGGCGACCACGAAGCCCTGGTCAGCGCCCACGAGTCGAAGCGCTACAGCTACATCGAACTCCAGCGCGAAGCCAACCGGCTCGCCAGCGCCTTGCTGGGGTTGGGCCTCGTGCCAGGGGACCGTGTCGGCATCTGGTCGCACAACAACGCGCCCTGGGTGCTGATGCAGCTCGCCACGGCGAAGGTCGGCATCATCCTGGTCAACATCAATCCGGCCTACCGCACCTCGGAGCTCGAGTACGCGCTCAACAAGGTGGCGTGCAAGGCGCTGGTCACGATGAAGAGCTTCAAGACCAGCGACTATGTCGGCATGCTGCGCGAACTCGCGCCCGAGCTGGCGGATGCCAAGCCCGGCGCATTGAACGCCGCGCGCCTGCCGCACCTGCGCACCCTGGCATGGATCGACACACCGGCCGACAGCGGGGAGCTTCCAGGGCTGTTGCGCTTCTCGACCCTGCTCGACAGCGGCACGCCCGACGACCCGCAGGTCGCCGCCATCGCGAAGACGCTGAAGGCGACGGACCCGATCAACATCCAGTTCACCAGCGGCACCACCGGCTTCCCGAAGGGCGCGACGCTCACGCACCGCAACATCCTGAACAACGGCTTCTTCATCGGCGAATGCATGAAGCTGTCGCCGGTGGACCGCCTGTGCATCCCGGTGCCGCTCTACCACTGCTTCGGCATGGTGCTGGGCAACCTCGCGTGCATCACGCACGGCGCGACCATCGTCTACCCCAATGACGGCTTCGACCCGCTCACCGTGATGCAGACGGTGCAGGCCGAGAAGTGCACGGGGCTGCATGGCGTGCCGACCATGTTCATCGCCGAGCTCGACCATCCGCGCTTCAGGGAGTTCGACTTCTCGACACTGCGCACCGGCATCATGGCCGGCTCGCCGTGCCCCACCGAGGTGATGAAGCGCGTGGTCGACCAGATGCACCTGCGCGAGATCACCATCGCCTACGGCATGACCGAGACCAGCCCGGTGAGCTGCCAGAGCTCGACCGACACGCCGCTCGAAAAGCGCGTGTCCACTGTCGGCACCGTGCAGCCGCACCTGGAGATCAAGATCATCGATCCGGTCACGGGCGACATCGTCCCGACGGGCGTCTCCGGCGAGTTCTGCACGCGCGGCTATTCGGTGATGCACGGCTATTGGGAAGACGAGGAAAAGACCCGCGAAGCCATCGATGCCGAAGGCTGGATGCACACCGGCGACCTCGCCACCATGGACGCCGAGGGCTACGTCAACATCGTCGGCCGCATCAAGGACCTGGTGATCCGTGGCGGCGAGAACATCTATCCGCGCGAGATCGAGGAATTCCTCTATCGCCACCCCAAGGTGCAGGACGTGCAGGTCGTCGGCCTTCCCGACAAGAAGTACGGCGAGGAGCTGTGCGCCTGGATCATCCCCAAGCCCGGACAGACCGCGACCGCCGACGAGATCCGCGACTTCTGCAAGGGCCAGATCGCGCATTACAAGGTGCCGAGGTATATCGAGTTCGTCGCCGCGTTCCCGATGACGGTGACCGGCAAGATCCAGAAATTCAAGATTCGCGAAGCGATGAAGAGCCAGCTCGGGCTCGACGAGGACCAAACTGCATGAAGCTGGAGACCAAACTCAACGCCCGCTCGGCCGAATTCCAGGCCAACGCGACCGCCATGCGCGCACTGGTCGACGACCTGCACGCGCAGTTCGCCAAGGTCGAGGCCGGCGGCGGCGAGGCTGCGCGCAGCAAGCACACGGCGCGCGGCAAGCTCTTGCCACGCGATCGCGTCGCGCAACTGCTGGACCCGGGCACGCCCTTCCTCGAAGTGGCGCCGCTCGCGGCCCATGCGATGTACCACGGCGCCGCACCCGGCGCGGGGTTGATCGCCGGCATCGGCCGGGTCAGCGGCGTGGATTGCATGATCGTCTGCAACGACGCGACGGTGAAGGGCGGCACCTACTACCCGATGACCGTCAAGAAGCACCTGCGCGCGCAGGAGATCGCCGAGCAGAACCGCCTGCCCTGCATCTACCTCGTGGACTCGGGCGGCGCCAACCTGCCCAACCAGGACGAGGTGTTCCCGGACCGAGATCACTTCGGCCGCATCTTCTACAACCAGGCGAACATGAGCGCGCAGGGCATTTCGCAGATCGCGGTGGTGATGGGCTCCTGCACGGCAGGCGGCGCCTACGTGCCCGCCATGAGCGACGAGAGCATCATCGTCAAGAACCAGGGCACCATCTTCCTGGGCGGCCCGCCGCTCGTGAAGGCGGCCACCGGCGAAGTCGTCACCGCAGAGGACCTGGGTGGCGGCGACGTTCACACGCGGCTGTCAGGCGTGGCGGACCATCTGGCACAGAACGACCTGCATGCGCTGGCGTTGGCGCGATCGGCGGTCGCCAACCTCAACGCGCGAAACGGCGGCGGCGAGAATCCAACGGCGACACCGCGCGCACCCGACTTCCCGGCCGACGAACTCTATGGCGTGATCCCGGTCGATACCCGCAAGCCCTTCGACGTCCGCGAGATCATCGCCCGCATCGTGGACGGCAGCGAATTCCATGAGTTCAAGTCGCGCTTCGGCAACACGCTGGTCTGTGGCTTTGCCGAGATCGAGGGCATGCCGGTGGGCATCGTCGCGAACAACGGCATCCTGTTCTCCGAATCTGCGCAGAAGGGCGCGCACTTCATCGAGCTGTGCTGCCAGCGCAAGATCCCGCTGGTGTTCCTGCAGAACATCACCGGCTTCATGGTCGGCCGCAAGTACGAGAACGAGGGCATCGCGCGCCACGGCGCGAAGATGGTGACGGCCGTGGCCACGGCCAATGTGCCGAAGTTCACCATCATCATCGGCGGCAGCTTCGGCGCCGGAAACTACGGGATGTGCGGCCGCGCCTACTCGCCGCGCTTCCTCTGGATGTGGCCCAACGCACGCATCAGCGTGATGGGCGGCGAGCAGGCCGCGAGCGTGCTCGCCACCGTCAAGCGCGATGGCATCGAGGCCAAGGGCGGGCAGTGGAGCGCGGAGGAGGAGGAAGCCTTCAAGTCGCCGATCCGCCACCAGTACGAGGCACAGGGTCATCCCTACTACGCGACGGCGCGGCTGTGGGACGACGGCATCATCGACCCTGCCGACACGCGCCGCGTGCTGGCGCTGGGCCTGGCTGCGGCACGCAATGCGCCGATTCCCGAGCCGAGATTCGGCATCTTCCGCATGTGAGGGCCAGCACCATGTCGCTCGCCAACTACTTCGCCAGTCTCGGGCGCTACCACGTGTGGGCCACCAACAGGCTCATCACGTCGAACCTCGCGGGCTTGTCCGACGAGGACTGGCACAAGGACTGCGGTCTGTACTTCCGCTCCGTGCACCTGACGGTCAACCATCTGCTGGTGACCGACAACATCTGGTTCGCGCGCTTCGCAGAAGGCAAGTCGTTGCGCATGTCGCTCGACACCGAACTGCATGCGGATCGCGCCGAAGTGTGCGATGCGCTCGCCGCTGCCGTCACGCGCTGGAGCCCATGGCTTGCGACCTTGCCGCCGGACCGCTACGACGGCGTTCTGTCCTATGTCCGCAACAACGGCGAGCAGGTGGTGATTCCCTTCGGGCCGGCGCTGGGGCACGTCTTCAACCACGCGACCCACCATCGCGGCCAGGTGGCTGCCGCGCTCACTGCGATGGCGCAACCCGGGCCGGAGCTGGACTGGGTCTATCTGCTGCAACAGGAAGCCAGGGAATGACATCCATGAGTGACTTCACCACCCTCGAACTCGCGATCGAAGGCGCGGTTGCGCGCATCTGGCTCAACCGGCCCGAGCTGCGCAATGCCTTCGACGACGTCGTCATCCGCGAGCTCGGCGAGGCCTTTGCACAGGCGAGCGCCGCAGCCGACGTGCGGGTCATCGTGCTCGGCGCGAACGGCCCGGCGTTTTGCGCCGGCGCCAATCTCAACTGGATGCGCCGCGCGGCCGACTTCACGCACGAACAGAACCTCGCAGACGCAGGCGGCCTCGCCGCGATGCTGCGCACCATCCATGAAAGTCCCAAGCCGGTGGTCGCGCGCGTGCAGGGCGACGTCTATGCGGGCGGGATGGGCCTGGTCGCCGCATGCGACATCGCGGTGAGCGTCGACACGGCGTGGTACTGCCTGAGCGAAGTCAAGATCGGCCTGATCCCGGCCACCATCAGCCCCTATGTCCTGCGCGCGATGGGCACGCGCGCAGCGCAGCGCTGGTTCCTCACGGCCGAGCGCTTCACTGCAGCCGAGGCGCATCGCATCGGCTTCGTGCACGAGGTGGTCGCCGCCGATGCGCTGGACGCCAAGGTCGCCGAGATCGTGAAGGCCCTCACCAGTGCCAGCCCGGCGGCGGTGCGTGCATGCAAGACGCTGATCGCGGACGTCGCAGGTCGCGAGATCGACGATGCGCTGGTCGCCAAGACGGTGCAGGGCATCGCCGACATCCGCGCCAGCGAGGAAGGCCGCGAAGGCGTCCAGTCCTTCCTGCAGAAGCGCAAGCCGAGTTGGCTAGGGTGACGAACGTGGCGGACGCTCGGCCCGTATCGGAAATCCCGCGGAACCGGCTGTGCCGGGTCGCCGGGATTGTCCCGTGGAAAGGGGTGTCCGAGCCACACGAAGTGGGCAAGGCTGGGGGTGAGCAATGACCAGTCTGGACATGCCCCAACTGCTCGCATTGGCCGCTGCACTCGGCTGGGCCAGCGGCGTGCGGCTGTACCTCGTCGTGTTGTTGACCGGCCTGGCCGGCTACATGGGCTGGGTGCCGCTGCCGAACGGCCTGCACCTGCTGGCCCATCCGGTCGTGCTGGCGGCGAGCGGCTTCATGGTCTTCGTGGAGTTCTTCGCCGACAAGATCCCGGGTCTCGATTCGATCTGGGACATGGTCCATACGGCGATCCGCATCCCTGCCGGCGCGGCGCTCGCGGCCGGCGTGTTCGGCGCCGACCATGCGGCGATGGCGCTGGTCGCGGCCCTGCTCGGCGGCGGCTTCGCCGCGACCGCGCATGCCGCCAAGGCCACGACGCGCGCGGCGATCAACACCTCGCCGGAGCCCTTCAGCAACGTCGGCGCCTCGCTCGTCGAGGACGGCATGGTGCCGGCGGGACTCTGGCTCGCTGTCGCGCACCCGCTGGTGTTCGGCGTGCTCTTCATTGCCGTGCTGGTGCTCAGCGTGTGGTTGATCCGCAAGAGCTGGCGTTTCCTCAAATCCCTCTTCGGCCGAGTGGCCCGCATCTTCAGCGGCCGGCCCGACCCTGGCGTGGCCCCCGCGTTCCAGCTCAAGAAGAACTCCCCCGGAGACTCATCGAATGTTTAAGAAGATCCTGATCGCGAACCGTGGCGAGATCGCCTGCCGTGTCGCGGCGACCGCACGCCGCATGGCGATCCGCACCGTGGCCGTGTATTCCGATGCCGACGCGCATGCCAACCATGTGCGCGCCTGCGACGAGTCGGTGTACCTCGGCGGCAGCGCGCCGAAGGAGAGTTACCTGCGCTGGGAGAAGATTCTCGAAGCCGCCAAGGCCAAGGGCGCGGAGGCGGTGCACCCCGGCTATGGCTTCCTCAGCGAGAACGAGGAGTTCGCCCAGGCCTGCGCCGACGCCGGCCTGGTCTTCATCGGCCCGCCGCCTTCAGCCATCAAGGCCATGGGCCTGAAAGCCGAGTCCAAGCAACTTATGGAGAAGGCGGGCGTGCCGCTGGTGCCCGGCTACCACGGCAGCGACCAGGACCCTGCGCTGCTGCAACGCGAGGCCGATCGCATCGGCTACCCCGTGCTCATCAAGGCCAGCGCAGGCGGCGGCGGCAAGGGCATGCGCGTGGTCGAGAAGGCCGGTGATTTTTCCGCAGCGCTGGCCTCATGCCAGCGCGAGGCGATCAACAGCTTCGGCGACGACGCGGTGCTGATCGAAAAGTACGTGCAGCGCCCGCGCCATATCGAGATCCAGGTGTTCGGCGACACGAAGGGCAACTACGTCTACCTGTTCGAGCGCGATTGCTCGGTGCAGCGGCGCCACCAGAAGGTGCTGGAGGAGGCGCCGGCACCGGGCATGACCGAGGCGATGCGCAAGCAGATGGGCGAAGCTGCGGTAGCCGCTGCGCGGGCGGTCGACTACGTCGGCGCGGGCACGGTGGAATTCATCGTCGAGCAGCGCGCCGACGGCAGCATGAACTTCTTCTTCATGGAGATGAACACGCGGCTGCAGGTCGAGCATCCGGTGACCGAAGCCATCACCGGGCTGGACCTCGTCGAATGGCAGTTGCGCGTCGCTTCGGGCGAAGCTTTGCCATTGAAGCAGGAGCAGTTGCAGATCCACGGCCACGCGATCGAAGCGCGCATCTGCGCCGAGAACCCGGACAACAACTTCCTGCCTGCCACCGGCACCCTGCACGTCTACCGCAAGCCGCAGGCGACCGCCTTCCAGCGCAGCCGCGTGCGCATCGACGACGGCGTGCGCGAAGGTGGCGTGATCTCGCCCTTCTACGACTCGATGATCGCCAAGCTGATCGTCCATGGCGCCACGCGCGGGGAAGCGCTCGCTCGGCTCGACCTGGCGCTGGCGCAGACGCACATCGTCGGCGTCGCGACCAATGTCCAGTTCCTGCGCGGCATCCTGCGCACGGATTCGTTCGCGAATGCGAAGCTCGACACGGCGCTGATCGAACGCGAGCGCGCAGTGCTGTTCGACCAGGAGCCCCTGGGCCTGCCGCTCGCCGCGGCGGCGTCGATTGCCTGCACGCTGCTTGCGGAAACGGCGACGTCCAGCGCCGATCCGTTCAGCCGGCGCGATGGCTGGCAGTCGCACGGCGTCGCGACGCGACCCTTCGAGTTCGAGTTCCGCGGCGAGACGAAGAGCGCGGCGCTGCGCTACCTGCATGATGGCGCGCTGTCGCTTCAGGTCGGCGATGTGTCGGGGCCGCTGGAGATCGGCAGCTTCCCTTCGGGCGAACTCGAACTGCAGTTCGACGGCCAGCGCCACACGCTCAATGTCTACGAGGACCAGGCTACGGCCCATGTCTTCGCTGCGCACGGCGCCACGAAGATCACCGCCATCGACCGCCTCGCCCATGCGGGCGATACCCACGCCGAGGGCGGCCGGCTCACCGCACCGATGCCGGGCAAGGTCGTGTCATTCGCGGTGAAAGCCGGCGACAAGGTCAGCCGCGGCCAGCCGCTCGCCGTAATGGAGGCGATGAAGATGGAGCACACCATTGCGGCGCCGGCCGACGGCACGGTCGAAGAACTGCTCTACGCGCCGGGCGACCAGGTCACCGAAGGCGCGGAACTGCTCCGCATCGCGGCCTGAGCCTTCAGGCCCGTGCCGCCAGCGTGGCGGCACGCGGCCGCAGCATCGTCATCACGTAGTGGATGCTGCCGCCGATCAAGTTGGTGAAGCTGCCGCACAGCAGGAACAGGCTGGCCGCGAGGTAGTGTGGTCCGATGCGCCCGTTGCGTGTCGGGCCGCGAGGACCTGACCGGGCTTGTGAACGCGTTTGGTGCATTGAAGGCTGGGTTTTCCCGCGTGCCCGACTGCAGGTTCTAAGATCCATCCATGCGAATCATCGTCAGCCTCACCGACAACCGTCCCGATCCGTGGATCGCGAGCCTCCGCGCCGCCTTGCCCGAAGCCGAAGTGGAGAACTGGGCGCCCGGCGCCGCGCCGGCCGACCATGCCGTGGTCTGGGCGCCGCCGCAGGCGCTGCTCGACGAACAGCCCCATCTGCGCGGCATGTTCAACATCGGTGCCGGCGTCGACGCGTTGCTCAAGCTGAAGGTGCCGCCACAGACCCAGGTCGTCCGGCTCGACGATGCCGGCATGTCCGTGCAGATGGCCGAGTACGTCTGCCACTTCCTGATCCGGCACTTCCGCGAATTCGACGCCTACGAGGCCGAGTCCCGCGCGGGCCGCTGGAGCTATCGCAAGCCGCGCGAACGCAAGGACTTCACGGTCGGCGTGATGGGGCTCGGCGTGCTGGGCGAGCGGGTGGCGAAGGCCGTCAGCCAGTTCGAGTTTCCGGTCAACGGCTGGAGCCGCTCGGCCAAGGCCATCGAGGGGCTGCGTTGCTTCTCGGGCGAGTCGGAGTTCGACGCCTTCCTCGGCGCGAGCCGCGTGCTTGTCAATCTGCTGCCGCTCACGCCGGCCACGCGCGGCATCCTCAACCGCGACACGCTCTCCAAGCTCAACGCCGGCCAGCCCGGCGGCTACCTGATCAACGTGGCGCGCGGCGCCCATCTCGTGGATGCCGACCTCATTCCCTTGCTAGACAGCGGCCAGCTCGCCGGCGCGACGCTGGATGTGTTCGACGTGGAGCCTCTGCCGGCCGAGCATCCGTTCTGGCGCCATCCGAAGATCACCGTCACGCCGCACGGCTCCGCGCGTACCGAGCGCGAAGCGTCGATTGCGCAGATCGCCAGCAAGATCCGAGCGATGGAGCAGGGCGAGCCGATCGCAGGCGTGGTGGACGTGACTCGCGGCTACTAGCGCTCTTGCTTTTCGCGGGTTTCTGGCGAACCGCGCCTTGGTACTGCGCGCGGCGGTGCGTCGGAAGCAGGCGCTCTGCATTTCGAACGCCCGGTTTGGCGTACGAGGCACGAGAGAAGCGTACATGGGCGCGCATTTGTGCCCCGCGCGGTAACGCTCACAAATCTGGCCGCGTGAACTGGGTGGTAAGGTTTTTTCGTCTGGCTGCTCTGCTCTTGCATACCGGGGCGACGCCCCTATTGCAACAGCTTATACAGTGCCGCCACCACCATCAGAACCACCACGAGCAATACCGCCGCCCGATTAATCTTCTTCGCCAAAGGACTCATGCGCTTCCACGACTCCTCGTCTATGCCACCTGGCATCTCGCACTCCTTATCTCTTGTTGGGGTCAAAAACGATGGTCGAGTGCAATATGGGAACGACACCGTATGAAACCTTCGCAGGTGACGCTAGACCGAGTTCCAAAGCATATGCACTACCGTACGAACGGGTGATCGCGCCCAAGAGGTTGACGCGCCAAGGAGTAGGTATTGAAATGAACGCTTGGCTGGCGTCGCCACTCAAGAAGCTGTTGGTTGACCGAGCATCATTGTCGCCAAAGATCCATCCAACCGAACCGGTAGCAGCGGGTTCGAACGCGATAGATCGTGGGTTGGTCTGCGCGACGCCGCCGAACATGTAGATGGTACCGTCATGACTATTTCGGGCAATTCCTCCTGCGGCTGAAAGGGGGCTTGCTGCGACGACCTGATAGTCCGGAGTGAGAAAGCCTCTCTTGTTGACATCGATGCCCGACGAATTCGCACCCATGTAACTCCAATCCGACCTGAATTGATTGGTGGATGCTGCCTTGGGAATATTGCTGGTGCTTTCAATGCTGATGGCTTGCATTGATGCAGTATTTGATGCATAGAAAGCCTTCTGGGCTGCTACCCGGTAGTTGTTCGCGTCGGCGTCCAGCCCTTGGCTACGTGCCCATTGTTCCGCATCCTGCAACTGGTTTGCCTTCTGCATCAGCCTGTCCGCCTGCGCTTTGTAGTCCTGTGCGGTGAGAGGCGCGACAGGCTGGCGCTGGGCTCCGCCGTCCTGAGTGTCGATTAGCGCACCCGAGCCGTAGGCACTCGACACAAGGCTGGCTTTTTCATGCGCCAGGAAATCCTCAAAGCCATCGTCGAATTTGTTCGAAACCAGCGACGCACTCGTAGGCGCGGCAGTGCCCTGCGGGTTTGTTGACAGCCCGTAGGGATTGGCAAATGCATACACCTTGATCTCATCGACGACCGGCAAACCATGACCGCCTCTGCTTCCGGTGGCCAGCCGGAAGGAATCGCCTTCCAGTCCTGAGGAATGGAACTCTTCCTTCGGACGCGCCGTAGGCCCCTGCCCCTGCCCGAACGCCGAGAACGGCATGAAGCTCCCCATCGCGCCCCGGAAGAACCTCGCGGCCATCGGCGGTGCGCACACGATCAGCACCGTCATCAGCAGCCTGAAGCCGCCCTGCTGCAGCGCCTGGTTGGTGAAGCCCTCGGCATCCAGCCCCGTGAGGGCGTTGACGACATCGGCACTCCACAAGGCCGCCGCCACGCGCTGCATCATCTGCAGCACCAGCGACGCCACGGCGTTGAGCACCGCCATCGAGACCATCGTGC
>NZ_JASZYF010000017.1 GCF_030317115.1 Variovorax gracilis
AGTCTTTCCTGGATCCAGGCGTGAATCAGTGCGTAGTAGACGAACTCCATGGTGCTCGGGCAGTATCACCATCGCCTCTTGGCGAATGGCCCGAGCAGGGCTTCAATTCGTGCGGAAACTTCGCCAAATAAGACGTGCTTTCCTATGCCCATTTCCGCGCACCCACGGGGGACGTCACGCTGTCGTCGTGGGCACGGCGGAACAATCGCTCAGGCGGCGGCGCTCGAAATCGGGTCCCGGTGGTTCACGGCGATCTGCTGCTCCAGCCGTTTCCGGTCGGCCAGCAGCCTGCCGGCAACCAGCGTCACCACCTCGAAGCCGAACGCCGGGTTCTGGTAGTACAGCTGCTTGAAGGTCATCTCGTCGATGCGCAGCACGTTGCAGTCCGTCACGCAGCGGGCGGTCAGCGAGCGGCGCTTGTCGGGCGCGAAGAAGGCGATTTCGCCGAACAGGCGGCCTTCCTCCATCACCTCGCCGATCTCCACGAACTCGATTCGGCCCGCTGCCAGGAAGTACAGGTGCGTCGCGGTTTCACCCTTGTGGAACAGCACATGCCCTGCCTTCAGGCGCCTGCTGCGCATGTAGGGCCGCAGCCAGACGCCCGATAGATCGCTCGCCTCCGCCGCCGCGCTCACGCGGCGCGTCAGCCGCACCATCTGGGCCGTGCGCACGATGTTGATCGGCAGCAGCGCCCCGTGCAGCAGCACCATCAGCAGCGAGGGGTGCAAGGCCCCGTAAACCAGGAAGCCGAGATTGCTGCCCACGGCCAGGCAGCGCAGGGGAATCATGGTCTTGACCAGGGAGCTGACGACCACCAGCCCCCCCGCGATGGCCGCCGAGCACAGCGCGATGATCCCCGAGGGCGTGGCGAGCGCCTGCGCAAGACCCGCGTTGGCGGCGTCGATCAGTGCTTGCGTTGACAGCATTTCTGCTCCTGTATTGGCCCGCATGAAGGCCTCGTGCAATGTGCCACAGCCGTGTGTATTGCATGTCGGGGGCCCGTGCGGGGATAAACCCTGAAACCGGCTCGCGACAGGGTTGCGACCCGGCCAGCCGGCTGCTCGCGACGGCGCAGGTGACGCGAGCCTCGCCCGGCGCGTCATGCCGGTCAGTCCGCAGATGATCCTCGACTTCATCCCGGGAAAGCGCTGGCCCTACCTAAGTCTTCCTGAAGGCGGCGAAAATGGCAGATGCGCCACGAGGCACGCTCCCATTCTTCGAACGAGACCCCCATGAAACTTCCCTCCAGAGTCAAGATCGTCGACGTCGGCCCGCGCGACGGCCTGCAGAATGAAAAGCAGCCGGTGTCTGCCGAGATCAAGATAGGCCTCGTGCATCGCTTGCAGGATGCGGGGCTCAAGGAGATCGAGGTCACCAGCTTCGTCTCACCCAAGTGGGTGCCGCAGATGGCGGACAACGCCGAGGTCATGCATGGCATCCAGCGCAAGCCCGGCGTTCGCTACTCGGTGCTGACGCCCAACATGAAAGGCTTCGAAGCCGCCATCGCCGCGCCGCGCGAGGAATGGCCCGACGAGATCGTGGTGTTCGGCGCCGCCAGCGAAGCCTTCAGCCAGCGCAACATCAACTGCTCCATCGTCGAGAGCATCGAGCGCTTCCGGCCGGTGGTCGAGGCGGCGCGCGAGAAGGGGATCTACGTGCGTGGTGCGATGTCGTGCACCGTCGGCTGCCCCTATGAAGGTGACATTGCACCGTCGCGAGTGGACATGCTGGCCGGGCTCATGAAAGAGATCGGCGTGCAGCATGTGGGCGTGGCCGACACCATCGGCGTCGGCACGCCGCTCAAGGTGCAACGCGCGCTGGAGGCCACGCTGAAGCACTACGGCGTCGACGATGTCTCGGGCCACTACCACGACACCTACGGACAGGCGCTGGGCAACACGCTCGCGAGCCTGGAGATGGGGGTGTGGCAGTACGACACCTCGTCGGCCGGGCTCGGCGGCTGTCCCTACGCCAAGGGCGCGACCGGCAACGTCGCGACCGAGGACGTGGTCTACATGCTGCATGGCATGGGCATCGAGACGGGCATCGACCTCGACAAGCTGATCGACGCGGGCGTCTACATCAGCGAGGCCCTGGGCCGCGAGCCGAATTCGCGCGCCTCGAAGGCCATCCGGAACAAGAGGGCTGCATGAGCGTCGCCGGGCAGCCCCAAGACGCGAAGGCCCCCTTGGAGGGCAGCGCAGCACACGAAGTGGCAAGCGTGGGGGCACCAGATGTGCGGCGCTGAACTGACTTCGTTGCCCGACGGCGTGCAGCGCGTCGCGCGCCTCCTTCAAGACAAGGGCCATCCGCACGCACCGCAGATGCTCGACGACGCCGCGCGCACCGCGCAACAGGCGGCCGATGCGCTGGGCATCGACGTGGGCCAGATCGCCAAGAGCATCGTCTTCCGTCGCAAGACGGACGACGCCGCGGTGCTGGTCGTGACCTCGGGCGACAAGCGCGTGGACGAGAAGAAGGTCGCGGACCTGGTCGGCAAGCTCGGCCGTGCCGACGCGGACTTCGTCAAGTCGCGCACCGGTTTCTCGATCGGAGGCGTCTCGCCCTTCGCGCATGCGACACCGCCAGTGATGCTGATCGACCGCGAGCTGTTCCGCTTCGAAGACATCTGGGCGGCTGCGGGCCATCCGCACGCGGTGGTGCGGTTGCGTCCGCAAGACCTCGAATCCCTGACCGGCGCGCCGGTCGCGGACGTGGTGTGACGGCCGACACTGCGCCATCGCTGGCCGAGCGCGCCGTGGCCGCGCGTGCCGCTCAGGGCGATGTTCCATCGCCCTGCATCTCCATCTGCCGCATGGACGCGGCCAGCGGCTTCTGCCTGGGCTGCCTGCGAACCATCCAGGAGATCGCCGCGTGGAGTCGCATGGGCGATGCGGACAAGCGCAGCGTGTGGCGCGCGATCGAGTTGCGCGTCCAGGCAGGGTTGCTCGTTCCCGAGGAGGACAAGCCATGAAGCACATCACCTTCCATCTCGACTTCATCTCGCCCTATGCATACCTCGCCTTCGAGCAATTGCCGCAGGCGCTCGAAGGACTGAGCTACAGCGTGGCCTATCGGCCGGTGCTGCTCGGCGCGCTGCTCAAGCACCATGGCCAGCTCGGGCCGGGCGAGATCCCCGCGAAGCGCACGTGGACCTATCGCCACGTGCTGTGGCTCGGCCACGAGCATGGCATCCCGATCCAGATGCCCGCCACGCATCCCTACAACCCTCTGCCGCACCTGCGCCTGTCACTCGCGACCACCTCGGACGGCGACATCAGCCGGCACGTGGCCGAGAGCATCTTTCGCGATGTGTGGCGTACCGGTGGCGAGGCCGGCGACGCCGCCCGGCTCGCTGCGCTGGCAGCGCAACTCAGGCTGGTGCGTGACAGCGGCAGCGACGAAGCCAAGGCCCAGCTCAAGGCCAACACCGACGACGCCATTGCCCAAGGCGCCTTCGGCGTGCCGGCCTTTGTCGTCGATGGCCGCCTTTTCTGGGGCTTCGACGGCCTCGCGATGCTGCGTTCGTACCTCGAAGGCGATGCATGGTTCAGCGGTCCGGACTGGGCCGGCGCCGACCAGCGGCCGGCGCTGAAGAGGTAGCCGCCCACCCCTACCGGAAACCACACCGACGGCCCGGCCGAGCCGGTTCCCGCATCGCCCTTCAATCGAGCCGCGCGATTTTTGTGCGGTGCACACTGGTTTTTTCTACAGGCTGAAACGCCAGGAGCGGGTTTCACCTTAAGTCGTCAGCAAGCGTTCAGTTTGGCGACAGGCTCGGGTCAGTCGGCACTCCAAGAATGCATCACGTCCCACGCCGTGGGCACGATATTTCTAAGGAGACGACATGGCAGCCACACTAGATTCACGGGGAGCGCCGCACAGCGCCCCCCGGCCCATGAGCGCGGAGGAGAAGAAAGTCATCTTCGCCTCTTCGCTGGGAACCGTGTTCGAGTGGTACGACTTCTACCTCTACGGTTCGCTCGCGGCCATCATCGCCAAGCAGTTCTTCAGCGGCCTCGATGCGGGCGCGGCCTTCATCTTCGCGCTGCTGGCCTTCGCAGCGGGCTTCCTGGTGCGGCCTTTCGGCGCCATCGTGTTCGGCCGCCTCGGCGACATGATCGGACGCAAGTACACCTTCCTGGTCACCATCCTGATCATGGGCCTGTCGACCTTCATCGTCGGCCTGCTGCCCAGCTACGCGACCATCGGCGTCGCGGCGCCGGTCATCCTCATCGCGTTGCGCATGCTGCAGGGCCTGGCCCTCGGCGGCGAGTACGGCGGTGCAGCCACCTACGTGGCCGAGCACTCGCCGCACGGCAAGCGCGGAGCCTACACCTCGTGGATCCAGACCACCGCGACGCTCGGCCTGTTCCTGAGCCTCGTGGTCATTCTCGGCGTGCGTGAGGGCATGGGCGAGGCCGCATTCGCCGAATGGGGCTGGCGCATTCCGTTCCTGGTGTCGATCCTGCTGCTCGGCATCTCGGTGTGGATCCGCCTGTCGCTGTCGGAATCGCCCGCTTTCCAGAAGATGAAGGCCGAGGGCAAGACCTCGAAGGCGCCGCTGTCCGAGTCCTTCGGCCAGTGGAAGAACCTGAAGATCGTGATCCTGGCGCTCATCGGCCTCACGGCCGGCCAGGCCGTGGTCTGGTACTCGGGCCAGTTCTATGCGCTCTTCTTCCTGACGCAGCAGCTCAAGGTCGATGCCACCACCGCCAACCTGATGATCGCGGCCGCGCTGCTGATCGGCACGCCCTTCTTCGTCGTGTTCGGCACGCTCTCCGACAAGATCGGCCGCAAGCCGATCATCATGGCCGGCTGCCTGCTGGCCGTGGTCACGTACTTCCCGGTCTTCAAGATGCTGACCGAAGCCGCGAACCCCGACCTCGCCCGCGCACAGGCCACGGCCGGCGTGACGGTGACGGCCGATCCGCGCTCGTGCTCCTTCCAGGGCAACCCGGTGGCACGCGAGATCGACTTCCGCAGTTCCTGCGACATCGCCAAGCGCTACCTGGTGCAGAACTCGGTGAGCTACGAGCGCGCCGACGGCCCGGCCGGCTCCCCGGCTGTCGTCAAGATCGGCGACGTGACCATCACCGCGCCGAGCGGCAACGTGGTCAACCACAAGTTCGACGAAGCCTCCGCCAAGGAGATCGCCGCGTTCAAGAAGAGCGTCGGCGAACAGCTGAAGACCGCCGGCTACCCGACCAAGGCCGACCCGGCCAAGATCAACAAGGTCTTGACGGTGGTGCTGCTGTTCTGGCTGGTGCTGCTGGTGACGATGGTCTATGGCCCGATCGCCGCGATGCTGGTCGAGCTCTTCCCGACCCGCATCCGCTACACCTCGATGAGCCTGCCGTATCACATCGGCAATGGCTGGTTCGGTGGCCTGCTGCCGACGACGGCCTTCGCGATCGTTGCCAGCACCGGCAACATGTACAACGGCCTCTGGTATCCGATCGTCATCGCCGCGATGACGCTGGTGGTAGGGACGATCTTCATTCGTGAGACGAAGGATGTGGACATCTACGCCAACGACTAGCTAAGCCTCAGGCTTTTTCACTTCGTGTGAACGCCTACCCCCTTGCAGGGGGCAATACCTGCGGCCCGGCGAAGCCGGTTCCGCGGTATTTCCCGGCTGGGGCGGGGGAGTCTTGATGGGCCTCGCGCCTTGCGGTGCGGGGCCTTCTTGTTTCAGTCAGGAGATTGGTCATGTGGAAGATCGGGATCGGGTTTGCCATCTTTGCGGTGGTTGTGTTGTTCGTGCTCATGAAGGCGGGGGACAAGGTGGACATGTCGGGGGAGAAGCATGGCGGGGACGCGATGCACGCGCCGGCGACTGCGCCGGCTGCGGGGGAAGCGTCGAAGTAGGGCCTCTGGGTACTGAAAGGCGTCGATGGCGGTCTCGACGCTCGATTAACATTCGCACCGGCAGGCCGTCGTTTTCATCGGGACATCGTTTCGAACGCCGTGCCTGGACGAGGACACTGATTTGGGCACCGAGAACGCTTTCGCCGAACTGGGCTTGGCACCTGACGCGACCGACAGCGAGGTGAAGGCGGCATGGCGCCGGCTCGTCTCGCAGTGGCATCCGGACCGCAACGACAGTTCCGATGCGGTGGCCAAGATGCAGCGCATCAATCAGGCGTTCGAAGAGATCCGCCGTGCCGGAAGCCGCGTGCGCACGGATGATCCGGCGACGGAGGGCGCAACGCCCGACGAGGCGGACGCAAACGCCCGTGGCAATGACGACGCCGCGCATCGGCACCGCCGGCCCATCTTCCGCAAGGTCAAGTTGAGGCTGGAGGAGGCCGCCGTCGGCTGCATCAAGGTGCTGCGCGGCAAGATCACCAATGTCTGCTCGACCTGCGCGGGCGCCGGGCACCAGGTGCTCGGCGGAAACTGTGCCCAGTGCGGCGGCTCTGGCGCGATGGCGAAGCGTTCCTTCTTCGGATGGCCCAGCGGCTATTTCGAGTGCGATGCCTGCCTGGGCGGCGGCATCGCGAGGCAGCCGTGCCCGACCTGCGACGGTTCCGGGAAGATGGATGCGCGCGCGTACAAGATCAAGGTTCGCATCCCGCATGGCGTGCGCCATGGCGACCTGCTGCATGTCGCTGGAGGGCGCTCGCGCGCGGACAGTCCGCCCGCCGATCTCGAGATCCGCGTCGAGGTGTCGGACCATGCGTTCTTCCAACTCGACGCGGACGGCACGATCCGATGCGAGATTCCGGTCGACGGCTTTGCGTGGATCGCCAACCGGTCGATCCAGGTGCCGACCGTCACCGGCCTGCACGCGCTGCAGTTGGACCGCGAGCAACTGTCCTATCGCCTGAAGGGCCAGGGCTTCCCGGTGACACGCCGTGGTTCGCGCGGCGACCAGGTGATCACGCTCCTGCCGATATTCCCGGATTCGCTCAGCACGGATCAGCAGATCCTGCTCGACCAGCTCCTGGCCACGACCTCGGGCGACGGACGAGGCTCGGACGCCCGCCTTCGCGCATGGAGTCGAGGCTTGCGTGCCTGGGAGCGAGGGATGTCGGGCCTGGGCTCTACAGAAGCTTGATGCGCGCGGCTTGCGCCGCAAGCTCTTCACGGAAGGCGGGATGCGCGATGCCGATGAGTTCCCGGGCCCGCTGCTTCGCCGACTTGCCGCGCAACTGCGCCACCCCGTATTCGGTCACGACATAGTTGACGTCGTTCTTGCTGGTAGTCACGTGCGTGCCCGGCGAGAGCACGGGCACGATGCGCGAGATGGTGTCGCCCTTGGCCGTCGAAGGCAGCACGATGAATGCCTTGCCGCCTTTCGACCGGTTGGCGGCACGCACGAAGTCGGACTGGCCCCCGGTGCCCGAGAACGGCGCCGAGCCGAGGCTCTCCGAGCCGCATTGCCCCAGCAGGTCGATCTGCAGGGTGGCGTTGATCGCGACCAGGTTGTCGTTCATGCCCGCGAGCGCCGGATCGTTGGTGTAGTTCACGGGATGCATCTCCAGCGCGGGGTTGCGGTCCATGTACCGGTAGAGCTTTCCCGAACCCAGCGCGAAGGTGGCGATCATCTTGCCCGGCAGGTAGTTCTTGCGGCGGTTCGTGACGGCGCCGCTTTCGACCAGCGACAGGATGCCGTCGCCGATCATCTCGGTGTGGATGCCGAGATCGCGCTTGTGCGCGAGTTGCATGACCACGGCATCGGGGATGCCGCCATAGCCGATCTGCAGCGTGGAGCCGTCGTCGATCATGTCGGCCACGTATTTGCCGATGGCTTCCTGCACGACGCCGATCTTCGGGAGGCCGACTTCGAGCACCGGCTCTTCGCTCTCGACCAGGGCGGCGACCTTCGACACATGCACACGGCAGTTGCCGTACGCAAAGGGCACGTGGGGATTCACCTCCAGCACCACGGCGCGCGCCTTGGCAACCGCGGCCATGGTGTAGTCGGCGCCGAGGCTGAGCGCGAAGAAGCCCTGGTCGTCCATGGGGGAGGCCATGCTGAACACCACATCCGCAGGCATCAACCCGCGTTCGATCTGGTCGGGAATCTCCGAGAAGTAGTTCGGAATGAAATCGACCCAGCCGGCCTGTCCACCCTCGCGCGTGGCGCCGCCGAAGAAATAGGCGACGTGGCGGACATGGTCCACCGTCGCCTGATCGATGTAGCCGTACTTGCGCAGCGCGAGGATCTGGCCGACCTTGACGTCGCGGAAATCCATGCGTTGCTCCGAGAGTGCCGTCAGGAGTGTCGGCGGTTCGCCGACACCCGTTGGCACGACGATGAAGTCGCCATCGCGCACGTGGCGCATGGCTTCGGCCGGCGTGGTCCGCCGTTGCTGGTACATCTCGCGTGGCGACATTCTTGAGTCTCCCGTGGGAGCGACGGCCCCCGCTGACCTCATTCTGACGCCGATCCCGTCGTGGCCTCTAAGTAGGGCAGTCCGCCTGGATCTGCAGCCAAGACCAGCGTGCGCGATAGGACGTGGACTTCTCGTGGAACAGATCGCGATGCGGAACGAGAGGGTTCATCGTCAGCAGGCCGTCATACAGCATGGCGAGGCCGTTCGGCGCATAGAGTTCGCCTGGCCGGACACCGACGCACGTCGCCGGAACAAGGAAGCGGTCGATTCCGTCACGGGCGCTGCGCAGTTCCTCGTAGGGATGGCCGAAATGCGATTCGTACCAGAGGTGAACGCGCGCCTGGTTCGATGCCTCGACCGTGATGCCGAGGTCGCCGAGCGCTTCATCGATTCGCGCTTGCACCCGGCGCTCGCCGGCTTCGCTCGTGTCGCTGGTGTCGAAGTAGAACAGGTCGTAGTCCTTGATGCCTGCCTCCGGCGCACGGCCGGACCGCAGGTTCCACACTGTCTGAAAGAGGCAGCCGGCGACCAGCCATCCGTCCGGGAGGTTCAAGGCAGGCCATCGCTCGAGGATGGCCCGGTTGTTGCGATTCCTGAGAATGTCGGCGATGAAGCGTTCTTGCATGGCGCTCAATGGATTCCTGGCCGGCGATTGTCACCATCTTTCTTGGGCGCCCTGGATCGCGGATGCCTGTTTTGCAGGCAACCCAGCGGAAAGCCGCGCCGCTTCTGGGTTTCGCGGGGGCCGTCCCGGCGCCACGCACAGCCTTATCCACAGAAATCCGGCGCAACTTTCGGCGCCTGTATCCGGTTGTCCTTTCACAAGCCAAGGTCGAGCCGAGTTCCTAGAATGTCTGCCCCATCCCGCAAGGTAGACATGACACAGGGCTCCATCCGGATACGCGGTGCACGTCAGCACAATCTCCAGAACCTCGACCTCGACATCCGCACCGGCGAGATGACGGTGGTCACCGGGCCGAGCGGTTCGGGCAAGTCGAGCCTGGTGTTCGACACCCTCTACGCCGAAGGCCAGCGCCGCTACGTGGAGACTTTTTCGGCCTACGCACGGCAGTTTCTCGATCGCATGGACAAGCCGGCCGTCGACAAGGTCGAAGGCGTGCCGCCCGCGATCGCCATCGATCAGACGAACCCGGTGCGTTCGTCGCGCTCGACCGTCGGCACGATGACGGAGCTCAACGACCACCTGAAGCTGCTCTTCGCGCGGGCGGCCCAGTTGTTCGACCGCGAGACGGCATTGCCCGTGCGGCACGACTCGCCGGATTCGATCTATGCCGAGCTGGTCTCGCGCGCTGCCGCTGCGGGCGATCCGCGGGTGGTGCTGACCTTCCCGGTCGAGCTGCCCGCCAGCACCAGCGCCGACGAAGTGACGCAATGGCTGTCCGCCAGCGGCTTCACGCGCGTGCAGGCCGAGCGCGAGGTCGCGACGCCGACCGGGCCGCGCAAGGTGCTCGACGTGGTGGCCGATCGCTTCCGCATCGCGGGCGCCGAGAGGGCGCGCGTGGTCGAGGCGATCGAGGTGGCACTCAAGCGCGGCAGCGGGCGCCTCACGGTCTACGCGTTGTCGGCGGAAGAGGGTACGGAGCCGGACATCTGGAAGTTCTCTACCGGCCTGCATTGCCCCGAGAGCGACATCCGCTACACCGACCCGATCCCGTCGATGTTCTCGTTCAACTCGGCGGTGGGCGCCTGCGAGACCTGTCGCGGCTTCGGCCGCGTGATCGGCGTCGATCTCGGCCTCGTGATCCCGAACGACAAGCTCACGCTGCGCGCCGGAGCCATCAAGACCATCCAGACGCCCGCATGGAAGGAAGCGCAGGACGATCTCATGCGGCACGCAGAAGCGGCGGGCATTCCGCGCGACACGCCGTGGAACAAGCTCACCGACGAGCAGAAGCACTGGGTGATCGAGGGCACGGCCAACTACAAGGAAGGCAACTGGAACAAGCAGTGGTACGGCGTGCGCCGCTTCTTCGCCTACCTGGAGAGCAAGGCGTACAAGATGCACATTCGCGTGCTCTTGTCGAAGTACCGCAGCTACACGCCGTGCCCGGTCTGCGCGGGCGCACGACTCAAGCTCGAAAGCCTGTTGTGGCGCATCGGCAGCAAGGAAGACGCCGATGCGGTGCTTCCTCCCGCGAAGCGCTTCATGCCGGTCGGCGCGAAGTGGTCGCGCGAACAGCTCGAAGCCTTGCCCGGCCTGTGCCTGCATGACCTGATGCTGCTGCCCATCGAGCGGCTTCGCCGTTTCTTCGACGGCATCGAGAGCCATGGCAACAGCAGCTCGGCCAGCGAAGGCGACGTGCAGGCGCTCAAGCTCCTGTTCGAGGAAATCACCACGCGCCTGCGCTACCTGCACGACGTCGGCATCGGCTACCTCACGCTCGACCGCCAGAGCCGCACGCTCAGCGGCGGCGAAGTGCAACGCATCAACCTCACGACGGCACTGGGCACCTCGCTGGTCAACACGCTCTTCGTGCTCGACGAGCCCAGCATCGGCCTGCATCCGCGCGACATGAACCGCATCACCGAGGCGATGCTGCGCCTGCGCGACGCGGGCAACACGCTGGTGGTGGTGGAGCACGACCCGGCCGTGATGCTGGCCGCCGACCGCGTGATCGACATGGGGCCTGGTCCAGGCGTGCGCGGCGGGCAGATCGTGTTCGACGGCAGCACCGACGCCTTGCGCGATGCCGAGACGCTGACCGGCCAGTACCTCGGCGGCCGCAAGCAGATCGGCATGGGCTTCCGCCGCATGGTGAGCGACAACACGCCGCGCCTCATCCTCGAAGGCGTGCGCGAGCACAACCTGCAGGACGTGACGGTCGAGTTGCCCCTCGCGCGACTGGTGTGCATCACCGGCGTCAGCGGCTCCGGCAAGTCCACGCTGGTTCAGGACGTGCTGGCGCCCGCGCTGATGCGGCACTTCGGCAAGGCGACCGAAACGCCTGGTGCCCACGACCGGATGCTGGGCGCCGACCACCTGAGCGACGTGGTCTTCGTCGACCAGTCGCCGATCGGAAAGACGGCGCGTTCCAACCCTGCGAGCTACGTGGGTGCGTGGGACGCGATCCGCGAGATCTTCGCCACGGCGGGGCTCGCGCGTCAGCGTGGCTACACGGCGTCGAAGTTCAGCTTCAACAGCGGTGACGGGCGATGCCCGACCTGCGGCGGCTCGGGCTTCGAGCATGTGGAGATGCAGTTCCTCTCCGACGTCTACCTGCGCTGTCCGGATTGCGACGGCAAGCGCTACCGGCCCGAGATTCTTGAAGTGACGATCGAGCGCGCGGGTCGCGTCGTCAACGTAGCCGATGTGCTCGACCTCACGGTGGCCGAGGCGGCCGCGGCCTTCGCCTCCGATCGCGAGGTGCTGCGCATGCTGCAGCCCATCGTCGACGTCGGGCTCGACTACGTGAAGCTCGGCCAGCCGGTGCCCACGCTCAGCGGCGGCGAGGCGCAGCGCCTGAAGCTGGCGGGCTTCCTTGCGGAGGCCGCGAAGAACGGCAGCGCCAGCAAGCAGCCGCTGGCGCGCAAGGGCACGCTGTTCCTCTTCGACGAACCCACCACCGGCCTGCACTTCGACGACATCGCGCGGCTGATGCGCGCGTTGCGCAAGCTGCTCGAAGCGGGGCATTCGCTGGTCGTCATCGAACACAACCTCGATGTGATCCGCGCCAGCGACTGGCTGATCGACCTGGGCCCGGAAGGCGGCGAGGGCGGCGGCCAGATCGTCGCGGTGGGTACGCCCGAGCAGGTGCGCGAGAACCGCGCGTCGCTCACCGGAGCGGCGCTGGCCGACTACGAACTGGCGATCGGCCCCGGCGCCTACAAGGTGGCTGAACGCGCCGCGCGTTCGTATGCGGCGCGCGCGCAGCCGGCGGCGGGACGCGATGCAATCCAGATCGTCAATGCGCGCGAGCACAACCTCAAGAACCTCTCGGTCGACATCCCGCGCGGCAAGTTCAGCGTGGTCACCGGCGTGAGCGGTTCGGGCAAGTCCACGCTGGCTTTCGACATCCTGTTCAACGAAGGGCAGCGCCGCTATCTCGAATCGCTGAACGCGTATGCGCGCAGCATCGTGCAGCCCGCGGGCAGGCCGGAAGTGGACGCGGTGTACGGCATTCCCCCTACCGTTGCGATCGAGCAGCGCCTGTCGCGCGGCGGCCGCAAGAGCACCGTGGGAACGACCACCGAGGTGTGGCACTTCCTGCGGCTGCTCTACGTCAAGCTCGGCATCCAGCACTGCATCCACGACGGCGCGGCCGTGCAGCCGCAGACGCCCGACAGCATCGCGGCGCAACTCCTGAAGAACTTCAAGGGCCAGCATATCGGCTTGCTTGCGCCGCTGGTGAGCAACCGCAAGGGCGTCTACACCGAACTGGCCGACTGGGCACGGCCGCGCGGCTACACGCACCTGAGGGTGGACGGCGAATTCCTGCCGACCACGAACTTCCCGCGCATCGATCGCTTCAAGGAGCACAGCATCGAGCTGCCCGTGGCCAGCCTCGACGTTCTTCCTTCGCAGGAAACCGAACTGCGCCAGGCGCTCACGCGCGCGCTGGAGCACGGCAAGGGCGTGTTGCATGTGCTGAGCAATCTCACGGGGCTGCGCGGCGCCATGATGGCCGGCGCGCCGACCGCCGGCATCGGCCGTGCGCATGTGTTCTCGACGCTGCGTGCCTGCCCGGTGTGCAGCACCAGCTATGCGGAACTTGATCCGCGCCTGTTCTCGTACAACAGCAAGCATGGGTGGTGCCCCGACTGCGTGGGCACCGGCGTCAAGCTCACGAAGGAGCAGCGCAAGGTCTACGACGATTCGGTGATGGCCGATGACCAGAAGGGGCGCGAGCAGACCTTTGCCGAGCCCGAGGCGGAAGACGTCGGCGACGTGGTGTGCCCGACCTGCGAGGGCACGCGGCTCAATGCGACGGCGCGGGCGGTGAGTTTCGGCATATCGGATGCTGACGGCAATGGCGGAATCGGTATCACCGAGCTGGCGCGGATGAGCGTGGGCGACATTCGCGTGTGGTTCGAGGGACTGCGGCTCAGCGGCCGTGAAGCGGAGATCGCGCGTGACCTGGTTCCGGAGATCAAGAGCCGGCTGGAGTTTCTGGAAGAGGTCGGCCTGGGCTACCTCACGCTCGACCGCGGCGCACCGACCCTGAGCGGTGGCGAGGCGCAACGCATTCGCCTCGCTGCGCAGCTCGGCAGCAACCTGCAGGGCGTTTGCTACGTACTCGACGAGCCGACCATCGGCCTGCATGCGCGCGACAACCAGATCCTGCTGGACGCTCTGCACAAGCTGGGCGACAAAGGCAACACGCTGGTGGTGGTGGAGCACGACGAGGACACGATCCGCCGCGCCGATCACATCATCGACATCGGACCGAGCGCCGGCAAGCGTGGTGGGCGGCTGGTGGCGGAAGGCACGGTGGCCGATATCCAGGGTGCGGGCGATTCGCAGACGGGGCGCTATCTGCGCGATGCGATCAAGCATCCGCTCCAGGCGCGTCGCCCCGTGCCGATGCCGGAGCCCGACGCGTCCGATTGGCTCACGGTGCGTGGCGCGGATCTGCACAACCTGCAGGACGTGACGGTGTCGCTGCCGCTGCATCGGCTGGTGGCGGTCACCGGCGTCAGCGGTTCCGGCAAATCGACGTTGGCGCGCGACGTGCTGCTCGCGAACGTCTACGCCGTCGTGGTGCAGCGCATGACCAAGGCCGGGCGCGACGCGGATGCGGCCGGCAAGCATCCTGCGTGGGCAGGATGCAGTTCGGTCGAAGGCTACGAGACCGTCGACCGTGTGCTGGAGGTCGACCAGACCCCGATCGGCAAGACGCCGCGCAGTTGCCCGGCGACCTACATCGGCTTCTGGGACACGATCCGCAAGCTGTTTGCCGACACGCTCGAGGCCAAGGCGCGCGGCTACGGTCCGGCGCGCTTCAGCTTCAATACCGGCGAGGGCCGTTGCCCGGGCTGCGATGGCGCGGGTGTACGCACCATCGAGATGAGCTTCCTGCCCGACGTGAAGGTGCCGTGCGAGGTGTGCCATGGCGCGCGCTTCAATCCGGAGACGCTGGCCGTGAGCTGGCGCGGCAAGAGCATCGGCGACGTGCTGAAGATGGAGGTCGACGAAGCGGTGGAATTCTTCGAGTCGATGCCGAACATCAGCCATCCGCTCCAGTTGCTCAAGGATGTGGGGCTGGGCTATCTCACGCTGGGCCAGCCTTCGCCGACGCTGTCAGGTGGCGAGGCGCAGCGCATCAAGCTCGTGACCGAGCTCAGCAAGGTGCGGGACGACGTCACGCGGCGCGGCAACAAGGCGCCGCACACGCTGTATGTGCTCGACGAGCCGACGGTGGGCTTGCACATGGCGGACGTCGAGAAGCTGATCCACGTGCTGCACCGGCTGGTGAACGGCGGACACAGCGTGGTGGTGATCGAGCATGACCTGGATGTGATCGCCGAAGCCGACTGGCTGATCGACCTCGGGCCCGAGGGCGGCAACGCCGGCGGGCGCGTCGTGGCAGCCGCGCCGCCTGAAGAGGTGGTGCAGCTCGGGACTCACACCGGTGTTGCGCTGGCGCCGGTGCTGGCCCGGTCGCGCGAGAAGCATGTCGTGTTGACCTTGCCTGTGCAGGAAGCGAAGCCGACTCCGATTCGGCGCGAGGCCTGATCGGGAGGGCACATGCTCACGATCTACAACGCTCGGCATTCGGTTCATCACGGCAAGGTCGAAATGTTCCGGGGCGAGCTGGTGCCATGCTTCGAAGTCCCGGCGCGCGCCGACTACGTTCTGCGTGAATTGCAGGAGCGCAATCTCGGTTCCATCGAGTTGCCGGACGCGTTCGACGATGCCGCCATGGCCCGTGTGCACGCGCCGCGCTATCTCGACTTTCTCGCCCATGCGTGGAGCGAATGGGTGGCGCTGGACCCGGGCAACGCAGAGCGTGATGCCTTGCCTTCGTACTGGCCCATACGCACCTTTCGCTCCGATGTGCTGCCGGCGAGCTTCCCCGCGCGCATGGGCCTGTTCTCGTACGACGCGGGCACGCCGCTGACATCGGGCACCTGGGATGCGGCACGCGCGGGCGCTTGTTGCGCATTGACTGCCGCGGCGCGCGTGCTGCAAGGCCAGCGCGCGGCGTTCGCGCTCACGCGGCCGCCGGGGCACCATGCGGGCGCGGATTTCTTCGGCGGCTATTGCTTCCTCAACAATGCGGCGATCGCCGCGCAATCGTTGCGCGATGCCGGTGTGAAGCGCGTCGCCGTGCTCGACATCGACTACCACCACGGCAATGGCACGCAGGCCATCTTCTACGAGCGCGCCGACGTGCAGTTCACGAGCATCCACGGTGATCCGCACACCGAATACCCCTATTACCTGGGCTACGCCGACGAGCGCGGCGCGGGCGCAGGACGGGGCTTCAATCGCAACCTGCCGCTGGCGCGCGGCACCGGTTTTTCGACCTGGCGAGAGGCGCTGAAGGATGCATTGAGCGGCATCGCCAACTACAAGCCCGGTGCGCTGGTCGTGTCTCTGGGCCTCGACACCTTCGAGGGCGATCCGATAGCGGGCTTCACGCTCGCCACCAACGACTATCTACGCATCGGAGAAGACCTCGCACGCGCCGGCTTGCCGACGGTGTTCGTTTTCGAAGGCGGCTATGCGGTGGCGGAGGTCGGTGTCAACGCGGTCAACGTGCTCGACGGATTCATGCAATACGCGGGCTGAGCGAGCGCCCCGCGCGGTGGGCGGGTGACTCGACCGGGACATTCCCCCATTGCCCGCGGAATGTCCCTGCGGCCAAATGGCGGACCGTCGATTTCGACCCGTTTCCCGGAGCCAGTTTCATGTTTCGTCGTACCCTCTTGTGCGCCGCCCTGCTCGGCATCGCCGCCACGGCCGTGCACGCCCAGAGTTTCCCCACCCGCCCCATCAAGCTCGTGATCGCCTTCCCCGCCGGCGGGCCCACCGACATCACGATGCGGCAGCTTGCCGACAATGCCTCGAAGATCCTCGGCCAGCCGATCGTGGTGGACAACAAGCCCGGTGCCGGCGGAACCTTGCCCGCGCAGGCGCTGCAGACCGCCGCACCCGACGGCTACACCATCGGCCAGATCCCGCTCGGCGTGTTCCGCCTGCCGTACACCACCAAGATCAACTGGGACCCGGTCAAGGACATCAGCTATGTGATCAACGTCACCGGCTATGCCTTCGGCATCGCGGTGCCGGCCGACAGCCCGATCAAGAACTGGAGCGAGTTCGTCGCCTACGCGAAGGCCAATCCGGGCAAGCTTACTTACGGCTCGACCGGCACGATGACCAGCCCGCACCTGACGACCGAACTGATTGCGCAGCAGCTGGGCATCCAGTTGCAGCACGTGCCCTACAAGGGCAGCGCCGAGCTGTCGCAGGCGGTGCTCGGCAACCACCTGATGGCAATCGCCGATTCGACCGGCTTCGCGCCGCTGGTGGAGTCGGGCAAGCTGCGCGTGCTCAACACCTGGGGCGAAAAGCGCCTCGCCAAGTTCCCCGACGCTCCGACGCTCAAGGAACTGGGCATCGACATCGTGCAGAACTCGCCCTTCGGCATCGGCGCACCCAAGGGCACGCCGCCGGAGGTGGTGAAGCGGCTGCACGACGCCTTCAAGCAGGCGATGGAAGAACCAAGCTATGTCGCAGCGCTGGGTCGCTATGACATGCTGCCGATCTACATGAGTTCGAGCGACTACGCGAAGTTCGCACAGACGACGTTCACGCGTGAGAAGGCATTGATCGAAAAGCTGGGACTGGCGAAGCCGCAATAAGCAGCGTCGTGCGGCCCTGAAGCAGGAAAGCCCCGCAGTGCGGGGCTTTCTCATGTTCGAGCGGACGGAGCTCTTAATTCTTCCTGGCAGCAATGGCTTGCTCGGCCTTCGCCACCAGGTCGTTGCCCACTGTCGGCTTCCATTTCGCATACACCGGACGCGTCGCCTTGATGAAGGCATCACGTTCCGCCGGCGTCAACGGTGTCACTGTCACGCCCATCGCCGCGATGTCCTTGAGCACCGGCTTGTCGGTTTCGACCAGACCCTTGCGGGCCAGCGCGATGTTCTGCTTGCCGGCGTCGATCGCGGCCTGGCGCACGATGGCCTGGTCGGCCGGCGTCCATGAGGCCCAGATTTCCTTGTTGACGACGAACACCAGCGGGTCGCACACGTAGCCCCAGGTGGTCACGAACTTCTGCCCGACGGTGTGCATCTTGAGCACGGTGAAGAGGAACAGCGGGTTCTCCTGACCGTCGACGGCGCCGCTGGCGAGGGCGGGTTGTGCATCGGCCCAGCTCATCTGGGTGGGGTTGGCGCCGAGGGCGCTGAAGGTGTCGGAGAAGATGGGCGAGCCGACGACGCGGATCTTCATGCCCTTGAGGTCCTCGGGGGACTTGATGGCCTTCTTCGAGTTGGTGATTTCGCGGAAGCCGTTCTCGCCCCAGGCGAGCGGCACGACGCCGGACTTGTCGAGCGTGGCGAAGATCTCCTTGCCGACCTCGCCTCGCGTGAGCGCGTCCACTGCCGCGTAGTCGGGCATCAGGAAGGGCATGGAGAAGAGGTTGAGCTGCTTGACCTGCGGCGACCAGTTGATGGTCGAGCCGACGGCCATGTCGATCACGCCTTGGCGCAGTGCGCTGAATTCGCGCGTCTGGTCGCCCTGGATCAGCGAAACGCCGGGGTAGAGCTTGATGTTGATGCGGCCCTGGGTGCGTTCTTTCACGAGGTCGGCCCAGATGCGGCCGGCTTCACCCCAGGGGGTGGGCGGGCCGAGCACGAGCGACATCTTGTATTCGGCCTTGTAGGTCTGCGCGGGTGCGGCGACCGAGAAGGTGCTCAGGGTGGCAGCCACGGCCAGCAGGCCGAGCAGGGAACGACGGAAATTCATGAGGTCAGTCTCCTTGGGGTAAATCGTTGAAAGGCGTTCTTCTTTGGGGCGTCCGCCCGGCATGCGGTGCGCGCTGGCCGACCCCGCTACGCAGGCCCTTCGGGCTGCCCTGCAGTGCTCGCTTCAGGCGGGGTCCGCGCAAACTCGCTTCGCTCAGACACGCGCGGCCCTTTTTCCGCCTGAAGCTGCGCGCTTCGGCGGCGTAGAGGGGTCGGCCAGCGCGCACCGCATACCGGGCTCCATGGGGGTGCAAAGGTGGCGTGCGCCTCCGACGTTGCAAGCCTGCGCGCCAATCACAATGATTGAGACGGACAGTTTTCCCGCAACGCCCCACGCACTCTTCGAGCAACCACATCCCTAGTAACCCAGCTTCCGCGGCAGCCACAACGCAAGTTCAGGCCACGCAATCACCGCCACCATCACAAGGAACATCGCGAACAGCATCCACCCCACCCAGCGCACCGTCTCTTCCATGCGCACGTTGGCGATGCGGCACGACACCATCAGGTTCACGGCCAGCGGCGGCGTGAATTGCCCGAGCGCGACCTTGAGCGTGAGGATCACCCCGAACCACACCGGGTCCCACTTGTAGTACTGCACGATCGGCCACAGCAGCGGCACGAAGATCAGGAAGATCGACACGCCGTCGAGGAACATGCCGACCGTGATCAACATCAGGATCAGCAGCGACAGCACGCCGTATTCGCCCAGCCCGGAATTCACGATCGCGCGGGTGACCGGATCGATCACGCCCAGCGTCGAGAGCGAGTACGCGAAGATGCCCGCGAGCGACACCACCAGCAGGATCACCGCCGAAAGTTCGCCCGATTCGCGCAGGATCACGAACAGATCCTTCACCTTGATCGTGCGGTGGATCGCCATGCCCACGAACAACCCGTAGAACACCGCCACCACGGCCGCTTCGGTCGGCGTGAACAGCCCCGCGCGCATCCCGCCGAGGATCAGCACCGGCGCCGCCAGACCCCAGGTCGCTTCACGAAAACTCTTCCAGAACGGCGGACGCGGCAGGCTCGATTCGAGCGCGCCCATCTTGTGCTTGCGCGCCAGCCACACCGCCGGAACGATCAGCGCGATGCCGGCCAGGATGCCGGGGACCATGCCGGCGGCGAACAGCGCCGGCACCGAGGCGCCGGGCACCAGCACCGAGTAGACGATGAACGCCACCGAAGGCGGGATCAGGATGTCGGTGGCGGCTGCGGCGCCCACCACGCTGGCCGAGTACGCGTCGGGGTAGCCCGCGCGCGACATCGCCGTGATCATCACGGCGCCGACAGCCGCCGCATTGGCCGGGCCCGAGCCCGAGATGCCGCCGAGGAACATCGCGACCACGATCGCGACCAGCGGCAGCATGCCGGGGCCGCGGCCGACGATCGCGATCGCGAAGTTGACCAGCCGCAGCGCCACGCCCGAGCGGTCGAAGATCGAGCCGACCAGCACGAACATCGGGATCGCGAGCAGCGGGTACTTGCCGAGGCCGGCATAGAAGTTCTGCGGCACGGCCAGCAGGCCGAACCACTGTGCGTCGCTGTTGGCGAGCGCGATGCAGGCTGCGCCCGCAAGGCCGAGCGCTGCGCCGATGGGCACGCCCACCAGCATCATCAGCAGGAAGGCGACGAAGAGAAGCGTGGGGATCACTGGTCCGAGCCCCCGTAGTTCGTCTTGCGGCCGCGGCGCACGAAGAGCCCGATGGCGCGCAGCGCGATCGCGAAGGAGACGATGGGCAGCCAGATCGAATACCACCACTGCGGGACGCCGATGCCGGGCGAGGTTTCCTCGAAACGGTAGTCGTCCCAGACCACGCGCACGCTGAGCGCGCCGATCAGCAGGAACAGGACCGCCACCATCAGCGCGCCGAACTGCGCTAGGCGCTTGCGCCTCGCCATGGTGCCGCTCTCGGCGAAGTACTCGATGCGGATGTGCCGGTCGCGCGCGACGGCGGCGGAGCCGGCGACCAGCGCCAGCAGGATCATCAGGAAAACCGAGAACTCCTCGGTCCACGCAAAGGAGGAGTCGGTGAAGTAGCGCACCAGCACGTTGGCGAAGGTGATGCAGGCCAGCATGCCCATGATGATCACCGTGGCCCAGTCCTCGATGGCGAGTGGAATGCGCGTCGGTTCGTCGGCGGCTTCGATTTCAGGAGGGATGGGACTGGCGGCGTCCAGCACGGGGCCGGACTCGGTGGGAGTGGTCATCGGGGGGAGCAGGAAGGTGGTGCCATCGTCGTCACCGGCCGGACGCCGGGACGCGATCCGTACACCTCGACAGGGAAGCAGCTATGAATCGTAACGATCAATGACCACTTCCTTCATCGGGGGTTTCCTTAGCTGCCGCCCCGTCGGACCCCGTCAATCGAAGTAGGCGCGCGATCGGTCCAGGTGCTCGCGGCACTCCCGGACCATGCGCTCGAGCAGTTCGGCGCAGGTGGGCACGTCGTCGATCAGGCCGATGCACTGGCCTGCCGAGACCACTCCGCCGTTGACCTCGCCGGACGCCAGCGCAGCGCGCCCGCGAACGCCGGCCACCAGGGGACGGATGTCGTCGAACTGGCAGCCGCCCGGCCGGTTCTCGGTCGCGACCACTTCCTCGGAGATCGCGTTCCTGAACACGCGCGCCGTGTTCTTCATGGTGCGGAACATCAGCTTGGTGTCGCGCTCCGAGGCCGCGACCAGGGCCTGCTTGATGTTGTAGTGGATCGGCGCCTCCTGCGTCACGCAGAAGCGCGTGCCCATGTTGACGCCTTCGGCGCCCAGCGCGAGCGCAGCGGCCATGCCGCGCCCGTCGGCGATGCCGCCCGACGCAATGATCGGGATCTTGAGCGCGCGTGCCGCGATCGGCAGCAGCACCAGGCCGGGCACATCGTCCTCGCCCGGATGCCCTGCGCACTCGAAGCCATCGACCGAGACCGCATCGACGCCATTGCGTTCCGCCGACAGCGCATGGCGCACGGAGGTGCACTTGTGCACGACCTTGATGCCGTGTGCCTTGAACTGGTCGATGAAATCGCGCGGGCTGTTGCCTGCCGTCTCGACGATCTTGACGCCGCTGTCGATGATGGCCTGCACGTATTCGGCATAGGGCGGCGGCTTCAACGCGGGCAGGATCGTGAGGTTCACGCCGAAGGGGCGATCGGTCATGCCGCGCGTGCGCTCGATCTCGTGCCGCAGCGCATCCGGTGTCTGCTGCGTGAGCGCGGTCAGGATGCCGAGGCCCCCGGCGTTGGAAACCGCCGAGGCCAGCTCCGCCAGCCCGACCCATTGCATGCCGCCCTGGATGATCGGATAGCGGATGCCGAGCAGTTCAGTGACGCGAGTCTTCATGATGTTCTTCCTCAGTGGTTCCCCGCGCCGAAAGGCACCGGCGCGGCCAAGTCCAGGAACCCCGCGGAACCGGCTCTGCCGGGCCGCTGGGGTTGCCCCCGGTCGGGGGGCGGCGAAGCGACACGAAGTGCGCGAAGCCTGGAGGGGGTGAGCTTCATCCCAGTGTCTTGACCAGTTCCGGCACGGCCGTGAACAGGTCAGCCACGAGGCCGTAGTCGGCCACGCTGAAGATCGGGGCCTCTTCGTCCTTGTTGATCGCCACGATCACCTTGGAGTCCTTCATGCCGGCCAGGTGCTGGATCGCGCCCGAGATGCCCGCTGCGATGTAGAGCTGCGGCGCGACGATCTTGCCCGTCTGCCCCACCTGCCAGTCGTTCGGGGCGTAGCCCGCGTCCACGGCGGCGCGGCTCGCGCCCAGGCCCGCGTTGAGCTTGTCCGCGAGAGGCGCCATCACCTCGGTGAACTTCTCCGCGCTGCCCAGCGCCCGGCCGCCCGAGACGATGATCTTGGCCGCCGTCAGCTCGGGGCGTTCGCTCTTGGTCACCTCGCGGCCCACGAAGCTCGACTTGCCGCTGTCGGCCACGCCGTCCACGGTCTCGATGGCTGCGCTGCCGCCAGTGGCGGCTGCCGCATCGAAGCCCGTCGTGCGCACGGTCGCGACCTTGATGGAGTCGGAACTTTGCACGATGGCAATGGCGTTGCCGGCATAGATCGGGCGCTCGAAGGTGTCCGGGCTGTCCACCTTGGTGATGTCGCTGATCTGGGCGACGTCCAGCTTGGCGGCAACCCGTGGCGCCACGTTCTTGCCGTTGGCCGTGGCCGGGAACAGGATGTGGCTGTAGTTCTTGGCAATGGCGAGAACTTGCGCTGCGACGTTCTCCGCGAGGTTCTCGGCCAGGCTCGGGCTGTCGGCCACGATCACCTTGGCAACGCCGGCCACCTGGGCAGCGGCCTTGCCGGCTTCGGCGGCGTTGGCACCGGCCACCAGCACGTGGACATCGCCGCTGGCACAGGCAATCCCTGCGGTCACGGTGTTCAGGGTCGCCGGCTTGAGCGTGGCGTGGTCGTGTTCGGCAATAACAAGTACGGTCATATCATTTCTCCTGGCCGCAAAACAGTGCGCAGCCTCCAAACGTTTGTTCCAGGGATACCGCGGAACCGGCTTTGCCGGGCCGCCGGTGTCGCCCCCTGAAAGGGGGTGGGCGAAGCGACACGAAGTGCGCGAAGCCTGGGGGTCAGATTACTTTTGCTTCGTTCTTCAGCTTGTCGACGAGGGTGGCCACGTCGGGCACCTTGATGCCGGCGCCGCGCTTCGGAGGTTCCGAGACCTTCAGGGTCTTCAGGCGCGGCTTGACGTCCACGCCGAGGTCCTCGGGCTTCACCGTGTCGAGCTGCTTCTTCTTGGCCTTCATGATGTTGGGCAAGGTCACGTAGCGCGGCTCGTTCAGGCGCAGGTCGGTGGTGATGACAGCGGGCAGCGAGAGGGAGATGGTTTCCAGGCCGCCGTCGACTTCACGCGTCACGCTGACCTTGTCGGCCGAGACTTCGACCTTGGAGGCAAAAGTCGCTTGCGGCAGATCGGCCAGCGCCGCCAGCATCTGGCCGGTCTGGTTGGCGTCGTCATCGATGGCCTGCTTGCCCAGGATGACCAACTGGGGCTGTTCCTTCTCGACCAGCGCCTTCAGCAGCTTGGCAACGGCCAGGGGTTGCAGCTCTTCGGTGGTCTCGACCAGGATGCCGCGGTCGGCACCGATGGCCATGGCGGTGCGCAGTGTTTCCTGGCACTTCGCATCGCCGCACGACACGGCGATGATTTCGGTGGCAACGCCCTTCTCCTTCAGGCGCACCGCCTCTTCGACGGCGATCTCGTCGAAGGGGTTCATGCTCATCTTGACGTTGGCGATGTCCACACCGGTGCCGTCGCTCTTGACGCGCACCTTCACGTTGTAGTCGACGACCCGCTTGACGGGGACCAGGATCTTCATGTGTCTAGCTCCTTCGGTTTTGAGATGTGAGATTCACTCGAGCTTGGCGCCCGATTGCTTGATCAGGCGCTCCCACACCGGGCGCTCCTGCTTGTAGGCGGCGCCAAAGGCGTCCGGCGAGCTGTCCTTCAGCTCGAAGCCCATTCCCGCGACCTTCGCCTGCACGTCCGGTTGCTGTGTCGCCTTGCGCACTTCGTCCGCGATGCGCTGCACGATGGGCTTCGGCGTATTGCCCGGCGCCGCGATGGCGAGCCAGCCGGTCACGCGATAAGCCTCGTCCTTCATGCCTTGCTCTGCCAGCGTGGGCACGTTGGGCAGCGTGCTCATGCGGCGGTCGCCGGTCACGCCGATGGCCTTGACCTTGCCCGCCTCGATCTGCGGCTTCGCGACCAGCGCGCTGGCAAAGGCCATCTGGATCTGGCCGCCGATGAGGTCCTGCAGCATCGGCGCCTCGCCCTTGTAGGCGACGTGGTTCATGTCGGCGTTCTGCGTCAGGCTCATGTGCGCGCCGGCCAGGTGCGGATACGCGCCTACGCCATAGGAGCCATAGGCCACCTTGCCCTTGTTCGCGCTGACGTACTTGAGCAGTTCCGGTCCGGTCTTGACCGGCACGCTCGGATGCACCACCAGCACCAGCGGCGCCATCGCGATCTGATAGACCAGCGTGAGATCGCGTTGCGTGTCGTAGGGCAGCTTCTCGTAGAGAAACTGGTTGGTCAGCAGCGAATTGCTCAGGGACAGCACGATGGTGTAGCCGTCCGGCGCCGCCTTGGCGACCGCATCGGTGCCGATGATGCCGGCCGCGCCGGGCTTGTTGTCGATGATGACGGGCTGGCCGAGGCCGGCCGCCATCTTCTCGGCCAGCACACGGGCCAGCACGTCGGTCGCGCCGCCGGCGGCGAAGGGCACCACCATCTTGATCGGCTTGTTCGGATAGGTTTGTGCCTGCGTGGGTGCGATGGCGCACAGCGCGGCGGCGGAGGTCGCGGCGCAGAGCCACGTACGGCGGCTCAAGGGGTTGAATGAGGTCAAGGTATGTCTCCGGTTTGTGTTCAGCAAAATGCGCGCAGCTACTTCAGGACTACTTGCGCCTTGACGGGCAGGCGTCCCAGCGCCTGTTGCAACTGGCCCTGCAGCGCCTGGGCCTGCGCTCCCACGGCGGTCGAATCGACGACGACCTTCAGCGCGTTCTCGCCGTCTGCCTGTACCTGCGGGCGCGCTGCCGCGTCGATGCCCAACGCGGCGCAGGCCTCGTCCACCAAGGTGGCGGCCACCTTGCGTGAGGCCATCGAGCGCAGTTCGGGCTTGTAGATCTTGCCGACGTTGGTCATCGGCATCGTCTCGATGACGATCACGGACTTGGGCTTGGCCGGCGCCTCGTCGACCCGCCCGGCGGTGAAGGCCAGCAGCTCTTCCTCGCTCGCCGATGCGCCCGGCACGAGCGTCGCGAAGATCACCGGCAGCTCGCCAGCATAGGCATCGGGCGCACCGACGGCAGCGCAGAGTTGCACCGCCGGGTGCGCGCCGAGCGCGTCCTCGATCACCTTGGGATCGATGTTGTGGCCGCTGCGGATGATCAGGTCCTTCGAGCGGCCGCTGAGGTTCAGCCGTCCCTCGTCGTCCATCCAGCCCAGGTCGCCCGTGGCGAGCCAGCCGTCGGCCGTGAAGGCCTTGGTGTTGTCGGCCGGGTCGACGAAGCCCGAGAACAGGTTCGGCGACTTGAACAGCACCATGCCCTGTTCGCCCGCAGGCAGGTCGCGGTCGCTGGCATTGCCGTTCTCGTCGAGCGCGACGATGCGCAATTGCGTGAAGGGAAGCGGAAAGCCGACGCAGCCCGCGGGCCCGATCACGCCCGGAGGCGTGATGGTGGAAATGCCAGCCATCTCCGTCATGCCCAGGCTCTCGTGCACGTGCAGGCCGAAGAGGCGCTCGAAGCGCGCCGCGAGTTCCGGTGCGAGCACGGCGGCGCCGGTGCGGCAGTAGCGGATCGACGAGATGTCCGCGCCGTCCAGCGGCACATTCGCCAGCGCCGCCAGCACGGTCGGCACGGCCGACAGCGAGGTCGGCCGGTACTTCTCGACCAGCCGCCAGTAGTTGGCGAGCACCTCCTTGTTGCGCAGCAGCGAAGTGGTCGGAATGATCACTTCCACGCCCGCCGAGAGCGAGGCCAGCGAGGCCGGCAGCACGCCCGCGACGTGGAACAGCGGATAGCCATTGATGGAGACGTCGCTCGAACCCTGGCCCGCGACATTCACGCTGGCCCAGGCGGTGAACACCTGCGCGCCGTGGCTGTGGCGCGCCAGCTTGGGCGCGCCCGTGGTGCCGCCGGTGTGGAAGTAGGCGGCGATGTCGCTGGCCTGGATGTCGCGTCCGCTCACCAGATGGTCGTCGGGCTCGCGTTCGCGCAGGGCCTTGAAGTCGGCCACGCCTTCGGGCAAGGCACCTGCGCTGCCTGGCGCTTCGTCGTGGGGTGCCACGCGCAGCACCGTGGTGAGCGTGGGCACCTGGCTGCGAAGCCGCATCGCCTTCGACCACATGCCGGACTCGGCGTCGGAGCCATAGGCGATCAGCACCTTGGCCCGGCCGGCCGTCATCAGCGAGACCAGCTTTTCGTCGGTCAGCAGCGGGTTGAGCGGCTGCACGATGCCGGCCGCCGCACCGCCCCACAGCGCGAGGTGGTACTCCAGGCAACCCGGCAGCAGCACGGCGACCGCGTCGTCGGACCCGACGCCGAGCGTGTGCAGTGCGTTGGCGGTCTGGTGGATGCCGGCCAGCAACTCGGCGTAGGACCAGCGGATCGGCTCGTCCGCCGGGTTGCCCGTGCGCAGGAAGGTCAGCGCGGTCTTGTCGCCGAAGGCGGCACCGGCGTTGCGGAAGATCTCGTAGGTGCTGCGAACGGTCAGCGCCTCTTCGAGCGGTGTCTCCTCGAGCCGGCGGATGTCCGCGAGGCTGCGGATGGGAAAGGACGCGCTGAAGGGCGCTGCGATCCGGGGTTCGCTGGTTCGGCTCATGGATGCTGTCTCCTGGTGCGGGTCTTGTCTCGAATGATGCGCCGGGCCGTCCCCCGGCCCGGAGCACGGCCTACTTGTTGGTGATGTTGTTGTCGCGGATCACCTTGCCCCAGCGCTCGTAGTCCTGGCGCATGCGCGTGGCCATCTGCTCGGGGGTCTGGAAGGCCGCGAAGGTGCCGACGCCTTCGAGCTTCTCCTGCACTTCCTTGTCGGCCAGTGCCTTCTTCAGCTCGGCGTTCAGGCGCGCGATCACTTCCTTCGGCGTACCGGCGGGCGCGAGCATTCCGCCCCACGAGGTGGCGTCGAAGCCGGGGAAGCCTTGCTCGGCCACCGTCTTCACGTCGGGCAGCAGGCTCACGCGCTTGGACGAACCGACGGCGATGGCGCGCAGCGTGCCGGACTTGATGTGCGGCAGCACGGCGATGAGGTCCGAGAACATCATCGGCACTTGCCCGCCGATCAGGTCCGTCACGGCCGGCGCGCTGCCGCGGTAGGGCACATGCTGCATGTCGAAGTGGCCGACCGTCTTGAGCGACTCGGTGGTCAGGTGGCCGAAGCTGCCCGTGCCTGCCGTCGTGTAGTTGAACTTGCCGCCTTGCTCCTTGGCCTTGGCGATCAGTTGCTGCAGGCCCGTCACTTCAGGCAGCGCCTTGGGGTTGACCACCATCACGATCGGCAGGTCGTAGGTCGTTCCGACCGGCGTGAAGTTCTTGAAGATGTCGTAGCTGGTGGGGCCGTACAGGTGTCCCGCAAGCAGGGTGGGCGTCGCCAGCATCACCAGCGTGTAGCCGTCCGGCGCGGCCTTGGCGGCTGCGGCGGCGCCGATGATGCCCGATGCGCCGCTGCGGTTGTCGATCAGCACCGGCTGCTTGAGGCCGAGCGACATCTTCTGGCCGATGATGCGCGTCGCCGTGTCGGTCGGGCCGCCGGCGGGGAAGGGCACGATGATCGTGATGGGCTTGGTGGGCCAGGCTTGAGCCTGTGCGAAAGCGGAACCTGCCAGCAGCGGCAGTGCGAGGGCGAGCAATGCGCGGCGTGCGGGGTTGCGGACGGAAGTCGGGAAACGGGAGGCCATGTGTTCTTCAGGATGCGGCGTCAGAGGACGCCATTCGATTTCAGTTGGGAGAGCTTCTCGTCGGAGAGGCCGAGCAGCGACTGCAGCACGTCGCGCGTGCCTTCGCCGAGCTGCGGCGGGGCGCTGCGCACCGGCAGGCGTTCGCCGTCGAAGCGGTAGGGCGGCGCGAGCACGTTGACGCTGCCGGCCACGGGGTGCGGCTGCGTGGTCACGAGCCCGGCATCGGTGGCGCGCTTGGACTGCAGCGCTTCGAGCAGGCCGAGCACTTCGCCGCAGGGGATGCCCGAGCGTGTGAGCTGTTCGAGCAGCGCCTTGCGCTTGCGCCTGCCGAGTTCGCGGTTGATCTCGGGCATCAGCGCCTCGCGGTTGGCGGAGCGCAGGATGTTGGTCTTGAAGCGTTCGTCGTCCGCGAGGTCGGGCCGCTCGATCACATCGGTGCAGAAGCGCGCGAACTGGCTGTTGTTGCCGACGGTGATGACCAGCGGGCCATCCTCGGCATCGAAGACGCCGTAGGGCACGATCGACGGATGGGCGTTGCCGTAGCGCGGCGGGTCCTCGCCCATGAGCAGGGCTTCGAGGCCGTAGTAGGCCGTGATCATGAGGCCGCAGTCGAACAGCGCCATCTCGATGTGGCGGCCCGTGCCGGTCTTCTCGCGCTCGTACAGCGCAGCGAGGACGGCCTGCGCCGAGTACATGCCGGTGAAGAGGTCGACCGCTGCGACGCCGAACTTCAGCGGCGGCTGGTCGGCTTCGCCGTTGAGCGCCATCAGGCCGGCTTCACCCTGCACGACCAGGTCGTAGCCGGGACGTGCTGCTTCGGGGCCGGTACGGTCATAGCCCGAGATCGAGCAGTAGATCAGGCCCGGATTGACCTCGCGCAAGGCCTCGTAGCCGAGACCGAGCTTGTCGATGCCACCGAACTTGAAGTTCTGGATCACGACGTCGCTCTTCTTCGCAAGCTCGCGGGCGATCTCCTGGCCTTCCGGCGTCTGCAGGTCGAGGCCGATCGAGCGCTTGTTGCGGTTGACGCTGTTGAAGTAGGCCGTCTCGGTGTTGCCGACACGCAGGCCCCAGTCGCGCGTGTCGTCGCCGCGCGCGGGATGCTCGACCTTGATCACCTCGGCGCCGAGGTCGGCCAGCACCATGCCGCACCACGGCCCGGCGAGGATGCGCGAGAGGTCGAGAACGCGGACGCCGGCCAGCGGCAGGGTGCCTTTCATCAGTGACGCTCCTTTCCGAGCGCGATGTAGCGCTGGAGGTGGTGGTCTTCGTCGCCGAGCTGGTGGTCGATCATCACCAGGCGCTTGGCGTAGTGGGCCAGCGGCAGTTCCCAGGTCATGCCGATGCCGCCATGCATCTGGATGCTTTCCTCGGCGACCAGCGTGCCGATGCGGCCGATGCTGACCTTGGCCGCCGACAGCGCGCGCTCGCGCGTCACGTGATCGGCGTCGATGGCTGCTGCCGCATTGATCACGGCCGAGCGCGCCTGCTCGATCTCCAGCAGCAGGTCCGCCATGCGGTGCTGCAATGCCTGGAAGCTGCCGATGAGCGTGCCGAACTGCTTGCGCGTGCGCAGGTACTCCAGCGTGGCGGTCTTGGCGGCTTCCATCGCGCCGAGCGCTTCGGCGCACAGCGCGAGCACGCCGCGGCCGACCGCGCGTTCCAGCGTGGCGTAGCCCTGGCCTTCGGTGCCCAGCAGGGCGTCGGCGCCGAGCTTCACGGTGTCGAAGCCGAGTTCGGCCACGCGACCTCCGTCGATGGCGGGGCAGCCGCGCACCGTCAGGCCGGCCGTCTTCGCGGGCACGAGGAAGAGCGAGATGCCGGCTTCGTCGTCCACCGCGCCCGAAGTGCGGGCGGAGACGACGAAGAGGTTCGCTTGTTCGCCTTGCTGCACGACCGCCTTGGTGCCCTTCAGCACCCAGCCGTCGCCGCTGCGCTCGGCGCGCGTCTGCACGCGGCTGAGTTCGTAGTGGGTCTCGGGTTCGTCATGCGCGAGCGTGGCGATCGTGGTGCCGCCGACGATTTCTGCAAGCAGGCCCTTCTGCGTCTCGTTGCCCGCCATCGAGATCGCCTCGCCGGCCATCACCGCGCCCAGCAGCGGCTCGACCACCAGGCCACGGCCCAGTGCCTCGAAGACCACGGCGACATCGAAGCCGCCGCCGCCGAAGCCGCCATCGGCTTCGCTGAACAGCGCGCCGATCACGCCCAGATCGGCGAACTGCTGCCAGATCTCCGTGCTGAATCCCTGGTCGGACTTGGCGATGCGGTCGCGCGTCTCGAAGGCGTATTGCTCCGCGATGAAGCGGTTCAGGCTGTCGGCGAGCATGCGCCGGTCTTCGGTGTGTTCGAAATTCATTTCATATCTCCTGCGCACTGGGCGCGATCAATTCCAGGAACACCGCGGAGCCGGCTTCGCCGGGCCGCAGGTATTGCCCCCTCTACAGTCCAAGAATCATCTTGGAGATGATGTTCTTCTGGATTTCGTTCGAGCCGCCGAAGATCGACAGCTTGCGGTTGTTGAAGTAGCGCGCGGCCGCTGCCGGTGCGGGGCTGAAAGTCTCGCCCGTATAGCCTTCCCCCAGCGCCTCGGCGACGAACGGGCGGGCTTGCGCGCCCATCGCGCGGCGGGTCAGCGACGAGATCTCCTGGCGAATCTCGGTGCCGCGGATCTTCAGCATCGAGCTTTCCGCGCCCGGCACCCCGCCGCCAGCCACTGCCGCGATCACGCGCAGGTTGGTGGTCTTCATGTTCTCCAGGTCGATCTCGACCTTCGCCATGCGCGCCGCAAAGGCGGGGTCTTCGGCGAGCGGGCGGCCGTTCTTCGTCTGCTTGCCAGCGATGACCTTCAACTGCTCCATTGCGGCCACCGAGAAGCCGACGCCGGCGATGTTGGTGCGCTCGTAGGTCAGCAGGTACTTGGCGCAGGTCCAGCCCTTGTCTTCCTCGCCGACGAGGTTCTCGGCCGGCACGCGCACGTCGCTGAAGAACACTTCGTTGACTTCATGCTCGCCGTCGAGCGTGATGATCGGGCGCACTTCGACGCCCGGCGATGTCATGTCGATCAGCAGGAAGCTGATGCCCTCCTGCTTCTTCGCCTCGCGGTTGGTGCGCACGAGGCAGAAGATCATGTTGGCGTGCTGGCCGAGCGTGGTCCAGGTCTTCTGGCCGTTGACGATGTAGTGGTCGCCCTTGGCATCCACGCCGCGCACGGCGGAGGTCTTGACCGAAGCCAGGTCGGAGCCCGCGCCGGGTTCCGAATAGCCCTGGCACCACCAGTCCGAGCCGTCGAGGATGCGCGGCAGCCAGTGGCGCTTCTGCGCCTCGTTGCCGTACTTGATGAGCACCGGGCCGAGCATGTTCACGCCGAAGGGCACGATGCGCGGCGCATGCGCCAGCGCGCATTCGTTCTCGAAGATGAACTTCTCGACGGCGGTCCAGCCGGGGCCGCCGTACTGTTCGGGCCAGTGGTTCGCCAGCCAGCCGCGCTCGTTGAGGATGGCGTGCCATTCCTGCATGTCGGCCTTGGCCAGGTGCTTGCCGGTCGCGACCTTGTCGGAGAGCCGCTTCGGCAG
Source organism: Variovorax gracilis (assembly GCF_030317115.1). Classification (GTDB taxonomy): domain Bacteria; phylum Pseudomonadota; class Gammaproteobacteria; order Burkholderiales; family Burkholderiaceae_C; genus Variovorax; species Variovorax gracilis. Next base: position 31,264 of record NZ_JASZYF010000017.1, read on the forward strand.
CTTCGCTGCCAGGAAGTCGCGCACTTCGCTGCGGAAGGCTTCTTCTTCGGGGGTGAAGTTCAGGTCCATGGGATGCCTCTCAATTCAATAGTTGGCTCTTGGCGTGGAACACCGCGGAACCGGCTTTGCCGGGCCGCTGGTGTTGTCCCCTGCAAGGGGTTGGGCGAAGCGACACGAAGTGCGCGCAGCCTGGGGGTCAGTAAATCTCGAACAGGCCGGCGGCGCCCATGCCGCCGGCAATGCACATCGTGACCACGGCGTACTTCGCGCCGCGGCGCTTGCCTTCGATCAGCACGTGGCCGGCGAGCCGCGCGCCCGTCATGCCGAACGGATGGCCGATGGAGATCGCGCCGCCGTTGACGTTGAGCCGTTCGGCCGGGATGCCGAGCTTTTCCTGGCAGTAGATGGACTGCGAAGCAAAGGCTTCGTTGAGTTCCCAGAGATCGATATCGTCGACCTTCAGGCCGTGGCGCGCCAGCAGTTTCGGCACCGCGAACACCGGGCCGATGCCCATTTCGTCGGGCTCGCAGCCGGCCACGGCGAGGCCGCGGAAGGCGCCCAGCGGCTTGAGGTTGGCGCGCTCCGCTTCCTTGGCTTCCATCAGCACGCAGGCCGAGGCGCCGTCGGAGAGCTGCGATGCGTTGCCGGCGGTGATGAACTTGTCCTCGCCCATCACCGGCTTGAGCTTGGCGAGCGCGTCGTAGGTCGTGCCGCGGCGGTTGCAGTTGTCTTCCGTCGCTGTGACTTCGCGGTAGGTGACTTCCTTCGTCTCCTTGTCGGTCACCGACATCGTCGTGGAGCAGGCGACGATCTCGTCCTTGTAGCGGCCGGCGATCTGCGCTTCCTCGGTCTTGCGCTGGCTTTCTGCCGAGAAGCGGTCCTGCGCCTCACGGCTGATGCCATAGCGCTGGGCCACGATGTCGGCCGTCTCGATCATCGCCATGTAGAGCGCCGGTTTGTGCTCGACGATCCAGGGGTCCATGCCGCTGTCGCCGCTGTCGGTGGCGCTGCGGGTGCGGATCTGCGAGATGCTTTCCACGCCGCCCGCGATCATGGCCGGGGCGCCGTCGACCACGATGCGGCCCGCCGCCATGGCGATGGCCTGCAGGCCCGATGCGCAGAAGCGGTTGACCGTGGTGCCGGCGATGCCGATCGGCAGGCCTGCGCGGATGATGCTCTGGCGCGCGATGTTGCGGCCGGTGGTGCCTTCGGGGTAGCCGCAGCCGAGGATCGCGTCCTCGATCAGCGCGGGGTCGATGCCCGAGCGCTCCACCGCGGCCTTCACCGCAAAGGCGGCCAGCGTTGCGCCGGACGTGATGTTGAATTCACCGCGGTGCGCCTTGGTGAGCGGCGTGCGGGCGGTTGAGACGATGACGGCTTCGCGCATGGGGAGTTCTCCTTATTCGGATTGATTGAGGCTGGCGAAATCGGCGCCGCGTTCGACCAGTTCGACCAGCAGCGGCGAGGGTTTCCAGAACAGCGGGTCCTGCTTCGCGAATTCGCGGATATCGGCCAGCACATTGGCAAGGCCCACGGTGTCGGCGTACTTCATCGGACCGCCGCGATGGCGCGGGAAGCCGTAGCCGTAGAGGAAGGTCACGTCAACGTCGAGCGGGCGCAGCGCGATGCGCTGGTGCACGACGTTGGCGCCTTCGTTGATCATCGCGGCCATGTAGCGGCGCATGATCTCGTCGTCGGTGAAGCTGCGCGGCGTGATGCCCGCGCGCTGGCGCTCGGCGTCGATGATCGCGAGCACCTCCGGGTCTTCCTTGCCGGCGCGCGCGCCTTCGGGATAGAGGTAGTAGCCGCGCTGCGTCTTCTGGCCGAACCAGCCGCGCTCGCAGATGCGGTCGGCCACTTGCACGTAGCGCGCCTTCGGGTCGCGCGTGGCGGCCTTGCGCTTGCGCGTGGCCCAGCCGATGTCGCCGCCCGCGAGGTCGGACACCTGGAACGGGCCCATCGGGTAGCCGAAGTCGCGCACGGCCTTGTCGATCTGATAGGGCGATGCACCGTCTTCCATCATGTGGTCGGCGGCCTGGCGGTACACCGCGAGGATGCGGTTGCCGATGAAGCCGTCGCACACGCCGGCGCGCACCGGCACCTTCCTGAGCTTCTTCGCGAGTTCGAAGCCGGTGGCGACCACGTCGGCGCTCACCTTGGCGGGCACCACGATCTCCAGCAGCTTCATGATGTTGGCCGGCGAGAAGAAGTGCAGGCCCACCACGTCGGCCGGGCGCGAGATGCTGGCCGCGATCTCGTCGATGTCCAGGTAGGAGGTGTTGGTGGCGAGCACCGCGCCGGGCTTGCAGACGCGGTCGAGCTCGGCGAAGACGGCCTTCTTGACGCCCATCTCCTCGAACACGGCCTCGACCACGATGTCGACCTTCGCCAGCGCATCGTAGGAGGTCGAGCCACTGAAGCGCGCCATCACGGCGGCCTTGGCCTCGGCCGTCATGCGGCCTTTCTGGATCAGGCCGTCGTAGACCTTCTCGACATGGGCACGGCCGCGCGCGAGGCTGGGCTCGTCGCGTTCGATCATGGTGACGGGCATGCCGGCGTCGAGCATCGCGACCGCGATGCCGGCGCCCATGGTGCCGCCGCCGACGATCCCGGCTGCATCCAGCGGGCGAGGCTTGCCGGCCTTGGTTTCGGGCGCCTTCAACACTTCGCGTTCCGCGAAGAAGGCGTGGATCAGGCCGGCGCGCTGCGGGCTGTCGATGCATTGCAGGAAGAGCTTGCGTTCGAGCGCCATGCCTTCGTCGAAGGGCTGCGTGAGCGCGGCTTCGACGGCTTCGATGATCTTCATCGGCGAGAACAGGCCGCGGCTCTTCTTGGCAGTGTCGGCACGGGCGGCTTCGAGCGCGGCGCGGCTCGCTTCGGCGTCGGCCAGCCCTTGCGCATCGCGCGTGCGGCGCACCGGCGCCTTGGCGGCGACGAGTTCCTTCGCGTAGGCGAGCCCTTGCGGCAGCGCTTCGGTTCCTTCGCCGAGGCGGTCGACCAGGCCCAGCGACAGCGCTTCCTTCGCGCCGGCGTGGCGGCCGCTCAGCATGAGTTCGAGCGCGGGCTTCACGCCGATCAGGCGCGGCGCACGCTGCGTGCCGCCGGAACCGGGGAGCAGGCCGAGCTGCACTTCAGGCAGGCCGAGCTTGGCCGAGGCCACTGCCAGGCGGTAGTGTGCCGACAGCGCGATCTCCAGGCCGCCACCGAGAGCGGCACCGTGGATCGCAGCCACCACGGGCTTGCTGCAGTTCTCGATCCGGGCGCAGACTTCCGGCAGCGACGGCGGTTGCGGTGTCTTGCCGAACTCGCGGATGTCCGCGCCGGCGATGAAGTTGCGTCCCGCACCCACGATCAGCACCGCGGCCACGCCGCCGTCGGCTTCGGCCGCGTCGATCGCAGCCGCCAGACCGCGGCGGACATCGACGCCCAACGCATTGACGGGGGGGTTGTCGATAGTCACGACCAGCACATCGGCATCTCGCTGGAACGTGACGGGTTCGGACGTAGAAGAGGTGGGAGTCGTGGCCATGCTGTGTGTCTCCGGATGGCGGAACCGGACGGTTCCTTGAGGGTGAATCCTCGATTCTTGATCCGGCACCCGGCTTTGACAATTGCATTACCCATTGACAGACTGTCAAAGGATTTTTGACACAATAGCTGCCATGGACCTGCAATCGCTGACTCTGCTGGTCGAAATCCTCGACGCCGGCAATCTGAGCGCAGCCGCGCGACGACTGAAGATGAGCCGCGCCAATGTGAGCTATCACCTGAACCAGCTCGAACGCTCGGTCGGGGCGCAACTGGTGCGGCGCACCACGCGGCGCGCCGAGCCGACGGAGATCGGCCTGCGGCTCTACCAGCACGGCCTCGCCATCCAGGGCGAGCTGATGGCGGCGAGAGAATCGGTGACCACGCTGGGCCAGAGCCTGCAAGGCCGCGTGCGGCTGAGCGTCCCCAGCGGCTACGGGCAACTCGTGATGTCCGAGTGGCTCATCGACTTCAAGCGCCAATACCCCGGCATCGTGCTCGACGTGCTGTTCGAGAACCGCATCGAGGATCTGCTGCGCGACGAAGTGGACATCGCGATCCGCGTGATCCCCGAGCCGCCGCAAAACCTCGTGGCGCGCGAACTGGGACCGGTGCGCTACGTGGCCTGTGCATCGACGGCCTATGCGCAGACGCACGCCCTGCCCACGCAGCTCGATCAATTGCAGAGCGCGCCGGTGGTCACCGCGGCGGTGATCGGGCGTCAACTGCGCGTGTCGGCCTATCAAGGCGAAGAGCGCCGCGAAGTGGTGCTGGAGCCCACGCTGATCTCGGAGAACTTTCTGTTCCTGCGGCAGGCCATCCTGGCCGGGCTGGGCATCGGGCTCGTGCCCGACTACGTGGTGAACGATGACGTGCGGCGCGGCGACGTCGTGACCACGCTCGACGACTGGCGGCTCAGCATCTTCGGCACGCAGATGTTCATGCTCTACATGCCGAACCGCCAGCACACGCTGGCGACGCGGACCTTCATCGATTTCATCCTGGAACGGGCGCGAGGCACGACAGCTGACGCCGCGCCGGACGCGTAGCACCCCGGGCCCCCGCCATGGCGCGGGCGGCGGAGTTGGAGCAGCATCGGGGCCACGGAACGCTCGATGACCACGACCTGTGCCGGCTGCGGCGCCGATGTGCTGCCCACGTCTTCCTTCTGCCAGCGCTGCGGGCGACGGCTCGCCTGTTCCTGTGCGTCGTGCGGCTATGAATGCGAGTCCGACTTTGCGTTCTGCCCGCGCTGCGGCACGGCGCGCGGTGCGGCCGGCCCCGCGACCTCTGCCGTGCCGCCGCCACTGGCCGCAAGCGAACCCAGCCATGAAGCCGATCGCCGGCAGGTCACGGTGGTGTTCGCCGACCTGACCGGCTTCACGTCACTCGCCGAAGGCCTCGACCCCGAAACGCTGCGCACTTTTCAGAACGCGCTGTTCGCCGTGATGGCGCAGGCCATTGCGCGCTACGACGGCTTTGTCGAGAAGTTCGTCGGCGATGCGGTGATGGCGGTGTTCGGCGCGCCGCGCGCGCACGAGGACGATCCCCTGCGCGCCGTGGAGGCTGCGCAGGACATGTTGCGGGGCGTCGAGCAGCTCAGCGCGCAATGGATGGCGCGCCTCGGGCGGGCGGTTACGCTGCACATCGGCGTGCACACCGGGGCGGTCGTCGCCGGTAGCCTGGGCAGCGGCACCGGCGGTACCTACGCGGTCACCGGCGACACCGTGAATACGGCATCGCGGTTGCTGACGGCGGCTGCGCCGGGCCGGGTGCTGCTGTCGGAAGCGACGCATGCGATGGTGCGGCACCGCTTCGACTTCGAGCCGCCCGCGGAACTGGCGCTGCGCGGCAAGGCCGAACCGATGCGGGTGCATGGCCTGATCGGCATTCGCAAAGAACTGGCGTCCGCGCGCGGGCTCGCCGACCTCGGGCTGTCGGCGCCGCTGGTCGGGCGCGGCGATGCGCTCGGGCACCTGCTGGCCGCATTCGACCGCATGCAGGGCGGGCAGGCCCAGGTCGTCAGCGTGGTCGGCGAGGCCGGCGCCGGCAAATCGCGCTTGCTGGCCGAGTTGTTCGCGCGCCTTGAAGACGATGGGCGCTTCAAGGCGACGGGCGTTCGTCGTGCCACCTGCTCGTCGCTCGGCGAGCCGACCTACGGCACCTTCGGTGCGCTGTTCCGCGATGCGTACCGTGTCGAGACGGGCGACTCGCTGGAAGCAGCCCGGCGCAAGCTGCAGGAGGGCCTGGCAGCGCTCGGTGCCGGAGCGGACGAGGCCGATGCGGTGGCGCAAGTGCTGAACTACCTTCTCGGCATCCAGGAGGCGCGGCCTCGCGATATCGAGCCCGAGCAACTGCAGCGCCAGATCACGCTGGCGGCGCGGGCGCTGATCGAGCGCCGCCTGTCGCAGCAGCCGGTGATGGTCGTGGTCGATGACCTGCACTGGGCGGATGCGGCTTCGGTGGACCTGCTGGGCGAGGTCGTCGACCAGCTCGCGGACCGGCCGTTCATGGTGCTTGCCTTCCAGCGTCCCGATGCGCGTTCTCTGCGCGCGGGTCGTGCCGAGCAGTCCGTGATCGACCTGAGCCCGTTGGGCGAGCAGGACGCACGATCGCTCGTGCTCCACCTGTTGGGCGCGCCGGCAGATGACGATCTGGCCCCCTTGCTCGATTTCGTCGCGGCGCGTGCGGGCGGCAATCCGCTGTTCGTCGAGGAGATCGTTCGCAGCCTCGCGGGGCGTGGCTTGCTGGTACGAAAGGACGGGCTCTGGTCCTGCGAGGACCCGTGCGAAGGCGTGGATGTGCCGCCGACACTCTACGGACTGCTGTTGTCGCGCATCGACCGGCTGGGCACCGACGATCGGCGCACGCTGCAGGAAGCAGCCGTGTTGGGCGCCGACTTCGACAGCATGCTGTTGCAGCGCATCGCGAGCGAGCCGCGATCGCTCGAAGCGTCGCTGCATCGGCTGGCGGCGGCCAATCTCGTCCGTACGTCCGGACGAGGCTGGTGTTTCACGCACGCGTTGCTGCACGAAGTCGCCTATCAGAACCTGCTGCTGTCGCGGCGCACCGATCTGCACCATCGCGCCGGTCGCGCCCTCGAAACCGTGCTGGGCGTCGACGCAAAGGCGCCCGTCGAGGACGAAGCCCGAAGCCCTCTGCGACTGGCTGATCTGGAGGCGCTGGCCCGGCACTGGAGCCTTTCGCCGGACAAGGCGCACGGCGCCCACTACCTCGTGGCGGCCGGCGATTGGGCGCGCGCCGTCTATGCCAATGACGACGCCGTCCGCCACTACGAACGCGCCCTGCGCACGCTGGCCGGGTCGACCGCCGACACGCCAGCCGCGAAGGCCGAGGTCGAAGCCGCGGAACTGGACGCGCGCGAGCGCATTGCCGATCTGTTCGGGCTGCAGGGGCGACGCAGCGATGCGCTCGCGCAGTACGAGATCGTGCAGCGCGCGGACGAGCGGCAAGTCGATCCCATCCGCACTGCGCGCGTTCTGCGCAAGACGGGTGGCCTGCACTGGGAAGCGGGCGAGCGCGAGCGCGCCGGCGCCTGCTTCACAGCCGGCCTCGAACGGCTGGGCGAAAACGGCGATCCGATCGAACGTGCACACCTTTTCCAGGAAATGGGGCGGCTGGCCTTTCGGGCCGGTGACAACGACAGGGCATTGGCGCTCGCGCAGCGCGCGCTGGCCGAGGTGCCCGCCGAACCGGCAGGGCGCGCAAGGGAAGCGAGCGTCGTGCGCGCCGAGGCCTGCAACACACTTGGCGTCGCGCTGGCCCGGCTGGGCCGGCCCGCCGAGGCCGTGGAACATGTCGAAAACAGCGTCGCCCAGGCCGAAGCCAACAACATGCTGCAGGCCGCCTGCCGCGGCTACACCAACCTGGGTGTGCTGTATGCCTCGCTCGACCCGCAGCGCAGCATCGAGACCTGCCTGCGCGGCCTCGAGACCGCGCGGAAGGTCGGCGACCTCGGATTCCAGTCGCGCCTGTACGCCAATCTCGCCGTCGCCTACTGCGCGCTGACCAACCGTTGCGAGGCCGAGGGCATCGAGGCGGCGAACGCAGCCGCCAGCCTCGATCGCCGGCTGGGATTGCTCGACCACCTCGCGGTGCCGCTGATCGTGCTGGGCCAGATCTACCAGTGCCACGGCGACCACGCGCGCGCCTTCGCGTCGTACACCGAAGCCTTGCAACTCGCAGAGCAGGTTGACGAGCCTCAGCTCCTCTTTCCCTGCTACGATGGTTTGGCTACGCTGTACCTCGATGCCGGGCGCCCCGCACAGGCGGAAACCTATCTCGCCAAGGCACAAGCAGTATGCGAGCGCGCCGGCCTCGAGCCCGACGCCCTGATGGTGCTTCCGTTCCTCTGCTGAACCTGCCTGAAGGAGCCTCGACATGGCAATCGCGATGAACCACCCCGTGGCGCCGGGCGAACCGGCTCCCGACTTTGCGCTTCCGGCCGTGGCCGGCCCCGAGACCGTTTCGCTTGCCGACTATCGCGGACGGAGCCCTTTGTTCCTCGCGCTGCTGGTGGGCTTGTGGTGCCCGTTCTGCCGGCGCCAGATCGTCCAGCTCGGGGCGCTCGAACAGAAACTGAAGGCCATGGGCGTCGAGACGCTGGCGGTCGTGGCGACGGAACCGGAAAACGCGCGGCTCTATTTCAAGTTCAGGCCCACGCGCCTGCGCCTCGCGTCCGACCCCGAGCTGTCGATCCACCGGGCCTTTCGGGTTCCGAAGCCCGAGTCGACGCCGGAGATGCTGCAGCAGTTGGAGCAGACCCGCGTGAATCCTTTCGGCGACCTGCCGGAGCCGCTGCCGGTACCGGAGGCGGCCAAGGTCATCGGAGCGCTCGACGGCTACGTCTGCACGCCGACCGACATGGGTGAGGTCGACAGGCAATGGCCGCAACTGAAGGCGCAGTTCATGATCGATCGCGACGGCATCGTGCGCTGGGCGGAAATCGAGTGCGAGAAGGAGGGCCTGCCGGGCATCGGCAAGCTGCCGTCCGATGAAGTGATCCTGGGTGCGGCGCGCGCTTGTGCGGCCTGACTCTGCTGTCCCGCAGGTCAGAACCGGCCGTGGTCGCGAAAACTGTAGAACTCACCGAAGCCGATGATGATGAAGTCTTGAAGAATCATGTCGTGCAGCTTGCCGAGTTCACTCAAGCGGAGTGCCACGGCGAGGTCGGCGTTTGAAGGCTTGCAGGTCCCGGAAGGATGGTTGTGGACCACGACCAGCGAGGACGCTCTCGCGAGCATCGCGTTCCTGTATATCTCCACCGGTTCGAGCACCGCGTGATGCGCTGTGCCCATGGACGCCACTTCATAGGACAGGATTTCCAGCTGGGGATTCAGGTGCAGGACAACGACCTTTTCCTTCGTTTCGTCCTGCATGTCCTTGAACAGTTCATAGACCTGCTGCGCGCTCTCGACAGGCTTGCTCAACAGGTCATCGTCCACTCGCTTTCGGGTGAACGTGACTTTCAATTCCTTCAAGTAAGCCATCGAGCCTCCTTCTTCATTCTGCTGCTGGATCGTATCAATTGGCATCGATGGGAAGTGGAATGACGCGACGCCGGCGCGCGATGGGACAATCCCGCCCCATGACAAGCCCCGCCGACACCCTCACCATCACCCGCCCCGACGACTGGCACCTGCACGTGCGCGACGGCGCCGCGCTCGAAGCCGTCGTGCCGCACTCGGCACGCCAGTTCGGCCGCGCACTGATCATGCCGAACCTGCGCCCGCCCGTGACCACTGCGCAGCAGGCCATCGACTACCGCGCACGCATCCTCGAAGCGGTGCCCGCCGGTGTCCGCTTCGAGCCCGTGATGTCGCTCTACCTCACCGACAAGCTCGCCCCGGACGAAATCGAACGGGCCGCCGCGGCCGGCGTGCGCGCGCTCAAGCTCTACCCGGCCGGCGCGACCACCAACAGCGATGCCGGCGTGACCGACATCCGTAAGACCTACGCCACGCTGGAGGCGATGCAGAAGCACGGCCTGCTGCTGCTGATCCACGGCGAAGTCACCGATCCGGCGATCGACCTGTTCGACCGCGAGGCGGTGTTCATCGACCGCGTGATGATCCCGCTGCGGCGCGACTTCCCCGAACTCAAGGTGGTGTTCGAGCACCTCACGACGAAGGAGGGCGCCCAGTACGTGCGCGATGCGAGCCGCTTCACCGCCGCCACCATCACCGCGCACCATCTGCTCTACAACCGCAACGCGATCTTCACCGGCGGCATCCGGCCTCACTACTACTGCCTGCCGGTGCTCAAGCGCGAGACGCACCGCGTCGCGCTGGTCGAGGCTGCCACCAGCGGCAGCGATCGCTTCTTCCTCGGCACCGACAGTGCGCCGCATGCCGCTCACCTCAAGGAGCATGCACTGGGCTGCGCCGGCTGCTACACCGCGCTCACCGCCATCGAGCTGTATGCCGAGGCCTTCGACAACGCCGGCGCTCTCGACAAGCTCGAAGGCTTCGCGAGCTTCCACGGCGCCGACTTCTACGGCCTGCCGCGCAACACCGACACCGTGACCCTGCGGCGCGAGAGCTGGACCGTGCCCGAGACCGTGCCCTACGGCGACGCCACGCTGAAGCCCCTGCGCGGCGGCGAAACGCTGGCCTGGAGGCTCGCGTGAATACGCCGCCGCGCGTCATGCTGCTGATCGACGCCGACAACGTCTCCGCCGACGTGATCGAGCAGGCCGTGCAGCGCACGATGACCGAGCACGGCGCCATCCACGTGCGGCGCGCCTACTGCAATGCCGAGACCGCGATGAAGCAGCAGGCGCTGTTCAAGCGGCTGTCGGTGCGGCCGATGGTCAACCTCTCGTCCGGCAAGAACAGCACCGACATCGCGCTCGCGGTCGACGCCATGGACCTCGCGGTCGCCGAGCGTCCGGACATCGCCGTGCTGGTGTCCTCCGATTCGGACTTCGCGCCGCTCGTGATCCGGCTGCGCGAAAAGGGCTGCCGCGTCTGCGGCATCGGCCAGCAGGGCAAGACCGGCGACGACACGGTGGCGATCTACGACAGCTTCGTCGACCTGCAGCACCATCAGGCGCCGAAGACGGCGGTGGCGCTGGCAAAGACCGCTGCCAAGCGTGCCCCGCGGCGCGCGAAGGCCGTGGCGCCGAAGGCCGCGCCGCCCGCGCCGGTGTTGCCCGACGAGGTGATCCGCATCCTCGACGCGGTCGCCGAACTGGGCATGGGCAACAAGGTGGAACTCAACGTGGCCGCGGAGCGGCTGCGCGCCGAGAAACTGCTGAGCAAGAGCGCGAGTTCGCCGAAGCTCTTCAAGAAATACCCCGAGCTGTTCCTGCTGACACCGGAGAAGACGCCCAACAAGGTGCAGTACGTCGGCCCCATGCCGTCGTGAACCCGGCCGGCGCCGCGCAGCCTTGGCTGGCCCCCTACGCGCCCCGAGCGGCGCGCGTCCTGGAGAGGGCCGGGCACGGCGCGCCCGTTGCCGAGACCCTGTCCGCCGAGCCGTTTTCCATCGACCTGCCTGCCGGCCCGCTTCGCTTCGTACCGGGAGACAGCGCACCGGCCGGCGAAGCGTACGAAGCCTTCATCTTCCGCACCGGCTGCGTACCCACGCGCAACAACCTTCACGACCTTTTCAACGGCCTGGCCTGGCTGCATTTTCCGCAGGCCAAGCGGCGCCTCAACGAATTGCAGGCGACCGAGATCGCGCGTGCCGGCATCGGCGCCACGCGCGGTCCGCTGCGCGATGCGCTCACCCTGTTCGATGAGAACGGCGCCGTGCTCTGTGCGCCACCCGCGTTGTGGGAAGCGCTCATCGCGCGGGACTGGCACCGACTCTTCGTCGCCCAACGGCAGTCGTGGCGCGGCGCACGCCTGCTCGTCTTCGGCCACGCGCTGCTCGAAAAGCTGTGCTCGCCGAGAAAAGCCGCCACGGCGCATGTCCTGATCGCGCCGGGCGCCACGCCGTCGATCGCGATGGACGACGCCGCCATCGCATCGGCGCTGGAGCCGGCGCATCTGGCGCGCAAGCCCTTCGCGCCGCTGCCGGTGTTGGGCGTGCCCGGCTGGTGGCCGCCCAACGAGACAGCCGATTTCTACGACGATCCGCAGGTGTTCAGGCAAAAAAGGGGAGCCGAAGCTCCCCTTGTCTCCCCCTGTGCCTGATCGTTGTCGCTGCGCTTACTTGTCCACGATCACCTTGACCTGCCGCGATGCGGTGTCCGTGGTGCCGATGTTGATGACGTGGGTCGGACGCTCCACCACGATGCGGTCTTCGGGTACTCCCGCCATGATCAGCGCATCGGCCACCGCCATGGCGCGCCGTTTCGACACTTCCTCGTGGGCCGCGGCGCTGCCGCGAGGGGCGCTGAAGCCCGACACGACCAGCGTGGCGTCCGCGTGGGTGCGCAGGTAGCCGATCACGGCTTCCGAGCGGGCGCCGAAGTCGGGCGGCAGATCGGCCTTGCCGGTGTCGAAGTAGACCTTGAGGCCCGGCGTGCCGTCGATCAGGCTGTCCAGGATTGCCGAGCCCAAGGGAACGATTTCGGCAGGAACCGCCGCGGCCTTGTCGTCGCGGTCGCGCGTGGTGCAGTAGCCGAGCAGCAGGATGAGCGCGAGCGCCAGCCAGGTCAGGGCGCGCAGCAGATCCGACCTGGGCTTGTCCAAACGGGCCGAGGCCGAATTGGCGAGCAGCCAGTTGCGCGCGGTGCTGGCGACCTGGCCGATGCGCGCCTTCCTGATGATTTCATCGAACACTGCTTCTGCTCCCTGCACTTGAAAAGAATGGCAGCCCGATTGCTGCCGGCCGCGGACCATAGTCGCGGGCCAAGCGCCGGACCGGTTCATGAGGAAGTCAGGGAAGCGGAATATGGGAACTTGTGCCCGGACGCGCGGGCGGTTTCCTCCTGAAACAGGTGGATTGACTGCTTTTGTCGCAGCTTTTGAGGGAATTCTGGACGCGCCTTTTGCTCCTACTATGATGGCGCTCGTCCATGAGCCGTCCGGGCCCGAGAAGCAACAACAACAGCCGGTCTGATGCGCCTGACCCTTGCAACACGGGCGGTAACCCTCAATATTCCGAGGCGGGCGACCGCCTGCTTCCCCACGGAGAATCCAACTTGAAACGCATCCTTCTGTTTGTCCTGACCAACGTCATGGTGGTGGCGGTGCTGGGCGTCGTTGCCAGCCTGCTCGGCGTCAACCGCTTCCTCACGGCGAATGGACTCAACCTCACGGCGCTGCTGGGCTTCGCGCTCATCATGGGCTTCGGCGGCGCGATCATCTCGCTCCTCATCAGCAAGCCGATGGCCAAGTGGACGGCGGGCGTGCGGATCATCAATGACCCGCAATCGCCCGACGAGGCCTGGATCGTGCAGACCGTCAAGAACTTCGCCGACAAGGCCGGCATCGGCATGCCCGAGGTCGGCATCTTCGAGGGCGAGCCCAATGCCTTCGCTACCGGTGCGTTCAAGAACTCGTCGCTGGTGGCCGTGTCGACCGGGCTACTGCAGAACATGACGCGCGAAGAGGTGGAGGCCGTGATCGGCCACGAGGTCGCGCACGTCGCCAACGGTGACATGGTCACGATGACGCTCATCCAGGGCGTGATGAACACCTTCGTCGTGTTCCTCTCGCGCGTGATCGGCTATGCGGTCGACAGCTTCCTGCGCCGCGGCGACGATCGCTCGTCAGGCCCCGGCATCGGCTACATGGTGACCACGCTGGTGCTCGACATCGTGCTGGGCTTTGCCGCCGCGATCGTGGTGGCGTGGTTCTCCCGCCAGCGCGAGTTCCGCGCGGATGCCGGTGCCGCCAAGCTCATGGGCCGCAAGCAGCCGATGATGAACGCGCTGGCCCGCCTGGGCGGCCTGCCGGCCGGCGAACTGCCGAAGTCGGTCGAGGCGATGGGCATCACCGGCAAGCTCGGCAGCCTGTTCGCGACGCATCCGCCGATCGAGGAACGCATCGCTGCGCTGCAAAATTCGCAGGGCTGATCGGCCCGCGCAGGCAAAAAAAGCCGCCTTCGGGCGGCTTTTTCGTGGGCAAGGCGGATGTATCAGGCGACTTGCGTGATGCCCAGCGCCACGGCCTCGGCAACCTTGATGCCGTCAACCCCTGCCGACAGGATGCCGCCGGCGTAGCTCGCCCCTTCGCCCGCCGGGTACAGCCCGCGCACGTTGAGGCTCTGGAAGTCGTCGCCGCGCGTGATCTTGATGGGCGACGAAGTGCGCGTCTCCACGCCGGTCAGCACCGCGTCATGCAGGTCGAAGCCTTTGATCTTGCGTCCGAAGGCCGGAAAAGCCTCCCGCATCGCCTCGATCGCATAGGCAGGCAGCGCGGCATGCAGGTCGCCCGGCGTCACGCCCGGCTTGTACGAAGGCTCGACGCTGCCGAGCGCCGTCGAAGGCTTGCCGGCGACGAAGTCCCCGACCAGTTGCCCCGGCGCGCGGTAGTCGCCGCCGCCGAGCACGAAAGCGTTGGATTCGAGTTGGCGTTGCAGCGCAATGCCCGCCAGCGCGGAGCCCGTGCGGCCGTCTTCCCAGCCCGGATAGTCGCGCGGCTCGATGCCCACGACGATGCCGGCATTCGCATTGCGCTCGTTGCGCGAGTACTGACTCATGCCGTTGGTCACGACGCGGCCCGGCTCGCTGGTGGCGGCCACCACGGTGCCGCCCGGACACATGCAGAAGCTGTAGACCGCGCGACCGTTGCTCGCGTGGTGCACCAGCTTGTAGTCGGCCGCGCCGAGCAGCGGATGGCCGGCATGCCGGCCCCAGCGGGCGCGGTCGATCAGCCCTTGCGGATGTTCCACGCGGAAGCCGATCGAGAAAGGCTTGGCCTCGATGTGCACGCCGCGCTCGTGCAGCATCTCGAAGGTGTCGCGCGAGCTGTGGCCGAGCGCCATGACCACGTGGTCGGCGCGCATCTCGCTGCGCTCCCCGGTGCGCTGGTCGAGCACGGTAAGACCGCGCAGGTGCTTGCCCTTCGGGCCGTCCTCGATCAGCACATCGACCACGCGCTGCTCGAAACGGATCTCGCCGCCGAGGGCGACGATCTGCTCGCGCATGTTCTCCACCACCTTCACCAGCTTGAAGGTGCCGATGTGCGGATGCGCGACGTAGAGGATCTCCGGCGGCGCACCGGCCTTGACGAATTCTTCCATCACCTTGCGGCCGAGGAAGCGCGGGTCCTTGATCTGGCTATAGAGCTTGCCGTCGGAGAAGGTGCCGGCGCCGCCTTCGCCGAACTGCACGTTCGACTCCGGGTTGAGCTCGCTCTTGCGCCACAGGCCCCAGGTGTCCCTGGTGCGCTGGCGCACGGTCTTGCCGCGCTCCAGCACGATGGGCTTGAAGCCCATCTGCGCGAGCACCAGCGCGGCGAAGATGCCGCAGGGGCCGAAGCCGATGACCACCGGCCGCAGCGGCAATTCCGCCGGTGCCTGTGCCGGCGCCCGCCATGTCATGTCGGGCGTGGGGCCGACGCGGGGGTTCTCCGCGAACCTGGCCAGGATCCGGGTTTCGAGGGCCGGGTCGGCCAGCATCACGTCGACGATGTAGACCTGCAGCAGATCGGCCTTGCGGGCGTCGAAGCTGCGCTTGAAGACCGTGTGGCCGGCCATCGCCTCGGCGGCGATGCCGAGTGTCGAGGCAATGGCCTGGGGTAGTGCCGCCTCGTCGTGGGCGAGGGGGAGTTTGATTTCGGAGATTCTCAGCATGTCGGAGGCTTGTGTTTATCAAGCAGGGATGCCGATTATCGGCAACGCCGCGCGGCGCTGCCGATGCGGGGTCAAGCCGGCAGGAAGCCCTCGACCGACAGGTAGCGTTCGCCGGTGTCGTAGTTGAAGCCCAGCACCACGGCGTTCGGCGGCAGCGAGGGCAGCTTCTGCGCAATCGCGACGAGCGTCGCGCCGGACGAGATGCCGACCAGCATGCCTTCCTCGCGAGCGCAGCGGCGTGCCATTTCACGCGCCGGTTCGGCATCCACCTGGAGCACGCCGTCGAGGAGTTCGGTGTCCAGGTTCTTCGGGATGAAGCCCGCGCCGATGCCCTGGATCGGGTGCGGCGAGGGCTGGCCGCCCGAGATCACGGGCGAGGCCACCGGTTCGACCGCAAAGACCTGCAGCTTCGGCCACTTCTTCTTGAGCACGCGCGCGCAGCCCGTGATGTGCCCGCCGGTGCCCACGCCGGTGATCAGCACGTCGACGCCGTCGGGGAAATCTGCGGCGATTTCCTCGGCCGTGGTGCGCACGTGCACGTCGATGTTGGCCGGATTGTTGAACTGCTGCGGCATCCAGGCGCCGGGGGTGCCGGCGACGATTTCCTCGGCACGGGCGATCGAGCCCTTCATGCCCTTTTCGCGCGGCGTGAGGTCGAAGGTCGCGCCATAGGCCAGCATCAGCCGGCGGCGCTCGACCGACATGCTGTCGGGCATCACGAGGACGAGCTTGTAGCCCTTGACCGCCGCGACCATCGCGAGTCCGATGCCGGTGTTGCCGGAGGTCGGCTCCACGATCGTGCCGCCCGGCTTCAGCGCGCCGGATCGCTCGGCATCCTCGACCATCGACAGCGCAATGCGGTCCTTGATCGAACCGCCGGGGTTGGCCCGTTCGGATTTGATCCAGACCTGTTGCGTCGCATGGCCGAACAGGCGCTGGATGCGGATGTGCGGCGTGTTGCCGATGGTGTTCAGGATGTTGTCGGCTTTCATGGGGTCTCCTCGGGCGTCGGCCCGGATGAACAAAAAGAGGACCGCCATTGTGGCGATAATCGCCGGGTGAAGCACGCCGGACCGCCGCTGGTGCATGTCTCGAAAGAGCGCACTGGAGGAACGTCCGGACTGCACAGGACAGCGCAGGAGCTAACCGCTCTCCACCGTGAGGTGAGGATCAGAGCAACAGAGACGAGTCGGCCAGGGGCAACCCGGGCCGGGTGAAACGGGCAATCTCTGCGCGCAGCAACACCAAGTAGGCCAGCGTCGATGTGGTTCCGCAGAGCTGGCGGGTAGGTGGCACCGAGCCGTTTGGCGACAAACGGCCCAGAGTAATGGCGGTCACGCTGAGGTCTCGCAAGTGGCTTCAGTGCACAGAATCCGGCTTATAGGCGGGCTTCACACTAATTCTTGCTCGCCCCCAGGCTTGC
The DNA here is from genome assembly GCF_030317115.1 of Variovorax gracilis. Lineage (GTDB taxonomy): Bacteria > Pseudomonadota > Gammaproteobacteria > Burkholderiales > Burkholderiaceae_C > Variovorax > Variovorax gracilis. Next base: position 47,927 of record NZ_JASZYF010000017.1, read on the forward strand.
CCACTTCGTGTGGCCGCCGACCCCCTGCCGGGGGCGGGCCGGCCGCTTCGGGCGGCCGGGCGCGGCGGCCCTCCCGAACATGTCCGGCCGTTCCGGCGGACTCTAATCAGAAGCGCTCGTTGGGGGTCAGGTAGCGCCACTGGTTGGGGAGCAGGCCGGCCAGGGGGACTCGGCCTATGCGAATGCGCTTCATGGCGAGGATCTGGAGGCCGGCATCGTCGCAGATGTGGGCGATCTGGCCGGAGCGGGCTCCCTTGAGGGCGAAGCGCAGGCCGGTGTGGCCTTCGGCCTGCTGGCCGATGCTGACGCGGGCGGCCGAGCGTTCGAGGCGGGCCAGGGTTTCGGGGCCGACGGGGCCGGCGACATCGACCATGACTTCGTGTTCGAGGATGGCGGCGTCTTCCTGAAGCTTGCGCTCGACGCGCCATTCCTGGGTGAAGACGACGAGACCGCTTGCGCCGGTTTCCAGCGGCGTCATGCAGCGCTGCGCCGCGACATGGCGCGGCAGGAAGCGCAGGCCGGCGCGTTCGGGATCGTGATGGTTGCCGGGCACCAGGAGGCGGTGGGCGTTGTCGGTCGGCATGCCGGCAGGCTTGTGGAGCAGCAGGGTGACGGGCACCACGGGCTGCGGCCGCGCGCCGGCTTCGATCTCGACCGATTGCTCCGGCCGCACGCGAGATTGCGGCAGGAGCGCGGGTTCGCCGTCGACGCGCACGGCACCGTTCTCGATCAGCAGTTCAGCCTCGCGCCGGGAGCATCCGGCGAGCGCGGCGACGCGCTTGGCCAGGCGGATGCCATCATCGGCTTCGGTCACAGGGGCATCCTCATGGCTTGGTCGATTGCTGGATGCGCTCGACGTGCGCTGCCAGAGAGCGGGCGGCCACGGGCCACATCCGCTCGGGGACGTCGCTGTAGGCGATGGGCAGCCAGTCCTCGGGCGTGCCTTGGGGCAACTGGCGCATGGCGGCGGCGATCCTGGCTTCGCGCTTCAGGCGGTGCGCCTTCAAGTGGGCGATGGCGGCGCGCGCCTCGCCCAGCACGTAGCCGTGGGCGGGCAGGATGAACGCGACGCCGCCCTCGGCGCAGGTCGCGTCCAGCTTGTCGAGCGAATCGAGGTAGGCGTTCATGTTGCCGTCCGGCGGGTCGACCACGGTCGTGCTGCCGTTGAGCACATGGTCGCCTGAGAACAGAAGACCGTCTTCCTCAAGAACCAGGCACAGGTGGTTGGCCGCATGGCCTGGGGTGTGCACCACGCGGAGCGTGTGGGTGTGCGCCGCGGCTTCTCCCTTGTCCGTGGATGGCTGCGGGGCCAGGATCAGGCGCTCTCCGTCCTTCAGCTCGCGGTCGGGCGTGAACCGGGCCGTGGAGCGTGCCGTTGGCCTGGAGGCCAGGCCGAGGATCGGCGGCTGGGTCTTGCACAGCTTCTGCAGGGGCAGGGCACCGGGCGAATGGTCCGCATGCGAATGGGTGCAGACGATCAGGCGGATGTCGCCACGCGTCGCGCGCCACAGGCGGCCGATGTGGTCGAAGTCGTTCGGGCCTGGGTCGATGACGATGTAGCCGGTGGCTGCGTCGCCGACGATGTAGGTGTTGGTGCCGGGGCCGGTCATGGCGCTCGGGTTGGGGGCCGTCAGGCGTTGCACGTTCTTCAGCAGCGGCACGGCATGTTCGTTCTGCCAGTCGAGCGCGTGCACGATCTGGCCGTCGGGGCTGACCATTGCGAGTTCGCCGTAGGGCGAATCGGCTTCCATGTAGCGCGCTTCCTGTCCTGCGAGCATCCCGGCGCGCGGGCAGCTGGTCCACAGCGGACCTTCGCCGGCATGGCGGTTGGCGCAGGCGTCGAGCACGGCATCGACTGTCTTGTAGGCCGCCAGCCTTTCGAGCGTGCGCAGCGTCGGGAAGATCATGAAGAAGCTGCCGGCCGCGTGGCGCGCCAGCGCATCGGAGGGTCGCACCCAGCAGGGCTCGAATTGCTCCGTCTCGTCGGCCGTTGGCGTCTGGCCTTCGGGCATGCGGGCGACGAGAAAGGGCACGTCGAAGCGCTTGGGCAGGTCGCGGTCGGTGATCCAGTGCGCGAAGGTGTAGACCTTGTCGGTCGACAACAGCAGGCCGCGCTCGACGCACTGGTCGGCGAAGGCCACGGTGGTCGTGGCGGTGCTGCGGTCCATGGATGCGACTTCTTCGGCGCTCACCGGCCGGCCGTCGGGGTGGTGGGCCAGCAGCACGCCCAGCTCCTCGAAGCTCTCGCGGATGGCGGCGATGGCTTGCGTGAGCTGGACCCGGCTCTGCGTGCGGCGGCGCGTGGCGATGGAGCGGGCGGTCGTGTCGCCTTCATCGATGCGTCCGCCCGGAAACACGTACGCGCCTGGCGCGAAGCTTGCAGTCGACGAGCGCCGCGTCATCAATACCTCGACGCCTTCCGGCGTATCGCGCAGCAGCAATACGGTCGCGGCGGCACGCACGGGCGCCGGTTCGCGTTGGGGATGGAGCAATTGGGTGGGGCGTACCATGGGTCGCGATTATCGGGAGTGAGGTGAAAAGTCCGTGAGCGGCGACCGTGTGCATAAGCTTCTACACGATCCTTCATGAGCAAAACGCCACAATTCCGGCCTGCTCATTCGTCTCGAAAGACTGTCATGTCCGATTCTCTCTCCAGCCGCGCGCGGCGTCTTGTCGCGCTCTCGGCCATTGCGCTGTGCGGCGCGGCGCCCCTGGCCCTTGCGCAGCCCGACTGGCCCCAGCAGCCCGTCACCATGATCATGGGCTTCCCGGCCGGTTCCGGGGTCGACGTGGTGGCGCGCGCCATCCAGGAGCCGCTGCAGCACAAGCTCGGCCAGCCGGTCATCATCGATTACAAGTCGGGCGCCGCCGGCAACATCGCCAGCGAGTACGTGGCACGCGCCAGGCCCGATGGCTACACGCTCGCCTTCGGCACCGCGGCCACGCACGGCAGCAATGCGGCGCTCTACAAGAAGCTCCCGTTCGACGTCGAGACTGACTTCATCCCGGTGGCGCCCGTGCTCGACGTGTCGAACGTGCTCACCATCAACCCCGACGTGATGAACGTGAAGACGCTCAAGGAGTTCGTCGATCTGGTGAAGGCGAATCCCGGCAAGTACAACTACGCCTCCACGGGCAACGGCGCGGGCACGCACATGGCCTTTGCCGAATTCAATTCGCGCCTGGGCCTGGACATGGTGCATGTGCCCTACAAGGGCGGGCCCGAGGCCATCACCTCGGTCGTGCGCGGCGAGACCTGCTGCATCATGAACCAGGTGCAGACGGTGCTGCCGCAGTACAAGGCAGGCAAGGTGCGGCTGCTGGGGGTCACCACCGCGAAGCCGGTGGCGGCCATCAAGGAAGTGCCGACCATCGCATCGAGCGGCATTCCCGGGACCAATGGCTTCGACAGCTCGATCTGGTTCGGCATCTTCGCGCCCAAGGGTACTGACCCGCGTATCGTCGACAAGCTCAACGCGGCCATCAAGTCCGTGCTCGAGCAGCCGGAGCTTCGCGAAAAGTTCGAAGGCCAGGGCAACACGGTGCGCATCGAAACGCCCGCGCAGTTCAAGCAGACCGTTCACGACAACCGCGTGAAATGGGCCGAAGTGGCGAAGGCTGCAAATATAAGTATCGACTGACGCCGCACCCCGGCTGGCCGGCACGGCGGTGTGCCCCTGCAAAGGGGGTTGGCGAAGCGACACGAATTGCGCGAAGACCGGGGATCAGCTCTTGCGCATTCGCTTGTAGTTCTGGATCTTTTCCTTCAGCTCGGTGTACTGCTCGCAGGGTAGCCAGCAGAGCTTGTCGAGCGCCTTCAGATGCTTCTCCGCGTCCTCGACGCGGCCCACCTGCAGATAGGCCTCTCCCATGTATTCGTGGGCGTCCCGATGGCTCGGATTGAGCTGCAGCGCTCGCTCGTAGTGCTTGAAGGAGTTGTCCATGTCACCCGTGTGGCGGTAGGCAAAGCCCAGCAGGTTCCACGCGTCCGCGTTATTGGGATCGATCTGGATGACCAGCGTCAGCCGCCCGATGGCGTCGGTCCACTGTTCGGCCTTGATGGCGGCTTGCGCGGCGACGTAGTTGGGATCGAGGTTCTTCACCTCCGCCCTGCTGCCGCCTCCACCGCCGCCGCCCCCACCATCCCCACCGCCGCCTGCGGGCCATGCAGGAAGGCTCAGGAAAACGAGGCACGCCGCCGTCGCCAATGCTCTCTTGCGCATGATGAGTGCTCCAGGTCGTTCCTCCCCGCCCCGCCCCGCGAATCGCTGTCGGCTCCGGCTGCATTCGAATCCTGGGGCGGGCGCGTGTCAACAGCCGGGGGCGCCATGTGACAGCGCTGCGCGCGCTCCCTAGAATGAAGCGATGAGGTCCGCCAGAGCATGGTTGATGGGACTGGTCCTCCTCGCCCTCGCGGCGGGAGGGGTCCAAGCCCAAGCCGTGCCTTCCGCCGCCCCCACCGGACAACCCGGCCGCGTCGTGCTGATGGATCTGGACGGCGCCATCGGCCCGGCCTCCGTCGACTACGTGCGCCGCGGGCTCAAGCTGGCCGCCGCGGAGAACGCCCGACTCGCAGTGATCCAGATCGACACGCCCGGCGGGCTGGATGCCTCGATGCGCAGCATCATCAAGCACATCCTCGCCTCGCCGGTTCCGGTGGCCGCCTACGTCGCGCCGAACGGGGCGCGCGCTGCGAGCGCGGGCACGTACATCCTCTACGCGAGCCATATCGCCGCCATGGCACCGGCCTCCAATCTCGGCGCCGCGACACCGGTCGCCATCGGCATGCCGACGCCTGCGGCGCCGGCCGGCAAGCCGGACAACTCCGGCAAGGGGCCGGAACAGCAAGGCGACGCGATGACGGCCAAGCGCCTCGCCGATGCATCCGCCTACATCCGCAGCCTCGCGCAACTGCGCGGGCGCAACGCGGACTGGGGCGAGCAGGCGGTGCGCGAATCCGTGAGCCTCTCGGCCCAGGAGGCGCTGCAGAAAAACGTCATTACCCTGATCGCCAAGGATGTGCCCGACCTGCTGAAGCAGGTGAACGGGCGCGAGGTCCGCACGGCCGAAGGCAACGTGCGCCTGGCGACGCACAACGCCGAGCTGCTGGTGGTCGAGGCCGACTGGCGCAGCCGCCTGCTGTCGGTGATCACCGAGCCCAGCCTGGCGCTGATCCTGCTGATGGTCGGTGTCTATGGCCTGCTCTTCGAATTCTCGAATCCCGGTTTCGTGCTGCCCGGCGTGGTGGGCGCGATCAGCCTCATGCTCGCGCTCTTCGGGCTCCAGATGCTGCCGATCAACTATGCGGGACTGGGGCTGATCCTGCTGGGCGTCGCCTTCCTCATCGCCGAGTCTTTCCTGCCGACCTTCGGCGTCCTGGGCGTCGGCGGCGTGGCAGCCTTCTCGATCGGCGCGCTGCTCCTGATCGACAACGACGTGCCCGGCTTCGGCGTCCCGCTCTGGCTCATCGGAATGCTGGCGGTCGGCTCGGCCGTGTTCATCCTCGTGATCGGGAGCGTGGCCGCCAGGACGCGACGGCGTCCGGCAGCGGTCGGCGTCTCGACGCTGGTCGGAGCCACGGGTGAACTGGTCGAGTTCGCGAACGGCGAAGGCTGGGCGCAGATCCAGGGCGACTACTGGAAGGTGCGCGGCGCGGAGGGCCTGCGCCCCGGCCGGCGCATCCGCGTGACCCGGGTGCAGGGGCTCGCCTTGCAAGTGGCGGAGGAAATCCAGGAGAGCCCGGCCCGGGCGTGACGCATGTTCATCAACTTCAGCTTCGTGTTCATGGGCTTCGTCGTGCTCCTGGGCGCGATGCTCGCGGCGGCGTCGCTGCGTATCCTGCGCGAGTACGAGCGCGGCGTGGTGTTCCAGCTCGGGCGCTTCTGGAAAGTCAAGGGACCGGGGCTGGTGATCCTGATTCCCGGCATCCAGCAGATGGTGCGCGTAGGCCTGCGCGTGATGGTGCTCGACATTCCCAGCCAGGACCTGATCACCCGCGACAACGTCTCGGTGAAAGTGAACGCGGTGCTGTACTTCCGCGTCATCGATCCGGAGAAGGCCATCATCCAGGTCGAGAAGTACTTCGAGGCGACCAGCCAGCTCGCGCAGACCACGCTGCGCGCCGTGCTGGGCAAGCACGAGCTGGACGACCTGCTGGCCGAGCGGGAGCGTCTCAACCTCGACATCCAGAAGACGCTGGAGGCGCAGACCTTTGTCTGGGGCATCAAGGTGACCAACGTCGAGATCAAGCACGTGGACCTGAACGAAAACATGGTGCGCGCGATCGCGCGCCAGGCCGAAGCCGAGCGCGAGCGGCGCGCCAAGGTGATCCATGCCGAAGGCGAACTGCAGGCTTCGGTCAAGCTGGCGGAGGCGGCGGAGATCCTGGGCCGGCATCCGCAGGCGCTGCAGCTTCGCTATCTGGAAACGCTCACGGTGATCGCGGCCGACAAGAACTCGACCATCGTGTTCCCGCTGCCGGTGGACGTCATCGGGCCGCTGCTGCAGGGGATGAACCGCAAGCCCGGCACACCCGACGCCTGACGAAGGGCCATAGCGTCTTGGTCAGCGTGAGGATGAAGCGCGTCTTGTTGGTAGTCCCCGCAGCCCAGGCTCTTGATGTCGCTGGTGAAGAAGGTGTAGCCGATGGCGGTCTTGCGCGCCGGCCGCACCTCTTCAACGGACGAACGCGTCCAGGCCCTGCACGAGCCGCCCGGCGAGGCGTGGCTGCCTGAGCTGTTCCAGCCACCAGTCCAGCGCGCGGCCCTCATGCTCGCCGCGCCAGGCGACGTAGAGGATGTTGGGCTCGCGCGGGTCGGCGGTCTGCTTCTCGACCAGTTCGCCGCGCTGGAGCAGCGCAGCGACGCGCTGCCGTGGCAGCCAGCCGACGCCGAGGCCTTCGCGCTGCGCGAGGATCTTCGCGTGCATGGTCGGCACAGCCAGCGTCGCCTGGCCGCCGTGGGTACCGTAGGCACTGCCCTCGGTGCTTCGCGAGGTGTCTGCGACAACCACGGCGCGGTGGCCCGTGAGGAGGTCGCGGCCCAGCGGCTCCTTCGCCTGCGCGAGCGGATGCCGCGGCGAAACGGCGAACACCCAATCCATCACGCCGAGCTCGAACCAGCGCAGGTCCTGGATGGATGGAGGCTCGTTGGTCGCGCCGACGACGATGTCGGCACGGCCGTCCCGTAGCGCCTCCCAGGTGCCTCTGAGGACTTCGTGGGTCACGCGCAGAGGGACGCCGGACTCCAGCGCATCGAAGGCGGTGATGACCGGCAGCAGCGACTCGAACTCGATGACTTCATCCGTCACGATCCACAGGCGATCCTCCCAGCCGCTGGCAACCTGCCGAACGCGCTGCGAGAGCCGCGACACGTCCACCGCCAGCCTTGCCGCTTCCTGTGCAAGGAGCTGTCCCGCAGGGGTGAGCTGCAAGCGGTATCGGCGCCGGTCGAACAGCAGCGCGTCGAATTTCTCTTCCAGCTGCCGTGCGGCATGGGAGATCGTCGAAGGTGCCTTGCCCAGCCGCGCAGCGGCGCGCGAGAGGCTGCCACTCTCCCGAATGGCCTCCAGCAGCGCGAGTTCGTCTTCTGACAGCATCGTCGTTTCCTCGAACAAGTTCGCCGGAATCATGGCATGGCGAGCCCACATGTTCGATTTCTTCGCACATGTTCATCGCGGGGGCGGTACGTCAAGGGGCCCTCGAAAGCGGACCATTCACATCACGGTAATCCACCGCAACCCATTGGAGTCCACCATGAATCGCTTTCAAGACAAGACAGTCCTCGTCACCGGCGGCACGAGCGGTATCGGCCTGGCTGCCGCCAAGGCCTTCGCCGCCGAAGGCGCACGCGTCATCGTCACCGGCCGCGACGCCGCGGCGCTCGAAAGGGCGCAGGCCGAACTCGGCCCTCGCGCCCTGGCCATCCGCAACGATGCGGGCGCTCCGGCATCGGCGAAGGAGCTTGCCGCGACACTCTCCGGTCATGGCGTGACGCTCAACGCCGTCTTCCTCAACGCGGGCATCGCCCGGTTCGCCGGCCTGGCGGACGTGACCGAAGCCTTCTGGGACGAGGCCTTCGACATCAACGTCAAGGGCGTCTTCTTCCAGATCCAGGCGCTGACCCCGCTGCTGGACCCGGGCGCTTCGATCGTGATCAACGGCTCGATCAACGCGCACATCGGCATGCCGAATTCCTCGGTCTACGCCGCGAGCAAGGCGGCGGTCATCTCGCTGGCGAAGACGCTGTCGGCCGAACTGCTGCCTCTGGGTGCGCGGGTCAATGTGGTCAGCCCCGGGCCGGTTCAAACGCCGCTCTACGGCAAGCTGGGCCTCGATTCGGCGACGCTGGAAGCCACCGCCGCGCAGATCCAGGCGCAGGTGCCGCTGGGCCGCTTCGGCACGCCGGATGAAATTGCGTCCACCGTGCTGCACTTGTCGGCGCCGGAGTCCGCTTTCATCGTCGGCACCGAAATCATCGTCGATGGCGGCATGAGCCAGCTCTGATCGGCAGGCGCCGGTGCGAGCCCGTGCGTGGCAAGATGAACCCGTCATCGTTACTGCCCCCCGGGCTCTTCGCATGCTCATCAACTGCGTCGTCTACGAGGACGGCACCAAGCTCGCCGACATTCCCGTCTCTAAGATCAGCGAATATCTCTCGTTGCCGGGCTGCTTCGTCTGGGTCGCGCTGCACGACGCAACGGCCGAGGAACTGGCCGAACTGCAGGCCGAGTTCGGCCTGCACCCGCTGGCGGTCGAGGATGCCCAGCATGGCCATCAGCGGCCGAAGGTCGAGGAGTACGAGGATTCCCTGTTCGCCGTCATGCATCTGTTGGAGCCCGGAGGCTCGGAGACGTCAAGGCTGAACATCGGCGAGATCGATGTCTTCGTGGGGCACAACTATGTGGTGTCGGTTCGCAATCGCAGCGAGCACGGCTTCGTCGAGGTGCGCGAGCGCTGCGAGCGGGAGCCCGACTTGCTCCGGCATGGCCCGGGTTTCGTGCTCTACGCGCTGATGGACGCGGTGGTCGATCGCTACTTTCCGATCATCGATGCCTTCGAGGTCGAGATCGAAACCATCGAGCAGCGCATCCTCACCAAGGGCGCGGCGCGCGAGAGCATCAAGCGGCTGTACGACCTGAAGCAGCGCCTCACTGTGCTCAAGCACGCGGTCGCTCCGCTGCTCGAAGGCGCCAGCAAGCTCCACGGTGGGCGGGTGCCGCAGATCTGCCTGGGATCGCAGGCCTACTTTCGCGACGTCATCGATCATCTCGGCCGCATCAATGCCTCCATCGATGCCATCCGGGACTCGATCGGCACGGCGATCCAGGTCAACCTCTCGATGGTCACGATCGAGGACGGCGAGGTCACCAAGCGCCTGGCGGCCTGGGCCGCCATCTTCGCGGTGTGCACCGCGTTCGCAGGCATCTGGGGCATGAACTTCAAGAACATGCCGGAGCTGGACTGGCGCTACGGCTACGCTGCCGCGCTGGCGCTCATCATCGGCTGCTGCGGCTACCTCTACTACCGCTTCAGGCGCGCGGGTTGGGTCTGAGCAGCCCGCGCCCCGCATTCAGCGAGGCGGTGCGGGCGTGAAGACGAGCCGGCCATCCGGTGTGCGCTGGCACATGCCGTCGATGGGCTCGCCGCGCCGGCCCACGATCTGCACGGCGGCACCTTCCTGGCGGCCTTCGCAAGCCTTCATGAATTCAGGCGGCGGTGGTGGCCGTCCTTCGTGATGGTGGGGAGGCGGCGGTGGCGGCGGCATCACGCAGCCCTGAAGAAGGGCGACAAGGGCCGGCAGGCCCCATCCCTGGGTTCGGTTCATCTGGAATCTCCTTGTGGCCGATGGTCGCTGGCAACTTCGGAGGAATATGGGAGCTTCAGGCGCCGGGTTCTTCGAAGGCGAAGCCGACGCCGTAGACAGAGCGGATCCAGTCGTGTGCCGTTCCGGCGGCGGCCAGCTTGCGGCGCAGGTTCTTGATGTGGCTGTCCACCGCGCGCTCGGTCACGTCGGCGGTGTCCTCGTAGGCGAGGTCCAGCAGTTGCGAACGCGAGAAGATCCGGCCCGGCTGCCGCGACAGCACCTGGAGCAGCCTGAATTCGAGGCGGGTCAGGCTCAGCGGTGAACCGTCGAGGGTTGCGCGCCACTGCGCGTCGTCCAGCAGCAGCCGCTTCTGGATCGATGGCGATGCATCGCCAGCGAGGCTGCGACGGAGCACGGCACGCACGCGCGCCACCACCTCGCGCGGCGAAAAGGGCTTGCACACGTAGTCGTCGGCGCCGAGTTCGAGTCCGAGCAGGCGATCGACTTCCTCGATGCGGGCGGTGAGCATGATGACCGGATGGGCCGTATGCTGCCGCGCCCGCTCGAGCACCGACATCCCGTCCAGTCGCGGCAGCATGATGTCGAGCAGCGTGAGATCTGGCGGATCCGCGACCATGCGTTCGAGGGCGCTCTCGCCGTCGGCCACGCGCTCCGTGTCGTAGCCCGCGTGCCGCAGGTAGTCCACGAGCACCGAAGCAATGTCGTCCTCGTCCTCGACGACCAGGATGCGGGTCATGCCGTGCCCTCCAGCGGCAGCGTCAATGTGATGCGCAACCCGCCGAGTGCCGACGGCGCTGCGTCGATCGAACCTCCGTGCGCCTCGATGGTGGCGCGGCAGATCGCCAGCCCGAGTCCGGAGCCGCCCAGTGCGCGGTTGCGCGATGCGTCGCCGCGAAACAGGCGTTCGAACAGGCGCGGGAGTTCGGCGGGCGCGACGCCGGGCGCGCTGTCGTCGAACTGAAGCACCAGCCGCTGCGCGCCGGGGCTGCCGTCGATGTGTGCGTCGATTCGCAGGCGGCCGCCACTGTCCGTGTACGACAGCGTGTTCTCGATCAGGTTCATGAAAGCCTGGTGCAGCCGGCGCGCTTCGCCGTGCACCAGCGGCTGATGATCGGCCGCCAGTACGTCGAGGGCGCCTGCGTCGAGCAGGATTGCGCGTTGCGCGAAGCGTTCGCGCGTGAGCGCCAGCGCCTCTTTCAGCAGCGCCAGCGGAAACACCGTCGCGAAGGGCGGCGCCGCATCGTCCTGTTCGCGCATGCTGCTGCGCAGGTCGTCGACGAGTTGCCCGAGCCGCATCACCTGCCTGTGCAATCGGAGCGCGGTCTTGTCGTCGAAGCTGCGCACGCCGTCCTGCAGCGCCTCGATCTCGGCACGCATCGCGGCCAGCGGCGTGCGCAGCTCGTGAGCGACGTCGGCCAGCCACGCGCGGCGCGAAGCCTCGATGTGGTCGAGGCGCTCTGCCATGTCGTTGAAGGTGCGGCCCAGCAGGGCGAGTTCGTCGTGTCCATGCACGGGCACGCGTGCGTCCAGACGTCCTTGCGCGACGCTTTGCGCGCCCTGCGTGAGTGCGTCGATGCGCGCAAACCACCGGCGCGCCAGCAGCCATGACAACAGCAGCGCGATGGCGAGGCCGGCCACGCCTGTCCAGATGACGAAGCTCGACTGCCGTGCGACGAAAGCGCGGTCGGCGTCGCTCTCCAGCCCCTGGAGCGGCGCGAGAAGGAGGGTGCCGATGAGCCGATCGACGTCTCGCAGCGGGAGCCGGGCGGCGATCGACGGGTCGACCCTGGCGCCGGCCACCCAGCCACCTTTGGCGTCGACGAGGCCCAGGCGCTGGTAGACGGAATCCGGATTGCCGCGGGGGCCGCCGGACGCGTCCGGCGGCGGGGGCGGAGGCGGCATGCGGCGCGAAGGAAGCAGGTCGGGCGGCGGACCGGGCGGAGGCCCTCCCGCATCACGGGGCGGCGGGCCGCCTTGCCACGAAGGCGGCCGCATGTCTCGCATCGGGCCGAACCCGCCCATCTGCACGTCATGCCACGCGGCCGGGTCGTGCCGCAGGGTGTCCCAGTTGCCCTTCTCCGCGTGATGCTTCTTGAGCAGCTCGGCGAGCCAGTCCATGCGTCGGATCTCGATCTCCGCGACGTACGGTCCGAGCCCTCGTTGCAGGCCGAGGCGCGAGAAGCCCGCGAAGATCAGCAGCAGTGCCAGCAGCAGCACCGCCAGCGCGAGGAAGATCTTTCGAAACAGCGTCAGGCGGGGCATGGTGGCGGCGGGCGGGCGAGCCGCATTGTGCGGCATGCCTGCGGGCACGGCCGGTCAGGCGGCGATCGCGATGGCGATGTTCGCGCTGTAGCCGCTGGTGGCGTCGCCGCTGAAGTTCACCATCTCGAGCGAGGTGCCGTCGCTGAACACGTTGTCCGTTGCGAAACTGATCGCGTTCAGGTTGGCCACGCTCTGCGAATAGCCGGCGGCACTGTTGTAGATGGCGCGCAGCGTCTCCGTCGGAAAGGCGAGCTGCGTGGTCTTCACCTTGCTGCCCGCCGACTTGGCATTCGACAGGCTCGGGTAGATCTCCAGGTGCATGTGCGGCATGCGCCCTGCGTAGCAGCCGGGCACGACGGTGATGAAACTGACCGTGCCGTTCGCGTCCGTCTCCTGTACGCCGCGCAAGTGGTTGTCGGCGAGGCTTTGAGTGGTGTAGACCGAGTAGGTGCCTTCGCGCGTGCAGTGCCACAGATAGATGGCGTAGCCGGCCAGCGGCGCGCAACTGGTCCTGGTGTTGGTGAGCGTGATGGTGAGTGTCAGCGGCGCGCCGCCGACCTGGGCCGTGCCGCCGATGTTCGTGCGGATGTCTGAGCGCACGATGCCGGAGAGGGCGAGCACGTTGTAGCTGTTGTTGCCGGCGTTCGAGCCGTCGGCGGGGTAGGGGCCCTCTGTCTCCTCGGGCACCACCTGGCAGGTACTGGAAGTCGTGGCCGCGTCGGTGGTGGTGCCGGTGGTCGCCGCCGTGGTGGCCGCGGTGGAGGCGGAGGTGGTCATGATCGGCGCCAGCGTCGAAGTCGAGGAGGTGCCGCTGCTGCCCCCGCCGCCGCATCCGCCCAACGCATACAAGCCCAGCGAACCGAGCGCGCCCAGCACGTGACGTCTGGTGCCGTCGGTCGGTGGTGAATCCTTTTCCATCTGAGTTTCTCCTGCGCGGAACGCGCGAAATTCGCGATGGGCCGACTGTGCGTGGCGATCTGGGAGAAAACTTGTGCAAAGGCCCTAGGGCCGGGTTGGAGCATCGTTGACGCCGAGGCCCTGCAGCGGCAGTCGCAAGGTGATGCCCAGGCGCCCCAGCGGCGACGGCGCCGCATAGATGCGGCCCCGGTGCTCTCCGACGATCTGCGTGCAGAGCGCAACGCTCGCGAGCGATTCGCAGTCGCCGTGGGGCTGTGCGCATTGCGCGGATGCCGCATCGAAGCATTGCGCGAGACGAGGCTCATCGGTGCCCGGTGCGCGGTCGATGAAGTTGACGACGGCCTGAGTGCCGTCGATGCGGCCCAGCACGTGCAGGGTGCTGCCGGCCTTCATCGCGCGGCAGGCGAACTCGACGATGTGCGCAAAGACTTCCTGCATCCCCGAACGATCGAGGAGCACCGGCAGCGGGTCGCCGGGAAGCTTCAGCTCCAATGCCATGCCGGCATCCTGGAGCCGGGCTTGCAGGGCGCCGGACATCTGCTGCAGCAGTTGCCGGATATCGGCCTGCTTGCACGAGAGAGGATTGGATGCGGCGGGTCGGGGGTGCGTCGCCGCGGCGGAGCCGCCGCTGCGCCGATCCAACAGGCGCCAGAATACGGAAAGCAGGATGAAGACGAAGAGGGCAATGGCGATCTGGGCTGTGTTCATGCAGGAGCGAGGTGGTGACGATGCGTCGCATTAGTCCCTGTCTCCGCTGTCGGTGCAACAGCTCCCGCACGCCTCATCGGGCCTTCAATATCTCTCCGCAATCCCGGCGCACGCCATCGCTCCGGCTTTCGGCGAGTGCCATCGAATGACCGAGAAACCAGGAGCGACCATGTACCAGGAAGAATTCATGAAGCGCGCCATCGCGCTGTCGGCGCAGGCGCTCGACACGCCGGGCACCGAGCCATTCGGCGCCGTGGTCGTGAGGGACGGCGCGGTGGTGGGCGAGGGCTTCAATCACTCCGTGGCGCATTTCGATCCCACCTCGCACGGTGAGGTCGAGGCCATTCGTGATGCCTGCCGCAATCTGAAGAGCGTCGATCTGAGCGGTTGCGATCTCTACACGTCGTGCGAGCCCTGCGCGCTGTGCGTGGCCGCCATGAGGATCGCGGGCATCGGCAAGCTCTACTACGCGGCTTCGCTTGCGCAGTCGGGTGAGGCTTTTGCGGGTGTGCCGGTGGAGGCCCGGCACCCTGTCGATGTGGAGGAACTGCGTGCCGAGGCAGGTGCACCGCTTGCTGCGCGTGCCATGCCTTCGGAGCAGAAACTCGACCGCGCGGCGGTCGAGGTGCTGGAGGCGTGGGCGGCGGGCCGGCGCGGCTAGCGCAGCGGGCCGCCGGCCTCTCAGGCTTTCAGGCTCAAGCGGCAGCATGGGCCGAGCGCGGCTCGGACATCGCCACGCGATAGATGATCGCGCCCAGCGCGGCACCGACCAGCGGAGCCACCCAGAACATCCATAACTGGTCCATCGCCCACTGCGGTGCGAACAGTGCCGGGCCGGTGCTGCGCGCCGGGTTGACGGAGGTCTTGGTCACGGGGATCGACACGAGGTGAATCAGCGCGAGGCACAGGCCGATCGCCATGCCTGCAAAGGCGTTCGAGGCGCGCTGCGCGGTGGAGCCCAGGATCACGAGCAGGAAGAACGCAGTCATCACGATCTCGCACACCAGTGCTGCGGCCATGCTGTACTGGCCGGGCGAGTTCGCCCCGAAGCCGTTGGCCGCAAAGCCACCGAGGTCGGCGTCGGGCTTGCCGGAGGCGATGAAGTACAGGACCCCGGCGGCGGCGCATGCGCCCGCCACCTGGGCCACCACGTAGCCCGGCAGCTTGCCGGCCGGCATGCGGCCTGCAACCACCAGGCCGAGCGAGACAGCCGGATTGAAGTGGCCGCCGGAGATGGGGCCGAACGCATAGGCGCCGGTGACGACCGTCAGGCCGAAGGCGAGCGAGACACCGAGCAGCCCGATGCCGAGTTCGGGAAACGCTGCGGCGAGCACGGCGCTGCCGCAGCCGCCGAAGGTGAGCCAGAAGGTGCCGAGAAACTCGGCGGACCAGATCTTGAAATTGCCATGTTGCATGAGGAGCTTTCAGTTCAGTTGTAGTGAGGGGGTGGGTTGCTGGAAATGGGAAAGAGGTGCTGGAGCAAGGGGCGATGGCGGGGGAGAGGGCGCCATCCGCGTCAGCCGGTAGCCGGCGTGGGGAAAGGTTTCCAGGCTCCAGCCGCGTGAACCGCGCAGATGAAGCGCAGAGCGCACGTCCTTGATGACGGAACCGATGTTGTCGATGCGGTATCCGGTCTGGCCCTGCTCACCAGTGGGCAGCATCAGGCGCAAGGCCTTCCGCGTCAGCGTTCGGTGGACGTTGAAGAAGAGTTCGAGGGCGACATCGAAGGCGACCGGGTCCAGGCGCGCCTGGCGCCTTGCGAAGTTGACGCTCCTGCGGAGCGGATCGAAGGCATAGTCGCCCCATGAGAGGAGAGGGGACGAGCTTTCGAAGCCGTGGGCGTCCAGGAACGACAGGATCACCCGGTAGAGATCGCTGAAGAACCGCGGCGCCACGGTGAAGTCATCGTCGGTGCTTGCGCGCTGAAGGATGAACCTTGGGTCGTTCTGCAACTTCAGGCCCAGCACGGGCACGTCGGACCCGACGATGCCGCGAATGGCAGCGAGCATGGGTTGCCCCTGGCTGTCCGATTCCGGCATATCGCCCAGCAGCAGCATGTCGAGCGTCCTCGCGCCCGTGCCCATGGCGGTGAGTTCTTCCAGGCTCGTGAACACGAGGGGCGCGTAGCGCTGCGCGCGTAGCGTGCGACGCATGTATTCGCGGGCACGCAGGGTGTAGGCGAGCACACCTGCGCGCCGCTTGGCAGCAAAACGAGACATGACGAGCTTCCCTTGATGCACTGCGCAGTGCGCGCGCATCGTTTTCTTGTGTGGGTGCCAACACGGTGGTCGGCGGTGGATCGGTTGGTAGACCGCTGCTCAAGAATGTAATTCTTTGGCGCTCACTGCCTAAGGGATAAGTTCACGATTCCAGAAGAAAGGTGGAATTGATTGCTTTTGAACTCAAATAGGACAACGAAGAGATCAGTTGTCGATTCTTAAACGAAACGCAGCGGGGCAAAATTTTATGGCCGATGTGACTTGTCAAGGGCCCAGTTCCCGCCCTGAATGTTCTTGAAATGCATGGGGCAAATCTTGGGGACGAGAAGGCAGACCGGCGGTCAAGGTCATCGCACCCATGAAATCATGTGCGCCCGCCACAAGCCGACGAAAGCGCATTCATGACAGCCAAGCCAATGAAAGTTCCGGGACCGAGCCCCATGAAGATCGCCGTGATGGGGGCCGGTGCGGTGGGCTGCTACTACGGCGGCATGCTGGCCCGGGCCGGCCATTCGGTGACGCTGATCGGACGGCCTCAGCACGTAGGGGCCGTCCGTCGCGACGGTCTCCTGCTCGACACGCAGAGCTTCAAAGCGCATGTGCCGATGCAGGCGAATACCGACGCCAGCGCGGTGGAGGGCGCAAGGCTTGTGCTCTTTTGCGTCAAGTCGACCGACACCGAGAGCGCCGCGATGGAGATCCGGCCGCATCTCATGCCCGATGCCCTCGTGATCACGCTCCAGAACGGTGTGGACAATGCCGAGCGCCTGCAGGCGCTCGTGTCGCAACAAGTCGCGGCCGCAGTGGTCTATGTGGCCACCGAGATGGCGGGGCCGGGCCACGTCAGGCACCACGGCCGGGGCGAACTGGTCATCGCCCCGTCGAAGGCCAGCGAGCAGGTCGCGGCGCTTCTGGCGGAAGCGGGCGTGCCGACCCAGATTTCCGACAACGTCGTCGGCTCGCTGTGGGCCAAGCTGATCCTGAACTGCGCCTACAACGCGCTGTCCGCAATCTCGCAGCTTCCCTATGGCCGTGTCGTGCAGGGCCCGGGTGTCGACGCCGTGATGCGCGACGTGGTGCGGGAATGCCTAGCCGTTGCCCATGCCAGTGGCGTGACCGTGCCTGGGGACACGTGGCAAGCGGTGGAGCGCATCGCGCAGACGATGCCGTCGCAGTTTTCATCCACCGCGCAGGACCTGGCGCGCGGCAAGCGCAGCGAGATCGACCATCTCAACGGCTACGTGGTGCGCAAGGGTGAGGCGGTGGACGTGCCGGCACCTGTCAATCGCACGCTGTGGACGCTGGTCAAGCTGATCGAGGATCGCCAGGGCCAGGCACCGGCGCACTGACCTGTGCCGGCCCGAGGGCTCAGTCGGACGGCTTGTCCGCCACGTACCACCGGGTCGCGATCAGCTCCGGCTCCTCGTGGGCCTGCAGGCGTTCCCAGTGCCGGTCGGCATCTTCGACGAACAAGTCGCGCGCGATCGCCTGGGCGAGCCGCGTCGCGCCGATGGCGAGGCCCGGGATGTCCCCGGCCAGAGCGCCGTGGCTCATGGTCGCGCCCCAGTTGAAGAGGCGCATGCGCGAAAGCGCGTCCGCCTGCGGGCTGGCCGGGTCCGCACTGCGCAACTCGAAGCCAGCGCCAAGATAGGGGAAGCGCGCCGGCTCCGGGTGATGCTCGGCCTCTGTCGCCGAGACGTGTTTTGCCCAGGTGTCGATATGCGCCGTGTAGGGTGCGATCTCCGGCCGGTCGAGCAGATCGACGTCGAAGCCGGTGCCGAAGATCACTGCATCGAAGCGCTCGCTGCCACCGTCGGGCAGGGTGACGGTCACGCCATCCTCGTCGGGCGCCACGTCATCCCATGGCGTGCCCAGGCGCAACTCGAAGGCATCGTGCGCGTCACAGCGGCGCACGGTTTCCCAGGGCGGCGGCACCTGCTCGTCGAAGATGTAGGTGTAGACGCGCCACTTGCGCGCATCGTCGAGCCCCTCGAAACCGCGCAGGAACCCATGGCTCGAAGCGGCCTTGCTCTTGTTGACCTGCGGCAATTGCGCGCGGCGCGCGAAGAGCGTCACCTTCGCGGCGCCGGCTTCCAATGCGCAGGCAGCGTTGTCGAAGGCCGAAGCACCGGCGCCGAGAACGCCGATGCGTCGGCCTTCCCAGGCGGCGAAGTCGATGGAGTCGGCGGAATGGAAGACGCGGCCGGCCGCATGCGAGTCGGCACGACGCAGCGACGGAAAGGCGGGCCAGCGCGGAGCGCCGCTGCCGTCGCGGCCGAGCGCCAGCACGAGCTGACGTGTGCGCACGGTTTCGCGGCGGCCGTGGGCATCCTCCAACTCGATCAGGAGGACGCGGCCACCGTCGGCGTGCGACACGGAGCGCAGCGACACGCCGTTGTCGACCTGCAGGCCGACGGTGTCGCGCACCCACAGCAGGTAGTCGCGCCAGTCGACGCGGCCGATCTTGTGCAGCGCCAGCCAGCCCGGTGTGCCTTCGGCGGAGCTTTCGCCGCCTTCGCCGTGCTGGGCTTCGTACCAGGCGCGAAAGCTCAGCGACGGAATGCCCAGCTCCGGCCCGCCGATGTGCTTGGGGCTGCGCAGGGTCAGCATGCGCGCATAGGTACCCCACGGGCCTTCTTCGCCGCGCGCGGCGCGGTCGATCACCCGCATGTTCGTGACGCCTTCGCGGCGCAGCGCATAGGCGGCGGTCTGTCCGCACATGCCGGCGCCGGCAACCAGCACGTCGAGCACGGGTACCTCGGCGGTCGATGATTCGGCCGGCAGCACCCAGGCGGGAGGCGGCACGTTGATGCGTTCGAGATCGGCGCGTGCCTGCGTCGCCAGGCGCGCCAGCGCCGCCGTATCGCGCGGGCTCGCGATGAATTGCAGTGGCACCGGGGGCAGTGCGTCGGAGGTTGAGTCGTCGGAGGCCATCGCCTGAAGATAATCCAGAACATGATCGCTCTCGACTGCTACTACAGCCTCTCTTCCCCATGGGCCTACCTGGGCGGCCCGCAACTGCAGGACATCGTGCGCCGCCACCATGTGCAGCTCACGCTGAAGCCCTACGACTTCCAGGCCGTGGTTCCGCAGACCGGGGGCATTCCGCTCAAGACCCGGCCCGAGCCGCGCCGCACCTACCACGCGCTGGAACTCGCCCGTTGGCGCGACCATCTCGGCATGGCGCTCAACCTCGAACCGGCACACTACCCCAAGGGTGCGGCGAGCGATCCGGACTGGAACAAGTATCCGGGCTGGATGGTCATTGCGACGCAACTGCAAGGGCTCGATGCGCAGCCGCTCTCGCATGCATTGCTGCGCGCGCTGTGGGCGGAGGAGCGCGACACCTCGGACGCGGCCGTGCGCATTGCCGTCGCCGACGAGAACGGCTACGACGGCGCCGCGCTCCAGGCGCTGGAGCAGACGCCGGAAACGCTGGCCACCTATCGCGCGAACAGCGCCGAAGCCGTGGAAAAGGGCGTGTTCGGAGCGCCGACCTACATCCTCGACGGCGAACGATTCTGGGGCCAGGACCGCCTGGCTTTCCTCGATCGCGCGCTGGATCGTCTCAGGACCGCGCGCGGCGCCTGACTAGGTGCGGATTCGGCCGTCGCCCGTGATCATCGACAGCTCGACGAACTTCGATGCCACGTGGTTGCGCGGCGAGAACGACACCTCGAAACCGCCGAACTGCTGCCTGTCGATGCTTTCGAGCCCGGTGATCAGGCCGTCCCGCGTGGCCTTGCCTGGCGCGCGGCGCAGTCCTTCGACCAGCACCTTCGCCGCCAGATAGCCCTCCAGGCTGGAAAAGTTGGCCTTGGTGTTGCCGCCGCCCTTGCGCAGCGCTTCGTTGAATTCGCGCGTGATGCCGTTCGCCGCGTTGTAGGGCGAGGGCACGACCTGCGTGACGACCACGCCGGCGCCGTCCTTGCCGAGTTCGTCGGCCAGGGCCTGCGTGCCGACGAAAGAGACGTTGAAGAACGTGCCGCCGTAGCCCGCCTTGCGCGCTTCGCGGATGAAGGCGGCGCACGACTTGTACGCGCTGACCTGGACCACCGCGTCCGGGCGCGCCGCCACGATGCTCCTGACCGCCGTGGCGACGTCGGACGAGTTCCGCTCGACCGTGGCCAGCGCCGCCGGCTTGAGGTCCATCTGCGCCAGCGCCAGCGTCACGCCGTCGAGGCCGGCCTTGCCGTAGGCATCGTTCTGATAGAAGACCGCGATCTTCTTCAGGCCGAGATGGGTGAGCTGCTTCACGATCAGCGCGGTCTCGTCGTTGTACGAGGCGCGCAGGTGGAACACGTTCTTGTGGAAAGGCTCGCGCAAGGCCATCGCGCCGGTGAAGGGCGCGATGAAGGGAATCTTCGCGTTCACCGCGAGCGGCATCGCCGCCAGGCTGGTGGGCGTGCCGATGTAGCCGAACAGGGCAAAGGCCTCGTCGTCGATCAGCCGCTTGGTGTTGGCCGCACAGCGGTCGGGCTCGTAGCCGTCGTCCAGGAACTTGATCGCGACGTCGCGGTGGCCGGGCTGCGCGTTGTACTGGTCCAGGAAAAGCTTGGCGCCTTCATAGAACTGGATGCCGAGCTGCGCGGCGGGGCCGGTGAACGGTGCCGACTGGCCCAGCACGATCGGCGTTTCGCTCTGCGCGCGCGCCCATTGAAAGCCCGCGAGCGCCGCTGCGCCCGTAGCGATCGAAAAATGCCTGCGATTCATCTTCATGAAAACCCCTCCGCGCGCATTCGCGACGCACAACTTAGACTCGCCCGATTGGCTATTGCCCCTCTGTTGACTCATGACTCTCGAAACCCAAGTGCTCGGCGCCTGCCCGCATGACTGCCCCGATACCTGCGCGCTCGTGACGACCGTTCGCGACGGCGTCGCCGTCAAGCTGCAGGGCAATCCGGCCCATCCGCACACGGCGGGCGTGCTGTGCACCAAGGTTTCTCGCTACATCGAACGCAACGACCATCCCGAACGTCTCGTGCAGCCCCTGAAGCGCTCCGGCCCCAAGGGGAGTGGCCTCTTCGAGCCGGTGACCTGGGATGCGGCGCTGGACGACATCGCGGCGCGGCTTCATGTCATCAAAGGTAACAATTCGGAAAAGATTGTGCCCTACAGTTACGCGGGAACGATGGGTCTCGTGCAGGGCGAATCGATGGATCGTCGTTTTTTCAACAAGCTCGGCGCATCGTTGCTGGACCGCACGATTTGCTCCACGGCTGGAGGTGAGGCCTTAGGTCTTACTTTGGGCGGCAAGGTCGGAATGCGGGTCGAGTTTTTCGCCAATGCGAAGCTGATCCTGATCTGGGGCAGCAACTCGATTGCGAGCAACCTGCACTTCTGGCGCCATGCGCAAGCCGCCAAACGCGCCGGCGCGCGGCTGGTGTGCATCGATCCGCGCAAGACCGAGACGGCGGACAAGTGTGATGAGCACATTGCCTTGCTTCCGGGCACCGACGCGGCGCTGGCATTCGCGCTGATGCACGAGCTGATCGTGAACGACTGGCTCGACCATGACTACATCGAGCGCTACACGGTGGGCTGGGCGGGTCTTCGCGAGCGGGCCTTGCAGTGGCCGCCCTCGCGTGCGGCAGCCGTCTGCGGCGTGCCGGAGACGCAGATCGTCGAACTGGCGCGCGCCTACGGAAACACGAAGCCGGCGGCCATCCGGCTCAACTACGGCATGCAGCGCGTGCGCGGCGGTGGCAACGCGGCGCGTGCCGTGGCCTGCCTCCCGGCGTTGGTCGGCGCATGGCGGGATCGGGCCGGCGGCTTGCTGCTGAGCAGCTCGGGCCTGTTCCCGGTGGATCGAGCCGCCTTGCAGCGGCCCGACCTGCTGGCGGGCCGGCACCCGCGCACGATCAACATGAGCGCGATTGGTGACGCGCTGCTCGACACTGTGAATCCGATCGAGGCCCTGGTCGTCTACAACAGCAATCCGGTTGCGATCGCGCCGGAGTCGGGCAAGGTGGTCGCCGGGTTCGCGCGCGAGGATCTCTTCACCGTGGTGCTGGAGCAGTTCCAGACCGACACCGCCGACTATGCCGACTACGTCCTGCCGGCCACCACGCAACTGGAGCACTGGGACATCCACTTCAGCTACGGCCATACGGACGTGATGCTGAACCGGCCCGCAGTCGCTCCGCGTGGCCAGGCACGCAGCAACACCTGGGTGTTTCGCGAGCTGGCGAAACGCATGGGCTTCGACGACCCTTGCTTCGCGGACGACGACGAGACCTTGTGCCGTGCTGCGTTCAGCGCAGAAGCGGTCGATTTCGAGGCCTTGCAGACGCAAGGCTTTGCCACCCTGAAGCTGCCCGACGCGCCCTACGCCGAAGGCAACTTCCCGACCCCCTCGGGCCGCTGCGAGTTCTTCAGCGCCCGGCTCGCCGCGCAGGGCCAGGACGGCTTGCCCGACCATGTGCCCAACTACGAGCCGGCCGGCAGCTCGAAGGAATTTCCGCTCGCAATGATCTCGCCGCCGGCGCGCAACTTCCTCAACTCCAGCTTCGTCAACGTGCGCAGCCTGCGCGCGATCGAGGGCGAGCCGCTGCTCGAAATCAACGAAGCCGACGCCCTGGCGCGCGGTATCGTGGACGGCGCCACGGTGCGCGTTTTCAACCAGCGCGGCGAGCACCGCTGCCGCGCCGAAGTCTCTCGCCGCGCCCGGCCGGGCGTGGTGCATGGCCTCGGCATCTGGTGGCGCAAGCTGGGGCTGGACGGCACCAACGTCAACCAGCTCACGAGCCAGCGGCTGACGGACATCGGGCGCGGTCCGACCTTCTATGACTGCCTGGTCGAGGTGGAGTCCGCCGCGGAAGCCGCGGTCGCATCATGAGGTCGGCCCGAAGGCGTCTCGCGGGATGCGCGGCGGTCGCAGGGCTGGCGACGCTCGCGGGTTGCGCCGATGTCAGCTATTACTGGCAGTCGGCCAGCGGGCACCTGGGGCTGATGCGCGCCGCGCGGCCGGTGGACCAGTGGCTGGAAGACCCTGCCACCTCCGACGCGCTCAAGGCCAAACTCGAACTCACCACGCGGCTGCGTCGCTTTGCAGTGACCGATCTCGGCCTGCCGGACAACGACAGCTACAAGGCCTATGCCGACCTGCATCGCAACGCCGCGGTCTGGAATGTGGTCGCCGCTTCGCCGCACTCGCTGACGCTCAAGACCTGGTGCTTCCCGGTCGCAGGGTGCGTTGGCTACCGGGGCTACTACGACGAGGCCGCCGCCAAGGCGGAAGCCGCCGACCTGCAGGCGCAGGGCTTGGAGACTTCGGTCTACCCGGTGCCTGCGTACTCGACGCTCGGCTGGATGAACTGGGCCGGCGGCGATCCGCTGCTCTCCACCTTCATCGGCTACCCGGAGGGCGAACTGGCGCGCATCGTCTTCCATGAACTTGCGCACCAGATGCTCTACGTGCCTGGCGACACGATGTTCAACGAATCCTTTGCGACCGCGGTGGAGCGCATCGGCGGGGCGCGCTGGCTGAAGACGCATGCCAGCGAGGCGGCGCGGCTCGAATATGCGCAATTCGATGCGCGCCGCCAGCAGTTCCGCGCCCTCACGGCCGAAACGCGGCGAGCACTGCAGGACATCTACACGTCGAAGGAAGCGCAGGCGAAGGACTGGGAGACGGTCGATGCCAGGAAGAAGGCGGCCATGGAGGAGTTTCGCCAGCGCTATGCCGCTCTGCGCGCTGGCTGGACCGGCCCGCGGCAGGGCGCGTACGACGGCTGGGTGGCGCGGGCCAACAATGCGACCTTCGGCGCCCAGGCTGCCTACGACGAACTGGTGCCCGGATTCGAGGCGCTCTTCGAGCGCGAGGGCGAGGACTGGCCGCGCTTCTACGCCGCCGTGAAGCAATTGAGCAAGCTACCCAAGGATGGGCGCGACCAGGCGCTCAGGGCCACCACGCCATCGCCGGTGGACCTCATGCAAACGCAGGCCCCGTGCTGCAAACCCAACAACACCAAGAACGGAGCCCCCGGTGTCTGACATTCACATCGAACGCAAGCACAGCCTGGGACTGGAAGCCGCGCGCGAGGTCGCGCGCCAATGGATGCGGCGGGCGGAGCAGGACTACGGCATCGAATGCACCTACGCCGAAGGCGAGAGCTGCGACGTGGCCCGGTTCAATAGGGCGGGCATCGACGGCAGTGTCGAGGTCAGCGCGGATTCCGTCGCGCTGAATGCGACGCTGGGCCTGCTGTATGGAAACTTCAGCGAGCAGATCGAGCAGCGCCTGCTGCAGAGCCTGGACGACTTGCTCGGCGCCAAGGCGCCGGCGGACGACGACGTCTACAACGACAAAGACTGGTTGTGACGCTCGCCGCGCGGGCACGGCGAAACTTGCCGGGTCAGCGCAGCGATTCGATCAGGTCGATGTACTGCTGCTTGGCTTCGTCGGCGCTCAAGCCCTTGCGCGAGGTCCATGCATCCCACTTCGCGCGGGCAACGATGTCGCTGAAACTCGGCTTCTTCTCCGCGTTGTCGCCGGCGGTGGCCTGCTTGAAGAGGCCATAGATCTTGAGCAGGGTCGGGTTGTCCGGGCGTTCGGCGAGAAGTTTGGAGTTGGCTTGGGCGGCTTCGAATTGGGCGTTCAGGTCGGACATGGCGGCATGGTCTCGTCAAAAGACGCGATCTTAAGTGACGGCGCCGTCTATAAACCTCAGTCGGAAAGACCGGCGCGCGCCAACTCCACGTCCAGGCGCTCGCGCGCGTCGGCCGGTTCGAGCGCTGCCGCCTTTTCGTAGAGCCGGGTCGCCTCGGCCATGCGCGAATCGCCTTGCAGCATCAGCAATCCACGGGCGTACTCCATCAGCACGCTGGCCGAGTGAGGGTTCAACTGCAGGCTGCGCTCGAAGAGCTCGATGGCGGTGTCGGCGCGGACGCCGTAGGTCATCCGGCCCACCAGCGAGCCGACCTTGTCGATGACTTCGGCGTGGAACGCGCCGAGCGCTGCGTGCGCATCCGCGTGGTCCGGCTCCAACTCGATCACGCGCTCGAGGGCGCCCTTGACCTTGCCACCCAAGCCCTGCGCCAGCGCGCGCGCCACGCTGATCCCCTGGCTGTAGCGTCCCAACGCGTAGGCCTGCCAATACAGCGCCTGGCAGTTTTCGGGCTCTGCAGCAACCTGGGCGGTGGTTCGCTCCGCCACCTGCTTGAACAGCGCCAGCCTGACCGATTCGCGCGGCTCGAGGTAGTTGGCATAGACGGCAGTGGCCTGGTTGAGGAGCGCCAGGCCCTCGTGCCCCTGCTTCAGCGCGATCGCCGCGGCCCGCTCGAACTCACCGCTGTGATACAGCGCCCAACCCTCCGCCAGCGGGCCGGTCACCGGCGGTTGCAATCCTTGGCCGGCATGCAGGCGAGGCCAGTGCGCCAGCAGGGTGGAGGTGTCGAATTTGGGGACATCGCGGTAGGGCAGTCGGGTCCATGGCCCCGTTGCGGGAGGGGCGCCGGCGGACAGCAGCGAGAGAGGTTGGAGGTCCGGTGGGGTCATTCGATAGGGGGTCAGACCGTTGCAGGTTGATCTTCGCCGGTATAGGCGCTGCTGAGTGTGAGTAAATGCCGCCGCTGCTCCGTCGCCAGATAGGGTGCCAAGAGGTGCAGCGTGTGATGGGCGCCTCGCAACAGGGCGCCCTGGGCATGCCCGGGTTCGAGCGCCTCGCGCGGATTGCGTACGTATTCGTAGCTGAGCCAGTAGGTGAGCACCACCACCATGCTCTGTGCCAGCGTATCGACCTCTCGCGCGTCGATGTCGAGGTGCCCGGCGCGGCTCAGGCCGGCGAGCAGGCTGCGGATGGCGCGAGCCTTGTTCTTGAGCACGAGCTGGAATTGCGTCTCGAGATGCCGGTTCTTGCTCAGCAGGTCATTGAGGTCGCGGTAGAGGAAGCGATAGCGCCAGATCAGTTCGAACAGGCTGTGCATGAAGAACCATGCGTCTTCGACATCGTGCACACCCTCGCTTGCGTGCAGCAGGGTGTTGAGCTCGGTCTCGTAGCCTTCGTAGAGCCGGTTGATCAGCTCGTCCTTGGCCGGGTAGTGGTAGTAGAGGTTGCCGGGGCTGATGTTGAGTTCACCGGCGACCAAGGTGGTCGAGACGTTCGGCTCCCCGAACCGGTTGAACAGGTCAAGTGCGGCTTCGAGGATGCGTTGTGCAGTGCGGCGTGGCGCTTTCTTGGCCATGTCGGAGCCCCGTTTTGTCTCTTGGGGAACACTCTAGCGCAACTCCGTCGCGCCCGGTGCAGCGATCGCCGCTTGCCCCGCGGCCGGCGGCGGGGCTCAGTTGCTGGTCAGGCCGTTTCAGCTACCGCCGCCGGCCTTGTGACGTTGCGAGGGCTTGGCGCTATCGGGTGACTTGCGAGCGGCCGTCTTGCGTGCCGCCGGACGAGCCGTGGCGCCGGCCGCACCCTTGCTGCGCAACTGGGCCTCGAGGGCCTCGACCCGCGCCTGCAGCGCCGCCACTTCCTGCGCCGAGGGCATGCCCAGCTTTTCGAGGGCACGTGCGACGCGCTCCTCGAAGATGTTTTCCAGCTTGCCCCAGCCGCCCGCGGCCTTGGTTCCGAATTCGCTGGCGAATCCGGCCATCCGGGCCTGCGCCTGGGCCAGGGTCTCCTCGGCGGCCTGCTGCGTCTTCTTCTGGACGCCGACGCCGTCTTTCACCAGCGCCTCGAAGGCCTTGCTGCCTTCCTGCTGCATCTTGGCAAAGGCACCGAGACCGGCGAGCCAGATCTGCTGGGCGGAGTCCTTGATGCGGTCCGCGGGTTTGTCGTCTTCGGGAGTGGGCATGGTGTGTTCCTTGAAGGTCCTGGGAGACTCTAGCCGGGGGCGGACGGGCCGGTGTAGAGGCGGGGGTCTAGCAGCGAATTGAAACATTCTCGGATGGGATAATCCGTCCCTTGAGCGCCGGCAGGCGATTATTCCGACAACAACGAGGGACCCCCCATGATCCTGGTTACCGGTGGCGCCGGCTTCATTGGCGCCAATTTCGTTCTCGACTGGATGGCCCAAGGTGGCGAAGGCGTCGTGAATCTCGACAAGCTGACCTATGCCGGCAACCTTGAAACGCTCGCTTCGCTCAAGGACAACGCCGGGCATGTGTTCGTGCAGGGCGACATCGGCGACAGTGCGCTCGTCGACAAGCTGCTGGCGGAACACAAGCCGCGCGCCGTAGTGAACTTCGCGGCCGAATCCCATGTGGACCGCTCCATCCATGGTCCGGAGGACTTCGTTCAAACAAACGTGCTCGGCACTTTTCGCTTGCTCGAGTCGGTGCGTGGCTATTGGAACGCGCTGCCCGCGGAGCAGAAGGAAGCCTTCCGCTTCCTGCATGTCTCGACCGACGAGGTCTATGGCTCGCTCTCGGCATCCGATCCGGCTTTCACGGAAGAGAACAAGTACGAGCCCAACAGTCCCTATTCGGCCAGCAAGGCGGCGAGCGACCACCTGGTCCGGGCGTGGCACCACACGTATGGCCTGCCGGTGGTCACGACCAACTGCTCGAACAACTACGGCCCGTTCCACTTCCCCGAAAAGCTCATCCCTCTGATGATCGTCAACGCGCTCGCCGGCAAGTCGCTGCCGGTGTACGGCGACGGCATGCAGGTGCGCGACTGGCTCTACGTCAAGGACCACTGCAGCGCAATCCGCCGCGTGCTCGAAGCGGGACGCCTCGGCGAGACCTACAACGTCGGCGGCTGGAACGAGAAACCCAACATCGAGATCGTCAACACGGTTTGCGCACTGCTCGACGAACTCCGCCCTCGCGCCGATGGCAAGAGCTACCGCGAGCAGATCGCCTATGTCACCGACCGTCCGGGCCATGACCGGCGCTACGCGATCGATGCGCGCAAGCTCGAGCGTGAGTTGGGCTGGAAACCGGCGGAGACTTTCGACACCGGCATTCGCAAGACGGTCGAGTGGTATCTGGCCAACGGTGAATGGGTACGCAACGTCCAGAGCGGTGCCTACCGCGAATGGGTCCAGAAGCAATACGCCGGCGCTCCCGAGAAGGCGCACGCATGAAGTTGCTGCTGCTTGGCAAGGGCGGGCAGGTCGGCTGGGAACTGCAGCGCAGCCTGGCCCCGCTCGGCGAACTGGTCGCGCTGGATTTCGACAGCACTGACTTTCATGCTGACTTCAGCCACCCCGAGCAACTGGCCGAGACGGTGCTGAAGCTGCGGCCGGATGTCATCGTCAATGCAGCGGCGCATACGGCGGTCGACAAGGCCGAAAGCGAACCCGAGTTCGCGCGCAAGCTGAACGCGACGTCACCCGGCGTGGTGGCGCAAGCTGCGCAGCAGATCGGTGCCCTGATGGTCCACTACTCGACCGACTACGTGTTCGACGGAAGCGGCGACAAGCCCTGGCGGGAAGGCGACGCCACCGGTCCCTTGAGCGTCTACGGCCAGACCAAGTTGGAGGGCGAGCAACAGGTGGCCGAGCACTGTGCGAAGCACCTGATCTTTCGCACGAGCTGGGTCTATGCGGCGCGGGGCGGCAATTTCGCGAAGACCATGCTGCGGCTCGCGAAGGAGAGGGACCGGTTGACAGTCATCGATGACCAATTCGGTGCGCCGACCGGGGCCGAATTGCTGGCGGACGTCACGGCTCATGCGATTCGCGACACATTGCGAGATCCGGCCAAAGCCGGGCTCTATCACCTCGTGGCCGGCGGCGAGACCACTTGGCACGGGTACGCCCGATTCGTGCTCGAGCAGGCATTGGCTGCAGGCGTCGCGCTGAAGGCATCGCCTGGCGCCGTCGATCCGGTTCCAACCAGCGCTTTCCCGACTCCCGCCAGGCGCCCACACAATTCCCGCCTGAATACTCACAAGTTGCAGACCACGTTTGGACTCACTCTGCCTCATTGGCAGCTTGGTGTAGCGCGTATGCTGGCAGAGACCCTCTAATTACTCCACGACAAAGAATGACCCAACGCAAAGGCATCATCCTGGCCGGCGGTTCCGGTACGCGGTTGCACCCGGCAACCCTGGCAATGAGCAAGCAACTGCTCCCGGTCTATGACAAGCCGATGATCTACTACCCGCTGAGCACGCTGATGCTGGGTGGAATGCGAGACATCCTCATCATCAGCACTCCCCAGGACACGCCGAGATTCCAGCAACTGCTGGGCGATGGTCGACAGTGGGGGATCAACCTGCAGTACGCAGTGCAGCCGAGCCCGGATGGTCTGGCGCAGGCCTTCATCATCGGCGACAAGTTCATCGGCAATGCGCCCAGTGCACTGGTGTTGGGCGACAACATCTTCTATGGCCATGACCTGGCCCATTTGCTCGCGGATGCCGATGCGAAGCAGGCCGGTGCAACCGTGTTCGCCTATCACGTGCAAGACCCGGAACGCTATGGTGTCGTGGCCTTCGACGGCGAGGGCAAGGCCAGTAGCATCGAGGAGAAGCCGGTTCGGCCAAAGAGCAGCTATGCGGTGACCGGGCTCTATTTCTACGACAACGAAGTCATCGACATTGCCAAGGCGGTGAAACCGAGCGCGCGCGGCGAACTCGAAATCACGGCAGTGAATCAGGCCTATCTGGACCGCGACTGCCTCAGCGTGCAGATCATGCAGCGCGGCTACGCGTGGCTCGACACCGGGACGCACGAGAGTCTGTTGGAAGCCGGCCAGTTCATTGCGACGCTCGAGCATCGACAGGGACTGAAGATCGCCTGTCCCGAGGAAGTGGCCTGGCGCCACGGCTTCATCTCGACGGAACAGCTTACGAAACTTGCAGCACCGCTGGAGAAAAGCGGCTACGGCAAGTACCTGATGCATCTGCTCAACGATGAGGTGCGGTCGTGAGGGCGACGCCTACTGCCATCCCCGATGTGCTCGTCATCGAACCGAAGGTGTTTGGTGATGCGCGCGGCTTCTTCTTCGAGAGCTTCAATCAGAGCGCGTTCGACGACGCGATCGGCAAGCATGTCGACTTCGTCCAGGACAACCATTCACGATCTGCAAAGGGAGTACTGCGTGGTCTGCACTACCAGATTCAGCAACCGCAAGGGAAGCTGGTTCGTGCAGTGCGCGGCGCGGTCTTCGATGTGGCGGTCGACATCCGCAGATCGTCACCGACGTTCGGGAAATGGGTGGGTGTCGAACTGAGCGAAGAAAATCACAAGCAGCTCTGGGTGCCACCGGGCTTCGCGCACGGCTTCCTGGTACTCAGTGAGTCCGCCGAATTTCTCTACAAGACGACGGACTACTATGCGCCCGCCCACGAGCGCAGCATTGCATGGAACGATCCTGATGTCGCCATTGCGTGGCCAGTCACCGATACCCCCACGCTGTCCCAAAAGGACCAGCAGGCCGCGATGTTGAAGCAGGCCGAACTGTTCGAATGACAGATCCGAGGCAACCTCTCCACGACGCCCGACCCCTTCGATTTGAATAATCTTTCTTCCGAGTATTTCTATGTCTACTTTCTTTCCAGAGCGCCAGATCGCAAACGCCGGGCTGTATGCAGATGCCTACTTCGAAAGGATTGCAGCCGCTACCAAGACTGTGAGTCGCGATGCGATTGCAGCCGCAGGAGAATTGCTGGCTGAACGTGCCGGGCAGGGAAGGATGATTTTTTCATGCGGCAATGGTGGCTCTGCGGCGATTTCGAATCACCTGGTCTGCGACTGCATGAAGGGTGTTCGCAGCAATGGATGGCTGAAACCCAAGGTCAACAGCTTGTCGTCCGCCGTTGAGCTCATCACGGCCATCGTCAACGACATCGGATCGGACGAAATGTTCTCGTTCCAACTGACGTCGATGGCTACCCAAGGCGACGTTCTGATCGCGATCAGCTCTTCCGGCGCATCGCCCAATATCGTCAAGGCCCTGGAGACCGCGCGCGAGATGAAGATGGCCACGATTGCCATGACGGGTTTTTCCGGAGGAGATGCGGCCCGGCTCGCCGATGTCAGCCTTCACGTCGACGCGCAGAACTACGGTGTGATCGAGGATGTGCACCAGTCTCTGATGCATATCCTGGCCCAGTATCTCCGTCATAGTCACCTGACGGATCCCTCTCTTCTAGGAACGCTCAAGTTCTAAATGTGTGCCGCTCGCGGCCGTGGTTCTTTTTAGTAGGGTATTGATGGACTTGCACCTTATCACCGGCGGCGCCGGATTCGTCGCTGTCAACTTAGCGCGTCGTCTGCTCGCAAGAGGGGACGCAGTTCTGGCCTTGGACGATTTGTCCAGAGGGCGGCGCGAACTGGTGGCTGAATTCGAACGCCACGAGCATTTCACTTTCCGGCAAGTGGATTGTTCGAACCTTGACGAGCTGTCGACTGCGATTGACGAGGCGGGCTCTCAAGTGGCCCATGTCTGGCATATGGCTGCCAACTCGGATATTCCCGCTGGCGTTGCCGATCCCCGGATCGATCGAGACCGCACGTTCCAGACAACCTTCGCTGTGCTCGAAGCGATGCGCCGCCACCAGATTCCAGAGCTGCATTTCGCATCCAGCTCGGCCATCTATGGTGATATGGGCGATTGTGAAATACATGAAGATATCGGTCCGCTGCAACCAATTTCCAACTACGGAGCCATGAAGCTGGCATCGGAAGCGCAGATCCGTGCGGCCGTCGAAGCCTTCCTGCCGCGGGCGGACATCTTCAGGTTCCCCAATGTCATCGGCGTCCCGGCGACCCATGGCGTGATCTTCGATTTCGTCCACAAGCTGAGGGCGACGCCCGACAGACTGGTTGTGCTTGGGGACGGCACGCAGCAAAAGGCCTACTTGCATGTCGATGACCTCATCGACGCGATGCTCCACGTGAGCGGGCTCGACGGGCGGTACAAGGTATTCAACATCGGACCGAAAGATGAGGGTGTCACGGTGCGAATGATTGCTGAAACCGTCCGCAACAGGGTGTCTCCCGGAGCCGAGATCGTCTTTGGCCAGGGCAACCGTGGCTGGGTGGGCGATGTGCCGCGCTTTCGCTACTCGACCCGTCGCCTGGCCGACAGTGGTTGGGCTCCGCGGCTCGACTCCAGCCAGGCCGTGATGCGTGCGGTCGACGAGATCGCACGCGCGGAGTTGAAGGATTGACGCAGGCTGTCATTCTCGCCGGAGGAAAAGGCACCCGGCTCGCGGAGCGCCTCAAGGGGCGGCCCAAACCGCTCGTGGATGTCGAGGGCAAGCCGCTGCTGGAGCATCAGATCCATGCTCTTGCTCACCACGGCATTGACGATGTGGTCGTGTTGGTCAACCATGCCGCGGATCAGATTCAGGCCTTTTTCGAACAACACCCATTTCCGTGCCGTGTGCGCTTGATAGACGATGGCGAGCCGCGCGGCACCGCCGGTGCATTGCTGGCGTGCCTGGACGAACTGGAGGATCGGTTTCTCGTCGTCTATGGGGATACCCTGTTCGACATCGATGTCGGGCACATGATCGCGGCGCACGAGGCTGCCTCCGCCGATGCCACATTGCTGTTGCATCCCAACGACCATCCGGCGGATTCCGACCTCGTCGAAGTGGATGAGTCTGGCCGGATCCTCGCGTTTCACGGCTATCCGCATGCCGACGGGGCCGAGCTGCGCAATCTGGTCAATGCAGCCTTCTACATCATCGAGAAAAAGGCGTTGCTGGCTTGGCGTCACTTTCCGACGCCCAGTGATTTTGCCAAGGACCTCTTCCCCGCCATGGTGCGCGCCGGCGCGCATATTGCGGGGTACATGAGCTTCGAATACATCAAGGATCTGGGCACGCCGAAGCGGTTGGACAAGGTTGAAAAGCACCTTCGCTCCGGCGTCGTGGAGCGGGCCAGTCGCAAGCAGCCTCAAAAGGCGGTGTTCGTTGATCGGGACGGGACTCTCAACGCGTTGCGCGACTATGTGCGCCGACCCGACGATCTTGAATTGCTTCCGCAAGCAGCCGAGGCCGTGCGCTGTCTCAACAACGCCGAATACCGCGTCGTGGTGGTGACCAATCAACCGGTCCTGGCCCGGGGGGAGTGCAGCGTCGACGACTTGCGACGCATCCACAATCGGCTCGAAAGCAAGCTGGGCGCGGCGGGTGCCTACCTGGATGCCATCTACTTCTGTCCTCACCATCCCGATGCCGGGTTTGCTGGCGAGGTGCCGTCCTTGAAAATCGCTTGCGGTTGCCGAAAGCCGGAGCCGGGGATGATCCGCGAAGCCATGGACGCGATGAACATCAGGTCATCCGAGTCTTGGATGATCGGTGATAGCACCGCCGACATGCTGGTGGCGGAGCGGACCGGGCTGCGATCGGTGCTTGTAGAAACAGGCGAGGCCGGCGCGGATGGCAAATTCGTTGCGACGCCGGATTTTCGTTTTGCGGATGTCGGCGCGGCAGCGAGCTTCATCGTCGACGTCTATCCGCGTCTCGCGGTGATCGTCGAAGGATTCGCTCGAAAGATCCTGCCGGGCGACTTGGTGCTGATCGGCGGTCTGGCGCGCAGCGGCAAGTCGACTATTGCCGGCGTGCTGAAAT
The DNA here is from genome assembly GCF_030317115.1 of Variovorax gracilis. Taxonomy (GTDB): domain Bacteria; phylum Pseudomonadota; class Gammaproteobacteria; order Burkholderiales; family Burkholderiaceae_C; genus Variovorax; species Variovorax gracilis. The sequence goes on from NZ_JASZYF010000017.1 coordinate 81,329, forward strand.
CCGAACTCCTCAAGCGTGGTGTTGGCGCGAAGACGGTCTCTCTCGACCGCTGGCTGCGACCAGAATCAGAACGTCAACCGGGCCTCCTGGGTCGCTTTGCGCTGGAAGAAGCCCGGCACGATCTGGAAGGTTGGCTGGCTGGCGGCGCTACCGACAAGGAGATTCCCAGCTACGAACGGCTTCGCCGAAGTCGTGGCCGCCCTGGCCGCATGGTGCTGGAGAGCGATACCGTGCTGATCCTCGAGGGTGTTCCTGCGTTGCTGGCGGATTGGCAGGGGCCACGCCGGATCTGGCGACTCTATGTCGAAGCATCCGAAACGCCCCGGCGCGCTCGCGTCGAGGCCGACCTGATCGCACGTGGCTTGGCTGACGGCCCCGAGGCTGCCCAGTGCTACGAGCAACGGCAAGAAGACGAAACACCTTTGGTAAGCGCCTCTCGGGCCGCCGCCGATCACGTGCTTGACCTTGATCCCTCCTTTTCATTGACACCTCATGATCATTAGTCGAACCCCTCTGCGGATGAGCTTCGTTGGGGGCGGAAGCGATTTGCCAAGCTTCTACCGCCAACATGGCGGAGCAGTGCTGTCCACCGCCATCGATAAATACATATACATAAGCGTCAATAAGAAGTTTGATGGCGGAATCCGCGTTGCATACTCAAAAACAGAGGAAGTCGATCACATCGACCGCATTGAGCACCGGCTGGTCCGGACAACCATGGAGATGCTCGGAATTCCAGGGGGAGTAGAGATTACGAGTACTGCGGATATTCCCTCGCACGGGACCGGCTTGGGTTCGTCCAGTGCTTTTACGGTGGGTCTTATCAATGCGCTGCATGCGTACTTGGGGCGACATGTTTCCGCGGACCAACTCGGAAGCCTCAGTTGCGAAATCGAAATAGATCGTTGCGGCGAACCCATCGGGAAGCAAGACCAGTACGCGTCCGCATTCGGCGGATTGAGTATTATCGAATTTCATCCGGACGATAGCGTGCTGGTCACTCCGCTAGTCCTGCAGCGCCAGATCCGCGAAGCCCTTGAAAAAAACATCGTTGTCTTTTACACCGGCATTGCCCGCAGCGCCTCCGGAATTCTGAAGGAGCAGTCGTCCAATGTGACGGAAAGTGCTGCAAAGCAGGAGCTGCTCAAGCGCATGGTCGCGCTGGTTTACCAGTTGCGAAGCGAGTTGCAAGACGGCAAGCTGGATTCAATGGGTGAAATCCTCGACGAAAACTGGCAACTGAAGAAGCAGCTCGCGTCAGGGGTCACCAACACCGCTATAGATGATTGGTATGCAAAGGCCAAATCAAACGGGGCGCTTGGCGGCAAACTCCTGGGTGCCGGCGCCGGCGGATTCTTGATGTTCTACGCGCCAGCCGAGCGTCACGACGCAATTGAGAGGGCACTCGGCCTCCGGCGAATTCATTTCGGATTCGAATCGCTTGGAAGTAGAATTATTTTTTATAATCCGACTGATCTCTGAGGCGAAATCGGGCTTGCACCTGTACTCACTTATTTCTGCTGGAGATCATGCAATCTTCCAGGTTCCTCGAATGATTGCAATCGATGGATTTTTGCTTGCATCGAAGCCTGATAGCCCGAGCCATTCGAAATGCATCTCGTGAGCATGACAATTCTCTGTTTTGTCTGACGATGCCAGAGCGCGCGGCATCCGACGATCGGGGTGTGTGTCCTGTCGCGTGAACGCGGAATTCGCGCCATCAAACCTGCTACAGAACGTTCTTCAAAATGGCCAAGTTACTGCTTAATAGCTCTCCTCGCGTATCCGTTGTCATTCCAACGCGGAATTCTGAGAAATATTTGAGGGAAGCCCTTGACAGTATTCTGGGGCAAACCTTCGCAGACTTCGAGGTATTGATCGTAGACGACAGCTCGTCCGACGGTACCTTGGACATTATTCGCGCGTATGCGGACTCTCGAGTCAAGATTTTGACTGGGCCTGGCAAAGGCCTTGCCGCAGCCTTGAATCTCGCTATCCGCGAGGCCCGGGGTGAATTCATAGCGCGCATGGACGCGGACGACATCGCCGATACCACGCGTGTGGGAAAGCAGGTGGCCTTTCTCGACGAGCATCCTGAAGTCGGTGTCTGCGGCACATTATTCCAGCAGTTCATGCATGGCGATGCCATTCATTACCACATGGAAAATGTTCGCTATATTGACATGATGATGGGGTGCTATATCGGGCATCCTACTGCCATGTTCCGTCGGGAATTGTTTGCCAAGCACGAACTTTTCTACGATGAATCGATGCGCTTCAGCGAGGATTACGATTTGTGGTCCCGCGCCATCCGCATCACTCGGCTCGCAAACATACCGGAAGTGCTTCTGCGCTACCGCCGGCACAACGACAGCGCGTCAATCGTTCATGTTGAAAAAATGCATGCGTTGGACGTGGGCGTCAAATTCCGGATGATCGACTATTTGATGGACGGGCTTTCTCAGGCTGATGCCGAGCTTGTCACCGAGATGCTGCAGGGCAAACCAATGGATGAAGCCGCCAGGATTGGGCTGCTCGCGAGGTTGATCGGTGCAATCAAACATGAGGATCTGTGTTCGCCGATCGAGTTGGTATCGCTTTTCCATCAGCTTAAACCGCTTGCTAAAGAAGATCTCATCCGTTTCTCCCGGGATTTGGTCACCGCACTTCCGATTTTTGTAATTTCTTTCAATCATCTGACGTACCTGCAAACCATCATCGAGTTTTTTGAAAAAGTCGGATTCAAGAATTTGCACGTCATCGACAATGCGTCGACATATCCGCCACTGGTGGAATATTTGCGCGTTTCCCCGCACAAGATCCACTATATGGGGTCGAATTACAAGCACATGGTCTTGTTTGACTCTCTGAAGTTCAAGGATCTTGTCGACAACAACTATTTCGTGCTCACCGATCCCGATGTTCTTCCTGTCGATGAATGTCCGCACAATTTCCTCTATGTTTTCCTTGATATTCTGCTTGGACACCCGACCAAGAACAAAGTCGGTTTTTCTCTGAAGATCGACGATATCCCCGATCATTACGAACTCAAAGAAAACGTCCTCAAATGGGAAGGACGCTTCTACGAAAAGTCGGCGGAATGTAACGGTGTGACCATACACGATGCGCCTGTAGATACTACGTTTGCACTGTATCGGCCTCGTAAGGAATGGCGCACCAACAATTTCTTTTCCGCATTCAGAACGGGTGCGCCGTTTACTGCGAGACATCTGCCGTGGTATCGGGATATTTCGCAACTGACAGATGAAGAAGCGTTCTATCGCAGTGTAGACAAAGGTAGCAGCAATTGGAATGGAACCATGAGCTCCGAACAGTTGCATAAAAAATACGGCACTGGAAAAACCACTGAAGCACAGGCCAAGGAAGCGCAGGCCATGGCGCAGAAAGCCGCCCCTCGGGGGGATATCAAGGAAACTTTTCGCCGACGCCGAATTGGCGAGTTGCGTGGCTATTTCCTGTACGGCTACTGGCCGCTGCTCAATCTGCGTACAGTCCCTTATGAGAGTATTCGCACTACACTTTACGTTTTTGGAAAAATTCCACTGATCAGCAAGACAACTGCTGAGCAACACCACGTATATCGGATATTTGGGCTACTTCCGATCTGGAGCAAAGCCTTCTCTTGACCGGGAGTTTTTAATGAAGCGTTTGTGTCTTTTTGCCGGATTTAGTGGCACCAATCAAATTGATGACCATGTAGTGCATTACGTGCGGGAGTTGTCGAGGTTTTCGGATGTCTATTATCAGGCCGCGAATGAAGTGCGCGAGGGCGAGTTCGACAAATTGGATGGCATCGCGCGCGGTTGCTGGGCGCAAGCACACGACAAATATGATTTCGGCTCCTGGCAGAAACTGTTTTTTCGTCTCGGATGGCAGGAAGTCGAGAAATACGATGCAATCATCCTGGCCAACGACAGCAATTTCGGCCCAGTGCGAGACCTTGGTGGCTTGTTTGGGCGAATGGATGGGGCGGAGTTGGATGCATGGGGCATCACTGAGAACTATGGCGTCACGCGGCATTTGCAAAGCTACTTTCTGGTTCTCAATCGACCAGTTATCGATAGCGCGGCTTTTCGTGATTTTTTTGAATCCATCGCTATCGAGAAATCGAAGGACGATGTTTGCCTGAAGTATGAAATCGGCCTTAGCAGGCTGCTGTCAAGCAATGGCTTCTCGTTTGCTGCATTTGTGGATCGGTCCGTTCTCGATGTTCCTTTTGGGGCGGATGTATCGAGCTACCAGAATACGCTTTTGCGGTGCGGTTCACCGTTCTTGAAGCGGAAGATCGTTTCGCTGCGTGGCTTTGCAAAGGAAGACGTTGCACACACGCGAACCTTGCTGCAAGAGTTGAGATATCCATTGGAGATTCCGGCGCCTATGCCCCCGGAGGAAATGGTGTCGACGGCAGTCGAAGCACCGGTAGAGAGCGGGTCGTCAGCGGAAATGGAAATGCCGGCGTCACAAGCGGCAGTGCTGCCGGTGGCATCGCCGAGCGGATTATCGGTGCGTGCGGGTATCAAGCGGCTTCTGCGTCCCTTCTATCAACCTATCAAGATCCGCGTCGTAGACAAGCTGCACCGCATCGATCATCACGTCGTTCATCTGATCGACAAAACAAACCAGGTCGATAGCGATGTCGGAGTGCTGCGCAATCAGCTGGAGATTTCCTCTGGTCAATTGCGATCGTTGGAGTCATCGATTCAAAATCTGATGAATGTGACAGCTGGCGTCCGTGGTCAATTGTCTGGCGTTTTGCAAAACTCCAAGAGTGCGATTTCGCAGATCACGGATATCCAGGGGAACGTTTCGAATCTTGCGCCGCATATGAGGGATGCTGTCTCGGGCATCGCGGCTATTCAGGGAAGCGTTTCCGAACTCTCGCCGCATGTCAAGGACGGTGGCGTGCGGCTGGGCGATTTGCAGACTTCGGTCACGGAACTGCATGGGCATCTGGATTGGGTCCAGCGTGACATCCTCATTGCCTTGATGTCGGACATCAATCTGAGGAATTCGAAGGGCTTCAAGTGCGTCACGGACTATCCTGTCGCCTACGATAGTCCGGATCATATTCACCCCGTTGGCACTGTCCTCGATCACACGCGGCATCCGCGTTTCATTCGCGCATGCGAGGACTACTTCGGCTCAGGCAAACAGTTGTCGTTCTTGGATATCGGATGCTCTGCCGGCGGCATTGTGTTGGATGCAGTGCTGCGTGGGCATATCGGCGTTGGACTCGAGGGAAGTGATATTTCCCGGCTGCAGCAACGTGCTGAATGGCGACTCCTGGGGGATTGCCTTTTCACCTGCGATGTGACCCGTCCCTTTGAGTTGAGCAGTGGCGAGGACAGTCCGTTCAAATTTGATGTGATCTCGGCTTGGGAGGTGCTCGAGCATCTCTCGCCAGATGGAGTGGAAGGGATGTTCGCCAACTTGGCGCGTCATACGCATTCTGGCAGTGTGTTCGCGTGCTCGATATCGCAGGTGGATGGAGGGTTCACGGAGGACGGGGTACCGTTGCACCAAACTCTGGAACCATTGCCTTGGTGGAGAGAACGGGCGGCGAAGTATGGTTTCGACGTTCTTGACTCCGATGCCTTTTCGCGGCTCGACTTCGCCCGCGGGAACGGCAATTCCAGCGTTTACTATCGGCCTGCGCACAGCTATCGTGAAAGTGAAGGCGATTGCTTCCTGGTCGTTTTCCAAAGACGGTGATGAAACGACCAGGCATCGCGCAGGAGCTCGCCGACTAATCGGACTTTCCTGTCGCGATGGTCTCGAACCTCATGAACCAGGAGCGACTGGCCGTTGCCGCAACGGCGATTCCGACAAGAGGCGACGCGGGCTTCAACAGCAACGGCAAGACGACCCTGGCTACTTTCCGCGACGCACCGTTGCATCCGCCGGCCATGCCCTCGTGGAGCCGGCATTGGCCGACGTGCTATCGCGGTTCCTGAAGGCCCAACCTTGCCAAGGGCCGGCCCTTCGTGGAACTGCGCGGCAGGCGCGAAGCTAGTACCGAATCAAAACGAATACCCGTGGGCATTTCGCCGCAGGTCGGCCTCGACCATCATCTGGCAGAGCCCTTCCAGCGTGGTGACCGGTTCCCACCCGAGCTTCGCCTTGGCTTTTGCCGGATCTCCGATCAGCAAATCGACTTCCGCAGGGCGGTGATGCCTCGTGTTGATGCGAAGTACGGTCTTGCCCGTCGTGGTATCCACGGCTGTCTCCCCGTCGCCGCTCCCCCTGAAGTCCACCGTGATATCTGCCGCCTTGAAGGCCATGCGCACGAACTCGCGGACGGTTTCGGTCCGATTCGTGGCCAGCACGTAAGTGTCGGGCTCGTCGGCTTGAAGCATTCGCCACATGCCATCGACATACTCCTTGGCGTAACCCCAATCGCGCTTGGCGTCGAGATTTCCGAGTTCCATCGTGTCGAGTTTTCCCAGCTTGATCTTGGCAACGCTATCGGTGATCTTCCGGGTCACGAACTCGCGGCCGCGAAGCGGGCTTTCATGATTGAACAGGATGCCGCTGCTGCCGAAGATGTCGTAGCTCTCGCGGTAGTTCACCGTGATCCAGTGTGCATAGAGCTTCGCGACGCCGTAGGGGCTGCGCGGATAGAACGGGGTACTTTCGTCTTGAGGCACCGCCTGCACCTTGCCGAACATCTCGGACGTGCTGGCCTGGTAGAACCTGATCTTGGGGTTCTGAAGACGGATCGCCTCCAGCAGGTTGAGAGCTCCCATGGCCGTGATCTGTGCAGTCGTCGTAGGCTGATCAAAACTCACGCCGACAAAGCTCTGTGCCGCAAGGTTGTAAACCTCGTGGGGCTCCGCGTGCGCAATCAGAGACAGCGAACTGCCGAGGTCGGTCATGTCGTGCGCCGACAGCTTCAGCTCAGGATGATTCTGGATTCCAAGTTCCTCGATGCGCCAGAAGTTGACTGAACTTGTCCGGCGAAATGCCCCGTAGACCGTATAGCCCTTGCTGAGGAGGAGTTCGGCCAAGTAAGCGCCATCCTGACCGGTAATGCCTGTGACCAAGGCGCGTTTCTTCATGGAACTCCTTTGATGCAAATATCGCGCCATGCTGGCGCTTTCCGAACGGCGTGGCGCGACCTGCTCTCTGTCTAGCTAGCCAACCGCTTTCTCCACGATACGGCCATGCTCCATGTGGATGACACGGTTGCATTCCTTGGCGATCAGATCCATCGAGTGAGAGGCCAGCACCAGTATCCCCGACTTGGCAACCACATCTTTCATCCGCTTCTCGGCTTTCTCGGTGAATTCTGCATCGCCGACGGACAGCCATTCGTCCATCAGAAGGATGTCGGCCTCGACGCTGGTGGAAATGGAGAAGGCCAGCCGCATCAGCATGCCGGTCGAATAGGTTCTGACAGGCATGTTGACGTACTCGCCGAGCCCGCTGAACTCGCAGATTTCAGGCGTCAGCGAGTCGATCTGCTTCTTGCTCATGCCCATCACCAGTCCGCGCAGCATGATGTTTTCGATGCCCGTCGCGTCCATCTCGATGCCCAGGGACGGGTCGATCAGGCTGGAGACCGATCCCTGCCGGACGAACTCGCCCGAGGAGGGCTCATAAACGCCGGCGAGGGTGCGAAGCAGCGTCGATTTGCCGGCGCCGTTGTGGCCGATCAGGCCCAGCCTGTCGCCGCTCTTCAGCTCCAGGTCGATGTTGCTCAGTGCCTGGACGACATTGACGCCCGTTTCCTTGCCGAAGCGTCCTCCCGTCACGGACGCCGCGAGCGTCTTCTTGAAGGAGGCCGCGCCGGCGCCGTAGATCGGGAAATTCACCGAGACATTCTTGAGAGAGATGGAAGCCATGATTCCTTACAGCCAATAGACGACTCGGCGACGGTACTTCGCGAACAGGAGGCTCGACACGATCAGGCTCAAAGCGGTCCAAACCAGGATGCCCCACCAGTTGTGAGCCTCCGAGACACCGCCCATCAGGGGCGTGCGCAGCAGGTCGAGCATCTGCGCGAACGGGTTCCAGAGGATGTACTGGGCGCGTCCGGGCAAGGTCTCCGGCAGCCAGAAGACGGGCGTCAGGAACATGAGCATCTGCATCACGCTGGTGACGATCTGCGTGACGTCCCGAAACCGGGTGCAGACGAGCCCCAGCGCGAGGCCCAGGGCCTGTGCGTTCACCAGAACGAGAAGAAATGCCGGGACAAAGAGCAATGCCGACCAAGACAGGGAGATGCCAGCCCAGATCGCCACGGGGACGTACAGCACGATCTGGTGCGCAAACTGGATGAGATTGCGCGCCATGCTCCGCCAAACGAAGAGGCTGATCGGGAAATAGCCTTGCTTGAGGTAGTTCGATGACCCGATGAAGGCATTGCAGGAGTCCGTCACCATGCTGGAGAAGAATCCCCAGAAGATGATGCCCAGTGCCAGGTGGGGGAAGAACTTGGAGAGTTCGGTGCCGAAGAGCGAACTGTAGAGCGGGCCCATGCCGCCGATCATGGCGCCCATGCTGAGCGTGAGCCACAACGGGCCCAGCATGGAGCGTCGATAGCGAAGCACGATGTCGAACCACGCCAATGTCCACCAGATGTCGGTGCGGCGAGTGCCTTCCCACCAGTCTGCCCAAGCGCTGCGATGCAAGTTGGAATGTGCCTGGCTCATACGCGCCCGTACGTGTCGGCGAGCCGCACGATGTCGTCTTCGCCGAGATAGGCGCCGCACTGTACTTCGACGAGCACCAGCTCGTCCGTGCCAATATTTGTCAAACGATGTCTTTCTTTGAGAGGGATGTATCGATACTCGCCAGGCAGGGTCTTGTGTTCAACGTCGCCGACCTGAACCATTGCCGTGCCTCGCACCACCACCCAATGTTCCGCGCGCTGGTGGTGGTACTGCAGCGAAAGCGCTTCACCGGGCTTGACGGTGATGCGCTTGACCTTGTAGCCGTCTTCTTCCTTGAGAGAAGCATAAGTGCCCCACGGCCGGTGAACGACCGCGGGCAAGTGGATCGTCTCGTGCGTACGAGCCTTCAAGACGTCGACGATCTCCCTGACGCCCTGCGCACTGTCCTTGTGCGCAACCAGAAGCGCATCCGGCGTGTCGACGATCACGAGGTCATGGACGCCCAGCGTGGCCACGATCTTCGGGCCGTGGCTGTCGACCTGAACATGCGTTCCGGTGGTGTCGATCGCCACGACATCCGATGGCATGGTGTTGCCGTTGGCATCGGGCGAGTTCACTTGGGCAACCGAGGGCCACGATCCTGCATCGCTCCAGCCAAAGGTCGCTGGGACGACATGAACGTTGCCGGCGCGGGCCGCCACGGCGTCGTCGAAACTGACGTCGGCCTGAAGGCTGAACGCCTTGGGGTCGAACTGGACGGCGTTGCCGTTCGCCTGGGATGTATCCAGCGCCGCGCGCGCAGCGGACAGCACCTCGGGCGCATGCTGCTCGAAGGCCGCCAAGATCGCATCGGCGGTGAAGCAGTACATGCCGCTGTTCCAGTAGGAGCGTCCGGTGGCGAGGGATTCCTGGGCGGCTTCGGCGTCGAGCCTGGCGACGACGCGCTTGGCCGGCTGGCTCTCGCGTGCGAGGTGTTCGACCTCGATGTAGCCAAAACTGGTATCGGGCCCCGTCGGATGGATTCCCCACACGACCAGCGAGCCCTGCGCAGCGAGCCCGATGGCCACGCTGGCGCTGGCCGCGAACGCTGCTGTGTCCGGCACCAGATGATCGGCTGGAAGCACGAGCATCACGGTGTCTCCGCTGAACTGCCGAACGCACTGAAGCGCCGCCAATGCGATGGCGGGCCCGGTGTTGCGGCCTTCCGGTTCGAGCAGGAGGGTGGTTTCCGGCGGCTGCGAAACCTGCTTCAGCACGTCCTTGGTGAGAAACAGATAGTCCTTGTTGGTGACGATCATCAGTTCGCCGGCGCCGCAAGCCTGTCCGCGTTCGATCGCCTGCTGAAGCAACGTGGAGCCCCCGAGCTTCATGAAGGGCTTCGGAAAGGCTTGTCTGGAAACAGGCCACAGTCTGGACCCGACCCCGCCCGAGAGCACCACTGAAAGCACACGCATCATGAGTCCTTCTCTTTGAGAGCCGGCGATTTTACCGGGCGAACCATGGACTCCCGGGGCGCCCCGCCGTGTCGGCGGAGGACGCGCCCTTTGCGAAGATAATCACTCGCTGCGCGGCGTCGCCTCGACCTTGGAGCGACGCTTCCGATTCGTGGCGTGCCAGCACGCCGCGACGAGCGGATCGATCCATTGCGCCGTTCACTCATGAAACCCGTATCTCCGCTCCCCAGCCTCGATCGTCCTGCGCTCTCGCAGGGCTCGAATCCAGAGGGCCGCATCCAGCGGGCCTGGCGCCTGGTCCGCTCTTCAGGCTGGCGCGGCCTGCAATGGACCTTGCGCCAGCGCCTCGGGGGCGGCCTCGACTATGCCAAGTGGATCGAACTGAACGACACGTTGACCGCGACGGTTCGAGAGCAGATGGAGCAGCGTATCGCTGCGATGTCGAATCCGCCGCTGATCTCGGTGCTCATGCCCACCTACAACCCGAACCCCGCATGGTTGCGCGAGGCCGTCGAGTCGGTGCGCAGCCAGATTTATCCGCATTGGGAGCTTTGCATCGCTGACGATGCATCGACTTCCGTGGCCGTGCGGGACATCCTGAAGTCATACGCCGAGACTGATGCGCGGATCAAGGTGGTCTTCCGGCCGGAGAACGGCCACATCTCGGCGTCGTCGAACAGCGCACTGGCGCTCGCGAGCGGGCCTTGGCTGGCGCTCATGGACCACGACGACCTGCTGCCCGCTCACGCACTGTTCTGCGTGGCGGACTGCATCGCAACGCATCCGGACGTGCGCCTGATCTATTCGGACGAAGACAAGATCGACGAGTCCGGGCGACGTTTCGACCCCTATTTCAAGTCGGACTGGAACGCCGACCTGTTCCGTTCGCAGAACATGTTCAGTCACCTGGGCGTGCTGGCGACCGACCTCGTGCGCGAAGTGGGCGGCTTCCGGATCGGGCTCGAAGGCTCGCAGGACTGGGATCTGGTGCTGCGCTGCGTGGAGCGCGTGGAGGCGCGGCAAGTGCGGCATGTGCCCCGGGTGCTCTATCACTGGCGGGTGCACAGCGAGAGCACGGCCGGTTCGATGGACGCCAAGCCCTACGCCGCGGTGGCGGGCGAGCGCGCCCTCAATGAGCACTTGGCGCGCACGGGTGTTCGCGCCGCGGCGGAGCACATCGGTTTCGGCTATCGCATCCGCTATGCCCTTCCGGAAGCGCTGCCGCTGGTTTCACTGATCATCCCGACGCGCGACGCCGCCACGGCGATCCGCCGGTGCCTGGACTCCATCCTTCAGAAGACGGCCTATCCAAACTACGAGATCGTTGTCGTCGACCGTGGTTCGACCGATTCCAACGCGCTGGCCTGCTTGCAGTCCGTCGCGCAGGCGTCGAAGGTCCGCATCATGCGGACCGAGCAATCTCTCGATGACGCCGGGGCCTGCAACGAGGCTGTCGAGTTCGCAGGAGGCAGCATCGTGGCCCTCCTCAGCGATCAGCTCGAAATCAAGGCGGGCGACTGGCTTGACGAGATGGTGAGTCTCGCCGTGCAGCCGGGCGTAGGTGCCGTGGGGGCGCGTCTTTGGTATCCGGCGGGGGCACTGCAGCATGCAGGCGTGATCCTTGGCGCCCGTGGCGTGGCCGGGTACTCCCACCGTGGGATGCCTCCCGGACGAAACGGGTACTACGGGCGCGCGGCGCTCGTACAGTCCCTGTCAGCCGTGTCCGGTGCGTGCCTGCTTCTGCGCAAGTCGCTCTACCAGCGGGTCGGCGGGCTCGACAGCGTCCACTTGAAGGCTACCTTTGCCGATGTCGATCTATGCCTGCGCTTGGGCGAGGCAGGTCTGCGCAACGTGTGGACGCCCTATGCAGAGCTGGTTCACCATGGAGCGACGTGGAGCCCCAGGACCAGGCACTTTCGGCAAGACGCCGCGTACATGCGGCAGCGCTGGGGCAATTCCTTGCGCGGCGACCCGGCCTACAGCCCGAACCTGACCCTCGAGTTCGAGGACTTCAGCTACGCCTGGCCGTCCCGAGCAGCGTGGTACTCCGAGTCCGCAAATCATTGATCATGGCAACCGGCCAACTCTCCATCTCCGTCGCCCTGTGCACCTACAACGGCGCAAGCTTCATCCGTGAGCAGGTGCGCAGCATCTGCCTGCAGACACGGCCGCCCAAGGAGATCGTGCTGTCGGACGATGCGTCGAGCGACGGGTGCGTCGACATCGCACGCGCCGCTGTCGCCGAGTGTGCGGCCGAGCGCCCCGGGCATCCCGTGGCCTTGCGCGTCCTGGAGAACGCCTTCGCACTTCGCGTCACCAAGAACTTCGAGCAGGCGGTGCGCGCCTGTGAAGGTGATCTCATCGCTCTCAGCGACCAGGACGACGTGTGGGTGCCCGACCGTCTGGCGCGGATGGCCGCAGAGTTCGAACGACGTCCCGACCTGCTCCTGCTGCACACCGACGCACGCCTGGTCGACGATGGCCGCAAGGACCTGGGGCACTCTCTTTTCCATGCATTGGCGGTGAAGCCCTTCGAGCTGAGCTGGATCCACGGCGGCAACGCGTTCGACGTCTTTCTGCGCCGCAATCTCGTGACCGGCGCGACAGCGATCTTCCGGCAAACCTTGCTGGACGATGCCGTACCGTTCCCGGTCGAATGGCTGCACGACGAGTGGCTCGCGATCGTTGCGTCGGCCGTTGGTAGCGTCGACGTCATGGAAGACCCCTTGATCGAGTACCGCCAGCACGCTTCCAACCAGATCGGCGCACGGCGCGACTCCTTTGTCGAGAAGGTTCGCAAGGCGCTTGCCTCGCGTGGCGACACGCACATCAAGCGCGCCATCAAGGCGGAGCTTCTGCTCGCGCGCCTTCGGAAACTGGGCGACAGGGTGTCGCCCGCCACGATCGAGAAGTTGCACTCGAAGATCGAGCATCAGCACTTTCGCGCGTCATTGCCGGAAAGTCGGATCGCGCGCTGCGTGCCGGTGTTCCGGGAGGCCATGACGGGCCGCTACGAAAAATTCGGCCGTGGGGTGCGGGGCGTCGTCCGCGACCTGTTCGAATCGGTCTGACTCGGTCAGCCTGCCCGGTCCATGCGCCAGTAGCGCCAGAACGCAGCCGACGACCACACCTTCAACAGGCTGGTCACGTGCCAGTAGAGATGCCGCTTGCTGCGATGGCTTGCCCGTCGCGCGTCATGCCGGGCCTGGAGTTGTTCGGCGATCTGCAGCTTCCACCCCGCGAGGCGCAGGCGGGCGCAGATGTCGAAGTCCTCACCGTACATGAAGAAGCGTTCGTCGAAGCCTCCGATCCGGCGATAGGCCTCGCTGCGAAACAGCATGAACAGGCCTGGAATCCAGGCTGGGATCGCCGGTCGCACATAGTCGGAACGCTTGCGCGAAATGATTTCCAGCGGCGTGATGATCGCGCGGTGCTGCTCGGATGTCGGCTTCCCGGGTTCGAGGATTCGAGGCGCCAGCAGGCCGCTTTCCGGCGCGGCCCCGGCGATCAGGGGGGCCAGTACGTCGCTATCGAAGCGGATGTCCGGATTGAGCACGAGGAACCAGGGCGTCGCGCAACGCGCAAAGGCGTGATTGTGGTTCGCGCCGAAGCCCTTGGGCGCGGTGTTCTCTATGCGCTCGATCTCGAAGCCCCAGGTACGTCCTGCCAGCAGGTCGGGTTCGGGGATGTTGAGTGTGAGCACGAGCTTGGCCACGAGGCCGCGGTTGAATCGGTCCAGCTCCTCGATCAGCGGGAGAACCAGTTCGAGCTGACCATGGCTCACGATCGACACCGTGATGGGAGGAGAGTGGGGCGGGGACATCGGCATGGTCTAATTTCGCTGGGGAATTCTAGAGTTCCCGCCCAAACCCCATGATTGCTCTGATCGTCATCAGTTTTCTTCTCTCTGCATTCGCCGTGCAGATATTCATGCGCCGGGCGCGCCGGCATGCACGGCGTTACGGCCATGACATGCCGCAGCGCTTTCACAAGGGCCACGTGCCGCGGCTGGGAGGTGCCGGCATTCTGACGGGCATGGGTGTCGCGTGGCTGGTCGCGGGGATGCCTTCAGACCCCTTCAATGTGTCGTGGCCGCTGAAGGCCTCTGCGATCACGCTGCTGTGCATCGCCCCGGCCGTGCTCGGCGGCATCATCGAGGATGTGACCCAGCGGGTGTCGGTGCGATACCGGCTCGGGCTCACCATCGGTTCCGCGCTGCTGTTGTGCTGGGTCCTCCACCTGAGCGTGTCCAGGACCGGCATCGCCACCGTCGACGGCTGGATACAGGTTGCGCCCTACGCGGGGCTTTTGTTCGCTGCGTTTGCCATCGGCGGCTTGCCGCATGCGTTCAACATCATCGATGGCTACAATGGGCTGGCCGGGACCGTGGCCGTGCTGGTCTGCCTGGCCATCTCGCACGTGGCGCTGCAGGTGGGCGACCGGCAGTTGGCTGCCATGGTGATCTGCCTCGTCGGCGCCACGGTCGGCTTCCTGATCTGGAACTATCCGCGCGGAAAGATCTTCGCGGGCGATGGTGGCGCCTACGTCTGGGGCATGGTGATCGCGGTGGCCGCGGTGACGCTGGTACAGCGTCACCGGGTCGTTTCGCCCTGGTTCCCGATGCTGCTTCTGATCTATCCGGTGTGGGAGACGGTGTTTTCCATCTACCGCAAGATCGCGCGGGGGCAATCCCCGGGCACGGCGGATGCTCTGCATTTTCATCAACTGATCTTCCGGCGCATCGTTCGCGTGGCGTTCGCGGACGACGAAGCGCGCCAACTGCTCGCGCGCAACAACCGGACTTCGCCGTACCTGTGGATCTTCGCGGCGCTGACGGTGGTGCCGGCTGTGCTGTTCTGGAACAACACGCCCGTGCTGATGGCGTTTTGCGCCCTGTTCGTGGCGACGTACGTCGCTGCCTATTTGATGATCGTGCGATTCAAGGTGCCTCGCTGGTTGCGCCCCTAGGCCGGGGCTCCGCCCTCCCCTCGGGGCAATACCGGCGGCCCTGGGAAGCAGGTTTCGCCGCATTTTTTGGGAATGATCCGGACATGTGGGGCGCGGGAAGTTCCGCCACAATTCAAAGTCTCTTCTTTCCGTTGCTCACCATGACCGATCCCGTGCTCAACATTCCCCCGCGCGACAAGGCCGAAATCCTGGCCCAGGCGCTTCCGTACATCCGCAAGTTCCACGGCAAGACGATCGTCATCAAGTACGGCGGCAATGCCATGACCGACCCTGAACTGCAGGCCGACTTCGCCGAGGACGTGGTCCTGCTCAAGCTGGTCGGCATGAATCCGGTGGTGGTGCACGGCGGCGGCCCGCAGATCGAGGCGGCGCTCAATCGGCTCGGCAAGAAGGGCCATTTCATCCAGGGCATGCGCGTGACCGACTCCGAGACCATGGAGGTGGTCGAGTGGGTGCTGGCCGGAGAGGTGCAGCAGGACATCGTCGGCCTGATCAACCAGGCCGGCGGCAAGGCGGTGGGCTTGACGGGGCGCGACGGCGGACTGATCCGCGCGCAGAAGCTCAAGATGGCCGACCGCAACGATCCCAACCTGCACCATGACGTCGGGCAGGTCGGCGACATCGTCTCGATCGACCCGAGCGTGGTCAAGGCGCTCCAGGACGACGCCTTCATACCCGTCGTCAGCCCGATCGGCTTCGGCGAGGAGAACGAGAGCTACAACATCAACGCCGACGTCGTCGCGGGCAAGCTCGCCACGGTGCTCAAGGCAGAAAAGCTGATGATGCTCACCAACACGCCGGGCGTGCTCGACAAGGACGGCAAGCTGCTGACCGACCTGAGCGCCCGTGAGATCGACGAGCTCTTTGCCGACGGCACGATCTCCGGCGGCATGCTGCCCAAGATCGAGGGCGCGCTCGACGCGGCGAAGAGCGGCGTGAATGCGGTACACATCATCGATGGGCGAGTGCCGCACGCCATGCTGCTTGAAATTCTCACCGACCAGGCCTACGGGACGATGATCCGAGCCCGGTAAGGCTCGCCCCCAGGGTGCGCGCACTTCGTGTCGCTTCGCCAACCCCCTGACCGGCGCAGCCGGATCCGCGGTGCCTTGCCAGCGGGCTTCGCTTTGCTTGCCTTGACGCTCATGCGTAGCCGTTGGGGTTGGCTTGTTGCCAGCGCCAACTGTCGGCGCACATCTGATCCACGCTCCGGGACGCGCGCCAGCCCAACGTAGCTTGCGCCAGCGTTGGATCTCCCCAGTAGGCAGGCACGTCGCCTGGCCTGCGGGGGCCGATCTCATACGCAATGCGCTGGCCGCTGGCGCGTTCGAAGGCCTTCACCACGTCCAGCACCGAAGCGCCTTGGCCGGTGCCCAGGTTGAGCGTGACCAGTCCGGGTTGCTTTTCGGCGTGACGCAGGGCTGCCACGTGGCCCTCGGCGAGGTCCATCACGTGAACGTAGTCGCGCACGCCGGTTCCGTCCGGCGTCGGGTAGTCGCCGCCGTGCACGGCCAGCTTGTCGCGCAGGCCCACCGCCACCTGGGAAACGAAGGGCATCAGGTTGTTCGGCTTGCCTTGCGGGTGTTCGCCGATCAGGCCGCTTTCATGGGCGCCGACGGGATTGAAGTAGCGCAGCAGCGCGATGCGCCAGGCAGGGTTCGCGCGATGCAGATCCGCCAGCGCCTGCTCGACCATGAGCTTGGAGCGCCCGTAGGGATTGGCCGGCCGCAGCGGCGCGTCTTCGGGGATGGGTGAGCGGTCGGGGTCGCCGTAGACGGTGGCCGACGACGAGAAGATCAGCGTTCGCACAGCGGCCGCCTGCATCGCCGCCGCCAGCACGAAGGTGCCGTTCACGTTGTTGTCGTAATAAGTGATCGGATCGGCCACCGAATCGCCGACCGCCTTGAGGCCCGCGAAATGGATCACGCCACCGATCGGCTGCTCGCGAAAGAGCTTGTCGAGCAAGGCCCGGTCGCGCACGTCGCCCTCGATGAAGCGGGGCCTGGCGCCGGTGATGCGTTCCAGCCGCTCCAGCACGCGGACGTCGCTGTTGCCGAGGTTGTCCAGGATCACCGGCGCATAGCCGGCTGCTGCCAGTGCCACGCAGGTGTGACTGCCTATGAAACCGGCACCGCCGGTGACGAGAATGTTCTGACTCATACTTATTTGGCTTACCGCCCCCGTGGAACTACCTGTCGATTCTGCGCGACAAGCAGGGCATGCCCGGTTGGCACGCGCTAACTGGCGTGTGCGAGAATCATTTTTTTACATTTTGCACGCGCCCATGCAGAACGACGAGCAAAGCGCCTCCGACGCGCCAATCAGTTCAGAACCGGTGGCCGTACCGACCCGCAAACGCCCCAAGCCGGGCGAGCGGCGCGTGCAGATCCTCCAGGCCCTGGCCGCCATGCTCGAGCAGCCCGGCGCCGAGCGCGTGACCACGGCCGCCCTGGCGGCCAGGCTCGATGTCAGCGAGGCTGCGCTCTATCGGCATTTCGCCAGCAAGGCGCAGATGTTCGAAGGGCTGATCGACTTCATCGAGCAGAGCGTGTTCACACTTGTCAATCAGATTGTCGAACGCGAACCGGCGGGCAGCGAGCAAGCTACGCGCATCGTCGCGATGCTGGTGCAGTTCGCCGAGAAGAACCCCGGCATGACGCGCGTGATGGTCGGCGACGCGCTGGTCTTCGAGAACGAGCGGCTGCAGAACCGCATGAACCAGTTCTTCGACAAGATCGAGGCGACCCTTCGGCAAGCCTTGCGCGATGCGGCGGCTGGCGACGGTTCAGCGACACCGAGCGTCGATGCCCAGGTGAGGGCGTCCGCGCTGACGGCCTTCGTCGTGGGGCGCTTGCAGCGCTTTGCCCGTTCGGGCTTCCGGCGCGCGCCCTCCGAGCATCTGGATGCTGCGGTCGCGCTGATGCTTTGAGGTTTGATTGCCGTCAGCGGGGCCCGCGACCTTGCCGGGTGGAACCGGCTGGCAAGGACCGCTCGCATGGCCCCCTGAGGGTCAGATCATGCTCTTGCCTTGCTTGAGGACGAAGTCGCAGGCCCTCTTCGTGATTTCCTGCTTCAAGCCTCCGCCGGTCAGGTCCATCTTCTTGCCATCGCTGCCGGTCAAGATGCCCTGAGAGCCGTCGACGTAGCCGCTGTCCGATGCGGGCTTGCCCCCGGGGATCTTGCTCATGAGCTGGTCCTTGACCGAGGATGCAGCGTCCCCGCTCAGGTAGTTGTTCTTGAGGCAGTACTCGAGAACGCCCGCCGCATTCCCGAGGCTGCCCGAGGACATCGAGCCCAGGGCGGACGAGCCGCCTCCGCCGCCCAACCCCTTCAGCATGTCCAAGCCTTGCGCGTGGACAGATCCAGCGGCAAGACAGATGAGAGCGGCGCCGACGCTGGCGAAACGGAAGTGAGATTGGGTCATGTGCGACTCCTTCGAGAACTGGTGAGTTGCGAAGACCATAGCTCAAGCCGACGACGCCATTGCTACGACATTGAAACAGTTAGTGCTGACTGCGTTGGACTTCAGCGATACCCGGTCGTGTCCGCCGGGTTGCCAGCGTCCTGCACTTCCGGCACGTACCTCCAGGCATCGGGCTGGCTGCCGTCGATATCGGTGAAGCCATAGACCTTTGCAAGTTGGCCGCTCGACAATGAACTCCCGTTCCAGCGCGCCACATCCGGATCGCCAGCCAGTGCAGCGACTGCCCGCCCCACGAACGCCGGACTTTCGGAAATGGCGAAGTGGGGCGAGTACGCTGTTGCATCACGCCAGTTCGATTCGGTGACGCGATACGCCTCCAGCATGGCTTCGGAGCGCAACCATCCGGGCGTGAGCGACACGGCGGTCGCCCCGTGCGGCCGCAACTCGCGGGCCAGCGCAAATGCCATGCGGTTGACTGACGCCTTGGCCAGGTCGTAGAAGAACGACACGCGGTAGTTGCTCGCGTTGTATTCGTCGGTGCCGTCGGTGACCTCCACGACGAGCCCGCCGGGCGTCTCGATGAGCAGCGGAATGGCGAAATGGCTGGTGATCGCATGCGTCTCCACACCGAGGCGCAAGGTGCGCAGTCCGATATCGAGCGAAGATTCCCAGACCGACTTGTTCCACTCCATCGTGGTGGCGCCCCAGATGTCGTTCACCAGGATGTGCAGCTTGCCCTGCTCGGCCCTGATGCGGTCCACGAGGGCGCGTACTTCGTCCGGGACCAGATGGTCGACCTGCACAGCGATGCCTCGGCCTCCGGCGGCGTCCACCAGGGCCGCAGTTTCCTCGATCGTTTCAGGCCGGTTCATCTCGGATCGACTGGTCCGGGTGCTGCGCCCGGTGACATAGACCGTTGCCCCGGCTGCACCCAGTTGCACGGCGATGCCGCGTCCCGCGCCCCGGGTCGCTCCAGCGACCAGCGCCACCTTGCTTTCGAGAGTCGGTTGCATCAAGACGATGCTAGTCGCCACCCCATGCGCGCGCAACGTCGAAGGCAGAATGCATCATTCCAATGCTTCAGGTTCAAGCATGAAGACTCCGGCCATGCCGACGCTGCCCACTGGTCGTCGCCTGTTGTTCTGGCTGGCGCTGATCGCCGCTCTCACAGCGGCCATCTGGTTCGTCGTGCGCTTTGTCAGCCCGACGCCGCCGCGCACGATGGCGATGAGTACCGGCGTCGCCGATGGCGCCTATCACCGCTTCGGGCAGCGGTACCAGGACATCCTGCGGGCCAACGGCATTGCGCTCGAGTTGCGTCCTTCGAGCGGCGGTGTCGAGAACCTGCAGCGGTTGAATGAAGCTTCGGTCTCGGTGGCCTTCGTCCAGGGCGGCACGGGCGTCCTCGCACTCGATCCCGATGCGTCGCCTGATTCGACGCCTTTGCGCTCGCTGGCCACCGTGGCCTTCGAGCCGGTGTGGATCTTCACGCACACGCTCGACCTGGCAAAGGGCCTGGGGGCGCTCAGGGGAAAGCGGATCGCGGTCGGCGTTCCGGGCAGCGGCAACTACATGGTCGCCGTCCAGCTGCTGTCGATCTACGGCGTCGCGGTCGCGGACGGCCAGCAGAGTGCGCCCGACGGCACGACCTTTGTGAGCGAGGGCGGGATGGCGGCCGCGGACATGCTCGGCAAGCACCAGGTCGATGCTGCCATCATCATCGCAGCGCCTCAGGCGCCGGCAGTGCAAAGACTTCTTGCCGATGGTGCGATGCATCTGGCCTCGTTGGACCACGTCGAAGGGATTGCACGGCGCTTTCCTTTCTTTCAGCCGGTGACACTGAAGCGGGGCTCGGTCGATCCGAAGCGCGACCTGCCGCCCCACGACATCGAACTGCTCGCGACGACAGCCAACCTGGTCGTGCGCGACGAACTTCACCCGGCATTGGCCTATCTCCTGCTCGAAGCGGCGAGGCAGGTGCACAGGCAACCCAGCCTGATCAATCGGCCCGACGAATTCCCGAGTCCGAGGGCGACGGATTTCCCGCTGTCGACCGAGGCGGAGCGCTACTTCAAGCACGGACGTCCATTCCTGCAAAGCTATCTGCCTTTCTGGGCGGCGAACTACGCCCAGCGGCTCCTGCTGCTGCTGGTTCCCTTGGCCGCCATCCTCGTGCCGCTGGCGCGGTTGCTGCCCGGCCTGGTCAACTGGCGGCGCCAGAGCCGCCTCTACCGCCGCTATGGGGAATTGAAATTTCTCGAGCAGGATCTGGCGTCACGCAAGCTTGCAGCCGAAGAGCGGCGAGAAGCGCTCGCGCAACTCGATCGGATCGAGGACGACATCGTCCACACCAAGTTTCCGCTCGATTTCACGGACAGGGTCTACACCTTGCGACAGCACGTCGACTATGTGCGCGCGCAGTTGAACCGGCAAACCGAAGGTGGTGGCGCGCAAGGGGAGAAGGCCGGGCATTGAAAAAAGGCCGGGCCCGCGAACTCGCGGACCCGGCCTTCACCGTGCCGTCGATGGATTACAGGCCGGCTTGGCGCGTCACCGAAACCTTCGGCTTGTAGTAGGCGGCCGGAACCTGGTCACGGTAGAAGGCGCGGCGGTCGAGGCTTTGCAGCGGATTGTGCGCTGCCGCCACGGCTTGCGCACGGACCGCGGCGCGGTCGGTGTTGGACGCCACGGTCTGTACGCCGGCATCCGAGCCTTCACCGTACGGGTTGCCGCTGCGCGCCGCCACCCGGGCTTCCGCGCTCACGTCGGCACGGCTGTTGGCGGTGGTCAAGGGATGCACACCTTCGTAGGTTTCTGCGTGTGCACCCGCGGCGGCCAAGAGGGAGAGAGCGGCCGCAGCGATGAGTTTCGAGGTCTTCATTTCAATTTCCTTCAAATGCGTTGGGACGAATCGAACCGGTCTTGGGGTGAGTCGCCAAGCCCGTTGGGGGGGTGGCCACATCGCTCTGTGCCCTGTTCACCCAGATCAGCTTCCTGCTGGTCCGTGGGATGAAGTTTGAGACCAATCGGTCGGTAAAAACCCTCGCATTTGGAAGAACCGCGTCACCCATTTGGAAACAATCAAACGATCGACACCCCCACCTTGCGACCGGATTCGACAATCTCGCTCCAGGTTGCATCGTCCAGCCAGATGCCGTCGCGCTCGCGCGTCGCGCGCGCCTTGCGCTCAGGCTCGCCGGCGATCTGCACAGCGTCGAAGCCCGCACCTGCCGGGCTTTGGCGAAGCCAATCGATGAAAGCCCTCGCTTCCTTTTCGAAGCTCTCCTCGGTGCCCAGCTTCGCGGGATCGATCAGCACCGCCAGCATGCCGTTGAGTACGGTGCGCGCCGTGTCGGCCGGCCGATGCCAGGTGCCGCCGCCGGTCAGCGCGCCGCCGAGGAGTTCGCACGCGACCGCCATGCCGTAGCCCTTGTGTTCGCCGAAGGTCATGAGCGCGCCGAAAAGGCCGTTGCTCTGCGGCACGACGACGACGCCCGGGTCATCGGTCGGGGCGCCGTGCTCGTCGATCAGGTGGCCAGGAGGCACGCGCTCGCCCTTGTTGTACGCCACGCGCATCTTGCCCTGCGCGACACGGCTGGTCGCGAAGTCGAGGACGAAGGGCTCGGCGCCCGCGAGCGGCACGCCGATGCAGCAGGGATTGGTGCCGAAGCGGCCGTCGCCACCGCCCCAGGGCGCGACCACGGGGCGCGACAGCACATTGACGAAGTGCATCGCCACCAGCCCTTGCGCCGTCGCCATTTCCGCGAAGTGCCCGATGCGGCCCAGGTGATGCGAATTCGCGAGCGAGAGGATGCAACTGCCTTGCTGCTTCGCGCGCGCAATGCCGAGTTCCATCGCCTGCACACCGACGACCTGCCCATAGCCGCGTTGACCGTCGAGCGCCAACATCGCACCCGCGTCGAGATTGACCTTGACCGATGCGTTCGGCTTGAGTCCGCCTTCGACCACTGCGTCTACATACCGCGGAACCATGCCGACGCCATGCGAATCGTGACCGCTGAGATTGGCAAGCACGAGGTTGGCTGCGACCTGCCCGGCTTCGGCAGGTGTGCTGCCGGCGGCTTGAATGATCGATGCGACCTGCGTTCGCAAGGTCGATGCTTGAAGTGTCTGGGACATAGCGCTTCCTGTTTGCCTACATGACCGCGCCGACTTGCCACGGCACGAACTCGTTCTGGCCGTAGCCGTGTTGTTCACTCTTGGAATGCTCGCCCGATGCGGTGGCGAGTACCAGTTCGAAAATGCGCTGCCCCATCTCCTGGATGGACACCGTCCCTTCGACGATCTCGCCGCAGTTGATGTCCATGTCCTCCTCCTGCCGCTGCCATAGCGCGGAGTTGGTGGCGAGCTTGAGCGAAGGGGAGGGGGCGCAACCGTAGGCAGAGCCGCGTCCGGTGGTGAAGCAGATCATGTTCGCGCCACCGGCCACCTGCCCCGTGGCGCTCACGGGGTCGTAGCCCGGCGTGTCCATGTAGACGAAGCCATGTGCCGTCACGGGCTCGGCGTATTCGTACACCGCTTCGAGATTGCTCGTGCCGCCCTTGGCGACCGCGCCAAGCGACTTTTCGAGGATGGTCGTGAGCCCTCCCGCCTTGTTGCCCGGCGAAGGGTTGTTGTTCATCTCGCCCTCGTTGATGGCGGTGTAGTGCTCCCACCAACGGATTCGCTCGACCAACTTCTCGCCGACCTCGCGCTTGACAGCGCGCCGCGTGAGCAAGTGCTCGGCGCCGTACACCTCTGGCGTCTCCGACAGGATCGCCGTGCCGCCATGCGCGACCAGCAGGTCGACCGCCGCACCCAATGCCGGATTGGCGCTGATGCCGGAGTAGCCATCCGAGCCTCCGCATTGCAGTCCGATCGTGATGTGCGCCGCGCTGCACGGCTCGCGCTTCACCGCATTGGCACGCGGCAGCATCTCGTTGATGAGCGCCACGCCCTTCTCGACCGTCTTGCGCGTGCCGCCGGTGTCCTGGATGTTGAAGACCCGGAAGTTCTCGCCTTCGCTCAGATTGCCGGTCGCGAGCCATGCATTGATCTGGTTGGCCTCGCAACCCAGGCCGACCACCAGCACCGCCGCGAAGTTCGGATGCGTTGCATAGCCCGTGAGCGTGCGTTCGAGGATCTGCATGCCCATGCCGCTCGTGTCCATGCCGCAGCCCGTGCCGTGCGTGAGCGCGACCACGCCATCGACGTTGGGATAGTCCGCGAGCGCCGCCGGGTTGGTCTTGCGAGAGAAGTGGTCCGCAATGGCCCGCGCTGCAGTGGCCGAGCAGTTCACGCTGGTCAGCACGCCGATGTAGTTGCGCGTAGCCACCCGGCCGTCCGCACGGCGGATGCCCATGAACGCAGCCTCGCGCCGCGCTGGCGGCGGCTTCACGTCGGCTCCGAAGGCGTAGTCGCGATCGAAGTGACCCTTGTCGGGCCCCATGTCGAGATTGTGCGTGTGCACGTGCTCGCCGGGTGCGATCGGCTTGCTCGCGAAGCCGATGATCTGGTTGTAGCGACGCACCGGCTCGCCTTGCGCGATGGCGCGCACGGCGATCTTGTGGCCGGGTGGAATCAGCCCGCGTGCGGTGACGCCTTCGACCGGCGTTCCGCCGACCAGCTGGCCACGTGCGATCACGACATCGTCGGCAGGGTGAAGTCGGATAAAGGGATTCATCGTGTGTTCCTTGTTGTGCCGAGCGACGATGCGCTCAGAAGAACATTTTGGGCAACCACAGTACCAGTGATGGCATGTAGGTGATGATCGCGAGACTCACCAGCAGCGGAACCAGCCATGGCAGGATTGCCATCGTCGTGCGCTCGAAGCTGAGGCCCGCTACGCGCGCGAGCACGAAGAGCACCATGCCCATCGGCGGATGCAGCAGGCCGATCATGAGATTCAGCACCATCACCAGCCCGAAGTGGATGGGATCGATGCCGAGATGCGTCGCGATGGGCAGCAGGATCGGCACCAGGATCGTGATGGCCGCCGTCGGCTCCAGGAAGCAGCCGACGAACAGCATCAGCAGGTTGGCGAGCAGCAGGAACACCCAGGCCTGGTCCGTGAAGCCGAGCACCCAGGCGGCGATGTCCGCCGTGACGCCTGTGGCCGTCAGCATCCAGCCGAAGATGGAAGCGGCGGCGACGATGAAAAGCACCGTGGCGGTGGTTTCGATCGTGTCCAGGCAGACCTTGACGAACATCTTCCAGGACAGCGTGCCGTACCACGCGAAGCCGAGGATCATGGCCCACACGCAGGCCGCGATCGCACCTTCGGTCGGCGTGAACAGGCCGGTGGTCATGCCGCCGATCAGCAGCACCGGCGTCATGATGGGCAGCAGCGCCTCGAACTTGAAGATCTTGTCCAGCACGAAGAGCGCCGCGAGACCAGCGAACACCGTCATCTGTGCAGGTGCCCCGAGCTTGTCGATGGCCGCCCACAGCAGCAGCGGCCAGCCGACCACTACCGCGAGTTCGCTCAGCGCCTTGAACAGCCGCGTGCTGGAGAACTTGACGTCGCCGCCCCACTTGTTCTTGTGCGCGTAGTAGGCGACCGTCAGCATCATCAGGATGGCCATCATCGCGCCCGGCAGGATGCCTGCCAGGAAGAGGGCGCCAACCGACACGTTCGCCATCATCCCGTAGATCACGAAAGGCAGGCTCGGCGGAATGATGGGCCCGAGCGTGGCCGACGCGGCCGTCACGCCGACGGCGAACTCGGTTTCGTAGCCGTGCTCCTTCATCGCCTTGATCTCGATGGTGCCGAGACCCGCCGCATCGGCGATCGCGGTGCCGCTCATGCCGGCGAAGATCACGGATCCCAGCACGTTGACGTGGCCGAGCCCGCCTTTCATCCAGCCGACCAGGGCCAGCGCAAAGTTGTAGATGCGCGTCGTGATGCCGGCGTTGTTCATCAGGTTGCCGGCGAGGATGAAGAAGGGCACGGCCAGCAGCGGGAAGCTGTCGATCCCGCTCACCATGCGGTGGATGACGACGAAAGGCGGCAGGCTGCTCGACAGCAGGATGTACGCCAGCGAGGCACCCGCCATGGCGATGGCGACCGGAATGCCGCCGGCCATGAAGACCAGGAAGAAGATTTTCAGCATGGGCTTGGGCTTCCGTTCGTCAGTGGTCGGCCAGGGTGGATTCGGGGCGTTCGAGCACGCTGTAGCCGCGCCGCCAGTGGATGCGCGCGGTCTGCACCGAGCGCCATGCCATCGCCGCAAAGCCGAACAGGCACAAGCCGTAGACGATGTTCATCGGCAGGTCGACGATGGTCATGCGCGTCTGGTTGCCGATCTTGATCATCATCTGCACCGTCATGACCGCGGCGGCGACGAAGAAGAGAACGCGAATCACATCCACCGCCTTCGACATCCAGCGCCCCATCGCCGCCGGAATGTGGCGATAGAAGAAGTCGACCTGGATCTGGTTGTTCTTTGCCACGCCGATCGCCGCGCCGATGAACACCACGCCGATGAGCATGTAGCGCGCGACTTCCTCGGTCCAGGCCGCGGAATCGTTCATCACATAGCGCGTGACGAACTGATAGAACACCGTGAGCCCCAGCAGCCAGAAGAGCGCGAGCGCGATCCACCCTTCGGCAATGGTGTCCGACAGGTCGACCACCTCGTCCTCGGCATGGAAGTGGCCTTCATCGTCAATGATTTTCTGTTCAGTCAATCGCATCTCCTTGCAGGTGGATTGCGGTGCGGCCTTCGCGGGACACACCGCGGAACCGGCTCCGCCGGGCCGCAGGTGTTGCCCCCTGGAGGGGGGATTCGGCTACACGAAGTGAGCAAGAAACGGGGGTGGGGCCTACTTGATCGCCAAGATGCGGTCGTAGTCCTGTTGACGGTACCCCTGCTCCGTGGGCTTCGTGTTCTTGAGCACCGCCTCGCGGAATGCGTTCTTGTCGACCGTGATCACGTTGTTGCCCTTCTTCTTGAACTCCTCGGTGAGGCGGGCCTCGGAGGCGATGATCTCGCGGCCGGTCTTCTCGGCGGCCTCCTGCATTACCTCGGTGAAGACCTTCTTCTCGTCCGGTGTGAGCTTCTGCCACAGCGGCCCCGAGACCACCGTGAGCAGCGAGTCGACGATGTGTCCGGTGAGCGAGATGTTCTTCTGCACTTCGTAGAACTTCTTCGCCTCGATGGTGGGCAAGGGGTTCTCCTGGGCGTCGACCGTGCCGTTCTGCAAAGCGAGATACACCTCGGCGAAGGCGATCGGCGTCGGGTTCGCGCCGAGCGACTTCGGGAAGGCCAGGTAGGCCGGTGCATCGGGCACGCGGATCTTCAGGCCCTTCATGTCTTCCGGCTTCGCGACCGGCTTCGCAGCCGAGGAGGTCACGTTGCGCGCGCCGTAGTAGTTGAGCGCGACGATGTGGTTGCCGCTCTTCTCGTCATAGCCTTTGGCCAGCTCCGCGAACACGTCGCTCTTGGCGTACTTCAGCAGGTGCTCGGAGTCACGGAAGATGAAGGGAAAGTAGGTGACGGCCAGCGGCTTGTAGGTATTGCCGGCGAAGCTCGCGCCGGTGAGGATGATGTCCACCGTGCCCAGCGTCAGGCCCTGGTTGATGTCCGATTCCTTGCCCAGGCTCGACGCCGGGAACACCTGGATCTCGTACTTGCCGTTGGTGCGCTTCTTGATTTCCTCGCCGGCCCACACCGAGTACTTGTGGAAGGGCTCCGAGGTTTCATAGACGTGCGCCCACTTCAGCTTGGTCTGCGCCTGCGCGATGCCGAAGGCGCCCAGCGTGCTGGCCGCGATGGCGCACGCTGCGATGGTCTTGATGGCGAAACGTTTGCTGGTCATCGGTTGTCTCCGTTGTGGTTGGAAAAGAGAACACTGCTGGCGAATCAGGAAACCCTCGCGCGGCGCCAGCTCGCGCTGAATCTCTGGTGCGACTTGTCCATGTGTTCGTGCATCGCCTTGCGCGCGCCGTCCGCGTCGCGTGCGGCGATGGCATCGCGGATGGCCTCGTGCTCGGCAATGGCCGAGCGCCATGACTTCACCGTCTCGAAGTACCCGCCGAGGCGCGTGAAGATCGGGCCCTTGCGCGAATCCCAGAAGCCCTGCACGGTCTCGGACAGCACGACGTTGCCGCAGGCGTCGACGACCGCCAGGTGGAAGGCCCTGTCGCCTTCGAGCGGCATCACGTTGCGGTCGGCCATCTCGCGCATGGCCTCGATGGCGCGGGTCATGGCGTCCACGTCCTTGCGCTTGCCCATCGTGGCGGCGAGCGCAGCGGTCTCTCCTTCGACCACGCGGCGTGCGCGGATCAGTTCCAGCGGACCCCACTCGGCCGCCTCCACCGGCGCGGACGCCCGGTGCGAGCGATCGAGCACGTAGACCCCGGAGCCGGTCCGCACTTCGACCCAGCCCTCGACCTCCAGCGCGATCAGCGCTTCGCGCACCGATGGACGGCTCACGCCAAGCTGCTTGGACAGATCGCGTTCCGCCGGCAGCCGCGCACCGACCGGAAACTCTCCGCCGGCGATCAGCGCGCGCAGCTGATCGGCGATCTGGCGGTAGAGACGACGGGGTTCGACGGTCTGTAGCGGCACGAGGTGCAAGGCTTGGGGCTTAAGGGTTGTCCTGAATTGGACAAGTGGTCAGGCCAATTCAGAATACGATTCGCACCGCCCGGCAGCCATCCGGCGAAACCCTGAACGCGGCGGACCCCCGGTGGCGTGACCATCCGACAAAGCTTCAACGAGGACATCCCATGAGACTCCAGGGCAAGACCGCACTCGTCACCGCGGCCGGACAGGGCATAGGACAGGCGAGCGCGCTCGCCCTTGCCGCCGAGGGTGCCCAGGTATGGGCGACCGACGTCAACGAGAAACTGCTCGATCGCTACGCGGGCGTCGCCAACATCAAGACCGCCCGGCTCGACGTGCTCGACAAGGCGGCGATCGAGGCCTTCGTAGCGACGCTGCCGGCGCTCGACGTGCTGTTCAACTGCGCGGGCGTGGTGCACAACGGCACGGCGCTGGACGCCACCGATGCCGACCTCGAGTTCGCCTTCCATCTCAATGTGCGCGCGCAGTTCTGGACCATCCAGGCGGTCCTGCCGGGCATGCTTGCCGCCGGACGCGGCAGCATCATCAACATGGCGAGCGTCTGCTCCAGCATGAAGGGCCTGCCAAATCGCTTCGTGTACGGAACCACCAAGGCGGCAGTGCTCGGCCTGACGAAGAGCGTGGCCGCCGACTTCGTCACCAAGGGCATCCGCTGCAATGCAGTATGTCCAGGCACGGTCGATACGCCGTCCCTCGGCGACCGCATCAACGCCAATGCCGACCCTGAAGAAGCGCGCAAGGCCTTCATCGCGCGCCAGCCGATGGGTCGGCTCGCGAAGGCCGAGGAGATCGCGCCGGTCGTGGTCTTCCTGGCGAGTGACGAATCGATCTTCGCCACGGGGCAGGCCTTCACGGTCGACGGGGGCATCACCATATGAACCAGCTCGACTTCGCGGGCCGGCACGCCGTGGTCACGGGTGGCGCGACCGGGCTCGGTTACGGCATCGTGCAGCGCCTGCTGGCCTCGGGCGGCAGTGTGACGATCTGGGACCGCGATGGAGAAGCCGCCACCAAGGCCGCATGGTCGCTCGGCGCCAAGGCCTTTGCGCTCACTGTCGACGTGACGCAGCAGCCTTCCGTGGCCAAGGCCGTTGCCGCCACGCTCGCGCAGGCCGGGCGCATCGACGCGCTCATCAACAGCGCGGGCATCACGGGTCCGAACACCAAGCTCTGGGAGTATCCGGTCGACGCGTGGCGGCAGGTGATGGACGTGAACCTCACCGGCCCGTTCATCTGCTGCCGCGAGGTCGTCGCGCAAATGCGCATGCAGGGCTACGGCCGCATCGTCAATATCGCCTCCGTTGCGGGCAAGGACGGCAATCCCAACGCCAGCGCCTACAGCGCCAGTAAGGCGGGCCTCATTGCGCTCACCAAGTCGCTCGGCAAGGAACTGGCCGACACGGGCGTCCGGGTCAACTGCGTAACGCCCGCGGCAGTGAAGACCGCGATCTTCGACCAGATGACGCCGGACCACATCGCGTTCATGCTCTCGAAGATCCCGATGGGTCGTTTCGGCAAGGTGGAGGAGATCGCCGCGATGGTTGCCTGGCTTTGCACCGAAGATTGCTCGTTCTCCACCGGCGCAGTATTCGATCTTTCCGGCGGTCGTTCCACTTATTGAACTCAGAAGAAAGGACAACATGAAACTCGTTCGCTATGGCAACCCGGGCAAGGAAAAGCCGGGACTCGTCGACGACAGCGGCCAGTTGCGCGACTTGAGCGCGGTGGTCAAGGACATCGGCCCCGACCAACTCGGCGACGCCGCGCTCGCCAAGCTGCGCAAGCTCAAGGTCGACAAGCTGCCGCTCGTTCGCGGGAAGCCGCGCTACGGATGCCCGGTGGCGGGCGTTGGCAAGTTCATCGCCATCGGCCTCAACTATGCGGACCATGCGGCGGAATCCGGCATGCCCATTCCGAAGGAGCCGGTGGTCTTCACCAAGGCAATCAGCTGCATCCAGGGCCCGAACGATCCCGTGATGCTGCCCAAAGGCTCCGTCAAGGGCGATTGGGAAGTCGAGCTCGGCGTGGTGATCGGCACCCGCGCGCGCTACGTGTCGCAGAAGGATGCGCTCAACTATGTGGCGGGCTACTGCACCATCAACGACGTGAGTGAGCGCGAGTGGCAGCTCGAGCGCGGCCTCACCTGGGACAAGGGCAAGGGCTTCGACACCTTCGGTCCGATCGGTCCCTGGCTGGTCACGCGGGACGAGGTGCCGAATCCCCAGAAGCTCGCAATGTGGCTCGACCTCAACGGCAAGCGTGTGCAGACCGGCAGCACCAAGACGATGATCTTCAACGTGGCCAGGCTGGTCAGCTACGTCAGCCAGCTCAATACGCTGGAGCCCGGCGACATCATCACGACCGGCACGCCGCCTGGTGTGGGTATGGGCATGAAGCCGCCGGTCTTCCTCAAGAAGGGCGATGTGATGACGCTGGGCATCGAAGGCTTGGGCGAGCAACGCCAGGAAGTCGTGCCTTTCAAGCTCTGATGGCAGGAAAAGGCATTCGGCGCATGGCCGTTTGCCTGCATAAAACTGAGACAAGTCCCGTCTCGTTTTCAGAACCGGTGACCTTTGCTTTGGAAGAGACTTGAAAAGATTCCGCGCAGCCCTTGCTGCGTGAGAGGGCCAATTCAATCTCATCATTCCAAAGGTCACCCCATGCCTTGTTTCCTACGGCTCGCTTCCGCAGCCGAACACTCGCATTGGTCTTGCGCCGGCAAGGCGGCCGGCAAGCTGCTCAACAAGAGTCACGCCATCCAAGTGGATGTGGGCGACAGTGCATCCGATGCCGTGGGCTTCAAGGGTGCCGACTTCAAGCTGGCACAGTTCCAATTCCGTGCACCCAGCAAACACCATCTCGATGGCAAGCCCTTCCCTAACAGGCTGCTGAAATATCTCACTCGAAGGTCTCCCGAAAGTGGACCTGAGGCGTTGTCTTTGCAGACTCACGAAACCTGCTCCGATGCGCGGCCCTGACACATTCACCGAAG
>NZ_JASZYF010000018.1 GCF_030317115.1 Variovorax gracilis
TACCACCGGTTGTCGTAGTACTGATCCGCTGCGAAGGTGGTCTGCGCAAGGCAGGCGCCATACGGGAGGACAAGCGCGCAGCAAGCTGCAAGGGTGCGTCGGTCGAACATGGAACCCTCCTCACGGAGTAATTGAAGGGGCCAGTGTTGGTGGCAGCTTCAATCGACGCCAATAAGCCGAAAGACAGATGGGGCGAAGCGCAAATCGGCGTATATGCAAGGGGGCCTGACCCCTCATTCGCGGACGGAATGGGGCTTGATTTTCAAGAGAAATCCCCCTGCATCGGGATGTGCTGTCCGCGAGTTCGGGTCAACTTTTCAGCGGCGTGCGTGATGCTTGCAGGGCAACCTTCAGTTTCAATTTTCAGCGCAAGTGGCGCGCCGGCAACGTCGAGACGAGGCCCGACGGCTCGTGGCCGGCCTCTCGGGCACGGAGCCGTACCACCCCCCTTCTGCGGTCGGCATTGGCAATCACCGCGGCGCGGTCGGTGCCGCTGCCTGAAGGCAGGTGCCCGGTTCCGACACCCGTCGACGAAGGCGGGGGAGGGCGGGGGAGGGCAGAGTATCTGCAAATACAAGAACAAATCTTCAATTTGCACGAGCTCGGTAGAATGACCTTCATGATTCCTCGCGACGTCGCGCCACTCGCCGCCGACCTGGCGCGCCAGTATCCAGTCTTGACGCTGACCGGTCCGCGCCAGAGTGGCAAGACGACGCTGTGCCGCAGCCTCTTCCCCGACAAGCCCTACGTGACGCTCGAAGATCCCGACACGAGGCGTTTCGCTGATGAAGATCCGCGCGGCTTCTTGAAGGGCATTGAAGGGGGCGCCATCGTCGACGAGATTCAGCGTGCGCCGCAGATCCCCTCCTACCTTCAGGCGATGGTGGATGCCGACCCGACCCCGGGGCGATTCATCCTGACGGGCAGCCAGCAGTTCGAGCTCATGTCCCAGGTGAGTCAGTCGCTGGCCGGCCGCACGGCCGTGTTGCGACTGCTGCCCTTCTCCCTGGCCGAGGTCGCTCGCCTGCATCCGGTGCCGCCACTGGCGCAAACGCTGCTCACGGGCTTCTACCCGCGCATTCATGACCGCGGCCTCGACCCCTCGCAGGCGCTCGGCGACTACTTCACCACTTACGTGGAGCGTGACCTGCGCCAGTTGGCTGCCGTTCATGACCTGCAGCGCTTCGAACGCTTCGTACGGCTGTGCGCCGGGCGCGTCGGTCAGCTGGTCAATCTCACGAGTCTCGGCAACGATGCTGGCGTTTCGCACGCCACCGCCCGCGCGTGGCTCGACCTGCTCCAGACAAGCTACATCGTGCACGTGCTGCCGCCCTGGTTCACCAACACGTCGAAGCGGCTCGTGAAGAGCCCCAAGCTGTACTTTTGCGATGTGGGTCTGGCCTGCTGGCTGCTGGGCTTGCGCAGCGCCGATCAGGTGGCGCGCGACCCGCTGTTCGGCAGCTTGTTCGAGAACCTGGTGATCATGGAAGCCCTCAAGACCCGATTCAATCAGGGCGAGTCAGCGCAGATGTACTTCTTCCGGGACGCGACAGGCAACGAAGTCGACCTGCTGATTCCCTCGGGACGGAAGCTCCGCGCCGTGGAGATCAAGGCCGGCGCAACGGTGAACCCCGATTACTTTCGCGGCCTTCGCAGCTTCGCGGCTGCCTTCCCCAATGCGCTGGAAGGCGGCAGCGTCGTCTATGGCGGCGACACTGACCAGGCACGAAGCGACTGGCCGGTGATCGGCTGGCAACGCCTGCAGCATCCGCCGGCGCGCTGAGCTTCGAGTGCGTTCGCGCAAGCAATCCACTCTCGTCGACTGCAGATCGGGGCAACCGCTGACCATCGAATTGCGCCGGGACCGCAATGACGTCGCGAAGCAGCCTGCGGCGTCCTGGCTAGTCCCTGAGTCAGAACGTCGGTATGCCGTGACTTGAGATTTTCTCAATCGATCGCTGCGAAAAAGTGCTTTGACCCTCTTGCCATGCGATGGGACGATCCGTTCCGAACTGGCCCTCGCGCCGATGGCACTGAAGTACACGGGAACAAGCAATGATCACGTCAGAAGACAAGGGCTTCCGATACCGTTTCTCCGGTCACGAACGGGTCGTGCACGATGTGAGCGCGCATGAAGCACTTCCCGCCCTGATGAACTGGTTCGGATACCGGCGCGCTTTCTTTGTCTGTTCCAGGACGTTGAACACCCGGACCGATGTCATCCGCAAGATCACTGGGGCCATCGGCGACAAGTTCGTCGGGCTCACCGACGAGGTCGGGGAACACTCGCCGCTCGCCAATGTCCTGAAGGCCGCCCTGCACGCCAGGGAAGCCGAGGCGGACGTGATCGTCGCGATCGGCGGAGGCTCGGTGATGGACATGTGCAAGGCCATGCAGTTGTGCATCTCCGAGAATGTGTTCGATCGTGCGGGCCTGCTGAAGCTCCAGATGAAGATGTCCGATGACGGCACCGAGATGCTTTCGACATCCCGTGCGAGGCCCCTCATCCGGCAGATTGCGATTCCCACGACGCTGGCCACCTCGGAGTGGACACCTGTCAGCACGCCGATCGACGACGAGACCCATCTGAAGGCCCGCTTCGTCGTGCCGGAAGGCGCGCCTCGCGGCGTCATCTATGACGCCACACTGTTGAGGCAGACGCCGCTCGGTCTGCTCCTCTCGACCGGCATACGCGGCCTGGACCATGCCATCAACACCGCTTGCTCGGCGTCGCCCCATCCGCTCGCCAGCCTGCTCGCGGAGAAGGCGATTCAGCTCTACGTCGACAACCTTCCCAGGCTGAAAGATCACTCCGACCTCCAGGCCTTCACCGACTGCCAACTCGCCACCTGGTACACGGGGATGGGCCAGATGTCGGTGCCGCACGGCTTCAGCCATTGGATGGTCCACATCGTCGGACCGCTCGGCTCGGTGGCGCACAGCGACGCTGCGTGCGTCCTGATGCTTGCGCAGGCGAAGTGGCTCGAAGGGTACGCCACGGTGCAGCACGATCGGGTCCTCAAGCTTTTGGGACGAAGCGGTCCGTTTCACAAGGTGCTCGCGGAATTGCTCACTCGGCTCGACATGCCCACCACGCTCGATGACCTCGGCCTGTCGGAGCAACAGGTCGAAGGTTTCATCCAGCCAGCGCTCGACCACCCGCAAGTCACGCTGAACAACATCCGGCCCATCCTGACCGCTGACGATGTCAGGCAGGTCCTGGGTCTCGCCTGTTCCGCGCGGTAGCTGCTGCTACCGACCGCCCAGAACCACACCAGAGACACGACATGACGCTCGATCGCCTCGCCGCGCTGGCGCTGACATTGCTGGCCGCCATGGCCTGTCCCGCTGTCGCGGACGACAAGTATCCGGGCAAGGCCGTGACCGTGGTGGTCCCGCAAGTCGCGGGTGGTGCCAACGATGCCATCGCACGCATCGTGGCTCAGAAACTCGCGGAGTCGACCGGCCAGCCGTTCATCATCGACAACCGCCCTGGCGCGGGCGGCAATATCGGCACGGCGTTCGCCGCGAAGTCCAGGGCCGACGGCTACACCCTGCTGCTGACCGTCGACAGCGCATACGTCATCAATCCGGCGCTCTACAAGAGTACGGGCTTTGATCCCATCAAGGACTTCGTGCCGATCGCGACCGTAGCGACGGCAGGCTATGTGCTGGTTGCGAACAACAGCTTTCCACCGAACAACGTCGGCGAATTGATCGCGGCGGCCAAGGCCCAGCCCGGAAAGATCGCCATCGGGTCGGCCGGCAACGGCACGCTCAACCATCTCTTCGGGGAAATGCTGGGCAAGGCCGCCGGCATCCAGATGATGCACGTCCCCTACAAGGGCGCCTCCGCGGCGGTGACCGATCTTGTCGGTGGGCAGGTGCAGGTATCCGTGCAGAGCCTGCCCTCGTCACTGCCGTTCATCAAGGCCAGGAAACTCAAGGTGCTGGGCGTGGTCAATGAAAGGCGCGTGTCCTTGCTGCCCGATGTGCCAACCATCGGCGAGACGATCAAGGGCCTCGGCGCAACGCCCTGGTACGGCCTGCTGGCGCCGGCCGGATCTCCGAAGGAGGTCGTCTCGCAGTTGCAGGCGCACTTGGCCAAGGTGCTGAACTCGCCCGAGCTGCGCGAGAAACTGGCCATGCTCGGTTGCGAACCCTACGTGGGCACACCCGAGGAATTTGCCGCAAGGATCAGGAGCGACCTGCCCCGGTGGGCCAGCGTCGTCAAGGATGCCGGGGTCACGGTCGACTGAAGAGAACCGCCCCAGGGACCGGGCGTCGGGCGAAGACGGCTGATTCAATCTGCATCACTTGCTCCGTTTCGACACAGCATCGGCGCCATGACTGTCATGCGGCGTCGGCGCACGACGGCTGCAAATCCTTTTGGCGACAACCACTTGCGCGTGCTGGCACACGATGGCATGGGTTGGCCCACCGATTGCGAATCAGTTCATGCGATTCCTTCCTCAACTTCAACGGAGATGAATTCATGGACATGGCTGAAATGCGCAACCTCGGCGTTGCGAACCCTTTCAAGAAGCAATACGGCAACTACATCGGCGGCCAGTGGGTCGCGCCGATCGACGGGCAGTACTTCGACAACCTGACGCCGGTCACGGGCCAGGCCTTCACGAGCATCCCGCGCTCCAATGCGAAAGACATCGAGGCCGCCCTCGATGCCGCGCACAAGGCCAAGGCCGCATGGGGCCGCACCTCGACCACCGAGCGCGCCAACATCCTGCTGAAGATCGCCGATCGCATGGAGCAGAACCTGCAGACGCTCGCCGTGGCCGAGACGCTCGACAACGGCAAGCCGCTGCGCGAGACGATGGCCGCCGACATGCCGCTGGCCATCGATCACTTTCGCTACTTCGCCGCGTGCGTGCGCGCACAGGAAGGCGGCATCAGCGAGATCGACCACGAGACCTATGCGTACCACTTCCATGAGCCGCTCGGCGTCGTGGGCCAGATCATTCCCTGGAACTTCCCGATCCTGATGGCGGTGTGGAAATTGGCGCCCGCGCTGGCGGCCGGCAACTGCATCGTGCTGAAGCCGGCCGAGCAGACACCCGCGTCCATCCTCGTGTTGATGGAGATCATCGGCGACCTGCTGCCCGCCGGCGTGCTGAATGTCGTCAACGGCTTCGGCCTCGAATGCGGCAAGCCGCTGGCGTCGAGCCCGCGCATCGCCAAGATCGCCTTCACCGGCGAGACCACAACGGGCCGCCTGATCTCGCAGTACGCGAGCCAGAACCTGATCCCTGTGACGCTGGAGCTCGGGGGCAAGTCGCCCAACATCTTCTTCGAGGACGTACTCGCGGCCGACGACGCCTTCTTCGACAAGGCGCTCGAGGGCTTCACGATGTTCGCGCTGAACCAGGGCGAGGTGTGCACCTGTCCGAGCCGTGCGCTGATCCAGGAATCGATCTACGACCGCTTCATGGAGCGCGCGATCCAGCGTGTCGAGGCCATCACGCAAGGCCATCCGCTCGACACCGCCACCATGCTCGGCGCCCAGGCCTCGCAGGAGCAGATGGAGAAGATCCTTTCGTACATCGACCTCGGCAAGCAGGAAGGTGCGCAGTGCCTGACCGGCGGCGAGCGCAACAAGAAGAACGGCGAACTGGCTTGCGGCTACTACATCAAGCCGACGGTGTTCAAGGGCCACAACAAGATGCGCATCTTCCAGGAAGAGATCTTCGGGCCGGTGCTGTCGGTAACGACCTTCAAGACCGAGGAAGAGGCGCTGGAGATCGCCAACGACACGCTCTATGGCCTCGGCGCCGGCGTGTGGAGCCGCGATAGCGCACGCGCCTTCCGCATGGGCCGCGGCATCCAGGCTGGCCGGGTGTGGACCAACTGCTACCACCAGTATCCGGCGCACGCCGCCTTCGGTGGCTACAAGCAGTCGGGCATCGGCCGCGAGAACCACAAGATGATGCTCGATCACTACCAGCAGACCAAGAATCTGCTGGTGAGCTACAGCCCGAACAAGCTGGGCTTCTTCTGATCGAGACCGGCATGCCGTCCGACGCGCCAGCCCTTGAAACGGCTCCGGTCGTTGTGAGCCGCGTGTCCGTCACGGCGGCGGCGCAGGCGCTCATCGAGCGCCTGCGCGCGGAGCATGGCCCGTTGATGTTCCATCAGTCGGGTGGCTGCTGCGATGGCAGCGCGCCGATGTGCTTTGCGCTGGGCGAGTTCATCACAGGCGATGCCGACATCTGCCTGGGCGAGATTGCGCAGACGCCGTTCTACATGAGCCGATAGCAGTTCGAGTACTGGGAGCACACGCACCTGATCATCGACGCGGTGCCGGGCAACGGCGGGATGTTTTCACTGGAACGTCCGACCGGATTGCGCTTCCTCACGCGATCGCGCCTGTACGACGACGCGGAGTGGCAAGCGCTGGTGGCGCAGGGCCGGCCCTAGCCGGCCCCTGTGGCGTTCAGGGCGTTTGCCAGGCGACGTTGGCGCCGTCGAACATCTCGCGCATGCGGCCGCTGCTCACCAGATCATTGACTCCGGCTTGCAGTGCCTGGGCCAGGTCGGTCGCGTCCTTTTTCACCGCCAACCCCACCGCCCAGCCGTTTCGCTGGGCACGCGGCGACGGGATTGGCGCGATCGCGAACCGCGCATCGCCGCGCAACACCGATTCCATTTCCGACGCAAGTCCTGCGGCGGCCGCCACCTCGCCCCGTTGCAAGGCGCGTGCGGCTTCGGCGCCGTCCTTCCATTGCGTGTTGAGCAGGTTGCGATAGGCGCCGCCCTCTGCCCCGATCATGAGCCAGCCCGCCAGCGTCTGCCCCGGCACCGCGACCTTGGCATCGCCCAATGCCGAGAGCGTGTCGAGTTGCGGCAGCCGGTCGAGTTGCCGCGCCAGCACGACACGCTCTCGGTAGTACGGCGCGAAGATGTTGGCTTGCGGCGTGTCGTCGATGAGCGGCTTGTCGACCGGCACGTGCATCAACACGTCGGCGGGTCCGAAGCCCAGGTAGTGGCCGCGCCAGACCATGTTGCGCAGGTCGTCTCCCATGTTCTCGTCGGCGCTGAAGGGCAGCATCGACAGCTTGACGCCCAGCGAGTCCGCCAGCGCCTGCGCGATGGCGACATCGATGCCCTTGCCGGCGACGTGGAATGGCGGCATGTCCTTGTAGAGCGCCACGATGAGCGTCCCGCGCTCGCGAATGCGGGCCAGCGAGGCAGCGCCCGATGGCAGCGACGCGCCCGCGAGGCTTGCGACGCCGAGCCAGCGCAGGCAGTCGCGGCGCGACAGGTTCTTGTGATTCATGCGGTGCTCCTACATCGGCTTGTCGCGGCGGGTCTCCAGGTACGCCTTGATCGACCAGATCGCCTCCTGGCTCATCGTGCCCTCGAACGGCGGCATGTACACCGCGCCGTTGCGCGTGCGGCCGTGGCGCACGGTGGTCAGGAAGTAGTCGTCCATTTCCTTGACGCAGGCGGTCTTCTTCGCGGCGTCCTTCAGTGCGGCGCAATCGTTGTCGATCTTGCGCAGGTCGGGCGCAATGCCGCCGGAAATGGCCTCGATGCCGTGGCAACGCGCGCAATTCTGGTTGTAGGCGGACGTGCCGATCTTGATGGCCGACGCATTGCCGCGGTAAGGGTTCTCGGGTTTCCAGTCCTTGCCCAGGGACCCCAGCGCGGAAGTGTCCACCGCTTGCGGTGTCACGTCGCCGTGCGACCAGGCCAGCGTGGCGCCGCCTATGCAGGCCGCCGCGGCGAGCAGGACGCCCATCTTCCGGACGGCGCCGGCCCGCAGTGCTCTCGGACGCTTCAGGTTGTTCATCGTCAGTCTCCGTTCATGTGGAAGTAAACACACGGACGAAAGCGCAAACGCCATGCCACGCCGAAGATGTTGCAAGCGGGAACAAAAATTGCGTGAATTGCTCTCTGTGTGGCATCCTTTGCAACGGCCGGCCCGCATGTGACAGAGAGCGTCGATCCCCGGTGTACCAGAACGGAACACTGCGGCGAAGTTTCGAGAACCAGACTACCTGCTCGTCCAGAAGCAGAGGAGACTAATCAATGGTTGAGACCCACCGCGCGCTGGCGATTCCCAGGACATGGACCACGCCGGCAGTGCTGCCGGTCCCCCAGCAGCCGCAACGTACCGAACTGATCGAGCAATGGCACCAACGCTGCTCCGCGCTCGGGCTGACCCGGATCGAGCGACCCGACTTCGAACCCCTCCTGCGCAGCGACCTCACGGTGGCGCGCGAGCGCAACCAGCGGCTGTTCACCCATGCGGCGCCCGTGATGGAAATGCTGTTCGAACAGATTGTCGACACTGAAAGCATGATCGTGCTGGCCGACGTGTCGGGCACCATCCTCCACTCGGTCGGCGACGACAAGTTCCTGCAGCGCGCCGACAAGGTGGCGCTGTCCCCCGGCGTGAACTGGGCGGAGCATTCCAAGGGCACCAATGCCATCGGCACGGCGCTGTTCGAGGAGGCGCCCACGGTGGTTCATGGCGGCGAGCACTTCATCCACGCCAACGATTTCCTCACCTGCTCGGCCGCGCCCATCTTCGACCCGCGCGGAAACATGCTCGGCGTGCTCGACGTCACCGGCGACCAGCGCTCCTACCACCAGCACACGATGGGCCTGGTGCGCATGTCGGCCCGCATGATCGAGAACCAGTGGCTGTCGGACGACTACGGCAACCGCCTGCGGCTGCACTTCCACAGCCGCGTGGAGTTCATCGGCACGCTGCTCGAAGGCATCGTCGTGGTCGGGGCGGACGGGAAGATCCTGGGTGCCAATCGCAGCGCGCTCGACCAGCTTGACATGAGCAGCGCCGCACTTCGCATGCACAGCCTGACCAGCCTGTTCGGAACCACAGTGCCGGCCGTCTTCGACCACTTCCGCATGCCGCTGCCCATGCCGATGGCGCTGTGCCTGTCCAGCGGGCGGAAGTTCCATGTCAATGCGCGCTTCGACGGGCCGCAGCGCGCCATGCCCGTCGAAGCGCGTTTCTCTCAAACCGCCGCCGATGGGGTCGCGCATGGCCGCGCCGCCGGGGGGGAAAGCGGCAGGCGCACGGGCTCGCTCGCCGGAGACACTGCCCATTCGGCGGATGGCACCCTGTTTTCGGGCCTGCATTACCTCAACACCGGCGACCCGCAGATCGCGGCGCTGGTGCAGAAGGTGCAGCGGGTGATCAATCGCGACATTCCGCTGCTGATCCTTGGAGAGACGGGCACCGGCAAGGAGTTGCTGGCGCGTGCGGTGCACCAGGATTCGAACCGTGCCAGGCAGCCGTTCGTGGCGGTCAACTGTGCGTCGATTCCCGAATCGCTGATCGAGGCCGAGCTGTTCGGCTACGAGGACGGAGCGTTCACCGGCGCACGGCGCAAGGGCGCGGTCGGCCGCATCGTGCAGGCCAACGGCGGCACCCTGTTCCTCGACGAGATCGGCGACATGCCGCTGGCCCTGCAGGCCCGCCTGCTGCGCGTGCTGCAGGAGCGCAACGTGACCCCGCTCGGCAGCCTGAAGTCGATTCCGGTGGACATCGCGGTGATCGGCGCGACGCACCGCAAGCTGCGCGACATGATCGATGCTGGCACGTTCCGCGAGGACCTGTACTACCGCCTGAACGGTCTGGTGGTGAAGCTGCCCGCGCTGCGCGAGCGTTGCGACCTCGACGTGGTGGCGCGCCGCATCCTGCTGGCCGAATGTCCGCATGCCACCCCGGACATCGATCCGCAGGTGATGTCGCTTTTCAAGGCCTACGCCTGGCCGGGCAACGTGCGCCAGTTGGCGAACGTCTTGCGCACCGCTGCGGTCATGGCCGCGGGCGAAGGCCAGATCGCGGAGCAACATCTTTCCGACGATTTCCTGGAGGATGTGCAGTCCGTGCGCAGTGCCGTGGCACCTGCCGCCGATCCCGTGGCCCGAACCGGGTCCAGCGTTGCGCCCGTGCATGCGCAGACGATGCCGGATGCCAGCGCGGTGGCGCCCATCCCGCCGCACCCGCAGGCAAATGCCGAACCGGCGGTGCCTCGCACGCTGGGCGAGGCGGAAGTGGACTTGATCCGCAATGCGCTCGCCGCTGCCAATGGAAACATCTCGGTCGCGTCGAAGCGCCTGGGCATCAGTCGAAACACGATCTACCGCAAGCTCCGCTGGGGAAAGTGAATCGTGCGGGCGTGTCCCGCAAGCCCGGCCTGACCCCGCTCCAGGGGACATTCCTGTCCCGCCGTCGCACGGCGCTGTACCAGACTGGAACACTGCCTGTCGCCAGCTGTGCGCTGCGGGCAGGCTGGAGCGTTCGGCATCAGGGCAATCCCTGAGTCTTTTCGCAGGCGTTGCGCCATGGCGCCACGGGCATGCGATTTGCGGAACGCTGGAACATGAAAATCACCGAGCACGGACCCGGCGGCCGTTTCTGCCTTCCGCAAGAGGATGGCCGTCGAGGCCCGTGCACGGGCCCACGCGCCGGCGACGGCTTGGAGATCAGGCTGTGATCACGCCAGACGCGCGCCCCCGCATGTCGACGCTGTACCGGATGCAGTTCGAGCCGACGCACGACAGCTGGATCCTGCTTTACCCCGAAGGCATGGTGCGGCTGAATGCTCCGGCCGCCGAGATCCTGCAGCGCTGCGACGGCCGGCGCACCGTGGACGAGATCGTCGCGGAGCTGGAGGTGGCCTTCGCGCACGCGCCCTTGCACGACGACGTGGTGGGCTTCCTGAGCCAGGCGGTGCAGTGCGGCTGGCTGCAGCAGGGGAACGCATGACCACGCGTCGCGGCCTGCTTTGCGCCGGGGCTTCGATGGCAGCGCTCGGGGCCGCACCGTGGGCTCGATCGCAGGCGGGAGAAGGAGACGCGTTCCCGCAGCACCCCCTGGTGCTCTGGGTGCCGTGGAGCGCGGGCGGCGGTACCGACATCACCCTGCGCCTGCTGGCGGAACTGGCGGGCCGCCAACTCGGCCAGCGCATCGTCATCGAGAACCGCGGCGGCGCCGGCGGCACGCTGGCGATGCCGATCCTTCAACAGTCTCCGGCCGATGGCTACACCCTCGCGCAGATGCCGCAACCGGTGTTCCGCGCGCCGTTCACGCAGAAGGTTGCGTGGGACCCGATCCGTGACACCACGCCCATCCTGCAGGTGAGCGGCGTGACGTTCGGGCTGCTGGTGCCTGCGGCAAGTCCGGTGCGCAGCGTGGCGGAACTGCTGGCCTATGCCGCGGCGCACCCGGGTCGGCTGAGCATCGCGACCAACGGCGTGGGCACCACGCCGCACGTCGTGCTCGACGCGCTGTTCGCCAGGAATGGCCTGAGCTTCATTCATGTGCCCTACAAGGGCGCGGCCGAGCAGATGATCGCCCTCTCGTCCGGGCAGGTGATGGCGGGCGTCAACGCCAATGGCTTTGCGCCGTATGTCGACTCGGGCGGTTTGCGCATGCTGGCCGTCTTTGGCGCGAGCCGATCCAGGCGATGGCCCGACGTGCCCACCATGAGCGAACTCGGCCACGGAATCGTCGCGACGTCGCCCTATGGACTGGCCGGGCCGTGTGGCATGCCCGGCGCGATCGTGCAACGTCTGCACGCGGCCTTCAAGACCGCGCTGTTCGATCCCCGCCATGTTGCCGAGCTGGCCCGGTACGACCAGGAGGTCGCCTACCTCGACAGCGCCGACTACGGCCGCAGCATGCGCGAAGCCTATGCCGCCGAGAAGCGCACGGTGGAGCGCCTGGGGCTGGGTGCCGTGTGACCGCCATGCTGCGGCTGCTGGCGTGCCGGGCCGTATCGAGCCTGCTGGCGGCGCTGCTTGGCTTCGCATGCGGCGCCCAGGCCGGAGTGATGACGCGCGCCAGCCTGCAGGAGCGCTTTCCTGCGCCGCTCACGGTCGGAGAGAAGGACGCGCAACTGCCCGTGTGGCCCATCTTCAAGCAGGACATGACCACGCCGATGCTGGCAGGCTATGTCTTCGAGTCGATCGACTTCGCGCCGATCCCGGGCTTCTCCGGCACCCCGCTCAACCTGCTCGTCGCACTCGACCCGAAGGGTGTATTCCTTGATGTGCAGGTCTTGTCGCACCACGAGCCGGTGTTTCTCGAGGGGCTGGGCGAAGGGCCGCTGCTCCGCTTTGCCGACCAGTACAAGGGGCTCTCGCTGCAGCAGAGCGTCAAGATCGGC
This sequence comes from Variovorax gracilis, assembly GCF_030317115.1. Taxonomy (GTDB): domain Bacteria; phylum Pseudomonadota; class Gammaproteobacteria; order Burkholderiales; family Burkholderiaceae_C; genus Variovorax; species Variovorax gracilis. The sequence goes on from NZ_JASZYF010000018.1 coordinate 12,165, forward strand.
TCGAACGCCAACCGCGGCGAGGAACGCGGCAGCGCCAACGTCTACATCGACGGCGTGGCCAAGGCGACGGCCTCGGTGCGCATCCTCAACCAGAGCCTGCTTTCGTCGGCGTTGCGCGTGGCGCGTGCCAGGCTCGGCTTCGCGGCCGGGCGCGATCCGGAAATGGTTGCGCGCGTGCGGCGCGACACCTATGCGCCGATGAACTGGGATGCGCTGCTGCAGGCGGGCCTGGTCCAGCATGTCCGGCTCACACGAGGCAGGGTCGAGAAGGCGTTCGACGGCAGCGGCGTCGAGTTGCCGGTGGCTGGCCATGCGGACGACACCTTCTCGGACCTGTACGTCGCCTGGCTCAACGCGCCGTCAGTCGGCCGCAACCTGCTGTCGGACGCCGGCTGGCAGCACCTGCTCGGGCGCATGGACGAAGGCGACCATGCCTTGCTCGTCATCGCCGTCGGCCCGTACACCTTTGTCGGCGACAAGTTCGTGCGCGGCGCGGTGCCCGACCGGCTGACGCTGAAGCAAGGCGACCTGCCCCTCGAACTGCGCGACCTGGACCTGGACGACCCGCTCGCCTTGCCGGAGAACTTGCGCGGCGTCGACGCCAAGGTTTTCCGCGTGATCGGCCCGGCCGGCCTGGACCCTGCGCACACACTGGACTTTGCGCTGCGCGTGACGCGCGACAAGGGCATGGTCTATCCCGAGCGCATCAGCCGCAGCTTTGCGGTGCCTTACACGCTGCCCGCCGACCAACTGACGCTGCCCGAAGCGGATGGGAAGGGTTGGCAAGGCATCTGGCGCGCGCGCGCGTGGGAGCTGGCGGTGCTGGGCGCTGCGCTGGCCCTGCTGGCGCTGGTGCTGGCCCGTCCGGAATGGGTCGTCGCCACGCCCGCGCGGCTGGCGCGTTTTCGCACCGGCTACCTCGTCTTCACGCTGTTCTTCATTGGCTGGTTCGCGCAAGGGCAACTGTCGGTCGTCAACATCACGGCGCTGATCCAGGCGCTCGTCGCCGGGCGTGACGTGACCTTCTTCCTCTACGATCCGATGACGGTGGCGCTGTGGTCATTCGTCGCGGTAACGCTTGTGGTCTGGGGTCGCGGCACCTTCTGCGGATGGCTCTGCCCTTTCGGCGCAATGCAGGAACTGGTGGGCCAGGTGACGCGGCTTCTCGGGATTCGCCCCATCAAGCTGCATCGCGACGTCGACCACAGGCTGAAGATGGTCAAGTTCGCGGTGCTCGCGGTCATCGTCGGGCTGGCCGTGGCGTCACCGGGATGGACCGACCTCGCGGTGGAAGTCGAGCCTTTCAAGACCGCGATCACATTGAATTTCGTGCGCTCATGGCCGTTTGTCGCGTGGGCCGCCGGATTGCTGCTGCTCAACGTCCTTCTCTACAAGGGGTTCTGCCGCTACCTGTGCCCGCTCGGTGCGGGGCTCAACCTGCTCGGGCGCATGCGCCTGCTGCGCTGGATTCCGCGCCGGATGGAATGCGGCACGCCGTGCCAGACCTGTCGACATCGCTGCGAGTACCAGGCCATCAAGCCAGGCGGTGCGGTCGTCTACGAGGAGTGTTTCCAGTGCCTCGACTGCGTAGCGATCCACGACAGTGCGCAACGCTGTGCGCCATTGATTGCCAGGGGGCGCGACAGGGTCATCGCGATCCGTCCGTTGCCTGCACTGGCCGGGGGCCAGGCATGAAGCGGCGCCAGTGGCTGCGCGCGGCCCTGGGGCTGGGGGCGTTGACCGGCGTCTCGGGCATGTCTCCGAAGTCGTTGCGCTGGGAGCAACGTTCGATGCTGGGTTTTGGCACCATCCTTCATATCAAGGCCGCACATGAAGATGCCGGGGTGCTGGACCGTGCGCTCGATGCGGGCGTGCGGGCACTGCGACGCATCGAAAGCCAGATGAGCCTCTTCCAGCCCGACAGCGCGCTCTCGCGACTGAACCGCGACGGCTTGCTGCGTGCGCCGCCCGCGGAACTCGTCGACATCCTGGACATTGCGCATGCGGTGTCGCGCGACAGCGACGGTGCATTCGATGTCACCGTACAGCGGCTGTGGCTCGCCTTCGAGGCGGCGCAGCGCGGGGGACGGTTGCCAACTTCGCGTGAAGTGAATGCGGCACGCGCCAAGGTCGACTGGCGCGCGCTCGACGTCACCTCGCGCTTGATCCGTTTCGACACTCCCGGCATGTCCGCCACGCTCAACGGCATTGCGCAGGGCTATGCGGCCGACCATGTGCGTGCACTGCTCGCATCGCGCGGCATCCAGCATGCGCTGGTCGACGCCGGTGAGTTCGCGCCGCTCGGCAACAACAGCGAGTCGCAGCCCTGGACGCTCGGCATCGCCGATCCACGCGAGGAATCCGCGCTGATCGCGCGGCTCATGTCGGACGGCCGATGCATCGCAACATCGGCCGACAGCCTCACGACCTTCAGCGCCGACCGCCGCCATCACCACATCTTCGACCCGCACACAGGCTATTCGCCAACGGCGCTTGCGGCCGTGACCGTCGCAGCGCACTCGGGAGCGATCGCGGATGCGCTGACGAAGGTGTTCTTCGTGGCCGGGCCGGAGCGGGTGCGAGTGCTGGCGCACCAATGGAAAGTCGATGCCTTGTGGGTCGACAAGGCCGGTCGCTGGGAGGCCACGCCTGGCCTGAAACAGCGTCTTTCGGACGAGCAGCAGGCGCATCTGCCACGTCAGCGCCATGACTCCAGTTCCAGCGTGCGTGAGCCGCCGCTGAGGTAGGCGAGGCGTTCCGCCGGTTCGTCGCGCTGTAAGCGCACCAGGCCGACGCCGCGGCAGTACCACTCGGTGGTGGTGAGCGGCATGTCGCGCCAGCCGCGCACCGGGTCGGCGTAGAGGCGCAGCATGGCCGTGCCCCGGACGCGCAGGCAATGGGGGAAGCGGCCCGCAGGAACTTCGACGGTTTCGTCTTCGGCTTCGATCTCGAAAGTCATCGGAATGCTGGGGTGCTCGTAGCGGATCTCGCGCGGGAAATCATTGCGCCGCATCAGCAGGTAGGCGGTGGTGCTCGCCTGCCACTGGGTGCCGGTGGTGAAAGGCGCACGCAGCACGACACGCAAGGGCTTGTCGGGCTTGGGTGCTTCGTCGAGATCGCTCTTGCTGGCGACGCGATAAATGCCGGTGCTGTCGGCGCGCAACCAGTACTCGACGCCGCTGTCGCTGCGGCGGCGCCAGGCCGGGCCGCCGTCGATGGCATCGTCCGACGATGCGCCGAGCGTGCGCAGGACAAGCGTCTCGCGTTCGGTGGTTCCGTCTTCGGATCGCGTCGTGACGCGGTAGGTCCAGGCGTGGCCGGCCTCGAGCGGAAAAGGGGAGGTCGATGTGCCGCCGGCATGGCAGCCTGCGAACAATGCAAGGCACAAGGCGATGCAACTGCGGTGCATCTCACTTCTCCGGCAACTGCGGCACCGGCATGTCGCGCAGCTTGATCAGCGTCTCGTCGTTGCCGGGCCGCAACCAGGCGAGACCTTCCTTGCGCGGCTTGGGCTCGGTAGTGCCGAGCTGGGTCACGCCTTCGCGGACCTTCTTCATGCCGTCGTTCAGCAGCGAGTGAAGGTCCTTGCTGTAGGGCAGGCTGTAGGCGCGCGGCTGTGCGGCGGGCTTGCCGTCCTGGATGGCGTTGACCCACACGTAGAGGCCGCCGGCGCGCCTGGCCGTCGGCTCGTCGATCACGGCCGCGAGCAGCACGAAGCGCTCGGGCATCGCGTCAGGGCTGGGCCAGCCCCAGATGCGATGCACCACATCGTCGGCGTAGAAGTAGAAGCAGGTCACGCTCACCACCAGCAGGCCCTTGAGCCACGCGGGCCAGCGCGACCACAGCAGCGACATCACCGCCAGCAGCACCAGCGCCGTGAAGCTCAGCACCAGGCTCAAGGTCATAGGCGCTGCACCAGTTTCTTCGGCAAGGTATTGATGTGGGTCACGCTGCCGTCGGCCAGGACGGTGAAGCGCGCGGCCGTTGCTTCGTCACCGGGCCGAGCGAGCGTGACCTTGCCGTTGAATACGATCTCGGCGCGAGGGTTGACCTTGGTGATCGACACCGTCACCTCCACTGGCCGCCCGTCGCGCGACTGGTAGTACTGCACGTTGACCGTGAATTCGCCCGGCACGATGCCGCGCACGGTCACCACCTCCTCGCGGAAGGGGCTGATGATGCGGTGGCCGTCGACCAGGGTCGAGGCATTGGCGTCGCCGCGGTCGTCGCGGTCGAGGTACATCAGGCCGGCCTCGCGCTGACGGAACCAGACCAGGTTGCCGGCCGGGTCCTGGACCCAGGTGTCGATGTCGTTGGGGTTGCGATCGGGCCAGTCGACCGTGATGAGGTATTCGGCCTTCGACCGGATGTCGCCAGCCTTGAGCGCGTTCGGGTTCATGGCCAGCAGCGCGACGATGAAGCAGAAGACGAAGGCGATCAGCATGTTCAGCAACATGTCGTAGAACGGATCGACTTCGGGTTCCCGGCGGGCGTGGCGGCGGCGCATGTCAGTGCGCGGCCAGGGCATTCGGGCGACGCGACAGCCCGATGCGCTGGATGTCGGCCACGAGTTGATCGGCATAGCGATCGAGCCGCGTCAGTTGCAGGCCGAGCAGGATGTTGCCGACCAGCCCGACCATCGTCGTCAGCAGCGCCACGCCCAGCCCGGTCGTGAGGCTCCGCAGCAGGTCCTGCGACTGGCTGGCATCGAAGCTCTGCATGTTGCCGATGTCGAGCGCGAGGATCGAGAACCCGATCACCTTGCCGAGCAGGCCGAGCTTGAGCTGCACGCCGTTGACCCACCAGGCCGTGCCATGCGGGCCGTGGGTGTGTTCCATCAGCAGGTCGAGCGCGGTGTCGGCGTCGGTCTTGTCGTGCGACAGCGAAGCCCAGTAGTCCGCCGCCCAGCGCTCGCCGGGCGCAGCGCGCGTCGAGCCGAGCGCGTCGCGCTGCACCTGCAACGCCCGCGCCCGCCCGCCGCACCACAGCGTCGACGCTGCGAACACGATCACGATGACCAGCGTGATGCCGGTCGGGTCGGAGTGCAGGAGCAATGCCCAGACGCCTCGCACGCCGAGCAGCCAGGTCGCGAAGCCCAGCACGCCGGCCAACGCCAGCCACTCGAACCAGAGCGGTTCGTGGCCAGCGTCGGGCCGACGCTTCGCCCTCAGGCCGAGCCCGGCTTGGGTGCCCATGCCATGCACCAGCCTTCCGCCGCGATGTGCTTGCGGCCGAACATCGCGCAGCCAGCCCACGCGTCCGACGCCGCGCCTTGCCACATCGCGCAGTTCACGCAGCGCTGCGTCGCCGCGTGCTTCGGATACTTCTTCGGGTCGACGTTCTTCGTGTCGTGCTTGTAGCCGAGCGCGACCGATGTCTCGTCCGATTCCTCGGCGCGTGCCGCCGCCCATGCGGCCACCGGCAGCACGGCCACCATGCAGGTACCCGCCGCCATGCGACCGGCGAACACCCTTCGCGTGACGCTGGCGGCCACGCCTTCGTTGATCTTCTTCATCATGCCGGCCTCAGTTGGATGCGACCTTCGCCGCGCCGCCCGAATGCGCTGTGCGCGGCTGAGCGCCACCCGCGCCAGGGATCTTGAAGACCCACACCATGCCGCCCTGTTCCAGCAGGTTGACCTTCTTGGCGACTTCGCCGCCCCACAGCGGCACGGCACCGCCCCAGCCCGACACCACGCCCACGTACTGCTCGCCGCCCTGCATCCAGGTAACCGGCGGTGCAACCACGCCGGAGCCGGTCTGGAACTCCCAGACCACCTTGCCGGTCTTCGCGTCCGCGGCCTTCAGGTAGCCCTCGGGCGTGCCCCAGAACACGAGGTTGCCCCCGGTGGTCAGCACGCCGCCCCAGAGCGGCGCGCCGTTCTTTACTTCCCAGGCCATCTTGCCGGTCTTCGGATCGATCGCGCGCAGCGATCCGATGTAGTCCTCGTTGAGCGGCTTGATCGTGAAGCCCGCGCCCAGGTAGGCCGCGCCCTTCTTGTAGGCCACCGGTTCGTTCCAGATGTCCATGCCCCATTCGTTGGAGGGCACGTAGAACATCTTCGTGTCGGGGCTGTAGGCCATCGGCATCTGGTTCTTGCCGCCGAGAAAGCCGGGCGCGGCGAACACGGCGCTGCCCTTCTTGCCGTCAGCGCCTGCGGTCGGGTCGCCGGGGCGGTTCTCGGGGATGAAATTCGGACGCCCGGTCTTCAGGTCGATGCCGCTGGCCCAGGTGATCTTCTTGACGAAGGGGAAGGCGTTGAGAAGCTGGCCGGTGTTCGCGTCGTTGACGTAGAAGAAGCCGTTGCGATCGGCCTTGCCGCCGACGCGCTTGCCGTCCATGTCGAAGGTCACGAACTCGTTGACGCCGTCGAAGTCCCAGCTGTCGTTGGGCGTGCCCTGGTAGCTCCACTTGATCTGGCCGGTCTTCACGTCGATGGCCACGGTCGAGCACGAATAGAGGTTGTCGCCTTGGCGCAGGTGGCTGTTCCACGGGGCCGGGTTGCCGGTGCCGAAGTAGGCCAGGCCGGTCTTGGCATCGTAGGTGCCGCCGAGCCAGGTGGCGGCCCCGCCGGTCTTCCACAAGTCGCCGGGCCAGCTCTTGTTGGTGGTGCCGGAGATGCCGTTCTCCTTCTTGTTGCCGTCCTTGTCGTAGGTGTAGCCCATGTGCCCTTCGACGGTGGGCCGGGTCCACAGCAGCTTGCCCGTCCTGGGGTCGCGCGCCTCGACGCGGCCGACCACGCCGAACTCGCCGCCCGACACGCCGGTCAGCATCACGCCGTTGGCAATGATCGGTGCGGCCGTGGCCGAGTAGCCGGCGGCGTAGTCGTCGATCTTCTCCTTCCACACCACGTCGCCGGTGGACTGGTCGAGCGCCACCAGCTGCGCGTCGAGCGTCGCGAAGATGACGAGGTTGTCGTAGAGCGCGGCACCGCGGTTGACGACGTCGCAGCACGGCATGATGCCTTCGGGCAGACGGTGCTCGTACTTCCACAGCTTCTTGCCGGTGGTCGCGTCAAGCGCAAAGATGCGCGAGTACGACGCGGTGACGAACATCTTGCCGTTCATGATCACCGGCTGCGACTCCTGCCCGCGCTGCTTTTCGCCGCCGAAGGAGAAGGCCCACACCGGCAGCAGCTTGCCGGCATTGGTCGCGTTCACCTGCTTCAGCGGCGAATAGCGCTGGCCCTGGGTGTTGATGCCCCAGGTCAGGATGTTGCCGGCGGCCGTGGCCTCGGACTGGATCATCTTGTCCGTGACCTGCGCATGGGCAGCGTTGGCGGCCAGTCCGGCCGCGATGAACGCGGTGAACAGCTTCAGTTGCATGTTGTCTCCTTGGTTGGATCGTGGGTCGCGGACACACTCCGATGAGCACGCCCTCCAGCAGACAAGGGCAAACGCCGTGCCAGCCGCCAATGCTCCAAGCGGAGTCGCAAGTGCCGCTTCGCGGCCGTCCAGCGGGCCGCCCGATCCGGGTTTTCCCGCTGCATTGCTACAGGATCGAACACCGCGGGCGCACAACCGTGGCAGCTCGCCACAGTGCCGGCTGCAGCGGGCAGATGTGCTCTCAAGTCCTGATGGTCGACTCGGGGCAATCTCCGCCCCCACGCGGGCGACGCTTGGCTTGGTCGGCAACCGCTGCTATTGGGGCGCCGGCCGCGGTGCAGCTCCTAGCCTGATTGACAGGTGCTCCTAGGACGGAAGCAACTCTGCGCCTTGCGGTACTCCGCTCACGAAGCGCGCGAGCGTGAGCATGCCCAACCCCGTGGCGATGGCCGACATGACATTGCCAAGAACGAAGATCGCCATCAGGACCAGCAGCAGGTGCTTGCGATTCAGTTTCGCGCCCAGGATGGTCACGGCAGGACCTCCGAGCACAACGCCGAAGGCATAGGCCTCGATGGCATGTGTGGCGGTGGAGATATCCAGGTCCAGGCTGGTGGCGAACAGCTGAAGAGTGCCCATGCTTGCAGACTCGGACGTCCCGATGTAGAAGGTGCCGAGTGCAAGTGCCAGCAAGGTCAGCGTGCGACGATCTGATTGCCGCGTGTCGGAGCCGTGCGCCTCCATCGAGGCGCACTGGGCTTCATAGGCTTTGTTCAGCATTTCTTGTCGGCTCGAGGAGTGGTGCGCGCGGAGGTCAGATGCCGTGGGGCAGCGGCGCCTCCATCTGCACGAGACCGGCCTGTCGCAGCTCGCGCCAGAAGTCCTCGGGCACCGCCGCTTCAAGCGCGGCACGGTCTTCCGCAATGCGGCCCGGCCGGCTAGCCCCGGGGATGACTGCGGCCACCGCGGGGTGCGCCAGGGCGAACTGCAGCCCTGCCGCCTTCATCGTCACGTTGTGGCGATCCGCGATGGCCTTGATGGCCTGGACCTTGGCCAGAATCTCCTGCGTGGCAGGCGCGTATTCGAAGTTCGGTCCGCCGACCAGCGCGCCTGAGCTGTAGGGGCCGCCAACGACGATGCCAAGGCCGCGGGCCGCCACCTGCGGCATCACGCGCTGCAGCGCCCGCGAGTGGTCCAGCAGCGTGTAGCGGCCGGCGAGCAGGAAGCCATCCGGACGAGGCCCTTCAAGACCCAGCAGCAGCTCGATCGGCTCCACCCGGTTCACGCCCAGGCCCCAGGCACGGATCACGCCTTCGTCGCGCAACCGGTCCAGTGCCTTGAAGGCGCCCTTGCGCGCTGTCTCGAACACGCCGAGCCACTCGTCGCCGTAGAAATCCTGGGCGACATCGTGCACCCAGGCAATGTCGATGCGGTCCGTCTTCAGTCGCTCCAGGCTGTCTTCGATCGAGCGCAGGGTCGCGTCTTCCGAATAGTCGTTCACGATCCGGTTGGCGCGGCCATGCCTGAATACATCGCCCTTCTCGCCGAGTTCGCGAGCGTTGACGTCTTCCATCTCGTCGAGGATCAGACGGCCGACCTTGGTGCTGATGACGAACTCGTCACGATTGCGGACCGCCAGCGCCTCGCCCAGGCGGGCTTCCGCCAGGCCCGCGCCGTAGAACGGTGCGGTGTCGAAGAAGCGGATGCCATCGTTCCACGCGGCGTCGACGGTGGCCCGTGCTTCCTCCTCGGGAATGGCGCGAAACATGTTGCCCAAAGGGGCTGTACCGAATCCCAGCGCGCCGGGAAGCAGGTTCTTCAGTTTCATGGTGATCTCCTGTGAATGCCCAAATCATGGACGCCCACAAGAAATTGATCCAGTTCATTTTCTCCATTTCAGATTTATCGTCAGCAATAATTCTGCATGCGATACGACCTCAACCTCTTGCCCATCTTCGTGGCCCTGCTGGAAGAGCGCAGCGTCACCCGCGCGGCGGATCGCCTGGGCATGACCCAATCGGCGTTGTCCAATGCGTTGACGCGCCTGCGCGCCATACTGCAGGACCCTCTGTTCATCCGGGAGCGCTACGGCATGCGGCCCACGCCAAAGGCTGAAGCGCTGGCACCGGCGCTCACATCGGCGCTGGCTGCGCTGGACACCGTCGTGCTCGGCCAGCAGGCCTTCGATCCGTCCCGCGCCGATCATCTGGTCACGATCGCGCCGAACAGCTACGTGGAATTCGTCTTCGTGCCCGCTCTGGTGGCGCGGCTGCGCGAGCTCGCTCCGGGCATTCGCCTGCGCACATTGCCCTTCGGCGCCGACGTCGTCGCGACGGGGGTCACTTCCGGAACGACGGCAATGGTGCTCGGTCGCATCACCGATGCGCCGGACAACCTGGTCGTGCAGCACATTGCGGACGACGGGCTGGCCTGTGTGGTGCGCGCCGACCATCCGAAGGTCGGCACGAAGATCACCAAGGCGCAGTACGAGCGGATGAAGCACGTGAACCTGCTGCCGGCGGGAGGGCGCCTGCGCGCGGGGCTTTTCCAGGCACTGGAGCGAGGAGGGCTCAAGAGGGACGTCGCCGTGACAGTCACCCACTTCATGTCGATCCCCGAGATCGTGGCCGCCACGGACTACTGTGCGACGCTGCCGAAGTTGATCTGCCGGCGCCTGGCCGGCGATTCGAGGTTGAAGGTGCTGCCAGCGCCGGTCGATCTAGGCACTTTCCCGATGCAGATGGCTTGGCACGTGCGCTACCGCCACGACCCCGCGCACGTCTGGCTTCGCAACCTGGTCGCGGACGTGGCTGCGTCCCTGTGATCGAAACTCCCTCCGTTGATCCGAACGTCCGCGTGGAAGGAATCCGCAGTTCCGCTCAGAGGCTCAATGCGGACATCCGCGATCCCGACTGCCGACCCTGGACGAAGCGTCCTAACTGCTCAACGCGCGTCAGCTACCCGTGGAACATGCCACGTTCCATTGAGGATTGAAGGTGCGGTCGCCTTGGGCCAATACAGGCGTGTCACCACTGCAGACCCCGAGGGCAGCCAGGACCGCTGCCTGCCAAACCTTTCGGCGATGAAGAACTGTCGATTCCGGACTGCGACTGAGCATGAATCTCTCCTCATGGCACCGACACCAAAGAGTTGCGGTTCTGGTGCAAGGAGGATGACAACTCGCCAAGCGCGTGTCAGCTCGTAAGATTTCTAGCCACGAGTCGAAAGATTGCTATGCCTGCGAGGGGGCCCGGGCGATCGTGCGGTTCACGGCTCTGCGAAACGGAGCGCAATGAACGTCCGGTAGAGCGGGCGGGACGTACTTTCCGAATACGCGACGACCGCCGGCCCTTCAGCAGGTATCCGACGCCCTACGTCTCGACAAAGCAGTTCAGGCGCTTCAAGGTCGCGTCGACCCAGGAGCGATCGAAGGTGCCGGCCTCGATGTCGGCAACCATCCTTGCTTCAATCTCCTGCTTCTTCCTTGCAGCTGCAAGGAGCGCCAGAACGTCATCGAAGGGCACACACAGAAAGCCATCGTCGTCTCCGATGACGAGATCGCCCGGCTCGATCACCATGCCGTCGATCGAGATCGCGACATTGATCTCGCCAGGTCCATCCTTGTACGGGCCACGGTGCGTGACGCCGGCAGCGAACACCGGAAAACTCCCTTGGCGGATGGCGGCTGCATCCCGAATCGCGCCGTTCAGGACCATGCCGCCCAAGCCTTGTCCTGCAGCATCGCCGATCATGATTTCGCCAACCAGTGCATTGGTCAGATCACCGCCGCCATCCACGACGATGACATCGCCGGGCTTTGCAATCTGCAGGGCCTTGTGGATCATCAGGTTGTCACCGGGTCGGGCCTTGATCGTCAATGCAGGCCCTGCCATGCGCCCGCCCGAATGCATCGGTCGAAGACGTGGCCCGCCTGCCGTCATGCGCGACATGCAGTCGCTCACATTGGCGACGGGCACGTCCAGGAATTGACGGGCCAGGTCGAGCGCGACGGCGCGACGGCGTTGAAGAATGCGAAGTCCGTTATTCATGTCGGTGCCTTGTTCGAAGTGGGGTTGATGTTCAGTCGAGCTTGATGTCGGCTTCGCGGATGACGGGCGCGAGTCGGGCCCGCTCGGATGCATAGAGGTCCGTCAACGATCTAGGGCTCCCGCCCAGCAGTTCGGCGCCGGTCGCGAGGATCTTCTGCTTCACGTCCGGTTGCTTGAGCAGTTCGTTGATCTCCGCGTTCCACTTGTCGACGATCGCCTTCGGCGTGCCCGCGGGCGCCATCACGCCCCATACGCTGGCCAGCTCGACGCCGCGAATGCCGGATTCGGTATAGGTTGGGACATCAGGCAGAACGGGCGAACGCTTGGCGGTCGTCACGCCGAGGGCGCGAATCTTGCCGCCCTGGATCTGGCTCAGCAGCGTCGGGATCGAACCGATGTACATGTCGACCTGGCCGCCGATGAGGTCCGGCACGGCCTGGGCCATGCCCTTGTACGGGACGTGCGTGAACTTGACGCCCGAGGCGTTCTGCCAGAGCTGGTTGACCAGGTGGGCAATCGTGCCGGTGCCCGGCGTTGCCACGGTGAGTGCGCCGGGCTTGGCCTTGGCTGCGGCGACGACATCGGCGAGCGTCTTGTAAGGTGAATCCGCACGGACCACGATGACGGCAGGACCGCTCGCCACCGACGAGACCGCCTCCAGGTCCTTCACCGGGTCGTAGCTCAGCTTGCCGTAGAGCAAGGAGTTCAGTACGACGTTGTCCGTCTGGGCCATGACGAGCGTGTAGCCATCGGGCTTGGATTTCGCAACGTTGTCCAGAGCAAGGTTGCCGCCAGCGCCTGGCTTGTTGTCGACCGTGATCGTCCAGTGGAGCTTGTTCGCGAGCGACGTGGTCAGAAGTCGGGCGAGGTTGTCCGTCCCTCCGCCTGCTGGAAACGGAACCACCATCCGGATGGGGCGGTCCGGGTAGTTCTGGGCAACTGCGTTGGCAACGCCGGCGCAGAGAAGGATGGCAGCAGAAATTCGCACGAGACGGCGCATGGATATGTCTCCTTGAAGAACAGGTTGGATGAATCATTTGCCCCGTGTCGGGGCGAAGCCTTAGCGAGCGGAAGCCAGGAGCCAGTCGAGCGACTGCTCGACGCTGGGCTCCGCCACTGGAAGCGGATGCGACTCGAGCGCCTGGACAGTCTTCTTGAAGCGGGCCTCGACGCCCGGCAGCACAATCGACGTCAGCCCTTGCGAGGCCAGTTCGGCCTGCGCGTCATGAACCTCGTGCGCGCGACGCTTCGCATGAATGACGTGGGTCCGGATCAGCATGTCCATCAAGGCTCGAACAGGCGTTCGGTCCATGTCGCTCAGCTGCTCATAGAGCTTCTCGCGCACGCCCTGCCTCTCGGCGCTCATGAGCAGTTCAACGGTGAGCGCCTCGACGCCTTTCGTGTAGATGCTGCGAAGGACCTTCAGCGCGATGGCGTCGCCTGCCTTGCCACCAGCGATGACCTGAACGCGTGCGCCGGCGACTTCGAGGATTTCCTTCAGCTGGCTGGCGCCCTCACCAGAAGCGAGCAACGGCGTGCGAACCAGGCCCAGCGATATGGCACCCATGATGGCGGTGTCGACGTACCGGATGCCGGCTTCCGCGGCGCGCTTGCTGCCCTCGCGCTTGACTTCCGGACTGGCCGTCGTCAGGTCGGCAACCAGGGCGGCTTTCGTCAGATGCGGGAGGACCTGGTCAAGCACCGGGAGGGACGTGGTTCCCGTCACGCACGAGAGCACCAGCTGCGCCTCTGCCAGCCAGGGTCCTGCCTGCTCGTGGATGCGCAGGCCAGCATCCGCGGCAAGTTCCTGTGCCGCCGCAGAAGGATGCATCTCGCACAGGCTCAGTGTGTAGCCGGCTTGATGCAATGGGGTCGCGTAGCAGCGCCCGACTTCCCCTAATCCGATGATCGCAATGTTCACGCTTTGCTCCTTAAGAACCACAAGAATACAAAACGAATACAAATAGTGCAACGGTACCCAGGGTAAACACCAACTTCTCCTAGTAAGTCACTCTCAGTTCTAGTGCTTTGAGTACAAACGGAGAACGGCAATGTTTTTGATTTGTACGCCGCCACAGGGCTGAGCCGTCCCGAACTCATACAATTCCGCGAACGAATGCACCACGGCAACATATGCAGCAGCACGGCAGAGACAAGGCCTACGAGACCCTTCGACAGCGAGTGGTCGGGGGGCACTACAGCCCAGGATCCCAACTGAAGGAGGAACCGCTTGCCCGCGAACTTGGACTGAGCCGCACGCCCGTGCGGGCGGCCCTTCGCAGGCTGGTGGACGATGGGCTGGCAACCGATTCCGCCGGCCAAGGCATTCGGGTGGCCGAATGGAGTGACTGGGATGTCGAAGAGACTTTTCAGCTAAGGATGCTGCTGGAGCCCCACGCGTCATTCCTCGCCGCGACGCGCGGCGGACCGGCGCTGGTGGAACGCCTGGAGGCGAGCAACCGCATGATGGCCGAAGGCATCGCCAAGGGTGAGGACGGCATCGCGGAAGTGCAGGAGGCTAATCGCGACTTCCACCATGCATTGCTCGAGGCTTCCGGATCTCCACGGCTGCGCACCATCCTCGAAACGATGATCGACATGCCGATCATCAAGCGCTCGTTCTATATCGCGACGCCACATGAACTGGAACAGAGCCTCAGCCATCACCGTGACCTGACATTTGCAGCGAGCGCGGCCGATGGCGAGATGGCACGACAGGTCATGCAACTCCATCTGCGAATGTCTCACCGCCGCTTCATGCAGCATCGCAGCGAATACAGGCAAGACGCTTCAGAGGCCAATGGAAAGAAGTCTTCGCCGGCTGGATGAGCCAGCTGTCTCTGAAGCTCGACGTCTGGTATGACTCGGTCGAAGAGACGCTCTTCAACCTCTCCCTGCCGCCGAACCGCCAGGAAGGCTACAAGGACTTTCTCGCCTACGAGACCGACGGTCGCCTGCCCAAGTCCACGGGCGCGATGACGACACCGACCAGCATCCTGTAACGAATGGCGCGGCTTGCCTCGGGCCACGCCCGAGGCAACGCGGACTTGCTCAGCGGGCAGCCCCGTGAGGCGTCGTCGCCTCGGCCTCCAGCCCGACCAGATATTGCCGCACGAAATCGAACGCCCGGGATGCCGCTGGCGCCAGCGTTCGGCCGGCGCGCTGCACGATGCCCAGCATCAGTTCAGCATCCAGCACCGGCTGCACATCCAGCGCAATCACGCTGCCGGCGCGCAGTTCCTCCAGCATCGTCAGCTCGATCGCCGGCATCACGGCGTCGGTCGCCAACATGACCTGGCTCACCGTGCTGCCGTCGGCGCACTGCAGCGTGAAGCGGTCGAGCATCGAGCCGGTCAAGCCGTAGCGGCGTAGGAAGCGACACTCGTCCTCCGGCCCGATGAAGCCGGGTGCGATCAACGGATGGCGCAGCACGTCGGCGATCGCCAGTGCGCGCCGTCCCTGCAGCGGATGGCCCTGGCGAGCGAACCAGCCGAAGCGGCAGGCGTATAGCGGCTCGACTTGCAGCTCGCTGTCGGTGTCAGCGGCACGCACGTCGCCGACGAAGAAGTCCAGTGTCTCGTTGCGCAGCGCGTCGAGCAGGCGGTCGGTGGTCTCGATCAGCGTGCGCAGCCTCAGCCCCGGCGCACCCGCCATCAGCTCGACCAGCAGCCGTCCGAGCAGGCCTCGCGCCAGCGCCGAGCCCATGCCCAGCGCCAGCGAGCCGGCGCGGCCGGAGTGCATCAGCGACAGTTCGCGCGCGCCTTCGGCCTCCTCGAACACGATGCGGCGCGCGCGGGCAAGGTAGGCCTGCGCGAACGGCGTGGGCACCAGGCGGCGGTCGAGGCGGTCGAACAGCGGCGCGCGCAACTCGTCCTCCAATGCCCGCAGGCTGCGCGACAGCGCCGGCTGGCTCAGGTGGACCCGGTCCGCGGCCGCGCTCACCGAGCCCGTCTCGATGACTGCGAGCAAATGGCGCAACTGGCGGGTGTTCATCGTGGCCCATCATGCATTAACTGCAGGACCTAGACAACTTAAATGCACTTTACGCATTGATCCCCCCTCCCTACATTGGCGGCAGTGGCATCACGGAGATGCCGGAACCCAGTAGGGCAAATCGATGAACTTGCACGTACCCACCGCCGCCACCCGCCCCGTCGTCGCGATCACTGCCGACCGGGGTGAGTTCCACGGCCACGCGATCCACCGAGCGTTCGACAGCTACGTACGCGCGGTGCACCAGACCGCCGGCGCGCTGCCGCTGCTGCTGCCGGCCGCTGGCGCGGCGATCGACGCCGCCTCGCTGATCGCCGCGGTCGACGGCGTGGTGCTGACTGGCGGGCCGTCCAACGTGCAGGCCCAGCGTTACGGCGCCGAACCGCTGCCGCCGGCCACGCTGACCGACCCCGACCGAGACGACACCGTGCTGCCGCTGCTGCCGGCGCTGGTGGCCGCCGGCGTGCCGGTGCTCGCGGTGTGCCGCGGCTTCCAGGAATTCAACGTCGCGTTTGGCGGCACGCTGGAGCGCGCGGTGCACGCGCAAGAAGGCCGGCTGGACCATCGCGAAGGCGACCACGATCGCCCGGTCGAGCGCTGGTACGACGATGCGCACGAGGTCGCGCTCACGCCCGGCGGCCTGCTGGCGAACCTGGCCGGTGCGACGCACGCGACGGTCAACTCGCTGCATCACCAGGGCGTGGACCGGCTGGCACCGGGCCTGCGCATCGAGGCGGTGGCGCCGGACGGCTTGGTCGAGGCCTTTACGGTCGCCGGCGCCCCCGGCTTCACGCTCGCGGTGCAGTGGCACCCGGAGATGCGAGTCGGCAACAGCCCGTTGGCGCATGCCATCTTCGCCGCCTTCGGCGAGGCCTGCCACGCGCGTCGGGCACGGCGGCTGGCCGCCTGATTCCTGCATTCTTCTCAATCCCTCATCATCCCCATGAACGAATTCGTCACGCCAACGCCCAGCCGCCCGACGCCCGTGTCCCACGCGCCGGCCGACATCGCCGATGCAGCCGCGCTGTTCTCCTCCAGCTACGCGCAGGCACGCGAGCAATTCCGCGATGCCGCCTGCCGGCGCGACCTGGTCGTCGAATCGACCGTGCTGGACCTGGCCGGCGCCGACGGCGAGGAACTCGCGATCGATGTCGTGCGCGACGGCCCTGCCGATGCGGCGCGACTGCTGATCGTGATCAGCGGCGTGCATGGTGTCGAGGGCTACTGCGGCTCCGCGGTGCAGACTGGCCTGCTGGAACTGGGCCCGCCCGAGCACGCCGCCGGCATGCGGGTACGCGACACCGCGGTGCTGTACATCCACGCGGTCAACCCCTGGGGCTTCTCGCACTCGCGCCGCGTGACCCAGGAGAACGTGGATCTGAACCGCAACTGCATAGACTTCGACGCGCCGCTGCCGGTCAACGCCGCGTATGGCGAGATTCATGACCTGCTGCTGCCCGAGGGCTGGCCGCCGACGCCAGCCGATGCGGCGGCGCTGGCGGCGTATGCCGAGCGCGTCGGGCCGAAGGGTTTGCAGCGCGCGGTATCGCTGGGGCAGTACACGTATGCCGACGGCATGTTCTTCGGCGGCCAGGCGCCGACCTGGAGCAACCGCGCGCTGCGCGCGATCCTGCGCCGCCACGGCCGCGAGTGCCGGCAGATCGGCTCGATCGACATCCACACCGGGCTGGGCCCTTACGGCCACGGCGAGCGCATCTTCGCGTCGCCCGACCAGGACGCGAACATCCTCGAGCGCGCGCAGCGCTGGTGGGGCGAACTGACCTCGGTGCACACCGGCACTTCGTCCAGCGTGCCGATGACCGGGCCGGTGCAATTCGCGCAGTTCGACGAATGCCCGCAGGCCCAGCACACCAACATCTGCCTGGAGTTTGGCACCTGGCCAGCCGAGCAGGTACAGCAGGCGCTGCGCGCCGAGCACTGGACCTGGAGGCGCGGAGCCGACGCCAACCGCACCGCGGCCGCGCGCGCCGCGCTGAAGGCCGCGTTCTATCCCGATGCCACCGACTGGAAGGCAGCCGTCTGGCGCCAGGGCCGCGAGGCCTTCGTCCAGGCGCTGGCCGGCCTGCAGCGCGTGCCGGTCTGACGCCACCGCACGGCGTCCCTTTGTCCCCTCGACCCGCCACTCACTTACCGGAGCTCCCGTTATGACCACCTCGACCGCCGGCTCGGCCGGCAGCCTCGTTCCCCCGGCGCTGCCGCGCGCCGACACTGCGCCGACGCAGCCGACGATCTCGCGCAAGGCGGTCGCCGCCGCGATCGCCGGCAACGCGCTGGAGTTCTACGATTTCGTGCTCTATGCGTATTTCGCGATCTACATCGGCCAGACCTTCTTCCCGGTTGCCGGCGAGTTCGGCTCGCTGCTGGCATCGGTGGCGACCTTCGGCGTCGGCTTCTTCACCCGCCCGCTGGGGAGCGTGCTGATCGGCGCCTTCGCCGACCGCGTCGGGCGCAAGCCGGCGCTGATCCTGACCGTGGTGCTGATCACAGTGGGCACGCTCGGCATCGCGGCAACGCCCGGCTACGCGACGATCGGCATCGCTGCGCCGATCATCGTCGTCGTCTGCCGGCTGCTGCAGGGGCTGGCGCTGGGCGGCGAGGTCGGACCGGCGACTGCACTGCTGCTGGAGATGGCGCCGCCCGGAAAGCGCGCCTTCTACACCAGCTGGCAGCTCGCCAGCCAGGGCCTGGCGGTCGCGGTCGGCGGGCTGTTCGGCGTGATCGTCTCCAGCTCGCTGTCGCCGCAGGATCTGGCCTCGTGGGGCTGGCGGCTGCCGTTCCTGTTCAGCCTGGTGCTGGTGCCGATCGCGGTCTACATTCGCCGCAGCCTGCCCGAGACGCTGGGCCATCACGAAGGCGCGTCCACCGCGCAGATCGTGGGCAAGGTCTTCGGCCAACAGCGGCGCTGGGTCGTGCTGGGCGTGCTGATGATGATGGCCACCGTGGTGTCCAGCCAGTTCGGCAACTTCATGGCCACCTACGCGATCAAGGCGCTGAAGCTGCCGCCAGCGGTCGCGCAGAGTTCGGTGCTGCTGGCCGGCCTTCTGACCTTCGGTGGCTCGCTGCTCGCGGGCTGGCTGTGCGACCGCCACGGCCGCAAGGCGCTGATGCTGTTGCCGCGCGTGGCGCTGGCGGTCGCGATCGTGCCGATGCTCGTCTGGCTGCACAGCGCGCCCACCGCCGGCACGCTGTTCGTCGTCGTCGGCGTTCTGGCCCTGCTGACCGCGATGAGCGGTGCCGCCAGCCTGGTCGTCGTGCCGGAACTGATCCCGATCGCCATCCGCAGCACGACGCTGTCGCTGGTCTACGCGATCGCGGCCACGGTGTTCGGCGGCACGACGCAACTGGTCGTCACCTGGCTGATGGCGGCCACCGGCGACCCGGTCTCGCCGGCCTGGTACATCGTCGCTACCAGCGTGATCAGCCTGATCGCGATGGCGCTGCTGCCCGAGACGCGCGACGTCGACGTAACAAAGTGACGCGACACGCCGACCGCTTGCCGGCTCGGCGTGCGCCGTATCCTTGAGGGTAAGTCTGGAAACCCGCGCGCGGGCGAGGATGCACACTGGGCGGCCGCAGGCCAGCGAAGACGCGCACCTGCCGCACGCCGAGACAAGGGGCAGTCCATGATGAATCTCGATGCGCTGGTCGAGCCCGACCGCGTCCACAAGACCGTCTACACCGATGCCGGGATCTTCGATGCCGAGATGGAGAAGATCTGGGAGCGCATATGGGTCTATTGCGGCCATGTGTCGCAGGTGCCGAATCCCGGCGACTACCACGCGGTCACCATCGGCCGCCAGCCCATGTTCATGGTGCGGCAGACCGACGGGTCGGTGCAGGTGCTTCACAACCGCTGCCCGCATCGGGGCGTGCAACTCGTGGGCAATCTGAAGGGCAACACGGGACACAGCATCGTCTGCTCCTACCACGCGTGGAGCTTCCACCTGGACGGCAGCGTGCGTGCGATTCCGCTGGCGCAGGGCTATGAAGGCACGCGCATGACGCGCGACAACCCCGATTGCGGCGTGAAGCGTGCGGCGCGCGTGGAGAGCTATCGGGGCTTCGTCTTCGCCAGTCTCTCCGCCGACGGCCCTTCGTTGAAGGAGTTCCTGGGCGAGGCGCGCGTCGCCTTCGACGACATGTGCGACCGCTCGCCGGTCGGCGAGGTGGAGGTGGTCCCGATCTGCCATCGCGTGATCCAGCATTCGAACTGGAAGTTCTTCATGGAGAACCAGCTCGACGCGCTGCACCCCTCGGTCACGCACCAGTCGACCGGCATCGCAGCCGGGCGCGTCGAGAAGCGGCTGAAGGCGCAGCAGGAGAAGGTGCCGCTGTACTACCACTACCTCTCGGCTTTCGCGTCGAGCTTCGAGCAGTGGGACTCGGTGCAGACGATCAACTTCCCGCGCGGACACGGCATCCTGAAGGCCTACATGGGGCTGCGCCCGCAGGACCCCGACACGCTCGCGCACGAGGCACTGCTGAAACAGGCCTACGGCGAGCAACGCGCCGAGGAATACCTGTCGCGCAGCATCCATCACGTGCTGATCTATCCCTACCTGTCGGTGCAATCACCCTTGCAGCAGCTACGCTGCCTGCGGCCGATCTCGCCGGACAAGACGCTGTCCGAGATCTGGCACTTCCGCCTCAAGGGTGCGCCCGAGGCCATCTACCGCCGCAGCCTCTGGTACTACAACCTGGTGAACTCTCCAGCCACGATGATCAATGCCGACGACCTCGAGAACTGGACCAAGGGCCAGTGGGGTCTGCAGTCGAATGGCGGCGACTGGGTGAGCTTCCATCGCTACTTCGGCGACGACCGCGAGGAGGAGGGCGGAGTGACTTATTCCAACCACGGCACTTCCGAGGCGGTGATGCGAAGCCAGTTTCGCGCCTGGTCGACTTACATGGCTTCATAGCGCAGGAGCCCCGCCATGAGCCAGCATGCATCCGACGGCCCGAGCGCCGCCATTCCGAACGCCGGGCCCGACTTCGAGCACCTGCTCGCGCAGGACGTGGTGATCGAGGCCGCGACCGGCGATGCGCCCACCGGCGCGCAATTGATCGCGCCAGACCATTCACCGCGCGCACCGCAGCTCGGCGCCGCGCCTGCCGCTCAGGGCGTGCCGCGTGCCGGCCTGGTCGTGGGCAACGACCTGCAGCGCGAGGTCGAGCAGTTGCTCTATTTGCAGGCCGAGCTGCTCGACCGCAAGCTCTGGCAGGAGTGGATGGACCTGTTCGACGAACGCGGCGTCTACTGGATGCCGGTCACGCTCGAGCAGACCGAGTGGGAGGGCTCGCCCTCGATCTTTGCCGAGGACAAGCTGATGATGGAGATCCGCAAGGGCCGCGTCTCGCACCCCAACGCGTGGTCGCAGGCACCGATGTGGGAGACCAACCACATCGTCGGCAATGTCGCGATCGAGTCGGTGGACGGCGCGACGGTCCATGTGCGCTCGCGCTTCCACCTGATGGAGCTGCGCCGCGACACAGTGCGGCATTTCGGCGGCACCTACCGGCACACGCTGGCGCGCGACGCCGGTGGCGCGCTGCGCATCGTGCTGCAGCGGGTCGACCTCTTCAACGGGCAGGCGCCGTTCGACTACGTGTTGCAGATCTGGGTCTAGCCGCAATGCTTTCCGCGGCAGAGTCCGGCAATGGATTGCTGACCTCGACCAGGTTTCCATCCGGGTCTCGGAAGTAGACGGATAGAAGCTTGCCTGTGGCGCCATCGCGCTCGCCGGGGCCGGCGACAATCTCGATCCCCAGCGATCGGAGTTCCTCGGCAAATTGCGCGACCGGGTCAGACGTCAATACGCAAAAGTTTCCGCTGCCAGGTACGGTTGCGCGCGCAATGTCGGGGACCGAGCCAGCTTCCTGCAGGCTGATCTTGTTCGATCCGAAATGAAGTGACCATTTGCCAGGCCGTTCTTCCCGCGCCTCCATCCCGAGCAGGCGCTGGTAGAACTCGATCGTCCGGTCCACGCGCGCCACGCAGAGAACGACGTGATCCAGGCTAGCAATCTTCATGGTGCCCTCCGAGGCGGCTTGTCGCCCGGCCACTAGCCACTAGAGTAGATAGGGTACGAAGCGTTGTGTGCTGCGCATGTAGTCACGGTAGGCGTCGCCGAAATGTTCGATGCACTCCTTCTCCTCGCGCTTGGCCGTGACGAAGATCAGCGCAGTCGATGCCAACACCAGCAGCAGGCCCAGCCAGGTGAAGCGCTGCAGAAAAACCCCCCAGGCAAGGCAGATCAGCGCCGTGTACATGGGATGGCGGATGTATTTGAAGGCGCCTGTCGTCACCAGTCGAGTGGTCTTCTCGAATCCGATCAGCGCCTCGTCCTTGCGGGCGCTGCTCGGCTGGCCGAGCCGTCTCAAGCGGCGTGCC
The DNA here is from genome assembly GCF_030317115.1 of Variovorax gracilis. GTDB lineage: Bacteria > Pseudomonadota > Gammaproteobacteria > Burkholderiales > Burkholderiaceae_C > Variovorax > Variovorax gracilis. The sequence goes on from NZ_JASZYF010000018.1 coordinate 33,944, forward strand.
GCATGCAGCGGCAGCCAAGCCGACGTGACGAGGAATAGCTGCGCCATCAGCTGGCTCGGTGACAGCAGAGGATCGTCGCCCCAAACCGGCAGATTGATCCAGATCAGGCCGAAGATGCATTCCACCGCGAAGAAGCGGTAGAACCCGTGCGAGCGCGGCCGCGTGATCGCTCCCCGCGAGATGTATAGCAAGACCGAACTGACGATGACGAAAGTTGCGGGGTAGGCCTGCAGAGGCAGAAGCATCCGCGAAATTTACATGCAGCGCGCCGTGTGGAAAAGGCCAGGCGACATCGCGAACGAGGAGCGTCAGAGATGCACTGCAGCGTCGGTCGCGCCTTGCTGCGCCTTCCGGGACCCGAGCAGCAGCACCCCTCCGGAATTTCCCACTGACAGCTGCGCATCCGGCGCTACCCATGCCCGGCTGGCCCCCTGGTCGAACGCTGGGGGGCCGTACTTCTGCGTGAGGGCACTCTGGACATGCACCCAATCGCCGGGGTCCTTCATGTCGATCCAGACGCTCAGGAGCTTGCCGTTCTCGATCCGAAGGAAGGTCGCCTGGATCGGCCGGGAGGCCAGCTTGCCTCCATGCTGGATGCACGAGAAGCCGGCCTCGTTGCGGTACTTCTGCCATTGGACAGGGCAGACAGCCATGGCTTGGCCGGGCGTGAACCCTTGCAGCGAGTACGGCTCTGCGGGAGCAGGAATGCCCGCCAGGGAAGCGGCGAACGCGACCGCTGTGCCGAGCAAGCCTGCGCCGAGCACGCCCCACTTGCAGCGAAGCAGTCCGACGGACGACGAGGTGCGGGGAGGGGTCTTCATTGACCGGGATGGTAGGGCGGCAACAGCTCACCAGCAACACAAACTCCGGAAAATGGCAATAGTACCGGCCCGCTGCTGGCCGCCGCCCCGCCCATGGCTGCAACTTGAGAGCAAAAGGTCGCGACCGCTTCCCGAAAGCTGTCGTGCGCCGATGGACGCCCGTGCAGCACCACACCGAATCGACTCGCCGTGTGTCATGAGAACGACGCCCTCGCTGATGCCCTCCAGTGGCACCGCGTGAGTGATCGGGTCGTGCACCGCTGATCGGCAGCTCTCCTACATTCGCGCGCATGAAATGGAGCTATCGTGCTTCTAAAGGAGCCTTCCATGCCAAATCCCAAGATTCCTTCTGAGGACGATCCCGCGCAGCTTCCGGTCGAGCCTGAGTTCCCGACCGACACCGACCCGGGCAATCCGCATTCGGACGAGGGCAAGCCCGGCGCCGACGAGAATGCCGCCGGCTTCGTGAAAGAAAGGCTTTAGGGCTGGCCAGCCTCGCGTCGCAGCGCACCCGGCCGTCGACCGACGCCACCTCGGCAGGGATCAGTCTCGTCGCTGCCAAAGCGTGTCGTCGAGGATCGCCACCGCGCGCGTCGCAGGCTGATGCTCTGCCCGCCCGCGCGCTTACTTCCTGCAGTCCCCGCCGACCGATACCGAACCGTCCTTGCATTCGGTCAGGATGCCGTCATTGCTGCGCCGGAGGGCGGGGGACGAAGCGGATGAGGGGGAAGATGAAGGGGAGGTGGCCGCCGCTTCGTAGACGATCTTCCTGCTGCCACGTTCGCAGGTGCCGACAACCTTGCCGCTGACCGTGGCATCGGCCGTCACGGTGGTGAGCGTGAAGCGCATCACGCCCGCGCTGCGGATCTTCGCGTCGATCTCGGCCAAGAGGTCGTCGCAGTTGCTGGCGGCGCTCGCAGCACTCGTGAAGGCCAATACGACGATAGGGAGCAGGGATGGCTTGCGCATCGGATGCTTGCCTCGAACGAGGACGCTTGGCTAGGACAGGCAGTGTAGCGCCACCCCCTTCGCCACGCCTGGATGCACCCGCAAACCAAAGGCGCCTTGCAAGCTCGCGCTCGCAACCGTACTTGGATCGGATTTCCGAATGGCGCACCTCAGGTGCTCTGCAGCGTCACCTTGTAGCGCTGGGCGCGCTCGACGTAGTCGTGGGCGTTGTTCGCCACTTTCGCGATGTCGGCGGCGCCGAGTTCGCGCACGACCTTGGCCGGACAGCCGACGATGAGGACGTTGTCCGGGAAGACCTTGCCCTCGGTCACTACGGCACCGGCGCCGACGATGCAGTTCCTCCCGATCTCGGCGCCGTTCATGACGACGGCCTGGATCCCGATGAGCGTGCCGTCGCCGACCTGGCAGCCGTGCAACATCGCCTGGTGCCCGATGCTGACTCGCTTGCCGATCTTCAGCGGAAAGCCCACGTCGGTGTGGAGCACCGCGCCGTCCTGCACATTGCTGTCCTCGCCGACCTCGATGCGCTCGTTGTCGCCGCGGATGACTGCGTTGAACCAGACATTCGAGCGCCGTGCGAGGGTGACGCAGCCGATGACTGCGGCCCCGGGTGCGACCCACGCGCCTTCGTCGATCCTTGTTTCATAGGGGGGCAGGCTGTAGATGGCCATGGCTTGGTCTCAAGTCCTTGAACTACTGTGCTGTGGGAAAGGTTCCCGCAACGAGGATGCGACGGTCCACGTTGCGGATGTCGGTATGGCCGCAGAAGGCCATGCTGATGTCCAGTTCCTTGTGCAGGATCTGGAGCATCCGCGTGACGCCTGCTTCGCCCATCGCTCCTAGGCCATAGGCCATGGCGCGACCGACCAGGGTGCCCCGGGCGCCCAGCGCCCAGGCCTTGAGCACGTCCTGGCCGGAGCGGATGCCGCCATCCATCCACACTTCGGTTTGCGCTCCAACGGCGTCCACGATCGCCGGCAGCGCCTTGATGGACGACGGCGCGCCGTCGAGCTGCCTTCCCCCGTGGTTGCTCACGACGATCGCGTCGGCGCCTGCCTTCACCGCGAGTTCGGCATCCTCGACTTCCATGATGCCCTTGAGGATGAGCTTGCCGTCCCACAGGGAGCGCACCCACGCGACATCGTCCCACGACAGGCGCGGGTCGAACTGCTCGTGGGTCCATGCCGACAAGGACCGCATGTCGCTGACGCCTTCGACGTGGCCCACCAGGTTGCGAAAAGTGCGGCGCTTCGTGCGCGCCATCGCCAGGCACCAGCCGGGCTTGGTCGCCAGGTTGATGAGGTTCTCGAGCGTGGGCCGCGGCGGTGCGGTCAGTCCGTTCTTGAGATCCTTGTGGCGCTGCCCGATCACTTGCAGGTCCAGCGTCAGCACCAGCGCACTGCACCGCGCGGCTTTCGCACGTTCGATCATTCGCCCCATCGCCATGCGGTCGCGCATCATGTAGAGCTGGAACCAGAAAGGCGAGTTCGTGTGCTCGGCGATGTCCTCGATGGAGCAGATGCTCATCGTCGACAAGGTGAAGGGGATGCCAAACTTCTCCGCGGCACGCGCGGCAAGAATCTCGCCATCGGCGTGCTGCATGCCAGTGAGGCCGACTGGCGCGATGGCGACCGGCATGAGCGCCGCCTGGCCCGCCATCGTCGTGGCCGTGGAACGGTTCTCCATGTTGACTGCCACGCGCTGGCGCAATTCGATCGACTGGAAGTCGCTCTCGTTGCGCCGATAGGTTCCCTCGGTCCACGAGCCCGAATCGGCGTAGTCGTAGAACATCCGGGGCACGCGCCGCTGGGCCAGGACGCGCAAGTCTTCGACGCAGGTAATGACGCTCATGGTGCCGCCCGGGTCTTCAAAGGAAGCCGATCGACAGCCACGGCACTGCGGCAACGACGATCGTGCCGACCAGCAGCGCGAGCATGTAGGCCACGATGGGCCGAATGCCCTTGTCCGGGTGGACCCGCCCGATCGCGCACGCCGCGTAGTAGCCCACGCCCAGCGGCGGTGCGAAGAGCCCGAGCCCCATCGACAGCACGACCACCATGGCGTAGTGCACTTCGTGAATGCCCAGTTGCCGTGCGATCGGGAACAGGAGCGGTCCGAACAGCACGATGGCCGGGATGCCCTCGAGCACCGAGCCGAGCACCACGAAGATGACCAGCGAGACGGCCAGGAACATCGGCGCGCCGCCCGGCAGAGCGCCCATGGCCTGCGCCAGCGAGCGAGAGAAGCCCGATTGAGTCAGCCCCCAAGCCATGGCGGTCGCCGTCCCGATGATCAGCAGGATCGCGCCCGACAGCGAAGCCGTGGCGACCAGCATGGGCCCCACGCGCTTCCAGTCGAACTGGCGATACACCAGCAGGCCTGCCAGCACCGAGTAGACGATGCCGATGGTCGAGACCTCGGTGGCCGTCGCCACGCCTTCGACGACCGCCGCCCGGATGATGAAAGGCAGTGCCAGCGCCGGCAGTGCGATGGCCGCCAGCCTGGCCACCTGTCCCCAGGATTGGCGGGCCACATGGCGAAGGTCCTCGTCCCGCGCCCGGAACCGGACCACGATGCACAGCGTGAGCCCGAGCACCAGCGCCGGCAGCAAGCCGCCGGTGAAAAGTGCCGCGATGGAGACACCCGTCACCGACCCGATGGTGATCAGCACCAGGCTCGGCGGAACGGTCTCCGTCTGCGCGCCGGTCGCCGACAGCAGCGCCACCAGGTCGCCTTCGCTCGCGCCGCGCTTCTTCATCTCCGGAAAGAGCGCGGGCGCCACTGCAGCCATGTCCGCCGCCTTCGAACCCGAGATGCCCGAGACGAGATACATCGCCCCCACCAACACGAACTGGAGGCCACCTCGAACGTGGCCGAGCATTCCCGCGAGAAAGGTCACCATGGCCTTGGCCATGCCCGTCATCTCGATGAGCAGCCCGAGGAACACGAACAGTGGGACGGCCAGCAGGATCAGGTGCGACATGCCTTCGTCCATGCGGCCGATGATCACCGGCAGCGCCGTGTCCGTGCCGAGCGCCAGGTAGCCGAAGGTGCCCAGGCCGAACGCGAAGGCGATCGGGATGCCGCTGAACACGCTTGCCGCGACCACGCCCACGAAGAAGATCAGCAGGTTCAGCCGGCCGAGGTCCTCGAACACGCCGCGACCGAGTGCGAATGCACCGAGGATGACGAGCACGATGACCACGGCCTTCGCGCTCGTGCGCCATTGGGCATCCTTGAGCAGGCGCAGCACCGAGAAGAGCATCATCAGCGCGATGCCGACGGGCAGCGCCCCGGCGCGCCAGGCATTCGATATCTCGAGCGCCGGCGTGGTGATGAAGCGTTCTTCCGACGCGTATTCCCACGATGGCCAGGCCACCATCGCCAGGAAGGCCAGCGACGCGCACACGCTGATGCCCTCGAACAGCAGTTGCCGTGCGGGCGTCTGCCGGGACACCAGTGCCGTCATCCGCATGTGCTCGCCGCGCCGCAGGGCGATCACCGCGCCGAACATCGCCAGCCAGATGAAGAGGATCGAGGCGAGTTCGTCAGACCAGACGAGCGGCTTGTGGAACACGAAGCGCGCGACGACGCCGGCCAGCAGCACGGCGATGTCCGCCAGCACCAGCGCACCCGCGGCCGCTTCGACGATGGACCCGAGAACGCGGTCGAGGCGAGCTGCTGGCGATGCAGGATCACCCGTCGGCGTCGCCTGCATGCCGTTGTGGCCGGCCCCGTGGAGGTGGGTCATCGCGCTCATGCCAGTTTTCCGACGGAGCGTTCGAGCAGCGCCCATGCCTCGTCGCCGTACTTGCCCTTCCATTCGGCGTAGAAACCGGCCTTGCGAAGCTGGTCGCGGAAGGCGGCGCCGTCCGGCTGGTTGAAAGCCATGCCCTTGCCGGCCAGGTCCTTCTGAAGGCCGGCATTGAGTTGCGCCACGTCGTCGCGCTCCTTGATGGCGGCCGCATTGATGTGCTTGGCGACGATGGTGCGCAGATCGGCGGGCAGCTTCTCCCAGGCCTTGCGGCTGGCGAGAAACCAGAAGCCGTCCCACATGTGGTTGGAAAGCGAGCAGTACTTCTGCACTTCGAACAGCTTGGCCGTCGAGATGATGGCGAGCGGATTCTCCTGCCCGTCGACGATCTTCGTCTGCAACGCGGAGTAGACCTCGGCGAAGTTGATCGATGCCGGCGCCGCATCGAGTGCCTTGAACATCGACGTCCACAAGGGCGACACCGGCACGCGGATCTTGAAGCCCTTCAAGTCAGCGGGCGTCGCGATAGGCTTGCTCGATGAGGTGATCTGTCGGAAGCCGTTGTCCCAGATCTTGTCCATCGGCACGATGCCGGCCTTGGTGATCTGGGCGCGGATGTAAGTCCCCAGGTCGCCATCCATGGCCTTCCAGACGCTGGGGTAGTCGTTGAACGCAAAGCCCACGCCGCTGATCGATGCGGCCGGCACCAGTGTCGACAGGATCAGGCCCGACAGCGTGAAGAACTCGACGCCGCCCGAACGCAGCTGGCTCAGCACATCGGTGTCGGAACCGAGCTGGTTGTTCGGGAAGATCTGGATGTCCACGCGGCCGTTGGTCTCGGCGAGGACCGCGTCGGCCATCTCCTTGGCACGCAGGTTCATCGGGTGCGTGACCGGCAGGTTGTTCGCATACTTGTAGGTGAACTCGGCCTTCTGCGCAAAGGCGCTGCGCAGCGGTGCCGCGACGACCGCGGCGGCAGCAGCGGTGCGAAGAATGGTGCGTCGGGAAATGTTCATGGCTTGTCTCCGTTGTGTTGATGTGGCGATGGAATGCGGGGCTCAGCCGTGCACGGTCGGCTGCAGTTCGCCGCGCTCGATCAGGCGCGTGCGGATGTCTTTCTTCGTGACCTTTCCGTAGCCTGACTTCGGCAGCGAGTCCCAGAAGAGGAAGTGGCGCGGCCATCGGTACTTGGCGCAGCGACCGTCCAGGTGCCCGAGCAGCGATTCGGCCGTGAGGCCCGGCTGGCTCGCCACCACGACCGCAACCCCGATCTCGCCCCACTTCTCGTCTGGCACGCCGAGCACGGCCACCTCGGCAACGCCCGGATGCGTGAGCAGCACTTCTTCCACCTCGCGCGGGTACACGTTGGAGCCGCCCGAGATGTACATGTCGGACTCGCGGCCGGTGATGTACAGCAGGCCCCTCTCGTCGATGCGACCGAGATCCCCGGTGTGGAACCATCCGCCACGCAAGGCCTTGGCCGTGGCTTCGGCGTTGTTGAAGTAGCCCGCGAAGACCGCCGGCCCGCGGCAGCAGATTTCGCCGATCGTGCCCGGCGGCACGCGCTGCATCCGGTCGTCCAGGATGGCGACCTCCATGCCGGTGCGTGGCCGTCCGCAGGAGCCGACGGTCGGGTCCGCATCGTCGAGGCTGTGCATGGAAGGCGGAAGCACCGTGATGCAGCCGGTCACCTCGCCGAGGCCGAAGTACTGCACCAGCACCTTGCCCAGCTTCTGCAATGCACGCTTCTGGTCGGCCCGGTACATGGGCGCGCCGGCATAGATCATGTAGCGCAGCGAGCTGTGGTCGTAGCGATCGACGGCCGCGTCTTCCACCAGCATCTTCACGATGGTGGGTACGGTGAAGACGTTGGTCACGCGGTGCTCTTCGACGAGTTGCCAGAACACCTCGGGCTCGAGCCGGTCCGAGGGCAGCAGCACGGTTGCGGCGCCGCGCGCGACATTCAGCAGGGCATGGATGCCCGCGCCGTGGGACAGCGGCGCAACTGCAATCGAACGGTCGTCCTCACCGATGCCCGGAATCAGGTCGGCCAGGTGGTTGGTCACCACGAAGGCCATCTGGCCGTGGGTCAGCATCGCGGCCTTCGGGCGGCCGGTCGTGCCCGAGGTGTAGAAGTACCAGAGCGGCGTGTCTGCCTCGACCTCGGCCGGCATCGCACAGGCGCCGAGGTTGGCGGACACCAGGCTCTCATAGTCGATCTCGCCGCTGCGCGCCTGTCCGATCGTGACGACATGGGCGAGCCGGGACGAGGCCTCGCGCACGGCATCGACGTGGCCGGCGAAGCAGTCCTCCGCCAGCATGACGGTGGCCTCGCTCGAGCTGCCGAGATAGGCGATTTCCGGCGGCGTGAGCCGGAAGTTCGTCGGTACCCAGACCGCGCCGAGTCGGAATGCGGCCCAGCAACTCTCGAACAGGGCCGCGTTGTTGCGCGACTGCACCAGGATCTTGTCGCCGGCTTGGACGCCCAGCGAGCGAAGACCCTGCACGAGCGCGTTCACTCGGGCGTCGATCTCGCGCCACGTCCAGACGCGCTCGCCGTGGATGAGCCCGGCCCGGTCCGGGAACAGCGCCGCCGTCTGCGCGAGCAGCGACGACAGGTTGGCGACCTGGTGGTGGCTCACACGGCCTCCAGCACGCTCAGATAGTTGGCGACCGCCGCGCCGCCCATGTTGAACACGGCGCCGAGCTTCGGATTGCCGACCTGCATGTCTCCCGCCGTGCCCGACAGCTGCATCGCCGCCATGACGTGCTGCGAGACGCCGGTGGCGCCGATGGGATGACCACGCGACTTGAGGCCACCTGACAGGTTGACCGGCAGCTTGCCGTCGCGGCGCGTCACGCCGTCGAGGATCACGCGCGCGCCCTGGCCGTGCGGCGCCAGGCCCATGGCTTCGTACTCCAGCAACTCAGCCACGGTGAAGCAGTCGTGCGTCTCGACGAAGCCAACGTCGTCGAGCGTGGCTTGCGCCGCCTGCAGCCCTTGCTGCCATGCGATTGCCGCGCCTTCGAAGCGTGTCGGATCGCGCCGAGAGAGCGGCAGGAACTCGTTGACCTGAGTGCGCGAACGCCAGCGCACGGGGGTGACGCTGGCATTGCCGCTCGGCTCGGCCGAGATGACGAGCGCAGCCGCCCCGTCGGACACGAGCGAGCAGTCGGAGCGCTTGAGCGGTCCGGCAACGAAGGGGTTCTTGTCCGATGCGTTGCGGCAGAAGTCGAACCCGAGGTCCCGGCGCATGTGCGCGTAAGGGTTGTGCATGCCATTGGCGTGGTTCTTCGCGGCGATCGAGGCCAGCGCATCGCTTTGATCGCCGAAGCGCTCGAAGTAGCTGCTGGCGATCTTGCCGAAGACGCCGGCGAATCCGGACGGCGTGGTGCCTTCTTCCTTGACGTAGGAACAGCGCAGCAGCGTTTCGGCGACCTTCGGCGTGGAGACGGCGTTCATGATCTCGAAGCCCACCACCAGCGCCCGCTTGACGCGACCCGCCTGGACGGCATCGAGTGCGGCCCAGATTGCGGAGGAGCCGGTGGCGCATGCGTTCTCGGTGCGCGTCGCAGGAACGTGGCGCATTTCGGGGAACGCGAGGGCGACGAGCGAGCTGGTGAAGTCCTGCGGCAGGAATCCGCCATTGAAATGCCCGACGAAGATGCCGTCGACGTCGCCCGGCTGCAGGCCTGCGCTCTGCAGCGCCGGCTCGACGGCCTCGCGGACGAGCTGCTCGGGCTCGGCGGCATCGAGCTTGCCGAAGCGCGTGTGGCCCCAGCCAATGATGTACGGTTGTGTCATGCCTTGGTTCCTTGAAGGTGGGTGATGGGTCAGGCCGGCGATTGCTCGGTCTCGGCCTTGCGGCGGCGAAGCGTCGGCAGGCCGACGCCCGCCGCGTCGAAACCACCGTCGACAGCCACGACCTGGCCGTTGACGAAGCTGGCCTCCGGGCTGCACAGGAAGCCGACGACGTTCGCCATTTCGTCGGCGCTGCCGTAGCGGCTCAAGGGAATCGCGTCGTAGTAGTCGGAGCGGATCGCGACGCTGTGAACGAGCTTGGCCATCTCGGTCTCGACCGGGCCCGGCGCGATGACGTTGACGCGCACGCCAGCGTCGCCGAGCTCGACCGCATACTGCTTGGTCATGTGGATCAGGGCGGCCTTGCTGGTACCGTAGGCCACGCGCAGCGTGCTGGCTCTCAGGCCCGAAATCGAGGCGACATTGACGATCGCGCCGCCGCCGTTCTTCGCCATCAGTCCGCCGAAGGCCTGGGTGCACAGGAATGCACCGTCGAGGTTGGTCGCCATCACCTCGCGCCATTCCTTGAATGATGTTTCCAGCACCGGCTTGAAGACGGCCACGCCGGCGTTGTTGATGAGCGCGTCGACTCGACCGAACCGGCCGACGACGGCGGACACGGCTCTGTCGACCTGCGCCGCATCGGAAACGTCGCAGTGGATGCCCGTCAGTTCGTCAGGACGACCGATCTCCGCCACCGCCTTGTCCAGCGTGGCGCCGTCCCTGTCGAGCAGGACGACCTTGTAGTCGTGGCGAAGAAACCATTCGCCGACCGCGCGGCCGATGCCGCGGGCACCTCCGGTGACGACGGCAATGCGTGCTTGTGAATCAGTGCTCATGATGTTTGTGCGCTAGGGTGGGTTGAAAGAAGAAGATTCAGCATTCGGGGTCCGGGAGCCACTCTTCGAGCGTCACCTCGAAGGTCACGCAGACCGGGTTGGCGCCCGCAACGAAGGGGCCGCCATAGACCTGGCCCTCGGCGTCCACGACAACGCCGGTCAGCGCCGCCTGTACGGAGCCGTCCTGCTGCGAACGGACCTCGCCGGCGAGGCTCACGATCTCGGCGGCCGGACCGCGGATCACGAGGCAGGCGCCGTCGGATGTGGAAAGGCAGGCGTCGACGAGACTGCCCAACGCACCGCGCACGAAGGCGTTGCGAAAGCCCTGCGCGAGGCAGAGCTTCTCCACGCTCTGCACCAGGTCTTCGTTGGGGGCAATTCGACCGTAGGCGACGCGGCCCATCCGGCCGCTTTCGACCATGCGAACGTCAGGCATGCTGGATCTCCGATCGAGGACGCATCAAGGGCATGTGGGTTTCCTGGTCGTAGCTGATGCGCAGGTCGAACCCGTCGAGTGAGGTCGCAACGACCGTGACGGGTTTTGCGCCGACGATGCATTTCTCGGTCAGCAGGTGGCCGCCCCGTACCTTGCCGTCCTGCATGCGAAAGACGGCGTGGCAGTGCACTGCCGGTGCGCCCGAGCTGGATTTGCCCAGCGTGGCGTTGCCGAAGATGAGCCGGGCCGAGCGCACGGACAAGGGCTTGGTGTAGGCAGCGACCACGCGCCTGGTGACGTCGGCACGGGCGAGACAGAAGCTCAGGTCGTCGAGGTCGCCGTCGATCAGCGTCATCGATGCGTTCTGCACGCCGACGCTCGCCAGTGCCTCGACGATGCCGTCGTGGATCGATGAGCCCGATGGAAGCGCCAGCCGGAAGTGCCGGCCCTTGCTGGCGCACAAGGTCTCGATGCGTACGGGGCCGAAGGGGCCGGGATGAACGAAGGTCCGTGGCCGCGGTGGGCCCGGCATGCGATCCGACATGGGTCTTGTCTCCTGCTGCTACTTGTGGAAGCTTTCCCGGACTACATGGTTTGCGTCCGGGATGAGGTTCAGTCTAGGGTCGCACTTCGATTTGAAGAAATTTAGAATTCAGATCGATCCATACATGGAGCAAATCGATGGACATGCGTCACCTCCGCTGCTTCGTCGCCGTTTCCGAGGAACTCCACTTCGGGCGCGCGGCCGAACGACTGCACCTCACACAGCCGCCGGTGAGCCTGGCGATCAAGGAATTGGAGCAAGAGCTTGGTGTCACCTTGCTCGAGCGAACGTCGCGCCGCATCGCGCTGACCCGGGCGGGCGAGGACGCGTTGCGGGATGCACGGGCGGTGCTCGCGGCGGCCGACACCATGCGCAAGCGCGCCCGGGAGGCGGCGCAGGGGCTGATGGGTTCGCTCTCGATCGGCTTCATCAGCCTGCCGGCGTATTCGTTCCTGCCGCCGACGCTTCGAACCTTCACCGAGGACTACCAGCGCGTGAAGGTATCGCTGCAGGAGGGAACGACTGACCAGATCATCCACGACGTCGAAAGCGGAAGCCTGGATGTCGGACTGGTCTTCAGGACGCCTGACTTGCCCGCCGCATTGAACTCCAGGCTGGTTCATACGGAACCGCTGGTCGTTGCGCTCCCGGCCTCTCACCTGCTGGCCGGCGGCATTCGCATTGCGCTGGAGAAACTGTCGAACGAACGCTTCCTTGGCTTCGAGCGGCACCAAGGACCGATGATGTTCGACGCCATCGTCGCCACGTGCATGCGGCATGGCTTCAGCCCAAAGCTGTTTCCGGCCCGGCAGATGCACACCATCGTGAGCTTGGTGTCGGGCGGAATCGGCGTCGCGCTGGTGCCAGGCAGCGTGCAGGCATTGCATCGCGAAGGCGTTGTCTACCGAGCCATGAAAGGGGAGAAGACCATCGTCGAGACGGTCGCCATTTCACGCAAGTCCGACGATTCACCTCTGGTCAAGGCGCTCCTCAGCTGTCTTCCGAAGGTCAGCCAGCGAGCCCATTGATTGAGCGTCTCCTCACCGCTTGGCCATCCGATCTTGCGGGACCCGACCGACCGCGCGTCCTGACCCCTTGCGTGGGCCGGTCGCGCAAGCCGGTCCTGGAGTGGCTGCGATGGTTGTGTCCCGCTTTCGTCATGTATTCCCGCCGGCTATACCCGAGGCCGAACAAGTCATTTTTCAAGAAGACAGGGGCTGCCTAGACTCCGCCGCATGCCTTGCCGGAGCCTCTCTTGACCACCCCGTTTCTTCTGCCTCCCTCGTTGCGTGCGCTGCGCAACTACGTCGATGGCGAGTTCGTTTCCACCGACCGGTGCTTCGACAATGTCAGCCCGTTGCACGGCGAAGTGCTGGCGCAGGTGCACGAGGCCGACGCGGCGCTGGTGGACAAGGCCGTGCGGGCTGCGCGCCATGCATTGCAAGGCCCGTGGGGCCGCATCGGCGTGGACGAGCGCGCTGCCCTGCTGCATCGCGTTGCCGATGTCATCGAGCGTCGCTTTGACGACTTCGTCGCCGCGGAAGTAGCCGACACGGGGAGGCCCGAGGCGCAGGCCAGGGGCCTGGACGTGTCCCGGGGCGTGGCCAATCTGCGCACTTTCGCCGACATCGGAAAGCTGGCGCACGGCGACTGCTTCGAAACCCGGCTTGCCGATGGCAGGAGCCTGTTGAACTACACGGTTCGCAAGCCGCTGGGCGTCGTGGCCAGCATCTGTCCGTGGAACCTGCCGCTGCTGTCGATGACCTGGAAGGCCGCCCCTGCACTCATCTGCGGCAACACGATGGTGGTCAAGCCCTCCGAAGAGACGCCTTCCTCGGCCACGTTGCTGGCCGAGGCCTTCCACGAGGCCGGCGTGCCGCCCGGCGTCTTCAATCTGGTGCACGGCTTCGGTGCGAACTCCACCGGCGAGTCGCTGACCAGGCATCCGGACGTCGATGCCGTCACCTTCACCGGCGAGTCCCGCACGGGCGCGGCCATCATGAAGGCCGTCGCCGATGGCGTGAAGGAGATCTCATTCGAGCTCGGCGGCAAGAACGCGGCGGTCGTGTTCGCCGACGCCGACTTCGACGTGGCCGTGGAAGGTGTCGTGCGTTCCAGCTTCTCGAACTCGGGCCAGGTCTGCCTGTGCTCGGAGCGTGTCTATGTAGAGAGGCCGATCTTCGAGCGCTTCGTCGCCGCGATGAAGGCGCGCACGGAGGCGCTGAAGATCGGCTGGCCCGACGAACCCGACGTGTTCATGGGCTCGCTGATCTCGCGCGGCCACCGGGACAAGGTGCTTTCTTACTTCGACCTGGCCGTGCAGGAAGGCGCCACGGTCGTGACCGGCGGGGGCGTCCCTAAGTTCGGAGACCGCCGCGACGAAGGTGCATTCGTCCAGCCCACGATCTGGACGGGGCTCGGGGATGGCGCGCGTTGCATGCAGGAAGAAGTCTTCGGGCCGGTCTGCCACATCGCCCCCTTCGACAGCGAAGACGAAGTGATCGGACGCGTCAATGGAACGCCTTACGGCCTGGCCGGCTGCGTGTGGACCACCAACCTGTCGCGCGCGCATCGGGTCTCGCGGCGATTCCACGTCGGCACCGTGTGGATCAACACCTGGTTCTCCCGCGACCTTCGTACCCCGTTCGGCGGTGCCGGGCTGTCGGGCATCGGGCGAGAGGGCGGACGCTACTCGCTCGACTTCTATTCGGAAACCACCAACATCTGCGTCGCAGCCTGATGGCGGTCGCGTCTGGAACCCCAGCAATGATTCTGAGAAAGACACTTGTGGACGAACAAGCCCGGAAGATCGCCGACCTCCTGTGGGAGGCGGCCCGCAGCGGCCGGCCTGTCGCACCGGTGAGAGAGCAGGTCGAAGCGGCAGCGGTCGATGGCGACATCATCGACGCCGCCTACCGCGTGCAGCAAATCGTGACGCAGCGGCGCCTGGAGGCGGGCGGCCGACTGGTGGGCCGCAAGATCGGGTTGACTTCCAAGGCAGTCCAGAAGCAGTTGGGCGTCGACTCACCGGACTTCGGTGCCCTGTTTGCCGACATGGCCGTCGGCGATGGCGAGGAGATCGCCCCGGCCAGGCTGATGCAGCCGAAGGCGGAGGCAGAGATCGCCCTGGTGCTGAAGCGCGACCTGCCGCACGAGAAGCACACGGTGGCCGACATGATCGCCGCGACGGCCTACGCGTTGCCCGCGATCGAAGTGGTCGGAAGCCGCATCGCGAACTGGGACATCCGTCTGGCAGATACCGTGGCGGACAACGCTTCCTCGGGCTTGTTCGTGCTGGGAACCCGCCCCGTCACCCTGGACAAGCTCGACCTGGCGGCGTGCGGCATGGTGATGGAACGCCGCGGTGACCAGGTGTCGGTTGGGGGCGGCGCAGCCTGCCTGGGCAATCCGCTCAATGCCGCCATCTGGCTCGCGGACATGCTCGTGAGCATGGGCACGCCGCTGCGCGCCGGCGACGTGCTGATGACAGGGGCTCTGGGTCCCATGGTCGCGGCGCAGCCCGGCGACGTCTTCACTGCGCACATCGAAGGCCTTGGCAGCGTCGACGCTGTCTTCGGCCACTGAGTCCAGGTACTGACATTCATGACAACCATTTCATCCCGCCTCGCCGTTGCCGTCCTCGGCTCGGGCAATATCGGCACCGACCTGATGATCAAGGTGCTGCGCAATGCGCGCCACCTGTCCATGGAGGCCATGGTCGGCATCGACCCGGAATCCGACGGCCTGGCCCGGGCGCGACGCATGGGCGTCGCCACTTCCGCGGAAGGCCTGGACGGGCTCATCGGCCTGCCTTGCTTCAAGGACATCCGGATCGTCTTCGATGCCACCAGCGCGGGCGCGCATGGGCGACACGACATCGCGTTGCAGGCGCACGGCGTGCAGGTGATCGACCTGACGCCCGCGGCCATCGGACCCTACGTGATCCCGGTGGTCAATCTCGAACAGCATCTGGACGCGCCCAACCTCAACATGGTCACCTGCGGCGGCCAGGCGACGATCCCGATCGTTCGTGCCGTGTCGCGCGTGGCGCGCGTGCACTACGCCGAGATCGTCGCCTCGATCGCAAGCAAGTCGGCTGGCCCCGGTACGCGCGCCAACATCGACGAGTTCACCGAAACGACATCCAGGGCCATCGTCGAAGTGGGCGGCGCGAAGCATGGCAAGGCCATCATCGTGCTGAACCCCGCCGAGCCGCCGCTGATGATGCGCGACACCGTGTATTGCCTGGCCGAACTGGACGCGGACCAGGAGGCCATCGCGGCGTCGGTCCGGCAGATGGCGGCCGACGTGGCGGCCTACGTGCCCGGCTACCGGCTCAAGCAGCAGGTGCAATTCGAGCGCATCGACGGCGAGCGCCGCATCAACGTACCGGGACTTGGACCTGCGCAAGGGCTCAAGGTCACTGTGTTCCTCGAGGTGGAAGGCGCTGCGCACTACCTGCCGGCGTACGCGGGCAACCTGGACATCATGACCAGCGCAGCGCTGGCCACTGCCGAGCGCATCGCGGCGCGTCGGCTCGGCAGCGCCGGATGAAGGAGAAGACCATGCTCGCCGGACCCCGCAAGATCTATGTCTCCGACGTCACGTTGCGCGACGGCATGCACGCGATCGGCCATCAATATTCGCTGGCGCAGGTCGTTCGCATCGCGCGGGCGCTCGACGAAGCGCACGTCGACAGCATCGAGGTCGCGCACGGCGATGGGCTGCGCGGATCGAGCTTCAACTACGGCTTCGGCGCGCACACCGACATCGAGTGGATCGAGGCGGTGGCCGGTGTCCTCGCGCATGCGAAGGTGGCGACCTTGCTGCTGCCCGGCATCGGCACGCTGCACGACCTCCGCGCCGCCTACGACGCCGGTGCGCGCGTGGTTCGCATCGCGACCCATTGCACCGAAGCCGATATCTCCAGGCAGCACATCGAGTACGCCCGCGAACTCGGCATGGACACGGTCGGCTTCCTGATGATGAGCCACATGAACACGCCTGCCGGTCTCGCCGAGCAGGCGAGGCTGATGGAGAGCTACGGAGCGCAGTGCGTGTATGTGGTCGACTCCGGTGGCGCGATGAACATGCACGACATCGCGGAGCGCTTCAAGGCGCTCAGGCAAGTCCTGAAGCCCGAAACGCAGACGGGCATGCACGCGCACCACAACCTGAGCCTCGGCGTGGCCAACAGCATGGTCGCGCTCCAGCACGGTTGCGACCGTGTCGACGCCAGCCTCGCCGGCATGGGTGCCGGCGCTGGCAACGCGCCGCTCGAGGTGTTCATTGCCGCAGCGGATCGCATGGGCCTCTACCACGGTTGCGACGTGCGCAAGCTGATCGACGCGGCCGAGGAGATCGTGCGACCGCTGCAAGTCAGGCCGGTGCGCGTCGACCGCGAGACGCTCGCCCTCGGCTATGCCGGCGTGTACTCGAGCTTCCTGCTGCACAGCGAGGCTGCCGCCAGACGCTACGGCCTGTCGGCCTTCGACATCCTGGTGGAGCTCGGCCGCCGGCGCATGGTCGGGGGCCAGGAGGACATGATCGTCGACGTCGCGCTGGACCTTGCGGAAGCAGCCGCGAGCGCGGAGGGATGAAAGACATGAATAACGAAACGCGCCTGCACCGGGCCGCCGCGCTGCTCGACGATGCCGCCCACATGCGCCGCGAAATCGACCAGTTCGAACCGGGCTCCTTCACGCTTGACGAGGCCTACCTGATCCAGCGTGCCTCGATCCGCCGGCGCATCGGGCGCGGTGAGCGCCAGATCGGCATCAAGCTGGGCTTCACGAGCCGCGCCAAGATGATCCAGATGGGGGTCGACAGCCTGATCTGGGGGCTGATCACCGATGCCATGGTCGAGGAAGACGGCGGCGTCGTGGACCTCGGCCGCTACATCCACCCGAGGGTCGAGCCGGAAGTGTGCTTTCTGACCCGCCGGGACATCGACGGGCCGCTCACTGCACTCGAAGCCGCCGATCGCATCGAGGCTGTCGCGCCGGCGATGGAAATCATCGATTCGCGCTATCGCGATTTCAGATTCAGCCTGGAAGACGTGGTGGCGGACAACTGCTCGTCAGTCGGCCTGGTGGTCGGCGCATGGTCACGCAAGTTGGACGGGTTGGGCAACGCCGGTGTGCGCATGCAGTTCGATGGACGCGATGTGCAGGTCGGATCGACCGGCGCGATCCTTGGTCACCCCCTGCGCTCGCTCGTCCAGGCCTCGAAGTTGCTGCATGGTGCGCAGATGGTGCTTCCCGCGGGGTCGCTCATCATGGCCGGCGCAGCGACGGCAGCGCAGGCACTGCCGCCCGGCGTCCATGTCCAGTGCCAGATCGGAAGCGGCGCGGGCGCGCTGGGCCGCGTGGAGTTCCGCGCGATGGAGGCGCTGTCATGACGAAATCGGGCGCCAAGGTCGTGACTGGCATGGCAACGCCTCGCGGTCGCTTTCCGCACGTGCGGCGCGCAGGTGATTTCGTCTTCGTCTCCGGTACCAGCTCGCGCCGGCCGGACAACTCCTTCGTCGGCGTCGACGTCGACCCGATGGGCGTGACGCGGCTCGACATCCGCGCGCAGACCCGTGCGGTGATCGAGAATATCGGCCAGATGCTGCAAAGCGTCGGGGCTGATCTGTCGGATCTGGTCGAGACGCAGGTCTTTCTCGTCAGCATGAACGATTTCGGCGGCTACAACGAGGTGTGGGCCGAGTACTTCGATCACGACGGGCCGACCCGCACCACGGTGGCCGTGCACCAGTTGCCGCATCCCCATCTGCTGATCGAGATCAAGGCGACCGCCTTCAAGCCGGCGCAGGTCGCGGGCTGACTCGGTGCCCACCCCATTTCCCATGGAATTCAACATGCTCAAGTACGGCCCTCCGCTCAACTTCCCACGCTGGCTCGAAGACAACAGCCATCTGCTCAAGCCGCCGGTCGGCAATCGCCAGATATGGAAAGACGGGGACTTCATGGTCACGGTGGTCGGCGGCCCCAATGGCCGTAGCGATTTCCATGACGATCCGGTCGAGGAGTTCTTCTACCAGTTCAAGGGCAATGCCTACCTGTTGCTGTGGGACCGCGATCGCTACGAGCGCATCGATCTCAAGGAGGGCGACATCTTCCTGATGCCGCCTCATACCCTGCATTCGCCTCAGCGCCCTGAAGCGGGAAGCCTGTGCCTGGTCATCGAACGCCAGCGCCCCCCCGGCGAGCGCGATGGCTTCCAGTGGTGCTGCGCGCATTGCGGCCATGTCATACAGCGGCACGAAGTGCTGCTGCAAAGCATCGTCGACGACCTGCCGCCGCTGTACGAACGCTTCCACGCCAGCAGCGACGAAGCCCGTCGCTGCTCGCGTTGCGGGGAGATCCATCCGGGGCGTGACTACCAGGCCTGGCACCGCGACCTCGACCTTTCGGGGGGCCGCGCATGATCGACATGCATTCCCACTTCTTCCCGGCGATCTCGAAAGAGGAGGCCGATCGCTTCGATGCCGATCGCGCGCCCTGGCTCGCCGTCGAGAAGGGCGCAGCGGAAGGCCACATCATGGTGGGCGAGAAGCGCTTCCGGCCCGTGTACCGGGCGCTGTGGGATCCGGATTTCCGCGTCGCCGAACTGGACGCGCAGGGCGTCCGCCTGCAGATCGTGTGCGCCACACCGGTGATGTTCGGCTACGGGTGGGATGCGGCGAAGGCCGCCGAATGGGCGGCCCGCATGAACGACCGGGCGATCGAGTTCTGCGCCTCGCATCTCCGTCGCCTGAAGGCGCTGGCACAGGTGCCGCTGCAGGACCTGGACCTCGCATGCACCGAGGCCTCGCGTGCGATGTCGGCAGGCTGTGCCGGCGTGCAGATTGGCAACCATCTGGGCGACAAGGACCTGGACGACGAGCATCTGGTCTCGTTCCTGATCCATTGCGCGGAACAGGAGATTCCGGTGCTGGTGCACCCGTGGGACATGATGGGCGGCGGACGCATGAAGAAGTGGATGCTGCCCTGGCTGGTGGCGATGCCCGCCGAAACCCAGCTCGGCATGCTCTCGCTGATTCTCTCGGGTGCGATGGAGCGCATCCCGGAGTCGCTCAAGATCTGCTTTGCGCACGGCGGCGGCGCCTTCGCGTTCCTGCTGGGGCGGGTCGACAACGCCTGGCGCCACCGCGACATCGTGCGGCAGGACTGCCCGAAGCTGCCCTCGAGCTACGCCCGTCGCTTCCATGTGGACAGCGCGGTGTTCGATCCGGCAGCGCTTCGCATGCTGACGGACGTGATGGGTGTCGACCGGGTGATGCTGGGCTCGGACTATCCGTTTCCGCTGGGCGAGCAGCGCATCGGTGCGCTGATACGCGATGCCGGATTCCTCGACGAGACCGACCGACGGCAACTGGTTCGAGGCAATGCCGAAGCCTTCTTCGGATGCTAGCCGTTCACTGGGCATTGCACCCATTTTTCTCATCAATCAATGAGTTTAAATCGTTTGACCAATAGTTTGACTGAAGATGAAATCCACTCCCAAGAACCCCACGGGCCCGTGCGTGCACGCGTCCGCCAGCGAATCCAATCATTTCAGGAGCTTCGAATGATGCGAGCGATGTCACGACGCAATCTTCTCAACGTCACGGTCGCCGCCGCCTTGGCGATGGGTGTCACGGCCACGGCGTCGGCACAGGCGAAGCCGGCCGAGATCGAGCAGTTGATCAGCAAGCAGGCGATCACCGAGCTCCTCTACAAATATCCCCGGGCGCTCGACCGCCTCGATCGCGAGCTGTTGATGTCCATCGGCCACCCGGATGCGAAGGTCCAGTTCGGCAAGACCACGTTTCCCAACTGGACCGCCTACACGGACTGGATGATGAAGGCGCATGCCACGATGCTCGGCAACAACCATCGGATCACCAACATACTCATCGAGGTCCATGGCGATACGGCAGTGAGCGAATCGACGGGCACCGCCACGCTCCTCGTCAAGCAGGACACCGGCGATGACTACGAGGAGCGATGGATGCATTCGCGCTACCTGGACAAGTGGTCGCGACGCGGCGGCAAATGGGCCCTGGGCGCGCGCCAGACGGTGATGGACTATCGGACCGTCAAGCCGGTGTCGGCGGCAGACGTCAAGAACATGTACCAGGTCGGTGCTCGCACGGGACGCAACGATCCCTCCTACGCGCTGTTCGGCGAGAAGTAGACCTCAAGAGCACGGCTGCAGACGAGCGACGCCTGTCCCGCCTGGAAGCCATTCGCAAGGAACATGAGCCATATGACCATCCATCGCGAGCCGTCGTCCGACATGGCGGCCTGGCATGCGCACTGTGCCTGCCATCCCCGAAGGGGATTCCTGAAGTCGCTGGCGGCGCTCGGGGCCGCGGCGATCCTGCCCGGCCGCGACGTGCTGGCACAGTCGCCGACAAAGGCACCTGCCGTCCACACCGGGCGGATCGACTTCCACCACCACTTCTTCTCGCCGGCATGGATCAAGCTGGTCGAGTCGAAGAATTCGGTGAAGCCGGTTCTGGGCTTCGAGCAGTTCAAGACCCACTCGGTTGCCAAGGACATCGAGTCCATGGACCGGGGTCAGGTCGAGAAGGCCTACCTGTCCGTGACGCAGCCCGGCGTCTGGTTCGGAGACCGCGAGGAAACCCGCAAGGCCGCGCGGGAGCTGAACGAGTTCGCCGCGCGGCAGAAGTCGGACTACAAGGGGCGCTACGGCCACTTCGCAGTGCTGCCGCTGCCGGATGTCGATGCGAGCCTGCGCGAGATCGAGTATGCGTTCGACACACTCAAGGCCGATGGCGTCGGCCTGTTGTCGAGCTATGACGACAAATGGCTCGGCGACAAGTCCTTCGCCCCTGTGTGGGAGGAACTCAACCGCCGCAAGGCCGTGGTCTACACGCATGCGACGGCACCCGGTTGCTGCTCGTGGGATTTCCAACCCGGCATCCTGCCGACCTTCGTCGAGTTGGGGTCCGACCTGGCGCGCGCCATGGTCAGCATCATCCAGGGCGGCACCGCCAAGGCCACGCCGGACGTGCGCTATATCTGGTCGCATGGCGGCGGCAGCATCTGGGCACAGCGCTATCTGACCGGCGAAAGCACCGAATCGCTGGCGCGCACCGCGCCGCCGGATTCGAAGCTGCATCACTTTCGCCGATTCTTCTACGACACTGCGGCGGCTGCGGACGCCGTGCACATCGGCATCCTGAAGATGATCATCCCGTCGTCGCAGATCGTCTTTGGTTCGGACTACCCGTGGGTCGAACCAGATCGGATCGCAGCAGGACTGCAGTCGTCGGGCCTGACACCGCAGGAACTGCAGGCGGTCTACCGCGACAACGCACTCCGGCTCATGCCGGAGCTGCGCGGCTGACCGCGTCGCAAGCCCGAGATACAGCATGAGACTCCCGAGACTTCTAGCGGCAGCCCTCTGTGCGCTGCCCGTGATTGCCGCGGCCCAGGCCTTTCCGGTCCGGACCGTCAAGATCATCGTGCCCTATGCCGCCGGCGGCGGCGTGGACGTGATGGCGCGTGTGCTGGCGGAGCGCCTCCAGCGGAAATGGGGCCAGCCGGTGATCGTGGAGAACAAGACCGGCGCATCGACCATCATCGGCGCCTCGGCGGTTGCCAAGGCGGCACCCGATGGGCATACGCTGTTGCTGACCAGCGAGTCCACGATCACCAGCAACCCGTTTCTCTTCGACAAGCTGCCCTACGACCCCGTCCGTGAATTGCTCCCGATCTCGCAGCTGGTCAGCCTTCCGCAGATGGTCATCGCGAACCCGGCCGTTCAGGCGCGGAACCTGGACGAGCTCGTTGCGCTGGCCAAGGCGAAGCCGAACGACCTGAGCTACGCCACCTACGGCTCGGGCAGCCTGCCGCACCTGCTGTTCGAGGCGCTCAAGGCGCGCACGGGCGTCCAGCTGACCGCGGTGCCTTACAAGGGCATCACGCCTGCCGTGACCGCCGTGATGACCGGCGAAGTGCAGCTCACCCTGGCAGGGGTCTCATCGGCGCAGGCGTATATCCGGGCGGGCAAGCTGAAGGCGCTGGCAGTTGCGCGCGCGCAGCGGCTGCCGGACCAGCCGCAGGTTCCGACATTGCGCGAGGCAGGGTTCACCGACATCGATCCGCGCGAATCCTGGTTCGGCTTGTTCGTCACTGGCGGCACGCCGGGCAGCGTGGTCCAGAAGCTCTACAGGGACGTGGCCGAAGTCGCAGCAGATCCGGTGTTCCGCGAGCAGCACGTCGTCGCGCGCGGTTTCGATCCGGTCTTCTCCACACCCGAGGCATTCAGCCAGTTCATTCAAGCGGACATGGGCCGGAAGGCCAACTTGATCCGCATCTCGGGCGCCAAGGCGGAATAGCTCTCGCCATTGATCCAGCGCGCGCAAGCGCGGAGGAAAAGAATTCAATGAACACCACAGCGCAATTGGCGCAGCGGGGCAACCCTGCGCGCGAGCTTCCCTCACGTGGGGAATTCATCATCCGCGGCGGGCATGTGCTCACGATGGATCCGTCGCTTGGCGATCTCGCGGATGCCGACGTCCACGTTCGGGACGGCGCCATCGTTGCCGTGGGCGCTGGCCTGCACGCGCCTGATGCAACGACGATCGACGCGCGCCACGCGATCGTGATGCCGGGCTTCGTCGATACGCATTGGCACCTGTGGAACAGCTCGCTGCGAGCCCTCGTCCGCGGCGATGATGGAGAGAACGGCTACTTCCCGGTGACGTTGCGCCTTGGGCCGCTGTTCACGCCCGAAGATTCCTACCGGTCGGTGCGCCTGGGCCTGGCCGAAGGACTGGCGTCCGGCATCACGACGGTCCACAACTGGTCGCACAACACGCGCTCGCCGGCGCATGCCGACGCCGAGTTGCGTGCGCTGCATGACACGGGGGTTCGGGCACGCTTCGCCTACGGCTGGGGACAGGAATTGCCCTTGAACCGGATGATGGATCTCCATGACCTCGCACGCGTGCAGCGCGACGGCCTGCCCGCTGGCGGCCTGCTGAGTCTGGGTGCCGCTGTCCGCACGCCCGTGACGAACCCGCGCGGCGCCGTGCCGATCGAAGTGATCGCCGCCGAGTTCGAGGGCATTCGGTCCCTTGGCCTTCCGATCACCATGCATGCGCGACCGGGCGTCGTCTCGGTGCTCGACCAGCATGGCCTGCTCGGCCCGGACTTGCAACTGGTGCATCCACAGGGAATCTCCGTCGACGAGCGAAAGCTCCTGGCCGCAAAGCGCACGACGATGTCCTGCTCGCCGGTCATCGAACTGCTCTATGCGCAGGCCACGCGCGGCGAGATCCAGTTCCAGGAACTGCAGGAGCATGGCGTACTTCAAAGCCTGTCCGTCGACAGTTCCGCGGCTTCGGCCAATGCGGACTTCTTCAACTGCATGCGGGCGCTGCTGTGGTCGCACAAGCAACGCTTCGGCAGCCGCATTCCCCTATCGCCCCGGCGCCTGCTGGAACTCGCCACCCTCGACGGCGCGAGAGACCTCGGTATCTCCGACCGCGTGGGCTCGCTGACGCCCGGAAAGCGGGCCGACGTCATCCTGGTGCGTAGCACCGACCTGAATATCGGGCCCGTCATCGACCCGGCATTCGCCCTCGTGTATTCCGCCCAGCCGTCCAACGTCGACACCGTGATGGTCGATGGCCGTGTGCTGGTGCGCCGCGGGCAGTTCACTGCGCTGGATGGCGAGCAGGTCATGCGGGAAGCCGGCGAGTCGGTGCGCGGCCTCAGCGCGCGCGCGAACGCAGGCTGACACCAACGTCCCCGATCCAAACCAGGCAACGGCATTCCGCCGAGCCGCAACAGAAGGAAATTCCAGATGAAACGTTCGATTCTCATGGCTGCTTTCGCAGTCGCCACTGCATTCGCGACGGTATCGCATGCGGCGGACTTCATGGAGCAGGGCGAGCGGATCAAGGGCCGGTCCTATTCGCCGGCGGTGGTTACCGAGGGCGGCCGCATCGTCTGGCTGGCCGGCGAGACCACCACCGTCGATCTCGACGGCAAGGACATCAAGGGTGACTTCGAAGCGCAGGCCCGGACCATCTTCGCCCTGCTCGAGCAGACGCTCAAGCGCGCCGGCGGCAGTCTCAAGGACATCGTGACCATGACGGTCTACCTGACCGACGCACGCAATGGCGGCACCTTCTCGAAGGTGCGCGGCGAGATGTTCCCGGACCGCAACTTCCCGGCCAGTGCGCAGATCACCGTGTCCAACCTCGCCGTGCCCGGCATGCAGATCGAGATCCAGGCGGTCGCAGCGATCGGCGACAAATGCTCGAAGACCAGCGCATGTATTCCGCGTTGAACGCGATACGCACTAGCTCTGCAGCGTCTTGCAGCGGGCTGCAAGACAGTCGCGAAATGCCGCCGCACCCGGTGACAGCGAGCGGCCGGATCGGTTAATCAGCTCGATGTTGCGATGGACGACTGGATCGTGAAGAACGCGGAAGCGTGTCCGACTGGACCTCAGCAGCGAACCGACATAGGCAGGCACCACGGTGATGCCCAATCCCGCGTCTGCGAGCCCGACCGCGGTGCCGAGATGACCCACTTCGAACCGCGGCTTCATCGAGCTCCCGGCCTCGTGGAACAGGGGGTCGGTCAGTGTCCGAAATCCGCTCGAGTGCGACATCGCGATCATCGGCTGATCGGCGATGTCGGCCCAGGTGAGGTTGCGCCGGCGCTTCGCCAGCGGCCAGGCAGCAGGCACCATCGCACCGAGCGAGTGGCGCAGCATCGGCACCCGTTGCAGGTCGACCTCCACGTTGGGGAACACGCCAAAGCCGAGGTCCACCTCGCCGCCTTGCACCGCGCGGAGGATCTGCTCGGTGGGCCAATCGGCCAAGCGCACCGAGATCCCCGGATGCGCCGCCTGGAATTCCGCAATGGTCTCCGGCATGAAGGAAGCCGCCAGCAGCGGCGTCGTGGCGACCGTGATGTGCCCGCGGCGCTTCATCACGAGGTCTTGCGTGTTGGCGATGGTCTGCTCGACATCCGCAACGATCCGCTCCGCATTGACGAGGAACTCGCTGCCCGCATCGGTCAACGAGATCCGCCGTGTCGTGCGGTCCACGAGTTGCACGCCAAGCTGCGTTTCGAGCTCGCGCACCAGGAGGCTCGTCGCGGACTGGGTCAGGTGCAGCTTGCGCGCGGCGGCGGTGAAGCCCCCGCTGCGTACCACTTCGATGAAGGCGCGCAACTGGCGCAATGTGATGTTCATCCGATTTTCTGCTGGATCCATATGATTGATTCGCTTGTAGCATGGACCGCGGCGGGCAGCAATCTGAAGCGTCCTTCCGTCGATGCGGGTGCTGTCCCGTGACGGCATCGATCGCCAGGCATTCGCGTCTGTCGCTCGCGCGGAGGCTGCGCCTGCAGCAGCTTGCGATCTTCGAGAAGGTGGTGGAGGCGGGCTCCATCCTGGCGGCGTCGCGCGAACTCGCGATGACGCAGCCGGCCGTGAGCAAATCCATCCACGAGCTCGAGCAGCAACTCGATGGCGTGCTCTTCGTTCGCAGCAAGCGAGGTGTCGTGCTGACGGAATTCGGCGGGCTCTTCCAGCGACACACGAAGATCCTGATGGGCGAACTCCGTTATCTGGCGGAAGACCTCAATGCGTGGCAGGCAGGCACCGCCGGCCAGGTGATCGTGGGCTCGCTCATCGCGGCGTCTGCAACGCTGTTGCCGGCGTCGATCATGCGACTGCGGGAACTCGTCCCCGATGTTGTCGTCACCGTGCGAGTGGGTCCGAATTCGACCCTCTTTCCCGCCTTGGCGCGAGGCGAGCTGGACGTGGTGGTCGGGGCGCTGCCGCACACGGATCCTGCGCTGCTGCGCGAGGACACGGAACGTGCGCACTTGCAGCATGTCGCCCTCTACGAGGAGGCGCTGCGTGTGGTGGTCGGCAGCCAGCATCCTCTGGCGCGGCGACGCCAGCTCGCCCTGTCGGACCTGCACCAACTCGAATGGATCGTGCCAACGCAGGACTCTGCGGCGCACGCTTCGGTGAGATCCTTTTTCGAGAAGGAGGGATTGGCGATGCCGCGACGCCTCGTCGAATCCGTCTCGATCCTTACCAACCTTGGGCTGGTCTCAGGCGGGTCGATGGTCGCGCTGATGCCGCAGTCGGCGGCCGAACGCTTCGCGAAAGCCGGCCTGCTGGCCATCCTTCCGCTGGAGAGCCTGGCGCCTTTCAGCAGCGTGGGCTACACGGTCCGCGCGGATCGGGCACCGAGTGCAGCGACCGAGAGGTTCCTTGCAGCACTGCGCGATGTGGGCAAGCGGCGTGACATGGTGCCGGAACTGCAGTCTTGTATTCCCGCGAGCTATGCCTGAGGCGGAACTAATCATTATTCAAGAGGAGATCGGCTACCTAGACTTCTTCGTATGCCTGTTGAAGGCTGCCCGAAGGGCCTTCAACGCCATCTCAATCACGACTGAATGTTCATCTTGAAACTCAACCTTTGCCCCACCTTGGCTGCCCTCGTTGTGATCACTGCATGCGGCACTGCCGCTGCACAGTCATCAGTCACGCTTTTCGGTGTTCTCGATGCCGCAGTCAGTCACTACGACAATGGCATCTTGAGTCAAACGGTATTGAGCAACTCCAATCTGTACAACAGCCGGCTGGGCTTTCGCGGGACCGAGGATCTGGGGGGCGGGATGTCCGCTTCCTTCTGGCTCGAAGGTGCGCTGACCAACGACGACGGCAATGCGGGTGGATTCAACCTCATGCGTCGTTCCACCGTCAGCCTCGGCGGCATCTGGGGCGAACTGCGCCTGGGGCGTGACTTCACGCCGACCTTCTGGAACGAGGCGGTGTTCGATCCCTTCGGGGCCGTCGGCGTAGGCGCACTCATCATGTCTCCGGCGCGCAGCAGCAGCACTGCGCCTGGCCGCGCACCGTGGGTGGTGGGATTTGGCGCCAACAATCCGTACTACATCCGGGCGAGCAACACGGTCGGCTACTTCCTGCCACCGAACCTCGGCGGCTTCTATGGCCAGCTTCAGTACGCGCTGGACGAACAGGTGACGCCGGGCAACAACCAGGGCAGATTCCTGTCCGGGCGGATGGGTTACGCCAAGGGCGCTCTCAACACGGCGCTGTCGGTCGGCAGGACCACCGGCTCCAATCCGGCCAGCGCGGCGGCTCCCGATATTTCGACACTCAACCTGGGCGCGTCGTACGACTTCGGATTCGCCAAGCTGTCCGGCGAGTATTCGCGCGAGAAGTACGAGAGGGTCACGGCGAGCAATACCAGCGAGGGCTACATGCTGGGTGTGAACATCCCTGTCGGCGTCGGCTATTTCGTGGCTGCCTACTCGCGCGTGAAGATCGATCTGCCGAGTTCACCGACTGCTGACAAGGCCGCCGTGGGTTACGTGCACAACCTTTCGAGGCGAACGGCGCTGTATGCCACCTACGCTCGCCTGGACAACAAGGATGGCTCGCTGCTGGGCGTGTCGACCACCATTGCCGGAACGGTCAACGCGACTGCGACCGGCTATGACCTGGGCATTCGCCATTCGTTCTGACGCAGGTGGACTCGGCCCACTTCGCCTCTCGACTGCGGTAGAGCGCGGCGTGTTCGCGCGTGTATTCCTGCAATGGTCCAAGCAGGGCAACTGCCAAGGCGAATTGCTCTCGAGACTTGATGTATGCGTGCACGCGATATGTCGCCCCTCGGGGATCATCCGGCGCCTCGACGTCAAGCATCACGCGTCGGTATCCCTCCGGCTCCGTGATTTGCTCCAGTTCGTCCATTGCTGCCAGTGTCGCCTCATCGACTTCAAATACCTGACCGATAACTCGTTCACCTTCGCCCGGAGCATCTACGAGCCAGGGTGAGAAGCGTTCACCTACGAGGTACAGCGGATAGCGCTCGACGGTCATGAAGTCTCCCGCAACTCGCGCGCCCTTGTTGGTCGGGAAGTTGGGGAAGCCTTCCTTCAGCGTTCCGAAAACGAAGACATGTTGCGACATGGGGGTTGATGCGACTCTGATTACAACCATGAAGGGTAGCGGAATGTCCGCAACGGGGCGATCGCCGTGGCGGCGGCATCGGCAACGCGGGAGGCGACGCTCTGCGATTGCTGCGCCGGACGGCGAAGGGGAGGTGAGGCAATGCACATGTCCACGCTCTCAGGGGGCTTCTGGTCGCCATCGACCTGCCCGATAGGCGCCGGACCACCATCAAGACCCTATGCCAAGGCCCGCAGTTCCCGCAATGCAACGGACAACATCGAGGCATCGGGCGCCGGCACCGCACGTAGCTCGCCCATCAACGCTGCCGCGCGTTCGAGAGACCGGCCATTCGTGGCGTGCCATGCCTCGACGAGTGCCGCCGGCGATTCGATTTCGTCGCCGCCGGCAAGCACCGCGCCGGTGATCGAACGCTGCAGGCTCGACAGATCGTCGAGCATCGCGCCCTTCGCAAGCATCTGCCAGTGCTGGTCCCCGGGGAGTGCAGCGATGCGCTCGCGCAGCCACGGCATGCCGATACGGTTCGCGAGGTCGAAGTAGATGGCCGCCACGAGCGCCACCGGCCACCTGGCGCTGCCGGCGATCTCGGCGATGTCGAGCGTCGCATACAACGAGTCGAAAGTGACGACATGCTCGGCCAGTTCGCGCGGCACGCCGCCGGCCACATAGTGCGAGACTGCGGTGTCGACGCGGGCACGCTCGTCGGGGGCCAGCAGTTCGGTCAACTGTGCCGACAGCACCTCGACGTTCGGCGTGAAGTGCGCGATGGTCGATTCCATGTCCTCGTTCAGGCGCCGCGAGCGCAGGAACCACTTGGTGCCACGCTCCAGTTGCCGGCTGGTGTCGATCAGCAGTCTCGACTGCACGGCGTCGTCAATGCGGTTGTCGAGCGCTTCGATGGACAGCCACAGCGGCACCATGCCGAAGATCTCGCGGCTCATCAGATAGGCCCGCACGACCTCGAACGCACGGGCGCCGGTGGTCTCGACCAGACGATGCACGAAGGTGCTGCCGACGCGGTTGATGGCGCTGTTGGTGACGTGCGTCGCAATGATCTCGCGCCGCAGCGGATGCCGGGGCATGTAGGCCGCGAACTTCTCGCTCAGCAGCTTCGGGAAGTAGCGCTCGAGCGCCGTTGCAACCCAGCGGTCATCGGGCAGCGGCGAGGCCAGCAGTTCGTCGTAGAGCCAGATCTTGCTGTAGGCGAGCAGTACCGCGCGCTCGGGACTGGTCAGGCCCTGGCTCTTGGCGCGGCGCTCGGCCAGTTCCTCGTCGGACGGCAGGTACTCAATCGCACGATTCAACCGCCCGGCCTTCTCGAGGTACTGCATGAACCGGGTCTGCGCATCGAGCAGTTGTGGCGCGATGCGCCCTGTGACCGACAGCACCTGCGTCTGGAAGATGTTGTCGCGCAGCACCAGCGCCGCCACGTCGTCGGTCATCTCCGGCAGGAGCGCATTGCGTTGCTTCTCGGTGAGCTCGCCTTCGGTGATGGGCAGGCCGACCAGGATCTTGATGTTGACCTCGTGATCCGAAGTGTCCACGCCAGCCGAGTTGTCGATCGCGTCGGTGTTGATGCGCCCGCCCGCCAGCGCGAATTCGATCCGGCCCAATTGCGTGCAGCCGAGGTTGCCGCCTTCGGCGAAGACCTTGCAGCGCAACTCCCCGCCGTTGACGCGCAGGGCGTCGTTGGCACGGTCGCCTACCTGCGCGTGGCTCTCGCTCGCGGCCTTCACGTAGGTGCCGATGCCGCCGTTGTAGATCAGGTCGACCGGGGCCTTGAGGATGGCATTGACCAATTCGGTCGGCGTGAGCGCATCGGCGGTGATGTCGAGCACCTGCTTCAGCTGCGCCGTGATAGGGATCGACTTGGCGCTGCGCGCATGGATTCCACCGCCCTCGGAGATCAGCGCCGCGTCGTAGTCGGCCCACGAGGAGCGCGGCAGCTCGAACAGGCGCCGGCGCTCGGCAAGGCTCTTCGCCACGTCGGGATTCGGGTCGATAAAGACGTGCCGATGGTCGAATGCCGCAACCAGCCGGATGTGCGGCGACAACAACATGCCGTTGCCGAACACGTCGCCCGACATGTCGCCGATGCCAGCAACCGTGAAGTCGGTCGTCTGCGTGTCGATGCCCATCTCGCGGAAGTGACGCTTCACCGATTCCCAGGCGCCGCGCGCGGTGATGCCCATGGCCTTGTGGTCGTAGCCCACCGAGCCGCCGGAGGCAAACGCGTCGCCGAGCCAGAAGCCGTATTCCTTGCTGATGCCGTTGGCGAAGTCGCTGAAAGTGGCAGTGCCCTTGTCGGCGGCGACCACGAGGTAGGGATCGTCATCGTCGTGGCGCTGGACCTGCGGCGGAGGCACGATCGCATCGCCGACTCGGTTGTCCGTGATGTCGAGCAGGCCGCGCAGGTAATCCTGGTAGCAGGCCACGCCTTCGCGCAGGTACGCATCGCGCTCGTTCGCCGCGGGCGCGCGCTTGAGCACGAAGCCGCCCTTGGAGCCCACGGGCACGATCACGGTGTTCTTCACCATCTGCGCTTTCACGAGGCCCAGCACCTCGGTGCGGAAGTCTTCCGGCCGGTCCGACCAGCGCAGTCCCCCGCGTGCGACCCGACCGCCGCGCAGGTGCACACCCTCGAAGCGCGTCGAGTACACGAAGATCTCGAACATCGGCTTGGGCGCCGGCAAGTCGGGTACCTTCGAGGAATCGAACTTGAACGACAGGAAGTTCCGTTGCCGGCCCGCGGCATCGCGACGCCAGTAGTTGGTGCGCGTGGTGGCCAGGATCAGGGCGAGGTATTGCCGCAGCACTCGATCTTCCGACAGGTTGGCTACGTTTTCGAGCATGTCTTCGATCTCGCGCACCTTCTCGCCGGCCGGCGTGTCGGTGCCGGCAGCCGGCGCGGGATCAAAGCGCAGCTTGAACAGTTCGACGAGCGCGCGCGCAATCGGCGCGTTCGCCACGAGCGTGCTCTCCATGAACGGTTGCGACAATGCGAAGCCGATTTGCCGCATGTACTTCGCGTAAGCGCGAAGCACGACGATCTCGTGCGCGGGCAGACGCGCTGCGAGCACCAGGCGGTTGAAGTCGTCGTTCTCGACTTCGCCGGCGAGGACGGCGGCGAACGCTTCCTCGAACACCGGCCGCAGCGCGTCGACCTCGAGCTCGGCATCGCCCAGCGCGCTGCGCAATCCGAAATCATGGACCCAGACCGGCGACGCGCCCCGCGGTGCGAGCCGGTACGGGTGCTCGTCGAGCACCTTCATGCCGAGGTGTTCGAGCATCGGCAGGCTGGTCGAAAGGATGAGCGGTTCGCCGCGTCGCAGCACCTTGAAGCGCAGCGTCCCCGGGGCCGCCTCGAGCGGCCGGTAGAGGTTCATGCCGAGCGGTTTGACGTCGCTCAGCCGCTCCATCAGCTCGATGTCGTGCACGGCGGCGCGCGCCGCGAAATCGTCGCGGTAGCCGGCCGGGAATGCACCGCCCAGTTGGCGCAGCAACTCGCTGCCGCGCGCTTCGCCGGTCGCCTCGATCAGCGCCGACTTCAGGTCGTCGTCCCAGCGGCGGGCGGCGGTGACCAGGCGCTGCTCGAGTTCGCGCACGTCGAACGGCGGGATATTGCCGGGCCGGGTGCGCACCGTGATCTGGATCAAGGCCAGGACCGATTCCGACAGGTGCACGTTGAACTCGGAACTGGTGCCGTTGAACGCCTGCACCAGGATCGCCTGCCACTTTTCGCGCAGTTCGGTCGTGTAGTTCTCGCGGGGCGCGTAGAGCATGCACGCCAGGAAGCGCTCGAAAGGATCGCGCCGCACGAACAGGCGGAAGCGCTGGCGCTCTCCCAGGTGGAGGATGCCCATGGAGGTGGACAGCAGCTCGTTGGTGCCGGTCTGGAACAGCTCGTCGCGCGGATAGGTCTCGAGAATGTTGACCAGCGCCTTGCCCGAGTGGCTGCCGCTCGCGAGGCCGGCGCGCGCGATCACTTCGGCCACCTTGCGCCGCAGCATGGGAATGTCGGCCGAACGGGCGCTGTACGCCGTGGAGGTGAAGAGGCCGAGGAAGCGGTCCTCGCCGGAGACCTGGCCATCGGCGTCGAAGCGCTTGACGGCGATGTAGTCGAGGTAGCCGGGGCGGTGCACTGTGGAGCGCGAGGTCGACTTGGTGACCACGAGCAATTCGCGCCGGCGTGCGTTGGCGCGTACCTCCGGTGGCAGCGCCGCGAAGGCGGCGGTCGGGTCCTTGATCATCTCGCGCAGGATGCCAAGGCTCGAATCCGGCACAACCTTGAGCTCGTCGTGGCCGTCGACCTTCACCAGCTCGTGGCTGCGGTGCCCGAGGAATGTGAAGTGATCATCAGCCAGCCAGCGCAGGAAAGCCTGGCCCTCGGCGAGTTCCTGCGGCGGGATCGGCGGCGCGCGCTCGTCGAGGCCCCGCACGATGTCCAGGACGCGCTCCTTCATCGCCTTCCAGTCGGCCACGGCCAGCCGCACGTCGCCGAGCACGCGTGCCAGGTCGGCGGCCAGCGTCTCGAGCCGAGCCGCTTCGGCCACGCGGTCCACCTCGACATGGATGAACGATTCACGGCGCGCGTCGGGCGAGGGCATTTCAGTCGCCAGGCCTTGCAGCGTGCCTTGGCCGTCGCGGATCACTGCCACCAGCGGATGGACGATCAGGTGCAAGGTGAGTCCATGGCGATTGACTTCCGTCGTCACCGAATCGACCAGGAACGGCATGTCGTCATTGACGATCTCGATGATGGTGTGCGTCGATTGCCAGCCCTGCTCCGCGATCGTCGGGTTGAACACGCGCAGCCGGGCGCGTCCTGGCACGCGTTTGCGCGCGAAGCCCCAATGCGACAGCGCGGCACCATACAGGTCGGCGATCTGGCGGTCGGCCAGGTCTTCGGGGTCCACTTGGCCAAAGTACTGCCGGACGAACGCGGCGAGCAGATCCGCCTGTTCCGGGGTGACCTTGGCGCGGATCAGGTCGACGACTTCGTCCAGGCGTTCGCCTGGGCGTCCAGCCTCGGATGCATCGGTTTCCATGCTTGCCTCCTGATCGGCGTGTGTCCAGCCACTGTGGAAGCGACTGGGCGGAAAAGCAAGGGATCTGGTGCACGCCAAGGCCGGGCGAGGTCCGCTACCCACGCGCGGATTGCGGCTACGACAAGCTGCTGGCCTGCAGCTGCAAGCGGCGCGGGCTTTGCCTATCAGGGATACTCCTAGCGAGACAGAATCTTTCTTGCGAGGCCGAAATGCAAGATCACACGCCCTGGATGCCCGGTGACGATAGTGCGGATCGCAAGCATGCGCCGGCTACCTTGCGCAACCGCGGGCCGATCGCCGAGGTGTTGCAAGGGGAATTGCCGGTCACCGGCAAAGTGCTCGAAGTGGCGAGCGGATCGGGCGAGCATTGCGCTTTCTTCGCGCAGCTTTTCCCCGGCCAGGTCTGGCAACCGACCGATCCGGACTCAGGTGCGCTCGGCTCCATCGCAAGCTGGTGCGCGGGACTCGACAACGTCTTGCCGCCGCTCGCGCTCGACGCCACGTCGGCGGATTGGCCCGTCCATGCCGCCGATGCGGTGCTGTGCATCAACATGGCGCATATCAGCCCGTGGGAAGCGACACTCGGGCTGGTCGCAGGCGCGGAGCGGCTGCTGGTCAAGGGCGCGCCGCTGATCCTCTATGGCCCGTGGCGCCGCGAGGGCGTGAAGACCGCGCCTTCGAACGAAGTTTTCGACGCTTCGCTCAAAACGCGCAATCCGCTCTGGGGGCTGCGGCGGGTAGAGGATCTCGACACCGCCGCCGATGCGCGCGGCTTCGCACGCTCGCGGCTGGTCGAGATGCCGGCGAACAATTTGATGCTGATCTATCGCCGCTAGCACGGCATGTCGAACGTCGCTTCGCGCTCGCGGTGCAGGCTGTAGAGGCCGCTGGCGACGATGGTCGGCGCGCCTGTCCAGGTCGAGAAGTCGGCGGCACACCGACAGCAGGCAGCCGTAGAGCGTCGCCAGGTCAGCGACGAATAATCCATCGTCACCACCGCGAGCAGCGCGTCCGGCACCGTGCCGCCGATCGCGAGGATCCCAAAACGTTTCTCGCCGGAGCTTCCGCAACCTGGCGGTCACGCGCCTGTGGGCAACGCTCCGCTGACCGGCCGCTTTCGCTGCTGCCTAGGAGCCGCACGACGGGTGCTCTTGGAGGGCAGGGTTGGGCCCATCAGCGACCTTCAACCCCGCGCCTTAAGCGTCGGCTTTGCGGTTGCAGCAGGCATCAGGCTTGAGACAGGCAAGTCGAAGTCGTTCACCGGCCCATCGTGTGACGCCCTTTGGCTTGCTTGGGGTGCGCAGCGGCGGAGCACGCAGCCGCAGAGGCTGCCGCTGCGCGGCGCTCATCGACCGAGGCGTTTAGAAACTTCGACGCCGCAAGCTCTAACGGCCTTCGCCTGGGTAACCGTGCAGACATAGTCGAGAAGCGAGCGCGCACGCCAAAACCCTAAAGGACTGCTTCAACGACATCTACGCCCGGATCGAGATCATCAGCCACCAGCAACTGGTGGCACGCCTATCGGCCGATCGGCCGTTCGCCCTCGGCTGATCGGCCGTCGGCCTTCTCCGAGGCCACATCCCCCCCTGCAGTGGGGTCCGGGGCGCGTCGATTCCAACTACCTTTGGAGGCATGAACTGCCTCGCTCTCGCAACACGACTCTCGGCCCTGCTGCTGCCCTGCAGCTTGAGGGCGAGCCCGATAGCCGGCCACGCGGACGAGTTTGGCGGCTTGTACGTTCCGCCGGCGCGGTACGGGGTCAGCACTGCTGAACGCAGTGTCTTCTATACCGACGCCGCGCAATTGCCGCGGGAGGTCAAGCTCTTGATCTGGCAGCCGCTGGGTGCCCTGCTGCCGATGCCGGCAATGCTCTGGTCGCATGGCGGCGCCGACGGCAAGCGCCGTGCCGCGACCTGCATGGTCGAGTGGAGCGAAACCACGGCGCGCGCCGGCTACTACACCATCAGCATCGCGCACGCGCACGCGCACCGCGAGTTGGGCAGCCGCCATTTGCTGTGCGACGTGCCGGGCATTGCACACGATGCCACCTGCAAGGTCTTCAGATACCTCAACCGGGACCGGCCGCACCACATCCGCGCGGTGCTTGATGAAGTGGTGCGGCTGGGCGCGGGCACGCCGGGTGGCCAGGTCGACCCGAACCACATCGCGGTCGGCGGCCATTCGGCCGGCGCCGGCGGCGCGCTGACGGTGGCCGCTGCCAATCGCGTTTTTGTCGGCGCGCCGATGCAGATTGCCGCCGCCCGGCCGATCGCCTTTCTCGCGTTCTCGCGGCAACAGCCGGGCAGCGAAGGCTTCTTCGACACGCGCTTCCAGAAAGAGCGCCACTCCTGGACCGACGTGCACCGCCCGGTGCTCAGCGCCACCGGCGACGGCGACAGCACCTGCGATCCCGGATCCGAGCCCGGCAGCTGCATCGGCGACACGTCCTTCAGCCGCCGCATCCCCTTCCAGTGCACGCCCGTCGAGCGGCAACAAATACCACCTGTACCTGGACAGCGCCAGCGCTTTCCACACCCTGTTCGAGCTGAAGGCGGCGAGGTGCTCGCAACCGCAGGTAGACCCGACGGGCTGAAACGAGGCGGTGCGCTGGTTGTCGTCGGCTTGCCTCGCTGCAGAGCAACCGCATCGAACAAGCCAGTGGCCGAGTCGCCGAGTGGCAGCGCAAATGAGCAAGCAGGATCGTCGCGGCCGGCGTCGATCTCTGCTTCACAGCAGCCGGCCGAATCTTCGCCATTCAAGGAGAACTTCATGACTTTTTTCAATAACATCTGCACCACTCGTTGCCGCAAGCTGGCCGCACTTGCCGGCGTGCTGGCGCTGTGCTTGGGTGCCACGTCGCCGGCCCTTGCGGTTCCGCCTTGCAAGATTGACGTGTTTGTGAAGAACGAGCAGAGCGCCTCGATCAAAGTGCTGAGGTTCAAGTACTGGGTCAAGGACAAACCCGGGGACCACATCGAATCGCTGTCCAACAAGCGCCTGGCGCCGGGAGAGACGGCAGAGTGGCCGAACCAGGCGCTGCGCCAAGCGGGCGAAGGCAACCTGATCACCAACACCTGGGTGGAATACAAGCGGGACACCAGCGGGGTCGGCAGCCCGATTGGCGATCCCTACGGGCCGCCGGAATGGTCGAAACCCTTCCCGCATTCCTCCACCTACGTCTGCCTCAACGACCGCAACTACTGGCTCGCGGCCAGACAAGACGACTGACACGCAACGTGTCGGCGCTGCTTGAACGACCGCAACGACAGGCTCGCGGTCAGGCGGCCCACCGCAGCGCCGCGACTGAGCGCTGCGGTGGCGGGGTCGCCGGATGGCAGCGCCAATGAATAAGCCCAGGTGGTTCATCGCCGGAAATGATCTGGGTGCCCAAGTATGCCCGGCAGTAGGGCTCGGTCAATCCGAACGGCAGCGCGAAGGTTCATGGCGAACGCTTTTGCCATTCGTCGTCATCAAGCACGGCAAAGCCGCCGGCCGGTGCCGAAGAGCCCCCAGCCACATGGACCACGATGTCAACGCCATCGAACTGTTCCTCGACCGCGCGTGCAACCTCGTCGCAGCCGGCGGAAGTGGACAGGTCTGCGGCCACGAAGGCTGCCTTCCCATGGTCCGCAGGCGCTGCGCGGGCGCAACTTCACCCCAGGCAAGGTCGACCGGCTCGAGCGCGAGTTGGAGCAACGCATCCAGCACTACCTGGATGCCCTCGAAAACAACGGACCGTGTTCAGGCGGCAGATTTGCCCGCCAGGACCGAGCAGAGCCAAGCCAAGCTTCAAAAGCTGCGCCAGAAGCTGCGCGGTCTCCAGGCCGTTCGTGAGCAACTGGAGCAGACACCCGATCAGCAACTGTCACTGACCGATCCGGATTCGCGTGCGACGACCACGCACAGCATGAAGGGCACCGCGCTGGTGGGCTACAACGTGCAGACTGTGGTCGATGCCAGGCACCACCTCATCGTGGCGCACGAAGTGACCGCAACCGGCAGCGATCGAGCGCAACTGAGCAAGATGGCCAAGGCCGCCCGAGAGGCCATGGATAGCAAGCGGCTCAATGTGGTGGCCGACCGCGGCTACTACGGAGGTCCGGAGCTCAAGGCATGCGCGGACGCCGGCCTCAAGGCCTACGTACCCAAGGTGATGACTTCCAACTCGGCCGCCCAGGGTCGATTCAGCAAGCATGACTTCATCTACATCGCCCGCGACGATGAGGATCAATGCCCTGCAGGAGAGCGCGCGATCCATCGGTTCGCCAGGGAAGAAGGTGGTCTCTTGATCCATCTGTACTGGACAAGTGCATGCTCCAACTGCCTGATCAAAAATCGGTGCACGACCAGCAGCTATCGTCGGATCTGGCGATGGGAGCACGAAGAGGTCGTAGAAGCAGCAGAACGGCGCCTGGCGCGCAACCCTGAGATGATGAAGCTGCGCAAGCGCCCGTGGAGCACATTTTCGGCACGCTCAAGCACTGGATGGGTTCAGCTGCACTTCCTGACACGCGGCAGCGAGAACGTCGCAACCGAGATGAGCTTGAATGTGTTGGCCTACAACATGAAGCGCGTGATCACTCTGCTCGGGATTGGCAGAACCATAAAGGCAATGCGGCTTGCTGGGGCGTAAGCCCCTTCTTCTGGCTTCACGACCCCGGCCTCGGAGCGCCGGCACAGCCAGCTACCAGCGTGCTCCGTGGTTCAGCCATGGAGTGCACTGCGCATCTCGACCACACCAGGCTGCAAACTGCTGGATCGAGCGCGTTTCTACACAGTCTTGCTGCGTACCAGACGTTGCTGGAATTCATTGCCGGTACCCCGAAGAGACGATGTCGGCCAGCGCGTCGACTACATGGTCGACTTCGTCGAAGGTGTTGTAGAAGTAGAAGCTTAGGCGACAACTGGCGCGAACGTCGAGCGCCAGATGCGCGAGCGTCGCGCAGTGGCAACCCGCGCGTGCTTCGATTCCGGCGTCGTTGAATGCGCGCGCCAGATCGAACGGATCGTGCCCGGCCACGTTGAAGGCGACGAGCGCGCTGCGGCGTGCCGCCTCGCGCGGGCCATGGATCGTGATGCCCTCGATGGCGCCGAGCCGCTCGAGTGCTCTCGCAGTCAGTCGTCGGCACCATGTCGACACCCGCCGCATGGCGAACTCGACGTCCCGACGCTCGATGGACCTGTCGCTGTCGAAGTAGCAGGCTTGCCCCGCCGGCGAAGCCAGATCGAGCAGCAGGCGCAGCGCTTTCGCCGAAACGATAGAGCCCAGGACGTTCGGCGTGCCGGCCGCATACTTCCAAGGCAGCGCGTTGTAGCTCACGGTGCCTTCGAACACCCGCCCCTCGGCAACCATGTCGCCTCCATAGAGGAAGGGCAAGGACGCCTCCAGCAGATGCTCCTTGGCGACCAGCACACCCACGCCGAAGGGCGCCAGCATCTTGTGAAAAGAGAACGACAAATAGTCGACATCGAGCGCCTGCACGTCGATGAAGCTGCCCGGCACCAGTTGCGCCCCGTCGATCAACAGATATGAACGGCGCTCCCCGTCCGGCTGCACGTAGCCGCTCGCATCCGCGATCGCGCGCACCGCTGCGAGCGGATTGAGGGTTCCCAGAAAGTTCGACGCGCCGGTGCAGCACACGAGTTTGGTACGCGCGTCGACCAGCGACGCGAGATGGTCCAGGTCAAGCGCCCCGCTGGCCGGATCGAAGCGCGCCAACCGCAACGTCACGCGGCGCCCGAATTTCGGCAGGATCTCGTGGCACATTGCGTGCCAGGGCACGAAGTTCGAGTTGTGTTCCATCTGCGTCGCGACGACGTTGTCACCATCGCGAAACTCCGTGAGCAGCGAGTACATGACGGTGTTGTGCGCCTCGGTCACGTTGCGCACCAGCACGATGTTGTTGCGGCTGCGCGCGCCGACGAAGCGCGCAATGTCGTCGTATGCCGCTTCGAAAAGCCTGGTCGTTTGCTGCGATGCGCTGGACTGTCCGCGATGCACGTTCTCGTACTGCGGCGCCAGCGTGGTGTAGAGCGCGAGCAACTCGCGCGGCGGCTGGGTGCTGGCGGCGTTGTTGGTTGCGATGCGACCCGCCTGGGGAAACAGGAAATGCTGTCGGATCGAGTCGACGTGCCACCCGTCGAGCGACACGGCATCGATGCTTCGCAAGGTGGGGCTCATCGCCCGGCTCATGACATCCCCACGCTTTCCATGCGTTCGGCATCGCGCGCCCGCAGCACGCGGCGCAGCGGTTTGCCCGCGGGGTTCCTGGGGATCGTGTCCACCCGCACCACGTCAGCCAGCCGCTTGTGCGACGCCACGCGCTCCGCAAACCAAGCTTTGAGCGTTTCCGCATCGAGCTCGCTGCGCGGCACGACCCAGGCCACGGGCAACTCGCCTGTGTGTTCATCGGGTCGGCCGATGACGGCCGCATCGGCGATCGCGGGGTGCGTCATCAGCAACGCTTCAAGTTCTGCGGGTGCCACCGATTCGCCGTTCACCTTGATGAGTTCCTTGAGCCGGTCGGTGATGAAGACGAAGCCGTCCGCGTCGATCCGGCCGAGGTCACCGGTGCGGATCCAGCCGTCCGCCGTGAGTGTTGCCGCCGTGGATTGCGGGTTGCCGAGGTAGCCGGAAAAAAGTTGCGGGCCTCGGAACCACAGTTCGCCGGCTTCTCCGCGCGGCAGGTCGCGACCCGTGGCCGGGTCGACCACCCGCGCCTGCGTGCCCGGTACCACCTGCCCGACCGAGCCGGGACGCAGTGCGCCGCGCGTATCCGCCAGCGTCAGCACCGCCCCCACTTCGGTCATGCCGTAGCCCTGCACCGTCGGGCACTTCAGGCGCGCGCAGACGCGGTCTTCCAGCGCTGCGCCCATGGGGGCGCCGCCCGAACCGACCAGTCGCAGCGAGGACAGATCGAAGGTGCTAACCATCGGGTGTCCGGCCAGGAACTGCATGACGGGCGGGACGGCGATGAGGTGCGTCACGCGCCGGCTGGCAATGGCGGAAAGAAAGGCCTCGGGCTCGAAGCGCGGCAGCGTCACGAGCGTGCCGCCCGCGGCCAGGCCGGACAGCGTGGCCAGCACGAAACCCATGGCATGGAACATCGGCAGGAAGGCGAGCGACACCATGCCCTGCGGCCATTCGCTGCCCTGCACGATCTGGCAGACGTTGGCCACGATGGTTCGGTGCGTGAGCATCACGCCCTTGGGCAGGCCGGTCGTGCCCGAGGAAAAAGGCAGGAGTGCCAGCGTGTCAGGATC
The DNA here is from genome assembly GCF_030317115.1 of Variovorax gracilis. Taxonomy (GTDB): domain Bacteria; phylum Pseudomonadota; class Gammaproteobacteria; order Burkholderiales; family Burkholderiaceae_C; genus Variovorax; species Variovorax gracilis. Next base: position 74,415 of record NZ_JASZYF010000018.1, read on the forward strand.
GGCTGGCGCGAGCGGCTCGGGCCCGGTGCTTGCCAGCAGGTCCGCCAGCGAGAGCGCGTCACCCGCCTCGCCCGCCTCTGAAAGGCCCGCGACGATGAAGTGCTCGCAGCCTGTTTGCCCCGCGGCTCGGCGCACCGTGTCGAGCAGCGGCGGCACGGTGAAGGCAAAGCGCGCCTGGGAATCGCGCAGCTGTTGCGCCAGTTCGGCCACGGTGTAGCCTGGATTGGCACCGCTCACGCACCCGCCCGCCGCCATGGCGCCCAGCGCGACGATGACCCATTCCGGGCTGTTGGGGCTGCAGATCAGCAGCGTGTCGCCGGGACTGAATCCTTGCGCAGCCAGTCCCGCGGCCGCGCGACCGATCTGCTCGTCCAGCGCCGCGCAGGTGAGGGTGCGCCCGGTGGGGGCGTCGATCATGGCGAGGGCGTCCGGCCTGCGCCGGATGGCCTCGCGAATGAACTGGGGCACGGTCGCGGAGGGCAAGGCGCGGGCCAATTTGGGGCCCTCGACAATGGTGGAGTCGGTGTTCGACATGCTTCACTCCTTCAGGTGGACGGACGCTACGCAGACTTGCGGGCTTAGCATCGAGCCTTGGCGTGTTTGCCGCGTGTTTGCAGCGTGTCTTCTGCGTGCAAGGCGCAGATCGAGAGGCTGAAAGTGCAGGGATTGCGCGTACTGCTGTTGGGACAGGGGCGGCTCGAACTGGACGGCCAGGCGCTGACGCGCCTGCTCGCGCCCAAGCAACAGGCGCTGCTCTTCTACCTTGCGGCGGTTGGCGGCTCCGTCGCCCGCACGAAGCTCGCCTCGATGCTCTGGAGCGAACTGGACGAAGCATCGGCCCGGTCGAACCTTCGTGGTGCACTCTCGCGCTTGCGCCGCTGGCTGCCCGAGCTGTTGCTGGTCGATGCCCAACAAATCGGCCTTGCACCCGGCGCGGCATTGGAAGTGGACCTGCACGCCTTGACCCGGGCCATGTCATCGCCCGAAATGGCACCTGCCGGGCGCTGCGCCGCGGCGGACGCCTGGCGTGGCCCGCTGCTTGATGGCTTCGAAGTCGGGAGCGCGGAGGGCTTCGAGGAATGGCTCGCGCAAGCGCGTCCGCGCGCCCAGCGCGAGCTTCAGTTGCTACGCCACGACCTGCTTCGACGCTGCGAAGCCGCAGGCGCACTCGACGACGCGGCCTCGCAAGCCCGCAGCCTGCTCGACGTTGACGACGCCGACGAGGCAGCGCACATGGCGCTGATGCGCCTGCTGGCGGCATCCGGCCGTCGCACGGCCGCCATCGCGCAATACGAGGCCTGCCGCGCCGCGCTCCTCCAACGGCTGGGCGCCAGGCCGTCGGCCGAGTGCTACGCGCTCTACACACGCATTCATTCGGACGCCCGTGCGCCGAAGGCTGCACACGTGTCGCCAGAGGCACCGATGGCGCTATTGCGTGACCCGTCCGCCGAAAATGTCGCGACCACGCCGCCATCGATTGCTTCCGCCACGCCCGATCTGATTGGCCGCGAAGCCGAATTCGATCTCGCGTGCGAGCGATTGGGCGACCCGGCCTGCCGCTGGCTCACGATCACGGGCCCGGGCGGCGTTGGCAAGACACGGCTGGCCCAGTCCGCCGCCGAAGCGTGGGGGCCGTGTTGCCGTCACGGCGTGCTCTGGCTGAGCGGCCGTGTTGATGGCGGTGGCGCGCTGCAGGACGCCGAAAGCCTGATCCAGCAGATCGTGGCGCGCACCGGGGCCGACCGTCACGCCGCCGGGGCGCTGTTGCTGGCGCTGGACAACCTTGAGAAAGTCCCCGCGGCGCGCACCTTCGAGCCGATGTTGCGCGAGCGCGCGCCGGGCGTGAAGGTGCTGGCCACCTCGCGCGTGCGGGTGGGCGGAGGCCAGGAATGGTTGCTGGAACTGGGCGGGCTGGGCATGGCGCCGGCGGTGCGGCTGTTCAGCGCGGCCGCGCGGCGGCTCGTACCAGGTTTCGATGCCGACGCGCAGGCCGAGTCCGTGCAACGCATCTGTCGTCTCGTCGGAGGCCTGCCCCTTGCACTGCAAATGGCGGCCCGAAGCGTCCACACCGCTGGCGTGGCGCCCGTGCTCGAGCACCTCGACAAGGGTGATCCGCTGGTCGACGGCGACCGCGACGAAACCGATCAGCACCGCAGCCTCGACACCGTCCTCGACGACTCATGGGCGCTGCTCGACGCAGACGCCCGCGACACGGCGCTGCGCCTGTCGCAGCTGCCGGGCGACTTCGATACCGAATTGGCGCGCGTCATTGGCGCCAGCGACACAGCACTCGCGACCTTGCGCTCGCATTCCTGGCTGATGCGCAGCGGCGACGCGAAGGGTGACGGCCGCCTCGGCTTTCATCCCTTGCTGCTGGCCTGGTTGCGGCGGCAGGCCGGCGCGTCCACGGCCCAGCCGTTGGTGATGGAGCGGGTCGTGCAATGGCTGGACGAGCGCATGCCATCGGTCTTGCCTTTTTCCGACCTGCCAACGGACGATGAAGGGGCGGCCGCCAGGGCGATGACCGTGGCCGACAGCGCGTGCGGCTCGGCGCCGACGCTGATGGCTGCAGTGCGCCACATGGCCGGCCGCATGCAGCCCTCGCGTTCGGCGGATTGGACCGACCGCGCCGTAGCCATGCTGCTGCACGCCGATCGGCAAGCCGAGTCCGCGACCTTGCTGGCGCAGGCGCTGGAATATGGCGAGCTGCCGCGATGGCAGAGGGTCGGCTGGGGGCTGCGACGCGCCGAACTGCTCAACGGTTGTGGCGCATCCAGGGCCGCATTGCGCGGCTACATCCATGCGCTGGCCGAACTCGGACTGTGCACTGCCGACCTCGAACAGACGCCATGGGCCGAGCTGATGCCGGCGACCCGCCGCTTGCTCGCCCTGGACGAATGGCCTGCGCACGATCCATCCCGCTCCGCCTTCTCGGCCCTGGTCCTGCGCAGCCTCTACTGCACCATGGGCTTGTTGGTGTTCTCGCCCGACCAGCGCCCCTTGATGCGCATCTCGCTGGAGGCCGACATGCTATTTCGACGCTTGCGCCTGCATGGCGGTCTTCGCGTGGGATCGAGCGCGCTTGCTGTCTCGACCGCGGGACACCCCGCCATCGCGCGACGGCTGGTCGCGCGGGCCCAGAAACTGCAAGCGAGTCTGCCGGCCAGTGACCCACGCGTGAGTGCCCTGTTCAGCGAAAGCCGCTGTGTCGTGCTCGCCGGCCTGGGCGACTGGGACAGCCTGGCGCAGGAACTGGAGGCGTCGGCGCAGCAATTTGCCCGCCTGCGCTGTGGCCGGCAGGAAATGAACATGCGCGCACTCTCGGCGAAGCTGGCGTTCTTCCAGGGGCGGCTCGACGAGTCCTTGCGGCGCTTCCACGAACTCGATGAACTGGCCCTGCGCCGCCCCGGCGAATCGTGGCGCGCATGGGGCCCGATCGGGCTGGTCGAAGTGGGGCTCTGCCTGGAACCGATCGATGACGACATGCTGCGCTGTCACTACGAACGCGCCGTGCTTGCCATGACGGAAATGGAAAACGTCGACGCCGCCTACACGTTGCGTCGCCTCGGCCTGGCCGCGCGACTCGCCTGGCGCAGCGGTGACGTCCCGGCAGCGCGAGCGGCGGTGTACGCCGGCGTGGCAGCCGCCCGTCGCATGCAAAGTGCGTGGTGGGCGCATGAGGGGTACGCGGGACTGGGCGACACCTTGCTGGCGCTGTGCGCGCATGAACCGTCCAGCAGTGCCGAGCATGGGCCGCTGGAAGCCGCATGGCAAGCGTTCGAGCCTACGCTGGCGATGCATGTGCGGCGCTTTCCGCCGGCAGCGATCCTGCAATGGCGGCTTCAAGGCGTCCGAGCCCAGGCAGAGGGCCGCATCGACGAGGGCCAGGCGCTATTGAAACGGGCGATAGCGTACGCCGAACGGCAACATATGCACGTTGAACTGGCACGCGCTTGCCAAGCCTTGGGCGCCCAAGGCTTGCAGGGCACGGTGTCGGAGCGAAAGCCCAGTTCGTCCCATAGGTAGACTTCGCGCCCGCTCTGCCTCGCAGCCGAAGCGGTGCAGGGGCAGGTTCTACGCTGCCAGCGTTCGATCGCTTGATCTTCCGCATCAGGCGACTGGTCGCGGCTGTACGAGTTTTCGAACGGAACGGCAGCGACTCTGAGCTGACCTTGACGCTCTTTCCGGTGCACGACCGGTTGAATCCCCACATCCAGAACTGGCGTTCGGGGCCCGAAGCGGACAGCCATCTCGCTCCAGACCGGACGCTCACACAGGAGCGTTCTGCGGAGTCGCACACCAGCATTGGATGAACTTTGTGAACGCTTCGCTGGATGGCCCGAAGTGGCCATCCAGCTGTCGACGCTGCCTAAGACTACGCCTCTCTCCTCGTGCGTCGAGCCTCCTGGCCGCCGGCATACGCTCCTTGCACCACGCCGTGGCGCGCCCCTGGCAAACGGCCTTGTCCTACAAGCACACAGGTGCCCAGCGAAATAAGCTCCGGCCCTTGTGTCATGGATAGCCCCCATGAAAGGTCACCTGTCGGTGCACAAGAGCTCATTCGACTTCACGACGGCGCGAGAGCGTTCGATGCTGACGCTCGGTATCCCCGCAATCGTCGTGGGCATCACGGCAGCGATCATCCTCGCGCTGGTCGTAGCAGCGGCGAATCTCCTGCAGAAATTCCTTTGGCAGACGCTTCCTGCCAGCTTCGGTGCGACGGCCGCGACGTGGTGGTGGGTCCTCAGTGTGCTGACACTGACTGGGCTGGTCGTCGGCTCGATTGTGCGTTTCGTTCCAGGGCATGCCGGGCCGGATCCTGCGACCATCGAACTGTTCGGCGAGCCGACTCCCTTGTTCGTGCTGCCCGGTTTGGTGCTTGCGCTGGTCATCGCCTTGGCCGGTGGAGTCAGCCTCGGACCGGAGAATCCGATCATCGCCACCATCGTGGGCATCGTGGTCGCGGTGGGCACGCGACTGATTCCCCGCGTACCGGCCAAGAGCTGGGTCATGTTCGCCGCGGCCGGCACCATCGGCGCGATGTTCGGCACGCCCGTCGCCGCGGCACTGCTTTTCTCCGAGATGGTCGCCACCGGCAACAAGGACAAGCCGGTCTGGGACCAACTCTTCGGGCCGCTCGTGGCGGCTGGCGCCGGCGGCCTCACGATGGCGCAGTTCGAGGAGTTGAGCTTCGCATTGCCGATTCAGCCTTACACGCAGCCCACGCTGACCGACATCGGCGTCGGCATCCTGGTGGCGATCGCGGCCGTCGCCATCGGCATGATCGCGGTCTGGTTGTTTCCGATCTTCCACAGGCTCTTCAAGTCCATGGGGAATGTGGTGCTGGCGATGACGGTGGGCGGATTCCTGCTGGGGCTGCTGGGCATCCTGGGCGGCCCGATCACCATGTTCAAGGGCCTCGGCGAAATGAAGCTGCTCACCACGAGCGCAGGTGACTACTCCATCTCCGCGATGGCGATGGTCATCGTGATCAAGCTGGTGGCCATCCTGGTCTCGGCCACATGCGGCTTTCGCGGCGGCCGCATTTTTCCGATGGTGTTCGTCGGCGTGGCCTTCGGCTTGTTGGTACACCAGGTCTTCCCGTCCGTGCCCGGCGCGCTGACCGTGGCCTGTTCGGTTCTCGGTTTCACTCTGGTGGTCACGCGGGACGGCTGGCTCAGTCTGTTCATGGGTGTGGTGATGATCCCCGGGACGGAATTGCTGCCCTTGCTATGCGTGGCAGTGCTGCCGATCTGGCTGCTTCTGGCCGGACGTCCGCTCATGCTCGTCGAGCCCGAACCTGACGCAACGCCGCCGAAGGCGGGCTAACAACAACGGGCGGCGCGTATTCGCAGGACGTCTAGCGGGCCTCTCATGCGCTGCCCAAGTGCGGCGATCGGCGAACAGGCGGCCGCAAACGCCTGTGTTTTCTCCATCCCCTAACTCACGAAAGAGAGAGTAGCCACCATGGCCACCGACAACGCAAAGACCGCAAAAGGCTCCAAGGCCGGTTCGGGCAAGCCGAACATCCTCGTGATTTTCGGCGACGACATCGGCGTCCCTCAGGTCAGCGCGTACACGCGCGGCCTCATGGGCTACCAGACGCCGAATATCGATCGAATCGCCAACGAGGGCGCGCTCTTCACGGACTCGTACGGCCAGCAGAGCTGTACGGCGGGCCGTGCATCCTTCATACTGGGCCAGGAGCCATTTCGCACGGGGCTGCTTACTATCGGCATGCCGGGCGACTCGCACGGCATCACCGAGTGGATGCCCACCATTGCAGACGCCATGAAGGCGCAAGGCTACGCGACCGGCCAATTCGGCAAGAACCATCTGGGCGACCAAGACCAGCATCTGCCGACCAACCACGGCTTCGATGAATTCTTTGGCAACCTATACCACCTCAATGCCGAGGAAGAGCCCGAGGGCTACTTTTATCCGAAGGACCCCGCGTTCAAGAAGAAGTTTGGACCGCGCGGCGTGATCCATTCGATTGCGGGCGGCAAGATCGAAGACACCGGACCTCTCAACACGGCGCGCATGCCAACTATCGACGAGGAGTTCCTTGCCTCGGCCAAGCAGTTCATCACCAACAGCGCCAAGGCCGAGCAGCCCTTCTTTGTCTGGTTCAACACCACGCGCATGCACGTGTTCACGCACCTGAAGGAGGAATCCATCGGAAAGACGGGCAAGGGCCTGCATGCGGACGGCATGGTCGAGCATGACGGTCACGTGGGCGAGTTGCTCAAACTCCTCGACGACCTGAAGCTCGACGACAACACCATCGTGGTCTACACCACCGACAACGGCGCCGAACTCGCGCTGTGGCCGGACGGCGCGATGACCATGTTCCGCGGCGAGAAGGGCTCGACCTGGGAGGGCGGATTCCGCATTCCGATGCTGATTCGCTGGCCCGGCACCATCAAGCCGGGCACGGTCTACAACGACCCCATCTCGCTGATCGACATGTTCCCGACACTGTGCGCGGCGGCCGGCGTTCCCGACATCAAAGAGCAGTTGGCCAAGGGCACGACACTGGGCAAGAAGAAGTTCAAGGTGCATCTCGATGGCTACAACTTCGTGCCCTATTTCCAGGGCAAGGAAAAGGAAGCACCGCGCCAGTCGATCATGTACTTCGACCAAGGCGGCAACCTCAACGCGGTGCGTTATCGCGACTGGAAGGTGAGCTTCGCGACGCAGCACGGCAACATCGCCACCGGTGTTCGCTCGGTTTCCGCATGGGCCATGATCACAAACCTGCGCATGGACCCTTACGAGCGCGGCATCGAGGACGGCGGGGGCGCGCTAGATTTCATCGCCCGGCAGATGTGGCTGCTAGTGCCCATCCAGGGCGAGGTGAAGCGCTTTTTCTCGGACTTCGGTGACTACCCCTACCAGGCCGGCAGCTCGCTGAATGCGGGCGGTATCAACTACGGTCTTCTGAAGCAGGAAGACGCGCTCAAGCGGCTGAAAGAGGTTGAACTGCTGCAGCATCCGGGCAGTTGAGCGGCGGCCGCCGTCACGCCAATAGCCTGTGCGGAAAGTCGTTCCTCGAAGGGACCGCGCATGGCTATGGGTCGTGCTCGGCATGGCGGGCGTGACTGCGAACGCCGGCGCGGATGTTGCAGACTTGGCTCCAAACGGGCCCTTGATGCAGCTCAATCCGGTCGACACTGCGCAGGCGCCGAGTTCGTTGCCTCCGACCTCGGAGCCGCAGGACAAGAAATCCCAGTCGACCGTAGTGCCCATCCCGCTGGCCGATCCCACATTGGGCAGCGGCTTGGCGGTGCTCGGGATGTACTTCCATCCACAGACTGCCGAGGAAGCGACCACCCAGCCACCTTCACTGACTGCGGCCTTCGGCATGGGAACCAACAACGGCAGCTATGTCGCCGGCGTCGCCCAGACCAGCTATTGGGACGCGGACCGCTGGCGCTTCTCTGGCTTGGCCGGTTTCGGGCACTTGAACCTCGATTTCTTTGGCAGCGGCGCGCCATCTGCGTCATCACCAGTCGGTGTGCGCTGGACGGTTGACGCTGCGGTACTTCAAGCGACGCTCTACTACCGCATCGTCCCCAACTGGTATCTAGGCGGACAGTTTCGCTACGCCGATGTCCGCCAGACCTTCGGCGTGGGCGGCGCTGATCCGATGACCACCGGTCCGGCCGACGTGCGAACGTCCGGCGCCGGTGCGCTCCTGGAGCGCGACACGCGAGACAACAAGTTCGCTCCGCATGACGGCTCCCTGCTCGAATTCCACAGCCTGTTCAACCGGCGAGGCTTGGGCGGAGACGTCGCAGACAACTCAATCAATCTGCGCTATCGCAAGTACATATCGCTGCGCAAGGACCTTGTGCTTGCCACGGACGTGCACGCATGCGCCAAGGGCGGCGACGTGCCGCTCTTCGACTACTGCTTCCTGCAACTGCGCGGCTACCCTGCCACCCGCTACATTGGGCGCTCGATGCTTTTGGGGCAGGCGGAACTGAGATGGCATGCTTTCGGCCGCGTCGGCATCGTCGCATTCGTCGGCACCGGCGCGGTCGCCGATCGCTTCGGCGACATCACGAGCCGCAACCTTCCGGTGGGCTACGGCGTAGGGGTGCGTTATATGGTGCTTGAAGACCAGCGCATCAATCTTCGGATCGACGTTGCTCGTGGGAGCAATTCGCAGGCGGTCTACTTGTCGGTGACAGAAGCGTTTTGACAGTATCGACGAGGCGCTTTGACCAGGTCGATCCTCCGGCGGAATACCGCGAACGCTTCGTCTACGTTCATCTGCTCGTCGTCCCGAGGTAGTCCCGACGTGGGAAGCGGAGGGGGCCGTCAACACCACGGGACCGATGAAGTTGTAGAGGCTGGCGATGTCCTCGATGTGTGCCATATGGGGTCAGGTGAGCCATTTGATTGGAGGTCCGGTTGTGGCGGCTGCAGTCTGTTCGGGGCTGGCAACCGCACGGCACATCGCGGCCAGGTTTCATGACGCGCTGGGCGCGCTACTTGGTCGCGAGGAAGGCCGCCACCAAGGCGTTCGCGTGCCCGTGTCCGACCTGGTGCTGGGCTTTCAGGCAGTTGACCAGCTCCATGTGCTTCAACGGACCCATCTTCTCCAGAATAACCATCCAATGCGCTATTGGCTTGGCGTAGGTCTTCTCGATGGACGGAAAATATGAGGCGGGTCCTTTTACCTTGGTGGTCTCGGCCATAGAAGCCCTCCCTTGAAGAGTGAGAGTGAGCTCGTGTACCACGAGCGTCGGGCGTGGCCTCGGTTCGCTCGGGGCGCCCCAATCCTAGCGCAGCACAGAACGTCCGCAATTGGCCTCGAGCACCTATTCACGGCCGTGCCTGAGCTGCCCTTCGGCGTGATCGCCCTTTGGCCGAGGACTTCTCCCGGCGAGTTTGGCGAACAGGCAGTCCCGGGGCCACAAGCTGTCAGTCGCGACCGTCCGCTTTCGCGCGGCCCGAAATCGATGGTGCTCCGGGCGTGGCGGCTTCGTGAGATCACGATCAAACCGACTACTGCTTTTCCACCTTTGCGGCCGCGGCTACTTTGCTCCAAAGCTCCGTGTTGTCGCGCAACATCTTTGCGAATGCATCGCCCGAGACAACCGAAGGCACGGAACCCAGGTCGGCAGAGAACTTCTGCACGTCCGGGCTTGCCATGGCGATCGCAATCTCCTTCTGCAGCCTTTGCATCACGGGTGCCGGTGTTCCCTTCGGTGCCCAGAGCCCGGTGAAATTGATGACGCCGTAGTTCTTGATGCCAGCTTCGGCAAAGGTCGGAACCTCGGGCAAAGCTGTCAGCCGCTTGTCGCCGCTGATGCCCAGCAGGCGCACCTTGCCACCCTTGACCTGCCCCATCACGCCGGGCGTCGACGCAATCTGAAAGTCGATGGTGCCGGACAAGAGGGCCAGCGTTGCCTCACCAGCGCCCTTGAAGGGCACGTGCGTGACATCGATCTTGGCGGCAGTTGCCAAGGCCTCGGTTGAAAAGTGAGGCGTGGTACCCGCACCGCCAGTGCCGTAGTTGAGCTTGCCAGGATTTGCCTTTGCGTACCCGACGAGATCCGCGAGCGTCTTGAACTTGGACTCCGAACCGACCACGAGCGCCATCGGAGCGAAGTTGAACGCCGCGACCGGAACCAGGTCACGGTCGGGATCGAATGGCAGCTTGTTGAAGACGTGCGGCAGGATCGAGTAGGTCGTGTCGTTCGCCATCAGCGTGTAGCCGTCCGGCGAAGACTTGGCAACCTGTTGGGCTCCAATGGTGCCGGTAGCACCTGCCTTGTTCTCGACAAAGAAGCTCTGCCCTGTCTGCTCGGTCAGCTTGTGGGCGACCTTTCGCGTCACCTGGTCCACGGCGCCGCCCGGCGGATAGGGCACGACGATCTTGACCGGCTTCGTCGGATAGGCGCCTTGCGCCAGCAGCGGCCCTGCGGGAATCGCAAGGAGGGCCAGGACGGCAGTGGCCGCGAATGAGCGACGGCGCGTCGTTTCGAGATGGCAAATCATGAATGTCTCCGGTGATTATTTGGCGGTCAATCGACCTTGATGCCGGCGTCCTTGATCACCCGGCCCCACTTCGTCAGGTCGGCTTTCTGGGTGTCGGCAAGCTGCTGCGGCGAGCTAACGACCAAGGTGACGCCCAGCTTGTCAGCCATGGCAACGACCTCGGGGTCCTTGAGGATTCGCACGATCTCCTGATGGAGACGCTGCACAACCTGCTGGGGCGTGCCAGCAGGTAGATAGACCGCCTGCCATTGCTCGACGACAAAGTCCTTGATTCCCGCCTGCGCCATGGTCGGCACATCCGGCAAGGCCTTGAGCCGTGCGGATGAAGTCACCGCCAATGCCCTTAGACGGCCGCTCTGCACATGAGGCAATGCCGCCGCCACCGGCGCGAACATGAAGCCGGCATGACCTGCCAACACGTCCTGGATGGCAGGCGTGTCCCCTTTGTAGGGCACGTGCGTCATCTTCGTGCCCGTTTGCAGGCGCAGCAGTTCCCCCTGCATCTGCAGAATGGTCCCGTTGCCGCCCGAAGCGAACGACAGTGCATCAGGGTGCGCCTTGGCTTCTGCGACGAGGTCGGCGACGGTCCGGAACGGTTGCGAGGTGCTCACGACCAGAACATGGGGGATCGTGCCGATCAACGACACCGGCTCGAAGGCCTTGACCGGGTCGTATTGCATCTTCGGAACCAGGTTTGGCACGATGGCCTGGGGACCGATCGATGTGCCCAACATCGTGAAGCCGTCCGGTGCCGCCTTGGCGACAAAGGCGGAACCGATGGTTCCAGTTGCGCCGGCCTTGTTGTCAACGATCACTGTCGCGGCGAGCGAGGTGCCGAGGCGCTGCGCGACGGCGCGACCGAGGATGTCGGTCGTTCCGCCCGGCGGATACGGCACCACCCACGTGATGGGCTTGCCGGTAGGCCAAGTGGTCTGCGCAGAAGCAGGAACACCTGCGGCGGCAAGCAATGCGAGAACGGTGGCGCTGAACGCGCGGCGGGCGGTGAGCTTCATGGCGTTTCCTTCAAACTTTCGGGAATCCGTACAGCGCGACGGGGTTGTCGACCAGCACGCGGTGCAGCGTTGCTTCGTCATTGGCCCAATGGGCCAGCATCGTCATCTGATGGGCGTCATCAGGCATCGACTGATGACCGGCAGACGCGGAGGCGTGGGGCCAATCACTGCCCCACAACACGCGCTGCGGCGCGGAGCGCAGGTACTGGCGCGCCAAGGGAATTACGTCCTCGTAGTCCGGAGGTCCCGATTCGCTGACGATGTAACCGCCCGAGAGCTTGACCCACGCGCGTCCCTTGGCGAGCAGTCGCAGGACGAGTGCGTGGGCCGGATGACGGGTTGCCAGCGAAGGTGCGATCCGGCCGAAATGGTCGAACACGACGTCAACCGGAAGCTGCTCGAGACGATCGCCGAGTTGGGCGAGTACGTCGGGTGCCGCCAGCAACTGCAGATGCCAGCCCAGTGGCGCAATCCGTGCCGCGAGAGTTTCCAACTGATCAGGGGAGCTGACGACACCGAGCGACAAGTTCAAGCGAGCGCCACGGACCCCGGCCTCGTGCATCGTTTGCAGCTCACGATCACGGATCTCTCCATCGATCACGGCGATGCCGCGTGCCGATCCGCCGACTTCCGCGAGTGCGCGGCACATCAGCCTGTTGTCCGTGCCGTAGGTCGACGGTGTGACAAACACCACCCGCTCGGTACCGGTTCGCTCCTGAAGCAGTCGGTAGTCCGCCACGGTTGCATCTGGCGGCGTCAGCCTTGCACCGGGGACCGCCGGAAACGAGGCGTCATACACATGCACATGGCAGTCGCAGGCGCCCGACGGAACTGTCGCGGACGTGCGGCCCTTCCCGGCCGAGAACGGTGCAGTGACCGTCTCGGCTTTAAAGGTAGGCATTCTGTGCCCCCGATGGTGCCGTCAGCCGCGGCTTCAGTCGACCTTGGCGCCGGACTCCTTGACGATTGGGCCCCAGCGCCCGATGTCCTCATGAATCAGCTTGGCGAACTGCTCCGGGGTGCCGCCCATCGTGTCGGCGCCTTGACCGGCGAGCTTCTTTTGAACCTCGGGGTCTTGCAGCGCCTTGTTGAACGCCCCGTTCAGCTTGGCGACGACGTCCTTGGGCAATCCGGCCGGACCGGCCACGCCGAACCAGGTGACGGCCTCGAAGCCCTTGAAGCCGGACTCGGCGATGGTCGGCACGCCCGGGAGGTCAGCGGTGCGCTTGGGCGATGTCACCGCGATGGCGCGCATCTTCCCGTTCTTGATGTAGCCGATCAGCGTAGGAACCGACGACATGTACATCTGGATCTGGCCACCAATGAGGTCGGTCGAACCCTGTGCGGCGCCCTTGTACGGAACGTGCGTGAACTTGACACCCGCGGTCTTCTGGAACAGTTCGGTCGCGAGATGCGCGACCGTGCCGCTGCCCGAGCTGGCGTAGTTCAACGTCTCTGGCTTGGCCTTGGCTGCGGCCACCACGTCCGCGACCGTCTTGTAGGGAGAGTTCGCCGCTACCACCATCGCAAGCGGCGCGCTCGCGATGGTGACGATTGGCGTCAAATCCTTTTCCGGGTTGTAAGGAAGCTTGGGGTAGAGCGTCGGATTGATCGCCAGGTTGCTCGTTTGACCGAGCACCAGTGTGTAGCCGTCAGCGGGCGACTTGGCCGCAGTATCCACGCCTAAGTTGCCGCCGGAGCCGGGCTTGTTGTCGATGATGATCGACCAGCCATTGGTGACGGCCACCTTGTTCGCGACTTCACGCGCAATCAGGTCGGTGCCACCGCCAGCGGGAAACGGCACGATCAGCTTGATCGGGCGCGCGGGGTAGGCCTGTGCGTTGACGGATGTCGCGCAAAAGGTTGCAGCCATGACAACGGTCGTCGTCAGGGCGACGACAGCGGAGCGATGCGATGCAGAAACGGTACGGCGAAAAAGTTCCATTTGCTTGTCTCCAAATATCTGTCTGTGGTCTGCCGATCAGTGCCAGCAGTGCGTTTGATGGCGCAAGTATTCGCGTTTGAACCCGGATGGTCCAATTGATCTTTTATTGCCATCGATAGATTTGGCTTTTGGTATGCGCTGGCTCAGCCCGCGTCGGCGTTGCGCGAGCTCTGGCGAACAAACGCTGCAGCGTCGGCGCGGGTCTCGAACACGCCCGCCGAGGCATGACGGGCCTGCAAGCCGGGGCCCAACTTCGCGCGCATGAAGGCACTTGTCGCATAGCGTCTCGCGGAGCTGTAGAACCTCGTGCGCAAGGTGGCGACCACCTCCTCGTAGGTCTCGCTCACCATTTCGTCGAGTCGAAAGCCGTCGTAGTTGACGACCACGTTGACCTTGTGGCCGATCCGGACGCACAGCGCCTCGAACACGCGCCGAACGCTCTCGATGTCCTCCACACTGCGGATCGCCATCCCCTCGAAATTGACGAACAGGATGTTGCGGTCGGCGTCGTAGCTCAATCGGTCGGAGAGCTGAAGGTCCTGGAGGACCCCGGCGAGCCCCATGGACTTGGGACGATAGATGCGCGCGTCCATCGTGGACACGGTGCCGATCGCCGGGCGAAATTCCATGTGGCCGAGGATGTCGCGGTCGATGTCGATGCCAGGCGCGACTTCGATCAGCTGCAAGCCCTGCGGCTCGAGCCTGAAGACACAGCGTTCCGTCACGTAGTGCACCGATTGGCCCTTGCCGACGGCAAGCGGGCCGCTGAAGGTGATCTGCTCGACCGCATCGACGAACTTGCGTTTCTTCCCTTCGGCATCGATGCGCACCTTGCCGTCCTCGATGGACACCTCCAACCCACCGGCCGAGAAGGTGCCGGCAAACACCAAGCGCCGCGCATTCTGGCTGATGTTGATGAACCCGCCGGCGCCCGCGAGCCGAGGTCCGAAGCGGCTCACGTTGACATTGCCGACGCGGTCTATTTCAGCCATGCCCAGACAGGCGAGGTCAAGCCCACCGCCATCGTAGAAATCGAACTGCTGGTTCTGGTGCAACAGTGACTGCACATTCACTGCCGCACCGAAGTCGAGTCCGCCCTGCGGCATGCCGCCGATCACCCCAGGCTCGGCTGTGAGTGTCAGGTCGTCGAGCACGCGCTCTTCGGCTGCCACGGAAGCGACGACTTCCGGCACGCCAATGCCCAGATTGATGACGCCCCCCAGCGGCAGCTCGAAGGCGCAACGTCGCGCGATCAGCTTTCGCTCATCGAGAGCGTGCGGGACGATCCTGTCCGTCGGCACCTTGATCTCGCCTGAAAGCGCCGCGCTGTAGTCCGTGCCATAGGTCTGCGCGTGCAAAGCTGGCGGCGCGAGCACCACACAGTCCACCAATGCGCCTGGCACCACGACACTGCGCGCGTCCAGGGAGCCGGCCGCAGCGATTCGCTCGACCTGGGCGATGACCAGGCCGTTGGCATTGCGCGCTGCCATCGCGGCTGCCTGCGCGTCCAGCACCAACGCCTCGCGCTCCATCGTGATGTTGCCGGATGGATCAGCGGTGGTTCCGCGAATGAGCGCCACATTGACGGGAAAGGTCTTGTAGAAGAGCCACTCCTCACCGTCGATCTCCATGACTCGCACCAGGTCCTCGGTGGTCAGGGCATTGATCCGGCCACCGCCATTGCGCGGATCGACGAAGGTCCCCAGCCCCACCTTGCTCACGGAGCCGGCACGATGCGCGGCAATGTCGCGGTACAGGTGGGAGATGACGCCGAGCGGGAGGTTGTAGGCCTCGATGAGGTTGTCGGTCGCCAGCTTGGCCAGCTTGGGTATCAAGGACCAATGGCCGCCGATGGCCCGTTTGACCAGCCCCATGTGCGCCAGGCGATTGAGCCCTCGCTCCTTGGCGTCGCCCGGCGCCGCGGCGAAGACGAGGGTGAGGTCGCGAGGACCTTGCGTCTCGACGAAGCGTCGCTCCAGCGCCTCGATCAAGACTTCGGGCGTGCCGATACCGACGAAGCCCGAGCAACTGACCGCATCGCCGTCGCGGATCAGCGCGATCGCAGCGTCGGCCGAGACGACCTTGTCTTGTTTCATCGTGTGCTCGCTGAGGAGGGAGTGGAGGACGGAGCGCCCGCAGCCATTCGTCGAGCCTTCGGGCGCTCGACCGGTCCGGAACCGAAGAGGAACTCTTTGATGAGGGCGATCTGTTGGTCGTCCATCAAGGCGGGCGCGTGTCCGCAGTCGGGGATCCTGGCCATGACAACCTTGCCGGCCTTCGCGGCCGGCCCGCGGCTGAGCATCTCCCGGGTCGTCGATTCGGTCAGCAGATCAGAGTCTTCGCCGCGCAGGATCAGCACCTGGCAGTCGATCTTGTCCCAGAGTTGCCACAACACGATGTCGAGGTAGATCGGAATCGCAAAGCGCCTCGCAATGCCAGGATCGAAATGAAAGCGCACGCCTCCAGCAGGGTCCGGCACGGCACTGTGATGCGCGAGCTGCTGCCACTGCGCATCGGACAACTGACCGAAAGGCTCATGAATTTCGCGCAGGTGCGCCTCGAGTTCGTCGACCGATGCGAATCGCCACCGCTTCGACAGGTCCGCCCCGATACGCCGCAGGGCTGACGCCGACACCCTTGCGCCGAAGTCATTGAGCACCAGCCGTCGAATGGGCGTCGCGTAATCCGACGCCATCAACATGCCAATGTGGCCGCCAAGCGAGGTTCCGATCCAGTCGACTTGATCGACGTCGAGCCGGGCCAGAAGGGTGGACATGGCACCCGTGTAGGCCCGGTCCGTGTAATGCGACGGTGAGGCGAGCCATTCGCTGCGCCCTCGCCCCGGAAGGTCCGGCGCAATGACCCGGGCGCCTTCGGCGGCCAACGCCGTTGCCAGCACGTCGAAATCACGACCCGTGCGGGACACGCCGTGCACGCATAGGACCGTGCGCGTCGCGTTCTCGGATCCCCACTCCGCGTAAGCAAGCCGCCGGAAGCCGCCGTGCCCTAGCACCTGCACGTCTCTGAGCCGGGGTTGCGTCGCAATAGCTTGGCGGTTGGCCACCGGCTACCGATCGCGCTTCTTCAGCCAATCGAAGATGCCCTTGCCCAGCACCCCTTGCGACTTGCCGCTGACGAATACGCCGACATGGCCACCGTCGAGGCCGATCTCGGAATAGTCCTTGGTGCCGACAGCCTGGCGAAGCGCCTGCGTCGTCTTCGGCGGGATGATGTGATCGTCCTTGGCAAAGACGTTCAGCACTGGCACTCGTATCTCGGCCAGGTCGATCTTGCGACCGCCGAGTGCGAACTCACCGCGTATCAACTCGTTGTTCTTGTAGAGATTGACAAGCAGCTGCTTGGCCGCCTCGCCCGGATGGTGCGGCCGGTCCGCCAGCCACTTCTCCATGCGCAGGAAGTTCAGAAGCTTCTTCTCATCGTCGAACGTGTCGAGCAGGCCGAGGTTGTACTTGGACAAGGTGGCGCCCGGCGTCATCTGGGCAAACACGTAGCTCATCAGCTCTCCAGGGAGGTTGCCATTGGCTTCGATCAGATGATCGATGTCATCGGCGCTCATGCCGCGCGTCCAGAGGTTCAGCAGCCCATGGTTGGCCCTGCCCTCGGCCTGGTCCTGATGGAAGTCGACCGGCGTGATCGTCAGGATCAGGTTCTTCACGCGCTCCGGATAGAGCGCCGCATAGCAAAGCGAGAAGAGCCCGCCTTCGCAGATTCCCAGCAGGTTGATCGCCGGGATGTCGTGTTGACGGCAGATGAACTCGACGCAGTCGTTCAGATAGACATCGACATAGTCTTCGAAAGTCAGCCATCGATCGCTGCGACTCGGACTGCCCCAATCCACCGCATAGACATCCACGCCGAGCGCCAGGAGGTTTCGCAGCATCGAGCGATCCTCCTGCAGATCCGTCATCGTGTAGCGGCCGATCTGTCCATACGCCACCAGGACAGGGACGCCGATGGAGGGCTTGGCACTCGACTTGTAGCGATAGAGCGTCGTCTTGTCCTCCCGAAAGACCACCTCCTTGTCGGCGGTGGCGATCTGCACGTCCTCGTCCTTGATGCGCTTGAGTAGCTTCTGGCCACGTGCCATCCTCAGGTTGAATTCACTGAATTCCGAGAGTGCCCGGGCGGCGGGAGATTTGTCAGTGGTTGTCATCGTGCTGCTCCCGCTTTGGTTGATCGACGGGTCGCAGCGGAGGCGGCCCTCGGTTTGCGCACCGGACCGCGTCCGGTGCCGCCGCCCTCGGTAGGGGCATCTCGGCGCTCCAGCAGACGGACTCTTCGCCTCAGCTCGGTCGTCGTTTTCTGCACTTCGTCCATCTCGCTGCGCGTCGGGATGTGAAACGCAGAACACCACGCCTCGGCGAGTTCGCGTTCCTTGAGGCGGTGGTCCGAGGCCGCTCGAAGCATTCGACTCTGCGCTTCGACAAACTCGTCGGTTCGGCGTGCCTCGATCAACGTCTCGTTGGCGACCTCGAGCCAGCGGTCGGCCAAGCCGCGCCAGGTGGCCGGTGTGTCGCCGCTGGTCAATGGGAGCCTCTTGGCGAACCGAGCAAATGCGGCGTTCCAGGCGCGCTGGACCAAGGCCTGGTAGGCCTGTACCGCCTTGTCGCGCCTGACTGCGCACTGCTGAAGTTCGACGAGGTCACGGTCCAGTTTCCACAGTGTCGCGAACTTCGGCCCGTCGAGAACCCGGCTCAGATCCGAATCAATGCCCGTCGCGCCTGAGCCACTCCAGCGGGCAGGCGTGAACAACGCGCGCAGGGCCTCCGGCGTCAAGGACGACGGTTCAGTGCCCTCCTTCAGCAGGTCCGTCCACTGCTCGAGGGACTCCCTCCAGGTCTCGTTCAGGCCCGCGAAGTGTTGTTCGATCGACGGTCGCGCGTCAGAGGCCCGCCCAAACGCGAGCGACGGCGTTGCCGGAAACATCGCCTTCATGAGCGGTTGCATCGTCTTGGCCCACGCGTCGACGCCTGAGGCGGGTATGGCTGCAGTTTGGTCAGACATTCAGAACTCCACTACTTGTCGGATCGCCTTGCCTTCGTGCAGCAGGTCGAAACCATGATTGATCTGGTCGAGCTTCAACCGACCGGTGAGCAATTTGTCCACCGGCAGACGGCCTTGCTTGAAGAGCTCGATGTAATGCGGGATGTCGCGTGAGGGGACACAGGTACCGATGTAGCTGCCTTTGAGCGTGCGCTCTTCGGCCACGAGGCTGACCGCAGGCAACGGGAACAATGCGGCCGTCGGCGGCAATCCAGCAGTGACGGTCATGCCCCCGCGGCGGGTGATTCGATAGGCCAGGTCCAGCGCCCGAACCGACCCAGCGAACTCGAAGGCAAACTCGACGCCCCCGGAACTCAGCGACCGAATCTGCTCGAGCGCATCGTCTTGCCCGGCGTTGACCGTGTGGGTCGCGCCGAGCACTCGCGCTTGCTCCAACTTCTCATCCGACAGATCAATCGCAATGATCTGGCGCGCACCGGCTGCCTGTGCCCCGATCAGAGCGGCCAATCCGACACCTCCAAGGCCGATCACCGCAACCGAGGCGCCCATCTTGACCTGAGCCGTGTTGACAACCGCCCCCACGCCGGTGAGGACCGCACACCCGAACAACGCCGCCTCATGCAGGGGCACGCTCGGGTCGATCTTGACGACGGAGCGTCGCGACATCGTCGCGTATTCCGCGAAGACCGAGCAACCCAGGTGGTGGTTCAGCGGCTCCGAACCGCGACTCAATCGCCTGGCACCGGAGAGCAGTGTGCCGGCGCCATTTGCCGCGGCTCCCGGTTCGCACAGCGCCGGACGTCCTTCGGCACAGGGCGCACAGTGCCCACAACTCGGCACGAAGACAACCACGACATGGTCGCCGACCTGCAGGTCGGTGACTCCGGATCCCACTTCCGCGACGACGCCGGCAGCTTCATGCCCCAGGGCCATCGGCATCGGCCTCGGACGATCCCCGTTGATGACGGACAGGTCGGAATGGCACAAGCCCGCCGCGGCGATCTTGACCAGGACTTCATCGGCACCCGGCGGCGCGAGGTCCACTTCCTCGATGCGCAATGGCCGGGAGACCGCATAGGGCGGCTTCGCATCCATTGCGTAGAGAACGGCGGCCCGGGTCTTCACAGTGCCACCTCTGGAACCCGGTTCCTGAGTTCGTCGACGAGTACTCGGCTGTTTTCCGAGTAGTCCACAGGCACGGTGACCAGCTGGACGCCCCCCTCGCTGAACGCGGCTTCCAGAGTCGACACCAACGCTTCGGCCGATTCCACGCGCCGCCCCTTGGCACCGTAGGCCTCGGCGTACTTGACGAAATCCGGGTTGCCGAAGGTCAGGCCCCAATCGGTGAAGCTGTCGACCGCCTGCTTCCAGCGGATCATCCCGTAGGCGTCGTCCTGGATGATGAGCACCACCAGGTTCAGCTTCAGTCGCACGGCCGTCTCGAGTTCCTGCGAATTCAACATGAAGCCGCCATCGCCGCACACCGCCATCACGCGCCGCTTCGGGTACAGCAGCGCGGCCATCATGGCCGACGGCAGGCCCGCACCCATCGTGGCCAGCGCGTTGTCGAGCAGCAGCGCGTTGGCACTGCGCGTGCGATAGCAGCGAGCGAACCAGATCTTGTACATGCCGTTGTCCAGCGCGACCACGCCATCGGCCGGCATCACTTCGCGCACGTCGTGGACGATGCGCTGCGGCGTGAGCGGAAAACGCGATTCAGTGGCACGGTTCATCGTTCGCCTCAGAATGCTCTCCCGCAAAGGAACCAGAGCGGCTGCGTTCGGCAGCTTGCCCTCGACCTTGTCTGCCAGGCGTGCAAGGCTCGAGCCGAGATCGCCAACCACTTCCGCATGCGGAAAGAACACTTGCTCCACGATGGCCGGGGTGTAGCCAACATGGACCACCTTCGGCCCCTTGGCGCCCATGATGAACGGCGGCTTTTCGACCGTGTCATGACCGATGGCGAGGATCAGATCCGCCTTGTCGATCGCCTCGTGAACATAGTCGCGCTCGGTCAATGCTGCGGTGCCCATCCAAAGCTCGGTGCCCCCGTCAGCGCTGCCAATCCCTGCGACGGTGCCCTTGCCCATCTGCGTGTTGAAGAACGGGATGCCGGTCCGGCGCACAAAATCGGTCAACTGGCCAGCGAGTCGTGGGCGATTGGTCGCGGCACCGAACATCACAAGGGGCCGCTTGGCGGCCATGAACAGCGCGGCTGCGCGGTCGATCGACGTCTCCTGCGCGGCCGCAAGCTCCACAGGATGCACTTCAACCACCCCAATGTCGTCCGCCACCATTTCTGCAGCCACGTCTTCGGGCAACTCGAGATGAACGGGACCCGGGCGCTCCTCCCCGGCAAGCCGGAACGCTTCACGCACCACCGTCGGAATGCTGGCCGCGCTCACGATCTGTCGCGATGCCTTGGTCAATGGCTTCATGGTCGCGACGATGTCGACGATCTGGAAGCGCGCCTGGCGCGCCGTCATGATGGCCTTCTGGCCCGTGATGAGGATCATGGGCATGGCGCCAAGATGAGCGTAGGCCGCGCCCGTCACGAGGTTGAGCGCGCCGGGGCCGAGCGTCGCCATGCACACGCCGGGCTTGCCCGTGAGGCGGCCGTGCGTTGCGGCCATGAAAGCCGCTGATTGCTCATGCCGCGTCAGGATGAGCTGAATGCTCGAGCCGCGCAGCGATTCGACGACGTCGAGGTTTTCCTCGCCGGGCACCGCAAAGATGCGGTCCACGCCCTCGTTCTCCAGGGCTTTGACAAAGAGGTCAGATGCTTTCATGGGAATTCCTTAAGTTGATGATTCGGGTGGGCAGGCCTGGAAGCGATTGCCTCGCGCGGTGCCGCGCAGCGCCTATTGCGCCCAGTAAAGCCGGGTGGGGTTTTCGACCAGGATCTGTCGTCGTCGATTGGGATCAGGCGCCCATATGGCAAGTCGATCCAGCATCGCTGCATCGTCCGGCCTGGGATCCGTCGTCACCAGCGGGTGGGGCCAGTCGGAACCCCACAGCATTCGTTCGGGCGCGGCCTGCACGAGCGCCGTCGCGACCGGATCGACGTCCGCATAGGTCGGGGCACCGACCTTCGAACTGATGTACGGCGCCGACAGCTTCACGTAGACATTGCCCTTGTCGAGCAGTCGGCGTAGTACCTTCATCGACGGGCGATCGATTCCGCCGGGCTGCGCCACATAGCCGAAATGGTCAATCACCAGTGTGCATTGCAGCGTGCTGAATGCGGGCTCCGCCGCGACCAGGGCCTCATCGCTGACCGCAACGACCTGGATGTGCCACCCGAGGCGGCCGATCCGGTCGGCATAGGCAGCGAAGCGGGTCGGCGGGGTCGGTACGTCGCCGATCAGGTACAGGCGAATGCCTCGAACGCCGTGACCGTGCAACCGGTCGAGTTCGGCGTCGCTGTCCTCGAGTCTGACCGCCGCAACACCTCGGCACCTGCCCCCGAAGGCATCGAGCGCATCCACGAGGCACCTGTTGTCGAAGCCATAGCTCGAAGGCGAAGCAATCACCGAGCGAGACAAGCCAAGGCGCCGTTGAAGTTGGCGGTAGTCATCCACCGTCCCCCAGATGCCGGTGCGCCCGTTCGGCCTCGGAAAGCGCGGATCGAAGATGTGATGATGGCAATCGGTCGCGCCGATCGGGACGGGTATCGCCGGCGCTTCGCTCCCGTGCGAGTAGGGTACGGCGAGCCGCTCTCCTCGCACCACGGGCGCCGGCGCGGCGGCACACCCGCCCAAGCCCAGTGCGAGACCGGACAGGCCTGCGACGGACTTCACGAAAGTGCGGCGACTGTGGGTCGAATCAACCACCGGCATCCCGGCGCGATTGGCGTCAGCCCAGGATGAACGCTCCCCGATACGCCGGAAGTGGGCGGGCGTGCTGGTGAATGTCTCGAGGTCGCGAACGAACGGAGCTTGAAGAAGGTTCATATGAGTCTCCGGCGGCACGTCCATGGGCGCGGTCAGGCTGCACTCGCCGCGGAGGGCGACATCGAACTCGGCTGTCGCGTCATCCACAGCACGCTGAAGGCTCCGACGAAGGTCAGGAGGACCAGAGGCATGAGCGCGAGCGAGAAGCTCCCCGTCGATTCCTTGATCAGGCCCACAAGCGAGATGGCACCCCCACCGACCAGATTGGCAATCGCGTTGATACCGGCCAGCCCGGCCGCCGCTGCCCGTGGTGACATCCAGGTCGACGACAGAGCCCAGAACGGCCCCTTGAACGAGTAGGCACCGATCAGCGCGGAGCTCAGCAGCATCACGGTGGGCGCGAGCATCCCCTTTGTCAGCGTCAATGCTCCGAGACCACAGGCAATCAGCAGGAGAGCCAGGGCGGTATGCCAGCGACGTTCGCCGGTGCGATCTGAATGCCGGCCCCAGAGAACCATCAGCACCGAGGCAATTCCATACGGCACGGAGTTCAAGAAGCCGGTCTCAAGATTGCTCAAGCCGAATCCCTTCAGGATCTGCGGCTGCCAGATCGACAGCGCTGTACCAGTCGCCGAGGCGCCCGAGCACACCAGCGCCATCACAAGGAAATGCTTGTTGCGAAACAGCTGCCAGATCGACAGGTGGCCAATCGCGGTCTTTTTGCCGCCGTCCGCTTCGATGCGGCCTGCCAGCCAGGTGCGTTGCTCGGCAGAGAGCCACTTCGCGTCGGCAGGCCTGTCAGTGAGGACGCGAAGGCATGCCACACCCAGCAGGACGGTGGGGGCCGCTTCCAACACGAAGAGCCATTGCCAACCCTTGAGCCCCAGCAAGCCGTTGAGTTCCAGCAAGAGCGCCGAGACCGGCGAGCCGATGAAACTTGCGACCGGGATCGACACCATGAAGATGGCAATGATTCGTGCACGGTACGCGGCCGGGAACCAGTATGTGAGAAACAGCACCACCCCCGGGAAGAAGCCGGCCTCTGCTGCGCCTAGCAGCAGCCGCATCACGTAGAACGAATACGGTCCCACGACGAAGGCCATCCCTGCTGAGATGATTCCCCACGTGATCATGATGCGAGCGATCCACCGACGCGCTCCGAATTTCTCCAACGCCAGATTGCTCGGCACTTCGACAAGGAAGTAAGCGACGAAGAACAGGCTGCTACCCAACCCGAAGACCGCGGCCGAAAGGCCGAGGTCATGATTCATTTGCAATGCGGCGAAACCGACGTTCACGCGGTCCAGCAGCGCGAAGAAATAGCAGAGCATCAGGAAGGGCACGAGGCGAAGCGTGACGCGCCGCATCGTTGCCTTTTCCAGTGCCGCCTCTGAAGTGCGATCGACATGCATGTCTTGTCTCATTTTTTTCTTTCGACAGGGATGAGCGCTCTGGCTTTACGCGGCGACGGATTGACGCGCGATGACCTCCAGCGCGTTCTTGGCAGCGGCGACGCCCATGTTCACGTAGGCATCGCTCGTCACGCCCCCGATGTGCGGGCTCAGAATCAGATTGGCGGCGCCCTGGAAAGGATGGCCTGCGGTCATCGGTTCGATCTGGAAGCTGTCCAGTCCTGCGCTGGCAACCTGACCGGTTTGCAAGGCGGCCAGCAGATCCGTCTCGTTGATCAGTCCACCTCGCGCGGTATTGACGACCACGACCCCCGGCCTGCATGCAGCCAGCGTCTGTGCGTTGATCAGGTTACGGTTCTCTTCGGTCAACGGACAGTGCAACGAGATCACATCGGCCTCGCGCCAGATCGTTGCAAGGTCCACGGGCTGGATGTAATCCGGCAGGTCCTTCGCGTACGGGTCGAAGCCCACGACGCGCATGCCCATCGCGTCGACCATCCTGGCAAATCGTTGTCCGATGGCACCGAGACCAACCAAGCCGATCGTGCGCCCGCCAAGCTCGAGGCTCTTGTGCGTC
This sequence comes from Variovorax gracilis, assembly GCF_030317115.1. Lineage (GTDB taxonomy): Bacteria > Pseudomonadota > Gammaproteobacteria > Burkholderiales > Burkholderiaceae_C > Variovorax > Variovorax gracilis. The sequence goes on from NZ_JASZYF010000018.1 coordinate 98,795, forward strand.
GCCTTGTCCCAGTGTCCGCCATGCATCCGTGTATTCAGCGCCGGGATCGACTTGGCGCATGCGAGGAGCAATGCAAGAGCTTGTTCCGCGACGGCCGCTGCGTTTGCACCTGCAGCTGCGACCACTTCAATGCCACGGGCACGCGCTGCTACCTTGTCGATGGTGTCGGTGCCGCTGCCATGCTTGGAAATGACCTTCAATGAAGGCGCCGCTGCCATGGCCTTGTCGCCTACCTTGCTGTAGCGAACGATGATGGCCACCGGGTTGTACTTGGCACACAGCGCCACGATGTCATCTTCGGTCGGTGTCTTGCCGGCGAAGATGACCTCGTAGTCACCCAGCAGGCTCAGGGCTTGCTCTGCAAGGTCAGCTCCGGTGACAAGCACCACGGATCTTGTGGTCGTGCTCACAGAGTTTCTCCTTGCTTCAGGACGCCGGCAGTGCGCAGGGCGCCGTCGAGCCAGCTCGGGCGAAGCGCCTCGCGACTCTTGATGCCCTGGATGCGCTTGGTCTCCATCGCGACCTTTTCGGCGGCCAGAGGCAGCAGCGATGCCGCCTTCTCGCGCTCGATCACGGTCACGCCGTCGCCATCACCCACCAGCAGGTCACCGGGATGGACGGTGACGCCGCCGATCGAGATCGGGTGGTTCAAGCGCCCTGGCACCTGCTTGGTGGGACCATTCGGATTGGTACCGACCGAATACATCGGAAAGCCCATCTTGCAAATCTCTTCGCTGTCGCGGCATGCGCCGTCCATCACGACGGCGACGATGCCGAGGGCAACGCACTGGTGCGACATGATTTCGCCCATCAGAGCGGACGTCTGGTCGCCCTTGCCATCGATCACCAGCACGTCGCCCGGCTTGGCGATCGCCATCGCGGCGTGAATCATCAGGTTGTCGCCCGGACGGACCTCGACGGTGATTGCCGTCCCGGCGAAGCGCATCGACTTCGACAAAGGGGCGATGCGCCCGTGCAGGGCGCCGCGGCGCCCCGCCACGTCGGCCAGGATGGAAGAGGCGAAGGCCGACGCCTTGTCGACGACGTCGGCGGGAGTGCGTTCGATGTCGCGAATAACGTCGGGCAATGCAGCGGCTTGACTCATGAAAGTCTCCTTCAAGGTTGCCGGCTACGCCGGCGGGGGGGTGGGGGAAAGGGAGAGACGCTAGCGGGCGACTCGGACGGCGCCAGCCATGTCGTTCAGCTCGTCGAGATGTGACGCGCGAAACGAACAGTGTTCCGGGAATGGGTTCTGCTTCAAGGTTGTCTCCTGGTCAGCGGTTGTCCACTCGTGATGCCGCCTCTGTTCGGAGTGTCGGCAACCTGTGGTTCTTGGCCTTGAGTATTGACGCTGCCAGGCCTACAGTCCAATTGATTGTTTTTGAAATTACATAGATTGGGCTTTTGCAATGGACCTTCGAGACCTGCGCTATTTCGAAGTCATCGCCGAACTCGAGCACGTGGGCCAGGCCGCCGAGCGCCTGCACCGCACACAACCGGCCTTGACAAGCTCCGTTCGTCGACTGGAGGAGGTGTGCGGAGCGCCTCTCTTTGAGCGCTCCGGCCGCGGTATCAAGCTCACAGCCGCCGGGCAGGTGATGCTGAAATGGGCTCGGCGCACGCGCCTTGATGTGGAAGAGGCGCGACGGGAGATCGGCGACATCGGGAGCGGGCTCTCAGGGACCGTGCGCATCGGGATCATTCCAACGGCGGCGCAGTTTCTCCTGCCGCCCGCGGTGCGCCAACTCATAGCGGAAGCGCCCAAAGTCCAGCTCCATACCGTCGTCGGCCTGAGCGACGTGCTCCAGCCCAAGCTGCGCTCGGGTGAGCTCGACATGACGATCGAAACCGAGAGTGCGGGCGAGCCCGGAATCACGTCGCAATTCCTCGCAGAAGATCCCATCGTCGTAGCAGCCAGTGCAACGCACGAAGTCTTTCTGAGTTCGCCTGTCTTGAAGGACTTGTGCGCCTACCGCTGGGTTCTGCAACCGCCCGGCGCGCCGACGCGCGACTGGCTTGATCAGACCTTCGAGCGTCGGCGCTTGCCGCGTCCACAGGTTCAGATAGAAAGTTCCATGCTTCTGATGCTGCCGGCGTTGATTGCAGAGACCGGACTGTTGAGTTTCATCTCACGGCACCACTTGCAGGCCGGTCAACTTGGCTCAGGTTTAAAGGAGGTCAACGTCAAAGGCACGACGATGCGGCGCCGCATGGTCGTGACATATCGCGAGAGCAGCTATCTCTCGCCGGCGAGCAATCGACTGATTGCGCTGCTCGCCGCTGCAGCAACGAGAAACGCCTGAAAAAGTTGCGTAGCCGCGCGGGGCCTCGCTGCCGCGGCGCCGTAGTCCATCCGATAGGAGTACACATGCGAGAGCCCATCCTGCGGCAGCCGACTTCACTCGCAAGGCCTCTAGGGCTGATTCAGCTGGGCGTAGGGCACAAACGCGGCGCCACCCCAGTTGGCCTGCAGCAGGACGCCCTTGTCGGTGAACTGGTAGGTAGACACGTAGGGATTGAAGGACATGGACATGTCCGCCGATGATCCCGCGGTGCCCAGCTTCATGGTTGCGTCGGCCGACGCAGCGACGTCAGCGCCGAGCCTGCGAAACTGGTCGAACACTTCCTTGTTCTTGAAAATCATCACCTGGCGGAAATCCTTGTACCCGATGCCCGGCCCGGTACCGGCGCGCGTTGCAAGCATGAAGGTGTTTGCCTGCGTTGCGTTGTCGACCAGCACCCCTGTGCCGCGCGCCCCGACGAAGAGCAGGACGTTGATCTGCGAGGAATCGAACACCGCATAGCCGACCGCCTTCTTCACTTCATCGCGAGTCTCGGGCTTTTGCAGAAAGAGCTCGTCGAGCGTCTTGTCGCGCATGGCGAGAATCTCTGCCTTCACTCTTGGTACATCGGCGGGCGGCAGGGTGGGCTGCACGGAGCTATCGCCATTCGTGGATCCCGCGGCACAGGCCGACAGCAGGATGGGCAGCGACACCATCCAGTAGCGATGTTTCATGTTGAATTCCTGAAGAGTGGGCGAGGGGGTGCCGCAGTCACCGACGAGTTCGTGTCATTGTGCGCCGACCGACAGGTCCGGAGACCACGCGGCCGGGGCTCCCAGGAGGCCGAGCCCACGAGTGCCTCGCTGCGTAGTTCCGTCGCTGGCTGATTCGAGTTTGGATAGAGGAACGCAGCCAGCAACTAGAGCACGCGGGGCAAAACGTCGATCGCCAAGAACAGGACGATAAAAATCACGCCGAAAATCGCCCCGAGCCTCCAGTAGTCGCCAACTGGAAGGTAGCCACTGCCGTAGTACACCGGGCTGGGTCCGGTGCCATAGGGTGTGAGGATCCCCATGATGCCCAAAGTGACGACCAGCATCAGCGTGAAAGGCTCCATGGGCATGCCGGGAACACTCGAACCCACGGCCAGCATGACGGGAAGCATGGCCGTGGTGTGGGCGGTGACGCTGGCGAACAGATAGTGCGAGAAAAAGAAGATCAGCACCAGGATGACGGCTGCGACAGTGGGTGAGAACCCGACCATGTGGACCGCGATCGCGTCGGCAAACCACTTGACGAAGCCCGTCCGGCCGAGGCCGTCCGCCAGGGCGACCAGAGTGGCAAACCAGGCAAAGGTGTTCCATGCCTGCTTGTTTGCCAGCATGTCTTCCCAAGTGATCACTCGCGCGAGCAGCATCAGCGAGATCACGACCAGCGCGGCTGTGGTCGCGTTCATGATCTCGCCGCCGAAGATCCACAAGGCAAGGGCCACCAGAACGAGGACGCCCAGGATGATTTCGCGCGAAGAGAGCCGCCCCATCTTGACCAGTTCCTGCGCCGCCCATGCCGGGACTTCCTTTCCCTCCTTCACTTCAGGCGGGTACAGGAAGTAGGTGAGCAAGGGCACGGCCAGCAACATCAGAATGCCCGCCGGCGCAAAGGCCAGAAACCACCGCATCCACCCGATCTCCACGTTGACCGCCTTCTTTGCCAGCTCGACCGCGAGCAGGTTGGGCGCCAATGCGGTGAGAAACATCGAGCTCGTCACGCAAGTGGTGGCGATCGCGGTCCACATGAGGTAAGAGCCGATGCGTCGCGCGGAGGGGTCGTTCGGCATGGAGTCGTAGAGCGGCGGCAGATTCCGGATGACAGGGAAGATGGTGCCGCCACTGCGCGCGGTGTTCGATGGCGTGAAGGGCGCAAGAAGGGTGTCCGCCGCTGCAATCGCATAGCCCAGCGTGAGCGTCCTGCGGCCCATGGCTCGCACCAGCAGCAATGCGATGCGCTTCCCGAGGCCGGTCTTTTCGTAGCCCAGGGCAAACATGAATGCGCCGAAGATCAGCCACACGGTCCCATTGGCGAAGCCGGACAATGCCCAGGCCAGCGAGGCATTGGCCGCGTTGAAGCCCGGCCGGGCCAACTCTGCCGGGCTGAAGAATACCCATTCGGACAGGACGGTGACAAGCGTGACCGCAATGAGGCCGATTGCCGCTCCAGGCAGCGGCTCCAGCATGAGCCCGACGATCACGCCAGCGAAGATCGCAAAGTAGAACCACGCATGCTGCCCCAAGCCGTCCGGCGCGGGAATCATCGCGATAGCGATCGCCACGGCCACGGGCGCAAGAGCCTTCCACCAAGTGCTCACGGAACCTCCTCGCTGTGCTATCGTTTCTTTCATCCGCCATGGGAGGGATCGCCGCCGCGCCCACCTGGCCGATGAGAAGGACCGACAAGATGGTACGCCTCATCGTTGAAGGCCGGTCCATTGCCGCCCCGGCCACCAGCTCGATCCTGCAGGCCTTTGTGCAGGCCGGGGAGACGCTCGTCGAGGGCGTCGGGTGCATGGGGCAGGGCGTGTGCGGCTCGTGCCGTGTCCTGGTCCGCCGCGCCGGCCAGCCGGACGTGGGGACGGAGCTGGCTTGCGAAACCGTGGTCGAGGAGGGCATGCAGGTGTCGTTCCTCGACTATCTCACGCCATCGACGCACCACGTCTATCGGATCGAGGACATCGCCGACAGCTGGCAGGCGCCGCGCAAGCTGCTCGAGATCTTCCCCGAGGCGCCCCATTGCCGTCACTGCGGCGGCTGCGACCGGGCATGTCCCAAGGGCCTGGACGTGCAGCGTGGCGTGAACCTCGCTGTGGACGGTGAATTGGGAGCGTCCGGCCAGGTCTTCGATGAGTGTGTCATGTGCAATCTCTGCACCTTGGCGTGCCCGGAGCACATCGACCCGAACCACCTCGGCTTGTTCGTCCGGCGCATGATTGCAAGTGTTTCGCTACGGCCTGCCGACGTCATGCGACGCATCGAGCAGATCGAGCGCGGTGAGATGTCGATCGACTTCGGCGCGCCAGGTGCGCGGCGGCCAGGCTGACGCAAAGGTGAGCAGCCCATGGCCGCCTCGATTCCTTACGAAGAAGCCCGCCGGCGCTATCAGCCGGGCGTGGCGCTCGCGCTTCGCAGCGACACCACGACGGTCGAGCAACTGCTCAAGGAATGGCATCCCGACCATGGAGCCAACGCGCGCGTTCCCCTTGCCGTTGGGGTCAACCAAGGTGACCCCTGCCAGCCCGAACTCGCGCGCCAGCTCCACGCCAATTCGCTGATCGACGACATCGACATTGCTGGCGCACAACTGGTGACGACCGACGTGCTGGTGGTCGGGGGCGGCGGCGGCGGGTGCGCTGCGGCGCTGACCGCCGCGAAGCATGGCGCGAAGGTCATCCTCGCGACCAAACTGCGCCTGGGCGACAGCAACACGGTGATGGCCGAGGGCGGCATCCAAGCCGCAGTGGGCGCTGATGACAGCCCGCAGCTTCATTTCGAGGACACCTTGCGCGCCGGTCACTTCTGTGGCGAGCCCGATCTGGTAGCCCAGATGGTGATGGACGGCCCGGATGTCCTGCGTTGGCTCATCCAGCTGGGCATGATGTTTGACCTCGCGGAGGGCCGCCCCATGGGCGGCAAGCTGCTGCGCAAGAAGCCAGGCGGTGCGTCGGCGGCGCGTATTCATTCGTACCGCGACTACACAGGGCTCGAGATGATGCGCGTGTTGCGCGAGGCAGTGGATCTCGATCCCGGCGTTTCGGTATGGAACCGGTGTCCCACGGTGGAACTGATGTCCGATGAGCGCGGACGCTGCGCCGGGGCGGTGATCTACAACCTCGAATGGCGCAGCTTCGTGATGGTGCGGGCGCGGTCGGTGATTCTCGCGACGGGTGGGGCGGGCCGGCTGCACCTCAATGGCTTCCCTACGTCCAACCACTATGGCGCCACCGCCGACGGGCTGGTGCTCGCGTACCGCATCGGGGCAAGGCTGCGTGAGCTCGATTCGTTCCAGTACCACCCGACCGGCATCGCTCATCCACAGCATCTGGCGGGCGGACTGATCTCCGAGGCGGCCCGCTCCGCGGGCGCGAAGCTGATCAACGGCAAAGGTGAGCGCTTCATTAACGAGCTCAAGGCCCGCGACGTGGTGGCCTCCGCGATCCTGCGTGAATGTGGCGAGGGGCGGGGGATCGAGCGTGATGGACAGCTCGGTGTCTTCCTCGACACGCCGACGCTCGAAAAGGAGCACCCCGGCATCCTGGAAGAGCGGCTCGTGACATTGAGGCATCTGGCCGGCAAGTGCGGCCACGATCCGGCGCAGGAGCCTTTTCTCGTCTATCCGACGCTGCACTATCAGAACGGCGGGGTCGCCATCGACAAGCTCGGCGAGACCAGTGTCGGCGGTCTGCACTGCGTGGGCGAGTTGAGCGGGGGCATCCATGGTCGCAACCGCCTGATGGGGAATGCCTTGCTCGACATCCTGAGCATGGGAAGACGCGCCGGCGCGAAGGCGGCCGAATCGGCGGGTCGCGTGATCACAGGCCGAGCCAGCATCGCCCATATCCACGCCTGGCAGCGCGAGCTCACCCTGGCGGGACTGCCCTTGGAATCGAGGTCTCCGCAGCTTTTTCCCGACTACGCGCATTTCGACCTTCGCGCGGACGCAATCATCCGCCAGCAGGCGCGAGGTCACCGCGTGGCCGGCGTACGCTGAGCTGCCGCAGGAAGGACAGGATGCACGCACCGAATCAAGTACTGCTGAGGGATGACATCCTTGTGGGCGCCGATCTGTCTGCATGGATTGCGCGCGGTGGGGGCGAGGGTTTGGCCAAGGCATTGCATGAGCCTGCTCGAGTGATCGCGGAGATCGAGCAGGCTGATCTGAGAGGAATGGGCGGCGCCGGCTTTGCGACCCATCGCAAATGGGCGCCTGTGGCCGCCTCGCCAGATGGCGACAAGTATGTCGTCTGCAACGGAAACGAGGATGAGCCTGGCACCTTCAAGGACCGGTTCCTGCTCGAGCACACGCCGCATCAGGTCATAGAAGGTGCGCTGATCGCAGCTGTCGCCACGCGCGCCAACCACGTGATCATCTACGTGAATCCGCATCAGCCACGCGCGCTGACGGTCACTCGCGAAGCCGTTGGTCAATGGCGCGAACATGCCCATTTCACAGCCATCGAGGAGCTTCTCGGCGGGCCGCTGTCGCTGAAGGTGGTCCCGAGTTCGGGTCTCTATATCGGCGGTGAGGAAACGGCCGTGATCGCCACCGTCGAAGGTGGATTTCCTTTCCCGCGCCGCAAGCCGCCTTTTCCTGCCGAGAACGGCGTGCATGGAGCGCCGACGATCGTCAACAACACCGAAACGCTGGCGCATGTGCCGGGGATCTTGCGGCATGGCGCCTCCTGGTATCGAAGCCTGGGACTCGGCAATGCGTCAGGCACCAAGCTCTATTCCCTCTCGGGTGACGTGCTGCGGCCCGGACTGTATGAATTGGCCATGGGAACCAGCCTTGAAGAACTGGTTTTCGTTCATGGCGCAGGCATGCTGTTGGGCAAGGAGTTCAAGGCGGTCTTCACCGGAGGACCATCCAACACGCTGCTCACCAAGCACGATCTGGATGTGCCGCTGGATTTCGACTCGGTGCGTCAGAGGCGCTCGCGCTTGGGGACTGGCGCAATGATCGTGGTCTCCCAAGGCACGAGCATTGTTCGCAAGGTGGCGGAATACGTGAACTTCTTCGCGCAGGGATCATGCGGCCAGTGCCCGCCTTGCAAGGGTGGCACCTTTCAGCTGGCGCGCGTGCTCAACCGCATCGATACCGGGCGTGGTGTTCAGAGCGATCTGGAGTCGCTGATGAACTTGTGCCGCCTTCTTCCTGGCAGTGGTCGTTGTGGACTGATCGATGGTGCGGTGACGGTGGTGGAAAGTTCTCTGCACCACTTCATTGATGAGTACGAGGCACTGTTGATGGCCTAACCAGCGCATCAGGCGGAACATGGGCCACTTGAAGGAGTTGCAGGTCCTGCCGACGCGCGTGGCGCGCGACGCCCGTTTCGCATGCTGGGTGTGCGCCTGCTCGACCTGGCTGGACGAAGGCTTGATCTCGAAGCCTTTCAGGTAGGCCAGCGCCCACCTCGAAGCGGCGGACCATTTCAAGGCCGGAACCAGCTATTGCCTACCACCAGATACACCGCCGTCGTTCCCGGGCTGTGAGCCACATCGACGCCCACGTCCAGACCGAACTTGCGTGCCAGCTCGTAGCGAAAGCCGAAGCCGCCGCTGCCCACGTTCTGTGTGGCGGAGAAGTTGTCGCCGCTGGTGCGTGTGGTCCCGCCCCCGGCGAAGACGACACCGCTCCAGCGGCCGAAGAATCGCCAGCGCGCTTCCACTTCGAGGGAGGCGGCCTGGTCGCCTTGGTATCGCATCGCGGGGACGCCACGCAGTTGGACGAACGGCCGCAGGAAGAAGGGGGTGCCGTCGGACGACCAGGCATAGCTTCCACGTGCCCCCAGCGTGACGCCGTGCGCCAGTGGCTGCCAGCCCATCACGATCTGCTGGAATCGCTCGAAATCATCGGTCGACCCCAAGGCCTCGCGTGAGGCCAGCCAGGACGTTTCGGCGTAGACGCCGCGGGTTGGCGTGAAGACGTTGTCGCGCGTGTCGTATTCGAGGATGGCGGTCGGTGCGGAGATCGTCACGCGGGCACTGTCGGCGAGACCGGAAGGCTGTGGCTCCTCCCGCAGCTTCGGGTCGACGTCGGCGAAGACGTAGCGCAGGCCGATCGCCCACGGCGACTTCGGTGCGAGTTGCCAGTTGACCTGCGCGACGGTGGCTGCGAACTGCAG
>NZ_JASZYF010000019.1 GCF_030317115.1 Variovorax gracilis
TCCACCTCAAGTAAGCATCTCGACCTCGCCGTACTACTGGACGACCACCATGGCCGGCGATCGTCTACTGGCGCGGGTGACCGCCATGGCGGCCGTTCTCACACAGGCTTAATGGATTGCGGTCGCGCTGGTTCGACATCTCTGGGGACACGTAGAAGTTGGGCGCGGTTCTACACCGGCGGCGTAGGAAAAGCGCCCTTCTTACTGGCGAAGATGTCGCTGGCGTCGCAATCTGGCGAGGAATAGTCGCCCGGAGCCGCGCTGAAGGCGTACAAGCCAGGCAGGCAGAGGGTCTTGTGTTCACCGGGCGCTCACGCTTCGAGTCGGGATCCGTGCGCTGCGAAGCAAGATGAGGGGAGGAGTTGTCTCGCTTGATCGGGTGGGCACCTCACGAGGGTCTCGTACGCAGGTCGGGAAAAGCGGCTCCTACGTTCGCGCTCCGTTCGAACGAGACCGCCGTGGCAACCAAGAAACCTTCCCCTCCGCAGCCGAACTCGATGCGGCCCGCGCGGCGGCCCGAAACACCGACAGTGATCCGCCTCGCCTGCCTCGCCCGCCCCAGGCAAAGGTGACCAGATTGGCTCAAATGGCGATCGACACCGAGGCACTCGCTGGGTAGCATGCCTACCAACGTAAACAAGCCCTACGGAATGCGCAGAGGCGAACACGCCGTCGCCACCGGCCGGCGAGAGCGTGAGTCCTCCTTCGCGATTGCCCGCACGGAGCATGCTCTCCGAACTGATGAACGTCCTCCAAAGCGAATGAGGTAGGCAGTTGCGTCATGCCATTGGCGTGTCGTCTGACGTTACGAGGCGGAGTACCTGGAGAAGATTCAGTCGGATGCGTGCCGACCTCGGTGTGCCGACGAGGTCGACCGCTGCATGTGGTCGCAAGTTTCATATGAGCATGCATCAGCGTGACGAACCCTTGAGACCCACATGACCTCGTCTGAAAACACGCTGGCCGAGCAGCATCGCAAGATGGCACCGCCGGGGTCGGCGACGAAGGCCTGAAGTCGATATACCCGTACGAGCCATGACCACTTCACGCCGCGGCCTGCTGCGCCGCCATCCAGTCTGGTCTGCGGTCGCGCTGCTGATCGCGTTGGTGATCGTCTTCATCGCCCTCTTCGACTGGAACTGGGTGCGGCGGCCGCTCGAGCGCTACATCTCCCAGAAAACCGAGCGCGAGTTCCGCACTTCCGATCTGCGCGTTAAGCTCGGCCTGACGCCGACGATCCGGATGCGCGACGTTTACTTCGGCAATGCCGCCTGGTCGAAGGACGAGCCCGCGATGGCCCAGGTTGAAATGGTGGAGTTCTCGGTGTCGCTACGCGACTTGCCCGAGAAGATTCTGATACCGCGGGTGGCGCTCACGAAGCCCGATCTGGTCTTCGAGCGGCTGCCCGATAACCGAAAGAACTGGATTCTTTCCGATCCGTCCGACACCTCGCCGAGCAAGCTGCGCATCAGCACGCTCTCGGTCGACCACGGCCGGTTGCGCTACGTCGACCATGGCGAGCCGTTCGAGCTCGACATCCAGGGCACGACCTTCGAGCCCGCAGCTGAGGAGAAGTCGAAGGACGCCGACGCCAAGCCCGACAACAGCCGCTACACCACGCAATATGACTTCAAGGGCAGTTACCACCAAGCGAAGTTCTCGGGGCAGGCGCTCACGGGCGACGTTCTAAGTTTCCAGGAGTCTGGCGTCCCCTTCCCGCTCAAGGGCCGGCTCGATGCCGGGACTACGCGCGTGGCGGTCGAGGGCATGATTGCCGATGCCGCCGACATTTCGGGCATCGACGTGCAGCTGCGTATTGAAGGCCAAACCCTCGCGAATCTCTATCCCTTCCTGCTGCTGCCGCTGCCGGCCTCACCACCGTACCGGCTGCAGGGCCATCTGGTGCTGAAGGGCAACCGTTACACGATGAACGACCTGGCGGGCCAGATCGGCTCGAGCGACATCACGGGCAAGGGTACCTACGTCGATCGGGAGCCGCGTCCGCTGCTCACGGCCGATCTCCGCAGCAAGCGACTGAATCTGGCCGACCTGGGCCCGCTGATCGGGGTGCAGACCAAGGAGAGCGGCGGCAAGCCCGCGGCGTCGCAGTCCGAAACGAGCAGCCGACCGGCTGCCAAGGCCAAGGAGAAGGCGGTCGACCCGACGCACGTGCTGCCGGCAGGTAGCTTCGACGGGAGCCGGCTGCAGAAGATCGACGCCGAGGTGGACTTGGTCGCGACCCGGCTCGTGGTGCCGGATGCGCTGCCGCTCGAAAGCCTCAAGGCATCGCTGCGCCTGCGGGACGCGCGGCTCAAGGTGGATCCGCTCGACTTCGGTTTTGCCGGCGGCACCCTCGTCGCCAAAGTCGCGCTCGACGCGCGCGAGCCGACGATCAAGTCCGAGGTGCAGATCGACCTGAAGCGCGTCCGCATCATCGAACTGGTGCCCGACATGCCGGCCACAGTTGCCAAGGGCGCTGGCCGGGTCGGCGCCACGCTACGGCTCAAGGGGACGGGCAATTCGATCGCAGCTGCCGCAGCAAAGGCGGACGGGCGCATCGCCGCTACCGTGGTGAACGGCAGGATCTCGAACCTGCTGGATGCCGCGAGCGGGTTCAACGGCGGTAAGGTGCTGACGCTTCTGGCCGGCGGCGACAAGGACATCGTGATCCGGTGCGGCGGCGTGGTTTTTGACGTTGCTGCCGGTCGCGGCAAGTCGACCCTCTTCGTGGTCGATACCGAGCAGACGCAGGTTCTGGGCGGTGGCAACTTTGACCTCGAGCACGAACGCTTCGACATCACGGTGGCGCCCAAGCCGAAGGAGGTTGGGCTGCTGTCGCTGCGCACGCCGGTCCGGTTGCATGGCTCGTTCAAGCAGCCGGATTTCGAGATCGTGAAAGGTCCGCTGGCCGCGCGCGTTGGCGCTGCGCTCGGGCTCGCGGCCCTCAATCCGCTGGCTGCGCTCCTGCCGCTGATTGAGACCGGGCCCGGAGAGGAAACCAATTGCGGGGACGTTCAGCGCCAAGTGGCGGGCGAGGCGCGGCAGGCCGGCGGCTCCAAGTCATCGCGCACCCAGGGAGCAAGGAAACCATGAGCCCGAAGAAGCTTTTCGATCTCTGCCGCAAGGCCGTCATGGCCTGGGTGGATGACTACGCGCCCAGCATGGGGGCGGCCATCTCGTACTACACGATCTTCTCGCTCGCCCCGCTGCTGGTGATCGTGATCGCCGTCGCCGGCGCGATCTTCGGGCGCGATGCGGTGCAGCAGGAGATCGTCGGGCAGATCGGCGGCTTGGTGGGCGCCGACGGCGCGGGCGCGGTGGAAGCCATGCTGCGCGCGGCCTCCGACACCGACAAGGGACTGATCGCAGGTCTCATCAGCGCCGGGGTCCTCCTGGTCGGCGCCACGACGGTGTTCGCCGAGTTGCAAAGCGCACTGGACCGCATCTGGCACGTGCCGGAAAGGGAGAAACCGTCCGGCCTGTGGGCGGTGCTGCGGGCCCGCCTGCTGTCGTTCGGACTCATTCTGGGCCTGGCCTTTCTCCTCATGGTCTCGCTGATGGTGAGCGCCGCCCTGGCGGCCTTTGACAGCTGGTTTGGTGGCCTGTTGCCGGGTTGGGAAGTGCTGATGCAATGGGTCAACGTGCTCATCTCCTTCGCGATCCTGACCGTGCTGTTCGCGATGATCTTCAAGCTGATGCCCTCTTCGCCGATCGACTGGCGCGACGTATGGATCGGCGCGGCGGTCACGGCGGTGCTGTTCGAAGTGGGCAAGCTGCTGATCGGTCTCTACATAGGCAAGGCCGGAGTGACCGAGTCCTTCGCCGCTGCGGGCTCCCTCGTTGTGCTGGTGGCCTGGGTCTACTACGCAGCCCAAATCTTCCTTCTGGGCGCCGAATTCACCAAGGTCTATGCTGACGAGCATGGCTCGCTCGCGGGCGCGAAGGCGCAGCAAGCCACGAGGCAGGCGGCGCAAGTCGCTGAAGCCGGCACGGATGTAGCCGCGATTGATCCCTCGGCGCGCGCCGCGCCGGTCGTGGCCTTGGACGTGCCTGACTACGCGGGCATCGCGCGGACCGCCGAGGCACAGAGGGAAATAGACCGCCGCGTGTCGAACGCGTCGCGAGCGCTGATCTATCGGCTGATGATGCTGGCCGGGCTGGCGGTGGCCAACGCCGTGGCGGATCGCCTGGCCCGCACGCGCGGGAAGAAGCGGCGATGACCGTGGTCGCTTTGGCCGCGTCACGCAGGACTTGTCGCGCTGCCCGCGACTTTCGTCGTGCCCTCGCGATGCAGCCGGGCGTTCATTGCCGCGGAGTGGTTCCTGTCGCCTCGGCAGTGCAGCTCTTTCGCCAGTGCCGCCGGTGAGCGGTCAGGGGCCTGCCGCTTCCGTCACGACGTCGACCGCGCGCGCGGCACTTAACGTTTGTGCGCGGTCGCCGCCCGTACGAGCTGGTGCAGCACCTCGGTCGGGTCGTTGTTCTCAGTCAACGTGCGAACCTCGCGCTGATCCTTGCCCTCAACCCCCAGTTTGTTGGCCATGCGTGCCACGATCCGCAGAAGTGCGGTCCTCTCTCGTTCGTGAGAACGTCGATGTGCAAGTCGAGGTGGTGACGCCGCTCATTCTCTTCCGCCGCCATGTTCTGGCTGATCAGGATCAGGATCGACAGGAATGGCTTCCGACGAGACGTTGATTAGCAGCAAGGTAAACGGGTGCTGACCGAACTTCAAGATTGCCTCGTGAGCGCAATGCAGACCGCGAAGACTGCAAGGTTGATCCACAGGAACGCCACCGTTCCACAGTGTGGCCACTGCGAAGGCGGGGAGAGGAAAAGAGGGTGGATGTGAAGACGCGGCCGAGGTGCCATCATGTGGCGCGCGAACTTTCAGGAGCAGCCATGTCAATTGAGGATCAGGCGTTTAATTTCATCGACGATCCCCATGCTCCAGACTCTACGTGAGCGGAGCGACCGGGTTCTTCAATGAGAACGGCGTCATTCATATCACTTTTGAGGCGAACCGAATTGACCACTCGACTAGCCCGGGCCCCTGCAAAAGGGTGGTAGTCGGCCGCCTTGCCATGAACGCCATCGCGGCGCAGGGCCTGGCCGTGGGACTTTTCAATTTTCTGAAGAGCTACGGTCTGGCGCCTGACATTTCGCCGCCACCCGAGGTGCAAAGCACTAAAACAGAACGAATCAGCGCCAAGCGAAAGCCAGCTCCCACGTCGTCTCGCCGGGACTATGGCGACGATGCTGGTTGCACGAACGAGTGTTTCGAGATTGCAGTCGCACACGCCAGTTCCCGCAAAGACCTCCCAGACGCCGAGAACTGTACGCGCCTTGGCCGACAGGATCCACCGGGACTCTCGTTGCGTTCACGGTGGGAGGCGCCGACTTGCGCAAAGAGCCGAGGGGTGCAATATTGAGAGCATGAAGAAGCTGATGTCGACAATCATCCTCGCGATTGCGGGACTCATGACTTCCGGATTCGCCTATGCCCAGTGGCACAACAGCGCTCAGTTCGATCGCGATCTCAGGGCTTGCGATCGGCGCGGCGTGAACTTCGAGCGTTGCATGTGGGACCGGGGATGGCAGCGAGGCCAGGGTCGGCGGTGGAATCACAATCAGAACTGGCACCAGCCCCCTCGTCACCCGAACTGGAACAGTCCACCGCCACGTCATTGGAATCAGCCTCCGCCCCCTCGGCGCAATCAGCCACGGCTCAGCGATATGCAGCAACGCGCCTTGAACAATTGCCGACTCCTGCCTCCCGCCGAACAGCCCCATTGCCGTGCGACCGTGATGTCGACCGTGCGTCGATAGGCGGGCATTCGCGACTTACCGTCGTCGCCGTTCGGGGAAACCGAACCGCGTCTCTGACGGCCGGCGCTACGGAACTTGGAGTTGCTTCAGCGAGGAAGGTCGTCACTCCCACCTTCGACAAGCACCTTGCCATCCTGCAGTAGCGTTGCAGCATGGAAGTAGCAGTCCATGGGCTCGGCTGAGGCTATTGGCGGTTCGCGAGGAATCGTGCCAGTTTGCCGAGACCGGGTAACGGCGCTAGCGCGGCAGAACCCTGCGCAACGCTGTCGCCTCTGTCAGATGCCATTGCATGCTCATGTCTTCAAATTCCCGAAGGGCTTGATCGAGGAGAAGTTCGGCACGATCCCTATTCCCTATCACCGCTTCAATTCGTGCGCGGCACAGCTTCGTGACGGCCGCTTCGTGCGCCGACTGTCGTGCTTGCCCCACCTCCATCGCGAAGTCGATGTAGTGCCGGGCTCGCTCGAGATCCGACGATCGCGCAGCCTTGCGAGCCAGCGCGCGATAGGCCGTCGTAGCCCCAAAGAGATCGCCCTTTCGCATGCGACCAATGGCTCGCGCGGCGTGACGCCGCGCTCCTGGACGCCCGTCGGTCATAAAGGCATCCGCGAGCCAACCGTGGGTCAGCGAAGAAAAAGGGCTGCGGCGCGGTTCGAGCCACACCGCCGCGTCCAGCATGGCTTGCAGAGATTGAACTGTCCGCTCCATCGCCCAACTGGCATAGGCGCTCAGCGCGCCGCCCATCGAAAAGTAAGATAGATTGCGACCTGCCTCGGCGATGCGACAACCGTAGACAGCGGCCTGTCTCGCCTCTTCCCAGCGGCCTTGCCATAGCAGCACGATACCCTGCAATATCCGGGCAGCGGCCTCAACCTGGTGGTTGGCGCCGCCGATTGCACGCAAGGCTTCGTCGAAGCACTCGTGCGCCTGCGCGAACTCACCTCGATCCCCCAGCACGTGAGCCTTGGTGGCAAGGGTATAGCCCAGACCGACGGACAGGCGAACGCCTGTGCGGTGACTGCGTTTGACTGCGATCGCACTGTCCAGCAGTTCGAGCGCGCGATCATAGTTGGCTGAAGCGGCTTCAATCTGTCCCAATGCCGCTGCCGCCTGGACCGTCAACCGATCGTCCCCGATGCGTTGAGCGCCCTCGAAGCAAAGCGTGCAATGGTGAAGCGCGGGGCGCGTTTCGCCGAGCGCGCCATTGAAATAGCCCAACCAGTAGTGGGCCCGCGCTACGAGAGCCTCTTCTCCGCTCTCGACGGCCAATTCGAGGGCGCGTTGGAACACCGCCAACTGATCCCTTGATGGATCGAAGACGGACGCAAATCCCAACCTTTGGGCAATTGAGATCCATCGCAATGACAGCGGCTTTGATGGTTCCAGGCGATCCAAAGCAGCAAGCGCAGCCCGGTATTGAACATGTGCTCGATCAAGTGCCGAAGCGTCCATGGCCTTGTCGCCGGCAAGCTCTGCATAGTGGGCAGCTAACGCGTGCTGGCTCGCCGCACCGTAGTGGTAGGCCAATGCCTCGAAAGGTTCTTCCTCGCCGCTTGCCAAGCATTGTTCACGTATCAGATCGGCGATGCGCAAATGCGTAGCCTCGCGCTCGTGCAGGCCCACAGACTGGTAGATCACGTCGCGCGTGATCCCATGCTTGAAGCGCAGCGTTCCAGATGTCTCACCGGGAAAAATGAAGTCCTGCTCTGCCAGGCTGCGCACCACCGGGGTGTCCTGCGCGTAGCCGGTGAGACTGAGGAGCAGCCAGGACGGAATCACATTCCCGATGACCGCCGCGGTGCGGACCAAATCAGATTGCCCAGCGGTCAACCGCGCCGCGCGGGACTCGATCACCGCGTTCAGCCAAGCCGCGCCTCCATGCAGCTGACCGCGCCGGCGAGTCAGATCGCCATGCGCCGCCGAATGGCACAACTCCTCGATGTAGAGCGGATTGCCCCCTGCATACTTTTGCACTTCCTGCACCATGAAAGGGTTGCCCTGGGGTAACAGATGCTGAATGGTTTCGACGGCCTCTTCCTCGCTCAAGGGCGGAAGCTTGAGCACCTGTGCACCGCCGAGGATGGCGTCGCCGGCCATTACACCGCGCGTCGCGATGAGCACGAAGATTGCACTTCGATCAAGGCTGCGAATCGCATTCAGGATCTGGCTCGTAGCGTCATCGGCCCATTGCCAATCGTCGATGAAAAGCACAAGCGGCCGTCGCGACGCCAAGGCCGCGCAGAGTTCACACATCGCACCAGTAACGACTTCCATCGCGGGCCGCTTCGGGTCACCAATTGAGGCCGTGGGGCTGCTGACAGAAAGTGCTCCGAGAATTGCCCTTCGGTTGGCGGCAAGCCCCGGCTGAACTTCGGCGAGCACTTGGTCCACGGAGGCCGCTGCAACGACGCCAGAGGTACCATGATCGAAGTGAAACAAGGAACGCAGCATCTGCAGAAAAGGCTGCATTGGCTCTGCGCTCAAGTAGCTTTCGCAATAACCTCGATGGAGCTGGCATTCCAGTGCCGTGGCGTGAGCGAGAAACTCTTCTATCAGTCGCGTTTTTCCCACGCCCGTAGGCGCGGAGATGGCGACGCAACCGGGTCGACCTGCTAGCGTCTTGCCAAGTGTGCTCTGAAGCGTCGCCAGTTCGTGCCGCCGGCCGACAAAGGGGCTCAGTCCGCGCTGGACGTGCGCTTCGAACCGGGTATGTACAAGCGTCCGCCCAAGTATCGGAAATACGATGACGGTTTGCGTATGACCTTTCAGACGGAGTTCTCGGCGCTCGCCGGTGCGAAAGAACTGGCGTTCGAAGCCTAGCGTCTCTTCGCTTACCAGGATCTCGTTGCGCTCAGCTGCATCGGAGAGCCGAGCGGCGATGTTGGGTGCATTTCCAAGCAGTTCGAAACGCCCCCGGACTAGATCACCCTCGTCGAGAAGAACGAGACCCGCGTGGATACCAGTGTGAAGTCCAAGTGGGCCGAGCGCTTGCAGCCCGTGATGCCGGATCTGCGTCACGGCCTCATGAAAATCCAGCGCGGCCTCGGTTGCCCGCCTGCCATCGTCCTCGCGCCCCTCTGGGTGACCGAAAATCGCCAGCATGCCGTCGCCTTGGATGCGGACAATGGTGCCGCCGTTCCTCGACACAACACCGGCCCAAACTTGACCAAGCTGACCCAGCAGTTCGGCATAGTGCTCCGCCTCCATAGAGGAGGCGAGCGCGGTCGAGTCTGAAAGATCCGAGAAAACGACTGTGAGGTTGCGCCGTGTCGCCCGCCTTGGCGAAGGTGCGGCATGTGAGGACTGGTCGCTCATGCTCTATCCGTCAAAAGGTTCAGGTAGATGCCTGCTCAGTGCATACAACACTGGCCTGTGATGGACTGCCCCGCCTGGCGCGGTGAGGACGCAGTTGAAACCCGAGCAATCTACAGGCTGCGGGCGAGCTGTCAAGGGGCGTCATCGGTTCTGTCGAAGCAAATCGCAGGTAGCGTTCGAGGGCGCGTAGTCTCTCCCTTCTCAAAAGGCCAGCGCATAGAACTTGGCTGATGCGGGCGCGGTTTTTCCCTCGGGGCGGGGAGGTCGGCGACGGGGTTCCAATGTGCCCCGATGTCTTTCAGTGAGGAGTGCCTAGTGCAGGAAACACGTTATTAACTTTCGGCGATGGCAGCGGCTAACCGCCGCCTTGGTTGTCATGAATGACGACGACTTCGTCGAGCCGTTCGATCTGCTGGAGACGTTGGGTATCCAGGTATGCGTGGACGAAGCCGCCCAGTTGAAGTGGGTTGACCCAGTGCCAGTTCGCATCCCTTGCGTGTCAGTTGGTCGTCTCTCAGGTGGCGAATACAGCTCTCAGGAAACGCCTGCGGAGGTCATCTTCTCGTGGCGGCATGACCACGCAGTGATTGGCTTCATGGGACACGACGGCTTCGTCATGCCGGCGCAGAGCGAGTGTCGGGGACGACTACTGCGCTGGGTGCGCAGTGGAAACCGCTCAGTCACGACGAACTCGACGCGTTATTCAGCACCCGCTGACTAGTGACGATTGCGGAATTCCTATTACGCACAATGGCGCGTATGGCCGGCCTGCACGAACCGGCCCCCAATTGTTACGACATGAGCGAAGCCTGCATAAATCAAGGTGTGCGGCAAAAGGCGACGGACGAGTTGTCAGCGTGTGTTCCCGGCGTGTAACTCGGGAGCGCGCTGTTTGAATGGGAGAAGATCGCGCTGCGCCAGGCCCGGCGGGGCGGACTACGTCACGCTGGTATTGGTTCTGGCATGGCAAGGTCTCTTAGGAAGACAACACTCCACCGAGTGGTTAATTGGCGGAGTAGGAAACCGACGCGGAAATCGTCCGAGTCGGGCATTGCCTACCTCAAACAGCGAGGCTTCCGTACACCGAGGTCTCCGAGTGGCTTGTTCCATGCGACGTACACAACACTGAAGGACGACGCCATGGCCACCTACGCTCAAGAACCACCGATGCCGGGCATTGGCGCGAGGCATGATTCCGCCGTGCTCGAAGCTCCCCGATCCGGAGTCTCCTGGGGCGCCGTGTTTGCAGGGGCAGCGGTGGCCGCCGCGCTGACGTTGATTATGATGGTGCTGGGCGCCGGCATGGGACTGGGCCTGGCCTCTCCCTGGGAGGGCGAAGGTGCAGAAGCAAAAACCATCGGCATCGCCGGAATCTTCTGGATCACATTCACTCAGCTCGCTTCTCCCGGTCTGGGCGGATATCTTGCTGGGCGCCTACGCACGAAGTGGAGCGGACTTCATACGGATGAGGCGCGTTTTCGCGACACCGCGCACGGGATCCTTTCGTGGGCCGTGGCGACCCTTGTGACCTTCGCGTTGATCGCCTCTGCCGTCGGGTCGGCCGTGAGCGCTGGGGCCAAGGCTGGAATGGGCGTGGCCACTACTGTGGCTGGCGGCGCAGCGACCGCGGCGGCAGGAGCTGCAGCGAACCGATCGGGGGACGAAGGAAGCAACGGCCCCATGGCGTACATGACGGACTCCCTGTTCCGGAAGGATCTGAGCGCGGCGCCCGCCTCGGGCGGCTCGACCCAATCAGAGGCAGGTCAAGCCACGACGGATCGAGCGACGACCGCTGAAGTTGGGCGAATCTTTGCCAACGCACTGCGTACGGGGACGTTCTCACCTGAAGACAGCCGTTATGCAAGCCAGGTCGTCGCTCAGCGAACCGGTATGAGCCCACAGGATGCGGAAAAGCGAGTCAACGACGTCTATACGCGCGCCAAAGCGACTCTCGAAGAGACCAAGACCAAGGCGAAGGCGATGGCGGACTCAGCACGAAAGGCGACTGCCTATGGATCGCTTTGGATTTTCATCTCGTTGGTTTTGGGTGCGCTCTTTGCGTCCTACTGCGCGACGCTCGGAGGCCGTCAGCGGGACTTATGATCTAGGAATGTGAAGTCCCGGCGGCTACCGGCCGTTCGGGCCCGCGCATGAGGTACAACAGTACGGTGCCGGGACTTATAAGCTACCGCACCTGGCGCGAGACTTGGCCGCGACGCGTTCAGCCATTCAACGGATGCTTCAGAAAAAAGCGCAGCATTTCCGCGCCCGCGTTCGGTCCAGCGGAGTCTGCGAAGATTCCCGCTTCGAGCCTCCCGACCAAAACTTACACCGCCTGCTGGGAGATCAACTTCGCAAGTTCGCTAGGCACTGGCACAGGACGTTCGGCGGGTACGCCTGCCTGCCTCGAGACGGCTTGAATCCTTAGTCATGGAGCGCTCGATCAAGTGGCTTCCCAGGCCGTCGGGGATGAAGCGCGATTCGTTCGCACCTTTGGCATTGGTTCGTCCATTCGTCAATTCTTCTACAAGGTAAAAGTATCAAGGACCGCTCAATCCGCTTTTCGACGCCGTAGGCCTCCTCGCCCGGGAACTTCGAACGTGGCTTCACAAGCCCCGCAACGGACCGCTGCAATTTGGCTCCCGACGCTGAAAGGCACCAAACGCTCTATGCGCCCATGGAGGAAGCACGCCGGACATGGTAGCGGCTCGTTAGGAACCGCAAACGCCCTGTGCCAACGAGCTCCCAGTACTCGATCACAGGCTCCGTAGCGCCTGTAGATTTCAGGAAGCGGAGCAATTCGAGTTGAAGATTTCCAATTGCCATGGCGCTCTCCAACGGACCGAGCGCCGGGTGCATCAACTCGCGAGCGGCCTATGAGCTTGACGCATGCCTGCATACGGCTTGCCGATCGTCGCGTCGAACATGCCCGCAGCCTTGATGAGATGCTCACATCCAATCCTTAGTAGACGAGGCCGGTGTGATGCTGGTGAACTTGCAGGATGCGGCCATCCGCCAGAGTTCCGCGTAGCATCACAGGACAGATTTGAGCAGGTCTACGAACGCAGTCACGGCCGGTGCCAGCTGCTTTCGGCTGGGAAAAGCCACAGTGGCCGCGAGCGACGGTATTCGCATGTCGTGCAAGAGTCTCACCAGTCGTCCCGCTTCGACATCTTCGTCGCAAAGAGGCCCGAGAAGGCAGCCGATGCCTGCGCCTGCAAGCACCAAGTCACGCACTGCCGAGGGCTCGTTCGCGCTGCTTCGAGGTAGCAATACGGTGGAAAACAGTGGTTCCAGAATCGAGTCGACGAAAGAATCCGCTTCGTTACCGTCGTCGACGACAAAGCTGTGCTGGTGTAGGTCCTCAGGTCTGACCGGAATGCCCATTCGCTGAAGGTAAATCGGGCTTGCGCACAGGCGGCGTTCCACGACGCCGAGCTGCGTTCTCGTGGGGTGGGTTGAGGCACCGAGTGACACAGCGATGTCGATGTCCTCGCTCTTCAGTTCCGCCTTGTGGCGTGTGAACCGCAGCGTAAGCCGCACATCCGGAAAGAGCTCGACCCAATGGGGAAGCAGGCGTCGCTGAATTCGAGTAGCCAACCCCGCACTTTCGCTGACGGCGACCACCAGGTGCCCTTGCGGTGGCGCTGCCAGACTTCCAACGTGGCCAATCGAGTCGCTGATCCGATTCAGGATGTCGGTACAACGCTCTTGCAGTGCCGCGCCACGCGCCGTGAGTTGAACCTTCCGGGTGGAGCGGTTCAAGAGCGACGTTTGGAACAGGGCCTCCAGTCGAATGATGCTTCGACTCACACTGGACTTGTGTATCCCCAGGGCTTCGGCCGCCAGCGAAAAGCTGCTCAGCGATGCGACGTAAGCGAAGACGCGAAGGTCATTGAGGTCCAACAGCTCTCCATCGACGGGTTGCTGCTGCTGCGGTGTCTCATCCATTTGATCTGAGTGGCTGCGATCCCAAGCGCCCGATCAACATTCTTCCCGGCGGAGGGTCGGACGTGTTGCAAGGCTGGCCAACTTTAGCGAAAAAAAAGCCACCCGACTTTCGCCGGATGGCTTCAAGAACTTCCCTTGATGCTGGCTTACGCCAGCGTCAGATCAGAAAGCGTGACGGATACCGAAGTCGTAGCCCATGGAGCTCTTCGGGGTCAGGCCAGGCACGAACAGCGGGTTGGCCACAACAGTACCACCAGGGCCGGCGACAGTCGCAGGTGCATTGCCGAAGTACTCGGGGCTGTTGCCGATGGTCAGGTCAGAGCCATTCTTGTTGTCGATGTAAGCCACCGTTGCGTACAGAGCCGTGCGCTTCGACAGGTTGTGCACGTAGCCGAGGGCCCACTTGCTGGCCTTGGGATCAGGCAGACCGAAGAACTGACCAGGCACGGTCGTGTTCTTGTAGTCCACAGCCGAGTACGCAGCGCGGATCAGGCCAGGGCCGACCGGCACGGTCACGCCGAGCAGCCAACCGTCAGCGCCAGGCTCACGGAAACCGAACGCGCCAGCAACCGTGGTCGGGAACGGAGCCGAAGATTCGACCTTCGTGTCCGACTTGGCGTATTCACCGAACAGCTTCACGACGCCGAAGTCGTACGAAGCACCGATGCTGCCCGAATCGAGCTTGTTCGTGGTGCCTTGGTAGAACTGGCTGGCCAGGGTCGTTTCAGCGTAGGAGATCGCGACATCCAGCGGGCCGTTGGCGTAGCCAACGCGACCACCGATGTAACGGCCAGTGCGCGAGTCATTGAAGACAGCGCCGGCAGGGATGGTCGGCTGAATCAGCACGCCCGGATCCAGGCTGGCCTTCTCGTTGAAGGCGTACATGAACTGACCGTAGAAGCCACCCAGGTTCGGCGGCAGGAAGTAGCCGATCGAGTTGCTGGAGCGAACGTACTGGTTGTTGATCGTGAAGCCGCTGTTCGACGCGTTGCCGCTGTTGTAGCCGTTGGCCGTCGAGATCAGGTTGGTACCGACGCCGTTGGTGCCGAACGGATCGAACACGGTGTCGTTCCAGAACGTCGGGGTGTAGTCACGACCGAGGCGGACTTCACCGAATGCGCCAGACAGGCTGACCGTTGCACGACGATTGAACGTCAGGCCGCCACCGCCTTGGGCCGTCGGGCCGAGGCCGGAGATCGTTTGGCCGGTGCCGTCGTCGTTGTTGATACCGGCTTCGAGCCAGAAGCTGGCTGCCAGGCCGCCACCGAGGTCTTCCGTACCACGGAAGCCCAGACGGCTGGAGTTGTAGCCCGAGTTGGTCAGCTTGGTGGCCTTCGTCGTGACGCTGTTGCCGAAGACGTCTTCAGTCTTGTTGGAATAGCCGCTGACAGCGGCGTCAACCACGCCGAACAACGTGACAGACGACTGAGCCGAGGCGACGCCGGCGACAGCCAGAGCAGCCAGGGCAACTAGAGATTTTTTCATTGCAAGTTTCTCCAAGGTTAAACATAGGGCTCCGGTGCGAAGGGCTCACCGTGACTGGCACTTTTGTGCTCCCACCGGACCCCGGGCCAACCTCCTTTTGGGAAGTTGTCGCTATTGCACCAGAGCACGTAAGTCAGAGCAAAGCATATCGAGTGAAATGCACAGCGAATGAACCGTTTCGTTGTGGAATTGCGACACACCTCTTGGTGCGTTCCACAATGTGATCAACGCCGTCTTGGCCCCTCGGAACCGCACCCGCGCGCGTGGTCCTGCCAATCCTCGCTTCTCCTCCCATAGTAGTGAGCTTCACGCGCCAACAGTCGCTGCCATCGGTGAGGTTTTGGCTTAGCCCTCATGCGGCATCTCCGGCGAGTCCGCGTGGGGAAGCACCTTCAGCCACCGAGCATCCGCAAATCTCGATTTCGACGATCACCGTCTCAACACGGGAGGGGGAGTTAGGGGCAACACAGCTGCGACAAAAACATCAGGGGCCCTGTTGAACGCCGTCCGCGCCGTCGCCGACACTCAAGGGTCCGTCTTGCGCCATGTGCACGCTGCGGCAGGCTCGGCCTTACCGCTCCAAGCGAGCAGCTTCGCACGCACAGCGAGCCGATCCCGTGCCGCCATTTCGCCTCGGCGTCGGTGCTTAACGTTAGCACTCACTTCCATTCGGCTCAGATGGCCAAGATATCCCGATCGGGGGGCCCTCGAGGCGCTCTCCTCGGGATGTGCTGGTTGCCGATTTCATCTCGGTGCACTGGAGCGGCTCTCGCGCTCATTTCCCGAGGCACAGGGTGTGCCAGCGGTAGGAATGTTCCAACCGCCTGGTCCTGCTTCGACCAGAGTGCCTGGACCATCGGCACCGGCACCGCGAGCGCGACGGCGGCGATGGACGCCCCAGCCAGCGATTCGTGCCCCCTTGAGCATGTTGGCGTTGTCCACTTGTTCGCCTGCGCGTCTTGCAGAAGCGCCTCCAGTACGGCGACCGTGCGGTGCTAGGCTTGCTCGGTGCTTCAGTTCGCCGCCGGATTTCCCGGCCAGCCAGTCGATGGCGTACGGGCCCTGCGGCCTTGATCTGCTCGCGCCATTCGCTGATCTTGCCCAGCTCGCGTGCCAGCGGGCTCTCTGCGTCGCGTATTGATTGCGCTGCGGTGCACGAAGCCGGCCGGTCTGGACATGGGCCACCTTCCTTACGCAGAGCCTGGCCGGTCGCGGATCAGGTCGGCGAGGGGCCGTTTCCTTGGCGGGTCAGTTGCGTCAGGGGTGTCTGTCATGGCCGGGGCGCCGCGTCTTCGCTGGGCACGCGCGGCCCGATGCGCTCGTCGGTGACCAGCTTCAGCAGCGCGACGCAGCCGGCGTCGAAGGCGTCAAGCCACATGTCGTACGACTCAACGCTGGACTCGATATCCGTCCAGACGCCGCCCTCGGTGGACTCGTGCAGCACCCAGTAGAAGTGGCCCTGCTCTGACTCGTCGACGAAGACGCTGATGCGGCGAAGGTGGCCCATTTCCATATTATGAGTTCTGCCATCGTGGTCCCTCGCGGCGAGGTATTCTTTTCAGCATGAGACGGCTGGACAAGTTGATCACTGTCCTGCTCTGGCTGACCGGCTTGAGCTGGGTTGCTCTGGTCGTGGTTCTATTTCGCGAATCTAGCTGAGGGGTCAGAGCCGGCATCAGCGGTCCCGCTTTCCAAAACTCGGCGACAGGTCATTTGCACGGGATGAGCGCGGGGAGATCGGGAAATGCCGCGCAAGTACGCCGATTCACTGTCGGTGAAAATCGCGCTCAATGCCGAGCCCATCCGCTCGGCGCCACACACGCGCGGTCTCGGCTATCTGCGGAGCGGCCACCAAGGCCTGCCGGACGCGCAATAGGCCTAATTTGCGCGGGGGCTTACGCCCCCTGGCGGGTATCTGATCGGCGGGGTGCAACGACCGGACAGAGGAGAAGATCTGATTTACGCTAACGGCAAACCACTACCTTAATCCGCCCAGGTTCAACAACAAACAGCCTCCCTCCTCGCCAACCATCCGTTTCGCCGTTAGCGTATTTATGCCTTCCTATCCTCTCTTCGACGACAAGCCCTCCGAAATCCACCGCCTGGCTTTCGAGCGCTGGCTCGAGGACCAGCGCGCGTCCGGCTCGCTGCGGCAGCCCTCCTCAATCCAGGTCTACCGAGACATGTGGGGTGCCTTCACCGCGTGGTGCCTCGGTCAGTCGCCCGCCATCACCCTGTCCTCGCTCGACCTGTCCGACCTGCAGGTCTTTCAGGCCGCCCGCTTCGGCCGCAAGAGTTCGGACCTGTCGCTCTCGCCTCGGCACGCGCTGCGGCTCGTCCGACTCATCGACCGCGTGCTGCGTCACCATGCGGCGCAGAGGGACGAGCGCCCAAACACAGCGGCGTCCGATTGGCTGGCCTCCCATCCGGAAGTGCGCTATGCGGAAGCAGCCGAGGCGGACCCCTTGCCCGAGTTCCTCTCGGTGGCAGAGGCCAGGCACCTGATCACCTATCTGTCGAATGCACGACCCAGACCCGGGCTTTCCGGCGCGCGGCGCGACAGTCACGCAGCCTTTACCTGGCAGGAGCTTCGCAACCGCACCGCTGTGGCATTGCAACTGGGCGGCGGACTGACGCCGGGCGATGTTCGGGGGCTGACCTTGGCATCGCCGATCTCGCGCGGCGGCCGCGTGCGCGATCGGCCCTGGAAAGTCTTAGTACCCGGCGATGGGAATTCATCGGCGCACGAGACGCCGATTGCGCCCTGGGCCGGTGAATTGCTGCAGCATTGGCTGCAGGTTCGCGCCCAGACTCGCATCGAGGGCGATCACCTCTTCCCGTCGACGCGCAGTGGCAAACCATGGCACAAGGAGTCGCACTACAAATCCGCGAAGAAGGTACTCGAGGATGCGGGCATCGACAGCCGAGAGGGCGGCTCGTTCCGGTTGCGCCATACCTTCGCGTTGCGCCAACTGCGCCGCGGCTTCGAACCAGAGCAGGTTGCTGCCTGGCTCGGAGTCGAGCCGGAAGCGATGTACCGCTACAGGCGGATCGTGCCGATCGACGTCATTTGAACCAATCGCGCTGGGGCGACTCCATTGCATTTCGGCCTGAATTGGCAGTCGGTGGTTTATTGCAAATGCACAAACGCCAGTGAGCCAGGAAGATGCAGACTTTCAGCCCACTCGACCGCCATCGCACGGGACTGGCAGAATCAGGCGTGAAGGAGTCGCAGTACTCTTCGAACCTCAATCAAAAAGGAAAGCAAGCAATGGCACAAACCTACGAGCAGATCCAGAAGCAGATCGAGCAACTTCAACGCCAGGCGGAAGCCTTGCGGGACACCGAAGTCACGGGAGTTGTCGACCGCATCAAGGTCGCAATTGCGCAATACGGCCTGACGGCGGCCCAACTGGGCCTTGACTCCGGACCGACAAAAGGCGTGGGCAAGAAAACCAAGAAGTCCTTGTCCCAGTTCAGCGACGGCGCAGGCAATGTGTGGTCGGGCCGTGGTCCGCGCCCGCGCTGGCTGCGCGAAGCGCTCGTAGCAGGGCGGTCGGTCGAGGAGTTCAGGGCTGGTTCGACGGTCAAGTCGAAGCCGACTCCCGCAATCGATAAGGTGGCGGCAGCCAAGCCGGTCTCCAAGGCGACCGCGAAGAAGGCCAAGCGCGCTCCGTCGAAGCTTCACTACAGCGACGGCGCTGGCAATTCATGGACCGGCCGCGGTCCGAAGCCTCGATGGCTGAAGGCGGCCATCGACAGCGGCAAGACAATGCAGGACTTCCTCAGCTAGCCTTTCGAACCTCGGGGCCCAACCCCGAGCCGGCTTTCGGCTGACTGTCGGTGTCGGCAATCTCTGGCTGACGCACCAGAAATTCAGGAAAACCCAATGGCATCAGATACTCAGATGCCATCAGCCTGTGCCAACCTGGCACATCGCCCGCGGGATCGGATTGCCGCCGGAGCCTTCCAGGGGGAAGTTCGCTCCACCCGTGTCAAACCGATCGCCGATTCAGAGCGGGCCACTGCGACGTCTGACGAAGCCTGCCCGCAGCCAAATTGCCAGCGTTTCAAGTGCTGCCCCTCGCTAGCCGCAGCAATGCCGCTGACCGTTGTCTCATAGATTCGTGCTCCGGTTCCATGGGCTTTCAGTTCGCTGTAAGGTCTTCCAAGCACGACGATAGATGTAAAGCATCGCGGCCAACCCCAGCGTCGACAACAGAGTCGCCGCCAAACCCGGGGCGCCTCGGTGCGCGGTCGAACAGTCGACCAGCTGGTGGTTGTTGAGTCGTTCGGCTAGGCGGTAGGCCTCGGGCGCGGTCGAGAAGCTGGCGATGCAGTGCCCGCAGAAGCCGTCGGTCTCGGCATTGATCGAGCCGGCCCAGACGTCGTAGACGCTGGTGATATCTCCGGGCTCGAACTGCCGGATCACCTTGTAGATGGTCGACGGGTCACGTCTGCGCAGCAGCGAAAGGAGACTCAAAGCGGGACCAGACGGTGGCAGGTTAAATAAGTTGGACGGGCGGGCGATCCTCATCACTTGAACGAAGGCTGGACGATGCGGGGCGCGACCGTGATCGACCACGGCAACCGGATCGCATGGCTCATCTTGACCTCGTCGATGCCTGGACCGTCGCTTGAACTGGCGGCACAGGCGCCCTGGCCCTGGACGGGACAGACAGACTGCCTTGCGGATGCCGCTGCGACGGCGAGGCATTCGCCGAGACGTTCGTCTTGCCAAGACTGTACGGCGTCGAAGTTCTCGACACTGACATCGAGACCGCTCGATCCGAGGCGAGCGGGCGCGCCATTTCCAGGGCACGCAGCGTGCGCGGCTCGGAAAGCGAGGCCCCATCGATGGCGGATGGACGATGACGGAGTTCGCTCGCTACTTCCTGCACTGCCAATGGCTGCTTCCAGCTTCTTCCAGCTCTTACGTCGACATAAACGAGGCGATCCGCACCGTCTATCAGCGAAACACGCACAGCGACTTCGGGCCGTACCGAACGCTGATCTTCAAAGGCATCGCGACGGAAGGGAGCGCGAGCCTCACGCTTGTCAGGTCTCACGTTCGACCGTGCCTCCTTCGAGCGGTTGGCGGCGCTCGCATCACGCCTGTCCATGGCCCCGCGCAGACTGTCGGGGCAAATGTCCCTCGTGTCCGCCTCACTCGGTGACTCAGGCGTCGACTCAGGCGCTGGCGCCTTGGGCGGCGGGTTCACGAGACCGTTCCTTTTCGGAGTCGTCGCCGGCCAGGTTGGTACGCACGACATTCAGCATCCCAGCGAGATCCGCCAGCGTCACGTCGTTTCGCAGGCCCACGGCAACGTCCTTCATCAGGGTCTCGATCGAGGCCATGCCCTTGGCAGCCGCAACCACAGGGTCCGTCTTCGGAGCCCTGCGAAGCATCTTCATCTCGTCGATCCGTATCTCCAGGCCGCGCTGCTCTGTCCCATCCTTGTCGGTCCAATGCGTCGTACGCTGGCGCCCCTCGACATAGACCTCGCTACCCTTCGTGAGAAACTCCCGGGCAATCTCCGCCAGGCGGTCGTAGCAGATCAATTGGTGCCATTCCGTGTGTTCCACCAACTCGCCCGAACCGCGATCGGTCCAGTACTCGTTGGTTGCGAGGCTGAAGGTCGCATAGCTGCCCTTGCCGCTATGCCCGCCTTCGGGATCCCGGCCGAGCCGGCCGATCAGTTGCACTCGATTCATGACGCTCTCCTTGAGAACGAGGGAAACACCCTCATACATGCGCTGGTTCCACCCACTCACCGCACGACCGACAGCGCATACATCGGGTCGTAGTAGATCGCCGGCACGTGCCGGCCGCGCTCCCTGTCGAAAACCAGTTAAGCGATCACATGGACCAGCGTGTGCAGGAGCCGCATGATCTCGTCAAGCGCCAGGCTGCGACCCTCGTCCGATGCCTTGATCAACAGAGCGATCCGGATGAAGGCTTCCTGCGATGAATTCGCGTGGACGGTCGTGATGCCGCCAGGGTGGCCCGAGTTGAGGACGTTCTGGACGTAGTAGAAGGTTTCGTCGCCCCGCAGTTCGGCCAACAGCACACGGTTTGGCGTCTTGCGCATCACCGCCTGCAATACCTGCTTGGCCGTTGCCCCGACGACGCGCTCGCCCGCGTGGGAATCGCGCCGATAGAAGAGCGCTTGGGAGTTCGCATGGTTCGCGAGCGGCATCTCGGGAATGTCCTCCACCGTGATCAGCCGCTCCCAACGGGGAATCAATTCGATCAACGCTCGAATGAACGAGGTCTTGCCGCTGCCAGTCGCGCCCGACACGATCAGGTTCTGATGTTCTCGCACAGCCTGTGCGAGAAACGCTGGCCATTCCCCGCCCTTCGCCAGTTCCCACAGCTCGATCTGCGCGGGCTCGAGCTCACTGAGGAGCCTGTGGCGCTCGTCTTCAGCTAGGGCTGTCGAGCACACGTGCCGTGTTCGCTCGAAGTAGCCTTGCGCCACGAACTGGCCCAGCTCGAACGACTGGCTTGTGTGCTTGCGCAGATTGAGATAGATCATTCCGCGCGGCGCGGTTGGGGGCATCGTCATCTCGATGCGCTCGCCGCCAGGCAGGTAGGCCGAGAGGATCGGATCTGCCTCGTCGAACGGCTTTTGCGAGATGTTCGACAGGAAGTTGCCAAGAGCCTGCAGATACTCGAAGGTCATCATCGGCGCCTCTACGCGCTCCCACACGCCCTTCTTCCACAGTTGCACGGCACCCGGGGCGTTCACGGCGATTTCGTTCACGCCCGGATCGGCCAGCCAGCCCTCGAAGGCGCGCAGATGGGCCAGGATCGAGACGTATTTGTCAGGTGCACCCATGGCGATACCTCAGTTGTTCGGTGCGGCCGGGCGCAGTTCGTAGACCGTGGAAAAGTCGACGTCGCGCGCGACGAAGATCTTGATGATCTCGCCCTGGTTCTTGTAGAGGCTCGGCTTCAGCTGACTGCCCTGCTTGAGCATCTCCTCCACGATCGTGTTTGTCGCGTTTTCCGTGTTGTTCAGCTGGGCGAGCGTGCCCTGCGTTCCGATGTTGTACGTCGTGCCATAAGGGCTTCCGCTCGCCCTCTGGGCGCGGGCATCGTCCCGCGCGATATAGATCTGCTTGGCGTCCTGGAGCAGGGAGAAGAAGATGGCCCCGGCAAAGCGTTCGAACCACTTGTTGTCGACGTACCCCGAGGTGCCGGCCCGGCCAAGCGCATCGGTCCCTGGCGAGTTCAACTGCACGGACACGAAGTGGGGCGTGACGGCTCGCGACCACAACGTGAAGATCGTCTTCTGCCCCGCCTGCAGCCCTTGGGTGTATTCCCCTTCCATCGTGGTGCCGGCTTCCATGAGCACGACCTTGCCGTCCATCGACATCACCGGCGCGCTCAAGATGCATTTCAGGAAACCGGGCTGATCCGTCAGGATCGCGGTCAGCAATGTGCAGTCGGGCAATGTGCCCTTGGCGAGCGTCACCGAGGGGTTCCGGTTGACCGTTGCGCTGGTCCCGGGCGTGTTCGTGGACGACAACGCACTGGCCAGTGCGTTCGTGCCGCCCTGCGGCGTCGAGGCGCCGGGGAGGCCCGCGGTGGACGCCATCGTCGCCCCGGACCCCATCTGCGCTGCTGCGGCCGCAGCCGGCTGCGTCGCGGCCAGGGTGATCGCGCTCTTGCGTCGACGCTCGCGGATGCGGTCTTCCTCAGACATGCCGCCTTGGACCGTGGGCTGGGCTGCTTCGGCCTTCTTCTCCGGCTCCGGGCAGTTCAGTCCAATCGGCAAGCGCAAGCCGCCAGGGCACTCGACGTAGGACGGAGAGGATGGGACCGAAGGAGTCGGCCCGAGCGCCAGTGGCACCTTGATCTCCGGCGCCGACAGCGGGCGAGAGTCAATCGGCGCAGTGGTCTTCGCCGGCGCGGGCATCCCAAAGAGTCCGAAATAGTTGTTCCTGCTCGCGATCCCAAAAAGAATCAGCAACGCCGCGACGCTCGAGGTCGCCACGAGGATGAGTTTCTGGCCCGGAGCAACGGCTCGCTTGTGCTCGACGAGTCCCTCTCGCTCCTCCTCGGCCACCGGTGCTTCCAGCTTCTGTTCGAACATCACTCCCCTCCCGGTTCGCGAATCGCCCGCTGCACTTTCCCGCTGGCCGTGCCCGTAGGAGCCGACTGGATTGGGAGGGTCGGCGACTTGTTGGTGATGCCCGCGACGAGACCGCCGCGACGCAGGATCATCCGCGTCACGACGCGGTGCAGCACCATCGTGTCCTCCTCGACGTGGTAGTCGACCAGGCTCTCGGTGCCGTCCGGCTCGATGATGAAAGCCGCCGGCATCGGGTTGGCCGCGGACAACAACATGAAGGTCTGACGGCCGTTGTCGTGCATCGACAGTGGCTGCAGTTCCTGCGGCCCGATGATCCAGTAGTCGTAGTTCAGGTTGCCCTCTAGGGCCGATGCCTTGAGGTCCGCCTTCATCTGCTTGCGGTCGGCCTCCTGCTTTGCGATCGCACGCCCCTCAGCGGTCGAAGCATCGCCCTCCAGGTACTGCAGCCGAACCCAGTAGGCGACGTTGCGCGCAGTCCGGCTGGTCGTCTTGAGTTGGAACAGGTAGCTGCGACGGTTCGTGAAGAGCGTCAGGTTGGTGTCTGCCTTGACGTCCTTGGGCTTGAGCACAAACAGGTTGCCGTTGATGGCTGCGTGCCAGGCGTCGCGGTCGCCCATCGCGAAGTCCTTGATCTCTTCGTTCCTGGCGAGCTCGATGGTTGTCACGATGCCTTCGGCCGCGGCGATGCGGATGATGTTGTCGCCGGTGTAGCGAACCGTCTGGATGCGCGCATCATTGGCCGAAGGGACCGTGCCGACCTCGGCATGGCTTGCGGTTGCCGCAAGGGCAACGCACGCAAACCACGCAGAGGAGAGCGGCGTTCTCATCGCACCACTGCCTGAGGCATCCCAACATTGGCTGGGGTGATCGCAGGGACAGTTGCGGTCGCGGACACGGGCGCGGGCGTGGGTGCCGAAGTGGGACCGCCCTGCCCTGCCGAGGCCGTGCCGGCCGTACCGAGCACCTGCGACACGCCTTCCTGATCCCGCCGGTAGTTCACGGCGCAGAAGCCGAACGCGTTGACGTGCAGGTCGCGGATCTGGGAGGGCACGTTCGCCTGCTCGTACCGCACCGTGAGCGTCGAGATGTACCGGGTGCGCACTGGTGGTGCGACACCACGCGTCACCGTCTTGTCGAATCGAACCTGGGCGACGCGCAGGTCGTCCTGGTCGGTCGGCAGGAAGGTGATGCTCTGGATCTCCACGCGCTCCGAGTCGGTCGGTGTCATGGTCTTCACCGGCGACTGCGCATTGAGTTCCGGGTTGAAGAAGTCTTCCCAAGCGGAGCGCACCGGTCCGCAGGACATCAGATAGGCCGTCTTGTAGTTCGCCTCGGCTTCACCTCGGGTGAAGCCCTCGCGCGCGAGCACATAGCGGGCGACATCCGAGAGAATGATCTTCTGATCCCGATCGCGTCCGACGTTCACGATCTCGCCGGGAGCCTGCACGTCGTAGGCACCGGTGGCGTTGTCGACTCGAATGATGGCCGGTACGAACTGCTTGAGTGGCAAGAGGACGGTGACGCTCAGGACGCATAGCCCGCAAAGGATCCCGCATGCCCAGGCAATCCGGGCGTTGCGCGTCGCTCGCCGCTCAAGGTCGAGACGCGACTGGGTGTCCCAGTCGAGTGCCTTGGCGAAGTAGGACTCCTTCTCTGTCACTTGGCTGCCTTTGTGACGTGGGAAGGATTGATGGGCCGCTCGTCACCGGTGGGCCAGCCGGGCGGTGGCTTTGGCCCACCGCAGCCTGAGAGGTACATCACGAGCAACGCAATCACGAAACGAAACGTTGCGGTCATCACTCATCTCCTATCTGACCCGCGAACGAGTGAGAAGAGACTTGGCGTGCGTCAGATTCGTCAGGCCCGCACCGAATGATCCGCCGCTACCTCCCGTCAACGATGCGCAGATGGTCGGGATCTGGAGAAACATGAAGAACATCGCCAACGAAATGATCAGAATCGGAATGGTGATCGCCGCGACATTCAGGCCTTCTCCACTTGCTCCCAGCAGCCGCGCTACCATCGACAACACGTTCCCGCCGCCAACACCGCCGAGCGTCGAATTGAGCTTCCCGACATAGCTGTTCACGATGCCGATAAACATGAAGATGAAAAGTGCCGTGAACACGTGATAGAAAACGAAGTACAGCGCCGTGTTTAACCATGAGTAGAAATAGTTGCGTGTCTGAGGCAGCACGAGTGCCAGAACAAAGAATGGGCCAACAGCAAGCACCATGCTGAGACCAAGCTCAGAAAAGATGACTGAGAAGAGTGCCGCCGCCAGCATTAGATAGACCGCTACGATGACAAGGACTCCCATCAAGAAAAGCGCAATGGCGGGCCCGAACGCCAATTCTTTGATCAACTTTGTTCCAGCAGTGAACATGGCCGATACCAAGTCCACCACCTTCTCGTTCACTTGACCGAGTAGATCCGGAGCCGATCCTGAGGTTGCACTCAGCGCACGCGTCAGTTCGCTGGGCAAAGCGAAGAGCGGAGTCGCCACCCATGACAGGTACCCATTCCCCATCACGTACAACACCACCATGAAGCCGACAAACTTGAGGAGCCAATCGGTGATCGGCATGGTTACCTTGCCTTCAATGATGAGATAGCACCAGATCAGCATGCAGATGCCGAGTAGCACCCAAGCTATCGGGATCACATAGCTTGAAACTCCCATTGCGGCACTTTGGTAGAACCCGGCCAGGGCCCTCTCAAAGTTGTTGTAGATGTCGCCAATGATGTTGTCGGCCACGTCAAGCTCCGCATCAGAATCTGATGTTAAGAGGTTTGGACAGTCTGCGTACCTCATCTTGAGCCGTGCACGCGGATAGGCGCTTCCCGTGCTTTTCGATCTCAAGACTGCAAGCGGCATTCAGCTCGGTAAGCGGGGCAAGGTTTCCTTTGTCTGCCTCAGCGGCGATGAACTTCGGGTCAAACTTGGCGGCCTCGACCACTTCTTGCCGCTTACTGCAACTCGCGATCAACAGAACTCCGATCAGCACCGCAGTTCGCTCGAACAGTTGTTTTTTCATGATCTTCAGAACCTGATTCCGCCAGCAGACCCGCGCGCCATGCCAGCATTGAAGTTGTCGATGGCTGACTGCTGCTGCAGGCGACGATCGGCCTCTTCCATCGCCTGGATCGTCGAGAGCTTGATCTGCTCGTTCTGCATGCGCACGGTCTCGACCTGGATGCGGGCTTGAACTTCGGAGATGGCCTTCTGGTCGGTGGACCCGTTGATCGAGCCGACGAAGGTCTGCAGGTTGCGGATGTTCTCGGAGGCCTTGCGGTACCCCATGTCGCCGATCTGTTTCTGCAAGGCGAGTTGTTGCCACTGCTGCGTGCAGGCGGTGCGCATGGTTGCATCGCTGTTCAGTTCGGCGCACGACTTCAACTGGTTCGCCCGGACGATGTCGTTCAACGAGCCCGATATTCCTGAGAACGAGCCACTGCCGTTCCTGAGACTTTGCGCGGCGCCAACATAGTCGTGCGGCAGATACTGATTCAACAGATCGTTGTTCATCAGATTGCCGAGGTTGCGCGAGCCCTGAAGCGTCCCGTAGACCTGTCTCATCTGGTCGATTTGTTTGCTCATCGCATTCAGTTGCTCGCCCCATTTGGCGATTGTCTGCATCTGGTTCATGGCGGCCGGAATGTCGCTGGTGACAGTCACCGGCACCTGCGCGTAGGCGCCACATGCAACGATCGCGGGGCCTGCAGCCACCACGCCGAGACGACGCGTGGCGCGCTTCAACAGTTGAATCAGCTTCATCACGCTCTCCTTTTCAGAAAGACAGGTAACCACTGACGTGGATCGGGCCCGAATTCATCGATCGCGGCGTGCATGACCTCGACGTTGTCGAGGCTTGCGGAAAGTACGGCAAGCATGTCTTCCATTCCGCTCAGGTCCATCTTCGCGATCACCGACTCGGCGCCCTTCTTGAGGAGGAACTGGCCCGAGTTCTCGGGCGTCTGCTTGATGAGATGAAACTCCCGGGGCGTGAGCTTCAGCCCGTCGATGTAGTCGGCCTGCTCCGCCTCACCATTCGGCAGCAGCAGCTGCGTCGGGAACTGGGACAACAGCGTGCTACCCAACGGCGAGCGGCTGATATCGCTGGGCTCCTGCGTGTCGAGACCGATCACGCCGTCTTCCTTGCGGATCGTCTTGCCCTTGTTCTCGATGAAGGTCTGCATGAGCGGATCCTTCAGCGCGCGCCAGGCCTCCGCGATATCGATGATGTGCGGTGCACCGGAAGCGTTCTGTGCGATCTTGTGGGTGAGGTAGCGCAGGATCGGTGTGCGGGCCTCCGCGATGTCGAGAAAGTTCGTCATGTCGAACCCGAAGGTGTGCGCGCCGTCGAGGTCAAATCGATCCTCAGCGTTGTCGAGCACCCATGCAAACGCGCCGCCATCGCACCAGCGACCCAGTGCCTGATACAGGCTGTTCTCCCGATGGGTCGGAAGCGCATCGCGCACCCTTGCGTACCGCCGATGCTTCGGCTCGAGCTCGTAGACCTGGCGGATGCTCCGCAGCAGGTCCTCTTCGTCCTTGTGCGTCATGACGTACTTGCCGTCGAACTGCGCGTTCCAGCTCATGATGCTCAAGATCACGGAGATGTTCTCCGCCGTCGGCGCCATTGAAAAGGGGTTCATGCCAGTCGGCTCGCCGCCCGCGATACGGAAGTAGCGTCCGCCCATGGCCCGGATGCAGATCTCCTCGCCGTAGTCCTTGTCAAAGCTGAAGACCTTCAGTGGCTTGCCGCTGGCCATCGCCTGCTTGCGGGCGAGCAGGCGCAGCGCCAGCTTGAGCACTGTCTTGCCGCCACCTGAGCGGCCTATGATCTTGTAGTTGCCAAGCTCCTTCCGGTGGGCCTTGACTGCCGGACCATCTCGCCGGTCGTTGGCAGCCTGGTCTCCCGCGAGGTCAGCTCTGGCTGGCTCCTCGTCGTAGTCCAGTCGGATGCCCTGCTCCAGCAACCTGTCGCGGCTCACATGGAAGTTGAAGAAGTAGGGACCGCCGGCCGCCGTCTTCATGAGCGCGATCGGTGCGCCCCACTGACTGCCACTGGCATTCCCGCGCGGATGGTTGTGCATCGGGAAGAACTTGGAGAAGTTCTTGCTGCTGATCGGCATGGCCCGGATGCGGCCGTACTTGAAGTTTGCCGGGAGCGTGCTGAAGTAGGTGCAGATAAGCGCCCCACCCCGCTCGCGCGAGGTGTTCATGCTCTTCTGGTCGAGCAAGGTCACCGCTGCGTTGACGTTCTGATTGAGTTCCTTGATGGAATCGCCGTAGACGAACAGGATCAGCTCGTGCTCGAACATCGAGAACTTGCCGGCCTGCAGTTGGGTGCGGGCGGCCGCGACCTCATTCAACTGCTCCTCGTTGTCGCTGGTGGACTTGATCTTGTTGTACTGGGTCTTGAGCAGCGCGTCGGCCTTGTCGAAGGCCAATACGGTCACCGACTGGCTCAACACGAACTCGAAGGAGGATGACAGGAGCCCATCGAAGACCTTGGAATCCAATTGCTCGGCGCGGTACGGCGCGACCAGGGTGAGGACGGCCGCGAAGCGTGATCCGGAGGCGCCCTCGATCTCGACCGTTTCCGCCCCGAAGTTCAGTGCAGCGGCCTGCAGGCTTTGGCTTAGTTCGTACGCCTCGAGATGGATATGCCGGTCGGTGTTGTTCAGGACCCGGCTATAGAACTCGGCCGTGCGCGAGCAAAGCGCGCCCTGATTCTCATAGGCGCCGAGCAGCCGCGGGTGGTAGCGCTTCAGGCTGGCCATCAACTGCGCCGAGAGTTTCGAGAGTTCGTCCCGCGCGCGCAGGCGCAGTCCGTTCATTCCCTCGCTTGCCCGCTCGGAAAGGCGGATGCTCGCTCGATCCGCCTTGTTCCCCGCCAATCGGTACACCGGTGACACGAACAGCCGATTGACGAAGTGCTGCTCGCCATCGAACTTGCGCGCGTATTGGCGCGCGAACTCCGTGCTGAGGTCGTTGTCGTAGGAGAAGCTCAAGAGGTCGTAGCGAACCCGTCGCCGGTCGACATGCGTCCAGAGCGCTACGTTGGAACTGCGTGCAATGTTGTTGATGGCGGAGAACCATTGCTGGTTCAGGTTGTCGAGCTCCTTGTGGCCAATCGTCTCGAAGGACAAGCCCTGTACCTCGAAGGTTTGGGTCAGATCGCCCTCATAGGTGATGACCGTGTGCTCGTCGATCTGCTGCGAGTATGGCAGGCAACTGGCGACGCTGCGCTCAGCCCCGATGTTGAGCACGTTGGAAACATTGGGGATGGCTGACATCACTTCACCTCGCGGCGACTCGCGTGGGGACTGAAGCTCACAACGCCGTCGCCGTGCGTGTTCTTGTTCTGCGCAAACCAGCGGTGGCGATAGCTGGCCACAAAGTCTCGCACCCAGAACGGGTTGTCGTTGGTCTTGAGCACTAGGACCAAGTGCATCGGCAGCAGGAGCAGCGTCCAGAAGCCAAATAGACGCATGCACAGCAGGAGCATCATGCATTCGGCTCCGAACACGGGAAGCGGCACGTAGGCCTGCAGAACCGGAGCCTGTGGCCCCCTGTAGATCACCGCGCGCTCCAGCGCGGGTTCCTCATGACGATGGTCGATGTCGTTCATGTCGCCCCGGCTCATGCCAGTCTCAGAGGTTGGAGATACCCGACGCCGAGCCGCCCACCATGTCCTTGACGAACTGGACAATGGCCACGACGCCGAAAGCCAGCGCCGTGCCGACCAGCGCCTGGAAGAAGATCTTCTTGGGGTCGTCGCGGCCAAGCCAGTTGCCCGTCACCCAGTTCAGGAGCGTCAGCAGGCATGCGATGGCGCCGATCACGCCAACGACGCCATAGATGACGTTGAAGATGTTGACGCCGGCCTGCCTTAGGCTTTGCGCCATTGCTGGATGGGCTGCCAACGCCAGCACGGCGGTGCTGCCTGTCAGCCGTGTGATCGCAAGGCCTCTTCGAAACCGGAAGGTGTCGATGCGCGACAGTGCGGCGATGACCTGCTCTTTCATGGAGCCTCCCAAAGTGATAGGGCGGAGTTGGTTGGTGTTGCGCTTGCTAAAGGGACGAGCGGCTAGAAGCCCGCCTCCTTGGTCCTCTCGAAGATGTCGAGGGATTCGCCCGGGCGCTTTGCCTTCGCGGAATCCGCCGGAACAACTGGGGACGATACGGGCGTCAGGAAAGCAGCCGTAGGAGCCTTGGTGACCGGCACGTCCGACCCAAGCTGAAACTGCGACGGTGCGCTGCTCATGTAGGCAAAGATCCGGTTTGCGTACTCGTCGCTCACGGCACTGTCGACGCCGCCCGAGTTGTAGCCGCGAAGGGCGGCCCATATGGCGGCAACACCCGAGTAGCCGGACGCAGATGCGCGTTGATAGAAGTTCCAGAGGATCTTCTGACTCACGGCGAGGTTCTGGCAGGCATCGAAGGCCTGCTCCCACGTCATGCCGTAGAGGGCGACATTGCTCACGTGGATCTGGGCCAGACCGACCGAAAACTTCCGGCCCGCTGCGGCCAATTCCTTCGCGGTTGCAATCGCCTCGGCAAGCGTCGCGGGTTGCTTGACGGTTCCCTGCGCGTTGTCCATGCCGATCGCCAAGGGCTGCCAAGCCGACTCGGTACGCACCAGCGCCTGCATTAGAACCGGCGACACCTGCGGCGCGCACTGCTCAAGGAGCGCGGCGATGGTCAGCACTTGGCCGTCTCCCCCTGATACGTGGCGAGCACCGATTCCAATCCCGCCGTGGCTTGATCGAGAATAGAAGCAAACATCACTCACTCGCTTCAGATGTAGCCCAGAGGTTTCAGTTTTTAATCCGTTAGCGGATCAGTTCTAGCAGATGTCGCCCGCCTCGGATCAATTATGTGCCTCTGAAGGAGACAAATGGCATTTAACTGTTGCGCGTAACGATAAATTACAAAAATGGCGTCGATGCACGAATCACACCCTCCTGACCAAGAAGAAGACTTTCCATCACAGGCTGCGCACGCTGTCAGGGCGCTGCTGGAACGCCACGGCATCCCGAAGCACCGGCAGGCCGCCTTCGTTGGCGTTTTTTTTGGGATCTCTCGTGCGGCTTCTCATCGGCGCACGCACGGCACCGCGGCCTGGACCTTGGAAGAGCTACAAGCGATCGCAGAGAAATTCGGAGAGACCTTGCCGGAAATGCTGGGCGGCGGTCGCCTCGCAGGCGGTACGCGTGCGACGCTGCAGCTCGGGGATGTTCAAACGCCCTGCCGCATATGGCTTCAGCCTGACGAAGAAGAATTCGGCAGCGGCGCTTTCGTGGCCATGGAGAACGCCGGGATCTATACGGTTGTGCCGGCGTCGGCAGCGGCTGGCCAGCCCACGCTACGCGTCCAGCGCATCGAGATCGATCAATCCGTCGACACGCCTCCCCGCATCGCCGTGCTGGACGACGACCGGGATGTGACCAAGTCCATCTGCGCCGGCCTTCGCGAAAGGGGCTACGCGGCATCGCCCTTCAACACCATTGACGCATTGATGGCCGAGATCAAGCGGGAGCCATTCGATGGCTACATCCTCGACTGGAAGTTGCGCGGCGGCGCCACCGTCCTCCCACTTATCGCGATGATCCGCGAGGAAACCAAGCACGGCGCGATCGCCCTGGTTAGCGGCAAATTTCGGGACTCCAACCTCAACACCCATGAGGTCGCGGTGGCCTCGAGCGACTACAACTTCCCAACCTTCGAGAAGCCGGTTCAGCTCGAATTCATCGTTGCCGCTCTCGCTCGCGATGGGTTAGCACCCGCTCGAAGCGCGCCGTTTCGATCGGCTTCTCCATGACCTGGTCGAAGGGCCATGGCACGAGCGCTCGCTCGGGCGCAGCCGCGCTCATCGCCACCAGATATCCGTTCTGGTTCGGGCCGTCGAGGCGCCGCGTCTCCATTGCGAGTTCAATCCCGCCTCTCACAGGCATGTCCAGGTCGATCAGCACCGTGTAGTAGGGAGTCGCTGCAAGATAGTTGGCTGCGGCGGCCGCTGAGTCCGCCACATCGCAGCGGTAGCCCATGCGCGTGGCCAAGCTGTGAATCGAGGCGCGGATGTAGCCGCGGTCTTCCACGATGAGCACCGCGTCCATCGCGTCAGAGTGACCGTGCACCGCGTCGGGATCCTCGATGAGCGCTGGCACACGCACCGTGACCCTGGTGCCCTGCCCTTCCTGGCTGTCGATCTCGACAGTCCCACCCAGATGTTTCACCACGGTACGCACGATGGTGAGTCCAATGCCGGCGCTTTCGTCTGCCTTGCCGGGCGCGCCGACACGCTCAAAGGGCTCAAACGCCGTTGCGAGGCGCGCCGAGGGGATACCGGGCCCCGTGTCGGTGACATGAAAGACCAACTTGCTCGAACCGAGCGGCGCGGGTTCGAGTTCGAGGGACACGTGGCCACGCTCCGTGTACTTGATCGCGTTGCTCACGAGGTTCGCTAGGATTTGGCTGATGCGCAGGACATCCGCCATCGCAAAGACTGGTTCTTTGGGCATCAACAGATTGAACGTGAGGCCCTTGTCGCGCGCGCGCTCGCCTGCCACGTCGGCGACATCGTCCATGAGCGCTCGTGCCTCGAACGACTCCGGCCGGATCTCCAACTTCCCGGCTTCGCCTCGGGCCAGCGTCAGCAAATCCCGCAACTGCACGCCTAGCACCATCGAGGAACGCCGGATGCGTCCGATCGCCTGTTCGCGCTCGGCGGGTGGAATCGCCATACCAAGGACGTCGACTGATGACAGTATCGCTTGCAGCGGCGAGCGAAGTTCGTGGCTCACCATGCTCAGGAACTGGGTCTTGGCCCGAACCGCCTCCTCCATTTCTGCCTTGGCATTCTTCTCTGCCTCGAGTGCCAACAGTCGCTGTTGGGCCACCATCCGAAAGGCACGACGCTCACCCAGAATGGACAGGAGCCAGATGCACCCACCGACTCCCAACAACGCCGCGGCGAACAGGGCCATGTTGCGGGTGTGCGTCATCCGGAGTAGCACCTCATCGCCGCTCGCCATTTCCTTGGAGCGGGCAGCTTCGACCCAGTCCTGGACCACAGGCTCGACTTCACTGAAGCGGCTCAGGAGGTCTCGCGCCGCCCCGGCGTCGAAATCCTGTGCATGGACGCGGGCAACAACTTCCTGATCGAAACGAGCGAGTTGTTCAGCCATAGCGGGGTAGCCGTCGATCGTCCTCAACGCGTCGTTGAGCTTCGATGGCGCAAGCAATCGATCGGCGGTTGAGCCGAGCACGGATGTGACGCGATCGAGGGTCTCGGGCCGGACGGTCTCGCCGGCTGCAATCGCACGCAACTCTTCCCTCGCTCTGCCGAACGCCTTCTCATACTGTGCAGCGGACCAATAGAAGCCTTCCCTGGGTTCGCTGCGCGGCCAATCCGACCCACCCGGCCAGAACAACAGCAACGCCGTGACGCTGAAGATCGCGGGGAGCAACCCGATCGCCGCGTAGAAGCGCCGGCCCTTGAACCAGGTGGACATGCGTTCGTTCATACGCTCACCCAAACTCTCACCGAACATGGATGCCGCAGACCTGCCAGATGAACTTCTCTGTCCCAGTCGGGGTGTCAAGCACCGATGCGTACTGATCGCGCGGGTACATCAGGAAAAGCGGCCCGAACTTGCGCTTGGAGAGCCGCTCGCCGTTTTGCGAGTGCGCGAGGATGATGCCGTACCGGTCCATGTCGCTCCAGGGAATCGTGATCGAGTAGTTGTCCAGTGCGAACAACCTGACGGATTTTCCTCGGACCTTGGCAAGCGCGAGGACGTCGCTCAGGAGCGGGCCATCAAAGCGGCTTCTCGGTGTCCAGTCGGTAGCCGTAGTGATCGCATGAACCGGAAGGGAAAGCAGCTGGGCCTCGGATATCGCGATCCCACCCATGGCGACTCCGTTCGGCTGCGCATCTTCCGGCAGCGACTCCGAACGAATCACCAAAAAGGTGTCTGGCAAGCATCGCGCGGCAAGTGCGGGTGCGGGCGCTACAAACTCCAGCCCCATGACGATGGAAGTCACCACGATCAGCTTACGCGCATTCATGTTTCGCGCTTTCATGATCCACCCCGCTGCCGAATGCCGAAAGGTTCGATTCCTCGAGGCGCGACAGTGCAATCGACGTGGACACCCGCACCTCTAGCAACGCACTTTGAGCGTGTCCTCGCGAGGTGCTGTAGGCGGCGGG
Source organism: Variovorax gracilis (assembly GCF_030317115.1). GTDB lineage: Bacteria > Pseudomonadota > Gammaproteobacteria > Burkholderiales > Burkholderiaceae_C > Variovorax > Variovorax gracilis. Next base: position 33,902 of record NZ_JASZYF010000019.1, read on the forward strand.
CGCATCCTGATTTGAGCCGCCAATCTGACCTGCGCCGACCGGTCGATTCTGGCCTTCAGCACTCGAGATTCCAAGCGTCCATCCCGCAACTCCAACGCCGCAAACTTTTTCGGCTCCCGACTCATTGCCGCGGCAAGCTTCGACGCATCGTCCGTGAAAAGCGTGATGTCATTCCGGGGTCGGGAGATCGCCACGTAGAAGACCGCCCTATTGCTGGTCAAGCTCTTGGTGTTGGCATCGACCAGCACGCGGTTCTTCGTAAGTCCCTGCGCCGAATGAATCGTGCTCGCGTAGCCGTGCTGCAGGTGCATGGGCCGGACGCGATTGATGCGAATGTCCGACTGAATGTCCGAGCCTGTTCGTGCGTCGCGCTTCAAGACCAACTGACCGGCTTCCACCGCGCTGACCTGGTAGCGCTCGCCATTGCATACGCCGAGCACCTTGTTGTTGGCCGTTGCGCGAACCCAATCACCGGGCGCGATATCGACCGTCTCCTTCTCATAGAGACGCAACATGGAGCAGCGCGCGGGATTGAAGGTCACCTTTTGGCCCCCTTCGCGCTCGACCGTCACCGTGTTGGACCGGATGTCGTGGCTCACAACCCTGAGCTGCTCGTCTTGCACAAGCTCCCGCGAGTAAGTGCGCTGCGGCACCACAATCTGTCCTGCGTCGTAACTCTGCGCGGATCTCAATTCGGCGCGCGTCATGTCCACGTTGTTCAGGACCTCGACTGACTGCCCCTTCGGCAGCGACAAGCCCTTGCGCACTAACGCATTGATCGAGCGCCGGGCATCGTTCGTTCCGGCCACGATGAGTGTCTCGCTGCGCTCAGCCTCCGGCAATTGAACATAGGCTTGCGCAAGTCGAGCATGGCGGTGCGCATCCTGCCGAACCTCGACGATGGTGTGGTGAAGCACGGCGACGGCCCGAGGTACCTCGTCGTTCGCGGCATGGACCACGGCTGTGCGGATCGCCTCGTTTCTCTGGCGCCTGATCTCTGTGAGAAACGCCTTCGTCATCCCGGCATCCTGGAGTTGCTCGAAGGGTTTACCGGCCTCCACGGCATGCGTCTGCCTGCGGTCACCACAGAGGACGAGCCGCGCATCCTGCTTCTCGACGATCGACATGAGCTTCTCGAGCTGGTGCGCAGGGACCACGCCGGCTTCATCCAGGAACACAATGCTGCGCCGATCCAGCGTGCGCTGCTGGGAAGTTCGGGCCAGAAATGATGCGAGCGTCTGCGATTCCATCCCGAGCGCCGCCAACGCTTCGTTCTGCGACGCATAAGGAGCCAAGCCGATCACGCGATAGCCGTGCTTGCCAGAGAGGCGATACGCCTCTGCCTTGATCCCCTCAACCGCCTTGCTCAACATGTGGCTCTTGCCGGTGCCGGCCAGACCCTGAATACCGACGAAGCGGTCGCTCGCCGTCAGCACCATCGCTACAGCGTTATGCTGGCCCGGATTGAGATCGCTGGTGGAGAGCATGGTGGCGACGCGCTCCTTGGACGCGATTGGCACTACTGCACCTCGCCCCGCTTTCTCAAGCCCGAGGATGCGAATTTCGCTGCGTTTCGCCTCCGGCGTCGCGAACCGGGCCTCCGCCGCGACGAGGGCACCACGCTTGATCGCCGAATCGACCGTCGCCTCGGCCTGCACCTGGGTCTGGCCGCGCGCGGCCATGGTCAGGGCCACCCAAGACGAGCGTGTGAGCTTCTCGAAGTCGTCGTGCCCCTTGAACCGGGCGGCATTGGGATCCTTGGCCAATTCGCCGGCGCTGATATTGAGCGACCTGGCGGTCTGAAAGAGGGGCAGTTCCGGCAGCAGCCGTCCATCGGTCTTGGCCTTGTCGAGCGCTTTCTCCACGGCCGTGGTCGTGGTTCGCGTCGCCGCACGCCCGTAGGCGACCTCGAGCAGTTCCGCCCGGGAGAAGATGCCCTGGCGCTCCGCAAGATGGGCGATCGCGAAGTCGATCGCGTCATCGGCGGCTTGGCGGTTACGGCTCTTGCCGCTGAGTTCCTCGACAATGGCCTCGCCGGCCCTCCTCGCCCGGTGTTGCGCCGCATGGATCATTCCGCTCTGCGCGTCGAGGTCCACACCCGCCTCTCTCGCTGTCTGCAGCCAGTGCGAACGCAGCCAAGCCCGATCGCTCTCGGTCTTCTTCTGCCTTGTCGCGAGCGTGATGATCTGCTTCTGCGCAGTGGTCGCGCTCACCCGATCCTGTCCTCGCGATGCAAGCAGCTTCTCGATTTCCTGGCTGCGCTGGCTGAAATGCTGGATCGCTGCGTCCGTGACGTGCGCCAGTTCCCACCCGCCCTTGCGCGTCTCCCGCAGGTCCAAGCCGAGCGCCTGGAGTTCGGCCGCGAGCGTGGCGCGGTAGAACGCGCCAATCACCTTGACGTTTTTGAGCAAGTCTTCGTTCGACAGTGCTCGCCATTCGCCGTCGGAGCGCCGGGTAAGGTTCATCACGATGGCGTGGGTATGCAGCTGCGGATCCTGCGCTCGTGAAAGCTCATGACGAAAAGTGGCCACAACGAGGTTGCCTGTGCGCTCCCGAAACGACAGACCACCCTGCTTCTTCCGCGTCGCCGCAAACTCCTGCATCAGCTCCAGGCTTCTCCTCACAGCAGCGTCGTGCGCCGCGACGATGCGCTCGTCCCCCTTGACCAGGGCCTGGATACTCACCGACTTCGGCGCACTGAATGTGAAGTCGATGCCCTTGCGGTCCTTGCCGCCCTTGGTCTGGCTCAGGCGCATGCGCCTGCCGTCGGGAAGCTGTCCGTCGAGCAGGTTCTGGAAGCCGTCGCGCTCGATGGTCTGCGCGCCATCCAAGCCCAGATGGATGACGCTCTGGCCGACCCACTCGCCGCGGTGCCCCTCCTTGCCGTAGTAGTCGTCCGAAGTCTCGAAGTAGTGCGCGGCGCCCGCGGCGCTGGTGACGAATTTGAAGGACAGCATGGGCGGCCTCCCGCGTCAGGACGACGAATGCGCAGTCGCGGCAATGGCGGCAGTACCCGACGAAGACAATGCCGTCGCCACGCCGTGAGGGGCCGTGAAAAGCAGATTTCGCTCGCGAGGACGGTCATGGAAGCCGTCCGCCATGATCATGGGCGCGACAACCACCGGACGGGTCTTGTACTTCATCGTCACTCGCGCGATCGGATAGTTGCCGGCGAGCTTGACGTAGCCGGTCAGGTTCGGCAGCAGATGAAACTCCGCCGGCGACACCAGACGTTCAGTGTCCTGCCGGTGCGAGAGCGTGCCCTTGCCGCCTGCCGAGCCGACCGACACGCTCGGAGCGCGACGCAGTACCGTGTGCTCACCGAGTCCGCGCGAAAACTCCTCGGCGGTGTAAGTGTCGAGTTCACCGATGCCGCACAGGAAGGCGCTGCGAAAGCAATTGCGCAAGGTCAGCGCGTCGTCCTTGCCATAGGTGTCGTTGAGCTGGGCCAGCGACTGGACGCCCGGCATGATCCGCAGGCCCTTTTTGCGCCCCTTGGTCGCTGCATCGATGATGTAGTTGAGCTTCTCGAGCGAATCGAGCTCATCGCACACGAGATGCATGCGGCGGCCCGGCGCCTCGGGCATCGAGAGCACGCTGGCACAGGTCACATCGACCCAGCACGAGATTAGCGGCTTCAGTGCCTGCAGCATGTCCTCGCGCCAGGTGATCCAGAGGCTGCCGTGCCCGCGGTCGAGCCAGTCGCGGAAGGAGAAGTCGCCCGACGGCAGGTACTTGTGCGGCGTGATGTACTGAGTCAGCACCGTGCGAATGCTGGCCAAGGTATCCGGCGCCCCATGGAAGCAGCCCGCGGCAGGGGTGCCTGCCAGAAGCGCCTTCAGGTCGTCATTGCTGGCTGTGGTCAGCCAGTGCACCAGCCGCTCTGTTGTTCCCGCACCCTGCCTCAAGAGGACCGTCAACGTCTCGCTGACGATGGTGCGCCCCATGCAGTTCCAGGTCTCCTGCTCGGTCGACGGACTGCGCGGGATCAGGCTGATCGCATACTGCTCGCAGTCGAAGCTGGTGCGGATCTCATTGAAGATGCTCCAGCCCTGGCTGCGCTTGTCGAAGGGGTTCAGGATGACGTCGCCAGGCCGGAAGAAATAGCGCATTGAGGCGCCGTCCGGATCGACGCAGACGATGCGGTCGCCACGCGCCACCGCGCTCTCGATGTAGTCGCTGATGCAGACGCTCTTCCCCGTGCCGGTCGAACCGCCGACGAAGAACTGCGTATTCTCGACCTCCTTCGGGATCGGGATGCTCGCGAAGAGCAATTGCCCGTTGCTCTTGCGCCTGCCTTTAAGAGTTTGCGACGCCAGCACCTTTTGTCCGACCATCCTCGGACCGCGCAGACGCGTGACGAAGACCGAGCCGCCGAAGTGATTGGCATAGCGCTTGGTGCACACCGCGAATCCCAGGACCCCCAACACTAGGCCGAGGGCCGGGCCGATCCAGAGCGCGGGCAGGAACGGCGTGGCCTTGGCTGCATACCAAAGGCCCTTCGCAAAAAGCGGCATCGGCAGACGGTAGTACAGCGCCACGTTGGCGATCCAGCCAGCAATGATGGCCAGCAGCACGCCCAGCGCCAGCCAGGACCGCAAGGTTTTGTCGGGCGTGCGATGGTTGACGAACATGGGAGCCTCATGGTCCGCTGAGATAGCGCTCGATCGCGCTGACATCGAGCGCCTGGTCGGCCTGTGCCCGGATACTGTCGCCCACGGACTTGCGCACCATGACGTAGAGGCCGCACAGGATGCTCAACAGCATCTGGGGGTCGGTGCGCGCGTCATCGCCCCGTCGCAGGCGCTCAATGTTGCTGCCAATCCGGTCGAGGTCTCCGCGGATCTCCTGCAGCACGCTGACGTTGAGCTCGAGCGCGTCGAAGTAGACCTGCTTGATGTGCGAGCTCACGCCTGCCACGCCGGAAGCCGCGTGGGCCCGTGCAAGCACCTCGGATTCCTCGTCGTTGAACTTGATCGATACAACGCTGGCCATGGTCATACCTCCTCAGCCAGCAACCATGAGGGTTTGCGGGCGCGAGGTCCTACCTGCCCGACGCCAGGTCATACCGAAGTTTCGAGGCTGCATGCGGCTTTGCGGGCACCTCGTAGGTGCGTATGGTGTATCGCCTCTAGGCGAGTCGGCGAACCCATTGCCGTCCGCCAGAACGGAGCTTTCGACGAGGAAAACGGGTCGGACGAGCCGAAGGATCGACCGAGAGCGTGTTAGCAGGCCGAAGGCTGACTGCATTCGAACTGCGCCCAAACTGCAGCTTTTCTGTAGCGCTTCAGCATCCCCACTGCACTCGAACTGCATCACTACTGCATCCTTCATTTGCTTCTCCATTCGATCCTCTAATAGAGACAAATAGGTTCGGACAGTTCACAATGTACCCCTCGAAGCAACGATTTGACAAATCAAATGCAAGAGCCGGACGTTTTGCAGCGCGTAAGGAACCGGGCCAGTGAACTGGTGGCCCAAAACCTTCGAAGTGCCTCGATCGTGCTCTGCCACATGCGCGAGCTCATCCTTGAGGCGCACGGTGTCGGTCACAGCCACAGGGCCATCCACACCGCGCTCGAAGCCGCAGGGCTTCGGGCGAGCTGGAACACCTACAAGTCTTGCCTGATGCGCATGAGGAAGGCGTCGCGAGCGTCGCCCGCCTCAGCTGCCACCACTGCCCCCGCTTTCCCGAGCGGCTCTGCATTGAGCGCAAGGAGCGCCAGTTCTTCGATGCAGCCAGGCGCTGCGGTTGCGGACTCGATTGCAGCGCGCCTGGCTCCGGCGCCCTTCACGCACCTCAACCCCACGCATCCCACCTCCACAGCCACCCAAGTCATGGACGCGTTGCGGCAGGCCCGAGAGGTCGCCAGTTCCAAGGACTACGGGCAGATAGCTCGGGATCTGTATCGCCAACAGCAACGTGACAGACGACGAAAGGACCGACCATGAAGATCTGCGTCTTGAACCTCTCGGGCAACGTCGGCAAGAGCACCCTTGCCGTCCACCTGTTGGCTGCCTACTCGCCCGGCTCGCGCATCCTGAGCGTCGAGTCGATCAACGCAAGTGCTGCGAACGACATGCAAGGCCTTGATGTCGAGGAACTCGGGGCCAGTCGGTTCAAGGACATTTTCCGGGAACTCATGCAGAGCGAGAACATCGTCCTGGACGTCGGCGCCTCCAACGTCTCAATGTTCATGACGGAGATGAAGCGCTTCAAGAGCGCTGTCGGGGAATTCGACCTGGTGCTGGTGCCCACCGTGCCGGCCGCCAAGCAGCAGCTTGACACGATCGCCACCATCGACTGGCTTCACGAGCTTGGGCTGGACTCCCGCAAGGTGCGGGTGGTGTTCAACCAATACGCGGGCGATACGCAGGATCCTGTGGAGATCGTCTACTCGCAGGTGCTGGGCTACGCGACGGCCGACGGCAGGGGAAAGGCGGTCTACGAACCTCATGCAGTCATCGACCGCAACGAGGTCTTTGAGCTGGCGAAGGAGGCCGGGCAGGTCGTGCGCGAGCTCGCCGCCAACACAGCCGATTGGAAGGCGGCGCGCGGGGAAGCTAAGCGCGCAGGCGACATGGCTGCCCTGGAGCGCGCCATGACCGGCCAGATGACACACGATCTTGCAGTGACTGCGCACGAAAACTTGATGCGCGTTTACGCGTTGCTATTCGGAGAGCAGAGTGCGAATGATGTCGCTCCCGCATCGCCCGGAAGGAAGCGCGCGTGAATCCGGCAAGCGCTCAGCATGCGGCGCTGCGCATCCTGCTGGAGGACGTCGATCCATTGCTCCAGCGCGCCGAGGAAGCGGCGCAGTCACTCACGAAGGTGCGAGAGGAGCTGAGTGCCGATCTCACGACGTTAGGGTCGCTGGTCCAGCAGTCGCTGGACGCACAGCCTCTCATGCTGGAGGCCGGCCGCAAGCTCAGTGGCTCGGCCGCGCGCATCGAGGCTGCGATTGAAAGGAGCAACCCGCCGGCCAACTCAGCGCCCAACGGCATCCGGATCCCGGTCTGGGTCGCCTGTTCCCTCAGCGCAACGCTGTCGGCGGCGTTGGTCACTGGCACGGTCTGGCTCGGATCGCGTGACGTGCTGGAACAGGCGCGCATCGGCCGCGCACTCATGTCGGCGTGGCCGTCGCTTGACGCAGCCACGCGTATCAAGGTGCACGAGCTGATCGGTAGATCCTGAGAAGCCCGCGACGTTGATCAGTCGTCGGTGCAGGCGGCCAACACAAGCCCTCGAGCTTGGCTGCGTGTCCAGGCCACCAATGCCAAGACAAGCCGAAGCGAAGAAAGGGGGTCACCGACTCGCGGCGACCCCGTGGAGCCGGGAACAAGCTCAGGTCACGATGTGCCCGACACGCCGGGCATCGCGAGCGTATTCGCTCAGGGGCTTGACGGGATGAAAGGCCCGATCCTGTCGCACGGACAGTTCACCGCCAACGCGCAGTTCTTCCAGTTCGTCGAGGCTGATGAAACCCAGCTCCGGGAAGCCAAGATCCGCGAGGCCGAAGGCAATCCCTGGTGTGCGTGGATCGATGGCCGAAAGCAGCCACGTCGCGCGCATGCCGGGCACATAGAGCTTCACGATCGGATGAGGATCGAAGAGCTCGCCGCGCTCATCGTGCAGCCGCGCCATCAGGCCATTGGCGCGCAGCAGGTCGAACTGCTTGTCGGTCAGTAAAGAGAACGCAGACGATGTCAGGAAAGCGATCGAAGTGGTAGTCATGTGAAGCTCCTGGACGGTTGCGGGCGGGATTGCCCGGGACCGTGTCGGGTCACGCGGCAGCGCAGCGGTCAAGGCTCGAAGACGGCCGCAGGCCGCAAGCACGCATCGCGTGCGCAGGCCTTGACGGCGAGAACCGCGTGGCACGATGAAGGTCACAGCAAGCCAGCCCGCCCCCAATCAACCAATCGGACCTAGCCAGCACGATGCGAAGCGAGGCGGCGAGAAGCTCATACGAGGCGGCCTTCAGGACGCGAGAAGGAGCCAGGAAGATTCGCCTGCGTCACGTACCGCCGGCCAGGAGCGCGCGATCTGCGGTTGCCGTCTGAGCAAGGCCGCATCAGCGGGCTCATGCCTGCGGACCCATGCAGCCTCACGCCCGGTTGCGCTGCATGCGGACACCGCCGAGCCGAAGCCCGGCGGACGTGGTGATCACTCCTTGGGCGTCGTCCGATCGATCCACTCGGCCGGCGCGACTTGCGCGAAGAAAGGATTGAGGGCCGGTCGGCGGTTGCCGATGATCCTGCGCACCGCCGAATTCGGATTGCTGAGATCGGTCAGCATTGAAGTCGCTGCGAAGTGGCGCACCTCCTCGGGACTGAGCAGGCGCAGCGGTCCCTGCGAACGCGCGAAATATTTGTCGCGCTCGGTGTCGCGCTGCGGCATGCGGCCAAAGGCCAATGCCCGCTGTGCTTCCAGCATGGGGCGCGATGCCGTCGAACTGAGGGCTGCTGCTTCCAGACCGCTGTCCTTGCCGTCCAGGCGGATCGATTCCAGTTCGGCCGAGCCCATGAAGCTCATGCCGCACCAGAGCGTGCGGATGTCGAGCAGGTAGATGCCCGAGGCCCGGCCCGCGAGTTGGCCATCGTCCGCAATGCGGATGCGCCATCCGGGCGCGACGGATTGCACGAGGCCCGCGGAGCGCACTTCGCGTTAGGCCCGCGTACGACACCCATCAAATGCTGGTTCTGCGGCTGCTGCTTCCACTTGATCGAGCAGGACTTCATGCCGAAGGCGAGCGACGGCAGGGTCTCGTTGGCCAGGCAGTTGCCTTGCAGGTCGTTGTAGGGCGTACCGGGTTGAGTGAGCTTGCGGCAGGTTTCGATGGGTGGCCATCCCCATGCGCGCAGCACGTGCTCGATGCGCGTGATGTGTGCGAGGGTCGGCGGCTTCTCGCCACCGGCGTCGGCGAACGTGATGGCGTCGGGCCTGAGGCCTGCGAGGCGCCGGGCGACGAGCATGGCCGCGGAATCGACGCCGGCGCCAAAGCACAGGACGACGAGACGATTGATCAGCGCGGCGCGCAGCGCCGTACGCTGAACAGAGGTCAGCGAGAAGGACATGACGGGCTCCTGGGAGGTTGCGGCGGAACAGGTGAGGGAAAAGAGAGAAGGAACGCCGGAAGGGACGGGTCGACGCCCTCCCCTTCCGGCGTTCAGCGATCAGTCAGGACTGCCGTCATCGCCGAGATCGCCCTGCCCTTGCGCGTCTTCGGCGGTTTCTGCCCCGATGTCACCCCTGAATTTTTTATCCACACCGGCCGAGCCTGTTGCATACGGGCGCAGCGTCGAAGGCAGCCAGCGCTTGCCTTCCAACTGCGTTGCCGCCGCCTTCACGGCCTCGTCCTTCTTCATCTTCTCCAAGGGCTGCGCCGCCAGTGCGCCGCATGCTTCGGTCACCGCCGCGATCACCTTGGCCTTGGGGACATGGCGCAGGTAGCACTCGGGCGTTGGGGTCCACCAGTCGGCCATGTCGATGCCGAGGGCCTCGGCGATGGCATCGCTCTGATCGCGCGACCGTTCGCGGCCCGCGACGGCGTCGATGCTGCGCGCGGTGCAGTAGGCCAGCAGTTCCAGCAGCGTCTCGCGATCCTGGCCGAGCAGCCAGGCGAACATCGCTTCGGGGTTGCCGGGGAGCCGGTCGCCCCACTCCGTCTCGGCCTGGCCGAGGATCGCGCCGGCCGGCGAGTTCTCGTAGCCGGTGGCGTGCTGCGCGAGGCTGTAGTCGCTGGTCAGGTGCACGTTCACCTTCACCACATCGTTGCCCCGGCTGTACTGGCCGAAGACGGTCTCGGCCATCCGATGCACGAGCGTGACGAGTGCCACCTGCGGGTTCTGCGTCAGTGCGGCTTGAAGGACAGCGGTGCGATGCGCCGTCAGATCGCGCATCAGCTTCTCGCTCAACTCGGGGCGCTTCCGCGTGTCCTCGCCTGCCTCGCGGTGACCGTCTTCTTCATCACCGCTGCCGTTGGCATTGCTGCCGGAGGCCGAGTTGCCTGCGCCTTTCCCGGCACCCTCTTTCCCTGGACCACCCTTGCCCGCACCGCCCTCGTTCTTTCTTTGGTCCTCGGGCCGGATCAAGCCCCGATGGACGCTCGGGCGTCCCACGTGGTCGATGCGAGCAATGCACCGGTGCGCGCCATCTGTTCAGGCGTCCACGCTTGCAAAGCTGCGCGGGCCGCGTCGAGCTTGTCCTCCAGGTCGTCCAAGGCAGTGGACAGGCGCTCTTCCTCGGCCTCGTAGTCGTCGGATTCGGAACTGCCCTTTTCCTCGCTCGGCTCATCCTCGTTCCGGCGATCCTCGTTCCTGTCATAGGCCTTGGAGAGACGCTCGCGCTCGGCTTCCAGGGCTTCGATGGCCTGTGCTTCCTCCGGTGTCGGCACGCGCTCGTCCTGCGGCTCGACCTGGTAGCGGCGCAGCGCGAGGGAGTCGCCCTCGGTGAGGCAGTCCACCCAACCCCAGCCTTCGGCGCGGACTTCCTCGGCCAGGGCGCGCAGCTTCTCCAGCGCGAGGGTCTGCAGCAGCACCGGGTCGTCCAGATAGACGCTCCCCGCGTCGTCGCCATCGGCAAAGAGGTCGCGGCGCACCGTACCGCCCCGGGCCTCATAGGCTTCGATGCCCACGAAGCGAGCCAACCGGCTGTCGCCTGCGCACGACTGTTCGGTCAGCAGGCGCCGGATCGTCCATGCATCGTGGTCATAGGCGGGCAGGCCATCCCACACGGCCTCCTGCGCAGCGTGCTCCTCGATGAGCGCCAATGCCTGCAACTGGTCGGGTTGGATCTCGTCGGCGCGGTACATCGCGAGGAATCGGGGAGCCAGACGTGCGAGCCGGAGGCGGCGTTCGACGGTCAGCGCGCTCACCCCGAAGCGGCCGGCAATCTGCGCCACGGTCAGGCCCTGCTCGACCAGCTTCCGAAAGGCCTCCATCTCGTCGGCGGGATGCATGGCCTCGCGGCCCGAGTTCTCCGCCAGCGACACTTCGGCGGCGCGGGCGTCGTCGTAAAGCTTGCATTCCACGGGCTGCGATGCGCTCCATTTGCCGTCGGCGACCAGCTGGTGCATGGCGCGCAGGCGGCGTCCGCCTGCCACCACGGCGAAGCGGCCATCGGCCCGGGCGACCACCGACAGCCGCTGCAGCAGGCCCTGCGACGCGATGAGCGCGGCGAGTTCGGCAATGCCGTCCTCGTGGAACACGCGGCGCACGTTGGCCTCGCTGAGCACCAGCAGGTGGAGCGGCACCCGCACGTCCCGGGCGGTGGGCTTTGCAGCCTTGGGCGTCTTCGGGGGCTTGGCCCCATTGAGCTTGCGTCGCGTCTTGCCTCGGGCGGCGACGGGAGTCTCGGCAACAGCAGTCATGTCCGTTTCCTTTGCAGTTGAAGTTGAGGAGAGAGGCCGGGCTTCTAGATCTGGAGCCCTTCGACGAAGGGTGGGGGTTCGCATCGGCCTCCTGCCCGGAGCTGGCCGCCGTTCTCCTGAGTCTTTCGCCCGGTGAACGACCGCGACGGCGGGGCCGGAGGAGCAAGGGGGAAGGTGTGTAAAGCGCAGCTTTATGAAAACCCCCTTGCAGGCGAAGCCGGTCCCCCGGCCCCGCGGGCGCAGAGTCACCGGACCAGGCGAAGACGCAGGGGAACGGCAGAACCGCCCGAGGCCGACGCGCACCCCGACCGCCGCGCGGCGAGCGCCTCTACCTGCCGCAGGCAGGTCTGATCAGGGGAAGTCGTGAACGCAGTTCACCGGGCGCAGCCCGTGCGCCAGGGATGCGCAAGGCGGGCCGCGAGGCCCGTCCCCATGAGGGAATGAGTGCGAAGGCGCGAAGCTGGAGCAGCCCGACAGCGGCGAAGCCGGCGGGGCGCCCTACGACCAAAGAGAGTCGATCTTTGAGGGAGGCAGCGCTATAAACGCATCGCCATGGAGCCCAGTCCGATCGTCCGATTCCGTATCGACAAAGACATCTCCAGGCGTGCCCATCAGATGGCCAAGGCACGTGGGATGGAGCTGCCGGACGTTCTGCGCATGATGCTGACGAAGGCAGTGCTGAGCCGCAGTTTCTCGCTCGATCTGGCGAAGGGCGCGGACCAGGGCCAGGCTCCGAAGGAACGCGAGCAGCTGAACCCTTTCGAGCCGCGGTATGGGGGCCCTTGCAAGACCACGATCGATGCCGAGCTTGCCCTCGCCCTGCTGCAACGGTCCGTTGCGGACGCGAGCGCAAGACGCGACGAGGCCAGGCAGGCTGACCCTCAGGACCAGCACGAGAACGAGCACGAGAACGAACACGAACGATTCGACCGGGAGCGCCAGGAGGCGCAGCGCCTCCTGGCGGATTTCGATGTGGCGGACATGAGCGCCATCGCAGGCGTGCTGAAGCGAATGACCGGGACGCCAGCGTCATTGCCCGCGCCGGCCATGGATCTCCACCCCGGTCGACGAGACGGCGGACGACGGCAGGGCGAGACCGCTTCATGGTGGAGTGCTGCCTTCCCGACCTCACCGAGTGCGCGACTCCCACCTCCGCATTCCCATCCGCGCAGCCTGCCGCCATGGTGGTCATGGGCCAGCCGGGCTCCGGCGTATCGGTCGTGGCCGCCTTGCTAGGTCGCGAGATGCGCTGCAGCGCCGACCCTGCGGTTGCCCCTTCGGTGAAGCGGATTCGCGCCTACGAGCCCAGCGCGTCTGATCGCGCCCGCTCTGGCCGGTTCCGACGACGCCCCGCGCGGCCTATTGCTCATGCGCCGCTCAAGCCGTATGACGCGACGTGCTGCCCGAATTGACCCCTTGACTTAACTTTCGTCGGCTGAAAATGGGGAGGACGCGTGCCGTGGCGACGCCGCGTCCACGACGACCGATGCGCACGCGAGGCCAGGAAAAGCCGCATGCTTCCGGCGCGGTGCGCGCCTGCTGAGGCCAGTGCGATGGGCGCTGGACCACAATCCCTCTCGACCTCTCAACCGCAAAGCGGCGCGAGAAGCGAATGCCTCGGCAGGCCGCCGGCTGTGCGTTTCCACGGCAAAAGGGCCGGCGCCGCCGGCCCTGATGACGAGGCCTTAGCGGCCGATGCGCCGCAGCGCCAGATCCCACAGCCCGGTGTTCAGGCGCACGTTCTCGCGGATCGCGCGAATGCCGCGGGTATGCATCGGACGGCCCTTGACGGTGCGGCCAGGCAGGCCGCCCCGGATGACCGCCTCCTGGGTGCGCTGGAAGACCCGCCACACGTCGTCACCGACGTCGGCCATGCGGCGCTCCTGTAGCAGTTGCGTCGGCTGGACCGGCGGTTGCGCCTGCTCCGGGAAGCGCAGCTTCAGCGCCTCGCGTGCGAAGTCCAGCTGCTGGTGTTCCGTGAGCATCGTGCCGCGCATCTGCTCGACCACGTCTCCGACGCGACCGAACTCCCGGGTGATGCGTTGCGCCGCCTCGACGACGTTGGCCACCACGTTGCCGCGATGGCTCACGTGGACCAGCCCGAAGTCGCCCAGCGTCGTGAGCATGCCGTTCATGCATACGGGCCTGTACAACCCAGCGCGCAGCGTGTACGCGCTGCGTCCATCGTGGGAGTTGATCAGCACGATCTCGCCGAGCACGTCGTCCCAGGCCAGAGTCTTGACCACCGGCTGGAAGCGCAGCATGTGCCGCGCGTGCGCTGCGTTGCCCAGCCGGGAGTGCGTCTGCGTGGCCTCGGTCGGTTCGAAGCCCGCGTCCATCAGCGCCCCGACGATGTCCCGGGTACTGATGAAAACATACCTTGCGCCGGTGGTGACCGCGGCCTGTTCGGCGAAGACCGCCGGTGCGCGGTGCTGCACTTGCTCCAGCGTAAGGGATGATCGAGCAACGTGAGAAATCGAGGACAGCGAAGAAGAAGAAGCAGAAGAAAAGGCGAAGTTCATGACGAGCTCCATGGGTGACACAGGCGGGATTGCCTGCGTCGTCCTGCGCTCACGCGGCAGCGCAGCGGTCAAGGCTCGAAGACGGCCGCGGGCCGCAAGCGCCGAGCCTGCTTGGCGCGCTGGCCTTGACGGCGAGAACCGCGTGATACGGTCAAGCGGCACAGGCAAGCCCACCCTTTCCCGCCGCCCGCGCTCGCCCAGCCCTTCGCTCTACGCGTTGGCTACAGGCGTTGGCGTCGACCTACGAGCAGCCGGCTAGGGCCCTGGCCAGCCGCCCGCCCTTAGCGCTCGAGCGTCGCCGAATCGGAGACAGCGACATCCTGGTGGCTCGGGTGCGGCGCTGCCATGGAAGGAAGGCTTGGGCCAAAGGTGTCATGCAGATCGTCAACGAACGACTTGCCGATGGCGAGGAACACCGCGCAACCGACAACCAGCCATGCGGCGTCTTTGATGCGGTCCATCTGGGCTCCTCGTGGGGGATTTATGTCGCTGTCACGAGAGAGTACGAACAAAGGCTTAAGAAGTGCTTATGCTGTCCCTGGTCGGACTGGCACGACGTGGGCAAGCTACGGACAACGGTGGCTCTTCTCAGACAGCTCTCGAAGGTCGGCTGTTGCGCCAACACCGGTCAAGCTCGCTCGTGACGGCGTTATTGTCGGACGACATGGAGGTACGCGGAACGCCCAAGATAGGACACGCCCGTCCCAACCGCGCCGAGCTACTCAGCGTCGAAGGAGTCTGGCAGGACGAGAATGGCATGCAGCCGCTGGTGGCCATGAAGCTCGTTGATCACACGTCGTTCCTGGGCACGCTTCGAACGAAGAGCCGGACTTTCGGTGATCGCCTTCCGCCGTTGCGCGCAATATCAACGGACCACCTGCGGAACCTGATTGGCCGTACGGCGAAAGAGACCAGATGCATCAACATCTTGGCCAAACCACCAACAGCGTCCGCCTTGAGACACAAGCAAAGCATCAGAGAGAAACCTAAGGTCTATTGCGCACGTACCCAGTTCCTTGTCCTCTGGATGGTCCGACCTAGGTGGCCGCAGCTCCGCGAACCGTCAGCACACCATCTTCGACAATGCAGTTGCGTGTCCCGAACCCGTCGTCCGATGGAATCGGATTGCTGGTCACTTCCAGTCGGAAGCGGGCGCGCTTGTCAGATTCCGCTGCCAGCTCCAACAGCCCGATTTCCCGGCCGCCCGAAGGAAACATCGGCGAAGGTGTGACGCGTTCAAAAAAGACGACCTTTGCCAGCCGAGGTCTCTGCATGCACGCTTCCACATAGGCATGCGGTGAATGCGCAAGTTACGACGCCGATGGCGACGGCGGTGGCGATGGCGATGGCGATGGCGATGGCGATGGCCGCCGCCGTTTGAACTCGAGAGGAGATGGTCAGCTGAAGGCTACGCTGCATTTCGGATGTGCCGGGCCTCATGGAACGGCGCGTGCCTCGGCGCGACCAGCGGCCCCCTGCCCTGATTGGATTTGCACAGCCGCCGGCAATCAAAGTGCCGGCAGCTTGCAAATCCTTTCCCTGGCCCAGCTCCGTTAGTTACAAAATGATACCAGGTGACGTATCATACATAGACAAGACTGAGTAGAGGGAGGCTCATGCGGGCCATTTTCGTTAATTTGCAGAGATTCGTAATTGCTTTTTTAACCCTAGTGGGAGCGGCCACCAATGCGTACGCTATAGGAGATTCCGGCGGATGCACTCGCTCGACTAAGATAATCGACGTGGCGTCGTTTGGCACTGCGGAGGAGTTGAGCAGATTAATAAGCGAGGGGGTTGATCGTCAATGGCGTGCGCTTGATGGCGTCATGCAAGATTTGATGCATAGCGATCCAAGGGCATTCGAAGCATGGCAGCGTGACGCGAGGAAAGAGGTCGATCGCAACTTGTGCGCTGAAGGATCGCTTCTTTACTTTGCCGTCCAAAATGGCAATCTAGAGGTTGTGACGTGGCTTCTGGATGCTGGAATCAATCCAAGTGGAACTGACAGCGGGACCGTTCGTAATACCATTTTTTCGGCGTGCCCCGTATCTTATTCCGGCAAGAAACGCCCAGACGGACTCACTTTCGAAGACGTGATGCCTCGAACCGTCAAAGCGTATCAGCTGCTTGTAAGCCGAGGGGGCGACCTGAATCGCGTCGAGGCTTGGGGCGAAAATGCCCTTATGGTGTGCCGCAACGAGGCCATGTGGCCAATCTTGATCGAACTCGGGGTGAGCCGTTCGCCGCAGGGCGACAAGAAGAATGTCCGGCTCGCAGTGCTGCAAGACGCTGTGAACGGCGCTCTCAGTTACGACCAGGCGCGCGCTCCCGCGGCACTGCGCAAGGCACAGTTGTTGGCGATTAATGGGTTCAATGATCTGCGCGGCACGACCGTGGAGAAGTCCGTCTTCGAAGCGTGTAAGAGGCCCGAGAGAAGAGCGACATGTGAAGTGCTTGCGAAGCTCATTTACTTTAGCCCAGGGACATTTGATCCATCTTTTGCGCGGTACTCTTTTCCAGGTGGCGCCGATGAAAAGCCAAAAGAAAAGGAAATTTGTTTTTTCCCAGAGCTTCAGGTTTATACTGAAGATCTTGACGTCCTGCCGGTCCTTGGTACGAAGGGAAAGGCATTGGACGCAGCATTTAATTGGCGCGAAGGGGAAGTGCGCCAGCACGATATAGCCGTAAGGCACCGAGCACGCCCGGTCATCCTTTATCTGCGATCTAAACAACCAGCGCTTTGGAATGTTCGATATGCGACGGACAGCAGGATCGCCGCGGTTATCATTGATCCAAAGCCATACGGCGCACAAAGCAAAGTTATTGGCTTACCCCCAACTACTCCCGTCTATCTCGGCGCCTTATGTAACGCAAGTTTTCTTGATAGAGATATTCCGACTCTTCACAGAAACAAAGATATCGATCCGGGGTCGCTCGATCCGCTAGCGCGCCATCAACGGAAGCCCATTGCGGCTTTGTTAGCGGAAAAAGACGTGATTGGTGACGGTCAGACGATAGGCGCGTTGTCGCCGAGTGAAGCCTGGACCTTAGAGGGCATAGGCGCCAGCACGACCAAGCCAAGAGTGCTTGAAGGTCGCGAGCAGCTGGAGTATCTCGTCAAAAAGGGCCAGCTTCGCCGATCGAATGCGCAGGTTTTCCTTCGCTGGGCGCAAGAGGCGCGAGGAGCTTGGTGGGGGCTGGGCCGAATTCCACGAACAGTTCCTCCTTTTTGGGATGGCTACTACCTTGTTGACGGCGCCTCGAGAGCGTACTTGACCCTTCCGGGTGGGCTGAAGGGCCCAGACGCGCCAGTCCTGTTTGTTCCCGAAACCGCGGGTATCTCGGGTGATCCAGCTGACGCGACGATCTTTTATATGGAGGCATCCAATGGCGACCATCGTTTTCCACAAGGGCGTTGCCAAGGGCCGCGCTGCTAGTTTGGAGCTTTTGAACTACGACGCATTGCCTTCGTTCAACTAGCGTGATACCGCGAAGGCTCCCGCCTCCGTCTTTGGGCACGGGGCAAAGCAAGCGCTCACGCCTTCGTGGTCGGCGTTGCCTTGAGGACACGCGTCTCAGGCCTCGCGGGCCATGCAGCCCTTTGAGATGCTCGAGCGTGGCGTCCGGATGGCTGACCATCAGCCCACGCGGTTGAGAGTGAACAAGCGTGGCAGGATCGCGACGAGGAACACGTCATCGCTGTCGCTGGCTCGGTTGGCTAGGCTGAAGAGCTCGCCAACAAGCGCCGATGCCTGCTTCGCAAGAGATCTACGACCAGTGGCCTAGGCGCTTAAGCCCATGCGCACGCGCGACCAGGCCCCGTCCAGCCACCCTGCGACCTTGGGATTCCAGCGCCCGGCCGCTGACCGAGCCTATTTGCAGAGCTTTGCGCCGGCAGCGATGGCATCGAAGCCATCGGGCCACTTCGTGCTCGCCAGGAAACAGGTGTCGCGAAGGACGACTCCCTCGAGATTGGCCAGAGTCAAGTCGGCGCGGTCGAGGCGGGCTCCACTGAGGTCGGCGCCGGCAAAGGAGGCGCCCTTGAAGTCGACCCCAATCACCAGGGCATTCTTGAGGATGGCCCCATCGAATCGGGTTCCATCGTAGGAACCACTCTGGATGTCCGCGTTGGTGAGGTTTGCACCTCGAAAATCGCTTCCGTCTAGGTTGGTCCTCCAGAAACCGAATCCAGATAGATCCCGCTTCGCGAGCCGCGAACCCTTCGCGTCCACGCTCTGCAGTTTCGGTCCACGCTGGCGCTCATAGCCCGCCGGCAAAGCCGTCATAGGCGGCTCTCCTGCGCAATCGCGCCAGAGCGGCAACAGGGGAAGCGTTTCGACCTTGAGGTGCGGTGAAAACTTCGTACGGCAGTCGATCAGGATCGCGCTCCATTTGACGTCGGTCAGATCGGCACTCGAAAGATCGGCACCGCGCCAGTCTCCGATGTCGGCCATCGGATAGAAGCCCACCTGAGCACCCTTGAGCGATACCCGTCGCAGCACTGCGCCGTTCAGCTTTGCGCTGCGCAAGTCGGCACCAGACAGGTCTTCACCATCCCATTCGACTTCGGTGAGGTCCGCCAGAAGCATCGACGTTCCCTTGAAGTTCGCACCCCGGACCGCAGCACCCTTCAACGAGGTGCTCTCGAGCTTGGCGCCCTCGAAGTCGGCCCTGACGAGCACGGCGTCGTCGAATTTCACATGAAAGAGGTTTGCCTTCCTGAAGCTCGTGAACTGTGCCGCCGCGCCTTTGAAGGTGGAGTTGTAGGAACCCTTCAGGCCGTCAAACTTCGCGCGCTCCAACTTGGCGTCGTTGAAGTTGACCGTGTGGAAGTTGGCATCGCTGAAATCAGCCCCGCGCAGATCCGCACCCGAGAAGTCGACGCCGTTGAGCTTGGCACCCTTGAAGGACGCGCCCCGCAGATCCAGGCCGGCAAAGGAGTAGCGCTTTGCATAGCCGCTATCAAACCCCGTGAAGTCCTTGTCTCCAGGGCCAAGTTGCTCTGGCTTGCTCATTTTGACCAGGGTCATGGTGCGACCACGCTGCGCCTCTGCATCACGCGGCTTGAGCGAGAGCGCAAGATCGAAGTCGGCCAGTGCGCCCTCGTACTGTGTGGTTTGGTATCGGGCAGTGGCTCGCCCCAGGATCGCAGGCACGTCTCGAGGGGCGATCGCCATGAGTTTGCCGAAGGCGACGTCAGCCTCGGCGAAATCCTTATAGCGAACGAACAACTGCGCCCGCTCTCGCAGCGCTTCGCGATCGGCGGGGTTTTTGAGCAGGCGCTGATCCAGGCCATCCAGCTTCGCGCGATACGCCGTCAGCGCGTTCGTGTAGCGCGTGTCCCCCTGCCCCGTGTATGAGGCGAATGGGATCATCATGCACATGCTGGTGCCGTAGACCCCGGGCGCCGAACTGCCCGCGAAGACGGTGACCTCTTGCCCCACCTTGAAGCTCCAGCCACAGTTGGCGCCATCGCTCGCGGTGTACGAGACGTCCACCTCCTCCGGCGCAGTTCCCTTCCAGAGCTTTTCGATCTGGAATCTCGCTCGCATGCCCGATTGAGGGCCGCGGATGGTTACCCCGGCGGCGCCCGCCGGGAGAGCCCCTTGGCCCGCGCCGCCGGCATCCACGCTGAGGACTCTGCCCTTGAACACAAGCCTTGCGGATGCGAGGTACTCGTCGGGCTCTGGATGCCAGCAACTGCAGGCGAACGCGGGACGGGGCAAGAGCGCCAGCGCGGCGAGAAGCGCAAAGTACACGGCTCGGAGGTTTCGCATGTGATCGACGCTGACGTCGCCGGAATGATCGAGGGCGCATTGTTGTCGCCCGGCCGGTGGTGTGCACACGCTTCGTAGAGTTCCGCGATCTGCCGCCGCCGATGACTTCGAGCCCGAAGAGCGTCTCAAGAGACGCTCGTTGTTCAGCGGTTTTGAGCTAGCCCTGGGTGGCCGGCTTTTCCTAGTCACCAACGTCCGCGTTGCAGCCAGCAGGAGCAGTCTTTCGCAGCGCGACGGTCTACGATTCAAGTCTGCCGATACCGGCCGGTCGTCAACGCAGCACATTCATGAAATTCCCGGTCGTCTTTGGCAACAGTTCTTGAGGACGCTGGAGCTCACGAGGCCGCGACCCGGCCTTTCAAGCGTCTTGTATGGCGCCGTCCGCCACTTCACCAAATAGGCGCAGGCTGTAGTCTCAGACGGAAGTGCTGCGGCCGGGCCAGTTTCGGACATTCGCCTTGAGGCAAGACCGCTCGGGTCATGGCGCTGTACGTTGATAGAAATCAAGCGAAGGAGACGTGAATGCGCCAGCCCTCCAAGACTTCACTTTTCGCTGCGGCAAAGAGCTGGGACGAAGCCTCGGTCGCGGCGACATTGACTAGGGCGCCTGAGTTGCTCAGGGCGAATGACCCCAAGGGTCGCGCTGCCCTCCACCTCGCCTGCGCCGTGAAGCCCGGCAGCAAACCACTTGCGGAAACGCACGGGTCGTCAAGGCATTCGGGCAGCAGCGTCACCTGCTGCCGATCCTCGCCTTCGATGAATCGCTTCATAGGCCACCACCTCGCTCAGACGGGTTGGCTCAATATAGGCGACCATCAGGAGAGTTTCCACACAGGCTCGGCCAGAAGCGGACGATGAGACTGTGGCAGTATTCAACGGTTTCGACGATGCCCATGGTAGCGATAAGCCAAGGGCGGGCCACCATTTATGTTTACCAGACCGAAGAACACTCACATAAAAACAGTTGACTATTTTCTTCGTTGCGGATTGGCGATTTTTGCTGCTTGTATGCTCACTGCGTGCGATGCAAGACACGAAGAGCGGGAAGGAATGGAAGCCCGATGCCGGTACAAGATTTGCGAAGGTGACGTGTTTCCAGCATACGATCACAACCGAGAAGTAGTCTTCAAGCGAAATGGTGACTGGTTTGTTGCGCCTCGGGTGTACGGCGATCCAAATTTCGGTGCACTCGCCTTCTACTGGCCCAGCAAAAGGCCTTTGCGAGATTGGAAAGAGCCGGCCCCTGAGCTTCGGCCTTCTTCGGCAAATACCTTGAGCAACTATCCGGACGTTGCGATCGAGCTAATCTTCCACCCTGAGCACATGTTTAAGGGCCAAGAAGCTTCTTGGACTTCCGGTTCGTTGGACAAAGAGACGGTCGTTGAAGGGCGGCACATCCGCCAGGGGCTCGAAGCGGTGCGGATACTGGAAGAAGGCAGAACTTCGAGAGCGACCAAGTACATAGCAACAGACCTAAGAGGATTCGACGATCTTCCGCCAATGCTTAACTGCTATCTCGAAGATTCCCGCAACGGTGCGAGTGCACTTCTGCGGTGGCGCGACGGGGTTCGCGTGGGAATAAGAATGGCTAACAGGCATTGCGGCGACTGGCCCGAAATTTATAAGGAAGTCGCGAATGTTCTCAACAAAGTTGAGAGAAGGTGATAGCTAGCAACGCTTCTGGTGACGACCTATGGCAGCGATGGGCAGGGAGGCGACGACGCACCTGAATGTCCGCTCCGGGGAAGGGGTGAACGTCGCCTTTGGGCCCAACGCAGTCGATCAGCATCCACCGGGTGGGGTCGTTCAAGCCGCAGCGCTTTGACAACGACAGGCGACTCGGGTTGCCACGGGCAAGATCATCAAGCTGGTGCTTCGAGTTCCGAAGCTGACCGTCGTCCACCTGCTCGAATCACCCTTGTCGCAGGACCAGACTGCCGTCGAGACATCGGAAGGCCTGAAGATCACCGCAACGGTGACTGAATGAGAGCAACTCAAGGGGTGGCTGCGCGGTTTCGGTCGCGCCTTGAACTGATCAGCCCGCCAGGCTTTTTGGGTTCGTGATCGAGGCGGCCTGCCTCGCGCCTGCGAGCGGCCGCCTCGCCGCGGCACAATGTGTCGCACATCGCGGCACCATGTTGGCATGAGCCACTCAACCCACGATCCATCCTTTTCGCCGGTGCCAGTCGACCTGGTCGCCGACATCCGCGCAGCCCGCCGCATCGTCGTGTTGACCGGTGCGGGCATGTCCGCGGAGAGCGGAATCGCCACGTTCCGGGATGCGCTGACTGGCCTATGGTCCAGATTCGATCCCCAGACACTTGCAACGCGAGAAGGTTTCAAGCGCGACCCAGCTTTGGTCTGGGGTTGGTACGAGGCGCGCCGCCGAGGCGTGTTGAACGCAACCCCGAACGCAGGCCACCTCGCCTTGCGGGATCTGGCGGCGATGGATGGCGTCGCGGACCTTGCGATCGTGACGCAGAACGTGGACAACCTGCATGAACGCGCTGGTTCACAGCAGGTGATTCATCTGCACGGCAGCCTGTTCGCGCCGCGCTGTCTGGCCTGCGCCCACGCCTACGCGTACGCCGAAACGGACGGCGCCGGGCAGACGTCACCCGGCGAGCCGGATCGCCCCGTCCAGCCACCCAGGTGCACTCACTGCGGCGGGCCGATCAGGCCAGGCGTGGTCTGGTTTGGAGAAGAGTTGCCTACGCGGGAGTGGGCACAGGCTGTCGACCGCGTTCGCGAAGCGGACCTGCTCCTTGTCGTCGGCACCTCCGGACAGGTCTACCCGGCAGCCAGCCTTCCTGCAATCGTCGAGCAAAACGGGCGGCCCGTCTGGATCATCGATCCCGACGAGGGCCTGGCCAAGGGCACAAGGGAGTTCTGGAATTCGACCGCAGCCGCGGGCTTGCCGGCGCTAGTAGCAGCGTGCGCCCGGAAGCAGCACTAAGCATTTTCGAGGCACGGGCTTCACGCCTGCTTGCATGCGACGCGATCTGTCGCATGGCTTCCGAGAATTCCGTTGTCATGCACTACGGGAAATCTGCTTGCTGCAAATCCTCGACATTCAAGCGCATCGCGGCAACGAAAATCCTCATCCGACGCCTGAAGGGCACTGGGTCGGCCTGGTCTTCAAGAATGCATTCGGGACGCACGTCCTCGAACTCAATGGCCGCAAGCCCTTGCCAGACCATGATCCGCAACTGCGCGCGGACCTGGAGTTCCTGCTGTGGGACTACGGGCTGTTATCACAACAGGATAGCGAGACTCCCGAGGAGCGCATCCGCGCGGCGCAGGCGCTGTGGCACACCGACCGCAACCATGCCCATGCGCGCCGCTACATGGAACGGCTGGGCGTCGCTGCCGGGGCTGTAGCGGCATAGCCCGCGCTCTGCACGCCCACGGCTACCCGAGTCACCGCCGTTCGCTTGTTGTCCCACGACGACCTGCGCGAAAGGGAGTGTTGGGAGGTGTTCGTCCTGCGGCATCAGCCGGCGACCTTATGTCCCGCGCAGGCTGGCAGACCGTCCTGCAGCGCGCCTACGGGCATTCCACCACGCCGGTGCGGCTGCTGGACTTTGCAACCCGCTTTGCCGCCTTCTTCTTCGAGCGCGACGCCACAGAAGTCCATGCTGACACAAAGATCGGCGAAGAGCTCGTGGGACATGGGGCAATGGAAGGAGGCACCAATGCGGCGCGGGCCGATTGGACGACCCCTTGGACCTGGCGATCGTCAGCTTCCGTCTTCCAAGCCGCTTTCGGGAAGGCGATTGGGGTTGGATCTTTTGACAGTGACATCGATCCAGAGCACCTCACGATTGGCGATCTGACGAAGGCCATCGCGCAGGTGGTCTGTATTGGGCAGGCCAGCGGAACGCCTGCCGCTTCAACGCGCTCGCGCGGGCGCCGTGACGGCGGGACCCGTGCCCGGATGCCGGGCCCCTCGCGCAATGGCCTGCCGGTTTCGGGCAATGGTCCACATGAGCGTGAGGCGGCCACACGACATGCGACTCAATTTGTCGCGTCAGCGGCCGAAAATTCAGTCTCCCAAGGAAGCCTGATGACCGAGACCCTATACCGCGCCGTCAAGACACTGTCGGCCACCGAAGCCGAGACGATCCACCGCTGGCGCCCCACTGTCCGCCTGCCGTCCAACGTGTCGTACATGGTGGACAACCTCTGGGAGTTCCTGCGGCCCGCGGACATGCCTTGCCGCCGACACGCGGTCTATGCCAGCCCCTCGGCCGAACTGGCTGTGCAGTGTGCAGCCCAGCTGTCCAATCCGCTGCCGACTGCCTATGTGGTCGCGATCACCGGCCCCTACCGCGTCGCTCAGCTGGACGTGGAGGATGCGCGCGAGCATGCCGACCTGCGCGCGGTCCGGGCGATGGTGCAGGAGCGGCAGAAGGAATGGACCGAGCTGCCTTGGGACACGCGCCTGCGGCTCGGCATACTGTTCGCGCCGGGCGCGACCAAGGCCGACTGGGAGCGGGTGATCCGCGAGGACGCGGTGGTGGCCGGCGTCGTTGCCGAGCTGTCCAGCGTGTCCACGTTCTGGGCCTCGGCCCATGCGCCCGTGGCCTCGTCCCGCGGCGAACTGTTCTTCGAACTGCAGGACGACGCGAGTTACCAGCTGCGGCCGCTAGCCGCCACGTGAACGCCATCGCGCCGGCGACGGTGACGCCACGGTACCTGACCAAGAGCCGCTTCAAGCTCGCGCTCGAATGCCCGACCAAGCTGTTCTATACGGGCAAGGCCGGCTACCTTGACAACGCGCTGGACGACAGCTTCCTGCAGGCGCTGGCGGAAGGGGGTTTCCAGGTCGGCGCATTGGCGTGCCTGATGTACCCGGGCGGCATCGAGGTCACGGAGCGCGGGCACGCGGCGCAGCTGGCCCGCACGCAGGAACTGCTGCAACGCGACGAGGTGACGATCTACGAGGCCGCGCTGCAGGTCCAGGGCCTGTTCGTGCGCGTCGATATCCTGCGCAAGCGCGGCGACCAGATCGAGCTCATCGAGGTCAAGGCCAAGTCCTACGACCCGCAGGAGGACGGCAATTTCCGCAACAGGCAGGGCCGGCTGAAGCCGGGCATGCTGCCGTACCTGCAGGACATTGCCTTCCAGCGGCATGTGGCATCGCTTGCCCATCCGGAGTTCCGGTTCCGCAGCTTCCTGATGCTGGCGGACAAGTCGGCCGTCGCGACCGTGGATGGCCTGAATCAGCGCTTCCGCATCCAGCGCGATGGCGGCCGATCACATGTGGAGGTCGCGCCTGGCACCGACCCTGCACACCTGGGGGCGCCGCTGTTGCGCGCCGTGCCCGTGGACGAACAGGTGGACGAGATCCTGGCGGGGAACCTGCGCGTGGGAGACCAAGAGGAACCATTCGCACAAGTCGTCGACCGGCTCGCTGTGGCCTACCGGATGGACAAGCGTTTTCCGGCCAGGCCCGGCGTCCAATGCGCACGCTGCGAGTTCAAGACAGCCGCGCCTCCGATCGTAGGCCAACCCCGCAGCGGCTTCCACGAGTGTTGGAGCGAAGCCTTTGGCTGGCAGGCCGCCGACTTCGCCGGTGGCACGGTGTTGGACCTGTGGAATTCGCGCAAAAAGGCCGAGCTGCTAGCCACTGGCGTGCGCAAGCTGCGCGAGATCACGCTGGCCGATCTGCCGCTCGACGACCCCGTCCCTGGCGCCGAGGGCATGAGCCGCGAGCAACGCCAATGGTTCCAGTGCAGCGGCCAGTGGCCGGAGGGCGGGGAGCAGTACGTCGACACCGCAGGCCTTGCCCGCGCCATGACCGGCTGGCGTTACCCGCTGCACTTCATCGACTTCGAAACCAGCGCTGTTGCCATCCCTTTCGGGCGTGGCCAGCGTCCGTACCAGACCACGGCTTTCCAGTTCTCGCACCACGTCATGCACGCCGATGGTCGGGTCGAGCACAAGACCCAATTCCTGGAAGCGCGTCCCGGTGTCCCGCCCAGCCTGCCGTTCCTGCGCGCGCTGCGCGATGCGCTGGGACAGGACGAAGGCACGGTGTTTCGCTGGGCAACGCACGAGAACACCGTGTTGAACCAGCTGGCGGCCCTGTTGCGCGCCATGGCCTCGCCGCCGCCGGACGCGCAGGCGCTGATCGCTTTCGTCGAGACGCTGACTGAACGCAGGGTCGACAACGTGAAGGTCGTCGGGCCGCGCAACATGATCGACCTGTGCGCGCTGGCCGAGCGGCACTACTTCCACCCGGCGACGCAGGGCAGTTGCTCGCTCAAGAAGGTGTTGCCGGCATTGATGCAGAGCTCGGCCCGGCTGCGGGAGCTCTATGCCCAACCGGCATACGGGCAGGGCGCGCAGATCAACAGCCTGAACCACCAGACTCCCATGGCTTGGTGGGTGCGGCGAGACGTCCGCATCCTGGATCCGTACGAGCTGCTGCCCCCTGTGTTCACGGACCTGCCGGTCGACGCGCGTGCCGAGCTCGAAGACAGCTCCGGCGCGGAGCTGCGTTCGGGCGGCAGCGCGATGGCCGCCTACGCTCGGCTGCAATTCGAAGACCTCGACCCGCGCGAGCGGCAGTCCATCGAAGCGGCGCTGCTGCGCTACTGCGAGCTGGACACGCTGGCCATGGTCATGGCGGTCCAGGCCTGGCAGGCCTGGGTGGCCAGAGCTGAAACCTGATCCCCACCCATGCCGAAACGATCCAACAATCTCGACACCCTGCTGATGTCCCTGGAGATGCTCAAGCGCATCCCGCGCGGCCGCAAGATCTCTGCGCCCGAACTGCAGGAACAGCTGCGCGACATCGGTTTCGACCGCGACCTGCGCACCATCCAGCGCCAACTGGAGGTGCTGACGAATCATTTCGAGATCGAACGCGACGATCGCAGCAAGCCCTATGGTTACCGCTGGAAGGAACTCAGCAAGGGCCTGTCATTGCCGGGGCTGAACGAGCAGGAATCGGTGCTGCTGACGCTGGCCGAACAGCACCTGCGCAATCTTTTACCCGACAACCTGATGCGGTCGATGGAGGGCTTCTTCAGCCAAGCCAAGCTGCGGTTGGAGGACGAGAAGTCCAAGAACGCCAAGATGTGGCAGCAAAAGGTGCGGGTGGTGAGCACCACGCAGCGGCTGCTGCCGCCCAAGATGAAGAAGGAGGTGTTCCAGGCGTTGAGCAATGCGCTGTACGCGGATCACTGGCTGGAGGTCATGTATGTGAACGCGGGGGGCGGGCGCACGGAGTCGAAGGTGATGCCGCTGGGGTTGGCGCAGCAGGGCCCTCGGATGTTGCTGGTGTGCCGCTTCGACGGCTACGACGATGAGCGGTCGCTGTCGCTGCACCGGATCCGCGCGGCCCACGACACGGGCCTGCCGTTCAAGCGCCCGCCGGACTTCAACCTAGAGCGCTACGAGGCAGAGGGTCGGTTTGGCTTCAGCACGGGCAAGCCCATTGACCTTGTGTTCCGGCTGCCGAAGCTAGCGGGTGTGCACCTGACCGAGTCGCCCTTGGCGGAGAACCAGACGTTCATTTCCACCGAGGATGGTTACCAGTTCGCGGTGACGGTGACCGAGTCCGAGCAGCTCAAATGGTGGCTGCGCGGGTTCGGGCGTGATCTGGACCTCATCTGTCCTCGGGGTTATCTGGGCACCTGACGCGCGCCGCCCCCCTGGCTGGGGCGCAATTGATCAAGCACGACACCGCAATCTCCGTTTATTTTCATTTTCGATCCGAGTTCTGACCCTATGAATGAAGCAACACAGCAGTTCTTTAATGACTACGTTAGGCGCCTTGATGCATTGCAGGGGTGGAACGACGTCAACACGCAGCTTGCGGACTGGCACTTTCAACAGAAAGATGAACAGGTCATCGCACCCGTAGTAGACGACATCAATGCTTGCTTGAATTGGGAGAATCACCGAAACAGGTTTCGCGACCATGTGCTCACTACCCTAGTTGGGCAGCCAGGCAACGGGCTCTTGTTCGTGTCTGCAAACCCTGGGTGGAACGAGCGAGCTAACAACGTCGAATCCGCTTTCCGGGCAAATCAAGCCAACAACCAGCAGTTCGGTTCAGACTTTTTCCACGTCTTCCATCAACTCGGATTGAAGAACAACTGGTGGTCAAGGGCAATCCTTCTTGCACACCTCGTTTACACCGGCGGGGAGGCGGAAATTCCAGCGGGGCTTCGCTGGAACTGGGCTCAAGAAGGGCATGCGATTGGCAACTTGGATCTGCTGCCCTTTCATTCGACGGGCGATCAATTCGGCACCCTTCGAGGTCCCGGTGTTAGAGCGGCACTTCGTGATGTTGCTCGCTCCACTCTCCAAACGGCGCTCAGATTGACGCCGATGCCTCGCCTCATATTTGTCGCCTCGGCCTTGGGCGCACCAATCGCCGACGCCTTGTGTGTGGAGCTCGGCATGGTTCATGTGCCAGGTCCCGACGATGCGCCCCAACCGTTTGCGCAGCTGAATCGCTATGTGCACCTGGAGACAGGAGCCCGTGTAATGACGTTCCCGTACCAGACTTTTGCGGGCAATGCGGCGATCTATTTGCCGGTCGGGTTCATGCGGCCGTTGGCAGCGCAATTGCGCCAGTTCGGGAACTTCTGACCAATGCCATGGCGCGTCAGCGCATCGCAAACACAGGTCGCGTGCTCCTGAACGGTAGCCGCCGCCAAGCACTAGCAAGTCGAAGAGCTTTCCACCACGCCGGGCGGCGCCCAGCCGAAGACCTGGCGGAATCGGGGAAGCAGGAACTCATTGGCCCCGCTGGCTCGACAGTGTGGTGGTGGATGACATCGGGGGACTCAAAGAAAGCCGATACGCTGGCCTGCGCCGTCCGACTTGGCACGGTGCTCGGCCTGCAGCTCTTCGAGCCAGGCCGATGCCGGCAGCTCGAGTGTGCGAATGCGGCGCGCCGCATTCGCGTAGTCGCCCGGTGTCAGGCCCTCCAGGCCCTCCAGATGGCGCCGCATGGCGTCGTCGACCGGCAATGCGTCTTGGCCGACCTCCGGTCTCCAACCATGCGCCAGCTCTGCGTACAGCTCCACGCGCTGCTGGTGGTGCAACGGCTGGAACTCCAGACGGAAGGTGAAGCGTCGCATCAGCGCCGCGTCGAAGTCGCTGGCGTGGTTGGTCGCGCAGACGAAGATGCCCTGGAACAACTCCAGCCAGCGCAGGAACTCGGCCGTGACCGCGCGGTCGGCGCGATGTCCACTTTGTTCGCGCGCGCTGAGCAGGATCTCCGCTTCGTCCAGGAACAACAGCTCGGTGCACGGATCGCAGTCGCGGAACATGCGCGCTACGTTGCCTTCGGACTCGCCATACCATTTGGAGTTGATGTCGGAGGCCGTGCGCACGACCAGCCGCCGTCCCAGCCGCGTGGCGATTTCGGCGGCCAGCTGCGTCTTGCCGGTGCCGGGCGAACCGGAGAACAGCAAGGCGGTGCCAGTGCCTGCACCGATCGTTCCGCTCGTGCGCTCCAGCGAGCGGACGACCGCTTCCGGTGCCGCGTTGCCGTGAACGTTCAGGTACCGCAGGTCGAAACGAGTGCTGCGCGATGGCACGACCGCTGGCGAGGCTTTGCCACTGGCCTTGAGGTGCGACTCCAAAACGAAGCGCACGGCGGCATTGGCATCCATGCCCGTCTGCTGGCCCAGGTTTGCGAATCGGGCCGCTGCGTCCAGGTGCGCAGGCGTGACCGCCGGCATCGCCGAGGCGAAGTCGATGGTGGCTTCATTGCAGTTCAGCGCGCCCAGGCGATGATGCGCAATAGTGCGGCGCAACGCGTACGGTGTGGCCGGAAACTCCAGGCAGCACGAGAAGCGGCGCAGGTAGGCCGGATCGAGCTGCGAAATGCGGTTGCTGATCCAGATGACCGGCGCGCTGTTGCTCTCAAGCAGGTTGTTGATCCAGGCTTTGCTCCCTCCTTTCGATTGGAAGACACCGGCCAGCGGGTGGTTGTAGTCGCTCTGGAAGATGTCCTCTGCCTCGTCGAGGACGATGACCGAACGGCCGGCCTGTCCGACGAAGCTCTGGCTGAGCTGGAGGCTGGCAAGGCGCTCCGAGCGGGTGGCCTCGCCGCCGTCTTCATCGGTCTCGTCGACGCAGAAAGCGCTGGCGCCCAACTCGTCGATCAAATCCCGCACGAACGCGGTCTTGCCCGTCCCAGGAGCCCCGTACAACAGGATGTTGATCCCGCGCTCACGGCGCTCGAGTGCGCCGCTGAGAGCCGCTTTCAGAAGCTCACGCTGGCTGTGCAGGTGCGGCCAGTCCAGCTGTGTGGCGGTCGAGGTTGGCATGGGCGTCAGGACGGAGCGCGCCATGGCTTTCTCATCGTCGAACGGCGTGCTCATCAGACGTTCGCCGGTGCCGCTCAGACACAGCAGATCGTCCAGGTCGATGCGACCGCGGCTGGCACTCGTGGCATTCAGCAGCCCGCAGCGGGCGATCGAGCTGTTGCGTCCGAACACACGGGTCAGCGCGCTGACACTGACATCCAACAACGCCTCCAGCGCACGCGTCATGCGCGATGCCGAGTCGACAAAGGCGAACAGCGATCGGTCGATGGTGCTGTGCGAGCAGGCTGTGACCAACCGCAGCAGCCGCGCCTCCGCTGGCGTCAAACCGATCAGGCGTGTCAGCATCTCCAGGTTGCGGTCACCGTGGTACGTGCGATCCGCCACGAACTTCTGCAGAGACTTCAGCATCTTGTCCGCCAGAATTCGGAATCGTGGCAGATCGCGTGAGACACCTTCGCCCAGCCCGGCAAGAACGCGCTCGTTCAGATTGAGCGCTTGCTCGGCGTCCGGTTGCAGACAGGGCTCCCGGCCAGCGGCAATCTGGTCACGGCTGTGACCTTGCAGTGCAGTCTTGAAAGCGCGCGCATGCTTTTGCGCGACCGGTGCCAGTGCCGCGCCGAGATCGTCCCAGTTGGCCTCGCGAAAGGCCGTACCGGACCGCCGCACGCAGATCAACAGCGCCAGCGCCACGCGCGCATTCGGTACGGCGAGCGGATCTGCTTCCTCAAGGTTCCAAAGGTTCTTATTGACGCGGCGGACTGCCATGGACGCTCCTGCTGATTGCTGATATGAGCGCAATGTTCGAGGCGCGTGCGACAGCATGTGTCGCGTCTGCGCCTAGCGGACGTCCGGGAGCCTGCAGCCGTCATGGTGACGGGACATCGGGGGCCGATCGAAAGAACGTTGGCGGGCGCCGGATGACTCCCTGGCGCCGGCGGCCATGCGCATGCCTGCACTGCTTGGCCAGAATGTACGGCTGGTGTTGGAATGGGTGGACGCCGTCTGCGTGCAGCACGGCCAGGTCGTCGTGCTGGAGAACTGTCGTTTGAACATGGCCGAGCGGCAATGCGACGAGCACCTGTCACGGAAGATGGCAAGCTTGTGCGAAATCCAAGGGCGAGCGAGCCGATGTCCGGGACAACGGACCTGACTGCCGCGGGCAGGCCCATTGGCCAACGTCTGGCCCCTCGCCCACTCTTGCTCATGACCCCCGGCACTCACCACCGGGCGTCGACGCCCACTTCATCGGCAATGCGCTGGATGCGCGCGGCGCCTTCGCGCAGTCGCTCAAAGTCAGCCTCGCTCAGCGGGTAGCCATGGGCCAGGTTCCCTGCGGCAATGGCCACCACCATTGCGTCCTCGCGCAGCAGCGCGAGCGCGTCGCGCGCTGGCAGGCCCGACGGGCGGCGCGGCCGACGCGTGGCCTCGTGCTGCGGATCGTCTTCCCAGGCGCCCAGGTCCTTGGCCGCCTCCACGAAGCCCAGGCCCTGCGCGGCCATGTGGTACGCCAGGACATCCCCGCCCCGGGCGCCGCAGCCGGCCATGCAGACAAAGGCCCCGTTTCGCAGGTTCACCCGCATGCTGTCGCTGCCGCCGTGAAAGGCGCAGCGTGTGGTGCGCCACGTGCCCTTTCCGAGCAACGCCAGGTCCTGGCTCTCGTAGTACGCCTGCGGCTCGGGTAGCCGGTCGCGGATCAGTGGCATGTCGCTCTCCTGCAAGAATGAAGTTCTGGCTTCGGTCGATCTG
This sequence comes from Variovorax gracilis, assembly GCF_030317115.1. Classification (GTDB taxonomy): domain Bacteria; phylum Pseudomonadota; class Gammaproteobacteria; order Burkholderiales; family Burkholderiaceae_C; genus Variovorax; species Variovorax gracilis. Next base: position 65,617 of record NZ_JASZYF010000019.1, read on the forward strand.
CTTTGGGTGAGCCCTCGGGGGGTGCGGGGGGAACGCCCGCCTGAGCCTTGGCGCCGAGCGCGCCGCGCGATGAAGTCCAAGGGGATGCGTGCATGGCGTGGCCTTTCTGCGGCGGATGCCGCGAGGGATGGATGGGATGTGCTTTCGGAGCCGCCTCGGCGCCATGAAGGCGAGCGCAAGTGACGCAGTCCAGGGACCGCTAGCGGTGGCGAAGCCCCTGCCCTGGACGGCGGAGCGCGCGAGCCAGGCGTCGAGAAGAGGCGGCTGCGGGCAAGCCCATCCGGCCCGAAGAGCCGAGCAGGCCCTGTACGCCAGTACGCCCCGACCGCGCTGTGCACCGATCGTCAAGGCGCTTTTCGAGGGGACGGAAAACCGGGACGCTTCGCGCCCGCTGGCGCTGCACCCATCAAAATCGATGGGCCGAGGTCGATGCATGGCTGATCGACCATGCGCGAGAAAGCTTTCGCCGAAGGCGCCGTTGTCACCGCGGCGCACCGATCCCGGGGCGACGCGACGCCCACCAGTTCACCAGTTGTGCGCGCTTTGGAACCTCGCGCCATTGGCCACCAGCATCGCGAATGGCGCGTCGCTGATGACGGGCAACTTGGACGTCTTGTCGCTCTCCTGGGAACAGCACAGAGCTGCGCGTGTCCGTTTCCGGCATGCCGCAGCGCAAGCGTTCAGGGGCGAAGACGGCGGCGGGCCGCAAGCACCGCAGGCGGGCAGAACTTCTCGGCAAGAACGGCGCGGCATCTTGAAGGAGCAGCAAGCCAGCCGCCCCCTGCCCGCTCTTTTTCTCTTGCCTCTTTCAGCGCGTGGCGAAAACGAGCTTGGGTGAGTCCGACGAGCCGCAAGTCGCCAAGTCGAAACCGGTTTGCCGGACATTGCCCGTCACAATGGAATCGGAGACCCGAGACGAACGCCCATGACCCCAACAATTGGACGCGACGAACACCCGCGCTGCGACGGCGCAGGGAAATACGAGCACCACGACCGAAGGCAGCTGCATGCCGCGCCGGCCGTCGATGCGATAGACCACGCGATCGCCGGTGGCCCCCGCGATCGGACCGTGTGGGGTTGCCCTTTCCACCTTCTTCCGCCGGCCATGGGCGTCACCTTGATTCCAGGGTGATGGGATGCAACTCGACATTTTCGAAAACAGTCGCGAGGTGATGCTGAGGAACGACGCTGCGCATGCGCTCGAGCGGCGCGACGCGGACGGCGCACTGGAAGCGTGTGAACGTCTTGCGCAGGAATACCCAGCCGACGAAGCCTTGCCGGCGCTGCGCGTTCTTGCCGGGTACATCGAGGCGACCGAAGCCGACCGACAGGTTGCGCTTCGCGACCACGAATCCCTGCGCGAGGCGCGGCAGACCTTGCAAGAGATCATTCGTTTCGCTGCGCAGCGCACCTTCGGGGAGCCGGCTGCCGCGGTCTGGGTCGCTGCGAGATGGCAGGATCTTGCTCGGCGCGCCGGGACGCTCGCTTTCGACGCTCGGTATCCGCACGACCATGCCGCGGCGCTGTGGCTTCGCGCGGGCGACTGGGAAAACGCCGCTCAGGCGGTCGAGTCGATCGAATCGTGGCGACGGATACCGGTGCCGCTCGCCTGGATGGCCGAGGCCCGGTTGAAGCTGCTCGGCCTGCGGCCGAGCTGGCCGTTGCTCGCGGAGCTGGGATGGCTGTCGCCTGCGCTGCTCGGGGAAGTCGCGCAACGCGCGGCAGACCCGCTCTTGACGCAGTTGATGCGCAGCTTCGAGGCGAACTTTGATGCGGCCTCCACGGACGGGGGTGAGGCCGGCGACTTGAGCTGGTTTGCGGCGTGGGTGCTCACCGAGCGCTCCGATCTTCGTGAGGCACTGGCGCTCGCGCAGGCCTCGCAGCACAGTGCCCCGGAGCAGGCGACGCGACTCATGGTGGAACTGCTCGGCCTGGAGCGGCAGGGCCGGCACTCCGACATCGTTGCTCGACGCAAGGTGCTGCGCGACCTCCAGCCCGCGCTGTACGCGGCTTACATGAAGCGTCGCTGACGACAGTGGCGCACGCGTGGACTCGGGCGCAGCACTATCCGCGGTCGGTCCGGCTTGCTTCTGCTGCGGCCGCGGCTTGCGCTATTGTTGCCGTCATCGTCAGCCAGGTCTGATAGTCGAACAGCAGAAGCTGTCTCCGGGACGTCCGCGCACGCGCAGTCCGGGCCTGACGGCGAGCGGGCGCAGGCGCAGTTTTTGTGTTCCCTGAGAGAGGAAGTTCGAGATTCTTGTGGCGATCTTTCGCCATGTGGGAGGGTCGCCGGTGCCGCTGGGAATTCCGCGCCATCGACAGTGAACTTACCTCGTCGCCGCGCCTGCTGTCGTTGATGCCGCGCCCGCGGTGGCGTCGGAGGACGCCGCGGGAGACGGCCTTCTGCGCAGCAACTCGCGCAGAGCCGCGCTGGCGGAAAAGTAAAGCCAGCGCGCATCCTGGCTGCCGGCCTGGAGTCCCCGCTCGATCCACGCGAGGTCTTGCGGGCTGGCGGTGGCCCCGGCCTGAACGAGCGACTTGGCTTGCGATGGCGTCAACTGGCCGACCCATTGGTTCGTGGTTGAGCGCTTGAGTTTGCCAAGAAAGCTCTGGATGTCGGGAGGGGTTGACGTCATGGGGCGCATTTTCTCAAGGAACGGCAGCGCCGGACATTAGGGAACGCACGACCATGGACGCGCCAGACCTTATGAGTCACCGCCGGCCAGGTCTCATCGTCGAGCGCCGGCAGAGGTCGACGCGAAGAAGGAATGCGCGACTTCGAGGCTGGCGTCTCTGGTTGTTCGCGCCGCCGGCGCGATATCCAGTCGGGTGGAGCGAGCCTTGCGCATTCGCACAGCATGCCGCTTGCTCGGCCGACTGACAGGTCGTTTCGGCGCCCCTGTCGTGACGCACAAAAAAATCCCCAGGAGCAAGTCCCGGGGATTGAAATCCACCAAGAAAGGGTGGAGGAGACAACCGGATGCCCTCGGATGGGGCAAGAACGTCCGTTCGAGGCCTGGATGCTTGCGATGACGCAAGCAACGTGCCTCGCGCGGCATCCGGCAGTCATGAATGGACGCTCTCCTACAAATCCGGCGCGTGACAGCTTCGTCGACCTATTGCCCCACAGCGACGCAACGGAGGGGCGGCCCATCGCAGCTTTCGTGACCGCCTTCACGTCGACGCGCCATTTTGGCGACAGGCACCCCAATGCGCCGGCTTCCGGATCGCTTTGCGAGAGGTCGGGATCACGTCGCGAAGCTAGGCCGCTTGCAGTTCCTCATCGAGGAGGTGGCGGCGTACCCAGTGGGCGTGCTGCCAAGGATGTGCTGAAACCGCGCGAAGCACCATTGCCCGCCACGGGCGGCGCCACGGGTGTCACGACGCCGATGCGGATCGCCGGAAAGTCCTCGCGCAGCGCGGCGAGCACGGGCTCGGCATCGCTGTCGTTGGAGCACAGCGCGACCTGATCGAAGAGTCCTCTGGCGGCTCACGGTAAATCGCCATCGCCAGGTTGACATCCGTTTTTTTGTCCTCGATCTTCCACACACGCGTTCGGACATTCCGGTCATAGGGAAGCCCATCTCGGAAGGCGGGAAGCAAGGCGCCGTGTGAATCCATGCTGTGGGCACACAACGTGATGGAGAACACGCCCGGGTAGAGGGTCTCGAGCGCGCGGTGGTACCGGTGCTGAGCTTCCACGGACGTCTGGCCGTGTGAAGCGAACCTGGCCAAGCGGGAGCGGTGAAGAACTCGACTGCCTGCACCACTGCGGCGTTGTCCTGAACCCTCAGAAGGGCCGAGAACAGGGCAAGCTCGCCGCCGGTTTTCCGTCTCGACCGATGACTTCCTGGTCAAGCGACACGACCTCCCAGGCGTCTTCAGGCCACCTTCTTCTGGCAGTTCAGCGGCCATCGATGCAGGAGGCAGGCATCGATGACGGCGACATCCTGGTGGTCGATCGCGCCTTGAAACCTCGACATGGCTGCATCGTCGTCGCGCAGGTCGACGGCGATTTCACCGTGAAGACGCTGCACAGCGCGCGGACCGGGTCGAGCTCGTGCCGGCGAACCCGACCGTCCCCGAGATCACCTTCTGGGAGGGCCAGCAACTCATCATCTCCGGGGTCGTCACCGCCGCCATCAAGCGATTTGCCGCGTGAGCGCCCCGCCCGCCAGGGACACAGCAATGAGCGACCGTCCTCCATGCGCTTTGCGTTTGCGCCACCCGGTTGCGTTGGCGCGCGTCGCCCACTTCGTAGGCAGCTCATACCCCGGTCGACGGCAAGAACTTCCATGCCAGCTGAGAGCGCGTGTTCAGGCCAAGTCTGCAGGGCCGCCCTGTCATCGTGCGGGCATAGAGCCATCGCACGTGGACCACTCACGGATGGCCCTCTTTTTTGCCGTAGGGCCGGCGCAGGGGGCCGCTGCTGCGTCGAGAACTTTGTCGCGATTGCGCGCCCTCCTTTCCGCGGGGGATTTGAAGCCACGACGGCGACCGTCATACTGGGCGCATGGCCGGCGAAACTCCGACCGAAGCGCACAACGGCGCCTGGTGGCGCCGCGAACTCGCACGCTTTGACGGCCTGGCCCGGGCCTCCCTCAAGCGCCAGTTTCCATCCGTCGGGAGACTCCACGACGACCTCGTTCACGAGGCCCTTGTCGCTCTGACTGCGCAACTGAGCCAGCGCCCCTCCGCCGCCCTGCCCGCTTCGTGGTTCAAGGACGAGGAGCCGGCGGCCGAAGACGTCCGCCGCTTTCAATCGCTTGCCTTCGCGGTGCTCCGGAATAAAGTGATGGATCACTTCCGTTCGGACTACCGAAAATGGGCGCTCCAGTTGCCGATCGAGGCACTTGGGACGTCGGAAGAGCAAGACCACGATTCGGCCGAGGAGCCGGCAGTGGAAGGCCGGGATGCCGGGGGAGCGCTTGACCTGACGCGAACCGCACGGGCCTTGATGGTCTTGCTCGCGGAGCTCCCGGATCGCGATCGGCTCTTGATGGAGGAGGTCGCCTTGGGTGGTCGCGACCACCCCTTGGATGAAAGTGAGCGTCAACGCATACATCGTTTGCGAGCTCGGCTGCTCGGCGCCCTGAAAGGGCGGCTTGGGCTTGACCCGATCGACTTGCTACGACAGCTTTGAGAGGAGACGGCCATGGACCCCTTGCTGCAAATCATCCACTACACGGACATGCACCTGGTGACGGACGGGTATGCGCGAAGCCGGTGGATGCTCAGGCGCGCCCTGCCCTTCCTCCCGGCCGACCATAAGCAGGGCTGGGCAGGCCCTCGACGGGCTGTGCTCAAGGACTTCGAGAACCTCGTCGCGTCGCTGGCCAGCGAGTGGCGCGAACAGCAGACGTGGTTGGTCGACACTGGCGATGGAACGACCTTCGGAGATGCTGCCTCCCTCGACGAATGGAAGGAATGGTCAGACAAGTTCCTCGCCGCGGCCGGCCCCAAGGGCAGTCTGGTGAGGGTGTATGGCAATCACGATGGCTGGCCAGCCACTTTTCCGGGCTTCGCCGCTGGCCAAGTGCTCATGGACAAGCAGCGGGATCTACTGCGAAGAGACCACTTCCCCGCGGTTTGGCCCGAGAAGCCGCTCACTGTCCAAGTGCCGGCGACGATGCAAAACCGCCACCCGTCGCAGATCGAGCTGTATGTCGTGAACACGGTCGACCATGAGCGCATGCGGAACTCCGCCGCGCTTGGGTTGGCCGCACGCGACTGGCACTGGACTCGTCCTCCGCCCATCGACACCCCGGCTTGCGATCTGCTGGACCACGCCCGGACCCAGCCGGGCGGCGCCAATGGCAAGCACCTGCGCGTTGTGGCCATGCACTATCCGATCGCAGATGCAGCCACGCCGGGAAATCCGACCTGGTCCAAGTCGCTGGCGAATCGAAGGCGCTTTGCCAGGGACCTCCATGCCGAAGTGGCGCCGCCGGTCGCGCATCTCGTGCTGGCGGGGCACACGCACCTGGCCTTCCCTGCCCTGGGTCAGTTGCCAGACACCGCCCTCAACGCTCAGCACAGCCCGCTGGGCGCTGGCAAATGCCAGATCGTGAGTGGGAGCTTGAGCCAGGAGTTGCTGAGTTCCACCAAGCCGAAGGCGGGCATCAGTTGGGCGGACCAGCAGGCCTTCGACTTTCCGCAGCAGTGCACGGTGCTGCGCTTCTATTCGCAGCCCAACGACCCCGATGAGATCGTGATGGATCGGGTCATTCTGGGTGCCGACGACAGCGGGATGTTCGACTACCTCCCGATTGCGCAGGGCTCGCAGCAAACGGTCGAGACGATGACCTTCCGGCTTTAGTCTCACGCAGGCGCGTTCTCCCGGCGCCTCTCTTTCGAGGGGTGCTCGCGGTCCAGTTTCGCGGCACGCGCCTGGATGGCATCTCTTGCACGCCGGTAGCTGGCAACCGCGTCACGAAGGTGCACCTCCAGCGCAGGGCGATCGACCTTGAGTCCGAGCGGCAACCGGAGACACTCGCGGTCCGTCTCCGCCTCGAGCATCGCGTTGAGCGTCTTGAACATGGCGACATTCAACTCCTCCGCGCGGAGTTCAAAGTGCCGGGCGTCTGACAAGACTTCCTCGACGAGCGGGGTCTGCCCGAACAAGAGATCTCCCGGAAGCAACTCGGCCGGAGCGACTCGTGCGTCTGGCCTTCGACGCCGATGCAACTCCGAGACCATGGTGGCCCAGGCTGCGCGTGCGAACTCCCTGGCCATTTCGCTCGCCAAGGCGTCATCGCTCGCCTTTGCCTCATCGGCTGGCAAGCTGACCTGCAAGGAACGCTCCAAGTCCGCTTGCAAGGATCGCAAGTCGGGTCCCGGGTCGTGATCTTCCGACTCGACCTTGTCCAAGAGAAACCTGCGCAGAGCCTCCGCCTGAGAGGCGAACGAACGCGCAAGCTCCCGTGCACTGAATGCGCGAAAGCGAGACTGGAACAACGGTGTGACGGAGGCCGCCATCGCCTCATGAAGGCGTTCAAAGAGGGCTGCATCGCCTTCACGCCCGCCCGGAAGCCGGGCTTGAGGTACCCAACCTGAGCGATCGAGATCTGGCATAGCGTTCTCCGAAAAGGGCACATGCCCTTACTCACTTAGTCGCAGATTGCGGCCAAGTGTGACGGCTCCTCGGTGAATTCTTCCGCACTTTACATTCCCGGCTCGATGGGCTCCTATGCAGTAGTCGCCGTCGTGTGAGTTTCGTGACATGAATCTGGCTCGAAATCCCAAAAGTTCTCACATCAGAGGTTTCACAGAGGTACAAGGCCTTCAAATCAGTGTCAGAGCGCTCTGAAGATGCTCAGCCGTCGGAGGCAGACCTCGGGCGTCCAGCACGGCCGGCAGATGTCGATCGTTTGCATCGGCAAGGCGTCGGGTCACCCCCCGGGCGCTGCGGCCACCAACAGCAATTGCGCGTCGGTGGGCTGGTTCCAGTTCGGGCCATACGCGCCGGCTGCGTAGTAGCTGACCATCTCGTGGCGCACCATTGGGTGCGTCCATCCCTTTCCGACCAGTCGCTGGATGACGGCGGGATGCGCATTTCGACGGACGAGATCCTCCCGCAGCCCCTGCATGAGATCCGCCTGGCGCTGTACTGGGAGCGCAGACAATTCGGCCGTGAGCACTTCGATGCGTTCCGCCAGCCACTTCTTCTCCCATTGCGCCAGACGCTCGTTGGGCGCCACTTGCGGCGCCTGGGGTTCGTGGGCCAGTGCCGCCTTCTCGATCGATTCCTCGTGCGCGGCCACGTGACCGGGTAGCACGCTCTTGAGATACCGCAAAGGATCTCGCAAGGGCTCCGGGAACGCACTGGCAGCGCGCTTTTCCACGGCCTCGATCGCGGTGGCGACGGCCGAATCGCCAAACTCCTCGATCAGCCGCTCGATGCGGGTGTGATCGATACCCAGGCGCTCCGCGCTGGCCAGAACGGCCACGTCCACGGGCTCGGCCGCCGAGCGCTGCTGCAGAGCCAAAACCCGCTGCGGCTTCTTGCGCACCGTGAACTGGAGATCCGACACGAACCGGCCCGACTTGAACTCGAGCATCTCGATTTCAATGTCCGCCAGGGCGTTGATTTCGGCCAGAGCAGGTCGAAGGGTGTCTCTCTTGAAGATCCGGTACTCCAGACGCTGCAGGCGTTCGTCGTCCGGGCGGCCCAGGAGCACGGGGCGCCACCAGGTCCAGGCTTTTCGCGCGGTCTGGCCGACACCCAGGTAGCGCGAACAGATCTCGTAGAGTGCGACCGCAGGATGCGAGCCCAGTTGCGAGATGACTTCGAGCGACAGCTTGGCAAAGATCTCCGGATCGAGGAGTTCGTTACGCATGTTCACCGCGTAGGACCACTCCACCCAGATTTGGCCCCGCTCTTTCACGAGCCGGGCGTGGGAAAGCATCCCGCAGACATCCCAGGTTTGCCATTCGCCTGCGGTGGGCGATTGCCACTCGACGAGCGTCGTGATCATCGAGCGCAGGTGCGTCTTGATGATCTTCATGTCGCCGCTGTTGTAATCGAGGCCCTTGACGATGTCCGTCAGGGCAGCACGAAACGTCTCGCGCTCCAGACCCTGGTTCTGCGCGATGTGGAGCAGGACGTTCCAGGTCCGCCGTCCCAGGGCGGTGATCTTGTTGTTCTGGGGCACGAGGGCCAGGGAGAACACGGGCTTGAGCAACGGCACCGCGCCGCGGGCAGGTGTGGACATATCTCGGTGGGCGGCTGTGACCATGGCTGACTGTAGCGCAGCGGGCGGGTCATGTGAAACCGCGATTCACCTGTCGCATCGGCGCATTCCACGTGAACTTCACTGAAAAAGCTCCACTTCCGCGTGCCCGCAAGGAGCATTCAACGGATGGGAGATCACTGAAAAAGCTCCACTTCGGCGGCTTCACAGTGCCATAAACACCCGGCGCGATCCCTCAGTGAGGGCGATTATGCGTCTACCGTATCCCCTTCTCCTGCAGCCTGCAACGGCTCCGCATGCCACTGAATCCACTCTGAGGCCCACCGAAAAAGCTCCATTGCTGCCTGAAAACACTCCAGAAATATCGCTAAGTTGTTGATTTCATTGAAGAAAATGGACGTAAAGTATTCAAGGAGTTGAAGGAGTTGGACTTCAGAAAATACCCGCTGGAGCTCTTCTGGAGCTTTTTCAGGAAACAGAGCACAAGAGTTGGACGAAACTTCGATTGTTTGCGTAAAACTCGTCCAACACGCACAATCTCGACATCAATCACAAACTCGTTCAATGATGGAAATTCGACCTCAGATCACCCTCGCCGGCGTTCACCAGCAGGCAGCGGATGCGGCAGCCATGTTGTCGAGCATCCGCTCGGCCATGTTGGCGCCCATGGTGCGAAAAGCGGCCCCGTCGTTCAGCGCGGACCAGGTGGCCACCCTTTGCGAAGCGTCGTCGCGTGGCTCGTTCGCGCACCGCGTCGCGAGTCGCAAGGATATGCCGTCCGGCACACTCGTGTCCAACGGACGCAAGCGGATCTTCACCTTGGCCGAGACGCGCCAGTGGGTTCGGGACTACCGCAAGGACATGTTGAGGCCGGAAGGGGCCGAGGCGATCACCATCTCGATCGCAAATTTCAAGGGCGGCACCACAAAGACGACGACCGCCATGACACTGGCGCAGGGTCTCACGTTGCTGGGACACCGGGTGCTGGTCATCGATACCGATCCACAGGCCTCGCTGACGACCCTCTTCGGCATCCTGCCGGATGTCGAGATCGGTGCCCAGGACACCATCATGTCTCTGGCCGATGGCTCCTCCACCACGGTCCGGCCCATGATCCGGTCCACCTATTGGGATGGCCTCGACCTGGTGCCTGCGGCGAGTTCGTTGTTTGATGCGGAGTTCATGCTTCCCTCCCGTCAGGGCAAGGAGGGGATCTCGGGTTTCGAGTTCTACAAGGTCCTGGATCTGGGCATCGACGATGTACGCACGGACTATGACGTGATCATCATCGACAGCCCCCCTGCCCTGTCTTACCTGACGATCAACGCGTTGATGGCGGCGAACGGAATCATCATGCCGTTGCCTCCGGAGACGCTGGACTTCGCCTCCTCCACGCAGTTCTGGTCCTTGTTCTCTGATCTGACCGAGACGATGCTGGAAGGCCGGGGGCAGACCAAGAGCTTTGACTTCATCAATATCCTGCTGTCGCGGGTGCCGCCCAAGGCCGGACGCGGTGCGTCGACGACCGCCGACGCCGTGCGCGAATGGATCGGTGCGACGTACAAGGAGAAGGTGCTGCCGTTGGAGATTCCCCGCACCTCGATCGCATCGCAGAAGTCGTCGGGCTTCGGCACGGTCTATGACAGCGAAGCAGGCGACGCCAAGGACAAGACCTACAAGCGGGCGCGAGATGCGTACGACCTCTTTGTGCAGCACATTGAGGTGTCGATCCGCAATGCGTGGGCCAGGCAACTCCCTCAGCCGCAGGGAGGGTTGTACGGTACAACCCCCCTACGCATCGAGGCTTGACGTGGGAATTTTTCGGGATCGACGGCGTGCGACGACGGGGGTTGTACGGTACAACCCCCTGCCCGCATGGCAAGACGCGACGCCGCCGGCGGGTGCGCGTCAGCCGTCTGTCTCTTCAAAAAGAGCGCAGTCAGCGCTTTTCAAAAGAACCTATTAGGAACATGCAATGGCGAACAAGGACTTGGTGAAGCGTGCGTTCAGCGTCACCGCAAACCTGCCGAGCGCGCAGCGCAACGACGCGGCGAATTCTCAAGAAGCAAGCCCGATCACTCCGAAGCCGGCGGTTTCAACGCCAGTGGCGCAGCCTGAACCTGTGGAGCCGGGCGGGTCGCCCGTAACGCCCAAGACAGGACCGGGCTCCATGCTCGCGTTCATGACCGAGCAATCCGAGGTCCATCGCGAGGTGGTGCATCTTCGCGAGCGGCTGGCCCAATTCGACGGTGCTCAGGCGATGCGCAAGCTCGATCCGAAACTCATCACCGCATCCAGGTGGGCCAATCGCGACGCCTCGCATTTCCAGACCGAGGCGTTCACTCGACTGAAGGAAGACATTGCCGGCGCCGGTGGCAATGTTCAGCCGATCAAGGTTCGGCCGATCGCGGGCGCGCCCTCAGGAGCGCCTCAGTTCGAGGTCGTGTTTGGCCATCGTCGGCATCAGGCGTGTCTGGAACTGGGCATCCCGGTACAGGCCGTCGTGGAACCGGATATGAAGGACGTCGACCTGTTCGTGGAGATGGAGCGGGAAAACCGCGAGCGCGAGGACCTGTCGGCGTGGGAGCAGGGCGTGATGTACATGCGAGCGCTCGAGCAGGGACTTTTCCCGTCGGCCAAGCAACTCGCCGCGGCCATCGATCGCGACCTAGGCAACATTGGCAAGGCCATGGCCCTCGCCAAGTTGCCCAGCGAGGTCGTACACGCGTTCGGATCGCCTCTGAACCTCCAGTTCCGGTGGGCGACGGCCCTCAAGGACGCCCATCAACGCGACCCGGAGGGCTTGCTGGCTGCCGCACGCGAGATGGCCACGAAGGTGCCGGCTGCCACCCCGGCCGAGGTCTTTGCCACGCTCACGGGGGCAGGGAGGGCAGGTCGACAAGGCGAGACGCCGTCGACGGAATGGACGGACGACGACGGCCGGCGCATCGCGGTGTTGACGATCGATCGCAAGGGCAGGGCGACCCTGTCCTTCGACCGGCCCCTGGACGAATCGCAGCGTCGGAGGCTCGCCAAGGCGGTCGATGCCTTCGTGGGGCGAAAGGCGTGAATCAAGTTTCTCTGCGCCGATGTGAGTGAATATTCACTTCAAATTTAGCGCGACGCATGACGGCGTGGGGTTGCGATCTGACTGCTTTGTGCCGTTCTATCGGGTACGCCCAGATCGCGATATGCGCACGCCCATGGCATCGCGACGGTGGCGACCCGCGCCATCGGGCCGTTCGTTCCGATCGGCCTGCAAGTGCTCCACGGGTGGACCGTCGAGAGCCCGGAGCCCCATGGGCGAACTCTGGAGTGAGCGAAGGGTCCGACGAGCAGCGGACTCAAAAACCTCAATCAAATCAACGACTTGAGCGCAGGCGCTCAAAAAAGGTCCCCAGAAGCATCGTAAATCTACATTGATGATAATTGGATTTATCATCTAGACTGGATCAGGGCGCCTCCGGATCTGTCATTCCCAGGCGGAAGGGTGCCGGGGGCAATACCTCATCGTGCCGCACCTCAACTGTCCAGCTTTTGATCGGGTGGATCTCTCCACCTTTTCCGTCCGACCTGTCAATGCCGACCTTGTCCACCCAGCAGCTGGCCCACCTCGATGACGAGGAGGTGGCTCGCCTCGCGGCCATGTGGCGCGCCCGGGCCCTGCGCGGCGACCGCGAGGCCAATGGCATCGCCCACGCCTTCGAGGTCGAGCGGCGCCGGCGAACCAGGGCGAGCTACCTGGCGCAGCTGCCGCCGGAGCCGCCCGAGCGGCCGCGACCCTGGTGGAAGTTCTGGGGCGCCCCTTACCGCAAGAACAGCGAGTCAAGGTGGCCGCCATGAGGAAAGCAGCCCCAGTTCTTCCGCGCAAGCTTCATGGCGGGCATTTCGCCTTCATGCGGGCGCTGGCCCAGGGGCTCGATGAGCGCGCGAGCTGGGACCGGTACCTGCGGCTCGAAGGCGAGCACGCGGACTTGCGGACGGTGCGTCGCACGATCGCCTGGATCCGCGACGAGTTCGCCGCGGCCGCCCGGCGCGAGAACAAGCCGGGGACGGCGCGTCTGATCCTGCTGGACCCGGACCGGTTTGCCGCGGCGCCGAAGCAGCCGACCCTGGCCGAGTTCGCCGCCGAGCGGGGCCTGGAGGACTTTTCGGAAGCCGAGCAGCTCGAGGCCTACGAGGAAGCCTACCCGCCAGGAGGCCAGGGAGGGCGGGGCAAGGCCGCGCCGGGCAGGGGAGGGCAGGGCGGCGCCGTCCCGCCCACGCGCCGAAGCCGGGTGATCGCGCGGCAGCTTGAGGCGCTGCGCTGGCTGCAGGACCTGGTCGCGCAGGATCCGCGGCCTGGCGACCGCGTGAGCGCCTGGTTGAATCCAACGCTCGCGAAGCGCCTCGAGCGCGCGGGGGTGACGACGCTTTTGAATCTGGTGGAACGCATCAACGGGATCGGTGCGCGCTGGTGGGTGCCTGTGCCGGGGGTGGGAGAACTCAAGGCCTCACGGGTCCTCGAGTGGCTGCAGGCCAACGAGGCGGTCTTGGGGCTGCGCGTCGGGCGACATGTGCTGCAGCCACGCTCCCAATTGACGCCTGTGGTGCTGGCCGGGGTCGTGCCGGCGGCCACGGCGCTGCGCCCGTTCGAGAAATTTCTGGTGCCGCCAGCGCTGGACGGGAGGGCGGGGGGGTTCAGGGCGCCGCTCGAACAAAGCGTCCTGCTGGCGCGCAACGACCCCGAGGCGATCGGCGCCTGGCTGGCTTCAAAAAGTGCAGGGCGCGGGAACGCATTGTCGGCGACGCAGCGGGCCTATCGCAAGGAGGCGGAACGGCTGCTGTTGTGGGCCGTCCTCGAACGGCAGAAGGCGCTGTCGTCTTTGACGGTGGAGGATGTGAACGGCTATCGGTCCTTCCTCGCAGATCCCCCGGCGGCCTGGTGCGGGCCGCGCCATCACCAGCGCTGGTCGCCGCTGTGGCGGCCGCTCGAAGGGCCGCTCTCGGCAGTTGCGCTGCGGCATGCGCTGACCATCCTCAAGGGCTTGTTTGCCTTCCTGATGAGCCAGGGCTATGTGACGGGCAATCCGTTCGCGGCGTTCGCGTTGCCGAGTCATTCGCCGCGGCCCTTGGGCTCCCGTCGAACCCTGACCTTCTCCCAGTGGGATCACATTGAGGCGCTGCTGGACCAACAGGTCGACACGGAAGCCGGGCGTCGGCTTCGGCGCGCCATGCGCTGGCTCTATGCGACCGGGTTGCGTCTGGCCGAGATCACGAGCGTAAAGTGCGAGGACCTGGAGAAGATCGACTACCGGGCCACCGACGGGACGATGGCAACCGATTGGATGCTCTCAGTGGTCGGAAAAGGCGGGCGCAGCCGCGAGGTGCCCATTCCGCGCGACCTGGTCGACGAGCTCGGCGACGAGCTGGCCAGGCATGGCTTCGAGCGCGAGGTCAGCGCGCCGGGCAATCGAGGCATCCGCGTGATGGCGCGCTTCCATACAGGCTTCGAAAGTGGCTTCAATAGCGACTTCGTTGTCGGCTTGGATACCGGGCCACAATGCCCCCTATCCTGGCGGCCGGTGCCCTGGTCGGCCTCGGGCCTGTACCAGGCGATCAAGGCATTTCTAGCGCACGCCGCCGACAGTCTCGAAGGGTCGGACGCGCAGCATCTGAAAGAGGCCAGCACGCACTGGTTGCGCCATTCGCATGCATCCCATGCCTTGCAGGGCAGGGCGGGGCAGACCCCGGTGCCCCTTCAGGTAGTGCAGAACAATCTCGGGCACGCGTCCGTCGGCACAACCTCCCTGTACCTGATGACCGAGCGCGACGAGCGGATACGGGCGATGCGAGGGTTTTGGCACTCGAGAGGCGCCCCGTAAAGGGCTGCCATGGAAATCGGCGTCGGCCGACCGTCAAGACCTAGCGGCATTCAGCGACAGGCGTTTCACCGTTCACACGCGTGCAGATATTTCGCCTGAGGGACTCCAGGTACACGCCGTTCGCTCGGTAGAGGGTTGCGAAGATCGGACTGAGCTGTTCTTGAAGGACTGCGATCGATTGGAACTGCTGCGTGCCATCCGACTTGGGCAGCTTCGCCGCAATGGGCTTCAACGCTTCCGCGACAGCGCGCATGCGTTGCTCGAGCGGAGGGTGGTCGATGGCGCGCAACGGATACAGCACGACGCCCTTCTTTTGCGTCAGGACGTCGCACACGAACTTGCGGGCGTTGCTGTCAATCACTGGAGGTGGCGTGGGAAATTCCGTGGCAATGAAACTCGCGTGCGGCTTCGGCTGGCTCATGAACTCGCGCGTCATCGCTGCGCTCTGCCACGCGTTGGCGGCAAGGTAGAGCTGATCCACCGCCCAATAGACAGAGCCCTGTTCGGAGAACGCGGGCTCGCGGTACGGCGGCTTCGGCACCAACGCCTTGAGCACCTCGATCGACATGGCGTCGGCCGCCGCCTCGAGCTTGACGTTTGCCGGCTCGCATGAGCTTCGGAGCTGATTGAGTTTCTCGTCAGCGGGCTTGGCAAGGTCGATACGTTCGAGTCGGCCGGCGTATTCGCCCAACCGACCCTGGCTGATGTGGCCGAGCTCGTGAGCCAGCACGTACAAGAGCGCCGGATTGGCGCGGTCGGGCCGCCCCTTCATCTCCCCAAACACCCGCACAGCCGCGGACGAGCAGCGCAACTCAAGGCGGTCAGCGGCCGTCACCACACAACCGCCGCGCACGCTCCGTTCGTCCAGAACGTCGTCGCGCCCGGGCGCCGCCTTCGCACATCCATCCTTGGAGGTGCCGTCCTTGGCAGCGTCCTTCACCACGAATACGCGAAGCACCCGCTCGCCGTGGGCAGGGGTCGTTGGATTGACCGCCACGTCATCGAAGGGCAGTGGCCTGCCCAGCGCCGCGTACCCTGCGGCCGCACCCTTCAAGGTGCGGCCGACCAAGGCCGCATCCCGGTCGTCCAGACGACAGCGCGGCGGGGCATCAGCCGAAGCGGCCATTGCCGTGATCGAGACGATGCCAAGCAACGTCCCGATCGCCCACGGTGTCGCTGAACGTGCCACGTCAGAGCCCGCGACGGTCGACCAAGACCTCGAACGCGACATACTTGCCGTTGAGTTCGTCCAGCAGGGGCCAGCGCTTGAAGCTGTACCGCAGGAAATCCGAGGATGCCTGGCGCGCCGCCACGATGGCCAGACGGTACTGGCTCAGGTTCTCGAGGTGCGCGACGCGCACCTTGCCGCTTTTCGTGTCCTCGCTGTCCTTGGCGAGGTCTGCATGCGACTGGGCGCCGGCAGGGCACAGCTGCGGGATGCCCCAGAAGACAAAGCCCGAGACCAGGCCGTTTTGCTGAAGCTTGCGCAGCGCAGCGTTTCCTTCCGGCGTCCAGAAGGGGATGACGGCGATGTCGGTCGCATCCTTCACCGTGTCCTTGGTCATTTCGATGTAGTTGCTGTGCGCGTAGAAATCCTGGACCGCGTGCAATGCCTGACCGATCGAGAAGAATGCCTTCTCGCCAGCAGCCACCATGGCCACCGTGTCCTTCTTCGCCTTTCCCGCTTGCGCGACCAGGACCTGCTGTTCGGCCTCGTTGAGCAGCGTATCGACATACGCGGTCGCCCCGTCGAAGTCGCAGTTGTCGAAATGCGCCTTCGATTCGAACTGATGGACGGAGTCCTGGTAGAAGAGGGCGCGGCGTAGCTGCTTCGCATACTCGTTGCTCGCCAGGTCCTTCATTGCCTCCTTGTGACCTTCGCTGCCAAAGGGCTTGTCGCAATTCACGCAGAGGATCGTCACCGAACTCCCAGGCCGCATTGGCAATTCCGCGACCGTCTGCGGGGGAGGCGCAGGCTTGAGCGGATTCGCTGACTGACACCATGCCCACGCAGCGGATCCGAGGGACAATGCGGCCAGCGTGGCCACAAGGGCGGCCCGTCGAGCAAGGCGAAGTGTCACGTCTGGACTCCTGTTGCGTTTTCATGCGGCTGCGGCCGAGAGGGGGCGGGATGGTGTCGGCATCATCGCAGTCCGTTCGCCTGGCAGCGAGCAATTTTGGCCATCGAGGGCTGTTCTCGCTCATCCTTCTCGCCGGGCTGCCCGCATGGAGCGCGACGCTTGACGAGGTGACCGAGCGAGGGTTCCGACATACGACGCTGGACCAGGCTCTGGTGGCGAAAGCCACTGCACGCGCCAACAAAGTCCTGGCGACGACCGGCATCCGGTTCGTGCCAACGTGGCAGATGAAGGCGAACGAGCAGGGCGGTGCCGGGAGCGTGCCACTGTATCTGGTCGATTCCGCGAAGGAAGCGACCACGCCAGCGGCGGTGCCGGAGGGCTGCCATTGCGTCTTCGTGAATCCCAGGTTTTTAGCGAGGTGGGCGACCTTCAACTCGACAGGCGCCGCCCGCATGATGATTGATCGCGACTACTTCCTGACCTTCGTGTTGCTTCACGAGGCGGGACACATCCACGACGGCACCTCGGCGGGCGCCTTCAAGGATGGCGAGATGTCGCAGCTGAATGTCGACCCCAGCAAGGCGAAGACTGAGGAGCGGCAGGCGGACGAGTTCGCCGCCAATCTGCTGCGACAGCGCGCGAACGCGACGCCAGCCAATGATTCCTCCATCGCGGCCAACTTCGTGGTCAACGAACTCACGAAGCTGGGCTGGAACATGCAGGCGTTTCGCACGCTCGATGAATTCGGCTCCTTTTCGGTGGGCAGGCCCAGCGTCTTTTTCGACGATGGCTACTCGCACCCCAACATGGCCTTGCGCATCCTGCGCACCAACAACTTGATCCAGCGCTCGCCAGAAACGCAGCTGCTTCTGGATGCTTTCGAGGAGGCTCGCGAGAGAGGTGCGAACGCGAAGCGGCTGCACGCTCCAAGATAGCCGCGTCACGTAAATTCAGAACATGGTTGAGTTGGACCTCGTACAAGGATTCGAATGTCGGTTCGGCGGCACGTGAACAAGCAGGCGTGATGCGAGAGAAGACCAGATGCCTAGCAACCACCGGCCGTGGCCGCGGATGCCGAAGCCCGAGATTCATCAACCGTCGACATTGGACGCCATAAGGCGCGCTTGCTGACCCCAATGCTTCGGCCGATTTGCCAATGGCGAGTAGGCCGGTGGTGTATGGCGCGAATGGGAGGGAGCCCGCGCGCGGCAGACAACCAAGGCGAATGGCTCTTTCAGACTGATTGTCGCCATTCACGTTGGAAGCCCGGATGGCAGGGGAGGGCCCATCTCAGTCCTTCAGCATCGACCACTGTCCGGCGGCTCGGCAGCGAAAGCGGACCGTCAAAGGTGCCGCGCACATCGACTGCTTGATCGGCGACAGCGGTCACCCGTATTGGCGTCGCGTCCCATGGTTCACCTCAGGTCTTAGCAGGTCCATAGCCTAGCTTTCTGTTGGCTAGGTGGATCACATCGCTGGTAAGCAGGCGATCGACAATGAATTGGACCTTTTGAGGCACCGGCACAGGGCCAAACTTAGTTTGGACGTAGCGTTCCAGTGCAGACAGGCTTTTGGGACGGTTCGGCGCCTTCAGATCTTTGAGAAGGTCACGATACATCGCGATTGGCAGCTTTTCGCCAGTTTTCTTCTTCGCCACCGGTTGCTGTACGGGCGATCCCTTGGGCGCGACGGGAGCCTTCAGCTTTTTCGGCGGCTCCGCGTTTACTGCTGCCTTTTCTTTAGACGTTTTCGCCACCTTGCTTGTCTTTCCTAGTACGAATGGAGACGGCGCTGATTGAGTGATGGCCGGCGAAGCGACGGCCGGGAGCGCCTTCATGCGCTGGACAGAAAATGCCAGGGTTCGCGCGTGCGCGATCGGCGGGTCGTAGCCGGTGTCCTTGGCAAGAACCACGAATCGACAGCTGGGATGCTTGGCAGCAAGGTAGCCGAGGTAGAACACAAGGTGAAAGTCCAGCGAGTTCGAACCGGTTCGCGAGATCGGTATGAGCGTCGATCGCGGGCTGTCGAGTTCAAAAGCTGCCTTGCGTTTGAGCTGGGTCGGGCCGTAGAAGACCCACGCCTGTCCCGCGTCCCCTAGCCACGCTTCCACTTCCTTTGGAGATGGTTGAACGTTCTCCAAGTCGACCAGCAAGTGAATGCTGATTGTCATGTTCAAGCCGTGCCGCGGCAACGCGGATAGTCCGAGCACCCCCAGAATTGCTGGCCCGCGCTGGCCCCTTTCTTTGCCGTGCGGCGGACCATAGTCTGCGCGCATCGTGGGCAGTTCGGAGCAGCGGTACTCGCTGATGCGTAGGCCGGAGCTGCGGGCCGGTTTGGACTGCTCTCAGGTTTCGAGCCCCCGGCGCTCGCGGCCCCTTTCGCCTGCTTGAGCAACTGGTGCAACTTTGAACCATCGATCAGCAAGACGTTGCGCCCGCTGGCAAAGTCTTCCGCCTCGGAGGTGAATCGGCCCGAGGTTACAACGAAGCCGCCGGCCGCCCCCTTTGCCGCCATGACCCCATACAACTCTCGCACCACCGCTACACCGACCTTAAAGGCTCGCCATTGCTTGCACTGCACCAGGTAGTGCTCGCCGTTCTTGCGGACTACCAAATCGACACCGTCGTCAGGGCCGGGCTTGAAGTTCTCCACGACCGAGTAACCCTGCAGGCGGAAACCCTCGCCCACGAGCGTCTCAAACTCCCTCCAACTCATTCCGTCTAGAACGCTTGGAGCATCAGAGCGCGTTGCGCTGTCCAACAACGATTGACGCGAATGACGTCGCCAAGCCGAGATGGCGGCGCCCGCGAGGCAGATGAGCGGCAAGAAGTACTGTCCGACCGAAGCTAGCCCGCGCCACAGTGCTTCAATCATTGTTCCGCCCACCTCGCCGGGCCTGATCGCAACCAATGGCGCTCCTGCGACTCGATGGAGGACGAGGTATCCGACGACGGCCAAGACGACGCCAACATGCCAAGGTAGTAGAGCGACCAGATCGATGAGGTTTTCTGCGGGGCTGTTCTTTTTTCGGCGCGCCATCGGACGATTCTGCCCGCGGGGCACAAGGGGGCACAGTCGTCGATGACCAACTGCGAAATACTTCACAGTCGACTGTGGGCTGAATGCCACGCGGGGCTGCGAACGACTGAGTGCCACCGCGAACTGCGAGCCCGGGCCCGAACGCTGTCGGGGGCTGCCACGTATGATTGCTCGCGACAGACGCGGAGGAAAACGAAATGGAGCAGCAAAACCCGGAATGGCCCGGAAGTCTACAGATCGTCTACGTGTTGACGAACGCAGCGATGCCGGGCCTCATCAAGATCGGCATGACGCGTGGCAATGAGGCGGCTTTGCGCACCAGCCAGCTATACACGACCGGGGTGCCGCTCCCCTTCGAATGTGCATACGAATGCGCGGTGCCAAACGCTGCCGAGGTGGAACGCGCATTGCACGTGGCCTTTGCTCCATTCCGCATCAACCCGAACCGCGAGTTCTTTCGCATGGAGCCGAATCAGGCGATAGCGATCTTGCGACTGCTGCACGCCCGTCCGACCGCAGTAGTGACCCAAGAACTCGAGGCGAACACGCCGTTGGTGGACAAGGAGGCAGCGCAGCGCGAAGAGGATGAGGCCCAACTGCGTCGTGCACGGCGACCACGGTTCGACTACATCGCACTCGGTTTGCCGATCGGCACGGTGCTGACGTATAAGGACGGCACAAGAACCTGCATGGTCGCTGGACCTCGCACCGTCGAAGTTGATGGTGAAGTGTGCAGCCTAACGCAGCTAACCCGGCGCGTGATGGGGCTCGCCGACGACTATCCGCTGCAGCCCAGCCCGCACTGGCTGCATGGCGATCGGACGCTCAAAGAGATCTACGACGAGTTCTACGGGGACCTTCCCGAAGGCGAAGTAGCGAGTGGCGGAACTATCGCTGCACTAAAAGCACACGCGACCCGCGCGCAACAGGCAGCCAGTGAAGCCGAGACGGAATCTGAAAAGTCCGAACTCCTGAAGAAGGCGGACGGCTATCTGCAACGAGTTCGCGAGATGACAACTGGCCTAGAGTCCTGATCGCGGCCTTCGCGCCCTTCGCGCCCAACGAGCGGGCTGCCTTGGCCGGAGCGCAGCGTGTGCCGACCTTAAAGCTAGGACCGCTTGGTGGCAGAGACCTGCCGTTCCCGCCGGGCGCGGAGAAGTCTTCAGTGGGCCCTGAACCGAAATCGGGTTGCCGAGATTGCTCGCCGCAAAGCGGCCGTTCCCAACCAACTGGGTATCGCGGCATTGCTCGACAGACCCGGCAGGCACCGCGTCGATCTTAAACCGCGCGGTGCAGCCCGCGCTGCCACGCGCGATCGCGCGCTGCCCCGGCTCGATGAGGGACCAACCTGGGACGCCGACTTGCAGGAGGCCATCCGTGAAGGCGTGGTGCTACGCGTGCGGCCAAGGTAATGACGGTGCCGTCATCCTGGCCGGCCTGTTCCCGATCATGTTGGGCAGCGTCACCGGCTCCGAGGTGATGCAGCGCATCGCGGCGCCGATGGTAGGCGGGACGCGAGCCAGGCGCGGACCGATCAAATGAAAGCGCTGACATGGGGTTGCTATGCCGCGGATCGGCAGGCGTACGCGGGACTGCTGCCCTGAGGGTTGGCGCAATGCCAGTTTTTCTAATGAAGCATTCGGACGGGAAGTTCAATGGTGAAGACGCACCCGACACCGGGCAAGTCCCGGACGCCCAAGACACCGCCGTCCGCATTCACATGCCGCCGGGCGATGGAAAGACCAAGCCCCAAGCCGCTCTTGTCGTCGCCGACCTGAATGAACGGCCGAAAGATGTTTGCGGTAGCTCCTGGCGGGAGCCCTCCGCAGTTGTCCTTGACGTCGATCAGAACACTGTCGCCCTTGGCGTACGCGCTCAGGGTGACCTCCGTATGAGCATGGGTGAACTTGAATGCGTTGTGGAGCAAGTTGACCAAAGCCGCCAAAAGATGGTCCCGATTCCCCGAGATGCCCAGTTGGGCGTCCACGTCGGCCACCGCAAACGTGCAGCCCTTGACACTCGCGTCGAGCGAAGCGGCATTCTTGGCGTCAGCCACAAACGATGCGAACGCGCGCCTTCTCGCTTGCGCTGGAACTCGACAGAAGCTCTGGAGGGGTCGCCAGGACGACGCGGATCAGCGAGTTGCGGCCAACGTGCAGCGCTGACCAGAACAGAAAATCTGAACCGATCAGCGTCATCATCGTGCTTTCTACCCAGGTCGGCAGCGGCGGCGCGGAATCCGCCTGTGCAGCCGGCTTGTAGGCGAGCGGCACCAGGAGCACCAGCGCAGCGACCCGATCTGGTGGATCGCCATTTGCAGCGCGGATGGGGCTCCTGCCGAGCCGCCCATGACTGCATGCCGTCGAATTCCCAATGCATCCAGCAGACACAAATGAGCGTCGGCCTGCGCGGCTGCCGAGGCATCTGCGGGCATCGGGGTGCGCAGGTAGCCGAAGCGCGACATCGTAATCACCCGGATGCCCCGATGCGTCAGCGCAGCCGCTAACGCCATGCCTTGGTCGTGTCCGCCGCCGCTTCCGTGCACCGCCAGTAGCGGAATGCCTGAGCCCGCCTCCTGGTACTCAATGACGCCGCAGCGGGTGGAGACCAGCGTGCTGCCCTGCGACACGCGGGCCACCGCCAGCTTCAAGTCGCGCTCGAAGCGCCCGCTGATGCACAGGGCGCCCGCTGCAAGGACCAAGCCAATCGCACCGGCGACGGCTGCAGCGACGCGCAGGCGTGCGGTCACGGCAGAAACTCGAAACGCATCGACGTCACGGTGCCGCGGAAGTAGCTTCTGCGCCCTTCTGGCCAAAGCCATTCGACCTCGCCGACGTTCGGCACCGTCATGCCGTTTCGCGTCCGATAGTCGGACCACCGGCCCTCCCACGGGATCATGACCATTTCCCGGCCGACCATGGCGCCGCGCGCGTCCGCACGAAACGAGTCGATCAACCCGGCGTCGTTGAATCGGAACAGCAGTGTCAGCGTGAGCGGGTCATCCACGAGCGTGGCAAATGCAGAGTGATCGTCGAACGCGTCCCAGCGAACACCCTGGCTCGGCAGCAGCGCCGTCGGATACCACGCCGCTTCAGCGAAGAAGCGGAACAGCTCGCCGCGGGCGATCTCACCATCGCCGTGAATGTCGGCCACCTGGAACAGGCCAAGCACCGCGGCGCGCAGCATGCCTTGGCCCCCGATGTACGCGTCGAGCACTCGCACCGCCAACCCGGGCAGCACAACGATCTCGGCGTCCCACAGGAAGCCGGGGCGGCGGGTGACGATCCTGTGCCGCGAGGTGAACGGCTTCCACCGCTCCGAGGTAGGAGACAGGTTGAAGGTGCCCACCAGATCGACGGTCAATGCCGAGATGATCGGTTGTCCTTCCGTCAGCGCGGCACGGAAGTAGCGCTGCACCGGTGCGGGCAGGCCTTGGAGTTCGCGGAAGTGGACGCGGGCTATGGCTGGCGAATGACTCGCATCGTCGACCTGGGTTGCCGCGAGCGTGCCCCTCAGACGCGTTGCAGTGTCGGCCCACCGCCGGGTCCCGAAGCGGAGACACCCAGGACGGCCGCGGTCGGCAAGGACAGGGCCAGAGCGAGCCAGAGCAACCAAGTTGGCATCGCCAAATGTATGCGGTCGCTGCCTCGAGATGTGGATGTCCAGCGCGCCTCTGTCTTACCTCGCAGCGGCGCGAGCGCCGGGAGCCGACGATGGGCACCAGAGTACCGTGAACTCTACGTCTTGGAAGTCTTCCAGGCGCCCACTTTTAGGAGAACTGCCCATGGCCATGATGAAAGCAGCCATCTTCGTCGAGCCGGGGCGCATCGTTCTCGATGACAAACCCATTCCCAATGTCGGTCCGCAGGACGCGTTGCTGCGTGTGACGACGACCACGATCTGTGGCACAGACATCCACATCCTCAAGGGCGAGTACCCCGTGCAGCGGGGCCTGACGATCGGCCACGAGCCGGTCGGCGTGATCGAGAAGCTCGGGTCGGGGGTACGCGGGTACCGCGAGGGCCAGCGCGTCATCGCCGGGGCGATCACGCCGAGCGGCTGGAGCACCGCGTGCCTGTGTGGTGTCGGCTCCCAGGACGGTGCCGGCACGGCGCACGGCTGGAAGGCGATGGGTGGCTGGAAGTTTGGCAACACCATCGACGGCTGCCAGGCTGAATATGTGCTGGTACCCGACGCGATGGCCAACCTGGCGCCGGTGCCCGACTCGCTCCGCGACGAGCAGGTGCTAATGTGCCCCGACATCATGTCGACCGGCTTCAGCGGTGCTGAGAGCGTAGGTGTGCGCATCGGCGACACAGTGGCGGTGTTTGCCCAGGGTCCCATCGGCCTGTGCGCCACAGCCGGTGCCAAGCTCAGCGGTGCTGCGACGGTGATCGGAGTTGACCGGCTCGCCAACCGTCTGGCCATTGCCACGAAGTTTGGCGCAGATCACGTGATCGATGGCAGCAAGGTGGATCCCGTCGAGGAGATCATGCGCCTCACCGACGGCCGTGGCGTGGACGTGGCGATCGAGGCGCTCGGCACGCAACAGACCTTCGAGGCGTGCCTTCGGGCGCTGCGCCCGGGGGGAACACTGTCGAGCCTCGGCGTCTATTCGACTGACCTGACGATCCCGCTCGGCCCCTTTGCCGCCGGACTGGGCGACCACAAGATCGTCACCACGCTTTGCCCTGGTGGCAAGGAGCGGATGCGCCGGCTGATGGCGGTGATCGCCGCGCGGCGGGTCGATCTGGAGGCGATGGTGACGCACCGCTTCAAGCTCGACGACATCGAGGCAGCCTACGAACTCTTCGGCCACCAGCGCGACGGCGTTCTGAAAGTCGCGATCACGCCTTGAGCCAGACGGATTGGATTCAAGCGCGCTCGCTGAAAAACGCCAGACAGGGCCGACCATCTACGGTCCGAGCCGGCCAAGCCGAATCGCAAGGGCTCGGCCTCACTGCGTCTGCCAGCGCCTGCTGGGCCGTGGAATCGCGACAACAACCTCACGCGTAAAGGTGTCAGTCGCCGATGCATCATTCATCGCGATGACCAATGGTTTGGTGGCCGGCACCCGAACCTCGTCCCGGCTGTCAACACCGGTGCTACTTGGCCGTCGCCTTCTGCCGTCGCCGGGGCCGGCCTGTTGGGACTACTGCTGAGCTCCGGCACTCAGCCTGGTCCGGACGCCGATTCAAAGGTGCAGCCACCCGCTTGAACACCCGCTACGCGACGAAGAGCGGACCTTCGACAGGTCATGGCATATGACCGCTCGTGGCCGCGAGAACCTATCGCGGCCGCGCTTGGTAGCTGACCTAAAGACGCGTCGACACGTACCACGGTTTCACGCTCACCGGATCGTGCGTCAACGCACAGACAGGGCCCACGGATCCCTCCATGATTCAAGGTGACAGTCGTCCCAGTTGGTAGAGGTTGCTTCGGCATTCGCCCGCGAGGGCCGGCACCTCGGTGCCGGCGACAGTCCCAGATTCTCTCGACAAACAGGCAACCCGAATTCGGAGCAATATCATGGACCCGGCCGCTGGAGCTCCGCCTGAAGAAGTGCTGGTCGCGCAAGCACTGGCTGCACGCCAGCTCGCTCACGACAGGATCGTTCTCGCCTATCGGGAGCAGTTGTGCGGCAATGGGCCCGGCCCGACGGAGGGCGACCTGCAGGCCTTCGCCAGGCATGTCCTCGTGGAGCAAACGCTCGTTCGCCTAAGGCAACGCGGCGACTGAGATTCCGGCCTGTCGGGAGGCATCGCATGGCGAACGCGCACTTTGAACATCACGGGCTTCTGGTGACGATCAACGTCTCGAACACCGGGGAGCGTTGGAGTTGGTCCTACCGGAGCGACGACCGGACACCTGTAGCGAATATCGAAACCGGTGCGCGCACTCAGGAAAAGGCGCTCCACGAGGCAAGGCACGAAGCTATCGCGGCGATCAAGGCGCTCGTGGACGACCCGTAGTCTCACTTCGGCACGCCGTTCGACTCCCGCCCGCCCGACTCTGGGCCGACTTGCCTGCGGGCGAAACCCTCTCAGTCTTTGCCCAGGTCTGGGGCGCCACGGCGTCGCCCGCGGGCGACGAAGCGGTGAGGCATGGATTGCGGCCGACGTCAAAGCGCAGGAAGGTGCGGGGCAATGCTTGCGAGCCGAAGTCGCGGAGAACATCACTCTCTTCGACGCGCGCGTCGCAGACTGGTTGTTGGCGAGAGCTTCGCCCGCCGATTCTCTTGTCCCTCGCATGCGTTCGGTATCGAACAGACGATGATGTCGTCCATCGCTACGCTGGGTCGATCATCGGGCGCAATAGCATGTCACTTTCCCTGTTTGCCGCCGAGACTCTAGTACTGGACTATCTGAATGGGCGGGTCATGCCCCGCGCCCTGCACCGCGCGCTCGTTCTCGCGATCGAGACCAGACTGGTGAACGGCCTGGTGCCAGTGCTCGACGAGACCCTGTGCGCCGAGATCGAGGAAGGGGCCACTGCACCGCCCATCTGGTCGTCTGAATCCGTCTTGAGGGCGGCCCAGGAGCGCAGAACGAATCTCCGCAAGGCTGCGGAGCGAATGACGACATTCCAGTCGGCGTAGGCGGTTGGCCTCCATGCATCAACTTGACGACATCGCAACGAAGCTCCTGGGTTCGCGTTACGACGCCCTCGACGAGCGGACCCGGCGTGTCGCGCAACACGTCGCGGAGCGAACGCCTGTTTCGCGCAATGTCGTGCAAGACGCCGATGCTGGGCAGTCAATGGGCCAGCGCGCGGCAGACGCGGTCGCGTCGTTCGGCGGCTCCTGGACCTTCGTCGGACTCTTCGGCGCCACCATGCTGCTGTGGGTCGCGCTCAACGCCCTGCTCCTGGCGACGCGCGGCTCGACCTTCGACCCCTACCCGTTCATTCTGCTCAACCTGTTTCTTTCCATGCTGGCGGCAGTGCAGGCGCCGATCATCCTGATGTCGCAGAACCGGCAATCCGAGAAGGACCGGATCCATGCGGAACACGACTACGAGGTCAACCTCAAGGCCGAACTGGAGATCATGCTGCTGCACGACAAGATCGATCAATTGCGCGAGAGGCAATGGGAGGAATTGCTGGAGATCCAGAAGCAGCAACTCGCGCTGTTGACGGGGTTGATCGAGAAAGAGGCGCCGGCGCCACAGGGCCCCGGTCTGTGTGCCAGCGCACAGTAGGTCCCCACAGTCCCCATACTGGCCCTTGTCGAGAACGCGCTGCGGGAGCGCTCTCCGAACGAATCCGATTTGCGTGGAGGCTCGTACAGACCGCCGAGTGCGCCCGGCATCACTAGCTGGAGCAGCACCTGTGCCGATGGGTCCTGCTGAGCCTAGACCGCCGGGAGGGCAGCGAACTGGTGATGACGCAGGGCCCGCAATCATCCGGGGTCTGTGCGCTCGCAGACAGACGCACCCTGCGCGTTTGCGCATTGACGCGTACCCCATGGGAGGGGTGACGGACCTCGGTGTGCTACCGCACAGACCTGGCGACGCATTGCGCGCAGGGTACCCGCATCCTGCCAGATGCGGCGAGTGTCACGATTCTCATCCCTCAGGACCTCGCATCGATGCGGATGAGAGCTTCGTATGGTGACCCAGGGGCTGAGGTTTTTCGTAACTGCCGGCGGAAGGTCACGGGTTCCGTGATTTCGGCGTGGGCGTAGTTGCCCGAAGGGGCAAGTGGCTTTGCCCCAAAGAAGAACGGGCGACCTCAAAGTGATGCTCGAGGCTTGCGCCCGTGGGGCGTTGCACCAAGGGGCAATATCAGCGGGCATCGATTGCGTGCCTCTGTAGAGTTGCTATGCAGCTTGAAGCTGCGCGCAGTTTCGCGTAAACGGTACCGCATCCGGGCAAAGCGGCTACCATGGTCCGCCCTTAAAGAGGAGAGTGGAAATGTCTGGCCGACCAATGCACGAGGAACCGCCACCCGTACTGGATGCCTTGGACAAGAGCAAACAGGCAACCGAGACTGTCCGCCAAGCAGCGGACGATCTCGCAGTCGTACATGCAGTGCTCGATACGCAAGTCCCCGAAGAGGCTCGGAACGATGAAGTGGATCAGGCCCTCGCCCAGGCTGATCAACTGCAGGCGGAGTTGGACAAGTCCGTGGAACTCTTGCACGACGTCACCAGGACCTTGGAAGCTGAGGTTAAGAAAAGCACGGCTTGATCACGGTCGAACCGAGCGCGCGAATTCCGACATTTCCTTAAGGTCCTTGCTTCTTGGGCGAGGGAATCCTTGCTCTGCTGCGAGGGCTCATCTGGGAAAGGACCGACGCCGCTCATCGCTCATCTTGCTAGCAGCTTCCCGTAGTTCGCTCAGCGCCGCGCTGCCGGATGTCGGGCAGCCGTCTGACATCGGAACCGCCTAATAGAGGAGTAAATCCCACCTGCTCCGCTAAGACCCGGTGGCAGGTTATTTACGTATGTGAGCAGTAGTGAACGGGACGCCAAAAGCGTATGCACGATGCCACTCACCACTATCCTTGTCGAGGACAGCGAGACGATCCGGGACAACCTCATCCCAGCGATGGGCGAGCTCGCCGACATCGTGGTCATCGCCGTCGCCGAGACCGCAGCCGAAGCTCTGGCTGCCATGGAGGAATACAGCAGCTATTGGGATCTGGCGGTAGTCGATCTTTTCCTTAGAGAGGGTTCAGGGCTGACCGTTTTGCGTGCTTGCCAAAGTCGGTCTCCGCACCAGCGCGCGGTCGTTCTGACCAACTATCCCACGTCCCAGATGCGCCGTCGGTGCCTTGATTTGGGCGCAGATGCGGTCTTCGACAAATCTGGCGAGCTGGAGGCGTTCTTCGACTACTGCAATGCGACGCCACGAGCCGGATGACTTGCCGGCAAGCGGGCGCTGGGCGCCGGGTCGGGCGCTCAACCGGGCCTGCAGAGGTTGTCATATGCCCGCCGCGAAGGTCGGCTTCGGGGCAAATTGGACCAAGTCTGCGAAATGTCGGGTTGTGGCCGGGTGCCGCCATGCTACGGCGACGACGCCGTGTCCTTGGCAGGCCTGGCTAGCTAGGGGCCGAGACGCGCCGGTCCGCACTGGGCCATACACCGGCGATTCATGCCCTGGCGCGGGCGCTGAACTCACGAAGGTGCGGGGCAACTTACAGCACGCTCGCGCCGGGGTTCATGATCGTGCCGCGGCTTTGCGCAGCGCGCGAAGCTCGATTCGCGCCGATTCGCGGATCTGCTCCCGATCGAGTTCGCCAACGGACGGATCGACCATGCCGGCGAAGATGCTGTCGAGCCATGGCTCGCGGGTGCTGAAGCACTCGACTGCGTAGTCGAGCCAACTTGCGTATCCCACGGGCGGTGGCAATGGTTCTTGAATGGGGAAAGCAGTCTCCTCGATACGAATGCCGTTTAGCCACGGCCGGCCCACCGCAATGCAGGCATATGAGGATTTTCGTTGATCGCCGATGGGACCGGAAGGAACTACGCCGAGAGATGGAGAAGCTCGCCGGGCGCCAGGCCGATCCAATAACCGGAGTTCGCCCCGACGAAAGCTCAAACGTCTGCGTTGATCGGGCGACCTACTTCTCCTTTGGGCACACAGCGGCACCTGCGCAGCGCCGCCAAGAACTTCGGCTTTCGCTGCGTACCGACGCATGGAAGTGGCTGGGAGCCGAGCAAGTGGTACGGGATGGGTTGGGCGCCCCCAGCAGCGACATGTTCGCGGGCCAAAGGCGAACACAATGAAGCCGAGGACTCTTCAAAGTCTTGGGTCGCATCTATCCCGCGAGAACCGGTCGACGGCGCGGGCGGCCGCCGCTAGCATCGTATCCATGAGCTCTCTTCCCCAGGGCACGATCACCTTTCTGTTCTCCGACATCGAAGGATCGACCCAACTCGCCAAGCGGTTTGGGGATGCACAATGGGCTGACCTGCTCGAGGCTCATCGCACGGTATTACGCCGGGCCTTCGTGGGGCACGCTGGCAGCGAAGTAGATACGCAGGGTGATGCCTTTTTTGTCGCTTTTTCTCGTGCAACCGATGCGATAGCAGCCGCCGTGGCAGCACAACAGGCGTTGCTCGCACATGACTGGCCCGCCGGCGGAGCAGTGCGAGTCCGGATGGGCCTTCACACAGGGGAGGCGACTCTTCGCGATGGTTGCTACATCGGGCAGGAGGTGCACCGCGCCAGCCGTATCTGTGACGTCGGCCACGGCGGGCAGATTCTCCTGTCGCAGGCCACCTCTGAGATCGTGCGGTCGAATCTGCCACATAGCTTCACGCTCAACGAACTCGGGGAGCACCGGCTTAAAGGGCTAAGTGAGCTGCATCACCTGTTCCAACTTCTGGCGCCTGGCCTGACGACGACGTTCCCGCCTCTGCGCAGCTTGAGGGCGCCCAACAATTTGCCGGTCGAGCGGTCCAGCTTCGTCGGTCGCGAGCAGGAGATCATTGCCTTGCTTGGTGCGCTTGCCGAGCACCGCCTGATCACGCTGACTGGCATCGGAGGCTCGGGAAAGACCCGCTTGGCGCTGCAGGTCGGAGCGCTGGAGATCGGCAACTTCCCGGACGGTGTTTTTTTTGTTGACCTCGCTCCCGTGTCCGACCCCGACTTGGTTCCGCAAACCCTAGCCGCCGCTTGCGGTATGGCGCCAGGGGATTCGCCATCGGAAACCGCGCGTACCTTTGTGGAACGGGTGGCGGTTGCCATGGCGCCGCGCCGCAGCCTATTGCTGGTAGACAATTGCGAGCATGTGTTGGACGCAGCTGCGCTACTGATCGATCGATTACTGACAGTTTGCGAGCAGATTGTGGTGTTGGCCACAAGCCGAGAAAGCCTGGGCGTCGAAGGGGAACAGATAGTGCAGGTGCAGTCGCTCGCTGTGCCTGGAGAGTCCGCGAACGCCGAGGTGACCGAAGCGATGCGTCTGTTCGCAGAAAGAGCCCACGCGTGCCACGCATCGTTCAAGCTCGGTGCCAACACCATGGGACCGGTGGCCGAAATATGCCGGCGCCTGGACGGCATTCCGCTGGCAATCGAGTTTGCCGCAGCGCGTGTTAGCCACCTGTCGGTTCAACAGATAGCCGAGCGATTGGAGGACCGCTTCAGCCTGCTAACTGCCGGACGCAGACGCATTCATCGACAGCAGACTCTGGCGGCATCCCTCGACTGGAGCCATGACCTGCTTGATGAAGAAGAACGCATAGTCTTCCGGCGCACGGGTGTGTTTGCAGGTGGCTTCGAGCTGAATGCGGCAGAGGCCGTGTGCAGCGGCTACGGCATCTTTAGCGGCGCGGTTCTAGATCTACTTGGCTCATTGACCGCCAAGTCACTCGTCACTGTAGGGCAAGGCGCGCGCGGCGAAACTCGTTATCGACTGCTCGAAACCGTACGACTGTACGCCCTTGACAAACTCGAAGCGGCGGGCGAAACGCACACCTTCCGTTCACAGCACCGTGATCACTTCCTTGCCTGGCTGGAGGCCATGCCGCTGGACAAGCTAGTCTTCGGGACCGAATCCATTAAAGCGGTCGGCCGCGAAATCGATAACCTGCGCACGGCCACCGACTGGTGTCTTGCCGACGATCGCCCCGAACTGGTCGCCCGTTTGGTTACGGCGATGATGGGCTATTGGATCACGGGCAACTCCTATCGCATTCCAAAGGTGCTGCTCGAAAGGGCTTTGGACTGGGAGGATCGGCTGTCCGTTCAAGAGCGGGTGGCGAGCCATTCGATTCTTGGATGGCTAAGCATCATGGCGCTCGATCTGCCAACAGCACTGAATCACGGCACGTGCGCCGTCGACCTTGCTGCGGGAGCACTTGGGCCCTTGCCGGTGCTCGCCCAGACTCTCTGTGCCTTTGGGCACGCTGTGCTCGCATCCACGCAAGGCGCCGATTCGGTTCCCATCAACGAGGCGCGTCGCGCTGCCGAGGATGCGGTTTCCAATGCGCGGAAGGGCGTGTCCAAGGCATGGCTCGCAAACGCCGAGTTGTTCTCCGCCTACGTCGAGCTTCATGTCAACAACGTCGAGGCCTCCGCCCATTGGTTCACCGCCTGTGTCCAAACCTGTCGCGGAGTTGAGTTCGAGGGATGGCTGCTCCCCGCGGCGATGTCCGGACTGGCTGCGTCGCTGCACTTGCTCGGACGCGTCGACGAAGGGCTTGCGGCCGCGCAGGGTTTGTTGGCACTGCAGGACTTGGTCGGAACACGTTTGCCGTGGTTCGACGGGTTGGCGATCGAGGTGGCGCCTGCGCTGTTCGCTGGCGGTCATAAGCCAAGGGCCGACTTGGAGCTTTATAAGGCCGCCACCTCCATGAGACGCAACGGGGTAGATCTGGCGCCCAATCACTTCTTGGGCATGGCCGCCATCGTGGAGTTTCTGCGCGGTCGGCCCGAGCGTGCCGGGCGTCTCATGGGTGCGGCGCGCGGCCTAGGAGGCGCTGACAGGGAACTCATGGCGTTTCGTACACCGATCAGCTTGGCCTACTACCTGCGGTACCAGCCACTTGTACGGAAAGCGCTTGGGCCCGAAGCCGCTCGGCGCGCGCGTGACGAAGGGCGCGCAATGACCATCGACGAGGCTTTCAGCTATGCGCTGCAAGGGCTGGGTACGTCGGCGCCTCCAGACGTTTGACTCGGGCAAAAGACCTGCTCCCGCACCTACTCGACACCAGGCATTGACATGGTGTAGGGTGCTTTTTAATGTCCGCAGAGTGGCAGCTTGAAGACGTCCGTGCTTGACAGAGTGGAAGACTGCTTTCGCTGCACAAGCGACCTTACTCATGAGAAGGGCGACAAGCACGCTACATGTCGACCTGAATGAGGTTGGAACCATCGGAAGAGTTTGCCCTCCGCATTGCGTCCGCGAATTGGCCTAGCGACAACAGGCGGACATTCCATGTCCGGCGCAAACGCCGTGCATCAAGAGCAGGCCGGTCGATGCTAAGCATGTCGCTGGCCCGTCGGCCCGGCGACCACGGGTCAATTTGGGCGTACTACCCACTAAGGATCGAGTTTGGCCAACACACATTCTCAGTCGGGATCCGACCTTCGGCGGCGGCGCGATGCAGCAGAGGGAGCGGCTTCGCATTAGTTCTTCCAATCAGCCGCATGAATGGCGGCGACGATTTCAGCAGCGGCGCTCACTAGCAGCGGCCCGACCTCGTCGTGCAAAAAGCTGCCGTTCAGCCATGTTGACGCTCCGCCGACCGACAAGCCGAGAAGGGTGCGGCCGTCGCCCAGATTCACCGGCACGGCAGCTGCGGAAATTGCTGGATCCCATTCGCCTTCGGTCGTGACAAAGCCTCGTGCGTCAAACTGAGCTTGCACTTCCGTGAGCCGCCGACTCAGCGGCGGCCAACCGTCGCCCTCTGCCGAGGCGATGCTCTCGAGTAGCAACTCGCGCTCGATCTTCGGCGTGGCGCACATCACCGCACGGCCCATGGCGGTGCGAGCGAGCGGCAAGCGTGCGCCGACGTCCAGGCCGAGGATCAGTCGCGCTGTGCTGCGGCAATGTGCGACGTAGATCATTTCCAGGTTGTGCCTTGCGCCGAGCGATACGGCCGCCTTGCACCTGTCGGCAAGGGCCTGCAGGGTCGGCCTTGCAATACGAGCGATGTCGAAGTTGCCGAGCATCGCGAATCCGAGGCCGAGCACTGCGGGGCTCAGTGCGTATTCGCCAACCTCGTCCCGGTGCTGCAGATAGCCGAGCGCTGTCAGCGTGAAGGTCAGGCGGGACACCGTCGCCCGCGGCAATGCGGTACGTCGCACGATCTCGCCATGGCTCAACCAACGGTCCTGTGGCTTGAACGCCCGTAGCAGTTCAATGCCGCGCGCCAACGCGGTGACGTATCGCGGATCGGTCGTCGCGTCGCCCGTGTTGCGCAATGGAGCTGCGGCTCGTCTTCGTCCCATGTGACTTCCTTATTCCGTTGTACGGAATATAGCAAATGAAGACCATTGTTGTAGGGCTAGGGTTCTACCGATCCGGAAATTCCCTAAGGGGTGTTTACATCAAAAATGCACGCTCGTAGACTTTGTTGGGACTGGAATTGATATTCCGTATATCGGAATAAATGGCAGTCCTTGAATTCACAGCGAACGACGATTCCAAGGGCTCACATGAAACCTGGCACTCCCGATTCCACGTCTCCAGGCAGTTCCCGGCGGGCAGTTCTGGCCGGAGCGGTTGGTGCGGCAGCGCTTTCGGCACTTCGCCCGGCGGGCGCCCAGTCCTTTCCAAGCAGGCCGGTGACGTTGATCTGCCCTTGGCCGGCCGGCGGCTCGACGGACAGGCACATGCGTGCACTGGCCGAGTTGGCTGGTAAGAACCTCGGGCAGTCCGTGATCGTCGAGAACCGACCGGGCGGCGGAGGGACCACTGGCCCTGGAACCATGGCACTCACCGCCAAGCCTGATGGGTACACGATCTCCCAGTACCCGATGGGCATGCTGCGCGTGCCGCACATGCAGAAAATGCAATGGCATCCACTGAAGGACTTCACCTTCATTCTTGGCGTTTCGGGCTACACCTTCGGCCTCACGGTGCGCGCGGATTCACCGTTCAGGACATTCAACGACTACATCGAAGCAGCGCGCAAGGACCCCGGCAAGGTCGACTACGGCTCCACCGGCATCGGCTCCTCGCCACATCTGCTGATGGAGGAGGTGGCGATCAACGCGAAGGTTTCGCTGAATCACATTTCGTTCAAGGGCAACGCCGATCTGCAGCAGGCTCTTCTCGGCGGCCACGTGATGGCCCAGAGCGACGCCAGCGGCTGGGGCAAGCTGGTCGACGACGGCCAGATGCGGTTGCTCGTGACCTTTGGCGACAAGCGCACCAAGCGCTGGCCGAACGTGCCCACCGCGCAAGAACTGGGCTATGGCGTCGTCTCGACTTCGCCCTACGGACTGGCCGCACCGAAGGGCATGGACCCCGTCGTCGCGAGGACATTGCACGACGCCTTCAAGAAGGCCATGGAAGACCCCCGGCACGTCGAACTGCTGGATCAGCTGGACCAGGACGCCTGGTACCGCAGCGGCGACGACTACGCGAAGTGGGCGCGCGACACCCATGCCAAGGACAAGCTGCTGATCGAACGCCTCGGCCTGGCGTCGAAGTGAAGATTGATTTTTGTTTTTGAGTACCGACAACACAACCAAGGAGACAAGATGAAGAGATCGGATACCTGGGCCAAGAGCCGACCGCTGCGTGCCTCGGGCTTGCTGCTGATGGCGCTGGCCTCCGCGCTGGCCGGCTGCGGCGGTGGCAACAACGGCGGCTTCTTCGGAGGCGGCGCAGGCAATGGCGGCAACAATGGAAACGGTGGGAACGGCGGCGGCGGTGGGACGGCGGTTCTGGTTCAAAGCTTGTCCTCGCCGGAAAAGATGACCAGTGGCAGCGACACGCTGATTCAGTTGACGGCCACCGACGGTGCCGCAGTGTCTGGTGTCAAGGTCACGCTCAACGACGTGGACGTGACGGGTCAGTTCCAGAAGGCCGCCACCGGCAACGGTTCGATCGGGCTGCTGACTGGCCTGGTGCAAGGGGAGAATACGATCGAGGTGCGTGACGCCAGCAACGCAGTGCGCGGAAGTCTCAAGCTGACCGCCTATCCGATCCAGGGCCCGATCCTGTATGCACCGCAGGAAGGCAGCTTCCACTGCCAGACCGACACCTTCAATGTCTATCCCGGCGGCCCCACCCTGACTGCAGGCCCGAACACAGATCCGAACTGCGCCGCGTCCACCCGCGTCGATTGGGTCTACCACGACGCGACCAAGGCAGGCACCGCCGTCTGGCAGAAGTACGACCCGGCGAACCCGCCGGCAACGATCGAGACGACTACATTGCTCGACGGAAAGACCGTGCCCTACATCGTGCGGATCGAGACCGGGGTCATCAATCGCGGCATCTATCAGATTGCCGTGCTTGGCGAGCCGGTCAACAATCCCAACCCCACCGCTGTGAAGCCGCCGAGCGCCTTCAATGGTCGCTTGGTCTATCCCTTCGGCCAAAGCTGCGGCGGCGGCTGGTACGTGCAAGGTCGCTCGATGGGTCCGGTGGGTGGATCCACCAATTCGTCGAACGGCGCAGCAGGCGACTTCAATGCGTTGAACGACCTGCCGCTGAGCAAGGGTTTTGCCGTCGCGAATTCGACGCTGAACTACTTCGGCCAGAACTGCAATCACATCATTTCGGCAGAGACGATGATGATGGTCAAGGAGCGCTTCATCAAGGCCAACGGCCCGGTCCTCTACACGATGGGTTGGGGAAGCTCGGGCTCTGCAATGCAGCAAAGCATGATTGCCGACACCTACCCGGGCCTGCTCGACGGCATCGTGATGCTGGCCGGCTTCCCGGACAACTCGGGCCCCCAGAGCATGGAAGGGCGTTTGTTCTACAACTACCAACTGAACCACACCAAGAACGGAACGACGCAGAACGGCACTTACTCGCCGGTGCCGAACAGCCCGTACGACCCGACCTATGACACCGCCACAGCGGCGGCACGCGCGGCCAACTCGACGTTGTTGAACTGGACCAATTCGGAGATCGCGGCGGCGTCGGGGTACTCGACGTACCACAGCGTCCGGCAGCAGGCGAGCTTCTGGGCGGCCCGGACAGACACGGTCTTGCGCCAGCCCAACCAGGGCGATCGCGACAACGTGACGGCTGGCCCTGGAAACAGCTCGGTGTTCAGTACGGTGATCGGGGCCAGCGAAAAGTACAGCCCAGCCAACGTGGTCACTACTGCGCCGATGGGCGTCCTTCCTGCGCCGCCTGTCAGTCTGTTGGCGGCCAATCCGACAGGCCTGCGCCCGAGCGTGCCAGATCACAACAAGAACGTGCTCGGCGTCGATGCCACGACCGGCTTCGCCCGTTCGTACGTGGGCAATGCCGGTGTGCAGTTTGGTCTGAACGCGTTGAACTCCGGCCAGATCACGATGGCGCAGTTCATCCACCTGAACCAGAACATCGGCGGTCAGGACCCGGACGGCAACTTGAGCACCGCGCGCATGCAGCCTGATCCGGAGGCTCTGAAGATGGCTTACCAGACCGGCATGATCATGTACGGCGGGGCGGGCTTGGCGTCGACTGCGATTCTGGACCTCGACGGGATCAACAACGAGTTCACGGGTGCCGGCGACATGCACCTGAAGTTCTTCCACTACATCTTGCGAGCGCGCATTGCCGCTGCCGCCGGAAAGTTCGACAACCACGTGATGTGGAACGGCATGGCCAATGTCGCCGCGTTCACGCCGGACCCGAACGCCAACCACACGACGCCGTTGCAGGCACCGCGGCCAGCAAAAACCGGACGCAGCAACATTGCCCTCCAGAAGGCGTTCCTGGCAATGGATCAGTGGCTGACAGCAGTGGCCAATGACAAGTCGGCAGACAAACTGGCGGCCAAGGTGGTCAAGAACAAGCCAACGACCATGGTGGACGGCTGCTTCGGCGCGACGACGGCGGGGGCCGCGGATGACTTCATCGCCGAACCGCAGGTCTTTGGTGGGTTCAATTCGGTGTTCGTAAACGGCAATGGCAGCACCTCGCCAGCCGGGACCGTCGGCTTCGGGTCAGAGCCGTCGCGCTGCAACGCGATGTACCCGGCGTCTTCGTTCCCCCGGTTCGAGGCGGGCGAACCGTTGCCGTCGCGTGCGATGCAGTGCCAGCTCCGACCGCTCACGGCCGGGGACTATGCCGGCTACGCTTCGCGGAACCCTGCATGGACCGGTGCAACGCGCGATGCAGATCTCGCGTCCCTGCGCGCCGTCTTCCCGAGCGGGGTGTGTGACTACACCAAGCCTGGCTTGCAAGAGCAACCCCTGGCAGGCACCTGGATCCAGATCACCGGCCCCAATCAGATGAAGGTCGGGCATCCCTTGAGCCAATAGGACCTACGCAATTGACTGTTGCTCCGGAGGGCAACAGTCCTGCGTGCGCGGCGTCACCCCCCGCGCTGCGCGCGCTTCCATGCCCCCTTTAGGCCAGCAGTCTGATTCGAGGTCCAGCTCGGACAGGTGCTTCAGACTGGTTGGGGCCGGTCGCTTGCGAACCGTGGATGTCGCAGATGGGCCCATTGCGGAAGTAGCCGCTACAAAATTGATTGCCCCAAACCAGACACTGACGCGTTGGATCACCGCCGACGGAGACACCCGGGTGTCGGGTCGCGGTTCCCATGGTGAAAGTCGCAAGGCAGGCAGCCTCGCGTCCTGGAGGCGCCTTCCGGAAAGGAGCCCTTTGACGGGCAGTTCATGGAGATAGCAGACTTCGACCGAAACGGCTGGTGCGTCTCACCGGACCTCCAGGCTCACCTTATCGATCTTCCCAGTGAATCGGCTCTTGATGCCCGCCACGTAGTCGCCTGAGACGGGCGTGTCATCGTCCTCGCCAACGTCGGCGCCCTCGTCGGGCGAGATGAGGAATGGAATTGTCTTTTCGATTCGGCCTTCGGCCACTTTCTGCCCGCCGACCGATAGTGAGGCCGTGCCACCTTTGCCGGGGCCGCCGCCGTCATACGCGAAGTCCAGCTTGATGGTCGCCTTACCCGGCGGAAGCGCCTGAGGAGAGGCCACCGTGTAGCGTTCGAGGCCAACCCAGTTATAGGTGTACGTGGGCCTGCCGTCCTTCAGGTACAGGCTCAAGCCGCCGAAACGCCCGCCTTGCGCGAAGATCACGCCCTCGGCGCCGCCTTGTGGGACGTCGATCTCGGCGGTGATCGTGCTGGAGCGGTTCTTCGCGTTGATGAACGTGTTCTCCATCATGCCTGTCATGCCCGGGTAGAGCGTGATCGAAGTACGCGTTCCCATCAAGTCAGGACGCCCGGCGATCGCCGCGTTGAAGCGCTCGACGCTGCGGTCGTCGATCGGAAGCACGTTGTACTTTGCCGCCTCTTTCAGGAACACGGCCTGCATCTGCTTCAACTTCGCCGGCTGCCTCCCAGCGAGGTCGGTGGCAAGGCTGTAGTCGTTGCGCGCATCGAAGAGTTCCCACGTGTCCTTGTCGAGCGTCGCGCGTGGCTTGGGTTCCCATGGCGCCCTGTGCACGGTACGCGCGAGCCAGCCATCGTGGTAGATGCCGCGGTTGCCGAGAATCTCAAAATACTGCGTTTTCCGTCGGTCGGCCGCCTTCGCATCGTTGAGCGTGTAAGCCATGCTCACGCCCTCGAAGGGCTTCTGGACCGTGCCGTTGACTGACTTTGGAAACGACAACTGCGCAACTTCGAGCACCGTCGGCGCGAGATCGGTGATGTACTGCCACTGGGAGCGAATTTCTCCCCTCGTCTTGATCCCCTTTGGCCAGTGCACGACCATGCCGGTCTTGGTGCCGCCGTAGTCCCCCGCCACCTGCTTTGTCCAGGCGAAAGGCGCATCGCCAGCGACGGCCCAGCCGGCGGCATAGTGTGGGTAGGTTTCCGGGCCGCCCCACTTGTCGAGGTTCTTCAACTGGTTTTCGACGGTCTCCTGGACACCATTGAAGAACGTAAGTTCATTGAACAGGCCGGTCGCCCCACCCTCGGCGCTCGCACCGTTGTCACCGGCGACGTAGATGAAGAGCGTGTTGTCCATCACGCCCAGATCCTCGATCGCCTTCACCAGGCGACCGATCTCATAGTCGGCCTGCTCGGCAAATCCCGCGAAGACTTCCATCTGCCGCGCGAACAGCCGTCGCTCATCGGGCGTCAGCTTGTCCCAATCCTTGATTCCGGCGGGCTTGGGCGCGAGCTTCGTTCCAGCCGGCACGATGCCGAGCTTGATCTGCCGGGCCAGAGCGTCCTCGCGGTACTTGTCCCAGCCCTCATCGAATTTGCCCTTGTATTTATCGGCCCATTCCTTGGACACATGGTGCGGCGCGTGGGTAGCGCCAGGGGCGAAGTACATGAAGAACGGCCGGTCGGGTGTCATCGACTGCTGGAACCGAGCCCAGGCGATGGCTTGGTTCGTCATGTCTGTCATGAAGTGGTAGTTCGGATCGGCGGGCAACTCGACCCGGGTCACCCCGTCGTACAAGAGCGGCGACCATTGGTTGGTCTCTCCGCCGAGGAAGCCGTAGAACTTCTCGAAGCCCGACTGGGTGGGCCACGTCGTGAAGGGGCCGGAGATGCTGGTTTCCCAGGCCGGCGTCAGATGCCACTTGCCGAATGCAGCCGTGTTGTAGCCGTTCAGACGCAGCATCTCTGGCAGCGGCGCGACGCTCGCCGGACGGATGCCGGTGTTGCCCTCGAACGCGGTGGCGATTTCCTGCACGGCGCCGGTGTTGTTGGTGTGATGATTGCGGCCCGTGATCAACGCCGCTCGCGAGGGCGAGCACAACGCAGCGACGTGCATGTTGTTGTAGCGCAGGCCGTTGGCGGCGAGCCGGTCGAGCGTCGGCATGGCAATCGCGCCGCCGAAGGTGCTCGGATGCGCAAACCCCATGTCGTCGAGCAACACGATCACGACGTTCGGCGCGCCCTTCGGAGCTTTCACCTCGAAACGGGGCGGCGCCTTTGCGTTGCGCACATCGACTTGGGTGATGGGCGTGCGCCGTGGCTCGGCGATCGGAAGGACCGCCCGGTCGAGCGCGCCCGGTGACGCCTTCTGTGCCGCAGCGATGCCCGCGAGGCTGAGGCCCAGCGCGAATGCAGTAAACGCGCAACGCAGGCTGTCCCGTTTCATCGGCGTGCGGCCCCCGGAAAAATCGTCATTCGACTTTCTCATGGGGCTTCCTCCAAGTTCGATCGTGTTGCCGGCCGATGTGGCGTTTCGCGAACTACTTGCGGACGACTGCCGCGCCATTGGGGCCGGCGCACCCCGCACGGTAAACGCCCTTCGCGCAAACCACCTTTGGTGCCGGTGGCGGTACCGGCTTGCGGACGGCCGCGGCGCCGTTCGGTCCGACACAGCCCGCGCGGTAGACGCCCTTGGCGCAGGCCGCCGCCGAGGCGTCCAGCGGCAGCAAAGCCGCCAGCATCAGCACGACGGCGGCGGCGGTAAATGAGCACGGTCCGTTCATGGTGAGTTCCTTTCTAGAGACGACGTTTCTCAATCACCGGCACAGCTTCTCGAACAAGCTCGCCCTCGGCTAGACGATCGCCGAGGGCAGCACGGACCACTGTAGACCTCGCGCGCACTGCGCGCACTGCCACCTACCCTTGCTGGCAGTAGACGGCGAGCATTCCGAAGTCCATAGTGGATGCGAGAGATATTCGCGTCTGGACCTTGCCCTCGAGCCATCGTCGTCATCGTCCCTGGCGAATTCAGTTTCGGTTCAGGTGAACTCGAGCGGCGGCGCTGACGCGACTCGCGCCATCATTGATCGGAGGTCCACGAAATGAAGCATCGAACCCTGTGCTTCCTGGCGTTGGCAGGTTTGTTGATTTCCGAAGCCAGCGCACAACAGTACGTGTACCCGGCCAAGGGCCAGAGCCCAGAGCAACAGAAGAGTGACGAGGCCGCCTGCTATTCGTGGGCGGTCAAGCAGTCCGGCTTTGATCCAGCCAAACCACCTCCTCCTGCGCCCACGGCCAAGCCGCCGACCACAGCGACTGGGACGACCCCGGGGGCAGGTGCTCGCGGCGCATTGCGCGGCGCTGCTGTCGGCGAGATCGCCGGCGGAAACGCCAGCGCCGGTGCGGCGGCGGGTGCGGTGGCTGCGCGTGGGCAAAGCCGCCGGCAGAACGTGGCGGCAGCGAATTCGGCCCAGCAGCAGCAGGCGTCGGCCACGCAGCAAAAGCAGGCTTCGTTTGCCAGGGCTCGCGCCGCATGCCTAGAGGGTCGTGGCTACACGGTCAAGTAAGGCGGGGCCCAGGTCGAGGCATTCGGCCAGCAATGGTGGCTTTGACGCGGGGCGCAAACGTTGGGGGCGTCCGCACGCCTCGCGGCGCCGACTAGCTCAAGCGGCGCCGCGGCGCTCATCTTCTCCATCACGGGAAAGGCTGAAGCTGGCAGGCCCCGCACATCTGCAACGACGCATCCGCATTCCGAACACGCGCCTCCATTGCTCGAGACGGATCGCTCAGAAACAGACCTTGCCGTATGTCGGCTCGTGGCCGAACTGAGCCGCGGGAGTGCAGCGGTAGCCGCCCTTCGCACGGCGACGGCCGAAGACGCAGTTCGGCCAGGAACGGAAGTTCAGGGGTGGAACAATCCTCGTCCGGAAATGGTCGCTAACCAGTCATGAGGCGTGCACGTCGTTAGTCGGCTCTGTGCCCGTTGCAGACATCTGCGTGAGCTTGTCGAACTGAAGCAGCCGGCCATGAGGAGCCACTCGTTCCGAGGGTGCGTATGACTGCACAGGATCTGCGGATTCAACCGGTCGATGCAACGGTTTGACCCTGCCTCGATTTCACGTACAGCAAGAAGTTGGTAACTTCTGGAGTACGGAGAAAATGAAATGAGAGATGGCAAGTTGCCGAAGCGCCAATACACGGACGAGTTCAAGATCGAAGCCATCAGGCTG
>NZ_JASZYF010000002.1 GCF_030317115.1 Variovorax gracilis
CGTCGGCTGGGAAATGTTCCAGCTGATGCTCGACGTGGCGAGCGGCCGCAAGAAGACCTGGGCCGAGCACTGGAAGCTGCACAACGCGCTGGTGCTGTTCAATCCCGCCCCCGTCACCTGAAGGAGAACGAGACATGGAAGACCTCAAGGGCCGCAGCGCGCTCGTCACCGGCGCAAGCACGGGCATCGGCGCCGCCGTCGCCATCGGCTACGCCCGGCGCGGCATGCGCGTGGCGGTGCACTACAACAGTTCTGCGGACGCCGCCAACCAGGTGGTCGCGACGATCCAGGCTGCCGGCGGCGACGCGTTTGCACTGCAGGCGGACGTGCGCGACAGCGGGGCGATCCGGCGTGTCGTGGCTGAAGCCAACGAGCGGCTTGGCGGCATCGACGTGCTCGTCAACAACGCGGGCAGCCTGGTCAAGCGGCTGCCGATCGCCGAATTCGACGACGCTGTGTTCGACGAAGTGATGCACGTCAACGCACGCTCGGTGCTGGCGTTCTGCCGTGAGGTCGTGCCGCTCATGCGCAAGCGAGGGCAAGGCGGCAGCATCATCAATGTGTCGTCCATCGCCGCGCGCAACGGCGGCGGACCGGGCGCGTACCTGTACGCGGGCGCGAAGGGCTTCGTCAGCACCGCGACGCACGGCCTCGCCAAGGAACTCGCGACCGACAACATCCGCGTCAATGCCGTGGCACCCGGCGTGATCCAGACGCCCTTCCACGACCGCTTCTCCACTCCGCAGATGCTCGAATCGTTCAAGGCCGCCATCCCGATGGCGCGCATCGGCGAGCCGGACGATTGCGTCGGCGCCTTCCTCTACCTCGCTTCGGCGCAGCTGTCGGGCTATGTGACGGGGCAGATCATCGAAGTGAACGGCGGGCAGTACATGCCCTGAGTTCCGAAGGCCGCGACGCAACGACAAGAAGCGCGGCACCCACTTCTCAACGGAGACAAACCAATGCAACGCCGCACAATCATCCAAGCCGCGCTCGCCTCTCTCGCCGGAGGCCTCCCGACGCTGCCCGCTCTCGCGCAGGGTCAATGGCCCACGGGCAAGACGATTACCTACCTGGTCCCCTTTCCGGCCGGCGGCACCACCGACGTGCTGGGCAGGCTGATCGGCCAGAAGCTCGGCCCGGTGCTGGGCACCACGGTCGTCATTGACAACAAGGGTGGCGCCGGGGGCAGCGTCGGCTCCGAGATCGCATCGCGCGCCGCACCCGACGGCTACACGATGCTGGGCGGCACGATCAGCTCGCACGCGATCAACGTCAGCCTCTATCCCAAGATCGGCTACGACCCGCAGAAGTCCTTCGCACCGGTCACGCTGATCGGGACCAATCCCGTCGTTCTGGTGGTCAACCAGGCGAGCCCGTTCAAGACCCTCAAGGACGTGCTCGAGGCCAGCAAGGCCAAGCCGGGCGGCCTTTCTTCGGCCTCCGCCGGCACCGGCACCTCGCAGCACCTGGCGCTCGAACTGCTGGCCTACAAGTCGGGCGTCAAGTTCACGCACATTCCCTACAAGGGCAGCGGCCCGGCGATCCAGGACGTGATCGGCGGCCAGGTCGACATGATGTTCGACACCACCGTGGTGGCGGGGCCGCACATCCAGAGCGGCAAGCTGCGCGCGATCGCCGTGACCTCCGGCAAGCGGCTGGCATCGATGCCGGATGTGCCGACGGTCGCCGAATCGGGCGTACCGGGACTCAAGGATTTCGAGGTCGTGTCCTGGCAGGCGATCTTTGTGCCGGCCGGCACGCCGTCGCCCATCGTCGACCGGCTGCACAAGGAGATCCGGACGATCCTGGCCCAGCCGGACATGCAGGAAAAGCTCAAGGGGTTCGGGATGGAGCCCGC
Source organism: Variovorax gracilis (assembly GCF_030317115.1). Classification (GTDB taxonomy): domain Bacteria; phylum Pseudomonadota; class Gammaproteobacteria; order Burkholderiales; family Burkholderiaceae_C; genus Variovorax; species Variovorax gracilis. The sequence continues at coordinate 1,862 of NZ_JASZYF010000002.1, forward strand.
CGACATGACCACGGCGCAAATCGCCGCCTTCCAGAAGGCGGAAGTCGACAAATGGGCGCAAGTGATCAAGGCCGCCAACATCAAGGCGGAGTAGGTCTCGTCCTGCGAAACGCGCGGAAGGCGGTCGATAGAATCGCCCACCGCTTTTATTGGGTAGACCCTTGTCCGATCGCCTCCCCGTCCTGCCGCAGTACCTGTTTCCCAAGCAGGCGCTGACCTCTTTCGCCGGCTGGGTCGCGGGCAAGGAGCGCGGCGCCGTCACCACCTGGATCATCCGGCGCTTCGTCGCGAAGTACGACGTCAACATGGACGAGGCGCTCGACAGCGACATCGCGAGCTACCCGAGCTTCAACGAGTTCTTCACGCGCGCGTTGAAGCCGGGGGCGCGTCCGCTGGCGCAATCCGATCTGGTGTCGCCAGTCGATGGCGCAATCAGCCAGTTCGGCCCCATCGAAGGCGACCAGATCTTCCAGGCGAAGCGTCACCACTACTCGACCACCGCCCTGGTCGGCGGCGATGCGGCGCTGGCCGCCCAGTTCGAGCACGGCAGCTTTGCGACTCTCTACCTGAGCCCCAGGGACTACCACCGCATCCACATGCCCTGCGACGGTCGGCTGATGCGGATGATCTACGTGCCGGGCGACCTCTTCTCCGTGAACCCGACCACCGCCCGAGGCGTGCCTGGACTCTTCGCACGCAACGAGCGCGTGGTGTGCGTGTTCGAATCGCCGGCGGGTCCGTTCGTGCTGGTGCTCGTGGGCGCGACCATCGTCGGCAGCATGGCGACGGTGTGGCACGGCGTCGTGAATCCGCCTCGCGGCGGCGAAGTGCGCGAATGGCGCTACGACGACCAGCAGATCGCGCTCCGGCAAGGCGACGAGATGGGCCGCTTCCTGCTCGGCTCGACGGTCGTGATGCTCTTTCCTCCTCCGCCGCTGGACTTCAATCCGGCATGGGCACCGGCCCGCCCGGTTCGGCTCGGCGAAGCCATGGCCAACTACCCGACGCGCTGAGTGCGCGGCTGCAACCCGCAGCCGGCTTGCACTTACAGCTATAAAACTTGTAGCAACAGCTCTTCTGGGCTATAGTCCCCGGCCGTTTCGAGTGGTCACGAGCCAATCACGAAGAACAAGCCGCCGGTCCCGAGGAGATGAAGTCGATGAGTAGCAAGGAAAACGCAGCCATCAGCCAATTGCTTGCGCTGCTGGAAGCCCGCTACGCGCTGCGCGTCCTCTGGGCCCTGCGGGACGGCCACGCCCAGACCTTTCGGTTGCTGCAGGACAGCGTCGGCAACATCACGCCCAACACGCTCAACACCCGCATCAAGGAACTTCGCGAAGCGGGCCTCGTGAACCACGGCACCGACGGCTACAGCCTGACGCTCAGCGGGCAGGACCTGCTGAAGCGCTTGTCCGACCTGCAGGCCTTCGCCGGCAAGTGGCAGCAGAGCCAGGTCAAGAAGACACCGCCGTCCGCCGCCCCGAACTGAAACGGCGGCACCTTGCGCCGGGGGCCGGTCACGCAGCCTAGTTAAACTGCGCGGTTTCCTTCCCCATTCCCTAAGGAGCGCTCCATGCCCACCACTCCCTCCGGCCTGCAATACGAAGACACCACGGTCGGCGACGGCGCCGAAGCCAAGCCCGGCCACCACGTGCATGTGCACTACACCGGCTGGCTCTTCAACGACGGCGTGCAGGGCGCCAAGTTCGATTCGAGTCGCGACCGCAACGATCCCTTTGCCTTCTCGCTCGGCGCCGGCCAGGTCATCAAGGGCTGGGACGAAGGCGTCGCCGGCATGAAGATCGGCGGCAAGCGCACCCTGATCATCCCGGCTTCCCTTGGCTACGGTGCGCGCGGCGCTGGCGGCGTGATCCCCCCGAATGCGACCCTGAAGTTCGACGTCGAATTGCTGGACGCGCACTGACGAGACCGGATCTCCCGCCGCTCCCGAAATGCGCCCTCACCGGCGCATTTTTTTGCCTTGAAAACCCCGGGGCAGGCCTCAAATGGCTGCCTATTGTTCGTTTTCACCCGTTTTCCGGCATGGCCGCCGGCTTTTTGAGCATGACTGACCCGAAAAACCTTCAAGAAAATCCACAGACCCTGCAGGGCGAGCCCAGCCCGGAAGAGCTGGAGGCAGCCCAGGCCGCGAATGAAGCCGACGCGCTTGCCGCTGCCCAGGCCGAAATCGCCGCGCTGCAAGCCAAGAACGCCGAACTGGCCGACCAGTTCCTCCGCGCGCAGGCCGATGTGCAGAACGCGCGCCGCCGCGCGGACGAGGAAGTTTCCAAGGGCCGCAAGTTCGCGATCGAAGGTTTCGCCGAAAGCCTGCTGCCCGTGTTGGACAGCCTGGAGGCGGGCCTGTCGGTGCAGGACGCCACGTCGGAGCATCTGCGCGAAGGCACCGAAGCCACCCTGCGCCAGCTCAAGAGCGCACTGGAGCGCAACAAGGTCATCGAGATCGCTCCGCCGGCCGGCAGCAAGTTCGATCCGCACCTGCACCAGGCGATCTCCGTGGTGCCGGTGCCCGGGCAGGAGCCCAACACCATCGCCAGCGTGCTGCAGAAGGGCTACACGATCGCCGACCGGATCCTCCGTCCCGCTCTAGTGACCGTCAGCAGCCCGAGCTGAGAACAAACAAGAAACCCACAGGAAATCCCCGTTTCATCCCTTGAATCGAACCGGGTTATCCACAAGTTCACAACAACCTCATTTCAGATCCCAGGAGCAAAAACATGGCCAAAATCATCGGCATCGACCTCGGCACCACCAACTCGTGCGTGTCGATCATGGAAGGCAACACCACGCGTGTGATCGAGAACTCGGAAGGCGCCCGTACGACGCCCTCGATCGTGGCCTACCAGGAAGACGGCGAAGTTCTGGTCGGCGCCTCGGCCAAGCGCCAGGCGGTGACCAACCCCAAGAACACGATCTACGCGGTCAAGCGCCTGATCGGCCGCAAGTTCGAGGAAAAGGAAGTGCAGAAGGACATCGACCTGATGCCCTACACGATCACCAAGGCCGACAACGGCGACGCCTGGGTCGAAGTGCGCAGCAAGAAGCTCGCTCCCCAGCAGATCAGCGCCGAAATCCTGCGCAAGATGAAGAAGACCGCCGAGGACTATCTCGGCGAGCCCGTGACCGAAGCGGTGATCACCGTGCCGGCCTACTTCAACGACAGCCAACGCCAGGCCACCAAGGACGCCGGCCGCATCGCGGGCCTGGACGTCAAGCGCATCATCAACGAGCCCACCGCGGCTGCGCTGGCCTTCGGCCTCGACAAGCACGACAAGGCCGACCGCAAGATCGCCGTGTATGACCTCGGCGGCGGCACCTTCGACATCTCGATCATCGAGATCGCAGACGTGGACGGCGAAAAGCAGTTCGAAGTGCTCTCGACCAACGGCGACACCTTCCTCGGCGGCGAGGACTTCGACCAGCGCATCATCGACTACATCATTTCCGAGTTCAAGAAGGATCAGGGCGTCGACCTGAGCAAGGACGTGCTCGCGCTGCAGCGCCTGAAGGAAGCGGCCGAGAAGGCCAAGATCGAGCTGTCGAACAGCGCGGCGACCGACATCAACCTGCCGTACATCACGGCCGACGCATCGGGCCCGAAGCACCTGAACATCAAGCTCACCCGCGCCAAGCTCGAAAGCCTGGTCGACGAGTTGATCGAACGCACCATCGCGCCCTGCCGCACCGCCATCAAGGATGCCGGCGTGAGCGTCTCGGACATCAGCGACGTGATCCTGGTCGGCGGCATGACCCGCATGCCCAAGGTGCAGGACAAGGTCAAGGAATTCTTCGGCAAGGAACCGCGCAAGGACGTGAACCCCGATGAAGCCGTGGCTGTCGGCGCCGCCATCCAGGGCCAGGTGCTCTCCGGCGACCGCAAGGACGTGCTGTTGCTCGACGTGACCCCCCTGTCGCTCGGCATCGAGACCATGGGTGGCGTGATGACCAAGATGATCACGAAGAACACCACGATCCCGACGAAGTTCGCGCAGACCTTCTCGACCGCCGAGGACAACCAGCCGGCAGTGACGATCAAGGTGTTCCAGGGCGAGCGCGAGATCGCATCGGGCAACAAGCTGCTCGGCGAGTTCAACCTCGAAGGCATTCCGCCGGCCTCGCGCGGGACGCCGCAGATCGAGGTGAGCTTCGACATCGACGCCAACGGCATCCTGCACGTCGGCGCCAAGGACAAGGGCACCGGCAAGGAAAACAAGATCACCATCAAGGCGAACTCGGGCCTGTCCGAAGACGAGATCCAGAAGATGGTGAAGGACGCCGAGCTCAACGCGGCCGAGGACAAGAAAAAGGTCGAGCTGGCCCAGGCCCGCAACCAGGGCGAAGCCATGGTCCACAGCGTGAAGAAGTCGCTCGGCGAACACGGTGCGAGCCTGGATGCCGGCGAGAAGGAAAAGATCGAAGCCGCGATCAAGGACGTCGAAGAAGCCCTGAAGGGTGAAGACAAGGCCTCGATCGAGGAAAAGACCAACACGCTGATGAGCGCCAGCCAGAAGCTCGGCGAGAAGATGTACGCCGACGCGCAGGCCGCGGCAGGCGCGGCGGGCGGCGCGGCTGGCGCTGGCCCGGAAGCTGCAAGTGCTCCGGCGGACGACAACGTGGTCGACGCCGAAGTGAAGGAAGTGAAGAAGGGCTGATTTTCACGCCCTGACACGAGGCTGGACCCGCTGCAAGGTGGTCCAGCCTTTTCCGCTTCCTGAAAACGATTCCGCCACCGACCCTCGACCATGGCTACCAAACGCGACTATTACGAAACCCTCGGCGTTCCCAAGAACGCGAGCGAGGAGGAAATCAAGAAGGCTTATCGCAAGATGGCGATGAAGCACCACCCTGACCGCAACCACGGGGACTCCAGCAAGGAAGCCGAGTCCAAGTTCAAGGAGGTCAAGGAAGCCTACGAGATGCTGTCGGACTCGCAGAAGCGCGCGGCCTACGACCAGTACGGCCACGCGGGGGTCGACCCCAACATGCGCGGCGGCCCGGGCGCAGAAGGCTTCGGCGGCTTCGCGGAAGCCTTCGGCGACATCTTCGGCGATGTGTTCGGCCAGCGAGGCGGCCGCCAGGGCGGCGGGCGCCAGGTGTTCCGCGGCAGCGACCTGAGCTACGCGATGGAGGTCACCCTCGAGGAAGCAGCCGAAGGCAAGGATGCACAGATCCGCATCCCGAGTTGGGACGATTGCGGCACCTGCAAGGGTACGGGCGCCAAGCCCGGCACCAAGCCGATCACCTGCACCACCTGCCATGGCCAGGGCGCGGTCCAGATGCGCCAGGGCTTCTTCAGCGTGCAGCAGACCTGCCCGACCTGCCATGGCACGGGCAAGATCATTCCGGAACCGTGCACCACCTGCCACGGCCAGGGAAAGATCAAGAACAACAAGACGCTGGAAGTGAAGATCCCGGCCGGCATCGACGACGGCATGCGCATCCGCAGCACCGGCAACGGCGAGCCCGGCACCAATGGCGGCCCGCCGGGCGACCTCTATATAGAGATCCGCCTCAAGAAGCACGATCTGTTCGAGCGTGACGGCGACGACCTGCACTGCGTGGTGCCGGTCAGCGTCACGACCGCAGCGCTGGGTGGCGAGATCAACGTGCCGACGCTCAAGGGCGCGGCAGCGATCGATATTCCCGACGGCACCCAGAGCGGCAAGCAATTCCGGCTGCGCGGCAAGGGGATCAAGGGCGTTCGCTCGAGCTACCCGGGTGACCTGTACTGCCACGTGCGCGTGGAAACGCCGGTCAAGCTGACCGAGCACCAGCGCAAGCTGCTGAAGGAACTCGACGAGTCGCTCAAGAAGGGTGGCGAGAAGCACAGCCCCACGGACAAGGGCTGGTTCGACAAGGCCAAGGAGTTCTTCAGTTAGATGGGGCTCGCCCCCAGGCTACGCGCACTTCGTGTCGCTTCGCCTACCCCCTGCCGGGGGGCAACACCGGCGGCCCGGCGGAGCCGGCTCCGCGGTGTTTCACGAACGGGCTGGCTTCGCCGGCCTTGGGCTTGGATGCCACACCGGATCAGCCAGAAAGGCGCCCGACCGATGGCACGGACGCCGTGAATTCGAAGCCGCCCTGCTCCCGCAGGCAGCGTGACCTGGGGCCCGCGATCAGTTCGACGAAGCGCCGGGCCAGGTCCGGCTGGCGGGCCGAGGCGCCGACTGCCGCCGAATAGGTGGTGGCGAGCTCAAAACCCTCGGGCAGCGACCCCACCAGCTCGACACCCGGCGTGTACTTGATCTCGGTGATCTGCGTGCAGCCGATCGCGCCGGCGCGGCGCTCGGCGGCGAGTTCCCGCATGGCCGTGGCGCCGTTCGGAAAGGCGCGCAGGCGCGAAGCGACTGCCTCGGCGATCCCAAGCTCGACGAGCATGGAAGCGAAGTGGATGCCGGCGGTCGAGCGCTGCGTGTCCGGCAAGTAGATCGAACCGGCGGCGAGCAGAGCGGCCTTCAGATCGTCGGGCGTGGCAATCGCAGGCAACGGATCGCCGGCGCGGACCGCCAGGCCGGTGCGCACTCGGCCGAGGGCAGCTTCCGAACCCGGCACGAGGCGCCCGTCGGATTGCAATGAAGAGACCATGGCCTCGGTGACGATCATCACGTCGCAGGGCTCGCCTGCGATCAGTGCCTCCTTCATCGCGCCGACGGCGCCGAAACGGCCTTCGACCTTGGCACCGGTCAGTTCGAGGAACACGCCCTGCAGGGCCTTGACCAAGCCCTGTGCGGCGCCAGCGCAAAGAATGTTCATTGGTCGGCCTTTGCGCCCGAGATCTTCACGATGCGCGCCCACTTGTCGATGTCTTCGTTCATGTAGCGCGTGAAATCAGCGACGTTCATGGTCAGCGGCGTCGCGCCCTGCGCCTTCCAGGCGCGGACCACCTCGGGGTTGGAGACGATTTTCACGACTTCGGCGTTCAACCGATCGACGATCGCGGCGGGCGTGCCTTTGGGCGCCATCAGGCCGAGCCAGATCGTGGCTTCGTACTTGGGCACCCCGGCTTCGTTGACCGTCGGCACATCGGGCATCACCGCGGAGCGCGACAGGCCAGTGGTTGCCATGGCCTTGACCTTGCCGCTGCGGACGTGCTCCGTCATGGTGGGCACGGCGTCGAACATCATGTCGACCTGCCCGCCCAGCACGTCGGTGCGGGCGCCGGCGCTTCCCCGATAGGGAATGTGCAGGATCGAGACGCCCGCCATCGCCTTGAAGAGTTCACCGGCCATGTGGTACGGCGTGCCCGGCCCGGAAGACGCGTAGGAAAGCCCTCCGGGCTTCGACCTGGCAAGCGCGATCAACTGGCCCAGATTGTCGACCGGCAGCCCGCTTCTCGTGACGAGTACCAGGTCCGAGTAGTTGATGGCAGCGACCGGCACGAAATCGCGCATGAGTTGGAAAGGCTTGTTCGGGATCAGAGACTCATTGACCGTGTGCGCGTTCGACATCAGCAGCAGCGTGTAGCCATCCGGCGGGCTCTTTGCCACGGCGTCGGTGCCGATCACCGATCCGGCGCCAGGCCGGTTGTCAACAACGAATCCCTGGCCGAGCGACTCCTGCAGGCGTGTGGCGATGAAGCGCGCGTACACGTCGGCGGGACCGCCGGCGGCAAAAGGCACGACAACCCGGACCGGGTGCGATGGGTAGTCCTGCGCAGCGACCCACGGCGCCATGACTGCCAGCAAGGCAGCGGCCCACCACCGACGGTTCGGACGCAGACTTCGGGCAGACGCTGTCTTCACGGTTGTCTCCAAGGCGGTGGGGGCGGATCGCCGTCCGGTATCGCGACGATTGGTATGAATTGGTATGCACCGATGCCAATCGCGGACCAATATAGCGAGCGCCGCCGGCCCGGTCAATGCGGGGCCGGGTTTGTCCGCAACGCCCGGCCAAGGGTCAGTACCCGAGCAGATTGCGCCGCACGTGCGTGAGGTGTCCGATACAGAGTTCGTTGGCCCGGGCGCCGTCGCGGTCCTTCAGGGCCGCGACGAGTTCGCGATGTTCACGCTGGTAGTCCAGGCGACGTTCGGGCGTGGCGCTCCTGCGCTTGAGCATGCCCCACTCGCTTTGCGCCCGCGCCTCGTTCATGCGCTGGAAAACGGCCGAGATGAAAGTGTTGTGCGCGGCATCGGCGATGGCCTCGTGCAGCTTTCCATCCCAAAGCTCGAACTCTTCGATGGTCTCCGCCGCCTCGCCCCTCTCGCAGCAGTTCTCCATTCGGTCGAAGTCGGCGTGGGTGGCATTGCCGACGACCATTGCGATGATCGCGGGCTCCAGCACGAGGCGCGCGCTCATCAGTTCCGCCGGGCTGGTCGCAAGAGGCGCGCCGCCGTGGCTGATGTTCGCCAGCGCGTGCGCCACTTCTTCGCTGACGTAGGTGCCGCTGCCCACCGTCTGCGTGATGAGCCCCCTGCCCTTCAGCTCCGAGAGAACGCGGCGAACGGTCGACCGGCTGAGCCCGAACTGCCCGCTCAGCTCGCGCTCCGTCGGCAGGCGGTGGCCTGCTCGCCACGCACGCGATTGGAGGTTCTCGAGAATGGCTTCCCGGAGAGTCAGGGCACTTTGCACAGTTGCAAGAATGGATGGGTTGAGGTCGGTGGTCCGATCGTATCAATCGGCCCGCGCGCAACTTCTATTGTGCACTTGGTATCGGATTGGTAGCATTTGGTCGACATTCAGGAGATCATTTTGCGCATTGCAACATACCAATATCAAGGCCGAAGGCAGGTGGGCCTCGTTTCGCCGGACGGCGCGACGGTCACGGCGCTGCAGATCGACGCTCCCCGATCCCGGCGCGGCGTACTGTCGCTGATCGAGGAACGCGCATCGGGCGCCACGCAACTGCCCTCGACCGGTGAGACGGTGCAGCTCGGCGACGTCAGGCTGGAGGCGCCGCTGCCCATGCCGCGCCGCAACATATTCTGCGTGGGTCGCAATTACCACGCGCACGCGAAAGAGCTTTCGGCTTCGGTTTTCAAGAACAACGCAGCGAAGGTGGACGCGTGGCCCATCGTGTTCACCAAGGTGCCCGAGTGCGTGATCGGCCCCAACGACGAAGTCCGCCTGCCCGGCGAATCCATTTCCGCACAGATCGACTACGAAGCCGAGCTGGCCGTGGTGATCGGCAAAGGAGGCCGCAACATCTCGCGTGCGGATGCGCTGTCGCACGTGTTCGGCTACACCATCGTCAACGACGTTACGGCGCGCGACGTACAGATGCGCCACCAGCAGTGGGACCTCGGCAAGTCCTTCGACACGTTCTGCCCGATGGGCCCGTGGATCGTGACCGCCGACGAGATGGATGGCACGCGCACCCGGGTGCGTTGCTGGGTCAACGGCGAGCTGCGTCAGGACGGACAGACCACGGACTTCATTTTCGACATCCCGACGCTGATCGAAACCTGTTCGCGCGGTATCACATTGCATCCGGGCGACGTGATCGCCACCGGAACGCCGGCCGGCGTCGGCATGGGCCTGACGCCGCCCCAGTGGCTGAAGGCGGGCGACGTGGTCCGCATCGAGATCGACGGGCTCGGCACCCTGGAAAACCGGTTCGTCCAGGCCGACGCGCCCAAGAATACGTAGGAGACAAACACATGCTTCAACCCCGACGCGCGCTGCTGCGCGCCGCGCTCCTGGCGGCCGCGTGCTGCGCCGCCACAGCCGCGATGGCCCAGGGTGGCTGGCCCGAGAAGCCAATCACGATGATCGTGCCCTTCCCTCCCGGTGGCGTTGCCGACACCGTAGCGCGGCCGGTCGCCGAATCGCTGTCGCGCGAGTTGAAACAGGCGGTGATCGTCGAGAACAAGGCCGGAGCAGGCGGCGCGGTCGGCATCGGCTTCGTCGCCCGTGCGCCAGCGGACGGCTACACGGTGCTGCTGAGCCTTTCATCGATCTCGATCCTTCCCGAGGCCGACGCGATCCTCGAACGCAAGCCCGCCTACCAGATGAACCAGTTCAAGCCGATCGCCCGCTTCACCGCGGATCCGACCGTGCTGGTGGTGCGCGCCGACGCGCCGTGGAAGACCTTGTCGGAATTCGTCGCCGATGCGCGCGTCAAGCCCGGAACTTACAACTACGGAAGTTCCGGCAACTACGGCACGATGCACGTGCCGATGGAGATGCTGAAGAACGCCGCCGGATTCCGGATGACGCACATCCCTTACACGGGTGCAGGGCCCGCCATCGTCGCCCTGCTCGCAGGGCAGGTCGATGCCGTGGCAAGCGGACCGTCCACCGTGGTGCAGCAGATCAAGGCCGGCAAGCTTCGCGCGCTGGCGCATTGGGGCGACAAGCCGCTGGCCGCGCTGCCGGACTTGCCGAGCCTGGAACAGGCCGGCTACAAGGTGAAGTTCGCGCAGTGGTCGGGCCTTTTCGTGCCCGCGGGCACGCCGGACGACATCGTGCGAAAGCTGCGCGCCGCCTCGGCCAAGGTCGCCGCGGACCCCGCCGTGGTGCAAGTGATCGAGCGCGCAGGCAGTCCCCTGGCCTACCTCGACGCACCCGAATTCCAGACGTACTGGAACGCCGACGCAAACACGATGACCGACGCGGTGCGCAAGATCGGCAGGGTCGAGTAGCGATGCCCGGGAGGCACTAAGGCAATGCGCAGAAAAGGCGGCCCCGACGGCCGCTTTTTTTTCGCGCGGCCGCTGCCCTGGGAATAGTTCACGTTGATTGTCGCGCTTTGCGCGTTTGTCCGTATGCCTTCGCCGAGCCATGGGCGTTGGGCACGGAAATAGACATTGAAGCCATATGGAAAGACGGACACGTGTAGATGACGAAATCCGACAGCGTCGCCTTCCGCGCTCCCACGAAGATTCCCATCGACAGGTCGGGCGGACACGCCAGGACTTCGTGATTGTTTCGACGACCGCAGCAGCCATTCCCATGAACTTTTTCACCTTCTTGTTGTTCTTAACGGAAAAGCAAGAAAAGCAATTTGCTGGAGGCGTTCTTTGTTCTATGCTTTAACCAAGTTCCTGCTTGAGGAGTCGATCCAAAGCGTGCACACATCACCTGGCACCATTCCTGCGAACGATGCAACGTGTGCAGCACGGAAACTCCGGGCAGCGCCCCGCTGACTCGATGGAGGTGTCTATGGATGTCATCAGCAACTTCGCCGCTCGTTACGAGCGTACGCGCGAAGAGGTCCTGTCCCTGCAGGAATATCTTGAGATCTGCAAACGGGAGCCCATGGCGTACGCCACCGCGGCTGAACGTATGCTCGAAGCCATCGGTGAACCCGAACTGGTGGATACGCGCAACGACCCTCGCCTGTCGCGCATCTTCGCCAACAAGGTCATCAAGATCTACCCGGCCTTCCGCGAGTTCTACGGCATGGAGGACGCCATCGAGCAGGTGGTTTCGTACTTCCGGCATGGTGCGCAAGGGCTGGAAGAGAAGAAGCAGATCCTCTATCTGCTGGGGCCGGTCGGCGGCGGCAAGAGCTCGATCGCCGAGCGCCTCAAGCAGTTGATGGAGCACGTGCCCTTCTATTCGATCAAGGGTTCGCCGGTCAACGAAACGCCGCTCGGGCTCTTCGACGCGACAGAAGACGGCGAGATCCTCGAGAAGGAATACGGCATCCCTCGCCGCTACCTGCAGCGAATCCTCTCGCCCTGGGCCGTGAAGCGCCTCGAGGAGTTCGGCGGCGACATCCGAAAGTTCCAGGTCGTGAAGCGCTACCCCTCGGTGTTGCGGCAGATTGCCGTCGCCAAGACCGAGCCGGGTGACGAGAACAACCAGGACATCTCCTCGCTGGTCGGCAAGATCGACATCCGCAAGCTCGAGGACTTCGCGCAGGACGATCCCGACGCCTACGCCTATTCCGGTGGCCTGTGCCTGGCCAACCAGGGCTTGCTGGAATTCGTCGAAATGTTCAAGGCACCCATCAAGGTGCTGCATCCTCTGCTGACGGCCACGCAGGAAGGCAACTTCAAGGGCACCGAAGGCTTCGGTGCCATCCCCTTCGATGGCATCGTGCTCGCACACAGCAACGAGAGCGAGTGGAAGGCCTTCCGCAACAACAAGAACAACGAGGCCTTCCTCGACCGCATCTACATCGTCAAGGTGCCGTACTGCCTGCGCGTCTCCGAAGAGATCAAGATCTACGAGAAGCTGGTACGCAATTCGTCTCTTGCAGCAGCGCCCTGCGCACCCGGCACGCTGCGCATGATGGCGCAGTTCTCGGTGCTCACGCGCCTCAAGGAGCCCGAGAACTCCAGCATCTTCAGCAAGATGCAGGTCTACGACGGCGACAACCTGAAGGACACGGACCCCAAGGCCAAGTCCATCCAGGAGTACCGCGACTACGCGGGCGTCGACGAGGGCATGAGCGGCACTTCGACGCGCTTTGCGTTCAAGATCATCTCCAAGGTCTTCAACTTCGACAGCAGCGAGGTCGCGGCGAACCCCGTGCACCTCATGTATGTGCTCGAGCAGCAGATCGAGCGCGAGCAGTTTGCGCCCGAGACGGAGCAGAAGTACCTGTCCTACATCAAGGAGCTGATGGCGCCGCGCTATGCGGAGTTCATCGGCAAGGAGATCCAGACGGCGTACCTCGAGAGCTACTCCGAATACGGGCAGAACATCTTCGACCGCTACGTGACCTACGCCGACTACTGGATCCAGGACCAGGAGTACCGCGACCAGGACACCGGCGAAGTCTTCGACCGCGGATCGCTCAATGCCGAACTCGAGAAGATCGAGAAGCCCGCGGGGATCAGCAACCCCAAGGACTTCCGTAACGAGATCGTGAACTTCGTGCTGCGCGCGCGAGCCGGCAACGCGGGCAAGAACCCGCTGTGGACCAGCTACGAGAAGCTGCGCACGGTGATCGAGAAGAAGATGTTCTCCAACACCGAGGAACTGCTGCCTGTCATCAGTTTCAATGCCAAGAGCAGCGCCGACGAGCTCAAGAAGCACGAGGACTTCGTCAATCGCATGGTGCAGAAGGGTTACACCGCCAAACAGGTGCGTCTGCTGTGCGAGTGGTATTTGCGCGTTCGCAAGAGCTCATGATGAGCTGAAGGAGTTCCGGCCGTGGCCATGCTGCAGCAGATCATCGACCGCCGGTTGTCGGGCAAGAACAAGTCCATTGGCAACCGCGAGCGTTTCCTGCGGCGTTACCGCGAGCAGATCGGTGATGCCGTGCGCCGCGCCGTCAGCGGCCGCGGCATCCGCGACCTCGAACAGGGCGAGGACATCACGCTGCCCAAGCGCGATGTGTCCGAGCCGGTGTTCGGCCATGGCCAGGGCGGCGACCGCGAGTACGTGCATCCGGGCAACAAGGAGTACGTCAAGGGCGACCGCATCGAGCGGCCGCAAGGCGGCGGCGGATCGGGCAGCGGCTCGCAGGCCGGCGACGGCGAAGGGGGCGAAGACGATTTCGTCTTCCGCCTGACCAAGGAAGAGTTCATGCGGGTCTTTTTCGAGGACCTTGCCCTGCCCCACCTGATCCGCACCCAGTTGGCCGAAGTGCCGGAATGGAAGAGCCATCGCGCGGGCTTCGTCAGCGACGGCAATCCGAGCAACCTGCATGTCGTGCGTTCGATGCGCGGCGCACTGGCGCGGCGCATCGCGCTGGGCGGCGACTCCCGGCGCGAGATCCGAGAACTCGAGGCGCACCTGCTGCATCTGCAGCGCAGCCCGCGCGCGGCAGATGCGCTGGTGCAACGCGAGATCCGCGAAACCGAAGCGAGGCTCGAGGAACTGCGCGGCAAGGCCAAGCGCATTCCGTATCTCGACCCCATCGACCTGCGCTACCGCAACCGCGTGAAGGTGCCGGTGCCTTCGGCCAAGGCGGTGATGTTCTGCCTGATGGACGTCTCCGGCTCGATGGACGAGGCGCGCAAGGACATGTCCAAGCGCTTCTTCATGCTGTTGTACATGTTCCTGACCCGGCACTACGAGAAGATCGACCTCGTTTTCATTCGCCACCACACGCAGGCCGCCGAAGTCACCGAAGAAGAGTTTTTCCATGCCACCGAGACCGGTGGCACCGTGGTCTCCAGCGCCCTCACCTTGATGAACGAAATCATCCGTGCGCGCTACCCGAGCAACGAGTGGAACATCTACGGAGCGCAGGCCAGCGACGGCGACAACTGGCACCAGGACAGCGGCCGCTGCCGTGAGCTCCTGAGCGAGCATCTGCTGCCGGTGGTGCGCTACTACGCTTATGTACAGGTGGCCGAGGCCGAGCAGAACATGTGGGAGGAATACACCCAGCTGGTCGGCTCGCACAAGAACTTTGCCATGCGCAAGGTGGCCGATGCACAGGACATCTACCCCGTGTTCCGCGACCTGTTCAAGAAAGAGAGAGGACCGGCGTGAACGCGAAGACCCGAACCCCCTTGCCCAGCCCGTCGGACTGGACTTTCGAACTGATCGAGCAGTACCACGGCGAGATCGCCCGCGTGGCACGCGGATACAAGCTGGACACCTACGCCAACCAGCTGGAGATCATCACGGCCGAGCAGATGATGGACGCCTACGCATCGGTGGGCATGCCGGTCATCTACCGCCACTGGTCCTACGGCAAGCAGTTCATTGCCACCGAGAAGAACTACCGCCGCGGCCACATGGGCCTGGCCTATGAGATCGTGATCAATTCCGATCCGTGCATCGCCTACCTCATGGAAGAAAACACCATGGCGATGCAGGCCCTGGTGATTGCCCATGCTGCCTACGGCCACAACAGTTTCTTCAAGGGCAACTACCTCTTCAAGATGTGGACGGATGCCTCGTCCATCATCGACTACCTGGTCTATGCCCGGAACTACATCTCGGAGTGCGAGGAGCGCCACGGTGTGTCCGCCGTCGAGGACCTGCTGGATTCCTGCCACGCCCTGATGAACCATGGCGTGGATCGCTACCGCCGACCTCAAAGGCTTTCGCTCAGCCAGGAACAGGCGCGCCGCGAGGAGCGCGAGCACCACCTGCAACAGCAGGTCAATGACCTGTGGCGCACCCTGCCCCGGCGAAGCGGCCGGAGCGCCGAAGAGGAAGAGGCGTCCAGGCGCTTTCCCGCGGAGCCGCAGGAGAACCTGCTGTACTTCATCGAGAAAAATGCACCATTGTTGGAACCCTGGCAACGCGAAGTGGTGCGTATCGTGCGCAAAATCGGGCAGTACTTCTACCCGCAGCGCCAGACGCAGGTGATGAACGAGGGTTGGGCCACTTTCTGGCACTACACCCTGCTCAATACGCTCTACGACGAAGGCCTGCTGGCGGACGGCTTCATGATGGAGTGGCTACAGTCGCACACCAACGTCGTCTACCAGCCGCCGATCGGCCATCGCGCCTACAGCGGCATCAATCCCTATGCCCTCGGATTCGCGATGTACACGGATCTCCGTCGCATTTGCGAAAAGCCGACCGATGAAGACAAGCGCTGGTTCCCCGATCTGGCGGGCACCCCCTGGCAGACTTCGCTCGACTACGCCATGCGCAATTTCAAGGACGAGAGCTTTATCGGCCAATTCCTTTCGCCCAAGCTGATGCGCGATTTCCGCTTTTTTGCGGTGCGCGACCAGGAAAGCGAGCCCGAACTGGAGGTTTCAGCCATCCACGACGACAGCGGCTACCGCCAGTTGCGTGAATCGCTGTCGCGCCAGTACGACCTCAACCACCGCGAGCCCAACATCCAGGTGTGGAGCGTCAACCTGCGCGGCGACCGGTCGCTGACCCTGCGCCACACGCAGCACAACAACCGCCCGCTGCACGACGATTCGCAGGAAGTGCTCAAGCACGTGGCGCGGCTGTGGGGCTTCGACGTCCATCTGGAGAGCGTCGACAGCCAGGGCCGCGTGAACCACCGCAAGGTTCCGGGGCCGCAGGCTGCGTAGCCGGGCAATCAGCGTGGCAGCTTGAGCTTGGCGCGTGCCTTCAGCGCCTGCTCGCGGGCGTGGCAGCCCTCGATGTGATCGTTGACCAGGCCCATGGCCTGCATGAAGGCATAGACGGTCGTCGGTCCGACGAAGCTCCAGCCGCGCTTCTTCAAGTCCTTGGACATCGCCACCGACTCGGCCGACGTCGTCATCGCGCGCAAGGCCTCGTGCGTGATCCGCTTCGGACGCGAGCTTGCTTCAGGTTCGAAGCGCCACGCATAGGCAGCCAGGGAGCCGAATTCCTGGCGCAGTTCGAGCACACGCTGCGCGTTGTTGATGGCCGACTCGATCTTGCCGCGATGCCGCACGATGCCCGCATCGGCGAGCAGTCGCGCGATGTCGTCGGCGCCGAAGCGCGCTACGCGCTCGGCCTCGAACTGCGCAAAGCCGCGCCGGAAGGCCTCCCGCTTGTTGAGGATCGTCAGCCAACTCAACCCCGCCTGGAAGCCTTCGAGGCACAGCTTCTCGAAAAGCCTCCGGTCGTCCGTGACCGGAAAGCCCCATTCGCTATCGTGGTAATCCCGATAGATCTGCGTCGATTCGCACCAGCGGCAGCGCAAGGCACCATCCGCGCCTTCGAACAAGCCTGCCCGCTCGCTCATCATGCGGTGGCCTGGCGGTACTTCTGCCAGGCGTCGGAGGTCGGGGTGGTTCCCGCGCCGGGCTCTTGCGGCAGCGCGAAATGGCCGTCCACCACCTCGGCCGGGTCGGTGAAGCAGGCCTTGATCCAGGGGATGTACTCCAGCACCTCGCAGGCCGGATGGGCATAGCTCAGGTGCACGTGGACCTGGCTCATGTCGCCTGCATGCGGCGCGACGGGCAGGCGGAATGCGTGCGCGGCCTCGCAGACCTGCAGGACCTCGGTGATGCCGCCCATGCGCGTCACGTCGGGCTGCACCCAGTGGATGGCCTGCTGCGCGAAGAACTCCGAGAACGCATCGGCTGTATAGAGCTGCTCGCCGAGCGCCACCGGAATGCGCGTGGCGCGTGCCAATTGCGCATGGCCCTTGACGTCGTCGTACCAGAGCGGCTCCTCGAACCAGAACACATCGGACGCCTCCGCGCCGCGGCAGAAGCGCAGGCAATCCGCCAGGCTCCACTTGCCGTTGCCGTCGACCGCCAGCGTGACCTCCGGGCCGATCGCCTTTCGCACGGCTTCGAGGCGGCGCAGGTCGCGGTCCACGCTCGAGCCGACCTTGATCTTGATGCCGGTGAAGCCTTCGTCCACCGCACGCCGTGCACCTTCGACCAGCTTGTCATCCGCGATGCTGAGCCAGCCGATGTCGGTGTTGTAGGCCCGAACCTTCTGCCGGACCTGGCCGCCGAGCAGCTTCCAGAGCGGAACGCCGGCGGCCGTGGCCTTCAGGTCCCAGAGCGCGATGTCGATCGCCGCGAGCGACAGCGTGGTGATGCCGGCGCGGCCGATCCACTGCAGCGCAGGGTTGCGGGCGAGCTTCAACCAAAGCCGATGCACGTCGTTCGCATCCTCCCCGACCAGCAGCGGCGCATGGCAGGTCTCGATGCACCGCGTGATGAGCTGGTCGCCGGGCAGATGCGCGTGCGTGCCGGTGAAACCGTAGCCCTTGAGGCCGTCTTCGGTCTCGACCTGCGCGCCGACCACACCCCAATGCGTGATGCTGTGCGTGCTGTCGGCGATCTGGCTGCCGGTGACCGGCACATGCAGGATGAAGGGCTGGACGGACTTGATCTTCACTTCGACTCGCTCACGCGCACCAGCGCCTCGATCGCGAGCGGATAGCCCTTCACACCGAAGCCGACGATGATGCCGCGCGCCGCGGGCGAGATGAATGAATGGTGCCGAAACTCCTCGCGCGCATGCACGTTGGAGATGTGCAGTTCCACCAAAGGCACGCTCGCGCCCTTGATGGCGTCGTGCAGCGCGACCGACGTGTGCGTGTAGGCGCCGGGGTTCATGACCACGCCGAACATGCGGCCCGCCGCCACCTCCCGACCGGCCTCGTGGATCCAGTCGATGAGCTGGCCTTCGTGGTTGGACTGTCGGCACTCGATTTCCACGCCGATCTTCGCGCCCGTTTCCGCGCACATGCGCTCGACGTCGGCCAGTGTTTCGTAGCCGTATTGCGCGGGCTCGCGCGTACCGAGCAGGTTGAGGTTCGGGCCGTTGAGGACAAGGATTTTCTTCATGACGTGACGCTCCTGTGCCGGGCATCTTATAGTGCCCGGTTCCCGAATCGAACCCCCTAGGACCCATGAAAACCAAAGCCGCCGTCGCCTGGAAATCCGCCGCGCCCCTGACCATCGAGACCGTGGACCTCGAAGGCCCCCGTTTCGGCGAAGTGCTGGTGGAAATCAAGGCCACCGGGATCTGCCACACCGACTACTACACGCTTTCGGGCGCGGACCCCGAAGGCATCTTCCCCGCCATCCTGGGCCATGAAGGCGCGGGGATCGTGGTCGACGTGGGCCCCGGCGTGACCACCCTCAAGAAGGGCGACCACGTCATCCCGCTCTACACGCCCGAATGCCGCCAGTGCAAGTTCTGCCTTTCGCGCAAGACCAACCTGTGCCAACTCATCCGCGGCACCCAGGGCAAGGGCCTGATGCCCGACGGCAGCAGCCGTTTCAGCCTGGACGGCAAGCCCATCTTCCACTACATGGGCACGAGCACCTTCAGCAACTACACGGTCGCCCCCGAGATCTCGCTGGCCAAGATCCGCGAGGACGCGCCCTTCGACAAGGTCTGCTACATCGGCTGCGGCGTGACCACCGGCATTGGCGCCGTGATCTTCACGGCCAAGGTCGAAGCCGGTGCGAACGTGGTCGTGTTCGGTCTCGGCGGCATCGGCCTGAACGTGATCCAGGGCGCGAAGATGGTGGGCGCGGACAAGATCATCGGCGTCGACCTGAATCCGGCGCGCGAGGCGATGGCCCGCAAGTTCGGCATGACGCACTTCATCAACCCGAAGGACACGCCGAACGTGGTGGATGCCATCGTGCAACTGACCGACGGCGGCGCCGACTACAGCTTCGAGTGCATCGGCAACACGCAGGTGATGCGCCAGGCGCTGGAGTGCACGCACAAGGGCTGGGGCCGCAGCATCATCATCGGCGTGGCCGAAGCCGGTGCGGAAATCAGCACCCGGCCCTTCCAGCTCGTGACCGGCCGCAAGTGGGAAGGCTCGGCCTTCGGCGGCGCGCGCGGACGCACCGACGTGCCCAAGATCGTCGACTGGTACATGGAAAACAAGATCAACATCGACGACCTGATCACCCACACGATGCCGCTGGAGGACATCAACAAGGGCTTCGATCTCATGAAGAGCGGCGAGTCGATCCGCGGCGTTGTCCTGTACTAGAACTGGAACTGCCATGACCCGCATGGACGCACTGCGCACAATCCGGGCCGGCGTGCTGGAAGTCGCCTACTTCGAGGCCGGTCCGGCCGACGGCCCGCCCGTGCTGCTCATGCATGGCTTTCCATACGACATCCACAGCTACGTCGACGTTGCGCCCATGTTGGCCGATGCGGGATGCCGGGTGATCGTGCCGTACCTGCGCGGCTACGGTGCCACGCGCTTCCTGAGCGACGCGACGCCGCGCTCCGGCGAACAGTCAGCGCTGGGGGCGGACTTGCTTGCGCTGCTGGATGCTCTCGCGATCCCGCGTGCGGTGCTGGCCGGCTACGACTGGGGCGGCCGCGCCGCCTGCGTGGTGGCAGCACTCTGGCCTGAACGCTGCGCCGGGCTGGTCTCCTTCAATAGCTACAACATCCAGAACATCGCCAGGGCAATGGAGCCGGAGGTCGCCGAGAACGAGCACCGGCTCTGGTACCAGTACTACTTCCACAACGAGCGCGGACGCGCCGGGTTGGCGGCCAACCGCCGTGGCATCACCCGGCTGCTCTGGCGGCTCTGGTCGCCGACCTGGAAGTTCGACGATTCGACCTTCGAGCGCAGCGCGTCGGCCTTCGACCATCCGGATTTCGTCGAGGTCGTGATCCACTCGTACCGCCACCGTTTCGGCCTCGTGCCGGGCGACCCGGCCTATGCCGCCATCGAGGCGCGTCTGGCCGCGCAACCGTCGATCACCGTACCGACCATCACGTTCGACGGCGCAGACGATGGCGTGCGGCCGGTGGCCGATGCCTCCGCCCATGCGCACCGCTTCAACGGACCGCGTTCGCATCGCATCGTGCCCGGCGTCGGCCACAACATGCCGCAGGAAGCACCGCGCGTTTTCGCGGATGCGGTGCTCGAACTCGTACCCGCCCTCAAGACATGACAGATAGCCTGAAGACCCTTTCGCAACACCGCTGCTTCGGCGGTGTGCAACGCTTCCACGAACACGCCTCGCGCGAGATCGGCCTGCCGATGCGCTTCTCGGTGTACCTGCCGCCGCAAGCCGAGCACGGGCCGGTGCCCGCCCTGATGTACCTCGCGGGCCTGACGTGCAACGATGAAACCTTCATGGTGAAGGCAGGCGCGCAACGAGTCGCGGCCGAACTGGGCCTTGCATTGATCGCTCCGGACACCAGCCCCCGGGGGCCGGTGGTCGAGGGGATCGCGGGCGCGACGTCGAGTTGGGACTTCGGCGTCGGCGCCGGCTTCTATCTCGACGCGACGGCCGAGCCCTGGACCGATCACTGGCGCATGGAAAGCTGGCTGATCCACGAACTGCTCCCGCTCGTCACCCAAGCCTTTGCCATCGATGCGAAGCGCATCGGAATTTTCGGCCACTCGATGGGTGGCCATGGCGCGCTGACGCTGGCGCTGCGGCATCCGGGACGCTTCAAATCGTTGTCGGCCTTCGCACCGATCTGCGCGCCTTCCCAGTGTCCGTGGGGAGAGAAGGCATTCAGCGGCTACCTGGGCACCGACCGCAGCGCCTGGCTCGCGCACGATGCGTGCGCGCTGATGCAGTCGCAAGTCGTCGCGCCCTATCCGGAAGGCATCCTCGTCGACCAGGGCCTGGCCGACAAATTCCTGGCCGAGCAGTTGCACCCGCAGTTGTTCGAGGCCGCGTGCTTCGCAGCCGGCCAGCCGCTGAGCCTGCGGCGGCACGAGGGTTACGACCACGGCTACTACTTCATCCAGAGCTTCATTGCCGATCACCTGGCCCATCACGGCCATATCCTGCGAGCCTGAATCGGCCACCCCCTGATGAATCAAGCCCTCCCCCCGCTGCCCGAGCGCGAGCAGATCGCCCTGCTCGAACCTTTCGACGGCCTCGGGCTCCAGGACATCCGGGTCGTCACAACGCCGCAGGAAGCGCACGACGCGACGAAGGCGCTGCTCGCCAGCGGCGTGGTGGGCTTCGACACCGAATCGAAACCCACCTTCGCGAAGTTCGAGGTCTCCGGCGGCCCGCACGTGGTCCAGTTCGCGACGCTCCACGAGGCATGGCTGTTCCAGCTGCATCGCACGGAGTTCCACGGCGCGCTGGGCGCCTTGCTCGCTTCGACGGAGCTCACGAAAGTGGGTTTCGGCCTGTCGAGCGATCTGGGCCTGATCCGCCAGCGCTTCGGCGTCGAGCCGCAAGCCGTATTCGATATCGACAGCGAATTCCGCCGCCGCGGCTACCGCAAGTCGGTCGGCGTGAAGACGGCGGTGGCGCTGGTGTTCAACCGGCGTTTCGTCAAGTCGCGCAAGGCCACGACATCGAACTGGGCCAACCGGCAACTCACCGACGCACAACTGCGCTACGCGGCCAACGATTCGTACGCGGCGATCCGGGTGTTCGACGCACTCGGGCTTCGCGCCGCGGCCTAGCCCGGCGGAGCGGCCTCGGCGAGCCAGGTGCGTGTCTTCGCGACGAGTTCATCCCTCGGCGCTGTCGCATCGAGTTCCAGCACACCCGGCTCACCCACCGGCGATTCGAGCGTCGCGAACTGGTTGGCAACGAGGCTGGCCGGGAACATGTGTGCACCGGCCCGCGACGCGACCCGCCGCTCGGACTCCTCGCGCGTCAATGCCAGGAACGCGAAGCGCAGCCCCGGCACGGCGGCGCGGAGACGCTCGCGATAGTCGCGCTTGAGCGCCGAGCAGGTGAGCACCGCCCCTTCCGGGTGACTTGCCAGTTCCCGACCCAAGGTGGCGAGCCAGTCGGCCCGGTCGGCATCGGTCAGGGCAATGCCGGCGCGCATCTTGCTCACGCTTTCGGGCGAATGGAAGTCGTCCCCTTCGATCAGCGGCAGCGCCAGTTCGCGCGCCAGCGCTGCACCCAGGCTGGATTTTCCGCAGCCGGAGACGCCCATCACCACCAGCCAATGAAAGGTGTCGCGACCGGGAACGTAAAGCTGCTGCATAGGCTCCATTGTGTTGCCATCTCTCCTTATGATGGCGGCCTCGTTGTCGAGAAGTAACAAGTCGTGTCCATGGTCCAGCTCGCCCTGCGTCGCCCGTACACCTTCATCGTGATGGCGATGCTCATCGTGCTGGCAACGCCATTCGTGCTGTTACGGATGGCGACAGACATCTTTCCGGAAATCAATATTCCGGTCATCAGCATCATCTGGAACTACGGCGGCCTGCCGGCACAGGAGATGGGCCAGCGCATCGCCGGCCAGACCGAGCGCAGCCTGACCACGACGGTGAGCGACATCGAGCACATCGAGTCGCAGTCGCTGGCGGGGGTCACGGTCATCAAGGTCTTCTTCCAGCCGACAGCGAACATCGAGACGGCCATCGCGCAGGTCGTGGCCTCGATGCAGACACAGGTCCGCCAGTTGCCGCCGGGCATCACGCCGCCGCTGGTCATCAAGTACTCGGCATCGAGCATTCCGGTCATCCAGTTGGCGCTGTCGAGCCCCACGCGGGCGGAAAACGCGCTGTTCGACGCGGCGATCAACCAGCTCAGGCCGCAGCTCATCACCGTGCCGGGCGTGGCGGTGCCCTTCCCCTATGGCGGCAAGAACCGGCTCATCTCGGTCGACCTCGACACGCAGGCAATGCAGGCGCGCGGCCTGTCGCCGGCCGACGTGGTCAATGCGGTCAACGCGCAAAACCTGATCCTGCCGTCGGGCACGGCCAAGTTCGGCGCCACCGAATACAGCGTGCGCATGAACGGCTCGCCCGAGGCCATCGCCGGCCTCAACGACCTGCCGGTGCGGACTTCCGCCGGCGCCACCACCTACCTTCGCGACGTTGCGAACGTGCGCGACGGCTTTTCGCCTCAGACCAATGTGGTGCGGCAGGACGGCGTGCGCGGCGTACTGCTGTCGGTACTGAAGAACGGCGGCGCGTCGACGCTGGACATCGTCTCCAACTTGCGGGCGTTGCTGCCCGTCGCCGCGCAGGGCATGCCGGCGGACATCAAGATCACGCCGCTCTTCGACCAGTCAGTCTTCGTCAAGGCTGCCGTGCAGGGCGTGGTGGCCGAAGCGGTCATTGCCGCGGCGCTGACGGCCGCGATGGTGCTGCTCTTCCTGGGCAACTGGCGCAGCACGCTCATCATTGCGCTCACGATCCCGCTGTCGATCCTGGCGTCCATCCTCGTGCTCTATGCGCTGGGCCAGACGCTCAATCTCATGACGCTCGGCGGCCTTGCGCTCTCGGTCGGCATCCTGGTGGACCAGGCGATCGTGACGATCGAGAACATCGAGCGCCACCTGCACATGGGCACCGAGCTCAACGAGGCCATCCTGGTCGGCGCCGGCGAGATCGGGCCGGCGGCCTTCGTGTCGACGCTTTGCATCTGCATCGTGTTCGTCCCGATGTTCTTCCTGTCGGGCGTGGCGCGATTTCTCTTCGTGCCGCTCGCGGAAGCGGTGGTGTTCGCGATGTTGGCGTCCTACATCCTCTCGCGCACGCTGGTCCCGACGCTGGTCATGCTGCTGATGGGCGGCGTGCATGCCAAGGCCGCCGCCGACACCCATCCGGGCTTGCTGCAGCGGGTCTACCGCAGCTTCGACCGCAAGTTCGAGCGCGTTCGGCGGGCCTACACGCTCGTGCTGTCGGCCCTGCTGGCGAAGCGCGGGCAGTTCATCGTGCTCTTCCTGGGCTTCTGCGTTCTGTCGTGCCTGCTGTACCCGGTGCTGGGCCGCGACTTCTTCCCCGGCGTGGATGCCGGCCAGATCCGCCTCCACATGCGCGCCCCCACCGGCACCCGCATCGAGGAAACGGCGCGCTTGGCCGACGAAGTCGAAGCGGCGATCCGGCAGCTGATTCCCAAGGACCAGCTCGAAACCATCCTCGACAACCTCGGCGTGCCCAACAGCGGCATCAACCTCTCCTACAGCAATGCCGGAACCATCGGCACGCTGGACGGCGAGATCCTGCTGTCGCTGCGCGACGGGCACAGGCCGACCGAAGAGTTCGTTTCACTCTTGCGCGCCGAGCTGCCCAAGCGCTTTCCGGGCACGGAATTCTTCTTCCAGCCGGCGGATATCGTCACGCAAATCCTCAACTTCGGCCTGCCCGCGGCCATCGACGTGCAGTTCAGCGGCAACGACATCAACGCCAACGCGGCCCGCGCTGCGGAACTGGTCAAGGCCATCCGGCAGATTCCCGGCGCGGTCGACGCGCACGTGCACCAGCGGCTGGACGGCCCCGGCCTGAACCTGCAGATGGACCGCACGCGGCTGCAGCAGTTCGGGCTGACGGCCGCGAACGTCGGGCAGAACGTGCTGATCGCGCTGTCCGGCAGTTCGCAGACGGCGCCGGCGTTCTGGCTCAACCCGCAGAATGGCGTCGTCTACAACATCGCGGTGCAATCGCCGCAGTACAACGTGGACTCGCTGGATTCGCTACTCAACATCCCGGTCGGCGCTGGCGGCGGTGGCGCGGCTGCCGGCAATGCGCCGCAGTTGCTGGGCAACCTGGTCGACGCCCAGCCCGGACGGCAGCCGGCGGTGGTCTCGCGCTACAACATCAGCCCGGTGGTCGACGTGTACGTCAGCGTCCAGGGGACCGACCTCGCGAGCGTGGCGTCCAAGGTGCAGGCGCTGGTCGACGAGATGCGGCCCAAGCTTTCGCGGGGCAGCCAGGTGACGGTGCGCGGACAGGTGCAGACCATGCAGTCGTCCTTCATCGGGCTGGGCGTCGGCCTGGCGATGGCGATCGTCCTGGTCTATCTGTTGATCGTGGTGACCTTCCAGTCGTGGATCGATGCAGCCATCATCATCACTGCGCTGCCGGCGGCATTGGCCGGCATCGCATGGATGCTGTTCATCACCGGCACCACCCTCAGCGTGCCGGCATTGACAGGCGCGATCATGACCATGGGCGTCGCGACGGCGAACAGCATCCTTCTGGTGGCCTTCGCGCGCGAGCGGCTCTCGGCGGGGACCACCCCTCTCTCGTCCGCGCTCGAGGCCGGCGCCACGCGCATCCGGCCGGTGCTCATGACGGCACTGGCGATGATCATCGGCATGATCCCGATGGCGCTGGGGCTCGGTGAAGGCGCCGAGCAGAACGCGCCGCTCGGCCGCGCCGTGATCGGTGGCCTGCTGTTCGCGACGGTGTCGACGCTGTTCTTCGTGCCGGCCGTCTTCGCCGAAATCCACAGCCGCCGCGCGCGCCGCAAGGCAGCGCGCGACACTGCCCCATCTGCATCATCCTCGCTCGGGGCCGAGCCCCAGGAGACCTGAAAACATGTCGGAGCAACGCCACGCGGCATTGGCCATCCACCCGATCGCCGTCGATGAAGACGGCGCTCACCACGAGCTGCCGAAGCGCCGGCAGATCTTGCGCCGCACCCGGATCGCGGTGCTCATCGTGCTCGTGCTGCTGGCAGTCGGCGCCGCGCGCACCGTGTTCGTCCGCATGAGCAATGCGCGCGCGCTGGAGGCCGGCACCACCGAGCGCGCCGCGCAGTACGTGAAGACGGCCCTGCCCCAGACGGCGGCAGCCGGCCAGACGCTGGCGCTGCCGGGCACGCTGCAGGGCTTCGTGCAGTCGCCGATCTCGGCACGCGCCAGCGGCTATCTGCGCAGGTGGACCAAGGACATCGGCAGCCGTGTCGAAAAGGGTGAACTCCTGGCCGAGATCGAGACGCCGGAAATCGACCAGCAACTTTCACAGGCCATCGCGGCACGCCAGCAGGCAGCCTCGGGGCTGGAACTGGCGAAGAGCACGGTCGCCCGCTGGGAGAACCTGCGCAAGAAGGACGTGGTCTCGCAGCAGGACCTGGACGAGCGCCGCAGCGCGCTCGCACAGTCCACCGCGAACCTGGCCGCCGCCGACGCCAACGTGCAGCGCTTGCGGCAGACCGAGGGATTCAAGCGCGTCCTGGCGCCCTTCGCCGGGGTCGTCACGCGGCGCAACGTCGACGTGGGCGACCTGATCGATGCGGGCGGAGGTGGTGGCGGGCGGGCGCTGTTCATGCTCGCGCAGACCGACCCGCTGCGGGTGTACATCAACGTGCCGCAGGCCTATGCGCAGCTCATCAAGGCCGGGCAGCCGGTCGTCGTCACCCAGTCCGAACTGCGCGGCCAGAGTTTCAAGGGCGAAGTGGCGCGCACGTCGGGCGCGATCGACACGACCACGCGGATGATGCAGGTCGAGGTGTCCTTGCCCAACAAGGACGGCACCCTGCTGCCCGGTGCCTACGTGCAGGTCTCGCTGCCGCTCGCGGCAAGCCAGTCGCTCACCATTCCCGCCAACGCGCTGCTCTTCAGGGCCGAAGGCACGCGCGTGGCCGTGGTCGACGGGCAGGGGCGCGTTCGCCTGCGCACCGTGCAACTCGGACGCAACTACGGGGAGACGGTCGAAGTGCTCGATGGCCTCGGCGCCACCGACCGGCTGGTGCTGAACCCGTCGGATTCGCTGGCCGAGGGCGACGTCGTCGTGGTCGCCAAGGAACCGGCGTGAGCTTGCCCCGGATCTCGATACTGGCGGCCGCGCTGCTGGCGGGCTGCGTTGCAGGGCCGGACTACCGGAAGCCGCCCGTCGACGTGCCGGTGACCTGGCAGCTCGAAGAACCGTGGCGCCAGGGCACACCCAGCGACGCAGACGCCAAGGGCCGCTGGTGGCAGCGTTTCGGTGACGCGCAGCTCGACGCACTGCAGCAAAAGGCGCTGGTCAACAACCCGACGCTGGACGTGGCTGCCGCGAGGCTGGCTCAGGCGCGCGCATCGCTCGCCGGCAGCGAGGCGGCGCGCTATCCGCAAGTCGGACTCGGCGCGCGCGCGGCGCGTTTCCAGATCTCGGAAAACCGTCCGCTCACCAATTACAACGCGCCCAATTTCTCGACGGTGCAGAACGACTTCGCGCTGTCGCTCACGGCGAGCTACGAACTCGACCTCGCAGGGCGCGTGCAGCGGTCCGTCGAAGGCGCAACGGCGTCGGCCGCGCAGTCGGCCGCCGACCTCGAGAACACCCGACTCCTGCTCACGACCGACCTGGCGTCGAGCTACTTCAACTTGCGTTCGACCGACGTGGAACTGGATGTGCTCGCGCGCTCCATCGCCTTGCAGCGTCGCGCGCTGGAGTTCGTGACCGATCGGCACGATCTGGGTGCCGTGTCGGGCCTGGACGTCGCCCAACAGCAAGCCCTGCTCGACAACACGCTCACACAAGTGGACGTGCTGAAGAAACAGCGCTCCCAGTACGAACACGCGATCGCCACGCTGACCGGAACGCCCGCGCCCGTGTTCTCGATCGCGGCCGATCTCAAGCCGCTCGTGCCACCCGCGATTCCCATCGGCGTGCCGTCGGATGCACTGGAGCGCCGACCCGACGTCGCGTCCGCGGAGCGCGCGATGGCCGCAGCCAATGCGCAGATCGGCGTGGCCACCGCGGCCTTCTATCCGAGCGTGATGCTGTTCCCGACCGGGGGCCTCGACAGCCGAACGCTTTCGACCCTGTTCAATGCCAACAGCCTGCTGTGGTCGATCGGCGTCTCGGCCACGCAGACGATCTTCGACGGCGGGCGCATCCGCGCCAATGTCGATTTCACGCGCGCCGGCTACGACGCCGCCGTGGCCAACTACCGCCGCGTCGTCCTGACCGCGATGCAGGAGGCCGAGGACGGCATCACCGGCCTGGCATCGCTGGACCGCGCATCGACCCAAGCACTCGCAGCCGTCGCGAGTTCGCGCCGCGTGCTGGACATGGCGGCCAGCCGCTACGAGGGCGGCGCGTCGATCTATCTCGATGTGATTACCGCCCAGCAGGCACTCCTCAACACCGAACGCCAGGCTGCGCAGATCAATGGCCAGCGCATGCTGACCTCCGTCTTCCTCGTGAAGGCGCTGGGCGGCGACTGGTGCGGCGTCGAGCCCCGCGGCACGAGCGAAGCTAGAACAGGCTGCCCTGCCCCGCTGCGCCAGGTGGTCGGAACGCGCTGAGGTCCTGCGTCGTGCGCTCACGGTTGAAGCCGATGCGCTGGGTTGCCTTCTCGAATCGCTGCCGGATCAGGTCCGCCCACAGCCCGCTGCCTTTCATGCGCGTGGCGAAGTCGGCGTCGTAGTCCTTGCCGCCGCGCATCTCGCGGATGCGCGCCATGATGCGGCCCGCGCGCTGCGGGTAGTGCAGCTCCAGCCATTGCTTGAAGAGCGGCGCGACTTCCCAAGGCAGGCGGACAACCGTATAGAACGCACTGCGCGCACCCGCTTCCCAGGCCGCTTCGAGCACCTGCTCCATATCCTCGTTGACGAACGGAATCTGCGGCCCCACGCTCACGCCCACTGGGACGCCCGCTTCGGCCAGCGTGCGCACGGTGCGCAGGCGGCGGTGCGGCGCCGCCGCGCGCGGTTCGAGCTTGCGCGCCAGTTCGCCATCCAGCGTGGTGATGGTGACGTACACGGCCGCCAGGCGCTCTGCGGCCATCGGCGCGATCACGTCGAGGTCGTGCTCCACCGCGCTGGACTTGGTGACGAGGCCGAAGGGGTGGCGTGTTTCCTTCAGCAGTTCGATCACCGAGCGCGTGAGCCGGAGTTCGCGCTCGATCGGCTGGTAGCAATCCGTCGCGGTGCCGATCACGATGGGACTCGGTACGTAGCTCTTGCGGCCCAGTTCGGCGCGCAGCACCTCGACGATGTTGCGCTTGGCGATCAGCTTGGTCTCGAAATCGAGCCCTGGCGACAGATTGAGGTAGCTGTGGGTGGGACGGGCGAAGCAGTAGATGCAGCCGTGCTCGCACCCCCGGTACGGATTGAGCGAACTGTCGAACGGCACGTCAGGGGAATCGTTGTGGGTGAGCACCGATTTGACGTTTTCGAAGCGGACTTCGGTGGCGAGGGGCGGCAAGCCTTCGGCATCGGCCGCGCCTTCCTCGAGCGTGCCCCAGCCGTCGTCGAAGGCGTTGCGCGCGTCGCGCTCGAATCGATGCGGCAAGTGCGTGGCCGCACCTCGGCCCTTCAGGGCGTGCAGGGGGATGAATACGTCGGCCATGGCTGGGTCTAGATGCTGTATGAAATAACAGTATTTCACCATTCCGCCTGCGATGCAGCAAGCGCCTGTTACCGACGGACAAGCAGAAGCGTAAGCTCCACGTTCGCCCGGAGTCCACCATGCCTCGCCGCCCAGAAAACCTCTACCCGCAGTACCACGCCCATATCTATTTCGGGCCGGACACCGTCGAGCAGGCGCGCCAGTTGGCCGAGGACGCCGGCCACAGCCTGCTCGTGGTGGTGGGCCGGGTCCATGAAAAGCTGGTGGGTCCCCATCCGCACTGGAGTTGCCAGATCGCTTTCGACGCCGCGGAGTTCGATGAAGTCATCGGCTGGCTCGACGAGCATCGCAACGGGCTCGACATCTTCGTCCATGGCCTGACCGGCGACGACTACCTCGATCACACCGCTCACGCAATGTGGCTGGGCAACGAAGCAACGCTCGACCTGCGCATGTTCCGCAAGGCCGCGGGCTGACACGGCCGGCCGGCCGGCCGGCGGCAAGGGCTCAGAACTCGGCGTCGAGTTCGTCGATTTCTTCCGGCTCCTGTTTTGCCGCCTTGACCCATTCCTGCATGGCAGGCAATTCGATGATCCGCTTGCAATAGGCGGCGCAGGTCCTGTCGAGCGCCACGTCGTAGGTGATGAAACGCGTGACGACCGGCGCGTACATCGCATCCGCCATGCAGGGCTGTTCACCGAACAGGAAAGGGCCGCCGTACGCACTGAGGCACTCGCGCCAGATCGCGACCACCCGGTCGATGTCGGTCTGGGCGCGCGACCAGATCTTGAACGCGGGGAACTTGGCCTTGACGTTCATCGGCAGCGATCCGCGCATCGAGCTGAAGCCCGAGTGCATCTCGCCGCAGATCGCGCGGCAATGCGCACGCGCCTTCATGTCGGCGGGCAGCAGGCCGGCCTTGGGCTTGATTTCGTTGAGGTATTCACCGATGGCCAAGGTGTCCCACACCTTGACGCTGCCGTGCTGCAGCGAGGGCACCAGCATCGAGGCGGAGAGCAGCAGCATCTCGGCCTTCATCGCCGGATCGTCGGGCGGGATGATGTGCTCGGTGAACTCCAGGCCCGCAAGGCGGCACATCAGCCAGCCGCGAAGCGACCACGCACCGTAGTTCTTGCTGCTGATGGTGAGTACGGGTTTGGCCATGCTGACGCTCCTCGGCTGCCGGATCGGCCTGGGAGCTGTGCAAGGCCTGTGCCAGAACGGTGCGCCTGCCGATCGCACGCCCGTGCTTGGCCCACAACTTGCCTACACCTCATGCATGCTGTACCGGGCCTACCAAACCAACGCCGACCTGCTTTCGCCATCCCGGCTTGCGGCCCAATACCTCGGCAGCGCGCTCTGGCACTCGAAAGCCGACCGCACCCTGACACGGCGAATGGCCGCGGCGATGGAGGTGTATTCGCGAATGCGGCTCACGCACACGCGTCCTCCCTACGGCATCGATAGCGTGATGGTCGACGGCGAGGAAGTCGCGGTGCATGAAGAGCCTGCGCTGGTCGCGCCCTTCGGCACGCTGCTGCACTTTCGCAAGGACACCAGCGCGGTGCATCCGCCGGTGCTGCTGGCCGCACCACTGTCGGGCCATTTCGCGACGCTCCTGCGCGAAACGGTGCGCACCCTGCTGCGCGACCATGACGTCTACATCACCGACTGGCACAACGCGCGCGATGTGCCGCTCTGGCACGGCGGATTCGGCCTCGACGACTACACGCTGCAGATCATCAGTTTTCTCGAGGCGATCGGCCCGGGCACGCACATGGTCGCGGTGTGCCAGCCCTGCGTCGCGGCGCTGGCGGCGACCGCGCTCATGTCCGAAGACGACAACCCGTCCACGCCGTACAGCCTGACGCTGATGGCCGGCCCGGTCGACTGCCGAATCAACCCGACCGCGGTGAACAAGCTCGCGAACGAACGCTCCATCGGCTGGTTCGAGCGCAACCTGATCAGCCGTGTGCCATGGCCGCATGCCGGCATGATGCGGCGCGTCTACCCCGGCTTCCTGCAGCTCAGCGCGTTCATGAGCATGAACCCGGACCGCCACAAGCAGCAGTTCGCCAAGCTCTTCCAGCATCTGGTGGATGGCGAGGTCGACCAAGCCACCGTCATCCGGAACTTCTATGACGAATACCTGGCGGTGAACGACCTGCCGGCGGAGTTCTATCTGGAAACGGTGGAACGCGTGTTTCAGACCTACGACCTGCCCCGCGGCAAACTCACGGTCGGCGACCGCAAGGTGGACCCCGCCGCCATCCGCAAGACGGCATTGCTCACCGTGGAGGGCGAGCGCGACGACATCTGCGCCGTCGGCCAGACCGTGGCTGCGCAGGACTTGTGCACCAGCGTACGGCCGTACCTCAAGACCCACCACCTGCAAGCCGGCGTCGGCCACTACGGCGTCTTCAGCGGCAGCAAGTGGAATACGCAGATCTATCCACGCGTGCGAGAGACGATCCACACGGCTGCGGAGATGCACTAGCCGCTGGCGGCAAGGCCCGTCGGCCCATGGCGGAGCCTATTCCAGGAGGCCTCGGGCGAGATGCGCGATGAGTTCCTGCGCGACGACGTTGCGCATCGGCCCCGGCAGATAGACCAGCACGACACGCCGCTCGATGTGCGGCCGCTGCAGGTCGAGCACCTTCAAATCATCGTCGCGCAGCGTCGAGGTGTAGAGCTTCGGCATCAGGCCCAGCGCGTGGCCGCTGCGCACCAATGCGTAGAGCGTCTCCGCGTAGCTGACACGGTAAGGCTCGGCCCCTTGCGCAAACTGGGCGCGCGCCGGATCGCCGAGCGCCGGCATGCTGCCGCTCTCGAAGAGCACCAGCCGCTCGCTCCCGAGCGCCTCCCAGTTCGCCTCGCCCGCCTGCGCCAGCGGATGGTCGCGCCGCACCACCAGCACCAGCGGATCGAGAAACAGGTCGACGCAGGCCAGCCCGCCTGGCGGCTCGGTGATTGCCGCCACCGCCAGATCGAGTTGCCCGCTGCGCACCTCCGCCAGCAGCGTGTTGGACGGTGCATCGCGCCAGCCGAACTCGACCTCACGCGGCGCGTCGCCTCTCGTGAATTCAGCCACTGCCGATGCAACCAGGCCGCTCGCCGACGGGATCACGCCGATTCGCACGAACGCGCGCCCGCGCCGTACCGTGCTCTCGATGTCTCGCAACGCGACGTCGAACGTGTTGACGAGAAAGTCGGTGCGCGCCAGGACCTCGGCGCCCACCGCCGTGAGTTCGAGCTTGTGCGTCGAGCGGGACAGCAACTCGGCTCCGAGCAGCTTTTCCATTTGCTTGATGGCATTGCTCAGCGCAGGCTGCGTGATGGAAAGCCGCCGCGCCGCGCGGCCGAACTGGCCCTCCTCGACCAGGACCGAGAAGAACTGGAGTTGGCGCAGCGTCAGCGCACGCAGAGACGAAGGCGGCATGGATTGTTATCAATTGGATGAATCAAATTATAGAAATTCAAAATTTTGCTTATCAACTCCCCATGCCTAGACTTCCCGTCATGCTCACCCTGGAATCCTTCCTCCATGCGATTCCGAAGGTCGAACTGCATTGCCACCTGTTCGGCACCGTGCGGCACGACACCTTCGCCCTGCTCAACCGCCGCGCCGGCGCGCCACTGGCCGACGAGGAAATCGAGGGCTTCTACACGCGAGGCGAAAAGCCGGTCGGCGTGCTGCGCGTGCTTCGCGCGCTCGACTCGCATCTGGTGCGCGGGCCCGATGACCTGCACCGGCTCACGCTCGAATACCTCGAAGACGCCGCCAGTCACCAGGTTCGCTACAGCGAGTTCTTCTGGAACCCGACGGGCACGGTGCATGAATCCGGCATCGCCTACCGGATGGCACAGGACGCGATCGTGCGCGCCATCCACGATGCACAGCAGCAGTTCGGCATCACCGGCAGGCTCATCGTGGCCATCGACCGCGAGGCCAGTCCCGAAGCAGCCGTCGAAATGGTGCAATGGGTGACGGAGAACCGGTGCGATGAAGTCATCGGCGTCGGCATCGACTACCGCGAGATCGACCGTCCACCGGAACTCTTCATGCAGGCCTACGCCGACGCCCGGCGCGCCGGCCTCAAGACCACCGCACATGCCGGCGAGTTCGGCATGCCGTGGACCAACGTGCGCACCGCGCTCGATGTGCTCAAAGTCGACCGGATCGACCACGGCTACACGGTGACCGACCAGCCCGACTTCGCGCGCGAGTGCGCCGAACGTGGCGTGCTGTTCACCGTGGTGCCGACGAACTCCTATTACCTGCGGACCTTGCCGCCCGAGCGCTGGGCGCTCGATCATCCGATCCGGCGGATGCCCGGCTTGGGCCTGCGCATCCACCCGAACACCGACGATCCGACCCTGCACAAGGTCACGCCGACGCAGGCTTGGCTGATGATGGTGCGCGACTTCGGCTTCGGGCTCGACGACCTGCGCGGCTTCATGCACAACGGCCTCGATGGCGCCTGGATCGACGACTCGCTGCGCCGCCAATGGCACACGCAGTGGAACTACGAATTCGATGCGCTCCGCGCCCAGCTTCCGCAAGACTGAACTCACCACGCCATGAACAAGCACACCCGCCGCCCCCTCCTACTCGCCTCGATGCTGATGGCCGCGCTGCCCGGCGCCGCATTCGCGCAGGCTCCCGCGTGGCCGGCCGCCAAGCCGATCACGCTGATCGTTCCGTATTCGGCCGGCGGCAGCGTGGACGTCGCGGCGCGGCTCGTTGCGACCAAGCTCGGCGAGCGGCTCAAGCAGTCGGTCGTGATCGAGAACGTGACCGGTGCAGGCGGCGCGATCGGCGTGGCCAAGGCCGTCAACGCGACTCCGGACGGCTACACGCTCGTCGCCGGGCCGGATAGCGCCATCGCGATCGGCAAGCTGATCAACCCGGCCGCCTTCAAGTTCGACCCGCTCAAGGATCTCGCGCCCGTCGGCATGCTCAACACCGCGCCGATGGTGCTCGTCGCGCGGCCCGGCCTGCCAGTCAAGGATTTCGCCGACTTCGTGAAGCTCGCGAAGGCATCGCCGGGCAAGTACAACTACGCGACCTCGGGCGTGGGCACGGTGCTGCAACTCGCCATGGAACTGCTCAAGGAACGCACCGGCACCTTCGTGACCCACGTCCCGTACCGCGGCGGTGCACAGATTGCCACCGACGTGATCGGCAACCAGGTCGACCTCGCGATGCTGGTCAGCGCCAGCGCAATCCCGCACGTGACCGGCAACCGGGTGAAAGCGCTGGGCGTGACGAGCAGCAAGCGGCTCGACGCCATGCCCAACGTGCCGGCCTTCGACGAAATGCCGGGCCTGAAAGGCTATTCGATGGTGAGCTGGACCGGCCTCTTCGCGCCGGCCGGAACGCCGCCCGAGATCGTGAGCCGCCTCAACCAGGAACTCAACGCAGTGCTGAAGGACCCCGACGTGCGCGCCAAGCTGCAGGAACAAGGCGCCGTGCCCGGCAGCGGGTCACCGGAAGAACTGGGCCGATTCGTTCGCGCGGAATACGCCCGCAATCAAAAGATCGTTCAAGCCGCCAATATCAAGGAATAGGCCTTGGCGCAGCGAGCCCGTTGGCGAGACACCGCGGAACCGGCTTTGCCAAGCCGCCGGTTTCTCCTTCGGCAGGCGGTCGGCGAAGCGACACGAAGTGCGCAACGCCCCGGGCGAGCTCAAGAGTTTTCGTCTTCGGCAGGCCAGTCGCGGATGTATGCCTTCAGCATCTTGTTCTCGAAGTTCTGGCTGTCGACCACTGCCTTGGCAACGTCGTAGAAGCTGATCACGCCCATCAGCATGCGCTTGTCCATCACCGGCATGTAGCGCGCATGGCGCTCCAGCATGATGCGGCGGATCTCGTCGAGATCGGTTTCGAGGGTGCAGGTCACGGGATGGTCGTCCATCGCCTTGCGTACCAGCGTGCCGCCGACCTGCCCGCCGTTGGCGACGATGGCGACGATCACCTCGCGGAAGGTGAGCATGCCGACCAGATCGCCATGCTCCATGACGACGAGCGAGCCGATGTCCTTGTCGGCCATGGTGTTGACCGCGTCAGCCAGGGGTTGATCGGGCGTTGCAGTGAAGAGCGTGTTGCCCTTGACTCGCAGGATGTCGCTGACTTTCATCGTGTTGCTCCTCACTTACTCGGCGGCGTGCCGAATTGAATATAGCCCACAATGGCCGCCCATCCACTCGCCCACGTCGACGTCGCAGGGTTTGCACGCGTAACGGGGCATTGCAAAACGACACTGAAAGGCGCTCATGTCCGGCTACTCCGACCCCGGCTTCGACACGCTGGCATTGCATGCCGGCGCAGCACCCGACCCGGCCACTGGCGCGCGGGCGGTGCCGATCCACCTGACCACCTCCTTCGTCTTCGAGTCGAGCGACCATGCGGCAGCGCTCTTCAATCTCGAACGGGCTGGCCATGTGTACTCGCGCATCAGCAATCCCACGAATGCCGTACTGGAGCAACGCGTGGCGGCACTCGAAGGTGGCATCGGCGCGATCGCGACGGCCAGTGGACAGGCGGCGCTGCATCTGTCGATCGCGACATTGATGGGAGCGGGCTCACACATCGTCGCGAGCACGGCGCTTTACGGAGGCTCACAGAACCTTTTGCATTACACGATGCGTCGCTTCGGCATCGACACCACCTTCGTGAAGCCGGGCGACCTCGATGGCTGGCGCGCCGCCATCCGGCCGGAGACCAAGCTGTTGTTCGGCGAGACGGTAGGCAATCCGGGTCTCGATGTGCTGGACATTCCGGCGGTCAGCGAGATCGCGCATGCGGCCAAGGTGCCGCTGCTGGTCGATTCGACGCTGACTTCGCCCTACCTCATCAAGCCCTTCGACTGGGGCGCCGATCTGGTCTATCACTCGGCGACGAAGTTCCTGTCGGGCCACGGCACGGTGATCGGCGGCGTGGTGGTCGACGGCGGCAGCTTCGACTGGGAGCGCTCGGGCAAATTCGCCGAGCTGACACAGGCGTACGACGGCTTCCACAACATGGTGTTCAGCGAGGAGAGCACGGTCGGCGCCTTCCTGCTGCGCGCGCGGCGCGAAGGGCTGCGTGACTTCGGCGCCTCGATGAGCCCGCATACCGCTTGGCTGATCCTGCAGGGCATCGAGACGCTGCCGCTGCGCATGGAGCGCCATATCGACAACACGCAGAAGGTGGTGGAGTTCCTCGCAGCGCATCCCTTCGTGGCGCACGTGGGGCATCCGCTGCTGGAGACGCATCCGAGCCATGCCTTGGCCAACAAGCTGCTGCGGCATGGCGCGAAGGGTGCGGGCGCGGTCTTCAGCTTCGACCTGAAGGGCAACCGCGAGCAAGGCAAGAAGTTCATCGAGACGCTCAAGCTGTTCAGCCATCTGGCGAACGTGGGCGACTGCCGCAGCCTGGTGATCCATCCGGCGAGCACCACGCATTTCCGCATGACCGATGAGGCGCTGGCCGGAGCGGGCATCACGCAAGGCACGATCCGGTTGTCGATCGGCCTCGAAGACCCCGCAGACCTCA
Organism: Variovorax gracilis; assembly: GCF_030317115.1. Classification (GTDB taxonomy): domain Bacteria; phylum Pseudomonadota; class Gammaproteobacteria; order Burkholderiales; family Burkholderiaceae_C; genus Variovorax; species Variovorax gracilis. Next base: position 38,620 of record NZ_JASZYF010000002.1, read on the forward strand.
TCGATGACCTCAAGCGCGCGCTGAAGGCCGCAGAAAAGGCAGGTGCCTGATGGACCTCATCGTCAACGGCCACCGCACTTACTGCTACACCGGCGGCAAATCGATCGACCGCGCCAAGCCGACCGTGGTCTTCATCCACGGCGTCCTCAACGACCACAGCGTATGGATTCTCCAGAGCCGCTGGTTTGCCAACCACGGCTGGAACGTGCTGGCGGTGGATCTGCCGGGCCATTGCAAAAGCGAAGGCCCGCCACCCGCGACGGTCGAGGAGGCGGCTGCGTTCATCGTCGCGCTGCTCGATGCAGCCGGCATCGCCAAGGCCGCACTGGTGGGCCACAGCTTCGGCTCGCTGATCGCGCTCGAGACCGCAGCGCGATCGCCGGAGCGTGTCACCCACCTGGCACTGGTGGCTACCGCCTATCCCATGACCGTGTCGCCGGCCCTGCTCGATGGCGCACTCAACGATCCGCAACGCGCGATCACCATGGTCAACAACTTCTCGCATTCGCTGCTGGCGCCTCCGCCCTCCTCGCTGGGCCCCGGCACCTGGCTCTATGGCGGATCGCGGGCCCTCATGCGCCGCGTGCTGGCTAGCAACCCGAACGCCAACGTGTTCCACATCGGCTTCAAGGCGTGCAACGACTATGCGAACGGCGAACAGGCGATGGCGGCCGTGCACTGCCCGACGCTGTTCCTCCTCGGCGAATCAGACCAGATGACGCCCCCGCGCTCGGCACGCACGCTGGCCTCGAAGGCCGGCAACGCCAAGGTCGTGACCGTCAAGGCCGGCCATGCACTGATGACGGAAGCGCCCGACGACGCGCTGTTCGCGCTGAGCGCGTTCCTGACACGCTGAACGTGAAGGAACGCGCCGGCGTCAGCGCAGCGCGTTGATGTCCGGCACTTCGACCAGCGGCATGGGCGCGCCGCGCTTGGCAGCCACGAGCATCGCGCGTCCGACCTGCACGCTGGTGGTCACTCGGTTCGGCGCCCATCGGCGCAACAGGCCGAACACCGGCTTCGCGATCACGTAGGCTGCCTGGTAGAGCGCCGTCTTCGACCGCACGCCATGCATCGGCTCGATGAAGCCGGGCCGGAACATGTAGGCGGCCCTGAAGGGCAGACGCATCAGCGAGTTCTCGGTCGCACCCTTGACCCTGGCCCACATGCTTGGCCCACGCTCGGTGCTGTCGGTTCCGGCACCCGACACATAGATGAAGGTCATTTGCGGATTCAGACGTGCCAGCGGCTGAGCCGCCGCCATCGTGAGGTCGTAGGTGATGCGGCGGTAGTCCGCCTCGCTCATGCCGACGGAGGAAACACCCAGGCAGAAGAAGCAGCCATCGAAACCGGACAGCCTGTCTTCGACGGCCGAGTAGTCGTACATGTCCGGGACGATGAGCTCGCTGAGCTTCGGATGCTGCTGGCCGGTCGGCTTGCGGCCGACGCAGAGCACGCGCGTCACGTCGCCATCGACCAGGCATTCGCGCAATACCCCCTGCCCCACCATGCCCGTTGCACCAAAGAGCATGATTTTCATGAGGGTTCCAGAGGGGTCAGCCGACCGTGAAGGTCCGGGGCTCGCGCGCCAGGGCGGCGAGCAGCGTGGTCACTTCGGGCGCGGAAGCCTGCGCAGGCTGCAGTGCGCCCAACAGGCGTGCGAGGGTTTCCGCATGCGGCAGCAAGGGGCCGAGAAAGCGCGTGCCGTCCGCGCCAGCGACGAGCATCGTCGGAAAGGTCTCGACGTCGAAGTCGTCGGCAATGTCCGCGTGATCCTCGACATCGACCCAGGCGAAGCGGAATTGGGGATAGGCACGCGCGACCTGCTCGAAGAGCGGCCGGTACTCGCGGCAGGCGCCGCACCACTCGGCACACAGGCAAACGACCCACTGCGGGTCGCCGGAAGACTGGGGGTCAGCGGAAGCGGAGAAGTCGGTCAAGGCCAGGGTGGAAAAAGGAAAAGGAATGAAACGCGCCGCGCCATTATCGATTCGGCAGCAGATCCTGCAGCAGAAGCGCATCCAAAGGGCCTTTGCGCCACAGGCTCTCCAGCGGAGGCGCCTGCGGCATGAGCAGTTGCTTCAGCAGCGGTTCGAGCGCCGTCGTGGCGGGGTCGGCCAGGAGGACGTAGCGCGGGTCATCGTTGTCGGGCTCCTCGGCGAGCGGCGCGATCCAGTCGATCGCGACCAGGGTTTCGAGCACCGGCGCGAGTTGCAGCGCGTCGATCCGCATCCGGGCAACGAGTTCCGCCGCGCCCATGCCCTTGCCGGGCCTGGCCTTCGCGCGGTGCAGGTGCTGCAGGACCTCGACCGCGAGCTGCAGCGACCAGCCCGCCATGCCGCCCCGCCGCGCCACACCCATCAGCAGGCTGGGCAGGTAGGCGACGATCACGGCGCCGAACAGGACAATGAGCCAGGCCACGTAGATCCAGATCAGGAGGATCGGAACGGTCGCGAAGGCGCCGTACAGAACTGAATAGGTCGGCACCAGGCTGAGGTAGTAGCCGAGGACCCGCTTGGAGATCTCGATCGCCGCCGCGACGAAGATGCCGCCGGCCCAGGCATGCGACCACTTGACGTGCGTGTTGGGCACATAGCGATAGAGCGCGGCCATTCCGCCCGCCAGAAGCACGAACTCGAAGGTGTCGAACAGCAACTTGACCACGCTGACGCCGACCACGTCGCGGGAGGCAGAGAAGAAAGAAGCGGTGGTGCTCAGGCTCAGGGCCAGCACCAGCGGGCCCAGGGTGATCGCTGCCCAGTAGATCAGCACGCGTTGCGCGAAAGGCCGCGGCGTGCGCACGCGCCAGATATTGTTGAGCGTCTTGTCCATGGTGAGGATCAAGGCGACAGCGGTCACCAGCAACACCACGAGCCCCGCCACGCCCAGGCCGCTGGCCTTGCTCGCGAACTGGTTCAGGTAGCCCAGCACCTGCCGCGCGATGTTGTCCGGGATCAGGCTTTCGATCAGCCAGCGTTGAACCCGGCCCTGCATCTTGGAGAACATCGGAAACACCGTGAACAGCGCCGCCGCGACGGTGAAGAAGGGCACCAGCGCGATGGTGGTGGTGAAGGTCAGGCTGCTCGCCGTGAGGCCGAGGCGATCCTCCCGGAAACGTTCGCCGAGCACCGCGGCGGTGTTGCCCCAGGGAAAGTGCGAAAGGTCCCTCCATAGTTGCCGGCGATTCATGGCCGGTATCATCTCACCCCCAGGCTTCGCGCACTTCGTGTCGCGTCGCCCACCCCTGCGAGGGGCGACACCGGCAGACTGGCTGCGGTATCCCTGGATTGGCATTGCGCGTAGCGCTACGGATTTTTCCCTCTTGATTGCATCCACTCTTCCTCGCACTTCTGTTTCAGCCACGCGCTGGCTCGCCGTCGGCAGCCTCATCGGGCTGATCGTGCTCGGACTCGCCTGGGAGCTGTGGCTTGCGCCGTTGCGTCCGGGCGGCTCGTGGCTGGCGCTCAAGGTTCTGCCGCTGGTCGTCCCGCTCGCGGGACTGCTCAAGAACCGCATGTACACCTACCGCTGGGTCAGCCTGATGGTCTGGCTCTATTTCACCGAAGGCGTGGTGCGCGCCTGGAGCGACACCAACGGCGTCGGGCAAGTACTCGCGCTGGTCCAGGTGCTGCTGTGCCTGGCGCTCTTCACCGCCTGTGCTTGGCATGTTCGACTTCGCCTGCGCAACGCCGCGCGGGCGCGAAGCCTGGAAGGAGCGACGCAATGAGCGTCCTGACCGAGAAGTTGCGCGCCATCGTCGGCGCCCCGCATGTGCTGACCGATGGCGATCTCACCGCCTGGGAGCAGGACTGGCGCAAGCGCTCGCGCGGCAAGTCGCTGGCCGTCGTGCGGCCGGCCAGCGTGCAGCAGGTAGCAGACGTGGTCAAGGCCTGCGCCGAGGCCGGCACGTCGATCGTCCCGCAGGGCGGCAACACCGGCCTCGCGGTCGGCTCGATCCCCGACGACAGCGGTACCCAGGTCCTTCTGAGCCTGCAGCGCATGAACGCGATCCGCGGCATCGACGCCGCCAACCTCACCGTGACCGTCGAGGCCGGCTGCGTCCTGCAGACGCTGCAGGAAGCCGTCAGGAATGCCGGCTTCCTCTTTCCGCTCAGCCTCGCCGCCGAAGGCAGTTGCACCATCGGCGGCAACCTTGCGACCAATGCCGGCGGCACGCAAGTCGTGCGCTACGGCAACACCCGGGACCTGTGCCTCGGCCTCGAAGTGATCACGCCCCAGGGCGAGATCTGGGAGGGCACCAGCGGCCTGCGCAAGGACAACACCGGCTACGACCTGCGCGACCTGATGATCGGCAGCGAAGGTACCCTGGGCATCATCACCGCGGCGACCATGAAGCTCTACCCGCTGCCGGCCGCGCAGCTCACCGCGTGGGCGGCAGTGCCTTCGCTGGAGCACGCGGTCACGCTGCTCGGCCTCGCGCACAAGCGCCTGGGCGCGGGCCTGACCGGGTTCGAGGTCATGGGCAAGTTCGCGCTGAGCCTGGTGGCCAAGCACTTCCCCGCTATGCGCGTTCCGTTCATCGACGACGAGGCAGTGCCCTACTGCGTGCTGCTCGAGAATTCCGACAACGAGTCCGAAGACCACGCGCGAGCCCGCTTCGAGGCGCTTCTCGAAACCGCCTTCGAGGCAGGTTGCGTGAGCGACGCCGTGGTCGCGGAAAACCTCACCCAGGCGCATCAGCTCTGGCACATCCGCGAGAGCATTCCGCTGGCGCAGGCCGAGGAAGGGCTGAACATCAAGCACGACATCTCGATCGCGGTGTCGCGCATTCCCGACTTCGTGGCCGATACCGACGCACTCCTCGAGCGCGAGATTCCCGGGGTCCGGCTCGTGAACTTCGGCCACCTGGGCGACGGCAACCTCCACTACAACGTGCAGGCGCCGGCCGGTGGCGACAACTCCGCCTTTCTGCGCGACCATGAAGACCGCATCAACACGCTGGTGTATGACGCAGTCGAGAAGTTCGACGGCTCTTTCTCGGCCGAGCACGGCGTCGGCTCGCTGAAGGTCGACAAGCTCGAGAAGCACAAGTCGCCGGTGGCGCTCGGCATGATGCGTGCCATCAAGCGCGGCCTCGATCCGCAGAACATCCTGAATCCGGGTCGGGTGATCCGGGTGGAGACTTCCCAATGAACCGGCCCGTCCGCTCCCAATACGAAGACTTCATGCGCCACGTCGACACGACGGGCGTGCAGAAAGGCGACCGCACCGGTACCGGCACGAAGAGCGTGTTCGGCTACCAGATGCGCTTCGACCTCAGCGAAGGCTTTCCTCTCGTCACCACCAAGAAGGTGCACCTCAAATCCATCATCCAGGAACTGCTGTGGTTCCTGACCGGGTCGAGCAACAACAACTGGCTGAAGGAGCGCGGCGTCACGATCTGGGACGAATGGGCACGCGAAGGCGGCGACCTCGGGCCGGTGTACGGCGTGCAGTGGCGGAGCTGGCCGACGCCGGACGGCGGCCACATCGACCAGATCCAGCAGGTGATCGACACGCTCAAGAGCAACCCCGATTCGCGCCGCATCATCGTGAGTGCCTGGAACGTGGCAGAGCTGTCGAAGATGGCCCTGATGCCCTGCCATGCCTTCTTCCAGTTCTACGTGGCGCCGCCGCAAGCGGCCGGCGAGCGCGGCAAGCTCAGCTGCCAGCTCTACCAGCGCAGCGCTGACATCTTCCTGGGCGTACCTTTCAACATCGCCAGCTATGCGCTGCTCACGCACATGATCGCGCAGCAATGCGATCTCGACGTGGGCGACTTCATCTGGACGGGTGGCGACTGCCATATCTACAGCAACCATGCGGAACAGGTGGCGCTGCAACTCAGCCGCGAGCCGTTCCCCTATCCGACCCTGGTCATCAAGCGCAAGCCCGCCTCGATCTTCGACTACGAGTACGAAGACTTCGAGGTCGTCGACTACCAGCATCACACCGCCATCAAGGCGCCCGTCGCCGTCTGACCGTGGCCACCCGCATCAACCTGATCCTCGCGCGCGCCGCCAATGGCGTGATCGGCCTCAACGGCGTGATGCCCTGGCATCTGCCCGAGGACCTGGCGCATTTCAAGAAGCAGACGGCGGGTGCGCCGGTGATCATGGGGCGCAAGACCTGGGACTCGCTGCCCCCGCGTTTCCGTCCGCTGCCCGGGCGCCGCAACATGGTCATCACGCGCCAGCCGGATTGGCAGAGCGACGGTGCGGAGCGCGTGCCCAGCCTGCAGGCCGCCCTGTCGATCTGCGAGCGCGACAACTCGCCCGAAGCCTGGGTGATCGGCGGCGCGCAGATCTACGCGGAAGCCGAGCCTCTCGCGCAGCGCGCCGTCGTGACCGAGATCGGGCGCGACTACGAAGGCGACGCCTGGGCACCCCGATTCGGCCCCGGCTGGCAAGAGATTGCGCGCGAGTCTCACACCGCAGCCAACGGCCTTCCGTTCAGCTTCGTCACGCTCGAACGGCGCTGACTGCCGAGAACTTCGTTACAGAGACGTCACGCTGCCGAACGCTCAACCCTATGAAAATCGCTACCTGGAACGTCAACTCCCTCACTGCGCGGCTGCAGCATGTGCTCGACTGGCTGATCGCCAATCCAGTCGATGTGCTGTGCCTGCAGGAACTCAAGATGAGCGACGACAAGTTTCCGCTCGAAGTGCTGAAGTCGGCCGGCTATGACGCCGCCGTGTTCGGCCAGAAGACCTACAACGGCGTCGCGATCCTGAGCCTGGCGCCGGTGCGTGACGTCGTGAAGAACATCGGCGGATTCATCGACGATCACTCCCGCGTCATCAGTGCGACCATCGACACGCCGGCCGGCGAGCTGCGCGTGGTCAACGGCTACTTCGTGAACGGCCAGGCACCCGGCACCGAGAAGTTCGAATACAAGATGCGCTGGCTGAGCGCATTGCGCGACTGGCTGCGCGAGGAACTCGTCGCCCATCCGAACCTGGTGCTGCTCGGCGACTTCAACGTCACGCCGGAAGACCGCGACAGCTTCGACCCCGTCGGGCTCGCAGAGACGATTCACCACACCACCGCAGAACGTGAGCACTTCAAGGACTTGTTGAAGCTGGGCATGACGGACAGCTTCCGTCTCTTCGACCAGCCCGAGAAGAGCTACTCGTGGTGGGACTACCGCATGCTGGGCTACCAGAAGAACCGCGGATTGCGCATCGACCACATCCTGGTGAGCGCACCGCTGGTGCCGCGCGTCAAGGGCTGCGTGATCGACCGTGTGCCGCGCAAGTGGGAGAAGCCCAGTGACCACGCCCCTGTGATACTGGATCTGGCACCATGAAACACACGCTCCTCCTGACCGTTCTCGTTGTCTCACTCGGCCTGGCAGGCTGCGAGGCCTTGAAGCAGGAGGGGAAGAGCGACGCCGCGAAGGCCGCGCCCAGGGACGACACCCCATCCGCGCAGGTGACGCCCGAGCGGCTGATCACCTCGCAGACGTCCGCCGTCAAGGCGTATCGCAAGGTCGGCGCGGGCTACATCTACAAGAAGTATCCGAACCGCATCTACAAGGGCAAGATCCCGCCGCTGGTGTATGCGGTGGTGGTCACGGAGACTGACGTGGACAGCACCGGCAAGGTCACGGGCGTCTACTTCTCGCGTACGCCGAGCCATGCGCCGGAGGTGGCGCCGATGATCGAGGAACTGATCAAGGACGCATCGCCCTTTCCGAACCCCGGCAAGGTCGGCGCCCATACGTACGTCGACACCTGGCTCTGGGACAAGAGCGGCAAGTTCCAGCTCGACACCCTGACGCTGGGCCAGCGCAATCGCTGACCCCGTCGGGTCGGGCCCGGTCATTCCAGGCCGAGTTCCTGGATCTTCCGAGTGATGGTGTTGCGGCCGATGCCGAGCTTTTGCGCGGCCTCGATGCGGCGGCCTCGGGTATTCGCCAGGGCCGTAAGGATCAGGCGTGATTCGAAGCGGCGCGAGAGCGCATCCCAGACGTCGGTGCGGCCGGCCGCCAGCATGGCCTGCGCTTCGAGTTCGAGTCCGCTCTCCCATGCCACCGTCGATGCGGCGCCGAGGACCGGCGCCGACACTGTTGGGGGCGCCACTCCAGCCGGTGAAACCACCGGCGCGGGCTCACGCTCGACCACCGAGGCAACGACCGCCGCCGCTGGTGCCTCGACATGCGCGCCTGCCATCACTTCGGGCGGCAAGTCCTTGGCCTCGATGAGTTGCGCCGGCGCCATCACCGTCAGCCAGTGACAGATGTTCTCGAGTTGCCGTACGTTGCCGGGAAAGCCGAAGGTCGCCAACTGCGCGAGCGCCGCATCCGAGATGCGCTTGGGCTCCACGCCCAGTTGCTTGGCGCTCTGCTGCAGGAAGTGACGCGTGAGCGCGGGCACGTCCTCGCCGCGCTCGCGCAATGCCGGCAGCCGCAGGCGGATCACGTTGAGCCGGTGAAAGAGGTCTTCGCGGAAGCCGCCGAGCTTGACGCGCTGTTCCAGGTCCTGATGGGTTGCCGCGATCACGCGCACGTTGGCCTTGACGGAGTTGTGGCCGCCCACGCGATAGAAATGGCCGTCGCTCAGCACGCGCAGCAGACGCGTCTGGAGGTCGAAAGGCATGTCGCCGATCTCGTCGAGAAACAGGGTGCCGCCCTCGGCCTGTTCGAAACGGCCGCGCCGCATGGTCTGCGCGCCGGTGAAGGCCCCGCGCTCGTGGCCGAACAGCTCGCTTTCGAGGAGGTCCTTGGGAATGGCCGCGGTGTTGATCGCGACGAAGGGCCCGCTCGCGCGCGGCGAATGCTTGTGCAACGCGCGCGCCACGAGTTCCTTGCCGGAGCCGGACTCGCCGGTGATCAGCACCGTCACATTGCTTTGCGACAGCCGTCCGATCGCACGGAACACGTCCTGCATCGCAGGGGCCTGTCCGAGCATTTCGGGCGCCGCCTGCATTCGCTCCTCGGCAACCTCCTCGCGCTGGCTTTCGTCGACGGCACGGCGAATCAACTCCACCGCGCGCGGCAGGTCGAAAGGCTTCGGCAGGTACTCGAAGGCGCCGCCCTGGAAGGCCGAGACGGCGCTGTCCAGATCGGAGAACGCCGTCATGATGATGACCGGAAGTCCGGGGTGCTTGGCCTTGATCTTGTCGAGCAGGTCGAGGCCCGAGCCCCCGGGCATCCGGATGTCGCTCACCAGGACCTGGGGACCCTGCAGTTCGTCGTCGGCAGCCGCTTCGAGTGCGGCAAGAACTTCGCGCGTGTTGGTGAAGCTACGGGTTGGCAGGTCTTCGCGCAGTAGCGCTTTTTCCAGCACAAAGCGGATCGATTGGTCATCATCCACTATCCAGATCGGCTTCATGCAGCTCCTTGTTGCTTGGCTGCTAGGGCAGCGGTATCAGTATCTTGAAATCGGTCCGGCCCGGGACGCTGTCGCACTCGATCACCCCGTGATGCTGTTGCACAAAAGTTTGCGCAAGCGTCAATCCCAAGCCAGTCCCGCCTTCTCTGCCCGACACCAGCGGGTAAAAAATGCGGTCCTTGATCGCGTCCGGCACGCCCGGTCCATTGTCGATGACATGCAATTCCAGTGCCAGTCGATACCACTGCTTATTGAAGATAACCTGGCGCGCGATGCGGGTCTTGAACGTGATCTGCGCATCACCTGCGGCACGCCGTTCCGCCAGCGCCTGAGCGGCGTTGTGGACGATGTTGAGCGTGGCCTGGATAAGCTGCTCGCGGTCGCCGCGAAACTCCGGAATCGACACGTCGAAATCGCGCTCGATGTGCAGGTCGCGAGGGAACTCGGCCAGGATCACCGAACGCACGCGTTCGCAGACCTCGTGGATGTTGACGTCGCCCACCACGTGCGGCCGCCGGTGCGGCGCCAGCAGCCGATCGACCAGCGTCTGCAGCCGGTCAGCCTCGTGGATGATGACCTGCGTGTACTCGATGAGGTCGCGTGACTCGACTTCCATCTGCAACAACTGCGCCGCGCCGCGAATCCCGCCGAGCGGGTTCTTGATCTCGTGCGCGAGGTTGCGGATCAGTTCCTTGTTCGCCTGCGCCTGATCGAGCAGCCGCTCTTCGCGGTCTTGCCGCACTTGCTGTTCGAGCGGCGACATCTCGATGATCAACTCTCCCGCCTTGTCGCTCTGCGCGAGCGTCACCTGCACCGGCATCAGTTCGTGGTTGACGCGGCGCAACAGGGCCTCGTATCGCAGGGTGGCGAAGTCGTTGCTGCGCGCACCATCGATCGCGGTACGAAGCACCTGCGGTTCGTGAAAGCAGGCACCGAACTGCGAGCCCTCGAGCGTGCGGCGCGAGGTGCCGAGAGCGTCTTCGAGCCCGGAGTTGGCGAACAGCACCGATCCATCGGTGCGCACCACCGCAATCAGCGTCGAGAGCAGGTCGAAGGCTTGGAAGCGCTTGCCCGGTCCGGCGGATTTACCAAAAGCCACGTGAGCAGATCCCTTCCTGGAACGCCGCGGACCCGGCGCCGCCGGTCCGCAGGTATTGCGCCCGGCGGGGGGCCGGCGAAGCGACACGAAGTGCGCGCAGGCTGAGGGCGAGCCTCATTTCACCGGGAGGCGGCCGATCTCGCGCTGGATGCCGGCGATATCGCTTTCGTTGCGCGCAAGTTCGGCCTTCATTTCGGCCACGCGGTCGAGGTACTTCTGGTAGTTGCGACTCTCGCTACCCTGCTTTTCAGGTTCGCCGTTGTTGTATTCCCTGAGCAGCTGGGTTTGCCGATCCTGCGCCTTCCGGAGTTCGGATTCGAGCACCGAGCGGGCCTCGCCGTCACGAGCGCGCTGATCGGCGCCGTCGACGCGCGGGCTGCCAGCCGGGCTGCTCGCGCTGGATGGCGCGCGGACCGCGCTGCTCGATGCAGCGGAAGCAATCGGCCGGGTGCCCTGCACGACGGTGACGTTGCCACCCTCCATCAGCTTGCAACCGCGCTGCTGCGCCTGCGTCGCGTTGTTGGTGTATTCATTGCCGCAGCGCCATACACGCTCCTGCGCCTGGGCTTGCACGTGAACGCCAACCGCAAATGCAGTCAGCAGGAAAACGGAGAGAGTCTTCATGGTCATGGTTGGAGTGCGCAGCAATGCGGCATTTTCGTGCAATTCGATACGAGTGCCATGCTGGTGTTCCCACCCAAAGAAAAAGGACGGCGATTGCCGTCCTTTTTTAACGCCCGGCAGTTGCCGGCATTGCCCTTTCAGGGAGTCGCCGCAGCCTTGGGGCGAGCAATATTACAGCGAGTAGTACATGTCGAACTCGACCGGGTGCGTCGCCATGCGGAAACGCGTGACTTCCTGCATCTTGAGGTCGATGTACGCGTCGATGTACGCATCGGTGAACACGCCGCCCTTCGTCAGGAACGCACGGTCCTTGTCGAGGTATTCCAGGGCCTGGTCGAGGCTGTGGCACACGGTCGGGATCAGCGCGTCTTCTTCCGGCGGCAGGTGGTAGAGGTCCTTGCTGGCGGCTTCGCCCGGATGGATCTTGTTTTCCACGCCGTCGAGACCGGCCATCAGCAGCGCTGCAAAACCGAGGTACGGGTTCATCAGCGGATCGGGGAAGCGCGCTTCGACGCGACGGCCCTTCGGGTTCGCCACGAACGGGATGCGGATCGATGCCGAGCGGTTCTTGGCCGAGTAGGCCAGCTTCACCGGGGCTTCGAAGCCGGGCACCAGGCGCTTGTAGCTGTTGGTGCCGGGGTTCGTGATGGCGTTCAGCGCGCGAGCGTGCTTGATGATGCCGCCGATGTAGTGCAGGGCGAAGTCGCTCAGGCCTGCATAGCCGTCGCCGGCGAACAGGTTCTTGCCGTCCTTCCAGACCGACTGGTGCACGTGCATGCCGGACCCGTTGTCGCCAACGATCGGCTTGGGCATGAAGGTGGCGGTCTTGCCGTAGGCGTGGGCCACGTTGTGGATCACATATTTCTGCAGTTGGACCCAGTCGGCACGCTGGATCAGCGTGCTGAACTTCGTGCCGAGTTCCATCTGGCCGGCGTTGGCCACTTCATGGTGATGCACTTCGACTGGAATGCCGAGCGACTCGAGCACCAGGCACATTTCCGAGCGCATGTCCTGGAAGCTATCGACCGGCGGGACCGGGAAGTAGCCGCCCTTGACGGCGGGGCGATGGCCCGTGTTGCCGTGCTCGAATTCCTTGCCGGTGTTCCAGGCAGCTTCTTCGGACTCGATCTTCACGGAGCAGCCAGACATGTCGTTCTGCCAGCGCACGCCGTCGAACACGAAGAATTCGGGTTCCGGTCCGAAGTACGCGGTGTCGCCGAGGCCCGATGCCTTCATGTAGGCCTCGGCACGCTTGGCGAGCGAACGTGGATCGCGCTCGTAGGGCTTGCCGTCCGAAGGGTCGACCACGTCGCAGGTCAGGATGAGTGTCGTTTCTTCGAAGAAGGGGTCGATGTTGGCCGTGTTCGGGTCGGGCATGAGTTGCATGTCCGATGCTTCGATGCCCTTCCAACCGGCGATCGACGAGCCATCGAATGCATGGCCCGCCGTGAACTTGTCCTCGTCGAACGCGGAAACAGGCACGGTGACGTGCTGTTCCTTGCCGCGAGTGTCGGTGAAGCGAAAGTCGACGAACTTGACCTCGTTTTCCTTGACGAGTTTGAGTACATCGGCGACGGTCTTTGCCATCAGGTTCTCCTGGTTTGGATAGTGGTTGGAAGTACGGGTATTCCGGAATGCAGTTTCTGTGCCATTGTCACTGCAGCCGAGGGGGGTTTGGCGCACGCGCCAGAACCCAAAAACAGGCGAGTTGTAACCAATTTGGTGCGCACCAAATCACCGCACCATTTCAGGGCCAAGGCGCGCGCCAAACGCGTGCAAGCCGGCCAGCAACTGCGCGTAGGCGGGTCCGATCCGGTCGGCCTCGCCCTTCACTCCGAGCTCGATGTGCCGCCCATGTTCGGCATGGTCGACACTCGGCAGGCTGAACACCTTGATGCCAGGGTGCGCTTGTTCGATGGCCTCCATCAACGGCGTGAGCGTGGCCTCCATGGCGCCATAGACGATCACGGATCTTTCGGCGGCGCGGCCGCGGGCGAAGAGATCGGCATAGCGCTCGTCGAGCACCGATTCGATCATCGGCCAGGCCATGACCGGGAAGCCGGGCACGAAATGCACGTCGCCCACGCTGAAGCCGGGGATCTTGTTGTAGGGGTTGCGGATGATCCTGGCGCCCAGCGGAAAGACGCCCATGTTGAGGCGGTGGATGTTGTCGGGTCGATCAGGCTCGTAGTCCGTCCCCTGCTCGCGCGCGGTGTCCTGCATGCGCTCGCGGATCAGCACCTCGGCCTCGGGGTGCAGCCCCAGGGGGACGCCAAGGGCGGCCGCCGCGCACTGGCGGGTGTGGTCGTCGGGTGTGGCGCCGATGCCGCCGGTCGAGAACACGACGTCGCCGGAAGCGAAGGCGCGTGCCAGCGCCGCAGTGATGCGCACCGGCACATCGCCGACGTACTCGGCCCATCCCAGCTCCAGGCCACGCTCGGCGAGCAACTGGATGACCTTGGGCATGTGCTTGTCGACGCGCTTGCCGGAAAGGATTTCGTCGCCGACGACGATCAGACCGAATGAACGACTCATGGGGCACCCCATTGGCTTGCGGCCGCATTGGCATCGGCCAACTCGACCGCGGGTGGCGAAACAGCCGCGGCGGCGCGCCGCATCCGCAGCTGCGCCAGCGCGTCGAGGCAATAGTGCGCGAACCACAGCGCGGAGAAAGCGAACACCAGCGTGTAGATCCAGATCGCGACGGGCACCAGGACGAAGAAGGCGGCCGCGAACAGCACGCCCGATGCCCAGACGATGCTCGGCGCCGCGCCCAGGTAGCCGCACAGCACGCCGATGCCCAGCAGCGTCAACCGGTGAATCCGCAGGAGTTCGTCGCGCTCCTCCGGGCTCGCATGCTCTGCGAGCGCGTCGAAGCTCATCACGCGATAGGTCAACCAGCCCCAGATGAGCGGCGGAAGAATCAGCACCAGCGGCGGGATGAGCCAGAGCGGCATCGAGACCACGAGCGCCAGCATGGCCAGCAGGGTGAGGCCGAGCGAGCGGGCAACGCTTCCGATGAAGGATGCTCCCTTCTTGCGCTCCAGCGACGGGAAACGCCGCTCGGCCACCAGGCGGGTGAGCGCCGGCGCCATGAAGCCGGCAACGATCAGCAGCGACGCCACCACGATCAGGGGCGTGGCGGCGAACACCACCACCAGCGGCGCGAGCATGGCCGTGACATCCCCCGAAAACATGCGGCCGATCCACGCCCAGAAACTGGCCAGCAAAGGCCAGGCGTCCAGCGCCTCGCGCGTCCATGCGATGGCGGCGTCCCAATAGAAATAGCCGAATACCGCTGCGATCAGCACCATCAATCCCAGCGGCAGCAAGGACAGCACGATCACGCGCGGGTGCATGCAGTAGGCGACCGAACGCCAGAAGGAATCGAGAAGAAGACGCATCGGTCCCGAGGATAACGCCAGCGCGTGCAGCGCCGATCAGCCTCGGCCCACGAGGCGCCTGAGCCCCAGCCATTGCTGCGACCAGAAACCACGCCCGTAGTCCTTGACACGGCCACGGTCGTCGGGCTCGACCTGGTCGCGGATGCCAGTCGGATCGTAGCGGTCTTCGAAGTTCGCAGTCCTGCACAACATGTCCCACCAGGGCAGCAGCACGCCGAAGTTGTGGCCGCCAAGCGTCTTCGGACCTCGCGATTCATGCCCGATCCCGATGCTGTGATGCAGGCGATGGAAACGGGGGCTGACCCAGAGCCGCTCACCGATCGCGCCGAAGCTCAGCCGCAGGTTGGCATGCTGCAGGCTCTCGCTGAGCTGCGTGAACGCGACGATGGCGATGAACTGCCCCGGCGCAACGCCGATCAGTTGCGCGACGATCACGATGATGGTGTCGTGGATCACGTCGTCGAGCAGGTGGTTGCGGTTGTCGCTCCACATCGTCATCTGGCGCTGCGAGTGATGGAGCGAATGCAAGGCCCACCACCATTCGAACCGGTGCTGCCCGCGATGAATGAGGTATTCGACCAGGTCCAGCACGAGGAGGTAGATCACGAGCGTGACCCAAGGCACGTCCGTCACGCCGGGCCAGAGCTGGTCGAGATGCACCGTTCCCCAGCCCGCGGCCCGTACCGCGCCCAGCGCGTCGTCGAAGAGGGGCTCGAGCGCGAAGAACATCGCCAGCCGGAAGAGGCCCAGACGGTGGATCAGCGTGTAGATCACGTCGATGCGGATGGCGCGCCGGTCGGCTACCGGCTCCGCCGGGCGCCAACGCTGCAGCGGGCCGATCACGGCGATCAGCACTGCGATCTGGATCAGGCCGACCAGCAGCCAGCCCGTCGCGTCGAACGCGTCCTCGACCCAGCCGCCCAGCCCGACGGCGTAGACCACCGGCTGAACCGCCGTCTCGAACAGCCACTGCTGCAGGTTCGCGAAGAAATCAGTGAGCCAATCCATTGGCGTGCGATCCCGGCCGTCGCGGAAAGGTTCAGGGATGCGCCGCGATCCAGGCGCGGTAGGCCGGATGCTGGCGCAGCGTCTCGAAGCAGAAACCCTTGGCCTTGAGCCCGACGATCAGCGGTTCGAGATCGGCAGGTGCCCAGGGATCCTTGCGCGACCAGATGCCCAGGTGCGCGAGCAGGATGTCTCCAGGCTCGATCTTGTCGAGCGCCTGTTGCAGCAGCTTCTCGTTGCTGAACTTCTCGCTCGGCAACTCATCGCCCAGGAAGCCAGCCGGCGCCCAGCCGACGTGCTCGTAGCCGCAGGCCTTGGCGGCCGCCAGCAGTTTCGGCGACGTCTTGCCGCCCGGCGCCCGGAACAGCGGGAGCGGCTTCTTGCCGGTGATGTCCTGCAGGCGCTCGGAAGACTTGGCCACGTTGGCGCAGTACTGCCTGGCGTCCCAGGTGAACTCACGCCCTGCGAATGCGCCTGCCGTCGGCTTGATCCGAAAGCGCGGCTCGACGCCCGGCAGGTCGCCACGCCAGTAGGCATGGTCGTAGGTATGGGACGCGAATTCATGCCCTTCGGCCGCCCTCGCCTTCCACCATGGCGCCCAGTGGTTGTCGAGGCTGTCGCCGTCCGTCTGAGTGCGCTCCGCCGCGGCGAAGAAAGTGACGCGGACGTCCTGTCGCTTGAGCACCTCGGCGACCAGGGGTGCAACCCCCATGTGGCCGGTATCGAAGGTCAGGTACACCGGCTTGCTGCAGGTGCCCTGGGCGACCGCGCCGGTGGACACGGCCGAGGCCGCCACCAGGAGCATCGCAGCTCCGAACTCAGATCTTGGCATGGTCGAGGGTCCAGACGCCATGCGGCGAACGACCCACATTGACTTGTCGCACGACCTTGCGGCTGGCGAGGTCGACCACGCTGAGCTTCTTGGCCCAGCGCGAGGTGACGAAGAGGGTCTTGCCGTCGGCGGAGACATCCATGCAATCGGGCCCGCCCGGCACAGGATAGGTGTCGGTGACCGTGAGCGTCTGGATGTCGATGCGGCTGATCGTGTTGGCCACGCGATTGCTGACGAACACGCTGCGGCCGTCGCCTGCGGAACGGAATGCATGGGCCCCCTTCCCGGTCAGGAGCTTGCCGACCGGTTTGGGCTGGGCGCCCGCCACATCGAACACCTGCACGCCGTCGCTGCCCGTCAGGCCGACCAGCAGCGTCTTGCCGTCGTGGATGCCGAAGATGTCGGCCGGCATGGGGCCGGTGGGCGTGCGCCAGCGGATCGTCTGCGTGGCAAGGTCGACGGCGATCAACTCGTCGCTGTCCTGCATGGTGACGTAGGCAGTCGTGCTCTTGCCGTCGATCCAGATGTGGCTGGGCGTCTTTCCGGTGGGAATGCGCTTGACGAGCTTGGGTTCCTTGCCGTCCCATCGATAGATGTCGACGTGGTTCAGGCGGTTGGCCGCCGTGACGAACCACTTCATGTCCGGCGAAAAGCGCAGGTGGTAGGGATCGATGATGCCGTAGACGACTCGCTGCACTTCGGCCGTACGGGGGTTCAGGAAGGTCAGCGAATCACCCGCCGAGTTCGCGACGATCAACGAACTCTGATCGGGCGTGAGATAGAGGTGATGCGGCTCCTTGCCGGTCGGAATTCGCTGCTTCTCGGCCCAGTTGCCCGGATCGATCACGCTCACCGTCGCGTCGAGCGAATTGAGTACGAAGATGGGAGGCGGCTCGGCGGCGTGCGACGGAAGCACTGCGCAGCAAGCAAACAAAAAGGCCGCAAGACGGCCCGTCGGGAATGAAATGGAGCGCAAGGGACGTTTTCCGGCAGAAGACCACCTTGGATTCTAACGAGCGACTGTCACAACAAGGTGACTGCCGCGGGCGTTGCGCAGCGCTTCGACCTCCTCAGGCCGCAACCAGCGCCACTGACCGGGCGGCAAGTCGTCGGGCAACGCGAGCATGCCGATGCGCGATCGGTGCAAGGCTTCGACCCGATTGCCGACGGCGGCCAGCATGCGCTTGACCTGGTGGTACTTGCCCTCGGTGAGCGTGAGGCTCAAATGCAGTGGTCCGGCGAGCTCGCACGCGGCTGCACGCACCGGCTTCGGGTCGTCGTCGAGGACGACGCCGGCGAGGAGCCGCGCCACCTGCGAGTCATCGATCGGGTGCTTGGTGGTGACCTCGTAGACCTTCGGCACATGGTGCTTGGGCGAGCCCATCCGGTGGATGAATTGCCCGTCGTCGGTCAGGAGCAGCAAGCCCGTGGTGTCCTGGTCGAGACGCCCGATTGCCTGCACGCCTTGAACCGCACCCTTGTTCGGCCGCAGTCGCAGGGGCGACGGCAGCAGGGTGTAGATGCTGGGATAGGTCGACGGCTTCTGGGAGCACTCAGTGCCGGCCGGCTTGTGCAGCATCAGGTAAGCCTTCTCGTGGTATTCCCACTCGGCGCCCTGCACGGTGAAGCGAAGACCTTCGGTCTCGACATCGGCTCCCGGATCCTCGATCGGCGACCCCGAGACGGTCACGAAGCCTTGCTGGACCAGACCTGCGCAGACGCGGCGCGTGCCGAAACCCTGCGTATAGAGAATCTCCTCGATGCGCATCAGTAGCCGAGCGCCAGTCCGGTGTTGCGGCGCGGGTCGTTGGCGCCATAGAAGCGGTTGGTGCCTACCGGCTTCCCGCCGAGCGACGGCGCGCCGACGATGATCGCCGCCGCATGATTGGCCGGCTGCGGCACGCCCAGGTTGTGACCCATGTCCGTGAGGATCTTGCGCGTGTCCGGCGAGAGCGCGAAGGTCTCCACATTGGTCACGTCCGGCAGCCATTGCTGGTGGAAGCGCGGCGCGTCGACCGCCTCCTGCACGTTCATCCCGTAGTCGACCACATTGAGGATGGTGTGGAGCACGACCGTGATGATGCGGCTGCCGCCCGGCGTTCCGACGACGAAGACCGGCTTGCCATCCTTGGTCATGATGGTCGGGCTCATCGAGCTCAGCGGCCGCTTGCCCGGCCCGATCGCATTGGCTTCGCCCTGCACCAGGCCATACATGTTGGGCACTCCTACCTTCGAGGTGAAATCGTCCATCTCGTTGTTGAGCAGCACGCCGGTTTTCGCAGCCGTCACCTTGGCGCCGAACCAATCGTTGAGGGTGTAGGTCACCGAGACCGCGTTGCCCCACTGGTCGACTATGGAGTAGTGCGTGGTGTTGCTTCCTTCGTGCGGAGCGACGCCAGGCTTGATGTCCTTGGAGATGCCCGCCTTCGCGGGGTCGATCACGCCGCGGATCTTCGCGGCGTAACCCTTGTCGAGCAACCGGTCGAGCGGGTTCTTCACGAAATCGGGGTCACCGAGGTAGCTGTTGCGATCGACATATGCGTGGCGCATGGCCTCGATCTGGTAGTGGACCGCCTGCGCCGATCGGAAGCCGAGGTCCTTGAGCGGATAGCCCTCGAGGATGTTCAGCATCTCGCAGATCACGACGCCGCCCGAACTCGGCGGCGGCGCGGAGATCACGTGGTAGCCACGGTAATCGCACTCGACCGGCGGCAGTTCGCGCGTCTGGTACTGGTCGAGGTCGGCCTGTGTGATGAGCCCCTTGCCGGCCTGGCTCGACGCCACGATCGCGGCGCCGACAGGGCCCTTGTAGAAGCCGTCGGTGCCGTTGCGGCTGACGGCCCTGAGGGTCCTGGCCAGATCCTTCTGGACCAGCTTCTGGCCGACCGCGAAGGGTTCGCCCTTGTTCAGGAAGATCGCGCCGGAGGCAGGGTCCTTCCTGAAGTCAGCGGTGGCAGTCGTCAGCATGTCGATGTCGCCCTGCTCCAGGACGAATCCACGCTCGGCCAGCTTGATCGAGGGCGCGATCAGGGCCGCGCGCTTCATCGTGCCGTACTTCTCGCGCGCCATTTCGAGCCCGGACACGGTGCCCGGTACGCCGACGGCAAGGTGCCCATTGGTGCTCAGGCCCTTGATGACGTTGCCGTCCTTGTCCAGGTACATGTTGGCAGTCGCCGCAAGCGGCGCTTTTTCGCGGAAGTCGAGGAAGGTCTTGCGTCCATCGGCCAACTGCAAGGTCATGAATCCGCCGCCGCCGAGATTTCCAGCCGCGGGGTAGACCACCGCCAACGCGTAGCCGACTGCAACCGCGGAATCGATCGCGTTGCCGCCGCGCTTGAGCACGTCGACGCCTACCTGGGTGGCGAGATGCTGCGCGCTGACCACCATGCCGTTTTCGGCGGCGACTGGCGCCAGCGAAGCCGCATGAAGCTGCACGGCTCCAGCCAGCGCGAGGGTGAGCGCAATCGAGGTGCGAAGCGCCGCCGTCCATTCCAGTTTTTTCATGTCTCGTGTCCCATGTATGCCGCAGCGACGTCGGGGACTATAGCTCGCGCATGCAGGGCGAATGAGAGCATGGCCATGTCGTGCGACACAGATCATGCGATGCACCGGGAATGGGTCGATCCAGGCCGCCTGAGCGACGTGCCGAGGGCGGAAATCCGCGGCGGGAGAGGTTCCGGAATTGAGCCCGGCACCAAGGTCCTCCGTTGGCGCCGGTTGTCGAGTGTGGTGGAGCTGGGGGGATTTGAACCCCCGTCCGCAAGCCTTCTTCGCGCAGATCTACATGTTTAGCGGTCTGATTTGGGTCTCGCCACCGGTGTCGCGCAGTCGCACGCTACACCGGCCGCCAGTACCCTATTTTCTCGTCCCGACCCAAGGTACCCGGATCGGAGCCAGCCCATGTAGATTATCTTTGCAGCCGGGAGGCGTCAGATTGCTCTAGCGCCCCCTTGCCCAGCCCATCGGCATGCTGTTGCAAAGCTCACCGGCAATTAAGCGGCGAGTGCGAAACGTTCGTCGTTTGCAGTTAGTTTGTTTGAATCTGTTTTACGAGCGCATTCAGCTCGACATGCCCCGCTGCGATTCCGAACCCGCGTCGAAACCAGTGCAGCCCCAAGCGACCATTTTAGGCCTGTTTAAGCAACTGCAAGAGCTGGAGGGGCGAAGAAATGGCCGCGTCCGCATCCCAGCGGGCCACTTCGGCCTGTTCGCCCATGTAGCCGTACGTTGCCGCCACGGTTCGCATGCCGGCCGCGCGACCGGCCAGGATGTCCCGCTCGTCGTCCCCGACGTAGACGCAAGAAGTCGGCGGCACGCCGAGTTGGCGCGCCGCCTCGAACAATGGCTCCGGATGGGGCTTCGCGTAAGGTGTGGTGTCGCCGCTGATGATGGCTCGGGCAGTGTCGAACAGAGGCATCGAACGCGTGAGCGGGCCGGTGAATCGGACCGACTTGTTGGTCACAACGCCCCAGCGCAGGCCGCGCGCGCGCAGAGCCTCCACCAGTTCAGCCACGCCTTCGAAGACCTGCGTGTTTCGAAGCATCCGGGCCTCGTAATTGAGGAAGAACTCCTCTCGCAGCGGTACGAACTCGGGCGAGTCGGGCGTGATGCCGAAGGCCACACCCAGCATGCCGCGAGCGCCGGAACCGGCCATCGGGCGATAGCGCTCCAGAGGAATCGAGGCAAGCCCCCGGTCCGTGCGCATCTGGTCGGCCGCGGCGCCAAGATCCGGGGCGCTGTCGATCAATGTCCCGTCCAGATCGAAAAGGACGGCTTGGGTGTCGCTCGCCGCCATCATTGCCGCACCGCCGGCTTCTGGGTCGCAAACATGTAGTTGACGCTGGTGTCGTCGCTCAGCCAGTAGCGCCGCGTGACGGGGTTGTGCTCCATGCCGCGCGTGTGGCGCAGGTCGAGATCGGCGGCCCGGCAATGGGCGGCCAGTTCGCTCGGGCGAATCAGCTTCTGGTACTCATGCGTACCGCGGGGCAACATCCCCAGCACGTACTCGGCCCCCACGATCGCGAAGAGGAAGGACTTCAGATTCCGATGGATGGTCGAGAAGAACACCCACCCGCCAGGCTTGACGAGATCGGCGCAGGCCTTCACGACCGACTCGGGTTGTGGTACGTGTTCGAGCATCTCCATGCAGGTCACGACATCGAAGCTTTCCGGCTGTTCCGCGGCCAGCGCCTCGACGCTCACCGATCGGTACTTCACGCCGCGCGTCCCCGCCTCCAGCGCGTGCAACTGCGCGACCTTGAGGGCCTTGTCGGCCAGATCGATGCCCAGCACCTCGGCACCCTTGCGCGCCATGGAGTCGGCAAGAATCCCGCCGCCGCAACCAACGTCGAGCACTTTGAGCCCTGCGATCGGCGCGATGCCGTCGATCCACTCCAGTCGCAGCGGATTAATTTCGTGCAGCGGACGGAATTCACTTTCAAGATCCCACCAGCGGTGCGCGAGTTCGGAGAATTTGGCGAGCTCAGCGGGATCGGCATTCACGGTATCGGTCATCCGTCGATTATGAATCGACGGAATTGCCGCCACAGGCCGGCGGACCATTGCCTGCGTCGGGAACGGCCATAAAAAAACCCCGCCGAGGCGGGGTTTCATTTGCGATTCAGGTGAATCACTTGTTGGGACGGGTACCGACCACTTCGATTTCCACGCGACGGTTCTTGGCGCGGCCTTCGGCAGTGCGGTTATCAGCGATCGGCTGGCTCTTGCCCTTGCCTTCGGTGTAGACGCGGTTCTTTTCGATGCCCTTCGAGACCAGGTAGGCCTTGACGGCTTCAGCGCGGCGGACCGACAGCTTCTGGTTGTAGGCAACGGTACCGATCGAGTCGGTGTGGCCGACTGCGATGATCACTTCGAGGTTCACGTCCTTGATCTTCGAGACCAGGTCGTCCAGCTTGGCGCGGCCTTCGGGCTTGAGAACGTACTTGTCGAAGTCGAAGAATGCGTCAGCAGCGAAGGTAACCTTCGAAGCGGCGACGGGCGGAGGCACGGGTGCCGGCGGGGTCGGAGCCGCTGCTACGGGCGGGGGCGGCGGAACCAGCGCGCCGTCGCAACCGGCTGCGGCAGTTGCGGGCGTCCAGTTGGCATCGCGCCAGCAGAGTTCGTTGGTGCCATTCTTCCAAACCAGTTCGCCGGTGCCGTTTTGCCAGTTGTCGATCACCGGACCGCCATTCGCTGCGGTGACACGGTTCTGCGCGCCGGCGGCAGTGGCGAGCGCAGCGACTGCAAACATCATCGCCACTTTATTCAGTTTCTTCATGGTTCTCCTCTTGGGGAAAAAGCCGCAGCCGCGCTGCGAATCAAGGACGCTTTAAGTGACCACCACCCAAAACGTTGAGGCGATTGTGCCATAGGGTCTTTGGCAAACAGCCCGGCGGACGCCCCGGAAGCGTAGGACGGAGGCGGAATACCGGCCTTGTGTTGCGGCGGTGCGACACCCCCGGCAGCGTAAAATTTCGCCTCCTTGCCGTCAGCCCGCCGCCCATGACCTCGTTCGCCAAAGAAACTCTCCCCATCAGCCTCGAAGAGGAAATGCGTCGCAGCTATCTCGACTACGCCATGAGCGTGATCGTGGGACGCGCCCTCCCGGACGCCCGGGACGGCCTCAAACCGGTGCACCGGCGCGTGTTGTATGCGATGCACGAACTCAACAACGACTGGAACCGGCCGTACAAGAAGTCCGCCCGTATCGTCGGCGACGTCATCGGCAAGTACCACCCCCACGGCGACCAGTCGGTCTACGACACCATCGTGCGGATGGCGCAGAACTTCTCCATGCGCCACATGCTGGTGGACGGCCAGGGCAATTTCGGCTCGGTGGATGGCGATATGGCAGCCGCCATGCGCTATACCGAGATTCGGCTTGCCAAAATTGCCCATGAAATGCTGGCGGATATCGACAAGGAAACTGTCGATTTCGGCCCGAATTACGACGGCTCGGAAAAAGAGCCTTTGGTATTACCGAGCAAACTGCCGAATCTGCTGGTCAATGGCGCCGGCGGTATCGCGGTGGGCATGGCGACCAATATTCCGCCGCACAACCTGAACGAGGTGGTCGACGCCTGCCTGCACCTTCTGCGCCACCCGGAAGCCAGCATCGACGACCTGATGGAGATCGTGCCGGCGCCCGACTTCCCCACCGCCGGGATCATCTACGGCATCAACGGCATCAAGGACGGCTACCGCACCGGCCGCGGCAAGGTCGTGATGCGCGCCAAGTGCCACTTCGAGGACATCGACCGGGGCCAGCGCCAGGCGATCATCGTCGACGAGCTCCCCTACCAGGTCAACAAGAAGACGCTCCAGGAGCGCATGGCCGAGCTGGTGCACGAGAAGAAGATAGAAGGCATCAGCCACATCCAGGACGAGTCCGACAAGTCGGGCATGCGCCTGGTGATCGAGCTCAAGCGCGGCGAAGTGCCCGAGGTCATTCTCAACAACCTCTACAAGCAGACGCAGCTGCAGGACACCTTCGGCATCAACATGGTGGCCCTCGTGGACGGCCAGCCGAAGCTGTGCAACCTCAAGGACCTGATCGAGGTCTTCCTCCAGCATCGTCGCGAGGTCGTGACTCGCCGCACGGTGTTCAACCTGCGCAAGGCTCGCGAGCGCGGCCACGTCCTGGAAGGCCTGGCCGTCGCCCTCGCCAACATCGACGAATTCATCGCGATCATCCGCAATGCGCCGACGCCTCCGGTCGCCAAGGCCGAGCTGATGAGCCGCGCCTGGGACAGCAAGCTGGTGCGCGAGATGCTGACCCGGACGCGTGCAGACGGCGGCGTGATCAACGCGGACGACTACCGCCCGGACGGCCTGGAACGCGAATTCGGCATGAACCCGAACGGCCTCTACAGGCTGTCGGACACGCAGGCCCAGGAAATCCTCCAGATGCGCCTGCAACGCCTGACCGGCCTGGAGCAGGACAAGATCGTCGCAGAGTACAAGGAAGTGATGGCCGAGATCGACGACCTGCTCGACATCCTGGCCAAGCCCGAACGCGTCTCGGTGATCATCGGCGACGAACTCACCACGATCAAGCAGGAGTTCGGCCAGACCAAGCTCGGCGTCCGCCGCAGCCAGGTCGAGCACAGCGCCTTCGACCTCTCCACGGAGGATCTGATCACGCCGACCGACATGGTCGTGACGCTCTCCCACAGCGGCTACATCAAGAGCCAGCCGCTCGGGGAATATCGGGCCCAGAAGCGCGGCGGCCGCGGCAAGCAGGCCACCGCAACCAAAGAGGACGACTGGATCGACCAGCTCTTCATCGCGAACACGCACGACTACATCCTCTGCTTCTCGAATCGCGGCCGCCTCTACTGGCTCAAGGTCTGGGAAGTGCCTGCGGGATCGCGCGGCTCCAGGGGGCGACCGATCGTCAACATGTTCCCGCTCCAGGAGGGCGAGAAGATCAACGTCGTGCTGGCACTGACCGGCGAGAAGCGAACTTTCCCCGCCAACCAGTACGTGTTCATGGCGACCTCGATGGGTACCGTCAAGAAGACGGCGCTCGACGAGTTCAGCAACCCGCGCAAGGCCGGCATCATCGCCGTGGACCTCGATCCGGGCGACTACCTGATCGGCGCCGCGCTGACCGATGGCGCACATGACGTGATGCTGTTCTCCGACGGCGGCAAGGCGGTCCGCTTCGACGAGAACGACGTGCGACCCATGGGCCGCAACGCCCGCGGCGTGCGCGGCATGACGCTGGAAGACGGCCAGGGCGTGATCGCCATGCTCGTCGCCGAAGACGAGGAGCAAAGCGTCCTGACTGCCACGGAAAACGGTTACGGAAAAAGAACAAGCATTACCGAGTACACGCGTCATGGCCGGGGAACCAAGGGCATGATTGCTATTCAACAGAGTGAACGTAACGGCAAAGTGGTGGCCGCGACTCTCGTGCATGCCGACGACGAGATCATGCTCATCACCGACAAGGGTGTGCTCGTGCGCACCCGGGTCGCCGAAATTCGCGAACTCGGTCGCGCGACGCAAGGCGTCACGCTGATCGGGCTCGATGAAGGTGCCAAGCTAAGCGGGCTGCAGCGTATCGTGGAAAACGACGCGAATGTCGAGAATGAGCCCGGCGCCGACGACACTCCTTCCTCATCTTCAACGGAGAATCCTCAGTGAAAAAAATCAAACTCGCGCTCCTGACGGTCGCGCTTGCCGGCAGCACGCTGGCCATGGCCCAGGACAAGGCCGCTCTCATCAAGCAGTTCATCGATCTGCAGAAGCCCGGCATCGAGTCGCTCGCGCGCGGTCTGGTCGAGCAATCGAGCGCCCCGATCGCACAGGCAGGCTCACAGTACCTGCAGACGCAAGTGCCGGCCGAAAAGCGCGAAGCGGCGGCCAAGGCGGCCGACGCCGAACTCAAGAAATACTTCGACGAGGCCTATCCCATCGTGCGCGACAAGGCCGTGCAGCTCGCACCGGGCGCCCTGACTCCCATCATGGAACAGAACTTCAGCGAGGAAGAATTGCGCCAACTGCTGGCGTGGATCAACTCGCCGCTGAGCAAGAAGTACCAGGAGATGAATCCCAAGCTGCAGACCGCGCTGACGGAAAAGCTGGTTGCCGAAACGCGTGCCTCGATCGAACCCAAGATGGTCGCCCTCGACAGCAGCGTAGCCAAGGCGCTGGGCGCTCCGACGGGTGGGGCAGCAGGAGCCAAGGCAGCGCCCGCCAAGGCGCCCGCCAAGAAGTGACGCAGCCAGCGGGTCCGCGCCCGTACAACTTCTCCGCCGGGCCGGCTGCCATGCCGGAGGCGGTGCTGCAGCGTGCAGCCGCCGAGATGCTGGACTGGGAAGGCAGCGGCATGAGCGTGATGGAGATGAGCCATCGCGGCAAGGAGTTCGGCGCGATCTGCAGGCAGGCCGAAGCCGACATCCGCGATCTCCTCGCGGTGCCGGAGCAGTTCCACATCCTCTTCATGCAAGGGGGCGGGTTGGGCGAAAACGCGATCGTGCCGATGAATCTTTCGCGCGGCACCAGCGCGGATTTCGTCGTCACCGGCAGCTGGAGCGCCAAGTCGCAGAAGGAAGCCCAGCGCTACTGCAAGGTCAACATCGCCGCAACCAATGCGGCAGACCAGCACACGCGCCTGCCCGACCCGTCGACGTGGCAGCTTTCGGGCAACGCATCGTACGTGCACATCTGCAGCAACGAGACGATCAACGGCGTCGAGTTCCAGGAAATCCCGGACCTTGCAGCCCTCGGCTGCCAGGCGCCGCTGGTGATGGATTTCTCGTCCCACGTCGCCTCACGGCCCGTCGATTGGCGCCATGTGGGCCTCGCTTTCGGCGGAGCCCAGAAGAACCTGGGTCCGGCCGGCCTCACGATCGTGATCGTCCGGGACGACCTCCTCGGCCACGCGCTCGAGATCTGCCCCAGTGCTTTCAATTACAAGACCGTCGCCGACAACCAGTCGATGTACAACACGCCTCCCACCTGGGGCATCTACATCGCCGGGTTGACCTTCCAGTGGCTGCGCCAGCAGACTGAGGGCGCACTCACAGGCGTCGCCGCCATGGAAGCCCGCAACATCGCCAAGGCACGGCTCTTGTACGACTTCATCGACGGCTCCGCGTTCTATGACAACAAGGTCGACGCCGCCTGCCGCTCGCGCATGAATGTGCCCTTCTTCTTGCGCGACGAAGGCCGCAACGACGCGTTCCTCGCCGGCGCGCGCGAAGCGGGCCTGCTGCAACTCAAGGGCCATAAGTCCCTCGGCGGCATGCGCGCGAGCATTTACAACGCCATGCCGCTGGCCGGGGTGCAGGCGCTCGTGTCCTACATGCGAGAATTCGAGCGGTCGCATGCCTAGACGCTGCGCACCTCAACGATGACCGCACCCGCTCCACAGCCCTCCGCCCCTGACACCTCCTCCAGCCTTGCCGATCTGCGCGTGCAGATCGACTCGCTCGATCAACAGCTTCTCGATCTCCTGAACCGGCGCGCGCATGTTGCCGAGCAGGTCGGCGAGGTCAAGAAGCGCGAGGGCACGCCCTTCTTCCGCCCCGATCGCGTGGCGCAGGTGATCGAGAAGATGCAGCAGAGCAACGGCGGGCCGCTCAAGGATCTGCACGTCGCGGCCATCTGGCGCGAGATCATGTCGGCCTGCCTGGCGCTGGAGTCGCCTCAGCGGGTGGCCGTACTGGGGCCTGAAGGCACGTTCTGCGAACAGGCGGCCGTCGAGTACTTCGGCGGCGCCGCCGACCTCATCTACTGCGCGAGCTTCGACGAAGTCTTCCACGCCACCGCCGCAGGCAGCGCGCAGTACGGCGTGGTCGGCGTCGAGAATTCCACCGAGGGTGTCGTCACCCGCTCGCTCGACCTGTTCCTCCACTCGCCAACCCACGTCGTCGGCGAGGTCAGCTTGCTGGTGCGCCATCACCTGCTGCGTACCAGCAACGAACTCGAAGGCATCGAGGCGGTGCTTGCCCACCCGCAAGCGCTGGCCCAGTGCCAGACGTGGCTTTCCAAGCATCTCCCGCATGCTGAACGGCGCGCAGTCTCCAGCAACGCAGAAGGCGCGCGTCTCGCGGCCGGCAATCCGGCCTGGGCCGGACTCGCCAGCGAGCGCGCAGCCACCCGTTTCGGGCTGCATATCGTCGCGCATGCAATCCAGGACGACTCGTACAACCGCACCCGCTTTGCCGTCATCTGCCTCCCGCAGACCCTGGCAATGCCGCCCTCGTCGGCCAAGGACTGCACCAGCCTCGTCGTGTCGGTGCCCAACCGCCCCGGCGCGGTCCATGACCTGCTGGTGCCGCTGAAGAACAACAACGTCTCGATGACCCGCTTCGAGTCGCGTCCGGCGCGCACCGGCCAGTGGGAGTACTACTTCTACATCGACCTCGACGGGCATCCTTCGCAGCCCAACGTCGCCGCCGCGCTGACCGAACTGCGCAAGCTGTGCGCGTTCTACAAGGTCATCGGCGCCTACCCGGTCACCGCCTGAGGCTCGCCGACGATGTTTGAACAGTTGGGTCTGATCGGCTGCGGATTGATGGGCGGATCCTTCGCCCTGGCACTCAAGCGTGCCCGCCTGGTCAAGCGCGTGGTCGGCTACAGCAAGTCTCCCTCCACCACCGAGCGCGCCAAGCAGCTCGGCGTGATCGACGTGGCTGCGCCTTCCGCGCTGCTCGCGGTGTCGGGGGCCGATCTGGTCCTGATCGCCGTGCCGGTCGGGGCCTCGGAACAGACGTTCAAGGCAATCCGACACGGCATCACCGAGCAGATGCTGGTGATGGACGTGGGATCGACCAAGGGCGACGTGATCGAGGCGGCGCGCCGCGGACTGCAGGATCAGCTCGGCGCGTTCGTCCCGGCGCATCCCATCGCCGGCAAGGAAGTCGCGGGCGTCGAGCATGCCGACGTCGGCCTGTACACGGGACGCCAGGTGGTGCTCACGCCGATCAAGGCCACGTTGCGTTCCAATGTCCAGCGGGCCACGCGGGTCTGGACCAGCATCGGCGCCAAGGTGGTGACGATGACGCCCGAGGCGCACGACAGCGCCTTCGCCGCCGTCAGTCACCTGCCCCATCTGCTCGCCTTCGCCTTCACCAATGCCATTGCCGCCCATCCCCAGGGCGAACGGTTCCTGGAACTTGCTGGGCCCGGCTTTCGCGACTTCACGCGCATCGCGGCCAGCGAGCCTGCGGTGTGGCGCGACATCCTGCTCGCCAATCGCGAACAGGTGCTGCTCCAGTCGCAGGCGTTTCGCGACGCCCTGACGCAGCTTGAAGCCATGGTGGCCTCGGGCAACGCGCAAGCTCTCGAAGACGCCATCGCCGCGGCGAGCCGCACTCGCACGCAATGGCATCCCGGCGTCGCGGCTTCGCCCGACTGACAATGTTCTCGACCCCCTTCCTCGATATTCCACCGCTCGCATCGGCAGCCGGCACCGTCCGCCTGCCGGGCTCCAAGAGCATCTCCAACCGGGTTCTGCTGCTGGCGGCGCTCGCCAGCGGCACGACGACGGTTCACGACCTGCTCGACTCCGACGACACGCGCGTCATGCTGGATGCGCTCGCTGCGCTCGGCTGCGGCATCGACCGGACCGGCACCACCCTTCGCATCGAAGGGCTCGGCGGCAAGCTCCGGACGCCTGAGGCCTCGCTGTTCCTGGGTAACGCCGGCACGGCGATGCGCCCGCTCACCGCCGCACTGGCACTCCTGGGCGGCGAATTCGAGCTCCGTGGCGTCCCGCGCATGCACGAGCGTCCGATCGGCGACCTGGTCGACGCGCTGACCCAGCTGGGCTGTCATATCGACTACTTCGGCAACCCGGGCTACCCGCCGCTGCGGATTCACCCGGTCGCGCTCGATTCGCTGCAGCTCGATGCGCCGATCCGCGTGCGCGGTGATGTCTCCAGCCAGTTCCTGACCGCGCTGCTGCTGGCGCTGCCACTGGCGGCGCGCCGGGACATCGTGATCGAAGTGGTCGGCGAACTCATTTCCAAGCCTTACATCGAGATCACGCTCAACCTGCTCGCGCGCTTCGGCATCTCGGTAAAGCGGGACGGCTGGCAGCGATTCACGATTCCGGCGGGCAGCCAGTACAGCTCACCCGGGGAAATCCACGTCGAGGCCGATGCGTCGTCGGCCAGCTACTTCATCGCACTCGGCGCCATCGCCGAGGGCTCGGGGATCCGGATCGAAGGCGTCGGCGCCGACTCGATCCAGGGTGACATCCGCTTCGTCGAGGCCGCCCGCCTGATGGGCGCCCGCGTCGACAGCGGGCCGAACTGGCTCGCGATTTCGCGCGGTACCTGGCCGCTGAAGTCGATCGACATCGACGCGAATCACATTCCCGACGCAGCCATGACGCTCGCCGTGATGGCGCTCTACGCCGACGGTCCCAGCACCCTGCGCAACATCGCGAGCTGGCGCGTGAAGGAAACCGATCGCATCGACGCCATGGCGAACGAGCTGCGCAAGCTCGGTGCCACCGTCCAGGACGGCCCGGACTTCATCCGCGTCCATCCGCTGGCCGCGCCGGGCTGGCGCGCGGCGAGCATCCGCACCTACGACGATCACCGAGTGGCGATGTGTTTTTCGCTGGCTGCATTCAATCCGGCCGGCGTGGCGGTGCGCATCCTGGATCCGCACTGCGTCGCCAAGACCTTCCCCCAGTATTTTGAAACCCTGTTCTCAGTGGCCAAGACCGTCGAGGTGCCGGTGATCTGCATCGACGGACCGACCGCGTCGGGAAAGGGCACGCTGACCGTCGAAGTGGCACGCAGCCTCGGCTACCACTACCTCGACTCGGGCTCGCTCTACCGCGTCACCGGCCTTGCCATGCGGCGCAGCGGCCTGGATGCGATCGCCGAGCACGAGGCCCGGATCGCCGACCTCGCTCGCGGCCTTCCGCTGAGCTTCAGCGAAGGCAATGTGCTCCTGGCCGGCGAAGACGTGAGCGACGCGATCCGTACCGAGGCCGCCGGCATGGACGCCTCCCGGGTATCGGCACTGCCAGCCGTGCGCACCGCGTTGCTGGCGCTGCAAAGAAGCTTCCGCCGCCTTCCCGGCCTGGTGGCCGATGGCCGAGACATGGGCACGGTGGTCTTTCCGGACGCCAGGCTCAAGGTATTCCTCACGGCCAGCGCCGCCCACCGGGCCGAGCGACGCTATAAGCAATTGATTTCAAAGGGTATTTCGACTACAATCGATACCCTTCGCGCCGACCTGGAAGCGCGTGACCTCCGGGATTCGTCCCGCATCGTCGCGCCGCTCAAGCCGGCGCCTGACGCCCGCCTCCTGGACAACTCCTTCCTTTCGGTCGAGCAATCGGTCGAACAGGTGCTGGACTGGTGGCAGCAAGTACAGCCCTTCAAGTCTTCTTGATCGGCGTTTCGGTCCAGCAGGTCCCCGCCGCGCGACAGCGCATCGGCCCGCTGGTTGTTCAACCTCAACCGGGCCCCAAGCCCACACCACCGCCGTCTCCAGATCCAAGCCAGCCGCAATGGTGCTGCTGCAAACCCTGCGTGACGGAAGGAAAACACAATGTCTGAATCTTTTGCCGACCTATTCGAAGAATCCCTGAAGCGTTCCGAAATGCGCACCGGCGAGGTCATCACCGCCGAAGTCGTGCGTGTCGAACACAACCACGTCGTGGTCAACGCAGGCCTCAAGTCCGAAGCCTACGTGCCGATCGAGGAGTTCAAGAACGACAAGGGCGAACTCGAAGTCCAGGCCGGCGATTTCGTTTCCGTTGCCATCGGCAGCGTTGAAAACGGCTACGGCGACACCATCCTCTCGCGCGACACCGCCAAGCGTCTGGCTTCGTGGCTCGCGCTCGAGAAGGCCCTCGAGTCCGGCGACTTCGTCACCGGCACGACGAGCGGCAAGGTCAAGGGCGGCCTCACCGTCCTGGTCAACGGCATCCGCGCATTCCTGCCGGGTTCGCTGATCGACACGCGTCCGATCAAGGACCTGACCCCCTACGAGAACAAGACCCTCGAATTCAAGGTCATCAAGCTCGATCGCAAGCGCAACAACGTGGTGCTCTCGCGCCGCGCCGTGGTCGAAGCCAGCATGGGCGAAGAACGCGCCAAGCTGATGGAAACCCTGAAGGAAGGCGCAGTCGTGCGCGGCGTCGTCAAGAACATCACCGAATACGGTGCGTTCGTCGACCTCGGCGGCATCGACGGTCTGCTGCACATCACCGACATGGCATGGCGCCGCGTCCGCCATCCGAGCGAAGTGGTGCAGGCCGGCCAGGAAATCACCGCCAAGATCCTCAAGTTCGACACCGAGAAGAACCGTGTCTCGCTGGGTCTCAAGCAAATGGGCGACGACCCGTGGATGGGCGTTTCGCGCCGCTACCCGCAATCGACCCGTCTGTTCGGCAAGGTCACGAACATTGCCGACTACGGCGCGTTCGTCGAACTCGAACCCGGCATCGAAGGCCTGGTGCACGTCTCCGAAATGGACTGGACCAACAAGAACATCGCTCCGAACAAGATCGTCTCGCTGGGCGATGAAGTCGAAGTCATGGTCCTCGAAATCGACGAAGACAAGCGCCGCATCAGCCTGGGCATGAAGCAGTGCAAGGCCAACCCGTGGCAAGAGTTCGCGCAGAACACCAAGCGCGGCGACCGCGTCAAGGGCCCGATCAAGTCGATCACCGACTTCGGCGTGTTCGTGGGTCTGGCTGCCGGCATCGACGGTCTGGTTCACCTGTCCGACCTCTCGTGGAACGAAGCCGGCGAAACCGCCGTTCGCAACTACAAGAAGGGCCAGGAAGTCGAAGCGATCGTGCTGGCTGTCGACGTCGACCGCGAGCGCATCAGCCTCGGCATCAAGCAACTCGACAGCGACCCATTCACGACGTTCACCA
This sequence comes from Variovorax gracilis, assembly GCF_030317115.1. Classification (GTDB taxonomy): domain Bacteria; phylum Pseudomonadota; class Gammaproteobacteria; order Burkholderiales; family Burkholderiaceae_C; genus Variovorax; species Variovorax gracilis. Next base: position 71,284 of record NZ_JASZYF010000002.1, read on the forward strand.
CCGTGAACGACAAGGGCCAGATCGTGACCGGCAAGGTCAAGACCGTGGACGCCCGCGGCGCTGAAATCGACCTCGGTGAAGACATCATTGGCTACCTGCGCGCCAGCGAAATCTCCCGCGACCGCGTGGAAGATGCACGCAACGTGCTCAAGGAAGGCGACGAAGTCACGGCCGTGGTGGTCAATGTGGATCGCAAGACCCGCAACATCCAGCTGTCGATCAAGCAGAAGGACATGGTCGACCAGCAGGAAGCCATGCAGAGCCTGAGCCAGCAGTCGGCACGCGAGAACGCGGGCACGACCAGCCTCGGCGCCCTGCTGCGCGCCAAGCTGGACAACAGCGACAAGTAAGCTGCGTCCGAGGACAGAGTGGGCCCATGCGCCGCTCTGTCCTTTTTTTCGTCTCCGTTTTTTCTTGCCATGACCCGCTCCGACCTTGTCGAAGAACTCGCAGCGCGCTTTGCGCAGCTGACGCACCGCGATGCCGAATACGCCGTCAAGACCATTCTTGATGCGATGAGCGACGCTCTGGTGCGCGGGCACCGGATCGAGATCCGCGGATTCGGAAGCTTTACCGTGAACCGGCGCCCTCCGCGCATCGGGCGCAATCCGCGCTCGGGCGAGAGCGTGCAGATTCCCGAGAAGCGCGTGCCGCACTTCAAGCCGGGCAAGGCCCTTCGCGAAGCGGTCGACGCACGAACCGTCGAGCTCGACGCCGCGAAACAGAAACGCGGCTGAGTCGCCGTTGGGGTCCGCGACAGGCGGGCATAGAATTCCCCCGCCAACGGGGATGCGCATGAAATACCTCCTGTGGCTGCTCAAGGCAGCCATTTTTTTTACCCTCTTCGCCTTCGCGCTGAACAACCAGCACGACGCCACCGTCTACTTCTTCTTCGGCACGTCCTGGCGCGCGCCACTCGTGCTCGTGGTGCTCGCGGCATTCGCGGGAGGGCTCGTGGTCGGCGCGTTAGGCATGCTGCCGGGCTGGTGGAAGCACCGCAGCGCGGCGGCTCAGTTGCCCGCCACCCCGGTGCCGACCGGAACATCCGCCACGACGCCCGCCCAGCCGGTCGTCACCACCGACCTACCCGCCGTACGCCAACATGGACTTTGATCTCAGCTGGTTGCTGCTTGGCCTTCCCATTGCCTTCGTCCTCGGCTGGCTCGCATCGCGCTTCGACCTCCGGCAACTGAAGATCGAGAACCGCCAGGCTCCCAAGGCCTACTTTCGCGGCCTGAACTTCCTCCTGAACGAGCAGCAGGATCAGGCCATCGACGCCTTTATCGAAGCGGTCCAGAACGACCCCGACACCCAGGAACTGCACTTCGCGCTCGGCAACCTGTTTCGCCGCCGCGGCGAATACCAGCGCGCGGTACGCGTGCACGAACACCTCCTGGGGCGCGGCGACCTGAGCCGCGCAGACCGCGACCGCGCGCAGCATGCACTGGCGCAGGACTTCCTGCGTGCCGGCCTGCTCGATCGCGCGGAAGCCGCACTGCAAAAGCTCGAAGGCACTCGCTACGAGAACGAGGCGAGGCTGTCGCTGCTTGCCATCTATGAACGTTCGCGTGAATGGGCGCAGGCCGCGGCGGTGGCACAGAAGCTCGACGAGTCCGAGCAGGCCAGCTACAGCACACGACGGGCCCACCATCTTTGCGAACAGGCCACCGAACGCGTGGCCGCCGGCGATCTCGACGCAGCGGCAGTGTTGCTTCAGGAAGCCGTTGTGCTGGCGCCGCACGCGCCGCGGCCGGCCATCGAGACAGCCTCCCTGCAGTTGCGCAATGGCGATTCCGCCGCTGCCTTCGACACGCTCGAAGCGCTCAGCGAGAACGCACCGCTGGCGCTCCCGCTGTACGCGGCCATGCTGCAGCAGGCCGCTGTCGCTTCGCAGCGGTCCGGTGAAGCGCTGGCGCTGCTGCAGCGCAGGTACGTCGCATCACCATCGATCGACGTGCTCGAAGCGATCATCGCGTTGGGTGGCACGCCGGCCTTGCCCGACGAGGCGCAATCCACGGCAGACAGGGCGCCGGAACCGCGCGATGGCTATATCGCCCATCTCGCGCATCACCCCTCGCTGGTGGCTGCATCACGCTGGCTCAGCGGCGAGCGCTTCGAGCATGAACAATTCCATCCGCAGGTTCAACGCTCCCTCGACCAGGCCACGCGACCTCTCATGCGCTATCGCTGCGCAGCATGCGGCTTCGAGGCCCACCAGTATTTCTGGCATTGCCCGGGCTGCCAGGCCTGGGACAGCTACCCGCCTCGAAGGGTCGAAGAGCTCTGAGCGCAGCAGGCAAGTTGATCGGCTTGTGCTGAAGCCGCGAATCACCCTATGATTTCCGCGCTGGCGCGCAGCGTGCGCCCGGCGGAACGCTTCGGCGTTTCTTGCATATGCACAACAATGTCAGGGAGTTTGAATGCTTAAGAAGATCCTGGCCGTTTCGGCCATGCTGTTTGCTGCCGCCTCTTGGGCGGCCGTCGATGCCAACAAGGCGTCGGATGCTGAACTCGATTCGATCAAGGGCATCGGGCCCGCGCTCTCCAAGCGCATCGTCGAGGAGCGCAAGCAAGGTGAGTTCAAGGATTGGCCCGACTTCATGAGTCGCGTCAAGGGCGTGAAGGAAAAGGCAGCGAGCAGGCTGTCGGGCGAGGGCCTCACGGTCAACGGCCAGACCTTTAGCAATGCGCCGACAAAGGCCACCGCCAAGCCCTGAATCCATCTATAGCGCGGAGGCACCGCGCCGACTCGAAGGCCGCCCCATGGGCGGCCTTTTTCGTTTCGGTCGCATCCGATTCAGTCTTGCGCCATGGCAGGGAAATGCCCAAGCGATGGCCCGATATTTGCACGTATGCTCCCCGTCGCCTTTTTACTTTCGCACGTTCTGGAGAGCCCATGAATTACAAATTTGGTATTGCACTCGCTGGCCTCACCCTTGGCGCGGCGGCCTTCGCGCAGACCAAGTGGGACCTGCCCACCGCCTACCCTGCCACGAACTACCACACCGAGAACATCACGCAGTTCGCGAAGGATGTCGACGCGGCGACGGCGGGCAAGCTGAAGGTCACGGTGCATGCCAACGCGTCTCTCTTCAAGGCGCCTGAGATCAAGCGCGCCGTGCAGAGCGGCCAGGCCCAGGCCGGCGAGATCCTGCTGGCCAACTTCGCCAACGAGAACCCGATCTACGCGCTCGACGGCGTGCCGTTCCTCGCAACCACCTACCCCGAAGCCAAGAAGCTGTACGACGCGTCCAAGCCCGCGATGGAGAAGCTCCTCGCCGCGCAAGGCATCAAGGTGCTGTTCATGGTGCCGTGGGCGCCGCAAGGGATCTACTCGAAAAAGGAGATCGGCTCGGTGGCCGACCTGCGCGGCATCAAGTGGCGCGCCTACAGTCCGGCCACGGCCAAGATCGCGGAGCTGATCGGCGCGCAACCGGTGCAGATCCAGCAGGCCGAACTCAGCGCCGCGATGGCAACGGGTGTCATCGAAAGCTACATGAGCTCCGGCTCCACCGGCTACGACACCAAGACCTACGAAAGCATCAAGAACTTCTACGACACCCAGGCGTGGATCCCGAAGAACGCGGTGCTGGTGAACCTCAAGGCTTTCGACGCGCTCGACCCGGCCACCAAGGCGGCCGTGACCAAGGCCGCCGCCGACGCAGAGGCTCGGGGCTGGAAAGTCGCGCAAGAGAAGAATGACGAGTACAAGCGCCTGCTCACCGAACGCGGCATGAAGATTCACAAGCCTTCGCCCAAGCTCGACGCCGACATGCGCCAGGTCGGCGGCATCATGCAGGCCGACTGGCTGAAGGCCGCCGGCGCGGATGGCGCGGCGATCGTCGACACCTACAAGAAGAAATAGGCGATGCGCCGCTTCCTCGACCGTCTCTACGACGGGGCGGGTGCGCTTGCCGCGTTCTGCGTGTTCCTGATCTTCGTGCTCATGATCGTCGCCGGCGTCGGCCGGCAGGTGAACTGGCACGTCAGCGGGCTCAACGACGTGGTGGCCTGGCTCTGCGCCGCCGCCGCGTTCTTCGCGATGGCCCATGCCTTCCGGCACGGCGACTTCGTCCGCGTGACGCTGCTGCTCGACGTCGTGTCTCCCAAGCTGAGGCGCGCGCTCGACGTCACCTGCCTGCTGATCGCCGCGGTCGCCGTGACCTACCTCGCCTACGCGGCCACCAGCTTCACCTGGGAGAGCTACGAGTTTGCGGAGATGGCGACCGGTCTCGTCGTGATCCCGATCTGGATTCCGCAATCGACCTTCGTGCTCGGCTGCTGGCTGCTGCTGATCGCGATGATCGACGAACTCGTCGGCGTCGTGCGCGGCGAGAAGCCGAGCTACCAGCGCGCAGTCGAGGAACGGCACGCCGCAGGCGATTTTTCCTCCGACGTCTAGAGGGCAAACAATGCTCGAAACCCTTCTGATGGGCGCGCTGCTGCTTGCCATCATGCTGGTCCTGCTGGCCGGCGGTGTCTGGATCGCGATGACGCTGGCCATCGTCGGCTGGGTCGGCCAGGCCTTCTTCACCAACACGCTGCCGGCCAAGAACCTCTTCTCGTCCTTCTGGGAGTCGAACGCTTCCTGGGAACTGGCGGCGCTGCCGCTCTTCATCTGGATGGGCGAGATCCTGTTTCGCACCAAGCTCAGCGAAGAGATGTTCGAGGGCCTGCGTCCGTGGCTCAACCGAGTGCCGGGGCGGCTGATGCACACCACGATCCTTGGCTGCGGGGTGTTCGGCTCGGTGTCGGGCTCGTCCGCCGCGACGTGCGCGACCATCGCCAAGGTCGCGCTGCCCGAACTCGTGCGCCGCGGCTACAACGAGAAGCTCGCCATCGGCTCGCTCGCCACCGCAGGCACGCTGGGCATCCTGATTCCGCCATCGATCACGATGGTGGTCTACGCGGTGGCGGCCGATGCGTCGATCATCCGTATCTTCCTGGCCGGCTTCCTGCCGGGCCTGCTGCTCATGGTGCTGTTCTCGGGCTACATCGGGTGGTGGAGCCTGCGCCATCCGGACCAGGTGCCCCCAGCCGATCCGCCCACAAGCTTCAGGGAAAAGATCCGCCTGTCGGGCAACCTCATTCCCTGTGCGCTGCTGATCATCTTCATCGTCTGGGTGCTGGTCGCGGGCTGGGCGACAGCCACGGAATGCGCCGCCTTCGGCGTCTTGGGCTCGCTGGCCATCGCGGCCTGGGGCAAGAGCCTCACGTGGCAGAACTTCAAGGACGGGATCATGGGCGCCACGCGCACCAGTTGCATGATCATGTTCATCCTGGCCGGCGCGGCCTTCCTGACCAAGACCATGGCCTTCACCGGCATCCCGCGCGAACTGGCCGAGTGGGTCGACAGCATGCACCTCTCACCCTACGCGCTGATCGGCGCGCTGGTCGTCGTGTATCTGGTGCTCGGCACTGCGCTCGATGGCATCTCGATGATCGTGCTGACCAGCGCGGTGGTGCTGCCGATGATCCAGAAGGCCGGCTTCGACCTGGTGTGGTTCGGCATCTTCATCGTGCTGCTGGTCGAGATCGCCGAGGTCACGCCGCCGGTCGGCTTCAATCTCTTCGTGCTGCAGAACATGACCGGCAAGGACAGCAACGTGATCGCCAAGGCGGCCATCCCCTTCTTCTTCTGCCTGGTGCTGTGCATCGTCTGCATCACGGTGTTCCCGAGCATCGTGACGATCCTGCCCGACGTCGTGATGGGCGCGGAGAAATAGCCGCGCTCCGTCCAAAGATAATCGCTTGATGCTGCTGAACATCGTCGTCATCTGCGTCTCCGCCTGCATCGGCGCCCTGCTGCGATGGGGGTTCGCGATGTGGCTCAATCCCGGCGGATTGCTGCCGTGGGGAACGCTTGCCGTGAACCTTATCGGCGGTTATCTCGTAGGCCTGGCGATCGCGGGGTTCACGGCATTGCCCGACATCGATCCCGCATGGCGCCTCATCGTGGTCACCGGATTCCTGGGCTCGCTCACCACCTTCTCCAGCTTCTCTGCCGAGGTCGTCGGCATGATCGTGGGCGGGCGTCCCGGCCTCGCGCTCGGCACCGTCGCCCTGCATCTCGGCGGATCGCTGCTGCTGACGTGGCTGGGCTTCCGCACGGTGCAGCACTTCATCTCCTGAACGAGTTCCGGGCAAGGGGCGATCGATAGAATCGATTGCGATGCCCCTAGTCCTTCTCGTCGCTCTTCCCTTCATCGCCAGCGTGCTCGCGGCCCTGCTGCCGTCGAATGCGCGCAACCGGGAATCGACACTGGCAGGATTGGTCGCACTGGGCTGCGCGATCCAGGCCGCGTGGTTCTTTCCACATCTCGCCGACGGCAATGTGATCCGGCAGGACATCGAGTGGCTGCCTGCCTTCGGCCTCGATCTCTCGTTCCGCATGGACGGCTTCGCATGGCTGTTCTGCATGCTGGTGCTGGGCATCGGCGCGCTGGTGGTGCTGTATGCGCGCTACTACATGTCGGCGTCGGATCCTGTGCCGCGCTTCTTCTCGTTCCTGCTCGCATTCATGGGCGCGATGATGGGCGTGGCGCTCTCGGGCAACCTGGTGCAGATGGTGTTGTTCTGGGAGCTCACCAGCCTGTTCTCCTTTCTTCTGATCGGCTACTGGCACCACCGGCGCGACGCGCGGCGCGGCGCCAGCATGGCGCTCGCGGTCACCGGAGCGGGTGGCCTGTGCCTGCTGGCCGGCGTGCTGGTGCTGGGCCGCATCGTCGGCAGCTACGAACTCGACCTCGTGCTGGCCTCGGGCGACCTGATCCGGGCACATCGGCTCTACCCGCTCGCGCTGGTGCTGGTGTTGCTCGGCGCCTTCACCAAGAGCGCGCAGTTTCCGTTTCATTTCTGGCTCCCGCGCGCCATGGCAGCGCCCACACCGGTGTCCGCCTACCTGCATTCGGCCACGATGGTGAAGCTCGGCGTGTTCCTGATGGCGCGTCTGTGGCCCGCACTCTCCGGCACCGAGCAGTGGTTCTGGATGGTGGGCAGCGCCGGCGCCATCACCTTGCTGCTCGGCGGCTACATCGCGATGTTCCAGCGCGACCTCAAGGCGTTGCTGGCTTACTCGACCATCTCGCACCTCGGGCTCATCACGCTGCTGCTCGGGCTCAACAGTCCGCTCGCGGCCGTCGCTGCGGTGTTCCACATCATGAATCACGCGACCTTCAAGGCATCGCTTTTCATGGCGGCGGGCATCATCGACCATGAAAGCGGCACGCGCGACATCCGCAAGCTCAGCGGGCTGCTCAAGCTGATGCCGATCACCGGCACGCTGGCCATCATCGCGAGCGCGTCGATGGCAGGCGTACCGCTACTCAACGGCTTCCTGTCCAAGGAGATGTTCTTCGCGGAGACCGTCTTCATCCAGTCGACGCCCTGGGTCAACTGGACCTTGCCGATCATCGCGACGATTGCGGGCGTTTTCAGCGTCGCCTACTCGGCGCGCTTCGTTTTCGACGTGTTCTACGGCCCCCCCTGCGGCCCCCCCGAGGTGCCGAAGCAGCCGCACGAGCCACCGCACTGGATGCGTGTGCCGGTGGAGTTGCTGGTGTTGATCTGCCTGGTGGTCGGCGTTGCGCCGGCATGGTCGGTGGGCGCCTTCCTCGCCACGGCTGCGACGCCCGTGGTCGGCGGCACCCTGCCGGCGTACAGCCTGGCGCTGTGGCACGGCTTCAATCTGCCGCTGCTGATGAGTTTCGTTGCACTGGCGGGCGGCGCGCTGCTCTATGTGCTGCAGCGTCGCCGTCGCGCTCGCGGCGCGCTCGAATTCACTCCGCTCATGCATGGTCTCGACGGCCAGCGCGTGTTCGAGAACGTTCTCGCTCGGCTCAGCGAAGCCGGTCGCCGCAGCCGGCGACTGCTCGGCACACGGCGACTGCAGACGCAACTGCTGCTGCTCGTCGCGGTCGCGCTGGCGGGCGCGGGTGCATCGCTGTGGTTCACGCCGGCCGCACGCGGCTCGCGCGAGTTGCTCCCCTTCTCGCCGATGTTCGCGATGACCTGGCTCATCGGCTGCGTCTGCGCCGTCAGCGCGGCATGGCAGGCCAAGTTCCACCGCCTCGCGTCGCTGATGCTGGCTTCAGCCGCCGGCCTGGTGTGCTGCATCACCTACATCTGGTTCTCGGCGCCCGACCTCGCGCTCACGCAACTGGTGGTGGAGGCCGTGACCACGGTGCTGATCCTGCTCGGACTCCGCTGGTTGCCGATGCGCACCGCCAAGCCGGAGCCGGTCCGATCGATGCGGCCCTGGGGCCGGCGCGGGCGCGACCTGATCGTCGCCATCGCTGCGGGCGCCGGCATGGCCGCGATCGCGTGGACGGTGATGACGCGGCCCTTCCCGCAGAGCATCTCGCCCTTCTTTCTCGACAACGCCCTGTCGCTGGGCGGCGGGACCAACGTGGTCAACGTGATGCTGGTCGACTTCCGCGGCTTCGACACCTTCGGCGAGATCACCGTGCTCGGCGTCGTCGCGCTCACGGTATATGCGCTGCTGCGTCGCTTCCGCCCGGCGCCCGAATCGATGGCGCTGCCGCCGCAGCAACGCGTGCAGCCCGACGACGGCAGCAGCGACTTGCTCAATCCGCGCCGCGCCAAGGACACCGCCGTCGGCTATCTCATGGTGCCCGCCGTGCTGGTCCGGCTGCTGTTGCCGCTGTCGGTGCTCGTGTCGGTCTATTTCTTCATGCGCGGGCACAACCAGCCGGGTGGCGGATTCGTCGCGGGGCTCGTGATGTCGGTCGCGCTGGTGCTTCAGTTCATCGTCTCGGGCACCGAGTGGGTCGAAGAGCACCTGCGCATCTATCCGCGGCGCTGGATCGCGGTCGGGCTGATGCTCGCGCTGGCCACGGGCGGCGGCGCGGTGGTGCTGGGCTATCCCTTCCTCACCACCCACACGGCGCACCTGCATCTGCCGGGGCTCGGCGAGATCCACGTTCCCAGCGCGCTGTTCTTCGACATGGGCGTGTTCGCGCTGGTCCTCGGCGCGACCATGCTGATCCTTACGTCGCTCGCCCACCAGTCGATCCGCAGCCATCGATGGGTCGACGAGCAGGCCGAAAAAGAAGCCGCGCGCATCGCGGCCGAAACGGAGGGCGCGGCCTGATGGAAATTGTCCTCGCCATCGCCATTGGCGTGCTCACCGGCTCGGGCGTGTTCCTGCTGCTGCGTCCGCGCACCTTCCAGGTGATCATGGGCCTCACGCTGATCTCGTACGCGGTCAACCTCTTCATCTTCAGCATGGGGCGTCTCAAGATCGACAGCGAGCCTGTACTGATCCCCGGCTTCACGGCCACGCTGGCCAACACGGCGGATCCGATGCCTCAGGCGCTGGTGCTCACGGCGATCGTGATCGGCTTCGCGATGACGGCCCTGTTTCTGGTCGTGCTGCTCGCCTCGCGCGGGCTGACTGGCACCGACCATGTGGATGGCGAGGAACGGCGGGAGCAACAGGAATGATGGCCTCGCTCTCCCGCCTGCTCGACCAGCTGCTGGAGTTCAGCATGCCGCACCTGATCGCCGTGCCGATCCTGGTGCCGATGCTGACGGCCGCGCTGATGCTGCTGCTCGGCGAGCAACGTCGCCGCACCAAGTCAGCCCTGAGCGTGGTTTCGGGCCTCGTCGGCCTCCTCGCCGCGCTCGCGCTGCTGCGCTGGGTCAATGCCGCGGACACTGGCGGCGGGCCTGGATCGATCGGCGTCTACCTCCCGGGCAACTGGCGTGCGCCCTTCGGCATCGTGCTGGTGGCCGACCGTCTGTCGACGATGATGGTTGCCCTCACCGGCGTGGTCGCCTTTGCGGCATCCATCTATTCAACCTCGCGCTGGGACCGCGCGGGCGTGCATTTCCACCCGCTGCTGCAGCTGCAGCTCATGGGGCTCAATGGCGCCTTCCTGACGGGCGACCTGTTCAACCTGTTCGTCTTCTTCGAGGTGATGCTCGCCGCGTCCTATGGATTGCTGCTGCATGGTTCCGGGCGCCTGCGCGTACAGGCCGGCCTGCACTACCTGGCGATCAACCTGGCTGCGTCGTCACTGTTCCTGATCGGCGCCGCAATGCTCTACGGCGTGACCGGCACGCTCAACATGGCCGACCTCGGTGTGCGCATCGCGCAACTGGCACCCGCGGATCGCGGACTGGTGCATGCTGCGGCCGCCATCCTCGCGACAGCCTTCTTCGCCAAGGCGGGCGCGTGGCCGCTCAACTTCTGGCTCGTGCCGGCCTACAGCGCCGCTGTGTCGCCGGTGGGCGCCGTGTTCGCGCTTCTGACCAAGCTGGGCATCTACACCGTGCTTCGCCTGTGGACCTTGCTCTTCGCGCCAGATACCGGGGCTTCCGCGCAATTCGGCCAGGGCGTGCTGGTCACGGTGGGGCTCTCCACTCTGTTCGTTGGCGCGCTCGGCATCCTCGGAACGCAGCGGCTCTCGAATCTCGCCGGCTTCAGCGTGCTGGTATCGGCCGGCACCTTGTTGGCGGCCATCGGGTTCGGCCAGCCGGCCATGTGGGCCGGAGCGCTCTACTACCTGCTGAGTTCGACGCTGGCCGCCAGCGCCTTCTTCCTGTTGATCGACATGATCGAGCGCTGGCGCAACGCCGGCATGAGCATTGCGCCGCACGAGGCGGCAGGCGGTGCGCCTTTCCTGTCCGAAGACCTGAGCCGGCTCGACGACGTGAACCTCGACGACGACGCGCAAGCACTCTACGGGCGCGCGATTCCGGCCGGCGTGGCCTTCCTCGGCCTCAGCTTCGTCGGCTGTACGCTGCTGCTCACGGGCCTGCCCCCGCTGTCCGGCTTCGTGGGCAAGTTCGCCATGTTGTCGGGCCTGTTCGGCGCCGAGCGCGTCACTCCGGCCGCCTGGACCTTCATGACGCTGCTGCTCGTCTCCGGCTTCTTCACGCTGCTGGCCCTGGGACGCACCGGGATCCGCCATTTCTGGACGCAGGTGCACGCCACCATGCCCGCGCTGCCCGCGCTCGAAGTGCTCCCGGTCGCCGCGCTGCTGGCCGCCTGCTTCGCGCTGACCTGGGAAGCCGGCCCTGTGATGCAGCACGCCACCGCCACCGCGGAGGGCCTGCGCTCGCCGACCGCCTACCGCGATGCGGTGCTGGGCGCCCAGCAGGTGCCCAGCCCCGCAGCGAAACCGGAAGCTGCAAAATGAAGCGCTGGATCCCCTCGCCGCCGCTCTCGCTGGGCCTCTTCGTGGTCTGGCTGTTGCTGAACCAGTCGCTGGACGCGGCCACGCTTCTGCTCGCAGCCATCCTCGCCTTGGCGGTGCCGCTGCTGACCCAGTCGCTGCGCCCCGCCACGGCGAAGATGCGCCGACCGGGCCTCGCGCTGCGACTTTGCGGCGTCATCGCGTTCGACCTGGTGCATTCGGCGCTGACGGTCGCGCGCCTGTTGCTCACACGGCGCAGCGCCCGAATGGAGCCGCACTTCGTGCGTGTGCCGCTGGAGATGCGCGACCCCAACGCGCTGGCGGTGCTCGCGATGATTCTCTGTCTCACACCCGGCACCGCCTGGGGCGAGATCTCGTTCGACCGGTCGAGCCTGCTGATCCATGTATTCGACGAGGACGACGAGCAGGCCTTCATCGCCATGGTCAAGTCGCGCTACGAGCGCCCGCTGATGGAGATCTTCGAATCATGACGCCAGTTCTCTTCTGGGCGCTCAAGCTCGCTCTGTTCCTGCTCGCCGTGGCAATGCTGTGCGCCGTCGCGCGTCTGCTCATCGGCCCCACCGCACAGGACCGGGTGATGGCGCTCGACTGCCTCTACATCAACGGCATGTTGATGATGCTGGTCCTTGGCATCGTGTATGCGAGCAACGTGTACTTCGAGGCCGCGATGCTGATTGCGCTGTTCGGCTTCGTCGGCTCGACCGCCTTGGCGAAATTCCTGCTGCGCGGCGAGGTGATCGAATGAACCGGGGAGAGACGCCATGACGGACTTCATCATGGGCCCGCTGCCGCTGTGGGCGGAGATCCTCACGGCCGTGTTCGCGGTGCTCGGCGCCGCCTTTGCCGCCATCGGCTCGTTCGGACTGGTGCGCCTCCCCACGTTTTTCCGGCGCATCCACGCGCCCACGCTGGGCGCAACGGTGGGCGTGTGGTGCATCACGCTCGCCACCATCGTCTATTTCTCGGTGCAGGGCGGCAACCTCTTCCTGCATGCCACGCTCATCGCCCTCTTCGTCGCGCTGACCGCGCCGGTCACCACCATTTTTCTGATGCGCGCCGCGTTGTTTCGTGAACGCCAGAAAGGCGGCGACGTTCCCTCGCCCGATCGGGCACCGCCTGCCGGTCGGAACCCTTAGGGACCAGCCGACCTCCCTCCGGTGGCCCCGAGCCTCATCCTTCGGTGTAGGTTCGACCGGTCCTGATGGGCCTACTGCCTGTCAAATGCAAGGGCGAACATTGGATCGGCAGAAGCCCCTGATCGGAGCACCCCATGGCAGGCATCCTCGTCGGACGCGAAAACACCAAGCCCATCGAGCTTCACTACGAGGATCACGGCTCCGGGCCGCCCGTGGTGCTCATCCACGGCTGGCCGCTCGGCAGCGAGTGCTGGGAGAAGCAGATTCGTGCCTTGCTCGACGCCGGACACCGCGTCATCGCCTATGACCGGCGCGGCTTCGGACAGTCCAGCCGCGCCATCAGCGGATACGACTACGACACCCTCGCGGAAGACCTCGACCGCCTGCTCGAGGTGCTCGACCTGCACGATGCCGCGCTCATCGGCTACGGCATGGGTGCCGGTGAGGTCATGCGCTATCTCGGCACCTTCGGATCGGATCGCGTGAGCCGGGCCGTGCTGGTCGCCGCACTGCCGCCCCTGCTCTTCGAGACCGACAGCGACCCCGACGGCCCGGATCGAAGCGCTTTCAATGACATGCGCACCGCGCTCGAGGACGACCGTCCCGCGTTCCTGCGGCGCTTCCTGGAGCGGGCTTGCAACTTCGACGAGCTCGCCGGGACCCTGGTCAGCGAAGACAGCGTTCGCGCCAGGTGGATCCAGGCTATTCATGGCTCCGTCATCGGCACGCTCGAAGGCCTTGCCGCTTGGCTCACCGACTTCCGCGATGACGTGCGGCGCATCGACGTGCCCATGCTCGTCATCCACGGCGACGCCGACCGCGTGTACCCGCTCCACCTCATCGGCCCGCCGCTGTCGGAAGGCATCCCTGGCGCCCGCCTGGTGGTCCTGCGCGGTGCGCCGCACGGCCTGCTCTGGACCCATGCTCCGCAGGTCAATGCCGAACTGATCCGGTTCCTGGCCTCACTCGCCAGCCGGTAGGGATAAGCCGCCACTGCCCCTAAGGGCAATTGGCCTTCGTCGTACGAAGGAGGATCATGGCGCGTCACTTCGACAAAGTTTCCCGGAGATTTCACATGAAGAAGATTCTTGCTTTGACAGTCGCGATGGCCATGGGGCAGATGCTTGCCCTGAGCGCGCATGCGCAAGCCATCGGCACCGACGACAAGGCCGCCGCCCGTGCAGAGCGCAAGAAGGAAGGTTCCGAAGCCGCACGAGGTCCGCAGATGGGCGAAGGTCAACCGATCCCGGAGGCCAAACCCAAGACTTCGGCCCAACAACGCTCCGCCGCACGCAGTTCGCGCAGGGCCGTCGGCGCGGAAGCAGCCAAGGGTCCGCAGTTGGGCGAAGGCGACCCCATACCGCACGCCGAGCCGAAGGTCTCGGGCGCCGACCGCTCATCGGCCCGCAAGGCGCGCAGGACCGCGGCCGCGCAGGCCAACAAGTCCGGCCAGATCAAGTCCAAGGGAGAGACGAGCTACTGAACCGAGCGCAACGGCGCCCACTGCGCCAGCAATGCGTCGGCGGCCCGCAGGTCCGCCGTGGCGAAGCCTTCGGTGAAGCGCGCCCTCACCGATCCCAGCAAATCGCGCGCGGGGGCCACTCTTCCGTGCTCTTGCCACAGGCGGCCCAGACTGGTCGCAGTGCGCAGTTCCCACGACAAGGCGCCCTGGCGGCGCGCCAGTTCCAGCGACCGTTGAAAGAGCGGCTCGACTTCGCTCGCGCCGGCACCGCGCGCCTTCAGGTTTTCACCATGGGCCCGAAGGATCTCGGGCGCACACCAGCCAACCTTGCCTTTTTCGACACGCTCGACGCTCGCAGCCCCGACCTGCGACGCCACGAGCGTGCCGAACATGTCCACTTGCTTCGGGTCGGGCGGCGAAACGAGCGGCACCTGATGCGACAGCACGCGTTCATAGTTGCGCGCCCATGATTGCCAGTAGTCGAGCGCGTACTTGGTGGACTCCTCGCGCAAGGTCTGCGTCAGGCACCGGGCCGCGTCGACATCTCCCGTCCACAAGGCGACCGGGCACGCCGCCCAGGCCAGCGCGTGGCAGATGCCGAAGGCCACGTCCGACAGGGCGAACTCGAAGGCCTCGCGTGCCGTGCGGACGGCCTGCTCCGGATGGCCCTCAATCCACTGGATGCGCGCCAGGATGATGCGCATCGATACACGGCGATCGACCGACGGCAGCTTGCTCTTCACGAACTGAAGCTGCTCCAGGGAACGGTCCAGCACGCGTCCGGCGAAATCGCGTGCGACCTGGTGATGGCCCAGGCAGTGCTGCGACTGCGCCGTCATCCTGTCGGTGATGAGCATGGCCACCGCGTCGGCATCGGTCTTCGCGGCGGCAGCCATGGCTTCGGCGAGGCGAAGGGACTCGTCGTACTCCCCGGACGCGAAAGCGCCGACCCACAAGCCGAAGAGCGACTCGATCCTGTGCTGCGTCCGACCCGTCTGCTCCGCCAGTTCGAACGCCCGGCGGAAGGCGCACCTCGCCACCTCATGCGCGCCGCGCGTCTGTCCCGCGAAAGCGCCGAGAGCGACTTGGAGGCGGAGTTCCACCAGGGGTTGCGGCGTTTCGAGGGACGCAATGTCGACCAGAGCACGCTCCACGCGAACACGGTACTCGTCGAGCAGCGACAGTTGATACGCGAGCGAAGTCGACGCTTCCGTCAATCGCACGCCGAGCGCGGGATCACCGGCAAGTGAAAACGCCCAGTCCAGCGCGGCGCGCACCTCGTCGATCAAGCGGCCATAGGTTGCCAGCCATTGCGAGCGCACCGTCGCCGGCGCATCGACGTCCGTCGCGCCGAGCAGTTCGCAGAGGTGCTCGGCATGCCTGCGGCAGATCTTCGGACCCTCGTCGCTGCGGACCAGTTTCTCCAGCGCATAGGTCCGCGTGGTGTCGAGCAGCCGATAGCGCGTGACCTCGTCGTTCACGTCGACAGTCACGAGCGACTTGGCCGCCAGCGCCGTGAGATCGCCCAGCACGTCGACGGTGCCGAAGGTGCTGTCCACGGCTACCGCCTCGGCCGATTCGAGCGTGAAGCTGCCCTTGAACACCGCCAGGCGCCGCAGCGTGACGCGTTCGCTGTCGGACAGCAGTTCGTAGCTCCAGTCCAGCAGGGCGCGCAGGGTCTGGTGCCGCGCGAGCACGGTGCGGCGCCCGCTGTTCAGCAGGCGGAAACGGTCGTCCAGCCGCGCAACCAGTTCCCGGATGCCGAAGAATCCCACGCGCGCCGCGGCGAGTTCGATCGCCAGCGGAAGCCCGTCGAGCCGGCGGCACAGTTCCGCCGCCAGTGGTGCATCGGCATCGGTGAGCTCGAAGCTGTCCTGCGTGGCCACCGCGCGTTCCACGAAGAGTTGGACGGCCGGATAGCCCAGCGCCGCGGTCGCGGTCAGATGGATGGAGTCCGGTGGCGCCGCGAGCGACGCGAGCCGGACGACCCGTTCTCCCTCGCCACGCAGCGGTTCGCGGCTGGTGGCCAGCAGGTGAATGCCCGGCGCCGCCTTGAGCACGCGCACCGCGAGCGCGGCGGCCGCCTCGATCACATGCTCGCAGTTGTCGAGCACGATCAGCAGCCGCTTGTCCTGCAGATGGCTGACGAGGCCCGACACCGGATCGTCGATGGCGACCGAGACGTCGAGCGCTGCGGCGAGCGCCGTCGGCACGAGTTGCGGATCGGCCACCAGCGCGAGATCGACGAAACGCACGCCGTCCGCGTAGCTCGCCAGCGTGTCCTCGGCCACCGCGAGCGCGAGCGTCGTCTTTCCCATACCCCCCGGGCCCACGACGCTCACGAAGCGGTGGCGGGGCAACGCGGCCGCCAGCGATTCGACGACTTGCGAGCGCCCGATCATCCGGGTGAGGCGCACGGGCAGGTTGTGATTCGGCCGCTCCGGCGCGGTGAGGGATCCGCCGGCTGCGACTCGCGCCGAAGGCCGGAAAACCGGTGCGACGAAGCAATAGCCCCGCCCCGGCACATTGGCGATGTAGCGCAGCCCTTCCTGTCCATCGCCGAGCGTCCGCCTCAGCGCCGCGATGTGCACGCGCAAGCTGTTTTCCTCAACGATCGTGTCCGGCCAGGCATGGGCGATCAGATCATCCTTGCTGACGATGTCGCCGGCCCGTTCGGCCAGGACCGTGAGGATGTCGAAGGCACGGCTGCCCAGGCGCAGGGGCTTGTCCTCTTCGAGCAGCAGCTTCTGCGAGCGCAGCAGCCGGAAGGGGCCGAAATGCAGGGCGCTTTCGATGGCTGGTATGAGCACTTCAGTCATGGAGTGGGTCCGGCAGGATCCGCGGCGTGCGGCGGTTCGCAGCCTAACGCGCCCAAGGCTGCGCTTTCCTTACGCCGCTTGCCTGCATGATGGCGCCCATGCATCTCTCCGAACTGCTCCAGCAATACGGGTATGTCGCCGTCTTCGTCGCGGGCCTTTTCGAGGGCGAGACCATCCTCATGCTCGGCGCCTTTGCGGTGCACCAGGGGTATCTGTCGCTGGTGCCCTTGATCGCCTGCGGCGCCGCGGCCGCCTTCGTCACCGACCAGTTCTATTTCCACCTCGGACGCCGCAAAGGCGCGGACCTTCTGGCGAGCCGGCCCAAGCTTCGAGCCCACATCGAACGTGTCGACGGATTCGTGTCGCGTCATCCGGTCGCGACGATCTTCCTCATGCGATTTGCGTGGGGATTGCGCATTGCGCTGCCTGCGACGCTGGGCATGGGCCGGATGTCAGCCGCACTGTATGCGGCGCTCGGCGCGGTGGCGGCGGTCTTCTGGGCCACGGTCGTGAGCCTGTTCGGCGTGAAGCTCACAAGCTGGCTTCACGCATCCTTCGGCCATCTGCGCCCGTATGAACACGATCTGATCGTTGCCGCGCTGGGCGTCACGCTGGCGGTAGCGCTGTTCAGGCAGTGGCGGTCCCGGCGTTGAGCCCGGCCGGGACCTCGCCTGCTCAGTCGCGGATTTCGAGCGCGCGATTGACCCGAAGTGCAACGAGCGTGCAGACCGCGCCCGACAGCAGGTAGACGCTCACGTAGCCCAGTCCGAAGTTCGCGGACAGGCCGAGCGCCACCAGCGGTGCAAAGGCCGCACCGATCAGCCAGGCCAGATCGGAGGTCAACGCGGCACCGGTGTAGCGGTATTTCGACTCGAAGTTGGCCGTCACTGCACCGGCAGCCTGACCGTAGGACAACCCCAGCAGCACGAAGCCCACGAGGATGAAGACGTCCTGGCCGAGGCGACCGCCGTCGAGCAGCGTCGGCGCGAATCCGCTGAACACCGCGATGAGCGCGGCCAGGCTGCCCAGCGTCTGGCGACGGCCGACGCGGTCGGCAATCACCCCCGAAGCGACGATACCGATGGCGCCGAGCACGGCACCGATCATCTGGATCACCAGGAACTCGGTGATGGACTGGTTCGAATAAAGCGTGATCCACGACAGCGGGAACACGGTGATCAAGTGGAACAGCGCATAGCTCGCCAACGCTGCAAAGGCGCCGATGACGATGTTGTACCCCTGCGATCGCGACAGTTCGACCACGTTGGTCGGCTGCAATTCACGGGCTTCGAGCAGGCGGTCGTACTCATTGGTGGACACCAAACGAAGCCGGGCGAAGAGCGCGACCACATTGATCGCAAATGCGACGTAAAAGGTGTAACGCCATCCCCAATCCAGAAAATCCTCCGTCGAGAGGCTGGAGTACAGGTAAGCGAACAGGGCGCTGGCCAGGAAAAAGCCGACCGGCGCACCCAGTTGGCCCAGCATCGCGTACCAGCCGCGACGGTTGGGAGGGGCGTTGAGCGCGAGCAGCGAAGGCAAGCCGTCCCACGAGCCGCCGAGTGCGAGGCCCTGGCCCACGCGCAGGATCGACAGCAGCACGATGGACGCAAACCCCATGCTTGCGTAGCCCGGCAGGAAGGCTATCCCGGCTGTGGATATACCCAGCAGGAACAGCGCGATCGTCAGCTTGGCCTCTCGCCCGAACCGGCGCTGGACAGCCATCGAGATCACGGTGCCGAAGGGCCGCGCGATGAAGGCGAAGGAGAAGATCGTGAAGGCGAAGAGCGTGCCTTCGAGGCGGTTCTCGAAGGGGAAGAACACCGCTGGGAAGACCAGGACCGACGCGATCCCGTAGACGAAGAAGTCGAAGTATTCGGAAGCGCGGCCGATGACCACGCCCACGGCGATCTCCGAAGGAGTGACGTGCGAATGATCCGCGTCGCCCTCGGGGCCTTCGTGGAGCGTTTCGTGCAGCGGGGATTCGGTGCTGGAGGGACTGATGCCGGACATCATCATTTCTACTGTGGTTCGTGTGTCATCTGTACATGACGAGCGTCTCACTGAATGAAGATTGCCGCCATAGGACAAAACGTCCAATATCCGGCACGGGCCAAAACAAGTAGATTGTGGTCTCTTTGCGCTCCCTACGCTCATTCTTCGGCATGCCTCCCCTCAAGAACCTTCGCGGACTGCTCCTGCTCCCGCTCGCCCTGTTGGCGGGCTGCAACACGGTGGTGCTGAACGCGTCCGGCGACGTCGCCCGCCAGCAGGGCAACCTGATCGTCGTCTCCACCGTGCTGATGCTGCTGATCATCGTGCCAGTCATCGCACTGATCGTCTTCTTCTCATGGAAGTATCGGCAATCCAACAAGGAGGCCAGGTACTCGCCGGACTGGGACCACTCCACCGAGCTTGAACTGGCCATCTGGGCGGCACCGCTGCTGATCATCATTGCCCTCGGCGCGATCACCTGGATCAGCACGCATACGCTCGACCCCTACCGGCCCTTGCGCCGCATCGACGTCCAGCGCCCCGTGCCGGAGGGAACCAAGCCCCTGACCGTCGAAGTGGTCGCGCTCGACTGGAAGTGGCTGTTCATCTACCCCGAGCAAGGCATCGCCACGGTCAACGAACTGGCCGCGCCGGTGGACCGGCCGATCACGTTCAAGATCACGGCGTCCTCGGTCATGAATTCCTTCTTCATCCCGGCGCTGGCAGGCCAGATCTATGCCATGCCCGCCATGGAGACGAAGCTCAACGCCGTCATCAACGAGCCGGGCGAGTTCGAGGGCTTTTCCGCCAACTACAGCGGCGCAGGCTTTTCCGGAATGCGCTTCAAGTTCCACGGCCTGAGCAATACCGACTTCGACCAGTGGGTGCAAAAAGCCAAGACGGGCGGCGGCGAGCTGACCCGCGAGCGCTACATGGAACTCGAGCGCCCCAGCGAACGCGATCCGGTGCGCCGCTTCGCCGCGGTCGCTCCCGACCTCTACGACGCGATCCTCAACCGCTGCGTCGACCGCAACAAGATGTGCGTGAAGCAGATGATGGCCATCGACGCGAGTGGTGGTCTGGCCGGCCCTGTGGGCGCGTACAACATCACCACGAAGCCCTGGCAGGCTGACCAGAAGAATTCTCCGATCCGAACCTATGTCACGGCAATGTGCACGGTCGACGATCCCGCCGGCATGTCCATTCCGCGTACCAACCTTCGCATCCAAGAGTAAAGATGCCTGACCATCCTGACCTGACGAGGCTCATCTTCGGCCGCCTCTCCTGGGACGCGATCCCATTTCACGAGCCGATCCTTCTCGCGACCTTCATCGCCGTCGTCCTTGGCGGCGTGGCGCTCCTTGGCGCCATCACCTATTTCAAGGTGTGGGGCACCCTGTGGCGCGACTGGATCACCAGCATCGACCACAAGAAGATCGGCATCATGTACATCATCCTCGGGCTGGTGATGCTGCTGCGCGGCTTTGCCGACGCGATCATGATGCGTGCCCAGCAGGCTGTCGCCTTCGGCGGTGAGGCAGGCTTCCTGCCGCCGCACCACTACGACCAGATCTTCACCGCGCACGGCGTGATCATGATCTTCTTCGTGGCGATGCCGCTGGTCACCGGCCTGATGAACTACGTCGTGCCGCTGCAGATCGGCGCCCGCGACGTGGCCTTCCCCTTCCTGAACAACTTCAGCTTCTGGATGACCACGTTCGGCGCTGGGCTGGTGATGGCGTCGCTCTTCGTCGGCGAGTTCGCCCGCACTGGATGGCTCGCCTATCCGCCGCTGTCCGGCATCGAGTTCAGTCCGGACGTGGGGGTCGACTACTACATATGGTCCCTGCAGATTGCGGGGGTGGGCACGCTGCTCTCCGGCGTCAACCTCATCGCGACCATCGTGAAGATGCGCGCTCCGGGCATGACGCTGATGAAGATGCCGGTGTTCACCTGGACCGCGTTGGCCACCAACATCCTGATCGTGGCCGCCTTCCCGGTGCTGACCGCCGTGCTCGCGTTGCTGTCGCTGGACCGCTACGTCGGCACCAACTTCTTCACCAACGACCTTGGCGGCAACGCCATGATGTACGTCAACCTGATCTGGATCTGGGGCCACCCCGAGGTGTACATCCTGATCCTGCCGGCGTTCGGCATCTTCTCGGAAGTGGTGGCGACCTTCTGTGGCAAGCGGCTCTTCGGCTACGCATCGATGGTCTACGCCACGCTGGTGATCACGATCCTGTCTTACCTCGTCTGGCTGCACCACTTCTTCACGATGGGTTCCGGTGCCAGCGTGAACTCGTTCTTCGGCATCACGACGATGATCATCTCGATCCCGACGGGCGCGAAGATCTTCAACTGGCTGTTCACCATGTACAAGGGCCGCATCCGCTTCGAGTTGCCCATGATGTGGACGATCGCCTTCATGATCACCTTCGTGATCGGCGGCATGACCGGCGTGCTGCTGGCGGTGCCGCCGGCTGACTTCGTGCTCCACAACAGCCTGTTCCTGATCGCGCACTTCCACAACGTGATCATCGGCGGCGTGCTGTTCGGCATGCTGGCGGGCATCACCTACTGGTTCCCGAAGGCATTCGGCTACAAGCTCGATCCCTTCTGGGGCAAGTGCTCGTTCTGGTTCTGGGTCATCGGCTTCTACTTCGCGTTCATGCCGCTCTACGTGCTGGGCCTGATGGGCGTCACGCGCCGCGTGAGCCACTTCGAAGACCCTTCATTGCAGATCTGGTTCCAGATCGCCGCCTTCGGCGCCGTGCTGATTGCGCTGGGCATCGCCTCGCTCATCATCCAGTTCGTGGTGAGCTACATCCGCCGCGACCAGTTGCGCGACAACACCGGCGACCCGTGGGATGGCCGGACGCTCGAGTGGTCGACCTCCTCGCCGCCGCCCGCGTACAACTTCGCCTTCACGCCGCGCGTGCATGACAACGATGCCTGGGCCGACATGAAGAAGCACCACTATCAGCGTCCCGAAGAAGGCTTCATCCCGATCCACATGCCGAAGAACACCGGCGCCGGCTTCATCATTGCCGCGCTGGCCGCGGTCTGCGGCTTCGCGCTGATCTGGCAAATGTGGCTGCTTGCCGGCATTGGCTTCTTTGCCATGCTGGCCGCCATCATTACCCACACCTTCAACTACAAGCGCGACTACCACGTTCCGGTGGACGAGGTCGTCCGCACTGAAGGCGCTCGCACTCGCCTTTTGGCCGCCCATGTCTGACGTCACCGTACTTTCCACGCCCGGCGCAATCAGCGCCAGTCCGAGCGCCCGCTACTACGTGAGCGGCGAGCACCATCCCGAGAACGGCACGCTGCTGGGGTTCTGGCTCTACCTGATGAGCGACTGCCTCGTCTTCGCCTGCTTGTTCGCCATCTATGGCGTGCTGGGGCGCAGCTTCGCGGCAGGACCTTCAGGGGCCGACCTGTTCGACTTGCGGCTGATTGCGCTCAATACCTCCCTGCTGCTGCTGTCGTCGATCACCTACGGCTTCGCGATGCTGGAGATGCAGCGCAACAAGGTGCGCGGCACCCTGATCTGGCTGGTCGTTACCGGCCTTCTGGGCGCCGGCTTCATCGGCATCGAACTCTACGAGTTCGCGCACCTGATCCACGAAGGCGCCGGTCCGCAACGCAGCGCGTTCCTGTCCTCGTTCTTCGCACTGGTGGCGACGCACGGCCTGCACGTGACCTTCGGCATCATCTGGCTCATCGTGCTGATGGCCCAGGTGATGAAGCACGGTTTCATCGCGGCGAACCGCCGGCGCCTGATGTGCCTCTCGATGTTCTGGCACTTCCTGGACGTGGTCTGGATCGGTGTCTTCACCTTCGTCTACCTGATGGGAGTGCTGCCATGAGCGCGCATACCGATATCCATGCCGATGGCGCCGATCACGGTGCGCACGACGACCACCACGGCCATGACGACGGCGCGCCCCACGCCACCTTGAAGGGCTACATGACGGGCTTCGTGCTGTCGGTGATCCTGACGGCCATCCCGTTCTGGCTGGTGATGGGCAATGTCTTCGAGAAGCCGAGCACCACGGCGATGGTCATCCTCGGCTTCGCGGTCGTCCAGATCCTCGTGCACATGATCTACTTCCTGCACATGAACGCCAAGTCCGAGCACGGCTGGACGATGCTGGCACTGATCTTCACGATCGTCGTCGTCGTCATCACGCTGAGCGGCTCGTTGTGGGTGATGTATCACATGAACCACAACATGATGCCGGGCATGATGCACGACATGCACAAGGTGCCTTGACCCAGCCTCGCTCCAGCGCCTTCCTCACCGCGCTGGCGCTCTGCGCCCTCCTCGCCTTCGCGGGGTTCGTCGCGCTGGGCTTCTGGCAAGTGGAGCGTCGGGCCTGGAAGCTCGACCTCATCGCCCGGATCGACGAGCGCGTGCACGCACCGGCCGTCGCGCCTCCTGCAGCGGATCAATGGGCCAAGGTGAACGCGGCCGACGACGCATACCGACGCGTGCGCGCCGCCGGCACTTTTCTCCACGATCTCGAAACACTCGTCCAGGCCACCACCGAACTCGGCGGCGGCTACTGGGTCCTGACGCCGCTGCGCATGGCCGATGGCAGCACCCTGCTGGTCAACCGTGGCTTCGTGCCGCCCGAGGCACGGGATCGCGCGGCACGCCGTGCGATGGACGCCGAAGGCGAGTCGAGCGTCACGGGTCTGCTGCGAATCACCGAGCCGGGCGGCAGCTTCCTGCGGCGCAATGACCCGGCCGCCGACCGCTGGTACTCGCGCGATGTCCAGGCGATTGCAACGGCTCGCGGACTGAGCCGCGTCGCACCCTATTTCGTGGATGCCGAAGCCGCGCCGTCACACGCCGGCGCCAGCGCAGCGAACGCCCCACGCACATGGCCGGTCGGCGGCCTCACGGTCATCCGCTTTCCCAACAACCATCTGGCCTATGCATTTACCTGGTTCGCGCTGGCCTTGATGGTTGCCGCGGCCGCCTGGTACGTGGGGCGCGACGAGCGACGCGTGCGGCAAATGCGCATGGGCGAAGATACCGGGCATGACTGAAGTCACTGTGATCGCTCCCGGCTCGCCGTCCGATCGGGCTGAAGCCGTGGGCCACGGCGACGCGACCGGCCTCAAGAACATGCAGCAGCTGATCCAGCTGCGCTGGATTGCGGTGGTCGGGCAGATCGCCACCATCCTCGTCGTCCATTTCGGCTTCGGCATCCGGCTGCCGCTCGACCAGATGCTGGCGGTGCTGGCATGCCTCGCCGCCTTCAACGCGGCGAGCCAGTTTCGCTGGCGCATCCATCGCGATGTTTCCAACGCCGAGTTGTTCGTTGCGCTACTGGTCGACGTAGGGATGCTCACCGCGCAGCTCTACCTGAGCGGCGGCGCAGCCAACCCCTTCGTCTTTCTCTACCTGCTGCAGGTCATCCTGGCGGCGGTGCTGCTGGAGTCCTGGTCGACCTGGACGATGGTGGGCGTCACCACCGCCTGCTTCGCGGGCCTGGCCCTGTTCTCGGGGCCGCTGGCGATCCCGCTCAACCATGACCGCGGCCTGCTCAGCCCCTACATCCTCGGCGTACTGGTCTGCTTTGCACTCATTGCGGCACTGCTGGTGGTCTTCATCACCCGGATCAGCCGCAACCTGCGGGGTCGAGATGCCCGCCTGGCCGCGCTTCGCCAGCGCGCCGCGGAGGAGGAACACATCGTGCGCATGGGCCTGCTGGCCTCGGGTGCTGCGCACGAACTGGGCACGCCGCTCGCCACGCTGGCGGTGATCCTCGGCGACTGGCAGCATCTGCCTCACTTCACTTCCGACCCCGAGTTGCTGGACGAGGTCAGCGAGATGCAGGCGCAGGTGCAACGCTGCAAGAGCATTCTCAGCGGCATCCTGCTGTCCGCCGGCGAGGCACGCGGCGAGAACTCGGTGGAAACGACCGTCAGCACCTTCCTTGACGACCTGGTCGACGAGTGGCGCGAGACACGCCCCGTGACTTCCTTCAGCTACGAAAACCGGTTCGGCCACGACTTGCCCATGGTTTCCGATTCGGCGCTGAAGCAGATGATCTGCAACGTGCTCGACAATGCCCTCGAAGCCTCGCCGCGCTGGGTGGCTCTGGAAGCGGCGCACGACGGCGACGACCTGACCCTGACGGTCACCGACCGCGGCCCCGGGTTCGCGCCCGGGATGCTCGCGCAGTTCGGCAAGCCCTACCAGTCGACCAAAGGCCGGCCCGGCGCGGGACTGGGATTGTTCCTTGTCGTCAATGTGGCGCGCACGCTCGGCGGCAGGGTCGAGGCGCGCAACCGGTCGGAAGGCGGTGCGGTCGTGACGCTGACGCTGCCGCTGCCAGCCATCACCCTCGAAGAGGACGAGGACGAGGACGACGAATTGAAAGACGAAGGACATGGAAGCTGAACGCCTGCTGCTGATCGTCGAGGACGACGCGGCTTTCGCGCGCACGCTCGGCCGCTCGTTCGAGCGGCGCGGCTACACGGTGATGCTGGCCGCGAACCTGGACGAAGTGTCGGTGCTGCTGGAAGCGCATTCGCCGGGCTACGCGGTGGTCGACCTCAAGCTCAATGGCGACGCTTCAGGGCTGGCCTGCGTCCAGACGCTGAACCAGCATGACCCGGCGATGCTGATCGTGGTGCTGACCGGCTTCGCGAGCATCGCCACCGCAGTCGAGGCCATCAAGCTCGGCGCCTGCCACTACCTCGCCAAGCCATCGAACACCGACGACATCGAGGCGGCGTTCGGCCGCGCCGAAGGCAATGCAGAGGTCGAGTTGACGAATCGCTCGACGTCGATCAAGACACTCGAGTGGGAGCGCATTCACGAAACGCTCGCGGAAACCGGCTTCAACATCTCGGAGACGGCGCGGCGACTGGGGATGCATCGCCGCACGCTGGCGCGCAAGCTGGTGAAGCAGCGCGTCAAGTAGGGCCGAAAAGGCGGCGTCAGGCCGTCGTCCGCGTGACGTCGCGTCCGTCGGCCTGCGCCAGCAACCGTGCCGTGGCCTGGGCCGCCATCTCCAGGCGCTTCACATCGCGCTCGTCGAGGTCGGCGCGCGGCTCGAAGCTGAAGCCGCACAGCACGCCGTAAAGACTTCCGTCCGAGAACCTCACCGGCACGCCGATGTGGGCTCCCAGCGCCTCGTAGTAGTCGGGAAGACCATTCGCGATCCGTACGCTCTTGACGTCGGGCACCAGGCACGGCATTCGTCCATCGACGATTCGCTGGCAGATGCTCTCGGCGAGCGGATGCAAATCCCCGGGCCGGATGATGGCCTCGAGAGCCTTCGCGGAGATCTGCCGGAACACGCGGTTCTGGTCCACGAACTCGCCCACGAACACCACCTCGAGATTGAGCTGCTCGCGCACCACACGCAGAAGGCTCCCGATGCAACGCTCGGTGAAACTGCCGTCCGTGCCGATGCCGGTCTCCGCCGTGATCGTGGCGATCCGGGATGCCCACTCTTCCAGGCCGTCGTGCTCACTCTGGCCCTGCGCTGCTTTGCTTGTCAAAACGGTTGATCCTTTTGGGGGCCATCGTACGACAGAGTGTTTGCGCCATTGCGAGTCCGGCATGCCCACACCACAATTTCCGGGCGCCGCCATGGCAAGTCCGCCGGGGCGCGCACTCACCGGACGTGGCCATGCATCATTCATTCGGTGCGCTTTGCAGTGCGTTGATCGGGCTGGGAATGGCCGGCGGGGCCACAGCCACATGGGCGGAGACACCGCGACCAGGCTTCGCCAGCGTCGCGATCATCGGCACCTACCGTGCGGCCGGGCCAGCGAAGAGCCAGTACACATTGCTGTCGATATTCCGCCAGGAATCGGCCGAGGGCCCACCCGCAGGAATCGCCACCTTCGGCTGGCTGGATTCCGGCGAGGTGCTGCTGGTCCAGTACACGGAGTACGTGCCCTCGATCACGCAAGCCATGTCGCGCCGCAGCGTGACCACCCCCAAGCCGCAACCCCTGGACATCAAGGCCGCGCCGCGCTACGTGATGGTCTGCGCGTGGCCGCTGGACAGCAAGAAGGTGCCCGGCAAGCCGATCGCCGTCTACGGCGAGCGGGACGACGCCAATGCCCAGATCGACACCTCGCCGGATTCCACCCTCACGACACTGACGTGGGCTCCGGTCCCGGCCTCGCTCGCGGCCCGGAATTTTGCAGCCAGGGATTTCTGTGGCGAGATCGCGCGCAACAGGAAATCTCCGGTACCCGCGTGGCTGATCGATGCCAGGGAATAGCGGTTCTCCCCCCGGCAATGCGCCGACTTGTGCCTCGCTTCTGTGGATAACGTTGTGTGTAGCGCGTGGAGGCGCACGCGCGAGGGCTGAAGCCATGCGGGTTTCCGCTGCATTGCCCGCGAAACGGGCACCCGGCGGATTCCGGCCTGTTACGCTGGATCGCCCACTCGGAGGAACACCATGGCCGACTCTCCCGCTCCCCCGCTGCGCCGCGTCGCGCTCATCGCCCATGATGGCAAGAAGACCGCGATGCTGGCCCTCGCACGCGAATTCGAGCCCCTGCTTCGTCGGTGCGAACTGTGCGCCACGGGGACTACGGGCTCGCGGCTGGCGTCCGAGGTGGGCCTCACGGTCGAACGCCTGTTGAGCGGACCGCAAGGCGGCGACCTCCAGATCGGCGCGCGGCTCGCGACAGGCGGCGTCGACATCGTCATCTTCCTGCGGGACCCGATGACAGCGCAGCCGCACGAACCGGATATCAACGCCCTCGTGCGCGCGTGCGACGTCCATGACGTGCCTTGCGCCACGAACGTCGCGATCGCGAGGCTGGTGCTTCGGCAGCTCGAAGCCGAGATGCGCTGACCCCCCGCTAGGCGTACCGCACCCGACCCGGTTCCGGTTCCTGTTCCTGGAACAGCGGCGTGACCGTCGCGCGGCTTGCCGGCGCGCGAACCGGCGCCGGCGGCTGGCGCATCCCCTGGCTGACCAGCCCCCGCTGCGCCGCCACCACGACGGCATGCGTGCGAGTCGTCGCATCGAGCTTCTCGAGGATGCCCTTGACGTGCACCTTGACGGTGCCGACCGCAATGCCGAGTTCCTTGGCGATCGCCTTGTTGCAGGAGCCCGTGGTCAGCAGATTCAGCACCTCGGTCTCCCGCGTGGTAAGCCGTTCGTGGGTAAGGCTGTCCGCGATGCGCCGCGAGACGGAATGGGCCAGATAGCGCTGCCCCTGGCTCAGGGCCGTCACGCCATCGAGGAGTTCATCGATCTGGCAGCCCTGCAGGAGGTAACCGTGGATGCCGGCGTTGATGGCCAAACGGATTTCCCACTCGCGATCGATCGGGGTGATGACCATGACCTTGGGACCTCGGTTGCGCCGGGCGCTCCTGGGTGGCTTCGTGTCGGCCAGGAATTCCAGGCCGCTGCGATAGTCGGCGACAACGATGTCGGGCAGCACGGCCCCCTCGGTCGAGGGGATGGCACCTTTCACGGTCACGGCCAACCCGGGCCGACCGCCCAGGATCGCGCCCAGGCCGGCGGCCATCACCGGATCATCATGAATCACGAAAACCTGGATGGGGTCGATCGTCGGCATGGTGTTTCCTCTCATTGGCCTGCGGCGGGGTGGCAATGATGGGCGTGCAGGCCATCCGGATCAAATTAAGCGATGTGAATCCTTGTGATCCGCGGACAACCCTTTGGAGGTAGCCATCCACTCCTCCTCAGGCAGTGTCGAAAGCCCCGCCGCCCTTGAACACTCCGGGCACACGCGCAATGATCCGCGGCGGCGGAGGCCGACCCACGAGCCGCCTGCCCCTGGCCTTCAAATTGCATTCCCACCTGGCCTTCCACCAAGGAGCTGACTCATGTTCTACGGCTTGACACCTCTTGGCATCGTCCACACCGTCATCAGCCTGGTGGCGGTGGTGGCCGGGCTCGTCGCACTCGTTCGCTACAAGGAGATTGCCCTCGCCACGCGCGCCGGACGGGTCTATGTGATCGCCACCGTGCTCACCTGCCTGACGGGCTTCGGCATCTTCCAGCACGGGGGCTTCGGCGCGCCGCACGCGCTGGGCATCGTGACTCTCGTGGTGCTGGGCACGGCGACGGTGGCGGAGCGATCGCAGGCCTTCGGCAAACTGTCAGCCTATGTGGCAGTGGTCTGCTACTCGCTGACCTTCTTCTTCCACATGATCCCCGGGGTGACCGAGACGGCCACCCGTCTGCCACTGGGAGCGCCGCTGGTGGCGGATCGCGATGCGTCGCCAGGGTTGCAGGGAACGATCGGCGCGCTGTTCATCGTGTTCCTGATCGGCGCGGCGCTGCAGGTGCTGCGCTTGCGCGCCTCGCGCCAGCGCGACGCGCTGGACGGTCTTCGGACGATGGGCTGATCGCCGGCTCAGCGCCCGGTCAAGTATTTGAGGGCCGCGACCAGCGCAACGCCAATCAGGAAAAGAACCGCGAGCCGGCCCCAGCGCACGCCAGGCTGGCCCGCCAGGTCGGCGAGATCCGTCCGATGCAGCCCCGAAAACGAAGTGGTGTCAGGCTTGTCTCGCGCCCAGTCATGGAAGTTATCTCTGTCGGTATTCATGTAGTACATTTTAACTACAGTTACACCGATTTTCACCAAACTCGTCGCCACAGACAACCACACAAGCGACGCAACACTACACAAGATTTCGCTTCCCCATTACCTGAGGTTCACATGGCGCAAGCAGCATGGAGGCTCCTTACAAACAGGAGACCCGCCATGAAAAAGATCGCCTTTGCCCTTGGAACCGTCGCACTTCTTTCGCTCGCAACGCTCAGCGCGCCGGCACTGGCACAGCCCTATTCGAACCGGGTGATCGTCGTCCCGGCCCCGCCTCCGCCGCCGGCACGCGGCTATGTCGTGACGCCAGGCTACGGCTATGTTCAACCGGGCTACGCGCATCGTCGGCAGGGCTATTACCAAGGCCGCGACGGCCGATGGGACCGCCGCGGCTACGGTGATCGCGACCGCGATGGCGTCCCCAATCGCTACGACCGCGACCGCGATGGCGACGGGGTGCCCAACCGCTACGACTACCGTCCGGACAATCCTTACCGCTACTGAACTCAGGCGTCGGACGTGACGGCGACAGCGTCCACAGCGCATGTGGACGCTGTCCAGTCTCTCTGCTATGGTTTGTGGATGCTGTACACAAACCAGGAGAGGCCGATGCTCCTCGAGGACAAGTGCGCCGTGATCTACGGCGGCGGCGGTGCGATCGGCGGCGCGGTGGCCCGCGCCTTCGCCCGGGAAGGCGCCAAGGTATTTCTCGCCGGTCGCACGCCATCCAGGCTGGACGCGGTCGCCTCCGACATTGCTGCAGCCGGAGGGCTGGCCGACGTCACGGCGCTCGACGGCCTCGACGCTCCCGGCGTGCAACGCCATGCCGATCGCGTGGCGCGGCAGGCGGGCGGCATCGACATCGCACTGAACGCCATCGGCGTCGCCCACGTCCAGGGCACGCCCTTTGCAGACCTGTCGCTTGAAGATTACGAACTCCCCATCGCGACCTACACGCGCACCAACTTCATTACCGCCAAGGCCGTCGCACGGCACATGGCGAAGAAGGGATCGGGCGTGATCCTCACGCTGTCGACGCCCGGCGCACGCCTCCCCGGCCCCGGCTATCTGGGCAATTGCGTCGCGAGCGCGGCGATCGAAGCCATGTCGCGCCACTTGGCCGGCGAACTCGGTGCGCAGGGCATCCGCGTGGTCTGCATCCGGCCACACGCCATCCCTGAAGCCGCAGCGGCGGGTTCGCACACGCGAACGGTCTTCCAGCCCATGGCAGACCGCGCCGGCGTGACCATCGAACAGATGCTGGCGGGCGCCGCCGGCGACACGCTGCTGAAGCGGCTCCCGACGCTCGACGAAGTCGCCAACACGGCCGTCTTCCTGGCTTCCGGCTACGCGGGCGCCATCACGGGCACGGTCGCCAACCTGAGCTGCGGCTTTCTGGTGGACTGATGGCGCCTCACTGGCTCGCCCTCATGAATCCGGCGGAAACGTAGGCGTTGGCCTACAGAAATTCCGGGCCTGGGCGCCCACCATCAAGACATGAAAAATCCGATCAAACTCGTCATCGACGAGCCGGCGCCCGGCTCTTTCATCTGGACGCTGCTCGAAACCGACGCCGGCGGCGTACCTCGAAAGGTCGTGAGAGCGGCCGAGTATGGAGCAGACACCTACGAGGCCGCGCTGGCGGCCGGCACACGGATGATGGACGCCGAAATCCGCAAGAACATCGGCGCCCCGTCCGAGCGGGACAGCGTGTCAGGCTAGGCCAGGTGCGTCTTCAGCGGCACGGCCGGATCGGCCGCGACCGCGGGGTCCGGGCTGCGACCCGCTTCCAGCAACTTGCGGCTCATCATGTGGTCGACCGGCGCGTTCACGGATTCGACACAGCGAAGCTGTCCGTCGACGTAGTGCAGCAGCGAGAACGATGCGGCATTGGCGCCGGGGCGGCGGACCGTGACCGCGCCCGCCGTGCCTTCGGCCGGCACCAGCCCGGCCATCTGGAGCCGTAGCCCGCCCTGATCCGACCAGAACCACGGCACCGCGTCATGCGGCCGCGGCGCACCGGTGAGCGTTGCCACTGCGGTGCGCGCCTGGTCGTTCGCGTTCTGCACCGATTCGAGCCGCAGCGGCTGGCCCGCGCGCCGATCCGGAAAGCGCGTGCAGTCGCCGACCGCCAGCACGGCCTCGTCGCTGGTCTGCATGTAGGCGTCGACCACGATGCCATCCACGCACTCCAGTCCGGCCGCTTGTGCCAGCGCCGTTTCGGGCACCGCGCCAATGCCGAGCAGCAGCAGGTCGATGGGTAGCGATTGGCCGTCCACCTCGATTGCCGCGAGCCGCGTGCCGTCGATCTGCATGGCCCCGGTCTGCACGCCGACGCGCACATCCATTCCCGCTGCCTGGTGCGTCGCGAGCACGTGGGCAGACAACTCGGGCGATACGGCGCGGCTCAGCAGGCGAGGCGCGCTTTCCAGCACGAGAACCTGCTTGCCGAGCGCCAGCGCCGTCGCTGCCACTTCGAGCCCGATGAAACCGCCGCCCAGCACCGTGACGTGCTGCGCCGCCATGAGCTGTGCACGCAGCCGCGTCGCTTCGTCGACAGCGCGCACCAGGGCGACGTTGTCCAGCCCCGCCAGCGCGGCCAGCTGGCGTGCCCGCGTGCCGGTCGCGAGCACCAGCCGCTCCCAGCCGAGCACCTTGCCCGAGCGCAGCGTGACGGTGCGGGCCGCCCGATCGATGGACACAGCGGGGTCGCCCATGTGCATGGTGATGCCAGATTCGCCGTACCACGTCTCGGCCTTGTGCGACTGCGGCGTCTCGTCCGGGCTCTTCAGGAAAGTCTTGGAGAGCGGCGGCCGGTGATAGGGAATGGCGGTCTCTTCGCAGACCAGGTGCACGCGCGCGCCCTGCCCCGCTTCCACGAGGCCGGCGCACAGTTGCGCGGCCGCATGGCCGCCACCGATGATGACGATGTTCGAGTTCATGAAAGTATTCCGTGAGTCGGTGATCCCCACAATGTCGGGATCGAGCCCGCCACTGTAGCCTCAGGGAACGCGGCGACGGCGCCCAGGGACAAACCAGAGAGACAAGCAGATGAAGATTCGCATCATTGGCGGCGGCCCCGCCGGCCTTTTCTACGCCTACCTGATGAAGCGCGACGACCCGTCGCACGACATCCGCGTCTACGAGCGTGACCCGGAAAGCGCGACCTACGGCTGGGGCGTGGTCTTCTCCGACGTCGCGCTCGCCTTCGTGCGCGACCTGGCGCCGGAGCTGTACGAGTCGATGACGCACAACCAGGAGGTGTTCGACGAGATGGCCGTCGTGCACCAGGGCGTGCACGTCACGCTCGCGCACAACACTTTTCACCGCATGGCCCGCATCGACCTGCTCAAGGCGCTGCATGCGCATTGCCGCAAGGTGGGCGTGGCCATCGAGTTCGAACAGCGCTTCGATGACGTCACGGCCTTCGCCGATGCGGACCTGGTCGTGGCCGCCGACGGCGCCAACAGCACGATCCGCACACGCTACAAGGAACACTTCGGGCCGACGCTCGACGAGCGGCCGAACCTGCTGGCCTGGTACGGCACCACGCAGCTCTTCGATCCGCTCTCGCTCATCTTCCGCCAGAACCCCGATGGACTGGCGATCGCCCATACCTACCGCTACAGCCGCACGCACAGCACGTTCCTGGTCGAGGTCGATCCCGAGACCTTTCGCCGATCGGGCCTGGACCGGATGAGCGAAGCACAGAGCCTCGAATGGTGCGAGAACGTGTTTTCCGACGACCTGCAGGGCCACAAGCTGCTGTCCAACAAGTCGAACTGGTTCCGCTACACCATCGTCAAGAACCGCAATTGGCACTACAGGAACATCGTGCTGATCGGCGATGCGTTGCGCACCGGACACCCCTCGGTCGGATCGGGCACACGGCTCGCGATGCAGGACTCGATCGCGCTCTTCGATGCCTACAAGGCCTGCGGCGCGGATGTGCCGAAGATGCTCGAAGAGTTCGTGCGCATCCGCCAGCCCGGCTCCGATTCGCTGCAGAAGGCCGCGATCAGGAGCACCGAGTGGTACGAGGACCTCGGGCCGAAGCTGCCGCTCGACCCGATCTCCTTCGCCTACGACTACGTGACGCGCAGCGGCCGCGTCGATCACGCAGATGTGCGCAAGCGCGACCCGGAGCTCGCGGCCGCCTACGAGAAGCTGCATCCCGAACTCGCGTTCTGACCCGGAAGGAATCCACCATGCTCGAAGGCTGTGTTCCCTGGCCCGCTGAAGCCGCCGAAAAATTCCGCCAGCTCGGCCTGTGGGAGGATCTCACGGTGGCCGAGATGGTCGAGCGCACGATGCGCGCCGCACCGGACAAGACCGCCGTGGTCTTCAACGACCGGCGCATCAGCTATGAAGAACTGGTGCGCAGTTCCAGGCAGCTCGCAGGGGCCCTGCTCGATCTGGGCCTGAAGCCGCGAGATCGGGTGGTGGTGCAGTTGCCCAACGCGCCGGAGTTCATCGTTGCATACCTCGCTCTCAACTGGATGGGCGCGATCCCGGTGATGGCGCTGCGCGCGCATCGGCATGCGGAGGTCCGCCATTTCATCCGCGCCTCCGGCGCCGCCGCCTACCTCGTGCCCGACGTCGTCGGCAGCTTCGACTACCGGCCGATGGCGGCGGAGATGGCCGCGGAGTTTCCCTTCCTGCGACACGTGATCGTCGCGGGCGAGCCGGCGCCCGGGCAGCGTGCGCTGGATCCGTTGATCGACGCCGGCGCGGTGTTGGATGACGCATCCAACGCGCGACTGCTTGCCGCGCGCCCCTCGCCCGACGAGGTCTCGACCATGCTGCTCTCCGGCGGCACGACTTCGGTGTCGAAGCTGATTCCGCGCACGCACAACGACTACGTGCTCAATGCCCGCCTCTGCGCGGAGGCGGCCGGCTTCGACCGCGGCACGGTCTTCATGGCGATCCTGCCCCTGGGCCACAACTACAACCTCGCATCGCCGGGCCTGCTGGGCACGTTCTACGCGGGCGGCACGGTGGTGATTGCGGCGGGCACCGACATCGAGGCGACTTTTGCATCTGTCGAGCGCGAGCGTGTGTCGGCCATCGCGAGCGTGGTCCCGCTCATATCCAACTGGCTCAACAGCGACGTCCCGAAGCGCTTCGATCTCTCGTCGCTCAAGGTCGTGCAGAACGGCGGTGCGCGCCTGGCGCCGGAGTTGCGCATGCGCATGCGCGATCAGTTCGGCTGCACGCCGCAGGAAATCTATGGCACGGCCGAAGGCCTGATCAACATGACTCGGCTCGACGACCCGGACGAGCTGCTGCTCGAAAGCTCCGGTGCGCCCGTGAGCGAATTCGACGAGATCAAGGTGCTGGACGACAACGACCGCGAAGTGCCCGATGGCGAGGCCGGCGAACTCGTGGTGCGCGGACCCTACACCATCCACGGCTACTTCAACGCGCCTGAAAAGAACGCCGAGGCCTTCACGGCAGATGGCTTCTACCGCATGGGCGACATCGTGCGCAAGCGCGGACGCTACGTGTTCACCGAAGGCCGCCGCAAGGACCTGATCAACCGCGGTGGCGAGAAGATCAGCTGCGACGAGATCGAGAACCTCATCTTCGGGCTGCCGCAGGTGAAGGTGGTGGCGCTGGTCGGGCTGCCCGATCCGGTCTTCGGCGAGAAGGCCTGCGCCTGCGTGATCCTGCAGCCGGGCACGACACTCGGCTTCGACGAACTGATCGCCTACCTGCGCCAGCAGAAGATCGCATCCTTCAAGCTGCCCGAGCGGCTGGAGATCATGGAGGAGTTTCCGGTGAGTCCCGTCGGCAAGATCCTCAAGCGCGAACTGCGCGAACGCTTGACCGCTTAGAGTGCACGAATGATCGTCCTCTACCACTGCGTCAGTGCTCGCTCGTTCCGTCCGCTCTGGACGCTGGAGGAACTTGGCGCACCGTACGAGCTGCGCATGCTGCACTTCCCGCCCCGCGCGTTGCAGCGCTCGTACCTCGAAATCAATCCGCTGGGGACGGTGCCCTACCTCATTGACGGCGACACGCGCATGACCGAGTCGTCCGCCGCGTGCCAGTACCTCGCGCAACGCTGCGATCCGGACAACGCGCGAGGGCTCGCCGTTCGCCCGGACGAACCCGGCTACGGCGCATGGCTGAACTGGCTGCATCACGGCGAAGCCACCCTGACCTTTCCACAGACCATCGTGCTGCGCTACGGCCACTTCGAGCCGGACGAGCGCAAGCTGCCGCAGGCCGCGGAGGACTACGCCAAGTGGTTCATCGCGCGCCTTCGCGGCATCGACGCCGTGCTGGCGAAGCACGAGTTCCTC
This sequence comes from Variovorax gracilis, assembly GCF_030317115.1. Lineage (GTDB taxonomy): Bacteria > Pseudomonadota > Gammaproteobacteria > Burkholderiales > Burkholderiaceae_C > Variovorax > Variovorax gracilis. The sequence continues at coordinate 106,765 of NZ_JASZYF010000002.1, forward strand.
TGCGCCGACCGCTTCACGGCCGCAGACATCTCGGTCGGCTATGCCCTGATGCTGGCCGGCGAGATCGGCCTCCTGCCACGCGTTCCTCCTGCGGTCGCGGCCTACTGGGAACGACTGCAACGGCGCGAGGGCTACCAGCGCGCGCTGGCCGCGCAGCACGATGCGGCGCTGGCGCAGGGCGTGTCGACCCTGACTTCGCCCATTCACCCGCCTTCCACGCCCAGCCCCTGAGGCGCTGGCCGCGAAGCACCCGCCATTGACTGAACCGCCCTCGCGCCTGCATAACCGCGGGAATGGATTTCCACCACCCGCTCTTCCAGAGCCTGGCACTGCCGCTGGTTCTTTCATTCGCGGCAACCGGCTTGCTGCGGGGCGGACTGGGGCCGGTCCACGGGCGGCGCTGGGCTTCGGCCGGCGCCGGGGTCGCCATCGTCGTGGCGTCGGTATGGGTCCTGGGTTGGGACATGTGGCCCCGCACGCTGACGGAGGAACTGCCCTGGATCTACATGGCCGCCGCCTTGCTGGGCCTTGGGCTGGAAGCCATGCGGGCCGCCACGCGCACCACCTGGCTCGCGACCTGCGTCCTCTGGACGCTCGTGCTCGCGGGATTGAGCGACCAGCCGCTCGCGCTGCAGGCCGTGACCTGGCTGGTCGGCGTTGCGGTGATCGCAGCAGTGCTGGGTCAACCCGCGGAGAGTGCCCACGCGGCAGCGAGCCTCGTGGTCGCCGGCCTCGGACTGGCGGCAGTCGCCCTGATCAACGGCTCAGCGCTTCTGTTCGAGCTGAGCCTGTCGATCGCCGCCGCCGTCGCGGGCTGTGCGCTATGGCTTTGGCCCAAGGCCCGCATCTCGTTCGGCGCCTGCGGAGCAGTGGTGTCGGTGATCGCCTGGCTGACCGTGGCGGAAGGCATTGCATTGCTGTCGCCGGTGCGGCCTGTGGTGCTCTTGGTATTGGCCTGTGCATTCATCGCCGGGCCGATCGTGCATCTGGCGGGCCGATGGCTCCGCCGCGCACCGCCGGCTGTATCGAGACGCACCTGGGCCGGTGCGCTGGTCGTGGCGGTGCTGGCCGCAATCTGGGTGACGGGCGCCGTGGCGCTCGCGCTGCACGACGATGCCAAGGCTCCGGCCGGCGGCCTCGACGACCCCTACTACACGCCTCGATGGTAGAACGGGCGAAACACGCGGATCGACTTCCATGATGCCCACCCAATCCTCCATCCCGGGCGTCGACGCCTTGTGGCCCCTGTGCCTGGACATCGTCGGGCAACGCCGGGGGAGCGTTGCACCGCAGCAAAGGGATGCGCGCTCGCCGCTGGCCTGGGACCCGTCGCAGGGCTTTGCCTTGCGCGGCGTTTGGGACGACGGCGCGGTCGAGTTGTTCGAGTTGCTCAAGCCCGTGCTGGACCGCCCGCGCGGAGGCAGGCCCTGGCTGATCGGGCAGCTCGGCCAGAGCCTGGACGGATGCGTGGCAACGCATGGCGGCGACTCCAACTACGTGAACGGCCCCGAGGTGCTGGTGCACCTGCACCGCCTGCGCGCCTTGTGCGATGCGGTCATCGTGGGCGCCGGCACCGCGGCCATCGACAACCCGCAGCTCACGACGCGTCACGTGGCGGGCTCGCATCCGGTACGCGTGCTGCTGGATCCGGAGCTCAGTCTCCCGTCGACCTTGCGCGCCTTCACCGATGGACAGGCTCCGACCCTGCTGGTGAGCGACGCGTCTCGCGCGGCCGAGGCGGAAGAGCGCGTCGGCGCGGATCGGGTACTGGGCGTGCCCGGCCTGACGGGAGCCGAGGGCGTGCTGGACCTTCATGCACTGACAGCCGCATTGGAAGCGCACGGCCTTCGCGTGCTGTTCGTCGAGGGCGGCGGTGTCACCGTCTCGCGCTTCATCGCGCAGGGATGCCTGGACCGGCTGCACCTGAGCATCGCGCCCGTGATCATCGGTGCCGGTCGGCCCGGACTGCAGTTGCCGAGAAGTGCCGCGATGCGGGATTGCATGCGGCCTTCGGGGCGGATCTTCCGCATGGGCGCGGATGTGCTGTGGGATCTCGACCTGCGGGCGGTGCAACCCGCTGCGCCGCGAGGCTAGGCCGCGACGATCTCCTGATGCCCGATGCGCAAGCGGGTCTTGCCGAGGACGCGGCTTCGTCCTTGCATCCAGTCGTTCACCGAGCTTCGCGCCGTCGGGTCTTGCTCGATCGCAGCGGCGCCCATGCCTTCCACCATCGCAGCCAGCATCACCAAGGCTTGCGCGTCTTCGATGGCGTTGATGCACCAGTCGCTGGCGGCTCGCGCAACGTCGTAGCTCATCACCTGGAGACGACCGACGACAAACCCCGCCGCTTCGGCGCCGAGAGCGAGCCCGAAGCCCTTGTCCCGATGCTGATGCAAGGCGAAGAGTCGATTCACTTCCTCGTCTCCGGCAACGGGCGGGTCCCATGCCACGCGGCCGTCGACATTCAATGCGAACAGCATGGCCGCGCCTGCGGCGCTGACACGAGCGAACAGCGCGTCGAGCCATGATGCGGATACCAGGTCCAGCAGCGCCGATGCGGTGACGAGCCTTTGTCCTGCCAACGGAACGGTATCGAATTCGAGCGCGAGGTCGATGCACTGGGGCTGCACCTTCGCGTTCCAACCAGGACCTTCGATGTGCATGCACGTTGCCTCGGCCCTGAACACAAAGCCGTTGGGTCGCGTCCATGCCGCGAGCACGACCGGCAATTCTTCCAGGAGCCTTGGATCGTGATCGACCAAAGTCCATTGCTGCGAGCCGCCCAGGCGCGGCGCGAGTTCGCGCAGGTTGGCGCCCGTTCCGCAGGCCAGGTCGAGCACCGACAGCGTCGATCGAGGATCGGCACCACGCAGGCGGGCGCCTAGCGCGGGCAGTTTCAGCGATTGCGCCGCCACGCCGCGAGCCTCGCGATCGAAGGGCTCCCGAAGCGAGAGCCATTCCGAGCTGAAACCGGTCATCCTCGAGGCACTCCCTGAAACGCGCCAAGCGCCGTCGCGAAACGCGTCGCGCTGTCCGCCCACGTCGGCAATCGTTGCCGCGCGGCGCGGGCGCCCGCCGACAACCGTGCGCGCCAGTCAGCGTCATCCATCAGACGCTGCAAGGCCGCGCGCAACGCGGGGCCATCGCCAGGCGGCACCAGCACGCCCGCATCCACGGGCACGGTGTCCGGGATGGCGCCCGCGCTGGTGCTGATCACCGGCAGCCCATGCGCCAAGGCCTCCGCCAGCGCCATGCCGTAGCCCTCGTGAAAGGACGGGAGGACGAACGCATCCGCGCGTGCATAGAGTGCCCTCAGCCCGGCCTCGTCCTGCTCGCCATGAAGAACGATTCTTTCTGCCAGACCCTGGCGTCCGATGGCCTCGACGAAGGCACCGGCGCATGAGGGATCCATCGTCATGCTGCCTGCGCAATGCAGCGTCCAGCGCCGATCGCGCAGTCCGGCGAGTGCTTCGACGAGCAGGTTGTGGCCCTTGCGCGGTGTCACGGTCGCCACGCAAAGGAACGACACGCCGGAAGCGCCCGATCCGGCCGCGAGCGGCGCCGGCTCGGTCCCGGGCTCGACCACCGCGATGCTTGACGCCTGCACGTCGAAAGCCGCCAGCGCACGCGCGGTGGAAGGGCTGGTCACGATGACGCCCCGCGCGCTTGCCAAGGCACGTCGTTCGCTCTCGAACAGCGCCCGCTGCGTCGCAGGCTGCAGCCCCGTCTCCAGCGACAACGGGTGATGGACCAGCGCGACCCACCGGAGGCGTTGTGCATGTGCTTCAGCCAGTTCAGGCATCGCGCCGAATGCAAGGCCATCGACCACCGCGAGTCCGCCATCGGGGATCGCCTCGACGATGCGATGCGCCATCGCCTCCGACGATGCGTCCGGCATCGGCCAGCGCCCGCCCAGCGAACGGACATCGACCTGCCAGTGCTGCGCGCGCAACCCGTCGACGATGTGGCGGTCGTAGGTGAATCCGCCGGTTCGGGTGTTCAGGTCACCCGGCACGAGAAAACTGCAGCGAGCGCTCAATGCCCGTGCGCCGGCAAGGCGCCCTCGTAGGCCGCCCAGGCCACATGCGATTCATTGAGCTTCACTCGCAAAGCCGACAGTCCGCTCGCGTGGGGGCCCAGTTCGCCCTGGGCGATGCGCGCCGCGACGCGATCGAAGATCACGCGCGCCATGAACTCCGTGGTGGTGTTCCTTCCCTTGAACGCCGGATCGTCGTCCAGGTTGCGCAGGTTGAGTTCGCCCAACACGCTGCGCAGCACCTCGGTCGCGAGCGCGATATCGACGACGACGCCGTCGGCGTCGAGTTCAGCGCGGCGCAGTTCGAGGTCGACCACATAGGTTGCGCCATGCAGGCGCTGGGCGGGACCGAACACTTCGCCGCGGAAGCTGTGGGCGATCATGAAGTGGTCGCGGACGTTGACGCTGTACATGGATGCCTTCCGGTTGCGATGGGATTCAGGGGTAGTCGATGCGCTGGCACAGGGTGTCCGGCGCACCAGCGGCGAGGCGAGCGAGCACTTCAGGCAAATCGTCGAATGGTGCGCTGTCGGTGATGAGCCCGTCGAGCAGCGGGTCGCGCAGCAGCGACAAGGCCAGCGCGAGCCTGCGATGGTGGCTCCAGCGCGCACGCTGGGCCGCGGCCACGTGCCCCACTTGCGAACTCTTGAGCGTGAGGCGCCGCGCATGGAAAGCCTCCCCGAGCGGTAGAGCGACTTCGCGCAGGCCGTACCAGCTCATCTCGATGACCGTGGCTTCGAACGCCGCGAGTTGCAATGCGGTGACCAGTCCTTGCGCGCTGCCGCTCGCATGCACGACGAGATCCGCCTCCGGCTTCGCGTCCCGCGGGCTCGCAAAGGCCACCCCCAACGATTCCGCCACCTCGCGTCGCGAGGGATTCACATCGATCAGTTCGACCGCGCAACCCGGCAGCCGTCCCGCCATCCACGCCACGAGCAGTCCCACCACACCCCCGCCCACGACCGCGATGCGATCGCCGATACGGGGCGCGGCATCCCACAGGGCATTGACGGCGGTCTCCATGTTGGCCGCCAGCACGGCGCGCGCCGCCGGCACGCCTTCAGGCAACAGGTGCAGGGCGTTGGCCGGCACGACGTAGCGAGTCTGGTGCGGATAGAGGCAGAACACGGTACGGCCGAGGAGCGCCTCCGCGCCCTCCTCCACGACCCCGACGCTGGCATAGCCGTACTTCACGGGCGCCGGAAAGTCGCCCTCCTGAAACGGCGCGCGCATCCGGTCGAATTCGGTGGCGGGCACTTCGCCCCGGTACACGAGCATCTCGGTGCCGCGGCTGATGCCGCTGTGCAGCGCGCGCACCAGCACGTCGCCGGCGGCGGGTGCACACACTTCGGTGCTGCGGATCGCCGCCCGGCCGGGCGCCTCGATCCAGCAAGCCCTTGACTCACCTGAAACCACGCGGGACGGATATGCTGGCATGCTGCTTTCAGCGCCCGCTGGCCGCGAGCGATCCTGTTCAAGCCGATGGAAGCCGATCTTAAGACGATGACTTCGCAGTCCTCCAATGACCGTCGCGCATTGCGGTCAAGCCGTGCAGCAGCGCTGCGGCGTGACGCATGGCGCGAGGCCCTGGCCTGCCTCGTGCTGCTGACGCTTCTCGCCGGCAGCGCCGGCCTGCTGGCCGGGCTCGGTCCCTGGTTTCACCTCAGGGCGGTAGGCGTGTTCGTCGTGGCATTCGCCATCGTCCAGCGCGGGCTTCCGGACCATTCACCGAATCCGAGGTTCGGACCCGCCAATCGCGTGACCTTGGTGCGCCTGGCGCTCGTGGCGTTGCTGGCAGCCGGCATCGGCGAAAGCTCCGCCGACATTGCGACGATCGCCTGGCCGGCCATCGTCATCGCCACGACCGCGGCACTGCTCGACGCGCTGGATGGCCCGCTCGCGCGTGCCCACGGGTCCGCCAGCGAATTCGGCGCGCGCTTCGACATGGAGACGGATGCGCTGATGGTGCTGGTCCTGTGCCTGCTGGTGATCCATTTCGACAAGGCGGGCGGATGGATCATCGCGGCCGGTCTCATGCGCTACGTATTCGTGCTGGCCGCCAAGGCCTGGCCCTGGCTGGCCCGATCCCTTCCGCCAAGCGAGCGGCGCAAGGCCGTTTGCGTGACGCAGATCACCAGCCTGATCGTGTGCCTCGCCCCCATCATCCCGGTCGCATCGAGCCAGTTCATTGCGGCCGCCAGCCTCGTTGTCCTGACCGCATCCTTCGCGATGGACATCGCCTGGCTGGCCCGTCGTCGCCGCTTGCCCTTGGAGGTCGCACCATGAATGCTTCGTCGATCCGGACACTGGTCGCCGCGCTGTTCTCGATGATGGCATGGGCTTCGCCGGTGCAAGCCGAGCCGGCGCGCTACGAGCTCGACCCGAATCACATCACCGTCGCCTTCATGGTCGACCACCTCGGCTACGCCAAGGTGCTGGGAATGTTCCGCGCGGCACGCGGCAGCTACAGCTTCGACGAAGCCACCGGCACGCTGAGCAACCTGCGCGTCGAGGTCGACACCCAGAGCGTGTTCAGCAATTACGCCAGTCGCGACCGGCATCTCAAGAGCGCGGATTTCCTCAACGCCAACGAGTTCCCGCGCATGGTGTTCACGGCGACCGGCGCCAAGCGAACGGGTGATCGCAGCTTCGAGATTCCGGGCCAGCTCGAACTGCTGGGCAAGCCGCTGCCGCTGATGCTCACGGCGACCTGGAACAAGAGCGGTCCCTCGCCCATCGACAGGGTCTACACGATGGGCGTGTCGGCGCGCGGCAGCTTCAAGCGCAGCAGCTACGGAATGAACTACGGCGTGAGCAACGAGTGGGTCGGCGACGAGGTGCCGCTCATCATTGAATTCGAGGCCCAGCGCAAGTGACTGCCGACGCCCGGCACCCGCACGGCGCCGTGCCGTGGCCCGGATGGACGCGATGGCTGCTGCGCTTCGGGCTGCCCTTCGCCGTACTCAATGCGATGCTCACGTTGGAGAACGTCTGGCCTACGCTGTGGGCGCGGCCGGGGCTGCGCCTGTCCTTCGAGCTGAGCATGGCAACGCTTGCGCTCATGATCTGGCTGGTCGTGCGAGGCACTGCCAGCGCGCGGGTGCTGCGCGCAGTGGCAGTGCTGACCACATTCTGGGTCGTGACGCGTTATGTCGAGGTGACGGCATCGGCCGTCTTCGGCCGGCAGATCAACCTGTATTGGGATGGCCGCCATCTGTTCGACGTGCTTCGCATGGGCAACGTCGCGGGATGGCAGATCGTGCTGGCTGCACTCGTCGTCCTGGCCGTGGTCTGGGTGGTCTATCGCGTTGCCCAGCGTTGCTGGGCCGCCATCGCGCGCGAACTCGCGTGGCACTTGCCGCGTCCCGCCATCGGCGTCATCGGCGCGCTTCTGCTGGCGACTTTCGTGGCGCACGGCACAGGGGGACGCGACACCCGCCGGTTCTTTTCGATGCCGGTGGCGCCCATCATCGCCAGACAGGCCGAGTTGCTCGCGGGCCAACTGTGGCCCGGGAGTGCCGCCTCGCGGCTGTCGCCGAGCCCGGCCTTCGACACGCATCTGGGCGGACTCGGAGGCGCCGACGTACTGCTGGTCTTTGCGGAGTCCTACGGCATCACGACCCTCGACCACCCCGACCAGGCTGCCGGGCTTGCACCGCAGCGCGCACGGCTGGCCGAGGCCTTGCGGGCGGCCGGACGACAGGTGGTGTCGGCGCGAGTGCGTTCTCCCACCTACGGCGGTGCCTCATGGCTCGCCCACGCCGAGTTGCTCAGCGGTGTCGACATGCGGGAGCCCGGGAACTACGAACTGCTTCTCGCCACGCAACGACCCACGCTCGTGCGGCACTTCAAGGCGCACGGCTATCGGACCGTGAGCTGGATGCCGGGGCTGCAGCGGCCTTGGCCCGAAGGCAGCTTCTACGGCTACGACCGCTACGTCGATGCGAACAACATGGGGTATCGCGGCCCGGATTTCGGCCACTGGCGCATTCCGGACCAGGCGTCGATCGCCCTGATGCAGGCGCAGGAACTGGCCACCGCGCCGGCCTCGCGGGCGCCCCGCCTCGTCGTCTTCCCTACGTTGGCCAGCCACGCGCCGTTTCGCCCCTTGGCGCCCTATGTAGGCGACTGGGACCGCCTGCTTCGCCCCGACGCCTATACACAGGACCAGGTGGCACAGGCGGTCTCCAAGCCGCTGTCATGGCTGCAACCTGTGCCCGCGTACATCGATTCCCTGGCCTATACCTTCGACTGGCTGGGCGACTACCTGCGGGGCCGCGCTCCGCCGAACATGCTGACGATCGTGATCGGCGATCACCAGCCGATGGCGAGCGTGAGTGGCCGGAATGCACCGTGGGATGTGCCCGTTCACGTCATCAGCGCCGACACATCGCTCCTGAAGCGTTTCGAGGCCGCGGGCTTCACGCCGGGCCTGCTGCCGATGCGGCCATCGTCCATGTCGATGCATGCGCTCACGTCCGTGCTGCTGAGCGCCTTCGACGGCCCGCCGGGCAGTCAGGTCGGCACCGGCGAGTGAACGGGCTAGCCCGCTTATTCCGTGCACTATTTCACGCTGGCTGGGCGGCTTCTCTGATAGCCTGTCAGGCCATGCGCGCCATCATCCTGCTTGCCAATATCGGTGTCCTCGCCGTGGCCTTCTACCTGGGCTCCTTGACGGGACTCCTCATCGCGGCAGGCGTCTGCCTCGTGCTCGTCGCCGGGTTCTTCGCCTTCTCGATGGCCAGGACCGAAGCGCGCGAATCCAAGGACATGAAGCGGGCCATGGGGCGGAACACCACCCTCCTCGCCGGACTCTTCGAGCCCAGCAAGCGCTGATTCCGACGGTCTATTCGACGGCCGCCTTCGCCACGGCAACCGCTGCCTCGCGCGGCAGCGCAACCGCATTCTTCACCGCAAGGATCTCCGCCATCACGCTCACCGCGATCTCCGGCGGCGTCTTGCTGCCGATGTAGATGCCGATCGGCCCGCGCAGGCGCGCCAGCGATGCCTCGGTCTGATCGAAGTGATCGATCATCCGTTCGCGCCGCGCTTCGGCATTGCGGCGAGAGCCGATGGCGCCGACGTAGAAGGCCTCGCTGTTCAAGGCTTCGAGCAATGCGAGATCGTCGAGCTTGGGATCGTGCGTGAGCGCGACCACACAGGTCCGGCGATCAGGCTTGAAAGCCGTCACCGCGTCGTCCGGCATCTCGGTGGTGATGGCCACGCCCGGCAGGGACCAGGCCGTGTGGTACTCGGTGCGCGGGTCGCACAGGGTGACCGCAAAGCCGCTGAACTTGGCCATCGTCGCGAGGTATTCGGCCAGTTGGCCGGCGCCGATCAGGAGCATGCGGTACTCGGGGCCGAACGTGTTGACCAGCTCGACGTTGTCGACCGACAGCTCGGCGGGCGATGCCGCCTCGGCCAGCTGGACGGCGCCATCGGCGAGCGATACCGTGCGCTGCATCAGCCGGCCCTGCTCGAGAGCGGCAACCAGCGTCTCCAGCGACGACGGGTCGGGGTCGTATTCGAGCAGCAGTTCCAGCGTGCCGCCGCAGGGCAGCCCGAAGCGATGCGCCTCGTCGGCGGTGATGCCGTACTTGACGAGTGCCGGTGCGCCGGATGGCATCGCGCCGTCGCCGCCGTGAGCGCGGCTGTAGCGCGCGATCAGGTCGTCTTCAATGCAGCCGCCCGACACCGAGCCGACGACCGCACCGTCCTCGGCCAGCGCCATGATCGAACCGACCGGCCGGGGCGACGATCCCCAGGTGCGCACCACGGTGGAGAGCAGCGCACGGCGACCGGCCAGGCGCCAATCGCGCAGGGTGCGAAGCACCATGACGTCGAGGTTTTCCATGTCTGTTTCCTGCTTTCCCGGGCGCCTTATTCGCCCGGCTTCTCGTCTGTCTTCTCGCCCGGCTTCTCGCCCGGCTTCTCGCCGGCATCTTCGTCGGCAGCAGCCTTGTCGGACTTCCTGCCGATGCCGAGTTTCTGCATGAAGCCGGCCATGGCGCCCTTCTTTTCCGCAGGCGCTTCTTCCGCGGACGTTTCGGCCGGTGTTTCCGCAGGCGGCGGACCGTAGCGGCTTTGCATCTCGGCTTCGAAGCGCTTGAAGAAATCGTCGGCGGTCGACTTGGCCGCGCCGTCGATCAGGCGCTGGCCGAGCTGGGCGATCTTGCCGCCCACCTGCGCCTGGACGGTGTAGTCGAGCTCGCAGCCCTCGCTGCCGTCCGCGACCGGCTTCAGCGACACGCTCGACGAGCCCTTGGCGAAACCCGCCACGCCGCCCTGCCCTTCGAAGGACAGCTTGTAGCTGTCGGGCGGCGCGATGTCCGCCAGGCTGACCTTGCCGTTGAACTTGGCCGACACGGGGCCGATCTTGACGGCGAGGGCGACGGTGTACTCGTTCTCGCCGGTCAGCTCGAACCTGTCGCAGCCAGGGACGCATTTCTTCAGCGTTTCAGGATCGTTCAGTGCTTCCCACGCCTGCTGTTGCGTGACGCCAAGCCTGCGATTGCCGAGCATTTCCATAATGGGTTCCTTGGATGTTGTGGAGCGCGGGCGCCGCCGCTAGCGGCCGGACCGCATCAACTTGGCCAGACTCGCGGCCAGTTGTTCGAGAGCACTCAGATTGTGGACCGCGAGCATCGCGTCTGCATGGCGGTGCAACATGGCCGCACCGCGCGCGAGCGGCGCGTAGCCCTCGTAGCGCAGCAGCGGGTTGAGCCACAGCAGCCGCCGCGAATGTCGCTTGAGCCAGAGCAGCTCGTTCTCCAGCGTTTCGGGCTCGCCGGTGTCCAGTCCGTCGCTGATCACCAGCACCAGCGTCCGGCGCCCGGTGAGGCGACGCGCATAGCGCCGGCGCAGCTCGCCGAGCGACGCGCCCAGGCGGGTGCCACCGGCGAAGTCGTCGATGGCCTCGCTGGCCGCGGCCAGCATCGCGTCGGTATCGGCAATCCGGAAAGCCGGCGTGAGGTCGGTCAAATGGGTGCCGAAGGCAAACACGTCGCGCTGCCCGGAGCGCCGTGTCGACGCGTGGAGAAAGGCGAGCAGCAAGCGCGCATAGCGCTCCATCGAGCCGGACACGTCGACCAGCACCAGCAGCGGCAGCGGTTGCTTGCGGCGCGACCACCGCGGCAGCCGCATGATCTCGCCGCCGGTGCGAGCCGCCTCGTGCAGCACGCCGGGCCAGTGCATGCGCGAATGGGCGCCGGCGTCACCGGTCAGACGCAGGCGGCGCGCGGGCAGCGTCGGGATCGGCAGCGCGATGTCGCGGGCCAGGCGCTCGACCAATCGGTACTCCGCAGCGCCGAGCGCGTTGAAGTCGGCGTGGTGCACCCGCAGCCGGTCGCTCGCCGTCATGGCGGCATCGAAGTCGACCTCGCGATCGGTCTGTGCGGGCTTGACGGTATCGCGCGGCGCAGCGAGCGCCTCGCGCACGCGCGGCCGGCGCTTCGACGGCTCGGCCTTGCCTTCAGCGCTCGGCAGCATCTGGGCCAGCAGCTTGTTGGCGAGCTCCGGGTCGCGAAACCAGGCGTCGAAGAGTTCACGGAACACCAGGCGGTCTTCCTCGCGACTGATCATCACGGCTTCCATCGCGGCCGCGAGGTCGAGCCGGTCCTCGACGCCGACCAGCGTCGCGGCCTCGGCGGCCAGTGCGATGCGCATGGAGTCGGTCCGCACCCCGGCGCGCCGGAGCGCTCGGCCGAAGCCCAGCATGTTGCCCGCGAGCTTGCCCCGCCGCGCATCACCCAGCTGCTGGACGCGGGTACTCAAGGCGCGGGCTCCTCCTCGGGCTTGAGAAGATCCGATGCGAGCTCGTGCGTCAGCGTGGCGACGTCGTCGCGCTGCTTGAACAGGATGCCGGCGGTATCGACCACGATCTCGGGATCCAGCTCGATGGTGTCGAGCGCGACCAGCGCCTTGGCCCATTCGACGCTTTCGGCGATGCCGGGCCCACGCTGGAATGCGCTCGCGAACGGCGCGCTGCGCAGCCGCCCGACGAAGGCCGCGACCTGCCCGGACAGCACCTCCCCGGCTTGCGGCACCTGGGCACGCACGATGGCCAGCTCGCGTTCGCGCTCCGGGTAGTCGAGCCAGTGGTAGAGACAGCGCCTCTTGACCGCATCGTTGAGTTCGCGCGTTCGGTTGCTGGTCAGCAGCGTGACCGGCGGCACCAGCGCGCGCACCGTGCCCAGCTCGGGGATGCTGACCTGGTATTCGCCAAGGTATTCGAGCAGGAAGGCTTCGAAGGGCTCGTCGGCGCGATCGACCTCGTCGATCAGAAGCACCGCGCCCGGCGCCGGCGCCTGCAGCGCCTGCAGCAGAGGCCGGCGGATCAGGTAGCGCGGCTGGTAGACCTCGGACTCGATGTCGCTCGAAGCGCCGTGGGCCTCGGCCGCGCGCATGTGAAGGAGCTGCGCCGCATAGTTCCATTCATAGAGCGCTTCGCGCTGCTCGAGGCCGTCATAGCACTGCAGGCGCAACAGCTCGCGCTGGAGTGCGGTCGACAGCGCCTTGGCGAGCTCGGTCTTGCCGACACCCGGCTCGCCCTCCAGCAGCAAGGGGCGCTGGAGCTTGAGCGCGAGATACACCGCCGTGGCGAGCCGCCGATCGGCGTAATAGCCGGCGCCTTGCAGCGCCTGCACGACCGCGTCGATGGTGGGGAACGGTGAGATCGTCGCAGGCGTGGTGTCGGTCATTGCTGCAGCTTAGCCGAGCGCCTTGGCGACTGCCCGCTGTGCCAGCACGCCGATCAGGTTGCGGCGGTAGGCGGCCGAGGCGTGCAGGTCGCTGTTGAGATCGCTCGAATCGATCTTCACCGCGGCGGCGGATTCGGGCGTGAAAGTCCTCGTCAGCGCCTCTTCCAGACCCTTGTGCCTGAACACGCCGTTGCCCGCACCGGTGACGGCGACGCGCACGCCGCCGTCGTACTGCGCGACAAAGACGCCGACCAGGGGGAAGTTCGAGGCCTTCTGGCGCAGCTTTTCGTACGCGGCGCGCTTGGGGATCGGAAAGCGGATGGCCTTGATCAGCTCGCCATCCGCCAATGCGGTGGTGAAGAGGCCCACGAAGAAATCGTCCGCGGCGATCTCTCGCTGCGTGGTGACGACGGTCGCGCCCGAACCGAGCACCGCACTGGGGTAGCACGCAGCGGGATCGTTGTTGGCGACGGAGCCGCCCAGTGTGCCCATGGCACGTACCTGCCGGTCGCCGATGCGCGAGGCAAGGTCGGCCAGCGCCGGGTAGGCGGCCTTGATCTGGGCGTTGTTCGCGACATCGAGATGCCGCGACATCGCACCGATCAGGAAGGCATTGCCCTCCTTGGTGATGCCGGTGAGCTCCTTGACGCCGCTCAGATCGGCGAGTTGCTCGGGCGCCGACAGGCGCAGCTTCATCGAGGCCAGCAGGGTCTGTCCGCCAGCCAGCGGCTTGGCGCCCGCTGCGGCGAGCTTGACCGCATCGGCCAGGGTGGTGGGGCGTTCGAGGGTGAAGGCGTACATGGTGTTTTTTCCTTCCGGTGTTCAGGGTGCGGGGCGGCCTTGGGTGCTCGCAGCCAGCGAAGGCTGCTGCGGCTGCTGCGTGGGGCTCACGCTGCCCTTCTGCATCGCCTCCCAGACGCGATGCGGCGACGCCGGCATGTCGAAGTCCTTGACGCCGAGCGGCGCCAGCGCGTCGAGCACCGCGTTGATCACCGCGGGCGGCGAGCCGATCGCGCCGGCCTCGCCGCAGCCCTTGGTGCCGAGCGGGTTGTGGGTGCAGGGCGTGCACACCGTGTCCAGCTTGAACATCGGAAAGTCCTCTGCGCGCGGCATGGCGTAGTCCATGAAGCTGCCGGTGAGCAGCTGGCCGGTCTCGTTGTCGTAGACGCAGTTCTCCATCAACGCTTGGCCGATGCCCTGCACCAGGCCGCCGAGCACCTGCCCTTCCACGATCATCGGATTGATGATGGTGCCGAAGTCGTCCACCGCGCTGAAGCGGTCGATCTTCACCTCGCCCGTCTGCTTGTCGATCTCGACCTCGCAGATGTAGGTGCCGCCTGGGAAGGTGAAGTTGGTCGGGTCGTAGAAGGCCGTCTCGTTCAGGCCCGGCTCCAGCTTGTCGAGCGGATAGTTGTGCGGCACGTAGGCCGTCAGCGCCACCTGTCCGAAGGGGATCTTCTTGTCGGTGCCCTTGACCGTGAACTCGCCGTTGGCGAACTCGATGTCGGCGTCGCTCGCCTCCATCAGGTGGGCCGCGATCTTCTTGGCCTTGGCTTCGATCTTGTCGAGCGCCTTCATGATCGCCGCGCCTCCGACCGAGATCGAGCGCGACCCGTAGGTGCCCATGCCGAAGGGCACGCGGCCGGTGTCGCCGTGCACCACGTCCACCGCCTCGACGGCGATGCCGAGCCGCGCCGCGACGACCTGCGCGAAGGTCGTTTCGTGGCCCTGGCCGTGGCTGTGAGAGCCAGTGAACACCGTGACGCTGCCCGTCGGATGCACGCGTATCTCGCCGCACTCGAACAGGCCGGCGCGCGCACCGAGCGCGCCTGCGATGTTCGACGGCGCGATGCCGCAGGCCTCGATGTAGCTGGAGTAGCCGATACCCCTCAGCTTGCCCTTGGCCTCGCTCGCGGACTTGCGCTGCGCGAAGCCGGCCACGTCGGCCAGCACCTTGGCCTTGTCCATGCAGGCGTGGAAGTCACCCGTGTCGTACTGCAGCGCCACCGGCGTCTGGTACGGGAAGGTGCTGATGAAGTTGCGCTTGCGGATCTCGTCCTGGCCCTGGTTCATTTCCCAGGCGCAACGCGAGACCAGCCGCTCGAGCAGATAGGTCGCTTCGGGCCGGCCCGCACCGCGATAGGCGTCGACCGGCGCGGTGTTGGTGAACCACGCGTCGACCTCCACGTAGATCTGTGGCGTGGCGTACTGTCCCGCGAGCAGGGTCGCGTAGAGGATGGTGGGCACCGCCGTCGCGAAGGTCGAGAGGTAGGCGCCGAGATTGGCGTCGGTGTGCACGCGCATCGCGAGGAACTTGCCTTGCGCATCCATCGCCATTTCGGCGTGGCTCACGTGGTCGCGGCCATGCGCATCGGAAAGGAAGCACTCCGAGCGCTCGGCGGTCCACTTGATGCTGCGGTTGAGCTGCTTCGCTGCCCAGGTCAGGCACACGTCTTCCGCGTAGAGAAAGATCTTGGAGCCGAAGCCGCCGCCCACGTCGGGAGCGATCACCCTCACCTTGTGCTCGGGCAGGCCGAGGACGAAAGCCGTCATGAGGAGCCGCTCGACGTGCGGATTCTGGTTGGCGACGTAGAGCGTGTATTCGTCGTTCCCGCGGCTGTAGTTGCCGATGGCGACGCGCGGCTCGATCGGATTGGGGATCAGCCGGTTGTTGACCAGGTCGAGCCTGGTGACGTGCGCCGCGGTGGCGAACGCGGCATCGACCGCCGCCTTGTCGCCGATCGCCCACTTGTAGCACTGGTTGTCGGGTGCCTCGTCGTGGATGGTGACCCCGCTTTGTTTCTTGGCGGCATCGGCGACGCTGACCAGCGGCGTCAGCACCTCGTAGTCGACGACGACGGATTCAGCCGCGTTCTTCGCCTGCTCGACCGTTTCGGCCACCACCATCGCCACGTGGTCGCCGACGTAGCGCACCTTGTTGATCGCGAGGATCGGATGCGCCGGCTCCTTCATGGGCGTGCCATCGGGGTTGTTGATGAGCCACCCGCAGGGAAGCCCGCCCATCTTGCCCTCGATGTCCTTGCCGCTGAAGATGCCGACGACGCCCGGCATCTTCCTGGCTTCGGCGATGTCGACGGACTTGATCTTCGCGTGCGCGTGCGGCGACCGCACGAATACGGCGTGGCTCTGGTTGCCCATCGTCACGTCGTCGGTGTACTGGCCCGCGCCAGTCAGGAATCGGTAGTCTTCTTTGCGGCGAAGGGCCTCGCCGATGTGCGGGAGGCCTGCAAAATCGGATGCACCCATGTCGTGTGCTCCTCAGGCCGAAGCCGTTGCGTTGGCGGGCGCGGCGGCCATCGCCTCGCCGCCCATCTGCACGGCCTTCACGATGTTCTGATAGCCGGTACAGCGGCACAGGTTGCCGTCGAGCAATTCGCGGATCTCGGTCTCGCTCGACTTGGGATGGTGCGTGCACAGGTCGATGGCGCTCATCACCATGCCCGGGGTGCAGAAGCCGCATTGCAGGCCGTGGCACTCCTTGAAGGCGGCCTGCATCGGGTGCATCGTGCCGTCGGGCTGGGCGATGCCCTCGATGGTGGTGATCTTGGCACCGGCCACCTGCGCGACCAGCACGTTGCATGACTTGATCGCACGTCCGTTGACGAGAACGGTGCAGGCGCCGCACTGCGCGGTGTCGCAGCCGACATGCGTGCCGGTGAGGTGCAGATGCTCGCGGATCGCGTGCACGAGGAAGGTGTTGGGGGGCGCGTCGACTGTGACCTCGCGGCCGTTGACCGTGAAAGGAACCTGCATGTGGCTGTCTCCGTTGTAGGTGATGGCTGATTTCGGCCAATTGAATCTTGGCCGTGCGACCTGACCATCATCCTAGGCAAAACCCTAGCCGCTTGCGCGTTGCACTTGAAATTCTCAAAATGAAACAGCTTGCCCTTCGGCCAGCCCACACAAGGCGCCGCCTCGGGCGCGGACACCACAGCACACGATGACCGTTCCCTCCGCTTCGCCCCTGCCCGAGCGTTCCCTTTCCATCGCCCGGGCACGGCGCGAATGGATCGAAGGCGAGTCCGCGGCTGGCGTGCCCGGTGTACGGGTGGAGCCGTGGCTCGTGCGTTCGTGGCAACGGTGCCTGGCGGTAGGTCATGACCCCCGACAGCGCGTGAGTTTCGATCCGGTCTCGGCGCCGTTCGCGCGGGACGTCGCCGAGCGCAACCGGGCGCTGGTCGCGGCCGCGCGGCCGGTGCTCGACCGGCTGTCCCGCGCGATCGCGGACACGCGCTACTTCGCGATCCTGACCGATGCCGACGGCATCGTGGTCGACGTCGGCGCCCTGCCCGGCGGCAGCGATGCGGCGGCCCGCCATGCACGGGATATCGCGCGGATCGGCGTCGACCTGTCGGAACGCGCAGTCGGCACCACGGCCATCGGCGCGGCACTGGCCGAGCACGAGTCCGTGTGGCTGCACCGCGGCGAGCACTTCTTCCACGACACGAGCATCTACAGCTGCGCCGGCGCACCGCTTTTCGGACCGCAAGGCGAATGCATCGGCATGCTGGACCTGACGGGCGTCCAAGTGGTCGAGCGGCCCGAGTTGCGGCATCTCGCCGCGCTCTCGGCACGCAGCATCGAAAACGCGCTGCTGCGCACTCACGCCTGCGAACTGCTGCTGCAGATCGGCTGGCCGGGCTGCGCAACCGGTGCGGACAACGAAGGACTGCTCTGCATCGATGCGGACGGCAATGTGACGGGCGCCAATGCCGCGGCGCGGCACATGCTCCATCAGCCGCTGGGCGCACGTCCGGCGCTGAACTGCAACGACCTCTTCGCGCTGCCGCCGCAGATGCTTTTCGATGCGGCACGTCGCGGAGACGCGGTGCTCGAAGTGCCGCTTTGGTCGGGATTGCGCGTCCAGGCCAGGCCGCAGCTCGTCGACCAGTGCGTGCCGGTATCGGCGCCGCCCGCGGCGAGCGCCACCCGGTCACGCCTGCGCGACGTCCAGACCGCGCTGATCCGCAAGGCGGTGGAAGACGCGCGCGGCAACGTGGCGGAGGCGGCACGCGCGCTGGGCATCAGCCGCGCGACTGTCTATCGCAAGCTGTCCCCCGGCCCGCGCTCGGATTCCTGAGCTTCCACCTGGCCGCCGGGCGGCGCGCGAAATCTCACACGCCGGGTCGTGCTGTTCGTGCTGTTCGCCACACGGCACTTTCCTTCCGCACGCGACTCATTTACATTTAGTTGCTATTGTTATCGTTTGTATATGACTACCTGCACGCCGGATCGGCGGCATGACTGGGACGTTTGACCATGAGCGCATCAGAGGCCCGCACCTTTTCCTTGTCGCCCAAGCCGACGAGACGCCAAGTCCTGACCCGCATGACCGGCATTGCCGCGGCGGCCGGCATGGGCTTGCCGGTGTTTGCGCAGTCCAGGTCCATCCGCATCGGCGCCACCTTCGACAACAGCAGCGTCGAGAAAGCCAACGGAACGGGGCTGTTCCTCGGGTCGTCCGCCTACTTCAATGCGATCAACCGCGCGGGCGGGATCAACGGCAGCAAGGTCGAACTCGTGATGGCCGACGACCAGTTCAAGCCCGACGTCGCCAAGTCCAATGCGCTCGCCTTCCACGCCGACAACTCGGTGCTCGCCATGATCCATCCGCTGGGCACGCGCCAGACGGCGGAAGTGAGCGACGCGGTCCCCGGCATGGCGGTGGTCGGTCCCAACACCGGCACGGTGTCGCTGCGCAAGAAGGCCGCGCCCAACACCTTCTGGGTGCGCGCCAACTACGACCAGGAGATCGACAAGCTCATCGCGACCGCGGCCGTGCTGGGCCAGTCGCGTATCGGCATCGTCTATTCGAACGATCCTCTGGGGCAGTCGCTGCTCGCAGGCTTCAAGACTTCGCTGGCCAAGGCCAAGCTCGAGCCGGCGGTGATCGCGAGCACGCCGAGCACCACCAGCATGGAAGTCGAGGCAGCGGCGAAGCAGATCGCCGAGGCAAAGCCACAGATCGTCATCATCGGCCTGGCCGGCACCGCGCCCGCCTTCGTGCGCGCATTCCGCGCCGCGGGCGGCAAGAGCAGCGCCTACGGCCTGTCGATCACGGCGGGCTCGCTGGGCGCGATGGGCGACCTGGCGCATGGGCTGGGCTTCGCGATCGTCGTGCCGTCGCCCTTCGCGACCAAGTTCGAGATCGTGCGCCGCTACCAGGCCGACATGCTGGCGAGTGGCGCCAAGGATTTCTCGCTGCCGAGCCTGGAAGGCTACATGGATGCTTACGTGCTGGCCGAAGGCCTGCGTCGCGCGGGCCCGTCACCGACGCGCGCCGCCGTACTGGCGGGGCTGGAACGCATCGAAGGCTTCGACCTCGGCGGAGTGAAGATCAACTTCGGGTCCAGGAACCGGGAGGGCAATCAGTTCGTGGATGTGGCGGTGATCAGTGCCAATGGAAGACTGATCAGCTAGGCTCGCCCCCAGGCTTGCCCACTTCGTGTGGCCGCCGGCAGTGGCGAGCGGGGTTGCTGGCAGTCGCGCAGAATCTTGCGATGAATCAAAGCTACGCAAACGTCGAACCTTCACGCGCCGAGGTCGACGCCCTTCCTGGTCTCACGTTGGTCGAATTCGGAACGCCGTGGTGCGGGTTCTGCAAGGCCGCGCAACCGCTGCTCGCAGATGGACTGGCCGATGCGCCAGGGCTGCGTCATCTCAAGATCGAGGATGGGAGCGGGCGCCCCCTGGGCCGGTCGTTCAGGGTCAAGCTGTGGCCGACGCTGATCTTCATGCGAGATGGCAAGGAGATCGGCCGGGTGGTACGGCCAGAGAGCGCTGCGCTGGTTCGACGGGAACTCCAACAGGCGCAGGCGGCCAAGCTGTAGGCCCCGCCCGCCGTTGCATCAGGCTCCGGTTGGCACCTTGTCAAGGAACCCGGTCACCGAGCGCAGCTTGCCTGCTTCGAGTTGCACGAAGTCGGTTCCCTCGATCAGGTCTTCCGAGCCGCTTGGGCCGAGCGTCCACGAGAACCGCAACTGGTCGCCGTGCCCATCGGGCCGGCCCTTGAGTGCGAAGCGAAAGCCGGGATAGCGCTGGTGTACGCCGCCAACCAAGGCGCTGATCTGCGTGCGGCCGCTGCCCTGCATGATGGGATCGACATAGTGCGCATCGTCCGCCCAATGGGTTTCGAGCAGTTTCAGCCGGCGGGCTTCGTCGGTCTCGTTCCAGACGGCGATGTAGTGCTCTGCGACATGGGTGGCATCGGGAGTGGCAGTGTTCATGGCGATTCCTTTCGGTGTTCACGGCCCGCAACAGCGCGGGGTGAATGAATGGTCGCCCCGACGGCGCCTCGGGTCGATGACGTGGGAGGTCATGTCCCCACGACGCTCGATCAGGCCTTGTCGGACTTGCCTGCCGCGTTCGCGAACTTGCTGAGCATCCGGTCGACAAGCCACGGTTGACGGTTTTCGTCTTCCGCACGCTCCTTGCGGCGGATCGCGTTGCGGACCACGATGGAGCCGACGTATCGGATCGGCTCCGGCGGAAAGTGGCCGAGCGGGCCTTTCGTCAGCGGGCTCCGGGTCCAAGCGTTGTCCTGGTCGAGCAGCATGGATGACAGGATCTGGCCGCCCATGTAGCTGGGCCCGACGCCGTTGCCCGAATAGCCGAAGCCGTAGCAGATGTGCGGCGCGCCATCGAGCTTGCCGAAAAAGGGAAAGCCCGTGACGGACCGGTCCGACGGCCCGTTCCAACTCGCGGTGATCGGCGTGTCCCGCAGTGCCGGAAAGAACGAACGCAGCGCGTGCGTCAGCTCTGCCTCGTAGGGCGATCGCTGGTCGAAGACCGGCGCGATGCGCCCTCCCCACGAGAACGTGTTCCCGCCCTTGCCCAGCATGATCCGCCCGTCGACCGTGCTGCGGTAGTAGTAGACGAAGGTGCGTGAATCCAGCACTGAGACGCCGTCGACCAGGCCGCTCTGCCGAAGCAGGTCCGGGCACCGCTCGGTGATCACCATGTCGCTCGACACGACCGCGATGGTCCGTTCGAACTGCGGGAAGGTGCTCGCCATCCATGCGTTGATCGCCAGCACCAGCTTCTTCGCCTCGATGCTGCCGCAGGGCGTACGCACGGTGACAGGATGGCCGCTGCTGAAATCCAGCATCGGGCTGCGCTCGTAGATCCGGATCCCCATCGCCAGCGCCGCGCGGCGCAGGCCGCGGACCAGCTTGCCGGGATGCACGGTCGCGGCGATCGGCGAGTAAACACCAGCCAGGTTCCGAGCCGAGCCGGAGCGGCGAGCAACTTCCTCTGGCGGCAGCGCGCAATAGGACTTGATGCCGCAATCCTCCAATGCGCGCATCACCGGATCGAGGGTGCCGATCTGCGCCTGCGAGGTGGCGGTGTAGAGCGTGCCGTCCTGGCGTAGTTCGGCGTCGATATCGTGCTCGCGGCAGAAGCGCGCGATGTGATCCACGACCGCCTCCGAGGCTTTCACCAGACGGATCGCCTCCGCTTCGCCGAAGAGCCGGCGCAAAGTGAAGAACTTCGCCGACCATGTCAGGAGGCAGCCGCCGTTGCGCCCGCTGGCACCGGCGCCACAGAGATCGCTCTCGATGATCGCGATGTCCAGCGAAGGGTCTTGCTGCTTGGCCTGGATCGCCGTCCAGAGGCCGGTGAACCCGCCTCCGACGATGCAGACGTCTGCACGCTGAGCGCCTTGAAGGGCCGGCGCGAGGTCGCCGTCGTTGAAGAGAGCCTGCTCGATCCAGAACGGACGCATGCTGGACTAGGCCGCTACTGCAGCACGCCGATGATCGGCTGCGCAGGCTTGCATGTGGCGAACGAAGTGAGCCAGGTCCGGCACCACGGCATCGGCGGACTTGGCCGTATCGTCCCAGCGGCGCAGGCGGACCGCATCGCTCGCGAAAGGCATCGCTTCGAAGGCCTTGGCCTGCGCGTCGTCGAACACGCCCCCTTGCAACGCCAGGCTGCGCTGCGAATCCGGTGACAGCGATTCGAGATAGCCGGCCACGCGGGCGCACAGGAAACGCTTGGCGTCCACGTGCAGACGGATCGGCTCCAGCGTCGCCGGACCGAAGAGCGGACGCAGGAAAGGCAGGCACCGGTACTGGTGCAGATCGTCCAGCCCCTGCTGCGTCGGCGTACCGCCGAAGTCATGCAGCAGATGGCCGAGGTCATGCAGCAGCGAGGCGGTGATCAAGGCGCTGCCGGCACCCTCCTGCTCGGCAAGATGAGCGGACTGCAGCGCATGTTCCAGTTGCGTCACGGGCTCGCCGTCGTACTGGGCGTGGCCCTTCGATTCGAACAGGCCGACGATGTCGGAAATGGTGAGGCTCATGGTTACCAGGGAAGCGAATAGGTCTTGCAATTGGTGAAGCTCTTCATCGCTTCGAGCACGCCTTCCTTGTAGCCCAGGCCCGAGTCCTTGATGCCGCCGAAGGGCGTGAGTTCGAGCCGGTACCCCGGCACTTCGCGCACGTTGACGCTGCCGACGTTGAGCTCGCGGATGAAACGCGTGATGTAGTCGAGGCGGTTGGTGCACACCGACGACGACAACCCGTAGGCCGTGCCGTTGGAGATGCGGATCGCCTCCTCGATGCTGCCAAAGCGGATGACCGGGGAGACCGGACCGAAAGTCTCGTGCTTGGCCACGGTCATTTCCGGGTCGACGCGGTCGAGCACGGTCGGCGAATACAGCGCACCGCGGCGCACGTTGCCGCACAGCAGCTTGGCGCCCGCCGCGATGGCCTCGTTGACCACCGCTTCGAACTGGATCGCGGCGGCTTCGTCGATCACCGTGCCCATGTCCATGTTCGTATCCATGGGGTCGCCGTACTTGAGCGCCTTGGTCTTCTGCACCAGCAGTTCGACGAAGCGGTCCGCCACGGCCTCGTGCACCAGCATGCGCTTGATCGCCGTGCAGCGCTGGCCCGAGTTCTTGTAGGAGCCGCTGGCCGCGAGCGTGGCGGCCTCCTCGATGTCGGCGTCCTCCATCACGATGATGGGATCGTTGCCGCCGAGTTCCAGGATCTGGCGCTTGTAGGTGGCCTTGCCCGCGATGTACTTGCCGATCGCGACGCCACCGGTGAAGGTGACAAGATCGACGTCGGAATTCGTCAGCATCTCGTCGGCGATCTCGCGCGGGTCGCCGGTGATGACCGAGAGCATCTCCGGCGGCAGTCCCGCTTCGTACAGGATGTCGGCAAGGACGAAGGCCGTCAGCGGCGTCTTCTCGCTGGGCTTGAGCACGATGCGGTTGTTGGTCGCGATGGCCGGCGCCACCTTGTGGATCACCTGGTTCAGCGGATGGTTGAAAGGCGTGATCGCGGTGATGACTCCCAGCAACGGCTCGCGCAGCGTGTAGACCTTGCGGCTCTTGCCGTGGTGCGTGAGGTCGCAGGAGAAGACCTGCCCGTCGTCGACCAGCGCCTGGTTCGCGGCGAAGAGCAGCACATCGGAGGCGCGCCCGACTTCGTACAGCGAATCCTTGCGGCAAAGGCCCGATTCGAGGGTGATCGTGCGCGAGATCTCGTCGAGGCGCGAGGCAATGATCTCGCCGGCGCGCATCAGGATCTTGTAGCGCTCGTAGCGCGTCAGCGTCGGCTTGTAGTCGCGCGCGATGCGGTAGGCGCGCCGCACGTCTTCCAGCGTCGCCTTGGGCACGGTGGCGATCACCTCGCCCGTGTACGGATAGGTGACCTCGATCACCTCGTCGCGGTAGACGCGCTCCCCGGCAATGCGCAGTGCTTCGCAGTGGATGTCGGCTGGCTTCGGCATGGGCTGGCTCATCGTGATGCTTCCGTGCGAACTTACTGGGCGTGGTTCAGGGCGAGGTCGAGGGCGTCGAAATTGCGCAGGCGGCGGCTGCTGGCGATGCCGTTGACGGGCCGGTTGCAGATCAGCGGAACGCGCTGCTCGGACACGCCACCATGCGAGCGCAGCGGCACTTCGAGAGCGGAGAGATCGTGGCGGCTGGCGGAGGTGCCGATCACGGTGTTGCGTTCGCTGACGACGACGATGTCGCCGATGCGGTCCGGCGGCAACTCGAAGCG
This sequence comes from Variovorax gracilis, assembly GCF_030317115.1. Classification (GTDB taxonomy): domain Bacteria; phylum Pseudomonadota; class Gammaproteobacteria; order Burkholderiales; family Burkholderiaceae_C; genus Variovorax; species Variovorax gracilis. The sequence goes on from NZ_JASZYF010000002.1 coordinate 130,539, forward strand.
CTTGGCGGCTTCGGTGCGGGAGAGGACCGACTCCATGCCCGGTACCTCCCTGATGCGCAGGATCCATTGCGCGGCGGTGGCCTCGTCGGGCGCATAGACGGTCGCGAAGGAACCGAGTGCGCCGTGGTGCACCACGTAGGGATCGGTGATCGGGAGGATGACGCGCGCCTTGTCCACGCCGTACCAGGCGTCCAGCACGTCCTGCAGGTAGATCACGTTGGGCTTGCCGTCGCTGTCGTGCTTGTCGTTCATGCCGTGGTCGGCCGTGAGCACGATGGTGGCGCCCAACTCGTCGAGCTGCGCGAGGTAGCGGTCCATCATGGCGTAGAAGGCATTCGCCGCGGGGCTGCCGGGCGCGGCCTTGTGCTGCACGTAGTCAGTGGTCGACAGGTACATCAGGTCGGGACGGCGCGTCTCCATCAGCTTGACGCCGGAAGCGAAGACGAACTCGGACAACTCGGCGCTGTACACGGAAGGCACCGGCATGCGGACGAGGTCGAGCACGTTGTCGATGCCGTTCTCTGCCATCGTCACCTGGTCGGCCTTCTCGGACGAGAAGCAGATGCCCTTCATGTGGTTGCCGAGCAGCTTGCGCAACTTGTCCTTGGCCGTGACCACGGCCACCTTGGCGCCCGCATCCGCGAACGCGGCCAGCACGGTGCCGGCGCGCAGGTACTTGGGGTCATTCATCATGACTTCCTCGCCCAGTTCACGGTCGAAGAAGTAGTTGCCGCAGATGCCATGCACCGCCGGCGGTGCGCCCGTGACGATGGACAGATTGTTGGGGTTGGTGAACGATGGGACCACGCAATCCGCCAGCAGATTGGCGCCCGTCTTCATCATGCGCGCGAGATAAGGAGCGACTCCTGCCGCGACTGCGGCGTCGAGATAGGCGGGCTCGCAGCCGTCCACGCACACCACGACCACGGGCCGGCTCATCCAGCGGTAGTTCCTGGCGTTGACTTCGATGGTCTCCGTTGTCATTTCAAGCTTCCTTGGTAGGTGAGTGAGTCAGGGGCGCGGTTGGCGCCGAATCAGTGCGGCCCAACGCCTTGTGCATTCGCGAGCGGCTGCCGGCGACGTGCTCGCGCATCACGCGGCCGGCTCGCTCGGCATCGCCGGAAGCAATGGCTTCGACGATCTCGCGGTGTTCATCGACCGACACGCGCAGCCCGCCGCCGCCATCGAGGGCACGCATGCGAAACAGCGACAGCTCCTTGATCAGGCGCTTGTAGGTCTCGGTCAGCTTCTGGCTGCCCGCGGTGTCGAGCAGGATTTCGTGGAACTGCAGGTTGAGCTGTGCGTATTGCTCCAGGTCCTCCGCATGCGCGGCGGATTTCATCGGGTCGAGCATGGCCTTGAGGCGTTCGAGCGCATCCGGCGCGATGGCGCGCGTCACGCGGCGCCCGATGATTTCTTCCAGCGCCTCGCGCAGTTCGTAGATCTCGTCGGCTTCCTCGAAGGCGATCTCGCGCACGAACACGCCGCGGTTCTTTTCGTTGCGCACCAGACCCGCTTCTTCGAGGGCCCGCAACGCCTCCCGGATAGGGCCGCGGCTGGTGTTGAAGCGCTGCGAAAGCTCGCTCTCGTTGATGCGGCTCCCGACCGCCAGTTCGCCCGTCATGATGAGTCGCTCGATCTCCTCCTGAACCAGCATCGGCAGCGAGCTGGATTGCAGAAAAGCCAGGGCGGCGGTCGATTTGTTCGTTTGCATGGATCGCATTTTTCGCCCCATATCGTCAACTGTCAACAATTTTTTATTGACAGTCTCCAATCTACAACCTACATTGAACCCACCGAAGCCAGTCAAGAGCTTGGGCCGTGAGCACTCCAACCCCCTCTCTACCGGAGAAAACGATGAACACACGAAAGAGCGCGCGTCCTCTCGCGATCGCCCTGTGCGCCGCCATGCTTGCCTTTGCCACCGGCACCGCGCTGGCGCAGCAACGAACCCCACTGCTGGTCTACACCGCCCTCGAAACCGACGCGATGAAGCTCTACAAGGACGGCTTCGAAAAGGCCAATCCGGACATCGAAGTGAAATGGGTTCGCGACTCCACCGGCATCGTGACGGCCAAGCTGCTGGCCGAGAAAGCCAATCCGCAAGCCGACGTCGTGGCCGGTGTCGCAGCCAGCAGCCTCGCCCTTCTCGACCAGGAAGGCATGCTCGCCCCCTACGAGCCCAAGGGCTTCAAGGCACTGACCCCGGCCTATTCGGACAGCAAGAGCCCGCCCGCCTGGGTCGGCATGGACGTCTGGGCCGCAACCATCTGCTTCAACACCGTCGAAGCCCAGAAGCGCGGACTGCCCAAGCCCGAGAGCTGGAAGGACCTGACGAAGCCCATCTACAAGGGCGCGATCGTGATGCCGCACCCGGCCTCCAGCGGTACCGGCTACCTCGACGTGGCCGCCTGGCTGCAGATGTGGGGTGAACCCGAGGGCTGGAAGTACATGGATGCCCTTCACGAAAACATCGCGCAGTACGTGCATTCCGGCTCCAAGCCCTGCAAGCAGGCTGGCGCCGGGGAATTCCCGATCGGCATCTCCTTCGAGTTCCGCGCGCATCAGGTGAAGAAGTCGGGCGCGCCGGTCGAACTGGTCTTCCCCAAGGAAGGGCTGGGCTGGGACATCGAGGCCACCGGCGTCATGAAGACCAGCAAGAAGATGGAACAGGCCAAGCGCCTGGCCGACTGGATGGCCAGCAAGGAAGCCAACCAGGTCACCTCCAACTGGTGGGCCATCGTCGCCTACCCCGGCGTGGCGAAGAAGCTGGAAGGCATTCCGGAGAACTACGAAAAGCTGCTGGCCAAGAACGACCTGAACTGGTCAGCCAAGAACCGCGAGCGCATCCTTGCCGAATGGAGCAAGCGCTACGAAGGCAAGGCCGAGGCCAAAAGCAACTAGCCCCCCGAGGTTGGCTCACTTCAAGTAGCCGCCACCCCCTCGCCGGCAACACCGTCGGCCCGGCAAAGCCGGTTCCGCGGTGTTCCTGGCAGGGATCGCTTCTCGTGTGTCCCGGAGTAGCTGAAAAATGGATATGACCGCCGCCAAGTTCATTGCAGACGAGTTGCAACAGACCGCCGCCCTCGAGGTCGTCGGAATAAGGAAGGACTTCGAATCCTTCAGCGCCCTGCGCGACGTGCACCTGCGCGTGAGGCCGGGCGAGATGCTGTGCTTCCTCGGCCCCTCCGGCTGCGGCAAGACCACGCTGCTGCGCATCATCGCCGGCCTGGAGGCGCAGACCTCCGGGCAGATCCTGCAGAACGGGCGCGACGTCTCGTGGCTGCCGCCCGACAAGCGCGACTACGGCATCGTCTTCCAGTCCTACGCTCTCTTCCCGAACCTCACGATCGCGGACAACGTGGGTTACGGTCTGGTCAACGGCAAGGCGAAGAAGGCAGAGATCAAGGCGCGCGTGGAAGAACTGCTAGCGCTGGTGGGCCTGCCGACCTCGGGCCAGAAGTATCCGAGCCAGCTCTCGGGCGGGCAGCAGCAGCGCGTGGCGCTCGCTCGCGCGCTCGCCACGCGGCCGGGCCTGCTCCTGCTGGACGAGCCGCTGTCGGCGCTCGACGCGCTGGAGCGGATTCGCCTGCGCGGCGAAATCCGCCGGCTGCAGAAGCAGGTAGGCATCACGACCATCATGGTCACGCACGACCAGGAAGAAGCCTTGTCGATGGCCGACCGCATCGTGGTGATGAACCACGGCGTCATCGAGCAGGTCGGCACGCCGATGGAAATCTACGAGCGGCCTGCCACGCCTTTCGTCGCGGACTTCGTCGGCAAGGTGAACGTGCTGCGCGGTCATGCACTGGGCGGCAATCTCTTCCGTGTCGGCGACATGGAACTGCAGTGCGATGCCTGCGACACGGGCTTCGAGCCCGGCGACGCGGTGAACCTCTACCTGCGTCCGGAAGACCGCGTTGCCGAGCACCTCCGGCCCGACACGCCCAACCGCCTCAACGCGCTGGTCACGAAGGTCGAGTTCCTCGGCGGTCTCTGCATCGCTGAAGTCACCGCCGATGCGCTGCACGGGCAGACCCTGGGCCTGCACTTCTCGCTCAACCAGTTGCACGATCTCGACATCCGCGAAGGCAACCGCATCGAGATCGCCCTGCGTGCGAATCGCATCCGGGCCTTCTGCGAGAGGACCGCGAAAAGATGAACACGCTGGCACATGCCCAACCTGTCCGGGCCGTATGGCACGGCCGCCCCGGCATGAGATGGAGCCGCGACGAACTCATCGCGCGCGGCGTGCTGCTGCTGGTGATGGCGATGCTCTTCGTGTTCCTGATCGCGCCGCTCTTCACGATTCTCATCAACGCCGTGCTGGACAAGGAAGGCCGCTTCGTCGGCCTCGCCCACTTCATCACCTACTTCCAGACGCCGAGCCTGATGCGGGCCGCGTGGAACTCCATCTGGGTCTCCACGGTCGTCGTGATGATCTCGGTGCCGACGGCCTTTGTCTGCGCCTATGCGCTCACGCGCACTTGCCTGCCGACGGCGTTCAAGGCCACGTTCCGGCTCATCGCGCTGATTCCACTGCTGGCCCCTTCCCTGCTGTCGGCCATCTCCTTCGTGCAATGGTTCGGCAACCAGGGCGCACTCAAGTTCCTGCTTGGCGGCGCATCGATCTACGGGGCGCCGGGAATCATCCTGGCCGAGGTCTACAACACCTTCCCCCACGCGTTGATGATTCTCGTCACAGCGCTGTCACTCGCGGACGGACGGCTGTATGAGGCCGCCACGGCACTGCGCACGCCCGCCTGGCGCCAGTTCACGACGATCACGCTGCCTTCGTGCAAGTACGGCCTGATCAGCGCGGCCACCGTCGTCTTCACCTACGTGGTCAGCGACTTCGGCGCGCCGAAGGTGATCGGCGGCAACTTCAACGTGCTGTCGGTGGACGTCTTCAAGCAGGTGGTCGGGCAGCACAACTTCTCGATGGGCGCGGTGGTCGGCATGCTGCTTCTCGTTCCGTCCATCATCTCGTTCGCGATCGACTACACGGTGCGGCGCAAGCTCAAGGCGCAACTCACGGCCCGCTCCGTGCCCTACAGCCCGAAGCCGAGCCGGCTGGGCGACGCGCTGCTGGCGGTGTTCTGCACGGTGGTGTGCCTGCTGCTGCTGGCCACGATCGGCATGGCGGTCTACACCTCCCTCATCAAGCTCTGGCCTTACGACCTTTCGTTCACGCTCAAGCACTATCACTTCGCGCTGGTCGAGAGCGACATGGCGGCCGCCTACACCAACAGCCTGATTCTCGCGATCTCCACCGCGGTCGGCGGCTCGCTGATCGTGTTCGTGGGTGCCTACCTGATCGAGAAGACGCGCAACATCGGCCTGATGCGGCGAGCGATGCACCTGATGGCCGTGCTGTCGATGGCGGTGCCGGGCCTGGTGCTGGGCCTGGGCTACGTGATGTTCTTCAACCATCCGGCCAACCCGCTCAATTTCATGTACCAGACGATGGCGATCCTGATCGTGTCGACCATCGTCCACTACTACACGTCGAGCCATCTCACTGCGGTGACAGCGCTGAAGCAGATCGACAACGAGTTCGAAGCGGTGTCGGCCTCGCTGAAGGTGCCGTTCTTCAAAACCTTTGTCCGAGTGACGGTGCCGGTGTGCCTGCCGGCCATCCTGGACATCGGCCGCTATTTCTTCGTGGTCTCGATGGCAAGCCTGTCTTGCGCGATCTTCCTTTACTCGCCGGAGACGATCCTCGCTTCGGTCGCGATCATGCATCTGGACGAGGCCGGTGACATCGGCCCCGCGGCAGCGCTGGCGAGCCTGATCGTGGCCACCTCGACCGTGGTCTGCATTGCCTATTCGCTGCTCACGCGCGTGATGCTGGCCCGCACCCAGGCATGGCGCAACTTGCGGCGTGCCTGAGCTTCATCCCTTATTCCTGCTGACCTTCCCTCACCTGGAGACACCATGAGCCAAGCCTCCCATCCGATCCTTCTCACTCCCGGCCCGCTGACGACATCCGACCGCACGCGGGCGGCCATGCTGCGCGACTGGGGATCATGGGATTCGGATTTCAATCAGATCACCGGGCGCATTCGCCAGCAGGTGCTGCGCATCGTCCACGGCGAGGGCACGCACGAATGCGTTCCGTTGCAGGGCAGCGGAACCTTCTCGGTCGAGGCAGCCATCGGCACGGTGGTTCCGCGCGATGGTCATGTACTGGTGCCGAACAATGGCGCGTACTGCCAGCGCATCGCGCGAATCTGCAAGGTGCTGGGGCGCAAGCTGACGACGATCGACTACACCGAGGACAAGCAGGTGTCGGCGGCGGACGTGGATCGCGTGCTGGCGGACGATCCGACGATCACGCATGTGGCGCTGGTCCATTGCGAGACGGGAACGGGCGTGCTCAATCCGCTGCACGAGATCGCGATGGTCGTGGCGAAGCATGGCCGCGGGTTGATCGTCGATGCGATGAGTTCTTTTGGTGCGCTGGAGATCGATGCGCGCAAGACACCCTTCGACGCCGTCGTCGCAGCCTCCGGCAAGTGTCTCGAAGGCGTGCCGGGGATGGGCTTCGTGGTCATCAAGCGCAGCACGCTCGAGAAGTGCGAAGGCAATTGCCATTCGCTCGCGATGGATCTGTACGACCAGTGGGTCTACATGGGCAAGACGACGCAATGGCGCTTCACACCGCCAACGCACGTGGTCGCGGCGCTCGACGAGGCGATCACTCAGTACTTCGAGGAAGGCGGCCTGGAGGCGCGTGGCGGCCGGTATGCGCGCAACTGCAAGGCCCTGATTTCGGGGCTGGGCGAACTGGGATTCCGCACCTATCTCGATCCTGCGATCCAGGCGCCGATCATCGTGACCTTTCACGCGCCGGACGATCCGAAGTACGACTTCAAGACCTTCTACCAAGAGGTCAAGAAGCGCGGGTACATCCTCTATCCGGGCAAGCTGACGCAGGTGGAGACCTTCCGTGTCGGATGCATGGGGCATTTTGGCGATGCGGGGATTCCGGGGGCGGTGGCTGCTGTCGCGGATACGTTGAAGGCGATGGGGATTCGGCAGGTTTCTGCTGCGGCTCTTGCTTAGTTCTTTGTGGGTGGGCGCCTGTTTCCTTGGGGCGGGCGCCCGGTAGGCGGTGCGGGCCGGCCGACCCCGCTGCGCCGGCCCTTCGGGCTTCCTTGCGGTGCTCGCTTCAGGCGGGGTCCGCGCAAACTCGCTTCGCTCAAACACGCGCGGCCCTGATCCGCCTGTAGTTGCACTCCTCAGCGGCGCAGAGGGGTCGCCCAAGCCGCGCCGCCTACCGGGCTCTCGGGTGTGCGACGGTTACTCACCCCGCCAACGTCCCAGCCTGCGCGCATTCAAAACCGTTGGGGCGGACAGTTCAACCGCAGCGTCCCGCGTCGTCGGGCGGTGTGCCCTGTGCCGGCCGTTGAGGCACCGCCGAGCAGCGCAGCGGTACGCGGATCAGGGCCGCGCGTGTTTGAGCGAAGCGAGTTTGCGCGGACCCCGCGTACCGCGAGCAGCGCAGGGCAGCCGCGAAGCAGCCGGTGACGTCGGCCGGCACAGGGCACACCGCCCGACGACGCCGGCCCCGTCCTCAATTCAGGCAGGAACCCCAGCCGGCCTCGTCGTGCCACGGGGACCCGAACTCGGCGCCAGGTAGCGATCGACCGAAAGACCATCCGTGCGAATGTCCGGCCGACGACCCATTACCTGATCCGCCACCACCTTGCCCGAACCGCAAGCCATGGTCCACCCCAAGGTGCCATGCCCGGTGTTGAGGTACAGGTTGGCATAGGGCGTCGCACCGACGATCGGTGTGCTGTCCGGCGTCATCGGCCGCAGCCCCGTCCAGAACGTGGCGCGCGGCAGGTCGCCGCATGGGAACAGGTCGGTGATCACGCGCTCCAGCGTCTCGCGTCGGCGGGGATTGAGGCGCAGATCGAAGCCGCCCAGTTCGGCCATGCCGCCGACGCGGATACGGTCGTCAAAACGGGTCACGGCGACCTTGTAGGTTTCGTCGAGCACAGTGGATTGCGGCGCGGCCGATGGATCGACCAATGGCACCGTCAGCGAATAGCCCTTGACCGGATAGACCGGAATGTCCAGACCCAAGGGCGCGATGAAGTCGCGTGAATAGCTGCCGAAGGCGAGGACGTATCGGTCTGCGGTCAGCACCTCGCGGGATGCACCACCCAGCCGAACGCCAGCGATACGACCACCTTCGGTGATCAGGCCGTCCACCGCCTGCTCGAACCGGAAGTTCACGCCGAGTCCGCGCGCGATGTCCGCCAAGCCTCTCGTGAACAGGTTGCAATCGCCCGTCTCGTCATTCGGCAGGCGCAGACCACCTGCGAGCAGGTCGCCTGTATGCGCCAACGCCGGCTCGACCGCCGCGAGTTGCGTGCGATCGAGCAATTGATAGGGAACGCCGCACTCCTGGAGCACCGCAACATCGCGCTGCACGGCATCCAACTGCGCCTGCGTACGGAACAACTGCAGCGTGCCCTGTGTGCGGTGCTCGTAGCGGATGCCCGTCTCGGCACGAAGTTCGCGCAGGCAGTCGCGGCTGTATTCAGCCACGCGCATCATCCGTTCCTTGTTGACCGCGTAGCGTTCCGGCGAGCAGTTCTTCAGCATCGCCGCCATCCAGCGCATTTGGAAGAGCGTGCCGTCGGGGCGGATGGACAAAGGCGCGTGCTTCTGGAACATCCACTTCAGCGCCTTCAGCGGAATCCCGGGCGCGGCCCACGGCGTGGAATAGCCGGGCGACACCTGCCCGGCGTTGGCAAAGCTCGTTTCCTGCGCGGGGCCGTCCTGGCGGTCGACCAGCGTCACCTCGGCGCCAGCACGGGCCAGGTAATAAGCGGTCGTGACACCGATGACACCGCCACCCAAAACGATCACCTTCATCGCAAAACCCCTCATGTGCAGGAAAGGAGTCAAGCGTATTCTTCCGGCAGCCATAAACTCCACTGAATAAATCCTGCTTGGCAGTGGTTCTTGCTAAATTTGTCGCCCAATCGGGCCTGGAGGAGTGAAATGCTCGATCTCGACCGCACCGACCGAAAAATCCTCGACATCCTGCAGCGCCAGGGGCGCATTTCGATGACCGATCTGGCCGAACAGATCGGGCTGTCGACCTCCCCGTGCTCCGAGCGCGTACGGCGCATGGAACGCGACGGCGTGATCACCGGCTACCACGCCCGCATCGACCCGCAGGCGATCGGCAAGACGCTGCTGGTGTTCGTCGAGATCACGCTGTCGTCCAAGTCCGGCGACGTCTTCGACAAGGTGCGCCAGGAACTGCTGCACGTGCCGGAGGTGATGGAGTGCCACCTGGTCTCCGGCGGCTTCGACTACCTCATCAAGGCAAGGCTGCGCGCCATGAGCGACTACCGCAACCTCCTGGGTGATCTGCTGAAGAAGTTGCCGGTCACGGCCGAGTCGCGCAGCTATATCGTGATGGAAGAAGTCAAGGAAAGCCTGTACCTTCCGATGGACCGCTGAACCGCCATCCTGGAGTGCCCGTGCGTTTCGTTCGACAAGCCATTCATCTGATCCTGCTGTGCGCCATATGGACGGTCGCCGCGGCCCAGCCCAGCCAGCAACTCGAAATCAGCGGTGTGCTCAAGCAGACCCTGAAGCTCGACGCGGCGGCACTCGCCGCGTTTCCCGAGAAGGACGTCGGCCGCTTCACTCAAACACGTAGCGGACAGGGTACGGACGCACAGTCCACGGTCCGGGGCGTGAAGCTCTCGGCCCTGGTCGAACGCGCCGGCCTCGCCGCGAGCGGCCGCAATGACTGGAAGACGCTGGTCGTCGTCGCAACTGCGACCGACGGCTACCGCGCTGTCTTCTCGTGGCCCGAGATCTCCAACACCGCAGTAGGAGACGGCGTGCTCGTGCTGTTCGAACGCGACGGCAAGCCCCTCGACGAGCGCGAGGGTCGCATCGCGCTGGTCTCGACTGCGGACCAGCGCCTCGGACCCCGGCACGTGCGCAACCTCGTGCGCATCGAGGTCCGTGCGCTCGATTGAACGCGCTGATCAGGGCGCCAGGAACCCGGACCGACGCAGCGCCTGCTGTCCTGTACCGCTGCGCAGATCTTCCGCAAAGGCCTGCGCCGCCTGGGGTGCACCGTTTCGCACGGCAAGGCCGTACTCCGCGCTCACATTGATTGCCGGCGGCAAGTCGATCATTTGCAGACCGGGTTCCTCGGCGACGGCAAGCACCGCGTTCGTGCAGTAGGTCAGGAACACATCGGCCTGCCCTGTCGCGACCAGCATGCCGTACACGTTGCGGCCGGCGGGTGGCGCGGGCGAATTCGGCCCCCCGGTCAACTGCATCGCCTTGCCGGCCAGCGACTTGGCAGAGCCGGCCGGCGCGGCGCCGCTGCGCTCCACCTTCTCGAACAATTCGAACGCGTAGTCGCCGGAGGGGTCGGCCTTCGGCGTCGAGGTGCCGACCTTGATCGCTGGATCGAGCAACGTCCTGACCAGGGTGTCGCGCGTCACCGCGAGGCCCGGCCGCGCGAGCGCACACAGCGCGTTGCGTGAAAAGGCCAAGGCGGGGCCCCACGCACTGTTCACGGACAGCGATTGCGGATGCGCCATGTTGGCCGATGCGAAGACGTCGACGCTCTCGCCCGCGACGATGCGATCGCGCAGCAAGCCGGACGCACCGAATGACAGCGCGACGCGCGTGCCCGGGTTCGCCTTCTCGAAGGCCTGCGCAGCCTGCGTGATCGGACCGCGCAGGCTGCCGGCGGCGAACACGGTCACTGTCGTGCCGGGCGCCGCGGGCTGGGCGCCGGCCGCGCCCGCGATCAGACCCGATGCGAGCACCATGGCGCGCAATGGGCTACTTGGTGGCATTGGGGAAGAACAGTTGCTCGCCGCCGATCTTGTAGCCGGCGATGGTCGACTGCCCGGCAGGCGAGATCACCCAATCCACGAACTTCTGCGCGCCCGCGCTGTTGAGTTGCGGAAACTTCGTCGGGCTCACGACCATCACGCCGTACTGGTTGAACAGGCGCTTGTCGCCCTCGACCAGTACCGCGAGGTCCGCGCGGTTCTTGAAGCTCAGCCAGGTTCCGCGATCGCTCAGCACGTAGGCGCCGCTCGAAGCTGCCATGTTGAGCGCCGGGCCCATGCCGCAGCCGCATTCCTTGTAGCCCGTACCCTTCTTTTCGTTGGGCACAGGCTGGCCTGACTCGCCGACGCCGGTCTGCGCCCACAGCCGGCGCTCGGCGGCGTCCGTGCCGCTCTTGTCGCCGCGCGAGACGAAAGGTGCGTTGGCCGCAGCGATCTTCTTCAGCGCAGCCACGATGTCGTTGCCCTTCACGCCGGCTGGATCGGCCTTCGGACCCACGAGCACGAAGTCGTTGTACATGACGGGGAAGCGCTGGGCCGCGAATCCCTCGGCGACGAACTTCTCTTCCGCAGCCGTGTCGTGCACGAAGAGGACATCGGCATCGCCCCGCTTGGCCATGTCGATCGCCTGGCCGGTGCCGACCGCAACCACCTTGACGTCGATGTTGGCGGCCTGCTTGAAGGCCGGCAGCAAGTGCGCGAACAGGCCCGATTGCTCGGTCGACGTGGTCGAGGCCATCGTGATGGTCTCGGCATGTGCCGCCAACGTGCCCGCAGCGAGAACGATTGCACCGAACACGAAACGCGCGCTCCCGGGCAGATTGAAGAAACTCATACCAACTCTCCTTTGACAAAAAGACGGGCTTCCTCGGGCAAGGGCCCGGTGAAAAAATCGTGTACCGGCAGATCGGCGAGCACGCGGCCGTGCTCCAGGTACACGACGCGGCTCGCGAGCCGCTTGACCTGCCCGAGGTTGTGGCTGGCAAAGACCAGCGTGCGTCCATGCGCGGCATCGGCGATCAATGCCTCGACCTCGCGCTTGGCGGTTGGGTCCAGGCTGGCCGTCGGCTCATCCAGGAACAGCACGTCGGGATGCAGCACCCAGGCGCGTGCGAGCGCCATGCGCTGCTGCTGGCCGCCCGACAGCGTGCGCGCGTTGCGCCCGGCGAGGTCGGCAAGCCCGACTCTCCCGAGCGCGACGCCGGCCTCCTGCCGTGCATGACGCCAGCGCGCGCCGTTCAGCCAGAGCGCCAGCGCGACGTTGTTGCGCACGCTCGCGCGCAGCATGTGCGGCCGCTGGAACAGCATCGCCTGCGCGCGGCGCGGCACCCGGCTGACGACGGCGCCGGCGGCATGCGGCACCAGGCCATGCAGCACCCGCAGCAAGGTGCTCTTGCCGCTGCCGTTGGCGCCGATCAGGGCCACCCGTTCGCCAGGATGGATCGACAGGGTGGCACCGGCCAGGGCCTGGACGCGGCCGAATCGCACATCGACGCCGTGCAAGCTGAAGAGCGCTTCGTCGTTCGCCGGCCCGACCCCCGTCCGGCTCACGAAGCCACCTCCAGCCGCCGCACCGCAGATGCATCGGCTGCACCGCCGTCGACGCGCTCACGCCAGCCGCGCAGGGCCGCAATGGCCAGGTTGAGCACCAGCACCACGCCGAGCAACACCAGTCCGAGCGCCAGCGCCAGGGGCAGATCCCCCTTGCTGGTTTCCAGCGCAATCGCCGTGGTCATCACGCGCGTGAAGCCGTCGATGTTGCCGCCGACGATCATCACCGCGCCGACCTCCGACACCGCACGGCCGAAAGCGGCGATCACCACGGTGACCAGTGCATAGCGCTCGTCCCATACGAGCAGCAGCGCACGCGCGAAATCGCCGGCGCCGAGCGAACGCAGTTGCTCGCCGTGTGCGCGGTCTGCGTCCTCGATGGTCTGCCGCGTGAGCGCCGTGACCACGGGCAGCACCAGGATCGTCTGGGCGAGCACCATCGCCTTGAAGCTGAAAAGCCATCCCAGGAAACCGAGCGGCCCCGAGCGCGAAAGCAGCAGATAGATGACCAGCCCCACGACCACCGAGGGAAGCGCCAGCAAGGTGTTGAGCAGCGTGAGCAGCAGGCCCCGGCCGGAGAATCGGCTGACCGCCAGCCATGCCCCCAGCAGCAGGCCGAAGCCGCAGGCGAGCAGGCAGGCCGTGGCACTGACGGCGAGTGAACGGCCGACGATGGCGAGCAAGACGGCATCGCCCGAAACAACGAGTTGTCCAGCGGCGGCAACGCTGTCGGCAAAGGTATTCATGCAAGGGTGGGTTCTGAAAAGCGCACGCAGTATGGGGCAAGCACCGACGAGCGACTTATGCAAGCACGTTCATAAGTAGATGCCCGCATCTGCATAATCCTTCGCGCACTTTCACGCGCCCACTCCTCTTGCAACAGATCGAACTCTCCTATGCCATCGCGCCGCGCCGCAGCGGCCGTGCGCTGATCCGCAATCCCTTGATGGAACTGCTGCACGCGGTGCGCGAACACGGCTCGATCTCTGGCGCCGCGCGCGCGCTCGGCTTCTCCTACCGGCACGTGTGGGGCGAGTTGAAGCGCTGGGAGCAGACACTGGGTCATGCGCTGGTGACGGGCGACCAGGGACGATCGGCGCAGTTGTCCGAGTTCGGCGACAAGCTGTTGTGGGCCGAGCGCCAGGCTCAGGCGCGCCTGGCACCGCAGATCGAAGCGCTGCATGCCGATCTCGAACGCGCGTTCGCGCTTGCCTTCGACGACCGCACGCACGTGCTGAGCCTGCATGCAAGCCACGATGACGCGCTGGTGCTGCTGCGCGCCCACGCGGCTGCGACGGCGCAACTGCAACTGGACATCCGCTTCACCGGCAGCGTGGATGCGATCAGCGCGCTCAACCAGGGCCGATGCGTGATGGCGGGCTTTCACACACTCGAGCGGCCGCCGGTCGGCTCGATCGCACAGCGGACCTACAAGCCGTTGCTCAGGCCCGGCCTGCACAAGATCATCGGATTCGCGCGGCGCACGCAGGGGCTGATCGTGGCGCCCGGCAATCCGCTGGAGTTGAATGGCCTCGCCGATGTCATCGCGCGTCGCGCACGCTACGTGAACCGGGCGCTCGGCACGGGTACGCGGGTTCTGCTCGACGAACTGCTGGCTCGCGACGGCCTCGACGCCGATGCGATCGACGGCTACGCGAGGGACGAACCTTCGCATGCGGCCGTCGCGCATGCGGTCGCGGCCGGCCAGGCCGATACGGGGCTGGGGCTCGAATCCGCGGCGCGCAGTGCAGGACTTGGTTTCGTGCCGTTGGCGAACGAGTGCTACCACTTGGCCTGCCTCAAGTCGGCGCTCGACCAGCCGGCGATCGAGGCCTTGCTCACGCTGTTGCGCGGCGCCGCCTGGCAGCATCAACTGGGCACGTTGCCGGGCTACGAAAGCGCAAGCAGCGGCGAGGTGCAGTCGCTGAGCGCGCTGCTGCCGTGGTGGAACTTCAAGCCGAAGAAGACCGGGTGATCGCCATCAGAGCGAACAGGTCCTGAAACCGAAGAAGCCGTCGTCGCGCCCTGGCAGGGCGAAGCCGCGGCGCTTCGGCGAACGCAGCCGCGCACGCGTCGCGAACGATGCGCCGCGCAGCACCCGGGCCTTGCCGAACGCGGGCTGCGGATCGAACTCGGTGCCCGCGCTCCACGGATCGGCCGCGAAGCCCTCCAACGGCTGCAAGGTCCCCGCGGTCCATTCATGGACGTCGGCCCAGCGGAAGCCACGGCGCCCGGCGGTGTGCGCAGCAATCTCCCACTCGACCTCGGTGGCGACCCGGCGACCGGCCCAACGCGCCCATGCATCCGCCTCCCACCAGCTCACGTGGACGGCGCTCTGGTTGCCGGCCGCGCGCACGGTCCGGCCGAAATGCTGCTGCAGCACAGAGCCGCCGGTGCCGTGGCGCGCCGCGCCGATCTGCTCGACGTGTCGCGGTCCGCGTCGTCCTTCGATCTGGCGTTCGAGCCATTCCAGTCCTTCGGGTCGCCACAGTTCTGCACGGTCATAGCCGCCGTCGTCGACGAACTCCACGTACTGGTCCCAGGTCACGGGCTGTGCATCGATCTCGAACTCCGGCACATCGACACGCTGCGTGCCGCGCTCCTGCGCAAAGACGAACCCCGCGTCGGGCAGGCCGAGGTCCCACGGCGTCGCAGTCACCAGCAGCGGCTCGCGTGTGACCGCTGCCGGTGGCAGCTCGATGCCCAAGGGCAGGCCGAGCGTCTGCGCCATCACGACCAGTTGCTCGCCGCGCAAGTCTTCATGAAAGAGGGCGAGCCGGTAGAAATACAAGCCGGCGTCGGTCTCGGCCGCGTGCTCGAGCAGTTCGAGCGTGCTCTCCAGCGTTTCGAGCAGATAAGCCTTGGTCTGCGCCAGATCGGGCATCTCGGGCGACCAGCGCTGCTGCACGTCGATCTGCAGCGGGTTCCACCATGCATCGGCGTTCGGCTCGATCGCGGCGAGGCGCGTGGGCCGCACCGGGCATTCCGCGCCGAACGCGCGCTGCGTGTTGCGCGCAATCCACCACTCCGCGAACCAGCCGATGTGGCCGGCCAGCCAGACGGGCGGGTCCACCCCCTCGACCCGGGGCACGGCCAGCGCCGCCGAACCCAGTGCCTGCTCGTACAACGACAGCAGATGCAGCGTGTGATTGCGCGCGTCGATCAGCGCCAGCGAGAGCAGTTCGCGGCCCGCCCGACGCATGTCCGGCGAGTCGATGGAATGCGGCAGGCCGGGCGTGCTGAACGGCGTCGATGACGGCGGGCTCGAAGGCATGGGTCATTATGGCGAGGCGCATCGGCCGCGTCGGTGCAGCGCGGTCCGCTTCGGGAAAACCCGGGCACGTGCACCGGGGAGCGCGGCCGCTACAGAGCGTTACCATTGTCAACTTTGCGCCAAACGCCCCGGCGGCGCCGTATTTCATCCCGCAGGGAGACAAGAACTTGTCAGCATTCCTCAAATTCGCGCTCGCCATGGACTGGATCAGCGCCAAGCTCGGCAAGATCGCCGCCTGGGCCGTATTGGCCGCTTCGGTCATCTCCGCCGGCAATGCCGTCATCCGCTATGGCCTGGACCTCAGCAACAACGCGTGGCTCGAGATCCAGTGGTATCTGTTCGCCGCCACCGTCATGCTCGGGGCACCGCTGGTGCTCAAGCTCAACGAACACGTTCGCGTCGACATCATCTACGGCAAGCTCAAGCGCCACGGACCGGTCTATGTCGACCTGTTCGGCCTGGTGTTCTTCCTGCTCCCGGTGATGGGCCTGCTCTTCTGGCTCACCTTCCCCTTCTTCCTCAACATGCTGCGCACCGGCGAGATCTCCGGCAACATCGGCGGCCTCATCCGCTGGCCTGCCGCCTTGATGATGCCGCTGGGCTTCGGCGCGATGTTCCTGCAAGGCGTGGCCGAGATCATCAAGCGCATCGCCTACCTGCGTGGTCTGATCGAGATGGACACGCACTACGAGAAGCCCGTGCAATGAGCGCCCTTCCCACAAGCAACGCCCGCCTCTCGCACCGCTTCGCAGGATAAGAAAAATGGAAATGGAAAACTTCGCCCCGATCATGTTCGCGGGGCTGGTCGTGATCATGCTGATCGGGTTCCCGGTCGCGTTCTCACTTGCCGCGCTCGGCTTGTTCAGCGGCTTCTTCGCGATCGAGATGGGCTGGTTCCCGGCCGGCTTCATGGCCAACCTGCCGCTCAACGTGTTCGGCATCCTGTCCAACGAGACGCTGCTGGCGATTCCGTTCTTCACGCTGATGGGCGCAGTGCTCGAAAAATGCGGGCTGGCCGAGGACATGCTCGATTCGATGGGCCAGCTTTTCGGCCCGGTTCGCGGCGGGCTGGGCTATTCGGTGATCATCGTGGGCTTCATCCTCGGCGCCATCACCGGCACCGTGGCCGGCCAGGTGATCGCGATGGCGATGATCTCGCTGCCGGTGATGATGCGCTACGGCTACAACATGCGCTATTCGACGGGCGTGCTGGCTGCCTCGGGCACCATCACGCAGCTCGTGCCGCCATCGCTGGTGCTCATCGTCATGGCCGACCAGCTCGGCACCGACGTGGGCCAGATGTACAAGGGCGCCTGGGGCCCGTCGATCCTGCAGGTGCTGATCTTCGCGATCTACACCTTCCTGGTCGCACGCATCCGCCCGAGCTATGTGCCGGGCGTGCCTGCATCGGCGCGCACGCTCTCCGGCTGGGCCCTGTGGGGCAAGTGCCTGCGCGGGATCATCCCCTCGGCCATCCTGATCTTCGCGGTGCTGGGATCGATGGGCGGCCTGCCCTTCATGGACCACGCGATCGCCACGCCGACCGAAGCCGGCGCCATGGGCGCGGTGGGCTCGCTGATCCTCGCCGCCATCCATCGGCGGCTCAACTGGCCCATGCTGCGGGACGCAATGGACGGCACGATGCGCCTGACGGCCATGGTGGTGTTCATCCTCATCGGCTCGCGGATGTTCTCCCTGGTGTTCCAGGGCGTCGACGGCGCGAAGTGGATCGAGCACCTGCTCTCCGGCCTGCCGGGCGGACAGATCGGTTTCCTGATCGTCGTCAACATCTTCGTCTTCTTCCTGGCCTTCTTCCTCGACTTCTTCGAGATCGCCTTCATCATCCTGCCGATGCTGGGGCCGGTCGCCGCCAAGCTCGGCATCGACATGGTCTGGTTCGGCGTACTGCTGTGCGTGAACATGCAGACCTCGTTCATGCATCCGCCTTTCGGCTTCGCGCTCTTCTATCTGCGCGGCATTGCCGACACGCTGTTCAAGAACGGTGCGCTGCCGCGAAAGATCGAGTCGCGCGACATCTACCTCGGAGCGATTCCGTGGGTCGGATTGCAGCTGCTGCTGGTGGCGATCGTGATCTTCTTCCCGCAGACCGTCACGGTCTTCCTCGACAAGAAGGTGGTCGTCGACGTGGACAAGGTGCAGCTTGAAATGCCGGCCGAGTCGCAAGGGTCGGACAACAGCGGCATGAACATGGAAGACCCGTTCGGCAACCAGAAGCAGGCCACGCCGGAAGAGCCTGCGCCGGCCACCCCCGCGCCGGACGCCGACACCAAGAAGTGAGCGCCACCGAGGCAGAAGACGGCCGCGCGCCGGGCGACACCGAGTCCCCGGCCGCGCTCGAGAGCCCCGCCTACCCGCCCTTCGTCCGTATCCTGGCGGTCATCCTGGTGGTCGACCTGGTTGGATTCGGCATCTGGAGCCTGCCTGCGCTCAGCGGCGCGTCGTGGTCCGTCGGCAGCATCGTGCTCTTCGGGCTGGCGGCAGTGTGCATCGCGTGGATGGGCTACTGGATCGTCTACAGCCGCACGCGCCTCGATGGCGACGTGCTCACGCAGACTTGGCTGTGGAACAAGCGAGAGGACGCAGCCGACGTCGCGCATCTCAAGCTCGTGCACTGGCGCTGGCTCGACCGCATCGTTGCGCCGCGCCTGCTGGTGCGCCGTCGCAATGGCGCCGTGACCTGGATCCATTCGGCCGATGCGCGGTTGCTGACAGGCTTTGCCGAACGCGTCGCCGCGCGCAGTTTCCCGAACGCCAAACCCTGAGCCCCGGGCTTCGATCAGCGTCCCCCATGAAAAAAGCCCCGCTGTTGCCAACGGGGCTTTTTGCCTTGGGGGTTTGCCGGCCTGGGCCGGACCCGCTCACAGCTTCTGTTGCTGCATGAAGCGGTCGAAGGTGCCCTCGGTGAAGCGGAACCAGGCGTTCTGGTCGGCCAGGAACTTCGAGTAGTCGGAATAGACCTTCTTCCACTCGGGATTGCTGCCGTTCAGGTCCGAGTAGATCTGCTGGGCCGACTTGAAGGCCGCGTTCATCACGTCCTGCGTGAAGGGGCGCAGCTTCGTGCCGGAACCGACGAGTTGCTTCAGCGCGACGGGGTTGCGCGCGTCGTACTTCGCCGTCATGCCGATGTTGGCCTGAGCGGCTGCCGCGGTGACGATGGCCTTGTACTCGGCCGACAGGCCTTCCCAGGCCTTGTTGTTGATGTAGAAGTCCAGTTGCGGACCACCTTCCCACCAGCCGGGGTAGTAGTAGAACGGCGCGACCTTGTTGAAGCCGAGCTTCTGGTCGTCGTAGGGGCCGACCCATTCGAGCGCGTCCAGCGTGCCCTTCTCGAGCGCCGGGTACAGGTCGGCGCCGGGGATCGACTGGGGAATCACGCCGAAGGGTTCGAGCACGCGGCCGGCGAACGGGTTGGTGCGGAACTTCAGGCCCTTGAGGTCGGCGACCGACTTGATTTCCTTGCGGAACCAGCCGCCCATCTGCGCGCCCGTGTTGCCGCCCGGCAGGTTGTAGATGTTGTACTTGGCGTAGAAGTCGCGCATCAGCTTCAGGCCGTTGCCTTCGTACATCCACGCGTTCATCTGGCGGGTGTTGAGGCCGAAGGGCACCGCGCAGCCGAGGCAGAAGGTCGGGTCCTTGCCGTAGAAGTAGTAAGGCGCGGTGTGCGCCATTTCGACCGAGGCGTTCTGCACGCCGTCGACCACGCCGAAGGCGGGCATCAGTTCGCCGCCGGCATGCACGGAGATCTGGAACTTGCCGCCGGTCATGTCGCTCACGCTCTTGGAGAACGTTTCAGCCGTTCCGAAAATGGTGTCGAGGGACTTGGGAAAGCTCGATGCCAGGCGCCAGCGAACGGCTGCCTGCGCGTGAACTGCCGGCGCAATGCCGGCAGCGAGGACGCCGGCGATGCCGGCGTTTTTGATGAGGGAACGACGATCCATTGAATTCACTCCGAGTGCTTTTAGAAAACAAGAACGCGGCTTGTGGCCGCGTTGCAGACTTTTTGAGTCGACAACGATTGTAAAAAGCGCTTACAAGCTGCCGGGGGGGGTTTTCCCTGCGGCAAGTGCACCTTCGAATCGCTGGCGAACGGACTGCTCGATGCCCGATGCATCGAGTCCGATGCTGGCCAGCAGCTTGGCCGGATCGCCATGCTCGATGAAACGATCGGGCAAGCCGAGTTGCAGCACGGGCCTCTGAATGCCGGCGGCCTGAAGGGCCTCCAGCACCGCACTGCCTGCGCCGCCCATGACGGCGCCCTCTTCCACAGTGACGATCGCATCGTGAGTGCCCGCGACCTTCAAGAGCAGTTCGACATCGAGCGGCTTGGCCCAGCGCATGTTCGCGACTGTTGCATCCAGCGCCTCGGCCGCCTTCAATGCCGGATAGAGCAAGGTGCCGAACGCGAGGATCGCAATGCGCTGGCCTTCGCGACGAATCTCGCCTTTGCCGAAGGGCAGCGCGTCGAGCGTGAGATGCGGCGTGACGCCGGCACCGGCACCACGCGGATAGCGCACGGCGACCGGATGGTTCTGCTCGTAGGCCGTCGTCAACAGTTGGCGGCATTCGGCCTCGTCGGCCGGACATGCCACGCTCATGTTCGGAACGCAGCGAAGGAAAGGGATGTCGTAGGCGCCCGCATGCGTGGCGCCATCCGCGCCCACGAGGCCGGCGCGATCGAGCGCGAAGACCACCGGCAGGTTCTGGATCGCAACGTCGTGAATGAGTTGGTCGTACGCGCGCTGCAGGAAGGTCGAATAGATCGCCACCACGGGCTTGAGGCCCTCGCACGCGAGCCCGGCCGCGAAGGTGACGGAGTGCTGCTCTGCAATGCCCACGTCGTAGTAGCGACCAGGAAAGCGCTGCTCGAATTCGACGAGCCCCGAGCCTTCCCGCATTGCGGGCGTGATGCCGACCAGACGGCCATCCTGCGCGGCCATGTCGCACAGCCAGGTGCCGAACACTTGCGTGAAGGTCTGCTTGGGCGCGGTCGCCGGCTTGACGAGGCCGACGGCCGGATCGAACTTGGTCGGGCCGTGATAGGCCACCGGATCGGCCTCGGCGAGCTTGTAGCCCTGGCCCTTCTTGGTGACCACGTGCAGGAACTGCGGGCCCTGCAGATGCTTGAGGTTCTCCAGCGTGGGCACCAGCGAATCGAGGTCGTGTCCGTCGATCGGCCCGACGTAGTTGAAGCCGAACTGCTCGAACAGCGTGGCGGGCACGACCATGCCCTTCGCATGCTGCTCGAAGCGCTTGGCCAACTCGAAGAGCGGCGGCGCCGCACGCAGCACGCTCTTGCCGACGTTCTTGGCTGCGGCGTAGAAATTGCCGCTCATCAATTGCGCGAGATAGCGGTTGAGCGCGCCGACCGGCGGACTGATCGACATGTCGTTGTCGTTCAGGATCACCAGCAGTTTGCAGTCGTCGCACACGCCTGCGTTGTTCAAGGCCTCGAAGGCCATGCCTGCGGTCAGGGCGCCGTCGCCGATGATCGCGACGGAGTGGCGGTCCTCGCCCTTCTGCCGCGCGGCCATCGCCATGCCGAGCGCTGCCGAGATGCTGGTCGACGAATGGGCGGTGCCGAAGGTGTCGTACTCGCTCTCGGTGCGCTGCGGGAATCCGGAGATACCGCCCAACTGCCGCAGCGTCGGCATGCGCTCGCGCCGGCCCGTGAGGATCTTGTGCGGATAGGTCTGGTGGCCCACGTCCCACACCAGGCGGTCGTGCGGCGTGTTGAACACGTGGTGCAGGGCGACCGTCAATTCCACCGTTCCGAGGTTGGAGCTCAGGTGTCCGCCGGTGCGCGACACGTTGTCGAGCACGCAGGTCCGCACTTCGTCGGCCAACTGCTTGAGCTGGGCGCGGTCGAACTGCCGCAGGACGGATGGATCGTGGATGGTTGGAAGCAGCGGAGCCATGAGATGTTGTTGTTGTCTATCGATCGCGATCGACGACCATGTGGGCCAGCGCACGCAGCGCGCCGGTATCGGCCAGTGTGCTGCGGTCCAGCGCGGCGAGCGCCTGGGCCAGCAGTTCGCGGGCCTGGGCGCGGGCGCCGTCGAGGCCGAGCAGGGATACGTAGGTGGGCTTGTCGCTCGCGGCGTCCTTGCCGGCTGTCTTGCCAAGTGTTTCCGAATCCGCGATGACGTCGAGGATGTCGTCCACCACCTGGAAGGCGAGGCCCATGGCCGCGCCGTACTCGCGCAGCGCACCAAGCGCGCCGGGCGCAAGCGCTTCGCCGCAGGCCGCGCCCATCTCCACGCTGCCTTGCAGCAAGGCGCCCGTCTTCAGGCGATGCATTTCGCGCAACTGCGCTTCGTCGAGGGCCAGGCCGACGCTGGCGAGATCGATCGCCTGGCCGCCCGCCATGCCCTGGCTGCCGGCGGCGCGAGCCAGCAGGCGGCACAGGTTGGCCTGCACGGCCGGTGAAATAGCTTCGCCATCGGGCGTGAGCAATTCGAACGCCAACGCCTGCAAGGCATCGCCGGCCAGCAGTGCGCCAGCTTCGCCGAACTTCACGTGCACGGTCGGCTTGCCGCGGCGCAGCACGTCGTTGTCCATGCACGGCAAGTCGTCGTGCACCAGCGAATAGGCATGGATCAGTTCGACCGAGCAGGCCGCGCGCAACGCGGCTTCGGCCTGGCCGCCGACGGCCTCGCTCGCGGCGAAGACCAGCATCGGCCGCAGCCGCTTGCCGCCGTCGAGCACGGCGTAGCGCATCGCGTCGCCGAGCTGCACCGGCGCATCGACACCGACCCATTCGGACAACGCGGCTTCGACGCGGGACAGCTTCGGCTCACTCCACGCGGCGAGGCGGGCGGCGTCCCAGTGCAAGGTGCCGTCGACCGTCATTCGGCCGCCCAGACCTTGAGGCTGCCCGCATCGAGCACCTTGATCTGGTCTTCGACCGCTTGCAGCTTGTCGCGGCAGAACGCGAGCAGCGCCGCGCCCCGCTGGTAGCTGCCGAGCAACTGGTCGAGCGGCAATTGGCCTGACTCGAGTTCGGTCACGAGTTGTTCGAGTTCCTGGAGCCCGGCTTCATAGCTGGCAGGCAGCGCGCCGGTGTCAGGCGCGTCTGGCGAGGCCGACGGGGAGGAGGAAGGCACCTTGGGCATGCGGACGAATCGTGGGTGAAACACGAGATTTTAAGTTCACCCCCAGGCTTGCCCACTTCGTGCGGCCGCCCACCCTTCCGAGAGCACCCCTTGCGGGCGGCCGGAGCCGTTACCTCGGCCGTCCTGGTGAGAACCGAAGGGCGGTCTCGGGGAAATTTCTCCGGGGTACAATCCGCGGTCCTTTCCGGCACGAGCCGGCGCAATCTCCGGGCCGTCCCGCACCTTCGACGGCAGCCTTCCGTTCTATCTTTCTCCCTGTGGGGAGCTTGGTCAGGTCACCCATGTCTGATTTAAGTCTTCAACTGCAGCAGGCTTCGAGCCAACTCCCGGTTTCCGCGTACTTCGACGAGGCACTCTATGCCCGCGAGCTGCAAACGCTCTTTGCCGCTGGGCCGCGCTATGTCGGCCACCGGCTCTCGGTGCCCGAGCCGGGCAACTTCCACACCCTGCCGCAGGAGCAGCAAGGTCGTGCGCTGGTCCACACGCCAAAGGGCGTGGAACTGGTCTCCAACGTCTGCCGCCATCGCCAGGCCCTCATCCTCAAGGACCGGGGCGAGCTCGACGCGAAGACCGGCGGCAACATCGTCTGCCCGCTGCATCGCTGGACCTACGCAGCGGCCGATGCGCGCACCACCGGCACCCTCATCGGCGCGCCGCATTTCGAGCAAGACCCCTGCCTGAACCTGCACAACTACCCGCTGACCGAGTGGAACGGCCTGCTCTTCGAGAAGAACGCAGACGGCAAGGGCCGAGACGTCGCAGCCGACCTCGCGAACCTGGGTCCGCGCGTGGACCTTGATTTCGAGGGCTACGTATTCGATCGCGTCGAGCTGCACGAGTGCAACTACAACTGGAAGACCTTTGTCGAGGTGTATCTCGAGGACTACCACGTCGGCCCCTTCCACCCGGGCCTGGGAAGTTTCGTGACCTGCGACGACCTGCGCTGGGAGTTCAATCGGCATTTCTCCGTGCAGACGGTGGGCGTCGCCAACCGTCTCGGCCGCGCTGGCAGCCCGGTCTACCAGCGCTGGCAGGAGCAGTTGCTGAACTACCGCGAGGGCAAGCCGCCGAAGTACGGCGCGATCTGGCTGCTCTACTACCCCCACGTGATGATCGAGTGGTATCCGCACGTGCTGACCGTCTCCACGCTGCACCCCGTCGGCCCGCAGAAGACGCTCAACATGGTCGAGTTCTTCTACCCAGAGGAAATCGTCGCCTTCGAACGCGAGTTCGTCGAAGCGCAGCAGGCCGCCTACATGGAGACGTGCGTGGAAGACGACGAGATCGCCGAACGCATGGACGCCGGCCGCCGCGCCCTGATGCTGCGCGGCGACGACGAAAGCGGCCCGTACCAGAGCCCGATGGAAGATGGCATGCAGCAATTCCACGAGTGGTACCGCCGCGAGATGAGCTAGTGCAAGCGCTCTGGATGGTGCTGGGGGCGCTCATCTTCGCGACGATGGGCGTGTGCGTGAAGGTGGCCTCGGCCTGGTTCTCCAGCGCCGAGCTGGTGCTCTATCGCGGCCTGATCGGCATCGTGTTCCTCTGGCTGCTCGCGCGCAGCCGCGGCGTCACGCTCGCCACCCGATACCCCGGCATGCACGCATGGCGCAGCCTGATCGGCGTGGTGTCTCTCGGCGCCTGGTTCTTCGCGATTGCGCACATGCCGCTCGCGACCGCGATGACGCTCAACTACATGAGCAGTGTCTGGATCGCCGCCTTCCTGGTCGGCGGCGCCCTGCTCGCCTGGGTGCCGGTTCCAGGGCGAGACGGCAGCGTGCCGCGCCCTCCGCTGCAGGGTCCGCTGGTCCTCACGGTGCTTGCGGGCTTCGGAGGCGTGGTGCTGATGCTCAAGCCCACCGTCGGCGACAACCAGGGTTTCGCGGGCCTGATGGGGCTGCTGTCGGGCCTCACTGCCGCCTTTGCATACATGCAGGTGGTGGCGCTTTCGCGGCTCGGCGAGCCCGAAGCGCGCACGGTGTTCTATTTCGCGGTCGGCTCGGCCGCGGCCGGCGGTCTCGGGACGCTGCTGCTGGGCGAAGCCACCCCCTGGTCGAGTTGGACCTGGTCGCATGCGATCTGGCTGTTGCCCGTCGGCGTGCTGGCGGCGCTCGGCCAGCTTTGCATGACACGCGCCTATGCCAGCGCCAAGACCGAAAGCGGTACGCTGCTGGTTGCCAATCTCCAGTATTCGGGCATCGTCTTTGCCGCGATGTACAGCGTGCTGCTGTTCGGTGACCGCATCGATGCCGCGGGCTGGGCCGGCATGGCGCTGATCGTCGCGAGCGGCATCGCGGCCACGGTGCTGCGCCAGCGCTCGCTGCCGAAGGCGCCGGCCGAGGAACATTGAAGGAATTCGCATGCATACGACCCTGATTTCCGCCGAAGAGCTCATCGCCTTGCACGGCAGCGACTCGCCGCTGATGGTTTTCGATTGCACCTTCGACCTGATGAAACCCGAGGCCGGCGCGCAGCAGTACCGGGCAGCGCACATCCCGGGCGCGGTGTACGCCAATCTCGACACCGACCTCAGCGCGAAGCACGGCGTCGCCGGCGCCCACGGCGTCGTCGTGGCGCAGGACGAGGGCCCTCCCGCATCGGGCGGCCGCCATCCGCTGCCAAGCCGCGAGAAGTTCGCGGGCTGGCTGTCGAGCGTGGGCTTTGCCAACAACATGCAGGCGGTGGTGTACGACCGAAACGGTGCCAATTACTGCGGCCGGCTCTGGTGGATGCTCAAGTGGATGGGCCACGATGCCGTGGCCGTGCTCGATGGCGGCCTGCAGGCCTGGCAGTCGGCGGGCGGCGAAATCACCGGCCGCGAGGAGGCCTCGCACTTCCGGTCGAACTTCGTCGCAGACAAGCCGCTGCTCGCGCTCGCGAATACGAAGACCGTGGCCGCGCATCTCGAGCAAGCTGACCAGACGCTGATCGACGCGCGCGCGGCCGCAAGATATCGCGGCGAGGTGGAACCTCTGGACCCGATCGCGGGTCACATCCCGGGGGCCTTGAACCGGCCCTTTACCGAGAACCTCGGTCCCGACGGGAAGTTCAAGCCGGCCGCGCAACTGCGCGCCGAATTCGAAGCACTTCTGGCGGGCCGGGATCCCACCACGGTCGTCCACCAGTGCGGCAGCGGCGTGAGCGCGCTGCCCAACCTGCTCGCCATGCAGATCGCAGGGCTCGGGCCGACCGCGCTCTATGCCGGCAGCTGGAGCGAGTGGAGCAACACGCCGGGGCTGCCGACCCGGCAAGGCGCACAACCATGATCCTGACGAGCAGGCCGCTTTCGACTCTCGCACTGACCGCTCTCTTCGCACTCTCCTCACTCCCTTTCGCTGCCTCGGCCCAGACTCAGCACGCCCACGTGCATGGACAGATCAAGCTCGACGTCGTCGTCGAAGGCCCTACCGTCGTGATCGAGATGGGATCGCCGCTCGACAATTTCGTCGGCTTCGAACGCGCGCCGCGCACCGACGCCGAGAAGAAGGCCGTCGACGATGCCGTCACGCAGCTTCGCGCGGCGGACCATCTCTTCAAGATCGACCCGACCGCCAATTGCAAGCTCGGGCCCGTGACGCTGCGCTCCGCCGCGCTGGGCATGGGCAAGCCCGACGCCAACGCCACCGAAGGCCACGCCGACCTCGACGCCACCTTCGCTTTCAACTGCACCAACGCGGCGGCGGCCAAGTTCATCGACATCGATCTCTTCAACGCATTCAAGGGACCCCGCCAGATCGAGGCCCAGATCGCTTCGCCGCAAGGCCAGTTCAAGCGCACGCTGAAACGGCCTGCAACGCGACTGAGCTGGACCAAGTGATTCGCCCGTGACGTTCGTCCTTTCTGCCGAATCGCTGCGCTTCGCCTGGCCCGGCGCCCGGACGCCCTGCATCGACATCGAACGGCTGGACATCTCGGCCGGCGAGGCTGTCTTCCTGCATGGCCCGAGCGGCTGCGGCAAGAGCACGCTGCTGTCGCTGCTGGCCGGCGTGCTGGTGGCCGACTCGGGCCGCATCACCCTGCTCGGACATGACTGGGCCGCACTTTCGGGCGCCGAACGTGACCGGTCGCGCGTCGCACATGTGGGCTACATCTTCCAGCAGTTCAATTTGCTGCCGTACCTGAGCGTGCTCGACAACGTGCTGCTGCCCTGCCGCTTCTCGGCGCGGCGCATGGCTCGGGCTTCCCGCGACGGCACGGCACGCGCGCAGGCCGAAGCGCTGCTCGCCCAGATGGGCCTGGATGCCAGCCTGTGGCAGCGCCAGGCGATGCAACTGTCGGTCGGCCAGCAACAGCGCGTGGCCGCCGCGCGAGCGCTCGTCGGCCACCCGGAAGTCGTGATCGCCGACGAGCCGACCTCGGCACTCGACGAAGACCGCCGCGAAGCCTTCCTCGATGTGCTGCTGTCGGCCTGCAGTTCGAACCACAGCGCGCTCGTTTTCGTGAGCCACGACCAGCGCATTGCCGAGCGCTTCTCGCGCCATGTGCTGCTGCCCGAGATCAATCGGGCGGCTTCGGTGGAGCCTGCATGAAGGCACTCTTCGGAATCGCGTGGCGCAGTGCCTGGAATCGGCGCTTCACTCTTGCACTGACCGTGCTGTCGATCGCGCTATCGACCTTCCTGCTGCTTGGCGTCGAACGCATCCGTACCGAACTGCGCGAGAACTTCTCGTCCTCGGTGTCGGGCGCCGACCTGATCGTCGGCGCGCGCACCGGCTCGACGCAGTTGCTGCTCTATTCCGTGTTTCGCATCGGCGCGGCCACCAACAACGTGCAATGGAAGAGCGTGCAGGCGCTCGCCGCGCACCCCGGCGTGGAGTGGGTCGTGCCGCTGTCGCTCGGCGACTCGCATCGCGGCTACTCGGTGCTGGCCACCACGCCCGCCTACTTCGAGCACTTTCATTACGGCAATCGGCAAGCGCTCCGGATGCGCGAGGGCAAGCCGTTCAGCGATCTCTTCGATGCCGTGGTCGGCGCCGAGGTCGCCGACAAGCTGGGCTACCACGTCGGCCAGAAGATCACGCTGGCCCACGGCAGCGGGGAGCTGAATGTTTCCGAGCATGCCGACAAGCCTTTCACCGTGGTGGGGGTGCTGGCACGCACCGGCACGCCGGTCGACCGCACGGTGCACATCGGGCTTTCGGCCATGGAAGCCATTCACCTCGAATGGATGGGCGGTGCTCCGATGCCCGGGGTGAAGATCCCGCCCGAGCAGTTGCGCAAATTCGACCTCACACCCAAGAATGTGACCGCCGCGCTGGTCGGCCTGAAGAACCGCGCCGCCGTGTTCTCGGTACAGCGCTGGATCTCCACCTACGCGGGCGAGCCGTTGATGGCCATCCTGCCCGGCGTGGCGCTCGACGAACTGTGGGGCGTGATCGGCGTCGGCGAGAACGCGCTGCTGCTGATGTCGGCGCTGGTCGCTCTCGTCAGCCTCGCTGGGTTGGTATCGGTGGTGATGGCCAGCCTCAACGAGCGACGCCGGGAGTTGGCGGTGCTGCGCGCCGTCGGCGCCAGCCTGCGCCACGTCCTCGCGCTGCTGGCGCTCGAAGGCGCGCTGGTCACGCTGCTGGGCGTGGCGACCGGCATCGTCCTCGCCGTGCTCGGCATCGCCCTGCTCTCGCCCTGGCTTCAGTCGCAGTTCGGACTGTCACTGCGCCTGTCCGAACCTACACTGAACGAATGGACGCTGCTCGCGAGCCTGGTCGTGGCTGGCTGGGTCGCCAGCCTGCTACCGGGCATTCGCGCCTATCGGCTCTCGCTGGCCGACGGCCTTTCTCCAAGGATCTGAACATGTTATTGCGCCTCCCCGTTTCCTTCCTTCTCGCAGTCGTCGTCGCCGGCAGTGCACTGGCGGCCGAACCTTCGCCACAAGCCACCTCGCCGACCAATCCGCTCGGCGGCAAGCCAGCCGACGCCAAGTCGGCACCCGGCCAGCCCCGCGTCATCTCGTGGGAAGAACTGGTGCCAAAGGACTGGGACCCGATGAAGGAACTCAAGGGCATGGACCTGAGCAAGCTCGACGACAGCGACCCGCGCGCCAACGAGATGCTGATGAAGCTGCAGGAGATGTCGAACAACGCGCCGACCAACGCCGCGATGAACGGCGTCGAGGTGAAGATCCCCGGCTTCATCGTGCCACTCGAAGAAAACAAGGGCGAAGTCACGGAGTTCCTGCTGGTGCCCTACTTCGGCGCCTGCATCCACACACCACCGCCCCCGGCCAACCAGATCCTGCACGTACGCCCGAAGCAAGGCGCGAAGTTCCGCGCCATGGACACGGTGTGGGTCACCGGCAAGCTGCAGACCGTGCGCAACGATTCGATGATGGGCGTGAGCGGCTATCACGTCACCGCCGACAGCGTCACCAAGTACACCGGCGGCGCGAAGTAGCAAGGACCTGCCGCTACAGCGACTTCGTCATGAAGACGCTGTAGGGATCATCGACGTAGCTGCCGAAGGCCGCGCAGTGCATGAAGCCGAACGATTCGTACAGCTTCTGCGCCGGCTCGAACGCCTTCATGCTGCCCGTCTCGAGACTCAATCGATCGTAGGAACGTGCCCGCGCCTCCTCGATGATGCGATGAAGCACCGCACGCGCGACCCCTCGTCCGCGATGCGCGTCCGAGGTTCGCATCGACTTGACCTCGCCGTGTTTCGGCGAAATCTCACGAAGCGCACCGCAGCCGAGCAGTTCGCCGCCTTCCCACACGGTCCAGAACGTGACGTCCGGCTGCCGCAGCTTGTCGATGTCCAGCGCATGCACGCTGCCTGGCGGCGAAATCTCGTGCATGTTGCGCAAGTGCGCCTCGAGCAACGCGCGAATCTCCGGGCCCGCCAGATCGTCGAGCCTGATCTGCATCTCCGGGCGCGAAGGCTTCACTGCTTCCCGATCTCGGTCAGCAGTCTTGTCACGAGGTACAGGCGCGGCACGATCGAATCGACTTCGATGTACTCGTCCTTCGCGTGATAGCCAAAGCCCGCGAGGCCGAAGCTCTCGAGCACGGTCGCCTTGCCTGAACGGCCTGCAAAGCCAGCATCGGTGCCCCCGCCGGTCATCGGCGCCAAACCGAGGTCGCGGTCGATTTCCTTGTAGATGGCCTGCGCCTTTGCACCGAGCGCGGCGCCCTTCTCGCCCGCGAGGAATGCGGGGCGCCCCACTTCGACCTTCAGCGTGGTCTCGGTCTCGGGGATCAGTTTGCCGCTGGCGAGCTTGCTTTGCAGCGCGGCTTCGAGCTTCTTCTCGGCGCCGGGCTGCGTGATGCGGATGTCGCCCAAGGCTTGCGCCTTCGCCGTGATCTGGTTGAGCGGGCCATTCGCGCTCGCCACCGTCCAGTTCAGCGTGGCGCCGGGTGTGTCCTTGGGAACGTCCTTGGTCTCCAGCATCTGGTAGGCCAATTCGTAGAGCGCATTGCGGCCCAGTTCAGGCGCAGCGCCGGCATGCGAGGCGCGGCCCTTGACCTCGAGCGTGGCGGTCGCGATGCCGGCGGCACCCAGCAGCAGCGATTCACCCTTTGCCACCGATTTCGCCGCGGTCGGTTCGAAGGACAGCACGGTGTCGTGCTGGTCGGCCAAAGTGGAAATCAGTTCGCCCGAACCGACGGAGCCGACTTCCTCGTCGGGATTGAACAGCACGGTGAGCG
Organism: Variovorax gracilis; assembly: GCF_030317115.1. Lineage (GTDB taxonomy): Bacteria > Pseudomonadota > Gammaproteobacteria > Burkholderiales > Burkholderiaceae_C > Variovorax > Variovorax gracilis. The sequence goes on from NZ_JASZYF010000002.1 coordinate 160,993, forward strand.
TGTCGTAGTCGCGCCAGCCCGCGTTGGCGAGGATCTTCAAAGAAGCGAGCATCACCGCAATGCCGCCCTTGTCGTCGGCGATGCCCGGACCGTAGATGCGGTTGCCGTCCACCTTGTACGGCTGCGTGCCGAGGATGCCGGGCGCATACACGGTGTCCATGTGCGCCTGCAACATGATCTTGCGCTTGCCCGTACCCTTGAGCGTGCCCACGACGATATCGGCGCCGGCACCGGCCGTGGCCTTGCGTCGCTCGGTCTTGAAACCGATCCCCTTGAGTTGGCCTTCGATCACGCCGGCCATCTTCGCCAGGCCGTCGACGTTGAGGCTGCCCGACTCGATCAGCACCATTTCCTTGAGGTTCTCGATCACGGCAGGCTGTGCCTTTTCAGCGGCGGCAAGCAACTTGGCATCGGGCGCGGCCTGCGCCGTCATGGCCGCGAACACGAGGCTGCAGGTCAGCGCCGTGGAAGAGAGGCCACCGGAAAAACGCTTTGTCATCATTTGGAGAATGTCGGAGTTGAAAGGCGACGGGAAGCATATTTCACGCCCGTGGCCCTACAAGCAAATGCGGGACATGGGGCATGCAGGCCTCGGGTTTCAACTAAGAGTGCCGACCGCCCAAGACGTGCCAACATGGGGCGGCAAGCCTTGTGCAATCCGCACGTCCCCCTTCGACTGGAGGCCCCATGTCCAATCACGTCTACAAGCTCCTCGAACTCACCGGCTCATCGCCCACGAGCAGCGACGACGCCGTGCTGCGCGCCATCGCCAAGGCCAGCGAATCGGTACGTAACATCCAGTGGTTCGAGGTGACCGAAACGCGCGGCCACGTGGTGGACGGCAAGGTCGCCCACTGGCAGGTGACGATCAAGGCAGGCTTCACGTTGGAGGACTAGCCCCGCGACGCTCCAGGAATGCCGCGGAATCGGCTCCGCCGGGCCGCAGGTGTTGCCGCCGGCAGAGGGTGGCGGCTACACGAAGTGAGCAAGCCTGGGGGCGAGCCAGATCAATCAGGGGCCTGGATTACGCGGTCGAATTCCTCGTCAGCCGGGACGTTGTCGGCATCGAGTTCGCTGGCATCGGTCAGGTCGATGCCGGTTTCTTCGGACAGTTCGTCGGTCGCTTCGGCTTCGTCTTCATCGAACGCCTCGTCGTCCTCGGGCAAGGCGTCATCGGCTTCGTCGATCTCGGGTTCGTCTGCGGCTTCTCCGGGACGCAGAGGGGGGTCGGCGCTGATCATGATCGGGGCTCCTGGCTGACTGATGTTTCGCATGATGCACCCCGAGTGTGGGTCCCAGCCGAATCAGCCACTTCGGCGAAGGGGCAACAAGCGTGTCAGAAAGTGCCGCGGGTGTCCACTCAGTGCTTGTGGTCGGACGCCTCGTGCGCGTGGTCCGGATCGGCGGCAGCGCCGTGCGCATGGTCGTGGTCGGCGTGCGCGAAACGGCTCACAAGCGTGACGAGCAGGATGCCGGCCGCCAGCCACGCGACCTGCAAGGCCGTCTGCCGCGCCGGCAGCCGCTTCTGCAGTTGCGGGATCAGGTCGGCCAGCGCCACGTAGACGAAGCTGCTGGCCGCCAGGACCAGGAAGTACGGCAGCCAGCCATGCAACTGGTCGACCAGCCACCAGCCCGCCAGCCCGCCGAGCGCGGTCATCGTCCCGGCCAGCGAGACCTTGACGAGCGCCACGCGCTGGTTGGACGAACTCTGGCGCAGCACGACCAGATCGCCGATGTGATGGGGCACCTCGTGCGCGAGGACGGCGATCGCGGCCACCAGGCCCAGGCGCATGTCCGCGACAAATGCCGAGGCGATCAGGATGCCGTCGCCGAAGCAGTGCACGCTGTCGCCCGTGAGCACGGCCCAGCCGCCGCCCCTGGCGTCGTGCGTGTGCGCATGGCCGTGGGCGTGCGGGTGGTGATGGTCGTGATCGTGAGCATGGGCCGGGTTGTTTCCATGTCCGTCGTCGTGCTCGCCATGGTGATGCTCATGCCCGTGGTGCCACAGCTCCGCCTTGTCGAGCAGGAAGAAGAAGACCAGCCCGAACAACAGCACGCCGAACAGCACGGCGGGTGCGATGTGGCTTTCGAAGGCTTCGGGAAGCAGGTGCATGAAAGCCGTCGCCAACAACGCGCCGGCCGCAAGGCTCAGCAGGTGCTGCGGATTCACGCCGCCGGCGCCGCTGCGCACGCCCACGCGCAGCAGCAGCGCGGCGATCCAGACACTTCCGATGCCTGCGACCAGCGTCGCGGCGATGATGGCTAACAAGTTCATGACTGCTTGCGCAATGGTGGCAAAAACAAAAGCCGTCCATCGGACGGCTTTCGATCGAAAGCGGCTGGCGGATGCGGCTAGGCCACACCGTTGGCTTTGAACCAGGCCAAGGCGCGCTTCCATCCGTCTTCGGCCGCTTCCTTGACGTAGCTGGACCGATTGTCGGCATGGAACGCGTGGCCCGCTTCGGGGTACACGACGAATTGCGAGGCCTTGGCCGCCGGTGTACCGGTTGCCAGGGCGGCCTTCATCTTATCAACCGTGTCAAGCGGAATCCCCTGGTCCTTGCCGCCGTACAGGCCCAGCACGGGCGCCTGCAGGCTGGCGGCGACGTCGACGGGATGCCGCGGCGCCAGTTCCGAGGGTTGTCCGACCAGCCGGCCGTACCAGGCCACGCCGGCCTTGACCTTGCCCGTTGCCGCATAGAGCCAGACGATGCGCCCGCCCCAGCAAAAGCCCGTGATGGCCGCTTCCTGCACGTCGCCGCCGTTCGCGGCCGCGTACCGGAGGGCGCCGTCGAGGTCCGCCATGACCTGTGCGTCGGGCACCTTGCTGACGATGTCGGCCTGCAGCTTCGGGATGTCTGTGTACCCCTTGGGATCGCCCTGGCGCGCGTAAAGCTCGGGCGCGATGGCCAGGTAGCCCGCCTTGGCAAAACGGCGGCAGGTGTCGGCGATGTATTCGTGCACGCCGAAGATTTCCTGGACCACGAGCACCACCGGCAAGCCGGTTTTTCCGGCTGGCGCAGCAGCATAGGCCGGCACCTCGAAACCATTCACCGTGTACTTGACGGGGCCGGCCTTGAGGCCTTCGTCGGACGTCTTGACGACGGTCTGCGCCGCGATCGGCAAGGTGGCCGCCGCGTAACCCACGCCGATGGCGGCCTTGAGCGCCGTGCGGCGCGTGGCGCCCTGCTCGGTGCTGTCGCCGGGGCGGAGCGAGTCGAAATCGGTTTGCAGATCGGAAGCTTTTTCGGAACGAGGCATACGGGCGAACTCCTGTTGATTCGACGGACAAAGGACCTGGCGCACGAGGCGCAGGCCGCAATGTAGGCGATCAGGCGAAGGCGCGTGCGGCCGGCGCCGAAACTCCGTCGTAGGCCCGCGCCGCGAGCGCGCATGCGAGAACCCGCGCCGGATCGACGAGCCTCAGCCCATCGACTGCCGTCGAGCCCTCCAGCCCGAGGGGAATCTCGGTGCATCCCATGACGATGGCCACCGGGCCATGACGCCGCGCCAGTTGCAGCGCGACTTCGCTCAGGCAGGCCTGCGCCAACGGCATGTCGCCCGCTTTCACGCCGTCGTAGATGCCGCGCATGAGCATCTGCCGCTCCTCGGCAAGCGGCAGGTGGCAGACCATGCCGGCGTCCGCCATGGCCTGCTCATAGAGACCGATGCGGTAGGTGCCCTCGGTCGCCATCAACGCGACGTCCCGCACGCCTTGCGACGCCAGATGCGCCGACACTTCGCGCGCGACGTGCAACACCTCGACCTGCGGAAAGCGCTCCTGCAAGGTGGCGTGCCACGCATGCGCCGTATTGCAGGCAATCGCCACCGCCCGGCTGCCCAGCGCCGCCAGCCGCCCCAATGCCTGCAGCATCGGCTCCAGCGGCTGATGCGCTCCGAGCCCTTCCGCCTCCAGCGCGCCACTCCGATCCGGCACCGGCACCTGCGCCAGCCAGTGCTCCGGAAAACCCTGATCCCGCACCGTCTCGCCCCTGGAGCGCATCCGCCGCGCACAGGCATCGACGAACAGCCGCACGAAATCCGCGCCCGCCGCCGGACCCATGCCACCGAGGATGCCAACGACTTGCATGACAGGCCTGCAGGTGTGCTCAGGTCGCCGGCTTGTCGCTGGGGGACTTGATGTTCTCGCGCAGCTGCGGGCTCATCGGCAGGTTCAGCGGCATGCCCTTGGGCGGGATCGGCTGCATGAACCACTTGGTGTACATCTTCTCGAACTCGCCGCTCTTCATGAGGCCGGTGATGGTGTCGTCGACGAGCTTCTTGAATGCCGGGTCGTCTTTCGGCAGCATGCAACCGTAGGGCTCGACCTGCAGCGCATCGCCGACCACTTCGAACTCGGCCGGATTCTTGGCGTTGGCGATCAGGCCGAACAGCAGGATATCGTCCATCGCGAAGGCCACGGCACGGTCGCTTTCCACCAGCAGGAAGGCGTCGGCGTGGTCCTTGCCGAGCACGATGTCCATGTCGAGGCTCTTGTCGGTGTTGTACTTTCGCATGACCAGCGCATTGGTAGTGCCGGTGGTGCTGGCCACGGTCTTCTTCGCGAGATCGCTGTAGTTCTTGATGCCCGAGGACTTCTTCACGAGCAGGCGCGTGCCGGTATAGAAGTGGTTGACGGCGAAGGCCACGTCCTTGCCGCGGGCGGTGTTGTTCGTGGTGGAGCCGCACTCCAGGTCGATGGTGCCGTTGGTGATGAGCGGGATGCGGTTCTGCGAAGTCACCGGCATCAGCGCCACTTCGAGGTTCGGCTTGTTGAGCTTCTTCTTGACCGCGTCCACCACCGCATTCGACAGTTCGACCGAGAAGCCGATCGGCTTGTTCGGACCGTCGAGGTAGCTGAAAGGCACCGACGATTCCCGATAGGCCAGCGTGATCTTGCCGGATTCGGCGATCTTGGCCAGGGTGTCGGCGGCTTGTGCGCCCGTGACGGCGGCGGCAAACAGGACGGCTGCCATCGATGCGGATAGTTTCATGCGAGCCCTTTCGGTGGATTTGAAGTGAAACGAAGTGTAGGAAGCATTGGCCCGCACGTCACAATTCCTTTTGCACGCAAGCCCATGACCAAAAGTTATGGGTTCGACATCCCATGAGCTTTGGCTATGGGCCGCGATGTTTTTGGCATTTCCCGACGGAGCGTGCCGCGCCTAGAGTCGGCGCATTCGAACTTCAAAGAGGGGGGAAACGTCATGCGAGTGTGCGTGCTGGGGGCCGGCATCGTGGGCTTGGCCACGGCGTGGCAGTTGAACCGCGACGGGCATGAGGTGAGCGTGATCGACCGTGCCACCCCGGGCGCCGGTGCAAGCGGCGGCAATGGTGCCCAGTTGAGCTATTCCTACGTGCAGCCGCTGGCGGACCCGTCGATCTGGAAGCAATTGCCGAAGCTGCTGCTCTCGCCCTCCTCCCCGCTCAAGCTGCGCCCGCAGCTCGATCTGCTGCAGTGGCGCTGGGGCATGGCTTTTCTGGCGGCCTGCAATGCGGAGACCTCGCGCGACACGACGGCCCGCCTTCTTGCCATGGCGGCACAAAGCCGCGCCGCGTTCGAGGAGATGCGTGCCGACATCGCGCCAGACTGTGATTTCTCGGCAACGGGCAAGCTGGTGCTGTATGCCAGCGCATCGTCGCTCGAAGGGGCGCGTCGGCAACTCGAGTTGCAGCGTGTGCTCGGCAGCGAGCAGCGCCTCGTCACGCCGGAGGAATGCGTTGCGATCGAACCGGCGTTGGCCAGCTACCAAGGACAGATGGCCGGCGCGATCCACACGCCGAGCGAATGCGCGGCGGACTGTCTCAAGGTGTGCACGGAACTCGCAAATGCCTTGCGGGCGCGTGGCGTCCGCTTCATGCCCGGCACGGAGATCAAGGGTTTCGACGTGCGCGGCCGCCGGGTGGCGGCGGTGCAGACCGCAGCGGGCGACGTGGAAGCGGAGGCCTTCGTGATGGCGTTGGGCTCGGCATCGCACACGCTCGGGCGTCAGTTGGGGGCCTACCTGCCGGTCTATCCGCTCAAGGGCTACAGCATCACGGTGGAGGTCGATGCGACGCCGGGCGCGGCGCCACTGGTGAACGTGACGGACAGTGCCCGCAAGGTCGTGTTCGCGCGCATCGGTTCGCGGCTCCGGGTGGCGGGCATGGCCGAGCTGGTAGGGCACGACGCGAGCATTCCGGCTACGCGCATCGAGACGCTTGCGGAGGCGACCCGTGCCGTGTTTCCTGACGCCAGCCGGCTTGACGAATTGCATCCCTGGACGGGGATGCGGCCGGCGACGCCCACGGGTGTGCCGATCGTCGGGCGGCTTGCCCCTGCGCCCGCCAACATGCTATTCAACACGGGGCATGGCGCGCTGGGATTCACGCTGGCTTTTGGGTCGGCTCAAAGAGTGGCCCGCGAACTTGAAGCGGGCACACCGGCCGGAGACACCCCTCTCCAACGCGTCAACCCATCTGCTCGATAGCCTCGCGCATGAACCGAGTGATGCTCCGTACCGCGACAGAATCCGGCCTCCCCGCAAATCGCAGCGCCCGAATAGGCACCGGAATGTGCGGCTCCAGCGTCAACACCTCGACCTTGGCGCGATCCGCAGAGTTCGCAGTACAGCCGTCGACCAGCGCAACGCCCAGCCCGTGGTGCGCCATCGCCAGGGCCGCGTGGTAGGTCTGCACCGTCACGACCGCCTGCTCAAAGCCAACGCCCGCCTGCCGGCAAGCCTGGCTGAGGCTGGTCCCGACCGGATCGCGGCTGTCCAGCCCCACCACCGGCAAGTTCACCAGATCGTGCAGCGCCACTGATCCATTGCGCAGCAACGCGCGCGACAGCATGCCCTTGGGCGCAATGCACACCATGCGGCTGTCGGCAACCGACTCCTGGGTGAGTGACGGGTGCACTGCGGGACTGAATGCGAAACCGACGTCCGCCTCCTGCAGCAACAACGCCGACATGATCTGCGGCGAGTGCAGCGACTCGACCGTTACCGCGATGCCCGGATGCTTCTCGCGAAAGCGCTTGAGCGCACGCGGCAGCACCTCGTAGCTCAGCGCCAGCACCGTGAGGATGCGCAACTCGCCCGCATCGCCGCCGGTTCGCAGATTGGCCGCGAGCCGCTGCACCTCGTCGAGTTGCGCGAACAGCCGCTCGATGTGCGGATACAGCGCCAGCGCCTCGGTGGTCGGCGTCAGTCGGCCCTTCGCACGCTGGAACAGCGAGAACCCGAGCTGGATCTCGGCATGCTGCAAGGTCCGGCTGACCGCAGGCTGCGTGATGTTGATGAGCCGTGCCGCCGCACTCACGCTCCCCGTGAGCATGATGGCGTTGAAGACCTCGATGTGGCGAAGACGCATCGCAGCTGACAAGAACAGGCTGTTTGGGCTTCAGGGCGCTGGCCGCGCCGACACCTTGCCGCGCGAGATGTCCATGATCAACTGCGCGGCAAGGTAGAGCCGCGGCTCGATGGAGTCCACCAGCACGTACTCGGCGTCAGCCGAATGCGCGCCAAAGCCCTGCAGCCCGAAGCGCTCGACCACGGCCGCCTTGGTCTTGAGAGCGGCGAAGGCCGCATCGGTGCCGCCACCGGCGACCTTGTCGTCCGCGCCCAGTTCCTTGCCGAGTTCCTTGTAGATCTGCTGTGCGTGCAACGCGAGGGCGCGCGAGGCGTCCGTGGCTTCCAGCGGCGGGCGCCGGCGCTCGAACTTCATCTCGACCTTGGCCTGCGGAATCAGTTGCTTCTTGACGCGCTCCTGCACCTGCTGCTCGATGCGGTCGTAGTCGCTGACCTTCAGCACCCGCACGTCCGCGCTTGCCGTGGCTGTCGCCGGAATCACATTCCGGTTGGAACCCGAACGCGAGACGGTCCAGTTCATCTTCAGGCCCGTCGCCGGATCGGACAGGTCGCGCATCTGAAGGATCTGGTGCGACAGTTCGTACAGGGCATTCACGCCCAGCTCAGGCGCGGAACCCGCATGCGAGGCCTTGCCAGTCACGTTGAGTGTCACCGAGGCGATGCCCGCGGTGGCGAGCGACAGCTTGTCTTCCTTGACCGAGGATCCCTCGAACGACATCACGACATCGTGCTCCCCGCCCAGGCGCGTGATGAGCGTGCGAGCGCCGGGCGAACTGATTTCCTCGTCGCCATTGATCAGCACCGTGAGCGTGCCGTAGTCCTTGAAGTCCATCGCCTTCAGCAGCGCGATCGTGTGCGCGATGACCGCTATCCCCTGCTTGTCGTCCGCAATCCCGAGGCCATAGGCCTTGTCACCCTCGACGCGGAAAGGCTGGTTGTTCAGCATGCCGATCTGATACACGGTATCCATGTGCGCGATCAGCATGATCTTCTTGGTGCCCGTGCCCTTGAAGGTCGCGCGCATTACCTTGCCGATCTTCTCCGGCGTGTCCTCCATCCGATAGGCGTCGGCCGAAGGATCGATGAGCTCCACCTGACCACCAAGCGCCTTGAACTTGCCGGCGATCAGATTGGCAATCTTGTCGAGCCCCTCCAGATCGCGACTGCCCGACTCGATCGAGACCAGTTGATTCAGCGTCTCCAGAAGTGCCGGCTTTTCCTTCGCGGCAAGCGAAGCGATGCGTTGATCGGGCGCAGCAGAGGCACACGTACAAGCCGCCGCAAGCGCAGCGAGCAATAAGGCCTTCCGCCCCGTAGCAATAGCAGTGTTCATCAGTTCTCAAATCTCTCGACGTTAAAGGATCCATGACCAGGAATACCGCGGAACCGGCTCCGCCGGGCCGCAGGTATTGCCCCCCGGTCAGGGGGCAGGCGAAGCGGCACGAAGTGCGCGCAGGCTGGGGGCGAGCAAATCTAGTGGGCCTTGTCCCAATTGGCCCCGAAGCCGATCTCCGCCAGCAACGGCACCTGGAGGTCCGCCACGCCGGCCATGAGCCGCGGGATCTCGGTGCGCACCCACTCGACCTCGCCCTCAGGCACTTCGAACACCAGTTCGTCGTGCACCTGCATGATCATCTTCGTGCCGCGCTTCTCGGCGTCGAGCACGTCCTGCACCTTGACCATGCTGAGCTTGATGAGATCGGCCGCGGTGCCCTGCATCGGCGCGTTGATCGCGGCGCGTTCGGCACCGCCGCGGCGCGGGCCGTTCGGCGAGTTGATCTCGGGCAGGTAGAGGCGGCGGCCGAAGACGGTCTCCACATAGCCCCGCTGCTTGGCAAGCGCCTTTGTCTCGTCCATGTACTGCTTCACGCCCGGATAGCGCGCAAAGTAGCGCTCGATGTACGAGGCGGCCGCCTTGGTCTCGATGCCCAGGTTGCGCGCGAGCCCGAAGCTGCTCATGCCGTAGATCAGCCCGAAGTTGATGACCTTGGCATAGCGGCGCTGCTCGCTCGACACCTGGTCCACCGCGACCCCGAAGACTTCGCCGGCCGTCGCGCGGTGCACGTCGATGCCTTCCTTGAAGGCGCGCAGCAGCGATTCGTCGCCGCTGATGTGGGCCATGATGCGCAGCTCGATCTGCGAGTAGTCGGAACTCGCGATCACGCTGCCCGCCGGCGCCACGAACGCTTCGCGCACACGGCGGCCTTCAGGGGTGCGGATCGGGATGTTCTGCAGGTTCGGATCATTGCTCGACAGCCGCCCCGTCACCGCCACGGCTTGCGCGTAGTGCGTATGCACGCGGCCGCTGCGCGGATTGGCCAGCAGGCCGAGCTTGTCGGTGTAGGTGCCCTTGAGCTTCGACAAGCCCCGGTGCTCGAGGATCTTCGCGGGCAGCGGGAAGTCCTCGGCGAGTTTTTCCAGCACCTCTTCGTCGGTGCTCGGCGCGCCGCTCGGCGTCTTCTTGATGATCGGCAGGCCCAGCTTGGTGAAGAACACCTCGCCGATCTGCTTGGGCGATCCGAGATTGAAGGGCTGGCCCGCGAGCTCGTAGGCCTCCTGCTCCAGCGCCATGATGCGCTTGCCGAGTTCGTTGCTTTGCGCGGACAGTGTGGGCGCATCGATCAGGACGCCATTGCGCTCGATTCGGTAGAGCGTTTCGCTCGACGCCATCTCCAGCTCGTAGACGAAGCGCAGTTTCTCGTTGGCTTCGAGTTGGGGCCACAGTGCATGGTGCACGTCCAGCGTCTGGTCCGAGTCTTCGCACGAATACTCGGCGGCCTTCTCGATGGACACCTGGCTGAACGGAATCTGGTGCGCCCCCTTGCCGCACAGGTCCTCGTAGTCGATGCCGCTGCGCCCCAGGTGCCGCTCCGCCAAGCTGGCGAGCCCGTGCGGCTTGTGCACTTCGAGCACGTAGCTCTGCAGCATGGTGTCATGCGCATAGCCTTGCACCTCGATGCCGTGGTTGGCGAACACATGGCGGTCGTACTTGATGTGCTGGCCCAGCTTCTTCTTCGCGCCGTTCTCGAGCCACGACTTCAGCTTCGCGAGCACTTCGTCCCGCGGCAGTTGCACCGGCGCATCGGGATAGTTGTGGCCGACCGGGATGTACGCGGCTTCGCCTGGCTTCACGCTGAAGCTCAGGCCGACGATCTCGGCGCGCATCTCGTCGAGCGAGTTCGTTTCCGTGTCGATCGCCACCAGTTCGGCAGCCTTGAGCTTCTCGAGCCAGGCATCGAAGACCTCCCAGCTCATCACGGTGTCGTAGACCAGGTTGGTCGCCTTGGAGGCGGCCTCGAAGCTCGGATCGTCAAAAAGGCCTGTGCCGCCTTCCGGGCCCTTGCGTTTCCTGTTTTCCTCGATCAGCTCGGGCTGCACCTCGTGCGCCTCCAGCGTCTTCACGAGGCTCTTGAAACCGTACTGTTCGTAAAAGGCCTTCAGGCCGTCCGTCTGCTGCGGACCGATGGCTATCGCGTCGAGCGCGGGCAGGCCGCTCACGTGGCCATCCAGATCGCAATCGGTGCGAATGGTCACGAGACGCCGCCCCTGCGGGAGCCAGTCCAGCGCCTTGCGGAGGTTTTCGCCGGCCTGGCCCTTGACCTCGGCGGCGTTCGCGATCAGGCCGTCGAGCGAGCCGTACTGGAGCAACCACTTGGCAGCGGTCTTCGGGCCGACCTTTTCCACGCCGGGAACGTTGTCAACGGTGTCGCCCACCAGGGTCTGGTAGTCGATCATCAGGCTCGGCGGCACGCCGAATTCGGCCGTCACGCCCGCCACGTCGCGCTTCTTGCCGTTCATCGTGTCGATGATGGTGATGTGCTCGTCGACCAGTTGGCTCAGGTCCTTGTCGCCGCTGGACACGATCACCTCGACGCCCTGGCTGGCGGCCATGCGCGCGAGCGTGCCGATCACGTCGTCGGCCTCGACATCGGGCACGCACAGCACCGGCCAGCCGAGCATCCTGACCACCTGGTGGATCGGCTCGACCTGGCTGCGCAGGTCGTCGGGCATCGGCGAACGGTTCGCCTTGTACTCGGGGTACCAGTCGTCGCGGAAGGTCCTGCCCGGCGCGTCGAAGATGCAGGCCGCATAGTCGGCCCGCACCTCCCGGCGCAGGGCCTGCATCATGTTGATCATTCCCCGGATGGCGCCGGTCGCGGGGCTGCTGTTGTCCCCCGGTACGGCGCGAAGGTCGGGCATCGCATGGAAGGCGCGGTAAAGGTAGCTCGATCCGTCGACGAGCAGCAGCGTTTTCTTGTCGGTCATCGGGGCATTTTGCCGTGCCGGACGGCGGCCCCCGGCGCCGCGAAAGATCCTCACTTTGTTGTACCCCTCCGAAGAACGCGGACCTACAATCTCTCCATGTCCTCCTCCACGCTCCTCGTTCGCCGCAACCGGCTCGTTTCGCTGGTGTTGGCCTGCGCCGCGCCGAGCGCCGCTGTGTTTGCGCAGAATCCGCAGCCACCAGCTTCGACGCCCACCCAGGCGCAACCGGATCCGGACAAGGCCGCAGGCCGCCACAACCAGAAGATCGAGCGTATCCACGTCGAGGACCGCAACGCGACGGTCGACGAACTTCGTGTCGGCGGTCAGACAGAAAGCATCACCGTGAAGCCCGCCAACGGGCCGTCCTACCAGGTGATGCCCAACGAAACCGAACGCGTGCGCAATCAAGGGCAATCCGACCAGAGTTCCGGCGAGAACGGTTCCCGGGTCTGGTGGAACGTCTTCAAGTTCTGAGCACGCAGTGGCGGTTTTCACGGAAGTCGGATTCGACGAAGCCGACGCCTTGGTGCGTCGTCTCGGTCTGGGTGCCCTCACCGATCTCAGGGGCATCGAGGGTGGCATCGAGAACACCAACTACTTCGCGACCACGGAGTCCGGCGAGTTCGTGCTGACGCTCTTCGAGCGCCTCGGCGCCGAGCAGCTCCCGTACTACCTTTGTCTGATGAAGCACCTTGCGGCGCGCGGCCTTCCCGTGCCCGAGCCGGTGGCCGACCCGGCGATCGCGCCGCCTACGGGCCACGCACTGTCCATCCCGGCCAACGCGCCCTGCGAGTTGCTGCACACCGTGGCCGGCAAGCCGGCCGCCATCGTGCAACGCCTCCAGGGCAAGAGCGAACTGTCGCCGACATCCGCCCATTGCGCCGAGCTCGGCCGGCTGCTGGCCCGGATGCACCTCGCGGCGCGGAACTATCCCCGTATCCAGCCCAACCTGCGCGGTCTGTCCTGGTGGAACGACACCGCCCCCGTGGTCCTGCCCTATCTGGAAGCCCCGCAAGCTTCGCTGCTGCGCAGCGAACTGGCCTACCAGAACCACGTGGCCGAATCCTCCGCCTACGCGGCGCTGCCGCGCGGCCCGGTGCACGCCGACCTGTTCCGCGATAACGCCATGTTCGACACGCACGCCAGCGCCGAAGCGCCCCGGCTGACCGGCGTGTTCGACTTCTACTTCGCCGGCGCCGACACATGGCTCTTCGATCTGGCCGTGTGCCTGAACGACTGGGCCATCGATCTTGCAAGCGGCCGCCACGATGCCGCGCGCGCCGACGCCCTGCTCGCCGCCTACGGCACCGTGCGCCCCCTGACCGGCCCCGAGCGCGCCCTGCTGCCCGCCATGCTGCGCGCCGCAGCGCTGCGCTTCTGGATTTCGCGGCTGTGGGACTACCACCTTCCGCGTGAGGCGAGCATGCTCAAGGCCCACGACCCGACCCACTTCGAACGCGTGCTGCGTGAACGTGCCCATGCGAGCTTCGAGTTCGACCGCGGCGCCGAAACGCTGGACGCCTGACCCGACCCGATGAAACTCAACCTCGTGCCGGCGCGCACCGGCGTGCTGTGGGTCCGCACCGGACTCCAGGCATTCGCCCGGCAGCCGCTGGCCTTCATTTCGCTCTTCTTCTTTTTCATGGCGATGGTGTCGATCGCCTCGCAATTGCCTCTGATCGGCGCAGCCCTCGCGTTGATGCTGCTGCCCACCATGACGCTCGGCCTGATGGCCGCCGCCGCGCAGGCCGCAGGGCCGGAAAAGCCGCCGGCAGGAACGGTGTTCATGGCGGCGCTGAACGCCATCAGGACGGAAGTTCGGCCCATGGCGGTGCTGGGCGCACTCTATGCAGGCCTGTTCCTGGTCGTCATGGCCATCTCGGCACTGGCCGACGGCGGCCAGTTTGCGCGCGTCTACCTGCTCGGCGGCCCGCTCACCCGTGAACTGGCCGAAACCACCGAATTCCAGGTGGCGCTTTGGATCGCGATGGGGCTGTACCTGCCGCTTTCGCTGGCCTTCTGGCATGCGCCCGCGCTGGTGCATTGGCATCGAGTGCCGCCGGCCAAGAGCCTGTTCTTCAGCTTTGTCGCCTGCTTCAAGAACTTTGGCGCGCTCACCGTCTTCGGGCTGGTCTGGGTGGGCGTCTTCATCGGCGCGGGCATCGTGCTGAGCCTGCTCGCGACGCTGCTGGTCGCCGTGGGCGTGATGGGGATGGGGGAAGGCGCTTCGGCGGCCGGTGGCGCCGTGATGGTCGGCGGCGCCCTGGTGATGGCTGCGATGTTTTTCACCAGTACGTGGTTCACCTTCCGGGATTCATTTGAGGAATGACCCCCAGCCTCGTCCACTGCGTGTGGCTCGGGCACCCCTTCTCAAGCAGCAACACCTGCGGTCCGGCATAGCCGGTTCCGCGGGTGTCTCACCAACAGGCCCGGCTGAGCCGGCCGCATCGTCAGACCGGCGTCAGCTTTGCCACAGAGAGCGCCAGCCACTTGACGCCGTGGCGCGGGAAGTTCACTTGCGCACGGGCGTCGTCGCCGCTGCCTTCGAGCGCCGTCACCGTTCCTTCGCCGAACTTGTTGTGGAACACCTGCATTCCTGACCGCAGGCCGTGCGAAGGCGCGGCTTTCTGCGGGGGCACGGGTGGACTGGCGAAGGTGTCCTTGCTGCTGTAGCTGCCTGCGCCGCCGCGTGTCGTCGCATAGCCGCCTCCGTAGCCGAAGGCCGAGGGAGCGAATCCCTGGTTCTTGGGCGTCAGCCACTTGAGTGCGCTTTCCGGCAGTTCCTCGAAAAAGCGGCTCTTGACGTTGTAGCGGGTCTGGCCATGCAGCATCCGCGTTTGCGAGTGGCTCAGGTACAGGCGCTTTCGGGCGCGCGTGATGGCGACGTACATCAGGCGGCGCTCTTCCTCGAGGCTCTCGTAGTCGCTCATCGAGTTCTCGTGGGGGAACAGGCCCTCTTCCAGGCCGGTGATGAACACGCAATCGAATTCGAGGCCCTTGGCGGCGTGCACCGTCATGAGTTGCACCGCGTCCTGGCCGGCTTGCGCCTGGTTGTCGCCCGATTCCAGCGCGGCGTGGGTCAGGAATGCGGCGAGCGGGCTCAGCGTCTCGCCGGTTTCGGCATCGGGCGCGAGCGCTTCGTCGATGAGGGGGCGGTTCGGGTCGAGGCCCTGGCTGGCGGGGGATTGCCGCAGTTCGTCGATGGGAAGCGCCACCGCGTCGCGGCCGAAGCCCTCCTGCGTGACAAAGCTCTCGGCGGCGTTCACCAGTTCGTCCAGGTTCTCCAGACGATCGGCGCCTTCGCGATCGGCCTTGTAGTGCTCGACCAGGCCGCTGTGGTCGAGCACGAGTTCGATGATCTCGCGCAGCGACATACCCTGTGTCTGCTCGCGCAACACGTCGATCTTGGCGACGAAGGCCGAGAGATTGCCGCCGGCCTTGCCGCCGACCGCGCTGACGGCGTCGTGCAGCGACCGGCCGGCCGCGCGAGCCGCGTCCTGGAGCTGCTCGATGCTCCTCGCGCCGATACCGCGCGGCGGAAAGTTGACGATGCGAAGGAAACTTGTGTCGTCGTCCTTGTTCTCGAGCAGCCGCAGGTAGGCCAGCGCGTGCTTGATTTCGGCGCGCTCGAAGAATCGCAAGCCGCCGTACACACGATACGGAACCGCTGCATTGAAGAGCGCGGTTTCGATCACCCGGCTCTGCGCGTTGCTGCGGTAGAGCACGGCCATTTCCTTGCGATCGATGCCGTCGCGCACGAGCTGCCGCATTTCCTCGACCATCCATTGCGCCTCGGCGAAATCGCTGGTCGACTCGTAGACGCGGACCGGCTCGCCCGGGCCCTGGTCGGTGCGCAGGCTCTTGCCGAGGCGCTTCTTGTTGTGGCTGATCAGTTCGTTCGCCGAATCGAGGATGTTGCTGTAGCTGCGGTAGTTCTGCTCCAGCTTGATCTGGTGCGACACCTCGAACTCGCGCACGAAGTCGGCCATGTTGCCCACGCGCGCACCACGGAATGCGTAGATGCTCTGGTCG
Organism: Variovorax gracilis; assembly: GCF_030317115.1. Lineage (GTDB taxonomy): Bacteria > Pseudomonadota > Gammaproteobacteria > Burkholderiales > Burkholderiaceae_C > Variovorax > Variovorax gracilis. Next base: position 176,643 of record NZ_JASZYF010000002.1, read on the forward strand.
TCGTCGCCGACCGCGATCACGCTGTTGTCACCGGGCACGAAGCGGCCGTCGGCCGTGGTGCCCGAGAGCATCTTGATCCACGCGTACTGGAGCCGGTTGGTGTCCTGGAACTCATCGATCAGGATGTGGCGGAAGCGCCGCTGGTAGTGCTCGCGCACGGGGTCGTTGTCACGCAGCAGTTCGTAGCTGCGCAGCATCAGCTCGCCGAAATCGACCACGCCTTCGCGCTGGCACTGCTCCTCGTAGAGTTGGTAGAGCTCGACCTTCTTGCGGTCGTCGTCGCTGCGGATCTCGACGTCGCGCGGGCGCAGGCCGTCTTCCTTGGCGCCGGCGATGAACCATTGCGTCTGCTTGGCCGGAAAACGCTCGTCGTCGACGTTGAACTGCTTCATCAGCCGCTTGATGGCCGAGAGCTGGTCCTGCGTGTCGAGGATCTGGAAGGTGGACGGCAGGTTGGCGAGCTTCCAGTGCGCGCGCAGGAAACGGTTGCACAGCCCATGGAAGGTACCGATCCACATGCCCCGCACATTGACCGGCAGCATCGAGCTCAGCCGCGTCATCATTTCCTTCGCGGCCTTGTTGGTGAAGGTCACGGCCAGGATGCCGCCCGGCGACACCTGGCCGGTCTGCAGCAACCATGCGATGCGGGTGGTCAACACCCGTGTTTTGCCGGAGCCGGCGCCGGCGAGGATCAGGGCGTTGCCGGCCGGGAGCGTCACGGCGGCACGCTGCTCCGGGTTGAGGTTTTGGAGCAGCGGCGAATCTGCGGCGGCCGCGAGGTCGGTGAACATCCACCGATTGTAGAAAGCACTGCGTATGGGGGTTATACGAAGCGGCCGAAGTCACCCTGCGGCGCGGGCGGGTAGAATCAGTCACCGGGCCCAAGTTTCTTGACGTCCGGTTTTTTTGTGCCTGCGCACAGCAGGGTTCGGTCGCGCCGGCACGGCGCACCCGCAAATCCGGTCTCCAAGCCAAGCGCCCCATCGCCGCCGAAATCGTTCGGCGACGACCCTTTAAGGAGCTTGGATCTCATGCAAATCTTCGACTACGACAACATCCTTCTGCTGCCGCGCAAGTGCGTGGTGGAAAGCCGCTCCGAGTGCGATGCAAGCGTCACCCTCGGCGGTCGCAGCTTCCGCATCCCCACGGTGCCCGCCAACATGAAGACGGTGGTCGACGAGACCATCTGCACCTGGCTCGCGAAAAACGGCTATTTCTACGTGATGCACCGCTTCGACCTGGACAACGTCCAGTTCGTGAAGGACATGCACGCCAAGGGTGTGTTCGCCTCGATCTCGCTGGGCGTCAAGAAGCCGGACTACGACACGGTCGACCAACTGGCGGCCGCGGAACTCGTGCCCGAATACGTGACGATCGACATCGCGCACGGTCATGCGGACACCGTGAAGAACATGATTGCGTACCTGAAGAAGAAGCTGCCGAAGACCTTCGTGATCGCGGGCAACGTCGGAACGCCGGAGGCCGTGATCGACCTCGAGAACTGGGGTGCGGACGCCACCAAGGTCGGCATTGGGCCGGGCAAGGTCTGCATCACCAAGCTCAAGACCGGCTTCGGCACGGGCGGCTGGCAGCTGTCGGCGCTCAAGTGGTGCGCCCGCGTGGCGACGAAGCCGATCATTGCCGACGGCGGCATCCGCGACCACGGCGACATCGCCAAGAGCATCCGCTTCGGCGCGTCGATGGTGATGATCGGTTCGCTGTTTGCGGGCCACGAGGAATCGCCGGGCCAGACCGTGGAAGTCGACGGCACGCTCTTCAAGGAGTACTACGGCTCGGCCAGCGACTTCAACAAGGGCGAATACAAGCACGTCGAAGGCAAGCGCATCCTCGAACCGATCAAGGGCAAGCTCGCCGACACGCTGGTCGAGATGGAGCAGGACATCCAGAGCTCCATCAGCTACGCGGGCGGCCGCAAGCTCATGGACATCCGCAAGGTCAACTACGTCACGCTGGGTGGCGACAACGCGGGCGAACACCTGCTGATGTGAGACCGCCCCCGGCGCGGTTCAGGCCTCGAGCAATTGCACGGCGAGGCTGTGCAGCCGGTGACCGGGGTCGGCCAGCGCATCCACGACGCCGAAGTGGTCGAGCCCTGGAAGCACCTCGCAGACGGACACCACCTTGGGGCCCCACGCCTCTCGGATCAGCGTGTTCTGGCGAATGAACTCCTCGCTCTCGTCGCCGCCGGCGACCGCGTAGAACGGAGCGCGCTTCGGCGCCGGCCAGAAGGCCGGGCTCAGGCGCAACGCGTCGGCGTCGGTCAGGCGGATGGCGTCCTTGATGAAGGGCGCGTGCTGCAGGGGCCGCAAGTCATGAAGGCCGGAAATGGAGAGCGCGTTGCGAACGAGCTGCGCCGGCAGATCCGGCGCAACGGCTTTCCAGTCGCAACCGAGCAGCATCGCGCTGAGGTGCCCGCCAGCGGAATGACCGGCTACGGTGATGCGCGAAGGATCGCCGCCGTGGGCCACGACAGTGCGCCAGGTCCATTCCAGCGCGCGCACCATCTGCAGCGCGATGTCTGCGATGCCGATCGGCTGCGCGGGCGTGCCCGGGCACAGCGCATAGTTGGGCACCACGACGCAGACGCCGCGGTCATTGAACGCCCGGGCGATGAATGAATGGTCGCTCTTGTCGAGCGAGCGCCAATAGCCGCCATGGATGAACACCAGCACGGGCGCATCCGCCACCGGGGCGGGAAAGACGTCCAGGGTCTCGCCGGGACCGTCGCCGTAGCGCAAGTCCAAGCTGCACGGCAGGGAGGCGCGGAGCGCCGCGGAGTCCGCGGCCCAGCGCTCCAGGTACGCGGGATGACCCGGCACCCGCGCCCGGTTGTTGTACATGCGGTCCAGCCAGGCGGGATCGTACGAGACCATTCTTCTTGCTCCGGAGTTGGCGAGGCGCGCATCTTGGCACGCCGCCAGCGGGGCTGCACCGGACGCCGGGTTCTGGTTAGAATTCTGTTTGCGTTGGGGGGGGTAGCTCAGCTGGGAGAGCGCCGCGTTCGCAATGCGGAGGTCGGGAGTTCGATCCTCCTCCTCTCCACCAAACGCCCACTGTTCATGCGGTACCCGGCGGACAGCCGCCTCGCGTCCTTGACTACCCTGCTCCAGGGTCCTTGTCGCCTGGCCGACTTGGCACAGGCTCCACTGTCACGACGAATGCGCCCTGGGCCGCTGCACCCAACCATTGCGAGTGCGTCCGGCCGCCGCCATGGCGAACGCCGGTTCTGCAGCAGACTGTTGATTTCCTCGGAGGTTGCGTGAAGGCGATACACGATGCCAAAAGCGACTTGCTGCGAGTGACGCTGACGACCGGGCGTGTTGAAGACACCCCGTCGATGAAGTATCCGAAGGGCGGTGTGAGCATTTACCAGTCGGATGATGGCGCGATCACCCAAGTCGAGTTTGCGAATGCGAAAGCGCGCGGATTGGTCCCGGTGCGTAGCCTGGACGCGCCCATCACCGCGCAGGAAGGATGGGTTGCCTTTCGATCACTCGTCTCGGAGTACAACTGGCCGACCAAGTCCGCCACTCTTCTGCTGATCCTTTCCGCGTGCCTCAGCATCGGCAAGGAGTTCCCCTGCATTCTTGGCGCGCAATGTCTTCCGAAGAACTGGCTTGATGCGCTGTCGAGCGATGGAATGCTCACGATGCTGTCGCTCACGGTGGCGTTCTGCATCGGCATCCACATCAAGCTTCGCCTCGAACGGGGGCTCGTGGACGGCTCCGAAAACTACAGCATCGGCCGCGCCCTCGCCTACGGGTACTTCTCGAACTTCATCGTTGGCGTCCTGCTCACGCTGCGCGCCGAGGGCGAGCGACTGGGCTTGCCGCCGGGCAAGCGACCCGTAATGCACATCGTCTTCCCGCAGGACGTCCAGGACCTGGATGGCTTCAGAGAATCCGTCGAAAGGAACGTGAGGCTCCATACAAGGAGCCAGGACATCATCAACCTCGGCAACGTGGACAAGAAACTGTTCAAGCGCAGCCTGCTCACGCTCACTCAACTGGGTACAGAGGGAGGCCTGGACGACACCTTCTACCTCGACTTCCCCACGACCCTCTACACGATGCAGGACTTCCTGGAGACGCGGAATCTGTGGCAAAAGGAACATCGTCGCCCGCTGCTGGCCCGCGACGAGATCACGCGACTCCAACAGAAATACATTGCGCACTTCTTCGCCTACCTGGAAGAGTTGGCCAACAGCCCACTCGGCGTAGACGCTGCAAGGCGACTTGGCGCCGATCTTTCCCAAGCCGAGCTTTCCGCGCTCTACAAGGAGCACATCACGATCGTGGAGCCCAACGAAATTCTTGCCAGCATCCAATCCAGGGGCGGATCTCAATCGCCCACTTAGCGGGCCGGAACCGGCAAGTCATCGAAGCGCTTGAACTCCTGCAGCGAGAAGCTCGTTTGCACCTGCTTCACACCCGGCAGCCGGTGCAGCTTGCTCTGCAGCAGATCCGAATACGCATCCAGATCGCGGGCCACGACCATCAGCAGGAAGTCCGCCGTTCCGGTGATGCCATGGAACATCACCACCTCCGGGATCGCGCGTACGGCTTCGACGAACTCCATCGAGCGCAATTCGTTCTGGTGGTCGATGCTGATGCTCACGAAGGCCACCACCCCGTAGCCCAGGCCGCGGCGGCTGAGGCGCGCGTGGTAGCCGTCGATCAGGCCCGACTCCTCCAGGCGCCTGATGCGGCGCCAGCATGGTGACTGCGACAGGCCGGTCATCTGCGCCAGTTCGCCGGTAGTCAGGCGTGCGTTCTGCTGAAGGGCCGCCATCAGCTGCCGGTCGATCTTGTCCAGCTCGATTTGCATAAATCAACCCTGATTTCGCTAATAGTTGGATGAATTATGTGTGATGCAAAAATAAGTTGGCTTTGAAAACCTGAGAAATGAGAATCCGGAGATAGTTCATCAACCCCCTTCCATAAGCACCATGTCCACCTCTGCGCCCTCGCTGTTCGCCCACGTCCCGCCGTATGCGGGCGACCCGATCCTGTCCTTGATGGAAACCTTCCAGAAGGACGCGCGCCCCAACAAGGTCAGCCTGAGCATCGGCGTGTACTTCGACAACGAGGGCCGGCTGCCCGTGCTGCCCTCCGTTCGCGCGGCCGAAAGCGCTCTGCTCAACAACATCGGTCCGCGCCCCTACCTGCCGATCGAGGGCATGGCCGACTTTCGCTCGGCGGTGCAGCGCCTGTTGTTCGGCGCCGATGACGAGGCTGTCGCCAGCGGCCGTATCGCCACGCTGCAAACGCTGGGCGGCTCGGGCGGGCTGAAAGTGGGCGCCGATTTCCTGCACCGCTATTTCCCCGAGAGCGGCGTCTGGGTCAGTGATCCGACCTGGGAGAACCATCACGCCATCTTTGAAGGCGCAGGCCTTCAAGTGCAGACCTACCCCTACTACGACCCGGAGACCGGCGGCCTGCGCTTCGACGACATGCTGGCCACGCTGGGCACCTTGCCCCGCCGCAGCATCGTGCTGCTGCACGCGAGCTGCCACAACCCGACCGGGGTCGACCTGTCGACCGCCCAGTGGCGGGCCCTCATCCCGGTGCTGCGCGAACGCGACCTGATCCCCTTCGTGGACATCGCCTACCAGGGCTTCGGCGACGGCCTCGACGCGGACGCCTTCGCGGTGCGCGCCTTGGCGATGCTGGCCTGCAGTTCCTGGTCGCCAACTCGTTCTCCAAGAACTTCTCGATGTACGGCGAGCGATGCGGCGGCTTGAGCGTGGTGTGCGCCGATCGCGATGCAGCCGACGTGGTGCTGGGTCAGCTCAAGGCGACGGTGCGACGCAACTACTCCACGCCCCCGACGCACGGTGCGCGCGTGATCGCCCGCGTGCTGCAGGATCCCGTGCTGTTCGCGCAATGGTCGAACGAGACGGCCGAGATGCGCCTGCGCATCCGCGCGATGCGCGAGCGCCTGCATGCGGTGCTCAACGAAACCTTCCAGGGTCGGCGCAACTTCGACTACCTCGTCACCCAGCGTGGCATGTTCAGCTACACCGGCTTGAGCGAAGCGCAGGTGAACCGCTTGCGCGAGGAGCACGCGGTCTATCTCGTGCGCTCAGGCCGGATGTGCCTGTCGGGCCTGACCACCGGCAACGTGGACCACGTCGCGCGAGCCATGGCGGCCGTACTCGACTGACATGAAAGAAGTCATCGACACCGGCCTGCCGCCTCTCAAGCAACCCTTCTCCTGGGCCGTGAAGGCCTCGGGCAACCTGCTGTTCACCGCCCACGGCCCCGTGCGTGCCGATGGCAGCATCGACACCGGACCCATCGAGGATCAGGCGAGGCTCACTTTCGCCAATCTGCGCCAGGCCGTGCATTCAGCGGGCGGCAACCTGAATGACGTCACCCAGGTGTTGATCTACATGACCGACATCAAGGACATGCCGGCCATCGACGGCGTGTACCGCGAGTTCTTCGAGGCCCCCTATCCGAACCGCTCCAGCATGGGCGTGGCCGCCCTCGTGGTCACGGGCATGAAGATCGAGATCGTGGCTTACGCCGCGATCCCGTAGATCTCCCAGGAAGGCGAAGGCTTCAGTTGGCCGGAGCGGGCGCAGGCACGGGCGTTTCGGTGCGCCGAATCTTGCCGCCGCCCTGCACGCTGCCCCTGATCTCGGTGTCGCCGGTGCCGCGCACGCGTTTCTCGCATGCAGCGCGTGCTTCAGGCGGTTGCCGCTGGCATCGCGCCAGCGCGTTCTCTTCATAGCCTCCGGTGCTGTTCAGCTTGCCTTGCTGCTTGGCTTGCCTGGCCGCCGCGGCTTCGCGCTTGCAGGCAGCCTGGTCCACTCGCGGGTCGTTGCACGCTGCCGCGTCATCGGCTGCCCACACACCGGCCGCTCCGGTCACTGCACCGGCCGCAAGCATCGCGTTCAAGAGCAAACGAAAGGTTCTGTTCACGGTATCGCTCCTTTGGTAAAGAGTTGAGGCGAAAGACAGTCTGACGAGATTCGTTTCCGATGCCAAGCCAGTCGAACAGCGCCTCAGCGGCGCAGTCGGAGGTAGCGAAGCATGACGTTGGCCATGGTTCCGGCACGTTGGAAAACCGGCTCGAACAGTGCGTTGTAGACACCCGTTCCGATCACCGACCCGAGGCCGATCGCGACGATCGAGAACAGTGTGGCCACGAAGTTCTCCACCCCCGCAAGACGATCGTTGCCGACGAGCTCGGCCATCCCGATCAGGCCCAGGGATCCGGGCACCAGCAGCCACAGTGCCGGCGTGAAGGTCACCATCGAAGGCGGACCACCCAGGCGGTACTGCACCATGTACGACGCCGGCGTGATCAGCATGGCGGCGAAGAAGCCGCTCATGTAGCCACCGAACGCCGCATTTCCGACCAGTTGGCCCGCCTGCGCGACGCACAGTAGCGCGAGCATCCACGGCAAGGTCCGGAGGCGCGCGGAGTAGTGGAGCACGTGTCCCACACCAAAGAGCAGCACTCCGAGCCAGGGCGCCCAGGCCCGCACCGCACCTTCCGGCCCGGGCGTGAGCAACTTGTCCGGCGGCAGGCCGACGATCGATGCGGCGGCCAGCATGCCCAGCACGAGAAACACGAGCTGCAGCAGGCCGGACACGAAGCGCGTGCCGCCCGAAACGATGTCGCCGTAGGCCAGCTCGACAGTCGCGATGGCGAGCGTGCCGCCGGGCAGGAAGGTCACCAGCGACGCGACGAGCACGTAGATCGGACTGGCCGCAAAGCCGTGCTGCGCCGCGAGCAGCGCCACCAGCGCGACAACGAAGGCCGCGACGGTCGGCAGCAGCGTCGTGATGATCCCGCGGTTGCGCGCGAGCACCTTGAGCACGCCGACCACCAGCCCGAAGAAGGCGGCTGCCCCCACTACGTCGGCGGCGGGGCGAAGCACCAGCGCGATCCCGACGGTGACCAGCACATGCCCGAGCACGCCCCACAGCAGCCCGAGACGGGGCTGCATCGCCAGGATGGCGTAGATGCGTTTCAGGCCCTCGGCAGGATCGATCGGTTCACGCTCTGCGTCACGCGCCAGCTCATAGGCCGCCTCGATCTGGTCGAATCGCAGCACGAGCCCCTGCTCGGCCGTGAACTCGATCTGCAGCGAATCTTCTTCGGCAAAATTGACGAATACCACCGTTGGCAGTACGAGCGCATTGAAGTGTTCGATCTGGTAGACGCGAGCCATGCGCCGCAGCGATGTCTCGACCAGCCCCGCCGGCGCACCCGTGGCCAGCAGCAGGTGACCGAGGCGCAACAGGAAGCGCAGCAGATGCCGCCGCTCCGCCACCGAGCGCTCCCCGGCAACGCCCGTCGATGCGGCCGGTGGTGAGATCGTCGTCGGCTCGGAATCGGAACTCATGCCGAAACTGCTGCCTTCCATTGCCCTGGCGGGCTTTCGTTTCACGTGCCTTTCGTCGGCTCCGGCATCGCCTTGATCTGCATCTCGGCACGTCCTGCGAGGGCGAGCCAGGCCGGCAGGATCGCCAGGCACAACAACGGCAGCAACTCGATGCCCGGGATCATGACCGCGCCCATGAAAAGGCTCAACCACCCGTCGCGCGTGGCCACCAGCGTGAAGCCGAGCACGGCGCATGCAACGGTCAGCGCCATGGGCACCGCCGGAAATAGCTGATGAACCAGCAAGCCGAAGGCAACCCCCACGAAGACGAGCGGGAAGATGCGCCCGCCGCGAAAGCCGCAGGTCGCGGAAATCAGGACCGCGACGAGCTTGATGACAACGATGAGCGCCAGCCCCGTGGCGTCGTACTGACTCGCCGTGGAGGCCAGCGTCTTCATCTCGCCCAGTCCCTTGAACATGGTGATCGGTCCGCCGACCAGGCCCAGGATGCCGAGCAGGAAGCCGCCCAGCGTCAGCGCAAGCACGGGATGCTTGAGCGACAGGAAGAAGCGATGCAGCAGCGGAAACAGCCAGACCGCCACCATCCCGATCACGACGGCAGCCAGCGCGACGAGCATGCCGGTCCCGATGTCCGCGATCGTGGGGTTGAGGTAGGGCGTTACCGCGAGCGAGAAGTCCAGTTCCTCGAACTGCGACATGGTGAGCGCGCCCGAGCCTGCGGCCACCAGGGGTGCGAAGAGCTGGTCCCAGACGGGCGCCTCCTTTTCCTTGTCCGACGCGACCATCTCCGAGAACAGCAGTGCGGCCGCGACCGGCGTGCCGAACATCGCGCCGATCGTGCCGGCCGCAGCGAGCATGACCCACCCCTTCGCGGGCACGCGCGGCATCAGCTTGGCGCCGATCGCCACGGTGAGCCCCACGATGATCGCGATGATCGGGTTCTCGGGCCCGAGGCTCACCCCTCCGGCCAGCGCCAGGACGAGCGCCAACGCAAGGCCCGGCAGCACGACGATGGGCGTCGGAGGGCCGAACAGCGAGACCGTTGCCGGGTCCGGCCCGGCATGCCCCGGAGCGAAACGCACCACAAGGCCGACGGCCAGGCCGGTCAGCGTGAGCATGCCCAGAATCCACCACCACGTGGTGGCGGTTGCACCGAACTTCGGCGGCAGCACCTGCCAGAGAAAGTGCTGCAGCAGGTTGGCGGCCAGCACCACGACCAGCAGGACCAGGGCAGCAGCCACGCCGACCACGATCGCCGGAATCGCCAGCGCGACCATCTTGCGGAAGCGAGGATCCATCATTTCTTCATCACCGCCGTTTCGAAGTTGCTCGACATGTTGGATCTCTCGAAGCGTTGCCGGACCGTCAGCCGAAAGGCCCGCTACCGAACACCATGCTGGCGATCGCCAGCAAGCCGATGACCAGAAGCAGCAGTGCGACGATCAGGGTCAGGGAGACCGGAAACTGGCTTTCCGCATGAATGAGCCCCTGCGCCTTCAATGCCTGGCGTTCCCGGCGCAACCCGAACATGAAGAAGCAGTGATAGCCGATGCCGGAGATCAGCATCGCGATGCCCAGCAGCACCAGCGCAACGCCGAAATGACGGGCCGCGTCGCTGCTCTTGAGAACTTGCGCATCATGGAGCTTCTGGAACACCTGGAAGATGGTGAAGCCGAAGCCGATCAGCGATAGCGATGTACGGATCACCGACATCAACGTGCGATCGGCGCTCATGCGCGTGCGCTGGAACGACATGCCCGTCCTGCGCGACGACAGTTCGGTCGACATGCGTTCCGAATCCGACCCCGCTCCAATCCATGGTTTCTCGTCAGGCATTCATGACTCCCAGGTTGTGCAGTGCATAGAGGATGATGGTCACCGCGAGAGCCACCTGGAGCACGCCGAGCACAGCTCCCAGGATCTCGAGGACGATCGCCGTCGCGCCGCCCAGGATGCGGCGCGCAAAGAGCATGGCGAGAAGGTTCAGGACCATCACGCCGACCACAATGGCAAAGATCGTCAGCGCGCGTTCCACACTCGTGGTGTGCGCGAGAAGCACGATGACCGATGCGGTCCCGTAGGGCGTGACGACAGTCGGGAACGCGATGCGCATGGCCGCCGCCATCGGAGACCCCGGCAAGTGCGGAGGCGGCGTGGACGCCGGCGCGTACTGCTCCAGCACCAGGCGCATGCCCACGACGAAGAAGATCGCCCCTCCCGCGAGCAGGAGCGCTGGCGGCGAGATGGACCAACTCTGGAGAAGTGCCCGCCCCACGAGGGCGCCTGCGATCACCGCGATCAGTGCGATCACGAACGTGCGCATCGCGATCTTCCTGCGCTCGATGTCGTCCAATTCGTGCGTGAGCTTGGCGAAGGGACCGATGACCTTCAACGGCCCGAGCATGACGAACATCAGCGTGAAGACGCTGCCCACCCCCAGGGAGAAGTTGGTGTCGTGCATGGGCAGTGCTACTTGTCGAACGGGAACACGCGGTTCCAGTCCCGCTTCATGTCGACCACGGTCCAGCCCTTGGCCGTTGCTTCGTCCAGCGCCTTGTCCAGCCTGCCGACATGCGAGTTGCGGTCGTACGCGTATTCGCGCTCGGCGTCCGTATGGTGGACGATCCCCATGAAGCTCGGGCCCACCCCCGCGGCCGTCCATTCGAGCATCTGCTGGTCACCGTCGGAATTACCGAACGCCAGGATCGGACGCCGGCCGATGAAACGCTGGATGCCGACCGGCTTGCCGGGGCCGTCGTCGACCAGGTCGATCTTGGCGAGCCGCATGAGCACCGGCTTGCCGTCGCTGCCCATGCGCAACGCGAGCTGCCCCGTCGAGCCGACCACCTGCTCCGGCGGGATGCCGTAGACCTTGCCGGTGAACACGCGCATGAACTCGACGCCCCCGCCGGAAACGATGAAGGTCTTGAAGCCGTTCTCTCTCAAGTACGCGAGGAGTTCGAGCATGGGCTGGTAGACCAGCTCGGTATAGGCCCGCTTGAAGCGGGGATGGCGCGCGGTCGCCAGCCATTCGGCGGCCGTCTTCGAGAACTCCTCGGTCGTCATGCCGGCATGCGTCGCGGCCAGGATCTGCATCATTCCCTTTTCGCCCGAAGCGGCGACGGCCTTCATGTCGCCCTTGAGGATGGCGCTGAAAGGCGGCGTGGTCTTCCATTCCGGATGCTGCGGCGCCAAGGCCTTCACGCGGTCGAACGCGTACGCCAGCTGGACATAGGCCGGCTGTTCGACCCACAAGGTGCCGTCGTTGTCGAACACCGCGATGCGCTCGGCCGGCGGGACGAAGGTCGGCGAACCTTGCGTGGTCACGTCCGCCACGAACTTCAGGATCGCCTGCTTCGTGGCGCCGTCGTTCCACGAGGGGAGCCCCTGCGCCTGCGCCATCGCAGCCATCAGCAGCAGCACCACGGCCGCCATCCAGCGCCGGACCGTCGAGGCCGAAGGATTTCTCTGCATGTTCATTTCGCTCATCCCCTCGGCTATCTGCGCCCACGGAAACCGCCGCCGCCATGGAAGCCGCCGCCTCCAAAGCCGCCGCCGAAGCCCCCGCCGCCGCGGAACTCGCCACCACTGAAGGAGCGTTGCATGCCCATCGACGAATCGCGCAGGTCTGCAGAGCGTTGCGTCCCGAAGTCGCGCGCGCCGCGTTCGCTGTCGAGCTGCTGGCCGGCCGACTGGCCGCCTTCCCAGCCGCTCGGCGTTGCCTTCTGCCAGCCGTCGCCGGTGTTTCGGTAGACGTTGCCGTCCTTGCCCGCGTAGACGTCGTCGCCGACGTGCGCGACCGTACCGCCGCCCTCGCCGGTGGCGCGGCCATAGCTCGTCACCTGGCCTGTGTTCTTGTTGTAGACGGCGCCTCTGCCGCCCGACACCTCGTTGCCGGTGTACGCATTGCCCGCGGTGCCGCGCGCGCCGACCGCGATGCTGCCGCCCGGCCCCGTGGCCACGCCCCGGGAGCCAGCCGCGTAGTTGCCCGTGTAGACGTTGCCGACCGCACCGCGCTGGCCCGCCGATGCAATGCCGGTGCGCGAGTTGTACGAGGAACCGACCTGGCCGGCCCAGGCATTGCCCGTCCATGCGTTGTAGCCGCCGCCCACGCGCGTCACGCTCGCGCGGTTGCCCCACTGGCTGTAGATGTTGCCGGAGTAGCCGGCCCAGCCGCCCGGACCCCAGGCCACCGCGCCGCCGCGCGGACCGTATGCAGCGCCGCGCCAGACCGGCCCGGCCCAGGGGCCCCAGTACGGGTACGGCCCCCACCCCCAGCCCGTGGCCACCGTCGCCGCACCCCACGCCCAGCCGAGCCCGAAGGCCACCGCCCAGCCGGTCCACGGCGTGTACGCGACTGCCGCGCCGTACCCATAGGTCACCGGCGCTCCGTACCAGACAGTGCCGACCCAGGGGTCGTAGACATAGCCCGTGCCGTATACGACCACGCCCGACACCGGATCGACGATCGACCCCATGTACCCCGGCGAATAGCCGACGTAGACGGTGTCGGGCGTCGTCTCGTAGACCCGCACATAGGTCACGTAGTACAGCGGCGAGCTGGGCGGGATCGCATAGATGGCCGCCGGCACCGACCTCGCGACGGCCCACGGCCCGCGCACCGACCCCGCGACAAACCACACTCCGTTCTCCACCGCGTAGTAGCCGCTGTCGCTCACCCGGATGATGGGCGTCGGCGAATTCGCGACGTACGTCAACGGAGTGCCCTCGATCGACCGGAACCTGGGCTCCCCGTCGAAGCGCGGCGGCGTGAGCTGGGTGCCCGCCACCTTCACCGCCGCCGTCTGGGGCACCGACGCGGCGATCGCTGCTTCGCGCGCCTGCGACGTGCCGGCGATCGATGCCTTGACGTTCTCCTTCGGGCTGTCGTCGGGTATCTTCGCGAATTCCGCCGGCAGCGCATTGGCCGGCACGTACTGCCACGGGCCGTTGTCGGTGGTGGAACGGAACCACCGCCCGGCGATGAGCACATAGGTCATGTTGTCCAGCATGTTCTTGAAGATGTTGCCGGTGGTGTTCTCCACGTAGAGCAACTGCGCGCCGTTCACCGGCACCGGGCGCGGCGTGCCGTCGGTCACGATGAGTTCCGTCGGCGCGGTCGCCACGACGATCGTCGGCGTCTGGCTGTCGAGCCGCGGCGCCGGCCGGTCGGCCGTCGACTGGCCGGTCAGCGGATCGATGGAGCGCGCATCGGAGGCCTGCTGGAAGGCCTTGCCGAGTGCTGACGATGGCGCATGCAGGACAGTCCATGGGCCGCCGATGTCCGGAGCGCTCATCCAGCCGTCGAAGACCTTGAGGTAATGCGTGCCCGTGCTGTCGCGCAGAAGCAAAGGCCGGGTGTTGAGCACGCGCTCGAAGGGCAAGCCCTGCATCCGGCCGTACCGGGGTTCTCCGTCGATGTAGACCAGGATGGCCGGCACGGTCGAGAAGACGATCTTCGGCGGGTCGTTGCGCAGCGGCTGGCGGTCGGCCGTCTGCTGCGTCTCGACGATGTGCATCGCGGCCTCGAGCCGATCCAATGCGATCGTGCGCGACTGGCCGCCGATGGCTTGCGCGATCGCGTCGGTCCAGGCCTTGGACTGGACCTGCGTCGACGACGGGAAGTCGATCTTGACGAGGCGAACGCTGTCGATGGTGACCACGCGCCGGCTCTTGTCCGTGAGCGTGCGGGCATCGAAAGTCACGACGCCATAGCGGGTCTCCGGATGGTCGGTCCCGATCTCCACCTGCACCGCCGAGCGGCCCGCGAGCCTGACGCCGTCCCAGCTGTCGAGCTGTGGCTCGAAGACCATCAGGGTCACGTTGCCTGTCTTGACGGTGCGCGGCCACGGCGATTCCGCGCCGATGGCTGCAGCGCTCGCGGCGCCGGAAGCCGTCGCGTCCTGCGCCCATGCCGCGCCACCCTGACCCAGCACAAAGAGGCAGATCGCCAGGCTGACCGCGCTGCTCGCAACACGTCCCATGAATGCTCCTGATGAACTACGAAGACCTGACCACAGCGGGCGGGGTCCAACTGCCGTCGACGGCCGCGGGCTCCGGCCAATAGGACCGGATGTAGAGCGAAAACTCGCTCGTGCCATCGACAGGCGCCGGGAGCCAGTTGGTCTCCTTGTCCGCGCCGGGTGACTGGGCCTGCACGTAGATCGTCAGAGAACCATCCGCGCCGTACTGCAGCGACTTGTTCTTGGTGCCGACCGAATACCGGGCCAGCGGATTCGGCTCGAAGAAGTGATGGCGGTTGTAGAGCGTCAGCGACCAGAAGCCCTTGACCGGCGGCGTCGCGCCTTTCGCGAACGTGACCGTGTAGCGGTTTGCGCTGTTCAGCCGCTCGCCGTTGCCGTCGAGGTCCTGGTAGAAGTACTTCGTCTCGTTCTGCTTGTTGACGAAGATGTTCGACTTCGCCACCGCCGTGCGCGTGAAGTAGTCGCTGCCGAAACTCGCGCCGTTCGCGATGGTCGACCAGTGGTGCGGCAACTGCCGCCCGTAGTTGCGAAACTGAAACAGCGGCTCGATCAGTTCCTTGTCCGCCGCTGCGAGCGCCTGGTTGAAGACCTCCCTGACCCGCGCATCCTTGCCCGCCGCATCCACCACGGCCAGCACCTGCGCGTAGCGCGCCGATTCGCCGGCCATCGGCTTCGCATCCGCAAGCGCACCCGGCAGCATGTCCAGGAACTTCCCCGGCGGCACCCACTTGGTCTCGGCGCCGTCACCGCCGCTGTTCGAAGGGTTCTTCACCACCGGCACCTTGCGCCAATCGGTGACCTTCATCTTGCCGTCGAAGCTGGCCACCGGATACACGGCGATCTGGTTGATGGCCGACTGCACCGCCTGCAGGTCCTGCGCCGTGTCTTCGCGAAACACGCGCGGCACAACGACGCCGGTGCCGGTCTGCGACACGAACACCTTGCTGATGCCCTGCGGCACGGTGCCCACCCAGTTCGGCCCCGCCAGCAAATAGAAGCCGGGGCGCGTGCCGTACATCCGTCCCAACTCCGCAAAGCTGTCGGTGCGCGAATCCACCACCTGGTAGACCCAGAAGCGATTGCCGAAGTCGGGCACCTGCACGACCACCGGCGACACGTCCAGCGCCAGGATGCTGTTGCCGTAGACCACGTCCTGGTTCGGGCACGCCACCGCACGCTCGGCCGGGTCGATGTAGTCCGTGAGCATGGTCACCGAATTGAGCGGCCCGACCGGCAGCACGCCACCCAGCAGCATCGGATGCGGCAAGGGCGCGAAGGTGAGGCGGCGGTTGTAGACGTTGACGATGGGCCATGCCCAGAAGAAGGCGTCCCGAGCGACCAGGCGCACGTAGTCGTCGGTGAGCTTCATCTGGGTGTCGGGCCCGGGGATCCCGTGTGCCATCGTCATCTCCTCGTGAAAGCCGCGCTCGGCGCGGCTCAGTCTGCGAACACCCTGTTCCAGTCGCGCTGCATGCTCACGACCTCGATGCCGTACTCCCCGGCCTTGTCGAGCGCCTCGACCAGCGGGCTGAGGCGGAATTCGCGGTCGTAGGCGAATTCGCGCTGCGCATCGTCGTGATGCAGCAGCAACGCCAGTCGCTGGCCTTTTCCAGTCTTGACGTAGCGCAGCATCGACAGGTCGCCGTCCGAGTTGCCGAAAGCGAGGATCGGGCGCCGGCCGATGTGCAGCCCGATGTTCTGCGGCTTGACGTCGCGGTCGTCGAAGGTGCCCAGTTCCGAGAGCTTGAAGAGTTCCGCACGTCCCTCGCGCATCTCGAAGCGCGTCTTGACGCTGCTGCCGATCACCTGCTCGGGCGGAATCCCGTAGACCTCTTCCGCAAAAGCGCGCATCAGGTCGATGCCGCCACCGGAGACGATGTAGTTCTTGAAGCCATTGGCACGCAGGAAATCGAGCAACTCGATCTGGGGCTGATAGACGCACTGCGTGTAGAGCCGCCCCAGCTTGGGATGCCTGGCCGAGGCCAGCCAGTCGCGCGCCGCGCCCATGAACTCGTCCTCGGTCACCCCGGCGTGGGTAGCGAACGCGATCTCGAACGCGGCCTGCTTCCCCAGGGTCGCGATGGTCTTGAGGTCGTGTTCGAGGAAAGCCTTGTAGGGCTGGCGGTCCTTCAAGGTCGGATCCTTGTCGGCCAGCCCTTTGAGGCGATCGTTGGCAAAGTAGAGTTGCGACTGCATCGGCTGCTCGCACCAGAGCGTGCCGTCGTTGTCGAAGGTCGCGATACGCTCCGCGGGCCGCACGAAGTCAGGCCCGCCCTCCTTCGTCACGCGAGCGACGAAGTCGAGCAGGGTCTGCTTCAGTGCGCCGTCGTTCCAGGAGGCCAGCACTGTGTTGTTCATGGCGATCCTCCAGACGAACCGACTTCAGTTGCTTCCGCCGGCCGCAGCCTCGGCCATCTTCGACAGTGCGTCGTCGATCGTGAAGGTGTTGGGCTTCTGGATCGGCGGGAAGTCCTTGAAGGTCGCCGCAAAGCGGTCAGCGATGGTGTATGCGCCGTAGAGGATGTACGCGTGGTAGAGGAACCATTCGTAGTAGCTGTTGGAGGTCACGTCGGCGCGCTCGAACGGGTCCGTTCGAAGGTTGAAGATCTTGGGAAGCCGCAGCGCCACGAAGGGCTCGCCCCAGATCCGCATGGTCCCCTGAACACGCTGTTCCATGAACACGACCTTCCAGTTGTCGTAGCGGATGCCCAGCACGTCGCCGTCGTCGCTGATGTAGACGAAGAGCTTGCGCGGACTCTCCTTCTCCTTCCCTGTGAGATAGGGAAGAAGGTTCATGCCGTCGATGTGGTTCTTGTACTTGCGCCCGATCGCGTCGACGCCCTTCTTCGCCTTCTCGACGATGTCGGGCTCGCCAGCCATTGCAAGGAAGGTGGGCAACCAGTCGTGGTGCTGCACGATGCCGTTGGAGACGGTGCCGGCGGCGATCTTGCCGGGCCAGCGCACGACCATCGGAACGCGGAACGCTCCTTCCCAATTGCTGTTCTTTTCGCTGCGGAAAGGTGTCATGGCACCGTCCGGCCAGCTGTTCATGTGAGGACCGTTGTCGGTCGAGTACATCACGAAGGTGTCCTCGGTAATGCCCAGTTCGTCGAGGTAGTCGAGCAGTTCGCCCACGTTCTTGTCGTGGTCGATCATCGTGTCGTGGTAGGGCGACTGCCAGCGCCCGGCCTGGCCCAGGCTTTCCTTCTTCGTGTGCGTGAAGAGGTGCATGTGGGTGAAATTGAGCCAGACGAAGAAGGGCTTTCCGTCCTTGTGCTGCCGCCCGATGAAGTCCTTGGCGGCCGCGGCGAATTCGTCATCGCAGGTCTCCATGCGCTTCACGCTGAGGGGACCGGTGTCTTCGATCTTCTGCTTGCCGACGCGACCCCAGCGCGGCTCCTCGGTCGGATCGTCCTTGTCCGTCGCCCAGGAATGGACCACGCCGCGCGGGCCCACCTTCTTCCTGAAATCCGGGAAGTCCTCCTCGGGGTAGTAGTCGTACATCTCCGGCTCTTCCTCGGCGTTCAGGTGATACAGGTTGCCGAAGAATTCGTCGAAGCCATGGTTGGTCGGCAGCATGCTGTTCAGGTCGCCCAGATGGTTCTTGCCGAACTGGCCGGTTGCGTACCCCTGGTTCTTCAGCAATGCGGCGATGGTCAAGATGTTGGTGTTCATGCCGATCGGCGCGCCCGGAATGCCGACCTTCGACAGTCCCGTGCGGTACACGCTTTGGCCGGTAATGAAGGATGAACGTCCCGCGGTGCAGGATTGCTCGCCATACGAATCGGTGAACTTCATGCCCTCTTTCGCGATCCGGTCGATGTTGGGCGTCCGATAGCCCATCAGTCCCTCCGAATAGCAGCTGAGATTGGTGATGCCGATGTCGTCACCCCAGATCACGAGGATGTTGGGCTGCTTCGCTGCCGCCGCCGGTTTCTTCGATGCCATTGCGAGCTCCTTGGTTGGTCACGGGCGTTCGCCCGGCGCACCAGACGGGAACTGGGCGGTCAGGGCGGTCGATGGGCGCGGGCGCGACGGATTCCCGCCGCGCCGAGGCGTACCGCTAGCATGCGCACGCCGTCGGCAAAGCGCACTTGTCCCAAGGTGAAGCGCCCCTTGCACCTTGGTGCAAGGGGTCACGGGGCCAGGTGGACCAAGCCGGGCCCAGGACGGGTCCCGGGCCGGCAGTCGCGTCAGGCGTCGAGCGTCAGGTGCTGCCCATGCAAGGCCGCGGCGGCAGGCGATGCCAGGAAGCCGATGGTCTGCGCCGCCACGCCGGTCGACACCCACTCGGCCGGGTTGGCATCGGGCATGGCCTGCCGGTTGGCCGGTGTGTCGAGCACGCTGGGCGCGACGCTGTTGACGTTGATGCCATGCGGCGCAAGTTCTGCCGCCGAAGCCTCGACCAGGCGCTGCAACGCGCTCTTCGAGGCGATGTAGGCGGACATGGCGGCGGCGCCGCGCGATGCGGTCTTGGCGGTGACGGCGATCACGCTGCCGGCCTTGCGTTCGATCATCGACGGCACCAGCGCCTGGGAAACCGCCACGAAGGACCAGGCGTTCAGGGTCATCATCCGGTCCCAGGCCTCGCGACTCAACGCGTGGACGGGTTCGCCCATTTCAAAGCCGCCGGCGATGTGGACCAGCGCATCGACCTGCCTGAAGGCGCCCAGGATGCGCTGCGCTGCGTCGACCATCGCCGGCACGGAGGTGACGTCGGCCTCGAGCAGCAGGTGCTGGGAGTTGTCGAGCCCCGGGAATGTGCTCGACAGATGGTCCATCCGATGGTCGATCAGGGCCACGCGGGCGCCCTGATCGAGAAAGTGCTGCACGACGGCGCGGCCCAGCGCACCGGCCGCGCCCGTCACGACCACGTGCCTGAGGGTGTTGGCTTCGATCATTGGAGGCTCCTTGTTGGGGCACGGATGGTAACGCCGGCGTCGGCCGGGTCCGGGGCGAATGGCCTCTGGACTGGCATCATCGAGGTTTCGTTTTTTTGCATCGGAGACTTTTCATGAAAGAAGTGGTTGTTGTCAGCGGCGTGCGCACCGCCATCGGAACCTTCGGCGGAGCGCTCAAGGACGTGCCGCCCACCAGGCTCGCGGCGCTGGTCACCAAGGAGGCGCTGGCACGCGCCAAGGTGGACGGCAAGGACGTCGAGAACGTCGTCTTCGGCCACGTCATCAACACCGAGCCACGCGACATGTACATGGCGCGCGTGGCCGCGATCGAGGGCGGCTGCGCCCAGGAGACACCGGCATTGACCGTCAACCGCCTGTGCGGATCGGGCCTGCAGGCCATCGTGAGCGCCGCGCAGAGCATCCAGCTCGGCGACGCGAAGGTGGCCGTGGGTGGCGGCGCCGAGAGCATGAGCCGTGCGCCCTTTGCCTCGCTCAGCGCCCGCTGGGGCGCCCGCATGGGCGACACCAAGATGGTCGACATGATGCTCGGCGCCCTGCACGACCCCTTCCAGACTGTCCACATGGGCATCACGGCGGAGAACGTCGCGAAGAAGTGGGGCATCAGCCGCGAGACGCAGGACCAGACGGCGCTTACCAGCCACCAGCGCGCCCAGAAGGCGATCGAGAGCGGCTATTTCAAGTCGCAGATCGTTCCGGTGACGCTGGAAAGCCGCAAGGGCCCGACCCAGTTCGACACCGACGAGCATGTGCGCTTCAACGCGAAGCTCGAGGACATGAGCAAGCTCAAGCCAGCCTTCCTGAAGGAGAACGGCACCGTCACTGCGGGCAACGCGTCCGGTGTCAACGACGGCGCCGCCGCCGTGGTCCTGATGGAAAAGGAAGAGGCCGCCCGGCGCGGCCTCAAGCCGATGGCACGCGTCGTCGCCTACGCGTTCGCTGGCGTGGACCCGGCCTACATGGGCATCGGGCCGGTCCCGGCGTCTCGCAAGGCCCTGGAAAAGGCGGGCCTGAAGGCTTCCGACATGGACGTGATCGAGGCCAACGAGGCCTTCGCCGCGCAGGCCTGTGCGGTGAGCAAGGATCTGGAGCTCGATCCTGCCAAGGTGAACCCCAACGGCTCGGGCATTTCGCTCGGCCATCCCGTGGGCGCGACGGGCGCGCTGATCACCGTCAAGGCCCTCTACGAGCTGGAGCGCATCCAGGGCCGCTACGCGCTGGTGACCATGTGCATCGGCGGGGGACAGGGCATTGCGTGCATTTTTGAAAGAGTGTGAACGACTGGCTCGAAGTTGTGGCTATAATCGTGGGATTGCCTGAAACGACACACAAGTCAATCAGGGGCTCTTAGCTCAGTTGGTAGAGCAGCGGACTCTTAATCCGTAGGTCGAGTGTTCGAGTCACTCAGGGCCCACCACCAACACTGAAAAAGCCTGCTACCGGAAACGGCAGCAGGCTTTTTTCTTGGCGCTCTCTTTGACCGCGCTCAGCCGTGCGCCAGCAGCATCTTCAAGAAGCTGATGCCGTTGCGCTGCCCTTTGTCCTCGTCGCAGTTGTTGAAGATGATGTGCGTGTTGCGCACCTTGTAGGCGATGCGCAGGGCCTCGACGACCAGCTCGCGGATTTCCTCGTCGGGGTAGTCGTAGTCGAATCGCTCGGCGGCCGAAGAGGCGCCCCGGGCGTTGTAGGTCTCGGTGTTGCGGCCATGCAGCCGCAGCAGCGCGTAGTCCGGATGCGTCGTCTCGACCAGCATCGGCACGCTGTTGTCGAATCCTTGCGGCCCGTCCACGATGGTGTGCACGGCTTTCAGCTCGCGAAGGAAATCAAGCGTGCCGGCGCGGTGGGCCTCGTCGAGCCATGAGCGGTGCCGGAACTCGACGCTGACGGCGTGGCCCTCCATCATCTCCACGCAGTGCTCCACGTGTGCATGGCCTTCGGGATTGCACAGGAGCCATGGCGGAAACTGGAAGTGGACCAGCCCGAGCTTGCCGCCGATCCTCAAAGGGGCGAGCGCATCGACGAAGCGCCGCCACAGCTCGGCCCGTATCTCCGGCGGAGTGCTGCGGTAGTAGAGCGTCTTGGTCGTGCCCAGCGCCTCCTTGATGTCCTTGTGCATCACCTTCGGGTCCGTCTGGTGACCCGTGAAGAGCCGGAAGGCCTTGGCGTTGAAGGTGAAGGCGTCGGGCGTGCGGTCGACCCAGTTCTGCGTCGTGACCGGATCCGGGATCGCGTAGTAGCTCGAGTCGACTTCGACCAGCGGAAAAATCGAGGCGTAGTAGCGCAGCCGCGCCTCGGGCGTCTTCGCTTCCTTGGGATAGAAGCGCCCGCAGTCAATCAGCGTCTTGTCAGTCCAGGAGGCGGTTCCGACGAGGATGGCCATCGGCGCATGCTAATGGCGCCGTCGGCCCAATGCGATTTGTTACGCGCACAGGTAGGCTCGGATCGCGGTCCGGGCCTGCCGCGACAGTGCCTGCAGGTCGGGCTGGCCGGCAGCCCCGATGTGGGCGTTCGCGATCAGCCCGTACAGGATGGTGAAGCTCACGCGCGCGGCCTCCTCCTTCTCGCACGTCGGCGACAGGTCGCTCGCCGCGCCGAGGGCGCCGGTCCACTCGCCGACAAAGCGGTCGTACATCTTGCGATAGGCGTCCGGGCCGGAGAGGTGCCGCTCCAGCAGATAGTGCGCACCCCATTCGAATGGCTGCTCCCGGTGTGCGTCGATCTGCGATTCGATCACCGCATCGACCATCTCTCGCAGCGGCCGGCCCTGATGCCGCTCGACGGCATCGTGCAGCGCCATCAGCAGCGCCTTGGAACGCAGATGCAGGCACACGCGCGCCAGGTCCTCCTTGCTCGCGAAGTACTCGTAGAAGCTGCCGAGGCCCGTGCCGGCGACGGACACAAGCTCGCGGATTGTGATGCCTGCGTAGCCCCGCTCCACCAAAAGCCGAACAAAGGCTTCCTGCAGGGCCTGTGAGGTGTGGCGTGCGCGGGACTGGCGCGGCTTTCTCCTCGGCGCCATGGGGGACCGACCGGGCCTGGCTTTCATGCTGCGGAACCCGAACACCCTCGGCGCCTGTTGTTCCTAGAATTTTCGACACGCATTGGATGCATTTTGCAGCGCGGAGACACCATGACCGACAGCCCCCATACCGCCGAAACCGCGCCCTCGCTCGCCGTGTTCACCCGCGATGGCGACACCTGGCTTCCCGGCAGCCTGGCACGCGGACCGTGGGACCCGCGCGCGCAACATGGCGGCGCGCCTTCCGCGCTGCTGGCGCACATCGCCGAAAGCGCCATGCCGGAACCCGGCTGGCAGCTCGCACGGCTGAGCGTCGAACTCGTCCGGCCCGTGCCCATCGCACCGCTGACCGCACGCCACGCGGTGCAGCCCTCGCGATCGACGACACGGGTGACGGTCGACCTCCACGCCGGCGACACGCTTGTCGCCCGCGCGCATGGGCTCCTGCTGCGCGCACAGCCGCTCTCCTTGCCAGCAGGATTGCCTGGGTGGTCGCCGGCGATGCTCTCGCCGCTTCCGCCGAATTGCGAGGACCGCGTCCGCATCCCCGGCCTGCCCGACGGCGAGTACTTCCATCGCATGGCGGTGGAGTCACGCGTCGCGCACGGCGACCCGGCCCGACCCGGCCCTGCCGCGGCATGGTTCCGGCTCATCGTTCCGCTGGTGCAAGGCGCCCCCACCTCCCCCGCCATGCGCGTGGCCG
This sequence comes from Variovorax gracilis, assembly GCF_030317115.1. Classification (GTDB taxonomy): domain Bacteria; phylum Pseudomonadota; class Gammaproteobacteria; order Burkholderiales; family Burkholderiaceae_C; genus Variovorax; species Variovorax gracilis. Next base: position 199,651 of record NZ_JASZYF010000002.1, read on the forward strand.
CGGCGGCGGATTTCGGAAACGGCCTGAGCTGGATCCTGGCGCCCGAGCGCTACCTGTTCGCCAACGCCGACCTCAGCGTGCACCTGCATCGCCTGCCGGTGGGCGAGTGGGTCGGGCTCGCGTCCGAAACGCATGCGGACGCCGGCGGCGCCGGCATGACGCTCTCTCGCCTGTACGACGAGCAGGGCCCGATCGGCGTCGCCGTCCAGACGCTGGTGCTGCGCGAGCGCAGCGCCGCGGCCTAGGCCCTCCTCCGAACCCCGCACTTCCATCGAGACACACCATGACCGGCATTCACCCCCACAACCAGGTTCCCGAACTCAAGGACTACAACGTCTACACCAGCGACCCCGTGCTTCGCCGAGCCGTGCAGCGTGGCGATGCCGGCTGGCGAGATGCCGAACTCGTGCGCCAGGGCGCCGAGTACGGCGCGGAAGCCACGCTGCGCGCGGCCGAGGACGCCAACCGCCATGAACCCGAGCTGCACACGCACTCGCGCACCGGCGAACGCATCGACCTCGTCAAGTTCCATCCCGCGTGGCACACCATGATGTCGATCGCGCGCCGCAACGGCATCGCCAACCTGCCCTTCTTCGACGGGCGCCCCTCCGCCTGGACCGCCTACGGCGCCTCGCTCTACATGCACAGTCAGATCGAATCGGGGTCGACCTGCCCCACGACGATGACCAAGGCCTGCATCCCGGTGCTGCGCCACAACGCTGCGCTGTACGGCGTCGTCGAATCGAAGCTGGCTGCCATGGAACACGACGAACGCGACCTGCCGCTCGAGCAGAAGCGCTCGATCGCGGTCGGCATGGGCATGACCGAGAGGCAAGGCGGCAGCGACGTGCGCACCAACACCACGCGCGCCGTGCCTTTCGGACAGGGTCCGTGGGGCAGCGAGTTCCTCATCACGGGCCACAAGTGGTTCTTCTCCGCGCCGATGTGCGATGGCCACCTCGTGCTCGCCAAGACCGACGAGCGCGGATCGACTTGCTTCTTCGTGCCACGCTGGCGGCCTGACGGCAGCAAGAACCCCATCCACATCCAGCGCCTGAAGGACAAGGTCGGCAATCGCTCCAACTCCAGCAGCGAGGTCGAGTTCAAGGAAGCCTGGGGCGTGCTCGTGGGCGAGGAAGGCCGCGGCATCCCGACCATCATCGAGATGGCCACCTTCACACGCCTGGACTGCGCGCTGTCCAGCGCCGGCTTCATCCGCCAGGCGCTGGCGCAGGCGCTGCACTACACGCGCAACCGGCATGCCTTCGGCAAGGCCCTGGTCGACCAACCCGTGATGACCGAACTGCTCGGCGACATGGCGCTCGAGTCCGAGGCCGCGACACTGCTCGCGATGGACCTCGCATCGCACTTTGGCTCCACCGATGCGCTCGACGTGGCCTGGCGCCGCCTCATGACGCCCGCGGCCAAGTTCTGGAACTGCAAGCGCGCGGTGGCGCTGACCGGCGAAGCGATGGAAGTCTTCGGCGGCAACGGCTACGTGGAAGACGGCCCGATGGGCCGCCTGTTCCGCGAAGCGCCGGTCAACTCCATCTGGGAAGGCTCGGGCAACGTGATGAGCTTGGACGTGCTGCGCGCCGTCTCCCGCAACCCGGACGACGCGCACCTCGTGCTCGACCATCTGCAGGACGTGGCCTCGCAGGACGCTCGCGTGCTGGCGCAGGCGCACGCGCTGCGCGACGCGATCCAGTTGCCACCGACCGAACTCGAACGCCAGGCCCGCCGCTTCACCCAACGGCTCGTGCTCACGGCGCAGGCCTGCCTGATGCTCCAGCATGCGAGCCCGGAAGCATCCTCAGCCTTCATCGGCAGCCGCTTCGACCCCGACTGGGGCCCGGTGGCTGGCATCAGCGCCGGCACCAGCGATCCGGCTGCGCTGCTGCGCGCGGCATGGTCGTAGGCTGGACAAGCCACGGGGGAATGCTGCACGCTCCGCCTTCCATTCCAGAATGCAGAAAGGCGGTCATCCATGGACTTGAAGCTCAAAGGCAAGCTTTCTCTCGTCTCCGGCAGCACGGCGGGCATCGGCCATGCGATCGCGGCTGCGCTCGCTGCCGAAGGCGCGCGGGTGATCGTGAACGGACGCTCACAGACGTCGGTCGATGAAGCAATGGCCCGCATCGGCGCGGGAGAAGGCGGCGAGGTGCTGGGCTTCGCCGGCGACCTGGGCACGCCCGCCGCGGCCGAGGCGCTGGCGGCTCGGTATCCGAACATCGAGATCCTCGTCAACAACCTGGGAATCTTCGAACCCAAGCCCTTCGAGGAGATTCCCGACGAGGACTGGAAGCGCTTCTTCGACGTGAACGTGCTCAGCGGCGTCCGGCTCGCCCGCCTGTGCCTGCCGGCGATGAAGCGCGCGAACTGGGGCCGCATCATCTTCATCTCGAGCGAAAGCGCGCTGCAGATTCCGGCCGAGATGATCCACTACGGCATGACCAAGACCGCGCAGATCGCCGTCGCGCGGGGCCTGGCCGAATCGCTGGCTGGCACGGGCATCACCGTCAACAGCGTGCTGCCCGGACCGACCAAGTCCCGCGGCGTCGGCGAATTCGTCGAGACCCTGGCCAAGGCGGACGGCAAGTCCTTCGAGGACTTCGAAAAGGAATTCTTCGAGACAGTGCGGCCGACCTCGCTCATCAAGCGCTTCGAATCGCCCGAGGAGATTGCCGCCCTGGTCGCCTATGTCGCCAGCCCACTGTCGTCGGGAACGACCGGCGCCGCGCTGCGTGTCGACGGGGGCTGCACGAAGAGTGCCTTCTGAGCGCTAGGACACAAGCACGCGGCGCGCAGCCGTGTGCACGTGCCGCGTCAATCGATCGAGGACCGGGACCTCCAGCGTTGCCGACTGCCAGTACAGCGCCACGTCGAGCGGTCGATCCGGCAACAGTTCCACGAGACGACCCTCCACCAGATGCTTCTGCACGAGGCACGCCGGATTCATCCCCCAGCCGATACCCGCGAGCGCAGCGGTGACGAAGGCCTCCGACGACGGCAGCCGGTGCGCCGGAAGCGGAATGTCCTTGCGCAGCGTGCGCCGCACCCAGCGCTCCTGCAACCGATCGTTGCGGTCGAAAACCAGGCTCGGCGCCTGCGCGAGGGTCTCGGCGGATACACCCGCCGGGAACCAGCGGGCGACGAATTCCGGACTGGCCGTCGGCACGTAGCGCAAGGCCCCCAGCTTGCGAACCCGGTAGCCCTGGACCGCCTTGGCCAGCGACGTGACCGCCGCCAGGACGTGACCGCGACGCAGCCACTCGCCGGTCTGATCCTGATCGTCCACGGAAATGTCGAGCAGGGCCGCGTCCTCGTGCGAGAACGCGGACAAGGCGTCCACGAACCAGGTTGCCAGACTGTCGGCGTTGATGGCGACGCGGATACCGGGACGCGCCTGCCCGGGGTCCTGCGGGTCCAGCCACGGCAGGTCCGTTCGGAGGGAGTGCTCCAGCATGGCGACCGTCTCGGCATGACGGCACAGGCGCGCGCCCGCTTCCGTGGCCGTGCAGGGCTGTCCCCGAACGATCAGCACGGCGCCGACACGTTCCTCGATGAGGCGCACCCGCTGCGAGACCGCGGATGGCGTGATGTTCAGGAACCGAGCGGCGCGCTCGAAGCTGCCTTCACGGACAACGGCCGCGACAGTGGCGAGCAGGGAGAGGTCGAGCATCGGCGAATCAGATAAGCATTGCTTCACTGACCTTAGCAGCTTTCACTTCGCCGTTGTCCACTTCGTCGCGACACTTGCCCGCATGGCCGATGCTTCGAACTTCGCGGTTTTCCTGACGGGCATGACCCTCAGCGCGTCCCTGATCCTCGCCATCGGGGCGCAAAACACCTTCGTGCTCCAGCAAGGATTGCGGCGCGAGCATGTGCTGGCGGTCGTTGCCGTCTGCGCTCTCCTGGACCTGGCGCTGATGGCCGTGGGCGTGGGGGGCGTTGCCGCGACGATCGGAGAGCATCCTCGACTGCTGTCCGCGCTGGCGATCGCCGGAGCCGCGCTTCTGGCGGCGTACGGAATCGTTGCGTTCCGGCGCGCGATGCGACCGGAGGCCCTGGTCGCCCGAACCGACGGCAGGTCCAGGCCGGTCCTCGGGACCATCGCCAGGACGCTCTCCATCAGCTTGCTCAACCCTCACGTCTACCTCGACACCGTGGTCCTGATCGGTGCCGTGGGCGCGCGCCAGCCGCTGGGGAGCCAATGGATCTTTCTGCTCGGCGCCGGCATTGCCAGTACCGCCTGGTTCTTCGGCCTGGGCTTTGGAGCGCGCGCCCTCGCTCCACTTTTCTCGCGTCCGCTCGCCTGGCGCGTGCTGGACATCGGGGTCGGCATGACCATGCTCGCATTGGCGCTCAGGTTGTTTCTGGGCGCTTTCGACTGAGCCAGCGGCGCACCAGGGTTTAGCCGGCGGTTGCCCCAAAGGACTATTGCGGGACGGGCCATCTCAAGCGGAGACTCCGCCTTTCGCCGCCCAAACGGCCCGGCGCATCACGCGCACAACCGAGGAGCAACCGTGTTCAAGTCTCTCTTGGGATGGCTCGCAGCCGCCCTCATTGCCGGTGCGGCCCAGGCCCAGGTGCCGCCGTTCCCTTCGACCTTCAAGACCCAGGAAATCGCAGTCAACGGCACCAGGCTGCATGTCCGCTCCGGCGGCAAGGGGCCAGCGGTGACCCTGATCCATGGCTACGGCGAGACGGGCGACATGTGGGCGCTGATGGCCGCCGACCTCATGAAGGACCACACCGTCGTCGTGCCGGACCTGCGCGGCATGGGCCTGTCGGCCCATCCGGCCGGCGGGTTCGACAAGAAGACCCAGGCCGCAGACATCGCGCAGGTGCTCGACGCGCTCAAGATCGACAAGACCGACCTCGTCACGCACGACATCGGAAACATGGTCGGATTCGCCTTCGCCGCGCAGTACCGCGACCGCGTCGGGCGCTTCGTGCTGATCGACGCCCCCGTGCCGGGTGTCGGCCCGTGGGAGGAGATTCTCAAGAACCCGCTGCTCTGGCACTTCCGCTTCGGCGGCCCCGACATGGAGCGCCTGGTGGCCGGCCGAGAGCGCATCTACCTCGATCGCTTCTGGAACGAGTTCTCCGCCAATCCGAAGAACTTCGACGAGGCCTCGCGCCGGCACTACGCCAAGCTCTACGCCAGACCCGGTGCCATGCGCTCGGGCTTCGCGCAGTTCGCGGCCTTCGATCAGGATGCGGTCGACAACAAGGCCTTCCTGGCGGAGAAAGGAAAGCTGACCGTGCCCGTGATGGCAATCGGCGGCGAGAAGTCCTTCGGCCCCACCATGGCGGTCGTGATGCGCGCCGCCGCCGACAACGTCACCGAGGGCGTGATCCCCGCCTCGGGCCACTGGATCATGGAAGAGAACCCGCAGGCGACCGTGAAGATGGTGCGCGGGTTCCTGGGCGGAGCGAGCTGATCGGGGGTGCGGCGAACATGCCGGAGGCCCCCGGGCTGTCGCCTACTGCGAAAGCTGCTTGACCATCCGGTACATGAATTCGCGGCCGTCATAGAGCCGCGGGATCGCGACCCGCTCATCGAGGCCGTGCGCGCGCGCGTCGCTGGGCTCCGAGAAGATGCCGGAAACGCCATACATCGGGATACCGAGGTTGCGCATGAAGCGGCTGTCGGTGGCGCCGGTGCTCATCGTCGGGACGACCGGGATGCCGGGCCACATCTGCTGCGTGAGGGAATCGACCACGCCCAGCACGTCGGCGCGCAGCGGCGACGGCGGACTCTTCAGCGGCGGGTTGCTCGCTTCCATCTTGATGCGACTGCCCCCCAGCACCTTGCGCAGCGTGGCATCGACCTCGGCGGGATCGTCGTGCGGCAGGATGCGGCAGTTCACCGTCGCCTTGGCCGACTGCGGCAGCGCGTTCTCCGCATGGCCGGCCGTGATCTGCGTCGCGACGCAGGTGGTGCGCAGCGTGGCGTTGTAGAGCGCCGAGCGCGACAGGCGATCGGTCGCGGCCTCATCCGGCTTTCCTGACGCGACGGCGCGCATGTCCTCGGCCATCTGGCCAGTTTCGAACTGGGCGCTTTTCTCGAAGTAGCTGCGCGTGACGTCGGCCAGCTTCACGGGGAAGCGGAACGCACCGAGTCGGTCCAGTGCCGCGCTGAGCTCGTAGATGGGATTGGCGGGCGTGGGCAACGAGCTGTGGCCGCCGACGTCGCGCACTTCGAGCTTGTAGGTGGTGTACATCTTCTCGGCCACCTGCACCCGGTGCAGCACGGGCTTGCCGTTGTTGAGCTGGCCGCCACCGCCCTCATTGATGCCGAACTCCGCATCGAGCAGTGCGCGCTGGTTGTTCACCAGCCAGAAGGCGCCATTGGTGGGCACGTCGCCAAGCTCCTCGTCAGCCGTGAGCGCGAGCACGATATCGCGGGTGGGCTTGAAGCCCTCGCGCTTGAGCTGGCTGAAGATCGAAACGAACGAAGCTGCCATGGCCTTGTCGTCCGACGCACCGCGAGCGGTGAAATAGCCGTCGTCTTCCTTGAGCTTGAACGGATCGGTCTTCCAATCCGCGCGGCGAGCCTCGACGACGTCGATGTGGGCCAGCAGCAGCAGCGGCTTCTTTCCACCCGTGCCCTTGAAGCGAACGACCAGATTGCCCTTGTTGGGGTAAGGCTCGAAGAGCTGGATTTCGTCCGCCTTGAAGCCCGCATCCAGCAAGTGCTTGCGCATGGCCTGCGCAGCCTCGGTGTTGTTGCCCGTCAGATGGGTCGTGTTGATCTCGACGAGTTCCTTGTAGATGTCGTGGAAGCGCTGTTGCTCGGGCGTCAGCGGCGGCATCTGAGCGGGCGTTTGGGCACCAGCCCAGGGAGCGGCACACAGCAGGGCTGCCGCGGCGCAATGACGTAGCTTGTAATTCATTAGATATCAGTCTCCGGATTGAACGCTATGCAGGCCCCGCCATCCATGCGGCGGAAGCCCGATTCAGTATATGAGGCGGCCTGCAATGGACCCTGTCCCAGAAACGACGCGGGACGCGACGCAGGGACTCGGCCCGTCGGTCACGTCGAACAGTCGAGACTTCAGGCCCGCTGCTTCAGCGCCAGCACCGACAGGCCCGACGCGATGAAGGTCAGGCCGGCTCCGACGTTCAGGCCAGTCCCCACACGCGGATGCCGTTGAAGCCACAGCGACAGCTTCGAGGCCCAGTTCCCCAGGATGCTGAAGATGACCGCGGTCATCACCGCGAAGATGGCGCCATAGACGAGCATCTGCACGGTCACCGAGCCCCGCCCCGCATTCACGAACTGCGGCAGGAAGGCCAGAACGAAAAGCCCCGGCTTCGGATTGAGCACATTGGACAGCAGCCCCGTGAGGAACACCTTGCGCAAGGGCTGATGCGAACTCGGCACGAAGGAAATCATGTCCCTGGACGCGAGGGCCCTGTACCCCAGCCAGAGCAGGTACAGCCCGCCGGCGGCCTTCACCACCCAGAACGCCACGGGCGATGCCTGAATGACCAACGACAGGCCGAGTGCCGCGGCGACCGTGTGGAACATGATTCCGAGCCCCGCCCCCGCGGACGACAGGCAGGCCGCTGCCCGCCCCTGGCTCAGCCCGCGGCTGATGGCCAGGATGTTGTCGGGGCCCGGCGCCAGGACGACGAGCAGACAAGCCGCCAGGTAAGTGAGGAGGATGTCTAGGGGGAACATGTGTTGAAGCCCGTGGCAGGAGTTGGTCGTCCGGCCGGCGATTGTCCGGCATCGGCTGCCGAAGCCCCTCTTTCGAAATGCCGAACCGCGCGTGTTCAGCCCGTGGCATTCTCCTTCGGCGATCCCGCAGAAGTATCTGGAGTGTTCCGATGGTTGAAGGAAAAGTGGTTCTCGTCACCGGCGCAGGCGGTGGTATCGGGCGCGATATCGCCCTGGCCATGGCCAGTCATGGCGCACGGGTGGTGGTCAACGACATCGGCGCCGCGGTCGATGGCCAGGGGCACAACGCGGGGCCGGCGCAACAGGTGGTGGACGAAATCCACGCGCTGGGCGGCGAGGCGGTCCCCAACACCGACAGCGTGGCGGACGCTGCGAGCGCCGCGAAGATCGTGCAGTGCGCGGTCGACAACTTCGGCCGCATCGATGCCATCGTCAACAACGCCGGCATCCTGCGCGATCGCTTCTTCCACAAGATGTCGGTGGACGAGTGGGACTCGGTCATCAAGGTGCACCTCTACGGTTCGTACTTCGTCAGCCGTGCCGCCGCGACCTTCTTCAAGGAGCAGAACTCGGGCGCCATGGTGCACATGACCTCCACTTCCGGCCTGATCGGCAACTTCGGCCAGGCCAACTACGCCGCGGCCAAGCTCGGCGTCGCGGCGCTGTCGAAGTCGATCGCTCTGGACATGCTCAAGTTCAACGTGCGCTCCAACTGCATCGCGCCCTTTGCGTGGAGCCGGATGATCGGCGCGATTCCGACCGACACCGAGGAGCAGCGCGTGCGCGTCGCCAAGATCCAGCAGATGACGCCTTCGAAGATCGCACCGCTGGCGGTCTACCTTGCCAGCGATGCGGCGAAGGAAGTCAATGGGCAGATCTTCTCGGTGCGCAACAACGAGATCTCGCTGATCAGCCAGCCGCGCCCCGTGCGCTCCATCCATCGTTCCGAGGGCTGGACGCCGCAGACCATTGCCGAACATGCGATGCCGGCGATGCGCGCGAGCTTCTACCCGCTCGACCGTTCGGCCGACGTCTTCAGTTGGGACCCGGTCTAGCTGAGCTCGCCCCCAGGCTTGCCCAATTCGTGTGGCCGCCTACCCCCTGCCGGGGGCAACACCGGCGGGACGACGAAGCCGGTTCCGCGGTGTTCCACGAAATGGCGGCCCGCTGTGCGGGGTGGCCCCGGGGGGACTTGGGCGGGATTGGCGGGACAATGAGTGTCTTGTTCTCACTGCTCGGCGCGTCGGCGCCTTTCTTGCGTGAATCTGCATTTCGACCTTTTCGACCTGAAGCTCTTTGCCTATGTGGCTGAGGCGAGGAGCCTGACGCGTGGCGCGGACAAGGCCTGCATCTCGCTGGCCGCGGCGTCGACGCGTATCAAGCAGATGGAGGAAGCCATCGGCGGGAAGTTGCTGCACCGCAATGCGCAGGGCGTGAGCCTCACCGCGGCGGGCGAAGCGCTGCTCTATCACGCCAAGCGCGTGATGCAGCAGATGGAGCACCTGCGCATCGACATGCAGGACTTCGGCAAGGGCATCAAGGGGCACGTGCGCGTGTTCGCCAACACCACTTCCATCACCGAATACCTGCCGGAGAAGCTGGCCGGCTTTCTCACGCAGCATCCGGCCGTGCAGGTCGATCTGCGCGAGTACCTGAGCGAGGAAATCGTGCGGTCGGTGGCCGATGGCGGTGCGGACATCGGCATCCTCGCCGGCGATGTGCACACCGGGGATTTCGATGCACGGCCCTTCGGCCGCAACCATCTGGTGCTGGTGGTTCCCGCAACGCATCGCTTCGCGGGCGCGGAGTCGATGGCCTTCGTCGATACGCTCGAAGAGCAGCACGTGGGCCTGCACCATGGCAGCGCCATCCACCGCTTCCTGCTGCGCAAGGCGGAGCTGGCCGGCCACGGCTACAGCCCCCGCATCCAGGTCGGCAGTTTCGAGGCAATCTGTCTGATGATCGAAGCAGGTGTCGGCGTCGGCGTGCTGCCGGCCTCTTCCGCAGCGCGCCTGTCACGCGCCTTGCGCATCACTACCGTGCCGCTGGCCGATGCATGGGCCGAACGCGAACTCAAGATCGTGGCGCGCAACCGCGATCAGTTGCCTGCCTCGGCGCGCGAGCTGTTCGACTACCTGGGGGGGTGAAATCTCCCCCCAGGCTTGCCCACTTCATGTGGCCGCCGCCCCCCTACCGGGGGCAGCACCAGCGGCCCGGCGAAGCCGGTTTCGCGGCGCTTTCCAGATGGGCAGTTGAGGATGTTCCAGCGTCACGGGGTTTCGGGATGCTCGGGTCTCATGGCACGAAGTACCGCCTGAGCCTTCAGCACCACGGGTCGATCGACCATCTTGCCGTCGACCGTGACCGGTGCACCACCGCTGGCCGCGTCGGCGTCGATCACTCGCCTTGCCCAGTCGAGCTGCGTCGGCGTGGGCGAGAAGCCCCGGTTGACGACTGCCACCTGCTTCGGATGAATGCACAGCTTGCCGCCGAAGCCGAAGCGCCTCGCCTGCAGTGCATCGGCTTCGATGCGCGCGGGATCGTCGATGGCGGTGCTCACCCCATCCACCGGCGGCTGCAGGCCCGCGAGGCGCGAAGCCAGCACCACCCGCGAACGGAAGTACAGCAGCTCCGGCCCGTCGCCTTCGATGTCGAGATCGGCCTGGAAATCGATGGTGCCGAACACCAGGCGCTGCACGCCGGGCGCCGCCGCGATCTCGTCGAGCCTGTCGATGCCGCGTGCGGTTTCGACCAGTGGCAGCAAGGCGACGCCAGGCAGCGACGCGGCGATCATGCGCAGCACGGCAGCATCCTCCGCCTTGGGCAGCATCAGCGCATCGACACCCTTCCGGGCGCACAGTGCGAGGTCGGCCGCATGCCACGGCGTGTCGGCCGCGTTGACGCGAATGCCAACGAGGGGGCCTGCACCCCCGCCGCTTTCGCGCCCGGCAAGCCACTGCACCATCTGCGCGCGCGCCTCCACCTTGCGATCGGGCGGCACGGCGTCCTCGAGGTCGAGCACGACCGCATCCGCGCCGCTCTGGCAGGCCTTGTCGAAACGCCCGCCCTGGTGGCCAGGGACGAAGAGCAGGCTGCGGGCGACGGCCTGGCCGGGTAACGGAGCGAGCGGCATCGGCGAAACCCTTCAGCCCAGAAGCCGCCCGACGCGCGGCTCGCCCGCCAAGCTCCAGATGCGCTGGCACAGCGCCTGCGCCTCCTGCGCCGTGGCAGCCTCGCCGTAATGCGTCAGCCGCTTCATCTTGTCCTCGATCTCCGCACGGCTCAGGGTGTTGCCGGGGTCGCCCTTGGGCTCGTCGACCCGGCCCGACAGCGTGCGGCCGTCGGTCGTGGTCACGCTGACCTTGCCGATCCAGCGCGCGGGGTAGGCGGCGTCGACCTCTCGGTCGAGTTCCATCATCACCTTGTCGCGGAAGGCAGCGACCTCGGGCGCGAGAAAGTCGCGGTCGAACTCGGTCAGGCCCGCCCGGCCATGCACCGCGATCAGGCCCAGCACCGTGCCCATGGAGAACTTGCCCTGGTGCACCGTGGCCGGCACCACCACGCGGCCCAGCACGTCGATGGCACCCTGGTGCACGTGCGTCACGACGCGCTGGACATCGCCGGCCTTCAGGCCGTTTTGCGACATCACTTGCAGCAGTGCATCCGCGGCGGGGTGCGTGTGGCGGCAGGACGCATGGAACTTGAACGAGGTCTCGGCCAGCGCCCAGCGCGTGCCCAGGCCGTCGGTCAGGCGCGCCGGATCGGAATCGGTCGACATGCCTGCGCCCAGGCCCTGCGCGCCTTCGAGCACGCGCGCCGCGCCGGTGAAACCGTCCTGCGCCAGATAGGCCGACATGAGGCCGCTGGCCGCCGCATGGGCGCAATGCAGTTGCTTCGAATCCGCGGCGTCGCGCAGGAACTCCCACACGCCCGCCGACTGCGTACCGGCCGAGCCGAAGGCGTGCAGCATCTGATCGGGCGAAAGTCCGAGCAGACGGCCGACCGCCGCCGCAGCAGCCAGGGTGCCTGCGGTGGCCGTGGTGTGAAAGGTCCGGTAATGCGAGCGGCCGAGGAATTCGCCGACGCGGATGCCGACCTCATAGCCGGCCACCACTGCCGTCAGCAGTTGAGCACCGCTCGCACCCAGCGCCTGCGCGGTCGCGAGCGCAGGCGCAAGAACAACCGCCGCCGGATGGAACACGGAGCCGTTGTGCACATCGTCCTGCTCCACGTAGTGCGAGGCCGCGGCATTCACGAGCGCAGCGAAGACCGGCGACGTGGTGCCGCGCGAGATCAGCACTTCGCTCGGCCCTTCGGCCGGCCCCATCATCTCGGCGAAGCGCTGGATGCTGCGCACCGGCCGCGCCGAGCGCGCAGCGAGCACGGAGCCGAGCCAGTCGAGCATCAGGTCCTCGGCGCGTCGGATCACCGGCTCGGGAATCTGCTCGAACGAGAGGTCGGCTGCAAAGGCGGCCAGCGCCTGACTTGGATGCTTGTGCATGGCAAAGGTCGATCAAGAAGTGAGGAAAAAGGAGCGGGGCCGTCTCATACCGCCCCATCGGCGCGCAGGGCAGAGATCGCTGCCGCGTCGTAGCCGATCTCGGCCAGGACCGCGTCCGTGTGCTGCCCCAGCGTGGGAACCGCATCCATTCGCGGATCCCACTCGCGCGGCATGCCCGGCGGCCACAGCGCGGGAATCGCGCCCGCGCCGGTGCCGACCTCGGTCCAGCGTTCGCGTGCACGCAGTTGCGGGTGCGCCCACACGTCCTGCATGGTGTTGGCCTGCGCGTTCGCGATCTGGGCCGCGTCGAGGCGCTCGATGATTTGCGCCGCGCTGAAGGGCGCGAAGGCCTGGACGATGATTTCGCGCAGTGCGTCGCGCGACGCCGTCCGCAGCGTATTGGAGGCAAAGCGCGCGTCTGTTGCCAGCCCAGGCTGCTCCAGCACCTTGGCGCAGAAGACTTGCCACTCGCGCTCGTTCTGCAAGCCCAGCATCACCATCTTGCCGTCGCCGGCCGGGAACGGACCATAGGGGTAGATGGTGGCGTGCGCGGCCCCTGCTCGCGGCGGCGGTGCAGCGCCCTCGAATGCGTAATACATGGGGAAGCTCATCCACTCGACCATGCTCTCCAGCATCGAGACGTCGATGCGGCAGCCCTTGCCCGTCTTGCCGCGCTGCAGCAGCGCCGCGAGGATGTTGCTGTACGCGTACATGCCCGCCGCGATGTCGGCGATCGAGCAGCCGGCCTTTGCCATCTCGTCGGGCGTTCCGGTGACCGACAGGAAACCGGACTCGCTCTGGATCAGCAGGTCGTAGGCCTTCTTGTCGCGATAGGGGCCGGGCTGTGCCGCATCATCGCCATAGCCGGAGATGTCGCAGACGATCAGCCCCTCGTGCTCCGCCGACAGCGCCTCGTACGACAGACCCAGCCGCGCAGCGGCGCCGGGCGCGAGGTTTTGCACCAGCACGTCGGCCTCGGCGACGAGGCGCTTGAGCACGTCCTGTCCCTGCGGATGCTTCACGTCCAGCGTGAGGCTTTCCTTGGAGCGATTGGTCCAGACGAAATGCGAAGCCATGCCCTTCACGCGCTGGTCGTAGGCGCGCGCGAAGTCGCCGGTGCCCGGACGCTCGACCTTGATGACGCGCGCGCCCAGGTCGGCCAACTGGCGCGTGCAGAACGGCGCCGCGATGGCATGTTCAAGCGTGACGACGGTAATGCCTTCGAGCGGACGCATCAGAAGCTCCTTGGCAGCCCGAGCATGTGCTCGGCGACATAGCTCAGGATCAGGTTGGTCGAGATCGGCGCCACCTGGTAGAGCCGCGTCTCGCGGAACTTGCGCTCCACGTCGTATTCGGCCGCGAAGCCGAAGCCGCCGTGAAATTGCAGGCAGGCATTGGCCGCTTCCCACGAGGCCTTGGCCGCGAGGTACTTCGCCATGTTGGCCTGCGCGCCGCAGGGCTCGCGCGCATCGAAGCGGCGGCAGGCCTCGTAGCGCATGAGGTCGGCAGCCTCGATCTCGATGAAGGCCTCGGCGATGGGGAATTGCACGCCCTGGTTCTGGCCGATGGGCCGGCCGAACACGACACGCTCCTTGGCGTAGGCCGTGACCTTGTCGATGAACCAGTAGCCGTCGCCGATGCACTCTGCCGCGATCAGCGTGCGCTCGGCGTTCAGGCCGTCGAGGATGTACTTGAAGCCCTGCCCCTCCTCGCCGATGAGGTTCTCGGCCGGGATCTCCAGGTTCTCGAAGAACAGTTCGTTGGTCTCGTGGTTGACCATGTTGAGGATAGGCCGCACGGTGAGCCCGTTTCCGATGGCCTCGCGCAGGTCGACGATGAAGATCGACATGCCCTCGGACTTCTTCTTCACGTCTGCCAGCGGCGTGGTGCGTCCCAGCAGGATCATCAGGTCGGAGTGCTGGATGCGCGAGATCCAGACCTTCTGGCCATTGATGACGTAGCGGTCGCCCTTCTTCACCGCCGTGGTCTTGATCCTGGTGGTGTCGGTGCCGGTGGAAGGCTCGGTCACGCCCATGGACTGCAGGCGCAGGTCGCCGCTGGCGATCTTCGGCAAGTACTGCTGCTTCTGCGCCTCGGAACCGTGGCGCAGCAAGGTCCCCATGTTGTACATCTGCCCATGGCAGGCGCCGGAGTTGCCGCCGGCGCGGTTGATCTCCTCCATGATCACCGAGGCCTCGGTGAGACCGAGGCCCGAGCCGCCGTACTCCTGCGGGATCAGCGCGGCCATCCAGCCGGCCTTGGTCAGCGCGTCGACGAACTCGGCCGGATAGGCGCGCGCCTCGTCGACCTTGCGGAAATATTCGTTGGGGAACTGCGCGCACAGGTCGCGCACGGCGTCGCGGATGTCATGGTGGCGGGGATGGGTGTCGCTCATGGCAGGGTGATGGAGTTGATGGGGGTTGGCTTCATTCCAGACCGGCAGTCGCTTGCATCAGCAGCGCGCCCTGTGCGTCCTCGGCCCACAACGTGACGGTTCCGTCGTGCTGCGGCGCATGCCCGCAGACGCGCAGCAATTTGCCGCAGGTCAGCGGGCGAACGGCCTTGAAACTGTACGAACGCACCGCGCGGCCCGGATTGTTCTGCTGCGCCGCTTCGAGCAGCAGCGTGGCGATCAGCGGGCCGTGCACGATGAGATCGTCATAGCCCTCGACCTGCGTCACGTAGGGATAGTCGTAGTGGATGCGATGGCTGTTGAAGGTCAGCGCCGAATAGCGGAACAGCAGCGGCGCATCGGGCCGGTGCTCGATGGACCACGCCGGATCGGCCGGCGGGGTCTGCGGCGGTGCGGACTCGCCGGCCTTCGGCGCTTCGCGGTAAACGATGTCGTGGCCCTCGCGCAGCAGCAGCGTGCCGCCGGCATGCACTTCGTGCTGCACCTTCACGAACACGAGCGCACCGCCCTTGCCCTGCTTCAGGCTGACGTCCGCCACGCGCGAGGTCTTGGTCGCAGGCGTGGCGACTTGCAGCGGCGCGAAGAACTGGAACTGGCTGCCCGCCCACATGCGCCGCGGCAGCGGCACCGGCGGCAGGAAGCCGCCGCGCGCTGGATGGCCGTCCGGCCCCAACTGGTTCTGCGGCGCCGTCGGCAGGAAATAGCACCAGTGCCACAGCGGCGGCAGGGCCTGCCCTGCTTGCCAGTCTTGCTCGCCGTTCCGCACGGTTGCAGCCATGGCGCTCGCGGTCCAGGGCGACAGCAGCTCGTCGCGCGTCTCGGTGCGGCCGATCCAGCTGCGCAGATGGTCGAGGTCCAGGGTGTCTGTCATGGCGGCAATCCTTCGCTCAGTCCTGGCGCGGGCCGCCGGCTTCGCGCTCGACGCGCTGCCAGATCTCCACGGCCATGGGGTCGTCGATTTCCTCGAGGATGTGGCCCACGAGCCCGATCGCGCGCGCCATCACCCCGAAGCCGCGGATGATGCGCCACGGAAAACCGAACTCGGCCGCGATGGCCCCGATGGCACCCGTGGCATTGATGGGCAGCGATTTGCCCGACACGCGCTCGGCCTCGACCTGCACCGCCTGCATCAACGCGACGTAGTGGCTCGACAGGCCGTTCTCGGCAGCAATCTGGAACAGGCGCGGCGTGCGCGGGTCGATCGGCTTGTGCAGCGGATGGCCGAGCCCCGGCACGATTTCCTTGCGGGCGCGGTAGTCGGCCACGATGTCGCGCGCCATGTCGGCGAGCGGGCGCTCCGGCTTGGAGCCGAACGGAATGGCCTCGTACAGCATGCGCGCCGCGCCCTCCGTGCTGCCGACGAACACCGTTCCCAGACCGCAGAGGCCGGCCGCGACGGCCGCTTGCAGTGCCTCGGGCGCGCCGGCATAGGTGAGGCGGGCGGCCAGCGCACTGGGCGTGATGCCGTGCTCGACGAGGGTGACCACGATGGCGTTGAAGGTCACGGATTCCTGCGGCGTCGGGATGCGCCCGGTGAGTTCGAGAAAGGCCATGTCGCCCAGGTTGAGGTGGCCGAGGATCTCGGACGGCAGGTCGCGCCCGCGCACGGTGATCCTGTCGGGCGTGCTGTGGCCCAGTTCGGTGTGCAGGGACTTCTTGATCTTGGTCATTGGATGCTTGAAGAGGAAAAAACGGCGACGAAGCGAATCTATTCCTCTGCCGGCGCTGCGGGTCAGTGTTTGCCGAACCCTCCCTTCCGCAAAGGCGAATGCCCTCTTGGGACACCTTCTGGCACGCTCCGCTCCGCCCTGACAGCAACGAAGCAAGACCCCCATGGACCACGAATCACTGGCAGCGATCCGCGAAGCGGCGCTGGACTACTTCACCCGCAGCCGCAGCATCCAGCGCTGCCGCGCCCTGATCGAACAGCCCGAGGGCAGCAGCGCTGCCGGTTGGGCGGAACTGGTCTCGCTGGGCTGGCCGGGCATGCTTGCACCCGAATCGGCGGGCGGCCTTGCGCTGGACCTCTCCGGCGCGGCGGAAATCCTGCGCGCGGCCGGCGAACACGTGGCTCCCGAGCCATTGCTCGCCGTTGCAGGCCTCAGCGCCCTGCTGCTCACACGCCTGGACAGCGCCCCCGCCAGCGTGCTGCTCGAAGACCTGGTCGCCGGCCGCAGCCTGCCGGCGCTGGCCTGGCAGGAAAGCGCGGGCGATCTCAGCGACGTCCCTCTGGACTGCGGCTGCGAACCACGACGCGACGGCGGCCTGCTGCTGCAAGGCGAGAAGATCATGGTGCTGCCCGGCGCGGCCGCCACCGGCTGGCTGGTGTCGGCGCGCGGGGACGATGACACCGTGCTGCTGTGGGTGCCGCGCGGCACCGCCGGCGTGACGGAAATCCTCACGCCGCTCGTGGATGGCGAGCACGCCGCCACGTTGCGATTCGACCAGGTGGCCCTGCCCGCGAACGCCGTGCTGGCGCAGGGCGGCTCCGCACGCGACGCGCTTCGCCACGCGCTCGCGGCGGGTCAGATCCTGCAGGCCGCCGAGTTGGCCGGTGTCGGCCAGGCGATGCTCGAACAGACGCTGGCCTACCTGCGCACCCGCACGCAGTTCGGCAAGCCCATCGGCTCCTTCCAGGCGCTGCAGCATCGCGCGGTCGACATGTTCATCCACCTCGAAGTGGCGCGGTCCACCCTCGCCGAAGTGCTGGCGCTGGCCGAAGACCCTTCGGCCGCGGGCATCGAAAGGCTCGAGGCCGAGGCCAGTCGCGTCAACGCGCGCTGCACCGCCGCGGCGCTGCAGGCTTCGCGCTCGGCCGTGCAGTTGCACGGCGCGATCGGCTACACGCAGGAATGCGATCTCAGCCTCTTCTACAAGCGCACGCTGCGGCTGTCGGCATGGCTGGGCAACGTCACCACGCACCAGCGCCGCTATGCGTCGCTGGCCGAGGGCTCACGTTCTGCCGACGCGGTCCAATGGGACGGCGAGTTTCCGCGGCAGGCCGACTGGAGCGCCCTCCCCGATCCCGAGTTCCGCCGCATGGTCCGCGCCTTCCTCCAGCAGCGCTATCCGGCGCATCTGCGGTATCTCTCGCACCGCGCGCGCTGGAGTGAGATGCGCGAGTGGTACCTCACGCTCTCGGCGCAAGGCTGGGTGGCGCCCGCGTGGCCGCAGGCGCATGGCGGCATGGGCTTGCCGGCCGACAAGATGATCGCGTGGATCGAGGAACTGGAGCAGTACGGTGTCGCCCGCGCGCCGGACCAGGGCATCGTGATGATCGGCCCGCTGCTCATCCAGCACGGCACGCCCGAGCAGCAGCAGCGCTTCCTGCCGCGCATCCTGAGCGGCGAGCACGTGTGGTGCCAGGGCTACTCCGAGCCCAACGCCGGCTCCGACCTCGCGGGGCTGCGCACCGAGGCGCTGCAGGCACGCGATGCCCAGGGCGACCACTTCGTCGTCAACGGCCAGAAGATCTGGACCACGCTGGCGCAGGACGCCAACCACATCTTCATGCTGGTGCGCACCGACCGGGACGCGAAGAAGCAGGAAGGCATCAGCTTCCTGCTGTGCGATCTGCGCACACCCGGCATCACGATCCGTCCCATCCACACGCTGGCCGGCGAGCCGGAGTTCTGCGAGGTGTTCTTCGACAACGTGCGCGTGCCGGCCGAGAACCTGGTCGGCAAGCTCCACGCCGGCTGGACCATCGCGAAGGCCCTGCTGGGTTTCGAGCGCATCTTTCTCGGCAGTCCCAAGCAGTCGCAGTACGCGCTGGGGCAACTGGCGCGGCTGGCCAATGCACGGCGGCTTTTCGCGGACCCGGTGTTCACCCAGCGCTACACGGCGCTTCGGCTCGACGTGGCCGATCTGTCGGCCGCCTACACGGGCTTTGCCAACATCGTGAAGGCGGGCAAGCCGCTGCCTCCCTCGGTGTCGCTGCTGAAGATCTGGGCGAGCGAGACTTACCACCGCATCGGCGCGCTGCTGGTCGAGGCGAGCGAGGAACAAGGCGCCATGGCCGGCGAC
This sequence comes from Variovorax gracilis, assembly GCF_030317115.1. Lineage (GTDB taxonomy): Bacteria > Pseudomonadota > Gammaproteobacteria > Burkholderiales > Burkholderiaceae_C > Variovorax > Variovorax gracilis. The sequence goes on from NZ_JASZYF010000002.1 coordinate 218,284, forward strand.
CAGGATCTGGCCGGGCAGCCGTTCAACGCGCTGTCGCCATTGATCGGGTCGACCTCGGCCATGATTTATGGCGGCACCAACGAGATCCAGCGAAACATCCTCGCGCGGCAGGTGCTGAACATCTAGCTCGCCCCAGGCTGCGAGCACTCCGTGTCGCTTCGCCTACCCCCTGCCGAATTTCCATACCAACTCAGGAGACGACAGACATGGTCCGTATTGAAACTGCTTCGCGCCCTTCTCGGCGCAAGGCACTCGCGTTGCTGGCAGGTGGCGCCTTGTCGTTGCTCGCACCCACCGGGGCCCTGGCGCAACAGGCGCCGCTGCCAGCGGTCATCAAGCTGGTCGTGGGCTACACCGCCGGCGGGCCGGTCGATGGCGCGGCGCGACTGATCGCGCCGGCGCTCTCGCAGGAACTGGGCACGCAGGTCATCGTCGAGAACAGGCCCGGTGCGGGCGGGTCGATGGGCGGTGACATGGTCGCCAGGTCTTCGCCCGACGGTGCGACGCTGTTTCTCGGCGCGAGCCCCACGATCACGATCAATCCCAACGTGCAGCGCAAGATGGCCTTCGACCCGATGAAGGACCTCACGCCCATCGCCCCGCTGGTGGCCTACACGAACGTGCTGGTCGTCAACCCCAATCTGCCGGTGCGCAACGTCAGTGAACTCCTGGCCTACGCCAAGGCCCACCCTGACAAGGTCTTCTACGGCTCCGCGGGCGTCGGCTCTTCCAACCACCTCAGCGGCGCGCTCCTGGAAAAGATGACCGGCGCCCCCATGGCGCACGTCGCCTACAAGGGCAGCGCGCCCGCCCTGGCCGACGTCATGGGCGGCACCCTGTCGATGATGTTCGACATCATCGCCACCTCCCGCCCCTACATTGCCTCCGGCAAGGTGCGCGCACTCGCCGTGACCTCGCCGCAGCGCAACCGGATGCTGCCGGATGTGCCCACGATGATCGAGTCCGGCGTGCCCGGCTACGACGTCGGCGGCTGGTTCGGCCTCTACGGCCCCGCACGCATGGACCCCGCGCTCGTCGCCCGCATCAACGCGGCCGCCAACAAGATGCTTGCCCGCGAGGATCTTTCCGCCCGCCTGCTCGACCAGGGCTATGACGTCTGGGTCGGCAGGCCCGACGTGCTCGCTGCCAAGGGCGTGGCCGACCGCAAGCTCTGGGCGACGGCATCCAAGGGCATCGAGGCGGAATAGACGAATGACAGCAACCCGCATTCACGAACTTCTGGCGCAGCGTGCAGCGCAGACACCCGACGCCGTCTTCCTTCACCAGCCCGCAGGACACACCACCTACGCGGAACTGCAAGCCATGGCCGACATCGCAGCGCAAGCACTGGTCGAAGCAGGTGTCCGGCCGACCGACCGCGTGGTGCTGGTGGCCGAGAACTGCCCCGAGCACATTGCACTCATCATGGCCTGCAGCCGCATCGGTGCATGGTCGTGCGGCGTCAACGCGCGCATGTCGCCGGGCGAAGTCGCCGCCGTCGTCGAACGTGCCGACGCGCGGCTCTGCTGCTTCACCAGCGCGGCCTCGGACGCGGCGCACCAGCATGCCCAGCGCGCGGAAGCCGTCGCTTCCACGCTTCCCGGCGTGATGCGGTCCGCGTCGCGCACCGGCGCGACGGCCGAACCCGCCGAGGCCCTCGCCGATACCGCCGCGATCATCTTCACCTCCGGCACCTCGGGCACGCCCAAGGGGGTGATGGTGTCGCATCGCGGCCTGTTGCACTTCGGTCGCGTCTCCGCGAACTCGCGCGCACTCACCGGCGAAGACCGCGCCTATGCCTTCCTGCCAATGACGCACATCTTCGGCCTCGGCACCGTGCTGATGGCGAGCCTGAGCAGCGGCGCATCGCTCGTGCTGCGAAGCGGGTTCTCCCCGGACGACTTGCTCCACGCGCTGGCACATGAACGCGTGTCGAACCTGCTAGGCCCGCCCACGATGTACGCCCGCCTGCTGGCCCACATCGACGCACAGGGCATGACGCCGCCGTCGCCGCTTTTTCCGCAACTGCGCTATGCCTACACCGGGTCCGCGCCGCTCGACCTCACGCTCAAGCACCGCGTCGAATCGCTGTTCGGCCAACCGCTGCATTACGGCTACGGCCTCTCGGAGTACGCAGGCTCGGTCTTCCTGACGCGACGCGGCGAGCCGCGCGACGACACGGCAGCGGGTTACCTTGTCGACGGCGCCGAGGCACGCATCGTCACGCCCGAAGGCCACGACGCGGCGCCAGGCGAAGTCGGCGAGATCTGGCTGCGCGGCGCGGGCCTGATGCTGGGCTACTTCCGCGATGCGGAGGCCACTGCACAGGTCATGCGGCCGGGTGGCTGGTATGCATCGGGCGACCTCGGCCGGCTCGCGCCCGACGGCGCGCTCTCGGTCGTCGGGCGCCTGAAGGAAATGATCATCCGCTCGGGCTTCAACGTCTACCCGGCCGAGGTCGAGGCCGTGCTCAACCGCTTTGCGGGCGTGCACCTGAGCGCGGTCGTGGGCGTACCCGAAGCCGACGGCAACGAGACCATCGCGGCGTTCATCGAGCTCGAGCCCGGCGCGGCGCTCGACCGCGATGCGCTGCGCGCACACCTGATGGAGCATCTGTCGCCCTACAAGCGCCCTTCGCGCATCGAGGTGCTGCCTTCGTTGCCCACCACCTCGACCGGGAAAATCCTCAAGCGCGCGCTGGTGGCGACCCAAACCTAGCGGGCTGCCAAACCCGATCACGCCCGTTCTGCTGGCGTGACGGGCGGGGAACATGGGCGGTCACAATAGGCGTTCGACCGAATCCAGAACAGACTCCAACCCAATGATCGATGCTGCCCAGTTGCGCGACTTGAGTTCGCAACAGATCAAGTCCGAGGCCCTGCGATGCAGCTGCAAGGTCCTGCAGACGGCGTCCTGGGAAAGCGTCACCGACGAGCGATGGCCCGCCGGGGTGCGGCAGGTCGGAACGCTGCGCCCCCCCGATATCGACGAGCCGACGTTCGAGGAATTCCATCCGGACGGCACTCGGTACGGGTCGGACGACGCGCCGATCGCCGTTTCGTGGTTCCCTTTCAACCGTAGCGACGTGTATGCGTGCGGCACGTGCCGAAGCGTATTCCTGCGCTACACGGAGTACGGCGGCTACTACGTGGATCACCGTGTCCGGTGGGTCGACCCCGCTTTGGTCGTTTGAATATTTCAATGTCGAAGGAGAACGCGATGTCCGGGAAAGTTGCCGTGGTGGTGGGAGGCGGAAGCGGCATGGGTGCCGCAGCGGCGCGCAAGCTGGCGGAAAAGGGCTTCGAGTTGGCCGTCCTGTCTTCATCGGGCAAGGGCGAAGCGCTCGGCAAGGAACTGGGCGGCATCGGCGTCACCGGATCGAACCGGTCGAACGATGACCTCGAACGATTGATCGACCTGACCCTGGAGCGCTGGGGCCGCATCGATGTGCTCGTGAACGGCGCTGCCCACGGGCCGAAGGGGCCGGTGCTGGAGCTCACGGACGAGCAGTGGCATGCGGGCATGGACATCTACCTGCTCAACGTGATCCGGCCGACACGCCTGGTCACGCCCGTGATGGAAAGACAGAAGAGCGGCGCCATCATCAACATCTCTTCGGCGTGGGCGTTGGAGCCCAGCCCGATGTTCCCGACATCGGCCGTCTTTCGAGCAGGACTTGCTGCGTTCACCAAGCTCTTCGCGGACCAGTACGCGGCCAGCAACGTGCGCATGAACAATGTGCTGCCCGGCTGGATCGACAGCCTGCCCGCGAAGGAAGACCGGCGTCAGAGCGTGCCGATGCAACGCTACGGCACCAGCGACGAGATCGCTGCAACCATTGCCTTCCTTGCTTCGGACGAGGCTGCATACATCACGGGACAGAGCATTCGCGTCGACGGCGGCTTGATGCGCTCGCTGTAGCGCCTCTGGCCTCGCGGGTGGACAATGCGTTGGTGGCGAACGTCGAATCACCTGCTTTCCGGCCCCTGACCGGCATCTATGAGCCGTCGGCGATCCAGCAATTGCCGGACGGTCGCCTTCTTGTCGTCGAGGACGAGAAGGACCACCCCTTCAGCCTGGTCACGATCGAAGCCGGCCAGGTCCACAGCGTCGCGCTCACCGCCACCTTGCTGCAGACCTTCATTGACTTCTGGAAGCTGGACGACCTCGAAGGATTGACCGCGGACCTGGCAGGCTTCGTCTACGCCATCACCTCCCATTCTCGCGACGACGAAGGTCACGCCAAGAAGTCTCGCGAGCGGCTGGTGCGCTTCCGGGTCGACGGGAATCGGGTCGTCGAGCCCAAGATCGTCGAGGGTTTGAAGCAGGCCATGACGACGACGCATCCCCTGCTGGCTGCAGCCGCCGGGATCCGGCAGGTCAAGGCCGCGGGCGGACTCAACATCGAAGCCTTGGAGGTCGACCCGTTCCAGCATCATCTGCTGATCGGCTTTCGCAGCCCGCTGCACGAAGGCCGCGCGATCATCGCCAGCGTCGTGAATCCGACGGCCATCTTCGAAGCGGACGAGGAACCTCGCCTGTCGCCCGAACTCGATGAACTGGATCTGGACGGCCACGGCATCCGCGCGTTGTCCTTTCTTCCCGCGCTCGGGCAGTACCTGGTCATCGGCGGGCCCGTGTCGCGCGAGCCCGGCGAATTCTCTCTCTGGCTATGGAACGGCCGGCGCAGCAACTCCGTGCACCGCGTCGCGGTTCCGGGTCTCCGGGACCTGGCGCGCACTGAAGGGATAAGCCCGGCGACCATCGACGGGGCCGCAGGAATCATCATGGTCAGCGACGACGGCGACCGCAAGGCCGGAAGGCCAGCGAGTTACCTCTGGATCGGCCTCGATCAACTGAAAATCGGCTGACCGCTCGCTTCGAACGCCCGACCTCGCGAGTCGCAGGCCGCGCTCGGCGGCATCGAGCGCGTTGTCGTGCCGACGACGCTTTGTCTGCCCATCCGCAGCGAACCCAAACATCGGGCGCACCGATCAGGGCTTGAACGACAGGGGGAAAGGCAACTTGACCGATGGCGATGACCGCATCAGCATGTCCAGCGGGTCGCTCGACAGTTGGGCGCCGGCGGCGATGCGGGCGCAGGGGTTGGCGGTCGACTCCAGCTTGCGCCACAAGTCGCCCGCCAACAGCGATGCCCCGGCGGTGGCCCAGGCCGCGGTCCCCACGAGCAACATGCCGCTGGGGTCCAGTTCGACCGTCGGTTCGGTGATCGTCCCGGTGACTCTCGCGACGCCACTTGTCAGGCCCAGCAAGCTGAACTGAAAGAGTCCGCGTCGCACTGCGCGGTACCCGAACAGGATCTCGCTCGTTCTCAGATTCACCGCGCCACCGCCCAGAATGTCCAGATGCTTCAGGCGCAGAGCAATGCCGTCGCTCGAGGTGGCCACGCCATCGGCGATGGTGAAGCGCGCAGCCGCACATTCGAGCTGGGCGTTGTCCTCCGCCCTGCGCCCGGGCAGCAGCGTCAGGAGAAGGTTGCCGGCAACTCTCTCGAAGCCGTAGCCCGCATTGATGGGCAATGTCCCCTCGCCTGCCGTGAGCAGGAACTCACCGCGACTGGTCGCGAGCATGTTGCGCAACGTGGTGCCAGTGCCAGCGAGCTGAGCGTTGATCGACAGCATCGGCGTGGCGGCCCCGCGCGGCGGCGCCACCCGCGGCGTATGCAGCGCCTCTGTGTCGACGTCCTTGAGCGACAGGCGCAATGCCACGCCCGGCACTTCCTGGCGCAGATCGAGGCGCAGGTTCCCGCGCAACTCGCCCTCGGCCGCTGTGGTCGAAACCTCGATCAGTCCGTTCCTGAGCGTGCCATCGAGTTGAAGGTTCGCCAGGTCGTATCGATGCAGGAGGAAGCGCTCTGCTCTCAGTTGCAGCTGCGCGTCGCGTGAGAGCAGGGACGGCATGCGGATGGGCCGGTCCAGCACCGGTGTCTCGTTGGCCGTGGGTTCCGCCGCCCACTGCGTGGTATCGATCAGTCTGGACGTGAGATCCGCTGACAGGTCCGGGCGGTCACGCCAACGAATTCGCAGCCGCCCGGCCGCGTCCGACTTGCCGGCCTGCGCGCTGAGATCGTCGACCGCCACCTCCCCGTCTCCCAGCGTCACGCGTCCCGTGGCGCTCAACGGGAGGGCAGGCAGGCGCGAAGCGCCAAGCATCGCCGGCGCCTTCGCCAGGTTGTCGATCTCGATCCGGGCGTCGAGCCGCGTGCCCGTCGGCGCCGCAAGGTTGCCCACATTGCCCTGCAGGGTCGCGCGCGCGCCAGGCAGCGTCGCCTGCATCGCCACAGGCACGTCACGCAGGCCGATCAGACGCTGCAACGGCCCGCTGGTCGCGAGGACCTGGAGTGTTTCTCCGTCCAGAGCCGTGCGCAGATTCGCTTCCATCTTCGGCCACGCGGTCTCGGGGCTCAGCAGTTCGGCCAGCGGCCCGGCGACTGCCGTCAAAGTCATCGGCGCGCCGAGTGCTCGGCCAACCGCGCTCACGCGCACGGGGCCACCCGGCTCGACATCGATGTTCGCCTGCTCCACTCGGACCGGAGAGCGATCGCGACCCACCGCAAGGGAGAAGGGAGCATTGCGAACGGAAAGCTTCGCCTGCTTCATGAGTTCGCGCACACTCGTGCCCTGCGAGCCAAACACGACTTGCAGTCCCTGAATCGCGCCGCTCACCGTGGCCTGCCGATTCGGCGCGCGCAGCAGCGCCGCCACGTCGACGCGGTCGGCTCCCGCATTGGCATCGACGCGCCATGCCCGCCCGCTTGCATCGAGCGTGACATGGCCCTGCACCGGAGCGTTGGCGACCGTCGCAGACGTCAGGTCGATGGCGAGCTTGCCCTCCCGCAAATGGGCGAGCGCAGCAACCTTGCCGATCGGCACCGGTGCGCCCGCAATGCGGGCAACGTCGAACTGCAATCTGCCATCGAACGCACGCAGCGGCGCGAGCGGCAGTGGATCGTCGAATGCACTGCGTGGTCCTTTTCTCGCCGCGCCACCGCCAAGCTTGGCGAAGTCGAGCACCGCGATGCTCGCATTGCCGTCGATCTGCGGCCGGCCATCGCGCCAGCGAAGCGTGCCGTCTCCCGCGACAACCGTGCCGGCCAGCGTGGCGGCAAGGCCTTGCAGACCGACCACGTCGTCGCGCCAGTGCACCCTGCCGGACAGGTTCCTGGCCGACACCGGCAGGCCGGTGATGCCCGCAATCCGCAGCGACACATCCGCTTCGACGCGCTTGAGCCACGCCGGCGCGCCCCCACCGGGGGCGTCCCGTGGACGTGACTCAGGCGGCGCCAATTCGCGAGCCTTGATATCCAGCTGATTCAAGTCCAACTGGCCGAGGTCCAGCGCCCCGCTGAGCAGCGCACGCGGTGCGCTTTCGTACGCAAGATCGCCCGACACCTTCGAGGCGAGTACCAGGCCACGGATGTTCCTGGCCGAATAGCTCTCCTTCGAATGCGTCACGTGAGCCGCAAGATCCACTGGCAAGGGTTGGCTCAGGTGAAGGCCTGCAAGCGCGCGCATCGGCCCCAGCGCGTCGCCCCGGGCGGTCAGCGCCAGATCGAAGTCCGTGGCTTCCGCCGCGGGCGTGATGCTGCCATTGGCGCTCAGGGTGAAGTCCGCAAGCTCGGCGCGCAGCGTCAGAGGCACGAGGCCATCGACCTTTTGCAGCTCGGGCCACGGCGCGGTGCTCGCCTCGAGCGAGAACGGAGCTTCGCCGATCTTGCCCTCCACGGTCAGCCGGCTGTCCGCTTTCGCTCCGAACACAGCCTTGCCCGATCCGATCTCGACGCGCGACGGGTTCATCGGCAGTCCATCGAGCGACAGACTCAAGTCCTCGACCTGGAGGCCGCCTTGTGCGTAGCGCGTCTGCGCCGAAAGACGGTACGGGCCCCACGCCGGCAATGTGCGCCCCAGGACGCCGGACCACGCGTCGAGATGCTCGCCGGCCATCTCAAGTCCGAGTTCAACGCCCTCGAGCGACGCGATCGATGCCAACCGCACGTCGAGCGTGAGGGACGCGCCCGGAGGTCGCAGGCCGACGGACAGACGCCAAGGCTCGCCATTGAGCGCAGCCTGCAGCGAGGCGTTGGCCTCCACCGTGAGATGGATCGGAGACTTTCGGTAGTCGGCAAGCGCGTGAACCCGAAACGGCACGCTGCCGCTGATCGTGGCCTCGGCGGTGTCGACACGAACCTGCTCGACGGAGCCGCCGCCTTGCCGCCAGCCGATGTGCAAGTCGGACAGCGACATGGTGCCGAGGTCAGGCACTGCAGCGCGTTTGGTGTCCCGATCGGGCGTGCCGAACTGCCAGTTGACTGCGCCCTCCGCATTGCGCTCGAGCAGCAGGTCGACGCCCTCCAGGTGCACGTCGCGCATTTCGACCTGACCGTTCCACAGCGCGATGAGATCGAGGTGCGCCTCGCCGCTCGCAGCGGTCACGAAGTCCGGTCGCGATGCCCAGGGGGGATTGGCGATGCGCAGATCGCGCACGGACAAGGTCGGTCGCAGGGCAAGGTCGAACGACAGACTGCCCATCGAAACCTCCCGATCCAGAACGGATGAAAGCTTTCGCTCCAAGGCTCGTCTGTAGACCTCCGCGTCGAGCGTCTTCAGGAAGAGCATCACCCCCAAGACCGCGGCAAACAGCAGCCCTATCACCCACAGCAGCAACTTGGTTGCACGTCGACGCCGTGGCGACCCGGGTGTGGTCATGGATTGGGCAATGAGAAGCGGGCGGGCGGGTCGCGGGGTGGATGACGAACGGAGTGCCGCCATCGTAGCGAAGGAGCGCGACCTGCGCTCTGCTGCCCAGAGCATCGAGGCTATGCAACCAGATTTCAACGCTTGTAAGCGATTGCCGCACGCTATCGCTTGGCTGCGGCCTACGGCGATTGACGCGGGCTGAAACTTAAATGCAGCTTACCTCCGGCAGGAGGCCGGCACTGCAGTCGTGACCGGCTCGTGGGTTCAAGGAAGCGAAGGGCCCGACGCCATGGCGCCAGCGGCCTCGCTGTGCCGCCGATCGAACTCCGCAGGAGATGCCGATTTCCAGCTCTGCTTCAAGGAGAACGCACTGACCTCACGACATTTCCCCGCGTTTGCAACGCAGGAAGTCCCCCTCCCGGGCCCGGTGCCGCCTCGGGCCGCTGAAAAGCGCGACATCGAAAGGCGTGCTTCCGCTTACAACCACGGCGACCCGGTGGCCCCCGGCGGATCAATGATGGAAGGCATGGGATGGCTAGGCGTATGGCTCGTCTTCGGAATGTTGGCCGCGCAAGAGATCAGTGGGCTGTCGACCCAGCCCGCGAGCGATCCTGCGTTGGTGGTGTTCTACGGGGTGGCGGGACTGTTCGGACTCGGGATGATGGTCCGGCGCGCAGTGCGGAGAAGGCACCCCGCGCATCTCTATGCACCGCTCGCACTGAGCATGGCGGGCCTGGCGGTCGTTGCCTTGCTCATGTACGAGGGAAAGGTCCCGCCGGAGTGGATCAACACGCTCGTCGCTGTCGCCGGCTTCCTCGCTTTTTCCGCCTGTGCCGCGTCGGCTGGCGCCGTCATCGCATGGCGTCGGCGCGAGGCGGATCGCGATCGACGCAGCAGGGAGACACAGGCCTGGGAACGCCGGAGGCTGCTCGAACGAACATCGTCGGGTCCGATCCAGCAGTTCATCGCCGAGCTCGAGAATCCTCCCGTCGAGGATGACGCCGACCTGCTGCCTCCGCGACCGCCGAAACGCTGAAGCGGCCGCGGGGACATGGCTTCCTCCGCCCTCGTCCCCGCCGCCGGATCGCTCGGTTTCGAAGGCCCTTCGCCCGAGGTGGCGCGCCGGCTGATCGGCGTGACGCTGCTGGTCGATGGCGTGGGCGGGCGCATCGTCGAAACCGAGGCCTACGACAGCACCGAGCCGGCGGCTCATAGTTTCGGCGGCCAACGGCCGCGCAACGCTGCGCTGTTCGGACCACCGGGGCGCGCCTATGTCTATCGCTCGTATGGCCTCCACTGGTGCCTCAACTTCGTCTGCCGCGAATCCGGGCATGGCGCCGGGGTGCTGATCCGCGCGTTGGAGCCGACCCACGGTATCGCGCGCATGCGAGAGCGGCGCGGCCTCGGGAACGCGAGGCTGCTGTGCGCCGGCCCTGGGCGGGTTGCCCAGGCGCTCGGTGTGGACGGCAGCTTCAACCATCTGGCGCTGGATGCGCCGCCTTTCGCACTGCTGGCGCGATCGGACGATCACCCACCGCTGGACGTGGAGGTCGGGCCGCGGATCGGCATCTCGAAGGCGATCGAGTTGCCCTGGCGCTTCGGAGAGAAGAACTCACGCTACCTGAGCAAGCCTTTCGGCGGACCCTTCCGGAACACCTGAGGCGGCGCGAGTCGCTCATTCGCCCGGGTGGACGCCTGTGGCCGAACTTCCTACGATGGCCGAGCAGGACGGGAACGCGCCGTCCAAGGAGCGCAGATGCATCGACTCAAGACTCTGGCGGCGATCGGATCGATCGTCATCGGGCAAGCTGCCATGGCGCAGGCCCCCCGGCCCGCCGCATCGCCGCCCTCGGCGGCGGACGATGCCTCCACTCTCTCTTGCGCGGACTTCAATGCCGCGGCCTCGCAGGTCCTGCCCGGCGCGAACGCGAACGAGGTGCAGCGGCGCCGCGCCGTCGAGGCCCAGGACTATCTCGGCAACGGCATGGTCTGGCTGCACGGCTACCTCACCGGCCGCAACGGCCCCTCGACCGGCCGGCTCACGCGCGACTGGATCAGCACGACCGTGGCCAGGCTCGGCAAGGCATGCGCTGCCGCGGCCGACCCGGCGGCGACCCGCATCGTCGACCTGGTGCAAAAGCCATGAACGCCTTGCGCGCCCTGCTCATGGCGGCGCTGGTGCTGGTGGCGGGCGCGGCCGATGCGCAGCGTCACCACTCGCGCCATCGCCCACCGCCGAACCAATGGAACAACAGCGGCTGGAACAACAACCAATGGCACCGCAACAACCACTGGAACAACGATTGGCACAACCGCCGCGATGCGCAGCGCGCCGGCGTGGTGACGGGCGTGGTAGCCGGCGGCGTGGCCGGCGCGGCGGAGCGCAACCGCGCCGACCAGCGGCATTCCGACTGCCTCTGGGTCACCGGCAACCACTGGGAATGCGACCGCCGCCGCTGGGACGACGAGATGCGCGCCCGCGAGCGAGCGCGCCGGACCGGCGTGGTCGCGGGTGTGGCGGCCTACGCGATCGTGCGCAACTGAGCCCCTCCGGAACAGGCCAGCATCGGCCGGCGAAGTGCGTACTTTGACTCGAAAGATCCAGCCTTGATTCGCAAAATTTGTCCACAAGAGGCGGACACTCGCCTATTCTGCGGGCCATTCCAACTACCGAGACATTCTGTGACAAATGACCGCGCCGATCGCCAACCGAGCCTCGTCCCGTGGGCTGCGGCCCTCCTGCTGGCCGCTGCCGCCCCGGCCCATGCGCTGGTCATCGGCGTGACCGAGGGCGTGACCTACCAGGCCACCGACGGCCAGATCGAAGCCAAGTTCGAACCGATCGCCGAGGCACTGGGCAAGGCACTGAAGCAGCCAGTGACCATCAAGGTCCTGAGTTCGTACCGAAACGCGCGCGAAGCGCTGAAGGACAACCAGGTCGACCTGGCCTTCGTTCATCCCGCGCACGTGGCGTTCGAGGCGACCAAGTCGGGCAACTTCAAGACGCTCGCCTGGACCGCGGGTTTCACCGACTACAAGGTGTCTTTCCTGTGCAAGGACCTGCAAGCCATCTCCAACTGGAAAGAGATCGCCGGCAAGAGCCTGGTGATGCCCGATGCGGACTCCATCACCTCCGTGATCACTCGGGCGATGCTGCGCGAGCAGGGCTTGCAGGAGGGCGCGGTGAAGACCACCAACACGCGCTACCAGGACGCGGTGCCCTTCTATGTGCAGAACGGTTTCGCCGCCTACGGCGCCACCGCGTCGGCCAGCGTGGTCAAGGCCTGGAAGTCCACCGGCGGCAAGACCTGCGCCGAATCGCGCGCCGTTCCCATCAAGCAGTGGCTCGCCTCGAGCAAGCTCGACGCGAGCACGGTCGCGACGGCGCGCGACACGCTCTTGAGTCTGGCGCAGTCCGATGCCGGCAAGCGCGCGCTCGCCACCTCGACGTACAGCGGATTCATCGCGCCCTCGGCGGAAGTCGAGAAGACGCTCATGACGTGGCTGGGAATTTGAGTCCCGAATCCGCACGGCGAGCGCCGCACTCCGGCCCGATGCCTCAGTTGTAAAGCGAGGGCGGCGGCGCTTCGTCCTTGAGCGCCCAGCGCCCCAGCATGTTCAGCTTGTAGTCGAGCGGATCATGCAGCGTGTGCGTGCGCACGTTGCGCCAGAAGCGATCGAAGCCCGACACCGCGCTGGTGCCGCGCGCGCCGACCACCTCGAAAAGCTCCTGGCTTGCGTAAAGCCCGGCCCGATGGGCCACCACCTTGGCTTCCGCGGTGGCCACGGAGACTTCGGCGCGCTCCAATGCGCTCAGCGAGTTCCCTTGCACGAAGGCGGCGTCCAGCGCGTGCGCAGCGCGATCGGCAAGAGCATTCGATGCCGCGATCTGTACGCGCAACTCGCCGAAGCGGTTGAGCATGAAAGGGTCGTCCGTGGCATGCGCCACGCCCGAGCTCACCCATGGCCGCGCACTGGTCCTCGCATGGTGCCGCGCCTCCCGCTGTGCACCGATGGCGATGCCGAGATAGAGATTGACCAGCACCAGTTGGCCGATGCAGGTGCGCAGCGTATGGAAGGGTGTGGGCACGGCATCGGCCGCGCGGATGACGTCCCGGGCCGGCAGCGGCACGTTGGAGAAGGCCACCGAGTTGCTGTCGGTCTGGCGCTGGCCGATCGGGTCCCAATCGTCAAGCACGGCGATGCCGGGCTGCTGCGTGGGCACGATGCCGAGCAACATCCCGCCACCGCACCCCGATTGCTCGGCGGAGAAAGTCATGTAGCTGGAGCCGTTGGTGCCTGAGCAGAAGCTCTTGGTCCCATCGAGCACAAACCCGTCATCCGTCGCGCGCGCCTGCAGCCGCCGATCGAGCGGGTTCATGCCGTTGCCCCACCAGCCTTGCTCGCGCACCGTCGCCGAAAGCCAGCGTGCCTGCTGGTCCTCGCTGCCGTAGATGAGCACGGTCGCGACCTGCAGGTGATGAAAAGCCAGCACGTGGGCGAGCGAGCTGTCGACGGCGGCGATGCGCCGCACGATGGCGAACACGTCGGACCAGGATCGGCCACGGCCACCGAAAGCCCGTGGCACGACATCGAGCAGCAGGCCCTTCGCCCGGATCAGCGCCTTCTCCTCGGCGGCATGCCCGCCCTTTCGGTCGCGCTCGACGGCGCTGGCATGCAAAGTCTCTATCAACCCGGCAAGATCGTCGACGGAGGAAGCGGGCGGAATGGGAATGCGGGCGTTCATGGGCGCGGGGCGGCAGGTTCGCCCAGGGTGAGCATGAGCCGATTGGCCCAGTTGAAGAAAGCCGCGCCGTGGATGACGTCCGAGATCGCGAGATCGTCCAGCCCCACCGCGCGCAGCCGCGCCACGTGCTCGGTCCCAAAGGCGATGGGCGTGGACGACAACGCCACTGAAGCCTCGACGATGGCGTCCCAGCGCTCGTCGATTCGCGTGCCCACGCCGTCGTCGAGCAAGCGCTGCACCTCTTCGCCACGGCGAGAGAAGTGCGATGCGAAGCGCGCATGCACCGAAGCGCAATAGATGCAGCCGTTGTATCTCGAAGTCGCGGCCGCCGCCAGTTCGCGTTCCGCGCGCGGCAAGCCTGCTTCAGGGTTGTAGAAGATGTCCTTGTCGGTGCGCGTGCGGGCGCCGAGGATGTCCGGATCGCGCGCCAGCAGCATGAAGTACGGCGACTTCGCCCGCGATGCGTCCACCAGCCCCGCCCAATGGCGGTCGCTCAATTCGTCTTCGCGCAACGGCGGCAGCCACGCAAGCCAATCGAGCTCGTCCTGCGTGAACGCGTGGGGCGGAACGTTGCCGGGGTATTGCAATGTCGTGAGCGTCATGATGCCAACGCCTGAAGACCCGCCACCACGCGCACCTGGAACGCGAGGAACGCAACCAACTGCGACAGCGTCACGATGTCGGTGGGAGACCATCCGGAATCGAGCAGGGCCTGCAGATCCTGCGCGCCCGCATCCCGCGGATGGAACACCAGCAGGTGGGCATGTGCCAGCGCTGCCGACAAGCGCGCGCCGAGGATGGCGCTCCCGGAATCGCTCACGCGCCAGTACGGTCCCGGCGCGTCCTCCTTGGTCAGCGGCCCTTCCGGGAACCGACCGAAAGGCCCGGTCGCGGTTCCCGTGGCAGCCTCGACGGCAAGCGCATCGATCACTTGCCGAGCGGCGCCCTGACGGGCAAGGCCGGCCGCGTAGAAGCGGCTGGCCTGCGCCTGCCCCTGCACGCCCGTCACGAAGGTGGCGACTGCAAAGCGTTCCACCAAGGTGAAATCGCCCGCGACCGGCAGCGCGGGCTCGAACAGCGCCAGATAGCTTTGCTGGCTGTGGATGCGCGCCTGCGCGCGCCCGGCGCGTATCGCGTCGAGAGGATGGCCCGGCGCGATCCCGGACAGTTGGTCGATCACGTCGGATGTGGATGTGGAAGTCATGCGGCGAGCGGCAGGGATGGTTTGTTGAAGGCGGGCGATGGCTCGGGGCGTGACCAGCCGAGGGCGGGTGCCACCCGGGTGGCGATGAGTTCGATGGAGCGAAGAATCAGCGGATGTGGCGGATCGACCGAATGCACCTGGAACACCATGTCGGTCACATGATCGAGCACGCGGTCGGCGCTCAGCGTCGCGATGACGTCGTCCACGCTGCCGACATGAACGTCGTAGCCCGTGATCAGTTCCTGCAACGTCGCGCCCGCCCCGGGACGGCTGGGGTCGCCGAAGCGCGCCACGCTGCGACGCAAGCCCAGTTCGGCCAGGCGAAGCGCCTCGGCGCGGTCATCGGCGACGAATACCGAGCGGGAGCCCATGATGCGCGGCGGACGCCCAGCAGGCAGCCGGTCGAGGTACGCGCCGATGATCGGCTCCTGAAGCTCGGCCAGCGATGCATGGGGGGCACCCTCGGGCCGGGGCTGGGTGCGCGAGAGCATCAGCCCGTCACCCGCCTCCCCTGCCCGAGTACCGCCACTCACGGAAAAGGTCGCCTGCCAGATCCGGTCGAGCAACTGCGGGGACGATGGATAGAGATGGTCGCCACCCGGCAGCGGCCGTCCGGCCCATGCGTCGCGCAAGAGCGCGAGATGCCTTGCGAAGACCCCGGCGCGCTCGTCGCTGGACAGTCCGAACGCGGTGAACGACGAAGGGGTACCGCCGGTACCGACGCCGAATTCGAGCCGGCCGCCCGACAGCAGGTCGAACACGACCGCATCTTCGGCCACGCGCACGGCGTTCTCCAGCGGCAGCGTCACGACGCCGGTGCCCAGACGGATGCGCCGGGTGCGCGCTGCCACATGGGCCAGAAAGACAAAAGGCGACGGCAGCCCGCCTTCGGCCTCGTGGAAGTGATGTTGCGCCACCCATGCGGAATCGAAACCGAAGGCCTCCGCATGCGCGATCTGTTCGGCGACCAGCCGGTAGCGCTCGGCGGCCGGCGCGTCGTCGAGAAGCCGGCTGAAGAAGCCGAGGCGCTTCTTCGCCGGCATTGCCCCGGAGGCGGATGGTGGAAAAGACAAGGTGGGGGTCTCCTGGACTGCTGGGCGTCCGCTCAAAGAAAGGCAGGTCGGGCCGAAGCCGCGTGCGTGCGCTGCGCTTCCCCGTAGCCATCGAACTCGATGCTCGCGCCATGCGTGCTCGCAAGGTCCGGCGAGAGGGGCGCGCCGGCCAGCGAAGTCCTGAGGACGACGGCGAAGGGTCCTTCCCCACGCAGCGCCAGGCGCGCGCCGATCGGGTCGATGGCGTCTCCTTGCGCTCCGGCACCTTCCAGGGCTCCGCGCGTCGACGACAGCACCAGCGTGCTGTCACCCAGCTCGATGAGCGCCAGTCGCGAGCGTCCCCCGGGCAACGTGACAGCGCCGCCGACGCGCGCGGAACCGGGTGTTTCCGAATCGCCCAGCAGCGCCCCGTACCGCGACAGCGTGGCATCGAGATCGTGCACCGCGATCGCCAGGCTGGCCACGCCGGTCGCGCCGTTGGGATGCACGCGGACATCGCCCTCGGGTACCCGCAATGCGCGCGGCGTGATGTCGCCGCAGAGAAAGGGAAGGTCCAGTGACGGCGGCCGCGCAGTCTGCCAGCTCAGGCGCTCGCCATCGGGCCGCACGCGTCCGCCATCGAGCGGGCCGTCCAGCACCAGGCCGCGACGGGCCGCCGCTTCCACGGTCTCGGCCGTGCTCGTCGGCAGCAGCGCGAAGTCCACGATGCCTTCGCCGTGGCGCTGCAGCAGTTGCCACCAGCGCTCCTGTGGCGCCGGGGCCTTCCATGCGATCAGTTCGAAGTAGCTGCCGTCGGCGAAGACCACCAACGCGTTGTGCGTCGTCCGGCCGGGATGGTCGCCTCCGCGCTGGACGTTGAATCCCAGCGCCGTGTAGTCGGAGATGCTCGCTTCGAGGTCGGTGACGGCGATGACGATGTGATCGAGTTGAAGTGTCATGAGGCGGGTCTTTCAGGAAGCAGTCCGGGCGGCATCGCCGCCCCCGAGATAGGCGTCGCGGATGCGCGCGTCGGCCAGCAGTTCCCTGGCGGAACCCTGCAGAACGATGCGCCCGGTTTGCAGCACGTACCCGTAGTGCGCGATCTGCAGTGCGAGGCTCGCGTTCTGCTCGACCATGAAGACGGAGACGCCCTGCCCATTGATGCGGGCGATGAGCTCCAGCACCCTGTCGACATACAGGGGCGACAGGCCCATCGTCGGCTCGTCCATGCACAGCAGCTTCGGCCGCCCCATCAGCGCTCGCGCCATCGCCACCATCTGCTGCTCGCCGCCCGACAGGGTGCCAGCCTGGAAGTCGATGCGCTCGGCC
Organism: Variovorax gracilis; assembly: GCF_030317115.1. Taxonomy (GTDB): domain Bacteria; phylum Pseudomonadota; class Gammaproteobacteria; order Burkholderiales; family Burkholderiaceae_C; genus Variovorax; species Variovorax gracilis. The sequence goes on from NZ_JASZYF010000002.1 coordinate 235,312, forward strand.
ACGCGCGGGAAGAGTTCCAGCATGCGCGCCAGGTCTTCGGCGACGGCCTTGCGGTCGTTGCGCGCATAGGCGCCCATGAGCAGGTTCTCACGCACGGTCATTGCCGGGAACAGGCGGCGCGCCTCCGGCACCGATCCGATGCCGCGCCGGATCACCTGCGGCGTACCCAGGCCGAGGATCGACTGTCCGTCGAAGCGGACCTGGCCCGAGCGCGGCTTGAGCAGTCCGAGGACGACTTTCATCGTGGTCGACTTGCCGCTGGCGTTGCCGCCGAGCAGGCTGACGACCTGGCCGGGACGCACTTCGAGGTCGAGATTGAAGTGCGCCTGCACCGGGCGGTAGAAGCTGTTGACCTGCCGCAGTTCGAGCAGCGGGTGCCTGCCGCCGGCGCCTTCCGATCTGACGGCCTGACCGAACGCACCCTCGTCCGGGCCTGCGCCCCATCCGGAAGCCGGCGCAAGCCCGGTGCGCGCGACCGTAGCCAGCGTGCTCATGCCGCAACCGCCTCCTGGACCAAGCCGCCTACGTGGCGGTGACCCAGGTAGGCCTCGATCACCCGCGGGTCGTTGCGCACCTCTTCCGGTTGGCCTTCGGCGATCTTGCTGCCATCGTCGAGCACCACGACGCGGTCCGAAAGCTGCATCACGAGGTCGAGCTTGTGCTCGATCAGCAGGATGGTCTGGCCGCGCGCCTTGAGCGTGCGGATGATCTCGAGCATCTCGGCCGTCTCGCTTTCGTTCATGCCCGCCGTGGGCTCGTCGAGCAGCAGCAGGCGCGGCTTCAGCGCGAGAGCGCGCGCGATTTCCACGCGACGCCGGTTCGCGTACGACAGGCTGTACGCCGGATTATCGATGCGCGGCGCAAGCCGCTCGCCGAACAGCGCGATGATGCCGAGCGCCTCTTCGCGCAGCGCGCGCTCCTCGCGCGTGACGGAAGGCGGCTGCACCAGCGCAAGTGCCAGCTCGGCCAGTGCAGCGACACCCGGCACGCCGCCGATGCGCGGTTTCACTGCGCGCAGCCGCGTGTGTGCGCCGACGAGCACGTTGTCGAGCACCGTGAGGTTGGCGAACACGCGCCCATGCTGGAACGTCCGGGCAAGCCCGCGCTCCGCGAGCCGCGGCGCCGGCCAGCCGGTGATGTCTTCATCTTCGAAGTGCACCTTGCCCGCGTCGGGATGGTCGAGCCCGGTCACGAGATTGAACAAGGTCGTCTTGCCCGCGCCGTTGGGTCCGATCACACTGACCAGCTCGCCCTCGCCGACCCGGAGATCGACCGCGTTGACCGCGGTAAGCCCGCCGAAGCGTCGAGTCAGCCCGGAGATCTCAAGCAGCGAGGGCATCCGGCTCCTTCCGGCCGGCGTTCGCCGCCTCGGCCTTCGAGTTGACCAGCTTGACCTCGGCACGGATCGACTGCGGATTGCGCAGCAGATTGAGGATCGGGCAATTGCGCTCGACGGCCTCGAACAGCGCATCGATGTCTTCGCGGCTCGCAGGCGAATCGATGTGAACCGTGTAGCCGATCTCGTGGGGCCAGATCGGCGTGCGCTCATGGCCCGGCTTGCCGCCGCGCGGATCGATGATGCCGGTGACCTCGACCTCGAGGCTTTCCAGCGGCACCTGCCGCTCTGCCGCCTGGATCAGGAAGATGTGCGTGACGCAGGTGCCAAGCACGCCAAGCTGAAGCTCGGGCGAACTCGGGCCGAGGTTGTAGCCCGCAAAATCCGGCGGACTGTCGCTGATGACCTGGTGGTCTCGAATCCGGAGGCGGCGCACGCCGCTGCGGCCTTCCGCGCGCACATGGGCCTTGAGCTGGAGCGGCTGCGCGCTGCCGGCCTCGATGGCGGCATTGCGCGCGAGCACGGCGGCGCGCTTCTCGGCGAGATAGTCGTTGAGTTGGCTCATGGGAATGTCCTGTGTGTGAAGAAGTTCAAACGGTGCCCAGCAATCCTTGCGGGCGGAAGCGGATCAGGAGCAACAGCGCGATGCCGTAGACCAGCATGCGGTACTCCGCCGTGACGCGGAACAGCTCGGGCAGGCTCACCAGCGCCACCGCGCCGAGCAATGCACCGCTGATGTTGCCGAGCCCACCGAGGATGACCATCGTCAGCGCAAGGATCGATATCTGCGACGTGAAGGACTCGTGGTTGATGTACGAGTACAGGTGCGCGGTGAAGGCGCCGCTCACGCCGGCCGCGAACCCGCCGAAGCCGAAGGCCAGCGCCTTGTAGCGATCGGGGCTCACGCCGTACGCGCGCGCCGCCACCTCATCCTCGCGCACCGCGCGGAAAGTGCGTCCCAGGTGCGAGCGCAGCAGCCGCCACTGCACCAGCGCGAGCAGCACCATGGCGCCGAAGGCAGCCCAGTAGAAGGCATTGGTCGACGAGGCGTCCCTGCCGAACAGCGAGAGCGGCGGAATGCCCGAGACGCCGATCGGTCCTCGCGTCAGGCTTTCCCAGTTGAGGATGGTCAGCGCCACGATCTCGCCGATGCCCAGCGTCGCGATCGACACATAGTGCCCGCGCAGGCGGAATGCCGGGAAGATGAGCGCGGTGCCGATCGCGGCGGTCGTGAGCCCCGCCAGGACGATGCTGGTGCCCACCGGCAGGTGCAGTTCCAGCACGAGCAGCGACGAAGCGTATGCGCCGATGGCAAGCAGCCCGGCGTGCCCCAGCGAGATCTGGCCGATCGTGCCCGCCACCAGCGTGAGGCTCAACGCCAACGCTGCGTAGAGCCATGAGTTGGTCAGGGTCTGCAGCACGTACGGCGACGGATCGAAGAGCGGCAGCGCCGCGGCCGCCACGAAGAGCGCCGCCAGCAGCCAGGACGGCACTCGCCAGGGCTTGCTCGGTGCGATGAAAGTGCCGGTGAGCGGCTCGGGTGGCAGTGTGCGCTTGCGGCCGAACAGGCCGTTCGGCTTCCACACCAGGATCACCAGCAGCAGCACGAAAGCGAAGAGATTGCGGTAGGGCGTTCCGAACAGGGCCACGCCATAGCTCTCCGTCAGGCCCAGCAGCATGCTGCCGACGATCGCTCCCGGCACGTTGCCCACGCCGCCGACGACTGTCGCCACCACGCCTTTCAGGGTGGCCTGGAAGCTCATGGCCGGGCTGATGTTGTTGTAGTACATGCCCACCAACAGGCCCGACAGCCCGCCCAGCGCCGAAGCGATGGCGAACACGCTCTGGTTCACGCGGTTCACGTCCACGCCCATCTGTTGCGCGGCGTCCCGGTCCTGCGCGGTGGCGCGGACGGCCCAGCCGAGCTTGGTGAAGCGCAGGAAGCCGAAGAGAAGCGCCGCGCTGATCAGGCCGACGCCGGCGATCAGCAGGTCCAGCGCGCCGATGGTGCCGGTGCCGATCTGCAATCTCCAGTCCGGCAATTGGGTGGGCAGCGAACGCGGATCGGGGCTGGCGATGAGTTGCACCAGGATGTCGAGCACGAAGCTGATGCCGATGGTCGCCAGCAACGGCGCGATGCGAGCCGCACCCTGCAGGGGACGCAGCCCGACGCGCTCGATCAGCATCCCCAGCGCGCCCGAGCCCAGCACCACCAGCACGATCGTGAGCGGCAGCGGCGTGTGCAGGAAGGTGATCGCGGCCCACCCGATGTACGCACCCACCGTGTAGACGGATCCGTGCGCGAAGTTGATGAGATGCGAGACGCCGAATATGAGTGCCAGCCCGACCGCCAGCAGCGCATAGATGTTACCGATGATCAGGCCGTTGACCGTGTAGTCGAAGAACGAAGCGAAGGAGGAATGCATGCGAACGGCGCGCTCCGGGCCTCAACGCACCGAGGCGACGGCCGCCCTGCTCTTCGGGTCGCCGAGCGCCCACTTGCCGTCCTTCACGACCAGGTCGACGCTCTTCACGCCGATCACGCGACGTGTCTGCGGATCGAAGTTGGCCTTTCCGAACACGACGCTCGGCACGTCCTTGATCTTGTAGAACGCATCGCGCACGGCCTTGCGGTCGCCACCCGGACCGGCCTCGCGCAGCGCCGCGGCGGCGATGACGACGGCGTCGTAAGCGTAGGCGTTGAAGGCGTCGGGCTCCTTGCCGTACTTGGCACGGAAACGCTTGACGAAGTCCTGCACCTCGGCGCGCGGCTCGTCCGGGAAGAAGGCGGTGTTGGTATAGATCCCGTTCACGGCGGCGCCCCCGAGTTCGATGAACTTGGGTGAATAGACCGATCCGCTCGCCGCGATCGGCTGCTTCAGGCCCACATTGCGCACCTGTCCAGCGATCAGCGCGCCGTCGGGGTAGTACGAGATCAGCACCAGGCCATCGGGGTTGGCATCGCGAACGCGCACCAGCGTCGAGCGGAAGTCCTTCTCGTCCGGCTGATAGCCCTCTGCGATGACGACTTCCGCGCCGCGAGCTTCCGCGGCCTTCACGAACACGTCGCGGCTCGTGCGGCCCCAATCGGTGTTGAGGAACAGCACCGCGACGCGCTTGAATCCCAGTGTCTTCACTGCGAGATCGGCGAGCAGCGGCTGCGCATCCGCCTGGCTGATCGACGGGCTCCAGACGTAGTCGCCGCCCTTCGTGAAATCGGGGTGCGAGTTGGTGAAGCCCAGCTGCACCAGTCCGGCACGCTGGTAGATCGGCGATGCGGCCATCGATGCCGGGCTGGAGAAGTCACCGAGTTCGATCTGGATGCGCTTGTCGTTGACGAACTTCTGCGCCAGGCCGACGGCCTGTCGCGGATCGCTCTGGCTGTCTTCGAAGGTGTAGGCCAGCGGCCGGCCGTTGATGCCGCCGTTGGCATTGATGTCATCCAGCGCGAGATCGAAACCGGCCTTCCACTGCGCGCCGTACTGCGCGTTCTGCCCGGTCAGCGGGCCGCTGACGCCGAACCACACGGGTTCGCCGGCGGCCGGTGCCGCAGTGGCGACGATGGGTGCCAGCAGAAACGCGGCTGCGAGACGAAGAAAGGATTGACGGTGCAACATGCGGTGCGCTCCAGGGCAACGGAAAGACCGCGATTCTTCGATGGCCCGACGGCAATGGGAACGAAGAAATCAGCGCGACCTTCATCGGAATACGCATAAGGCCGTCGCTGCAAAACGTATATCGATCGGCGCATTCCTTCTTTGCGTCCTTCCCTCTGCTCGTTAGGGTTCAAGCCTCTCACGAACACACGGCGGAACACATATGGGCGCAAGGGATTCCGAAGGTCGGGCACTGTCGGGTGCCGATGGCGGCCAACGCCACGAGGCGGATGTTCTGGTCATCGGCGGTGGGCCCGCGGGCACCTGGGCCGCCATCAGCGCCGCGGCGCAAGGTGCGCGGGTGGTGCTTGCCGACAAGGGCTTCTGCGGCACCTCCGGCGCCACGGCGCCCTCCGGTACCGGCCTTTGGCACGTCTCGCCCGAAGGCAGCGCACGCGCCGACGCGAAGGCCAGCCGCCTCGCGATGGGTGGTCATCTGGCGGAGCATGCCTGGATGGACCGCGTGCTCGAGCAGACCTGGGACAACGTCGAACGCCTCAAGGACTGGGGCTATCCCTTTCCGAGCGACGATGAAGGCCAGCTCCGCTGTACTTCGCTGCAGGGCCCGGAGTACATGCGGCTGATGCGCAAGCGGGTGAAGGAGTCAGGCGTGCGCATCCTCGATCACAGCCCCGCGCTCGAACTGCTCGTCGATGAGCAAGGTACGGTCAGCGGCGCCACGGGTGTCAACCGCCAGACGGGCGATACCTGGGTGGTGCGCGCGGGTGCGGTGGTCATCGCGACGGGCGGCTGCGCCTTCCTGAGCAAGGCGCTGGGCTGCAATGTGCTGACCGGCGACGGCCAGTTGATGGCGGCGGAGGTCGGCGCGGCGATGTCGGGCATGGAGTTCTCCAATGCCTATGGACTCGGCCCGGCTTTCTCGTCGGTGACGAAGTCGCTGTTCTACAACTGGGCGACCTTCTACGACCGCGACGGCAAGGCCATCGAAGGTGCCGGCTCCTCGCGCGGCCGCAGCGTGATCGCACAGAGCCTGCAGACGCAGCCGGTCTATGCCTGCATCGACCGCGCCGACGCGCAGATCCGGGACTGGATGCGCACGGCACAGCCGAACTTCTTCGTGTCCTTCGATCGCCAGGGCATCGACCCCTTCACGCAGCACTTCCCTGTCACGCTGCGCCTGGAGGGCACGGTGCGAGGCACCGGCGGGCTGAACCTGGTCGACAGCAGTTGCGCAACCTCGGTCGCGGGCCTGTACGCCGCCGGCGACGCCGCGACGCGCGAACTGATCTGTGGCGGGTTCACGGGCGGCGGCAGCCACAACGCGGCGTGGGCCTTGTCATCCGGCTTCTGGGCCGGCGCCGGCGCAGCGGTCTTCGGCAAGGGCGCGCGCAGCCGCGTGTCGCGGACGCTGCGGCGTGCCGGCGGCGTGGCACTCGCCACCGATGGTGCCGAGGGGTACGACAGCCAGGCCGTGGTGAGCGCGGTACAAGCCGAGGTCTTCCCGTACGAGCGCAACTGGTTCCGCCAGGGCCACGTGCTGGAGGAATCGCTGGGCCGGCTCGACGCACTCTGGGCACGCCTTCGCCACAGCGCGCCGGCGGCCACCGCCAGCGATGCCGTGCGCGCCCGAGAGGCGGCAGCCATGCTCGCAACCGCGCGCTGGATGTACCGCAGCGCACTGCAACGCACCGAAACGCGCGGCATGCACCGACGCCGCGAACACGACGCCCTCGACCCGAAGCAGCGGCATCGACTCCTCAGCGGCGGACTCGACGAAGTCTGGGTCCGCGCACAGCCCCTCACGGAAGCCATCACCGCATGATCGAACTCATCAGCCCCGAACGCTGCACCGCCTGCAACATCTGCGTCAACGCCTGCCCGACCAATGTGTTCGAGGCCGTCGCCGGCGGTCCCCCCCGCATCGCGCGGCAGGACGACTGCCAGACCTGCTTCATGTGCGAGTTGTACTGCCCCGAGGACGCGCTCTATGTCGCGCCCATCGCGGACCGCCGCGCCACCGCCGATGAACGGGAGCCGGCGACGCAAGACCTAGTGGGCAGCTACCGGCGCGCCATCGGCTGGGGCCGGGGGCGCCAGTCCACGGCATCGGCCGATGCCAGCTTCGAACTGCTCCGGCGTGCGCACTGACGCGCCGCTTGCACCCTGCCCTGGAATCCGATGACCCCTACGACTTCACCCCTTGCTTCCCGCCGGAGCCTGCTTCGCAGCGCCGTCGGCGCCGCCATCGCGAGCGCGCTCCCCGTCCTTTCGAATGCCCAGGGCACCGACACCGTGCTGCGACTCGGCTACATCGGCCCCGGCAAGAAGCCGGCTGCCGCCACCGGCTGGGCCCTGCGCCAGGGATTGCTGCAGCGCGAGCTCGCGTCGATCGGCATCAAGGACATCTCGACGCGCAACTTCCCCAACGGCCCCGACCTCAACGAAGCCTTCGTATCCGGCGCGCTGGACGTGGGCATCTACGGCGACACGCCGGCCATCGTCGCGCGCTCGCGCGGACTCGACAGCCGGCTCATCGGCTTCGACGCGGTCGGCATGAACGTGTGGCTGCTGACGCCGCGCGGCGGAGTACGCAGCGTCAAGGAACTCGAGGGCCAGTCGATCGGCGTGGCGCGCGGCTCGTACATGCACCGCTATGTGCTCGGCCTGCTCAAGGAGCACGGGCTGCAGAAATCGGTCAAGGTGATTCACATGTTTCCGCGCGACGGAGAGGCCGCGCTCGACCGTGGCTCCATCGCCGCGTTTGCCGCGCAGATCGATGTCGGCCCCCTGCTGGCCTCGCGCGGCTATCCCGTCATCGACCAGGCCGATCAGCATCCCACGCTGCGCGGGACTTCGGTGATCGTCGCTTCGGACAGGGTGCTGCAATCTGCGCCGGGACTGGCCGCGGCGTGGACTCGCGCACGGCGTTCGGCGCTCGCGGACATCCAGCGCGACAAGGAGGCCTACTACGCCTTCCATGCCGAGGTCAGCGGCTTTCCGCTCGACGTGGTCAAGGTGTCCCACCCGCTCTCGCAGTTTCCGGACGTCGCCTATCCGGCCGAGGGCACGGCACTGCTCGCCGAGGTCAAGAGCTTCCTGTTGGCCGAGAAGCTCATCGACCGTGATTTCACCCTGGACAGTTGGCGCGTGAACGACGCCTGACCCGAGGCATTGAGATTCGCCACATATCGTTGTTCGGAATCCTTCGTTGTCGATGAGCGGGGTGATTCCTACGATCGCCGACTTCGTCACAGGCGCTGTCGCCTCCAAGGATTCCTCATGGCCTCACACATCACGACCCCCTTCTCGTTGGCCGAGTTGCCGTCGCGCCGCCGCGCCCTGAGATCGCTGGCCTCGCTGGCTGCCGTGGGCGCCGGGGGCCTCGCGCTGGCCGCCTGCTCGCGCAATGAAAGCGCCAACACTTCCTCCGCGGGTGCCCCGGCGGTCGTCGGCAAGACCGGCGACAAGGTCGCTTTCAAATACCCCAACAACCCGTCTTTCGACCTCATCTACCTGGCCGACGAGCTCGGCTACTTCGAAGGCACGAACACGCGGCCCGAATACGTCGGCAAGATCGCTGCGCCGCAGATCATTCCGCTCGTGGGCACCGGCGAGATCGACTTCGGCTCGCGCATGGTGCCCCTGGTTATCTCCGCGATCGCCTCGGGCGCCGACCTGAAGGTCGTCGCTGCCGGCGGAAAGACGCTGGAGGAAGCGCCGCACATGAAGTACTTCGTGCGCAAGGACTCCGGCATCCGCGCACCCAAGGATCTCGAAGGCAAGACGATCGGCTTCAACAGTTTCGGAGCCTGCGCGGAGTTCGTGACGAAGAAGTACCTGCGCGAAAAGGGCGTGGACGTGAACAAGATCAACTTCCTCGTCATCCCCGACGAGCAGGCCGAGCAGACCCTGGTCACGGGCAATACGGACGTGGCGATCATCCATGCGCCCTTCTCCGGCCGCGCCGATCATGCCGAGCAGCTGGTGCGCCTGTGGAGCGACTACGACCTCGACGGCGGCCTGGGCGGCATGGCGCCATACAGCGCGCACGGCAAGTTCATCCGGGAACAACCCCAGGCGGTGCGCGACGTCGTCGTGGCCCTGGCCAAGGCGGGAAACTGGGTCAATGCGAACCCCGAAGAGGCGCGCAAGCTCGTCTCCAGGCGCATCAACATGGCGATCGAGAACGTCGACCGCTACGCCTATGTGGAGGATCTGGTCGTGACGGAGCCACCCATCCAGTACTACATCGACATCCTGCAGTCCGAGGGCAAGATTCCCGCGGGCAAGGTGGCGATCAAGGACGTCTACACCAACGAGTTCAACCCCTTCGCCGCCAAGCCGGCGAAGGCCTGAGGCGAGGACCGACGATGACGGTCAAGATCTCGGCGCGCGACGTTCGCATGGACTTCCCCGCGCGCGGCGCGCAGGAGCGCGTGCCAGTGCTGCGGGGTTTCGACCTCGACGTTCGGGAAGGCGAATTCCTGTCGGTGCTCGGCCCGTCGGGTTGTGGCAAGTCGACCTTCCTGAGCATCCTGGCCGGACTGACGGCGCGCACCGGCGGGCACATCACCATCGGTGGCCAGGCGCTCGCGGGCGTCAATCGCAACCAGGGCGTGGTGTTCCAGGGCTACGCGCTGTTTCCGTGGCGCACCGTGCTCGACAACATTGCCGTCGGGCTGGAGATCCGCGGCATGAGCCGCGAGGCGCGGCGTCGCACCGCGCAGGAATACCTGGAGCGTGTCGGCCTGCAGGGTTTCGGCAACAGCTATCCGCACGAGCTCTCGGGCGGCATGAAGCAGCGCGTCGCGATCGCGCGATCACTGGCCTACCAGCCGGACGTGCTGCTGATGGACGAGCCTTTCGCCGCGCTCGACGCACAAACGCGCGAGATCCTGCAGACCGAGCTGCTTCGCATCTGGGAACAGGACCGCAAGACCATCGTCTTCATCACGCACAGCCTCGACGAGGCCATCTACCTCTCGGACCGCGTGGCGGTAATGACGCAGCGTCCGGGCCGGATCAAGGACATCATCGATGTCCCTCTGGCACGGCCCCGATCGAACGAGATCCGCAACTCGGCCGAATTCGTCGCGCTGCGCCAACGTGCCTGGGACGTGCTCAAGGACGAAGTGCAGTTCGGCGTGCATCCTGCTGCCGCGCGCTCGGCAACGCCCGGTCCTCTTCGCGCACTGCAGGAGGCTGTGTGAGCGCCGTCGACCCCATTCACGACCAAGGGACGCTCGAGGCCGTTGCACGGTCCCGCGATCTCCGCGCGCGGCGGCCCCTGGCCGCCCTCGCCCGCCGGGTGCGCGGCGCCGGCCGCATCGTCGAACGAGGACTGGGCATCCTGGTCTTTCTCGCGTTGTGGGAGGCCCTGCCCCGCCTCGGCGTCGTGAGCGACGCCTACCTGAGCCCGCCCTCCGCTGTGCTTGGCACGATCGTCCAGCTCGGCTTCGACGGGCAGCTCTGGAAGCACATCGCCGCCAGCCTGCAACGCTCCCTCTGGGGCTTGCTGCTCGCCATCGCTGCCGGGGTGACGCTCGGCCTGCTGATGGGTGGATGGCGAAGGCTGGAGAACATCGTCGACCCCGTCCTTCAGTTGTTCCGACAGACATCGGCCTTCGCACTGTTCCCGGTGTTCATCCTCTTCCTGGGCATCGGCGAACTGTCCAAGGTGGCGATCATCTTCTGGGCCTCTTTCTGGCCGGTGCTGCTGAGCACGATCAGCGGCGTCAAGCAGGTCGACCGGCTGCTGGTCAACTCGGCCCTCTCGATGGGCGCTTCTCGGCGCTTCATCTTCTTCAAGGTGGTGCTGCCCGCGGCGCTGCCGTCGATCTTCACCGGCGTGCGGCTGGCGGGTGCCTACTGCATCACCGCCCTCGTCGCGGCGGAGATGATCGGGGCGCATTCGGGCCTGGGCTTCCTGACCCTGAACTCGCAGGAGACCTTCCAGATCCCGACCATGTACAGCGGCATCCTGCTGCTGGCGGTGCTGGGCCTGCTGCTCAACTACCTGCTGGCCCTGCTGGAAGGCCGGCTGCTGCGCTGGCGCAAGGGATTGAGCCTCGATGATTGAGACGGCACCGAAGCGCGCGACGCCCAGGCTGCGCAAGAGACGCTGGCTCACCCCGCGCGCCGGCCTCGCGGTCGCGGCGCTGGTGGCCGCCGCCGCGGGGGTGGGCGCCTTGCGGAGCGAGACGCCTCTTGCGGCTTTGCCCCATGGCCCTGTCCTCGATCGAGCGGTCGCGCGCGGCGTGCTGCGCGTCGGCGTCCGCAGCTATCCGCGACCCGCACCGCCGGAAGCGCCGACACCCCCCGAGCCCGACAGCTTCGATGCGACCTTGGCAGCCGGACTTGCAGCATCACTGGGCGTACGGCTGGAGCTCGTAGGCCTGGCGCCGTACGCACAGGCCGCCGCCTTGCGCCGGGGCGATGTCGACGTGGTCTTCGCCGGCGTGCCGGAGTCCCGGGAACTGGAGGGCGTGACCGTCGCGCCGGGCGACTACAGCCCGGGCAGCGGCATGGTCGTGACGCTGCGCAAGGGCCGCATCCAGGACAAGGCGGCCCTGCAGGGCGCCACCGTGTGCGTCGGCGAAGGCTCCAGCTATGCCCGCACGGTGGCCTCGCGCTACGGCGCGGTTCCGCGGCGCTATCCCTCCGGCGTGCACGCGGTTTCGGCCTTCATGGCTGGGGAATGCGCCGCGCTGGCGGAAGACATCGAGGTCCTGGATCGCCTGCTGCGAGACGAACAATGGCGCTTCTATCGGCCGCTCATTACTTCGCTCGAAGCCGTCGACGGCGCCGGTGCGCGCCTGCAGGAGGGTGACGCCGCCTCTCGCGACTACCTGTCGGCCGCGCTTCGTCGCTGGGAATCCGACGGCACGCTGGACCGTGCGCGCGTTGCGCGTGGAGGCAATCTCCGCCTGGAGATCGCACAGCTCAAGGACGGACTGGTGTGCCACTCCTGAAGACGCTGGCGACTGCACCCGACCCGCCCGGCGCCCGGGCGCTCGGATGCGGAGGTCGCGCCAGCCCCAGATGCTCGCGCAGAGTGCGACCCTCGTAGTCCGTGCGGAACAGTCCGCGTCGCTGCAGTTCGGGGATCACGAGATCGGCAAAGTCCTTCAGGCCGTGGGGCAGCGTCGGCGCCAGCACGTTGAAGCCGTCGGCCGCGCCGGTGGTGAACCAGTGCTCGAGCTGGTCGGCGATGCTCTCGGCCGTGCCGACCAGCGTCCAGTGGCCCCGGGCGCCCGCCACTTTTTCGTACAGCTGGCGAATGGTGAGGTGGTCTCGCCGGGCCATGGCAGCGAAGAGTTCCTGCCGGCTCTTCCAGCCTTCGGTCACGGGCAGGTCCTGCGGGAAAGGGTCGTCGACCGAATAGCCCGAGAGGTCGACATTGCCGAGAAAGGTGGAGAGGAGCCCGACGCCAAGCGCGGGGTCGATCAAGCCCTGCAGTTGCTCGAACTTCTCCTGCGCCTCCTGCCGGGTCCGCCCGACGAAGGGCGAGATGCCCGGCAGGATCTTGAGCTGGTCCGGCGTGCGTCCATGCGCGGCGAGCCTGCCCTTCAGCGAACGATAAAAGGCCCGCGCGTCATCCGCCGTCTGCTGGGCGGTGAACACCACCTCGGCCGTGGCGGCGGCAAGATCCTGCCCATCACCAGAGGAACCGGCCTGCACCAGCACCGGGTAGCCCTGCGGCGCGCGCGGCGTCTGCAAGGCACCATGCACCGTGAAATGCTCACCTTCGTGCGCCACGCGATGCAGGCGCTGCGGCTCGAAGAAGCGGTTGGCCGACTTGTCATGGATGAAGGCATCGTCCTCCCAGCTGTCCCACAGCCCCTTCACGATCTTCACGTACTCGTGCGCCCGCGCATAGCGATGGGCGTGGTCGAGTTGCCTGGGCAGACCGAAGCTGCGGGCTTCGAAATCGCTGCCCGAAGTCACGAGGTTCCACCCGCTGCGCCCTCCGCTGATCTGATCGAGCGTCGCGTACTTGCGCGCCAGGTGATAGGCCGGCAGGTAGGTGGCGGAGACCGTCGCCACCAGGCCGATGTGCGTGGTCGATTGCGACAGCGCCGCCAGCGTGATGAGCGGGTCGAGCGGATACCACAGCGCGTTTTTAGCCACGACCGCATCGGGGGGCCCGGGAAGGCCGACGTTGTCGGCGAAGAAGATCGCATCGAACCTGGCCGCTTCGGCGATGCGCGTCCATTCCTTCAGCGATTCGATCCGGCTGGCCGCACCGGCATCCACGTCGGGATGACGCCAGGCCGCAAGGTGATGGCCGACGCCGAAGAAGAAGGCGCCGAGGTGCATCTGCTTTCGAGAGAGGGTCATGGGGCTTGCGGCGCGCTCTCCTTCAGGGCTTTGCGGCGACGACCGCATCGCTGATCCGGATGGGCTTCGGAATCAGCTTGAGCTGGAAGAAGGTGTCCGCAATCTTCTGCTGGTCCGCAGCGACGGCCGGCGTGATGGGCTTCACGTTGAACTCGTAGCGACGCAACGCCGTCTCGACCACGTCGACCGGCAGCCCCTGCAGCGGCGCAATCAGCTCGGCCGCCTGCCGCAGGTTCTTCTTCAACCAGATACCTTGCGTGACCGCGTCCTCGAACAAGGCATCGATCACTTGCGGGTTCCTGGTGACGAAAGCGCGCTCCCCCAGGTAGTACTGGTAGTTGTTCACCACGTTCGGCGTTCCGTCCGCGAGGATGCGTGCGCCCGTGGCCTTCTCGGCGGCAGCCTGGAACGGCTCCCAGATCACCCACGCATCGACATTCTTGCTCTCGAAAGCCGCACGGCCATCGGCTGGCGCCAGGTAGATGGGCTGGATGTCCGAGAGCGAAAGCCCGTTCTTCTCGAGCTGCTTCACGAGCAGGTAGTGCACGTTGCTGCCCTTGTTCAGCGCGACCTTCTTGCCCTTCAGGTCGGCAACCGACCGGATCGGTGAATCCTTGGTGACCAGGATGGCCTCGGCTTGCGGTGCAGCCGGGTCGAAGCCGACGTACACGAACCTGGCCCCGGCCGCCTGCGCGAAGATCGGCGGCGCCTCGCCGACATAGCCGACATCGACCGCGCCGACGTTGAGGCCTTCCAGCAGTTGCGGTCCCGCCGGGAACTCGACCCACTTCACGCCGAAGCCGAGCGGGGCGAGCTTTTTCTCCAGCGTGCCCTGGGCCTTCTGCAACACGAAGAGGCTGGCCGACTTCTGATAGCCGACGCGCAGTTCGCCCTTGGACTGGGCGTGGGCGGAGGGGCTGGCGAGCAAGGCCGCGATCAGCGCCATCGCGCCGGCGATCAGCACGCCGAGCGACATGAAACGCAGCGTCCATTGCGACGATCTGCGCATCGGACGGTCTTCGAAATCTTCGGAAGCGAGAAGCAACATGAGAGGGTCCTTGCAAACAAGAGGGAGGCAGCCGAGGTTCCGCCCTGCGCCTGACGCGGCGGATTCTGGTGCCGAGGCCTGCAACCGCCAAAGAAGGTTTTCGAGTTTCCTGATGCGCTTTTCATGCTGGACAAGCGCGCCCTCTCCGGGCCAAGGTGCTACGCCGCCATCCGGCGGACACCCATCCCGACACGCTACCCATGACCAGACCCCGCCAACTCAAGCTAGGCGCCTTCATGCGCCCAGTCAGCATCCACACGGGCGCCTGGCGCTATCCGGGCGCATTCGCAGACGCGAACTTCAACTTTGCGCACCTCAAGCGATTCGCGCAGACGCTGGAGCGCGCCCGCTTCGATGCCTTCTTCATGGCGGATCACCTCGCGGTACTGAACATGCCGATGGAGGCGCTCCAGCGCAGCCACACAGTGACCTCCTTCGAACCGTTCACGCTGCTGTCGGCGTTGAGCCAGGCGACTGACCACATCGGACTCGTCGCCACCGCCTCCACCACATTCGATGAACCCTTCCACATCGCTCGCCGATTCGCCTCGCTCGACCACCTGAGCCAAGGCCGCGCGGGTTGGAACATCGTGACCACCTCGAACCCCGACGCAGCCTTGAACTTCGGCCGCGAGGAGCACCTTGCGCATGGCGAGCGCTATGCGCGTGCGCGCGAGTTTTACGACGTGGTGACCGGCCTCTGGGACAGTTGGGCCGACGACGCATTCGTCCGCGACGCCGGGGCCGGCCTCTTCTTCGACCCGGCCCGGCTGCACACGCTCGACCACAAGGGCAAGTACCTTTCGGTGCGCGGCCCGCTCCACATCGCGCGGCCGGTGCAAGGCTGGCCGGTGATCGTTCAGGCTGGTGCGTCGGAACCGGGCCGTCAGCTCGCGGCAGAGACGGCCGAGGTCATATTCGCCGCGCCCGGAACGCTGGCCGAGGGCCGGAGCTTCTACGCCGACGTCAAGGGCAGGCTGGCCACCCTGGGTCGCCAACGGGACCACCTCAAGATCCTGCCGGCCGCGTTCGTGGTCGTCGGTGACACGGTCGACGAAGCGCACGCGATTCGCGCCCGGCTCGACAGCCTCGTCCACTACGAAAGCGCGATCGCTTCGCTGTCGATCGCGCTGGGCCACGACGCGTCGAAGTTCGATCCTGATGCGCCGCTACCCGACGTGCCTGAAACCAACGCCAGCAAGAGCAGCCGAGAGCGGGTGATCGCACTGGCACGACGCGAAGGCCTCACGGTACGCCAGCTCGCGCAGCGCCTGGGCGGCTACGGTGGGCTGGCGTTCGTCGGAACGGCCGCGACCATCGCCGACGAAATGCAGGAATGGCTGGAGAGCGAAGCCTCGGATGGTTTCAACATCATGTTTCCGTGGTTGCCCGGCGGCCTCGATGCATTTGCCGACAAGGTCGTGCCCGAACTCCAGCGCCGCGGAATCTTCCGACGCGAGTACGAAGGCAAGACCCTGAGGGAGAACCTGGGCCTGCCGCGGCCGGGCAACCGGTTCTTCCAGGCGGGCTGAAAAGCGATCGGGCCGGTTCGGGCGCCCGTCCTCGCGCCGGCGAAGCACCTCGACATGACGAAAGAGGCGCAAGATGGCGCCCTGCTCGTCGATGCGCCATGAGTCATTCATCTTCGTTCCCGGGATCTTCGATCACGAACGTCATGTCGCAGAGCCTGGCCTGCCTTGCGATCGCTTCGCTGGCAGCCTGCAGCGGGCTGGTTCGCGACGAAACCCGACCTGTCGTCATCGAGAACAGCCTCGGCATGAAGCTGGTCCGCGTGCCCGCAGGGGTGTTCACCATGGGCAGCGACGAGAGCGTCGAGCGCCTGGCGCAGGCCTACGCACCCTACGCGCGGGGCGATCTGCAAGCCCTCGGCGACGAAGCGCCTCGGCACGAAGTGCGCATCACCCGTGCGTTCTACCTGGGCCAGCACGAAGTCACGGTCGACCAGTTCCGGCTTTTCATCGAACGCTCCGGCTACGTACCCGAGTCCATCGCCGACGGCACAGGCGGCTACGGCTACAACGCAGCCTACGACCCGGCGACCTCAGCGCGCGGCGATGCCTTCGAGGGGCGCGACCCCCGGTACTCCTGGCGCAATCCCGGTTTCGCGCAGGCCGGTGACCACCCGGTGGTGAACGTCACGTGGAACGACGCCAAGGCCATGGCCGCATGGCTCAGCCAGAGCGAAGGCGCGGTCTACCGGCTGCCGAGCGAAGCCGAGTGGGAATATGCCTGCCGTGCCGGCACCTCGACGCGCTACAACACCGGCGACGCCCCGGCAAGCCTGCTGGGCTCGGCGGCGCTGCTCGATCTGGACACCGCACAACGCTGGCCGCGACGGCTGCCATTCGCGGTGCCCGGCCATGACGGCCATGAGTTCACCGCTCCGGTCGGAAGCTTCGCGCCCAACGCCTTCGGATTGTTCGACATGCACGGGAATGTCTGGGAGTGGGTCGCCGACTGGTACGGCGAGCACTACTACGCGGAATCGCCTCGCGACGACCCGCCGGGGCCGGGCACCGGCAGGCTCCATGTGCGCAGGGGCGGATCGTGGGCCAGTTCGGCCCTGTACGTCCGCTCGTCATATCGAAACTGGAACACGGCCGAGACCCGCTACACCCTGGTCGGCATGCGTCTCGCGCGCGAGTTGAAGCCCGGGGAAGAATGAGCGGTTGCGTTTGGGGGGAGTTGCGGATGGCGAGGCGATGGCATTCGTGGCAAGGTGCCCTGCCACCGGTCTTCTTTTGAGCATTGATTCCAAGGAGAACCCACGATGCAACGCCGACACTTTCTCCAGATGTCCACCACCACGCCCCTGCTCGGCATGCTGGGTGCCGCCCTGCCCTCGCTGGCGGGCGCCGCGCCGCGGCCGGCCGGCGAGGGCTGGCGCGCCTACGACGTGACGACCCATGTCGACCTGAGCGAACGCACGGGCCTTGGCCGCGTGTGGGTGCCGCTGCCGGCAAGGCAGCTCGTCGGCAGCGGCGGCGTGGAATACCAGCGCCTGGTGGACACACGCTTCGATGCACCGGGCGCGAGCCTGGCGAAAGTCGTGCGCGGCCCGGCCGACACTCAGATGCTGGTGGTCGAGTGGACTGACCCGAAGGTGCAGCAGCAGGTCACGCTGGTGAACCGCGTGGCGCTGCGCGACCGCGCCACCGACCTCGGCGTGGAGTCGCGCCCCGTCAACGCCAGCGCGGCCGACCTGCGCCCCTGGCTGCGTGCCACCGCGCTCAAGCCGACCGACGGCATCGTGGGCGACACCGCCCGCAAGATCACCGCCGATGCCGGGGCGCACACCGACATGGAGAGGGCGAAGGCGATCTACGACTGGATCGTGGCGAATTGCCATCGCGAGGGCAGCGTGCGCGGCTGCGGCACCGGCGACGTGAAATTCGTGCTCACCAGCGGCAACCTCGGCGGCAAGTGCGCCGACCTCAACGGCCTCTTCGTCGCGCTGGCCCGTGCCTCGGGCGTGCCCGCGCGCGACGTGTACGGCGTGCGCGTGGACGACTCGGCGCACGGCTACAAGAGCATGGGCAAGAGTGGCGACATCTCGAAGGCGCAGCACTGCCGCGCCGAGTTTTATGCGCGAGGCTACGGCTGGGTGCCCGTGGACCCGGCCGACGTGCGCAAGGTCATGCTCGAGGAGACGAAGGAAGGCTTGCCCGCCACCGACGCGCGCGTGCGCGCCGCCAACGCCATGCTGTTCGGCGCGTGGGAGATGAACTGGATGGGCTACAACCACGCGGACGAGATGCGCCTGCCCGGCGCGCGCCAGCAGGGTCCGATCGGCTTCCTGATGTATCCCAACGGCGAAACCGCCAATGGCCGGCTCGACAGCCTGGACCCGACCACGTTCCGTTACAGCATCGGTTCCACGCGCGTCGCCGCCTGACCATCGCCCCACCATGGCCACGCTGTGCCGCCGCGCGATGCTGCTGCGCGGGGCGGCGGCAGCGGTGGCGGCTTCGGTCGGTGCGGTTGCCGCGCAGGCACCGGTCGATGCCGGCAACACTCTAGCGCCGTGGCGTCCCGCCAGGGCGCCACGGCTCGATGCGATCGAGCTGCTCACCGGTCAGCGCCGCACCCTGGCCGACTTCGCGGGGCACCCGCTGCTCGTGAACTTCTGGGCCAGCTGGTGCGGCCCCTGTCGGGTCGAGATGCCGTCGCTCAACGCACTGGCCACCCAATTCGCCGCATCGCACGGACTGAAGTTCATCGCCATCAACCACGGCGAGATGCCCGAACGCGTGCAGCGCTTCCTGGCCGAAGTGCCGATTGCCGGGACCGTTCTGCTGGACCGGAGCCAGGCAGTGTTCAAGGCATGGGGTGGGCGGGGATTGCCCGCGACCTTCGTCTTCGACGCGTCGGGCATGCCGCAGGCCTGGGCCGAAGGGGAGCGCGACTGGGGGACGCCGGCGCTGATCGCTGCGTTGCGAGGCGTCGTGTCGCGCTGATGTTCCTGCCCCGCCGCCATCCTCACAATTGGCGATTGCCGACATCGAGAATCTGCCCAATACTGGTCGATCCGATCCAACTTCGCCGACTTGAACGACCTTCGCTCCGTGCGCCGGTCGCGGCGGCCACGACGCCATGAACACGTCCACCACGGCAACCCGGCTGCGCCAGTTCGACGACCTGCCCGGCCCGCGCGCCGTGCCGGTATTCGGCAACCTGCTTCAGGTCGACTCCGGCCGGCTGCATCTGCAACTGGAACAGTGGTGCGAGGAGCACGGCCCGATCTTCAAGCTGCGCCTCGGCCCTCGCCGCGCGGTGGTGGTGGGTGACCATGAACTGATTGCCGCGGCCCTGCGCGACCGCCCCGACGGCTTTCGCCGCACCACCAAGCTGGAGCAGGTGTGGACTGAACTCGGCCTGATGGGTGGCGTGTTCGGTGCCAACGGCGATACCTGGCGGCGCCAGCGACGCATGGTGATGGCCGCCTTCGACCCCGGCAGCGTGAGGCGCTATCACCCTGCGCTGCAACGCGTCGGACTGCGCCTGGCCCAGCGCTGGCAGCAGGCCGCGCGCCAGGGAACCTCCATCGATCTGCAGTCCGACCTGATGCGCTACACCGTGGACGCGATCGCGGGCCTGGCGTTCGGCGCCGAGGTCAACACGCTGCAGAGCGATGAGGACGTGATCCAGAAGCACCTGAACCGCATCTTTCCGGCCGTGTTCAAGCGCATCTTCGCGCCACTTCCGACGTGGCGCTGGTTCCCGTCGGCCGAAGATCGCGCTGTGGTGCGCAGCGTGGCCGCGGTGAATGCGGCCGTCGATGGCTTCATCGTCGAAGGACGCAGGCGACTCGAGGCGAATCCGGCCCTGCGCGAGCACCCGTCCAACCTGCTGGAGGCCATGCTGGTCGCCGCTGACGAACCCGGGAGCGGAATGGACGACAAGCAGGTGGCAGGCAACGTGCTCACCATGCTCCTGGCCGGAGAAGACACCACCGCCAACACCTTGGCCTGGATGATCCACCTGCTCTGGCAAAACCCGAAGGCGCTGGCCAAGGCCACCGAGGAAGTGCGCCGCGTGTGCGCCGACGGCCAGCCGCCCACTGTCGACCAGATCGGACAACTGGACTACGTGGAAGCCTGCGCCCACGAGACCATGCGCCTGAAGCCGGTGGCCCCGCAGAACGCCATGCAAGCCCTGCACGACACCACGCTGGGCGACGTGCACATCCCGACCGGCATGGTGGTGATCGCCGTGATGCGGCGCGACGCGGTAAGTGAGCGCCACATCCGCGATGCCGCCAGCTTCGACCCCGAACGCTGGCTGGCGGACGGCCATCCCGGGCAGACCGCGGGCGCCGCCAAGCGCATCTCGATGCCCTTTGGCGCCGGCCCGCGCATCTGCCCCGGCCGCTTCCTCGCCCTGGTTGAAATGAAGATGGCGATGGCGGTCCTGTTGAGCCGATTCGACATCCAGGACGTGGGCACTCCCGACGGCAAGGAGCCTCGCGAACTGCTGCAGCTTGCCATGGCACCCGTGGGATTGACGATGAAGGTGCGCGAGCACGCCATCGGTGCCGAGGCCTGAGATCGCGCGTGCCTCTCCTGGTCAGGGCGTTGGTGCGGCGATCGGCAAGATGGACATCACGCGCCAGGCCCCTCCCGATCTCACGAGCACCTGGTTGAGATACAGCCGGGCGACTTGGGGAGCCTGCCCGGCAGCGCCCGTCGTGAATTGGACCGGCACATGGATCTGGGCGACGTCGTCGCTGATCGCCACAACACGCAGGTTTCCGTATTCGGGCTCCAGCCGCCACGTGCCTGCATAGAGTCTGGCGAACTGCTGCAGCGCCCCGTCGCGCCCCCAGATGACCGTTCCACGTGTGATCCACAGGAAGCCGGCGGAGTCGGCAAGGATTCCCTCCAGAGCCTTGGCGTCATGCGCGTTCTGTACTTGAACGAACCGCTCGAAGGCGGCCCGCACCTCGTCGTCGGCCGCCGCGCAGGCCGTGCCTCCGGCGCAGAGACAAGCTGAAATCAACAGCGCCGTCGGGCGCAGCCTTGGCAAGACGTTCATGATCGACTCCTCGGAAAGTGGTCAAGGGCCGGCAGGCGCCGGTGCTAGGATCATTCCGGCTTCCCTCATGCCAGTCCCTGCATGACGACTGGATTTCTCCTGCAATTGGCCTGAGGCACGGGGGTTGGGCGACATGGACAGTCACCAGGCGATCTTTCGATGCGGCAACATCCTGCTGGTGCCCAGCGAGCGCCTGCTCCTGCAGGGAGGCCAAGCGGTGGAGATCACCGGCAAGGCTTTCGACATCCTCGTTGCGCTGATCCGTCATCCCGGGCACCTCGTGAGCAAGGATCAACTGCTCGAACAGGTCTGGCCGGGGCTTGTCGTCGAGGAAGTCAATCTCAGCGTGAACGTATCGGCGATCCGCAAGGTCCTGGCGCGATCGCCGAATGGCGCCGGATGGATCGAGACGGTCGCGCGCCAGGGCTACCGCTTCGTCGGCCCCGTCGAGATCGGAGACATCTCGACCTTGAACCTGGCGCAGTTGCGCGGCAGCAACGACCTCGCTTCGACGGTTCCCGATCGGGCAACAGCACCCGCTCGATCACGGCGGATGGGCGCCTGGCTTCTCACGCTGGCACTCGGCGTCGTGGTGGCCGCATGGCTTGCCTTTCAAATGCCCGGCGCGGAGACGGGGTCATCCGGACGGAAACCCACCGCCAATGAGGCGGCGTACCGCGCCTATCTGCAGGGCCGATTTCTGTGGAACGAGCGCACCGAAGACGGTCTCAAGCGCTCCATCGATCATTTCCGCCGGGCCATCGAACTCGACGCGAACTTCGCCCTCGCCTACGCTGCATTGGCGAATGCGCACACGACGCTCGGATACCTGAGCTACGTGGCGCCGGTCAACTCGTTTCCGGTTGCCCGATCCCATGCCCTCAAGGCGCTCGAACTCGACCCTTCGCTCGCCCAAGCCCACGCATCGCTGGCCTACGTCAAGTTCTATTTCGACTGGGATTGGGCCGGTGCGCGCGAGGAATTCGTGCGGGCGATCGACTTGAACCCCGCTGATCCCGTATCTCATCAGTGGTACGCGGTGTATCTGCTGGCGGCAGGCGATCCCGATCATGCCTTCCGCGAAATCGAGACGGCGCACCGCCTTGATCCGCTGTCTCTCGCCGTCAATACCGACATCGCATTTCACCACTACTACAACGGCCGCGAGGCCGAAGCCATCGCGCAATTGAAATCGGTTCTCGGGATGAAGAGCGACTTCCTGCTTGCGCATCTGTGGATGGCCCGGTCCCTGGTCGAATCCGGCCGCTATGACGAGGCGCTTGCGGAAACCGCCAGCGCGGAGCGCTCGGCGCGCGAATGGCCCGTGCTGGTCGCCGCTCGCGGCTACACCTATGGCGTTGCAGGTCGGGAAGATGACGCGCGATCGGTGCTTGTGGAGATGGAGGGACTGTCAAGACATCGCTTCGTCACCGCCTATGGGATGGCGCTCGTGCATGCGGGTATCGGCGAGAAGGCTCAAGCCTTCGATTGGCTCGACAAGGCGTTCGAGGAGCGCTCCAACTGGCTCGTGTGGCTGCGCCTGGACCCGCGCTGGAAGTCGCTTCGCGAGGATGGCAGATTCGCCACGATGGTCGAGCGGTTGAAGTTTCCACCGTGATGGGCGACGCATTGCGAAGGTGCCGGCGGATGAACGGGCGCCCACCTACCATTTGAAGCGAACACCCGCGCGGCCGCTCCAGCCGTGGCTGTCGCCGCTGCCGAGCGAATGGTTGTAGTCCACGGAGCCGAATGCGCTCATGTTGCGCGCGATCTGCCCTGACAGGCCGACGCCGACCTGCGCCCACGTCGAAGCGCCAAGCGGTGCGCTCAGTGCCACCGGGTTCAAGCCCTGCAGGTTCGTGAAGGTGGTCGTCGCTTCGGAGTCGAAGGCATGCCACACGTTCACGCGTGCCCAGGCCGTGAGGTCCTGCCCTTCTCCGCCTTGCGCGATGCGGCGTGTCAGCCGGGCGCCGATGCGGCCATAGAAGGTGCTGGTGTCGTCGAAAAAAATGCGGGCCAGGCGGTCGGCGCTGTCATCGAGCCTCGTCCACTGATAGACGAGTTGACCCTGCGGCTCGAGTGCCCAGCCGGGTGCAATCACAAAGGGGTAGCCGGCTTCGAGCGAGGCCGCCACGCCCCAGCCGTCGGCTGCGAGCTTCTCGCCATAGATCGACTGCGTCTTGACGCTGTCGTAGCGCGTGCCCTGCAGCACGCCATCGATGTACCAGTCTGAATCGCCCTTTCGCGTCCAATAGCCGCCGAGCGAATAGCCGTACATCGAAGCCGTGCCGGCCTTGCCGCCGTAGATGGCATCGACGTCGCTGTCGATGTGGCCCAAGGCGATGTAGGCGCCCGCGACATCGCCTCGACCGTTGGCGTCGGCACGGCGAAGCAGGTCGATGCCGGCCTGCACGCCCGCCTCTTTGTAGTCGTAGGACGGGCCGTTGCGCGTGAAGTCGTCGAAGCGACCGATGTTGGTGCTGCCGCTGCCATTGCGAACGTCGCCGCTGGTGCCGAACACACGGCCCCAGGCACCCATGCGGCTGGGGCCCTCGCTCGTCGCAGTGATGCTGTCTTCACCAGCCCGGTCGTGGTACGTGCCGAGCATGGCGATGCCAAGCCGGTTCGCGAGCACGGGGACGGACATGTCGAGCGGGACTTCGACACGGTAGTTGGGCAGCAGGACTCCCGGCGCGGCGGCGGGCGCCGCGCCCGGTGTCGGGGGTAGTGCCTCGCCGACGGGGAGAGGCGGCGCCGGCGTTCCTGTCGGGGCTGGAGCGGACGGCGGCGCAGGCGGTTGCGCCATCGGCGGCAATGTCGTACGCAAATACCAGCTTTCGCCATTCGCCGTCCCGCCCTTGAACAGCAGGTATTCGTACGCTCCGGCCGCAAGCCTGGTACCACCCAAGGCAAACGCCGAATTCGCAGTCGTCGCCCCGTTTGCCGCAGCGACGACCACGATCCCGTCGCCTGTCGTGAGTGCGCCGCCCCCGCCTGCGTTGGCGATCTGCAGCGTTGACGTCCCGCTCGCACTGCCTCCGTTGATGACCAGCCTGTCGGAGGGCGAGTTGTCGGCCCCAAGGAAAGTATTGAGTGACACCCGGCTGCCGGGCGCTCCGACGTAACTGTTGACGGTCAGCGTATTGCCGGGCACTCCGTTGACTGCGCCGAGCTGCGCCACTCCTGCGTTTTGCAGCGTGCCATTGACCGTGAAACTGCCATTGCCACCGGCCAGGACCGCCGGCTTCGCGAGCCATTGGACGCCTGGCTTGCTGGTCACACTGGCGGCGAGGGGCGGCGAAGTCGGACCCGCAATTGCGTCGGCGACCTTGAGCAGGCCGTTGTTCACCACGTCGCCATTCACGCTGCCGTAGCCAGCCAGCGTCGCGCCCGGATTGACGAGGACCATTCCGCCACCACCCAGCGCGGCGCTGCGGCTGCCCGAGTCGCCGACCACGAGCGTTCCTGCGTTCACCGTCGTTCCGCCGCTGAAGGAGTTGGCGCCCTGCAGGACCAATGTTCCTGCGCCTGTCTTGGTCATGGCGCCCGCACCGGTCATGCCTTGCTCGACGATGGCTTCAAAGCCTTGCGTGTCCAGCGTGGCCCCGCCGGCCTCGATCGAGATCGGCCGCGTTGCAGACAACTCGAAGCTGCCGAGCCATCGCAGCGTGCCACCGTTGAAAGTCACGCCGCCCGTCGGCGCGCCGAGGACGCTATCTGCCGGCATGGCGAGTACGCCCTGCTGAATGAACGTGCCGCCAGCGTAGGTGTTGCCGCCGGCCGCCGAGGGTGCGAGCGTGAGCGTGCCCGCGCCCTGCTGGACGACCCGCCCGACGCCGGAGATCAGGCCGCTGTAGGTGACTGTGTCGGACCGGTTGAACGCCAGCGTGCCGCTGTTCGCCACATCTCCGGCGATGCTGCCCGTCGTGCCGCCATTGCCCAACTGAAGCGTGGCAGGCGCCGCGATCGTCGTCGCACCGGCATAGGTGTTGTCCGCCGACAGGATCGTCGTGCCGGCCAGCGCATTGACGGTGCCGGTGCCGCTCATCCGCGGTGCGAACTCGTATCCGGAGGAGGTGTGGTTGAAGTTGATCGTGGCCGTGCCGTCGCCGAGCGCCACGGTGGGCGTGTCGAGCCGGCCCGGGGCAGCAGCCGCATTGCCGGTGGCCCCACCGATGTTCAGCGTGCCCACCGACCCCGGAAAGAACGCCAGATACGTTGCTGGCGCGCTGACCGTGGCCTCTTCGCTGATCGTCAATGTTCCGGTCCCACCGTTGCCAACGGTCAGGTCAGGCCCCGTGTTGACCCAGCTCGAACCGGCGCCCGTGACGACAGCGCTTCCCACACCACCGGCGACGCGCCCGACAAAGCCCTGCGCGCTGGTCACGTTGGCACCACCGGAAACGGTCAGCGAGCCCGCGCCGGAACGCGCCACTTCGAAGGTCGAGTCGCTCGTCAGTGTCGATCCCGGCCCGCTGACCAGGGCAGTGGATTGCGCGCCTGCGTTCTCCCCTATCACGACGCTGCCGCCGCGCACCTGGCCAGCCCGGTCGATGGTCATCGTGCTGGTGCCGGACAGAAGGCTGACGAACCCGCTGGTCGTCCAGCGCGAGCCGCCGCCGCTCACTCGGATGGTGGACGTCCCGCTGCCCTGCGATGCACCGAGCGCAAACCCGCTCTGGACAATCCCGCCGTTCTCGACCGTGAGCGAGCCCGAACCGGAGTCGCCGATCGTGAGGCCGCTGCTGGTTGTCCACACGGAGCCGCTGCCCGTCACCGTCACTGCACCTTGCGAACCCGCATTGGCGCCGAGGACGCTTGTCGTGCCGGTGACCTGCCCGCCGTTCTCGATACGCAAGGTGCCGATGCCCGAATTGCCGACGGCGACATGCGCGGCCGGCGAATTGATGGTGCCACCGCGCACACTCAATGTGCCGCCGTCGATGGTGGTGTTGCCGGTGTAGGTGTTGTTGCCGGTGAGAACGAGCGTTCCGACGTCGGTCTTGGCGAGACCACCGCTGCCCTGGATCGCTGCTGCGATCGTGGCGCTCATCGCGGCGCCCGCGGCAGTGCCATCACCCACCCGGATGATCGTGTCGGCCGTGTTCGTCGTCAGTGGCTGGCCGGTGACTGTGTAGCCGTCGACTGCGAACTGCGCGCCGCTGAAGGTCACCGCGCCTGCGCTGTTGTCCACCGTCACGGTCCCCGGCGTGCCCTGGAAGATCGCGAAGCCGTTCGGCTGCCATGGCGCATTCACGGCGCCGGCGCTGTCGGTCCATGCATCGTTCGCGGGCGTTGCCAGCCACGTGCCCATGCTGCCATTCACCGCCACGTTGTTGAAGAGCGCGCTGGTGTTCCCGTCCCAGAAGTTCAGTACCAGCCCCTGCGTGTTGACCAGGTTCACCTGATTCGCCACCGACGTCTGGACGAAGAACGGACCACCGGGTGGCATCGCACCCAGATCCAGCCCCTGGTTGCTCAACGCGCCGCCGTAGTTGATCACCCTGTAGACGCCTGGTCCGAAGCTGCCTCCGGCTGTTTGCGTGACGTTCAGCGTACCGTCGAGCAGCAGGTTGCCGCCCACGACCGTCAAGTCGTTGAACGGCCCGCCCGGTACGTTGGCCTGGCCTGCTTCGTAGTCGAGTACCGAGCCGGCGGACAGCAACAGATCGCCGCTGATGGTCAGCGTGCCGGGGCTGGCGCCCGGCGCGATGTGGCCGCCGTCCCGGACCGTCACCGAGCCGGCGATCCTGCCGGTGCCCCCGAGCGTTGCGGCGTTCTGAACGGTGGTCGCTGGGCTGGCAATCGAGCCGTTGACCCGCAGCGTGCCGGCGCTGACGGTCGTCGCGCCCGTGTAGGTGTTCTCGCCCGTGAGCGTCGTCGTGCCGGCACCCGACTGGGCCAAGGTTCCGGACCCGCTGATGACGCCTGAATAGGTGAGTGCATCGCTTCGATTGAACACCAGCGCAGCGTTGTTGACGATGTTGCCCACCAGGCTCCCGGTGGTGCCACCGAGGCCCACCTGCAGCGTGCCCGCGCCGATGGTGGTGCCGCCGGTGTAGGTGTTGTTGCCTGTCAGCGAAAGCGTGCCGGCCCCGATCTTCGTCATGCCGCCGATCCCGCTCGCAACGCCGCGATACTCGCTTGAGAAGCCGTTGGTGTCGACGGTCCCGCCGCCTGCAAGCAAGGTCACCGGGCGGCCAATGAAACCGAAGGCTGACGCCAGGTAGCGAAGGGTCCCGCCATTGAACACGATCGGGTTTCCGAGCGTGCCCAGGTTGTTGGGGTTGCTGAAGGCCAGCACGCCCTCGTTGAGGATCGTCGGCCCGGTGTAGGTGTTGTTGGCCGTGAGGGTGAGCGTTCCCGCGCCGCTCTTCGTCACTGACCCGGTGCCGCTGATGACGCCCCCGAAGCTCAATGCGTCGCTGCGATTGAACACCACTGCGCCGTTGTCGGTGATGTTGCCTGCCACGGTGCCGCTCGTTGCCCCGGTGCCGATCTGCAGTTGGGTTCCGGCCTGCACGGTCACCGGACTGGTCAGCGTGCCGCTGACGCGCAGCACACCGCTCTCGACCTGCGTGTTGCCGAATGCACCGCTGCCCGACCAGGTCCAGTCGGTCCCGGTCATCCGCAAGGTTTCGAAGTTGGCAAACGCGTTGGCCGCCGTCCCCGCCCCCTCGAGGATCACGCCGTCTGTCCCAGTGCCGCCGTCCGCAAGCCCTGTGATTTGCGAGCCTGCCCGCAAGGTCAGCGTGTCGTTGCCCGCGCGCAGGTCGATCGCAGTGCCCGCATCACTGCGGATGACGCCGGCATTGATCAGGTTCTCCTGGCCGTTCACGCCCCGCACCGCGAAACTTCGCTCGCTGATGATGGAGCCTGTGTTTTCGATCCTTGCGACGAAGCTGCCCCCCAGGGTGTTGGACAGGACTCCATCGGCATTGATGCCCGATGCCCGGATCGTGCCGCTGTTCAACAGCGTGTTGTTGTCGCCCTGCATGAAGACACCGAAGGCGTCCCGCCCTCCAACGAGGAGATCGCCGCTGTTGATGAAGGTGCTGTCGCCATCATCTGCGCGCATGCCGTTGCCGCGCTGGCCGCTGGTGTTGACGGTGCCCCGGTTTTCCAGTGTGTTGTCCGCCCCGGCCAGCACGTAGAGACCGTGCGCTCCTGTGCCACTGACGTTGATGGTTCCCTCGTTGCGCAGCAGATTGCTGGTGCTGCCGGCGACTTCCATCGCGCTGGAACCGATCCCGCTGGCGGTGATGACGCCGCCAACCACGTTCCCCACGATGTTGCCGCCTCCACCGGTCACGAACATCCCGAATGCCCGGTTCACGGTTTCCGAACTGCCGCCCGACGTGGTGATCGATCCTGCATTGGTCATCGACGAATCGCTCGCATCGACCAGGAGCATCCCGTGCGACCCCTGGCCTCGCGTCACGATGGTGCCGTCGTTGCGCAGCACGTGACCGAGGCCGGTGATGGCCGCCATCCCGAATGCTTCGTCCAGGTTGGATTCGATGACGCCGGTGGCGGTGTTCGTCAGCACCGTTCGATTGCTCGCCTGGCCAAACATCCCCGAGCCCTGGAAGGTATTCAACGTGATCTGTCCTGCGTTGATCAGCTGGTTGCCCTCGTTGTTGGAGGAGATCAGCCCGGTGGCGAGGTCGCCGTTGACGGTGATCCGCCCACCGGCTTCATTGCGCAGCACACTGTTGTTCCCGACGCTGACGAAGGTCAGGGAGTTGAACCCGGATGTCACGAGCGTCCCGAAGTTGCGCAGCGTGCTGTTTTCGCCGAGAGCGACCACACCGATGTTGCCCGCGCCTGTGGATACCGGTTGGATGCTTCCGAAGTTGTTGAGCTGTGCGCCCGCGCCAAGCACGATCAGGTTGCCGTTCCCGGTGATCACGGCATCCGCGTTGACATTGACCGTCACGCCGGAGGCAGCGGACGCATCGAGCGGTACGGTCGTGGGGGCGGGTCCGGTGCACGTGACGGTCTGGCCGTCGGCTGGCGGATTGGGCAGGCAGTCCGCCTTGGCCAGCCTGGAACTCATCGATGCAAGAAGGCCGGCGATGACAGACGCCGAGACAGCAGCGATCTTGCGGGTCAAGGGGAACAAAGACATGGCATCGGGCCCTTCCTTGTCTGCACCTGAGGAATAGGGCGGCCTTTCTATCATCCTGCCTCGCGATAGCGCAAGCGATCAGGCCGCGGGACAGCCGCAGCGAACATGAGCAACGGCATCGAAGCGGTGGGCGACCGTCACGCGCAAGTCGTTGATTCGCAGGGCATTTCTCCCTCTCCAGCAGTGCCTTCGAACGCGAGTCGCCAAATGTGAGTTGAACTCATATTATTCCTGGCACCGATCCAACCATCAGTTCCAGGAGACCCTCGCAATGCAACGCAGGACTTTCATGAAGGCAGGCAGCGGAATCGCTTCGGCGGCCGCACTCGCGACCGCCACGGCCTCAGGCGCCCAACCATCCAGCGGCGCGACGCGCCCGGACCAGCGACTGGCGCAGAAGTACAGATTCAACGATCCCAACATGGATCTGTTCTTCATGGCCGCCATGAGCTGGGGCCCGACTGGCGGACTCGACATCGGGCAGGTGCACTACATCGCCTCGACGATCAAGGACGGCGACGCCGACAGCTGGGTCCAGGCTTTCGCGAGCTATGGAGACCTTCAGAACGCGCAGGCCGACACGTGCAAGCAGCGCGGATGGAAGCAGGCCGCCGGTGAGGCGCGGCTGAAGGCCTTCGCGAGCTACCGCTCGTCATGGCAATTCGCGGCGCCCGGGGAGCGCTTCGCGTCGCTCTACGCGAAGCACAAGGCCGCTTTTGCAACTGCGATGTCGGAGCTCGAGTTTCCTGCGAGCTTCTTCGTCACGCCCTACCAGGGCAAGGGCCTGCCTGGCGTCTATCTCCAGAATCCGGTGAAAGATGCTCCGCTGGTGCTGGTGATCGGCGGCGCCGATACGTGCTTCGAGGACTTGTTCCTCACGGTCGGTCGCAACCTCCTCGGCCGCGGCTATTCCGTCGCGCTGGTGGACCTGCCTGGGCAGGGCATCACGCAGGCCAGCGGCCTCTATTGGGAGACCGAAGCGGAGAAGCCTGTCGCCGCGGTGCTCGATGTGCTCGTCCAGCGCTACGGTGCCAGGCCGGGCCGCATCGCCCTGCTCGGCTTGAGCCTCGGCGGCTACTTCGTCGCGCGCGCCGCCGGCCACGAGACGCGCGTCGCGACCGTGATGGCGAGCACGCCTTTCCCCGATCCGTCGGACCTGTTCGCGCAGTCGGTGCGTCATGCCATGGCGTCGGGCGGAACCCCGACCGAGGCGGCACTGCGCAGCTACCAGGCTTCGCTGTGGAAAGCCGGCGCAAAGTCGCCCGAGGAGTTCATCGCACGCACGGCCGGCATGAAGGCCGACGCTTCCCTCGTCACCGTGCCGTTCCTGTCGATCCTCGGCGCGGGCGATTCGCCGGTCTTCGCCGCGCAGGCCAAGGCATGGCATCGTGACATCCGCTCCACGCGAAAGTCCTTCGTGCTGCTTGATGCGGCCACCGGTGCCGACGGGCATGTGCAAGTCAACAACCGTCTCCGGCTCGCGCAGGAATGCTGCGGCTGGCTGGGCGAGATCTTTGCGGGCTGACGACATGCGCGCCCCCTCTGGCTCGGCGCGCTGCTGCTGAGCGCGCCCATGACCATTCCCCGCACAGCGGCAGCTGAAACGCCCGAGGCGCAGACCCGCGCGATCGCAGCCGAGGCCTACATCTACGGCTATCCGGTGGTCGAGATGTACAAGACGCTCTACGCACAGGCCGTCGCGCGCGGCGGCCCGAACTTCAGGGCAGGACGCGCTCTCCGATTTCGTCGATTTCGACGTGTTGTCGGCCGGCCCGATCGTGCAGGCGATGTCGAACGCCTTCGACCGCTACTGGCGCAGCGACCGCGTCTATCCGGTGGCATCGGTGGTCCGCACACCGTTGAAGCAGGACGCTCGATCGAGCTTCGACGAACTCGTTCGTCAGGCAGGCGAGCCGATCCCCGAACGCGCCATCGACGTGCTCGGGCGCGCGCCCGTGGCGCGGGAACTCGACGACGCAAGCTTGAAGCTCTTCGCCGCACATGCGCGCTTGTTCGTCGATGACCCCATGAAGGGTTCAGCCGAACTCGCAGGCGACGTGTCCGAAGCGACGGTCACCGATCGCACGATCGGCCTCATGGCCACGGCGCGGAGGAACGTGCGCATCGTGTCGCCCTATTTCATCCCCGGCGACCGTGCCATCGACCTGTTCGAGAAGGCACGCGTCGCAGGGGGCGCCGGCAATGTCACGGTGGTCACGAATTCACTGGCGTCGACCGATGAACCGCTCGTCTACGGGGAGTACGCCAAGTACAGACTGCGCATGCTCCAGGCCGGCGTGCGCATCTTCGAGGTCGACGCCCGGATGGGCGCGGCGCCCGGATCAGGCCAACCGGGCGTCGGAACCCGCGAAGGCGCGGTCACGAGGTTGCACGCCAAGGTCGCGACCTTGACGAGCACCTCGTCTACGTGGGCTCCATGAACTTCGACGGCCGCTCTGCCCACAGGAATACGGAGATCGGATTGGTCATTGACAGCCCGGAAGTCGCGCACACCCTGAGTTCGATCTCACGCGGCAATCTCCTCAAGGTGGCCTACGAGTTGCGGCTGTCGCCGGACGGCTCGGCGATCGTCTGGATCAGCCGCGACGAAAGCGGCCGGGAAGTCGTGCACGATTCGGAGCCGCACAGCACCTGGTGGACACGGCTCAAGCTGGGTTTGCTCCTGCCCTGGCTGAACAAGGACGAGTTGTAGGCCAGCGTCGAGCAGCCACGGATCGTGCAGGCCTGGGCTCTCCAAGCGACTCTCAATGCCGGTGGCTGCTTGCCAGCGCCCGGCGGTAGTGCTCTGCGAGCACGTCGCGCCCCCAGTCCCCTTCGAAGTCACGCCACACGTTGTGGATGTGGTTGCCACCCGAGTTGTCCCATTCGATCAGGAAGCGCGCGCCCTGGATGCGCCAGTAGTGCGGCTGGCCGCGCTCGGTGGCGCCCGCCCATCCGAAGCGGATGCCGTCCAGGCCGCCCGCGCGCACGCTTTCCAGTCGCTGCTGCGCCAACGACGATTCGGCCACCGAGGCGAGCGATTCGACGATGCGCAGCAGCAGGGCCTGCTGCGCTGCGTCCATGGCGCTGAAGGCCAGGCCCACGGGTGCCAATGGGTCCAGTTGGGCGGCATTGCGCGTGACGATGTCACCGAACGGCCGGGCATTGAATACGGCCTGCTGGCGCTGCGCCGGCGAGAGCGCGGCGAGCAGCGCGAAGGCGCGGTCCTCCTCCTCGCCCAGCGCGCGCTGGCCCTGGCGCGGGCCTTTGTTGGCGATGTCGCGCGGTACCTGCGCCGGATTGGCGCCCAGGAACTGCGGCAGCGTGGCCACGACCTGGCCGTCGGCCAGCGTGAAGTGCAGCGAGAGATGGTGCCCTTCGATGCGCCAGCCCCAGGGCGAACTGGCGTGCGGCGTGCCGAACAATGCGATGGCGTAGTTCTCCGGATCGCGCGAGAGGCCGAAGGCTTCGATCTCGCGCAGCGCGATTTCCAAGGCGATGATGGCCTGCACCTTGACCAGCCCCGGCTCCGACAGAGCCGCAGCCAGCAACTGCTGCGCGGCCTGGCGCTGTGCATCCTGCATGGCCTTGAATGCAATGCCGGGCCGGCTGCGCGGCGTGTAGTTCCAATCGCCGCGCGCCTCCAGCGAGAACGGCCGCAGCAGTTCCGGCTGCTGCCCCGCCGGTGTCGCGTCCAGCAGCGCCCGTGCCGCGGCCGTCATCGCCTGCGCGGCGCGGCTGGTGTCGCCCGCGGCCGCAAGTGGCGCCACGGCGAGCAGGGTCCAGCATGTCATCCAGGCAGAGAGAGTGCGCAACAGCATGGTTGGTCCTTCCACGTGAGCAGTCGATGCGAACGCGCGGCGATAGGCGCGCCGGCACACGAGGCTTCTGAAGTCAGGGCGCCGCCACCTCCACCTCGCCCCTGCGCGCCGCCGCCGCAAACGCCTCATGATCCCGCCGCGTCTGCTCCGCATACCCGGCCGCGAAGCGCACCAGCGCATCGTCGAAGGCCTCCGACTTGCCCAGGTAGCCAGCGATCATTGCCGCATCCCCTGACTTGGCATGCGCCAGCGCAAGAGCCCAGCCGCAGAGCCCGCAGTATTCCGCGAATGCGGCCGGCGTGGTTTCGCCCATCTTGAGTTCGACCCCACCCTTCATGTCGCGCAACTGCCGGACGTAGAAGTCGGTCCCGTCGAGCTGGCCCCAGCCGAGAAAGATGTCCGGCGAGCCCTGGATCAGCCGCTGGCCCACCACCACGCGCTGACCCTGGTTCTGCGGCCCCTTGTTCGGGCCGGGCCACGCAACGTAAGGGGAAAGCACCGAGGGCTGCGCCTCCTTGATCTGCAGGAAGAGCGGATCGTCCTCGTCCCGCCCCTGCATCAGCACCACCCAACAGCGCGTGCCGACGCTGCCCACGCCCACCACCTTCTGCGCGACATCGAGGACCGTGTAGCGCGAAAACAGGAAGCGGCGCTCGGGCGCCAGCGAATCGAGATAGGCGGCCAGGAAGTGGCCCAGCGCGTCATCCACCGGCCTGCCGGCCGAGGTGTGGCTCACACGCACGATGAACGGATGCTGCTCGACGATGCGGTGCTGGTCGTCCACCAGGTCGGTCATCTTGTCGAGCACCTGCAGGTGGTTTCGCTTGCGCGCCTTGTCCAGCAGGGCGGAGGCGGCATTGCGCCACCAGGGCGAGATCGCCTCCAGCAGCCGCGCGCTGTCGATGGTGTCGTACCAGATCTCCAGCAGCCCCATGCCGGCATAGCGCCGCATGCGTTGCCGATAGCGGGTCGCGGCGGAGCGCACCGCGGCCTCGCACGAATCGCGGTCACCGCCCAAGTGCAGCGAGGCGACGTACGCGCTGGCGGCAAGCCGCTTGATGTCCCACTCCCAGGGGCCGGGCTGGGTCTCGTCGAAATCGTTGATCGCGAAAACGAGCTGGCGCTCGGCCGACGCGAACACGCCGAAATTGGCGACATGCATGTCGCCGCAGGCCTGCACGCGCAGCGCCGTCGTCGGCGTCGGCGCGAGATCGGCGGCCATCACGGCTGCGGAACCCCGCAGGAAGGCGAAGGGCGACTGAAGCATGCGCGCGTGGCGCACCGGCACCAGCTGCGGCAGCCGCGTTCGGGCCTGGGCGAGCAGGATGCCCACCGGGTCGACGCCCGCCGGCCGCTCGAAGGCGCCGTGGCTCGCTCGGGGAACGCGTTCGCGAATCGTCTTGCCGATCGCCATGCGTTCGTCGACCGTCGGCTTGCGCGCTGTGAATGCGCTCGACAGCTCCTGGGCCCGCGTCGCGTCTTCGGTGCTGGCCTCGGCCTTCTTCGTACGTGCCATGAATCCTCCGGTGTGTCCTACGGACTTCATTCTGGGTGCCATTCCATCCGAAGGGAAGGCCGCGCGCCGCGCATGAATCAGAGCAGTCTGATGGACGCTGGCTGGCACGAAACTTAAATTTCACCGCTCCCCACTGCGCCCCCGGCCGAACCATTGCAACCCTGCTTCCGTGGGGTTCCGGCCCTCCCCACCCATGAGATCCACCTTCGATACCGGCTTGCGTATTCCCGCCAAGGTCTACCTTTTCAAGGCACTTCATCCCCTCCTCCGGCGTACAGGGCGCTACTTGCTTCTGGCCAGGCAGAGCCGGCGCTTCTTCCTGATGCCGGGGGACTATGTGAGCAGCTACACCGCGCAGTTCGGTCTGTTCGAAGCGGAGGAAGTCGAGGTTTCCCGCCGCCTCTGCAAAGCCCTGTTCGGATCGGCCCAGCTCGCGGCCTCGACGATGATCGACGTCGGCGCGCACATCGGAACGTACAGCACGGCACTGGGCGCGAAGTTCGGACGCATCGTTGCCATCGATGCGGTCGAGGCGTTTGCCCATGTGGTCCGGGCCAACCTGAGATGGAACGGATTGCAGGACAAGGCGCGCGTGCTGCATTGCGCCGTGGCCGACCATGAAGGCCACGCCGACATCGTCGTGGAGCGGTCGCTCAACATGGGCCACTCGCGGATCGCTGCCGAGGCCGAGCCGGCAGCCGGAGAGGCCCAGACGCGCGAGCGCGTCGCGGTCTCGACGCTCGACACGATCGTCCGCGAGAACTCGGCCGACCAGCGAGTCCGCTTCATCAAGATCGACGTGGAAGGCCATGAGGTCGCCGCGCTGCGCGGCGCGTTGGGTGTTCTGGCCGCGCATCGGCCTCTGGTGCTGTGCGAGATCGATCGTGGAAACCTGCGCGCAGTCAAGGAGTGCCTTGGCACGCTGCCTGCGCCCTACGACGTCTGGCACGTCGCAAGAGGCACGCCCGGCCGCCACATCGTTCGTCGGGTCTGGGACGTCGTGACAGGTGGCCAGCCCGTTGTCATGACCAGGCTCGAAGCCAGCGACAACCCGGCGCACATGTCCTGCGTGCTGCTGATCCCGAGGGAATACGTGCCGCGGATTGCCAGCGCCTTCTCCAAGCCGACGCGCATCGACCCCAGCCTCTGCATCCAGGTCCCCCGTTTGCGCTGAGGGACACCCCTCGGAACAGCCATTTCCTGGCGCCGTGAACGGTGCGCCGGGCAGAGGCGTGCCCAGCGGCGCCTGGTGCACGCGAATTTCGTCCGGCAAGCCCGCCCGGGTTTCGTCGGCGGTCCATCTCAACGTCCGTTCTATTCAAGGAAATCCGTATGAAACAAGCGAAGAACCTTTCAGCTGTCGGTGGCGCCATGCTGGTGATCGGCCTGCTGCATGGATGTGGTGGCGGCGGTGGTGGCGGCGTCGCGACTCTGCCGACCGTCGGCAGCACGGCAACGCCAGAGGGCCCCGCCTCCAGCTCGGAGCCCGAGCCCGCATCCGAGCCCATCGTCGCCGTGCCGACGCCCCCGGCCGACACGGCCAAGGATTCGCGGGAACCCGTCGAAGGCAGCGAGCCGGCACCCTCCCTGCGCGCACCGCAGCCCGGGTCCACCGCCGCGGTGGGCAATGACAGCGAAGGCGTCTACGAATCGATATTCGGGTACGCCTACGTCAGCGCGAGCGGCAAGGTCGTTCGGCAGTTCAATGTGGGATTGCTCTGGGGCTCTATCGACATCTCCGGGTCGAACTGGATATTCAATCCGGAAACGGAATACACCTTCGTTACCGTCGATCCGGTGACGGGCTCAGGGACGTTCTCGCCCAAGGCTTCGATGGACGGCACCTATTCGCGTCGCGGCAGCGCGTCGGCATTCGGGCCCCTGACCTACAGCTTCGCCAACGCCCTGGCCGTCGATCAGACCAGCGTTGCGGGCACATGGTCAACGCCCGATACCTTGGGGATGGGCATGTCGATCATGGTGGACAAGACCGGCGCATTCGCCGGCAGCACGTCCGGCAGCAGGATCGGCGTTTGCAAGCTCTCCGGGACCTTGCTGCTGGCTGAGCCGGATTCGGCCAAGAATGCCTACGCCACCACGTTGAACGCGGAGAACGCCGCCACTGGCACCGAGAGCAAATGCCAGCTCCTGTCCGACATGCCCTACGTCGGTCCGTCCGCGATCGTTTTCCACCCTGCGGGCAGGTATGTGACAAACGGGTACTTCAGAACCATCGCGTTGACGATCCGGCAGGAAGGCACCAAGGCCTCCATGACGAACTACCTGCAAAAGCAGTAGGTCAGACCGCCGAATCCGGCGCGCCGCGAACGATCGCGTCGCGCAGCGCCGCGGGAATCTCCACCGCTCGATGGCTGTCGAGCGATGTCGTGACCAGCACCTGGTGCATGCGCATGCGGGTTTCGCCCTGGTGGTCGAAGCAATGCAGCGCGAGCGTGAGCGAGCGCGTGCCCAGCCGCTCGACAGTGAGCCCGAGGATCACGCGGTCGCCCAGGCGGCTCACCGCACGGAAGTCGGCCTCCAGGCGCACGGTCGGCAGGCCGATGCGCTGCTCGGCGATGAGCTTGTGATAGCCGATGCCCAGCTCTTCGTTCACCCAGTCTTCCACCAGGCCGTTGAACATCACGAAGTACTGCGGGTAGAAGACGATGCCCGCCGGGTCGCAGTCCGAGAAACGGATCAGCCGCTCGCGGCGGAATTCGGCTGCCTTCTTCGCTTCGCTCACGCGCTCTCCTCCGCAGGCGGCTCGCCGCGCATCACATGCACCCGCAACTGGCCGAGTTGGCTGTGCAACTGGCGCACGGTCTTCACGTCGAGGCCGGCGAACATCTCCAGAATCCATTGCTCATGCTCCTTGGCCATCGCCTCGAAGCTGCGGCGGCCCTTGGGCGTGAGGCTGACGATCCATGCGCGGCGGTCGTCCGGGCTGGCAGTGCGCGACACGACGCCTTCGCGTTCCAGCTCGTCGGTGAGGCCGGTCACGTTGCCGCCGGTCACCATCAGGTAGCGCGAGAGCACGCGCATCTTGAGCCCGTCACGGTAGCGGTACAACTGCGCCATGTAGTCGAAGCGTGCCAGCGTGATGTCGAAGCGTTCGCGCAGCCGCTTGCGGATCTCGGCCTCGATCTGCGTGGTGCTCGCCAGCATGCGCAGCCAGAGCTTGAGCACGGCATGGTCTTCCTGGCCGGCGCGCGCCTCGTGGCCGAGTTCCTCGGCATCGCTCAGCGCCGCATGCGAGGGGTCGTTGCCGATGTCCGTCATGTCACTTCTCCCCCCGAGACCGAGATCGACTGCCCGGTCATCGACGCCGCGCCTTCTCCGCACAGCCAGCGCACGGCGTCCGCCACCTCGGCGGGCTGCACGATGCGACGCTGCGGATTGACCCCGGCAAACTCAGCCAGCGCATCGGCTTCGCTGCGGCCCGTCTTGCCGACCACGTTCGCGACGCTGGCACGCAGGATGTCGGTGTCCGTGTAGCCGGGGCAGACGGCATTGACCGTGATGCCCTTGCGCGCCACTTCGAGTGCGAGCGAGCGCGTGAGGCCGACCACGCCGTGCTTCGCCGCCGTGTACGCCGCCACATAGGCATAGCCCTTCTGGCCCGCAGTGCTCGCGATATTGACGATTCGGCCCCAGCCGAGTTCCAGCATGTCGGGCAGCGCCGCCTGCGCGCACAGGAAGCTGCCGGTGAGGTTCACCGCCAGCATGCGCCGCCACAGCTCCACCGAAGTCTTAAGGAAGGGTGCGCTCTCGGCCTGGCCCGCGTTGTTGACGAGGATCGCGACCGGGCCCGATGCCGCACGCGCGGCATCGAAGCCGGCGCGCACCGAATCGGCATCGCTCACGTCGGCTACAACCACACCGTGGCCAGTGCCCGGCAGTTCGTTCTGCACGCGGTGCAGCGCTGCTCGGTCGCGGCCGAGCAGGCTGACGCGCGCCCCTTGGGCCGCCAGGGTCCTGGCGATTTCGGCGCCGATGCCGCGTGCGGCGCCTGTGATGACGGCATGCCGCCCATTCAGTGCTTGGCTCATGGTCTGGAATTGGTTGACAACTAAATAATTTTAACCGTTTGGATCTGGCGACCCGCGACGCGACTCATCGCATCAGCCGTCCCCCGTTGAGGTCGAGCGTCGCGCCTGTCGTGAAGGCACCGGCCGCAGATGCGAGATACACAGCCGCCGCGGCGACCTCCTCCGCCCCGCCGAAGCGGCCGAGCGGAATGCCGGCCCGCACCGTGCGCTGGCGCGCCTCGTCCATGGCATCGAGCACCGGGCTCCTGATCGCGGCAGGCGCGATCGCGTTGACCGTGACGTCATGCGGCGCGAGTTCCTGCGCGAAGGAGCGCGTGAGCGCCAGGATGCCGGCCTTCGACGCGGCGTAATGAACGCCGGTCGCTGCACTGGCCCGCTGCCCCGCGATCGACGACAGGTTGATGATCCGGCCCGCGCCCCGGTCGCGCATGTGCAGCCCGGCGATGCGGCAGCCGAAGAAGACACCACGCAGGTTCACCGCCATGACCTGGTCCCACTCCTCGGCCGGGATGTCCCAGAGCGAAGTCGATGGCGTGAGCGCGGCGTTGTTCACCATCACGTCGATGGCGCGGAAGCGCTGCACCGCGGCGTCGAAGCGCCGCGCAAAAGCAGTCTCGTCGCGCACGTCGAGCGGCAAGGCGATGCAATCGTGGGCCGCAGCGCGAAGGTCGGCGGCGACGGCGTCGGCCGCCGCCTCGTCGATATCCGTCAGCGCTACGCGCGCGCCCGCTTCAGCCAGCCCGCGCGCAATCGCAGCCCCGAGACCTTGCCCCGCGCCGGTCACGAAGGCGGTCCGCCCTGACAGCGAGAACATGGCCCTAGCCCTTCGCCGCCTTGCGGCCGGCCGGACGCCCGTCCCACGTCTGCGGCGTCACGCCGCGCTCGCGCAGCTTGTACTTCTGCACCTTGCCGTTCTCCGTGCGCGGCAGATCGGCCAGCACGTCGATGTAGCGGGGCACAGCGAAGTACGGCAGGCGGGCTTCGCAGAACTGCGTGAGTTCTTCCGGGTCGATGCGACGATCGGGCCTCGCGACCAGCGCCGACATCACCTCGTCCTCCGCCAGTTCGGAGCGCACCGGATAGACCGCGCAGGCAGCGACGCAGGGGTGGCTCAGCAGCACCTGCTCGACTTCGAATGAAGAGATGTTCTCGCCCCGACGCCGGATCGCATCCTTGATACGGTCGACGAAGCGGAATGCCCCGTCGGCATCGCGCACCACGCGATCGCCGGTATGGAACCAAAGATTGCGCCAGGCTTCGA
The DNA here is from genome assembly GCF_030317115.1 of Variovorax gracilis. GTDB lineage: Bacteria > Pseudomonadota > Gammaproteobacteria > Burkholderiales > Burkholderiaceae_C > Variovorax > Variovorax gracilis. The sequence goes on from NZ_JASZYF010000002.1 coordinate 274,986, forward strand.
CGGTCTTCCCCGGCATGTTGAAGTAGCCGCTCGCGAAGGCATACGGCTCATCCGCGCGCAGCAGCAGTTCGCCAGCCTCTCCGGACGGTAGCTCGACATCGTCCTCGTCGGCCACGCGCGCATCGAAACCGGGGCGCAGCCACCCCATCACGCCACCGCGTGGCGAGTCGGGCGCACTGGCGATGGCGAAGTTCGTCTCGGTCGAGCCGTAGCCTTCGAGCAGCCGCACCCCGGTGCGCTCCATGAAGGCCTGTCCGGCAGCCGCCGGCACGCCGGGGCCGAGGCCGGTGCGGACACGGTGATCGCGCTCGCCGGGCCCTTCCGGCTGCGCCAGGAGGATCGGCACCATCGCGCCAAGCAGGTAGACGACCGTCGCGCCGCTCGCGCGCATCGCCGGCCAGAATCCGGAAGCCGAGAAGCGCGACTCGAACACGACCTCGCATCCCGTGACCGCCGCCTGCGCGAAGGTGTTGAGCGCGTTGATATGGAAGAGCGGCAGCGTGGTGCACAGCACATCGTCGGCGCCGACCCCGAGCACCTCCGCGCTGTTCACGCCCCACCAGAAATATTGCGCATGCGGGCAGATGACGCCCTTGGCCGGTCCGGTGGTGCCGGACGTGTAGAGGATGGCGAGCGGATCGCCCGGCTGCACCGCTGCCGGCGGGATCGGCTCTGCACCGGCGGGATACGGCATGGAGCGCACGCCAGCGGGTGCCTGCCACGATGCCTCCTGCGCTTCGCCGACAACCCAGACCTCGCGCAGCTTCGTCTGGCCGAGATCGGCCGTCTGCAGCCGCTCAAGGAACTCGACATCGACCACGAGCAGCCTGGCCTCGCTGTTGGCGAGGAAGTATTCGATCTGCGGCCCCATCGATGCGGTGTTGATCGGCACCACCGACGCACCGAGCCAACCCGCGCCGAAGAACACCTCCAGAAACTCGATGCGGTTGCCGCACATCACGGCTACCCGGTCGCCGCGCGCCACGCCGGCCTGCGCGAGCGCCGCAGCACGCTCGCCTGCCGCCTGTGCCGCATCCCCATGAGCCCAGGCGCGCCCCGCGATCCGAAGCAGCGGTCGCCTCGCGAACTGCGCCGCCTGGCGCTGCAGCATCGCGGGCAAGGTGCGCTGCGACGGCGGCAGCGCGCGCGCCTCAGTCGTCATCGTGAGTGCCTCCGCCGAGATAGGTCGCCTGCACGCGGGGATCGCTGGCGAGGTCCTGCGACGCGCCCGAAAGCGCGATCTCGCCCGTCTCCAGCACGTAGCCATGGTCCGAGGTTTCGAGCGCAGCGCGGGCGTTCTGCTCCACCAGCAGGATCGACACTCCATCCTCGCGCAGCTTGCGCACGATGGTGAGGATGTCGCGCACGATCAGCGGCGCGAGGCCCAGGCTGGGCTCGTCGAGCATCAGCAGCCGGGGCGCCGACATCAGCGCACGGCCCACGGCGAGCATCTGGCGTTCGCCGCCCGAGAGCGTGTCGGCGCGCTGCGCACGGCGTTCGGCCAGGCGCGGGAAGCGGTCGTAGACGGACTGCAGGCGGCTCTTCAACGCATCGCTGCGCAGCCGCCGCGAGAAGGCGCCGAGCTGGAGGTTGTCGAGCACGCTCAGTTCACCGAAGAGTTCACGTTTCTCAGGCACGAGACACAGGCCGCGCTCCACCCGCGCCTCGACGTCGAGGCCGTGCAGATCCTCGCCCTCGAAGCGCAGGATGCCGTTGCACGGCAGCAGCCCCATCGCGGCGGCCAGCAGCGTGGTCTTGCCCGCGCCGTTGGGGCCGATCACGGAGATGATCTGGCCGTGCTCCAGGTTGAGTGTGACACCGCGCACGGCATCCACTTGCCCGTACGACACATGCAGGTCTCCGATCTCCAGCATGGCGGTCATGGGTTCACCCCCAGGCTTGCCACTGCGTGTACTGCGCCAACCCCCTCGAGGGGGCCCGCGCCTTCGGGCGGCCGGGCGGCGCTCATACGACGCTCCCGAGGTACGCAGCCTGCACACGCTCGTCCGCACGCACGGCCGACGGCACTCCTTCCACGAGCTTGGAGCCGAAGTTCATCACCACCAGCCGGTCCACCAGTTTCATCACGAAGTCCATGTCATGTTCGACGATGAGGATGGTCACGCCCTCCTCCCGCAGTTTGCGCAGCAGGTCGCCCAGCGCCATCTTTTCCTTGCGGCGCAACCCGGCGGCCGGTTCGTCCAGCACCAGCAGCACCGGGTCGGCGGCGAGGGCGCGTGCGATCTCCAGGATGCGTTGCGTGCCGAGCGGCAGGCTGCCCGCCAATTCGTGGGCGCGGTCGCCGAGGCCGATGCGGTCGAGCTGCCGCTGCGCTTCCTGAAGGATCTGGCGCTCCTCGGTGCGGTCCAGCCGCAGCCCGGCCTTGAGCACGCCCGTCGCGGTCCGCGAATGCGCGCCGAGCGCGACGTTGTCGAGCAGGCTCATGTGCGGTCGCAGCTTCACGTGCTGGAAGGTGCGCGCCAGACCGAGCCGTGCAACCTTGCGCTGCGGCATCCCGGCAATGTCCTGACCCAGAAAGCGTACTTGCCCGGCCGTCATCGGCAGCGTGCAGGTCAGCAGGTTGAACATGGTCGACTTGCCGGCGCCGTTCGGGCCGATCAGCCCGACGATCTCGCCAGCCTTCACATCGAAGCTCACGTCGTTGACCGCCACCAGCCCGCCGAAGCGCTTGACGGCCCCCGTCACCGACAGGATCGGCGATCCGCGGTCCGGCAGCGTGCGGTGCGGCAGCGGCTCCACCGGCACCGAAGGCTCACGCGACAGCGGTGCGGCGAAGCGGCCTCGCGTCCAGCGCCGCACGAAGCCCATCAGCCCGCCGCGCGCGAAGTGCAGCAGCAGGATGAAGAGCGTCGCGAAGGCCACGGCTTCGAGCTGGCCGGCGCGTTGCGTCAGCATGGGTAGCACGTCCTGCAGTCCGTTCTTCAGGATCAGTACCAGGGCAGAACCGACCAGCGCGCCCGCAAGCTGCCCGAGTCCGCCGGCCACCGCCATCAGCAGATACTCGATGCTGGCCCGCACGTCGAAGGGCGACGGGCTGACGAAGCGATTCATGTGCGCATAGAGCCAGCCCGCGAGACCGGCGAACAGCGCGGCCGTGACGAAGAGCGAAAGCCGCACGCGGTAGGCGTCCTCGCCCACGCTGGCGAGCAGCGTCGCGCCGCCCCGCAAGCTGCGGATGGCGCGGCCCGGTCGCGATTCGAGCAGGTTGCGGCTGAACAGGAAGGCCAGCCCGACCAGCGCCCAGATCAGGTAGTAGATGGCGCGTGGGTCCGCCAACGACCAGCCGCCGATCCTGAGGGCCGGGATGTTCGACAGACCCGTGTGACGTCCCAGCGCATCGACGTTGCCGAACAGCATCGCGATCGACAGCCCCCACGCGATCGTGCTGAGCGGCAGGAAGTGCCCGCCCAGGCGCAAGGTGAGCATGCCGATGGCGAGCGCCGACAGCCCGGTCAGCAGCAAGGCGAACGGCAGCCCGATCCAGGGCGAGAAGCCTTGCGCGGTGGTGAGCCAGGCCGTCGCGTACGCCGCGATTCCGACGAAGGCCGCCTGCCCGAAGGAGGTGGCGCCGCCGATGCCCGTGAGCAACACCAGTCCGAGCGCGACGAGTGCGCCGATGCCGATGTCGTTCAGTAGCGAGACGGTGAAGTTGCCGGCCAGTGCGGGCGCGATGGCGAGCGCCACCACGACGAGGCCGATCCAGAGCTTGCGTTGGACGAGCGGGCTCATTGAGTAACCTCCGTGCTTCTGCACTGCGGTGCGAGCTTGCTTGGAGCGGTCCGGCGCGGCGCTCATTGGTCCACCTCGTCTTCTTCCTCTTCGGAATGCACGCTGAGGAAGGACCTCAGCATCAGCACCGGTATCAGCAGACTGAACACGATCACATCTTTCAGCGCGCCGCTCCAGAACGACGCAAAACTTTCGACCACGCCCACTGCGAGGGCGCCGACGGCTGTCATCGGATAGCTCACGAGCCCGCCGATGATCGCGGCGACGAAGGCCTTCAGGCCGATGATGAAGCCGGAGTCGTAGTACATGGTGGTCACGGGCGCGATCAGCACGCCGATCAGCCCGGCCAGCAGGGATGCGCTGCCGTAGGCCAGCAAGGCGGTGCGTGCCGGCCGGATGCCGACCAGCCGCGCACCCACGCGGTTGACGGCGGTCGCGCGCAAGGCCTTGCCGGCCACCGTGCGTTCGAACACCAGGAAGAAGAGACCGCTCAGCACGATCGCGGCGCCGACCATCAGCACGACCTGCCCGCTGACCGAGAAGCCGTCACCGAGCGGAATGGTTCCGCTCGCAAGCGGTGCAGTGCGCGAGCCTTCCGGCCCGAAGAACAGCAGGCCCAGGCCTGACAGCAGGAAGTGCAGCGCCAGCGACACGATCAGCAAGACCAGTACCGACGCATCCGCGATCGGCTGGAACACGACGCGCGCCAGCAGCGGCGCGATGGGCACCACGAGCAGCACCGAGACCGCGATCTGCACCGCCGCCGGCATGCCGGGCCGGGCGGCGGCCCAGGCGAGGACGCATGGCAGCAGCGGCAGCACGCCCCAGGCCAGGATCGCCTTGGGCACCTTCTTCGCCTCGCCGCGCCGCAGCAGGCTGCCGACCTCGGTCATCGTCGCCAGCGCAGCCAGCACCATCACCAGCCCGATGGTGGGCGGAAGACGGCCGGTCTCGAAGGCGGCCAGCGTCAGCGCAGCAAACGCCGCGATGTCGCCAAAGGGCACGAACACCACCCGCGTGACGGAAAAGATCAGCACCAGTCCCAGCCCGGCGAGCAGATAGACCGCCCCATTGGCGAGCCCGTCGATGCCCAGAATGAGCGCCACGTCCCATGTCATTGAAAAAATCCTCTGGGGTTATGGAAAGGCGCGTTCGAAGCGCTGCAGGTGCTGGGATGCCGCGGAACCGGCCTCGCCGGGCCGCAGGCATCGCCCCCTCGAAGGGGGTTGGCGGCCACACGCAGTGGGCAAGCCTGGGGGTGGGTCATTGCGCGAGTTTCCATTGGCCGTTTTCCAGCTTGACGATCACGCGTGCGCGCTCGTCCACGCCGTAGAGGTTGCCCGGCTTGAAGTTGTAGACGCCATGCGTGCCGACGACTTCCTTGGTGCTCGCGATCGCATCGCGCAGCGAGAGCCTGAACTCGGGCGTGCCCGGCTCACCCTTGGCGCGCGCGGCAGCATCGGTGAAGACGAGCCAGCCGTCAAAGGAATAGGCCGAGAAGGCATCGCTGGTCGGCGCGTTGTTCACCTTCTGGAACACCGAGCGGAAGTCCATCGCGATCTTCTTGGTCGGGTACTCGGCAGGCAGTTGCTCGGCCACGATCACCGGGCCGGTCGGCATCAGCGCCCCCTGGCCCGAGGCACCCACCACGCGCACGAAGTCGGGGTTGATGAGGCCGTGCTGTCCGTACACAGGGCCCTTGAAGCCACGCTCGGTCAGCGCGAGGAAAGGCAGCGCGCCCGGGGTGCCGGCGCCGCCGGTCATCACCGCGTCGGGCTTCATCGCCACCAGCTTCAGCACCTGGCCGGTGACGGAGGCATCGGCGCGCGCATAGCGCTCGTTGCCCAACACCTTGATGCCCGCTTCGGGGGCTGACTTCATCAGCGCGTTGTAGACCAGGTCGCCCCACGCATCGGAGAAGCCGATGTAGCCGACGGTCTTGATGCCGTCCTTCTTCATGCGCTGGACCACCGCGTCGATCATGAGCTGCGTCGGCTGCGCGACGGTGAACACCCATGCGTTCTCGGCGGGGTCGAGCTGGATCGGGGTAAGGCCGATCATCGGCACCTTCGCATCGCGGCCGACCTGCGCCATCGCGATCGCCGCAGGCACGCCAGAGGTGCCCATCAGGATGTCGACCTTGTCCTCTTCGACCAGCTTGCGCGCATTGCGGCCGGCCGTGGTCGGGTCGGAGCCGTCGTCCAGCACGATGAGCTGGATCTTGCGGCCATTGACTTCGGGCTTGTACGCGAGGGCTGCCTGCATGCCCTTGGCGTACGGCACGCCGAGCGAGGAGTTGGGGCCGGAGAGCGAAACGCTCAGACCGACTTTGAGATCGGCCGCGAACGCGCTCATCGCGAAGCCGGCACCCAGTGCGGCGGCCAACGCGGTGCGCGTCAAGGTCTGCATCAAGCTCTTCATGTCGTGACTCCTGGTGGGGGTGGAATGGTTGAGCAGCTCGCTCAGATGAACAACTGAATGGCCGGCAATGCGCGTCCGGCGTTGAGAAGGTCGACGCGCTTCTGGCGGATGGCCCAGCCGCCGGGCGTACGCACGAGCCGATGGCGGCAGGTGCCGGCGAGCAGGATCTGATCGTCCCCTCGTGCCTCGACGTAGATGAAAGGCGTGCGCAGTGTCAGTTCGCCGGTGGCCTCGTCCTCGTGCTCGATGGCGGAACGCTGCAGCACGTGCTGGCAATGGCTCGCGGGATGTTGCGAGTGCGCGCGCGGATTCTTCAATCGGTCGACGCGCAACTGCAGCAGCAGCCGGTCTTCGTAAGCCAGGGAGTTGTGGGAGTACGGGTCCGCCTGGGCCGCACCCAGCAGCGGCACCCAGTAGTGGCCGTCTTCGGTGAACAGCGCCAGCCAGTCGTCGAAACGGCCCGCGTCGAGCAGCGCCGCCTCGGCGGCGATGAAGTCTTCCGGCTGCATCACGCCGCCGTCTCCATGCCGGCCGTCATGAACTTCGCCCACGCACGGAACTGGTTGCGCATCAACAGCTCGTTGGTGCCATTGGTCGTGATCGAGGCCTGCGTGAGCTCGGCCGGATCGAAATTGCGATGCAGGCTCACCCATTCGTTGCCTTCGGCGCGCAGACCCTGCTGCATGCTCTCGAAGAGATGCACGTCGTCGTGGGCAACCACCGACATCGGCGAGAAGACGAGCCGGTTGTAGTTCATCGCACGCTCGAAAAGCAGATCGGGCGCACCGGCGGCGCGGAAGCTCCAGGCCTCGATCATCGTGCGATTGGCCGCCAACGGGCGGATGACTCGGATTGCCTGCGGCGAGCCTTTCACCGACAGGCTGGGAAAGAAGACGGAATTCTGCGGCGAGCGCTGCAGGATCTCCGCAGCGCGCTCGGCACCGTGCGCGGCGCGCATGGCTTCCTCGTACTCGGGCAACTGCGCGTAGTTCGAATGGATACTGAAGTTCACGCCGAGCACGCTGTGGCCATTGGCGAAGACGCGGCCGCCCATCTTGTCGAAGAAGTCGTAGCCGGAACCGAAGGGCAGGATCTGTTCCATCGCCATCGGTTTGGGCGCATCGGGCGCCTGCCCCTGCCACAGGGCATCGGCCGCCTGCGTGGCGGACTCGTGCGTCGACATCGGATGCACCGTGTCGTTGATGTTCTCGAGGTACATCTTCCAGTTGCAGTGGATGATGTTGCGCATCACGCCGCCGCCGACCGTCAGACGGCCTTCGGGCGAGCGGTCGACCATGTTGTCGATGGCATGCAGCACCTCGCCGAAGTAGCTCTCGAATTCCGGGCCTTCATCGGAGAGGCGCGCGAAGACGAAATCCCGGTAGACGTGGACGTGCCTGATCGCGGTGAGCCCCTGCCCCGATTCGCATTCCTTCAGCCGCGTGCCCTCGTACCCGCTCTTGAGCGGAATGGCGAGCGGCGCGCCGTCGAGCTTGTAGGTCCAGGCGTGGTACGGGCAACGGAAGAACTTGCCCGTGTTGCCACACTCGTCGGTGACCAGCCGGCTGCCCTTGTGCGCGCAGCGGTTGTAGAACACGCGGATTGCGCCGTCGGGCTGGCGGACCATCATGACCGGGCGGCCCGCGAGGTCGAGCGACCAGTAGTCGCCGGCGTTGGGCACCTGGCTCGCGTGGCCGACGTAGAGCCAGGTGTTGGCAAAGAACTGCGCCTGTTCGAGCGCGAAGAGTTCTTCGTTCAGGTACACGTCGCGATGAACGCGGTCGTCCTGCACCAGCGCTCGAATCGCGTCAGGACGGTTGCGGTAGGTGTTCATCGCGGCGCTGCCTGAAGCTGGGTCGACGTCAGGGCACCAGCTTCCACTGGCCCTTTTCGCTGCGCACGATGACGACGGCGCGCTGATCGGAACCGTAGCGGTTGTCGGGCTTGAAGTTGTAGATGCCGTGCGTGCCGGTCAACTCCTTCGTGCTGACGATCGCGTCGCGCAGCGCCGTGCGGTACTGCGGCGTGCCGGGCTCGCCCTTGACGCGCGAAGCCGCATCGGCGAGCAGCAGGTAGGCGTCGTAGGTGTAGGAGGAGAAGGCATCGGTCGGCACGGAGCCGTTGACCTTCTTGTACGCATCGCGGAAGCCCATCGACACCTTCTTGATCGGGTTGCTGTCGGGCAACTGGTCGGCCACCAGCACGGGGCCGCTCGGCACCTGCAGGCCTTCGATGGACGCTCCGCCGACGCGCACGAAGTCTGCGTTGATAAGGCCGTGCGTGCCGTAGATCTGGCCCTTGTAGCCACGGTCGGCGAGCGCGAGATAGGGCAGCGCGCCCGGCGTTCCGGAGTTGCCTGCGAACACCGCATCGGGTCGGGCCGAGATGATCTTCAGCACCTGGCCGGCGACGGAAGAATCGCTGCGCGCGTAGCGCTCGTTCGCGACCACCTTGATGCCTGCGGCCTCGGCGCTCTTCACCAGCGAGTCGTACGCCAGGTCGCCCAGCGCGTCGGAGAAGCCGATGAAAGCAACCGTCTTGACGCCGGACTTCTTCATGCGCTCGACGACGGCCGCAACCATCAGCGGGAAAGGTTGCGACACAGTGACGGTCCACGCGCCCTCGGGGCCGGGGATGGTGACGGGCGTGGGCGAGATCAGCGGCGTGTTCAGCTCGCGCGCCACTGCTGCGATGGCCATCGCACCGGGCACGCCCGAAGTTCCGATGAGCACGTCGACCTTGTCCTCGACCACGAGCTTGCGCGCATTGCGCCCGGCCGTGGTGGGGTCCGACGCATCGTCGAGCACGATCAGCTCGACCTTGTGTCCCGCAAGCGCGGGATGCTCGGCGATGGCGGCCCGGATGCCCTTCTCATAGGGAATGCCGAGCGCAGAGACCGGACCCGAAAGCGAGCTGATGAAGCCGACTTTCAGGTCGGCCGCCGTGGCGTGGGCGGCAGCGAGAGCGACGGCCGTGAGGCCGATGAGTTGAGCGATGGTTCGAATCATCTGAGGCTTTCAAAAGGGTTTCAGGAGTACCGCGGAACCGGCTTTGCCTGGCCGCAGGTACTGCCCCCTGCAAGGGGGTGGGCGGCCACACGAAGTGGGCAAGCCCGGGGGTGTTTCACGGAACCAGCTTCCATTGGCCTTTTTCGAGCTTGACGATGACGCGGGAGCGTTCGTCCGAGCCGTAGCGGTTGTCGGGTTTGAAGTTGTAGACGCTGTGGGTTCCGACCAGCTCCTTGGTGCTGACGATGGAATCGCGCAGTGCGACGCGGTACGCGGGCGTGCCCGGCTCGCCCTTGGTACGTGCCGCGGCGTCGAGGAACAGCAGCCATGCATCGAAGGAATACGCCGAGAACGCATCGGTCGGCGGAGCACCGTTGGCCTTCTGGTAGGCCGTGCGGAAATCCATCGACACCTTGCGGATCGGATTGGCGTCGGGCAACTGCTCGGCAACGATGACCGGGCCGGTCGGTGCCAGGAGGCCTTCGACCGCCGTACCACCGACGCGGACGAAGTCGGGGTTGATGAGCGCATGCATGCCGTAGATCTGGCCCTTGTAGCCACGATCAGCCAACGCGAGGTAAGGCAATGCGCCCGGCGTACCCGAGGTGCCGGTGATGACGGCGTCGGGACGCAGCGCGACGATCTTCAGGACCTGGCCGGTGACCGACGAGTCGCCGCGCGCATAGCGCTCGTTCGACACGATCTTGATGCCGGCCGGCTCGGCGCTCTTCTGCAGCGCGTCATAAACCAGATCGCCCCAGGCATCGGAGAAGCCGATGTAGCCGACCGTCTTCACGCCCGACTGCTTCATGCGCTCGACCACCGCGCTCACCATCAGCGGCGCCGGCTGCGGCAGCGTAACCATCCATGCGCCTTCGTCACCCGGCAGGTTGGCATTGGCAATGGAGATCAGCGGCGTCTTGGTTTCGCGTGCGACGGCGGCGATTGCCAGTGCACCCGGCGAGCCGGCCGTGCCGATGATGACGTCGACCTTGTCCTCGTCGATGAGCTTGCGGGCGTTGCGTGCGGCGGTGGAAGGGTCCGATGCATCGTCGAGTTGCACCATCTGGATCTTGCGGCCGTTCAGTTCCGACTTATAGGCCACCGCGGCCTTGATGCCCTTCTCGTATGGAATGCCGAGCGACGACACGGGGCCCGACAGCGAGGTGATGAAACCCACCTTGAGATCGGCTGCCCATGCACTCGCGGCAGACAGGGCGCTGAGGCCAGCGGCAATGCCCGCCAGGGCACAGATTCGGGTCAGGACTTTCATGCAAACCTCCAGGGGGTGAACAAGCACATGATTTATGAACTATTTAGATGTCAAGAATGCTAGCGAGCCGTTGGCGTGGTGACAAGCGAGGGAACGATGAGTTGAGTGGAAGTGCGCGCGTCGCACCGCTAGAGGGCCAAACTGCCCACGCTGGTGCCGCCGCACACGTAGAGAACCTGCCCCGTGACGAAGCTGCTCGCGGGGTCCACAAAGAAACGCACGGCCCGTGCCACATCCGCCGATTCACCCAATCGCTTGACAGGTATCGATGCCGCAAGGGCGCGTTCCTTCTCGCTGCCGGCTTCGACGACGTCGTAGAACATGTCGGTGCGAATCGGTCCGGGCGCAACGACGTTGACGGTGATGCCGTCGCCCGCGAGTTCCAGCGCCCAGGTGCGCGCCATGCCCAGCATGCCGGCCTTGGTCGCCGAGTAGTTCGTGCGTGTGGCGAGGCCCAGCGCCGCGCGCGACGACAGGAGCACGACGCGGCCGAAACGCTTCGCGCGCATGGCCGGAAGCGCTGCCTGAACGAGCTGTATCGCGCAACCGAGGTGAAGATCGACCAACGCATCGAGATCGTCGAGCTTCACATCCGCCAGCAGCGCGGGGCGGATCACGCCGGCGTTGTGGACCACCGTCGTCAACTCGAAGCGGTTGACCAGATCTGTCACCGCTTGCGCCGTTGCTGCGCGGTCCGCGAGATCGACTTCGATGCTGTGCAGCTTCGGGTGATCGATGCCGGAGGGGCGGCGCGCGAGCGACACCACCTCGTAGCCCTGGGCCAGCAGGTCTTCGCAGATCGCCTTGCCGATGCCCGCGCTGCCGCCGGTAACCGCGGCGACCTTGGGTGCTGCGCTCATGGCTGTGCTCCGATCAGCGCAAGAACGCGCAAGGGACTGCCACTGCCCTTCTCTATCTTGAGCGGCGGGCAGATCAGCACCGCGCCGGATGGCGGCAACAGATCGAGGTTGCTGAGGCATTGCAGGCCGTAGCGCCCGGCGCCGTGCATGTAGTAGTGGCAAGGGTACGGCGGCCTGAGGTGGTAGCCCTGTCCCGCGTCGGTGCCGATGGCTTCGGAGCCGAAGCCGAGCACGTCGCGCTGCTCGACCAGGAAGCGCACGGCTTCGGTGCTCGGTCCCGGCGTGTGCTGGCCCGTCTCGTCGAAGTTCTGATAGGCCTCGGGGTCCTGGCGCTTCGACCAGTCGGTGCGCATCAGCACCCAGGCGTCCTTCGGGATACGCCCGTGGCTCGCTTCGTATTGCTCGATGTCCTCGATGGTGAGCAGGTAGTCGGGGTCGTCCTTCACCTGCGGCGAACAATCGATCACGCAGGCGGGCGCAACGAAGTGCTGCACGGGAATCGTGTCCACCGAGTTGTTCGGAAGGTCGCGGCCGGAGATCCAGTGGATGGGCGCATCGAAGTGCGTGCCCGTGTGCTCGCCGCAGGAAAAGTTGTTCCAGTACCAGCCCGGGCCGCGCTCGTCGTACTTCGACACTTCCTCGATGCGGAAGGGCCAGCACTGGCCCATCTCGGGCGGCAGCGCGATCTGCGGGAACTCGGGCGTCAGGGTCTGCGTGAGGTCGATCACGCGGATGCGTCCCGTCGCCATTGCGCTCACCAGCCCACCGAGGATTTCGGCGGTGGACATCATTTGGGTGGCAGTGGTCATTGCGTCGTTCCTGAACTTGGTTGGGTCATCTGCCGGAAATACCGCGGATCCGGCTCTGCCGGCCCGCAGATATGGCCCCCTGCAAGGGGGTGGGCGGCCACACGAAGCGGGCAAGCCTGGGGGTGTGTCATTGGCCGCCCGCAGCGAGTTCGCGTTCGAGAATCTTGGGGTTGTCGCGCCAGCGCTCCAGCCATTCCTGCGCCACGTCGCCGGGATACACGTCCTCGACGCCGTCCCGCAACGCCTTGACGATCGCATTCGCCAATGCGCCGCCGCCAAGCTTGGGCGGTGGCGTGTGCTGGTTCCATTCGTCGTCGATGGGGCCAGGGAACACGTTGACCACGCGGATGCCGGCCGGCCGCATTTCGGCGCGCAGGCATTGCGCGAGCGAATGCGCTGCCGCCTTCGACGCGCTGAAAGTGCCGTGCGGAGGGAAATTGCTCAGCGCATAGATCGACAGCAGGTTGACCCACGCCGTCGCCCCCGTCACGCCGTCGGCAGACCGCCCCCTGAGCGCCGGACCGAACTCCTGCGCGAGCCGCAGCAAGCCGAAGTAGTTGATGTCCATCTCGGCCTTGGCAACGTCCGTGCCGCGCCGCGCGCCGATGCCGAAGCTGCGATGCACCTCGGCGTTGTTGATCACGATGTCGACCTTGCCGCCGATCTCGCCGGCCAGTTCGCTCACCGAGCGACCATTGGTCAGGTCGAGCGGCACCAGCGTGACTTGCGGCAAGGCGGTGATGTCGTCGAGCCCGCCCATCTTCTTCCATGGCTCGGCATGGCCGACCCACACGATGTCCGCACCGGCCTTGACCAGCGCACGCACGATCGCCTGCCCCACCTCGGTCTTGCCATCGGTCACAAGGACCTTGCGGAATTTCGGGTCGCTCGTCATTTCTCTCAGCATCTTGTCGTCAGCCATGTGGAGGCTCCCTTCGTTCGGAAATCCAATGAGTACGGCCTGGCCCGCGCGATCGAGCCGGGCGCCGACGCGCACGCGAGCGGGTGCATCGCCGACTTCACCATGCAGGTGGACCATCAGCGTCGGTCCTGCGTCGAGGTGCACGAGACCCAACCGCCACGGCAACCGCTCGCGAAAGAACAGGTCATTGCTGTGGTGCAGGGTGGTGCTGCTGAGCAGTTCGCCCTCGCCGCTCTGCTCGCGCCAGTGCAGGCGCGGCGAGAGGCATTTGTGGCAGGCCTCGCGCGGCGGGTATTGCACGGTGCCGCAGTCCTCGCAGGTCTGCAGTTCGAAGCGGCCTTCGGCGGCGGCGGCAGTGATGCCGAGCGCCACGCGCCCGCGCGCCCATGGCGGCAGATTCATCTGCCGCGTGCGGAGCACCGGATTCTTGCGCTTGGGGCGCATCAGGGGCATCGTCATGGCGCCTCCGCCGGGCCTCCCCAAGGCAGGCGCGCAGCCCCCTCGGGAGGCAGTGCAGCCGCGCAGCGGCAAACGTGGGGGTTCATCGTTCTGCCCTCCCGAGGATGACTGCGCCTGTGCACAGGCAACGGTCGTAGGTCACCATGCCGAAGCCGGCGACAAGGCCCATCTGGGCACCAGGCACGGTACGCGGCCCTGCAGTGTCCGTGAGTTGCCGGATGGCCTCGGTCATGCCGAGGAAGCCGCCCGCCGCGCCGGCCTGCCCGGCCGAGAGTTGGCCGCCGCTGGTGTTGTTGGGAAAGCTGCCGTCGTTCGTCATCGTGTGCGAACGCACGAAGGCGGAGCCCTCGCCTTTCTCGCAGAAGCCGAGGTCCTCGAACTGCATCATCACGATCACCGGGTAGTCGTCGTAGGTCTGCACGAAGTCGATCTCCGAAGGTGCTGCACCTGCCTGGGCGTAGAGATCGTCCCGGTCCACGCGCCAGCCGCCGCGGATCATCACGGGATCTTCCGAGTACGCGTTGTGCCGCTCGATTGCGCCGCGAATCACCACGTGGGCCAGCCCCAGGTCGCGCGCACGTTCCTCGCTCATTACCAGGAAAGCTTCCGCGCCCGCGCAGGGCATCACGCAATCGAACAGGTGGATCGGATCGGAGATCGGCCGCGCGGCGATGTACTCATCGAGCGTCAGCGGCTTCTTGAACATTGCGTGAGGGTTCCTGAGCGCGTTGCTGCGCTGGTCGACCGCGATGCGGCCGAAATCCTCGCGGGTCGCGCCGAAGGTACGCATGTAGTGCGCGGTAATGAAGGCGAAGATCGAATTGGGTCCACCCGATCCGTAGGGATAGGTCGCGTCGCGCGCGAAGTTGCTGAAGCTGCCCAGCGTCTGACGGAAGGAGTCGACGTGGTTGGTATCGGCCGCGACACAGGCAACCACGTCGGCATCGCCCGACTGCACCGCACGCGCCGCGCGCCGCAGGCACATCACGCCCGAGGCGCCACCGGTCGGCATGTGGTCGAGCCAGCGCGGCGAGAGGCCCAGATGCTGCGTCACGCCGACCGCCGTGTCGGGCGCGAGCGAGAAGCTGCTGACGCAGAGGCCGTCGATCTGCTCCTTCTTGACGCCGCTGGCCTGCACCAGCGCCTCGATCGCCTGGCCGAGGAACCAGTGCGCGGTGCGCGTCGAATAGCGCACGTAGGGCACGGTGACCGGCACGGCGACTGCCACGCCTTCGTACGAGAGTCGGCGTTTCGTCATCCTTGCCTCTTTTTCATCGAGCGCGTGTCGATGCAGTGGGCCTGCCCGGGCAGCGCCTGCGCGAGTTCGCGCAACTGGCCGCGCTGGATCTTCTGCGAGGCGGTGAGCGGCAGCGCATCGACGAAGGCGATGTAGCCCGGTGCCTTGTAGTAGGCCAGTTGCGCGAGCGCATGCTCCACGATGCTGGCCGCGACCTGCGAGGGCGAGGACGCGTCCACGTCGTCGCGCATGACGATGCAGGCCAGCACCTCGTCGCCGCGCACCGCATCCGGCGTGGCGGCCACAGCGGACGTCTTCACGGCCGGGTGCTGGTTGAGCACGCTCTCCACTTCGACCGCCGAGATGTTCTCGCCGCTGCGGCGGATCACGTTCTTCTTGCGGTCGACAAAGTAGTAGTTGCCTTCGCCATCTCGCCGCACCATGTCGCCGGTGCGGAACCAGCCGCCGGCCCAGGCTTCGCGGGTTGCTTCCTCATCCTTCAAGTAGCCGGAGAAGAAGTAGCGCTTGGGGTCGGCACCCGAAGACCGCACCAGCAGTTCGCCCGGCGTTCCGTCGGGCGCGTCGCGGCCTTCGTCGTCCACGAGCCGGATCTCGACGAACGCCTCGCGGCGGCCGAAGCAGCTCGTGCCGACATGGCGCGGCTCATGGTTCGCCATTACGCAGGCAGCGGCGCCGGTTTCCGTCATGGCCCAGGCCTCGACCAGCGGGAAGCCGAAGCGCGACTCGAAAGGCGCGTGGTTCTTCCGGTCCACGCCGGCACCAAAGCCCCAGCGAATGGCGTGCTCGCGGTCGGACGCCATCTCGGGTGCCGACAGCAGCATGGCGGGCATCACCCCCAGGTAGTGCGCGATGGTCGCGCCGCTCTCGCGCGCGCTCTGCAGCCACGATTTCGGATGGAAGCGATCGAGCTGTACCAGGCAGCCACCCGCGACCAGCACGACCATCGTCGAGAACGCCATGGCGTTCACATGGTTGAGTGGCAGCGGGGTGATGATGCGCTCTGCATCGGGGCGGACCGGGCAGAGGTCGCCGAGTTCCGCATACCACTGGCCCGCCCGCAGGAAGTATTCATTGCTCAGCATGCAACCTTTCGGGCGGCCGGTGGTGCCCGAGGTGTAGAGCAGCGCGCATTCGGTGGCGACCCCGATCGCCTCCGCGGCGCGTGGAGGCACGGTTCTCGATGGCGGCACGGCGGCGTCCGGCCCCATCGTCTCGAAGGCGATGCCAGCCGTCTCGGCGGCGGCTCGCAGGTCATCCGCGCGATGCGGGAGCGTCACGGCCAGGCCGATCTCGCTGTGACCGATCAGGTAGCTCAGTTCCGCCGCGCGCATTTCGGCATTGATCGGTACCACGCTCACGCCCAACGCGTTCAGCGCAAACCAATGGAAGAGAAAGGCCGGCCGGTTTTCCAGCAGCAGGCCGACGCGATGACCGTGGCCGTAGCCTGCCTTGGCGTAGGCCAGCTTCAGCCGCTCGACTTCGGCGGCAGCCTTGCTCCAGGAAATGGGGCCGGGTTCGACGCCGTAGGCCGTCGCAGTGACCAACTCGGTGAACAGGAACTCGGCGTGTGGCGTGCGCCGTGCGCTTGCGCTGAAGGCGTCGTGAACGGTAGCGTTCATGGTCTGCCTAGATGAAGAGCTGCACGGCCGGCAGGGCGGCATCGCAGTTGAGCAGGTTCACACGCTTCAGCGTCATGCGCAGCGCGCCGCCCTCCACCGAGAGGTGGTGGAAGAAGGTGCCTACGTAGAACTGCAGCTCGTCACCCTGCGACTCGGTGTAGTGGAACTCCGTGCGCACGACATAGCGATTCGCATCGGCATCGAATTCCTCGACCGTCGGCGTTTGCAGCAGGTGGTGGCAACGGCTCGGCGGCTGCTGCGAGAACGCGCGCGGGCTCTTGAGGCGCTCGATGCGCAGGTCGCGCAGCAGCTTGTCCTCGTAGAGATGCGAGGTGTGGTTGATGCCGTCCTCCTGGTCGGGGACGAGCGGGACCCAGTAGAACGCGTCGTCGGCGAAGAGCGCATTCCATTCCTCGTAGCGCTTGGCATCAAGCAGGCGCGATTCGTTCACCACGAAGTCGATCAGGTCCTGGCGAGTCATTTCGGTCATTCCATCATCTCCATCACACTGCAACACCCGCACGCCGCCAGTTCGCGAAACACCGTGGAACCGGCTTCGCCGGGCCACTGGTGTTGCCCCCTCGAAGGGGGTCGGCGAAGCGACACGAAGTGCGCGAAGACTGGGGGTGGGTCACATTGTTTCCGTCATGTAGCGGGCCCAGGTACGGTACTGGTTGCGCATGGGGAGTTCGCTGGTGCCGACCGTGGTGATCTCGCCGCCGGCGGTCTCCGCGGGGTCGTAGTTGCGATGCAGGCTCACCCACTCGTTGCCGCTCGCACGCAGCCCGGCCTGGATGCCGCGATAGGCTTGCAGGTCGTCATGACCCACCACCGAGAACGGCGAATTGATCAGCCGGTTGTACATGGTCGTGCGCTGGAGCAGTTCGGGCGGAGCACCCTTCAGGCGGAAGGTCCAGCTCTCGATCAGCGTCTTGTCCACCGAGATCGGACGCACCACGCGGATCGCCTGGATCGCACCCTTGATGGTGAGGTTCGGGTAATACACGGTGTTGTGCCGCGCCATGCCGAGGATCTGCGCGGTGCGCTCCTCGCCGTAGGCCGCCTTCATCGCGCTGTCGTACTCGGGGATCGCCTTGTACTTGCTGTGGATGCTGAAGTTCACTCCCGTGAAGCTGTGGCCGTTGTCGTAGGTGCGAACGCCCATGTCCTCGAAGAACTTGTAGTCGGACATGAAGGGCACGAACTGCTCGATCGCCATGGGCTTCGGCTCGTCGGCCGGCTTGTCGGCCCACATGTTCTTGGCGGTGCCGGCGGAGGATTCGTGCGCCACCATGGGATGCATGGTGTCGTTGAGGTTCTCGACGAACATCTTCCAGTTGCACTGATGCATGAAGCGCAGGCACCCGCCGGCGATTTCCAGTTCGCCCTCGGGCGAGCGGTCGGCCATGTTGTCGATGGAGCTCAGCGAGCCGCCGAAGAATTCCTCGAAGTCGGGACCGACATCGTTAATCTTGATGAAGATGAAGCCGCGGTAGCTGCGCACATTCTTCAGCGTGGTCAGGCCCTTGGCTGATTCGCACTCATGCAAATGCGTACCTTCGTACCCGTTCTTCAGCGGGATCGACAGCAGCGAGCCATCGGTCTTGAAGGTCCACGCGTGGTACGGGCAGCGGAAGAACTTGCCGGTGTTGCCGCAAGGCGCAGTCACCAGGCGCGAGCCCTTGTGCGCGCAGCGGTTCATCATGGCGCGCACCGAGCCGTCGGTGTGGCGCACGATGATCAGCGGACGGCCTGCGATCTCTGTGTTGAGGTAGTCGCCCGGCTTCGGGATCTGGCTTTCGTGGCCGGCGTAGTTCCAGGTGTTGGCGAAGAAATGTTCCTGCTCCAGTTCGAACAGTTCGGCGCTGGTGTAGAGGTCGCGGTGCACGCGGTCGGGCTGCACCAGTGCACGCACGGCTTCGGGGTTGCCTCGGTAGGAAGTCATGTCTTTCGTCTCCTTCAGATGTCCAGCACCAGCCGCTGCCCCTTGATGCGCGAGATGCAGATCTGCATGACGTTGCCCTCGGCCTTCTCGCGCGCGGTCAGCACGTAGTCGCGGTGGTCGATCTCGCCTTCGATGACCGGCGTCGCGCACACGCCGCATTCGCCGCGCTTGCAATCGAACATCGGATCGCATCCGTGCTCGATCAGGCAGTCGAGGATGCTTTGGTCGGCCGGCACCGTGAAGCGCTGGCCGGATTGGGCGAGCTCGACCTCGAAGGCGTGGTCGCCCTCCTCTACCACCGGCGTGGTGAAAAGCTCGAAGTGCACGCGGTCATGGGTCCAGCCGCGCACCTGGGTCTGGGCGAGCACGGCGTCGAGCATGACCTTGGGGCCGCACACATAGAGCCGGTCACCCGCCGGGATGCCATCCAGCAACGCGCCGATGTCGAAGGGGCCGCCATGCTCGACATCCGAGTGGACGAGGAGGTCATCGCCCAGCACGGCTTGCAGTTCGGGCAGGAAAGCCATCAGTTCGCGGCTGCGGCCGGCGTAGTGCATACGCACCGGCAGCCCTTCGGCGCGGCGGCGCGTTGCCATGCTGGCCAGGGGCGTCACGCCGATGCCGCCAGCCAGCAGCACGGTGCCGCCAGGACCGGTGTGCAGGGGAAAGTCGTTCTTCGGCACTTCGATGGTGACGAGATCACCTTCGCGCAATCGCTCGTGCATGAAGCGCGAGCCGCCACGACCCTCGTCCTCCTTGCGCACGGCGATGACGTACTCGGCCGGCGCGTCGGTGGCGCCGGCCTGCACGCCGAAGTTGATCAGCGAGTAGTGGCGCCAGTCCTGTGTGCCGTCGGGCAACTGCACCTGGATGCGAATGTGGGCGCCGGCGGTGTAGCCGGGCAGCGCGCCGCCGTCGACGGCGTTGAGCCGGAAGGTCTTGATCAGCGGATTGAGTTCACGCGCCTCGACGACGCGCAATTGCAGGGTGGCGGGCTGGGCAGACATGGGCAGGAATTCCGGTTCAGGCGAGCGCGTGCCGGGCCAGCGCGGCTCGCAGTTGGTGGCCGTGTTCGTCGGCGAGCGCCGCATCACGCAGCTCGCGAAGGGTGGCGGGCGCGATGGCCGAGCCGGCGCGCTGCAGGGCGTCCATCACGGTGTCGTAGTTGCGCAGGCCGCGTTCGTGGGTGTCGCTGTAGCCTTTGACGAGCCGCTGGCACTGCGCGACCTCGATGGCGAGCGCCGGGTTGTTTGCGGCAATGTCGGCAATGCGCTTCAGCCACTCCTCGATGCGGCGGTTTTCCTCGGCGTAGCGCAGGGTCGAACGGCGCCAGCGCTTCATCGCCGCGACGGTGCTGAGCATCAGGTAGCCGCGCAGCGAGCTGGTCTGGATCACGCGACCTTGCCGGGTGAGGCGCTCGACCAGCTTGCGCGGGAATGTCGAATTCATCAACCACCGGCCGAAGCTGGCCGGCAGGGTTTCGCAGATTTCCTGCAGGCGCGGGTGCATGTATTCGTTGATGGCGAGCACCTGGCCGTCCTGCACGCGGGCTTCGCCGCGCACGCGCTCGAAGCGGGACGAGCGGGTCTTGAGGGCGGCAACGCGAGCGGTGTCTTCATAGGACATCCACAGCGCGAGGTGGCGGGCCGTTTCGCGCAGCAGGCGGCCTTCGTCGTCGCCGGGCAAGGCGGCAATGGCAGCGACGCGGTCGAGGTAGAGGCCGGCGTAGTCGATGTCCTGGTAATCGATCAGCCTGCGCACGCCTTCCAGCAGCACCGATTGTGCGGCGGGCGGAAAGTCGCGCTGCACGCGCTCCACCAGGGCCCGCACGGCCGGATGGCGCGGCTGCGGCGGTGCCGCTTCGACCACTGCCACTTCTGGCCCCAGGGCACCTTGTGCGCGGGCAAAAGCGTCGCCGAAGGCCTTCAGGCTCGGCTTGACGCCGACGCCACCGCGCTCGATCGTGGCCTCGAACTGCGCGCGGCTGAAAGGCAGCACGCCAGCGCCAGCAAGCGCGCCGAAAAGCACGGCGCTGATCACGCTGCCCGCCGCTTCCGCGGCCTGTGCCATGTCGAAGCGGATGAAGCGCTTGGCTGCCCGCTCGGCATGCGCCAGCAAGTCGGTGCTATCGACCCGGCCGTCGCCCATCGCGCTCTTCTCCGCGATGGAATAGACACGGTGCGTCGATGCGATGAACGTAGTGCGGTCTCGCGTGACGAGACCGCGCTGCACGGCGCGGCCGGCTTCCATCAACTCCGAGGCGAGCACGACGTCGACATCACCCGGTAGCGGCATGAGCGCCAGTACGGGCTTCCCGCCATCGGCTTCAGCTTGTGCCTCGGGATAGAGCTCGACGTAGTAGATCGTGGCACCCGTGCGTTGGGCGACGCCGGGCACGGAGGTGGTCTGGGCAACGTAGCCGTTGGCCTCGCCCATGTCCACGATCCAGTCGGCCAGAACGCCGCCCCCCTCACCCCCCATGGCGAGGATTGCGATTTTTATGGGTTGTTGTCGCATCGATTTCACTCTTCAGAACGCATAGACCGCGCGGCGCTTGGCCTCGCCCTTCTGCAGCCATCCGATCACCCGCATGCGGAAGCGTTCGCGCAGCATGTCCCAGCGGCTCGGGTTGCTGACGATCTGCGCCTTGTAGAACGAGGGGCACAGAACGGCGGCATGCGAGACCTCGCCGCACACTCCGCAGCCGACGCAACTGTCGAGCACGGTTGCCACCGGATCGGTTCGCAGAGGGTCGGGATTGGGCTTGATCGAAAGCGATGGACAGCCCGAGAGCCGGATGCACGAGTGGTCGCCCGTGCAGGTGTCGGAGTCGACGCCGAACTTCTCTCGCACCATGCGCTTGCCGCTGGCGATGGCCTTGCGCACCAGCGGCTTCTCGCGGCGCTGCTTGTTGAGCATGCACTCCGATTGCGCGATAAGGACCTTGGGGCCCTTCTCCTGAGTGGTCAACGCTTCCTTGAGCGCATCGCGCATGCCGGCGACGTCGTAGGTGCGGCGCATCGTCTTCACCCACTTCACGCCGACACCGCGCACCGCGCGTTCGATCTCGTGGCCGGTGCTGCGCGTTGCGTTCAGGGCGTTGGACGAGAGGATGTCCTGGCCGCCGGTCGCGGAGGTGTAGTTGTTGTCGACGACGATAGTGAGGTTGTCGCTGCGGTTGAAGACCGCATTGGCCACGCCGCTCGTCAGGCCGTTGTGCCAGAAGCCGCCGTCGCCCATCATCGAGATCGCACGCTTGCCTGCGGGCGCATTGAGCGCCGCGGCACCCGCACCGCCGAGGCCATAGCCCATGGTGGTGTTGCCGATGTTGAAGGGCGGCAGGATCGAGAACAGGTGGCAGCCGATGTCGGCGCTGACGTGATGCGGGCCGAGTTCGCGCTCCACCAGCTTCATCGCGCTGAAGATCGGGCGCTCGGGGCAACCTGTGCAGAAGCCCGGCGGGCGGGCGTGCACGCTGTCACCCAGCGGCTTCGCAGGTTCGGGCGCGGCGTCGACGCCGATCGCCGCGACTTCGGTAAGGGGAATGATCTTGCGCACTGCAGCGGGCACGGGCAACGGCTGCAGCCGTCCATAGCGCTCGCAGAAGCTGCGCGCGCCCTTGAGCAATTCCGCCGCGGTGTACTCGCCGGCGACAGGGAGCATGTCCTTGCCATGCAAGGCAGTCGCGGACCCGGCCTGGCGCAAGATGGTCGCGAGGTTCTGCTCGACGAAGTTGGGCTGGCCCTCTTCCACGATCAGCACGGCACGCTTGCCCTCGCAGAAGCGCAGCACTTCGCTATCGATCACGGGGTAGGCGACGTTCATCACGTAGAGCGGCACCTTGGTATTGCCGTAGACATCGGCCAGTTCCAGCCGTTCGAGCGCACGGATCAGCGTGTTGTAGCTGCCACCCTGCACGATGATGCCGATGTCGTCGGCGTCTTCGGAGAAGAACTCGTTGAGCTGGCGCTCCTCGATGAAGCGCACCGCGGCAGGCCAGCGGTCTTTCACCTTTTCCTGCTCGTGCAGGAAGCTCGCGGGCGGCAGCACGATGCGGCTGACGTCGCGCTGCGGACTCTCCAGCGCTTCCTTGATCGTGAACTTGGGCCGGCGGTTGTCGCCCGCGATGAACTGGCCATGCACGTGGCAGGCGCGGATACGCAACTGCAGCATGACCGGCGTGCGGCTGGCTTCCGAGAGGTCGAAACCCTGCTTTACCGCGTCGACGATGCTCGGCAGGTTCGGGCGCGGATCGAGCAGCCACATCTGCGACTTCATCGCGAAGGCGTGGCTGCGCTCCTGCATGATGGACGAGCCCTCGCCATAGTCCTCTCCGACGATGATCAGCGCACCGCCTGTCACACCGCCCGAGGCCAGGTTGGCCAGCGCGTCCGAAGCTACGTTGGTGCCGACGGTGGCCTTGAAAGTCACGGCGCCGCGAAGCGGGTAGTTGACGGAGGCGGCCAGCGTGGCGGCGGCCGTGGCTTCGCTGGCGCTGTTCTCGAAGCGGATGCCCTGTTCGGCGAGGATGTCCTGCGCATCGGCCAGCACGTCCATCAAGTGGGAGATCGGCGCACCCTGGTAGCCGGCCACGTAGGAGACGCCGGATTCGAGCAGTGCCTTGGTGACTGCCAGAATGCCCTCACCCCGGAAGACTTCGCCACCGGAAAGCCGGAGCTTCTTGACTTCCTCTACGAACGAACGCTCAGCCATGGCGGCCCTTTCTTGTCAGGAATCGTGGGGTTCCTTTCGAAACCTCGGCCTCTATAATGTTTAGAACTGAATGTATTCACAATCATGAATAACCCTAGACAAGCAAGCAGCGTGCCCGCCGAGGGTCAGGGGCCATTCACCGAGGAGGAGCCCGCCGGGACGCTGCGTTTCGTCGACGACTACCTGCCGGCGCTGCTGGCGCAGGCGAGCCAGCTCATCTCCTCGGAGTTCCACCAGGTGGCGCGCCAGCATGGGTTTTCAGTTTCGGAATGGCGGGTGATGGCGTCACTGGCGGGCGGCGAGCCGATCAGCATCGGACAGCTTGCGCAGATCACCGTGACCAAGCAGCCGACGGTGACCCGGCTGCTGGACCGGATGGAAGCTCGCGAACAGGTCGAGCGATTGCCCCATGACAGTGATCGGCGTGTCACTCTGGTGCGCATCACGCGCAAGGGTGCGAAGGCCGTGGAGCACCTGATGGAACTGGCGCGCGAACACGAGCGCCGCGTGCTCGAACCCTTCGGGCTTCAGCGCGCCGAAGAGCTCAAGAGCACGCTGCGCCACATCATCGAATTGCACGCGCGCGCGCCAGGCGAGGCGCCGGACGTGGAATAAGCCGTCAGCGTGACGGCACGAGCACCGCGCGGCCCCGGTGGCCGCGGCGGCTGATCCAATCCATTGCCGTTGCCGCATCGTCGAGCGCGAAGGGCTGGACGTCGAGCTTGAGGCGGCCATCGGCCAGGCGCGCCAGCAATTCAGGCGCAGCCGCGCGGCCGGCAGCTTCACGGCGGAACATGTTGAGCGGCAGCAGCGCGACGTCGCGCTGCAGGAAGTGGGCGATGTCCAGCGCGATGGAATTGCCCGCGGTGTAGCCGACGAGCACGGCACGGCCGCCCGGGCGCACCCGGGTCAGCGCGGCGGCGAGGATCGGTCCGCCGACGGTGTCGATGAGCAGATCGACGGACACCGGCGCCAAGGCGGCCGACAGGTCGTCCTGCAGGACAACGATTTTCGCGGCTGCGGGCATCGCGGCAGCCTGCCCCTCACTACTCACGAGCACGCTCACTTCGGCACCGGCATCGAGCGCAAGTTGCACCACCAACGACCCGACCGCACCCGTCGCGCCCGTCACCAGGATGCTTTCACCCGGGCGCAGATGCGCGACTTCGTGCAGTGCCACCCAGGCGGAAGTGCATGGCGAGAAGAAAGCCGAGCCGATCGTTGTCGGCACCTCATCCGGCAGCGCGCCGAGCGCTTCGTCGGGCGCATCGATGAATTCGCACCACGTTCCATCGAACAAGGTGCCGAGCCCGCTGCCGCGCAGCCAGACGCGCTGGCCTTCGGCGTGGTTTTCGCTCGCCACGACCACGCCGGCCGCTTCGACGCCCGGCGTGTAGGGAAAGGGCGGGTGCTTCAGGAAGCTGCCACGCCACACGGTGCGATCGATGTGGCCGACGGTGGCCGCTTCCATGCGGACGATCGAGCGGCCCGGCCGGAGTCGGGGCTCGTCGATGTCTTCCTGCACTGGCGCCGCATGGAAGGCATGCACGCGCACGGCTTTCATTCCAGCGTCTCCAGGAATGCGAGCACTGCTTGCGCGAAGGGTCCGGGCATCTGATCGGGCAAGGGCACCATGCCGCCTTCGATGTCGACGATGCGCGCGTTCGAGAGTTGCTCGCGCAGTTCGGCTGCGTGCGGCGAGGCGAACGGATCGGCGGTGGCGCGAACGACCAGCGTCGGATGCGCAATGCGCCGGATGCGGTCCTCCATGCGATAGGCCGCGACCGCGCGGTGGCCGTCTTCGCGTCCGCCGCTCGCCTTCAGGGCATCGAGCACGAAGGCTTCGAGAAGCTCGGGCCGGTTCAGCGGATAAAAGCCCTGACGTCGCTGCCACAGGGCCGCAAGATGGCTGCCGTCTTCGCTGGACTCCACCTCGTCGATCGGCGGTCGCCCGGCGCGCGCGATGCGAAACGCTTCATTGGTGAATGGCGTGGACGAAAGCACCAGCCCGCGCACCCGATCGGGAAAGGCCGCAGCCAGTTCGACCGCGATGACGCCACCCGTGTGATGACCCACCACATCGGCGCGCTCGATGCCGAGCGCTTCGAGCAGTTCGCGCGCCACCTTGGCCCATTGCTCGATGCTGGCCGGCACATCGCCCGCGGCGGAATCGCCGAAGCCGGCCGTGTCCATCGCGATCGCCCGGTAGCGCGCACCGATCAGGGGCAGCACCTCGCGGTACTCGGCCCAGCTGCGCGGAGACTGGTGCAGCAACAGGACGGGCGGCGCATGCGGATTGCCGCACTCGGCGTAGTGGACCTGCCCCACCGAGAGATCGGCGAACGCGCGCCGGATCTTCATTCGCGCGTCTCGGCGGCGGGCGGTTGCCACAGGCCCGCGTGCTTGAGCATCCCGAGGGTTCGCGAAAGGACGTCGCGCCGGTAGGCGCCGACGTCGCGGCCCTCGTACTCGTAGAAGCCACTGCCGCTCTTCAGGCCCAGCCTGCCTTCCTCGACCATGCGATCCACGATGGCGGGTGCGGTGTAGCGGGCGCGGTCGATCGACGCTGCCATCTCGCGGCTTGCGTGATGGAGGATGTCGCAGCCGCCGAAGTCGATGAACTCGACGACGCCGAGAGCGGCAAAGCGCAGTCCGAGACCGTAGCGCGTGGCCTTGTCGATCTCTTCCGCGGTCGCGGCTCCCTCCTCGATCATGCGGGCCGCTTCGTTCATCACCAGCGCCTGCAGCCGCGGCACGATGTAGCCGGGCGATGCGCCGCAGACGACCGGCAGCTTGCCGATGGCTTCCATCAAGGCCTTGGTGCGCGCGAGCACCGCCGGGTCGGTGCGGGGATGGCAGCTCAGCTCGACCACCGGGATCACATACGCCGGGTTGAGCCAGTGCATGTTGAGAAAGCGCTCCGGCCGGTGCACCAGTGCCGCCAGTTGCGTCACGAGGATGCTGCTGGTGGTGGACGTGAGGATCGCGTCCTCGCGGCAATGCCGGTTGATGTGCTCAAAGGCATCGCGCTTGGCTGCGATCGTCTCGGGGACGCCCTCGAAAACCAGTTCGGCTGCCGCCAGCGCGGCAGGCGCATCAGCTGCCTTCACGCAATCGACACGCGCCGCGATGCCTTGCACCTGTGCGGCGTCGATCACCCCCAACTGGGCGAGGCCCGAGAGGCTGGCTTCGATTTCTGACTGGGCCTCGCCACGCAACTTCTGCCATGCCTCGTCGCTGCGCGCACGCAAGTCGACCAGCGAGATGCGGTGTCCCGCGTAGGCGAAGGCGATCGCGATGCCGCGACCCATCCGGCCTGCTCCCACCGCAGCGAAGCGCGGAAGCTCATTCGCCATCGTGCAGCCTTTGCTTGAGTTGCGCCGGCGTCAGGCTGGCGAGGCCGAGCGTTTCGAGTGTGCGCGGCCCCTTGCGCAGATCGCGGCCGAGGAAGCCCCCGACGATCGCCAGCAGACCGTGCGCGATCGGTGCATCGACACCGACGAAGCGCGCGGCCGATGCCAGAAAGGCCAGTCCGAGTTCCGTGTCCTCCGTGATGTAGCGATGCGCATAGAGGTCGATGTTCTCGCGCCAGTCGCCCGACTTCACCAGTTGCTTGTGCGCATCGCCGTACATCCACTGGTCATTGTTGTAGTGGTCGGCCAACGGATAGTGTGGCGCGCCCTGGCCCAGGGCCTCGCGAACGGCGATGCGCTCCTGGTCAAGCCGGTCGGTCACGTCGCGCACCGCACGTTGGGTGCCTTCGTTGTGGATGTCCCAGCGCTCGAAGTGCTGCAGCGGCGCCGCGTTCATCACCATCAGCGGCGGATGGATGACGGGGCCCGCGTTCATCAGCGCACCCGACAGTGCATCGCCGCAGCCATGCACGCTGGGGTAGGCCTTGCGGATCACGTCGATGGCCTCGCGCTCCTTTCGCGCCGGGTACACGCCGGTCGGCAAGCGGATGGCGCGGATGGTCACGTTCACCTCACGTTCGCCGTGCTTGCGCGCCAGGTACGGCAGCGTGCCGGTCTCGGCCCATGCGACGTCGGCGCGGCTACCCGCTGCCTTCACGATCCGCGCCATGACATAGCTGCCGAAGGTGCCGGGCGGCAGGAAGACGACCTGGCCGTCGACCAGATGCGGGGCCATCGCGCGGGCGATGTCTTCCTGCGCGATCGCCGGCGTGGGGATGACGATCAACTCCGCACCCTGCATGGCGGCGCCGATGTCGGCGGTGGCCAGCGCGATCCGCACGTCGCGCGAACCGGCAGCGTCTTTCAAGGTGATGGAGCCGGCCTTGGCGACCGGCTCCAGCGCGCCCGCGTCGCGGCGCCAGAGACGCACTTCATGATCAGCTTCGGACAGGTCCGCGGCAGCCGCATAGGCGCCGTGGCCGCCGCCGAGAATTGCGATTTTCATAGGTCGACAGTGGAAGAATGAAGTGGATGAACCGGCCGGCAGCAGGCCTCCGGAGGACTTGAGCCGTCATTACATTACTTTTCAACTGTTCATATGTCAACTAAAAAGGACGCGTATTCGCGTTTCCCATTAGAAGCCGCCGGAAGACTGGGTAGCCCGTGCCAAACGAACAAAGCCCGCATTTCCAGGGAAATGCGGGCTTTTGCAAATGGATGCGGCTCAGGGCCGCTCACGCTCAGCGGCTGGGCTTGAAGCCGCGCTTCTGCGCGTCGCGCGGAACGAAGACCTTGCCGCCGCCGGCATGCCCACGGGGAGCAAAGCCGTCGCCGCGGCCGGCACCACCGCCAGCGCCACCGCGCGGAGCGCTGTCGCCCCACCCCGGCTTGCGGCCGTAGCCACCGTCTTCACGGCCACCGCCGAAGTTGGCGTTGCCCTGGTTCTGGAAGCCGCGCGGCGCACCAGCGCCGGGGCCGCGCGAATTGCGATCGTTGAAGCCGCTGGCGCCGGCATAGCCGCCACCATTGCCGCCACCGTATCCACCGGCGTTGCCGCCGCGATGACCACCGCCACCGAACTTGCGATCGCGCGAATGGTTGTCACGGCCACGGCCGCCGAAGTCGCCTTGCGGACGCGATTGCGGGGCACGTTGTTGCGGCTCAAGACCCGGAATCACTTCGGACTTGAATTGCTGGCGGCTGTACGACTCGATGTCGAAGATCCGGCGGCGATCGCGCAGTTCGGCGAAGGTCACGGCAATGCCGTCACGGCCTGCCCGGCCGGTACGGCCGATGCGGTGGGTGTAGTCCTCGGCCTTCATCGGGAGGCCGAAGTTGAACACGTGCGTGATGGTCGGCACGTCGATGCCGCGCGCAGCCACGTCGGTGGCGACGAGGATCTGCACCTGGCCCTGACGCAGTGCCATCAGGCGTCGATTGCGCAGGCCCTGGCTCAGCGCGCCGTGCAACGCGACGGCGCTGAAGCCGTCCTGTTGCAGGTCGTTGGCAAGACCGTCGCACTCGACCTGCGTGCTCGCGAACACGATGGCCTGGTTGATGGTGGTGTCGCGCAGCCAGTGGTCGAGCAGCTTGCGCTTGT
Source organism: Variovorax gracilis (assembly GCF_030317115.1). Lineage (GTDB taxonomy): Bacteria > Pseudomonadota > Gammaproteobacteria > Burkholderiales > Burkholderiaceae_C > Variovorax > Variovorax gracilis. Next base: position 303,537 of record NZ_JASZYF010000002.1, read on the forward strand.
GCTGCGTGTTGTCGGCCCAGAAGAGGACCTGCTTGATGTTGGCGTGCTTTTCCTGCGGGCTGTCGATCGTCACGCGTTGCGGCTCGCGCATCACGCGGGTAGCCAGTTGCTGGATGCGCGGCGCGAAGGTTGCGCTGAACATCATCGTTTGCTGGCGCTCGATGGTGAGTTGGTTGACTTCGGCGAGGTCGTCCGAGAAGCCCAGGTCGAGCATGCGGTCGGCTTCGTCGACGACGAGGAACTTGACCTGGTCGAGCTTGATCTGCATCGAGCGCTGCAGGTCGAGCAGGCGGCCCGGCGTGGCGACGACGAGGTCGGCGTTCTGCAGGCGCGCGATCTGCAACTGGTAGGGCATGCCGCCCACCACGTTGGCGATGCGCAGGCCGCGGCAGTGCTTGACGAGGTCGATCGCGTCGTGTGCGACCTGCTGGGCAAGTTCGCGCGTGGGGCACAGGATCAGAGCGCCAGGCGTGGCGGCCTTGAAATGGCGGGCGTTGGTCGGGTCCTTGCGCTTCGGCTTCTTCGGCGGTGCTTCGCCGCGGGCAGCAGCCTCGGCGGCCAGGCGCTGAAATTCAGCCTTGGCAGCAGCCTCTGCTTCGGCCTGGCGTTGCAGCAGGGTGTGCAGCACGGGCAGCAGGAAGGCGGCGGTCTTGCCGCTGCCGGTCTGGCTCGACACCATCAGGTCGACGAAGCGCGTGGGGCCGTCGGCGTGGCCGCTGGCCGTCATGGCACGCGGGATCACCTGTTCCTGCACGGTAGTAGGCTGGGTGAAGCCGAGGTCTTCGACCGCAGCGATCAACTCGGGCGCGAGGCCCAGCTTGATGAAGCCGTTCGGCAGCTTCGGCGCTTCGGCCGGCTCGACGGCATCGAGTGCCTCGAACACGGGAGCGGCGGTGGAAGCGGTGGAGGAGGATTCGAGTTCGCGCGAAGCAGCAGCAACGGCGAATTCATCGGATTGCACAGGCGCGAACTCGCCCTGCGCTTCAAAAGCGTCGGTCATTCAGTAATCTCATACGCGAGCACAGCCGTGGGCGGCGCTCCGTCGGGTGGTGAAAAACATCAACCATCCAACGACGTTCAGCAATGACTTTCGTCTTTGCCGCGGCCCGTTCATTCGGGCGCGATGTGCAAGATAGGGAGATGCAAGAAAACGCTGCAGAACAGCGAAGCCATCGATTATCGCATGGCTCGGGGTTTTTACCTAATCCTGGATGCGGAGGAAGGTTTCACGGTAGTGCGCGAGTTCCTCGATCGATTCGTGGACGTCGGCGAGCGCCGTGTGGGCCTGCTGCTTCTTGAAGGCGTTGTAAGCGGCCGGCTTCCAGCGCTTGGCCAGCTCCTTCAGGGTGCTGACGTCCAGGTTGCGATAGTGGAAATAGGCTTCCAGCTTGGGCATGTACTTCACGAGGAAGCGGCGGTCCTGGCCGATGGTGTTGCCGCACATCGGCGAGCCGCTCTTCGGGATGTAGCGGGAGATGAACTGGATCAGCTGCTTCTCGGCGGTGGCTTCGTCGAGTGTGGAGGCCTTCACCTTGTCGATCAGGCCGCTGCGCCCATGAGTTCCCTTGTTCCAGGAATCCATGGCGTCGAGGACTTCGTCGCTCTGGTGGATGACGAGCACGGGGCCGTCGATACAGGGCGTCAGGTCGGGGCCGGTCACAACGACGGCGATCTCCAGCAGGCGCTCCTTTTCGGGGTCGAGACCGCTCATTTCGCAGTCCAGCCAGACGAGGTTCTGGTCGCTCTTCTTGAGCGTGGCTGCGGGCGCGGGCGCAGCCGATTCGATGGATTCGGGCATTCGGCGATTGTCGTCGATGACCCTGAGGGCGTCCGGGCTTCCCGCACTGGGAGCGCCCTTTTCGCCGACAGGGCAACCGGCGCGCCCCGAGGCCGCGGGCTAAACTCGACCGCCATGCCCGCCCCCACGTTCACCTCCCTCGCCTTCACCCTGGCCTTTGCCCTTGCGCTGGTCGCCGGGCTGGTCGTGAAGTTCTGGCTCGCCACTCGGCAGGTGCGCCACGTGGCGCGCCATCGCAATGCGGTTCCTCCGGTCTTCGCGCAGGCCATCACGCTCGCCGCACACCAGAAGGCCGCGGACTACACGATGGCCAAGACCCGCTTCGGAATCATCGAAATGGCTTGGGGCGCGGCGGTGCTGCTGGGATGGACCTTGCTCGGCGGCCTCGACCTGCTCAACAAGTTGCTGCTCGGATGGCTGGGCGGCGGCATGCTGCAGCAACTCGCCCTGCTCGCCGCCTTCGCGCTGATCGGCGGCCTGCTGGAACTGCCCTTCACGTTGTGGCAGACCTTCAAGCTCGAGGAACGCTTTGGGTTCAACAAGATGACGTGGCGGCTTTGGTTCGCCGACGCGATCAAGGGCATGCTGCTGGGTGCGCTGATCGGCCTGCCGATCGCGGCGCTGATCCTTTGGCTCATGGGTGCCGCCGGCAGCCTTTGGTGGATCTGGGCCTGGGGCGCGTGGATGGCGTTCAACCTGTTGCTGATGCTGGTCTATCCGACCTTCATCGCGCCGATCTTCAACAAGTTCCAGCCGCTGGACGATGCGGCCCTCAAGGACCGCGTGAACGCGCTGATGCAGCGCTGCGGCTTCGCGGCCAAGGGCCTGTTCGTGATGGACGGCAGCACGCGCAGCGCGCACGCCAATGCCTATTTCACGGGCTTCGGCGCCAGCAAGCGCGTGGTGTTCTACGACACGCTGCTGCGCCAGCTCAATGCCGGCGAAGTCGAGGCGGTGCTGGCCCACGAACTGGGCCACTTCAAGCACAGGCACGTCATGAAGCGGATGGTGGCGATGTTCGCGCTGAGCCTGGCGGGCTTTGCCCTGCTGGGCTGGCTCTCGACGCACACGTGGTTCTATACGGCCCTGGGCGTGCAGCCGAACATGGCGGCACCCAACGATGCGCTCGCCATCCTGCTCTTCATGCTGGCGGTGCCGGTCTTCGGCTTCTTCGTCGCGCCGCTGCCGGTGCTGATCTCGCGCAAGCACGAGTTCGAGGCCGACGCCTACGCGATTGCGCAGACCAGCGGCGCCCATCTGTCGGCGGCCTTGCTCAAGCTCTACCAGGACAACGCGTCGACGCTCACGCCCGACCCGGTCTTCGTCAAGTTCTACTACTCGCACCCACCCGCCTCCGAGCGCCTCGCACGCATGGCCGCGACCAGCCCCTGAAAGCCGACGATGAGCAGCATGTTCAAGACCAAGGATTGGAAGACGCACGCACGCCGCGCCATGAGCGCCACGGAAATCGTCGCGAGCCTGGCACGGCTGGAAGGTTGGAAGCTGACGGGCGACGGCGCGAACGTCGCGATCGAGAAGACCTTCAACTTCGCGAACTACTTCGAGACCATCGCTTTCGTGAACGCTATGGCGTGGGTGGCTCACCGGCAGGACCACCATCCCGATCTCTCGGTGCATTACGACCGCTGTGTCGTGCGCTTCAACACGCACGATGTGGGCGGCATTTCGTCGACCGATTTCGAGTGCGCTGCGCAAGCCGATGCGCTGATCGCGGATTGAGCCCGATGGAACGCGCCCTTGGCTAAGCAGCGCGGCGGCACGGCCAGCGGCGTGGCGCTGCGCGACGGGCTGGTGGTCGCAAGCCACGGCCGCCACTGCCTCGTCGAGACGCCGGAGGGCGAACGCCTGATCTGCCATCCGCGCGGAAAGAAGAGCCAGGCCGTCGTGGGCGACCGCATCCAGTGGCAGGCGAGCGAGGATGAAGGCACGATCGAAAAGGTCTTGCCGAGAAAGAACCTGTTCTATCGCCAGGATGAGATCCGAACCAAGTCGTTTGCGGCCAATCTCGACCAGGTGCTGATCCTCATCGCGGCGGAGCCGGAGTTTTCCGAGACGCAGTTGACGCGCGCGTTGATCGCGGCGGCCGCGGAACGCATCACACCCGTCATCGCGCTCAACAAGAGCGACCTCGCGGTGCCTTTCGAGCGGGCCTGGGGGCGGCTGGCGCCCTACCGGCGCATGGCTTATCAGGTCGTGCCGCTGGCGCTGACCGCGTCGGATCAGACGGATCGGGCGACGCTGTCGACGATGCTGGCCGGCAAGACCACGCTGGTGCTCGGCCCGTCCGGCGCCGGGAAAAGCACGCTGATCAATCTGCTCGTGCCCGGCGCAACCGCGCTGACGGGCGAGATCTCGCAAGCGCTCAACTCGGGCAAGCACACGACCACCAGCACGACGTGGTACTGGGTGGACGCGGCACGAAGCACCGGGCTCATCGATTCACCGGGTTTCCAGGAATTCGGGCTGCATCACATCGAGGCGATGCAGCTGGCGCACCTGATGCCCGACATCGCCGAGCACGCCACGGATTGCAAGTTCTACAACTGCACGCACCTTCACGAGCCGGGATGCGGGGTGATCGCGCAGGTGGATTCGCCCGACCATCCGGGCGCGATCAGCGCCTCGCGTTACAGGATCTACGGCGAGTTGTTCGCCGAACTGACCCAACCCAGGTACTGAGGTCGCCCCTGGCCTCGCCCGTTTCGTGCGGCTCTGGCGCCCCCTACCCGGCGGGCCAACCCCAGCGCCCTGGCAAAGCCTGTTCCGCGGCTGCTGCGCCGCTTGCATGGCCCTGGGGCGCTAATGTGCCGGAAGGATGTCGGCCAGCGCTCCGACCAACGTCGTGCACTGGTCGCGCGTGCCGATCGTGATGCGCAGGTACTGGGCAATGCGCGGCTGCTTGAAGTGACGCACGAGCACGGCCCGCGCCCGCAGCGACGCCGCGAGTTCGGCTGCATCGTGCCCCGGGTGACGCACGAACAGAAAATTCGCCTGCGAAGGCAGCACCTCAAAGCCGAGATCCTCCAGCTGCAGCACAAGGCCTTCGCGGGTGTCCACGATGTCGTCACGGGTCTTGGCGAACCACGCCTCGTCCTCAAGCGCGGCGATGGCACCTGCGCAGGCGAGCCGGTCGATCGGATAGGAATTGAAGCTGTTCTTGACGCGTTGGAGCGCATCGATCAGATGCGCCTGTCCGCACGCGAACCCGAGGCGCAGGCCCGCCAATGATCGCGACTTGGAGAGGGTCTGCACCACCAGCAGATTCGGGTATCGCGCAATCAACGGTAGTGCGCTTTCAGCGCCGAAATCGACATAGGCCTCATCGACCAGGACCACGCGATCGGGGCATGCCCCGAGCAGTGCCTCGATGCGGGAAAGCGGCAGGCCGATGCCGGTCGGCGCATTCGGGTTCGCAATCACGATGCCGGCGCAGCCTGCAGCCGCGCGTGCGGCCAAGGCAGCGTCGTCGATACGCAGCGCGTCATCCACTGCATGCAACTCGCACGCGATGTCGTAGAGCTGCGCGTAGACGCGATAGAAGCTGTACGTGACGTCGGGAATCAGCAGCGGCTCGGCTTGCTGGAAGAAGGCGAAGAAAGCATGGGCCAGGACCTCGTCGGAGCCATTGCCCGCGAACACCTGTTTGCTGTCCAAACCATGGCGAATGGCGATCGCTTCACGCAACCGGGTGGATTCGGGGTCTGGATAGAGCTGCAATCCACTCTCGGCCGCAGCGCAGATGGCATCGATCGCTCGCGGTGAAGGTGGATACGGGTTCTCGTTGGTGTTGAGCTTGACGAGATTCGCGATACGCGGCTGCTCGCCCGGCACGTAGGGCTCGAGGCCCGCGATGCGCGGACTCCAGAAGCTTGGAACCTTGGACACGTCCGACCCCTGGCGGACCGCCTCAACCTAGCAAGCGCGCCAGGGTGAGCAGGGCCAGCAGCACCATCCACATCACGACCGAGCGCCACACGAGGCCGACCACGCTGCGCAGATGCGCCGGCTCGGGCTCGCGCCCCGGCGTGCTGCCGCTGTCGGGGCCACGTCCGTTGACGAACGATTCACCGGCCTGTGCACGCGACAATGGATCGGTGACCGGCATCACGCTCAGCGCACCACCGCCGAGCCGGACGTTCACGGCGCCCGAGGTCGCCGCGAGGATCACGCCGTCGTTCTCGTTCGGAAAGCGGCGCGCATCATTGCGCCAGCAATCGATCGCCTCTTCGAAGCTGCCGACAACGGCGAAGCCCAGCGCGGTGATGCGCGCGGGCAGCCAGTCGATCACGCTCCACGCACGGTCCGCGGCCTGCTGCACCCAGATGCTGGACGGTTGCGTCGAGGCGCCGTTCTTGTGCGCCCAGTAGCGCGATACGAATTCGCTCATGCGGTAGAACACCGCGCCTGCAGGCCCGAGACCCACGGCCGCAAGAATCGAGAACCAGGCGAGCACCCCAAAGACGTGCCGATGCGCCGCAATCACCGAGTGCTCGATCACATGTCGCACGATCTCGCTGCGTGGCAGGTTGGCCGCATCGACATGCTGCCAATGCGCGAGCAGCGAACGCGCGAGTGCTTCGTCACCTTCGTCGAGCGCATCGCGAATGCCTGTGAAGTGGTGACTGAACTGGCGAAAGCCCAGGGTGACGTAAAGGATGGCGATGCTCCACAGCACCGCGAAGGGCAATCCGAGCGTGAGGATCAGGAGCCAATGCACGGCGAGCGCGAGCACGGTCGGCACGAAGACCGCCAGCGACCAGGCCACCCAGCCGTGATGCGGCTTGCCGGCATCGAAGTTGCGGCTGGTCCAGCGCGTCCACGCGAGCACGCCGGCGTACACGGGGTTGTGATACGCGAGCGGACGCACCTGCTCGATCAGCAACGCGCACAGGATGGCAAAGAAGCTCATTGAAGGATTCTAGAACCGCCGGATTGACTCATTTCGGGCCGGGCCTCGGGCATTACCCGCGGCCCGCCATCGCAAGTCCATGTGCCCGGGAAAAGACCGGGTCAAGCGCTCAGGAAGCGGTAGAGGTTGCGAAGCATGCCTGCCGTCGCCCCCCAGACGTACCGCTCGTGGGGGCCGTCCTGGTAGGGCATCGACAGCCATTCGCGCGACATCTGGTCGGCGCCGACCAATGAATGGCGGCGATGGTTCGCCGGATTCATCAGGAATCGGAAGGGCACTTCGAAGGCTTCCGCGACCTCGTGCGGATTGATCGCCAGCTCGAAATCCGGCCGCACGAGCGCGACGACCGGCGTCACGATGAACGAAGTGACGGTCGTGTACGTCGGCAGGCTGCCCAGCACTTCGATGTACTCCGCCGACAGGCCGACCTCTTCCCAGGCTTCACGCAGCGCGGCAGCAGCGATGTTGGCGTCCTCGGGGTCCACGCGACCGCCGGGAAACGCCACCTGGCCTGAATGCGTCGACAGGTTCGTGGTGCGCTCGGTCAGCAGGACGGTGGGTTCGTCCCTCATCACGATGGGAATGAGCACGGCCGCCTGCGCCGGCGGCCGGTCGAACATTCGCGGCTCGCGCCGCATCTCAGGGGTCCACGCAGGGGGCGCAGCGAACCGTGCGCGCAACGCGCGGGCGCTGAAGCGATCGTGGGGGACCGCCGGCAGGCCGATGTCGATCCCGCTCACCGGCACCGCACGCGGATCGAAGGACGGCAACACCGGCGGGATGACGGCATTGATGGTTTCGACGGGAGAAGCGCGCATGGACGATGAGAGGGTAGTCAAAAAAATACTTACGGAGTTAAACGGTGCAAGAACCGCGCGCGGATGACACGCGGCCCCCAAACTAAATCACGATCGCCCCGTTCCATGGAGGCACCAATGCAAAAAGCCGCCTCGGACGGCGGCTTTTTGCGCGACAAGCGGATGCTGCTTATTGAGCGGCCGACGCTGCCGACGACTTGCCCGGCAGCTTTTCCTTGATGCGAGCCGAACGGCCGCTGCGATCGCGCAGGTAGTACAGCTTGGCGCGGCGCACATCGCCACGACGCTTGACTTCGATGCTGGCGATCAGCGGGCTGTAGGTCTGGAACGTGCGCTCCACGCCTTCGCCGCTGGAGATCTTGCGCACGGTGAAGCCGCTGTTGAGGCCGCGATTGCGCTTGGCGATCACGACGCCTTCGTAGGCCTGCAGACGCTTGCGGTTGCCTTCGACGACTTTCACGCTGACGATGACCGTGTCACCGGGCATGAAATCGGGGATCTTCTTGCCGAGCCGGGCGATTTCTTCCTGCTCGAGGGTCTGGATGAGGTTCATGATTTCCTGATGTTCGATCATGTCCACGCTACACAAAAGGCGCCTTGCTCGACGAGGTCGAATGCCGGCGCGGCTGGGCAGAGGATCGGAGAACCGAAGATTATAGCTTTTTTTGAAGCGTCTTTTCATCCGCCGCGCTGAGCCGGCCTGCGCTTCGGGCTGAATCGATGAGATCAGGGCGCTTGTCGCGGGTGATGAGCAGCCGCTGGTCGCGGCGCCAGCGCTCGATCTGGACGTGGTGGCCGGACATCAAGGCGGCGGGCACACCCTCACCGCGCCATTGCTCTGGGCGCGTGTAGTGGGGGCAGTCGAGCAGGCCATCCAGCGCCGGATTGAAGCTGTCCTGAACATGGCTGGCTTCATCGCCCAGCACGCCAGGCTGCAGCCGCGCGACCGCATCCAGCAAGGCCATCGCGGCAATCTCGCCGCCCGACAGCACGAAGTCGCCGAGGCTGATCTGGTGAGTGACTCTCGCGTCGATGAAGCGCTGGTCGATGCCCTCGTAGCGGCCGCATACCAACACCGCGCCTTCGCCGGCCGACCAGCCTTCGACCGTCTCATGCCGCAGGGTTTCGCCGATCGGCGAGAACAGCACGACGGGTGCGGAAGTGCCGCGCGCAGCCAGCGCCGCATCGAGGCACGCCGACAGCGGCTCGGCCATCATCACCATGCCGGGACCGCCTCCGAAGGGCCGGTCGTCCACTCGCCGGTAGTTGCCTTCGGCGAAGTCGCGCGGATTCCACAGCACGACCTCAACCTGCTTCGATTCGTATGCGCGGCGCGTCACGCCGCTCGCGAAGAACGGCGCAAAAAGTTCGGGGAACAGTGTGAGAACGTCGAAGCGCATGAAGGCGCCGAGCCGGCCCGGATCAGTAGTCGGGCTGCCAGTCGACCGTAATCAGCCGACCTGCCAGATCGACCTTGTCGACGAAAGCCGAGACGAAAGGAACCATGCGTTCCACCGGCTTGTCGCCTTCCTGTGCGTCGAGCACCAGCGTCGTTTGCGGGCCGGAGGCCAGCAACTCGCGTACCGTGCCCAGCGCAACGCCCTCGCGATTGACGACCGCGAGGCCGATCAGGTCGACCCAGTAGTACTCGTCATCGCCTGCGGTTGGAAAGCTCGAACGGGGTACGAAGACCCGCGCACCGCGCAGCGCCTCGGCCGCATTGCGGTCCGGCACGTCCTCCGACGAGGCGACGATGCAGTCGGAATGTTCCTTGGCCTCGCGGATGGCGAGCCTGAACGCGCGGCCCGTTGCTGCGCCCGGGGGCTGCAGGAACCAACGCTTGGAAGAAAAAAGTGCCTCGGGTTGGGCACTGTGGGGCAGAACCTTGAACCAGCCCTTGATGCCCCAGGCGTCGGCGATGCGCGCCACTTCGATCGCATCCGCCGGCAATTCGGCGGTCTCGAGTGTGGGCAGCATCGCCGGGCCGGCGGCTTAGGCAGCCGCTTTGGGAGCGGCAGCCGCGGCCTGCTTGATCAGGCGGGTCACCGTCGGGGAAGCTTGCGCGCCAACGCTCTTCCAGTAGGTCAGGCGATCCTGCGCAATGCGGATGCTTTCTTCATTTTCCTTGGCGGTCGGGTTGTAGAAACCCAGGCGCTCGATGAAACGGCCATCGCGGCGAACGCGCTTGTCCGACACGACGATGTTGAAAAACGGACGGCCTTTGGAACCGCCGCGGGAGAGTCGAATGACGACCATGATTTATCCTTCGGGTGGTGCAGCAAACCCGAAAAGGTTCGCCCACAGTGTTCTTCCAGCGTCGAGACACGCGACATGGCCACCCGGCCAGCGACACGCTGAAAAGCCCTCGATTATAGCCCGCTATTCATTTTTCCCCTTCCTTGGCCTCGCCAAGCGCTTTCCGAATGACCCTGATTCGACCCAGCCGCGACGAAGATGTCGCCGCCATCACCGCCATCTATTCCCACCATGTGCTGCACGGCACGGGCACCTTCGAAACCGAGCCGCCGACCGCCAGCGACATGGCCGCCCGCCGGACCGACGTCCTCTCCAAGAACCTTCCCTACCTCGTCGCCGAGCGCGAGGGCGAACTCCTCGGCTTCGCCTACTGCAATTGGTTCAAGCCGCGTCCCGCCTATCGGTTCTCCGCCGAGGACTCGATCTACCTCGCCGACAGCGCCCGCGGGCAAGGCCTCGGTGCCAAGCTGCTCGCCGCACTCGCCCAGGCCGCCGAGTCCGTCGGAGTGCGCAAGCTGATCGCGGTGATCGGCGATTCCGCCAATGCGGGCTCCATCGGCGTGCACCGTGCGCAAGGCTTCAGCCATGTGGGTGTGTTCAAGGACTGCGGCTGGAAATTCGGCGAATGGCGAGATGTCGTGCTGATGGAGAAGGTACTGGGCGAAGGCAGTTCGACCAAACCCGAATGAAAAACAAGACCGTGGCTGCGTGGCTCGCCTTCCTGGGCGGCCCGCTGGGGCTGCATTGCTTCTATCTTCGTGGCTTTTCAAGCCTGCTCGGATGGCTGCTCCCGATTCCGACCGCTCTCGGGCTGTACGGTATCGAACGCATCCGCTCCCACGGCCTCGACGACGGCTTGAGCTGGGCGCTGGTTCCGCTGCTCGGCTTCACCATCTCCGGCTGCGCGCTCACCGCCATCGTCTACGGATTGATGTCACCGGAAAAATGGAACGCCCGTTACAACCCGGGGCGTGCCGATAGTGCGACCAGCACGGCCGGCAACACGAACTGGCTCACCATCGGCGCGATCGTCCTGGCGCTGTTCTTCGGCAGCACCATCCTGATGGCCAGCCTGGCGTTCAGCTTCCAGCGCTACTTCGAGCACGAGATCGAAGCAGGCCGGAGGATTTCCCAATAGGCAATCAGAAGACCTGGATGCCGATCCAGTAGGCGATCGCGGCGACGAAGGCAGACGCGGGGATCGTGAAGATCCAGGCCCACACGATGTTGCCGGCGACGCCCCAGCGCACCGCGCTCGCGCGCTGCGCCGCGCCCACGCCAACGATCGCGCCGGTGATGGTGTGGGTGGTCGACACCGGAATGCCCAGCGCCGTCGCCAGGAACAGCGTCAACGCGCCGCCCGTCTCGGCACAGAACCCGCCCACCGGCTTGAGCTTGGTGATCTTCTGCCCCATCGTCTTGACGATGCGCCAGCCTCCGAACATGGTACCGAGCGCAATCGCGGCATAGCAGCTGACGATCGTCCAGGTAGGCGGCGAAGCCGCATCGGCTGCTGCATAGCCGGTGGCGATCAGCAGCATCCAGATGATGCCGATGGTCTTCTGGGCATCGTTGCCGCCGTGACCCAGGCTGTAGGCGCCGGCCGAGACCAGTTGCAGGCGCCGGAACCATCGGTCCACCCGCGACGGCGTGGACCGCCTGAATCCCCAGGCGACTACCACCATCATCATCGAACCCAGCAGGAAGCCCAGCAGCGGCGAAACGAAGATGAATGCCACCGTCTTCCAGATGCCCGCGGCGACCAAGGCGCCCGACCCCGCCTTGGCGATCACCGCGCCCACGATGCCGCCGATCAGCGCATGTGACGAGCTGCTCGGAATGCCGTAGTACCAGGTGACGAGGTTCCAGCTGATGGCACCCACCAGCGCGCCGAAGACGACATGCACATCGACGACCCCCGGTTGCACGATGCCCTTGCCAATCGTCGCCGCCACGCTCAGGTGGAACACGAAGATCGCGATCAGGTTGAAGAAGGCCGCAAAAACGACCGCCTGGCCGGGCTTGAGAACACCGGTCGACACGACGGTGGCGATCGAATTCGCCGCATCGTGAAATCCGTTCATGAAGTCGAATGCGATGGCCAGCGCGACCAGCACCACCACCACCCAGAGGGCGACCTGAACCGTTTCCATTCGAAACCCGCGGGCTCAGGAGTTCTCGAGGACGATGCCCTCGATCACGTTGGCGACGTCCTCGCACTTGTCGGTGATCGTTTCGAGCAGCTCGTAGATGGCCTTGAGCTTGATGACCTCGCGCACGTCCGGCTCTTCGCGGAACAGCTTGCTCATCGCACTGCGCATCACGCGGTCGGCATCGGACTCGAGCCGGTCGATCTCCTCGCAGGTCTTGAGCGTTGCTTCGGCCGTCGCCGGGTCGGTGATCTTGCCGAGGAACTTGACCGCGTCCTTCACCCGTTCGCAGCACTTCACGCTGAGCATGGTGAGGCGAGTGATTTCCTCGGTCATGTGGCGCACGTCGTAGAGCGCCATGGTTTCCGCCGAGTCCTGGATGAGGTCGGCCACGTCGTCCATCGTGTTGATCAGCTTGTGAATCTGCTCGCGGTCGATCGGCGTGATGAAGGTCTTGTGAATCAGGCGATTGACGTCATGGGTGACGCGATCGGCCGCGCGCTCGGCGTTGTCGACATCGCGGTTGTACTGCTCTCGCAGGTGCAGATCGTTGTAGTTGGCCACCAGATGCTCGAAGGCGCGCGCGGCTTCGACGATACGGTCGGCGTGCTGATTGAACATCTCGAAAAAATTCCCCTCACGGGGCAGCAGCTTGCCGAACATGGCGCTCTCCTGGGTTCGCGGTGGTCACAGCGCAGATGTGTGACACCTTCGTGAAAAACCGCGCAAGTGTAATGGGCGGGCCTGAACGCGGCTCTCAGAGCCGCTCGATCCGTTGGTCGGCCACGAGGGCGATCTGCTCTCGGGTGACTTGCTCCGGCGCGACTTCGGCGAGCGGCAAGAGCACGAATGCGCGTTCGTTCATGCGCGGATGCGGAAGGGTGAGGGATTCGGTTTGAACCGCGACATCGCCATGGCGCAGCAGATCGAGGTCAAGCGTGCGCGGCGCATTGCGATAGGGGCGCTGGCGGCCCGCGACAGCCTCCAGGCGATGGAGCTCAGTCAACAGCGCGTGCGGATCCAGGGCCGTCTCCAACGTTACGACGGCGTTGATGAAATCCGGGCCCGTCGCATCGACGGGAGCAGTCCTGTAGAGCGATGAACGCGCCATCAAGCGCGTATCCGGCAAGGCTGCCAGGTCAGCGATGGCGCGCTCCACGGTCTCGCGCGCATCGCCAAGGTTGGCCCCGATCGCGACGTAGGCCTTCACGGTCATTCAGCGGCGACGCTGCTGCCGGACTCCCCTCCGCCAGTGCGCGGCTTGCGGCGGCGGCGGCGCTTGCGCGGCGCGGCGGCGACTTCGCCGTCGGGCGGCAGAGCCGGCTCGGCCTCCGCCTTGGGCGCAGCCGCCCGATGCCCCGGGGACGCATCCGCCGGCGCACGCGCCGGTACGCGTTGGCGTGCCTTCTTGTGCTGTTCGTCGCGCACCTGGTCCATCAGGTCCTGGCGGCGAACATCATCGGCGGTGCTGAATTCCTGCCACCACTCGGCGATCGCCTCGCCGACTTCGCCGACGTCGGCACGCAGCCGCATGAAGTCGAATGCCGCGCGGAAGCGGGCTTGGTCGACCAGGCTGTAGGGTGTGGCACCGCTGCGCTTGTCGAAGCGCGGCTGCATCATCCAGATCTCGCGCATGTCCGCTGCCAGCTTGCCGCGGCCCGAGACGTCGCCAATACGCGCGTTGAACACATCGTCGATCGAATCCTGCAGCGCCGGGAACGGCGCCTGCGGGCGTTGGCCGTGCCGCGCGTCCATGCGCTTTGCCCAGCCGTCGCGCACGTCCGCCCACAGCACGCAGGCCAGCAGGAAGCTCGGCGCGACGGGCTTGCCTTCCCCGACGCGGCGGTCGGTGTCCACCAAGGCCGCGTTGACGAAGGGTTGCTCGGCGCGCTCGACCACGACGTCGAGCAGTGGGTAGATACCGGTCGCGAGGCCCAGCTTGCGCAGTTGCGCCACGGTCGCGACCGCATGGCCAGTCTGCAGCAGCTTGAGCATCTCGTCGAAGAGGCGGCTTTGCGGCACATCGGCCAGGAGTCGGCTCGACTCGACCAGCGGCGCCGCCGTCTTGGGTTCGAGCTTAAAGCCGAGCGCAGCCAGCTTCGCCGAGAAGCGGATCGCGCGAATGATGCGCACCGGGTCTTCGCGATAGCGTGTGATCGGGTCGCCGATCATGCGGAGCGTGAGTTTCTTCGCGTCCTTGATGCCGTTGTGATAGTCGACCACGATCTCGCTGGCCGGGTCGTAGTACATCGCGTTGACGGTGAAGTCGCGCCTTGCAGCGTCTTCTTCCTGCGGGCCCCAGACGTTGTCGCGCAGCACGCGGCCGCTGGCGTCGACGGCGTGCTTCATGCCGGCGAGTTCACCCTTGCTCGTGCGTTCGTTGCCGGCCACCTGCTCGGCGCCCGCGCTGTCCATGTAGGCGCGGAAGGTCGATACCTCGATCACCTCGTGTTCGCGCCCGCGGCCATACACCACGTGCACGATGCGAAAGCGCCGGCCGATGATGAAGGCGCGGCGGAAGAGGCCCTTCACCTGCTCGGGCGTGGCGTTGGTCGCGACGTCGAAGTCCTTCGGCCGCAGGCCCAGCAGCAGGTCGCGCACCGCACCGCCGACCACGTAGGCCTCGAAGCCGGCGCCTTGCAGGGTGGTTACAACATTCTTCGCACGTTCATCGACCAGCGCCGGATCGATGCCATGCACCGAGGCGGCGACCTCCTGGCGTTTGCCGAAACGGGCCTTGCCGAGCGGCGCATCACCGGATTTGCCGAGGAGTTTGTCGATGAATTTCTTGATCATTGGGAGGGAGGGTTCGGTGCGCTGGGCACCCTATTCATTTTCGAGCATCGACCGGATCAGCGGGATGGTGATCGCGCGCTGCGTCTGCAAGGCATAGCCATCGAGCTGCGTGAGCAGTTCCATCAGGCTTCCGAGGTCGCGGCTGAATCGATGCAGCATGTAGTCGAGCACATCGTCCGACAGCATCAGGCCGCGCGTGTCCGCGGCTTGGCGCAGGACCGCGCGCCGCTCGGTCTCGCTCAGCACCTGCAAGTGGAACACATGGCCCCAGCCGAGGCGCGTGCGCAGGTCCTCGCGCAGATGCAGATCGGCCGGAGGCACGGCACCGGCCGCGACGACGCCTCGTTGCAGGCTCTGGGCATTCACGAACCAATTGAACGCCGCATGCTGCTGGACCGCGGTGAAGAGATGCACGTCATCGAGCAGCACGGCACCCCATCGCTCGTCGAATTCTGGCGGATTCGACATCGCCGGGGTCAGCCAGCCGACGCCGGCACCCTGCTCGCGCAACGCGCCGCCGACCGCTTCAAGCAGATGGGACTTGCCGCAACCGCCCTCGCCCCACAGATAGGTCGGCACCGGGGAATGGAGCGTGGGCGCGCGCGCGTCGCCGACCCACAGCGTCAGGTGACGCAGCGCCGGCTCGTTCGGACCGGCGAAGAAGCCCGCCAGCGTCGGACCGGTCGCCAGGCCGATATCGAGCGCAAGTTGCTTCATGCCAGGACCGCTGCGAGCGGCTGAGGGGGCGCGGATGACGCGAAAGAAGGGTTCATGGGGCAGGACTGAACAAGCCTGAGGGAGGGCAGCCGATGAGCGCCCTTAAAATCGTGGCGAATTCTATCGGCCCGACCGCATCGGTTGCCGGCGTCATTGTCCTCCTCCTTCCGCCCCTCCCTTCCTCCAGTCCGGCCCGCCATGAACTCCAACTCCACCACTCCGCTCAGCTACAAGGATGCGGGCGTCGACATCGACGCCGGCGACGCGCTGGTCGACCGGATCAAGCCCCTCGCCAAGAAGACCATGCGCGAGGGCGTGCTGGCCGGCATCGGCGGGTTCGGCGCCCTGTTCGAAGTGCCCAAGCGCTACAAGGAACCGGTCCTGGTGAGCGGCACCGACGGCGTGGGCACCAAGCTCAAGCTCGCTTTCGAATGGAACATGCACGACACCGTGGGCATCGACCTGGTGGCCATGAGCGTGAACGACGTGCTGGTGCAAGGCGCCGAGCCGCTTTTCTTCCTTGACTACTTCGCCTGCGGCAAGCTCGACGTGGACACGGCCGCGGCGGTGGTGGGCGGCATCGCCCGCGGCTGCGAACTCAGCGGCTGCGCGCTGATCGGTGGCGAAACGGCCGAGATGCCCGGCATGTACCCGGCCGGCGAGTACGACCTCGCGGGCTTCGCAGTCGGCGCAGTCGAGAAGTCGTTGATCCTGACCGGACAGGACGTCAAGCCCGGCGACGTGGTGCTGGGACTGGCCTCGTCCGGCGTGCACTCCAACGGATTCAGTCTGGTGCGCAAGGTGATCGAGCGCGCGGGCGACGCCCTGCCCGCGACGCTGGACGGCAAGCCCTTCCGCGAAGCCGTGATGGCGCCGACACGCCTCTACGTGAAGCCGGTGCTCGCCGCGCTTGCCAAGCACCCCATCAAGGCCCTGGCGCACATCACCGGTGGCGGCCTGCTCGAGAACATCCCCCGCGTGCTGCCCGAGGGAACGGCGGCCCATCTGCGCAAAGGCAGCTGGCCGCAGACCGAACTCTTCGCCTGGCTGCAGAAGGTCGCCGGCATCGACGACATCGAGATGAACCGCACCTTCAACAACGGCATCGGCATGGTGGTGGTGATCGACGCGGCCGAAGCCGCCGCCTGCGCAGCCACTTTGCGCGCGGCCGGCGAAACGGTGCACGAGATCGGCGTCATTGCCGAACGCGGGGCCGGCGCGCCAGTCGTCGTCGCCTGAACAGCCTGCGCCGCGTGAGCGAGCTGACCCGCACCCCGTCGCGTTCCCTGGTCACGGCGAGCTATCTGCTCATTGCCGGGACCCTCCTTTTGATCATGTGGCAGGGCTTGCTGCCGGGCCTGCTGTGCGTGTGCATCGGCTTCCTCGGCACGCGCTGGATCGCCCGGCTGCTGCATTCGGGCCTTCGCCGATCGAGCAAGATCAGCGCGAACGACCCGGCATGGGCCATGACGCCGCCGTTTCCGCGCATCACCGCAGCGACCGTCGTGATGCTGGCGCCGATCGGGCTGCTCATCCTCGGCTTTTCGGAGGCGCGCGAATTTGTGCTCAACGCGCCGGAGCAATACCAGGAACTGCTTGATTTCGTCGCGCGGACGGTGCTGGAACTGCGCCTCAAGCTGCCGCCGGACATCGCCGCCTACCTGCCGGAAGGCGCCGCGGAAGTACAGCGAACCATCGCCGGCTTCCTGCGCGCGCAGGCCGGCTCGCTCGCGCTGACAGGCCGGGCGTGGCTGGGCGGGCTGCTGTTCGCCTATGTGGGCCTGATCATCGGCTCGCTGGCCGCCATCGCGACGCAAATCCCTTCACGTCGTCCGC
This sequence comes from Variovorax gracilis, assembly GCF_030317115.1. Lineage (GTDB taxonomy): Bacteria > Pseudomonadota > Gammaproteobacteria > Burkholderiales > Burkholderiaceae_C > Variovorax > Variovorax gracilis. The sequence continues at coordinate 320,838 of NZ_JASZYF010000002.1, forward strand.
TCGCCCAGCAGCTCAAGGAACGGATCGTCCTGTTCGGCGAGGCCTTCGGCCAGATCGTGGCGGCGCAGTTCTGGATCGCCGCCTTCAACACCTTCCTGACGGCCATCTTCCTGCTGTTCCTGCTACCCGCATGGGAGATGGAACTGCCCTATACGCCGGCGCTGATCACCTTGACCTTCGTCGCCGGGCTGGTGCCGATCGTCGGCAATCTCGTGTGCAACACGGTGATCACGCTGGTGGGCCTGTCGGTGTCGCCCCTGGTCGCGCTGGCCTGCCTGGCGTTCCTGATCCTGATCCACAAGGCCGAATACCTGATCAACGCCAAGGTGGTGGGCAGCCGCACGCAGATGGCGGTGTGGGAGCTTCTGGCCGTGATGTTCGTGGCCGAGGCGGTGTTCGGCCCGGCCGGACTGGTCGCAGCGCCGCTCTTCTATGCGTACCTCAAGAAAGAACTGAAGGCGGCAGGGCTGGTCTAGAAGGCCATGTCCTGAATTGATCGATTCCAGTCCGACCCAGCACGGACGAATCGGCTCCCATACGTGAGAATTTGGCGCATCATCCACCTTTCGCCAGGAGTTGCTGCGTCATGAAGAGCTGTCTGATAGTGATCGACGTACAGGAGTCGTTCCGCCACCGCCCCTATTTCGGCGAGCGCGACCTGCCCGCCTACCTCGGCGCCCAGAACGCGCTGATTTCGGGGTTTGCCGCCGCTGGCGCTCCCATTGTCCGGATCTTCCACAGCGACGGACCCGCCGTGGCGAGCAATTCCTTCGCCGTCGAATCGGGGCATGTGCGGCCGCTCGAAGGGCTGGCCGACTTCGAGGCCGCGGCGACCTTCACCAAGCGCCGCCACAGCGCGCTGGTGGGCACCGGACTGGACGTCTGGCTGACGCAGAACCGCATCGACCGCCTCGTCATCAGCGGCATACGTACCGAGCAATGCTGCGAGACGACGGCGCGCCACGCCTCCGACCTCGGGTGGCAGGTCGACTACGTGCCCGAAGCCACGCTGACCTTCGACATGGTCCAGCCGGACGGCAGACCGCTGACCGCGGCCGACATCAAGGCCCGGACTGCCACGGTCCTCGACGGGCGGTTTGCCAAGATCTGCGGCGCGGACGAAGCCCTCGCGCGCCTCGACGCCAGCGCACGGGAAGCGGCGTGACCGCCACCACGCTGCGCGTCGCGATCCTCGCGTTCGACGACGTCGAGGCGCTGGATCTCGCCGGCCCCTACGAGGTCTTCACCACGGCCAGCCGCATGGCCCAGCGAGCCGCGCCGGACGCGCCACCGCTCTTCGAGGTGGCGTGCGTCGCGCGCAGCCTGGCGCCGGTGCGCATGCGAGCCGGGCTCTCCGTGCTGCCGGGGCATTCGTTTGCCGAAGCGCCGCCCGCGGACGTCCTGATCGTGCCGGGCGGCGTGGTCGACGACGCGATGCAATGCACCGCCACGCTGCAGTGGATTGCAAGCGCCAGCCGCGATGCCCGCATCACCGCGTCGGTCTGCACCGGTGCCTTCCTGCTGGCGGCCAGCGGCGTGCTGCGCAACGAGCGCATCACGACCCACTGGGAAGACATCGCGGACCTGCGCACCCGTTTTCCCTCACTCAACGTACAGGAAGGCTTGCGCTGGATCGATCAGGGCAGCATCGTCACGTCGGCCGGGATCACCGCCGGCATCGACATGAGCCTGCACCTCGTGGCCCGGCTGGCCGACGAGGCGCTGGCCCTGCGCACCGCGCGTCAGATGGATTTCGCATGGACGAGGCCCGACTAGCCGACGGCGCACCCATCCGCGTCGTCTTCGCACTGCTGCCCCACAGCCTGATCCTCGATTGGGCCGGCCCGGCGGAAGCGCTGCGCATTGCCAACAGGCTGCTGGTCACGAGCGGCAGGCAGGCCCGCTTCGAACTCGTCTTCGCCAGCCCCCGGTCGACGTCGACGAGTTCCGTCGGCGTCGATCTCGCGGGGCTGCAGCCGCTACCGTCGCACTGGGACGCTCCGGCGTGGGTGGTGGTGGTCGGCCTGCCGGGTGACACGGTGGCCGTCGACAACGATCAGGCTCAGGCGCTGTTGCACTGGTTGCGCGGCCTGCGGCTCGAGAGCGGACGACTGGACCTCATCACGATCTGCGCCGGCACCCTTCTCGCGGCCCACGCGGGCTTGCTGAACGGAAGGCGCGCGACAACGCATCACCACCATCTGGACGAACTGCAACGTGCCGCCCCGCGCTGCGAGGTGGTCGCCAACCGCGTCTTCGTCCTGGATCCACCGCTGTACAGCAGCGCCGGCGTCACGACAGGCATCGACCTCACCCTTCAACGCATCGCCGAAACCTGCGGGGAATCGCTCGCCGCGCGCGTGGCGCAGACGATGGTCGTCGCCATGCGGCGCGGCCCGAACGACCCGGAACTGTCGCCCTTCCTCGCCTATCGCAACCACCTGCATGCCGCCCTGCACCGCGTGCAGGACGCGGTCAGCGAACAACCCCAAGCCGACTGGACGGTCCCCCGCATGGCCGACGTCGCCCACACATCGCCGCGACACCTGACACGTCTGTTCGTCGAGCACACCGGTGTAGCCCCTCTGGCCTACCTGCGCCGCCTGCGCCTCGCGACCGCGCAACTTGCCCTGCAATCAGGCGCCAACGTCACCCGCGCCGCAGGCATCTCGGGCTTCGGCTCCGACACCCAACTCCGCCGAGCCTGGCGCCAGTTCGGACTTCCAGGCTCCCCTTCAGCCTCCGGCTCCCCGGGGAGGGGCGGCGGCCACGCGAAGTGAACAAGCCTGGGGCGAGCTAAAGGTATCCGCAGAAGCGAAGGATGTGCCCATCGGGCTCGCGGATCGCGAACTCGCGCAAACCCCAGGGCTGGGAGACCGGCGGCTCGATCACCGTCACGCCGCGCTTGACGTAGGCCGCGTGCAATCCGTCCACGTCGCGTCCCACGTGAATCACGATCTCGCCGCGCCAGGGACTGGCCTCGCGCCGGCCGCACTGCCAGAGCCGCAGGTACACCGGATCCCCGTAACTGCGGTCACCCTTCTTCACCCGCGCATAGCTCGGCGGCTCACCGGCGATGAAATCGAGTTCGAAGCCGAGCACATCGCGGAAATAACGCGCCGCGCGCGTGACATCCGCCACCGGCAGCACGGGTTGAATGCCATGGAATTCGTGCAGCGTCCCGAGGTCCACCGCGGAAGCCTTGACAGGCTCCATCAGCTTTCCGCCCGGCGAAGCGCCGCCACGCGCTCGGCGATGGCATCGATGTCGAGCGCGTCTTCGGCGTGCGCCAGATAGGTTTCGAGGTCGCGCACCGCGGGTGCGCAGTTGCCCTGCTCCGCATGGGCCAGGCCACGGTCGCGATGCTCGCCCCACGCTTCGGGCAGCAGGGCGATCAAGCGATCCTGCACCGCGATCGCGCGCTGCCAGTCTTCCTGCGCGTGGTGGATTTCCTTGAGGTTGCGCAACATGCGCCCGATGATTTCGCGCGGCGTCGCGGGCTGCAGGTACAGGCCGAGCGGCACGTCGAAATCACCCACCAGGCCGTTGCTGCGCTTGTAGGGCTCCAGCCGTTCGCTCAGTTCCTCGCGCGAGAGCGACTTGCCGGTGAACGGGTCGATCACGACTTGCCCTTTTGGCAGCGTGACCTTGAGCATGAAATGGCCTGGAAAACCTACGCCGCGTGCCTGCAAGCCAAGGCCCTGCGCAAGCTCCATCCAGAGCACGGCGAGCGAGATCGGAATGCCCCGGCGGGTGCGAAGCACCGCGTTCAGGTAGCTGTTGTCGGGATCGTAGTAGTCGTTGACGTTGCCGCCGAAACTCAGGTCGTGAAAGAAGAACTGGTTGAGCGCCCGCAAACGCTGCAACGGCGCCGCATCGGCCGGCAGGCGTCGCTTGAGGCGGGCGAGCAACTGGTCGACGTCACCGAGCACCTGTTGCACGTCGAGGTCGGGATATTCGTCCTGAGCGAGGCTGGCTGCCGCTTCGAGCAACGGAAACTGCTCGTCGCTCTTCACGAGTGAACTGAAATACTCGAGAGCAGTGGGCGTCGAGAAGCTGAACGTCATGTGGCTTTGTAGAGGAGCAATCGGGGAGCGTCAAGGCGGTAACGCCGAAGTGCATTCAGCGTCGCATGAAGCTACGCAGCTTGACACCGGCGATGGCGAGCACCGCGAAATAGCTGGCCGCGGCGCCCGCGATCAGCGCCGCCAACAGGCCGATGCGCTGCAGGCGCACGGCACGCAGGCCGATCCAGTCGAAATGCTGTGCGCCCCAGACGAGCAAGGCCGCAAGCACCAGTGTCGCAACCAGCACCTGAAGGGTGAACTTGCCCCAGCCGGGCAACGGCTTGTAGCTGCCCCGACGGATCAGCCCGACCAACAGCCAGGTGGAATTGACCAGGGCACCGATGCCGATCGTGAGCGTCAGCGCAGCGTGCTGCAACACCGGGACCAGGAAGAAGTTGAGGACCTGCGTCAGCACCAGCACGCCGACCGCGATCAGCATCGGCGTGCGCATGTCGTGCTTCGCGTAGTAGCCGGGCGCCAGCACCTTGATGGCGACCGTGCCGACCAGACCGACGCCGTAGCCCATCAGCGCCGCAGTGGTGCGTTGCACGTCCAGGTCACTGAACGCACCGTTGTGGAACAGCACGGCGACCAGCGGCTTCGAGAAAACGAGCAGCGCCACCGCACAGGGCGCGGAAAGCAGCACGACGAGGCGCAGCCCCCAATCGAGCAGCGACGAATAGCGGGCATCGTCCTTTGCGGCTCGTGCGCCAGCGAGTTGCGGCATGAGCACCACGCCCAGCGCGACGCCCAGCAGTGCCGTCGGGAATTCCATGAGGCGATCGGCATAGGTGACCCAGGTTACGCTGCCAGGCGCCAGATGCGACGCGATCTGCGTATTGATCAGCAAGGAAATCTGCGCCGCGCTGACGCCGATCAGTGCCGGCAGCATGAGCTTCACGATCTTGCGCGTGGTCGGATCGGCCCAGGCCGCGCGGATCGCCCGGAGGCTCACGCCGATGCGCGGGAGCATTCCCAGCCCGTGCAGGGCAGGCAATTGCAGCGCCAGTTGCAAGACGCCGCCCACCATCACGCCCACGCACTGCGCATAGATCGGTTCGATGCCATGCCGCTTGAACCAGGGCGCGCCGATGAGGATCGAGAGGATCAACGACACATTCAGCAGCACCGGCGATGCCGCAGGCACGGCGAACTTGCGCCAGGTGTTGAGGACGCCGCCGGCCAACGCCACCAGCGACATGAATCCGATGTACGGAAACATCCAGCGCGTCATGACCACCGCGGCGTCGAATCCCTGGGAAGTCTGCTTCAGGCCGCTGGCCATCGCCCAGACCATCAGCGGCGCGCCGACGACGCCCGCCACGCACAGAAGGACCAGCGTCCAGGTCAGCAATGTCGCAACGTGGTCGACAAGTTGGCGGGCACCTTCATCGCCGCTCTCCGCACGGGTGGCCGCCAGAACAGGCACGAAAGCCTGGCTGAACGCGCCTTCGCCGAAAACCCGACGGAACAGGTTGGGGATGCGAAAGGCGACATTGAAGGCATCGGTCAGGGCACTGACCCCGAACACCGAGGCCATGAGCAGGTCGCGGATCAGCCCGGTCACCCGGGAGGCAAGCGTCAACAGCGAGACGGTGGAGGCGGATTTGAGCAGGGACACAGGCCGGAAGTGTATGTGGCCGCGCGCCCTCTTCCAGGCGGCTGTGACGGCCCGGCGCCCTTCGCCTATAATGGAGGGCTTTGCTGCATCATCCCCAGACACCTTAGGAAATCAATCCCATGGCATCCACCAAGCCCAAGAAGAAGAACCCGCGCCTCGCGTCGGGCCGTAAACGCGTCCGCCAGGACGTCAAGCTCAACGCCGCGAACACTTCGCTGCGCTCCAAATACCGCACCGCCGTGAAGAATGTCGAGAAGGCCGTCCTGGCTGGCGACAAGACCAAGGCGGCAGAACTCTTCGCGAAGGCCCAGAGCATCGTCGACACCGTCGCCGACAAGGGCATCTTCCACAAGAACAAGGCTGCTCGCGACAAGAGCCGCCTGTCGGCCAAGGTCAAGAACCTGGCCCTTGCCCCTGAAAAGGCCGCCGCCTGACGCTTTCAGGCAAACAGCCCGGACTGGTTCGCCGGTCCGCCGTTTGATCGGGGTGCGCTGCAGCAAAAGTGAAAAACCGCCTTCGGGCGGTTTTTTCATGGGCGCTTCATGGTGCGAGCCGCTATTTCTTGCTGGCTTCCGCAAGCGGCGGCACATCCGGCACGAGGCAAGCCTCGGCCACCTGGAGTGCGTTGTCCTTCGCGAAATTGAGGCAGAAATCCCAGGCCATCGGCTCGGCGTCGCGCAAGGCGCGGTTCACCACGACGCACTTGACTCCGTTGATGACGGTGGGGACGCACCACGGCGAATAGTTAAGGTGGCTTCCGGGCTGCGGACCGCCCGGACGGAACGAGCACATCACGCCCGCCAATCGTTCTGCCCAGTCGCTAGGGCGAAATGTCCGGCCATCCAGGGTGATGCCCTGGATGAAAACTTCTTTTGCGTCGGGAGAAACCATCAGTTGGGAGAAGAAGGCACAGGCTCATGCTGCGCCGCACAATGATTCTATCCGGGGGGTCCCCCGAGTGACCTTTGCAGGGGCATTGCTGTGATGCGCAATCCTCACCGAAGCGGTCAAATCACACGCCTAGAATCCGCGTTCCCTTTTCCGGAGAACCGCATGAGCGCCACTGCCGCCCCCTCGTCGCCCCACGTCATGAACACCTACGGACGCCTGCCGATCGCGCTGTCGCACGGCCAGGGCTGCCGAGTGTGGGACACCGAAGGGCGAGCGTACCTGGATGGCCTCGGCGGCATCGCCGTCAACACGCTGGGCCACAACCATCCCGAATTGGTGCCCGCGCTGCAGGACCAGATTTCGAAGCTGATCCACAGCTCGAACTACTACCACGTGCCCGGCCAGGAACAGCTCGCAGCCAAGCTGACGGAGCTTTCGGGCCTCACCAACGCCTTCTTCTGCTGCACTGGCCTGGAGGCCAACGAAGCCGCGCTCAAGCTCGCGCGCAAGTTCGGCCATGACAAGGGCATCGAGCGGCCCGAAATCGTGGTGTACGAAGCCGCCTTCCACGGCCGCAGCATCGCAACGCTGTCGGCTACCGGCAATCCCAAGGTCCAGCAAGGCTTCGGCCCTCTGGTCGAGGGCTTCATCCGCGTTCCGCTCAACGACTTCGACGCGCTCAAGAAGGCGACCGAAGGCAATCCGAACGTGGTGGCCGTGTTCTTCGAGACCATCCAGGGCGAAGGCGGCATCAACCCCATGCGCTGGGAATACCTGCGCCAGGTGCGCCAGCTCTGCGACGAGCGCGACTGGCTCATGATGATCGACGAGGTGCAGTGCGGCATGGGCCGCACCGGCAAGTGGTTCGCGCACCAGTGGGCCGGAATCAAGCCGGACGTGATGCCGCTGGCCAAGGGCCTGGGCTCGGGCGTGCCGATCGGCGCCGTTGTCGCCGGACCGCGCGCCGCCCACATCTTCGGCCCGGGCAACCACGGCACGACCTTCGGGGGCAATCCGCTCGCCATGCGCGCCGGCATCGAGACGATCCGCATCATGGAAGAGCAGAAGCTCCTTGAGAACGCGGCCACGGTCGGTTCGCATCTCAAGGCTGCTCTCGAGCGCGAATTTGCCGGCCTGCCGGGCGTGAAGGAAATCCGCGGCCAGGGCCTGATGCTCGGGATCGAGCTCGACCGGCCCTGCGGCGTGATCCTCAACCGCGCGTGCGACGCCGGCCTGTTGCTGAGCGTGACCGCCGACAGCGTGATCCGCCTGGTCCCGCCGCTGATCCTCAGCATGGCCGAAGCCGACGAGATCGTCGCGATCCTCGCGCCGTTGGTGAAGGCCTTTCTCGCGGAGCCGCAGCCATGAGCGATACACCCGCCATCCGGCACTACCTGCAGTTCTCGGACTTCTCTGCGGACGAGTACGCGCACGTCCTGGCGCGCGCCGCGCTGATCAAAAAGAAGTTCAAGGCGTACGAGAAGCACCAGCCCCTGGTGGACCGCACGCTGGCGATGATCTTCGAGAAGGCGTCGACCCGCACGCGCGTGAGCTTCGAGGCCGGCATGTACCAGCTTGGCGGCAGCGTGGTGCACCTCACCACCGGCGACAGCCAGCTCGGCCGCGCCGAGCCTATCGAGGACAGTGCCAAGGTCATCAGCCGAATGGTCGATCTCGTGATGATCCGGACCTTCGAGCAGACCAAGATCGAAGCCTTCGCGGCGCATTCGCGCGTGCCGGTCATCAACGGGCTGACCAACGAGTTCCATCCCTGCCAGATCCTCGCGGACATCTTTACCTTCATCGAGCATCGTGGCTCTATCGCTGGCAAGACCGTGGCCTGGGTGGGCGATGGCAACAACATGGCCAACACCTGGCTCCAGGCCAGCGAGATCCTCGGTTTCAAGGTGCACGCGAGCACGCCGAGCGGGTATGAGGTCGACCAGTCGATCGCCGGCATCCGCTCGGCCGAGAGCTACAAAGTCTTCAAGGACCCGATGGAGGCTTGCCGCGGTGCCGATCTGGTGACCACCGACGTCTGGACCAGCATGGGTTATGAGGCCGAGAACGAGACCCGCCGTGCGGCCTTTGCCGACTGGTGCGTCGACACCGAAATGATGCGCGCGGCCCAGCCCGACGCCCTCTTCATGCACTGCCTGCCCGCGCACCGCGGCGAGGAGGTCGAGGCCGACGTGATCGACGGCCCTCAATCGGTCGTCTGGGACGAAGCCGAGAACCGCATGCACGTGCAGAAGGCACTGATGGAATTTCTTCTTCTCGGGCGCCAGACCTGAGTTTTTCGCGAGCGTTGGTGTTTCCAATCTGTTGGAAATAACCGACACCACGAGTCCTGTCGCGGCGCTAACTTTGCGGCATGAACTCACGACTCTGGGACATCTCGCCGCCGGTGCACGAGGGCGCACCGGTTTTTCCGGGCGACACACCCTATCGCCAGCGTTGGGCAGCGACCATCACGCCGGACTGCCCCGTCAACGTCAGCGAAATCACCTTGTCGCCGCACGTCGGCGCGCACGCTGACGCGCCGCTGCACTATGACCCGGCCGGCTCGACCATCGGCAACGTCGATCTCACCCCCTACCTCGGTCCCTGCCGCGTGATCCATGCAATCGCGCGCGGGCCGCTGATCGAGTGGGAGCACATCGCCCACGCCGTCGACAGGCTTCCACCGCGCGTGCTGGTGCGCACGTATGAGCGCGCACCGGTTGATCGCTGGGACGGCCGGCTCGCCGCCTTTGCCCCCGCCACCATCGAACGCCTGGCATCGCTGGGCGTGAAGCTGGTCGGCATCGACACGGCGAGCATCGATCCGGCCGACAGCAAGACGCTCGACAGCCACCAGGTCATTCGCCGCCTCGACCTGCGTGTACTGGAGAACCTCGTGCTCGACGACGTGCCGGAGGGCGACTACGAGTTGATCGCCCTCCCCCTCAAGCTGGTGAGCGCCGATGCCTCGCCCGTGCGCGCGATCCTGCGTGAACTCCCTCCTGCCCGACCATGACCTTCGACGAATGCAAGCGCCTCGACGCGCAAGATCCCCTGGCCAGCTTGCGCGACCAATTCTTCCTGCCCGAAGGTGTCATCTACCTGGACGGCAATTCGCTTGGCGTGCTGCCCAAGGCGGCGCCCGCGCGCATCTCCGAAGTCGTGGCGAAGGAATGGGGCGAAGGCCTCATCCGGTCGTGGAACAGCGCCGGCTGGTTCGACTTGCCGCAACGGCTCGGCGACAAGGTGGCACGCCTGATCGGTGCGGCGCCCGGCGAAGTCGTCTGTACCGACAGCACCTCGGTCAATCTCTACAAGGTGCTGTTCGCGGCGCTGAGCCAAGCCGGGGACGCAGGCAGCCGGCGCCGTGTCGTGCTCAGCGAGCGAAGCAACTTTCCCACCGACCTCTACATCGCCGAATCGCTGTGCCGTGAACGTGGCTTCACTCTCAAGCTGATCGAGGCGGGCGAACTGCCTGCCGCACTCACGGACGAGGTGGCAGTGCTGATGCTGACCCACGTGAACTATCGCACCGGCGCAATGCATGACATGAAGTCCATCACGGCCGCAGCGCACGCAGCCGGCGCGCTGGCGGTGTGGGACCTGGCACACAGCGCGGGTGCGGTGCCGGTCGCACTCAACGAAAGCGACGCCGATTTCGCGATCGGCTGCGGCTACAAGTACCTGAACGGCGGCCCCGGCGCGCCGGCCTTCGTCTGGGTGCACACACGGCACGCCGGCCAGTTCGAGCAGCCGCTGTCGGGCTGGTGGGGTCACGCCGCGCCTTTCGAGTTCACGCCGCACTACCGGCCGGCTCCAGGCGTCGCGCGCTATCTCTGCGGCACGCAACCGATCGTCGCGCTGGCGAGCCTCGAATGCGGGCTCGACACCGTGCTCGCTGCCGAAGCCTTCTCGGGCGGCCAAGGCAGCATGGCGGTGCTGCGCACCAAGTCGCTGGCACTGACCGATGCGTTCATCGCGCTCGTGGAAGCACGTTGCGCCGGCCGCTTCACGCTGGTGACTCCGCGCGATCACGCCCAACGCGGATCGCAGGTCTGCCTGGCGCTGAGCGATGGCGGGTCGGGCGCGTACGCCATCGTGCAGGCGCTCATTGCGCGCGGCGTGATCGGCGATTTCCGCGCCGGAGACTCGCAGATGCCCGACATCCTCCGCTTCGGCTTCACGCCCCTTTACCTCGGGTTCGAGGACGTGTGGCACTCGGTCGAACACCTCGTGCAAGTCCTGGACGGCGAGGAATGGAAGCGGCCCGAGTTCAACCAGAAGCAGGCCGTGACCTGAGGAACGCCCGATGAACAACAGCACCGAACAGATCGTCCACGACGAAAAGGCGCAGCTCGATTTCAGCGCCTCGATGAGCTATACAGACTATCTGAGTCTCGACACGATCCTGAACGCGCAGCATCCGCGGTCGCCGGCACACGACGAACTGCTCTTCATCGTGCAGCACCAGACCAGCGAGCTCTGGATGAAGCTCATGCTGCACGAGCTGCGCGCCGCGATCCGCTGCATCGCGGAAGACGACCTGTCCAGCGCCTTCAAGATGCTGGCACGCGTGTCGCGCATCATGGAGCAATTGGTGCACGCCTGGGACGTGCTCGCCACCATGACGCCGCCCGAATACAGTGCCATGCGACCTTACCTCGGCGCCTCCAGCGGTTTCCAGAGCTGGCAGTACCGTTGCATCGAATTTGCACTGGGCAACAAGAACGCGGCGATGCTCAAGCCGCATTCGCACCGTCCCGAGTTGCTGGCCGAGGTGGAGGCCGCCTGGCGCGCGCCCTCGCTCTACGACGAAGCACTGAGCCTCCTGGCGCGGCGCGGGCTCGACGTGCCGGCCGATCATCTGCAGCGCGATTGGTCGAAGCCCTACGAATCGAGCGACGGCGTCGAGCAGGCGTGGCTGGTGGTCTATCGCGACCCGAAAAAATACTGGGAGCTCTACCAGCTGGGCGAGGAACTCACCGATCTCGAGGATGCCTTCCGCCTCTGGCGCTTCCGCCACGTGACCACGGTCGAACGGGTGATCGGCTTCAAGCGTGGCACGGGGGGCACCGGCGGCGTAAGCTACCTGCGCAAGATGCTCGACGTGGTGCTGTTCCCGGAGATCTGGAAGCTCAGGACGGATCTCTAGGCTGGCCGGCGATCGGACCCGCATCCCATCACGACAAAGAGGAGACGAGATGGACAACGATTTCTTCGGCAATGAGGAACTTGCGCTGCTGCGCTCCCATGGCATCGCGCTCTTTGCGCGGCGCGTGATCTTCGACGCACAGCCGCCGATGACGCAGGAGCAGATCGCGGCGGTGCAGGCTGTCTGCGCCGGGCCGCTTCCGCCCGAACTGCTCGCGCTGTGGCGACTCACGGCCGGTGGGCGAGTCGACTACGACCTCCACCTCCGCATGAACGGCAACGAGGAATCGGTCGGCTGGAGCGAACTGTTCTGGAACGGCAGCGACTCCTTTCATGACCTGCAGGGCTGGATCGCGCACGAACTCGAAGGCGCGAAGGAAGCCGCCGCTGATAGCGACGAGGCCTGGGATGGCAAGCTGACCCTGCTGCCGATCGGCGGACTCGAAGACTGCGACCGAATCTATGCGGTGGTGGAGTCGGGCGCGGACTACGGCCACGTCCTGGCGTGGAAGCAAGGCCTGCCGGCGGCCTGGGCGCACGAGATGCACGAGGACGGCATGACCACCGTTGCGCACGACCTGTGCGCGGCGTTCGAGGCGCTGCATCTCGACGAGGACCCGCTGGAACCCGCGGGCGAATACTTCACCGGGCAGGCGCTGCTCGAATATCTCGACCAGCGCCACCAGGAGCACGGCCTGACCATCGAATTGATGGACAAGCTGATCGCGTTCTATCGCAGGGCGATGGTCGACTGGCGAGCATCGCTGGCCGACGGATCATTGGGTCAGAACGGCCCGCTCTCGCGCATCGCGCTGCGCCACGCGGTCGCGACCGACGACGCGGAGCTGATTGGCCGGCTCGTTGCCGCCGGCGTGGCGGTGGACGGCCCGCTGCACGGCAGCGCGATCGCCACCGACCTGGCGCTGAGCCACGGCGCGCATGCCGCGGCCGCGGCGCTGGTCAACGCAGGAGCGCCTGTGGCGCCCGATGCGCTGGACTACATCGACAACGCCGTCTCGCCTGAGCTGGTCAGCCTGTTGCTGGCACACGGTGCCCAAGCCAGCCCCACGGCCATTGCCGAGTGCGTCGCCTGCGGCGCACCTGCGGCCGCGCGGCTGATCGCCAGCGCCTATGGGCAAACCCATGACGACCTGCCGACGGCCTACGCGGCGGTCCGCGATGGGTTGCTGGCCGAACTCGAATCGTCACTGATCGAGGTGCGCGAGGGCCGGCTGACGCACTACCTCGGCCTCGCGGGGCTGACCAAGCGCGTCGACCACCTGCGCAGCTTCAGTCTCTGAGTTCAGGCGTCATAGAGCCAAGGCACGTCGAGCAGGCGCGCGCCCAGCAGGCGTAGCGCTGCGTCGCGTCCCACGCGCACGAGGCCCGTGGCATGGAAGATCTCGCCATTGCGACGGGCTCGCGCCTGCACTTGCGCGTTGCGCTCCCACCGTGCAGCGGCGTAGCGCGCCAGCGCGGCCGGGACTTCGGGCGCGGCCCCTCCGTCGAGCGCCTCCGCCAACGCGACCGCATCCTCGATTGCCATGCCGGCGCCCTGGGCCAGGTAGGGCAGCATCGGGTGCGCGGCATCGCCAGCCAGCGCCACGCGCTCGCCGGCCATCTCATGCGGGCCGGTCAGCGGCGGGCGATCGCTGAGCGTCCAGGCGCGCCATGACGGCACCGCTTCGAGAAGGGCCTGCAGTCCGATGCACGTGCGGCCGGTCGCGGCTTGCAGCGCGCCCAGGCTCGTCGCCTGATCCCAGTCGCGCGCGTCACCGACAGGCGCCGCTTCGGCGAGCACGACCACGTTGAGCGCCTCGCCACGGCGCACAGGGTAAGCCACCGCATGCAGTCGCGGTCCGAGCCAGACGCCAATCTGCGTGCTGCGGAGCGATGCAGGCAATGTCGCCTGATCGATCAGCGCGCGCCATGCCGTGTGGCCCGTCGCGCGGGGCGGCGAGGTGTCGTCCACCACACGCGGTCGCACCGTACTCCAGAGGCCATCGGCGCCGATCAAGGCGTCCCCTTCCCAGGCGCGCGTCTCGGTGCTCGATGCGCAGACCAGGTCTCCCCTTGCGACCACCTGCGTCACGCGGGCGCCGGTGGTGAGCGTGACGGCGCCGGTTCCGCGCACCGCGGCCAGCATCAGCGCATGCAAGTCCGCGCGATGAACGCAGAGATAAGGTGCGGCATAGCTGTGCAGCATCGCGTTACCGAGCGGCATGCGGGCGATTTCGCCGCCACTGGTCGCACTGCGGATGACCAGCGCATCCGGCCGGGCGGCGACCCGCACCAGCGCTTCCGAGACACCGAGCGCCTGCAAGCGCCGCGTGACGTTGGGACCGAGCTGGATGCCCGCGCCAATTTCGCTGAACGCCACAGATTGTTCGAGCAGGTCGATTCGATGGCGTCGACGGGCCAGCGCGAGTGCCGTCGCGAGGCCCGCGATGCCTCCGCCTGCAATCAGGATATGGGCCGACATCGAGCGCGCGCCTTCAGTGCGAGCGCGTCAGAGGCGGTTGGACGTCTGCACCTGTCTTGGAACCTGCGCCGGTCGAGCAGTTGCCGCAGGTATCGCACGAGCCGCAACCCGACGTCTTGCCCAGCGAGGCCGCAAGTTGACGTGCACCCTCCGCATCGACCAGCCCCGCGCGCTGCGAGCCGGCTGCAAGCTTCGTGGCCGCCACACGGCGCCAGCTGCGCGGCATCCAGCGCCAGACGGCATAGATCGCAGCCAACGCGACGATCAGCGCTACGACGATCTGTTGTGTCATCTCATCCTCCTGTGAGTGCCAGCGTCACCCGATAGGTGATCCAGCACGCAATGTAGGCGAGTCCGAACAAATAGCCAGCCATGATCCACACGTAGCGCCAGGAACCGGTCTCCCGCTTGACGGCAGCCAGCGTCGAAAGGCACTGTGGCGCAAACACATACCAGACCAGGAGCGACAGCGCCGTAGCCAGCGACCAGCTGCCCGCGATCAACGGTTCGAGCTGGCCCGCCACGTCGTCCCCGGTCGCAGAAAGGGCATACACCGTACCCAGGGCGCCGACCGCCACTTCGCGCGCCGCCATGCCGGGCACCAGCGCGATCGAGATCTGCCAGTTGAAACCGATGGGCGCAAAGATGTGTTCGAGCCCGCGGCCGATCATGCCGGCCAGGCTGTACTGGATGGCCGGCCCGGTCGCGCCTTCGGGCGGCGACGGGAAGGTCGAGAGAAACCACAGCAGGATCGTGAGCGTGAGAATGATCGTGCCCACGCGCTGAATGAAGATCCAGGCCCGCTCGTAGAGCCCCAGCCCGAGGTTGCGCAGATTGGGCCAGCGGTAGGCCGGCAGCTCCATCAGCAGCGGCGAATGCTGCTTGTTGTCGCGAAAGCGCTTCATGACCCAGGCCACGGCCATCGCCGAGACGATACCGAAGACATACAGCGCGAAGAGCACCACGCCCTGCAAGTTGAACGCGCCCCCAACCGTGCGCGCCGGAATGAATGCGGCGATCAGCAGCGCATACACCGGCAGCCGCGCCGAACAGGTCATCAGTGGCGCAATCATGATCGTCGTGATCCGGTCGCGCCAGTTGCTGATGGTGCGCGTGGCCATCACGCCGGGAATCGCGCAGGCGAAGCTCGACAGCAATGGGATGAAAGAGCGCCCCGACAGGCCCACGGTGCCCATCACCCGGTCGAGCAGGAAGGCCGCGCGCGGCAGGTAGCCCGAGTCTTCGAGCGCAAGGATGAACAGGAAGAGGATCAGGATCTGCGGCAGGAACACGATCACGCCGCCGACGCCGGCGATGATGCCGTCGACCAGCAGGCTCTGCAGCATGCCCTCGGGCACGACGCGCTTGATGAGTTCGCCGAACGCGGTGGTCCCGTCCTTGATGGCGTCCATCGGCACCTCGGCCCAGCTGAACACGGCCTGGAACATCAGGAACATCGTGACCGCCAGAACCACCATGCCCCACAGCGGGTGCATCACGACGCGATCGATGCGGTCGCTGGTGGCCAGACTGCCGACCGGCTCCCTGACGGCGAGGCCCAGGATGCGGCGCACTTCCCGCTGCGTGTCGAGCACGTCGTCGAGACCCGGTGCGTGCCAGGGTTTCGGCACTGCGGCTGCGACGGGCGAATCGAGCGCTTCGAGCAGGCCTTGCGCTCCACCGCTGTGCACGCCGACCGTCTCGATCACCGGCACGCCGAGTTCGCGGGAGAGCACGGCGACGTCGACCGCGATGCCCTGCTTCTTGGCCATGTCCGTCATGTTCAGCGCCACGACCATCGGCAAGCCTAGTCGCTTGGCCTCGAGCACCAGCCGCAAGTTGAGGCGCAGATTGGTGGCATCGGTCACGCACACGAGCAGTTCGGGCGGCAGCTCCGTGCTCTTGCCCGTGACGACGTCGCGCGTGACGGCCTCGTCGGCCGACAGCGCATTCAGGCTGTAGGCGCCCGGCAGGTCGAGCACGAAGACGCGCCGGCCGGCGGCCGTCCGCAGCGTGCCTTCCTTGCGCTCCACCGTGACGCCCGCGTAATTGGCGACTTTCTGCCGGCTGCCCGTGAGAAGGTTGAACAGGGCCGTCTTGCCGCAGTTGGGATTGCCCAGCAGTGCGATGCGATCCGGCGGACTCGTCGACACGGCCGCGCCCGGTTGGAAGGTCAAGGTCGCTTCAGCCATGTCCGATCGCTCCCGGCGTGACGCGAATCAGCGAAGCCTCATGGCGGCGCAATGCAAAAGTGGTGTGGCCCAGGCGAACGGCCAGGGGCTCGCGGCCCGGCACGCCGTTCGCGACGATGCACACCGCCTCGCCCGGGACGAATCCGATCTCGGTCAGCCGAAGCACCAGTTCGCGATCCTCCGGCGCATCGGGACGCACCACGTCAAGCACGGTGGCCCACTGATGGTTGGGAAGCTGATGGAGGCTGATGGCGGCCAAGGCCGCGCCGGTCATTGTGGTCACCCGCGGAATCCAGAACTGCAAAATGAGAATTATTCTCGAAAAACAGAAGCAGCGAGCAACTCGGTACGAAGGTCCCGTGCATTGATCCGGCCAGCAGTTGCCTCAACCAAACGCCGAGTCCCTCGTAGTTACTTAAAGAAACACGAAAAAACAACAAAAGTCGAACTATAGTAGCCAAAAAAATCGGCTCAGGGGGAACAGTGATTCATCACAAAGCTATTGGCCAAAGGCCATTGGCACGTCCGTTCACGCGTCGGACGTCGCCCGCGAACTTCACGTTTCGCGGGATCGGTCATCTTCACATTTCGACAGGTCAGCCGTGATCAAGGCTGCGATAAGGCGTGCCCTCCGGGGCAGCGCTGCCCTGCCCGTCGTTGCCGTTCTGGCTGCGTGTGGAACTCCGCCGCCCTCGGACTATGGAAACAATTGGAGTCCGGTAAACCGATTCCAGGATGCCCCTTCAGAGATACCCCTGTCCCGGGCATATAGTTTTCATGCCACTCCCATCGACGAGTCGCTGAAAGCGATGCTTGAGCGATGGGCGTCGGATTCAGGCCTGACGCTCTCCTATCGGCTTGATTTCGACCTGACGCTGCACAAACCCGTGGCACGGATCCGCACTGCCGACATTCAGATTGCCGCGTCCGAACTCAGCGCTGTCTATGCCGCTCAAGGGATCTCTGTCAGTTCCGACGGAAAGCAGATCCTGGTGCAACACATCAGCAGCATCCGCATTGACCCACACCTGGACGAGCTGGCCGCACAGCCACGGTTCTCCTGCAAAGGCGAGTCTTGCTGATGTTCAACAAGAAATCATCCACTCCGAAGATCGACCACGCAGTTGCCAAGGCCGTCGATTTCGAACTCACGATTGCGGATCTCGCCCAGCGCAGCGAGCGCCGCGCATGGGGCGTCGCCTTCGGCGCCGTCGGCATGGCGCTGATCCTTTCAGGCGGCTACCTCTACATGTTGCCGCTAAAGGAAAAGGTGCCCTTCCTCGTCATGGCCGACGCCTATACCGGCACCAGCACGGTTGCCCGTCTCACAGACGACATCGTCAACCAGCGCATCACTGCCAGCGAAGCCATCAACCGCAGCAACGTCGCTCACTTCGTGCTGGGCCGTGAGTCTTACGACCTGGCATTGACCAACCTGCGTGATTGGACGACCGTCCTGACGATGTCGTCGCCCGGCGTCGCTGCGGCCTATACGAGCCTGCATGCCTCGCTCAACCCCGACAGTCCCTACAAAGTCTATGGCAAGGATCGAGCCATACGCGTGAGGATCCTAAGCATCGTCCTGCTCAACAGCGGCGCCGGCGGCACCCCGACAGGCGCAACGGTCCGCTTCCAGCGCAGCTTGTTCGACAAGCAGACCGGCGCAACCCGCCCGATGGACAGCAAGATCGCGACGCTGGAATTCGCCTACAAGCCCAATCTGAAAATGGAGGATCGGTACCGGATCGAAAATCCGCTCGGCTTCCAGGTCACCAGCTACCGGGTCGACAGCGACTACGCCACGGCGCCACCCGAGGAGATTCTGGTCCCCTCTACCTCTACGCCCGTCCCCTCCCAACAGGCTGGCGATGCTTCGGATTCCCTTTCTGATGGCAACAGCCAGGCGTTCGATATCGTCGTTCCGCCGCCGCCCAACGGAGGGCAGGTCAGATGATTCTGCCGAACCGATTTGCTCTCGTCACCGTCGTGTGCGTTATCACGGCCGCGGCCATGCACGACTCCAACGCACAGGCGGTGCAGTTCTACGAATACCAACCCGACCGCATCTATCCGGTGCGTACCGGCCTGGGTATCACTACTCAGATCGAGTTGAGCCCGCACGAGAAGATCCTCGACTACAGCACAGGCTTCAGTACCGGCTGGGAACTGACCCGACGCGACAACGTGTTCTATCTGAAGCCCAAGAACGTTGATGTGGACACCAACATGATGGTCCGTACAGAGACCCATTCCTACATCTTCGAACTGAAGGTTGTCGCTACTGACTGGAAGACATTGGAGGCCGCGCGCAACCGCGCTGCCTTGCCGCTGCTGCGTGGACTCAACCCGGTCGACCCGGCCAACAGACTCAAGGCGCAGGCAATCGATGCCGGTGCGGTCTTGGCTGCAAGTGCGGCGGCCGATGGATTGGTACAGGGTGCACAGGCAGCCGCGCGTACCGCTCAGTGGGCCAGTCAGACAGTCACAAGGGGCTTGCAGACTGCGGGCGACGGCATCTCTCGCACCTACGACTCGTTCTTCGGCAGCCTTCCGGTGGCGCCTGCCGCCTCGCCGCCTCTTCTGAATCAGCGAGGTCATCCGGACCATGCCCTGTTCAAGCAAGCACAGTCATGTGTCCACCGGATTGATGCCCAGAATGACCGCGCACCCGATCAGCGCAGCGATCAACTGGCCGCCGCACTCGTCGTGGCCGCGCGCCGCGATGGCCTGAGCCGCATCGATCACCTGAGTCTCGCTACCGACGCTTCGAATGTATTCGCTGTGCAGGGCGAGTTAGCCTCGCCGTTCAAGCAGATCGCGTGCGTGGCCACGGTGCAGTCGCTCAACACGCCGATCGCGCAGAGCACGCAAGCCTTGCAGCAACTCATGCAGCAGGAGGCGTTGGAGTCGCAACAGCAGCATCTCCAGCATCAAGCGCTGCCACGCGTGCAGCATCAGCGGTCCGGACCTGCAATGTAGGGACGTCGATTCGGTAGCGTTGACCTTCGTTGCTTGGCGCTATTGCGCCAACAACTGCCGAAGCACGAATGGCAGGATCCCGCCGTGCTTGTAGTAGTCGACCTCGATCGGCGTATCGATCCGCAGGCGCACCGTCACTTCCTGATGGGTGCCGTCCGGCCGATGAACGACGATCTTCACGTCCATCTGCGGCTTGAGTTCGCCGCCGATGACCACGTCGATCTTCTCGTCGCCCGTGAGACCAAGGCTTTCCCACGAATCCGCGCCGCGGAATTGCAGTGGCAGCACGCCCATGCCGACCAGGTTGGCGCGGTGGATGCGTTCGAAGCTCCGCGCCACCACCGCCTTGATGCCCAGCAACTGCGTGCCCTTGGCAGCCCAGTCGCGCGACGATCCGGTGCCGTATTCCTCACCGCCGAAGACCACGGTCGGCACACCCTGCTTGATGTACTTCATCGCCGCGTCGTAGATGAACATCTTCTCGTTGCCCGGCTGGAACAGCGTCACGCCGCCCTCCTCGCGCGAGCCGTCAGGTCCGGCGGGAATCATGAGGTTCTTGATGCGTACGTTGGCGAAAGTACCCCGCATCATCACGTCATGATTGCCGCGGCGCGAGCCGTAGCTGTTGAAGTCGGCCTTCGAGACGCCATGCGCCTTGAGCCAGATGCCAGCGGGCGAGCTTTCCTTGATGGAGCCGGCCGGCGAGATGTGGTCGGTCGTGATCGAATCGCCGAAGAGCGCCATGATCCGCGCACTCGTGAATCCGGCATCCGCCGCGTGTGGCTTCATCTTGAAGCCTTCGAAGAATGGCGGCTCGGCGATGTAGGTGGACTTGGGCCAGTCGTAGACCTGGCCAGTCGTGCCCTTGATGCTGCTCCAGAGCTTGCCGGGGTTGTCCTTGATCTGCTCGTAGTTCTGACGGAAGACCTTGGCGTTCATCGCGAAGCGCAGGTTGTCGTCGATCTCCTTCACGCTGGGCCAGATGTCGCCGAGGTAGACGTCCTGCCCGTTCTTTCCCTTGCCGACCGGCTGGGTCATCAGGTCGACCATCACGTTGCCGGCGATCGCAAAGGCCACCACCAGCGGCGGCGACGCCAGGAAGTTCGCCTTGAGATTGGGATGGATGCGCGCCTCGAAATTCCGGTTACCCGACAGCACCGCGGCACCGATCAGGTTGTTCTTGGTGATGACCTCGTTGATCTCGGGCGTGAGATCCCCCGCGTTGCCGATGCAAGTCGTGCAGCCATAGCCGGCCAGATAGAAGCCCAGCTTCTCGAGATAAGGCAGGAGGCCGGATTTCTCCAGGTACTCGGTGACGATGCGAGACCCGGGAGCCAGCGAGGTCTTGACGTGCGGCTTCACGGTGAGGCCGGCTTCGACCGCCTTCTTCGCCAGCAAACCAGCGGCCAGCATCACGCTCGGATTCGAGGTGTTGGTGCAGGAGGTGATGGCGGCAATCAGCACGTCACCGTTGCCGATCGACACTTGCTCCTTTGGCGCGGGCGGCGCGGTTGCGCCCACGTGGGCCGCCGCCTTGGTCGAGCGGTTGGCGACCATCTCGACGACCTGACGCGGCGAGCCGGGCGGCGGCGCCGCGGCCTCCTGCTCACCGGTGCTGCCGCCTTGCGTCAACGGATAGCGCAACTTCAGTGTGTCGGCCGGCTGGTTGAAGCCGTTGGCCTCGTTCGGCTTGCTGTAAAGCTCGGAGAACTTCGTCGCCAGGTGGCCCAGGTCGATGCGGTCCTGCGGCCGCTTCGGACCGGCCAGGCTGGGCGACACAGTGCCGAGGTCGAGCTTGACGACCTTGGTGTACTCCAGTTCCCCGGGTGCCGGCATGCCGAAGAGCCCCTGCGCCTTGTAGTAGGCCTCGAAGCGCTCGACCTCCGCATCGGTGCGGCCCGTGCCCTTGAAGTAGGCGACCGTCATCTCGTCGACAGGGAAGAAGCCCATGGTGGCGCCGTACTCGGGAGCCATATTGCCGATGGTCGCGCGGTCGGGCACCGCGATCGAGGCGGCGCCGGGGCCGAAGAATTCGACGAACTTGCCGACCACCTTCTCGCCACGGAGGATTGCCGTGACGTACAGCACCAGATCGGTCGCCGTCACGCCCTCGCGCAGTTTGCCGGTGAGTTCGAAGCCCACCACGTCGGGCGTCAGCATGTAGACCGGCTGGCCCAGCATCGCGGCCTCGGCCTCGATGCCGCCGACGCCCCAGCCGACCACGCCGATGCCGTTGATCATCGTCGTGTGGCTGTCGGTGCCGACCAGAGAATCGGGGTAATACACCGGCGGGTCACCCTTGTCGTGCGGGCTCTTGTAGACGCCGCGCGCGAAGTACTCCAGATTGACCTGGTGGACGATGCCGAAGCCGGGCGGCACCACGCCGAAGGTGTCGAAGGCCTGCATGCCCCACTTCATGAACTGGTAGCGCTCGTTGTTGCGCTGGAACTCCAGCTTCATGTTGAGGTCGAGCGCCTTGGGCGTGCCGTAGTGGTCCACCATCACCGAGTGGTCGACCACCAGATCCACGGGCACCAAGGGCTCGATGGTCTTGGGCGACTTGCCCAGCGACTGCGCCACGCTGCGCATGGCGGCAAGATCGGCCAGCAGCGGAACGCCGGTGAAGTCCTGAAGCACCACGCGGGTCACGACGAAGGGCACTTCGTCCGTGCGCTCCGCGTTGGGCGCCCAGTTCGCGAGCTGCTCGACGTGCTCGGGCGTGACCTTCTGGCCGTCGCAGTTGCGCAGCACGGATTCGAGCACGATACGGATCGAAACCGGCAGCTTCGCGACGTTGGGGTATTGCTTGGCGAGTTCCTTGAGTGACCAGTACTTGCCGGACTTGCCCGATGCGGTCTTGAAGGTTTTCAGCGTGGGGGCAAAGGCGTGCGCCGGGTCTTTGGCCATGTGGAAACTCCTGTGATTCGTGGAAGCCCCAGAAAGATAGCAGGGTTCGATGACATCGGCTGTAGGCCAGGCGATGACCTGGGAGGTCATGGCATTCGCGCAGGGCTTCACTAGGATGGCGGCCATGAGCATGCCAAGCACCCCGCCGACCGCGGCCGATCCGTTCGGGACCCACCTTCGCCACTGGCGCCAGCATCGGCGCCTGAGCCAGCTCGATCTGGCGCATGAGGCCCAGGTCTCGACCCGCCACCTCAGCTATGTCGAAACCGGCCGCGCCGAGCCCAGCCGGGAGATGGTGCTGCGCCTGGCCGAGCGGCTCGAAGTACCGCTGCGTGAGCGCAACGCGCTGCTCGTCGCGGCCGGCTATGCACCCATGTACCGTCAGCGCTCGCTGGACGATCCCGCGCTGGCGTCGGCGCGGCGGGCCGTCGAGCTCGTGCTCAAGGGGCACGAGCCCTTCCCGGCGCTGGCCGTGGACCGCCACTGGAACCTCGTGGCGCACAACGCGCTGGTGCCCCTTTTGATGGCCGGCGCAACGCCCGAGCTGGTGAAGCCGCCGATCAATGTCCTCCGCCTGAGCTTGCATCCCGATGGCCTTGCGCCGCGGATCGCCAACCTGACGCAATGGCGCGCCCATCTGCTGGAGCGGCTGCAGCAGCAGATTGCCGCCACCGGGGATGCCACGCTGGTCGCCTTGCACGACGAACTGGCTGCATATCCGACGCCCAGCGTCAGTCACGATGCGCCGGCAGCCGGGGGCGAACTTGCCAACGTGGTCGTGCCCTTCCAGCTCGTCACCCCCAGCGGCGTGCTGAGCTTCATCAGCACCACCACCATCTTCGGCACGCCGGTCGATGTCACGTTGCAGGAACTGGCCGTCGAATCGTTCTTTCCGGCCGATGCGCAGACAGCGAAGGCGCTGGCCACGCTGGCTGAACAATCACCCACCTGACGACTTTCGCAGCGTCGGTCCAGGACGACACGCGAAAGCGTCATGCCTGCGCGCGGGCGTCACGGCCATGGCCCTAGGTTGAAGCTTTTCAACCCATCCATCTCCGGAGAACGCGCATGAGCACCACCGACGAACAAGCCAAGCTGTGGGACCTGATCAAGGACACCCGCTACGGGATGCTGACCCATCGCCACGACGACGGGCAATTGCACAGCCACCCGCTGACCACGCAAAACAAGAAGGTCGACGAAGGCGCGAGCCTTTACTTCTTCGTGCCAAAGGATGGCGACATCGCCCGCCATGTCGTGGACGACCCCGTTGTCAACGTGTCCTACGCCAACACCGACGCAGACAGCTATGTCTCGATCTCCGGCCAGGCAACACTGGTCGATGACCAGGCCAAGAAGGAAGAACTGTTCACGACGATGGCCAAGGCATGGTTCCCCAAGGGCGCAGGCGACCCGAACCTGGGCCTGCTGGCCGTCCGCATCGTCGACGCGGAGTATTGGGACGTGGACGACAGCAAGATGGTCCAGCTCTTCAAGATGGCGAAGGCGGCAATCACCGGCAAGCCGCCAACGAATCTTGCCGAGCACAAGAAGCTCGACGTGGCTTGAACCGCGCGTTCCCCAAGAAAAAGCCCCGCCGAAGCGGGGCTTTTTGATTGCAGCATCGGCCCGATCAGGCGGCGACGGTCGCGGCGACGTCCTTGTACTCGTCGATCTTGTCGAAGTTCAGGTATTGGTAGATCTGCTCGCTGGAAGCATCGATCACGCCCACGTTGGTCATGTACTCCTCCCGGGTCGGAATGCGACCGAGGCGCGAGCAGATGGCAGCCAACTCAGCGCTGCCGAGGTACACGTTGGTGTTCTTGCCCAGGCGGTTCGGGAAATTGCGCGTGCTGGTCGACATCACCGTCGCGCCTTCGCGAACCTGTGCCTGGTTGCCCATGCACAGCGAGCAGCCGGGCATCTCGGTGCGCGCGCCGGCATTGCCGAACACGCCGTAGTGGCCTTCTTCGGTAAGCTGCTGCGCATCCATCTTGGTCGGCGGCGCGATCCACAGCTTGACCGGGATGTCGCGCTTGCCTTCGAGCAGCTTCGACGCTGCGCGGAAGTGGCCGATGTTCGTCATGCACGAACCGATGAACACTTCGTCGATCGCGGCGCCGGCCACATCCGACAGCGTCTTCACGTCATCGGGGTCGTTCGGGCAGGCGACGATCGGCTCGTGGATGTCGGCCAGGTCGATCTCGATCACGGCGGCGTAGTCGGCGTCGTCGTCACCCTTGAGCAGCTGCGGGTCCTTCAGCCAGGCTTCCTGCGCGGCAATGCGGCGGGCCAGCGTACGGCCGTCGGCGTAGCCTTCGGCAATCATCCAGCGCATCAGGGTGATGTTGCTGTTGATGTACTCGATGATCGGTTCCTTGTTCAGGTGCACCGTGCAGCCGGCCGCCGAGCGTTCCGCCGAGGCGTCGCTGAGTTCGAAGGCTTGTTCCACCTTCAGGTCCGGCAGGCCTTCGATTTCGAGGATTCGGCCCGAGAAGATGTTCTTCTTGCCCTTCTTCTCGACAGTCAGCAGGCCTTGCTTGATCGCGTACAGCGGAATCGCGTTGACCAGGTCGCGCAGGGTCACGCCGGGCTGCATCTTGCCCTTGAAGCGCACGAGAACCGATTCGGGCATGTCGAGCGGCATCACGCCGGTCGCGGCAGCGAAGGCCACGAGGCCCGAGCCCGCCGGGAAGCTGATGCCGATCGGGAAGCGCGTGTGGCTGTCGCCGCCCGTGCCGACCGTGTCGGGCGTCAGCAGGCGATTGAGCCAGCTGTGGATCACGCCGTCGCCGGGACGCAGCGAGACGCCGCCGCGCGTAGCCATGAAGTCGGGCAGCTCGTGGTGCATCTTCACGTCCACCTTCTTCGGGTACGCCGCGGTGTGGCAGAACGACTGCATCACCAGGTCGGCGCTGAAGCCGAGGCAGGCGAGGTCCTTCAGCTCGTCGCGGGTCATCGGACCGGTGGTGTCCTGGCTGCCGACCGAGGTCATCTTCGGCTCGCAGTAGGTGCCGGGGCGCACGCCCTGGCCTTCCGGCAGGCCGCAGGCGCGGCCGACCATCTTCTGCGCGAGCGAGAAGCCCTTCTTGGTGTCGACCGGGCTGACCGGCAGGCGGAACAGCGTGGAGGGCGCCAGGCCCAGCGCTTCACGCGCCTTGGCCGTAAGGCCGCGGCCGATGATCAGCGGAATGCGGCCGCCAGCGCGCACTTCGTCGAACAACACGTCGCTCTTGACGGAGAACTCGGCGATCACCTTGCCGTCCTTCAGCGCCTTGCCCTCGTAGGGACGCAGTTCGACCACGTCGCCCATGTTCATCTGGCTGACGTCGAGCTCGATCGGCAGCGCGCCGGAGTCTTCCATCGTGTTGTAGAAGATCGGAGCGATCTTGCCGCCGAGGCAGACGCCGCCGAAGCGCTTGTTCGGCACGAAGGGAATGTCCTCGCCGGTGAACCACAGCACCGAGTTGGTCGCGCTCTTGCGCGACGAGCCCGTGCCGACCACGTCGCCGGCGTAGGCCACCAGATGGCCGCGGGCGCGCAGGTCCTCGATGAACTTCACCGGGCCGCGCTTGCCGTCTTCCTCGGGGACGATGCCGGGACGTGCATTCTTGTGCATCGCCAGCGCATGCATCGGGATGTCCGGACGCGTGGTCGCGTCAGGTGCGGGCGACAGGTCGTCGGTGTTGATTTCGCCGGCCACCTTGAAGATGCTGACGGTGATGCTTTGCGGCACTTCGGGACGGCTGGTGAACCATTCCGCGTCGGCCCAGCTTTGCAGGACGGCCTTGGCGTTGGCATTGCCCTTGTCGGCCTTTTCCTTGACGTCGTGGAACTGATCGAACATCAGCAGCGTCTTCTTGAGGCCTTCGGCCGCGACGGCGCCGACTTCGGCATCGTCCAGCAGATCCACCAGAGGTCCGATGTTGTAGCCGCCGAGCATGGTGCCAAGCAACTCGGTCGCGCGGGCACGCGTCAGCAGCAGGCTCTTTTCGGTGCCGTGCGCCACGGCAGCAAGGTAGCTGGCCTTGACCTTGGCCGCGTCGTCCACGCCCGCGGGCACGCGGTGCGTCAGCAGGTTGAGCAGGAACTCGGCGTCGGCAACGGCGGGCGACTTCATGAGCTCGATCAGCTCGGCGGTCTGCTTGGCGGTGAGCGGCAGTGGCGGAATGCCGAGCGCGGCGCGCTCGGCGACATGGTCAACGTAGGCTTGCAACATCTTCTTTTCTCCGGAAACACAAATGGGCGGGCGGCTCCCGCATCAAGCAAGAGCCGCGCCTTGCTTACTCTTTACTGCTTGGTGGGCTGCGCGTCGCCTTCGAACAGGCTCTTGGGCGGGTTCTTCTTCATGTCCTCAGCGAATTCCACCTGCTTGGCGGCCTGGCATTCGTCAGCCAGGCGCAATCCCTGCTTCTGGCTCATCAGCATCGACTTGTTGCCCAGTTGCAGCCACATGGCCTCGCGCACCGGGTCCTCGAGCCGGACCGCGCCGGTGCGGCTGGAGACCGGATGCAGGCGGTACTTGACGCCGGCATGCGTCAGGACGAAGAAGCCGGGCTTCTTGGGATCGGCCTCGATGTTCACGCTGGCGCCGAGTTCGCACTTGATCGTGCCGGTCAGGATGGTTTCAGCGACCTTCAGGTCCTGCTCCGACAGGGTGACGTCGGTTTCTTCGCTGATCGGCTTGGCCTCTTCGACCTTCTTGATGACGCGCTTGGGCACCACCTTCTGCACGATCTTCTTGCCAGTCGTATTGGCGGCCGGCTTCGCTGCGGAACCCGTAGCGTTGTTCTGGGCCATTGCGGCCATCGGCATGACGAAGGCGGCAGCGGCAATCAGCGCAATAGTCTTCATGGATGTAGTTCTTTCGCGGGTTGGATTTCAGGATGATGAGGATGCAAACCACGCCTGCGCCTCGGGGGGCAAGGAGCGGCCTGTGGCGTGCGCCCGTTCGAGTACCTGCCAAAAATGGCGGTAGCTGGCACGGTCATGCAATGTGCCATCGATGCTGACCGGCGCCCACGCGGCGTCGGCTGCAGCAGCAGTGATTTTTGTAGCGATTTGAATCTGCCGGTCGTCGGGCGCGAAGGCCTCGAGGATGGGACGGATCTGGTTCGGGTGGATGCTCCACATGCGCGTGTAGCCGAATTCGCTGGCGGCTTTCTTCGCTGCCGCGCGCATCGCATCGATGTTGTTGAACTCTGTCACGACGCAGTGCGAAGGCACCTTGCCGTACGCGTGCGCGGCGGAGGCGATATCGAGCTTGGCGCGCACCACCAGCGGGTGCGAGAACTGCCCTGCCGCGCCCATGCCTTCGGCCGGAATCGCGCCGCCATGGGAGGACACGAAATCCATGAGCCCGAAGCTCAACGACTGCACGCGCGGGTGCGCGGCGATCTCGAAGGCGCGATGAACGGCGAGTGGGGACTCGATCAGCACATGCAGCGGAAGCGCTTCGGCGCCGGCGGCATCGAGCGCTTCGACCGCATCGCGCACGTCGTCGACGGATTCCACCTTGGGAACCATCAAATGGCTCAGGCGGTGGCCGGCGCGTCCGGCGATCGTGATCACGTCGCCGGCAAAGCTCGGATGGTCGACCGGATGCACCCGTGCACCGACGCGCATGCCGGGCGCAGCGGACAGAGCGAGTTCGGTGACCAGCGCGGCATGCTCGGCCTCGCCGCCCACCGGGGCGCCGTCCTCGCAGTCGAGCGTCACATCGAACACGCAGGCGCCGAATTCCGCGGCCATCTCTGCCTGCAGCGCGAGACTCTTTCGCATGCGGGCTTCGACGCCGCTGTAGTGGTCGCACACTGGAAGCACGACCGCACCGGCCTGCGCGCCGAGGAGAACCTCGCGCGGATGAAGACTGGACGAAGAAGATGCAGAAGATGCGTTCATTCGGGGGGTCATGCCTTTCGCTGCGCCACGATGAACATGCGAGGGAACGCCAGCAGCAGGCGGCCGTCGCTGCGCGGCGGATAGGCTGTCGCGATGCGCCGTTCGTACTCGGCCAGGTAGCTGCCGCGCAATTCAGGCGTCAGACGGTCGACGAAGGGCTTGAGCCCGGTACCGCTCACCCATTCGACGATCGCAGCTGCCGAGGCCATCGGATGCTGGTACGCGGTGCGCCAGACATCGACCTTCGCAGCATCGGCGGCGAGCAGGTCGTAGTAGCCGTCGATCGACAGGAGTTTCGTGCGCAGCTTGTCGGCGTTGCCGATGGCCTGCGCCCAGGGCGCCTCGGCCGCGACCTCGCGCATGATCCGATGCGTGGGTTCCTCGCGGTTGTCGGGCATCTGGATGGCCAGGACGCCGCCCGGCGCCAGCGCAGCAAAGAGCCGTGGAATCAGCGTTTCGTGGTCAGGCACCCACTGGAGGGCTGCATTCGCGTAGATGAGATCGGGTGGCAGCCCGGGCTGCCACGTGGCGATGTCGCCGAATTCGAAGCGGGCTTGCGGCAGGCGTTCCCGCGCGCTCGCCAGCATGGCCTCGGAGTTGTCGATGCCGACAACGGCAGCGCCGGCGAACCGCTGCACGAGAAGCTCGGTGGAATTGCCCGGCCCGCAACCGAGATCGACCACTTGGGCCGCTCCGGTCAGCGGGACGCGCGCCAGCAGTTCCGCTGCCGGGCGCGTGCGCTCGTCTTCGTAGCGACGATAGAGCGCGGGGTTCCAGTCGAGCATTCGGACGTTGCTTCAGAGCAGGTGGGCGACGCCAGCTTGCTCGTCTTGAAGTTCCTTGAGCGTCTTGTTGATGCGCTCCTGGCTGAATTCGTCGATCTCGAGGCCTTCGACCAGCTTGTACTCGCCGTTCTCGGTGGTGACGGGGAAGCCGAAGATCACATCCTTCGGAATGCCGTACTGGCCGTCCGACGGGATGCCCATCGTGACCCACTTGCCGTTGGAGCCCAGGGCCCAGTCGCGCATGTGGTCGATGGCAGCGTTGGCAGCCGAGGCGGCCGACGACAGGCCACGGGCCTCGATGATCGCGGCGCCGCGCTTGCCGACGGTCGGCAGGAACACGTCGGCGTTCCAGACCTGGTCATTGATGAGGTCCTTGACGCCCTTGCCGCCGACGGTGGCAAAGCGGTAGTCGGCGTACATCGTGGGCGAGTGGTTGCCCCAGACGGTGAGCTTCTCGATGTCGCCCACTGCCGTGCCGGTCTTGGCGGCGATCTGGCTGGCAGCGCGGTTGTGGTCCAGGCGCAGCATGGCGGTGAAGTTCTTGCGCGGCAGGCTCGGTGCGCTCTTCATCGCGATGTAAGCATTGGTGTTGGCGGGGTTGCCGACCACCAGCACCTTGACGTTGCGGCTCGCCACCTGGTCGAGGGCCTTGCCTTGCGCCGTGAAGATCTGGGCGTTGGCAGCCAGCAGGTCGGCACGTTCCATGCCGGGGCCGCGTGGACGGGCACCGACCAGCAGCGCGTAGTCGGCGTCCTTGAACGCAACCAGCGGGTCGCCTGTCGGGATCACGCCGGCGAGCAGCGGGAAAGCGCAGTCCTCGAGTTCCATGATCACGCCCTTGAGCGCCTTCTGGGCCTTTTCGTCGGGGATCTCGAGCAGTTGCAGGATGACCGGCTGGTCCTTGCCGAGCATTTCGCCGGAGGCGATGCGGAACAGCAGGGCGTAACCGATTTGGCCAGCGGCACCGGTGACGGCAACGCGAACAGGCTTTTTGCTCATGGGAAAACTCCAGGAAATGATGAAAACGGTGCACGGCCGCGGAGCGCGGCCACGAGGTCGGCCAGGACGATGACGCCCCAGGCTTCAGGCCGTCTTTGATTTTATGCCGATTTGAGCTTTCGATGGCGCGTGTCTTATGTCTTATATAAGATGTGGGCCCTGAAGGCACCTTCGCGGTGCACAGATGGACCCCATGACCACCTCCCCCACCGCCACTGCGGAGCTCTCGACACCGTCGTTCAGTCCGCTCTACCAGCAGATCAAGTCATTGATCCTGCAGAGCCTGCATGCCGGCGAATGGAAGCCGGGAGAACCGATCCCGAGCGAAATCGAGCTCGCCGCGCGCTTCCGCGTGAGCCAGGGCACCGTGCGCAAGGCCATCGACGAACTCGCCGCAGAAAACCTGGTGGTGCGGCGTCAGGGCAAGGGCACTTTCGTTGCGACCCACGCCGAGCAGCACGTGCAGTACCGCTTCCTGAAGCTGGTGCCCGACAGCGGCGACGTCGACACCGAAGGCCCCGCCGAGCGCGAGATCGTCGACTGCCGCCGCCAGCGCGCCGCGGCCGACGTGGCGCGCGCATTGTCGCTGCGCACCGGCGACCCGGTGCTGCAGGTGCGACGCGTGCTGGCCTACCGCGGCACGCCGACCATCCTGGAAGACCTGTGGCTGCCCGGCGCCCCCTTCAAAGGGCTCACCGCCGAGCGCCTGACCGCGTGGCATGGGCCGATGTATTCGCTGTTCGAAACCGAATTCGGCGTGCGCATGGTGCGCGCCGAAGAAAAGATACGCGCGGTGCTGCCGGATGCAGCGCAGGCCGCGCTGCTCGCCGTCACCACCGCGACACCCTTGCTGAGCGTCGAAAGAGTCGCCCACACGTACCACGACACCCCGATGGAACTGCGCCGTGGCCTCTATCGCACGGACACGCACCACTATCGCAATGAGTTGGGATGAGCGCGCAGCATCCGACCGCCCCAGTGCGATGACCGGGCAACTTGAGCAGCGCCATGGTGCGTTGCAATAGAATTTTGAGTTGTTTGCATTTTTGCTACAGATCAAGCCGCCCCTCGAAAAATACCGAAAGCCCCCATGACAGAGCTGGCCACACCTCCCCGACCGCCACGGCGCGAGTTCCGCAACATCAACGCCATCACCGACCTGACCACCTACCGGCTCCCGCCGGCCGGCATCGTGTCGATCCTGCACCGCGTGAGCGGCGCGCTGATGTTCCTGCTGCTGCCGTTCATCATCTGGATGTTCGACACCTCCGTGTCATCCGAGTACTCGTTCGCCCGCTTCAAGGCCGCCTTCAACAGCGGCCTTGGTTTCGTTCCGGGCTGGTTCGTCAAGCTGGTCGCACTGGCGTTGATCTGGGCCTACCTCCATCACATCATCGCCGGCCTGCGCCACTTGTGGATGGATGTGAGCCACGCCGCGGTGAGCAAGGAGTTCGGCCGCAGTTCGGCCCTCGCCACGCTGGCCATCAGCATCGTGCTGACCATTGCCCTCGGCGCCAAGCTGTTCGGCCTGTACTGAGAAGGAGCATCCCATGTCTGTGAATTACGGCTCCAAGCGCACCGTCGTCGGCGCGCACTACGGCTTGCGCGACTGGCTCAGCCAGCGCATTACCGGCGCATTGATGGCGCTTTTTACCGTGATCCTGCTCGCGCAGGTGATCTTCACGCGCGGTCCGGTCGGCTATGACGCATGGGCCGGCATCTTTGCCTCGCAATGGATGAAGGTCCTCACCTTCGTGGTCATCGCCTCGTTGCTGTACCACGTCTGGGTCGGCATGCGCGACATCTGGATGGACTACGTCCAGCCGGTCGGCATCCGCCTCGTGTGCCAAGTTTTCACGATCGTCTGGCTTGTAGCGTGCGCGGGTTGGGCCATTCAAGTGCTCTGGAGAATCTGACCCCATGACCTACACCAAAGAACAAATCACCAAGCGAAAGTTCGACGTCGTCATCGTCGGCGCTGGCGGCTCCGGCATGCGTGCCTCGCTGCAACTCGCACGCGCGGGACTGAACGTGGCCGTGCTGTCCAAAGTGTTCCCGACGCGTTCGCACACGGTCGCTGCCCAGGGCGGCGTCGGCGCATCGCTCGGCAACATGAGCGAGGACAACTGGCACTACCACTTCTACGACACGATCAAGGGCTCCGACTGGCTCGGCGACCAGGACGCGATCGAGTTCATGTGCCGGGAAGCACCGAAGGTCGTGTACGAGCTCGAACACTTCGGCATGCCCTTTGACCGCAATCCGGACGGCACCATCTACCAGCGGCCCTTCGGCGGCCACACGGCCAACTACGGTGAAAAGCCCGTCCAGCGCGCCTGCGCGGCGGCCGACCGCACCGGCCACGCGATGCTGCACACGCTCTATCAGAAGAACGTCGAAGCCCGCACGCAGTTCTTCGTCGAATGGATGGCCCTGGACCTGATCCGCGACGCCGAAGGCGACGTGGTCGGCGTGACCGCGCTCGAAATGGAAACCGGCGACCTGCACATCCTGCAGGCCAAGACCGTGCTGCTGGCCACCGGCGGCGCAGGCCGCATCTTCGCTGCGTCGACCAACGCCTTCATCAACACCGGCGACGGCCTCGGCATGGCCGCACGCTCAGGCATTCCGCTGCAGGACATGGAGTTCTGGCAATTCCACCCGACCGGCGTGGCCGGCGCCGGCGTGCTGCTGACCGAAGGCTGCCGTGGCGAAGGTGCGATCCTGCTGAACAGCAACGGCGAGCGCTTCATGGAACGCTACGCGCCCACGCTGAAGGACCTCGCACCGCGCGACTTCGTCTCGCGGTCGATGGACCAGGAAATCAAAGAGGGCCGCGGTTGCGGTCCGAACAAGGACTACGTGCTGCTCAAGCTGGACCATCTCGGTGCCGAGACGATCCACAAGCGCCTGCCTTCGGTGTACGAGATCGGCGTCAACTTCGCCAACGTCGACATCACGAAGGAACCGATCCCGGTCGTGCCCACCATCCACTACCAGATGGGCGGCATCCCCACCAACATCAACGGCCAGGTCGTGATCCAGAAGGGCGAGGACAACAGCGCCGTCGTCAATGGCCTCTACGCCGTCGGCGAATGCTCCTGCGTGAGCGTGCACGGCGCCAACCGCCTGGGCACGAACTCGCTACTCGACCTGCTGGTATTCGGCCGCGCGGCCGGCAACCACATCGTCGAGTTCAACGACAAGCTCAAGGAACACAAGGATCTGCCGGCCGATGCGGCCGACCGCACGCTGGAGCGCCTCAACCAGCTCGAACGCTCCACCAGCGGCGAATACGCGCAGGACGTGGCCAACGAGATCCGCGCGGTCATGCAGCAGCACGCCGCCGTGTTCCGCAAGCAGGCATCGATGGACGAAGGCGTGCAGAAGATTGCCGCGGTGCGCGAGCGCGTTGCAGCCGTCACGCTCAAGGACAAGTCGCGCGTGTTCAACACCGCTCGGATCGAAGCGCTGGAAGTCGACAACCTGATCGAAGTGGCGCAAGCCACCATGGTCTCGGCCGCCGCACGCAAGGAATGCCGCGGCGCCCACACGGTGGAAGACTACGAGCGCCCGGCCGACGACCCGGTCGCACCGCTGGGCCGCGACGACGCCAACTGGATGAAGCACACGCTCTGGTACAGCCAGGACAACCGCCTCTCGTACAAGCCCGTCAAGCTGCAGCCGCTGACCGTCGAGTCCGTGCCGCCCAAGGTCCGCACGTTCTAAGCCCACGAGAAAGCATCACAAGGTCATCACGATGAAGCGCACATTTCAAATCTACCGCTACGACCCGGACAAGGACGCCAAGCCCTACATGCAGACGGTCGAGATCGAACTCGACGGTCACGAGCGCATGCTGCTCGACGCCCTCATGAAGCTCAAGGCGCAGGACCCGACGCTGTCCTTCCGCCGCTCGTGCCGCGAAGGCGTCTGCGGCTCGGACGCCATGAACATCAACGGCAAGAACGGTCTGGCCTGCCTGACCAACATGCTGACGCTCAAGGGCACGATCGTGCTGAAGCCCCTGCCCGGCCTGCCGGTGATCCGCGACCTGATCGTGGACATGACGCAGTTCTTCAAGCAGTACAACTCGATCAAGCCCTACCTGCAGAACGACACGGTGCCGCCCGAGAAGGAGCGCCTGCAGTCGCCTGAGGAGCGCGACGAGCTCAACGGCCTCTACGAATGCATCCTGTGCGCGAGCTGCTCGACGAGCTGCCCGAGCTTCTGGTGGAACCCCGACAAGTTCGTCGGCCCGGCTGGCTTGCTGCAAGCCTACCGCTTCATCGCCGACAGCCGCGACGAAGCGACCGGCGAGCGCCTGGACAACCTTGAAGACCCCTATCGCCTGTTCCGTTGCCACACGATCATGAATTGCGTGGACGTGTGCCCCAAGGGCCTGAACCCGACCAAGGCAATCGGCAAGATCAAGGAACTCATGGTGCGCCGCGCCATCTAGTGAGTTGAATCCCATGCAAGCCACCGACGACTTCGACCAGCCGATCAGCGAACGCGCGCTGAGCAAGCTGAAATGGCGTTGCCGGCGCGGCCTGCTCGAAAACGACCTGTTCATTGCGCGCTTCTTCGAACGGCATGAGGCAAACCTGACCCGCGGGCAGGCGCAGGCACTGGAGACATTGATGGACCTGTCGGACAACGATCTGCTCGACCTTCTGCTTCGGCGAAAGGAGCCTGAGCCCGCATGGGCCGGGGCCGGGGTGGTCGAACTGTTGCAGCTGATGCGCACCGACGGCGCGCAATCCTTATCTTCCTGAACAATCCCTTTGAAAGACACTCGAAATGAAAGCATCCGAGACCAAGGCCACTCTGTCGTTCAGTAACGGCGGACAGAACGTCGAGCTACCGATCTACAAGGGCACGATGGGCCCTGACGTGATCGACATTCGCAAGCTCTACGCCCAGACGGGCATGTTCACCTACGACCCGGGCTTCATGTCGACGGCCTCTTGCGAATCGGCGATCACCTACATCGACGGCGACAAGGGCGAACTGCTGTACCGCGGCTACCCCATCGAGCAGCTTGCGACCAACTGCGACTTCCTCGAAACCTGCCACCTGCTGTTGTACGGCGAACTGCCGAACGCAGACCAGAAGGTCGGCTTCACCAAGCTCGTGACCAACCACACGATGGTCAACGAGCAGATGCAGTTCTTCCTGCGCGGCTTCCGCCGGGATGCCCATCCGATGGCCATCATGACCGGCCTGGTCGGGGCGCTCTCGGCCTTCTATCACGACAGCACGGACATCAACAATCCGAAGCACCGCGAGATCGCCGCGATCCGCCTGATCGCGAAGATGCCGACGCTGGTCGCCATGGCCTACAAGTACACCGTGGGCCAGCCCTACATGTACCCGAAGAACGAGCTCAGCTATGCAGGCAACTTCCTGCACATGATGTTCGCCACGCCGTGCGAGGAGTACAAGGTGAGCCCCGTGCTCGAGCGCGCGCTCGACCGCATCTTCATCCTGCACGCCGACCACGAGCAGAACGCATCGACCTCCACCGTGCGCCTGTGCGGATCGTCGGGCACGAACCCCTTCGCCGCAATCGCAGCCGGCGTGGCCTGCCTCTGGGGCCCGGCCCACGGCGGTGCCAATGAAGCGGCGCTCAACATGCTCTACGACATCCAGAAGGCCGGCGGCGTCGAGAAGATCGGCGAGTTCATCAAGCAGGTCAAGGACAAGAGCTCGAATGTCAAGCTGATGGGCTTCGGGCATCGCGTCTACAAGAACTACGACCCGCGCGCCAAGCTCATGCAGGAGACCTGCAAGGAAGTGCTCGGCGAACTGGGCCTGGAAAACGACCCGTTGTTCAAGCTGGCCATGGCGCTCGAGAAGATCGCCCTCGAAGACGAGTACTTCGTGTCGCGCAAGCTCTACCCGAACGTCGACTTCTACTCCGGCATCGTGCAGCGCGCGATCGGCATTCCGGTGCCGCTGTTCACCGCCATCTTCGCGCTGGCACGCACCGTCGGCTGGATTGCCCAGCTCAACGAAATGATCGGCGACCCCGAGTACAAGATCGGCCGCCCGCGCCAGCTCTTCGAGGGCTCGGCGAAGCGCGACGTGCAACCCATCGCTCAACGCTGAACCTCCGTTCGGCGCTCAACCAGGAAAGCTGCCTTCGGGCAGCTTTTTTGCGTTTTGGCTGACAAAGGCAGTCAGGTCGGCGCGATAAGTTTCATCGGGGGGAATGAATCCATTCGCCTTTTCGCCAATTTGAACGAAGGAGTTCCATCATGAAGAAGCTTGCAGCGTTGATCACTGTCGCCTTTGCTTTCGCCGTTCCGCTGGCTGGTTGCAACACCGTCAAGGGTGCCGGCCAGGACATCCAGAAGGGCGGCGAAAAGATGGAGGATGCGGCGAAGAAGAAGCAATAACGTCCCTGGGGCGCTCATCGCCCCACGGCAATGAAGTCATCGCGCATCGCGATGACTCTCGCCTCAAAACGGAGAGAAAATACGGGCCTCCATCTCAGAACGAGATGCCAAAGCCCGTATGACCTCCTCCGAACGCAGCTTCGCCCGACGCATCGACCTGACGTCCTTGCAACTGTTCGTGGCTGTCTGCGAACTGGGCAGCATCGGCCGCGCAGCAGAACGTGAGTTCATCGCGGCCTCGGCCATCAGCAAGCGCTTGTCGGACCTCGAAGCGACGCTCGGTACCCCTCTTCTCTATCGCCATGCACGCGGCGTCGATCTCACGCCCGCAGGCGAAAGCCTGCTTCACCATGCCCGGTCCGTGCTCTACAGCCTCGAGAAGATGCAGGGCGAACTCAGCGAATACGCCGACGGCGTGCGGGGCCATGTGCGAGTGCACGCCAACATCTCGGCGATCGTGCAGTTCCTGCCCGAAGACCTCGGCGCCTTCACGCGCGAGCATGACGCGATCAAGATCGACCTCGAGGAACACCTCAGCAGTGAAGTCGTGCGCGCTGTGCACGAGGGAGCGGCCGATCTCGGCATCTGCCATCTGCCCGAAGGCGCGAGCGAACTGCAAAGCCTGCCCTACCGCGAAGATGCATTGGTGCTGATCGTCCCGACGGGCCATCCGCTGGCAGGACACCGGGCGATCGATTTCGCGGACTCGCTCGACTTCGACCACGTCGGCTTGCACACCAACAGCTCGATCTATGTCGCCATGCACCAGGCTGCGCTGGCGGCGAATCGCACGATCCGGCTGCGGATTCACGTCACCGGCCTCGACGCCATGTGCCGCATGATCGAAAACGGCCTCGGCGTGGGCGTGATGCCGCGACGGGCCTTCGAACTGATGCGCGGCGGCATTGGGCGCAGCCTCCAGAGCGTGGCGCTGAACGATCCCTGGGCGGCGCGCGAGATCCGGCTGATCGCGCGGGACTTCTCGACGCTCCCGGTCGCGGCGCGCATGCTCGTCAAGCACCTGCACACGCCGGCCGGGGCGCCCGCCCAACTCGCCGCATAAGACAAGATTTCCCCCCACGAAAGAGACCACCATGGCACGCACCCTCTACGACAAACTCTGGGACGAACACGTCGTCCACACCGAGGAAGACGGCACCGCGATCCTCTACATCGACCGTCACCTGGTCCATGAAGTGACCAGCCCGCAGGCCTTCGAGGGGCTGCGCGAAGCCGGCCGCAAGCTGTGGCGCATCAGCTCGGTCGTGGCCACGGCCGACCACAACACGCCGACCACCCATTGGGAGCGAGGCTACGACGGCATCGCCGACCCGATCAGCAAGGAACAAATCACCACGCTCGACAGCAACATCAAGGAATTCGGCGCCGCCGCGTTCTTTCCGTTCCTGAGCAAGCGCCAGGGCATCGTGCACGTGATCGGGCCTGAATCGGGCGCCACGCTGCCGGGCATGACCGTGGTGTGCGGGGACTCGCACACATCCACCCACGGCGCCTTCGGTGCGCTCGCGCACGGCATCGGCACCAGCGAAGTCGAACACGTCATGGCAACGCAGACCTTGCTTGCCAAGAAGGCCAGGAACCTGCTCGTGAAAGTCGACGGCAAGCTGCCGCTGGGGTGCACGGCCAAGGACATCGTGCTCGCCGTCATCGGCAAGATCGGCACCGCCGGGGGCACGGGCTACACGATCGAGTTCGCCGGCTCTGCGATCCGCGACCTCACGATGGAAGGCCGCATGACCGTGTGCAACATGGCGATCGAAGCCGGTGCACGGGCGGGCCTCGTCGCCGTCGACGAAAAGACGATCTCCTACGTCAAGGGCCGCCCGCTCTCGCCCACCGGCGTCGAGTGGGACCAGGCTGTCGAATACTGGAAGACGCTCCATTCGGACCCGGGCGCGCACTTCGACACCGTGGTCGAGCTCGACGCGGCCCAGATCAAGCCGCAAGTGACCTGGGGCACCTCGCCCGAAATGGTCGTGCCGGTGGATGGACGCGTGCCCGACCCGGACAAGGAAAAGGACGCCAACAAGCGCGGCGCCATCGAGCGCGCCCTGACATACATGGGCCTGGAACCGAACAAGCCGATGAACGACATCCTCATCGACAAGGTGTTCATCGGCTCTTGCACCAACAGCCGGATCGAGGACATGCGCGAAGCCGCCGCCATGGTGAAGAAGCTGGGCCAGAAGGTCGCCAAGAACGTCAAGCTGGCGATGGTCGTGCCCGGCTCGGGGCTCGTGAAGGAACAGGCCGAGCGCGAAGGCCTGGACCAGATCTTCAAGGCGGCAGGCTTCGAATGGCGTGAACCCGGCTGCTCGATGTGCCTCGCGATGAACGCCGACCGCCTCGAACCCGGCGAGCGCTGCGCGTCGACCAGCAACCGCAACTTCGAAGGACGCCAGGGCGCAGGTGGCCGGACCCACCTGGTCAGCCCGGCCATGGCCGCAGCCGCTGCGGTCCACGGCCATTTCGTCGACGTCCGCCAATTCGCCTGAACCAGGAGCCAGACACCATGCAGAAATTCACCGTGCACAAGGGCCTCGTGGCGCCGATGGACCGCGAGAACGTCGACACCGACGCGATCATCCCGAAGCAGTTCCTGAAGTCGATCCGCAAGACGGGCTTCGGTCCGAACCTGTTCGACGCCTGGCGCTATCTGGATCCGGGTGAGCCGGGGCAAGACCCGAAGACGCGCAAACCCAACCCGGACTTCGTGCTGAACCAGCCTCGTTACGCGGGCGCCTCGGTGCTGCTTGCGCGCAAGAACTTCGGCTGCGGCTCGTCGCGCGAGCACGCGCCCTGGGCGCTCGACCAGTACGGTTTCCGCGCCATCATCGCGCCAAGCTACGCGGACATCTTCTTCAACAACAGCTTCAAGAATGGGCTGCTGCCTATCGTGCTGAGCGAATCGCAAGTCTCGCAACTCTTCGACGAAGCCTTGGCCTTCCCTGGCTACAGCTTGACAATCGACCTCGAGCGCCAGGTCGTGATCAAGCCGGACGGCGTCGAGCTCCCGTTTGAAGTGCAGGCTTTCCGCAAGTTCTGCCTGATCAACGGGCTGGACGACATCGGCCTGACGCTGCGCCACAAGGACAAGATCAAGGCCTTCGAGGCCGAGCGCCTCGCCCAGAAGCCGTGGCTGACGCACCAATTGATCGCCTGACCCCATTCCATCTTCAGAACAGACTCCCATGAAAATCGCAGTTCTCCCCGGTGACGGCATCGGCACTGAAATCGTCGCCGAGGCGCTTCGCGTTCTCGAAGTGCTTGACCTCTCGTTCGAGACCGAATCGGCGCTGGTTGGCGGCGCAGCCTACGAGGCCCACGGCCACCCGCTGCCCGAATCCACGCTCAAGCTCGCCAAGGAAGCCGACGCCGTGCTGTTCGGCGCGGTCGGCGACTGGAAGTACGACAAGCTGGAGCGCTCGCTGCGGCCCGAGCAGGCCATCCTGGGCTTGCGCAAGAACCTGGGCCTGTTCGCCAACTTCCGTCCGGCCATCTGCTACGAGCAACTCGTCGATGCGTCGAGCCTCAAGCCCGAGCTGATCGCGGGCCTGGACATCCTCATCATTCGCGAGCTGACGGGCGACATCTACTTCGGCCAGCCGCGCGGCCGCCGTACCGCGGTCGACGGCCACTTTCCGGGTGCCGAAGAAGCCTTCGACACGATGCGCTACTCGCGTCCCGAAGTCGAGCGCATCGCCCACGTCGCGTTCCAGGCGGCACGCAAGCGCAGCAAGCGCGTCACGAGCGTGGACAAGGCCAACGTGCTGGAGACCTTCCAGTTCTGGAAGGACATCGTGACCGAGGTCGGCAAGGAATACCCGGACGTCGAACTCGACCACATGTACGTCGACAACGCTGCGATGCAACTGGTCAAGGCGCCGAAGAAATTCGACGTGGTGGTCACCGGCAACATGTTCGGCGACATCCTCTCCGACGAAGCTGCGATGCTCACCGGCTCGATCGGGATGCTGCCCTCCGCATCGCTCAATTCGAGCAACCAGGGTCTCTACGAGCCCAGCCACGGCAGTGCGCCAGACATCGCCGGCAAAGGGGTTGCCAACCCATTGGCTACAATCCTGTCCGCTGCCATGATGCTCCGCTTCTCCCTGAACCAGCCCGAGGCTGCCGACCGAATCGAGTCGGCGGTCAAGCACGTGCTGGCCCAGGGTTTGCGCACGGCAGACATCTGGTCCGCAGGGACCACCAAGGTAGGCACCCGCGAAATGGGCGATGCTGTGGTGGCTGCCATCACCAAAAAGACGATTACCGGCTAAC
Source organism: Variovorax gracilis (assembly GCF_030317115.1). Classification (GTDB taxonomy): domain Bacteria; phylum Pseudomonadota; class Gammaproteobacteria; order Burkholderiales; family Burkholderiaceae_C; genus Variovorax; species Variovorax gracilis. The sequence goes on from NZ_JASZYF010000002.1 coordinate 361,522, forward strand.
CGCAGCCCGATTCGTCACGCCCTCCCCCGGCTCTGACGAGCCGGGCGCAAAGAGAAGACAACTTTCTTTTTTACAAGGGCAAACTGAAATGGCGAATGCAAATCAACCTCTGGTCGGCCTGGTGGGCTGGCGCGGCATGGTCGGCTCGGTCCTCATGGACCGCATGCAGGCCGAAGGCGACTTCGGACTGATCGAGCCGGTCTTCTTCTCGACTTCCAACGCCGGTGGCAAGGCCCCGGCGATGGCCAAGAACGAGGCCACGCTCAAGGACGCTCACGACATCGACGCACTGAAGAAGTGCGACATCATCGTCACCGCCCAGGGCGGCGACTACACGACCGAGGTGTTCCCCAAGCTGCGCGCCGCCGGCTGGAAGGGCCACTGGATCGACGCAGCCTCCACCCTGCGCATGAACGAGGACGCGATCATCGTGCTCGATCCGGTCAACCTCCCGGTCATCCAGAACGCGCTGGCGAAGGGGGGCAAGAACTGGATCGGCGGCAACTGCACCGTCAGTTGCATGCTGATGGGCGTCGGCGCCCTCTACAAGGCCGGCCTCGTCGAGTGGATGACCAGCATGACCTACCAGGCGGCTTCCGGCGGCGGCGCCCAGCACATGCGCGAACTGCTGACCCAGTTCGGCACCATCAACGCCGAAGTGCGCGCCCTCCTGGACGATCCGAAGTCGGCCATCCTCGAAATCGACCGCAAGGTGCTCGCCAAGCAGCAGTCGCTGACCGCCGCTGAGACGGCCAACTTCGGCGCGCCGCTCGGCGGCAGCCTGATCCCGTGGATCGACAAGGATCTCGGCGACGGCATGAGCAAGGAAGAGTGGAAGGGCGGGGCCGAAACGAACAAGATCCTTGGCCAGGGTGCCGGTTTCGGAACGGCCGCGACGCCGGTCGACGGCTTCTGCGTCCGCATCGGCGCCATGCGCTGCCACAGCCAGGCGCTGACCTTCAAGCTGAAGAAGGACGTGCCGGTGGCCGACATCGAAGCGCTCATCGCCGCCGACAACGAATGGGTCAAGGTCGTGCCGAACACCCGCGAGGCAACGGTCAAGGACCTGACCCCCGTCGCCGTCACCGGAACGATGACGATCCCGGTCGGCCGCGTGCGCAAGCTTGCGATGGGCCCCGAGTACGTCGGCGCCTTCACCATCGGCGACCAGCTGCTGTGGGGCGCGGCAGAACCGCTGCGTCGCATGCTGCGCATCCTGCTCGAAGCCTGAAAACCCGCCGGCGCACCTCGCATTGCGCCGGCCCGTTGCACTTCCGCAACGGCGAATGCATGACGAAGTTTGCACGCACTGGGTAGATAAGGCCTGTCGCCTTGTCAGTGCGGGGTGATGATGTTAACGTCCCCTTACACTTTTGGGCCGAGCTGCCCCCTAACAGCATGACACGACATCCGTTGCCCGCGGCCCGCCCTTCGGCCATCCGCCCGACTCCGACGATCTCTGGTCGGAACCAGCTTTCCGTTCTCAGTGCTGCTGTTGCCTTGGCCCTGGGCGCGTTCGGCGCCGATGCCAGCGCTTTGGCGCTCGGCCGGCTCAACGTCCAGTCGGCTCTGGGCGAACCGCTTCGCGCGGAAATCGAAGTCACCGAGATCACCCCGGCGGAAGCGGATGGTCTCAAGATCAATATCGCTTCATCCGAAGCCTTCCGGGCGGCCGGCGTCCCCTACAACTCCGCGTTGTCGGATGTGAAGGTCGGGGTCCAGAAGCGCGCCGACGGGCGCTACGTAGTGCGGCTGTCCAGCGACCGCATGGTCAGCGAGCCCTTCATTGACCTGCTGCTCGAAGCCAACTGGAGTTCGGGCCGGATCATGCGCGATTACACGGTCCTGCTCGATCCGCCGACCAGCCGCCAGGCCGCCAGGACCGCACCGCTGGCACCGACGGCGCCCCAGATCAGCCCGACACGGCCGCAAGTTGCTGTCCCGGCCGTCGTCCAGGCGCCTCCCGCGGCCCGCAGGCAGCGCCCGACGCCGGTTGCACCGGTCGCCCCGGCGGAGGCAGATGCCGTCCGCACCGGCGGCGGCGAGCAGATCACGGTTCGCCCCGGCGACACCGCCAGCAAGATCGCGGGCGCGTACAAGCCGGCCGACGTATCGCTCGATCAGATGCTCGTGGCCCTGTTGCGCGCCAATCCCAATGCCTTCATTGGTGGGAACATCAATCGGATCAAGGCGGGCGCAGTACTGGAAGTGCCGGGCGCGCCCCAGGCCGAATCCATTCCACCGTCCGAAGCGCGCCGCACCGTCACTGCACAGAGCCAGGATTTCAGCGAGTACCGCCGCCGCCTCGCCGACAACGCACCGACTTCGCAAGTGGCCGACGCCGGCCGCCAGGCCGAAGGCAAGGTGCAAGCCAATGTCGAGGACCGCAATGCGGCCAATGCGCCGACCGACAAGCTCAAGATCTCGCAGGGCATCGCACCCGGCCGCGCGACCGAAGAGCAGCTCGTGCAGGCGCGTCAGGAACAGGCCAACAAGGCCCGTGTCGCCGAACTGTCCAAGAACATCGAGGACATGAACAAGCTGAAGGCCGAGACGGGCAAGTCGCCGTCGGCCGCAGCAAGCCCCGCGCCTGCCACGCCCGCCGCCGTACCGGCTCCGGCAGCCTCGGCCCCCGCAACTCCGGCGCCTGCCGCTGCAGCCTCCCCGGCGGCAACCCCGGCACCTGCCGCCGCCGCGACACCTGCGCCCGCCGCCGCAACGCCGCCGGCCGTGGTCGCGCCGGTTGCAACTGTCGCAGCCGCTGCCGCAACGCCCGCGGCCGAGCCCGCCCCTGCCGCTGCAGCCCCGGCGCCTGTCACCGCGGCGCCTGCCTCGGCAGCCGCGCCCGTCGTCGCGAAGCCGGTCAAGGCCGAAGCGCCCCCGCCGCCTCCACCGCCGAGCTTCTTCGCCGAGCTGATGGAGAACCCGCTCATGGTCGGCGCTGCCGCGCTGATCGCACTCTTGATCGGCTTCCTGCTCTACCGCGTGCTGGGCCGCAAGCGCCGTGATGCCGGCGACAGCGTGTTCATCGAAAGCCGCATTCCCAAGGACTCGTTCTTCGGTGCCAGCGGCGGCGAATCGGTCGATACCAAGAACCGCGGCAATTCCGTGGTGTCCTCGCTGTCGTACTCGCCGAGCCAACTGGATGCCGGCGACGTCGATCCGGTGGCGGAAGCCGACGTTTACCTCGCCTACGGCCGCGACCTGCAAGCAGAGGAAATCCTCCGCGAAGCATTGCGCGTCAACCCGGACCGCACCGCGATTCACCTCAAGCTGCTCGAGATCCACGCGAAGCGTCGTGACCTGCGCGCCTACGAGGCTCTCGCCGCCGACGTGCACAAGCTGACCGGCGGCTCCGGCAGCGAATGGAACCGTGTCGTCGAACTGGGCAAGGATCTCGACCCTGGCAATCCGCTGTACGAGACGGGAAGCCGCGGCGTGTCAGCCGCGGAAGCCGCGGCCTTCGCAGGCACGCTGGCCGCCGCGACGGTCACTGCATCCGCCGCACCTCCCGCGCCGGCCGCAAGCCCTGTCGAAGAACTTGAAGCCGCCGCACCGCCGCCCGCCTTCGTACCCTCGGTTGCTCCGCTGGACTTCGACCTGGATCTGAGCAAGCCATCGGTGGCCCCCGCCACCGCGCCGGCGCCTCTCAGCGCCAGCCTCCCGCCTGCTCCTGCCCCGGCGCCGGAGCCCTTCGTATCGACGCTGCGTGAGGCACCGCGTGCCATTCCCACCGCGATGGGCATGAATGGCGTGAACGGTCACGTGAACGGCCACGCCGCAGGCAGGCTCGACCTCGAGAACGACTTCGACACGGCCCCCGGCGCCCTCGAACCGATCACTCGCGCTCCGTCGCTTCCGGAAGAAGAACGCACACAACCGGCTCCCTTGCGCGCCGGTGCCGGTCTCCCGGCGGATTCCGGCTTCATCGAGTTCGACATGAGCTCGCTGGCCGGCCTGTCGAATCGCACACCCGCCGACACGGAACGCGGCCGGCTCGAGCCGCTCGAGGAAAGCGGCGAAAGCCCGCACGCGATCAAGCTCTCGCTGGCACGTGAACTCAAGGCGCTGGGCGACGTCGAAGGCGCCCGTTCGCTGGTCGAGGAAGTGGCTGCCGAAAGCTCCGGCGACATCAAGGCCGAAGCCAAGCAACTGCTCGGCCAGCTTCACTGAGTGGCCGCGCCGCCACCCATGTCCTCGTGAGGCTGGCGCTCGGCGTCCGCTACAACGGCCAGGCGTACCAGGGCTGGCAGAGCCAGCTCTCGGGCCTCACTGTTCAGGACAAGCTGGAAGCGGCGCTCACGCAGTTTGCCGCCCAACCCATCTCCACGCTCTGCGCGGGCCGCACCGACGCCGGTGTCCACGGCCTGATGCAGGTGGTGCATTTCGACACTTCCGTCGAGCGCACACCCTTCTCCTGGGTGCGCGGCACCAACCGCTACCTACCCGACGACATTGCGGTGCAATGGGCGCAACCGGTGCCGGAGCAGTTCCACTGCCGCGCCAGTGCGCTCGCACGCCGCTACCTGTATGTGCTGTCGCAATCGCCGGTCAGGCCAAGCCTTGACGCGGGCCGGGTTGGCTGGTCGATGCATCCGCTCGATGGCGATGCGATGCGGGCCGCCGCCGCCATGCTGCTGGGCCAGCACGACTTCAGCTCGTTCCGTGCTTCGGCCTGCCAGGCGCGGTCGCCCGTCAAGGACGTTCGCCGCATCGCGATCACCCGCCACGGCGAGGCGGAGCGCTGCCGCTGGCATTTCGAGTTCGAGGCCGACGCCTTTCTGCACCACATGATCCGCAACATCATGGGTTGCCTGGTGCGCATCGGCCGCGGCGACGAACGCCCGGAGTGGATGCGCGAGGTGCTGGAAGCGCGCAGTCGCGTCGTCGCTGCGCCGACCTTCTCGCCCAACGGGCTTTATTTTCTCGGACCGCTCTATGCGGCCGGCTGGGGCTTGCCGCCCGAGGCAACGATGGACGGCACGGGCGCTGCGTATGATGGCCCGCCATGACTGCCGCCGTCGCCACTGCCCGTACCCGAATCAAGATCTGCGGGCTTACCCGTGAGCAGGATGTGGATGCCGCCGTCCAGGCCGGTGCCGATGCGATCGGCTTCGTTCTCTACCCGGCCAGCCCGCGCGCGGTGGCTGTCGAACGCGCGGCCCAGTTGGCGGCGTGCCTGCCGCCATTCGTGACGCCGGTGCTCCTGTTCGTCAACGAAACCGCGGAAACGACCGTGAATGCGCTGTCCAAAGTGCCCGGCGCCATGGCCCAATTCCACGGCGACGAAACGCCCGCCCGATGCTGGGATGGCTGCGGCCGGGGCGCCTACCGCTTCATGCGCGCAGCCCGGATTCCCCTGGGTGCGGCCGGCGCCGGCTTCGACCTCGTAAAATACGCATCCGATTACTCCCGCGCCCAGGCCATCCTGCTCGACGCCCATGTCGAAGCGTATGGCGGTGGCGGCAAGGCATTCGATTGGTCACTTCTTCCACCCGCCGTCGACGCTCACCTCGTCTTGAGTGGTGGGCTCACACCTGCAAACGTGGGCGATGGCATTCGTCAGCTGCGGACGCGCTGCAAATCGCTGTCCGTTGACGTGAGTTCGGGCGTCGAAGCCTCCAAGGGCATCAAGGACGCCGCAAGGATTCGCGATTTCGTGGCCGCGGTACGTGCGGCCGATGCCTCTTCCTGATTTGCCGCTGGCCGCCGCCTCGATCGTCTGGCGCCGGCCGGCCCACCGATCGAGACCATGAACACCTACCAGCAACCCGACGCCAGCGGCCACTTCGGCATCTACGGCGGCACCTTTGCCAGCGAAACGCTGACCCACGCGATCAGCGAACTGCGAGACGCCTACGCGAAGTACAAGGACGACCCCCAGTTCCAGGCCGAATTCCACTACGAGCTCGCACATTTCGTGGGCCGGCCTTCGCCGATCTACCACGCAGCCCGCACGAGCCGCGAAATGGGCGGCGCGCAGATCTATCTGAAGCGCGAAGACCTGAACCACACCGGCGCCCACAAGGTGAACAACACCATCGGCCAGGCGATGCTCGCGAAGCGCATGGGCAAGCCCCGGGTGATCGCCGAGACCGGTGCCGGCCAGCACGGCGTGGCAACTGCCACGATCTGTGCGCGGTACGGCCTCGAATGCGTGGTCTACATGGGCAGCCAGGACGTCCAGCGCCAAAGCCCCAACGTCTACCGCATGAATCTGCTGGGCGCGACGGTGGTGCCGGTGGAATCCGGCAGCAAGACCCTCAAGGACGCGCTCAACGAGGCGATGCGCGACTGGGTCACCAATGTCGAAAGCACCTTCTACATCATCGGCACGGTGGCCGGCCCGCACCCGTACCCGACCATGGTGCGCGACTTCCAGAGCGTGATTGGCAACGAGTGCATCGAACAGATGCCGGCCATGCTGGCTGCGCAGGGCATCACCGGCGAAGCCGAGGGCAAGCAGCCCGACGTGGTGGTCGCCTGCGTGGGCGGCGGCAGCAACGCGATGGGCATCTTCCATCCCTACATTCCGTTCGCGAGCACCCGCCTGATCGGCGTCGAGGCGGCGGGCGAAGGCCTGGACAGCGGCAAGCATTCGGCCTCGATCCTGCGCGGCAGCCCCGGCGTGCTGCATGGCAACCGCACCTACCTGCTGCAGAACGAAGACGGCCAGGTGACTGAAACGCACAGCATCAGCGCGGGCCTCGACTACCCCGGCGTGGGCCCGGAACACGCCTATCTGGCCGATATCGGCCGCGCCGAGTACGTCGGCGTCACCGACAGCGAAGCGCTCGAGGCCTTCCACTACCTGTGTCGCACCGAAGGCATCATCCCGGCGCTCGAATCGAGCCATGCGATGGCCTACGCCATGAAGCTCGCCAAGACCATGCGTCCGGACCAATCGATCCTGGTCAACCTCTCGGGCCGCGGCGACAAGGACATCGGCACGGTCGCCGACCTGTCGGGCGTGGACTTCTACGATCGGCCGTCCATGCGCGGCCTCAGCGTGAAGGGAGGCAAGGCATGAGCCGCATTGCTGCAACCTTCGACGCCCTGCAGAAGGACGGCCGCAAGGCGCTGATTCCCTATGTGACGGCCGGCTTCCCCTTTGCCGACATCACGCCCGAACTCATGCACGGCATGGTCGAGGCGGGTGCCGACGTGATCGAACTCGGCGTTCCGTTCTCCGATCCGATGGCCGACGGCCCCGTGATCCAGCGCGCCGGCGAGGCCGCGCTGGCGCTGGGCATCGGCATGAAGCAGGTATTGGCCATGGTCGCGGCGTTCCGGCAGAGGGACGACCGCACGCCGGTCGTGCTGATGGGCTATGCCAACCCGGTCGAGCGCTACGACCTCGTGCACGGCAAGGGGACTTTCATCCGCGACGCGGCCGCTTCGGGCGTCGACGGCCTGCTGGTGGTCGACTACCCGCCCGAAGAGTGCGAAGACTTCGCCGCGGACCTCCAGGCGCATCACATCGACCTGATTTTCCTGCTCGCGCCGACCAGCACCAGCGAACGCATGGCGCAGGTCGGTCGCATTGCGTCGGGCTACGTCTACTATGTCTCGCTCAAGGGCGTGACGGGTGCCGGCAACCTCGACACCGAGGCCGTCGGCCGGATGATTCCGCAAATCCGGCAGCACGTGAAGGTGCCGGTCGGCGTGGGGTTCGGCATCCGGGATGCCCGTACAGCACAGGCCGTCGGCTCCGCGGCGGATGCGGTCGTGATCGGCTCCCGCATCATCCAGTTGATCGAAGACCAGCCCCGCGATGCCGTTGTGCCGCGCGTGCGCGACTTCCTGACCGAGATCCGCCAGGCGCTCGACGCCCTGCCCGCCGCCACGCCCAAGAACGCGGCTGGCCGATAATCCACGCCAACACTAGGAGCCCCCATGAGCTGGCTTGAAAAACTGCTACCCGCCAAGATCGCGCCGACAGACCCGAGCGAGCGCCGCCAGATGCCGGAAGGCCTATGGATCAAGTGCCCGAGTTGCGAAACGGTGCTCTACAAGACCGATCTCGAGCACAACCAGAATGTCTGCCCAAGTTGCGGCCATCACCACCGCATCGGTGCCCGCGCCCGGCTCGACGCCTTTTTGGATCACGAAGGCCGCTATGAGGTAGGCCAGGAGGTGTTGCCGGTCGACGCCCTGAAGTTCAAGGACAGCCGCAAGTACCCCGAGCGGCTCAAGGAAGCGCTCGAGAACACCGGTGAGACCGATGCACTCGTCGTCATGGGCGGCTCGGTGCACAGCATCAACGTCGTGGTCGCCTGCTTTGAGTTCGACTTCATGGGCGGCAGCATGGGCAGCGTGGTCGGCGAGCGCTTCGTGCGCGGCGTCGAGACCGCCATCGAGCAGAAGGTGCCTTTCATCTGCTTCACGGCCACCGGCGGTGCGCGCATGCAGGAAGGCCTGCTGTCCCTGATGCAGATGGCCAAGACCAACGCCTCCCTTACCCGCCTTGCGAAGAAGGGCCTGCCCTACATCAGCGTCCTGACCGACCCGACCATGGGCGGTGTGAGCGCGGGCTTCGCGTTCGTCGGCGACGTGGTGATCGCCGAACCCAAGGCGCTGATCGGCTTTGCCGGCCCGCGCGTGATCGAGTCCACCGTGCGCGTGACCTTGCCGGAAGGTTTCCAACGGGCGGAATTCCTGCAGACCAAGGGCGCGATCGACTTCATCTGCGATCGCCGCGAACTGCGCAAGACGGTCGCCAATACGCTGGCCATGCTGCTGCGCCAACCCGCCGACGCGGTGGTGTAGTCGCACGGAGCCGGCGAGCCCGGCTCGTTCGTGGAACACCGCGGAACCGGCTCTGCCCGGCCGCCGGCGTTGCGCCCGGCACGGGGCGGGCGGCTACATGAAGTGTGCAAGCCTGGGGGAGAGCAACAAGCTAGCGTCCCAGGGTAAAGACCGAGGCCATGACATTGCCCAGGATGATCGCGCCGACCTGCAGCAAGACGATGGCTGCCAGCGGCGACAGATCGACTCCACCCACCAGCGGAATAAAGCGCCGCAGCGGACGCACCAGCGGCTCCGCCAGCCGCGCGATCAGGTCGTGCAGCATCGACGAGGCGCTTGGCACCCACGAGAGCACGGCATAGACGATCAGCAAGGCCGTGAGCCCCGACACCGCGAGCTGCAGCAAGCCGACGAGCGACACCAAAGGCAGGATCGCCCAGCGCCCCAGCGCGCCCATCAGCAGCCACAGCAGCAGGAACTTCGCCAGCACCAGCAGCCAGGCAGCCACGCCGCTCGCCAGGTCCCAGCGCTTGACCGACGGCACGATGCGCCGCAGCGGCAGCACGATCCAGTCGGTGACCGCGAACACGAAACGCCCCAGCGGATTCCCGAAGGGAACGCGGTGGTATTGCATGTAGAGACGCAGCAAGCAGGCGCCGCCCAGAAGGCCGACGATCACGTCGAGCAGGAACGAAGGAATCTGATAGAGCATGGCGCGAGGTCGTGAGCGGAATGCGATGATAGCCACGCAAGGTTCATCGATGACGACACAACCCCTTCTGAGTTCCCTCCCCTTGTTCCCCCTGGGCACCGTGCTGTTCCCTGGCGGTCTCCTGCCCTTGCGGATCTTCGAGGTGCGCTACCTCGACATGATCGGCAAATGCCACAAGGCTGGCTCTCCGTTCGGCGTGGTCAGCCTCACGCAGGGCTCGGAGGTCCGTCGAGCCGGCGCCGAGCCCGAGAGCTTTGCGGCGGTCGGCACGCTCGCCGTCATCCGCGAGTTCGAAATGCCGCAGTCAGGACTCATGCAGATCGAATGCGTCGGCACGCAGCGCTTTCGCGTCCGCTCCAGCGAATTGCAGAAGTACGGGCTGTGGACGGCCGAGGTCGACTCCGTGCCCGACGACATCGCCCTTGAAGTCCCCAAGGACCTTCAGCACACGGCCGACGCACTGCGCCGCCTCCTCGACACACTTGAAGAGCGCCGTCGCATGGAAGGCGATCAAAGCGTTCGCTTGCCCATCGCGAAGCCTTATCGCTTCGACGATTGCGGCTGGGTCGCCAATCGCTGGTGCGAATTGCTGCCGGTGCAGCCGGAACTCAAGCAGCGGCTGATGGAGCTCGACAGCCCGCTCATGCGCCTCGAATTGGTCGGCGATTTGCTCGCGCGTACCGGCATCGCTGGGTAGCTCGCTACAAATTCAATAGCATCCCAAGCAGCAGCGGCGAGCGCTGCAGGTCGGTCCTTCAGGGGGCTCGGGCGGCTAAAATGGCGGGTTGCGCGCGCTCCCGCCCGCGCCCCATCCTGCCTCCCCATGTCCGACCATCTGACCCCCTCCGTACCCGTTCCTGCCCCCACGCCGGTCGCCGTGACCGACGACAACCAGCTCATCGCCGAACGGCGCGAAAAGCTCAAGGCACTGCGTGCCGCCCAGGCCGACGGCAAGGGTGTCGCTTTCCCGAATGACTTCAAGCCCGGCGACCGCGCCGCCGCCCTCGTCGCGGCACACGGCGAAACACCGTCCGACGTGCTCGAAGCCACTCCCATCGCGGTCAGCGTTGCCGGCCGCATGATGCTCAAGCGGGTGATGGGCAAGGCCAGCTTCGCGACGATCCAGGACGCCACGGGTCGCATCCAGCTCTACATCACGCGAGACGCGGTCGGCGAAGAGGCCTACGCCGAATTCAAGCACTGGGACCTCGGGGACATCGTCGGCGCCGAAGGCTCGGCGTTCAAGACCAAGACCGGGGAGCTCTCGGTCAAGGTCACGAAGCTGCGGCTCTTGACCAAGAGCCTGCGTCCGCTGCCGGACAAGTTCCACGGCATGGCCGACCAGGAGCAGAAGTATCGCCAGCGCTATGTCGACCTGATCACCGATTCCACCGCGCGCGAGCGTTTCGCAGCCCGCAGCCGCGCCGTCAGCGCGTTGCGCGAGTTCATGGTGGCCAACGACTTCCTCGAAGTCGAGACGCCCATGCTGCACCCCATTCCAGGCGGAGCGAACGCCAAGCCCTTCAAGACGCACCACAACGCCCTGGACCAGGAGATGTTCCTGCGCATCGCCCCCGAGCTGTACCTCAAGCGGCTGATCGTCGGCGGCTTCGAGCGCGTGTTCGAGATCAACCGGAGCTACCGCAATGAAGGCATCTCCGTGCGGCACAACCCCGAGTTCACCATGATGGAGTTCTACGCGGCCTACTGGAACTACCGCGACCTGATGGACTTCACCGAAACGCTGATCCGCACGATCGCCGACAAGGCGGTGGGCACGCAGCAACTGACTTACCAGGGCAAGGCGGTCGACCTGAGCCAGCCCTTCGAGCGACTGACGATCCGCGAGGCGATCCTCAAGCACACCGATGCCGGCACGAACGTGGATGACGCCACCTGGCTCGTCAACGCGCTGCGCAAGATCGGCCTGAGCGAGGAAAAGGACAAGCTCTCGCAACGCAGCCTGGCCAGCCTGCAGGTGATGTACTTCGAGGAGACGGTCGAGGAAAAGCTCTGGCAACCGACCTTCATCATGGAGCACCCCACCGAGATCTCGCCGCTCGCACGGGCCAACGACGAGCGCCCGGAGGTCACGGAGCGCTTCGAGCTCTACATCACCGGTCGCGAGTTCGGCAACGGCTTCAGCGAGCTGAATGACGCCGAGGACCAGGCCACGCGATTCAATGCGCAGGTCGCGGCCAAGGACAGCGGCGACGACGAGGCGATGTTCTACGACCACGACTTCGTGCGCGCGCTCGAATACGGCATGCCCCCGACCGGCGGCTGCGGCATCGGCATCGACCGCCTGATGATGCTGCTGACCGACTCGCCGAGCATCCGCGACGTGATCCTGTTCCCTGCGCTGCGTCGGGAATCTTGAGCACGCACGCACCCGCCATCGGGATCGACTTCGGCACGTCGAACTCCGCGGTCGCCTTCGTGGCGGACAACGGGTTGGCGCGTCCGTTGACGCTGGAAGGCTCCGCCACCGCCATCCCGACCGCCCTCTTCTTCAACGCCGAGGATCGCACCACGCACTTCGGACGCGATGCCATCGCGCACTACCTGTCGGGCACCGAAGGCCGGCTGATGCGCTCGCTGAAGAGCCTGCTGGGCAGCTCGCTCATGCAGGAGCAGACCGAGATCCTCAACGAGCGGGTCAGCTTCGAGGACATCGTCACGCTCTTCCTTGCGGAACTCGGCGCGCGCGCTCGCAAGCAGTTGGGCGCGCAACCCGGGCGTGTGGTGATCGGCCGGCCGGTCCGCTTCGTCGACGACGACGAAGAACGCGACAGGCTGGCGGAAGACACCTTGCGCCGGGCTGCGGTGAACGCCGGTCTCGGCGACGTCGAGTTCCAGTACGAACCGATCGCGGCGGCCTTCGACTACGAACGGCGCGTCAGCCGCGAATCGCTGGTACTGATCGTCGACATCGGCGGCGGCACGTCCGACTTCACCGTCGTGCGTCTGGGCCCCGAGCGCACCGCTCGCGCCGACCGGGCCAGCGACGTGCTGGCCACCACCGGCGTGCACATCGGCGGCACCGACTACGACCAGCGCCTGAGTCTCGAGTGCGTGATGCCGCAGCTCGGCTTCCGGCACATCGGGCCTCAGGGCCGCGAGGTTCCGAGCCGGACCTTCTTCGACCTGTCGTCCTGGCATCTGATCAACTGGCTCTACACGCCGAAAGCCATCCGGCAGGTGCAGGACCTGCGCACCAGCTACCTCGACATGCGCCTGCACGAGCGGCTGGTGAATGTGCTGGTCGATCGGCAAGGCCACCGCATCGCCAGCGAGGTCGAGGAGGCCAAGATCCGCACCTCCATGACGAACGATGGCGTGGCGATCGACCTGTCTTGCGCGGAACCTGGCCTGAGCGCGGCACTCGGCGCCGACGACATGGCGCGGCATCTTGCAGCGCTGCTCGACAGCGTGGTGGCCTGCGCACGTGACTGCGTCCGGCGCGCGGACCTCGCGGGCGGCAAGCTCGACGCGATCTACCTGACCGGCGGCTCCTCCGCATTGCGGCCCTTCCAGGGTGCGCTGCGGGCTGCGTTTCCGGGCACGGACCTGGTCGAGGGCGACCTGTTCGGCGGCGTTGCCGCCGGCCTGGCCTACGCCGCGGCCAACGCGCGCACGCCGCAACCCGCATGAAGTACCTCGCCGCGTACCCCGCGGCGCTGCGCGCCCAGGTCGAGCAGCTGGTCGTGCAAGGGCGTCTCGGCGAGTGGCTGCTCAAGCGCTACGGCAGCACGCACGACATCCGCACCGACCGCGCGCTCTACGACTATGTCAACGATCTCAAGAGCCAGTTCATGCGGAACGCCGAGCCGCTCTCCAAGGTCGCCTTCGACAACAAGCTCCACGTGATCCGCAACGCGCTCGGCACTCACACGACCGTCTCGCGCGTGCAGGGAAGCCGGCTGAAATCCAAGCGCGAGATCCGCGTGGCGAGCCTGTTCAAGGAAGTGCCTGCCGAATGGCTGCGCATGATCGTCGTGCATGAGCTTGCGCACATGAAGGAGCGCGAGCATGACAAGGCCTTCTATCAGCTCTGCGCCCATATGGAGCCGGACTACCATCAGCTGGAATTCGACCTGCGCCTGTACCTGACGCACCTCGACGGCGGCGGCGAGCGGCTCTGGTCGGCTGCGGCCTGAGGGCTCACGCCCAGGCCTAGGGACGCGGCAGCATCCCGATGGCGCATCGGTACACGGGTGATTGCTGCAGCGCGGCCCAATCCGATGCGGGAGCACAAGGCAGAAGGCTTCGCCGGCGCAGCTCACTGGCTGCATTCGGCACCCACCTGCCACTGCGCTGCGCAGCGGCGAAACCGTCGAGCAGTTCGTCCAGCGCGGCGCCCTCGCCCACGCTCTGGTTGCACAGCAAGGCCAGGTCACAGCCCGCCCCGAGTGCGGCGAGCGCAGCATCGGTGTAGCTCAGCAGTTCACCCTGCGCGCGGCGCGCAGCCTCCATGCTCAGGTCGTCGCTGAACACAGCGCCCTCGAACGCAAGCTTGTCGCGCAGAACCTGCTGCAGCCACTTCGCCGAGAAGCCGGCCGGCCGATCGTCCACCTTGGGATAGATCACGTGGGCCGGCATCACGGCGGCGAGCGTGCCGGTCAGCCAGTCGTAGGGGCGCGCATCGTCGGCGAGGATCGCCTTGAGGCTGCGCCGGTCCACGGGGATCGCGACGTGGGAATCGGCCTTGACGAAACCGTGCCCCGGAAAGTGCTTCCCGCAATTGGCCATGCCCGCTTGCAGCAGACCGTGCATCAGGCTGCGGGCCAGCATCGCGACCACGCGCGGATCGCGGTGAAAGCTGCGGTCGCCGATCACGCTGCTTTCGCCATAGTCGAGGTCGAGCACCGGCGTGAAGCTGAAATCGACGCCGCATGCCCGAAGCTCGGCTGCCAGGACGTGGCCGCATGCGACGGCGACCTGGGTAGCACGCAGGGCATCGTCCATCCAGAGCTCGCCGAGCACGCGCATCGACGGCAGGCGCGTGAAGCCGTCGGTGCGAAAGCGCTGCACGCGGCCGCCTTCATGGTCGACGCAGATCAGGATATCGGGGCGCAACGCCTTGATCTCGGCGTTCAGGGCAGTCATCTGAGCCCGGTCATGCCAGTTGCGCGCGAAATGGATCACGCCGCCCACCAGCGGGTCGGCGAGCCGGCGGCGATCGGCCGCAGTCAGTTCGGTGCCCGCGACGTCGATGATCAGCGGGGCATGCAGTGCGTTGTCATTCATTGGTGGCGTTCGACCACGACGAAGCTCGCCGCGTAGTCGGTTTCATCGGTGACAGTCACGTGGGCGCTCAGGCCCTCCGCTTCGAACCATTCCTTGAGGCCGCCGTGCAGAACGATCACGGGCTTGCCGCTCTTCAGGTTGGCGATCTCGCACAGACGCCAGCTCATCGGCATGTGCATGCCCGTGCCAATGGCCTTGCTGAATGCTTCCTTGGCCGAGAAGCGCGTGGCCAGGTAGCGCAGGCCGCGTTGTGGCCAACGCGCGCTGCGGGCCTGCCAGATCGCGTACTCGGCGTCGCTCAGGACCCTCTGCGCAAAGCGATCGCCCTGGCGCTCGAAGGTCGCGGCGATGCGCCGGACGTCGCAGATGTCGGTGCCGATGCCGTAAATCACTTGGCGTCGGCGATGCGCTGCAGGTACTCGCGCGTCGCCGCCGTGTAGCCGAGTTCCAGCGAGTCGGCGACGAAGGCATGGCCGATCGACACCTCGCGCACGGCCGGAACGGAACGCAGGAACTCGGTCAGGTTGTCGCGGCTGAGGTCATGGCCGGCATTGACTTCGAGGCCGGCGGCGTGCGCCGCGCGCGCCGCGTCGACATAGAGCTTCAGCACGGCATCCGCCTTGGGGGTGTCGCGGGACGCGGCGTAGCCCTCGGTGTAGAGCTCGATCCGGTCGGCGCCCACGGCCTTGGCCGCGGCCATCATGTCGGGATTCGGGTCCATGAACAGGCTCACACGCACGCCCAGCGCCCGCGTTTCGGCGATCAGCGGCCGCAGGCGTTCGGCATCCTCGGGGAAGCTCCACCCGTGGTCGCTGGTCGACTGGGTCTCGCTGTCGGGCACGAAAGTGGCCTGATGCGGGCGGAGCTCGCGCACGAACTCCATCAGGTTGTGAAAAGGGTTGCCTTCGATGTTGAATTCGGCCTTGGGCCAATCCTTGCGCAGCAGCGCGGACAGGTCACGCACGTCCTGCGGACGGATGTGGCGTTCGTCGGGCCTCGGGTGCACCGTGATGCCGTGCGCGCCGGCATCCAGGCACAGCGCGGCGGCAAAGAGCACGCTCGGGATGCCGAGCGGCCGGGTGTTGCGCACCAGCGCCACCTTGTTGAGGTTGACGGACAAGGCGGTGGATTTCAGAAGGCTCATAGGGCTTGCAGGTCTCGCATCATCTGCCGCGTACGCAGCGTTGCAACGCCGCAATGGTAGTTGAGCGAGGTGCGCAGGAGACTGCGCAATGCGCCGTTGACGCCGGCGCAGGCTCTCAAGGTGGCGGTGAAGGGCGCGCGATCGTCGAGCGCGGCTTGCAGCACCTGCCAGTCGGCACCTTTCAGCGCGGCCTCGTCGTCGGCCGCTTCGCGCAAACCGGCCTCGGGCACCAGCGCATAGCGGGCATCGGGCGACAGGGGTGCCAGCGTGAGCGTCTGGGCGTCGAGCGTGGGCAGAAGGCCGACCTCGCGCAGCAGCAACAGCTCGAAGGCGCGCAGCGCGGCCGATTGAGTGGCGGCCTGCGCGCCCGCATGCTCGCTCGCCAGCACCTGGACCACCGCAGCGTAGGCATCGAACAGCGCCTCGTGGGGATCGTCGCGGGCCAGGAGGCGCAGCAGGAGTTCGTTGACGTAGTAGCCCGACAGCAGCGCCTCGCCGGTCGGCATCACGTGCCCTCCCATCCACTCGGCGCCTTTGAGCGTCCGGATCTCGGCGTCGCCGCTGAAGTTGAGCTGAAGCGGCTGCAGCGGCAACAGCACGGGCCGAAAATTGGAACTGGGCCGCTTCGCGCCCTTGGCCACGATCGCGATGCGTCCGAGGTGACGCGTGAAGGTTTCGAGGATCAGGCTCGATTCGCTCCAGTCATAGCGATGCAGCACATAGGCCGGCTCGTGCGAAACGCGCTTTAAGGCCATACGCCCGGGGCGTGCTCATTCATAGCCGAAGGAGCGGACCCTCGCTTCATCGTCGGCCCATCCGGAACGCACCTTGACCCAGAGTTCGATGAAGACCTTGGCGTCCATGAGCTTCTCGAGTTCCTGCCGTGTCTCGGTGCCGATGCGCTTGATGCGCTCGCCCTTGTCGCCGATGACCATGGCCTTGTGGCCGTCGCGCTCGACGACGATCGTCGCGGCGATCTTGAGCAGCCGCTTATGGCCCTTGCGGGCGGGAGGCTCTTCCTCGAACTTGTCGATGATGACGGTGGAGGTGTAGGGAAGCTCGTCGCCGGTCAGGCGGAACAGCTTCTCCCGCACCATTTCGCTGGCAAGGAACTGTTCGCTGCGGTCCGTCAGTTCATCCTCGGCGTACCACCAGGCTTGCTCAGGCAGGTACTTTTCGCAGATGCCGAACAGGCGCTCGATGTCTTTCGGGTTCTTGGCCGACATCGGCACGAACTCGGCGAAGGCGTGCTTCTGCTGCATGGTCTGCAGCCACGGCGCGATGTCGCCGCGGCGATGGACGTTGTCCAGCTTGTTGGCAATCAGCACCGTCGGGATGCCGGAGCCGAGCAGCTTCAGCACCCGCTCATCCGCCGGCGTGAAGCTGCCGGCTTCGACGACGAACAGGATGAGGTCGACGTCCGACACCGCACCCACCACCGTCTTGTTGAGCGAACGGTTCAGCGCGTTGGCGTGCAGCGTCTGGAAGCCCGGCGTGTCGACGAAGACAAACTGCGTCGCGCCCAGCGTGCGCATGCCGGTGATGCGATGACGCGTGGTCTGCGCCTTGCGCGAGGTGATGCTGATCTTCTGGCCCACCAGCGCATTGAGCAGCGTCGACTTGCCCACATTGGGCTTGCCGACGATGGCGACAAGGCCGCAGCGCTGGCCTGTTTCGGCGCCGGGGGCTCCGGCCCCGCCTTCAGGCGCTGGAGGATGGGATTCGATGGGGTCGTTCATGGGGATGCCTTCGCGCCGCGCGCCTTGAGCCGGATCAACATGGCCGCCGCGGCGGCCTGCTCACCGGCGCGGCGCGAGCCGCCGATGCCGCGCTCGCGAAGGCCCAGTTCAGGCACCTCGCATTCGACATCGAAAGTCTGCTTGTGGGCCGCGCCGAGCGTGCCAACCACGCGATAGACCGGCAGCTTCATTTTGTGGCCCTGGAGCCATTCCTGCAATTCGGTCTTCGGGTCCTTGGCCGCCGCATCCATGCGCGGGTTGATCTCGACGGATTCGTAGAGGCGGTGCACCAGCGCCTGCGCGGCGCCATAGCCGGCATCGAGGTAGACCGCGCCGATGACCGCCTCCAGCGCATCGGCCAGGATCGACGGACGATTTTGACCACCCGAGCGCGACTCGCCTTCGCCAAGACGCAGCAGCGGCGACAGCGACAGCTTGAGCGCCAGTTGGTGCAGCGTGTCCTGCTTGACCAGATTGGCCCGCACGCGCGACAGATCGCCCTCCGGCAGTGCCGAAAGACGCGCGTAGAGCAGATGCGACACGGCGAGGTTGAGCACCGAATCGCCAAGAAACTCGAGGCGCTCGTTGTGATCGGCCGAAAAACTGCGGTGCGTCAGCGCCAGTTGAAGCAGCCGAACGTCGGAGAAGGGATGCTGAAGACG
The DNA here is from genome assembly GCF_030317115.1 of Variovorax gracilis. Taxonomy (GTDB): domain Bacteria; phylum Pseudomonadota; class Gammaproteobacteria; order Burkholderiales; family Burkholderiaceae_C; genus Variovorax; species Variovorax gracilis. Next base: position 379,777 of record NZ_JASZYF010000002.1, read on the forward strand.
CGCCTGCAGCGCGCCAAGCCCAGCTTCACTCACGGCGCGTTCAACGCCATGGCGCAGGCCGGGAAAGCCAGGCCCCATCCAGAAACACCGTGGAGCCGGCTTAGCCGGTCCACCGGTGTTGCCCCCTCCAAGGGGGTGGGCGGCCACACGAAGTGGGCAAGCCTGGGGGTGTGCATTTACTTGGATTGGCCCTGGTATTTCAGGACCAGGTAGGCAGGACCGAAGAGGTGGATTTCACGATCGTAGGCAAAGGACACGACCACCTTGTCGCCGTCCTTCTTCACGTCGAGATCCCTGCCGCTGACCGATTTGAAGTCGTCGATGGCCTGGGCACGGTCGAAGATGGCGCGGACTTCCGGCACCGTGGTGCCCTCCTTCGCCCTGTTCGCAGCCTTGGTGATCGCCTGGTATTCGATCAACGTGGGAATCACCTGCGCAACGACCACGCCGACGCAGGCCACCACGATGGCCACGAACAGCAGCCCCACGAACGAGATGCCGCGCTGTTGATGCCTTGTCTGCTTTGCTCTCATGCCCTCTACCCCTCGATTGAAACGCTCGAATATTTATTGGAAGCCGCCGATGCGCTTGAAATTGCCGAAATTCATCCAGACCAGGAAGGCTTTGCCAACGATGTTCCTGTCAGGGACGAATCCCCAATAGCGCGAGTCCAGGGAATTGTCCCGGTTGTCGCCCATCATGAAATAGTGACCCTCGGGCACCTTGCACACCACGCCTTCAACACTGTAGCGGCAATTCTCCTGATAAGGGAAAGCCATGATCTCGGCTTCGGACAACCCCGCACGGCGGCTGTCGTCATTGAGCAATTTGTGTTCCTTGTCGCCCAGCTTTTCGGTGTATTGCTTGAGGTAGCGCATGGCCTCCTCGTCAAAATACTCGGGAATCGCATCCTTGCTCACCGGCTGGCCATTGATCGTCAGCTTCTTGTTGAGGTAGGCCACCTCGTCGCCCGGCACGCCGATCACGCGCTTGATGTAGTCCATGCTCGGCTTGGGCGGGTAACGGAAGACCATGACGTCGCCCCGCGCGGGCGGGCGGCCATCGGTGATCTTGGTGTTGATGACCGGCAGGCGCAGGCCGTAGACGAACTTGTTCACCAGGATCAGGTCACCGGTGAGTAGGGTCGGCATCATGGAACCGGACGGGATCTTGAACGGCTCGAACAGGAACGAGCGCAGCAGGAACACAGCCAGGATGACGGGAAACAGGCCGGCAGTCCAATCCAGCCACCACGGTTGCATGACCAGGCGCTCGCGCGCCTTGGTGTCGACGGTATCGACCTGGGTGATTCCCTGTTTTGCGAGTTCTTCGCGTCGCTGCGCCAGCGATGCGTCGAGCGCCGCCGCAGCGCGACGGCGCTTCGGCAGGAAATAGAAGCGCTCGGCCACCCAATAGATTCCGGTGACGAGCGTCGCGAGAAACAGCAGCAGCGCGAAGTTGCCTTCGACCACGCCGAAATACCAGGCGCCGATGTACCCTGCAAAGGCTGCAAGGATCAATGAAGTGAGGAATGCCATCTTTTAGTCTTCGACCTGAAGGATGGCGAGGAAGGCCTCTTGCGGGACTTCGACCGAGCCGATCTGCTTCATTCTTTTTTTGCCCGCCTTTTGCTTCTCGAGCAGCTTCTTCTTGCGGGTGATATCGCCGCCATAGCACTTGGCGAGCACATTCTTTCGGAGGGCTTTGATTGTCTCACGCGCAATGATGTTGGCCCCGATCGCAGCTTGGATCGCGACGTCGTACATCTGGCGGGAAATGATCTCGCGCATCTTGGACACCACTGCCCGGCCGCGGAATTGGCTCTGGCTGCGGTGCACGATGATGGACAGCGCATCGACCTTGTCGCCGTTGAGCAGGATGTCGACCTTGACGACGTCCGACGCGCGGTATTCCTTGAACTCGTAGTCCATCGAGGCATAGCCGCGGCTGACCGACTTCAGCTTGTCGAAGAAATCCAGCACGATTTCGCCGAGCGGCATCTCGTAGGTCAGCATGACCTGCCGCCCGTGGTAGGCCATGTTCATCTGCACGCCCCGCTTCTGATTGGCGAGCGTCATCACGGAGCCGACGTATTCCTGCGGCATGTAGAGGTGCACCGTGACGATCGGCTCGCGGATCTCCGCCATCTTGCCGACGTCGGGCATCTTGGAAGGGTTCTCGACCATGATCACTTCGCCGTCGTTCTTCACGACCTGGTAGACCACGCTCGGCGCGGTCGTGATCAGGTCCTGGTCGAACTCGCGCTCCAGCCGCTCCTGCACGATCTCCATGTGCAGCAAGCCCAGAAAGCCGCAGCGGAAGCCGAAGCCCAGCGCCTGGCTCACTTCGGGCTCGTAGCGCAGCGAGGAATCGTTGAGCTTGAGTTTCTCGAGCGCATCGCGCAGCGAGTCGTACTCGCTCGCTTCGGTCGGATAGAGGCCTGCGAACACCTGCGGCTGGATTTCCTTGAAGCCGGGAAGCGCCTCGGTCGCGGTGGCAGCGGCGCCGCCGGTCCCGGGCTTGATCAAAGTGACGGTGTCGCCGACCTTGGCCGCTTGCAGTTCCTTGATGCCGGCGATGATGTAGCCCACTTCGCCCGCTTCCAGCGACGCGCGGGGCTCATTGGCCGGCGTGAACACGCCGATGTTGTCCGCGTTGTACATCGCACCGGAGGCCATCATCTTGATGCGCTCGCCCTTGGCGAGGCGGCCGTCGACCACACGCACCAGCATCACCACGCCGACGTAGGCATCGAACCAGCTGTCGATGATCATCGCGCGCAATGCGCCAGCGGGATTGCCGCGAGGCGCGGGCATTCTGGTCACCACCGCCTCGAGGATCTCGTCGATGCCCATGCCCGTCTTCGCGGAGCACGGAATCGCATCTGTCGCATCGATACCGATCACGTCTTCGATCTCGCCGCGCGCGTTGTCGGGGTCCGCGTTGGGCAGATCCATCTTGTTGAGCACAGGCACCACTTCGACACCGAGATCGAGCGCGGTGTAGCAGTTGGCAACGGTCTGCGCTTCGACGCCCTGGCTTGCATCGACGACGAGCAATGCGCCTTCGCATGCAGAGAGCGAGCGACTCACTTCGTATGAGAAGTCGACGTGGCCCGGTGTATCGATCAGATTGAGGTTGTAGACCTGCCCATCGCGCGCCTTGTAGTGCAGCGCAGCGGTCTGTGCCTTGATGGTTATCCCACGCTCTTTCTCGATGTCCATCGAGTCGAGCACTTGCGCTTCCATCTCGCGTTCGGCGAGGCCACCGCAACGTTGGATCAAGCGATCCGCAAGCGTCGACTTGCCGTGATCGATGTGCGCAATGATCGAAAAGTTTCTGATGTGATTCATCAACGGGAACGCTTAAGTACTTGAATTGGCTCGTGCGCAGAAGGCGACAGGCAAGAAAAAAGGGCGCGTCCACAAGAGACGCGCCCTGAACCAACAAGCAATGGCAACTGCAGTAGTTGGAACTTCATTGTAGGCAAAAAGGGGGGCGCGTACAGCCGGGCCGGAGCCCTGGAACGGTCGTTGCGGGTCAGCAACATGGGACTTGTAAACAGCTTATCAACAGAATCGGTGGACCGTTTCCTTAACAACTTGTGGGCGAACTGTGGAGCGCCGGTGGATGGGCAGCGGGTATCTCGCATCGTGAAGATTCCGGGGTCGCTTATGCGCCGACTGGTACCCGACAGCACTCTATTCTACCGAAAATCATCATTAGACGACTTTTAAGTTAGTGAGCACCAACCAAAATCGATCGTGTCGCTGGCCAAGAAAAATTTCATCATGCTGCTGTCCGCACGCGACAGCGTCCCAAAAAACGGGCCCCAAACCCGACTGAAGGGTGGGGCCACTTGACGCATCGCGCCGGATCAGCGTGAAGGCCGGATCAGCGCATATTGCGCCCAGTCGCCCCGGCGGAACAGCAGGGTGACGGGCTTGCTCTTGTCGCTCTTGGACAGTACAGCCTCGAACTCCTTGACGGTGGCGATCTCCGTGTTGCTGATCGCGAGAATCACGTCGCCTTCGCGCAGCCCGGCTCGCGCGGCGGCATCGGTCGCCGCGTCGATCTTGACCCCACCCTTGACCTTGAACTCTTTCTTCTGAATGTCAGTGAGATCGCTGAGCACGAGCCCCATGGACTTCGTGGCAGCCGATGGCGGCTTGTTGGCCGGCTCCTCACGATCCGCCACGCGCTTGGCGGGCTTTTCGGGCTCGATCTCGGCGATGGTCACGTTCAGGTCGCGCGAACTGCCGCGGCGGAACACGGTCACCAGACTCTTCGTACCCGGCTTCGTGTTGCCGACGAGGCGCGGCAAGTCGCTGGGCTTCTCGATGGACTTGCCGTCGAACTTGGTGATGATGTCGCCCGGCTCGATGCCGGCCTTCTCGCCCGGCGAGCCCGACTCGACGCCGCGCACGAGAGCGCCCTGCGCCTTGCCAAGGCCGATGGACTCCGCCACGTCCTTCGTGACCTGGTCGATCTGCACGCCGATGCGGCCGCGCGAAACGCGTCCGAATTGGCGCAGTGCATCACTCACGCGAATCGCCTCGTCGATCGGGATCGAGAACGAGATGCCCATGAAGCCGCCGGACCGCGAATAGATCTGGCTGTTGATGCCGATCACCTCGCCGCGCATGTTGATCAGCGGGCCGCCCGAGTTGCCAGGGTTGATGGCAACGTCGGTCTGGATGAAGGGCAGGTAGTCGCCCGTGTCGCGCTGCTTGGCGCTCACGATGCCGGCGGTGACGGTGTTCTCCAGGCCGAACGGCGACCCGATGGCCATGACCCATTCGCCCACGCGCACCTTGGACACGTCGCCGACCTTGACCGCCGGGAGCCCCGTGGCATCGATCTTCACGACCGCCACGTCAGTGCGCTTGTCGGCGCCGATGATCTTTGCCTTGAACTCGCGCTTGTCGGGCAAGGTCACCAGCACCTCGGATGCGCCGTCGACCACGTGTGCGTTGGTCATCACATAGCCATCGGACGACAGGATGAAGCCGGAGCCCACGCCGCGCGGACGCTCCTCCTCCTGGGGCTGCTGGGGACGGTTCGGTCGCGGACCCTGCCGCGGAACACCGGGCATCGGCTGGCCGAAGAATCGCCGGAAGAATTCCTGCATCTCCTCGTCCATCTCGCCGTTGTTGCCCCCCTGCGCCACCTTCTCGACGGTTCGGATGTTGACCACTGCCGGGCCGACCTGGTCGACGAGGTCGGTGAAGTCCGGGAGCACGCGCGCCTGCGCGTTCGCGGGTGTCGCAGGCAGCAGCGCGGCAGTCGAAGCAACCGCCATGGCGCAGGCCAGAAGACATGAACGGAATGTGTTCCCTTCGATCTTGAACATCATCGGTTTCTTTCGTTGAGACTAGGACTGGAACAAGGATATTCTGCGAACGCTCGCGGAACTGCAGGCGAGAGCCTCGACCTGCCGGCTCACCGCGTACGCGTCAGGCTCTGTGCAAGCGCGTCGAGTGTTTGCGGCGGCACTTCGCCAACCGCAGTCAACCACCAATCGCCGTCCTTGTCGACCAGGCGGCGGGTGAGCGTGTAGGTGGCACCGAGTGCAAGGAGGACCTCCTGCGGCTTGCGTTGCGCGTCGTAGGGCTCGACGAACAGCGAGACCGAAGCCAGTCCGTCCGAGAAGGTCCATTGCATCGTGTGGCCTTGCGCATCGTTCCCCATGGCGCGCCGATAGCAGTTGACGGGCTTGAAGCCTGCCACTGGCGCCTTGAGCGACCAGCCCTCGCGCTGCGCCGTCGTGCGCTCAAGCTCGGACTTCTCGACGCGGTAGCCCGCGGTGCTGCCCATCATCTGGGTCAGGGAGTGCGTCTTGACCGGCGCATCGAGCTGAAGCTCGGAAAAAGCGGACTGCTCGATCACCTTGCTGTCGCCATCGATGGTCTGCAGCTTGACGACCAGGCCCGAGCGACGCTCGCTCCAGACGCGGTAGCCAAATCGGAAGCTGTCGCGAGGCTCCACCTGCACCACGTCCGCATCGAAGCCCGCCACGCGGTCCTTGCCGATCACGCGCACCCCGTACAAGGCGGCGATGGACGAGTCGGGATTGCCCAGCAGGTTGGGGAACAGCTCGAGGTTCTCGCGCTTCTCGCTCTTGACGACCTTCGATTCGGGCAGGAAGGTCACGACCTTGTCGTTGCGACGAAAGGTCGAGCGCGGTGGGCCGGACAAGGCCTCGATGCGCTCCATCTGGAGATCGCCCTCGGAGACGTGCCAGATTCGGGCACTGGAGAGCGTGCCCGTCGCAGCCGAGACGACGAAAGTCCCGATGTAGCTGCGTTGCCGCGAGGCCGTGTGCATGCGCTGGAGCCACTCGACCACGCCCAAGGTCGGCGTTTCGCCGCCCGTCGCATTCGAAGGACTGGGCGTCTTGGGCGGCGACGAAGCGGTCCGACTCTGGGCGATAGCGGCCTGCGCCATGCACAGGGCCGCCATCAAGGTCACGAAGCCACGCACAGAAATCGGCATTGGAACAATCATCACGACGTGCAGGGCGCGATCAGCGCGACGGCCTCTCGAAAGTCGCGTTGCGCAGGAAGCCCGAGGGCATCTGCGACGCCCCGCCTGCCTGCTGGTGCGCTTCGAGCAACTGATCCAGGCGCGGATCGCGCAGCATGATCTGCGGGTTGCCGTTGCCGACCATGACACGCGTCGGCGTCAAGGCTTGGGCCGCTGGCTGGGCGGCAGCCACGATGGCCGGTGCCGCCTGCGGCACCGCGGCCAACTGTGCCCCGGGCGCTCCGGGGCCGCCCATCCCGACCCAGTTCCACCCGATGGCGGCCGCCGCAGCCAGGGACGCCGCGCCGGCAACCAGCTTCCATCGGAACACCGGCTCGTTGGCAGCCTCGACGTGGCGCCGCGCCGGCGCCGACTCAGGGAGCACCGGTATCAAAGACGGGATCACGGGCTCCGCGGCAAGCCGTCCCTGCAGGCGGGACAGGAAGAGCGAGGTGTCGCTGCAGGTCGCGTGGACGCCGGAACGCAGCACGTCCCCGACCAGGTGGTAGGTCTGCCACGTCGCGCGCAGGTCGTCATCGACGCAAAGCTTGTCGATCACCTGGGCGAACTCGTCGTCCTGCAAATGACCATCGGCGAGCGCCGAGACCTGTTCGTGGACCGTATTTGTCTTGTTCATTTCATTCACCTGCTTACCAACGCTTGCCAGACTGGTTGTCCAGCAAGGGCTTGACTCTGGCCGATATGGCTTCGCGGGCCCGGAAGATCCGCGACCGCACCGTGCCGATCGGACAATTCATGACCTCGGCAATCTCTTCGTAACTCATGCCCTCGATCTCGCGCAGCGTCACCGCCTGCCTCAGTTCGGCAGGCAGCGCTTCCATCGCCGCCTCGACGGCCGCCGCTATTTCATTGGCAGCCATCACGGATTCGGGGGTCTCGTCGCTGATTGGTTCGTTTCCGGGCCGGTAAGTTTCATCCTCGTCTTCAGAAGACGAACGCAGGGCGCTCTCGGAAACCGTCGGATCGCGCTTCATGTCGACCAAGGCCTTCTTGGCCGTGTTCACGGCGATCCGGTAGAGCCAGGTGTAGAACTGGGCCTCGCCCCGGAACTGGTGCAGGGCGCGGTAGGCGCGAATGAAGGTTTCCTGCGCGATGTCCTCGATCAGGTTCACGTCCCGGACCATGCGGCCGATGAGCCGTTCGATCCGGCGCTGGTACTTGATGACGAGCAGTTCGAATGCCTTCTGGTCACCCGCGACCGTGCGCTGGACCAGTTGGAAGTCGACCTCGCCCGGCCTCGCTCCCGCGGCGGGCGCATCGGTCAGACCGGCGTCCGGTGGCGCCGGGGGCAGCGAAGTAGTCATGAAGAGGAATGATGCACGTCGGCGGCCTTCGAGTCGGCCTTTTGGGCGATCGGCCCGGCCGACGGCGCGCGCGAATATAGCGCACGGCGCAGATCGCGCCAGCGTTCCGGCATGGCCTGCCGGTCCACCCACACCCACCGCCGCGCTCGCGTGGGCTCAGATAGCCTCACGAGCAGCAGGGATTGCAGGTCGAGCGCGACGCTCGCCCGTGCGGTTCGAAGCGCCGCATGGCCCGAGATCGACCAATGCTGGCCGTCGAAGCTCAGATCGGCCGGGTCCGCATATCGAAGGACGCCGGTCCATGCGGCGAGACCCGCCACGCCAGCGCTGAGCACCAATACCCCCTGACGCCAGTCGAAACCGGCCGCCTGCACGCAGGCAACGGTAACGCCGCAGACGCCAAGGGCCCATAGAACCAGCAGAAGCCGCTCCGCATAGCGAGAACGCCCCACCGGGTAGTTCACCGATGGGGCGCTGTGCATGAGACGAAAAGGATCAAACGCGCTTGAACACCAGCGTGCCGTTGGTGCCGCCGAATCCGAAGTTGTTCTTGACCGCCACATCGATCTTCAGATCGCGCGCCTCGTTGGCGCAGTAGTCAAGATCGCACTCCGGGTCCTGGTTGAAGATATTGATCGTCGGCGGGCTCTTCTGGTGATGCAGCGCCAGCACCGTGAACACCGATTCGATGCCGCCGGCGCCGCCAAGCAGATGCCCGGTCATCGACTTCGTCGAATTGACCACCAGCTTCCTGGCATGGTCGCCAAAGGCATTCTTGATCGCGTTGGTTTCGTTCAGGTCGCCCAGCGGCGTCGAAGTGCCGTGGGCATTGACGTACTGGACCTCGTCGGCGTTGACGCCTGCGTTGGCCAGCGCCATGGCCATGGAACGGCGCGGGCCGTCCACGTTGGGGGCGGTCATGTGGAAAGCATCACCACTCATGCCGAAGCCGGAAACTTCCGCATAGATCTTGGCGCCCCGCGCCTTCGCGCGTTCATATTCTTCCAGCACCAGCACGCCGGCGCCCTCGCCCAGCACGAAGCCGTCGCGGTCCTTGTCCCAGGGCCGGGAAGCCGTCTTCGGATCGTCGTTGCGGGTCGACAGGGCGCGAGCCGCCGCGAATCCACCGAGACCGAGCGGAGACACCGTCGACTCCGAGCCACCTGCGATCATCACGTCGGCATCGCCGTACTCGATCATCCGGGCGGACGTACCGATGGCATGCAAGCCGGTGGTGCATGCAGTCACGACCGCGATGTTCGGGCCCTTGAAGCCGTATTTGATCGAGACATGCCCCGAGATCATGTTGATGATCGAAGCCGGCACGAAGAAGGGCGACACGCGGCGCGGACCCCGCGCGACCAGTTCGCCATGCGTGTCCTCGATCAGGGGCAGGCCACCGATGCCGGAACCGATGTTGCAGCCGATGCGTACCGCATCTTCTTCCGACAGCGCATCACCCGTGGGCAGGCCGCTGTCCTGTACCGCCTGTATCGCGGCAGCGAGCCCGAGATGGATGAAGCGGTCCATGTGACGCGCTTCTTTCTCGGGGATGTAATCCTTGATGTCGAAACCCTTCACCTCGCCTGCGAATTTGCAGGAGAAGCCGCTCACATCGAACTTGGTGATGGTGTCGATGCCCGAATTCCCGGCCAGCAAATTGGCCCAGGATTCGGCAACGGTGTTTCCGACAGGAGCGAGGCAACCGAGTCCGGTCACGACGACGCGGCGTTTGGTCATGCCGGCAAACCTTTCTGGGAGCACTGAGGCCGTTGTACGGTGTGCGCGAGCGTTGAGGCTGCGGACCGAAGGAACGGTGGCTCAGCGTGGCCGATCAGGCCTTTTGATTCTTGGTGGCGTAATCGACGGCGTTCTGGACCGTCGTGATCTTCTCGGCGTCTTCGTCCGGGATCTCGATGCCGAACTCGTCTTCGAGCGCCATCACGAGTTCGACCGTGTCGAGCGAGTCCGCGCCGAGGTCAGCCACGAAGGCCTTTTCGTTGGTGACTTGGGACTCTTCCACGCCGAGTTGTTCGGCAATGATTTTCTTGACACGTGCTTCGATATCGCTCATTTGGTTCCCTCTGAGGGTTGTAGGTAATCGGTGGATTTTAGCCGGCCGCATTGTGGCATTTGCCGCACGGCCGTCGGTGAAAGGTGTTGCGCAGCGCGCTTACATGTGCATGCCGCCGTTCACGTGCAGTTCCTGCCCCGTGACGTAAGAGGCCTGGGGTGAAGCCAGGAAGGCGACCGCATGGGCGATGTCCGCTGGCTTGCCGAGGTGGCCCAGTGGTATCTGGGCGAGCAGCGCCTGCTGCTGCGCTTCGGGCAGGCTGGCCGTCATGTCGGTTTCGATGAAGCCTGGAGCCACGCAGTTGACGGTGATGCTGCGGCTGCCGAGTTCGCGGGCCAATGCACGGGTCATGCCCGCCACGCCGGCCTTCGCGGCCGCGTAGTTGGCTTGGCCCGCATTGCCGGAGGCTCCCACCACGCTGGTGATGCTGATGATGCGGCCGTAGCGCTGCTTCATCATCGGGCGAATGACGGCTCGCGAGAGGCGGAAGACGGCTTTCAAATTGGTGTCCAGCACCGCATCCCAGTCCGCGTCCTTGAGGCGCATCGCCAGGGTGTCGCGGGTGATGCCGGCGTTGTTGACCAGCACGTGGACGGCGCCATACACCTTGACGATCTCTTCGATCAGCGCCTCGACCGCCGCGCCGTCATTCACGTCCAGGGCACAGCCGCGGCCGTCGTAGGCGCCCAGGGCGGCCGTGATCTTCGCGGCCCCTTCTTCCGTGGTGCCAGTGCCAATGACCTTGAGGCCGCGCTGGGCCAGCTCCAGCGCGATGGCAGCGCCAATGCCGCGGGACGCGCCTGTCACCAGCGCGATCTGGCCTTCGAATTTGGGAATGCTCATGTGATGACCTTGATGCTCGATGCTCAGGCAGCGAGCAGTTGTCTGGTTTCGGCAAGGGTCGCCGGGTCGTAGAGCGAAGCCGCAGCCAGCTCCGGCGCGATGCGCTTGGCCATGCCGGCCAGGACCTTGCCCGGACCGCATTCGATGACCGCAGCGACCTCGCGCGATTTCAGTGCCTGCACGGTTTCGACCCAGCGCACCGGGCCCGCCGCCTGACGAACCAACGCATCGCGAATCCGATCGGCATCCGTCTCGACAGTCACGTCGATGTTGTTGATGACGGGAATCTGCGGCGCAGCCAGGTTGACCGAGGCCAGGCGCTCCCGCAGCGCTTCGGCCGCCGGCTTCATCAGGCTCGAATGGAAGGGCGCCGAAACCGGCAGCGGAAGCGCACGCTTGGCACCGTTTGCCTTCAGCACTTCGCAGGCCTTGTCGACGGCCGCCTTGCTGCCGGCGATCACCGTCTGCATCGGATCGTTGAAGTTCACCGCCTCCACGACCTCGGCGCTGCCCGGGCCGAAGCCGGCCGTCACTTCGGCGCAACCTGCCTTCACCTTGTCGGCGTCCATGCCCAGAATGGCCGCCATGGCGCCCACTCCGACCGGCACGGCCTGCTGCATCGCCTGGGCGCGGAAACGCACCAGCGGCGCCGCCTGAGCCAGCGTGAGCACCCCGGAAGCCACGAGCGCGGAATACTCGCCGAGCGAATGGCCCGCAACGACCGACGGCCTGTCTCCGCCTTCGGCGAGCCAGGCCCGCCAGGCGGCGACGCCGGCAACGAGCATCACGGGTTGCGTATTGGTCGTCAGGGCCAGGACTTCCTTGGGCCCTTCATGAATCAGGCGGGTGACATCTTCGTCCAGGGCGTCGGATGCCTCGCGCAACGTTTCAAGTACTGCGGGGTGATCGCCCCAGGCGTCGAGCATGCCGACCGCCTGCGAGCCCTGACCCGGAAAGACGAAAGCGAAGGACTTCATTGTTGTGTCTCCAGTCGCGCCGCTGCCACCTGGGGCAGCGCACTGTATTAGTAGTTGAGCAGCACCGCGCCCCAGGTGAAGCCGCCGCCGACGCCTTCGAGCATCAGCGTGTCGCCCTTCTTCACCTTGCCTGAGCGCACCGCGTTGTCCAGAGCCAGCGGAATCGACGCCGCCGAAGTGTTGCCGTGTTCGTCGACGGTCACGATCAGCTTCTCGCGATCGAGCTTCAGCTTCTTCGCGGTGCCTTCCATGATGCGGATGTTGGCCTGATGGGGAATCAGCCAATCGATGTCCGCCTCCGTCTTGCCAGCCTTTTGCAGCGTCGCGCGCGCTGCGTCCTCGAGGACGCGCACGGCCAGCTTGAAGACGGCTTGCCCATCCATATGGAGCAAGGGAGTTCCGAGCACCGAGCCGCCGGATACGTGGCCGGGCACGCAAAGAATGCCCACGTGCTTGCCATCGGCATGGAGGTCGCTCGCCAGAATGCCTGGCTCTTCGCTGGCTTCGAGGATGACTGCCCCGGCACCATCGCCGAACAGTACACAGGTAGTGCGGTCGTTGAAGTCCAGGATGCGGGAGAAGACCTCGGCACCCACGACCAGAGCGCACCTGGCGCTGCCCGTGCGAATCATCGCGTCCGCCACCGTCAGCGCATACACGAAGCCGCTGCAGACTGCCTGCACGTCGAACGCCGGGCATCCTGCGATCCCCAGCTTGTTCTGAAGGATGGCTGCCGAGGAGGGGAAGACCATGTCAGGCGTCGAGGTCGCGACGATGATCAGGTCGATGTCGCTCGCACTTCGGCCAGCCGACTCCAGCGCCTGCCTGGCGGCTTCCAGTCCGAGGTCGCTGCTTGCCACCTCGGGCGCTGCGAAATGACGGGCGCGGATGCCGGTGCGCTCGATGATCCACTGATCCGAAGTTTCAATGCCGCGCGCGGCCAGGTCCCGGGTGAGGTCGTCATTGGTCACACGGCGCGGGGGCAGGTAGCTGCCAGTACCGGTGATTCGAGAAAAAGGAGTCATCAAACGTGGAGCGCCGGCGTGTCGGCCGGCGCCGCCGATTCTTGCCGCGCGAGCAGAGGCGCGGCGTGGGCGATGCGGGCCCGCACGCGATCGAGCAGGTTGTTGCGAGCGGCATCATAAGCGCGATCCAGCGCGTGGCCGAAGGCGACTTCGTCCGCGGATCCGTGGCTCTTGAACACGAGGCCTCGAAGGCCAAGGAGCGCGGCCCCGTTGTACCGACGGTGGTCCAACCGCTTTTTGAGCGCTTTTAGGACCGGATAGGAAACAATCGCGGCAAACTTGCTGAAGATGCCGTTCGAATATTCGATGCGCAGGAAGTCGACGATCATCGACGCGACGCCCTCGGTCGCCTTCAATGTGACATTTCCTACGAAGCCGTCACACACCACGATATCTGTCGTTCCCTTGAAGATATCGTTCCCTTCCACGTTGCCATAGAAGTTCAAATCCTGTGAACTCGCCGCTTTTCGCAACAGTTGGCTGGCCTTCTTGATGGTTTCGCTGCCCTTGATCGCTTCTTCGCCCACATTGAGAAGGCCGACCGTCGGAGACTCGTTCCCCGTCAGAGCCGACACCAGGGCGGAGCCGAGAACAGCAAACTGCAGGAGGTCCTCGGCATCGCAATCGACGTTGGCGCCCAGGTCAAGCACCGTCGTCGCGCCGCCCTTGCTATTGGGCAATTGAGGCGCGATCGCAGGTCGATCGATTCCCTCGAGCGTTTTCAGCAGGTAGCGCGCAATGGCCATCAGGGCGCCGGTATTGCCGGCGGAGATCGCCGCCTGGGCGGCACCGTCCTTGACCTGCTGGATGGCGACTCGCATGGACGAGTCTTTCTTCTTGCGCAGCGCCACCTCGATGGGATCGTCCATCCCGACCACCTCGCTGGCGGCGATGACTGTGGCACGCGGATGCGAAAAGCCAGCCAATGCAGCGGGCGCGCCAACGAGAAGCAACGAGGCTTCGGCGTGGCGGTCGAGAAATGCGCGGCAGGCCGCGAGCGTGACGCGCGGCCCATGGTCGCCGCCCATGCAATCAACGGCCAGCGTGATCACAGAGGGCGAGGGAGCGAATTCGGGAGGCGTGACCATCAAAACAAAGGCCCGACGCTACGGCAAAAGTAGCTTCGGGCCTTGGCCTTGAAACGAAGATCAGGCTTCAGACTTGGTCTTGAGCACCTTGCGGCCGCGATAGAAGCCGTTCGGGCTGATGTGGTGGCGCAGGTGCGTTTCGCCGGTGGTGGGCTCGACGGCAATGCCGGGCACGCCCAGGGCGTTGTGCGAACGATGCATGCCGCGCTTCGACGGCGACTTCTTGTTTTGCTGGACGGCCATGCTGGCTCCTGGAAGTATTCGGGTGGGTTGGTGTGCATGCGGGGCGGCGACAACGCTTGCAAGGCCTGCGTAGCATTCTCGGCGGCGCGCGCGAAGCCCATGATTATAGCCCAGTACGGAATCGAACGCCAGAGCAGGTATCGGCGACCTATTTGGGCTTGTTCGAACGCAGGTTGCCGAGCACGGCAAATGGGTTCGGTCGAGCAGCCTCCGCGGCCTCGAAGTCAGGATCGACGGCGGAGAGCTTCATGGGCTCGGGGCAGATGTCATGCCGTGGCGTGACGGGAATTTCCATCAGCAGTTCGTCCTCGATCAGGCCGTGAAGATCGAATTCGCGGCTCGCTACCAGCACGTCTTCCTCTGCCTCTTCGTCCTGGACGGCAGCCGTGGCCTCGTCGGCGGCAAAGCGAAACCAGCGGTCGACAGCCAGATGAACAGCGACGGGCGTGAGGCAACGCTGGCAAACCAGGGGAACCTCGGCGTCCGCAGTCAGGTGCAGCCATGAAACCGGGGAGCCGTCAGCACCGCTGCGGCGCTGGCCAACCGCCGTCCATTCGACAGTCAGGTCCGGGGCAGGAGCCGCCAGTTCCGCGCTCAGGCGCTCGTACGACTGAAGCGGATCGATTCCGGAAATGGGGGCAGCGGATTCGGCAAAGCCGTTCACGTCGAGCCGCCGAGGGGCAAATTCTCTGGTCATTCGTGCCAGTCTAAACCGCTCACGCACAATCGTGGCCCATGCAACGCAATGTCATCCTCGCTTCGACCTCGCGCTATCGCCGCGAGCTTCTCGGGCGCCTGCGCCTGCCCTTCGACGTCCAGCCACCGGAAGTCGACGAGTCGCCGCTCCCTGGCGAAACGCCCCGCGCCTTGGCCGAACGCCTCGCGCTGGAGAAGGCGAATGCGATCGCCCACCGCTTTCCCGATGCCGTCGTGATCGGCTCCGACCAGGTGGCCGACCTCGCTGGCGAGCCCTTGGGCAAACCAGGCGACCACGCCCGCGCCACGGCCCAACTGCAGCGCATGCGCGGCCAGACGCTCATCTTCCAGACGGCGGTCGCGGTGGTCTGCCAGGCCACGGGATTCGTCCAGCGCGACCTCGCGCCGGTGCGCGTGGTGTTTCGCGACTTGAGCGATGCGGCGATCGAGGCCTATCTGAATGCAGAGCAGCCGTATGACTGCGCCGGCAGCGCAAAGAGTGAAGGCCTCGGCATTGCCCTGCTCGACGCCATCGACAGCGACGACCCGACCGCCCTGGTCGGCCTGCCGTTGATTCGCACCGCGAAGATGCTACGCGCGGCGGGAGTCGATCTGCTGTGAATACGCCGACCCGCGGAAAGCTCTACCTGGTCCCGGCACCGCTCGATTTCGGGTGCGACGAGCAGACACCGCTCCAAGATGCCCTGCCGCTCGGCACGCTGCAGGCAGCCGCACGGATCACCCACTGGATCTGCGAGAACGCCAAGTCCGCACGCGCATACCTCAAGCGCATCGACGCCGTCGTGCCGCTCGCCGCCCCGCTGCAGGCGCAGCAAATCCAGGAACTGCCGCGTGAAGTGCACAAGAAGGGCGATCACGCGGGGCAATTCGACGCCCGCCCCCTCCTCGCCGCCGCTCTGCAGGGCCACGATGTCGGCCTGCTCAGCGAGGCGGGCATGCCAGCCGTCGCGGACCCCGGGTCGTCGGTCGCCAAGGCCGCGCATGAAATGGGCATCACGGTGGTCCCGTTGACAGGCCCCGTCTCGCTCCTGCTGGCGCTGGCGGCAAGCGGCCTCAACGGCCAGAACTTCGCATTTGTCGGCTATCTGCCGCAAGATGCCGACGCGCGCGTGCAGCGCATCCGCGAGCTCGAAGCCCTGGCGCTCAAGACCGGCCAGACCCAGCTCTTCATCGAAACACCGTATCGAAACGCAGCTCTGCTGCAGGCGCTCACCCAGACGCTGCAGCACAACACGCGCCTGGCGGTAGCCCGAGGGCTCACGCTGGCGTCCTCCCAGGTACGCAGTGAAACCGTGAAGGCATGGCGGGCGAAGCCATCGCCGGCCGACGAACGCGCCCCCGCCGTGTTCGCCATCGGCCGCTAGCGTTGTCCGGCCAGATGATGGATTTCCCCGCACGCATGCGCTGGGCCTCGCGCATGCAATTCTTCGGCTCCGGCTTCGTCTTCGCGACCTGGGGGGTGCACATCCCCACGGTGAAAGCCCACTACGGCGTCAACGAAGCCGAACTCGGCCTCGCCATGCTCGCCGCAGGCGCTGGCGCCCTGCTGGGCCTGACGCAGGCCAGCCGCTGGATCGGCCGCCACGGCGCACGATCCACGGCTGGCGTCTGCGGCGCGACCTATGCCTTGCTGCTGGCCGGCCTGCTGCTCATGCCGGCCTACGCGGCCCTGCTTGGCTTGCTCGTCGTGTTCGGCGTCGTCACGAGCGTGTTCGACGTGGCCATCAATACAGAAGCCGCGCAACTCGAACTCCGCGGCGGCAAGCCCCTGATGAGCGGGATGCACGGGATGTTCAGCCTCGGCGGGATGGTCGGCGCCATGACCGGCGGGGCGGCCATGGCGGCGGGAATGGCGCCGCAACATCACCTGGTGCTGGTCGCCGCGGTGATGGCGTTCTCGATCGCCGTGTCCGCCCGCTGGATGCTGCCCAAGGAATCGACCGCCTTTGCCAGTGATGACCACAGCTTCCGGTTGCCGCGAGGCACCCTCGCCGTCCTCGGCCTCCTGGCTGCGTTGGGACTGATCGCCGAGGGCGCGATCTACGACTGGAGCGTGCTCTATCTTCACCAGGAACTGGGCAGCCCCCAGGAGCAGGCGGCGCTGGCCTACGCAAGCTTCTCCGCCGCGATGGCGATGGCGCGCTTCGGCGGCGATGCGATGCGGGCGCGCTTTGCTCCGGCAGTGCTGCTCCGCGGCAGCGCAGTGCTGGCCGCGGCGTCCATGATCCTGGTGCTGATCACCCACCTGCCATGGCTGGCATTGGTCGGTTTTGCGGGCGTGGGCGTCGGGTTCGCCAACGTGGTGCCGATCCTCTTCGCGGCGTCTGCGCGCGTGCCCGGGGTCGAGCCGGCGCGCGGCATCGCAGCGGTCTCGGCGGCAGCCTATCTGGGTTTCATGGCCGGACCGCCAGCGATCGGCTTCCTGGCCCAGGTCAGCTCGTTGACCGCGGCGCTCTACGTCGTAGTGGCTTTTGCCGCAGCCCTCGCCGCGTCGGCCCGCAACGCCGACGTGTCCTGAATCAGCGCAGCGCGGGTGCCGTGCGCATCGCGCGCACGGAGGCATCGCCCAATGCGGCGCCGAACTTCTTGGCGAGCTTCTCGGCCACGTTGTCGCGGCGCGTGTAGTCGATGACCTCCTCGGCCTTGATCACCTCGCGCGCGACGAAGTCCACATTGCCGAGCTGGTCGGCGAGCCCCAGTTCGACGGCTTGCTGGCCGCTCCAGAACAAGCCGCTGAAGAGGCCTGGCGTGCTGGCCTTCAGGCGATCGCCGCGCCCCGTCTTGACCACATCGATGAACTGCGTGTGGATCTGGTCGAGCATCTGCTGCGCATGGGCGCGCTGGGCATCGCTCATCGGGCTGAACGGATCCAGGAATCCCTTGTTTTCCCCGGCCGTCAGGAGCCGGCGCTCCACGCCGACCTTGTCCATGAGACCCGTGAAGCCGAAGCCGTCCATCAGCACGCCGATGCTTCCGACGATGCTGGCCTTGTCCACAAAGACCTTGTCGGTGGCCGCGGCGATGTAGTACGCAGCCGACGCACAGGTTTCCTCGACCACCGCGTAGATCGGCTTGTTGTGCTTGGCCCGCAGGCGCTTGATCTCGTCGTTGATGATGCCGGCCTGCACAGGGCTGCCGCCGGGCGAGTTGATCAGCAGCACGATCCCCTTGGCGCCCTCGTCCTCGAAGGCGGTCTTCATGGCGGCCACCACGAACTCGGCACTCGCGTCCGCGCCGCCGGCGATTTCGCCCTTGATCTCGATCACGGCGGTGTGAGCGGTGGTCTTGGCCGTCGCCGGCGTTCCGCGCGACAAGGCGAACCACGCGAGGAAGATGAAGAAGGCGAGCCAGCTCAGGCGCACGAAGGTCTTCCAGCGTCGCGTGGCCCTTTGTTCGCGCAGGGAGGCGAAAGCCAGTTTTTCCAGCGTTGCGCGCTCCCAGCCGGATTGCTGCGTCGGATCGTTCTTGGACATTCTTTGGGGTCCGCCTTGCGCGGGAGAAACAGGCGCGGTGCGCTCGAAGGGCTCGAAACCTTCGGGCTCCGTGCGGTTGGAATCGGTCATCTCAGAAAGCGAGGGGGTGGAGGTTCCAGGCAGTATGCCAGTGCACCACGCCGTCGCGTTCGCTGAGAGCGATCTTCACCAGCCCTCCGCGGCACGGGCCGCCTGCGCACTCCCCCGTGTCCGGCTTGTAGACCGCGCCATGGGTGGCGCACAAGAGCCACTGGCCGCTGTCGTCGAAGAAGCGGTCGGGCTGGAAGTCCAGCTCCATCGCCACGTGCGCGCAACGATTGAGGTAGGCGTGCGCCACACCCTCGAAGCGAACCGCAAACGCCCGGCAAGTCTCGCCGCCGTGCACCACGTCGAAGGGCACGGCCCGGCCGCCTTCCACCAGGTCGGAGGCGTTGCAGAGAGGAATGCATTCGCTCATGGGCGGATTTTCATGCGTTCGCCAGAAGCCACTCCGTCAGTCCGGAAACCGAATGCGCCACGTGCAACGGCGCCAGCGCATCGAAGCTGTCGGGTTCATGGGCGCCGTAGGACACACCGACGCTCGCGCAGCCAGCATTGATCGCGAGTTGCAGGTCGTGCGTCGTGTCGCCGATCATCAGCGTTCGGTCGGCCGGCACGTCGAGTTCGTCCATCAACTCCAGCAGCATGCGCGGGTGCGGCTTGCCGAATGTTTCATCGGCCGTGCGGGAGGCGTCGAATCGGTCGCGCAGCGCGACGGTGGCCAGCGCTTCGTTCAGGCCGCGACGCGACTTGCCGGTGGCCACCGCCAGCTTGTGGCCCCGCTCCCGTAGCGTGTCGAGCATGGGAAGGACGCCATCGAAAAGCACCAGGTCATCCTGGTGCTGGAGATAGTGGTAACGGTAGCGCGCTCCGAGTTCGGCGTACTTTTCCCTCGGCACATCGGGCGCCGCGCGGGCGAGCGCCTCCGCCAGGCCGAGGCCGATGACCCATGCGGCATCGTTCTCGCTGGGCTTGGCGCCGCCGACATCGACCACGGCGGCCTGGATGCAGCGCACGATAAGTCGCGTCGAGTCGTAGAGGGTCCCGTCCCAATCGAAGGCGATCAGGTCGAAACGGCGGGGACGGATATCAGTCATGCGGTGATGGTCGAAGGATGAGCAGCGAGCGCGTCGAGCGCGATGGGCGGCATCAGGGCATGCAACTCCGGCGGCAGGTCAGCCTGAAGTGCCACGCGCTCTGCGCTCGCGGGATGGGTGAACTGCAAGCGCCAGGCATGCAGGAACATGCGTTTGAGGCCGATCTTCTGGAGCGTGCGATTGCGCTCGAAGTCGCCGTACTTGTCGTCACCGGCGATCGCATGGCCGGCGGACGCGAGGTGCACGCGAATCTGATGGGTGCGGCCGGTCTTGATGGTGACCGCCAGCAACGAGAACGAAGCGGCGTCCCCGGGCAGCGCGAATCGGGCCAGTACCCGGACCAGCGTCACGGCGCGCATGGCGTCGGGATGGTCCTTGGCGACAACGCGCACCCTCCGCTCGCCCTCGGCAGCGCCCGCCTGGCTCGGAAGCAGGTATTTGGCAAGCGGCGCATCGAGCACTTTCAGCTTGGCGGGCCAGTTGCCCTCCACCAGCGCGAGATAGGTCTTGCCCGTCTCCCGCTCGCGGAACTGGTCCTGCAACGCCGTCAGCGCGCTGCGCTTCTTGGCGACCAGGAGGATCCCCGAGGTTTCGCGATCCAACCGATGGACCAGTTCCAGGAAGCGGGCCGCTGGCCGTGCCGTGCGCAGTTGCTCGATGACGCCGAAACTCACGCCGCTTCCGCCATGGACCGCCACGCCGGCCGGCTTGTTGACGGCGAGCAGCGCGTCGTCCTCATACAACAAGGGAAACTCCCGAGGCGGCGCGGGCGGGGACGCACCCTCTTCCGAGCGGGCCGACACCCGCACGGGAGGCAGCCGCAGCACATCGCCCGCGGCAAGGCGGGTCT
Source organism: Variovorax gracilis (assembly GCF_030317115.1). GTDB lineage: Bacteria > Pseudomonadota > Gammaproteobacteria > Burkholderiales > Burkholderiaceae_C > Variovorax > Variovorax gracilis. The sequence goes on from NZ_JASZYF010000002.1 coordinate 400,053, forward strand.
CTGCCTGGACACGTCCCTTATTGATACGCACCTCTCCCGAACGGATGATCCGGTAGACGTGGGTCTTGGGGACCCCCTTGAGATGCCGGAACAGGAAATTGTCCAGTCGTTGGCCAGCGGATTCCCCGTCGACCGTCAGAAAGCGAACTTCTGCTGCCGCGGAGCTTGGCTTCGCACCTATAATGTTTTTCACCAGCGCGGTCTTGTAAGTGCTTGATTAATCAGAAGTTTAGAGCACCACTGGGAGCGCTGTGAGGTCGATGCCGCTTTGATGCCGAACTCGCAAGCCACGCGCAAGAGCGCAAGGCGGCGGGCACTGCATCCAAGTCAAGCCGACGCCCACGAAACACCGATACGGAATACCCCAGCCGGCAGGTAAAAAGCTGCCGGCGGATCGAAGCGAGTACCTTGTGCTGATGCTACTGATTCAACTGCTCCTGCGCTGGCTGCCGCCAGCGAGAACAGGCATTGAACCGCCCGTAGCGCGCGCCGTGACGGCGCCAATGGCTATAGAAAATATAGCAAGTCAGCACCACATCGGGCTCGCGCCCATCCTCGCGCCCCCACCCCGACTGCCATCGACTTGATAGTCGATAGGGTCGACCGCGTTCGCGCGGCGACCACTGCAGCCAGGGCACAGCGGCAATTCCTTCGTTTCGCGCGACGTCGTCCGTGCATCGTTAGGTCCGTCATGGACCGGTAGAACGATAGAAATTGAAGGACAACGCATCATGAAGCGGATGCTGATCAACGCCACGCAGGCTGAAGAACGCCGCCTGGCCATCGTCGACGGGCAAAAGCTCCTCGACTACGAAATCGAGATCGAAGGGCGCGAACAGCGCAAGGGCAATATCTACAAGGCCGTCGTGACGCGCGTCGAGCCGTCGCTCGAAGCCTGCTTCGTCGACTATGGCGAAGACCGCCACGGTTTCCTGCCGTTCAAGGAAATCTCCAAGCAGTACTTCGCGGAAGGCGTCTCGGCCAGCCAAGCCCGGATCCAGGACGCGATCAGGGAAGGCCAGGAACTGGTCGTCCAGGTCGAGAAGGAAGAGCGAGGAAACAAGGGCGCGGCCCTCACCACCTTCATCTCGCTGGCCGGCCGCTATGTCGTGCTGATGCCGAACAACCCGCGCGGCGGCGGCGTCAGCCGGCGCATCGAGGGCGACGACCGCGCCGAACTCAAGGAGGCGATGGACCAGCTCGAGTACCCCAAGGGGATGAGCATCATCGCCCGCACCGCAGGCATCGGCCGCTCCGCGCCAGAACTGCAATGGGACCTGAACTATCTGCTCAAGCTCTGGACCGCCATCGACGGCGCGGCCAAGGGCGGCAAGGGCGCCTTCCTGATCTACCAGGAATCCTCCCTCGTGATCCGCGCCATCCGTGACTATTTCAATCACGACATCGGCGACATCCTGATCGACACCGACGACATCTACGACCAGGCGCAGCAGTTCATGGCGCACGTGATGCCGGAACACGCCGCCCGCGTGAAGCGCTACCGGGACGATGCGGCCCTCTTCAGCCGCTTCCAGATCGAGCACCAGATCGAATCGGCCTACGCCCGCACGGTGCAACTCCCCAGCGGCGGCGCCATCGTGATCGACCACACCGAAGCGCTGGTCTCCGTCGACGTGAACTCCGCGCGCGCCATCAAGGGCGGCGACATCGAAGAAACCGCGACTCGCACCAACCTCGAAGCCGCTGACGAAGTCGCGCGCCAGATGCGCCTGCGCGACTTGGGCGGCCTGATCGTCATCGACTTCATCGACATGGACGAGTCGAAGAACCGCCGGGAAGTCGAAAGCCGCCTGCGCGACGCGCTGCGCCAGGACCGCGCCCGCGTCCAGTTCGGCTCGATCAGCAAGTTCGGCCTCATGGAAATGAGCCGCCAGCGTCTGAAGCCCGCCCTGAGCGAGGGTTCATCGATCCCCTGCCCCCGTTGCGGCGGCTCCGGCCACATCCGCGACACCGAATCGAGCGCACTGCAGATCCTGCGCATCATTCAGGAAGAGTCGATGAAGGACAACACGGCAGCCGTGCACGTCCAGGTGCCGGTCGAAGTGGCCTCCTTCCTCCTGAACGAGAAGCGCCCCGAGATCGCCAAGATCGAACTCAAGCAGCGCGTGACCGTGCTGATGGTGCCCAACAAGACGCTGGAAACCCCCAACTACAAGTTGGAACGCCTCAAGCACGACGATCCGCGACTCGACCACATCGAGGCCAGCTACAAGATGGCCGACGAGATCGAGGACCCGACCTCCGTCACTCGCCGCTCGCAGGAACCGACCAACAAGCAGACGCCGGTGATCAAGGGCGTGCTGCCCGACGCGCCCGCACCGATTGCCGTGCCGAAGCCTGAAGCGGTGCGCGCGCCTGCGGTAGCGCCGGCTGCATCGAACGTTCCTGCGGCCGCGCCTGTGGTGGCCAAGTCCGCTGAAACCGGCTTCTTCGGCTGGATCAAGCGCCTGTTCGGCGCAGAGCCGGCGCCCGCGCCAGCCCCCGTCGCCATTCCCGTCGAAGCGCCGAAGCCGCGCCGCGAAGGCCGTGGCGGCCGCGACGGCGAAGCCCCGCGCACTGCACGCGAAGGCGAACAGCGCCGCGGCGGACGCGGAGAAGGACGCGGCGGCCGTGACGGCGATCGTCGAGGCGGTCGCTCGGGCGAACGCCGCGAGGGCGAGCGCCGCGAAGGACGCGAAGCTCGCAGCGAAGCACGCAACGACAGCCAGGTGCGGGAGCCGCGCGAGCCCCGCGAACCGCGTGAGGCCCGCCCGCCTCGCGACGGAGAACGCCGCGGACGCGGCGAACGCCGTGACGGCGACACCCGCCAATTGCCGGCAGAAGCGACGACCGACATTCAATTGGACGCACAGGCGATCGCCCCGAACGCCGGCGACGAAGCGGCCACGCCTTCGGAACGCGCGCCGCGCGGACGCGGCGACCGACGCGAACGTGGTGAACGTGGCGAACGTGGCGAACGCGGCGAACGCAACGCCGACGTCCAGCGGGAACGCAATGGCGATGCGGCCCGCGAGACGAACGTCGAGGCTTCGCAAGGCGAGGCTCCGGCCGAGCGCGGGCAGCGCAACGGTCGCGACAGCGGTCGCGAAGAACGCGCCCCCCGTGGCGAACGCAACGAAGGCCGCCGCGAGCGTCGCAATGAAGGCGCCCCCCGGTCCGGCGAGGCACCCATGGAGGCGCAGACCGTCGATGCCGGCGCATCCGTCGACGCGGGCACGACCGCAGTCGAAGGCCAAGGCCCCGATGTCGCACCGCGCCGCGAAGGCGAAGAGCGCCGCGGTCGTTCGCGCGATCGCTACGGCCGTGACCGCCGTGAGCGCAGCCCGCGCGAAGACGCCGATGTGAGCCAACCCGCTCTGGCGGAACCCGTGACCGGGGCGGCGGACGATGCAGCTCAGGTCGAGGCGATGCCGGTCATGGCGCGCCCCGAACCAGCCGCGGCCCCCGTGGCGGCACCCATCGTCGTGCAGGCGAAAGCCGTCCCTTCATCGCGCGCACTCCCGAAGGTTCAACCCTTCGTGCTGCCGCTGGACGAACTCGCCCAGGTGGCGGAGGGCTCGGGCCTGCATTGGGTCAATTCGGACGCCGAGCGCGTGGCCCAGGTTCGCGCTGCGATTGCAGCCGAACCGAAGCCGCTGCATGTGCCCCGCCAGCGCCCGCCCGCGATCGTGATCGACGAGGGTCCGCTGGTCCTTGTCGAGACCCGTCGCGACCTCGGCTCGATGGTCCTGCCGTTCGAGCAGCAGGCCGGGCAGGACGCAAGCGCCCGCCACTGAGGCCGCGGGGAGGCCTCGCGCCTCCCCCACCTCGATCGTCTGAAAATCGGACCCGCGCGAACGCGCGAGTCCTACGTGGCGCCCGACTCGCCACCGTCATCCTTGAAGGTCGCCGCCAGCGCAAGCGGGCCCTTCCATTTCATTTCCCGCATTACGGCTTGCTTCCCCTGCCCCAGGGGCGGGGTCTATTGCTGCGTCGTGCGAAACCGTCCGTTTTTGTGACAAATCGCCAAACGGCGTATGCAAACAACACCCCCCCGCCGTTTAACGTTAACATGTTGTCATACAAAAGGACTACAGTTCGGTTGAATATGTTGCGACGCACCAATGACGGCAGCGGCGCTTCCTTACAGAGGGGAAAGACGTAGGCCGTTTGGCGAAAGATGTACGGCTTTTGTTGACATCACAGCCGCCGCAGCATATGTTCAAATTCTTGCTAATAGTAGTAAAGCGTTACACTGCCGCGCTCCTTGGTTGAGGCAGCACCCGTTACGGGGGATTTTCAAATGTTTCGTTCAGATTCGACCGCACAGGGCAACGTGGTCAGACGCTATTCCCCGGACGGTGGTGGCCCTTCCTCGCCCCCCGTTTACGCGCAACCGCGCAAACTCAACCTCTTCGAACGCGTCGCCAAACGGAGCTTTGACATCGTGGGCGCGCTGGTCTTCTTCGCCGTCTTCGGCCCCCTCTATTTGCTCGTCGCGCTGGGGGTTGCGGTCAGCATGGGTCGCCCGGTCCACTTCTGGCAAAACCGCCTCGGAGAGCGCGGACAACGGTTCCGCTTTTACAAGTTTCGGTCGATGGTTCGCAATTCCGAGGACGTGCTGGACGAGTTCCTCAGCCGCAACGACATGGCGCGCACCGAATGGGATACCTTTCAGAAGCTGGAAAAGGACCCGCGGATTACACCGATTGGCCAGTTCATCCGCAAGCTGAGCCTCGACGAACTCCCCCAGTTCTGGAATGTGCTCAAGGGCGACATGAGCATCGTGGGGCCCCGCCCCTGCATGGAGCGCCAGCGCAGCCTCTACGGCAAGGGCTGGGAGCACTACTGCGCCATGCGCCCCGGCATCACGGGACTTTGGCAGGTCAGCGGACGCAATCGCTTGTCCTACGCACGCCGGGTCGAGCTTGATGTTGAATACGTCAGCAACTGGTCCCTATGGCTCGACATCAAGATTCTGGTGAGAACGGTTCGCGCCGTCACCACGGGAGAAGGTTCGCGATGACACAGATCCAGCCGGTCGTCCTTTGCGGAGGCAGCGGTACGCGACTGTGGCCGCTATCGCGCAAGACGCTACCCAAGCAATTCGTTCCGCTCGTCGGCAACAAGAGCCTGCTGCTGCTCACGCTGGAGCGACTGCGGCGGCTCAGCAAGGACGTGATGTGCGTTGCGTCTGAAGAGCACCGCTTTCTCGTTCAGGAAGGCATCGACGCGGCCCAGGTGAGCGGCAAGCAGCTTCTCGAGCCTGTGGCTCGCAATACGGCCGCCGCCATGGCCGCGACCGCGCTGCTGACCGACCCCGAACGCCTGCTCCTCTTCGCGCCCGCCGACCACCACATTCCGGATGCAGATCGCTTCGTCGCCACCATCCTCAAGGGCGTCCCGGCTGCACTTGCGGGCCACCTCGTGACTTTCGGCATCGAGCCCACCTTTCCGAGCACGGCCTACGGCTACATCCGCCAGGGCGACAAGCTGGACGCCACCCTGGGCGACGACGCGGGCCACGCGGTTGCAGCCTTCATCGAGAAGCCGGTGGCTGCCCGGGCCGAACAACTGCTGCTGGAAGGCGGACACCTCTGGAATGCAGGGATTCTTCTGGTACAGGCCAAGGTCCTGATCGCGGCGCTCCAGGAGCACGCAAGCGACATCCTCGACGCCTGCAAGCTAGCGACGGCGTCGGTCGACGTCGACGGCGATTTCCTGCGCATGGACAGCGCTGCCTTCGGACGCTGCCGCAGCCAGAGCATCGACTACGCGGTGCTCGAAAAATGCGCGCGCGTCGCGGTCATTCCCTTCGACGGCCGGTGGAGCGACGTGGGCAGCTGGAATGCCGTCGCCGACCTGCATGAGACGGACGCCAACGGCAACCGCATCAGCGGCCACGGTTTCGCGATGAACGCCACCAACACCTTCATCCATGCGCCCGGCCGCCCGGTCGTGGCCTTGGGCACCAAGGACCTGCTGGTGGTCGACACGCCCGACGCGCTGCTCGTCGTGCACAGCGATTGCGCCGAACAGGTCAAGGACGTGGTCGCCCTCCTGAGCACGCACGGCCACAGCCAGGCGACGCGTCATCGGCGCATTCCGAGGCCATGGGGCGCCTACGACAGCATCGACGACGGCGAGCGTTTCGCCGTCAAGCGCCTGACGGTCAAGCCCGGCGCGCGGCTGGCGCTGCGCATGCACCACCATCGCGCCGAACACTGGGTCGTGGTCAAGGGTGCGGCCAGGGTGATCTGCGACGAGAAGGCTCAACTCGTCAAGGAAAACGAATCGATCTATATCCCCGTCGGCGCGGTCTATCGGCTGGAAAATGCCGGCAAGACCACCCTGGAAGTGATCGAGGTCCAGACTGGGGGCTACCTCGGCGATGACGACATCGTGCGTCTCGACGATCTGGCGTCCGCAGGCGAGAAGAGGTTCGCCTGAACCTCTCCGCCTCGCCCATCAACCTCACGCCAAGACGGTAATTCAATGAACGAGTTCCAGAAGCGAATCTTCGTGGCAGGGCACCGCGGCATGGTGGGGAGCGCGATCGTGCGGTGCCTGTCCGAGAAGGGCTACACCCATATCCTGACCAGGAGCCGTTCGGAGCTCGACCTGACCGACCAGGCCAAGGTGCGCGCCTTCTTTGCCGAGGAGCGGCCGCAAGAGGTCTATGTGGCTGCCGCGAAGGTCGGCGGCATTCACGCCAACAACAGCTATCCGGCCGAGTTCATCTACTCGAACCTGATGGTCGAGGCGAACCTGATCCACGAATCCTGGCGCACGGGCGTGAACAAGCTGCTCTTCCTGGGTTCGAGCTGCATCTATCCGCGACTCGCCGCGCAGCCGATGACCGAGGATGCGCTGCTGACCGGCAAGCTCGAGCCCACCAACGAGCCCTATGCCGTCGCGAAAATCGCCGGCATCAAGCTCTGCGAGAGCTACAACCGGCAGTACGGCTGCGACTTCCGCAGCGTGATGCCGACCAACCTGTACGGCCCAGGCGACAACTACCACCCCGAGAACAGCCACGTGCTGCCGGCGATGATCCGTCGCTTCCATGAGGCGAAGTCCAACGACGCGCCTTCCGTCCTCATCTGGGGCACGGGGTCGCCGAAGCGGGAGTTCCTCTACGTGGACGACATGGCCAGCGCCTGTGTGCACGTCATGGATCTTCCGAGGGAAACCTACGCGGCCCATACCGACGTCATGGCCAGCCACATCAACGTCGGCAGCGGCGAAGACCTGTCGATTGCCGAACTCGCCCGCATGGTGAGCGACGTGGTGGGCTACCGCGGCGCGATCCATTTCGATACCAGCAAGCCGGATGGCGCGCCTCGCAAGCTGCTCGACATCTCCCGTATCCGCGAGCTCGGCTGGAAGCCGGGGGTTTCCCTGCGCGCGGGCATTGCGCTCGCCTACGCGGATTTCTGCAGCGAAGAACTTGTCGCTTGAGGGCCGCCCCCCTCCCGTGGTGATGTCCAGCATGCACGCAGCTTCCATTTCCCTCATTCCGCCGGGCACCGGCGGCGTGCGGGACTACGCGAGCACCGTCGGGGGGCGCTTGCAGACGCCGTTGGTGGAGCTGACGCCCACGACGGACATCTCGAAGCTGTCCGGCGATTTCCTGCTGCTGCATTTCAGCGGGTACGGATTCGAGAAGCGCGGCGTGCCGGTGTGGCTGGTCGGAAAGGTTCGTGACCTGCGCACGCAGTTCAAGGCGTTCGGCATCGTGTTCCACGAGCTTTTTGCACCCGCGGGCTCTCCGCTCGGTTCTGCGTTCTGGCTCAACGGCTATCAGAAGCGGATCGCCAGGCAACTGCTCATGCTCTCCGATTTCTGGCTCACCAACCGGGAAGAGTCCGGCCGCTGGCTGCTGGACCATTCCCAGGCTGCGCCGCACCGCGTGCTTCCGGTGTTTTCCAACGTCGGCGAGCCGCCCTTGGTCGATACCGCCAGGGAGCCTCGCCTGGTCGTCTTCGGCAGCTTCGGCGTTCGGGCCAACGTGTATCAATGGGCAGACGGGGAAATCTTCCGCTGCGCCAAGCGAAAGGGCCTGGAGATCCACGACATCGGCCCCGCCATGCCGGACGGCGAACTGGCCCAGCGCCTCGTGCAGGAAGGCGTCGTCACGCACGGAAAGCTGTCGGCGGAGGATGTCAGCCACGCCCTGTCCAGCGCGGCCTATGGCGCCCTGTCGTACCCGACGGACTACGTCTCCAAGAGCGGCGTCTTCGCCGCGTACAGCGCCCACGGCATCTGCCCCATCCTGCTCTGGCAGGACTACGGAACGCACGACGGCCTGACGGCCAATGTGCACTACGCGGCCGGCTTCGATGCGCTGGAAGCGTCAGCCATCGACCCGCGCTCAGTCGGGCTCGCCGCGCGCCAATGGTACGAGCCTCATTGCGTGAATGCCCATGTCAACGCCCTGCGCACGCTGATCACCGAGGCAAGAAAGTGAACGACATCCGCTTTCTCTGGAACTCGCGCGAGCGGCCCGGACTCGGGTCGAAGCGCTGGCTCGTGGTGTGGGCCAAGCGGGCCCTGAACTTCCGATCCTTGGTCAAGATCCTGATGAATCGCCGCCACTTTCGCGCGCGTGGCGTCGAGGTCGGCGCACTGTCCATCCTCGACCGATTCGATCTCAAGGGGCCGGCGTCGAACCTGCGGGTCGGCGAACACACCTTCATCTCGGGCTCGACGGAGATCGTCGTGCTCGACACCGTCACCATCGGCTCGCGCGTCGTCATCAACGACCGGGTCACCATCCTGACCGCCAGCCATCATGTGGGCGACCCGGGCTGGCGGCTGTTCAAGAAGCCGATCCACATCGAGGACTACGCATGGATCGCCGTCGGCGCGACGATCCTGCCCGGCGTCAGGATCGGCTATGGCGCAGTCGTCGGCGCCGGTGCGGTGGTTGCGAAGGATGTCCCCGCACTCGCGGTGGCCACGGGCAATCCCGCGACGATCCGGCTGAACGCCCGTCCGCCCGATCTTTGCTACGACCCCGTTTCGCTGCTGCCTGCCTATGAGGCGTGGACCGGCCACGACAAGGAAATCGCCGCGCCGGCGACGCCGCCACTGCAGGGCGAGACGAGCGCAGGACCACGACCATGACCACGAAATCCGTCCTCGTGACCCATCCTGGGCTGCAGCACTCGCACCAACTCGCGCTGGCCCTCCATGAGAGGTCGCTGTTGCAGTCCTTCTGGTCCGGCGTGCCCGTGACCGCCCAAGGCGAGCCGCCGCCATGGTGGCTCCCCGGGAAGTACCGGCAAAAGGTTCGCCGCGTCGACATTCCGGCGGCGCTCCGCCGTCATCCGGCCCGCTTCCAGGTTGCGATGCGCGTGGCGGGTTCGCTGAGCCACAGTCTGACAAGCTCCGACACGACACACCGCATCTTCCATTGGTTCGATGCATGGGCCGCCCGGCATATTCTGCAGTTCAAGCCGAAGGTCGTGGTCGCTTATGAAAACGCGGCGTATCACACCTTCAAGGCCGCGAAGGCGATCGGTGCCCGGTGCGTGCTGGATGCCGCCGCGTTCCACCACAAGACATTGAACGAGCTGTACGCCGAGGGCACCACGCCCTACACGCCCGAGATCAACCGGCGCAAGGACGAGGAGGTCGAGATGGCCGACCTGATCCTCACCTGCTCGCCGCTTGCGGCGGAAAGCTACGTGAAGAACGGCGTCGCGCGCGACAAGCTGCGCCCCCTTCTGCTCGGCGCCGAGCCGCCTGCCCAGGTCCCGACCTGGCAGCCGCACCAGGGCAGCCCGCGATTCGTCTACGCGGGCACGCTGAGCCGTCGCAAGTCGGCCGACCTGATCGCCGACGCGTTCCAGCGGCTGCATGCGGAAGGCCTCGCGTACGACCTGGAGTTCATGGGCGGCATCAGCGAGCCAAGCCTGGAGAGCGCGATCAAGGCGATACCCAACGCCCGCCACAGGCCCCATTCACCGCAGAAAGAGCTCTACGCCGTGCTGGCCCAGGCCGACTGTCTGCTGCTGCCCTCCCGTTCGGAGTCCTTCGGCATGGTCGTCGCCGAGGCCATGGCCTGCGGCACGCCCGCCATCGTGTCGACGAACACCGGCGCCAAGGCGCTGGTCGAGGCCAACCCGGGAAGCGGCTGGATTGTCGAACCCAATGTGGACGCACTCTGCGCCACCGTGCGCCAGCTCATCCAGAATCCCCAACTGCTCCACGCGGCGAGGCCGGCCGCGATGCAATCGGGGCAGGCCTTCTCGTGGGCCAACTACCGCTCCCGCGCGGGCCAGCTCCTGGAGGAATTCGTGCAATGAGCACCACCGCGGCGCACTTTCCGCGCGCGTTGAGCCGGCGCACACCGCTGAGCCGTGCCGGCTATGGGTTCATCGCGGTCTTCCTGATCGTGGTGCTGGAGGGAGCCGTCCGCAAGTGGGTGTTTTCGTCGGCGACCCTGCCGCTGATCCTGGTGCGCGATCTGATTGCGATCTACGTGATCTTCTACGCGTGGAACACTGGTGCGCTGCGGCGGCAGAAGCGCGTCACGACGGTGCTGCTGGCGTGGTCGTGCGTGGTCGTGGGATGGGGCCTGCTGCAACTCGTCGCGGGAGAGAGTTCACCGACGGTGCTGCTGATCGGCCTGCGCTTCTGGCTGCTCTACATCTGGTTCGGCGTCGCGGCGGCTGCGGCGATGACCGAGGCCGACTACCGCGCCGCTGTTCTGGTGGCGGTCGGCACCCTTCTCGTGATGGCGCCGCTCTCGGTGGTACAGCACTTTGCGCCGCCGGGTGCGCGCATCAATGCGCAGACGGAAAGTACCGACGAGGAAGGGGTTTTCGTCGCGGTGGCCGGCGTGGTCCGCACGACGGGGACGTTCAGTTTCACGCTCGGCTACACAACCTTCATCGCCCTCCTGGCGCCTCTGGTGCTTGCGCTCGTCGGCGCGAGGAAGAGGACCCGGATGCAGTTCCTGTTCGTGACGGCAGCCTTCGGGTGCTTGATCGTCGCCAGCGTGGTCAGCGGCTCGCGCGCTGCCGTCATCTACTCGGGCCTGATGGTGGCAACCTACTTTGCGGGACGACTCTGGCTGGCGAAGGGCAAGGGGAAGGTCAGGGCGGCCATTGCCATCTTCTTCGGCATGATCCTGGTGGCGCTGCTCCTCTATGCGTTCAGCGGCGCCATCGAAGTCACGGGACAACGGTTCGAGCAGGCCTCGGAGGTCGAGGATTTCTGGGAGCGACTGCTCCACATCTTCATCGGTGAGCCTTACACCTACTCGAAAATCACCTGGCTCGGGTACGGGCTCGGCCTGGGCTCCAACCTGGCCACCTATGTGCGCACGGGCGACTCCGGGTACTTTGCGCTGGCCGAAGTCGAGGCCAGCCGGATCCTGCTGGAAGGCGGCCTGATCGGCTACGCATTCACGGCGCTCAAGCTCGTGGTCCTGTCCATCGGCGTCGGCAAGAGCGTGCGCCTCGCCTACAGGCAGCGCTCCGTGTACCCGATCCTGCTGTGGATGACCGTGTCCCTGGCCATCCTCACCTGGTCGGCAGTGGGCCAGATCTCCGCGCATGGACTGCTGGGCCTTCTGCTGGCTTTCGGGCTGCTGGTCTTCAAGTTCCCGAAGATGGAATTCTTCCCTCCTCGAAGCTCGTCGCCGTGAGGTTCCTTCACCTGATCACGTCGGTCGACCCCCGTGGAGGCGGTCCTATCGAGGGTGTCCTGAGACTCCACGAAGCGCTCGTCGGCCTGGGCCACGGCAGCGAACTGCTGTCGCTGGACGATCCGGCAGCGGAGTTCGTGCGCGACTGCCCGGCGCCGGTCCATGCGCTGGGGCCATCGTCCACCGGCTACCACTACAACCCGAATGTGGTCGACTGGCTGCGCGAGCATGCGTCCGGCTATGACGCCGTGATCGTCAATGGCCTCTGGCAATACACAGGCTTCGCGGCATGGCGGGCGTTGAGTCAGTCGGTCACGCCGTATTTCGTCTACACGCACGGGATGCTCGACCCGTGGTTCAAGCGGCGCTATCCGCTCAAGCACCTGAAGAAGTGGCTGTACTGGCCCTGGGGCGAATACCGGGTGCTGCGCGACGCGGCCGCGGTGATCTTCACTTGCGAGGAAGAGCGGGTGCTGGCGCGCCAATCCTTCTGGCTCTATCGCGCACGGGAAGTCGTGGGCTCCTATGGCACGTCGTCGCCGCCATCGAATGCGCGGGAACTGACGGGCACTTTCCTTTCGGCCTTTCCCGAGTTGAAGGACAAGCGCCTGCTGCTGTATCTGGGTCGCGTCCATGAAAAGAAGGGCGGAGACCTGCTCGTCGAAGCTTTCGCCCGCGTGCTCGACGGCAACCCGGAATTGCGTCTCGTGATGGCCGGCCCCGGCGAGGAGGCTCTGGTGCAGCAGTTGAAGAGCCGCGCCGAGCAACTGGGCATCGCGTCGCACATCACGTGGACGGGGATGCTGGCCGGCGACATGAAATGGGGCGCCTTCTACGCCGCCGACGCGTTCTGCCTGCCCTCGCACCAGGAGAACTTCGGCATCGCGGTGGTGGAAGCGCTGGCCTGCGGCAAGCCGGTCCTCATCAGCGACAAGGTGAACATCTGGCGCGAGATCGCGGAAGACGGCGCGGGGCTGGTCGGCAACGACACGCTCGAGGACACCGTCGATACCCTGCAGCGCTGGCTGGCGCTGCCGCGCCCGGAAGTGGCCGCCATGCGCATCGCGGCGCTGCGCTGCTTTCAATATCGCTTCCAGGTCGGGCAGGTCGCCGAGACGCTGGTCCAGATCATCGGCGACCACTCTCCCGGGGCCTCGCGCTTCGGCCCACTTCAAGGTCCGCAAGGCGCGCCAAGCCAGCGCCACCACATTGTCTGAAGGCTCCATGAAGCTGCTCGTCTACGGAATCAATTTCGCACCGGAGCTCACCGGCATCGGCAAGTACACGGGCGAAATGGTTGCCTGGCTTGCCGCGCAGGGGCACGAGGTGCGTGTCGTGACCGCCCCGCCCTACTACCCGGACTGGGCCGTCTGGCCCGGCTACAGCGCTTCGCGCTATGCCACGGAGACGTGGCACGGCGCCACCGTGATCCGCACCCCGCTGTGGGTGCCGCGCAAGGTGACGGGCGTTCGCCGTCTTCTCCACCTGGCCAGTTTCGCGCTGACCAGCATCCCTGCGCTGCTTGCGCAGTGGCACTGGAAGCCCGACGTCGTCTGGGTGACCGAGCCGCCGCTGTTCTGCTCGCCCGCCGCGCTCGCCTTCGCGCGCCTGCGCTCGGCCAAGGCGTGGCTGCACATCCAGGACTATGAGGTCGATGCCGCGTTCGAACTCGGCCTGCTCAAGGGTGCGCGCCTGCGCTCGCTCGTCGCCGCCGTCGAACGCGGTCTGATGCGCCGCTTCGACCGCATCTCGACCATTTCCCTGCGCATGATGGAGCGCGCCAGCACGAAGGGCACCGAAGACGCGCGGCTGGTCTCGCTGCCCAACTGGGCCGACGTCTCGGCCATCCAGCCGCTGCGCACGGACAGCCCCTACCGCGCCGAACTCGGCATCGCTTCCGACGCCGTCGTCGCCCTCTATTCCGGCAACATGGGCGCCAAGCAGGGTCTGGAACTCCTGGCGGAAACCGCCCTCATGCTGCGCGACCAGCCTAATCTCGAATTCGTCTTTTGCGGCAACGGCGCGGGCCGCGCCGACCTGATGAAGCGCTGCGAGGGGCTCGCGAACGTGCGCTTCCTGGACCTGCAACCCGTCGATCGCCTGGGCGACCTTCTAGGCCTAGCGGACATCCACCTGCTCCCCCAGCGCGCCGACGCCGCCGACCTGGTGATGCCGTCCAAGCTCACCGGCATGCTGAGTAGCGGCCGCCCCGTGGTCGCCGGCGCCCGTCCCGAAACCGAACTCGGCAAGGTCACGGCCCAGTGCGGCATCGCCGTTCCCCCCGACGACGCCAGGGCCTTCGCAGACGCCGTCACGACCCTGGCATCCCAGCCCGACCTGCGCCGCGACCTGGGTGTCCGCGCCCGCACCTACGCCGAAGACCGTTTCGACCGCAACGCCGTCCTGGCCCAGTTCGAGCGCGACCTGGAAGCCTGCTGCACCCCATCCCTACAGGGCCGGCAAAGCCAGGCCCCTTCGTGAAACACCAAGCGGCCGGCTCAGCCGGGCCGCTGGTGTTGCCCCCCGCAGGGGGTGGCCGACGCGACACGAAGTGCGCTCAGCCTGGGGACGAGCCCTACTGCTCTTCGGGCAGGATGCTCTCGTAGTTGTAGTTGGTATAGCGATACCGGCCGTACTTGTAGGCCGCGTACCCACGGCGCCCGACGTTCATCGCATTGAGCAGCACGCCGGTGGCGGTCTTGCCGCTCATCACGAGCCGTCGCGTGCTTTCCTTCAGTTCGCCCATGGTCGACAGATCCGCGCGCGCCACCAGCAGCACCGTGCCCGCATGGGCCGCGACCGTGCTGGTGTCGGCAGCGACCAGCACCGGCGGGGTGTCGATGACGACCAGGTCGTACTGCCCGGACAGTTTCTCCAGCGTCGACTTGAACGAATCCGACACCAGCAGTTCGGCAGGATTCGGAGGCAACTGGCCGGTGGCCAGGAAATCCAGGTTCGGCACCACCTGGCGGTGAACGGTCTGCTGCACCGTCAAGCTGCCCGCAATCAGTTCCGACAGACCGCCATGTCGCTGCAGCCCGAAGTACTGGTGTGTGTGGCCGCGCCGGAGGTCGGCATCGATCAGCAAGGTCTTCCGGCCGGCCGCCGCCATGAGCGCGGCGAAATTCGCCGTGACGAAGCTCTTGCCGACACCCGGCGTGGGGCCGGTGATGAGCACGCGGTTGTTCGGGGACTCCAGCATCGCGAACTGCATCGCGGTGCGCAAGCTCCGCAGGCTTTCCACCGCGGGATCGTCCGGATGCTCGATCGCCAGCAGCCTGACGCCGGTGGCGCCACTAAGCCGCCGCTTGGAGATCGCGTCCTGCGCCGCGCTCAGCGGGATCGTGGAGAAGACCGGCAGCCCGCTCTCGGCCTCGACTTCGTGCGGATCACGGAGCCGCCGCTCGACGAAGGCGTTGCGCAGGAAGGCGGCCACGACGCCCAGGAACAGCCCCAGGGCCAATGCGGCCGCGATGATGACCTTCCGGTTCGGCTTGACGGGATAGGTCGGCAGGATGGCTTCATCCAGCACGCGGACGTTGCCGACCTTGCCCTCCTTCACCAGGCGCAGTTGCAGCGCGTTGTTGAGCAGCGACTGGTAGAGCTCCGTGTTCACCTTCACGTCGCGCTCCATGCGCACGGCTTCTTGCTGAAGCGCAGGGAGGTTCTTGATCCGCGTCTGGATGCCACCCATATCCGCCTTCAGCGCCGCGATCTGCGCGTCCAGGGTCTGGATGGTGGGGTGATTCGCGGTGAACCGGCTTTCGAGTTCCCGCCGGCGCTGCTCGGCGTCGAGCAGCTTGGTCTGGCGATCGACCGACTGGCTCAGGACCAGCGTGGCTTCCTCCCCGATGGTCACGGTGCCCTTTTCCATGCGGAAGCGGTTGTAGGCATCCTCGGAGGCCTCCAACTGGCGCTTGAACTGCGGCAGCTGGACGTCGAGGAACGCCAGCGTCTTCTGCGCCTCCGCCGCCTTGCGCTCGATGTTCTGCTTCACGTATTGCTCACCGACCGCATTCAGCAGGCGCGTGAGCTTGTAGGGGTCGCCGTCCTGCAGCGACACGCTGATGATGCCGGACGCCTTGCCGCGCTCGGCGAGGCTAAGGGCGGACTGCAGGGCGATGGTGGTCGGCAGCTTGGCGGAGCGTATGAGATTGAACTGCGCGCCCGGCTTTCCCGCGAGTTCGTTCACCAGCAGCTCGATGCTTCCCTTGCCGACGTTCGCCTTCATCATCGTGCCGACCGTCCCGGTCAGCGGTTCGGGCAGGCTTGGAGACGAGAGCGTGTACTTGCCCGCTTCCTTGGCGGTCACGATGAAGAGCGAGCCCTCCATCTGGACAGGCACGTTGAAGTCGGACACCTCGATCCGTTCCATGCCCGACACATAGCCGTCGAGCCACAGGAAGCCCGGATCCGACAGGCCGGTCGCACGCCGCGCCATCCAGCCGCCGACATAGGGGACGTAGCGCGGGTTGGCCGTGATGTACAGCTTGGTCGATTCCACGGCCTGGCCCGCGATCATGCGCGAGCGAAGAATCTCGATCTCCGCGCTCGCGGGTGTCTTGACGTCGACCAGCCCGCCGGCCTCGCTCAGGATGCCCTTGCCGCCGGCGTCCGTATCCTCGACCTGGATGACGAGGTTCCCCTCGTAGATCGGCCGCTGGAGCATTGCATAGGCGACGCCGATCGCGAACACGACGAGGGTGACGGCAGCGATCAACCACTTGTTCACCATCAGCACTTCGAGGTAGTGCCCGAGGTCGATTTCCTCCTCGTCCGTCGTGCCGAACGAGCTGGGACTGGCTTTGGGTGGTGTGAGAGTGGAGGTCATCGACTGGATACTCTTGAAATGCGTTTGGCCCATTCCTGGGCCCCGTCTTCTATGAGCGAAAGCGACTGGCTGAAAGCCATGCGGCCCGCGCGGTAGGGGTCCGGCACGTCACGGTCGCCGAACTCGCACAGGCGAAACACCTTGCCGGCCGCGAAGAGGTAGCGTTCCTCGACGGTGCGCCGCTGCTCGCGATCCATCACCAGGATGAGATCGGCCCGCTGGCACAGGTCGAGGCTGATCTGTCGCGCACGATGGCTTGCAAGGCTGATGCCGCGCTCGGCCATCAGCTCGCAGGCGATCGGATCGGCCTTGCTCCCGACCAGCGCTTCCAGGCCTGCCGAGCTGATCTGTGCATCCGGCAATGCCGAAGCGAGCAGGCCTTCTGCCATCGGGCTGCGGCAGATGTTTCCGAGGCACACGACGAGGACGTTCCGGATGGTCACGATCAGTCGCTAGCGCCCGGTCGGCGTACCCAGACTGCGATAGGTGATCGCGGTCGTGGCCGTCGGGAGAATGAGGTTCAGCACGCGGTTCCACTGAACCAGCGGGACGGGATCGACGTACACCACGTCCTTCGGCTTCAGCGCGAAACCATCCGCCATCGCGATGGCTGTCGGCGTGCGCGCGTCGAGATGGAAGATCGCCTGGCCCTTCGCTTCGTTGCGGATCACGTAGATCTGGATCGGGTTGGCAGTGGTCAGGTTAAGGCCGCCGACCTCGATCAGCGCGTCGTTCAGGCTCAGCCGGCCGCTGCGCAGCATGACGCCCATCTGCTGCGTCACTTCGCCCATCACCGTGACCTTGCTTTCGTCGCGGTTGCGCACATAGATCATGTCGCCGTTCTTCAGCGGAATGCGGCTGGGATCGATGCCGGCGTCGGCCATGGCGATCAGGTCGACGCGCGTCGTCTTCCCGTCGCGCGTGAGATTCACGGAAGTCCGGTCACCCGTTGGCGAGACACCGCCCGCACGGTTGAGCGCCTCGGACAGAGTCATTGGAATGTCCGTGAACACCTGCAGCCCGGGCGTGCGCACTTCGCCCTCCATGTAGGCGCGCTTGCTCCGGAAGGCTTCGACGCGCACGCTCAACTGCGGATTCTTGAAGACGCGCGACAACCGCTGCACGACGGCTTCTTCCAGCTCCTGGATGGTCATGCCGACCACGTTCAGCTTGCCCACATAGGGGAAGCTCAGGTGCCCCGTGTTCGACACGATATAGCCGGGCGCGGGCGAAACGCTGGACGGATCGGCCACGGTGGTCGCCGGGACCGAGCTGAACACCATCTCAGGGTGATCGAAGACCACGATGCCCACGACATCGCCAATGCCGATGCGATAGGGCCCGGCTTGGCCGAGCAGGGCCATCACGTCGGCGCCCAGCTTGGTCTCGAGGGTGGCCGCGCGCTGCGCCTGGATCAGAGCCGGCGTGATCTCGATGATTGCGCCCGGAGGGGGCGGATCGATGGTGGACGTCGAGAAGCCCGTAGGCGAGACGGACTTCGAAGCATCGTTGCTGGCCGAACTGAATCCCGGCGCCAGCGGCGCACAGCCCTGAACCAGGATGCCTACGGCGACCAACAAAGCGGCATGTAGTGGAAGACTTTTCAAAACCAACCCCGCATCGTGACCCAGAAATGAATACTTTTGCAAACAGTTACGACTGTACATCAGGAAATCAGGCTGCTCAAACCCTTTCTTGGCGTAGGTCGTAAGGCAGAGGCGACCGGGATTTATCGCCGAAAAAGACAACGCAGGCTGTAGGCGCATAGCCCGCATTGAAACTTTTGGACTAATTGCGACGCTACTATTTAGATAGCATCCATCCCGCATGCAGCGGGGATTTCTCAAGGATTCTCTGTCTGGGCCGCACGCTTCCAGGCCGCAGAGGCCTGATCGGCGTCGTCGCGCGCTTCAGCGAGTTGCGCCAGTGCCTGCCACGCCCGTCGATGTAGGTTCGCGTCCTGCAAGCCGAGTCCGGCCTGTGTGAGCAACTGTTGCGCCTTGCCCCAGAGCTGGCGGCGCATGCAGGCCATGCCGGCAAGGTACTGCAGGTTGGCGTCGCGCGGGTTGTTTCGTTGGGCCGACTCGATGCGCGCCAGCCAGTCGGCATCGACCGAGTCGAGACCCGCCTCCAACGCCCGTACCAGCCTGACCCGCAAGGATTCGCCCAGGCTGTGAGGCTGCTCGATCATGCGCTCCCAGACCGGCAGCAGCCAGGCGCGCGCCAGCGTGAGATCGCCGCGCAGCGCCACCATGCGCTGCGCCGCGTGGATCGCGACCTCGGGCATCTCGCGCTCCCAGCTTTCGAACTCGTTCCAGGCCCGCAGCAGTTGCGCCGGATCGTGCGCGCCCGACAGCAGCTCTGTCGCCAGGCCGCGCACGATGCTCTGCGCTGCGGCATCCGAGAAAGCGCGGTGCTTGGCCAGCAGGCGCGCGGTTTCGAGCGCTTCGAGCGTGCGGCGGTCCTGCCGCGCCGCCTTGAGGCGCAGGCGCAAGGCCAACGTGCGCCGCTGCGCGCCCTGCGGCAGTTCCTCCAGCCGCGCCAGGGCGGCAGGCGCATCGCGATCGTCCAGCGCCCAGCGGGCCGCGCGCAATTGCACGCCTTCGCGTGTTTCCGGCGTCGACTGGACGCTGCGCTCCGCACTCTCGTTGAGGGCCTGCTGAAGATGTGCATCACGCGCAGGCCGGTCCTGCAGCGCTTGCGCGCTCTCCGCGGCGAGCAGATGCGCCATGACACGCACCTGCAGCGCCTGCGGCAGCCGCGCGTCCAGCGCGGCAAGCGCCCTTTCCTGCGACAGTGCGGCCAGTGCGGCCTTGCGGGCGCGTGAGAAGCGGCCGGCCAGCAACTGCACCGCCGCGTCGAGCACTGCGGCATGCAGCGCACGCTCCTTTTGCTGCAGGCGCCACTGGCGCGCCTGCTTCGGCAGCGAGAACAGCGCCGAGAGACCTCGCAGCGCCACGTGCAGAAGCACGAACGCCGCCACCAGGAGCAGCAGCACGAGGTTCAGCGACAGGTCGACCCGCCACGGTGGCCAGAAGACGGTGATCGTGCCCTGGTTGTTGCCCGCGAACAGCGCCACCGCAGCCGCGATGCCGAAGAGTGCCAGGAACCAGAGGGCTGCGCGCATGACCCGACTAGCGACCGGCCGCGGCCGTGGCCAGAGCCGCCAAGGTTTCGTCGATGCGCGGCGGCTCGCTGGTCTTCACCTGCGCCTGGAGTTGCTGCACCAGCGTGGCGGCAGCCTGGACGCGGCGCGAGGCCGGATCGAAATAGCGATTGATCGCCGTCGAGACCGTCGCGAGTTCGCCGCGGGCCGTGTCGACCTGCCTCGACAGCAGCGCGAGGCGCGCGTTGAGCAGCTTGAGCTTGAGGTTCTCGCGCAGGAAGAAGGTCTGGTCCGGAGTCAGCAGCACGGCTTCGGGGCGCTCGATGCGTCCGACCCTCAGCAGCGAGCGCGCCTCATTGCGGACCATCAGCAGGAAGCGCTGCCACCATGGCGCATCCGGCGGTACCGGTTCGACCTGCGGCGCATTGCCTCCCGCGCCGCGCAAGCCGACGGCATTGAGCACGGGCAGGTCATCCACGCTGCGGATGAGTTCGTCGAGTTTCTGGAGTGCTTCGCCGTTATCGGCGCTCGCGCTGGTGCGAAGCCGGTCGGCGTCGTGCTGCATCGCGCGCTGAAGCGGCGAGAGACGCGGCTGCGCGGCGCGCGAAATGCGCAGGTCGCCCGCCTTGAGCGCCGCGAGCAAGGGCTGGACATTGCCCGTGACCTGCGCCTGCTGCAATGCGAGCCGCACGGCAGCCTCGATGTCGACGACCAGATTCTCGTCGCGCGAACGCGACAGACTCTGCATCAGCTCCTCGAGCTGGGCGCGTTGCAGCGCCACCTCGCCCACGCGCGTCTCGGCGAGGGCGAGCCGCGCCGCCGTGTCGCGCACGACCTCGTGCGCTTGCCGCGCCAGCGTGCGCGCTTCGAGCGATTGGGCGAGCGCATCGGCGCTTTGGCGAGCGAGCTGCTCCTGCATGCCGCTGACCTTTTGCCAGAGCGCCAGCGAGATCAACAGCGCGGCCAGGGCGACAAGGGCCAGGAGCACGAACACGACTTTCGAGATCAACGCCACGGCGGCCGCATGGCTCGCCTGCAGGGCGGTCGGCACCGGAGCGCGCACGACGGGATCCTGCAAGGGCTCATTCAAGACGGAAGCGTCGCTCATACGAAGGATTCTATCGACGCGACCAATGCCATCAGCGATGGGCTGGAGACACGCACACTGCCGAATCCGGCAGCGTGCGCCGCATCGGCGATGCGCTCGTGCGTGACCACCGCCCGGGCCGAATTCCAGCGCGTCCCGGGCATGGACCGGCACAGGTTGGCAATGGCCTCCGAGCTGCTGAACAGCCAGACCGCGCCACCCGCCGCAGCGTCGGTCGCGAGACGGTGCTCGGCCTGGCCGAAAGTCGGTGCGAGACGCCGATAGGCGGCCACCTCGTCGCATGCGCCTCCAGCGGCCGCGATCTCGCGCGCGAGCCAATCGCGCCCCGCAACCCGGCCGGAAGCGTCGCCGCCGCGCACGATCAGCACCCGCGTCCCTGGCCGCACCTGCGGTCGCACAAGCGCCCACAGGGCCTCCGAATCGAACTGCGGGGCATCTGCAGTCGGTGCGTCGATCGCCGACATGGGCACGCCGGCCTCGCGCAGCCCACGCGTGGTGCCAGGGCCTGTCCCCCAGCAACGCGAACTTGCGACGGCGGCTGCGTCGATGCCCCGGAAGAAATGCTCGGCTGACGCAGCACTCACGAACATCAGCGCGTGGTAGTCGGCGAGGCGTTGCCACGCGGCATGGAGAGCCTTGGGGTCTTCGAGCGGCTCGATGGCAATCAGCGGCAACGCGACCGCATCCAGCCCCGCCGCCCGCAAGTCGTCGACCCATCGCGCAGCCTCGCGGACCGGGCGCGTGACGATCACTCGTGCCGCCGACATCTCAGTGCGCGCCGGCCGCGCGCAACATCCTCGCGGCTTCGTCACCGAGCGCGCCCGCCTGTGCGAAATCGATCGTTTCGGCCACTGTCTGCACCCGCACCAGCGGCACGGAGCCTTCGGGGTCGCCCCAAGCGGCATCGATGCGCAGACTGCCGTCGGGCTGCCATCTCGCATGCGCCGCCAGCGGCATGGAGCAGCTACCGCCCATCGCGCGGCTGACCGCCCGCTCGGCCGCGGTCGCGAGCCAGTCGCCGCGGCTCGACAGCGGTGCGAGCAGATCGATCAAATCGTTCCGGTTCGCGCGCACCTCGATCCCCAGCGCGCCCTGCCCTGCGGCGGGCAGCAGGATGTCGGGCTCGAAGGTCTGGCGGATGCGGCTTTCAAGGCCCAGGCGCTTCAGCCCGGCCGCGGCGAGCACGATCGCGTCGTACTGGCCTTCGTCGAGCTTGCGCAGCCGCGTGTCGAGATTGCCGCGCAGGGGCTCGATCCGCAGATCGGGGCGCAACGCGCGCAGCAGCACCACGCGACGCAGGCTGGAGGTGCCGACCACCGCGCCTTGCGGCAAGTCGTCGAGAGATGCATGGTGCGGCGACACCAGCGCATCGCGTGGGTCCTCGCGCTCCAGCACGCAGGCCAGCGCGAAGCCTTCAGGCAAATCCATCGGCACGTCCTTGAGCGAATGCACCGCGATGTCGGCACGCCCTTCTTCGAGCGCGAGTTCGAGTTCCTTGACGAAGAGACCCTTTCCGCCGACCTTGCTCAGCGAGCGGTCGAGGATCTGGTCGCCGCGGGTGGTCATGCCGAGCAGGCTGACCCTGTGGCCTTGTTCTTGCAGGAGGTCCTTGACGTGCTCGGCTTGCCACATGGCCAGCCGGCTTTCGCGCGTGGCGATGACGATGTTGCTCAAGACCGTTTTTCCAATGAGAAAGAGACCCGTGGGATGCTAGCATGTTGCGCCGCAGCAACGTCGCCGCAGGCCCATCGAACGAGGAGATGTCCCGAATGAAGACGAGCCCCGCCCCGGCTGCCTCCAAGCGCCGGCACAGTGACGAAGACCTGCCCCTCATCAACGACATACGGCTCCTGGGCCGCATCCTCGGCGATGTGATCCACGAGCAGGAAGGCGCGGAAAGCTACGCGCTGGTGGAAAAGATCCGAACCCTGTCGGTAGCCTTCCGGCGCGACGCGGACCACGCGGCGGACCGCGCCCTCAAGAACCTGCTCAAGGGGCTGAGCGCGGCCGAGACGGTGCGAGTCATCCGCGCCTTCACCTACTTCAGCCACCTCGCGAACCTGGCGGAGGACCGCCACCAGATCCGCCGCCGCACCGAGGCCGACCGCGCCGGCGAGAGCGCCGAGGGAAGCCTGGAGATCGCGCTGGCGCGCATCCGCAAGGCCGGCATCAAGCCCGAGGCGGTGGTGGAGTCGCTCGCGCACAGCTACGTGTCGCCGGTGCTCACCGCCCACCCGACGGAAGTGCAGCGCAAGAGCATCCTGGATGCCGAGCGCGCCATCGCGCAGTTGCTGACCGCCCGCGACGAGATCGCGCTGCGGCAGCAGGCCTTCGCCGGCAGGAAGGATGCGCTGACGCCCATCGAATACGCCGAGAACGAAAGCCAGATGCGGACCCGGGTCACGCAACTCTGGCAGACACGCCTCCTGCGCTTCTCCAAGCTCACCGTGGCGGACGAGATCGAGAACGCGCTGAGCTACTACGAGGCGACCTTCCTGCGCGAGATCCCGCGCGTGTATGCCGATCTGGAGAAGGCGCTGGCCCACGGCGGTGCCACCCCTTCGGTCGCGCCCTTCCTGCGCATGGGCCAGTGGATCGGCGGGGACCGCGACGGCAATCCCAACGTGACGGCCGAGACGCTGGAATATGCGCTGCGCCGCCAGGCCGAACTCGCGCTGCGCCACTACCTGACGGAAGTGCACTACCTCGGCGGCGAGTTGTCGCTGTCGGCCACCCTGGTCGATGTGTCGGTAGAGATGCAGGCGCTGGCCGAACGCTCCCCCGACAAGAACGAGCATCGCGTCGATGAACCCTATCGCCGCGCGTTGACCGGCATGTACTCGCGCCTGGCCGCGACCCTGCGCGATCTCACCGGCGGCCAGGCCGCGCGCCACGCCGTGCCGCCGCAGAACCCCTATCCCAACGCAGAGGAGTTCCTGGCCGACCTGCGGACCATCGAGGAATCGCTCGGCGACAAGCACGGCACCGTTCTCGCGGCGCAGCGGCTGCATCCGCTGATCCGCGCGGTGGAGGTCTTCGGCTTTCACCTTGCGACCGTCGACCTGCGCCAAAGCTCGGACAAGCACGAGGCGGTGGTCGCCGAACTGCTCGCCACCGCGCGCATCGAGCCCGACTACGCAGGCCTGGCGGAAGAGGCCAAGCAGACCTTGCTGCTGCGGCTGCTCGACGATGCGCGCCCGCTGCGCGTGCCGGACGCCGACTACTCGCCGCTGGCGAGGAGCGAGATCGCGATCTTCGCGGCAGCTCGCACGGCGCGTGCGCGCTTCGGCGCGGCCGCCATCCGCCACTACATCATCAGCCACACCGAGACGGTGAGCGACCTGCTCGAGGCCTTCCTTCTGCAAAAGGAAGTCGGCCTGCTGCGCGGAACGCTGGGCGAGGGTGCGACCTGCGACCTCATCGTCGTGCCGCTGTTCGAGACCATCGAGGACTTGCGCAACGCGGCACCGATCGTTCGCGCCTTCTACGCCCTTCCCGGCATCCACGCCCTGATCCAGCGCTCGGGCGCCGAGCAGGACGTGATGCTCGGCTACAGCGACAGCAACAAGGACGGCGGCATCTTCACCAGCAACTGGGAGCTCTATCGCGCAGGCCTTGCGCTGGTCGCGCTCTTCGACGACCTGAACAAGGAAAGCGGCGTACCCATCCGCCTGCGCATGTTCCACGGCCGCGGCGGCACGGTGGGCCGCGGAGGCGGACCGAGCTACCAGGCGATCCTCGCGCAGCCGCCGGGCACGGTGCGCGGGCAGATCCGCCTGACCGAGCAGGGCGAAGTGATCGGTTCGAAATACGCCAACCACGAGATCGGCCGGCGCAATCTCGAAACGCTGGTCGCCGCCACGCTGGAGGCCACGCTGCTGCCGACCGCCAAGGCCGCGCCGGCGACGTTCGTGGCGGCGGCAGCCGAGTTGTCCGCGGCCAGCATGGCGGCGTACCGGGCGCTGGTCTACGAGACCCCGGGCTTCGGCGACTACTTCTTCAGCGCCACGCCCATCCGCGAGATCGCCGAACTCAACATCGGCTCCCGACCTGCATCGCGCAATCCGAGCCGCAGCATCGAGGATCTGCGGGCAGTGCCATGGAGCTTCAGCTGGGGGCAGTGCCGGCTCACCCTGCCCGGCTGGTACGGCTTCGGCTCTGCGATCGAGCAGTTCCTCGCGCAGGCCGCCAATCCGTCGGCACGCAAGGAGCGCCACGCATTGCTGCAGCGCATGTACGTGCAGTGGCCCTTCTTCCGCACGCTGCTGTCGAACATGGACATGGTGCTCGCCAAGAGCGATCTTGCACTGGCCTCGCGCTACTCTGAGCTGGTGGCAGAGCGCAAGCTTCGACAGAAGGTGTTCTCGATGATCGATGCCGAGTGGCACCGCACCTCGGATGCGCTGGTGCTGATCACCGGCGCACGGCAGCGGCTGGAGGGCAACGCCGAGATGCAGCGCTCCATTCGCCATCGCTTTCCGTACATCGATCCTCTGCATCACCTGCAAGTGGAGCTGATGCGTCGCTACCGCGCGGGGCAGGACGACGAGCGGCTGCAGCGCGGCATCCACATGTCCATCAACGGCGTGGCGGCCGGGTTGCGGAACACCGGTTAGCGTTGGCGCAATCGCGCGTTGTGCGCCGTCTCCTACGCCAACAACCGGCGCGGGAGAAATGAAGGGTATTGAATGAAGAGTACCCTGACGCGTACGTTCACAGCTATCGCAATCGCGCGGCGGCTCACGTGCCGTTCAGAGGAATCTTCGCCATGTCTACCCCGCAATCGCTTGCCCGTCCACCAATCGACTTCGTCAGCGGCGACTTCGATGCGCTGGCATCCCACATGCGACATTGCGCGTTGGCACAAGGCCGATGGTTTGCGGTCCGGGGCCATCTGCAGCGGGTCCGTTCAGTCGCCGCCGGCCGCATCGTGACGATGGCCTGCGTGGCCGTGGCGCTCTCCATCGGCCTCTTCGTGATCGCTTGAGCGCCGCGGCGGTCGTCGACCGGCTCGATTCGCTGAGCCTTTACGCACGCAAGCTGCTCCTGGGTCCGCACGAGCCGGTCGAATCCCCGATCCGGGCCGAGTTGTTCGGCGCCCAGCGTTTCGAGCAGCACGGCCACAGCCTGGCACGCGCGCAGGTCGTTCAGCACGGGAGTTCGCGCGGCGATGCCACGCCTTTCTTTCCGCGGGTCGAGACGAACCTCGCATCGTTGCGCAGCGCCTTCGACTACATCGCGCTGATCTCGCAGAGCGGGCGTTACGTGACGCCGGCGGCCGAATGGCTGCTCGACAACTTCCATCTCGTCGAGGCGCAACTCCAGCAGATCCGCGAGGGCGTGCCGCGCAGCTACTACGCGCGCCTGCCCAAGCTGGCAGCACCGCCCCTGGCCGGCCTCCCGCGGGTCTACGGCATCGCGTGGGCCTACGTGGCACACACGGACAGCGTGCTGAACAAGGAACTGTTCACCGCCTTCCTCAACGCCTATCAGGATATCGACGAACTCACGCTGGGCGAGCTGTGGGCCTTGCCGACCACGCTGCGCGTCGTGCTGCTCGAGAACCTGCGCCGCGTTGCGGAAAGCATCGCCGAAAGCAAGGTCGCGCGCGAGGTCGCGCACGCGGTGTGGGACTCGGCCGCGAGCCTGTCGATGCAAGACCTGGACGTTCTCTACCGCGCCTTGCAAAGCCGCGGCATGCAGGACAGCTACCTCACCCAGCTCTGGCAGCGCCTGCCGGTGGAGCACGGCGACAGTGCGCCCGCGCTCCTGAAATGGACCGAGCAGCATTGCCCGAACGGACCCGCGCTGATCGCCGACGCACAGACGGCGCAGGCCGCCGCCAACCTCACGGTCGGCAACATCATCACCACCCTGCGGATGATCGGCCAGGTCGAATGGGCCGACCTGATCGAGCCGGTCAGCCGCTCGCTGCGGGTGCTGCGGCAATTGCCCAGCTACGGCCGCGAGAGCGAGCTCACGCGCCAGCAGATCACGCATGCGATGGAACAAGTCGCGCGCGCCTTGCGCCAGCCGGAGCGCGAAATCGCGGAAGCGGTCGTGCGCCTCGCGCTGGAAGCCGCCGGCAACCCGCTCACTCAGGAAAACGACGAGACGCGCTGGTCCCTGGCCGACCGGACGGCCGGCTACTACCTCTTCGGTGAGGGCCGCAGGGCATTGATCGCAGCGCTGGCGCCCGCTGGCGGCGACCGCGCGGTACCGTTGTCGCTGCGGCGGCTTTCCCATCGCAACTGGCGCCTGCCGCTCTACGCACTGACGATCGTCGTCGGCACGGCGCTGATGCTGGCCGCTTCGATCCACGGCCTGGATCGCATTGGCTGGCCCGATGCGGCCTGGACCTCGGTGGTGGCACTGGTGCTGTTGGCATGGCCGCTTTCCGAATCGGTGATCGCGCTGGTGCACCGCATCGTGGCCGAATCGACCCGCGTGCGCGCGCTGCCGCGGCTGGACTTCGCGGAGGGCATCCCCGAAGCCCACCGCGTGCTGGTGGTGGTCCCGTCGATGCTCAGTTCGCTGGAGGCCAATGCCCAGCTCGCTCATCGTCTGCACCTGCATTGGCTCGCCAACCGCGAGGACCAGGCACAGTTCGCGCTGCTGACCGATTGGACGGATGCCCCGCAAGCCTCCATGCCGGGCGATGCAGCCCTGCTCGACGATGCGATGCGGCGCATCGCCGCGCTCAACGAAACCTACCCCGCATCGGCGGGTTTGCCGCCGCGCTTCACGCTGCTGCACCGTCCGCGGACATGGTCCGACACCGAACAGCGCTGGATGGGCTGGGAGCGCAAGCGCGGCAAGCTCGAAATGCTGTTGCGCCTGCTGGCCGTCGGCGACGCGGGCGGCTTCGTGCCCGCGGCGCAAGGACAGCACCTCGCCGATCGCATCCCCTATGTGATGACCCTCGACAGCGACACCGGCCTGCCGCCGGGCACGTTGCGCGATCTGGTCGCGGTCGCGGCGCATCCGCTGAACACACCGCAGATCGATGAAGCCGGGCGACGCGTGGTCGCGGGCTTCGGCATCTTCCAGCCGCGCATCGTCACGCCCTTTCCGGAACTGGAGGAACGCTCGTTGTTCCACTGGATGTTCGCGGGCCAGTGCGGGCTCGACCCCTACAGCAACAGCGCGTCCGACCTCTACCAGGACGTCTTCGGCACCGGCTCGTTCACGGGCAAGGGCCTGCTCAATGTGCACGCCGTGCATGCCACGCTCGACCAGCGCATGCCCGACGGCGCGGTGCTCAGCCACGATTTGCTGGAAGGTACCGTGGCGCGCTGCGCAGTGGTGAGCGACCTGGTCCTGATCGAGGACCATCCGCACCACGCCGGCGTCGCTGCGTCGCGCGTGCATCGCTGGACGCGCGGCGACTGGCAGCTGCTGCCGCTCATGCTGCGCGCCCGGCGCTTCGGCATCGACGCACTGGGTCTCTGGAAGATGAGCGACAACCTGCGCCGGGCCATGGTGGTGCCGGCATCGACCGCATTGCTCGCCTGGGTCATCTTCACCGATTCGATTCCATTGACCTGGGCGCTGGCTGCGGTCGCCACGGCGCTCGCCCTCGGTCCCTTGCTGGGCGCCCTCGCCGGGCTGGTGCCGACGCGGCGCTCGATCGAGCTGCCGCACTTCTTCGACGTTGGCGGAACCGAGCTGTTGCGCGCCCTGGCCAGCGCGGCATGGCAATTCGTGCAGTTGGCGGCGCAGACGCGCCTGCTGCTCGATGCATCTCTCCGCGCTGCATGGCGACTTGCGGTGAGCCGTCGCCACCTGCTCGAATGGACCACGGCCGCCCAGGCCCAGGCGCAGGCGCGCTACGAGCTGCCCGCGTTCGTGGGCGGCGGCGGTGCACTGGCCAGCACCGCGTGCCTCGCGCTCGCCATGGCGTCATGGTGGAGCCCGCATCCATGGACGGGCCCGCTGCTATTCGGCCTATGGGCACTCGCCCCGATCGCTGCATGGTGGAGCAGCCGCGCGCCGACGGTCACCGATGGCGAACTGACCGCCGAGCGGCGCGGCTACCTTGAAGCCCTGGCACGCGACACCTGGCACTTCTTCGAGCATGTGGTCGGCCCCGAGGACAACCATCTTCCGCCCGACAATCTCCAGCTCGAACCCGAGCCCACCGTCGCGCACCGCACGTCGCCGACCAATGTCGGCATGTACCTCCTGGCGTGCTGCTGCGCACGCGAGTTCGGCTGGATCGACACGAAAGGGCTCGCCGCGCGGCTGGCCGCCACCCTCGACACGATCGACCGCCTCGACAAGCACGAGGGCCATCTCTACAACTGGTACGACACGCGCTCGCTGCGGATGCTGCCGCCGGCCTACGTATCGAGCGTCGACAGCGGCAACCTCGCGGGCCATCTGATCGCGGTCGCGCAGGCATGTCGCGCCTTCGCGGCCGTGGACGGCGACCCCGCAGGAATGGAAGCGCTGGCGCAGCGCTGCGAGACCTTGTGCGCAGGCATGGATTTCCGCGGGCTGTACGACACCAAGCGCCACCTCTTCCACATCGGACTTCGAGTCGAGGAGAACGTGCTCGATGCGAGCTACTACGACCTGCTCGCCTCCGAGTCTCGGCTCCTGAGCTTCCTGGCGATCGCCAAGGGCGACGTGCCGCGCCGCCACTGGATGGCGCTGGGCCGCCCCTTTCTCTCCGTCGGCGTGAAACCAGGCCTCAAGTCGTGGTCGGGCTCGATGTTCGAGTACCTGATGCCGACGCTCGTGATGGCCGAGCCGCACGGCGGCTTGCTGCAGGTCGCGAACCTCGCGGCCATCGGCGAGCAGCAGAGCTTCGGTTCAGTGCAGAACCTCCCGTGGGGCATCTCCGAATCCGCCTACTTCGCACAGGACCATTCGCTCGCCTACCAGTATTCGCCCTTCGGCGTGCCGCGGCTCGCATTGCGGCGCACGCCACCCACCGACCGCGTGATCGCCCCGTACGCCACGGCGATGGCCGCTGTGCTCCGACCGGCCGATGCCGTGGTCAACCTGACCCTGCTCGAATCGCTCGGCGCGCGCGGCGAGTTCGGCTTCTTCGACGCGGTCGATTTCACCGTTTCGCGCCAGCCGGCCGGGCAGCCCTACACCGTCGTGCGCAATGTCATGGCGCATCACCACGGCATGACGCTGGTGGCCCTGTGCAATGCCGTGCGCAGCGCAGCGCCGCGCCGCTGGTTCGGCAGCGCTCCGCTGGTGGAGGCGCACGCGTCGCTGCTGCACGAGCGCACGCCGCGCCAGATCATCGGCAGTGCCGATCCGCGCACGCCGCCCGAGCCGGCGACGGGCGAGCCGCCGCCGATCTTCCAGCCCCGCGTGGTCGACCCGATGGGGCCCGGCTTCCAGCCCACTCACCTGCTCTCGAACGGCAGCTACACCGTGGCGCTGCGCGCCAACGGTGCGGGGGTGAGCCGCTGGCGCTCGTTCAATGTGAGTCGCTGGCGGGACGACCCGCTGCGCGACGGCTACGGCACCTTCTTCTACGTTCGCGATGCGGACAGTCGCACACTCACCTCGCTGACCGCGCTGCCCGCCCCAGGCGAACACTGGCGCTACCGGGCGCGCTTCCTCGCCGACCAGGTTCAGTTCGACGCGACGGGCCCGGGTCTGCAGGCGCGCATCACCGTGCTCATCAGCCCCGAGGACGACACCGAACTGCGAACCGTCACGCTGCACAACAACGGCAACGAAACACGCACGCTGGAACTCGTCTCGTATCTCGAGCCGGTGCTGTCGAACCCCAAGGCCGACGAGGCGCACCCGGCCTTCGCGAACCTGTTCGTCGAGAGCCGGTGGGACCCGGGCTGGCGCGCGCTGCTGATGACGCGCAAGCCGCGCCTGCATGGCGATCCGGTCGTCGCGGCGGCGCACTTCGTGGCATCGGTGGATGCGCAGGTACTCTCCATCGACTGCATGACGGACCGCCGCGCCTTCATCGGACGCAACCGCACGCTCGCCACGCCTTCGCTCGATCCGCAGCCGCTGGCGGCGGACGGCACGCCGATCAACGGCCTCGACCCGATCGCCTGCCTGCGCGTGCGCCTGTCGATCGCGCCGGGGGCCACCGCGCGCGTGACCTTCGCGACCGCGGCCGACGACGATGTCGAAGCGCTCATGCCCTGCATCGACCGCTACCTGCAGCCGATGCACGTGGAGCGGGCGACGCGCATGGCCGCAACACTGGCGCAGGTCCGCCTGCGCGACCTCAGCATCGACCCCGCGAAGAACCTCGCGCTGCAGGACCTCACCACCATCCTGACCTACACCACGCCCCGCGCGATGCGCGACCGGGGCCTGATCGACCTGCGGCAGATCTGGCGCTTCGGCATCTCGGGCGACAAGCCGATCGTGCTGGTCTATATCCACTCCATGGCGGGCAAGGGACTGGTCGACACACTGCTGCGCGCACAGCCCTGGTGGGGCTTCGGCGGCGTCGCCTGCGACCTCGTGGTGCTCAATGGCGAACCGCACTCTTACCTGATGCCCCTGCAAAGGGACATCGAGGCGCTGCGCAACCGCGTCGCGCAGCAGACGCAGAACAGCTTTCCGCGCAACGACGCCGCCGGCTTCTACCTGCTGCGCGACGCCGAAGTGGCGCCTTCGGAGAAGGCCGCGTTGTCGAGCCTCGCCCGCGTCGTCTTCACTGCCGACGGGCGCGCGCTCGAGTCACAGGTGGCAGCGCTGCGCGAGGCTGCGGTCGGGCCCGCCGACCAGGACATGGGGCCTCGCGTCGCGCTTTCGACGCTTCCGCCCACCGCGCACATCGATGACGCATGGGTCGCGCCGCACGGTGGATTCGATGCCGAGAGCGGCGAATTCCGGTTCGAGGTCGACGTGAACCGCCGCACCGCGCGGCCCTGGGTCAACGTGATCGCCAATGCTTCCTTCGGCTTCCAGATCTCCGAATCGGGCACGGGCTACACATGGGCGACCAACAGCCGCCTGCACCAGGTGACGCCATGGTCGAACGATCCCGTGCAGGACCCGGCCTTCGAACACTACCTGCTGCAGGACCTCGATTCGCGCGAACTGTTTCCCCTGACGCCTGCCGGCCGCGGCGTCGTCGCGGCGCGGCACCGCGTGCGCCACGGACAGGGCTACACGGTGTTCGAGTGCCTGCACCACAACGTCGTGCTCGAGACCACCTTCTTTGCGGACCGCGACGAACGGATGAAGCTGGTGCACGTGAACATCCGCAACGAGGGCATCGGCTCCCGCCGCATGCGGGCCGTAGCGATGGTCGAGTGGCAACTCGGCGCAGCACGCGGCGAACGGCGCACCGTCCACACATGGAAGCCCGAGGACCTGGCGGCGGTGTTCGGCCAGCAGCGGGAATCGAGCGCCGGCTTCGGTGGAAGCACCGGCTTCCTGCAACTCGCGGGACTCAACGGCGCAACGCAATGGACCAGCGATCGCAGCGAGTTCTTCGCCGGCCGCGGCGCGATCGAATTGCCCGATACCCTCGGCGGGCGCGGCGGCAGCGGCCTCGATGCCTGCGCCGCGATCGCCGGTGAATTCAGCCTCGCTTCCGGCGCGAGCGCCAGTTTCAGCTTCATGCTGGGACACGCGGACGACCCGGAAGCGGCCATGCAACTGGCAAGGCGCTGGCAACAGCGCGACGGGGCCGAGGCGCTGACGCAAGCGCGCGCCTTCTGGGACGAGTTGCTGAGCCGATTGCAGGTGAGGACGCCCGACCCGCTTTTCGATGCGCTGGTGAACCGCTGGCTGATCTACCAGACGCTGGTGTGCCGGCTCTGGTCCAAGGCCGGCTTCTACCAGGCAGGCGGTGCCTTCGGCTTTCGCGACCAGTTGCAGGACGCCCTCGCCTTTGCGCTGACCGACCCGGCGCGCCTGCGCGAACAGATCCTCGTCAACGCGGCGCGGCAGTTCCCCGAAGGCGACGTGCAGCACTGGTGGCACATGCCCGGAGGCGCGGGCGTGCGCACGCATTTTTCAGACGACCTGCTGTGGCTGCCTTACGCGGCGGCGCACTATGTCGACGTCACGGCGGACCGGTCGGTGCTCGACGAAGTCGTGCCTTTCGTCGAAGGCCCGGAGATTCCGCCCGGCGTGGAAGACGCCTACTACGCGCCTCAGGTCAGCAGCCGCACCGCCACCATCTACGAGCACAGTGCCCGCACCATCGACCGCAGCCTCGCGACCGGCGCGCATGGCCTCCCGCTGATGGGCACGGGCGACTGGAACGACGGGATGAACCGCGTGGGCCACGAGGGCCGCGGCGAATCGGTCTGGCTCGCCTGGTTCCTGTGCAGCGTGGTCGAGCGCTTCGCGCCCTTCGCCGAGGCGCGCGGCGAACACGCGCGGGCGCGGCGGTGGCTCACGGCGCGACAAGGCTGGATCACCGCCCTGCACGCCGCCGGCTGGGACGGCGCCTGGTTTCGGCGCGCCTTCTTCGACAACGGCGCGCCTCTGGGCTCGTCGAGCAACGAGGAATGCCGCATCGACCTGATCGCGCAAGCCTGGTCACTGCTTTCGGGCGCGTCCGACGAGAAGCACACGACACAGGCACTCGCGTCGATGAAGCAGCACTTGCACGACAGGCCCCACGGCCTGATGCGCCTGCTACATCCGCCGCTGGCGCGGTCGGCCAACAACCCCGGCTACATCCAGGCCTATCCGCCCGGCGTGCGCGAGAACGGCGGCCAGTATTCGCATGCCGCCGTGTGGGCGCTGATGGCGCAGGCATTGCAAGGCGACACCGAAGCGGCATGGCAGAGCTTCGAAGGCTTGAGCCCCGCGCATCGCGCGCGCCATCCGGAGCGCGGGCCGCTGTACGAGTTGGAGCCCTACGTGATGGCCGGGGACGTGTACGGCGCGGCGCCTTATGCGGGGCGCGGCGGATGGAGCTGGTACACGGGCTCGGCAGCCTGGATGCACCGGGCCGCGGTCGAGACGCTGCTGGGACTGTCGGTTCGCGGGGATCAGCTTTCGCTCACGCCCAGAGTGCCGGACGATTGGCCGGGGTTCGAGATCGTTCTGCGCCTGGCCGGGAAGAGGTTCACGCTGCAGCACGGCGATCCGCCCGACGCAGCGAAGCCGACGCACCACCTCGCGATCGGCGCATGGATCATCTGGCGCGTGCTTCCGCAAGAGGCCGTGGTGCGGGTGGGCTAGCTTGCTCGCCCGCAGGCTTGCCCATCACTCCCCCAGCAATTCCCCGATCGGCTGCAGATCCTCGACGTGATCGCAAATGGCCTTCGCGACCATCATGATCGGAATGCCCAGGAGCAGTCCCCAGATTCCCCAGAGCCATCCCCAGAAGATCACGCCGACGAACACCGCGACAGGATTCATCCGGCTCGTCCGGCTCGTGAGGAACGGCACCAGCAGATTGCCCACGAGCGTGTGAATCACCAGCGAGGTGCCTCCGACCAGCAGCGCCATCTGGATGCCGTTGAACTGAAGGAAAGCGACCAGCCCCGCCGCTGCCATCACGATGACGGACCCGATGTAGGGAATCAGATTGGTGACCGCCGCCAGAATGCCCCACACCGCCGCGTTCTCCAGCCCGATGGCCCAGAACGCGAGCCCGGTCGCAACGCCCACCAGCGCACTGGTGAGGATCTGCACGAGCAAGTAGCGCTCGATGTGCTTGGTGATGTCGTCCAGCACATGCACGGTGATCTTCTTCTTCTGCAGGCTGGGGCCGGTGATCTTGACCAGCTTGCGGCGGAAGGTGTCGCCCGACCCCAGCGCGAAGAAGGTGAGGAAGGCCACCAGCGTGAGTTGCCCCATGGCACCGATCAGTCCGATGGTGCCGCTCCACATGTAGTCGCGCACGTTGAATGAGGGGCGCTCGATGATCACGCGCGCTACGCCCTTGCGCGCAGCGACCTTGGCCGAGTTCTCCTCGGCCGCCTGTTCGAGTTGCGCCGCGGCCTTCTGCACGGTGTCGAGCGCGTTCGCGTCGGTGGCGCGGGTGTTGGATCGCATGGCGACCCGCAGTTTCTGCGCCGCGACCGGCAGCGCATCGAGCAGTTCGGAGGCGCTTCCGGACAGCGAATAGCCCGTCCACCCGAAAGCGCCGCCGATACCGAGCAGGATGATGGCGGCGCCGACCCAGCGGGAGATCTTCCAGCGTTCGAGCTTGTCGACCACCGGTGCCAACGCATAGGTCAGAAGGAGGCTCACCATCAGCGGAATGAACACCGCCGCAGCCCAGTGCAGTGCGAACACGGTGGCCAGGACCGCCAGGACCACCAGCGACGCGCTGCGCACGTCCACCGGCATGTGCAGCAGCACGCGATCGGGTTGCTGGGCCTCGACGGTCGCCTCGTCCTTGGGGTCGACCCCTTCATCGGCTTTCTGATCGGGCTGGGCGCTCACCGTGGCTCCTTGAGCACTTCGCGCACCGTGGACAGCTGCCGGCGCGACACCACGACAGGCTCCGGGATACCGTCGAGCCGCAGCGCCCAGCCTTCGGCGTCCTCGCCGTCGTCATACTTTTCGAGCGCGCGAATGGCCGCGCGCGCCACCAGCGCATTGCGATGCACCCGCACGAAGCGCGTCGGATAGCGTTCCTCCAGTTCGGAGAGGGAGCCATCGAAGATATGGCTGCGCGACGCGGTACGCACCGTGAGGTACTTGAACTCGGACTTCAGGTAGAGCACCTCGGACACCGGCACCCGCTCGGTGCGGCCGCGGTCCTGGATGATGAGGACATCCTGGGGCTCGTCCGGCACCGCGGCCGGCCGCCGATCCTTCAGGTGGCGCTCCACCTTCTGCAGGGCCTGCTGCAGGCGCTCGGCCCGCACGGGCTTCGTCAGGTAGTCCACGGCCTCCAACTCGAAAGCCGTGACCGCGTGCGCTGCAAAGGCAGTCACGAACACGACCGCCGGCGCGCCCGGCCGGCTGCGCAGGCTGCGCGCCAGTTCGATGCCGTCGATGCCGGGCATGTGGACGTCCAGCAGCACGAGGTCGAAGCGTGTGCTCGCCAGATGGTGGAGCGCACCCTCGCCATGCGCCGCCTCCGCGACGACCTCGGCCGCGGGAGCACGGCAGTCGGCCAGCAGAGCACGCAGACGCGAACGCGCCAGCGCTTCGTCGTCGACGATCAAGGTGCGAAGTGGAGTCATGTTTCTGCGGGAATGGCAATTCGGACGCGATAGCTCTTCTGGTCCATGCCGGCGTTGAACTGCGCCTGCATGTCGTGCAGCAGCCGCAGCCGATCGCGCACGTTGTCCAGGGCGATGCCGTGTCCGCGCGGCAAGGGCTGGTCGGCCCAGCGCAAGGGCGGCAGGCTGTTGACCACCTCGATCAGCACCATGCCGCCGCGGCGTTCCGTGCGGATGCGCAGCTTGGCGCCTTCGGGGCTCGGCTCGACGCCGTGCTTGACCGCGTTCTCCACCAGCGGCTGCAGCAGCAGGGGCGGGAGCCGGGCCGTGTTGGCCTCGGGGTCGATGTCCCAGCGGATGCGCAGGCGCTCGCCGAAGCGCACCTGTTCGATCGCGAGGTAGCGCTGGGCCAGCGCAATTTCGTCCGCGAGCGTGACCGACTCGCCGGGGTCCGCCAGCGCCTGGCGAAACAGTTCGCTCAGGTCTTCCAGCATCGCTTCGGCCTTGGCCGGCTCCTCGCGCACCAGGGCGATCGCGCTGTTGAGGGTGTTGAAGAGAAAGTGCGGCCGGATGCGCGATTGCAGTTCCTCGAGCCGCGCCGTGGTCGCCGCCGGCGTCTGTCCGCGCGCGCGCAGTACCAGCGCCGCCATCATCAGCCCCGCAAACAAGGCACCGGCCAGGGCGCTCGCCACCCAGGGGGCGCCGCCGACCACGCCCGTCAGGCGAAGCAAGGCGCAACCGTAGAGCCCGGCCACCGCGCCAAGCAAGGCGCCTGCCGCGTACTGCGCGCGCAGCGGCAAGCGGCCGAGTGCTTTCTTCAGCGCACATGCAATCAGGAGCCAGAGCAGGGTGGCGGGCAAGGCTCCGCCCGTCACGGTCGCGGCCAGCAGCAGCCACTCCGACAAGGTCGGCGCCAGGAACAGGGTGGCGACCGCCACGACGACCTCGACGAACAGCACCGCGCGCAGCACGACCCCGATCTGGCAGGCGTCGAACAGCGCCACGCGGCCGCGCGCGGGCACGCGCGCCCTGGCCTGCAAGGGCGCTGGCGGGGCCGCCGCGGACGACGACGAAGGGGTGGCCGATAAAATCGACGGGTTGCGCATCACAGAAACAATGGGTGACAAACCCATTATTGCCTCCCGAACGGTTCCCATGACTCAAAACCAACTCGACAAGAAATCCGAAGCCTGGTCCGCCCTGTTCTCCGAACCGATGAGCGACCTCGTCAAGCGCTACACCGCGAGCGTCTTCTTCGACAAGCGTCTGTGGCAGGCTGACATCGAGGGTTCTCTTGCGCATGCCGGCATGTTGGCCGCGCAGGGGATCATCGGCGCGCAGGACCACGCCGATATCCAACGCGGGATGAAGCAGATTCGCGAGGAAATCGAATCCGGCGCCTTCGAATGGAAGCTCGACCTCGAGGACGTGCACCTGAATATCGAGGCCCGCCTCACCCAGCTGGTGGGCGATGCCGGCAAGCGCCTGCACACCGGCCGCAGCCGAAACGACCAGGTCGCCACCGACGTGCGCCTCTGGCTGCGCGGCGAGATCGACCTGATCGGCGGCCTGCTGGTGGACCTGCAGAAGTCGCTGATCGAGATCGCGGACAAGAACGTCGAGGTGATCCTGCCCGGGTTCACGCACCTGCAGGTGGCGCAACCCGTGAGCTTCGGGCACCACATGCTGGCCTACGTCGAGATGTTCGCGCGCGATGCCGAACGCATGGCCGACGTGCGCAGGCGCGTGAACCGCCTGCCCCTCGGCGCCGCGGCGCTGGCCGGCACCAGCTACCCGCTGGACCGCGAGGCCGTGGCCCGCGCGCTCGGCATGGACGAGGTGTGCCAGAACAGCCTGGACGCGGTGAGCGACCGCGACTTCGCCATCGAATTCACGGCAGCCGCATCGCTCGCCATGGTGCACATCAGCCGCCTGAGCGAGGAACTGGTGCTGTGGATGAGCCAATCCTTCGGCTTCATCGACATCGCGGACCGCTTCTGCACCGGCAGTTCGATCATGCCGCAGAAGAAAAACCCGGACGTGCCCGAACTCGCCCGCGGCAAGACCGGCCGGGTGGTCGGCCACCTGATGGCGCTGATCACGCTCATGAAAGGTCAGCCGCTGGCCTACAACAAGGACAACCAGGAAGACAAGGAGCCTCTGTTCGATACCGTCGACACGCTCAAGGACACCCTGCGCATCTTCTCGGAGATGGTCGGCGGCATCACGGTCAAGCCCGAAGCGATGGAAAACGCCGCCCTGCGCGGCTATGCGACCGCCACCGACCTGGCCGACTACCTGGTGAAGAAGGGCCTGCCCTTCCGCGACGCGCACGAAACCGTGGCGCACGCGGTCAAGGCAGCGATCTCGCACAAGGTGGACCTGTCGGAGCTGCCGTTGGCGGTGCTGCAGACCTTCAATCCGACGATCGAGAAGGATGTGTATGGCGTGCTGAGCCTGCGCGGCTCGCTGACGGCCCGGAATATCCTGGGCGGCACCGCACCGGCGCAGGTTCGCCAGCAGATCGCACGGCACCGGAAGCGGCTGGCCTGAGGCCGCTCGGGTTTACCCGAAACCCGACCGATGCCACGCCGGCATTGGTCGCCCCGCTATCAAAACAGCAGCAACCCGAGGTCATAGGCCGTTGGGAGGAGTACTGCCGGCCGTCGGATGTGTTCCAAAACGTAAGAATGTAGTGCTAAAGTTTGGCACGCTTCGCGCTTAGGTAGGTGGCAAGCCCCACCGCCCGAATCGCATACCGAGCGCCCAAACCTCATGGAACTGCCCCGCTGCGTCGTCGTCATCCTGACCTTCAACTCCGCTTCGATCATTCGGGAAACCGTCTCGCAAGCGAAGAAGGTGAGCCCCCACGTCTATGTGGTCGACTCTCACTCGTCCGACGGCACGCCCGCCATCCTCGAGGCCTTGGGATGCACCGTCGTGCAGCGCCCCTTCTCCAATTACAGCGACCAGCGCAACTGGGCGATCGACCAGATCGAGGGCGCCTATGCCTGGCAGCTCCACCTGGACGCCGACGAGGTGCTCGATGACCGGTCGGTGGATGAAATCAATGCCCTGCTTTCGGGCACGCCCGAATTCGACGCCTATCTCCTACGCCGCCGCGACTACTTCATGGGCAAGATGCTGCGCTTCAGCGGCGTCAATCCGTGGCACCTGAGGCTGTTCCGCTCAGGGTTGGGGCGCTGCGAGTCTCGGCTCTACGACCAGCATTTCATCAGTCCCGCAAAGCCGGGGCGGCTCAATGGCTTCATGCACGACAAGAACTCGGCCCGGCTCAGCGACTGGATCGCGAGCCACAACCGCTGGAGCGACGCCGAGGCCAAGGAGAAGCTCGGCCCTCGCGTGAGCGGTGACAACGTGCTGAAGCCGCGCCTCACGGGCGATGCCCGCGAGCGCACCCGCTACATCAAGGAGCTCTACTACAAGCTGCCGACGGGCATGCGCTCGCTCAGCTACTTCATCTACCGCTACGTCTTCCGGCTCGGCTTCCTGGATGGCCGCACGGGCTTCTACTTCGCCTTCTTCCAGGCCTTGTGGTTCCGGATGCTGGTCGACGCGAAGATGTACGAACAGCGGTCCCAGCAACCCTGATCCGATGGATCTTTTTAAGGAGTGATCACGCACATGCGGCAATACAACGCTTCCAAGCGAATGCTCGTCACCGGCGGCGCCGGTTTTCTGGGCAGCCATCTCTGCGACCGGCTCATCGAACAGGGGCACGACGTCCTGTGCGTGGACAACTTCTTCACCGGCACCAAGCGCAACGTCGAACACCTGCTCGACCACCCGCGCTTCGAGCTGATGCGCCACGACGTGACCTTCCCGCTCTACGTCGAGGTGGACGAGATCTTCAACCTCGCCTGCCCGGCCTCGCCGATCCACTACCAGCACGATCCGGTGCAGACCACCAAGACCAGCGTGCATGGCGCCATCAACATGCTGGGGCTGGCCAAGCGGGTGCGCGCCAAGATCCTGCAGGCTTCCACCAGCGAGGTCTACGGCGACCCCGATATCCATCCCCAGGTCGAGGCTTATTGGGGCCGCGTGAATCCGATCGGCATCCGGAGCTGCTACGACGAGGGCAAGCGCTGCGCCGAGACGTTGTTCTTCGACTACCACCGCCAGCACAAGCTGCGCATCAAGGTCGTGCGCATCTTCAACACCTACGGCCCCCGCATGCACCTGAACGACGGCCGCGTGGTGTCGAACTTCATCGTGCAGGCGCTCAAGGGCGAGGACATCACCATCTACGGCGATGGCCAGCAGACCCGCAGCTTCTGCTATGTGGACGACCTGGTCGAAGCGATGCTCCGCATGATGAACACCGGCGACGAAGTGCCGGGCCCCATCAATATCGGCAACCCGGGAGAGTTCTCGATGCTGGAGCTGGCCAACAAGGTCATCGAGCTGACAGGCTCCAAGAGCAAGCTGGTGCGCATGCCGCTGCCGGCGGACGATCCCAAGCAGCGTCGCCCCGACATCTCGCTCGCGCAGAAGGAACTCGGCGACTGGGTGCCTCACACCCAGTTGGCGGAAGGGCTGACGAAGACCATCGCGTATTTCGACCAGATCCTCTCTGAACCCAAGGCGGCCTGAACTCATGAATATCTCGATCATTGGCACCGGCTACGTCGGGCTCGTCACCGGCGCCTGCCTGGCGGACATCGGCAACCATGTGTTCTGCCTCGACGTCGACCCGCGCAAGATCGCGACGCTCAACGAAGGGGGCCTCCCGATCTACGAACCGGGCCTCGGCGACCTCGTGGAATCGAACGTATCGGCCAGGCGACTCTCGTTCTCCACCGACATCGCAGCCTCCGTCGCCCACGGCGACGTGCAGTTCATCGCCGTGGGCACGCCGCCCGACGAGGACGGCAGCGCGGACCTGCAGTACGTGCTGGCCGCGGCCCGCAACATCGGCCGGTACATGGAGGGCTTCAAGGTCGTGGTCGACAAATCGACGGTGCCCGTGGGCACGGCCGACCGCGTCACCGCCGTGATCCAGGAGGAACTCGACAAGCGCGGGCGTTCCGACCTGCGCTTCTCGGTCGTCAGCAATCCCGAATTCCTGAAGGAAGGCGCGGCAGTCGAGGACTTCATGCGGCCCGACCGCATCGTCATCGGCTACAGCGACGACGACAACGGCCGCGAGGCGCTGGGTTGGATGCGCCGGCTCTACGCCCCCTTCAACCGAAACCACGAGCGCACGCGCGTGATGGACGTGCGCTCCGCCGAGTTCGCCAAGTACGCGGCCAACGCGATGCTCGCCACCCGCATCAGCTTCATGAACGAGCTGGCCAACCTGGCCGACCGCGTGGGCGCCGACATCGAGGCCGTGCGCCAGGGCATCGGCTCCGATCCACGCATCGGCTACAGCTTCCTCTATGCCGGAACGGGCTACGGCGGAAGCTGCTTTCCCAAGGACATCCAGGCGCTGACACGCATCGCGCGCGACAACGGCCAGGCACTGCGCGTGCTCGAATCGGTCGAGGCGGTCAACGACGAGCAGAAGCGCGTGCTGACCAACAAGGTGCTGGAGCGCTTCGGCCCCGACCTGAGCGGCCGCACCTTCGCGCTCTGGGGGCTGGCCTTCAAGCCGAACACCGACGACATGCGCGAGGCGCCCAGCCGCGTGGTGATCGGCGTGTTGCTTCGCGCCGGCGCGCGCGTGGTGGCGCACGACCCCATTGCCGTCCACGAGACACAGCGCGTGCTCCAGCTCGATTTCGCGGATGCGCCTTCACTGCTCGAACGCATCGGCTTCACTTCCGCCAAGGATCCGATGGAAGCGCTCGACGGTGCCGACGCACTGATCATCGTGACCGAGTGGAAGGCCTATCGCAGCCCCAACCTCGAACGACTCAAGACGCTGATGAAATCGCCCGTTATCTTCGACGGCCGCAATCTGTATGAGCCGACCAACATGAAGGAAGCCGGCGTCATCTACCAGGGCATCGGGCGCAACAGCCTCTGAGCGCCGACTGACGCGACTTGTTCTACGCGATCCCGCTCGAAAGCCGGCCGACATGGCGCAACCCGCCATGGATGACCGTGCTGCTCATCCTCGTGAACATGCTGGTGTTCTGGGGACCGCAGCGCTCCGAGCAGAAGGCCGAGCAGCGCGCGGCCCGCTTCTATGCGCACAGCGAGCTGCCCCGGCTGGAGTTGCCTGCTTTCGTCGAATGGCTCGCGGAAACCGGCTCGCCGCATGCGCCCGCTGCGGAGCGGCTGCTCGCACGCGGCGACGTCGAGCACCTGCTCGAAGGGCTGCAGCGCGAGAAGGCCTTTCTCCACAAGCTGCATGCGGATGCGGTCGTGACGCCCG
This sequence comes from Variovorax gracilis, assembly GCF_030317115.1. GTDB lineage: Bacteria > Pseudomonadota > Gammaproteobacteria > Burkholderiales > Burkholderiaceae_C > Variovorax > Variovorax gracilis. Next base: position 442,195 of record NZ_JASZYF010000002.1, read on the forward strand.
CCAATCCGCGCTACGCCGAGTGGAAGAACGAGCGCCGCGAGTACGAATCGATGCTGCCCCCGCCCTTCACGGAACGCTGGGCACAGGACCACAACGCAGGCGCCGAGTTCAAGCCCTGGACCTGGGTCACCTCCGCCTTTCTGCACGCCAGCACCGGCCACTTGCTGGGCAACATGCTCTTCCTGTTCCTCTTCGGCTTCTCGGTCGAACTGGCCCTGGGGCGCACGCTCTACCTGGGTTTCTATCTGCTTGGTGCGGTGGGCGCCTCGGCGCTGGCCGCGTGGGCCTACGCAGGCAATGGCGGCTACGGACTCGGTGCCTCGGGCGCGGTATCGGCGCTGATGGGCATGTACGCGGTGATGTACCGGCTGCGGCGCATCCGATTCTTCTACCAACTGTTCTTCTACTTCAACTACGTCACCGCCCCGGCGCTGATCCTGCTGCCGGCGTGGATCGCCAACGAGTTGCTGCAGCACTTCGTCGGCGGCCAGGGCATTGCCTACATGGCGCACCTCGGCGGCCTGCTGACCGGCGCGCTGCTCATGGCGGGCACAATGCGGTGGCGGCAGCTCCAGCTACCCTCGGCGCCGGCCGAAGCCGCACCGGATCCGTTCGCGCAACACGTCGCGTCGGCGCGCCGTCTCGCCGCCGGGATGAAGTTCGAGGAGGCATGCGCCGAATGGCGCGCAGCGGCCAAGCTGCGGCCCGACGACGCCGACACGCTCCGCGCATGGTTCAACACCGCCAGGCTGTGGCCGGCAGGCGAGGACTTCCATCGTGCGGCGCACCGCATCTTCAAGCTCGCGGCGCACGATCCGGTCACGCTCGAACTGCAGTACGTGAGCTACAAGACCTACCTCGATCACGCCAGGCCGGGCGCACGCCTGAAGCCGGACGACATGGCGCGGCTCGCCCGGCGATTCACGCGGGCGCGGCAGTTCGTCGATGCCGAGCGGCTCTGCCAGGCGCTGCTGAAAACCGCGCCCGATCACCCCGAGTTGCCCGACACCCTCTCGCTGTGCGCCAATGGCCTGCTGCAGGCCGGCCGCCGCGACCAGGCCCTGGACTGGCTTCCCCATCTGCTGCGCCTCGCGCCGCAGGACATGGTCACGCGCACGTTGCAGAAGGGCTGAACCGAAGGCTGGACTTCAGCCCTGCGGAACCTCTCGCAGCAGCCAGCGGACCTCGGAGGTCTGCTCGCTGTCGGGGTAGCGTGATTCCAGTGTCGTGAGGATCGGCAGCGCCATGTCGCGCCGGTTCAGCCCCTGCACCAGCACGCGCGCGGCCAACTCGTAGGCGTGCGGAATCATCGCGTGGCCGCGGAAGCGCTTGTCGAAGGCGGACAGCAGCGCCAGCGCGGCGCGTGCGTCGCCGTTGCGCCACTCGATGCGGCTGAGTGCCAGTGTGACGGCCGGGTCATCGATGGCGAAGGTGGAATCCCTCTCGCGGCAGTCCTTGTAGACCTTGAGCGCTTCGGATGCCATGTCACGGCGCACCAGCATGTCGATCAGCCGGCGCGCATGGTCCAGCAGCGAGGCCGTCTTGTCGGGCGACAGCAACAGCACTCGGTGGTAGCGGCGCCGGGCCGCCAGGTCGTCCGGCTGCGTGCGCTGCGCCTCGTAGGCCAGCGCGAGCGCACCGGCGATGTCGCCATCGGTCACCATCTGCGCGACCAGCGCGTCGGTCTGCTGCTGGGCAATCTGCGCCGGCGTGCGTGTGTCGATCTGGCGATCGTCGGCGCCCGCCCCCGGCAGCAGCTCGATGCCCAGCTCGGCATGGTTCTGGTACATCACGTAGCCCAGCAGGCTGGCCATGACCCAGCCGAAATAGATCATCACGAAGTTGATGGCGGGCAGCATGATCCAGCCGCTCATCAGCGGCAGCAGCATGACCAGCGCGATCTGCGCGCCTGTGTTCAGCAGGAAAAGAAAGACGCACAGCAGCGCATAAGGCCAGCTGACCGCGCGCATGGTCTCCCACACGAGCACCGGGTTCAGCGCCTGGAAGAAGCTGCCCGACTGCACCAGCACCATCATGGTGGCCGGCAGGGTGAACGAGACGACGAGCATCGCGATTTGCGCCAGCACGGGATTCAGCGCGCCCAGGAGTCCGGCGGCGAAGCCCTGAGCGAGCACCAGCGCGAACAGCTTCCAAGGCAGGTTCGTCCACTCGTCGTTCAGCGTTCGCGGGAAGTCGCTGGCGCGCACGATGCCGCGCGAGCCGAGCGCCATGACCTTGAAGCCATAGCGCGTGGCCGCGAGCAGGATGCCGAGCTCGACCAGCAGCACGGCGAGCGCGCGCGGCAGGAAGATCAGGATATGGGCGAGCAAGGCGCACAGCGCGAGCACGACCGCATAGGCCAGCGGCTCCCACTGAAACGGGAACGCGAAGAAGGTGTTCAGGCGATGCCAGAACGGTCGAGGCGCAGGGCTGCTTTGCTCGTGCATGGACGCTCCAGGGAGGGATGCCAGTATATGTTTCAGCATGTTGCAATTCCCTTTCTTCGAGGTACGGCCGCCCGGTGTCGCGGTACCCGGACATTCGAACCGTTACCATTTCACAACGCGTTGGCAGGGAACTCGCCAACGCTTTCGGGTCGAAGAACGTTTGGATTTCCATGGTGTCGATGAAAGCTGTTCGCCTTGCCGCTGTTTCGCTCGCGTTGCTCACGACGCTGGCATCGCAGGCCCAATCCGTCGCAGGGATCGACGCGGCGCAAGCTTCTTCCTCCGCCTACCTCGCAGCGCAGACCCGATGGCGCAGCGAACTCGATGCCTTCACGAGCGCCGACCGGGCGGCCCTTCCCGCCAGCGACGGCGTGCTTTTCGTCGGCAGTTCCACCATCCGGATGTGGCCCAATATCGCGCAGGACTTCAGGCAGCAGCCGGTGGTCATCAACCGCGGTTTCGGCGGCTCGACCATGGCCGACTGCAGCCTCTTCGTGCACGAACTGGTGGTGCGCTACAAGCCTCGCCTCGTGCTCGTCTATGCCGGAGACAACGACCTGGCCGAAGGCCGCACGCCGCTGCAGATCCTGGAGAGCTTTGCGCACTTCACCAACACCGTGCGCTCCGAGCTGCCGAACACGCGCATCGCGTACATCTCGGTCAAGCCCAGCCCTTCGCGCGAGAAGCTGCTGCCGCAGGTCCGAGAGACCAACAACGTGATCGCGGCCTACCTTCGCCGCCTGCCCAACAGCGAGTACATCGACGTGTTCACGCCGATGATGGGCGCCGACGGCCGGCCCCGCGCCGAGCTGTTCCGCGGCGACCAGCTCCACATGAACGACGAGGGCTACCGGCTCTGGCAATCGGTCATCGCGCAATACCTGCCGGACCCGTCGACGCGGGTCGACGCCTCAGTCGCGCAAGGGCTCCGCTAGTGCCCCGGGGGGCTGGCCCCGCTCGTCCCACCACTGGACGGTCCGCGCCACGCCGTAGAGGCCCGAGAACACCGCGCCCAGAAGCAGCACATCGCCCCACCATGGCCGCGCGGTCTGACTGTCGCCAAAGACGGCCAACACCGTCAACACCGCCACCAGGTGCGCGCAGAAGACCGGCAGCGAGGCCCGGCCCATGGCCTCCAGCCAGTGCAGGCGAGGGATGCGCCGCATGAAGTCCGGACCGAAGCGGATCGCCAGGATGCCGAGCACGACGAGATTCACGATGCGCAGCGGCCCCAGCTGCCACTTGTCGAACAGCAGGTTGAGTTCCACGTCGCCACCGAAAGGCGCCTGGCCGTTGATGCCGTGGTGGCGCCAGTAGAACCCGTACAGCGCGGCCGCGCCGGCCACCACCAGCAACCATGTGGGAAAGCGGAAGGGCTGCGCAGCGGGCGCATTGCGGCTGGCCCCCATCCACAAACCGGTGAACCACAGGAACTGCCAGGCGAAGGCGTTGAACGCGCCCATTTCATGGAATGGCACGGGCAGTCCCACATACCGGACTGCCAGTTCATACAGCCACTCGCTGAGCCCGAATTGCGCCAGCCCCCATACGGTGGCGCTCGCCACCATCACGCCGGCCCAGCCGTGACGCATCGCGAAGGCCAGCACCCACGGACTCATCAGCATGAAGAAGATGTACATCGGCAGGATGTCGAGCAGCGCGGGCTCGTACACCAGCAGCAGCGAAAAGATGAAGCCCTCGCGCGGATTCGCCAGGTAGAAGGACAGCAGGTTCTTCACCGCCGGCTGGTCGATGCGCAGGCTCACAGCCGTGATGATCGTGAACAGGAAGAGCAAGGTCGCGGCCTGGCTCAGATACACCTTGAGCGCGCGCCGCCAGAAGGCCTGCCGCATGGAATCGACGCCGCGGTTGTAGCTGATGCGACTGTAGACCAGCCCCGCCACGAAAGCCGACAGGAGCACGAAGCCTTCGGCCGCCGACACAAAGCCGAAGGGCTGCCCCAGCGGATCCGTCAGGCGCGTGGGCAGATGGGTGATGGTCATCAGCACGAGCATGAGCCCGCGCAGTGCATCGATTTCCCAGTAACGTTTCATCAGTCGGCGTGATGTGTGAGGCGGTCCGCGCGACACCGCACGACGAGCCACGAATTGTAAGGAACGCCCTTCCTGGCACCCGATTCGCAGGGGCAAATAGGCTACGCTCCCCGCGAGGAGGGATACCCGCTTGAGCCGATTGATTCCGAGTCTTGTGCTGGCCGCCGGCGCTTTCGTTGCCGGCCAGGGCCACGCGCTGCAGATCACCAGCCTGACGCCGCAAGGCGAAGTGGCGCGCATTCGCCAGGTCGTCGCCAAATTCGACCAGCCGGCCGCCCACATTGGCGACCCGAAGGCGCCCGCGCCGCTGGCGCTCAGTTGCGACGACGCGCAGGCCGCCAAGGGCGCGGGCCGCTGGGCCGGCGAGAAGCAGTGGGTCTTCGACTTCGAGAACGACCTCCCGCCGGGCGTGCGCTGCACGGCCACGCGCGTCGCGGGCTTCAAGTCGCCCGCGGGCGCGGCCCTCACGGGCCCGGAGCGCTACCAGTTCAACAGCGGCGGCCCTTTCGTCCGCCACCATCAACCGAGCTACGGGAAGATCGACGAGCAGCAGCAGTTCATGCTCGAACTCAATGGCGCGGCCACTCTGGAGAGCGTGCAGCAGAACGTATGGTGCGCGGCCGGCGACATCGGCGAGCGCATTCCCGTCAAGCTCGTCGACGGAGAGCAGCGCACCGCCTTGCTCAAGGCCTTCGGCCGCGACAAGGAAGCCGAAAAGGAGCCGCAGCGTTTCGTCACCCTGCAATGCAACCGCACGCTCACCCCGGGCAGCCGCGTGCAACTGGTCTACGGCAAGGGCGTCGCCACGCCGTCCGGAGTGCTCAACAACGTCGAGCGCCGCCTCAACTTCGAGGTGCGCGAGCCCTTTGCCATCTCTTTCAGTTGCGAGCGCGAGAATGCGCAGGCCGCCTGCCTGCCGCTGCGGCCGATGGTGCTGCAGTTCAACGCGCCGGTCGCGCGCCGGCTCGCCGCCGAGATCACGCTCAAGGGTGGCGGCAAGACCATCAAGCCCCGTTTCGACGAGAACGTCGCGAAGGATGCCGACGCGATCGTGGAATCGGTAAGTTTCCCGCCACCCTTCGCCGAGCAGACGCAGTTCACCGTCGAGCTGCCGCCGAAATTCGAGGACGCATCGGGACGCGCGCTGGCGTCGCCCGACAGCTATCCGATGAAGGTCGCCACGGGCGCGATGCCGCCGCTCGCGAAGTTCGCCGCCTCGCCATTCGGCGTGGTTGAACGGCTGGCCGAGCCGGGCGGCGTGGCGCTGATGCCGGTGACGGTCCGGAGAGTCGAGCCCGCACTGCAAGTCCAGGCGCTGACGCCGGGCAAGGTGAGCGACATGAACCCGAAGACCGACGCGGAAATCATCGCGTGGTTCCGCAAGGTGCGCCGCTACGACAACAACTACACCGTCACGCGCAAGCGCGCCGCGCAAGACGTGAAGGGTGCGCTGCCAAAGGTGATCGACAAGGACGACCGCGATACCCTCCAGACGCGCATGGTGTCCCTGCTCAACGGCCAGAACGGCGTCAGGACGCTGGACATGCCCAAGTCCGACGGCACCGATCCGCGCCCCTTCGAGGTCGTCGGCATTCCGCTCACGCCGGGCTTCCATGTGCTCGAGATCGCATCGCAGAAGCTCGGCGACGCGCTGCTCGACGAGCGCTACGGCAGCGGCCGCACGATGTACGTGCGCACCACGGCGCTCGCCACCAATCTCGCCGTGCACTTCAAGCTGGGCCGCGAGAACTCGGTGGCCTGGGTGACGACGCTGGACAAGGGCAAGGTGGTCGCGAATGCCACCGTGCGCGTGTCCGGCTGCGACGGCAAGGAAGTCGCCACCGGCACGACCGACGCACGCGGCCTGGTGCAGTTCCCGGGCCTTTCGCCCAACGCGCCGAGTTGCAACAGCGAAGACGACTACAACGCCGACGCCTGGTTCGTCAGTGCCCGCGCGAAGGACGAGGCGGGTGTCGAAGACCTGGCCTTCACCTGGAGCGACTGGCAACGCGGCATCGAGCCCTGGCGCTTCAACGTGCCGACCAGCCTGGACCCGCAGCCCGACCAGATCGCCCACACCGTGTTCGACCGCACCCTGTTGCGCGCCGGCGAAACGGTGTCGATGAAGCACCTGATCCGAACGCAGACGAGCAAGGGGTTCGGCCTGCCCGGGACTTCGCCGGACACGCTGGTCGTGACGCACGTCGGCAGCGGCCAGCAGTTCACGCAGTCGGTCTCATGGCGCAGGACCGCGACCGGCGGCCGCAGCGGCGAGAACACCTTCCAGATCCCACCCGGCGCCAAGCTCGGCATCTACCAGGTCGAGCTGCGCAGCGGCAAGGACGGCGACCAGCGCAGCTACAGCACCGGCCAGTTCCGTGTCGAGGAGTTCCGCTTGCCGGTGCTCGAGGGCCGTATCGCGCCCAGCGACACGAAGCCCCTGGTGGCCGTGACCTCGCTGCCGGTCGACCTGCAGATCAACTACGTGGCCGGTGGCGGCGCCGCCCAGTTGCCGGTGCACGTGTCGGCCATGGTGCGCGGCAAGCGGCTTTCGTTCGCGGACTTCGATGCCTTCAGCTTCTCGCCGCCCACCAAGGAGGACGCGAGCGACACCGGCGACGCGTCCGCCGACGACGCCAAGGTGATCGCCGACAAGCTGCCGCTCACGCTCGACAAGAACGGCGCCGGCAAGCTCACGATCGACAAGATCCCTCCAACCAAGGCCTCGCCGCGCGAGCTGCTGCTCGAGGCCACGTACGCCGACCCCAACGGCGAGATGCAGACCCTGCGCAGCATCCACACGCTGTGGCCCGCCGCCGTCATCGCCGGCATCAAGACCGAGGGCTGGGTCTCCGCCAGGCAGAAGCTCCGCTTCCAGGCGCTCGCCCTCGACCTCGCCGGCAAGCCGCAGGAAGGCGTGACGCTCAACGTGCGCGCCATCGCGCGCGTCACGACCACCAGCCGCAAGCGCATGGTGGGCGGCTTCTACACCTACGACAACAAGACCGACGTCAAGGAGATAGGCACCGTGTGCACCGGCAAGAGCGACGCGCGCGGCCTGCTGCTGTGCGAGGTCGAGCTGAAGGAGCCGGGACAGGTCGAGCTCATCGCCAGTGCCACCGACAAGGACGGCCGTGACAGCCGCGCCGCCAGCTCGGTCTACGTCACGCAGCAGGGCGAGCTCTGGTTCGGCGGCGAGGACCACGACCGCATCGACGTGCTGCCGGAAAAGAAAAGCTACCTGCCCGGCGAAGTCGCCAAGTTCCAGGTGCGCAGCCCCTTCCGCTTCGCGACCGCGCTGGTGTCGGTGGAACGCGAAGGCGTGATCGAGACGCACGTGGTGCAGCTCAACGGACAGGACCCGACCGTCAGCCTGGTCGTCAAGCCCGACTGGGGCCCGAACGCCTACGTGAGTGTGCTCGCGCTGCGCGGACGGCTGCGCGAAGTGCCGTGGTACAGCTTCTTCACCTGGGGCTTCAAGGCGCCGCGCGAATGGTGGACGGCGTTCTGGTACGAGGGCAAGGAGTATGTCGCGCCGACCGCGCTGGTCGACCTCAGCAAGCCGGCCTACCGCCTCGGCCTGGCCGAAATCCGTGTCGGCACGCAGTCGCACAGCATCGATGTCAAGGTCGCGAGCGACAAGCCCAGCTACCCGGTGCGCGCCGAGGCCCGGGTGACCATCACCGGCAGGCTGCCCGACGGCAAGCCCGCGGCCGGCGCCGAAGTGGCGGTGGCCGCGGTCGACCAGGCCTTGCTGGAGCTGATGCCCAACGACAGCTGGAACCTGCTCGAAGCCATGCTGCAGCGGCGCAGTTGGGGCGTGAGCACCTCCACCGCGCAGATGGAAATCGTCGGCCGCCGGCACTACGGCCGCAAGGCCGTGCCCGCGGGCGGTGGCGGCGGCAAGAGTCAGACCCGCGAATTGCTCGACACGCTGCTGGTGTGGAAGCCCGCCGTCGTGCTCGACGCCAACGGCCAGGCCACGGTGACGGTGCCGCTCAACGATGCGCTCACCACTTTCCGGATCGTCGCCGTGGCCGACGCAGGCACCGGGCTGTTCGGCACCGGGCAGACCTCGATCCAGGCCACTCAGGACCTCCAGATCATCAGCGGCCTCCCCCCGCTGGTGCGCGAGGACGACCAGTTCCGCGCCCAGATCACGCTGCGTAACACGACGCAGCAAGCGATGAAGGTCGAGGCCACGCCGCGCGCCACGCTGCTGACGCTCGAACCGCAGACGGTCGAGATCCCGGCCGGCGAAGCCCGCGAACTCGCATGGACCGTGAGCGCGCCCGCCCAGCTCGCGCAGACGCGTGCCGAAGCCTTGTTGTGGGAAATCGAAGCGAAGGACACGCTATCAGGCGCACGCGATGCGCTCAAGGTTCGGCAGCGCATCGTGCCCGCCGTGCCGCTGACGGTGCAGCAGGCGACGCTGGTCCAGCTCGACGGGCCTTTCACCATCGACGTGGCCCTGCCCGCCGACGCCCTGCCCGGCCGCGGCGGCCTGCGGCTGTCGCTGCAGCCCCGGCTCGCCGAGGGCCTGACCGGCGTGCGCGACTGGTTTGCGGCCTACCCCTACATCTGCCTGGAGCAGAAGGCCAGCAAGTCCATCGGCCTTCGCGACGGCAAGGCATGGCAGGCGGTGGTCGCGCAGCTGCCGACCTATCTGGATGGCGACGGCCTCGCCAACTACTTCCCCCCGCGGGACGGCGAAGCCAACCGCGGCAGCGACATCCTCACGGCCTACGTGCTCGCCGCCACGCACGAAGCCGCTGCGCTCGACCCGGCCTTCGCATTGCCCGAAGCGGCTGTCGCACCGATGGCGCAAGGGCTGGCCGCATTCGTCGAAGGCAGGATCCAGCGCGAGTTCTGGAGCCCGCGCAAGGACCTGGACGTGCGCAAGCTCGCGGCGCTCGAAGCGTTGTCGCGCTACGGCAAGGCCCAGGGCCGCATGGTCGGCAGCATCACCATCGCGCCGAACCAGTGGCCGACCAGCGCGGTAATCGACTGGTTCAACATCCTCAAGCGCGTGCAGGACGTGCCGCAGCGCCAGCAGCGCATCGACGAAGCCAGCAACGTGCTCAAGGCGCGGCTGAGCTTCCAGGGCACCAAGGTGGTCTTCAGCACCGAACAGGACGACTACTGGTGGTGGCTCATGACCAACGGCGACGTCAACGCAGCGCGACTGCTGCTCGCGGTCATGGACGATCCGGCATGGAAGGACGAAACGGCCAAGCTCGCCACCGGCTTCATCGGCCGGCAGCAGAACGGCGCATGGCACACCACCACCGCCAACCTGTGGGGCGGGCTGGCGCTGGAGAAGTTTTCGAGGCGCTTCGAGAGCACGCCCGTCACCGGCATCACTGCCGCGAACCTGGGCACGCTCAAGGCACAGGTGGACTGGAGCAAGGTCGAGCGTATCAAGGCCACCGACGCCTCCGGTGCGCCCAACCAGACGACCGCCTTCGGCGCACCGGCATCGCCGGGCAACCTGCGCAACAACCGCCTGTTCATGCCGTGGCCGGAGCCGCCGTCGGCGCACGACACGTTGCTCGTCACGCAGACCGGCACGGGCAAGCCATGGCTGACGCTCCAGTCGGTAGCCGCGGTGCAACTCAAGGCGCCCTTCGCTGCCGGCTATGCGATCACGAAGACCATCACGCCTGTCGAGCAGGCCGTGAAGGGCATCTACACGCGCGGCGACATCCTGCGTGTGAGCCTGGAGGTGAACGCCAGCGCCGACATGACGTGGGTGGCGATCACCGATCCGATCCCCGGTGGCTCGACGATCCTTGGCGGCGGCCTCGGCCGCGACTCGCAGATCGCGACCCAGGGTGAAAAGCGATCGGGCCGCGGCTGGCCCGCGTTCGAGGAGCGCAGCTTCGAGGCCTTCCGCAGCTACTACGAATACCTGCCCAAGGGCGTGGTGAAGATGGAATACACCGTGCGGCTGAACAATGTCGGCGACTTCGCGCTGCCGCCCAGCCGGGTGGAGGCGCTGTACGCGCCGGAGATGTTCGGGGAGGCGCCGAATGCACGGGTAAAAGTTGAAGCGGCCAAGTAGCGCGATGCCAGGTTCAGTCCTCCACGACCACGTATTCGCCGCGAGCGCCGGCGCGGCGCGATTTCTGCCCTACCTTCACGCACAGCGCCTCGCCGCATGAGGTCAACGCGCCGGAGCGGGTAGCTCGCAAGATGGCAGTGCCGAATTCGGCCTGCCGGACTTCGCGCATGCTGGCCCAGGCCACATAGGCGCTTCCCCCCGCGGCCAGGAGTGAGCCGATGGTCAACGCAACAAGTCCCTTCCAGACGAGACCCTGTTGCGCCACCGTCAACGCGCGCCCCTGCTCGCCCAGTGCATCAGCGGCCCCTTGAGCGCGGCCAGCAGCTTGCGCCAGTTTCAGATTGAACCCGTCCAACGCATCGCGGGCTCCCTCAGAAACCGCCGCCTGCGAGCCGTGGCTGATCGCCTCCATCGCCTCCCGGGTAAAGCGATCGACGCCGCCGTCCAGGCGCTGCAAGCCCTGATGCATGGCGCCGGACGCGACTTCGATGCGGCGCGTGATGTCAGTGCTTCGCGCTTCGATCTGGCTGGCGATGTGTGCCAGCTTCACCAGCAACTGCTGGACTTCCTCGATGTTGTCCGTCTTCATGAGCGATCACATCCGCATGGCGGGTTGGTGCGCAGGGGCTTCCCGATGCCGCTGCAGCGCCTGCTGGCGAAGTTGCTGCGCCTCCAGTTCGGCCTGCTGCGCTTGCAGGGCCAGCCCGTATTGATCCACCTCCTGCTGCCAGGCTTGTCCCTGCGGCGAGCGCATGAACTGCTGCGACGTGGTCTGCATCGCTTGCTGCCAATCGGCATCGTTGCCGCTCAGGGAGGCCGCATACAACTGATCGATCATGCGGTCCAGGTCGCTCCTGGGTGGGGCGAACGGCGCCACGCTTTCGATGGCCGTGGCGTCCAGCGATGGCGCCGCGGCGCGCCGCTCCAACTGCCGCTCCAACTCCGGGCTCATCGGGTCCTTGCTGATGCACTCGCGCACTTCGACGACTCGGCATTGCACCGAGGACCCCAATTGGTTGACGCGGTCACGCAAGCCGTCCGCATCGTAGCCACGGGTGCCGTAGAAGAACGCGTGCTGGTCGGAGCGATGGACGCGGTACAGGTCCCGGTCCTCGGGCAGCGTCTGCAATTGCAGGATGGGCGCGTCGCTCAGTCGGTTGACGTACTGCGCCACGAGGTTGAGGTTGTGAAGGATCACCTGTTCCTTGAAGATCTGCGCCATGTCGATCTCTGCATGCAATGGCGTACCGTCCTTGGAGCGCCAGGTAGCGCTGGCCGGTTGCGGGAAGTTGCGGATCGGACCGTAACTGGCACTCAGATTGTTGGGATACGCGCTCCCAATAGAAGTCGAGGACAATTTCAATTGATCCTCAGGATCACCAATGCGGCGATAGTTTCCATATTTGACTTTGCAGCCATAAGTGCTATAGCAAAAAGCATCGAACTGGTGTGCGGCAAACCGCAAAGGCCAACCATAGACTTCGGAGGACGGCACGTCCTGACGTTCAGAGGATTCTCGGGAGTAGGAGGAATTGATCACGGTGGTCTGACATCCTGTCATTACGAATGAGGTGAGCAGTGCGGCGACCCAATGAGGTCCCCGCTTCGACGATCGTCGATTCGACAATGCGTCAGGTGGCCCTGACGATGTTCGTGCCGCGTGCCTTTCTGAAGACTTGTGATTTCTAGTGGCATCGACGTCCACGCTATCCGGCTTCTTGTGCATGCCCCCCATGATTTACGCTCCTTGTTAATCCTTAGTCAGTAGGTGTGGCTGAAAGCCTTGATCAAGTCGTAGCGGAAATCGCTGTAGCGGTTCCCGGGTACTTGTAGTTGCTTGGTGGGGATGTGCGCCCGCATATAGACACTGATCGTGCGGTCGTTGACTTCCAGGATGATCCCCGGGGCGATGCCACTGGCATTCAGTGAAATCTCTTCGCGCTTGAGGTTGTGAAGGATCAACTGATCCTTGAAGATTTCGGCTATGTCTATTTCGGCGCGCAACGGCGTACCGTCCTTGGAGCGCCAGGTAACAATGGCAGGTGGCGGGAAGTTGCGGACCGGACCGGCACTGGCACTCAGGTTGTTTGGATACTTGTCGCCGATCGAAGCCGAGGACAGCTTCAATTCATCCTCGGGCTCTGCGCGCCGATAGTTTCCGTATCTGATGTTGCAGCCATAGATGCTGTAGCACGACGTGCCGAAGTCATGCGCGAAGAATCGAAGCGGCCAATCCGCGACGACATCGGTGATCGTCCCTCTCCCGGAAGGGCGCGGTATGCCGTTGAAAGTATCAGGGAGGGACTGGGTGGTCTTGGTCGTAGCTGCCTGGCACCCGGTCAATGCAAGTGAAATGAGAAATACGGCGGCCCAAGCAGGCCTCCGCATCGACGGCTGTCGATTCAGTGGCGAGGCAGGCGGTCTCGCCGATCTTCGTGTCGTGCGCCTTTCCGCACCCGACTCCTGAGCTTTAGTGTTCTTTCCCATGTTCTCCCTGACCCCGATTGCGTGCGAGTACAAACTTCGAGATCGCAGATCATAGATGTGTTCAAGCCAATTATTTGCATCGACAATTCATCAACATTTGCAAAATAATCGCACCCAACAATTAATTCTCAGAGACTGTCGCGTCATGTTTGTCATTGAATCATTCGCCGCCGAGTCGTTCTTTTTGAGCGCAAATCTTCAAAATCCGACACCATGAAGCTACGCTTTCTCATACTTTCTTCACTACTCTTTGGCGGTTGTCTTCATTGGCCCGCCCTGCTTCACGGACGATCGTGGAAAGGCGAGCGATTCCGGCGCAGGCTTCGGCGGGGTGGCCGCACTCTTTTCGGGGCTTGCTCTCGCGTTGGCTTTCTGCTCGATGAAGCCGAAGGCAAAATCAAGTCGTATCAGCACACGACTTCGCGAACAGGCGGGCTGATGGCCATGTTCATGCGAGGTCGAACAGGAGCGACCAGATGTGTAGAAGTATCAAGACCCTGTTCAACTTCGATCCGCCCGCCACGGAAGAGGAAATGCGCGCGGCGGCGCTGCAGTTCGTCCGCAAGCTCAGCGGGTTCAACCACCCGTCCAAGGCCAACGAGGCGGCCTTCGATCGTGCGGTCGAGGACGTGACGGGCGCTGCTCGGGCGCTGATCGAATCGCTGGTGACCACCGCCGATCCGCGAGATCGCGAGATCGAGGCGGCACGGGCACGGGCCAGGACGGCGGCGCGGTTTGGTCCGCAGCACTGAATTCCCTCACTTCAAGGACCCCAATGCCAACCATCGAGCAAATCCAGCAGATACTGGACCCAGTGTTCCCCGGGCTGATGGGCGTGCGCCTCGTCACGGTCGAGCCGGAACGCGTCATCGCCGAACTCAAGGTGCGGCCGGACCTTTGCACCATCGGCGGCATCCTGCATGGCGGGGCGTACATGGCGTTTGCCGACACGCTGGGCGCGGTGGGCACCGTCGTCAACTTGCCCCAGGGCAAGCGCACGACCACGACCGACTCCAGCACCAAGTTCATCGGCGGGGCCCGTGTCGACACGACGGTCACGGGCGAATCCATCGCGCTCCACCGCGGGCGAACCACGATGGTGTGGCAGACGACGATCCGGTCCGCCGAGGGCAAGCTGTGCGCTGTCGTGACGCAGACGCAGCTCGTGCTGGACACCTGACGAGAGCAGCCCCCGTTCATCTCAAGGAGCGACCCGTGCCAGATGCATCCCTCGAAGGCGGCTGCCAATGCGGCGCCGTTCGCTACCGGATCACCGGCAGTCCGGTGATGGCGGCCCTGTGCCACTGCTCGATGTGCCGACGCGCCAATGCCGCGCCGGCGGTGGCTTGGGCAATGTACGAGCAATCGCAAGTTGAGTTTGCCGCCGGAGAGCCCTCACGCTACGAGTCGTCGCCCGGTGCGGTGCGGGGCTTCTGCGCGCGTTGCGGCACGCAGATCAGCTTCACCGCAGACTACATCCCCGGCCTCGTCGACATCACGATCGGCAGCCTGGACGACCCTGAGCAGGTCGCGCCGACCTTTCACTACTGGGAGTCGCGGCGCCTGCGGTGGGTGCAGTTTGCAGACGCGCTGCCTCGTCACGCGGAGTTCCCGCCGACCGAGTGAGCCTCACTGCGGCGGCGGCGTGCCCTCCCCCGCTCCCAGGTAGGCTCGCGCCAGCGCATCGTCGCTCGCAATCTGTGCGGCCGTGCCCTGCGCCACGATGCGTCCGCCTTCGATCACGTAGGCCCTGTCGGCCAACGCCAGCGCAAGGCTGGCCATCTGGTCGACCAGCAAGATCGTCATGCCCTCCTCGCGCAACGCATCGAGCGCCGCGAACAGTTCGGCGATGACCTTCGGCGCAAGGCCGAGCGAGGGCTCGTCCAGGAGCAGGATGCGCGGCCGCGCCATCAGCCCGCGCGCGATCGCCAGCATCTGCTGCTCGCCGCCCGACAACAGGCCCGCGCGCTTGTGCTGCCGTTCGCGCAAGCGCGGAAAGCGCTGGAACATGTCCTCAACGCGTACCTCGCGATCCACCGGTTGCCGGAACGCACCGAGCCGGATGTTGTCCGCCACGCTCAACTCCGGAAACACCTGCCGCCCTTCCGGCACCAGCACGAGGCCGCGCTGGACGATCAATTCCGCCGCCAGTTGCGACAGCTCATGGCCCAGCAGATGGATGCCGCCCTGAACCGGCCGATGCAGGCCTGCGAGCGAGCGCATCAGGGTCGACTTGCCCGAACCGTTGGCGCCGAGCAGTGCGACGACCTCGCCGGTGCGAACCTGAAGGTCGATGCCGTGCAGCACAGGTTCGGCGCCGTAGCCGGCGATCAGCGAGCCGACCCCCAGCATCTCGCCCTCAGACGCATCGGCAGAGGACGAGGGCCTGCGCCGGATCGCATGTTCCGCCAGGTCCTCGCCCAGATAGGCCTGCCGCACACGCGGATCGGACTGCACCTCCACCGGTGTGCCGGCGGCCAGGTGCTGGCCGGCATCGAGCACCACCACCCGGTGCGAGATGCCCATGACCAGTTCCATGTCATGCTCGACCAGCAGCACGCCGACACCGGCATCCGCAATGTGCCGAAGCAAGTCGGCAAGGCGTTCCTTGTCCGCGCGCGACAGGCCGGCCGCAGGTTCATCCAGGAGCAGCACCTGCGGGTCCGTCGCCAGTGCGCGCGCGATTTCCACCAGCCGCTTGTCCACATGCGGAAGGTCGGCGGCAGGCGTGTCCGGATGGCCGCGGTAGCCGCAGAAGGCCAGCAACGCCCGCGCCTGCGCGCGGCACTGCGGGGCGCTGAAACGACTCGCGCCGAACAGGAGGCCCAGCGAGCCCCGGCTGACCGCCAGGGCGACGTTGTCCTCCACGCCCAGGCTGCCGAACAACTGCGAAGTCTGGTAAGTGCGCGCGACGCCGCGCCGCGCGATCGCATGCGAGGACAAGCCCCGGAGCGAACCCCCACCGAGCGTGAAGTCGCCACCTGTGGGCCGGTAGAAGCCGCTGAGCATATTGAGCACCGTGGACTTGCCCGCGCCGTTCGGTCCGATCAGGCTGGTGATACGGCCCGGCTTCGTCTCGAAGCTCAGGTCGCTCGCCGCGCGCACGCCGCCGAATTGCATCGAGAGCCGATCGGCAACAACGGCGCTGCGCGACCGCGCACGCAGCGGCATCGCCGTAGCGGGCAACGCCGGCACCGGCCGCACGCTGGTGCCGACAACGCGCAGGCGGAGCTTCTCCCACAGCCCCATCGCACCGTCGGGCGCAACCCACAGCACGACAAGCAGCATCGCGCCGAAGAACAGCAGCCGGTATTCCTCCAGACTGGACAGCACCTCCGGCAGCAGCGCCACCAGGATCGCGCCCACCAGAGGCCCCGCAATCGACCCCGACCCGCCGATGACCACCACCAGCACGAACAGGATCGACTGGCCGAAGCCGAAGGTGCTCGGCGTGACGAAGCCCGACAGCGGCGCGAACAACCCGCCGGCCACGCCGGCCGCCACGGCGGAGATCGCGAACGCGACCGTCTTAACGACGAGCGGATCGATGCCGACCGACTCGGCCGCCGTTTCGCTGTCGCGCACCGCGCGCATCGCTGCGCCCCAGGTCCCGCGCGACAGCCATGTGAACAGTGCCAGTGCGACGCCGGCGGTGACGATGGCCAGCATCGCCATGGCTTTCTCGCCGCCGACGCCGAACAACGTGGGCGCGGCGATGCCCATGATGCCGTTCTGTCCGCCCGTGAGATCACGCATCTCGACCACGCTGTGCTCCACGATGAAGCCGAAGGCGATGGTGATCATCGCGAGGTACGGCCCCTTGACCCGCAGCGCCGGCAACGCGAGCAAGGCCCCCATCGCCCCGGCGAGCACGGCCGCGACAGGCCACGCCGCCCAGAAGTTCCAACCGGCCTTGGTGGTGAGGATGCCCACCGCATAGGCCCCGATGGCGTAGAAGCCCACGTGCCCGAACGAGACCTGCCCCGTGAGCCCCTGCAGCACGTTGAGCCCGATGCCGACGATCGCCAACAGCGCGACGTTGGCCAGCACGAAGACGTAATAGCCATTGACACCCGCTGCGGCCGCCAGCCCTGCGGCCAGCAGAACGAGCACGGCGGCGATCTGGCCCCGGGAGCCCAGGCCCAGCCAGCGGACGCCGGCTGTCGGACGCCGCAAGGGCGATGCGAGCACGGCACTCATACCTTCTTCACCTCCGCCCGGCCAAAGAGCCCGTTGGGCCGCAACGCCAGCGCCACGATCACCAGCCCGAAGCTGATGATCTGCGTGTAGCTCGAACCCAGCGTCGACGTGATGAGCGACTCCAGGATGCCGAACAGCAGCCCCGCGAGCATCACGCCCCACGGGCTGCCGATGCCGCCCAGGATCGCGACCGCGAAGGCCTTCAGGCCGAACAGCGTGCCCATGTCGGCATTGACGTTCAGCAGCGGCGCGATCAGCACGCCCGCCACGCCCGCGAATACCGCCGACATCGCGAACGCCAGCGCGACCACGCGCCGGATGGGAATGCCCATCAGCCGCGCCGCATCGCGGTTCTGCACCACCGCGAGCATCGCGACGCCCCAGCGCGTGCGACGCGACACCGCGTGCAGCAGCGCGGCCAGCAGCAGCCCCACGATGGGGATGACGATCTGCAAGGGATAGACGCCGAGGCCGACACCCCCCACCGTCACCGGTGACACCGCCAGTGGCGACGGCAGGCTGCGCGGCTCCTTGCCGAAAGTGAACAGCACCAGGTTGTCGAGCACGATGCCGAGGGCCACCGTGGCGATCAGCCATGCGTTCGAGCCCCGGCTCGCAAAGGGCCGCACGGCGAGGAACTCGACCACCAGCCCATAGAGCGCGCATCCGCACAGCGCCAGCACCACGGCCGGCAGCAGCGGCCAGCCGAGCGTCTGCGCGAAGGTGAAGGTCAGCACCGCGCCGAGCATCATCGAGCTGCCCTGCGCGAAGTTGACCGTGCCCGACACGGCATAGGTCACGTAGAACCCCAGGGCCATCAGGCCATACATGCTCCCCAGGCCGAAACCACTGAGCAGCGCGGACAACATCGACATCGTGCGTGGACCTTCTTCAGACGCGGCGCGAGCGCCTTCAGTTGACCGTCACGCCGACAGGCAGGATGCGGTCGTCGATGAACTGCGCCCACACGTAGTCATCGACACCGAGCGCATCGTGGTTGGCGGCGCTGAAAGGCGTCGCGTACTTCTTGATGAGCCCGTCGTAGCTTGCGATCTTGTAGAACCCCTGGCGCACGGCATCGCCGTCGGTCGACCCCGCCTGCGCGATGGCGAGCGCCGCGAGGTGCATGCCGTCATACGCGTTCGCCACGCCGACCGCAGGCGTGATGTCCCCTGGCCCCTTGATGGCCGGATACTTGGCCATCAACGACTTGATCACGCGCTCGCCCACTGGCGACTGCTTGCCGAAGAAGCTGTAGGTCTGCACGAAGTGCACGTCCTTCGCGCTCGGTCCGGCCAGCTCGGTGAAGCGGCCGCCCGCCGGGCCCCAGTGCGAGACCACCGGCACTTTCCAGCCCATGCGGTCCAGCGACTTCACCACCTGTGCCGATGGGCCAACGTTGGCCACGAGGAAGAGCGAATCGGCTCCCGCTGCCTTCAGGCGCGTGAGCTGGGGGACCATGTCGAGATCGTTGGCTTCGAACTTCTCGACACCAGCGACCGTGACGCCCTTCTCGGCCAGCGCGGCCTTCAGGCCCTTCTCGTTCGATTCGCCCCACGGGTTGTTCACGAGGATCATTCCCGGCTTGGCCGACTTGAAGGTCTTTTGCGCGTACTGCAGCATGGCCTTGTCGACCACTTCGTCGACGGCCGACACACGGAAGGCATAGTTGGGATTGGCGCCGTTCTTCGTGATCGGCGTGCCCGCGGCCCACGGCCCCATGAAGGGCACCTTCTCCTGGTTGACGAGCGGAACGATCGCCATCGAGACGGGCGTATCCAGGCCGCCGAAAAGCACCGCGACCTTCTCCTTGAAGATGAGCTCGCGCGCCGCGGTCACGCCCTTGGCCGGATTCGCCTCGTCGTCGCGACGCACGAGTTCCAGCTTGCGGCCACCGAGCAGGCCGCCCTTGGCATTGACCTCGTCGATCGCGAGTTGCAGACCCCGCGTGATCGCCTCGCCCGACAAGGCCGACTGCCCCGACAGGGCCGTGACCAGGCCGATCTTGATCGGATCCGCTGCCAGCGCGGTGCCGGTCAAGGTGGCGAAGGCCAGCGCGAATGCACTGGAAAGGACGGTGCGGCGTGCAAAAAGGGACATGGCGGTTCTCTCCGTGAATGGAAGCGCTGCGTGATGCAAGCGCCGTGCCAATGTCGCCAATGTCGCCAATTTCATGCGCACAGATTGCTGCACGTATTGTCAACAATTGGTCCGAAACTTGCAGACACGAAAGGCACATGCCCCATCTGGAGACCCTGCATGCCTGACGCCCGCTATCTCGGCCCCCTGCCCGCCCATGAGCGCTTCGACTACCTGCCCATTACCCGCCGTGCGGACCACGCCTGGCCAAACGGCGCCCGCCTGGCCGTCTACATCGGATTCAATCTTGAGCACTTCGCTTTCGGCGAAGGCATGGGCGCGTGCATCGGCCCGGCGGTGCCGCATCCCGATGTGCTGAATCACTCCTGGCGCGAATACGGCAACCGGGTGGGTGCGTGGCGCATGCTTGAACTGTTCGACAGCCTCGGCCTGCCTGCGGGCACGCTGTTGAATACGGCGCTCTACGACCACTGCCCCGAACTGGTCGCGGCCTGCGTCGCACGGGGCGACGAACTCATCGGGCACGGCCACAGCAATTCGGAGCGCCAGGCCGACATGGACGAAAAGAACGAAGGCGCCCTGCTGATCCGCTGCCGCGCCCGCATGATGGAGGAGAGCGGCGCAGCGCCGTCGGGTTGGCTTTCGCCCTGGATCTCCGAGAGCCGCAGCACGCCCGACCTGCTGGCCGAGGCAGGCTATGGCTACACCCTCAACTGGTGCCACGACGACCAGCCCGTGCCCATGCGCACCCGCAGCGGCCGCACACTGTGGTCGGTGCCCTACCCGCAGGAGCTCAACGACATTCCGATGATCATCGCGCGACAGATGGACGCGAAAGACTTCGCCCAGATGATCATCGACAACGCGGACGAGATGCTCGAGCAGTCGCGCCGGCAGCCACTGGTGATGGGTGTGGCGCTGCACCCGTACATCGTCGGCCAGCCCTACCGCCTGAGGCACCTGCGCCGCGCGCTGGAGCACCTCGCGGCCCTGCGCGATCGCGGGGAGGTCTGGTTCACCACGCCGGGCGCCATCTGCAGGCATGTGTCCGCGCCTGTGGCAAGCTAGCGGGCACGACGCCCGCGACCCGATTCTGCTTCCATGCCACGCTCCACAACCGCCCGCCTTCCCGCCGCCGACACGCCCCTGCGTCCGAGCGGCGCGCTGTCATCGGTGGACGAAGGCGACGACGTCGAATCGCGCATCTACCGGGCCGTGTTCGACAGCGTGATGAACCAGCGCCTGACGCCGGGCACCAAGCTGCCGGAGAGTTCGCTGTGCGAACTGTTCGGCGTGAGCCGCTCGGTGGTACGCAAGGTGCTGCAGCGGCTGGCGCACGACCATATCGTTCAGTTGCGGCCCAACCGGGGCGCGATCATCGCGGTGCCTTCGCCGGAGGAGACGCGCCAGATCTTCGAGGCACGGCGCGGCCTCGAGGCGATCATCGTCAACCTCGCCACGCAGAACGCGACTGCGCGCGACGTGGCGGAGCTGCGCCAGCAACTCAAGCAGGAACACGATGCGATGAACCGCTTCGATCAGCCGGCCTGGGCGCGACTGGCGAGCTCCTTTCATCTGGGGTTGGCGGCGCTGGCGCGCAATCCCATCCTGGAGCGTTACCTGGTCGAGATGGTGTCGCGCTGCTCCCTCATCGTGGCGCTGTACGAGCCGCCCGGCAACGCCGCGTGCGAGCACGAAGAGCACGAGCGCATCGTGGATTGCGTGGCGCGTGGCGACGCCGAGGGCGCGGTGCAACTCATGGACGAGCACCTGCGCGAGTTGGAGCGCAACGTGTCGGTGCAGCGTGCCGCGCCCGATCGCACGCTGGCCCATCTGCTCGGCATGGCCTGATCTGCGCGCGCGGGGAACCTCACCGTGCCGAACCGCCGCCCGACAGCCATCGCATCGGTCGCGCTGGCAGCGTTGCTGGCCGGCTCCGCTTGGGCGCTGCCGAGCTTCGATGAGGTGCGCCGCGACTTCCATCCGTCCGACACGCTGGTCGTCGACAGGGATGGCGAGCCCTTGCAGCGCGTGCGCACCGACACCACCGTGCGCCGCGGCCAGTGGGTCGCGCTGGCGGAAATATCGCCGGCCCTGCGCACCGCGATGGTGCTCAGCGAGGACAAGCGCTTCTACGAACACAGCGGCGTGGACTGGCGCGCCGTCTCGGCCGCAGCCTGGGGCAACGTGTGGAACACCCGCACGCGCGGCGCGTCGACCATCACGATGCAGCTCGCAGGCCTGCTCGATGACGACCTGCGGCGCGGCGGCGGCGGCCGCAGCCTCACGCAGAAACTCGGCCAGACAGTGGCGGCGCAGCAGCTGGAGCGGCGATGGCGCAAGGACCAGATCCTGGAGGCGTACCTCAATGCCGTGCCCTTCCGCGGCGAGATCGTCGGCATCGACGCGCTCTCGCGCACCCTGTTCGGCAAGGCGCCGCACGGGCTCGATGCGCGAGAAGCCGCCCTGGCCGCGGCATTGGTGCGCGCGCCCAACGCCGGGCCGGCACTCGTCGCGCAGCGCAGTTGCGAGCTGATGCGCGCGATGGAGCCCGCGAGCAAGCCGGACTGCGAGGCACTCGACATGTTCGCGAGCGCGGCCTTGCAGCGCCGCGGCTTCGCGGCCAGCGAAGGCATCGCGCCGCATCTGGCACGGCGGGCGTTGAAGGATGCGGGAGCCAACCCGGAGACGGTCCGCACGACACTGCGTGCGCCGCTGCAGCGCTTTGCGCTGGGCACCCTGCAGCGCCACCTGCGCGAGCTGCGCGGACGCAACGTGGAAGATGGCGCGCTGGTGGTGCTGGACAACGCCAGCGGCGAGGTGCTGGCCTGGATCGGATCGTCCGGCGACCTGAGCCGCGCGGCCGAAGTGGATGGGGTGCTCGCGCAACGGCAGCCGGGCTCCACCCTCAAGCCCTTCCTCTATGCGGAGGCCATCGCCGAACGTCGGCTGACGGCGGCGTCGCTGCTCGACGACTCGTCCGCCCAGATCAACACGGCCAGCGGTCTCTACATCCCGCAGAACTACGACCGCCAGTTCAAGGGCTACGTCTCGGTGCGCACGGCGCTCGCGGCCTCGCTCAACGTGCCGGCGGTTCGCACCCTGGTGATGGTGTCCCCCGAAGCCTTCGCGCGCCAGCTTCGTTCGGCCGGCATGCCGCTCGCCCAAAGCGGCGACTACTACGGCTACAGCCTCGCGCTGGGCAGCGCCGAGCTATCGCTTCTGGCATTGACGAACGGCTACCGGACCTTGGCGAACGGAGGCCGTTTCGGGGAGACGCGATTCATGTCCACGCAGCGCGCAGCCCGACGCGATGTCCCGGCCATCGAACCGCGCGCGGCGTTCATCGTCGGCGACATCCTGAGCGACACCAACGCCCGTGCGCGCACCTTCGGCCTCGACAGCGTGCTCGGCACCCGCTTCTGGACGGCCGTGAAGACCGGCACCAGCAAGGACATGCGAGACAACTGGGCCATCGGATGGTCACAGCGCTACACCGTCGGCGTATGGGTCGGCAATGCGAGCGGCGCGCCGATGTGGGACGTGAGCGGCACCAGCGGCGCGGCGCCCGTGTGGGCCGAGCTGATGGGCTATCTCCACAGGCGCGAGCCCAGCCGCGCGCCCGTGCCACCCGCGGGTCTCGTGCAGGTGCCCGTGCGCTTCGGCGACGGACTCGAGGCAGCGCGCCGCGAATGGTTCATCGCAGGCACCGAACAGGCGCTCTTCGAGCTCTCGCCCGAGGCATCGGCGACGGAAGCGGCGCCCCGCATCACGGCGCCATCGAACGGGACCATCATCGCGCTCGACCCCGACATCCCGCCCAACCACCAGCGTGTGCGCTTCGAGGCCGAGGGGCGCGGCGTGCAGTGGCGCATCGACGGCAACCCCTTCGCGCGCGGCAACAGCGCGCAATGGCTGCCATGGCCGGGTCGGCATCGGATCGAGCTGGTCGACGCGCGCGGCCAGGTGGTCGACGAAGTCAGGCTCGAGGTCCGCGGCGCAGGCGTGGTGTCAGGCGCGAAACGTTGAGCAGCGGCGTCGCGTCCGACGCTTGTCAGCAGGTGACGACGGCCGAAGCGGGGCGGTTGGCGTACGTCAAGGCCGCCCTGCGGCCCACGGCAGCGTTGGCTGCGCACTGCTGGGCCGTGGCCCTCGCGTCACATACAACTAACTCATGGAACAGCCGTATGGAGGCCCATGATGTTGATCAAGATGACGACCGTGCCGCAAGCGCAAGACCCCCATGTGGTGGTCGCCTGGATTCGAGCATGCATCTGGGCGAACGTCGAAGGCTGGCCATTCTGCAAGCTGAAGTAGGCGATCGGAAGACGCTGCAGATTCGGGAGATTCTGGATGCCGTTGGAATTTCTTCGACAGATCGCCAAGCAAGTGCTTCCCTGCACGGTCTATGCGCCGGCATGCATCGACAAGCTGCGGGTCTTGCAGGCTGCCGGCCTGGTCACCGCCGTGATTCCGCCGGTCGAGGAAATTCCGGGCGGCGGCAAGATTCACAGGCCCGCCCAAGTGCTCGCCATTACCGACAAGGGCGAAGACGCGCTGAGAGACGGGCAACCCTCCCCGCCCCCCGATCAGGACCCCGGGCGTGCCTCCCTCGCACGCCGCGCCTCATAGGCCTTGAGGTGCGCATAGGCCACGCGCAACAGCGACGAGTGCTTGCCATCCGCGCCGCGCCGCAACAGATCGCCGACGATATGGTCCGCCTCGATGGGCGCACCCCGCTCGATGTCCTTGAACATCGAGGCGGTCATCATCGAATCTGACGCGGTGAGGATCGCCCGGGCACGCTCCACGGCCGGCGCCCGCGGGGCGAAGCCGTTGTGCCTGGCGATGGCGACACACTCGTCCACCATACCGTTGGCGAGGTCCGCCGCGCCGCTGCGCACGATGTCGCCGACGGTGGCGCGCATCAGGCAGGTCATGCTGGCCGCCGATGCGATGAGCACCCACTTCTCCCACATGTCCTGAAGAATGTTGTCCGAAGCCACGCCATCGAAGCGCGCCTTGGCGAACGCCGCATCCAGCGCCAGCATGCGCTGCGAGCGCGAACCGTCGAGTTCGCCATAGGTCAGGCCATGAACGTCACTGAGATGAAGCACCGTGCCCGCATCGTCCAGCACCGCGGAGATCATGCCCAGGCCACCCAGCACGTGCTCGCGGCCGAAACGCTTGGCGAGATCATCGAGGTGGCGCATGCCATTGAGCATGGGAAGGATCGCCGTGTTCGGCCCGACCGCGGGCGCGAACGAGTTCATCGTCTCGGCGAGGTCATAGGCCTTGCAGCCGACGATCACGACGTCGCACGGACCGTCGATCCCGTCCGCCTGCACCGTGGGTGGCGACGGCGAGGTGAAGTCGCCGCGCGGACTCTTGATCACCAGGCCCGTCTTCGCGAGCTGCGCCGAGCGACGAGGCCGCACCAGAAAGGTCACGTCCTCACCCGCCTCCAGCAGCCGGCCGCCGAAATATCCGCCCAGCGCACCCGCGCCTACAACCAGGAATCGCATGTGACTTTCTCTCCGGATGATGGACCGGCGATTCTGCGCCGATGCGCGGAAGCGTGCAGGCCGTTGCGGGCGCCCGGCGTCAACCGGACCGCATCGAGCCGCCTATCCGATCTCGACGACGAAGACCGTGAGCACGGTCACGAGGGTGATGTGAAGCAGGAATTCGATGCGCTTCTCGCGAGGCGCCAGGGCGAGCGTGACGCCCGTCACCACCAGCGTCAGCGAGCCAAACATCAGTTCAAAAGAATTCTCCACCGCGGCGCGGTCCTTTCAGCGGGCGATTCGCAGCCAGCTTGCGCTGGCTGCAATTGCAATAACTACCTGGCGTAGTAGGTCTGGATGTTGCGCCGATAACGGTCCGGCGATTCCACCCACATGATGCTCGAAGCGAATGGCGCGTCCGCGAAGCTCAATTCAGCGCCGACCGTGCCGGCGGCCGTCGGCAGCACCGACAGTTCGACCGCGTCGACGGGCGCGAAGGCGGCATCCTGGCGCCGCATCTGCACGTACGCCTGGCTCAGCGGATAGATGTTGCTCGCCGAGAAGGGCAGCCTTCCGGATGCGAAGCTGTTGAACGCCGCCACCGTGGCCGGTGCAATCACGGGGAACACGCCGTTGCCCGCAGCTTCGGCCATCGTCAACGGGCGGCGCTGGATCTTCATGCGGAAGACGCCGTCGGCATTCGAACTCGGCGACACCAGTTTGGTGCCTGCGTTGTCGTAGGCCGCGAGCGCGTAGACCGCGTCGTCCGGGATCGCCGCGATGGCCGCATCGCTGAGCGCGGATGGCGCGTCGCCGGTGCAGTTCGAAGCCATGACGTACGTTTCCTGGCCGGCGCCGACGATCATCCACCGTCCGCCCAGTGCGGGCGCTTCGTAGCGCAGGCCACCGGCCGGCAGTCCGGGGCCAGTCACCAGGATGTACTTGATGACGCCGCCGTTGTTGCCGCTGTTGTGGTCCTCGATGTTGAACTCGATGCCGGTCTTCACGCAGGTGCCGGAGCCCGGCATGCCGTGGTGGATCGAGGTGGTCGCGAACCAGTCGAGGTCGAGGCTGCGCTGGTCGCCATGCAGGCGCCAGATGCCGTCCGTGAGGCTCTTGCGAATCAGCCAGTCCTCGACGCGGCCCAGTTCGATGCCCTGCGGCGTCTTGGGCGTGAACGACACGCGCGCGGTGACGCCGTTGACGTTGTTGTAGTTGATCTGGTTGATCTCGACGTCGGCGAAAGAGACGCCGATGAAATCCGAAGCCTGTGTGAGTTCGGCAATCCAGGTGGCGCGGTTCTTGTCGTTCCACATGAAGCCGCTGGTCATCAGCGGCGTCAGGTCTCCCGAGGCGGGCAGGCCGTCGGCGAACTTGCCGGCGAAGTCCGTCAGCACCTTCTTCACGAGCGCCTGGTCCGAGACGCCGGAGGCTACGTTGTCGCCGCTCAGCGCGGCGGGTGAAGGTTCGGCCGCAGCCGGTTTCGCCAGGTCGTCGACCACGGTCACCGTGTTCAGGATGTTGGAGATGGTCGCGGTATTGGCGGCCGTGTCGTACTGCACGCGGATCACGTCGAGCGCCTTGTCGATCGGGTCGGCCAACGGAGTGAACGTGCCGTGCAGCAGGTCGATCGCGGCGTCCACGCCCAACGCGGTGAGCACAGGCAGGAGCTTTTCCTTCAACTTGCTGACCTCGGCATCGACCAGCGCCTTGCTGGCCAGGCTGGCATTGCTGCCCTGGTCGAACTTGTCGAAGTAGTTCGCAGCGATCTGGCCGGCGATGTTCGAGACGATAAGGTTGGTCAACTGCGTGATGTTGATCGTGCCGTCGATGTCGGCCTGCGTGGCGAGCGAGTGGACCGTGACGGTCATGCCGTTGACCACGCCCTGCGCGCGAAAGACAAATGGCGCCGTCATGCCACTGACGTCGACCTTGTACGCGCCGTTGGTGCCGATCGGGCTCGTCCGGGTGGCGCCGAGCGCGTCCTTCACGGTGACGCTGCCCACCAGGGGAGCGCCCACCGCCGCTACGCCGGAGATCTGCGCGCCGTAAACCGCAACGCCTCCGGCGGCGCCGTCGGTCGAGCCGGTGCCGGTTCCCGTGCCGGTGCCGGTTCCCGTGCTGGTCCCTTCGCCGGCGCCAGCGCCGGTTCCCACGAAGCCGCCGCTGCCACCGCCGCCGCAAGCGGCCAACGATGCCGCCAGCGCCAGGGCGGCGTACTTGAATCTCCAATGCGTTGCTGTTTTCTTCATCGAATCCTGTCCAGTTGCCAAAGTTCTTGTGCTCGATCGACCTGCCCCATCACGGGGCACCTTCGACGCCCCCCGGACGCTACCGGCCGCCCTGCGCACGGACATCCGCAGTTCATGGGGTGTCCCCCGTGCATAAGTCACGATCGATCGTGCGAACATCCGGGGCGTCACCTTTGGAGTTGTTCCTTGCCGGATCCGAACCCTCAAGCCCCTGTCAGCGTTGCCCTCGTCGAGGACGATCCGGGCATGCGCGAGCGCTTCGAGCGAGCGATCGCGGCCGAGCCGAGCCTGCGCCTGGCCTTCGGCGCATCTACGGCGGCCGAGTTGCTCGGGTGGTTCGCCAACAATCCCGTGGACGTCCTGCTGGTCGACCTGGGGCTGCCGGATTGCTCCGGCCTGGAAGTGATCCGGCGCTGCCGCGACCTGCAACCCGGCTGCGCCATGATGGTTCTGACGATCTTCGGCGACGAGGTGAACATGCTCCGGGCGTTCGAGGCCGGTGCCGGGGGCTACCTGCTCAAGGACGGAACCGAAGCCGACCTGGCCGCGCACGTGCTGAGCCTGCATGCGGGCGGATCCCCCATGTCGCCGATCATCGCGCGGCAGTTGCTCGTGCAATGGCAGGCGCGCCCCGAGTCGACGATGGCGGAGGCAGTACCCGGCAGGGAAGCCCTGTCACCGCGCGAGACCGAGGTGCTGGCGCTGGTCGCGCGCGGGTTCACCTACGCGGAGACGGCTCAACGCATGGGCATCCTGCTCTCCACCGTTCAAAGCCACGTGCGCAACATCTACGCGAAGCTGGACGTGCACAACAAGACCGAAGCCGTGTTCGAGGCGCGGCAGCTCGGGTTGCTGCGCTAGTGCGGGCGGGCAGGTTCTTCGGCAGCTCGGCTCGGCCGACAGAGTGCGTGCGCTGGGTCCTCACGTTGCTGTGGGCGGTCGCTGCACTCTGCTGCTTCGCGCCGGCTTACGCGGCGAGCGAGTCCGGGATCGTCATGATCGACAAGGCCCACGCCCTGCTGGAGCCCGAGGGCGAGCCACCCCGCGAAGGCGAGGTCGACCTCGCCCGCCGCTGGGATCGCGAGTTTCCCGGCCGGGGGGGTCGCGCGACCTACCGCATCGCGTTGCCGCCACGGGTCGGTATGGAACCGATGGCCTTGCTGTTCTCTCGGGTTGGCAACCAGGTGCACGTGCTGCTCAACGACAGCACCGTCCAGCGCTGGGGCGAGCTGGGCGATCCGCTGTTCGACGCCACCAAGACCGTTCGCATGGTGACCCTGCCGGCGGCCCTGCTGCATGCCGATCGCCCCAATGAACTGCTTGTCGAGGTCACGGTCCAGGCGCAGCGCCTGGGCGGTCTCTCGGTCGTGCGGTATGGCGCGGTCTCGCCGATCGAGGACCTCTACACCCGGCAGATCCTGTGGCGCGACCTCGCCATGCTGGTCTTCGCCGCCGGTCTGGTCGGCATGGGCGCACTCACCGCCGTGCTGTGGTGGCGGCAGCGCGACCCCTTCTACGGATGGTTCAGCATCGCCGCGCTGCTGGGCGTCGTGCGCGTCATCGACCGGGCCTGGCCTGACGTCCCCGTGCCATGGCCGCTGTGGGGCGCCATCGCGGCGATCTGCTACACGGCCCACGTGGCGCTGATGTGCCGGTTCGCGCTGATCGCGGTCGGTTCGATTTCCCGCGGCATGAGCCGCGCGATCGACGGCGTGATCGTGGCGGTCTCGGTGCTCGACGCCCTCGCATTCGCACTGGGCATGCCGCTGCTCATGACGATCGGGTTCACCTTCATTCCGGTCCTCGGACTGGCGACGCTGGCGATGGTGATGCGCGAAGCCTTCCTCAGCCGCAGCGCGAAGGCATGGGTACTGGCCGTGGCGATTGCCGGCGCACTCGCCGCAGGCACGCACGACGTGGTCATGATCCGAGTCGCCGGTGCGAGCGGCCTCTACAACACGTACATCCAGCACGGGATGTTCGTCTTCGTGCTCGTCATGATGTGGTTCGTCGCCGAGCGCTACAACCGCTCGGTCGCGAGCTTCCAGGCACTCAATGCAGACCTCTCGCGCCGGGTGGAGGAACGCGAGCGCCAATTGCACCAGGCCTTCGATTCGCTGCGGGAGCAGCAGCACCGCCAGTCGGTCTCGATCGAGCGGCAGCGGATCATGCGCGAGATCCACGACGGCGTCGGCTCGCAGCTCGTGGGCTTGCTGAACATGGTGACTCGCAAGGGCGCGGACCCGGCGGCGCTGAAGGAGCAAGTCCAGATGGCGCTCGACGAAATGCGCATGGCGGTCGACTCGCTGCAACCCGCGCACGACGACCTCGCCACCTTGCTGGCGACGCTGCGCTATCGCCTGCAGCCGCGCCTGCAGGCGGCGGGCATCGAGGTCGTCTGGGATGTCGCCGAACTGCCGGAACTCAGGCAGCTCTCGCCCCCGGTCGTGCTGCATGTACAGCGGATCCTGCTGGAAGCCTTTACCAACGTGATGAAGCACGCGCGCGCCTCGCAGGTGGAGGTGCAGGTTCGCTGGCGCGACGAAGCCGCGCCGCGCGTGATGCTGCGCATCACCGACAACGGCATCGGGTTTCCCGCAGATGCGCGAGCACGGGAGGCGCAGGCGCATGGCCGCGGCCTGGACAACATGCGTGCACGCGCCACGGCCATCGGCGCCAGCTTCGACGTGCAGCAATCGCCGGGCGGCGGGGTGAGCATCGCGCTGGAATGGCAGGTCGAGCGTGCCCCGCCCTCCTCCGGCTTCCATGACAATCCGGGGCATGGCTGAATCGTTCGACACTCGTCCCGTGCTGATCGCCGGCGGCGGCATCGGGGGCATCGCCCTCGCACTCACCTTGCACCAGATCGGCGTGCCCTGCGTCGTCTACGAAGCGGTGCCCGACCTGCAACCCCTGGGCGTGGGCATCAACCTGCAGCCGAACGCCGTGCGCGAGCTGTACGACCTCGGCTTCGACGACAAGGTCCTGGGCACCATCGGCATCCAGGCGCGCGAGTGGGCGCTGGTGGGTCGCAACGGCAACGACATCTACGCAGAGCCGCGCGGCCTGCTCGCCGGCTACCGTTGGCCACAGTACTCGGTGCACCGCGGCCAGTTGCAGATGATGCTGTTCCGGGCGGCGCTCGAGCGGCTCGGCTCCGGCGCCATTCGCCTCGGCCACCGGGTCACGGGCTACCGCAATGGCGCCGACGGCGTCACCGCCCTCGTCGAGACGCGCGACGGCCGGCGCAGCGAAGTCGAAGGCCGCCTGCTGGTGGCGGCCGACGGCCTGCATTCGGCGGTGCGGGCACAGATGTACCCCGCGCAGCCCCCCATCCAGTGGGGCGGGGCCATCATGTGGCGCGGCACGACGCCGGGCATGCCCATTCGCAGCGGTGCGTCCTTCGTCGGCGTGGGGTCCTTGCGACACCGGGTGGTGCTCTACCCGATCTCCCCACCCGATCCGGCCACCGGCCTGGCGACCATCAACTGGATCGCCGAGATCACCGTGGACAACGCCAAGGGCTGGACCCAGGGCGACTGGAACCGCCGCGTGGGCCTCGACGAGTTCATCCACCACTTCGAGGGTTGGGACTACGGCTGGCTCGACGTGCCCGCGATGCTGCGCGGCGCGAAGGAGATCTTCGAGTACCCCATGATCGACCGCGACCCCGTGCCCAGCTGGGTGGACGGCGGCGTGGCGCTGCTGGGCGATGCGGCGCACGTGATGTACCCGGTGGGCTCCAACGGCGCGAGCCAGGCCATCGTCGATGCGCGGGTGCTGGGCGCCGCGATGGTGGAGCACGGCGTGGGCCGCGCGGCTCTGCAGGCCTACGACGGCAAGCTGTGCGCCGACATCTCGGCGCTGGTGCTCCGCAACCGCGGATCGGGCCCGTTCGGCATCCTGGGCCTGGTCGACGAGCGCTGCGGCGGAGTCTTCGACGACATCGATCAGGTCATTCCCGCTGCCGAGCGCGAGGCCTTCATGGCACGCTACAAGGCCGCCGCGGGCTTCGCCATCGAAACGCTCAACGCGGCGCCGCCGACGATCGCAGCCGGGGCGCGGGTGCGCGGGTCGTGATGTCTACCCCGGTCGTTCATTCCAGGAGTTCATCCATGTCATCCAGTCCGATCGCCGCCTGGCATCAGCTCGTCAACGAACGCAATGTGGGCGGGCTCGACACGCTGCTTGCGGACAATGCCGTCTTCCTTTCGCCGGTGGTGCACACGCCGCAAGTCGGCAAGGCCATCACCAAGGCGTATCTCGCGGCTGCGTTCCAGGTCTTCTTCAACCCGTCGTTCCGCTATGTCCGGGAACTCACCGGCGATCGGGACGCGGTGCTGGAGTTCGAGGTCGAGATGGAAGGCATCAAGGTCAACGGCGTCGACATGATGAAGTGGAACGACGAAGGCAGGATCACCGAGTTCAAGGTGATGCTGCGTCCGTTGAAAGCGGTCAACCTGATCCATCAGAAGATGGCCGCGATGCTGCAGGCGAACCAGTAGGACTCGCCCCGCGAGGCCTCTGGCGCTCGTCATCCCCCCAACGGAGGTCGCGTCCGTCGCAGCGGCCGGATACCGTGGCGTTGTGCCGCTGCGGAATTTCCGCCCGCGGAGAAAGGGGGGCGCCATGCGTTCATTCAAGCTGATAGCAACAGCGTCTGTCGTGTGTCTTGCATTCGCCGTTTCCGGATGTCACGAGCACAGCAGGCAGTCACTGGCGAGGACGCAGGTCAAAGTCAATACGACCGCCGACCCGCTGGACCTCTACATCGGCGACAAGTTCTCGGACGAGCAAAGGGCATTGGCGTCGAAGCCCCAAACCGAGCTGGACGCGCCTTCCTTCTAGAAAGACGCGGTTCGGAGGATGCATTGGCCGCGGTTCGTGGCAGCATGGGGGTCTTGCGATCCCATGAGGAACAGCACCATGACCCCTGGCCCCATGCATGCCGCGATCTTCTGTGCCGCCCTGGCGCCATGCGCCATCGCGTTCGCCCAGCAGGACCTTGCCGCGGCGGAACAAAACTACCAGCGCGCCCTGGCGTATTGCAACAACGGCTCCTTGCCGCGTCCTGAGCGCGATGCCTGTGTGCGCGATGCGGGCAACGCCTTGGACCGGGCCCGCGGCGGGGCTCCTACCGGCGAGGAGGACGTGACCTCGCCCGGCGGCCGCGCAACGGTTGTCATCCCGGACGGCTCGCCGCTGCCCCTGAGCGACTCGACCACCGTCACCTCACCCGATGGTCGCTCGACGATCGTGCTGCCGGCCGGGGGCTCCCGGCCCTTGCCCAATCAGTAGGTCTTGTAGGGCAGGAACTTGCCCGAAAGCACCACGTTCACCCGGTCGCCTTTCGGGTCGGCCTGCCGCTGGATGTCCATGCTGAAGTCGATCGCGCTCATGATGCCGTCACCGAATTCCTCGTGGATCAGTTCCTTGATGGTGGTGCCGTACACGCTCACCACTTCATACCAGCGGTAGATCAGCGGGTCCGTCGGCACGGTCGTCGGTAGCGAGCCCTTGTACGGGACGACCTGCAGCCACTTCTGCTCCTCGGCGGTGAGGCCGAAGATCTTGCCGATGATCTTGGCCTGGGCGGCGTCGAGCGTCATCTGGCCAAGGCAGGCCGCGGTGGTCCACTCCTTCGAGAGCCCCACCTTCCTGGCCACGTCGGCCCATTGGATGCCTTTGGCCACCTTCACGGTGATGATCTTCTCGGTGACGTCGTTTCGGTTCATGCGGATGCTCCTGCTCGCGTTGGTCGTGTGAGGGGTAGGGATGGATGCGTCACGTGGCCTTGCCCCGCGTGCACTCCTTCGGCAGCGGATTGACCAAGGTCCCGGCGAAGCGGCCCAAGCGGTAGCCGGCCGCAGTCTCGGCGCCGTTGCTCTCCATGCACCCAACGCAAGCAACACCCGTGCCGCCGCCGCGATGCGTTGATGCGTTCTACTTCACGACCATCAGCGTGAACGGCCACACATAGGCCTGCAGCGTCACGAGGATGCCCACCAGGCTGGCCAGCGCGATCGAGTGGAAGAACACGTACCGCAGGATGTCGCCCTCGTGGTTGAACCAGCGCGTTGCGGTCGATGCGACGACGATGGACTGCGCGTCGATCATCTTGCCCATCACGCCGCCGGAGCTGTTGGCCGCCCCCATCAGGTTGGGCGACAGTCCGAGTTGCTCGGCCGCGACCCGCTGCATGCCGCCGAAGAGCACGTTCGATGCGGTGTCCGATCCGGTCAGCGCCACGCCAAGCCAGCCCATCAGCGTGCCAAAGAAGGGATAGAGCACGCCGGTATTGGCGAAGGCGAGGCCCAGCGTGCTGTCGAGCCCGGAATAGCGCGTGAGCGTGCCCAGCGCGAGCATGAGCGCGATGGTGAGCAGCGAGTACTTCACGAGGTTGAGCGTGCGGCCATACGCAGCGACCAGCTGGCCGACGCTGTACTTGGCGACCAGCCCGCCGACGATGGCCGACAGCAGGATGCCCGTGCCCGTCGCCGATAGCAGCGTGAAGGCGTAGATCGCGCCCTCCTTGGTGGGCTGCGGCACGATCGGCGGCACCTTCTCGACAACGTTGTGTAGTCCCGCGATGGGGAAGTTAGGCGCGAACAGTCCATTGAGCCATGCCTTCACCGGTGGCAGGCCCCAGATGAAGACGAACACGGTCATGATGGCCCATGGCGTCCAGGCACGGATCAGTTCTTCGCGCGAATGCTGCGTCGGCTTCGCGGTCGACGCGGCCGACGGCGCGCCGCCGTCCTGTTCGTGCCCCTTGAGCGAGACCGAGCGCCAGATGGTGGCCGGCCGCCACACACGCAGGAAGAGGATCAGCGAGACCATCGAGACAATGGCCGCGATGATGTCCACCAGTTCAGGGCCGATGAAATTGGAGACGAGGTACTGGGGTAGCGCGAACGACACCCCCGTCACGAGAATCGCGGGCCAGACCTCCATCATCGCCTTGCGCCCCGCGAAGGCCCAGATGAGCCAGAAAGGCACCAGCAGCGAGAAGAAGGGCAACTGGCGCCCGATCATCGCCGTGACGTCCATCAAGTCATAGCCATGCACCTTGGCCAGCGTGATGACCGGCGTGCCCAGCGCTCCGAAGGCGACCGGCGCGGTGTTGGCGATCAGCGAAAGCCCCGACGCCGCGAGCGGAGAGAAGCCGAGGCCGATCAGGATCGCGGCTGTCACGGCCACTGGCGTGCCAAAGCCGGCCGCCCCCTCGAAGAAGGCGCCGAAGGCGAAGGCGATCAGCAGCAACTGCAGGCGCCTGTCTTCCGTGATGCCCGAGAGCGAATCCTGCAGCACCTTGAAGCTGCCGTTCTGTTCGGCCAGTTGCTGCAGAAAGATGATGTTGAGCACGATCCAGCCGATGGGCAGAACGCCCGTCAGGCCGCCGAGGAAAGCTGCGCGACCCGCGAGGCCTGCCGGCATGCCGAACGCAACGATCGCGATCAGCAGCGCACTGAGCAGGCCGAGCCCCGCTGCCAGATGCGCCTTCATGTGCAGGAAGCCGAGACACACGAGCATCACGACGACGGGAATCGCTGCCAGCGCCGTCGAAACCACCATGCTGCCAAATGGGTCGTAGACCTGTTGCCAACTCATGGATATCACCTCTTTTTCTGTATGAAGTTGTAGGAGGAATAGCCTGCCGATAATAGGCACCACGCAACGAACAGACAACCAAGGAGCCTCTCCCCGTGCCAGACCTCTCCAAGATCACGAGCATCGAAGACCTGCGAGTCATCGCCAAGCGTCGCGTACCCCGCATGTTCTACGACTACGCGGACTCGGGGGCCTGGACCGAAGGGACCTATCGCGCCAATGAGAGCGACTTCCAGAAGATCAAGTTGCGCCAGCGCGTCGCCGTCAACATGGAAGGCCGCTCGACTCGCACCACCATGATCGGCCAGGAGGTCGCGATGCCCGTGGCCATCGCGCCCACGGGCATGACCGGCATGCAGCATGCCGATGGCGAGATCCTCGGTGCGCGCGCGGCCAAGGCCTTCGGCATTCCGTTCACGCTCTCGACCATGAGCATCTGCTCGCTGGAGGACATTGCCGAGGCCACGGACCGCCATCCCTTCTGGTTCCAGCTCTACGTGATGCGGGATCGCGATTTCATCGAAAGGCTCATCGAACGTGCGCGCGCAGCCAACGTGTCCGCCCTGCAGCTCACGCTGGATCTGCAGATCCTCGGACAGCGCCACAAGGACATCAAGAACGGCCTCACCGCACCGCCCAAGCCGACGATCAAGAACCTGATCAACCTCGCCACCAAGCCGCGCTGGTGCATGGGCATGCTGGGCACCAAGCGCCGCACCTTCGGCAACATCGCGGGACATGCCAAGGATGTGAAAGACCTGTCTTCGCTCTCGTCATGGACCGCCGAGCAGTTCGACCCGACGCTGAGCTGGGCCGACGTCGAATGGATCAAGAAGCTCTGGGGCGGGAAGCTGATCCTCAAGGGCATCATGGATGTCGAGGATGCACGCTTCGCAGCGGCCAGCGGCGCCGATGCGCTGATCGTCTCCAACCATGGCGGTCGGCAGCTCGATGGCGCGCCTTCCTCCATCGCAGCGCTGCCGGCCATCGCCGAGGCAGTGGGCACCGAGATCGAAGTCTGGATGGACGGAGGCATCCGCAGCGGCCAGGACGTGCTCAAAGCCCGCGCGCTGGGCGCCCACGGCACGATGATCGGCCGCAGCTTCCTCTATGCGCTGGGTGCATTTGGCGAGGCCGGTGTGACGCGCGCGCTGCAGATCATCCACAAGGAGCTCGACATCACGATGGCCTTCTGCGGCCGCACGAGCATCGACGAGGTCGATTCGAGCATCCTGCTGCCGGGTACTTTCTGAGCGCCCAGTGAGCGCTTTCTGATCTTTCCCTGAGCATCCCGCGCGCATGTCGCGGCGCCGGCTGACACCGCCGGCGCCCGCCTTGCGGCAGCATGTCTGGCGCCCCTACAACACCTAGACAGCCAGAGAGGCGCCTTTCAATGAGCACAGTCACGTCCGCCGCAGGCTCCGCGCCCGGCGCTGCCCCCACATTCCACCGTCCTTACACCAGCGAAGAGAAGCGGCATCGCATCTTCGCGATCATGGCCGCCTCCTCCGGCAACCTGGTCGAGTGGTTCGACTTCTACGTCTACGCCTTCAGCGCGCTGTACTTCGCGCCTTCGTTCTTCCCGAAGTCCGATCCGACCGCGCAATTGCTCAATACGGCGGGCGTGTTCGCCGCCGGCTTCCTGATGCGGCCCATCGGCGGGTGGCTCTTCGGGCGCGTGGCCGACAAGTACGGCCGCCGGACATCGATGCTGATCTCGGTGACGATGATGTGCGCCGGCTCGCTCGCCATTGCCTGCCTTCCCACCTACGCTGCCATCGGCGCGTGGGCGCCCTTCCTGCTGCTGGTCTGCCGGCTGTTCCAAGGGCTCTCCGTGGGCGGGGAATATGGCACTACGGCGACCTACATGAGCGAGGTCGCGCTGCGCGGGCAACGTGGCTTCTTCTCGTCGTTCCAGTACGTGACGCTCATCGGCGGCCAGTTGCTGGCGGTGCTGGTGATCGTGATCCTCGAGCAGTTGCTGAGTGAGGCCGAACTCAAGGCCTGGGGCTGGCGCATTCCCTTCGTGATCGGCGCCGTCGCAGCGGTGGTCGCGCTCTTCCTGCGCCGCACGTTGCACGAGACCCAGACCGCGGAGTCGCGCGCCAACAAGGAGGCCGGCAGCCTCGCAGGGCTTTTCAAGCATCACAAGGCGGCGTTCTTCACGGTGCTGGGCTACACCGCCGGCGGCTCGCTGATCTTCTACACCTTCACGACCTACATGCAGAAGTACCTGGTCAACACGGTGGGCCTGCCGATCAAGACCACGAGCTACGTGATGACCTGCGCGCTCTTCGTCTACATGTGCATGCAGCCGGTGTTCGGCGCGCTGTCCGACCGCATCGGGCGGCGCAACAACATGCTGCTGTTCGGTGGCCTGGGTGCACTGATGACGGTTCCGATCCTGACGCTGCTCCAGGGCGTGACCAGCCCGGTGGTCGCCTTCCTGCTGATCATCCTGGCGCTCGCGATCGTGAGCTTCTACACCTCCATCAGCGGTATCGTGAAGGCCGAGATGTTCCCGCCCGAAGTTCGCGCGCTCGGTGTCGGACTCGCCTATGCCGTGGCGAACGCGCTGTTCGGCGGTTCCGCCGAATACGTGGCGTTGGGTCTCAAGTCGCTGGGTCACGAGTCGGCGTTCTACTGGTACGTGACGGGGATGATGGTGCTCGCCTTCGTCGTGGCCTTCCGGCTGCCGCGACAGGCGAGCTACCTGCACCACGACCACTGAGCCATCGCCTCACGGGATCTTGCGCTCTCCTTGCTTGAGCAGGTCGTGGTGGATCGCGAACGCGGCCGCCTCCGTGCGGTTCGCCGATCGCGTCTTGCTGAGAATGCTGCGGACATGGTTCGCCACCGTGTTGGGGCTGACGAAGAGTTCCCGCGCGATCTGCCGATTGCCCTTGCCGACGGCGACGAGCCGCAGCACCTGGGCCTCGCGGCCACTCAAGCCGGCCGGGTAGTGCACCACAGCCGTGGCGTCGACACTCGCGCGACAGGCATCGATGCGAGCTGACAACGCGCGCATGCCGAGCGCCGCGGCTTCCGTCGCGGCTTCATCGAGCTGACCCATGGCGGCTTCTCGGTCGCCGGCGGCATCCCGGGCCAGCAGCATCTGCGCATAGCCATGGCGCGCCTGCGCCATGGCGGGCCGGGCGTTCTGCCTTTCGTTCATCTCCAGGGCCACCCGGAAGTGCGCCTCGGCTTCGCTCCATCGCTGCATCGTGGCGGAAAGCATGCCGAGAAAGGCATCGGCGGCACCAAATGATGTGATGGAGGTGCCCACCAGAAGATTGCGCCCACGCCAGGGCTCGAGCAGCTTGTACAGCTCCACCGCACGCGCCGCATCGCCCAGGGCCGCGCAAACTTGCGCAAGATAGGCCAGGCTGGCCAGCCAGACGCCGTCGCGCGGGAAGGCCTGGAAGCGGTCGTTCGCCAGGATCTCGAACTCGGCTCGCGCGTCGTCGAACTGCCCCAGCTCGACGTAGATCAGCGCGAGCCCCGGCCGCCACACGTTGGTCTGCGCGTTCTGCTGCACGAAGTGCCGCACCAGCGGCGCGACCTCCTGCAAGCGGCCCTGCTCGCGGCGCAGTGTGAACATCTGCACGCCGTAGACGCCGGCCGCGTCAAGTCCGGGCATGCGGTCGCCGATCTCGAAAGTGCGCTTGGCGAAACGCTCGGCATCGTCGAAGCGGCCTTCGAACAGCGCATGCAGGGTGCGCGACGACGATGCGACGTAACGGAAGAAGGGTTGCCGCAGTTCTTCCGAGCCTCGTGCATAGGCCTCGACGTTCTCATGCCAGGTGGCCATGTCGCCCAACTCGAAGGCGTCGAACATGCGCCAGGCGAGCGCCGAGAACAGCAGGAAGCGGTCTCCCTGCTGCCTGGCGATCTGGATGGCCTCGTCGGCACTCGCCATGCGCTCGCTGATGCGATCGGGCTGCCAGCGGGCAGAGAGCGTGGCGAGCAGGGTTGTCGCGAGCGTGCCCGGGTCGCCGGTGCGACGGGCCACGGTGACGGCCTCCTCGTGCACCTTCGCCGCCTGCGTCTCCTCGCCGCTGAAGATCAGTGCACGCGCCAATGCGCTCAGCAGTTGCGCCTTCATGACCCGATCTTCCGTCCCCAGCGCATTGAGCGCATCGCGCAGCATGCGCGCTGCCGCGAAGCCGGGCAGGCCCGGGCACCAGCTCGCAGTCTCGAAGCCGAGCGCGGCGCGCGCCAGTTCGCGGGGAGAGTCGAGCTGCATGCTCGTGCGCACGGCCTGGTCGAACACCTCGCGTGCCTGCAGGTACTCGCCGGCACGCGTGTGGGCCTCGCCGAGCGAATTCAACACGCGGCAGCGCGCGAGCGCGTCACCGCCGCGCCCGACGTCCATCGCCTGCAGCGCGAGACGGTAGTAGCGCGCGGCCTCCTCATGGGCCTGCAGGGCATCGGAAGTCCGGGCGGCCTGCTGGGCATAGTGGCTCGCGCGCGCGGCGTCGCCGCCCGGTAGTGCCGCCCAGTAGTGGTGGGCCAGCGCGGGCAGATGGAGCGCGGAATCCTCGCCATGGAGATCCTCGATCGCACGGCCGACCTTGAGGTGCAGGCGGCTGCGACGCGGCGGCGGAATCTCGTCGTACAAGGTCTCGCGGAACAGCGCGTGGCTGAAGTGGTAGCGTCCCGGCCCTTCGACGGCTTCGATGACACGGGATTGCAATGCCTCTTCGAGCGCGTCGGTGCAGGCGTCTTCCTCCACATCCTCGACGATGCGGACCAGCAGGCCGATGTCGAACGCGCGTCCGATCACCGACGCGCAGGCGAGCACCTGATTGGCCAGAGGCGACAAGCGATTCAACCGGCGGCCGATGACCTCGCGCACTCCTTCCGGAATGCGTCGAAGCCCGCCGACGGCCAGCAAGGCGGCACCGCCCCGAGGGCCTTCGCCGAGCACGTGCTCCTGGATGAGAAGGCGCGTCATCTCGGCCACGAAGAGTGGATTGCCTTCGGTCTGCCGGTGGACAGCGTCGGCCAGCGCGGGCGGCACGGCACCGCCACCGGCCAGCATCATCATGCCGACCGTCTCGTCGCGTGCGAGGCCGGTCAACCGCAGGCGCTCGAAGCCCTGGTGCCGCGCGAGTTCGCCCAGCGTGCCCGACAGCGGATGCTGTCGCGACAACTCGATGTCGCGGTAGGTGATGACGAGCAGGATGCGGCTGGCCGGCAAGTCGGGCGCGATGAATTCGAGCAGGCGCAGGGACGAGGCGTCTGCCCAATG
Organism: Variovorax gracilis; assembly: GCF_030317115.1. Classification (GTDB taxonomy): domain Bacteria; phylum Pseudomonadota; class Gammaproteobacteria; order Burkholderiales; family Burkholderiaceae_C; genus Variovorax; species Variovorax gracilis. Next base: position 482,171 of record NZ_JASZYF010000002.1, read on the forward strand.
GACATTGTCGAGCACCAGCAGCAGGGGTTGCTCCACGGCGGCGCGCTTCCAGAAGCCGGCCATGGCGTCGAACAGGCGGAAACGAGCCTGCGCGGGATCGATCGCCGGCAATGCCTGGGCGCCCGGGGGCAGCCGCTGCGCGAGGTTGGGCAGGATTTCCGCCAGGGCGGACTCGTCATGGCCGAGGACGCGTCTCGCGGTTTCTTCGTCGTGCGTTTCGATCCAGCCGCGCAGCAGTTGCAGCCAGGACCAGTACGGCGGGGCGCCGGGCTCTTCATTGCAGCGGCCCCACAGGACCTGCATGCCTCGCGCGGCAGCGCGCTGGGCGAGAACCTGCGCGGTGTGCGACTTGCCGATGCCCGGCTCACCGGCGAGCGCCGCCGTGCCGCCCGTGCCACTCAGGGCGCGGGCCAGTCCGCCTTCGAGTGCGGCCAATTCGCGCTCGCGGCCGACGAACCGTTCGGTCGAAGCCCGCGCGACGTCGTCGTTGAGGGTCACGGCAGGTGCCGCCGTCTGCAGCGCCGAACCGCAGCCATCGCAGAAGGCGGCATCGGCCCGGTTGTCTCGACCGCATCGGGCACATTGCACGGCGGGTCCTCCGGTTCCCCTGCGCGCAAGACCGCTACACGACGGCTTCGGGTCGGATCTGGCTGACTTCGATCACCACATCCGCCGGCAGCCGGGCCAGGCGTGCGGCCGTGCGGATCTCTTCGGGACTGGGTGCCTCGTAGAGGCAATAGGTCTTCTTGCGATCCGCGGAAAGAAATGAGAGCAACCAGTTCACGCCGACGTCGGCGTTGATGCGCTGGATGTTGGCGACGTCGGCTGCCGCGATCTCCAGTTCTTCCGCGTATTGGCGTTCGATAAGGAACAGTGCCATGGCCCTCTCCTGTCCACCGGGGCAACGATTGGCCCCGGGCAGACGATTGGGCGACAAATCCGCCGCACGGTCAACGTGCGCGGCATAGTCAATTCTGACCATTCGAGGGCGGCGCGGCGCTTCGCAAAATGATCAGTCCGGTGGATCGTCAACACGCTGGCGGCTTCCTAGACTTTGCTCACTTTCAAGGAGTGGTCATGTTCAACGAAGCCCATCTCGACACCTACAAGGCTCAATTGCGCGGCACTTTGATCCAGCCGGACGATGCCGCCTACGACGAGGCCCGCAAGGTCTACAACGCCATGATCGACAAGCGGCCGCGTCTGATCGCACGCTGCGCCGACGTGGCGGACGTGATCGCGTCCGTCAACTTCGCCCGCGAGAACCAGTTGCTGCTGGCCGTGCGCGGCGGCGGGCACAACGGCGGAGGACTGGGCACCTGCGACGACGGCCTGGTGATCGACCTCTCGCGCTTGCGTGGCGTGCGCGTCGACGCAAAGGCCCACACCGTGCGGGCCGAGGGCGGCTGCACCTGGGGCGACGTCGATCACGCGACCCATGCCTTCGGCATGGCCACGCCGGCCGGCATCATCTCCACCACCGGCGTGGGCGGCCTGACGCTCGGCGGCGGCATCGGGCACCTCTCGCGGCGCTTCGGATTGACGATCGACAACCTGCTGGGCGTCGACATGGTGCTCGCCGACGGGAGCTTCGTCACCGCCAACGCCAAGGAGAACGCCGACCTGTTCTGGGCGGTGCGCGGCGGCGGCGGCAACTTCGGCGTGGTGACTTCCTTCGAGTACCGCCTGCACCCGCTCAGCACCGTTGTGGCGGGTCCGACCTTGTGGCCGATGGAGCGTTCCGCCGAAGTATTCAAGTGGTATCGCGATTTCATCGGCAAGGCGCCCACCGAGCTGAACGGCTTCTTCGCCTTCCTCACGGTACCGCCTGGTCCGCCTTTCCCGGAGGAGTTGCACCTGAAGAAGATGTGCGGCGTGGTCTGGTGCTACAGCGGCGATCCGGCGCAAGCCGAAGAGGCGCTCGCGCCGGTGCGGGCGATGAACCCCGCGCTATACGGTGTAGGGCCCATGCCGTACCCGATGCTGCAGAGCGCCTTCGATGCGCTGTACCCACCCGGACACCAGTGGTACTGGCGCGCCGACTTCGTGAACGAGCTGCCCGACGAAGCGATCGGGCTGCATGTGGAGTACGGCGCGCAGTTGCCGACGATGCAGTCGTCGATGCACCTGTACCCGATCGACGGCGCAGTGCAGCGCGTCGGGCGCAAGGACACACCCTTCAGCTATCGCGATGCACGGTGGGCGTCGGTGATCGTGGGCGTTGACCCCGACCCCGCGAACCGCGACCGCATCACCGACTGGTGCAAGAACTACTGGGACGCGTTGCACCCCTATTCGGCCGGCGGCGCATATATCAATTTCATGATGGACGAGGGAGAGGACCGCGTGAAGGCCACCTACCGCGAGCACTACGACCGGCTGGCGGCCATCAAGCGGCAGTACGACCCGGGCAATCTGTTCCGCGTGAACCAGAACATCCGGCCTGTGGCCACGGCCTGAGGGGCCCGTAGCGCGGAGTCAGGCTTCGGCTTCCCACAGCGTGGGATAGTGCCGGACGAAGCCATCGGAGGTGACTTCGAGCATGGCCGCGTAATCGAAGCGCGGCGCGGTGTACCAGTATTCGGCCTCGCCGCGCCGTTCGTAGTTCTGCTTGAGTTCGCTCAGGCTCCCGCTATCGAGATCGAGCCATGCCGCCGGGGCGTCCGACGTCTCGCCCGGGGCGAGGTGCAGCCGGCGCAGCGCCAACAGGTTGGTTGCCGGCGTGAAGCCCAGATCGAGGTCGACACAGTGGCCAAGCTCAGGCACCGCTGCATCGTTGAGCTTCCAGCTCCCGTGCGAGTCGCGCACGATGGACATGTCGATCGCCTCGCTGCCGAGCCAGCCGCGAACCGTGCTCCATTGGGTGTGCCAGGCGCGATCGCAGCGCACCCGGTAGTGGAGCTGGGCAATGCGGCCGTCTTCGTTGCGAAACGCCGCGGCGCCGTCGATCTGCCAGTTCTCGCCGTTGCGATCGAGACGGCACACATCATGACCGGGGGTGCCGAGCCGGCGCCAGAGCATGAATGCGATGGTCTGCATACGTCGGATGATGGCACCGGGCACCTGCGATGCGCAAGCCTGGATTGCATCCGCGCGCTGTCGGCTCCGGTCAGGAACGTCCAGATCACGTAGAGACTGGGCGCGCAGGCCATGTCGAACATCGTCCGCACCGTGCGCCGCACCAAGGGCGCGTTGACGAAGGCCCCATTTGAGTGCGGTCGCTCGTGACCAGCGCGCAGTGGGATCGCCGGCGAAGCGCGCCCAGCCTGCGTCAGACGACAATATCGGCCGTGACTTCCGCACCGATTCGCCGCATCGCCCACCTGGACATGGATGCTTTCTATGCATCGGTCGAACTGCTGCGGTACCCGCAACTCAAGGGCCTGCCGGTGGTGATCGGCGGCGGGCGCCGCAAGGTGGACGAAGCGATACGCGACCTGCCGGAAGGCGCCACGCTGGCGGATATTCCGATCGAGGCTTTTCCGCTGCTGAAGGACTATGCGGGAAGAGGCGTCATCACGACTGCAACGTATCCGGCACGCCAGTTCGGCGTGGGCTCCGCGATGGGACTCATGAAGGCCGCCAAGCTGTGCCCGCAAGCGATCATCCTGCCGGTGGATTTCGATGAGTACCGCCGGTTTTCACGTCGGTTCAAGCAGGTCATCACCGAGATCGCGCCCGTCATGGAAGACCGGGGCGTCGACGAGGTCTACATCGATTTCACCGATGTGCCCGGCGGCCAGCGCGAAGGCGGGCGTGTGCTCGCGCGGCTTATCCAGAAGGCGATCTTCGACGCGACCGGGCTCACCTGCTCGATCGGCGTCGCGCCCAACAAGCTGCTGGCGAAGATGGCGAGCGAGTTCGACAAGCCCAACGGCATCTCGGTGGTGTTCGAGGACGATCTTCAATCGCGCATCTGGCCGTTGCCGTGCCGGAAGGTGAATGGAATCGGCCCCAAGGCGGACGAGAAGCTCCAACGGCACGAGATCCGCACGATCGGCGAACTCGCGGCGCGCGATCGCGAGTGGCTGGTCGCGAATTTCGGCAAGGCTAGCGGCGCCTGGATGCATGAGGTCGCCTGGGGGCGCGACAGCCGGCCGGTCGTCACCGAGAGCGAGCCCGTCTCGATGAGCCGTGAAACGACCTTCGACCGCGACCTGCAGGCGGTCCGAGACCGTGCCGAGCTCGGCGCCATCTTCACGCACCTGTGCGAGAAAGTGGCCGAGGACCTGCAGCGCAAGGGCTACGTCGGCAAGACCATCGGCATCAAGCTGCGCTACGACGATTTCAAGATCGCGACGCGCGACCAGACCATCGACCATTTCACCGCCGACGCCAAGGCGATCCGGCAGATTGCAGGCCGATGCCTCAAGCGGGTGCCGCTGGAACGGCCGCTGCGCCTGCTGGGTGTGCGCGTGGGCGCGCTCGCCAAGGTGGGCCATGCGGCCACGGTGGCGGCAGATCAGCCGAAGGCGGGCAGCCGTCGCCGAGTGGCGGAAGAGGCCGGGTCGGCGGCACAGACTGCCTCGCTTTTCTAACCCGCCCTTCAACGCGCCGGCACGCCACCTTGCCATTGCGGCCAGTTGGTGACTATGTGGTCGACCACACGGCTGCCGACCAGCTCGATGTTCTGCACGGTTTCAGCAAAGCCACCCGCGGTTTCGCCGGGTGCCGGATCCAGATGCTGCAGCGTGGTTTCGCGCGGATTGCCCTGGTCGAAATTGACGGCGCCGCGCAGGCTCATCACACGGTCCGTACCATGCGTGCGCTTGATCACGAGAGTGATCGCGGCAGCTTCCATCTCGGTGATCACGTAATCGTCGGCCCCGTAGAGCTTGGCGATGTACTGCGCCTGGTTCGACATGCCAGGCCCGTGAAAAAAAGTGTCGCCGGTCATGTGCGTACCGGTGCCGACGAAGGGCGCACGCCGCGCGGCGGCTTGCGGGTAGCGCATGCGGTAGTTGCGCGCGGAGTCCGCGTCCTTCAACGGTGTATCGGCCGACAGCTTCATGGCCCAGGCGACGAGTTCAGGGTTGAGCTTGAAGCGGCGGTACTCCTCGTAGCCCTTTCGCGGCATGAAGGTCGGCTCTCCGGCCTTGTTTTCTTCCGGTGCCCATCGGTGGCCGAGGTCGTAGTCCACGAGCCAAGTGGCCCAACTCACCTCGCCGATCGTGCCGCGCGAAGGCGGCGTGCCGGCCACGCCCGAGATCACGTAATAAGCTTTGGAGAAATCGAAGTTCGGATTCAGCAGGATCGCCTGCATCGATGACGACGAGTTGACCTTGCCCATGCCTAGCACCGCGCCACACACCCCACCGGCATTGCAATAGACAGGCGACAGCGCACCGGGAACAGTGATCGGCGTGGCGCCTTTCCAGTAGCGCTCGTACCAATGCTGGAACTCCCCAGCGCGATCGCCGGTGTTCTGGCCGATCTCGAACATGGCAGCGACGAACACCTTGACCTTGACGGGCTCGGCGAGCTTCGGCGTCGGGGTGGACGCACAACCGGCGGCGAGCGCGACAACGGCGGGCAGCGCCAACCAACGGGCGCGAGTGGACCAGACTGGGAACATGGGATCTCTCCGAAGAAACAAGGGGAAGGGACGTCGACACAAGTGCGCAACGCACCGGCAACGTTTGTGGCGTCCTACACCGGCGCGGGTCCGGTGCCATCACGCTGCGACGCATCTCCTGCTGCGTCTTGTGCACGATTGTCGCAAACCTCATGCCTGTATCAAGTCATCGCCCTGCTCCGCTCTCCAACGGGCTTGTCTATGTCGACTCCGCCATGCCGGGATGGCAGCGGGTGAAGCGAGGGGCGACATTTCGCTACCGTGACGGCGGGGGTGGATGGGTGAGGGATGTCGATGAGCTTTCCCGAATTCGGCAGCTGGCGATTCCGCCGGCGTACCGCGATGTCTGGATCTGCCCACTGGCGAATGGCCATCTGCAGGCGACCGGTTTCGATGCACGGGGGCGGAAGCAATACCGGTATCACGCGGATTGGCGCGCCCTGAAGGACGAAACGAAATTCGATCGGCTTGAAGCCTTCGGCCGAGCGCTTCCGAAGATTCGCAACCGGGTGGCGCGCGACATGCAAATGGGGCCTCGAGCGCCTTTGGACCGCCAGGTGGTGCTGGCGACGCTCGTCCGCCTGCTCGACACGACCTTCCTGCGGGTGGGGAATGAGGAATATGCAAGCAGCAATGGCTCGTATGGCCTCACGACCCTACGCAATCAACACGCGGACGTGCGCGGAGCGGCGTTGAAACTGCGTTTTCGCGGCAAGAGCGGCGTGATGCACGACGCGAACGTCAGTGATCCTCGAATCGCGAAGATCGTCCGCCGATGCCAGCAACTTCCGGGACAGGAACTCTTCCAGTATCAGAGCGAAGACGGCGAGGTTCGAGGCATTTCGTCAACCGATGTGAACGATTACTTGCGCGAAATTGCAGGTGCCGACTTCACAGCCAAGGATTTCCGTACTTGGCACGGGACAGTGCAGGCGCTAGAACTGACACGCCTGGCGTGCGAAAGTGCCGATGCAAGAAGCGAATCGATTTCACGGTTCAGCGCGAAGGAAATTCTGGCTGCCGTGGCCGCCCAGCTCGGCAATACGCCGGCGGTCTGCAAGAAAGCCTATGTGCACCCGGCCGTACTCGCGCTCGGTACCGCGCTTGCCGGTGATGCCGACGTAATGAATGGCATCTGGGCAAAGATCGCACGCGGCACACGAAGCACGCGCCATCTACGCATAGCCGAAGCCAGATTGCTGGCCTTTCTGGGCCAGCATCGTCGTGAAACGCGACGCAGGGCAAAAAAGTCTACGGAACCGATGAAGTCAACGTAGCCATCTATCGCGTTACCCGAGAGCGGTCATTCGCGGTGCGGACGCAAAAAAGCCCAGCCTTTGTGGGGCTGGGCTTTTCTGGGCTGTAAGAGCCTGACGATGACCTACTTTCACACGGGAACCCGCACTATCATCGGCGCTGAGGCGT
>NZ_JASZYF010000020.1 GCF_030317115.1 Variovorax gracilis
AGATCCGCATTCCGCTGAACGAGGAGTCGGCCAAGGGCTCGGGCCAGATCGAGGAGTTCCTGATGAAGTTCAACGGCGAGGGCATCCAGCACATCGCGCTGCTCAGCGACACCTGCTCGACACGATCGACCAGCTCGGCCTGGCCGGCGTGCCGCTGATGACCGCGCCCAACGACATCTACTACGAGATGCTCGAGACGCGCCTGCCGGGCCACGGCCAGCCGGTGCCCGAGTTGCAGGCGCGCGGCATCCTGCTGGACGGCACCACCGAAGGCGGCACGCCGCGCCTGCTGCTGCAGATCTTCTCGGAGACGGCCTTCGGTGGCCCGGTGTTCTTCGAGTTCATCCAGCGCAAGGGCGACTACAGCGAGGGCTTCGGCGAGGGCAACTTCAAGGCGCTGTTCCAGTCGATCGAACGCGACCAGGTGCGCCGCGGCGTGCTGCAGACGGACTGAGTGCTCTTTCAGCCAGGACCCATGGACTCTCCCTCGAGGAACTCTCGCACTGACGTCGATCCCGGAGATCAAGCCACCATGCACAAGTACCAGTCAGGCTTTGGCAACGAATTCGCTACGGAAGCGCTGCCCGGTGCGCTGCCCGAGGGCAGGAACTCCCCGCAGCGCTGTCCCTATGGGTTGTACGCCGAGCAGCTCAGCGGCACCTCGTTCACCGCCTTGCGGGCGGACAACCGGCGCTCGTGGCTCTACCGCATCCGCCCGTCCGCGATGCACACCCCCTTCGAGCGCATCGACGCCGGCCGCATCGTCAGCGACTTCGGCGCGGTTCCCGCGCCACCGAACCAGCTGCGCTGGAATCCGCTGCCGCCACCCAAGGTGCCAACGGACTTCATCCAGGGCATCGTGACGATGGCGGGCAACGGCGACCCGCACGCCCAGTCCGGCGCCGCTGCCCATCTGTACATCGCGAATCGGTCGATGACGCGGCGCGTGTTCTACAACGCCGACGGCGAAATGCTGATCGTTCCGCAGCAAGGACGCCAGCGCTTTGTCACCGAGTTGGGCGTGATCGAGGCAGAGCCTCAGGACATCGTCGTCATCCCGCGCGGCGTTCGATTCCGCGTCGAACTGCTCGACGATCTGGCGCGCGGCTACATCTGCGAGAACTATGGCGCCAACTTCCGACTTCCCGACCTGGGACCCATCGGCTCCAACGGCCTGGCCAACCCGCGCGACTTCCTGACACCCGTCGCAGCCTATGAGGACATCGACGGGCCGCACGAACTGGTGGCCAAGTTCATGGGCCAGCTGTGGTCTGCGCAGATGACCCATTCCCCCATCGATGTCGTCGCCTGGCACGGCAACTACGCGCCGTACAAGTACGACCTGCGTCGCTTCAACGCCATCGGCTCGATCAGCTACGACCATCCGGATCCGTCGATCTTCCTGGTGCTTCACAGCGCCTCCGACACGCCCGGTGTCAGCAGCATCGACTTCGTGATCTTTCCGCCGCGCGTGCTCGCGATGCAGGACACCTTCCGTCCGCCCTGGTTCCACCGCAACATCGCGAGCGAGTTCATGGGCCTGGTCCACGGTGCCTATGACGCCAAGGCGGAAGGCTTTTCGCCGGGCGGCGCGAGCCTGCACAACAGCATGACCGGCCACGGGCCCGATGCCGAGACCTTCGAAAAGGCCAGTCACGCCGACCTGTCGAAGCCCGACGTGATCCGGGACACGATGGCGTTCATGTTCGAGACGCGTTGCGTCCTGCGTCCCACCCGACACGCGCTCGAATCGGCCGAACTGCAGGACGACTACTACCGTTGCTGGCAGGGACTGCAGAAGCACTTTGATCCGAACAAGCCTTGAACTCCACCGAGGAACCCACCATGGCACTCACCACCGACACCACGCATGACGCGGGTCTGCAAAGCTGGCTCGATTCGGCCAACGATCCAGCCACCGATTTTCCGATCCAGAACCTTCCATTCGGGCGCTTCCGGCGCGAAGACGACGACGGCCTCTGCATCGGCGTCGCCATCGGCGACCAGGTGCTCGACCTGCGCCGTGTGGGCCTCGTCCAGAACGTGCAGATGAACCAGTTGATGCGGCTTCCCCGAGAAGCCCGTCAGGCCCTGCGACAAGCGATCTCCGAAGGTTTGCGCAAGGGGAGCGCGGATGAGGTCAAGTTTCGCGCCGCCCTGATCCCACAGTCGGAAGTCACGATGGAGTTGCCCTGCGAGATCGGCGACTACACCGACTTCTACACCAGCATCCATCACGCCACGACGGTCGGAAAGCAGTTTCGCCCCGACAACCCTTTGCTGCCCAACTACAAGTGGGTGCCCATCGGTTACCACGGCCGGGCCTCGTCGATCTTTGCCAGCGGGCACGGCTTCCCGAGGCCGCTCGGCCAGACCAAGTCGCCGGACTCGGAAGCCCCGACCTTTGGCCCGTGCCGCCGCCTGGACTACGAACTGGAGGTCGGCATCTTCATCTCGCGGCCCAATATCGCGGGCGATCGCATCCCGATGTCGTCGGCCGAGGAGCACGTGTTCGGCATCGCCCTCTTCAACGACTGGAGCGCGCGCGACATCCAGGGCTGGGAGTACCAGCCGCTCGGCCCCTTTCTCTCGAAGAACTTCGCCAGCACGCTGGCGCCTTGGATCGTGACCATGGACGCCCTCGAGCCCTTCCGCAAGGCCTTTGCCCATCCCCCGGGCGATCCGCAGCCGCTGCCCTACCTGGATTCGCCGGCCAACCGTGAATCAGGCGCCATCGACATCGACCTCGAGGTCTGGCTGCAGACCCCGGCGATGAAGACGGCCGGCTCACCGGGCGAACGCCTCATGACGTCCAACTATGCGGATGCCTATTGGACGGTCGCGCAGATGGTCGCGCACCATACCGTCAACGGCTGCAACCTGCGAGCGGGTGACCTCTTCGGTTCGGGCACGCTGTCCGGCCCTGGTGCTGGGCAGGGTGGCTCCCTCCTGGAGCTCAGCGATGGCGGCAAGAAGCCGATCAAGCTGGCCAACGGAGAGACTCGAACGTTCCTGGAAGACGGCGACACCGTCATTCTGCGCGGCTACTGCCAGAGAGAGGGCTTCCGGCGCATCGGATTCGGTGAATGCCGTGGCACCGTCACTCCGGCTCGCCTGTGAAGGCAGGAGCCAAGGACGACCGATGAACGAGCCGGACGACTTCGCTCCATGCCCACCACAGACACATCCACCCAGCGTTCCCCGCCGTCGTTGAGGTCGGCCAGCCGAGGGAAGATCGTCAATGCCGAAGACGCCGTACGGCTGATCCGCTCCGGAGACACGGTTGCGACCGGCGGCTTTGTCGGCATCGGCTTTGCCGAAGAAGTGGCAACCGCGCTGGAGGCTCGCTATCTGGGCCAGCCCCAGGACGCCGGACCGGACAATCTCCGCGATCTGACCTTGCTCTATGCGGCGGGGCAGGGCGATGGCAAGGATCGCGGGCTGAATCACCTTGCACACGCGGGACTGGTGCGACGTGCGATCGGAGGTCATTGGGGATTGGTTCCCAAGCTCCAGCGCCTGGCCGTGAACAACGAGATCGAAGCCTACAACCTGCCTCAGGGCGTGATCACGCACCTCTTTCGCGACACCGCGGCAGGAAAGCCGGGTCATCTGAGCCGTATCGGGCTGGGCACCTTCGTCGATCCCCGCTTCGGGGGCGGCAAGCTCAACGACCGAACGAAGGACGACCTGGTCACCCTGATGAACGTCGGCGGCGAGGACTTCCTGTTCTACAAGGCGATCCCCGTGGACGTCGCGATCGTGCGCGGCACGACCGCCGATGGCGACGGCAACGTCACGATGGAGCGCGAGGCGCTGACGCTCGAGATGCTGTCGATCGCGATGGCCGCGCACAACTCGGGTGGCCTCGTGATCGTGCAGGTCGAGCGCATCGCGGAGCGCGGGTCGCTCAATCCCCGGCAGGTCAAGATTCCAGGCGTACTGGTCGACTGCGTCGTCGTGGCCTCGCCCGAAAACCACCAGCAGACCTTCGGCACGAGCTACAGTGCCGCGTTCGCGGGCGAGATGCGCGTGCCGTCCAGCGATGCGGAAACCATTGCGCTGGGCGTGCGCAAGGTGATCGCGCGGCGCGCCGCCATGGAGCTTCGCTCCAACGGCATCGTGAACCTCGGTATCGGGATGCCCGAAGGCGTCGCCTGCGTGGCGGCCGAGGAAAAGGTCGCCGACCTGATCACGCTGACCGCCGAACCGGGCGTTATCGGCGGCATCCCGGCAGGCGGTTTGAACTTCGGCGCGGCGATCAACACACAGGCCGTGATCGACCAGCCGTACCAGTTCGACTTCTACGACGGCGGCGGCCTCGACCTCGCGATCCTGGGCCTCGCGCAAGCCGACGCCGAAGGCAATGTCAACGTCTCGAAATTCGGCCCGCGGCTCGCAGGTGCGGGCGGCTTCATCAACATCAGCCAGAGCGCGAAAAAAGTGGTCTTCGCTGGCACGTTCAATTCGGGTGCCTGCGACATCGAGGTGCACGGCGGCCGGCTCGTCATTGCGCGCGATGGCGCAACACGCAAGTTCGTGCCGCTCGTCGAACACCGGACCTTCTCGGGGAGCCATGCGGCAGCGCGCGGCCAGGAGGTGATCTTCGTCACCGAGCGTTGCGTATTCCGGCTCACCGCAGCCGGGATGGAGTTGACCGAGATCGCGCCGGGCGTCGACCTCCAGCGGGACATCCTCGACAGGATGGACTTCGCGCCCGTGGTGATCGATCCGATGCCCATGGATGCCAGGATCTTTGTGGACGAGCCGATGGGCTTGAGAAAGGATCTCGTCCACCTGCCCTTCGACGCACGGTTCGTCTACGACGAATCGAAGAACGTGCTCTACATCAACCTCGAGCGCTTTGAAGTGAGATCAGCGGACATCGTGGAAGCGATCGCGCGAAAGATCATCTCGATCTGCGAGCCACTGGGCCACCGTGTCAACGCCGTCGTGAACTACGAAGGGTTCGTGCTGGACCGCGAGATGGAAGACGCGTGGACGCAATGCGTGAGCGACATCGTTTCGCGCTTCTATTCGGGCGTGACCCGCTACACCACGAGCGCGTTCCTGCGCTCCAAGCTGGGCGAAGCGCTGCGACGCCGCAAGTTGGCGCCCCATGTCTTCGAATCGGAGGAAGAGGCGCAGGCGGCACTTCAGACCTCGACCCGTCGAACAAGGTCGCAATGAACCTCTCTCCTGTCTCCGAGCGATTTGCGGCCAAGGCTCTGCAGCGCTGGGCCACCGCGGTCTTGATGCGCCAGGGCGTCGCGGAAGCGCCCGCAACCTTGACGGCAAAGGTTCTGGTACGGACAAGCCTGCGCGGCATCGACACACACGGTCTGGCCCGCCTGCCGGCTTACGTGGACAAACTGGCCACACGCGAAGTGAACGCGCAGGCCCGTCCCCGGATGGAGCGACGCCACGGCCTCCTGCATTGCGATGGCGACAATGGCCTGGGCCAGGTCGTCGCCTCGTTTGCGCTGGATGAAGCGATGCTGGCCGCTCGCACCAGCGCATTGGTCGCATGCAGCATTCGGTCCACCGGCCATCTGGCGGCACTCGGAGGCTTCGTCCTGTCGGCAGCCGAGCGAGGCTTCTTCGCCATCCTCTGCCAACGCACGCCACCTGTCATGGCCTTGCCCGGCGCAAGAGGACCCGTCATTGGCAACAACCCCCTGGCGTTCGCCGTTCCGCTCGTGGGACGCCCTCCTCTGGTTTTTGACATGGCGCACAGCGTGGTGGCGCGAGGCCATGTGGCACAGGCTCTGCGTGAAGGCAAGGATGCAATCCCTCGCGACTGGGCCATCGGGCCCGATGGAACGCCCACCACCGACCCTGCCCTGGCGCTGCAAGGCGCCATGCAGCCGATCGCGGGGCACAAGGGACTCGGGCTGGCCATGCTGGTCGAATGCCTTGCGGGCAGCCTCCATGGATTCGTGCCAGGCGAGGACGCGGCGGCGCCAACCGATCTGCGCGGGCCGGCCGCCAACGTGAGCGCATTCCTGCTGGTCATCAACCCCGCGCTGGCCGTCGGCCAGGGCGCGTTCGATGCCAGCGTGAGCGCATGGATGCAGACCTATCTGGAAGCCTCGGGGCTGGGCGCCCGCTACCCAGGCCAGCGCCAGGCGGAGTGCGAACAGCAACGCCTCCGGCAAGGCATACCCGTGCCGGCAGGCCTGCTCGCCGAATTGCGAGCACTCGGAAGAAGCGTTGGGCGCCCTTTCGATCTTGAAGCGGCTTGAGCCCGGCTCAGCTCGGCTCGGGCGCCTCGGCAAGCAGTCGTCCGGTCCAGTCCCCCTTGTCTATCGCGTCTTTCATCAACTGCTCCACCAGCATGTAGACATGCTCTGCGGCGCGCGTCAGGGCGAACAGGCGTGACGTGCTCAGGTAGACCGTACGGGTCAGCGAACCGCCTTCCAGCTCAAGGGCATCGATGTCGCCTCGACGGAGCTGTTCCTCCATCGCGCACGAAGGCAACACAGAGAAGCCCAATCCCGCCTTGACCGCCTCGATCAAAAGGCCAGGCGCATTGATCTCGGCCACAACGTTCGGTTTCACCTCGTGAACAGCCCAGATTCGCTCGATCTCTTCGCGGATGCCATTGGGACGACTGAGCAACAGCAGCGGAAGTGCGGCAACTTCTTGCAGCGTAGCGCTGCTTCGCCCCGTCAGCGTCCCGCGGGCACCGACCAGCAGGAGCGGTTCAGCCACGACCGGCTGCATGCGCAAGCCTCCGTCCGTGGTGTTGTCGAACAGCACCGCAAGATCCAACTTGCCTTGGGCCAGCATCTGCGCGAGGACCGAACTCGGCCCCTCCACCACCTCGAGGCGAACCGCCTTCAGTTCGGTGCTGACCTCCGTCAGGAGAGACAGTCCCAGCACGGACGTCACTGTCCAGGGCAGCCCGATCGCGACGCGGCCCGCCGGACCTGCGTCCGCCTGCGACGCAATGAGGTGCGTCGCGTCGACCTGCTTGAGGATGAGTTGGGCCTGGCGATAGACGGCGGCGCCCGCCTCCGTCGGCACCACGCCACGAACACTCCGCGTCAACAGCTTCGTGCCGAGTTCATCCTCGAGCCGGCCGAGCTGACTGCTCAGCGCCGGCTGGGCGACGTGCAGGGACTGAGAAGCCCGCGACACGCTGCCCGCCTCCACGATGCGCACGAAGTACTTGAGCTGACGAAGTTCCAAGGTTCTGGCTCCCAAGGGTTGTCCCGGATATATCGCCGATCGATAGCGGCAGCCGCAATCCGTATTTTTCAAGCGCCTCGCAGCACTCCAAACTCCAGCCACATCAACGGAGATCCTCTGTGAGCGGAACCATCATTGTGGAGCGTGACGGATACGTCGCCACCATCACCATCGACAACGCGGCCAAGCGAAATGCGATGAGCCAGGCGATGTGGATCGCCATGGGCGATGCCGTGCTCGAACTTTCGGCCCAGAGCGACCTTCGCTGCATCGTGCTTCGCGGCGCCGGCACGGAGGCCTTTGGCAGCGGCGCCGACATCGACGAGTTCGCGGCCATCCGATCCACCAGGGAACAGGGCATCGCCTTCGCCCGGCATGGACACCGTGCGATGCACGCGGTGCGCGACTGCCCCATCCCGACCGTCGCCGCGATTCGTGGCGTGTGCGTCGGCGGGGGACTGGAACTCGCTGCCGGTTGCGACTTCCGTATCGCGAGCGATGACGGGCGTTTCGGCGTGCCGATCGCACGACTGGGTGCCGTGCTGGCGTATCCCGAACTCGAAGGCCTTGTGCGTCTGGCGGGTCCGCAGGTCGCGCTGGAACTCTTGCTCGAAGGTCGTTTGATCGGCGCCGCCGAAGCCCATGCCAAAGGCATCGTGAGCCGCGTCGTTCCGAACGTGCAATTCGACGACGAGTTGCAAAAGACCGTCTCGCGCATTGTGGCCGGAGCCCCGCTCTCGGCGCGTTGGCACAAGAAGTTCGTCGCCCGGTTGCGGCAGGGCACGCCGGTGTCCGCGCACGAGCAGGAAGAAGGCTACGCCTGCTACGACACCGAAGATTTCGTCGAGGGATACCGCAGCTTCCTCGCCAAAGAACCCCCCGCATTCAAAGGAAAGTGATGACTAAGGAATGGAAAGGCCCGCTTGCCGGGCTGCGCGTGGTCGAACTCGCGCATGTGATGGCCGGCCCGGTCGGCGGCCTCTTGCTGGCCGACATGGGTGCTGACGTCGTCAAGGTCGAGAAGCTGCCCGGAGGGGATGACACACGGCGCACCGTCCCGCCGGAAGTCAACGGCGAGTCGGCCTCTTTCATGATCCTGAACCGCAACAAGCGCGGCATCGCGGTCGATCTCAAGAGCGCCGAGGGCAAGGCCCTGGTCAAGCGGATGATCGACACGGCCGACATCGTGTTGGAGAACTACCGCCCGGGCACCATGGAGAAGATGGGTCTCGCCTTCGACTCGTTGCGCGAGACCAATCCCGGCCTGGTGTATTGCAAGATCACCGGCTTCGGAATCACCGGGCCCTATGCCCAACGCGCGGGCTACGACCTGATCTCGCAGGGGATGTCGGGCCTGATGGGACTCACCGGCGAAGGCCCCGGCCGCCCTCCCGTCAAGGTCGGTGTACCGGTAGGCGACGTCACAGCCGGCATCCTCGCCGCGACCGGCATCCTGGCTGCCTATATCGAGCGCTTGCGTACTGGCGAGGGTCAGTATGTCGACACCTCCTTGCTCGAAGCTTCGCTGGTGCACACGTACTGGCCTGCGGCCATGGCTTTCGCGACCGGGCGGTCCGCCGCACCCATGGGTTCGGCTCACCCGGTGGCGGCGCCGTATCAGGCCTTCCCCACGCAAGACGGTTGGCTGAATATCGGCGCGATGAGCCAGGCCACCTGGGTCGGCACCTGCAATGCGCTCGGCCTCCCCGGCATGGCGACCGATCCCATGTTCGCGACCAATGGTGCGCGCATGAAGAATCTTGAGCTCCTCGTCGAGACGATGTCCGGTGTCCTTCGCACACGCAGCACGGACAGCTGGGTCGAGGCGTTCGAGCAGGCTGGCGTACCAGCAGGCCCGGTCAAGCACATGAAGCAGGTCCTGGACGATCCGCAGACGCGCGCGCGCGACATGGTGATCCGTGTCGACCATCCGGTTGCCGGCGAGGTGGACGCCTTGGGCCTCCCGATCAAGTTCTCGCATGGCAACGGCGTGACCCGCCGCGGCGCCCCGCTCTATGGACAGCACACGGCAGAGGTCATGCGCGAACTGGGCTATGCCGAGGCCGAGATTCAGCGGCTGGCCGAGGCCGGCACGGTTCACGTCCATCCGGAACTGCAAGACGCCATTCAACTACTGGAGACCCCATGATCTCTTCGACACTTTCCAGGCTCGCCATCGCGGCGCTCGCAGCAGGCGCGAGCGCCACCGCGCTTCCTGCCCATTCGGCATGGCCCGACAAGCCGATCCGTCTGGTCGTGCCGTCGTCCCCTGGCGGCAGCGCCGACGCGATCGCGCGCCTCGTGGGAGACCGCCTTTCGCGAGCGATGGGTCAGCCTGTGCTGATCGACAACAAGGGCGGCGGTGGCGGCAACATCGCCACGGAAGCCGTCGTGCGGTCCCCGGCAGACGGCTACACGCTGCTGTTGACGGGGAACAACCATCCATTGAATGTCTCCCTGTTCGCCAAGCCGCCCTACAAGCTCGACGACTTCGCGTCGGTCATCGAACTGACTCGCGGCCCTTCGATCTTCGTCGCCGCGCCGAATGCGCCGTTCAGCACCCTGCGGGAACTGATCGACAAGAGCAAGGCTTCACCCGGAAGCATCGCCTACGGCAGTCCTGGCATCGGGCTTCCCAGCCACATTGCGTTCGAGATGTTCCAGCGAACCGCCGACGTTACCCTGGCGCACGCGCCGTACAAGGGGTCCGGTCCGTCTCTGGCCGACGCAATGGGCGGTCAGATCCCTGTGGTGTCAGCCACGTTGGGCGCCGCGCTTCCCCACGTCAAGGCGGGGAAGCTGAAAGCGCTTGCGGTCACTTCCGAGAAGCGCTGGCCCACGCTGCCCGATGTGCCCACCGTCACGGAGGTGATCGGCAAACCCTTTGTGCACCTGACCTGGCTCGGGATCCTGGCGCCGAAGGGAACGCCTGCGCCGATCCTGGCGCAGCTCAACGCCGAGTTGAACAAGGTGATCTCGGACCCGGCGGTCAAGACGGCCATCGATGGCATGGGAACGACCGCGGTTGGTGGCACCGCGCTTGCCTTTCAGAAAGTGATCGACGACGAAGCCGTGGCGTCAAAGGCTTTGGTTCAAAGCGCCAAGCTGCGAGCCGATTGACATCATGAAGATCCCCTCACTCAGGGAAGCGTCAACCGGGCCGGCCTCGGTCGGGCTTGCGGTGGATGCCTGATGCGAAGCGATCCATGACCATCGCCGCATCCCTGGCGCACGCCGCCTCCATCGAGGACCTGCGGCTCATCGCTTCGCGCAAGCTGCCGCGCATGGTCTTCGACTACATCGATGGAGCCTCTGGCTCTGAAGCCACCGCTCGTCGAAACCGCGCAGGCTTCGATCGATTCCTGCTGCGCCCAGAGATCTTGGTCGACCTGTCGAAGCGCGATCCCGGCACAACCCTGTTTGGCGAGCGAGTCGCGCTCCCGATGGTGATCGGTCCGACCGGCATGAATGGCGCGTACTGGGCACAGGGCGACCTGTGCCTGGCGCGCGCCGCGCGGCAAGAAAACATTCCTTTTGTCATGAGCACGGCCGCCACTGTCGGTCTCGACCCCTTGGTTCAGGCCGCTGGACCGATGCGCTGGTTCCAGCTCTACATGCTCAGGGACCGCGGATTGGCGCAGGCGCTACTGGATCGCATCGACCACGCAGGGTTCAAGGTCCTGCAACTCACAGGCGACACCGCGGTTGCGGGTCGGCGCAATCGCGACATACGCAACGGCTTCACCCTGCCCTTTCGCTGGTCGCCACGCAAGCTGGCAGATACCGCCCGGCGACCGGGATGGGCGGTGCAAATGCTGCGCCACGGCTCCCCGACACTCCAGCTGTTCGCCGAGATCGTCGGCAACGTGCCGCAAGGTGCCACCATCTCTGAAGTGATGCAGCGCCAGATCAACGACGGCTTCACGTGGCGCGATCTGGACTGGCTGCGTGAGCGATGGCCAGGAAAGCTGGTCCTGAAAGGAGTGGCATCGGCCGAACATGCCAGGCTCGCGCTGGCTGCCGGCCTTGAGGGCGTGGTGGTTTCCAATCACGGAGGTCGGCAACTCGATGGCGCATCCTCGACGATCGAACAGTTGCCCTCGGTCGTCGACGCCGCGGCCGGGAGGCTGACGATCCTGATCGACAGCGGCTTCCGCCACGGGGCTGATATTGCAAAGGCCATCGCGCTCGGGGCTGACGCTGTCCAACTTGGACGCCCCACCTTGTTCGGGCTTGCTGCCGGCGGCGAGGCAGGCGCACGCCACGCCTTGCGCATCCTGGCCGCCGAGTTCGACTGCGAAATGGCCCTGAGCGGCGCGACACGCGTTCAGGACCTGAGGGGTCGGGTGCAAGGGAGAGAGCGCCTCCCGACGGATGGCTTCGAGCTTTAGTCCACGGTCGTCTCGATCACAAACTGCCCGCCTCCGATGGTCCGGAACGTGGATCTGTATGACTTGCCGGCAAGCGACGACGCGGTGCCCGCTGCGATCTTGTAGACGCCCTTTGCGCTTCCGGCAAAACCTGTCGCCTTGCCATCCACCATGGTCGTCGAGTTCTTGCCATCGGTCAGCAGGAAGATCGCCGACAGGCCCGGCTTGCGAATTGCGCCATTGCCAGCCAGGAGGATGGAATTGCCCTTTTCCGACTCCCAAACGGTCGAACCCGTCAAGATCGCGCCGTCGAACGGTCCACCCTGGATCTGACAACTGTATTGGCCGAACGAAAAGGTGTGACCTTCGCGGTCGCCGACAGGTTCTTGCGGAGCCATGCCAATCCCTTGGCACGTTGCCTTGTACGTGACCGGGGCCTGCGCAAACGCAGAAAATGTCGTCGCCGCAATGAAGGCCGCCAGGCTGATCATCTGCAATGGGTAGTTCATGGTTGTTCCTTCTGCAAGGCCACATGAACGCTGCGATTCAACGCGGCCTCAGACCGTCATTCAGCTTGCGCGCAGCACCGAACATCATCCGCTCAGCCAACGGCGGGTTCAACAAGAAGCCGGCAACTGTCACTCCGGTGTTACGCCGCGAAACCGCCCAGCGGGACGGAGGCTGACGCCTGCATTGCTCACCCGAGTGCTCCGCCGCTCCAGTGCAGCCAAGCCGCCACGATCACGGCGAGGAAAATTGTTTCGCCAACCATCAGGGCGATGGGCTTCCACCCCACCGTTGCCAGCTCTTTCAACTGGGTCTTCATGCCGATCGCGGCGATCGCGGCAACGAGACACCATTGCGAAAGGTCCATGCCCGCTTGTGTGACCGCCTTGGGCACCCAGCCCGTGCTGTTGATCGCGACCAGTACCGCGAAGGCAACCGCGAACACGGGCAACAGCGGCGGACGCTTGCCCTCGACGGCGTTGCCTTGATGGGCTCGGGTCAGGAAGCCCGCGAACGCGATCACCGGCAGGAGCATCGTGACGCGCAGCAGCTTCACGAAGGTGGCGGCATCGCCGGTGGCGACGGACATGCCATAGCCGGCACCTACGACCTGGGCCACGTCATGGATGGTGCCGCCGAGGAAGATGCCAGCCTGTACCGGATCGAGGCCCAGCGCGCGCACGATCATCGGATAGACGATCATCGCCAGCGTCGACAGCGCGCTGACGCTGATCACGGTGAACAGAGTGGCGCGTTCCCGGATGGCATGGTTCGGCATGGCCGCTGAAAGCGCCATGGCCGCCGAGGCGCCGCAGATCGCGACGGAGCCGCCCGTGAGCAGGCCGAAGAAGCTGCGATACCCCATCAGCTTCGCCAACCCGATGCCCAGGCCGATGGTGAGCGCTACCGACGCCGCCACCATCAGCACCGGATGCCAGCCCATGGCCGCAATCTGGCCAGTGGTGATGCGCAAGCCCAACAGCGCCACGCCCAGGCGCAGCACCTGACGTGCTGTCCACTCGATGCCGGCAGTGCAGGGGCCGTTGGCGGACAGGAAGTTCATCGCCATGCCGAGCAGCAGCGCGAAGAGCATGACAGGCGCGCCATAGTGCTGCGACAGGAACGTGGCCGCCGCGGCCACGACGACACTGGCGAGGACGCCGGGGAACAACTGGCGTCCGAGCGTGGGCCAACCAGCCAAAGTCAATGCGGTCATTGGGAATGCGCTTGCAACTGGGCGAAGGGTTCGATCAGAAGGCGTGTCGGATGCCGACGTCATAGCCAGTCGACGACTGTGGCGTTGGCACCGACCCGTTGATCGCCTTCGTGAAGTAGGCGGGCCCGCCCACAGTCAGGTCGGCACCGTTCTTGTTGTCGATCCGTGCAACCGTCGCGTAGACGGCCGTACGCTTCGACAGGTTGTAGACATAGCCGAGAGCGAACTTCTCGGACTTCGGGTCCGGAGACAGGCCAGGAGCAATCTGATTTGCGGCAGTGACGTTGTTGTACTTCACCTGGGTGTAGACGGCTCGAATCAGCCCGGGCCCGACCGGCACCGTCAAGCCGACCAGCGCGCCATTGGCCCCCGGGCTGGTGAAGCCAAGAGCGTTCGCGACCGGCGGGATGCCGGAGAAGTCTGTCTTCAGCTTGTTGTTCGAGTATTCGCCGAACAGCTTGATGACGCCGAAGTCGTACGTGGCGGCGACGTTCCAGATCTGGAGGTTGGTCGTCGTGCCCAGGAAGAACTGGTCTCCAATCGTGCTTCGACCTGCCGCCAATGCCACATCCAAGGGCCCCTTCGTGTAGCCGAAGCGACCGCCGACGTAGCGCCCGGCTCGCTGGCTGTTCGGTGCGTCGGGTGTCAAGACGCCCGGGTCGTACTTGATCGCTTCGTTGAAGCCGTACATGAACTGGCCATAGAAGCCGCCCAGGTCCGGTGGCAGGAAGTAGCCCACCGAGTTGGAAGCGCGAATGTAGTTGGGGTTCGCCTGGAATCCGTTGGCGGCCTGGCCTGGTGTGTTGAAACCACTCGCGGTCGCAATCAGGTTGATGCCCACGCCATTGGAGGTGAACGGATCGGCCACGGCGTCGTTCCAGAAGGTGGGTGTGTAGTCCCTGCCGAGGCGGATTTCGCCCAGCACGCCTGACAGGCTGATCGTCGAACGACGGTTGAAAGCAAGCCCGCCGCCAGGTGCGAAGCCGGTGCCGGTGTCGTTGAGCACTCCGGCTTCCAGCCAGAAGCTGGCAGCCGCACCGCCACCGAGATCCTCCGTGCCTCGAAAGCCCAGGCGGCTGCTGGCGTAGCCCCCACTGTTCTGGACCGTGCTGCTGGTGGTGACGCCGACGCCGAACGGAGTCTCCGCCATGTTCGAATAGCCGCTGACCGTGGCGTCGATGACGCCGAACATCGTGACGGAGGACTGAGCCGCGGCGCCACCGGCAGCGAGGACGGTCAAGGCGATCAAGGGTTTTCTCATGGGCGTCTCTTCGTTACCTTCGTTATCTTCGTTACTGAAAAGTGATGGGCGGTCAAATGGCCGCCCGAGGAATGCGCATGTCTGCATCCGGACGGCGTCGGACGCACGGGCGGTGGGCGCCTCGACCTACATGGCCGTCTTGCCGCCATTGACTGCCAAGATCTGCCCCGAGATGTACCTGGCGCGATCGGACGCCATGAAGACGATGGCGTCGGCGACCTCCTCGGCGGTGCCGATGCGGCCGGCAGGAATCGCCGCGGCGACCGCCGCGATCTTTTCAACCCCTCCTGCGATGCGTTCCAGCATCCCGGTGTCGATGGGACCGGGAGCCACCGCGTTGACTCGCACGTTCGACCGGCCTGCCTCGAGTGCTGCTGACTTGGTCAGGCCCTCGATCGCGTGCTTGCTCGCGACGTACATCGGGTTCTGTGCGTTGCCGCGGCTCCCCATCGTGGAGGAAAGGTTGACCACGACGCCGTGCTTCTGCTGAAGCATCACGCGCAGTTCGTGCTTCATGCTGAGAAAGGTTCCCAGGACATTCGCGCCGAAGGTCGCCGAATAGGATTCGACGGTCTGGTCGACGATCGACCCGGGCGTTCCCTCGGTCCCGGCACTGTTGACGGCAACATCCAGCCGGCCATAGCGCGCAACGGTGCGGTCGACGAGTTGGCGCACCTCTTCCTCGCGGCTGACGTCGGCAGCTACGAACTCCGCCTCGGCGCCCATCTCGCGCAGTTCGGCAACGAGCGTGGCTCCGGCCGTGGCATTGCGACCGGAACATATC
Source organism: Variovorax gracilis (assembly GCF_030317115.1). Taxonomy (GTDB): domain Bacteria; phylum Pseudomonadota; class Gammaproteobacteria; order Burkholderiales; family Burkholderiaceae_C; genus Variovorax; species Variovorax gracilis. Next base: position 15,333 of record NZ_JASZYF010000020.1, read on the forward strand.
AACCGGGCGCCTTCGCGGGCGAATGCACGAGCGGTCGCGCGGCCAATTCCGGCGGTAGCGCCGGTCACGAGAACTACAGTTTCAGTCATGGATCAGAACGCGACCGCGTGTTTGCCTTTGAGTTGCAGCATCTCGCGCGCTTGCGCGGGGGTTGCGACTTCCAGGTTCATCGATTTCAGCATCGAGACGATGCGCTGCACTTGCTGGGCGTTGCTCCTCGCGAGGCGCCTGGGCCCGTCCCACAGCGAGTCCTCGAGCCCGACGCGAACGTTCCCTCCCATCGAAGCGGCCATGGCAGCCAGCGCAATCTGGCTGCGCCCGGCGCCGAGGACCGACCAGTAGTAGTCCTGGCCGAACAGGCGCTCGGCGGTCCTGCGCATGTGCATCAGGTCGTCGGGGTGCGTGCCGATTCCGCCCAGCAGTCCGAAGACGGACTGAATGAAGAATGGCGGCTTGAGGATGCCGCGGTCGATGAAATGCGCCGCCGTGTAGAGGTGACTGGTGTCATAGCACTCGATCTCGAACCGGGTGCCGCTCGCCGCGCAGGATTCGAGGATGTAGCGGATCTCCTTGAAGGTATTCCGGAACACGCGGTCTTCCGAGCCCTCGAGGTAGGGCCGCTCCCACTCGTACTTGAATTCCTTGTGGCGGCCCAGCATGGGATACAGGCCGAAGTTCATCGATCCCATGTTCAGCGACGCCACCTCGGGCTTGAGCTGCAATGCGGGCTGCAGGCGCTCCTCCACCAGCATGTTCGGAGCACCGCCCGTCGTGAGGTTGACCACCACGTCCGAGTGCTGCGCGATGACCGGAAGAAAGGTCCTGAACAGCGCCGGGTCCTGCGAGGGCTGGCCGGTCTCGGGATTGCGCGCGTGCAGATGAACGATGGCCGCGCCCGCTTCCGCGGCTGCAATCGCCTCGCGGGCGATCTCGTCCGCCGTGATCGGCAGGTACGGCGACATGCTCGGCGTATGGATCGCTCCGGTCACCGCACACGTCACGATGACCTTGCTTTGGGGTGCTGCCATGGCAGATGTTTCCTCGGTAGCTTGATTCAAATGGAATGAATCAAGCGACGGGCGTTGCCTGATTTCCTGGAATCAAGTATCCAGCGACGCAAGCCTTGGCGCTTGCTCCTTGGGGACGCGGACTTGTCGATCTGAGACAGTTCCGGGTCGCCGCCGCCAGGACCGCCGCGAACTGGAAACCGCCAACCGATCAGGACGGCCTGTGCGCTCCCGCCGCCGCCATGTCCGCCGCTTGCCTGACCCATTGCGAGGCGCTGCAGCCGAACTGGCTCTGGAACCAGTGACTGAAGCTGCTGGGGCCGGAGAAGCCCAGCAGCTCTGCCACCTCGCTCAGCGGCAGGTCGCTCTCGCGCAGATGGCGCTTGACCAGGTCCGAGCGCACCTGGTCGAGCAAGCTACTGAACGTGAGACCCTCCGCGGCGAGCCGACGGTGCAGCGTGCGACGATCGACGCCCAGGTGCCGAGCGACCTCCCGGGCACCGCAGGCGCCACCCGGCAGCAATGCGAGGATGAGCTGTCGGCAGCTGTCATGCACGCTTTCACTGCGATCCCTGAGGGCCGCTTCCAGGTACTTGCGTGCGAAGCCGGCCGCCACCTGGTCTCCCGGCTCGCGTGGCTTGGACAGGTCGATCGCCAGGCAGACCAGTCCGTTGAATTCCTGGTTGAACTTGACGCGCCGGCCGAAGAAGGCGCGATGGGCGGCAACGTCTTCGGGTGGTCGATGCGTGAAGCAGACTTCGAGCGGTCGCCAGTGCGGGCCGATCAAATCGCTCAGCATGCGAAACATGGTGCCCACGGCGAGTTCCACCGACTGTCGCATCGGCAGCCCGGGGCTTGGCATCAAGTCTTCCCGGATGACCACCACGCTGTCGGTGTCCTCGACATGGACCGTCAGCGAGGCATTGACCAGCTTGAGATAGCGGCACAGCGTGTCGAGGGCGTCCCTCGGCGTGGCCTCCTCCCTCAGCACGAGGCTGATGGGTCCGAGGGCGGAGAGCTTGCGCTGCGCCGCAAGACGCAGCGCCAGATCCTCGGTGTGCGTGGCGCGCGCGGTGATCTCCAGCAATTCCCGCACGGCATCTCTCGGGATCAGCGTCTCGGGATCTTCGAGGACCTTCGCCTGCAGCCTGACGGTTCGCATGAAGGCATAGGGGTCCCGACCGAGCGACTTCACCAACTCGACGTAGCCGCTCAAGCTGGCGCTGCGCATGAGTCGTGCAATGTGTCTCATGGGACGGTGCTTGAGCGCCATTATGGTACCGACCTTCCCCGCGGAGATGCGCCTCCCGCGCCTGGCACGGCCGGTCCCAGCCGACGATCGCAGAACTCGTCGCCGTGGCGGGCGGATCGCGATCGCACGTCGCTCAGGGGACGAGGACGGTGGAGCCGATCGTCTTGCGCCCCTCGAGCGCGCGGTGCGCTTCTGCGGCATCGGCCAGGGCGAAGCTCTGCTTCGGCTCGCTGACGATGTGGCCGGCGAGCACATGGTCGAACAGCTCCCGCGCCATGTCGAGCATGTGCGCACGCGGCTCGATGTAGTGCCTCATCGCCGGCCGGGTGAGCCAGATGGAACCCTTGGTCGCGAGCAGCCTGGTGTCGAGGATCACCGGGCCCGACGAAGTGCCGTTGCTCACCAGGGTTCCGCGAGGCTGAAGGCAATCGAGCGAAGCTTCCAGCGTGTCCTTGCCGACCGAGTCGTAGACGACGGGAACGCCCTTTCCTTCGGTGATCTCCTTCACGCGCGCGGCGATGTCCTCGCGCGATGTCACGATGGTGTGCGCGCAGCCGTTGGCCTTCGCGATGGCGGCCTTTTCGTCGGTGCTGACGGTACCGATCATGGTCACGCCCATGGCTCGCGCCCACTGGCACGCGATGAGACCGACACCGCCTGCCGCCGCGTGGTAGAGGATGGTCTCGCCTCCCTTCAGCGGATAGACCTGGCGAAACAGATATTGCGCGGTCATGCCTTTCATGATGAGCGACGCGGCGGTGCGATCCGTGATGCCCTCGGGCAGGGGAATGAGCACCTCTGCAGGCATCACGCGAGCCTGCGCGTAGGCGCCCGGCGGCCCGACCAGGTAGCCCACCCTGTCGCCTACGCGGATGTCCGTCACGCCGGGCCCGACGGCCTCGACCACACCCACCGCATCGGTGCCCAGGCCGTTGGGCAGAGCCAGCGGGTAGAGGCCGGTGCGAAAGTAGATGTCGGCGAAGTTGACGGCAATGAAGCTGTGGCGGACGCGGGCCTGGCCCGCGCCGGGTTCGCCGACTTCGACGTTCTCGAATCTGAGGACCTCTGCGCCCCCGGTTTCATGAAGGCGGATGGCCTTGGTCATGGTTTGTGTCCTTGTGAATGCATGTGGAGACGCGATTCTTGAGGGACGGCAACGGGAGTGGAAGCTCGCCGTCGGTTATGCCCCATTTCGACAATTTCATGTCCCCGATAAGCAAGAGCGGGTCGCCGGTGCGCCAGATACTGGACCCGCTGACAGAACTGTCCGAAACGAACAGGAAATGGAGACTGGAAATGAACCTGCATCGATTGGCACGCCCCGCGATGGCGTTGATCACGTGCTCGCTGGCGCTCAACGTCTGGGCATCCGGCGAGAAGCCCCTGAGAGTCATCGTCCCGGCACCAGCGGGCGGAACGATGGACACCGCCGCCCGCGTGGTCGGGCAACAGATTTCCGCGGACATCGGCCGACCGGTGATCGTCGAGAACCGCCCCGGCGCCACGGGCTCGATCGGGCTCAGCGCCATGCTGCAGGCGGCACCGGACGGCAACACGATCCTGCTGGGGGCGAGCAACTTGCTGGTGGAAGCGCCGCAGGTGATGAAGGTTCCGTACGACCCGCTGAAGGACATCGTCACCATCGCCAGGGTGGCGTCGTCGAGCTACGTGCTCGTGACCGGTGCAAGCTACCCAGCCAAGGACTTCCAGAGCCTCGTCGCGCAGTTGAAGGCGCGCAAGGGCAAATCCAGCTTCGCCAGCTACGGCATGGGAACCGTGTCGCAGTACTCGGGGCTGATCCTCAGCAGCCAGGCTGAACTGGACATGCAGCACGTCGGTTACGCCGGATCGCCGCCCGCGCTTCAGGACGTGATCGGCGGCCAGGTCGACGTCATGTTCGACGGCATGGTGACGTCGTTGCCCCTGATCAAGAGTGGAATGCTGCGCCCCTACGCGGTCTCCGGGAAAAGCCGGTCCAGGTACTTCCCGGACGTGCCGACCATGACCGAACTCGGCTACCGGGACATCCAGTTCCAGGGACAGGTCTGCTTCTACGGCTCCAGCAAGCTGCCGGCCGACGTCCTGGCGAAGCTCCAGGCAATCATCAAGAGGGCAGCCGATGCGCCCGCCGTGCAGCAGAAGCTGATCGACGTGGGCGTGGAGCCCGATGTGAGCATCGATTCGGCTGCCCTGCTGGCCGAGAACAAGTTGCTGTCCCAGCGCAACGCCGCCATCGTCAAGAAGTTCAACATCCAGGCGAACTGACCCAGCGCCGCAATTCCATCAGAGAGCAAGAAATGCAGATCAAGCAAGTCACGCCGGCCATTGGCGCCGAAGTCAGCGAAGTCCATCTCGGCGAAGCAGCGCGCAACCCCGCACTCTTCGCACAGGTCAAATCCGCGCTGCTCAAGCACAAGGTGCTTTTCTTTCGCAACCAGGACATCACGCGCGCCGACCACGTCGCCTTCGCCAGTTGCTTCGGCAAGTTGGAAGACCACCCGGTGGTCAACAGTGACCCCAAGTATCCGGGCCTGGGGCTCATCTATCGCAGCGACTCCAGGCACAGCTACGAGAACTCGTATCACTCCGACGGCCTGTGGCGCCAGAGCCCTTCCATGGGTGCCGTGCTGCGCTGCATCGAATGCCCGGAGATCGGCGGCGACACCATCTGGGTCAACATGGTCCAGGCGTACGAGGAACTGCCGGAGGAGATCAAGCAGAAGATCCTGAAGCTTCGGGCCAAGGCCAGCATCGAGCCTTCCTTCGGCGCCGTCATGCCGGAGGAAGCACGCAGGAAGCTGGACCGGGACAACCCGCCGGTCGAACACCCCGTGGTGCGCACGCATCCCGAGACCGGCGAGAAGATCCTGTACGTAGGCGGCTTCACCACGCACTTCGTCAACTACAACACGCCGGAGAACATCCGCCACGGCATCGACAAGTTGCCGGGCGCATCGCTGCTGCTGAACTACCTGACGAGCCGGGCCACCATTCCCGAGTACCAGGTGCGCTGGTCCTGGCAGCCTGGGGACGTGGCCGTCTGGGACAACCGCAGCACGCAGCACTACGCAGTCAACGACTACTGGCCCGCACCGCGAAAGATGGAGCGCGCCGGCATCGTGGGCGACGTGCCGTACTGAATCCCTGAAATCTTTTCATCCCCGTTCGACATTCCCGACGTCACATTCCCATTCGGAGACCCATCCTCATGAACTTCCTCGACGGCCACCTGTACCCCCAGAACCAGCAGCCCCTGATCATCACGGCCGCGCCCTATGCGCCGGGCTGGATCCCCTCGGACTTTCCGGAAGACATCCCTGTCACGATGGAGGATCAGATCCAGAAGGCGGTGGATTGCTACGAAGCCGGTGCCACCGTGCTGCACCTGCACGTGCGCGAACTCGATGGCAAGGGCAGCAAGCGCCTGTCGAAGTTCAACGAGCTGATCGCCGGGGTGCGCGCCCGCGTGCCGGAGATGATCATCCAGGTGGGCGGCTCCATCAGCTTCGCACCCGAATCCGACGGCGCAGCCGCCAAGTGGCTGAGCGACGACACGCGCCACATGCTCGCCGAGCTCGATCCGAAGCCCGATCAGGTGACGGTGACGGTCAACACCTCGCAGATGAACGTGACGGAGCATGCGGGCCTGGAAGACTTCAAGGGCGTGTCGCGGGGATTCCCGCACCTCTATGCAACCTACAAGGACATGGTTGTGCCCGCCAATCCGAGCTGGGTCGAGGAACACATCCGCCGCCTGACAGCGGCCGGAATTCAGAGCGAATTCCAGTGCTACAACATCAACAGCTTCGAAACGATCGAGCGAATGATCCGTCGTGGCGTCTACAAGGGACCACTGGTGATGAACTGGGTGGCCATCAGCGGCGGCATGGATCAGGCGAACATCTACAACCTGGCCAACATCCTGCGTGCCGTGCCCGACGGCGCGGTGGTCACGGTGGAAAGTTCAGTGCTGAACGTGCTGCCCGTGAACATGATCGGCATTGCCTTGGGCCTGCACGTGCGGTGCGGTATCGAGGACGTGCTCTGGAATCAAACCCGCACGGGAAAGATGAGCTCCGTCGAGCAGATCAAGCAGTTGGTGCGCATCGCTGGCGAATTCGGCCGTCCCATCGCCACAGCGAACCAGGCACGGGAGATCATGAAGATCGGGGTCTTCTACGACACGGCGGAAGAGACGCTCCAGGCCAATGGCTTCGCGCCCAATCGCAACGGAGGCAACCAGGGGTTCCTGCGCAAGCCGGACAGCGAACTGGTGGCTTGATCGACACCCACGTTCTCTAGCGCCTCGGCAGCATCGTGCATCTCAGCGGTGCATGAACAGAGGCTGGCGCTTGCCCCGGAACACGGCCATGCCCTGCGGGGTTGGACCCACGACGGCCACGACGAATACCGGAGACAACCTATGAATCTTCTGCGACTCGCACGCGCCTCCTTGGCGATGATCGGATGCTCGCTGGCGCTCGGCGCCTGGGCCTTGGGCGACCGGCCGGTGCGGCTCATCGTCCCGGCGCCCCCCGGTGGAACGATGGACATCGTCGCCCGCGTGCTCGGGCAACAGATGGCTGTCGACATCGGTCGACCGGTGATCGTTGAGAACCGCCCTGGCGCAGGCGGCTCGATCGGCCTCCAGGCCATGCTGCAGGCCGCGCCCGACGGCAACACGATCGTTGTGGCGGCGAGCAACGTACTGGCCGAGACGCCGCAGGTGATGAAGATGCCCTTCGACCCGCTCAAGGATGTGCTCCCGATCGCGTCGATCGCCAGGTCGGGCGTCGTGCTCGTGACCACGTCAGGCTACCCCGCCAAGGACTTCCAGAGCCTGGTCGCGCAATTGAGGACGCTCAAGGGCAAGTCCAGTTTCGCGAGCTACAGCCCGGGCACCGTGTCGCAGTACGCGGGACTGATCCTCAGCGACCGGGCCGGGCTGGACATGCAGCACGTGGGCTATCCCGGATCACCGCCCGCGCTGCAGGACCTGCTCGGCGGCCAGGTCGACATCATGTTCGACGGCATGGTGACCTCCATGCCCCTGATCAAGGGCGGCAAGCTGCGCCCCTATGCCTTCTCCGGGAAAAGCCGCTCCAGATTCCTCCCTGATGTGCCGACCACCGCAGAACTCGGCTATCCGGAGCTCCAGTTCCAGGGATGGGTCGGTTTCATAGGCTCCAGCAAGCTGCCGGCCGAGGTGCTGGCGAGGCTTCACGCAACCATCGAAAAGGCAGCGCAGGCACCCGCCGTGCAGCAGAAGCTGATGGACGTGGGCCTCGAGCCTGAACTGAGCGTCGACACGCCCGCGCTGCTTGGCGAGACCAGGGCGCTGTCCGAGCGCAATGCCGCCATCGCAAAGAAGTTCGGCATTCAAGCGAACTGACCCGAGCCAGCATTCCCGAGTACCAGGTGCTCCGTACGGAGTGCTTCCCATCCTTCCGACATCCGCATTGCAACCCGAGACGAAACGACATGAACTTCCTAGACGGCCACCTGTTTCCCGAGAACCAGCAGCCCCTGATCATCACGGCCGCTCCTTATGCACCGGGCTGGCATCCGTCGGACTTCCCGGAAGAAATCCCGGTCACGATGGAGGCGCAGATCCAGAAGGCGGTGGATTGCTACAACGCCGGCGCAACGGTGCTGCACCTGCACGTTCGCGAACTCGATGGCAAGGGCAGCAAGCGTCTGTCCAAGTTCAACGAACTCATCGCCGGCGTGCGTGCGCGCGTGCCCGAGATGATCATCCAGGTGGGCGGCTCGATCAGCTTCGCGCCGGAGTCCGAGGGCGCGGCCGCCAAGTGGCTGTCCGACGATACGCGCCACATGCTGGCCGAACTCGATCCGAAACCGGACCAGGTGACTGTGACTGTCAACACATCGCAGATGAACGTCACGGAGCATGCCGAACTGGCAGACTTCAAGGGCACCTCGCGGGAAATCCCCGCCATCTTCGAGGCCTACAAGGAGATGACGGTGCCGGCCCAGCCCGGCTGGGTCGAGGAGCACATCCGCCGCCTCACGGCCGCCGGCATCCAGAGCGCCTTCCAGTGCTACAACATCAACAGCTTCGAGTCGGTCGAGCGGCTGATGCGCCGCGGCGTCTACAAGGGCCCGCTGGTGATGAACTGGGTGGCGATCAGCGGTGGCATGGACGCACCGAACATCTACAACCTCGCCAACTTCCTGCGCGCCGTTCCCGATGGCGCGGTGCTCACGGTGGAAAGTTCGGTCCGCAACGTCCTGCCCGTGAACATGATGGGCATCGCCATGGGTCTGCACGTGCGCTGCGGCACCGAGGACGTGCTTTGGAACCAGACGCGCACGGCCAAGATCGGCACCGTGGCGCAGATCGAGCAACTGGTGCAGATCTCGCGCCAGTTCGGCCGCCCCATCGCGACCGCCCGACAGGCGCGCGAAATCTCGAAGATCGGTGTCTTCTACGACACCGCGGAAGAATCGCTCCTGGCGAATGGCTTCGCGCCCAATCGCAACGGGGCCAACCAGGGGTTCTTGCGCAAGGCCGCCTGACTCCTCGTCGAGGGGATGTCGCACGCCCTGCGTCTCGAGACGTACTCGGCATGCCCTACCCGGTTCAGCATGCCCGGTCATCCTCATGAACGGCCGCGGTGACGATCCGGTCGCGAGCCGGGCGGCGGGCAGTCTTCTACTCCTTCCGCTCAAGGGTGATGACCGAGATCGCGTCCTTCCCGTCCGGAAGCTTGTACGGCGGCGACTTCCAGGTGAGCGTCTTGCCTGAAACCTGCATCTCTGCCTTCCGTTCCGTGCCGGTCCATATCTGGTTCCACGACGAGGCGTAGCGAAGGAACACCGAGCTACCCTCCACGCGGTACGACCCAGTGCCAAAGGCCAGGCTTTGGTACAGCGCGACGCGTTCATCATCGGTCGCCACCGGCCCAGCCGGCGACTTGCGGCCGTCGCCGACCCAACCCCATACGAAGTGGCCGCCCCGGGTGAAGATCGCATGGCCGACAGGTTTTTCTCCGAGCAGGTTTCTGATTGCCCCCGAATCGACTTCGCGGATGACGATGCTCGACACCGCCCAGACTCCGCTGGGCTGAGTTGCCTTGTCCTTTGCAATCGCCGCATGTGGCAGGAACAGCAGGAAGCCCAGGGAGACGATGCAACCTGGCAGCCGAGTGTGCGTATTCATGGGAACCCCCTCTCGCATTCGACGTTGGTTTGCTGGAACGTTCGGGCCAAGTCGCCGGCACGGGACGACGGCACGCCCGAACCGATGATGGTGAACCGATGCGAACGCAAAGACAAGATTGACGGGCTGCCAGGCCATTGCGCCATCGAATGTTCACGGTCGGCAATAGGGCCGGCTCGGCGCCGGCATCGTTGCATCAGAACGAGTGGCGCAATCCGAAATCGTAGCCAGTAGCGCTGCGCGGTGCAAAGCCCGAGGTCGCGGAACCCGCTGGCAGATACGCAAGCCCACCGGCAGAAACACTCATGATCGCGGGATTGTTCTGGCCATCGTCGATCCGAACCCGCGCCATGGTCACGTAGAGTGCGGTCCGTTTGGAGAGGTTGTGAACATACCCGACCGCAAGCTTGCTGACAGAAGCATCGCGATCGGGCGCACCCGGTGGCACCACCCCCAAGTCATTCTCAAACTCTACACGTGCGATCGAAGCCTTGAACATCCCTGCGCCCAAAGGCACGGTCATCCCTACCATCGCGCCGTTGTAGTTGTCGTGTTCCTTGACTGCAGGGGGTCTGATGACCCCCCGCCCTGGTGCGACTCTGTTTGTGCTGTCGCGCACTTGGGAGACCTCGCCCATGAGCTTCAGGATGCCGAAGTCATATGAGGCCCCCAAGTTGATCGTTCGCAGGTTCTCCAAGAGCCAACCACCGGTTGGGGCGCCGGCGGCGGTCAAGGTCGCGGTGTCGGCGGCACTGCTTTCCCCATAGGCGACTGCAACATCCAAAGGGCCGTTGGCGTATCCGAATCGACCTCCATAGTAGCGTCCCTTCGTCGAGGGGCTGCCTGCAATGTTGCTGGAATCCACGTTCTCCGGAAGCGCATACATCAGCTGCCCAAAGAAGCCACCAAGACTTCGCGGAAGGAAGTATCCAACGCTGTTTGACGCACGAACCGCGTTGTCGCTCGAGGACACTGGTGGGCCCGGTCCCCGAGCGATTGCGATGGCGCCGCTCACTGTCTTGATCAGGTTCTCGCCTACGCCAACCGCGCCCATGGGATCGAACACGCTCTCGTTCCAATAAGTTGGCACATAGTCGCGACCAAGGCGAACTTCACCAAAGTTGTTGCTCGACAGGCTGACTGTGGACCGACGTGCAAAAGCCGCATTTGGAATGAGGCCTGTGTCCTGGTTGAAGCCGGCTTCCAGCCAGAAGCCGGCAGCCAGTCCACCGCCGAGATCTTCTGTACCACGGAATCCGAAGCGACTTGAGGCGTTCCCGCCACTGGAGAGGGCGGTTTGGGAAAGCTGCACCTCGGCCCGCGTTGCAATAGGAGGCAGCGAAGCGATCGGCGAAAAATACAGCACGCTCTTCGTGCTGTAGTAGCTGACGGCTGCATCGGCCACGCCGAAAAGCGTGACGGATGATTGCGCCACCGCGGCCCCCGAAGCGGCAAGCCCTGCGATGGCGATGAAGGATTTGCTCATGTCTTGTCTATCCAGAACAGTTTCAAAAAAGTGGTGCTAGGGCGATGAGCGCCGCTCGTGGCGCGACCTCCGAAGCCGTGAGACTTCGGTGTTTGGCGCTTGCCAAGGTGGAGACGGATCGATCAGTCCAGAACAGGGACAGGCGAGTCCTGTGGCGCGAGCGCGACCTCAGCCACGACACCCCGCCATCGGTTGAGATCGTCATGAACGCGCCGGCGAAGCGCTGCAGGAGGTCCGGTTTCGACCTTCGCGCCCTGACTCTCGAAGCGTTCGACGACCTCCGGATCGGTCAGTACTTCGTTGAGCGCGCGGTTGAGACGATCAATGGCCGGGCCAGGTGTGCCAGCAGGGGCAAAGAGTCCGTACCACTGAGCGACGTCCACGCCCGCAACCCCCATTTCCGCGAGCGTCGGCACAGCGGGGAGTGCCTCCAGGCGCTTCGGCCCGGCGACGGCCAAAGCGCGCAGTCGTCCCGCCCTGATGAACGGGTATGCGGTAAATAGGCTGGGAAACATGATCTGCGATCGACCGCTCACCGTGTCGGCGATCGCAGGTGCCGCTCCTTCAAAGGTCGCGTTCGCCATTGACGTTCCGCTACTGAGCTGAAAAAGTTCGGCTGCGAAGTGCGGAGGCGTCCCGTCGCCAGCAGATGCGTAGCTGAAGCACCGAGGCGTGTCCCTGAGCCGGCCGATGAGCGTGTGCAGATCCGGGGCACCTCTTTCCGGATGGGCGACCATCAAGGTCGATGAAGAACCGACGAGCCCAACCGGTTCAAAATCGCGGACCGGGTCATAGCCCAGCCTTTGCAGAGCCGGGTTCATCGCGTGCGTACCGACGTATCCGAACATCAATGTGTGGCCGTCCGGCGCGGCGCCCGCCACGTACTCGCTCGCGATGGCGCCGTTCGCGCCCGCGCGGTTATCGACCAACACTTCCTGGCCTAACAACGGGCGCAGCTTGGCAGCGATGATTCGAGCCATCGTATCGTTGCCACCACCGGCGCGCGTCGGCACGATGATCGTCAGGGTTCTGCCCGGGAAGACCGACGACTCGACCTCTAGTGCTCCTGGACGCGAAAATACGTAGTCAGGCAGATGCAGTTCGCCCTGCATGATCTTCCGGGCCGTTCGAACCAGGGCGGCTCGCTCGACCGTCGCAGCATTGCCGTGGCCCGCCAGTTCGACTTCAACATCGATCTGACCGGCGGGATGCAGCACGACAAGGCCATGCCGCCCCGGTTCGCGCGCCATGCCGCTCGCCACCGTCCCAGGCAGGGCAAATGCGCTGGCGACACCTATGGCTCCGGTTACCGCATGCGATGCGTGACACTTGCGCGGGGTGAAGTAGCGCGAGGTAATGCTGTCATTCGACGCGCCTGCGCTCACGAGCACCGGCTTGGGTATGACGCTGTTGGCCACATCGCCGAGTCCCATCCTGCGGCCGGCCTCCAGGCGAAGGCGTTCCAACCGCTCGAGCAACGGGACGTTTGCATCCAGCGCCGCTGGTTTCTCATCTCCGTTCACTCCCAGATCAGCCGCCCGCACGATCATCAGCGGCATCGCCGCATCGATGCAGGTCACCTCGATCCCGTCGATGGTGTCGATCCGTTTGCCGGTCGGGAAGACATGACCGGTGACTGCACCCCAAGCGTCAAGGAAGTTGAGAAGGATGGGTGCCGCCGTACCGGCCACGCCGTCGATGCGCGCGTCACCTTCGTAGGTCACGCGGCCGCCCGGCGTCCGAACGGTCACGTCGATGCGCGACCCGGTGTTGATGTTGTAGACACGAACGCTGGTGATGCCGTCCATCGCAGGAATCAACCCCTGCTCGATCGCGAAAGGCGCAACGCCCGAGAGCATGTTTCCGCAGTTGGGCCGCGTGTCGACCGACCGGTGCCCGACGCCTACCTGCGCGAAGAGATAGTCGATATCGCAGCCCGGCTGCGACGAGCGCGACACGATGGCGACCTTGCTGTTCAAAGTGCTGCCGCCTCCCACACCGTCGAGTTGGAGGGGATCGGAGGCACCGATGGCGCCGATCAGCGCCTGGTCACGCGCCTCGTCGCCCTCCGGCAACCAGTCGCGCAGAAAGAAGGGTCCGCGCGAAGTACCGGCGCGCATCAGCACGCAGGGGATCGATCGATTCATCTTAGTCCGCCGTGATCTTGGCGGCCTGGACCACCTTCTTCCACTTGACCTGCTCCTGCGCAACATAGGTGCGCATCTGATCGGTCGTCATAGTTGAGACTTCGGCGCCGTGGTCCTCGAGGCGCTTGATCACGCTCTTGTCGGCCAGCACTTCATTGAGCACCTTGTTGAGCTGTTCGATCACCGGCTTTGGCGTCTTCGCTGGCGCGAAGATGCCGTACCACTGCGAGACGTCGACATCGGCGATGCCCTGCTCTTGGAGCGTGGGTACGTCCGGCATGAGCGCCGAGCGCTTGGGGCCTGCAACGCCCACGGCTTTCAGCTTGCCCGCCTTGACATAGGGCATGGCCGTGAAGAGGCTTGGAAACATCATCTGCGTCTGTCCGCCGATGGTGTCGGTGATCGCCGGCGCGGAACCCTTGTAGGGCACATGCAGCATGCTGGTGCCGGTCGAGAGCTTGAACATCTCGGCGGCGAAGTGCGGCGCGGTGCCATTGCCGGCTGAAGCGTAGCTCGTCTTGTCCGGCGCGGCCTTGAGCATCGCCACGACTTCCTTCGCGTTGCCGGCTTTGACGGCGGGGTTGAGCACCATCAGCGTCGCCGACGACCCGACCATGCCCACGGGCTCGAAATCCTTGACCGGGTCGTAACGAAGCTTCTGCAGGGCGGGGTTCATCGCGTGCGTTGCGATGTAGCCCAGCATGAGCGTGTAGCCGTCCGGTGCAGCGCGCATCACATACTCGGTGGCGATCGCGCCGTTGGCGCCCGCCTTGTTGTCGACGATGACGGGTTGCTTGAGGATGGCCGACATCGCCTGCCCGATGACACGGGCCATGGCGTCGTTGGCACCCCCCGCCGCCGTAGGAACCACGAGGGTGATCGACTTTTCAGGAAAGGCGGCGGCGGCGCTGCCGCAGGCCACGGACGCAGCCAGCGCAACAGCTGCTAAGAGGCGAATCTTCTGGAACTTCAATTTGTCTACTCCGGTGGATGTCTTGTGGTACAGGGTCTGAAACGGGAGGCTTCTTGTTGTTTGGCCTTGGGTGAATGTTCGGCTCATGGAAGACTTCTGTGAATTGCATGTTTAGGAACGATTGATGCACACTGTGGATCAGTGCACAGAGCTTCAGGAGGCGATACGCCATGGCCATCAACTTCAACCTCAACGATCTGCAGGCATTCCGCGCGGTGGCCGAGCTCAACAGCTTCCGCAAGGCAGCGGAGTCGCTGCATGTATCTCAGCCGGCCTTCAGCCGACGCATCGAAAAGCTTGAGGAAGCACTCGGCGTGCGACTGCTCGACCGCACCACCCGGCGTGTGAGCCTGACCTCGGTAGGACGCGACTTCGACCGCAAGGTACAGCAGCTCCTGGACGACCTCGACCACACGTTGTTGGGCATCCGCGGTGTGGCGGCCACGCGCATGGGCGAGGTGACGATCGCCTGCGTGCCTTCGACGGTGTACTACTTCCTGTCGCAGGTGATCTCGCGCTACCACGAGCGCTACCCGAAGATCCGGGTCAAGGTCTTCGACGCCAGCGCAAACGAAGTTCTCTCCGCCGTATCGCGCGGCGAGGCTGACTTCGGCCTCAACTTCGTTGGAGGCAAGGAGGCGGACATCGAGTTCAAGCCCTTGCTGGAGGAACGTTTCGTCGCGGCTTGCCGGCGCGACCACCCGCTCGCGAAGAAGCGCCGCGTGAGCTGGGCCGATCTGGGGCAGTACGACTACATCTCGGTCAGCAAGGCGTCCGGCAACCGGCTGCTGCTGGATCAGGCGCTGTCAGGCCTGCCTGGCCGTCCACAGAGCATCTATGAGACCCAGCATGTCACGACGATGCTCGGGCTGGTGGAGGCGGGCCTGGGCGTAGCTGCGGTGCCATCTATCGCCATGCCGGACGCGGACCATCCGCTGCTTGTGAGTGTTCCGCTCTACGACCCGGTGATCACCCGCAAGATCGGCCTCATCCGACGAAAGGGCCGGACCTTGTCCCCGGCAGCGCAGCAGCTCTATGCATTCTTCTCCGGGATGAAGGCAAAGCGCGGCAAGCCAGATGGCCGCCGCGCGGTGAATTGAAGAGCTTGGGAACGGGCCGTACCCGAGCCCCGCTCTCGGTTTCAGTGTGCTGTGCCGGTGTGGCCGAGCGGCAGCTGCAAGTCTCCCGACCCCTCTTCGAGCTCGTGCTCGGTATTGGCGTAGTTCGCCGCCAGCTCGCGCTTCAGTACGTCTCGGTCGCAAGCGTTCTCCCAGATCGAGACCACGATGCACGCCACCGCGTTGCTGATGGTGCTGGTGAGCGCCCGCGCCTCGGACATGAAGCGATCGATCCCTACGATCAGCGCCACGCCGGCCACTGGAAGATCAGGCATGACCGTGAGGGTGGCCACCAAGGCGACAAAGCCACTGCCCGTCACCCCGGCTGCGCCCTTGGATGTGAGCAGCATGATGCCCAGCATCGAACCGATCTGGAGCCACGACAGTTGGATATCGCAGGCCTGGGCAATGAACATCGACGCGAGCGTGAGATAGATGGCCGTGCCGTCGAGATTGAACGAGTAGCCGGTCGGAAGCACCAGCCCGACCACGCCCTTCTTGCAGCCAAGCCGTTCGAGCTTGAGCAGGAGTCGGGGAAGGACGGGTTCGCTGGATGAGGTGCCGAGCACGACCAGCAACTCTTCCTTGATGTATCGCATCAGCTGCCACAGCTTGAAACCGTGCAGACGCGACAGCACGCCGAGCACCACGACGACAAAGAAGATGCAGGCCACATAGAAGGTGCCGATCAGCAGTCCGAGCGATCCGATCGACTTGATGCCGTAGCGCCCCACTGTGAATGCCATCGCGCCGAAGGCGCCGATCGGTGCCAGCCGCATGATGATGCCGAAGGCCGCGAAGAGCATGTGCGAGAAGCCTTCGATGCCCTCGAGCACCGGCCTGGCCGCCGTCCCGATCTTCGTCAGGCCGAATCCGCACAGCACCGCGAGCAGCAACACCGGCAACACCTCGCCCTCGGCAAAGGCGCCCACAAATGCATTCGGGATGATGTGCATGACGAAGTCGGTGAAGCCGTGGATGTGCACCTGGTTCGCGAAGCGGGTCGCCACGGAAGCGTCAAGGTTCTTCGGATCGATGTGCATCCCGGCGCCCGGCTGGATCAGCAGGACGGTGGCCAGCCCCGTGAGGAGCGCAATGATCGTCAGGGCGTAGAAGAGTCCCATCGCCTTGAGCAGGGTCTTGCCGATCTCCTTGGAGTCACCGAGCGACGTGATGCCACTCACGATGGTGCAGAACACCACCGGCGCGATCATCATCTTGACCAGCTTGACGAAGCCGTCACCGAGTGGCTTGAGCGCGGCGCCGAACTCGGGCCAGTAGTGGCCCACGGCAATGCCGAGGATCAGGCCGATCAGGACCTGAACGTAGAGCAGCTTGAGAAGTTTGCGGATGTTCACGATGTTGTCTCCAAATGCAGGGCGCACAGGTGCGTACCGGTCTGCGCCGGCTTGGTCGACAGTGAAGGGCCAGGGTCTGGCTCAGCCGCGCGCGGTGAGCACACGATCGACCATCACGCCGGCTTGGCCGAGGTTGTTGGCCGGGTCGCACATCGCATCGAGCTGCGCTCGCGTGACGTGCTTGTTGATCTCCGGGTGGGCGGCCAGGATCTCGATCAACGGACGGTTGTCGACGAGCGCCTGACGGCACAGGTCATAGACCAGGTCGTGAGCGTATTCACGCCCGATGTACCGGCCCAACCCCATCATCACGGCTTCGGACATCACGAGCCCGTTGGTGATGTCGATGTTGGCGCGCATGCGGGTGGCGTCGACCTCCAGGCCCTTGAGAATGAACTTGGTCTGCTTCAACGCGCCTGACATCAGGCAGAAGATCTCCGGGAGCGACACCCACTCGATTTCCCACGGCCCGGTCGAGCGCTCGTGGTCAGCAACCATGGCATCCATCAGCGCGGCCGCATGCTGGCGCGCGACCGAGATGTTGGCGTGGATGTAGAGGCAGGAGATCGGGTTGCGCTTTTGCGGCATCGTCGACGACGAGCCGCGGCCCGGCGCAAAGGGCTCGAAGACCTCGGCCACTTCGGTCTGCATCATCAGCTTGACGTCCATCGCGATCTTGCCGAGCGAGCCGCCGACCAGCCCGAGGAAGGCACCGACCTCCGCGATGGTGTCGCGCACCGTATGCCACGAGATCAGCGGCTGGGCCAGCCCCAGTTCCTTCATCAATCCGGCCTGGGTTTCCATGGCGCCCTTCTCCAGCGAGGACAAGGTCCCCGACGCGCCGCCGAACTCGCCCATCAGGACGCGCGGCTTGAGCTGCTGCAAGCGCTCGCGGTGCCGATCGACGCCGGCCAGAATGCTGGCCATCTTGTAGCCGAAGGTGATCGGCGTGGCTTGTTGCAGGTTGGAGCGGCCGATGACGGGCGTGTCTCGGTACTTCCTGGCCAGGGCGGCGAGCGCATCTCCGATCTCGTCCAGATCCTGTTCGACCAGCGCGAGGCCTTCGCGCATCTGCAGCACGGCGGCCGTGTCGGTGATGTCCTGCGTGGTCGCACCCCAGTGGCAGTACTCGCCAAGCTTGTCTCGGCAATTCGCATTGATCTGGTTGACCACGGCAATGATGGGATAGCCGATCTGCTCGGTCTTGGCCTTCAGCTTGGCCCAGTCGATCTGCGACAGATTGCAGTTGCGGACGATTTCATCGGCCGCTTCCTTCGGGATGATGCCGAGCTCTCCTTGGACCTTCGCGAGGGCCCGCTCGATGTCCAGGTACTTGGCGGTGCGGTTCTCGTCGGACCAGACGTCACGCATGCGGGCGTCGCTGAACATGTCGCCGAAGATACGGGAGTCGATGATGGTGGAGGCCATGGTGTGTTGTCTCTTTCTGCGGTGGAAGTTGGTGAATGAGGTCTGTCAGTTGCGGGCCAAGGCCAGCGTCCGTTCTGCCTGGAGCACCACGGGCCGGTCGACCATGCGGCCGTCCAGCCGGGCGACGCCGGGCGACGCGGCATCGGCAGCCAGGACGCGCCGAGCCCAATCCAGCGCCGCCGCGCTTGGCCGCAGCGCGTCGTGAATCGGCTGTACCTGGCGTGGGTGGATGCACAGCTTGGCGCCGAAGCCAAACCGTCGGGCCTCCGCAACATCCGAGATCAACCGCGCCTCGTCGTCGAGTTGCTGCGTGACGCCTGCGACCGGTGCCGGCAGGCCCGCCAGGCGCGAGGCGATCGCGATCCGGCTGGCTGCATAGCCGAGGCCGGAGCAATCCGCCGAGATGTCCATGTCGAGGTCGAGTGCGAAATCGAGCGTGCCGAACACCAGGCGCTGCGCGCCGGCGGCCGCAATGCTGTCGACTTCAGACACACCGCGTGCGCTTTCGATGAGCGCGAGGATGCCCGCGTCGGGCGAAGCCGCCTGGGTCTCTTCGATCTGCGCGGCCGACTCTGCCTTGGGCAAGAGCAAGCTGATCCCATGCGCGTCGCCCAACGCCGCAAGGTCCGCGGCAAACCAGGACGAGCTTGCGTCATTGATACGTACGACGACGCGCGACCGGTCTGCGAGCGTTGCACTCTGCAGCCAGGTCGCGACAACGCCGCGTGCCGTGGCCTTGTCGTCGGCAGCCACGGCGTCCTCGAGGTCGAGAACGACCTTGTCGGCACCGCTGGCCAGCGCCTTGTTGAAACGTTCCGGGCGCGTGCCGGGCACGAAGAGGTAGGTGCGTGCAGGAGGCAGTAGTTCAGCGGGCATGATGGCGACCTCAGACGGCTTTGGATGTGTGCAGTCCGGCGATCTCGGCCGCGCTGTAGCCGAGCTCGCCCAGGATCGCGTCCGTGTGTTCGCCGAGCGCAGGCACGGGGTCCATGCGGGGGCCGGTATCCCACGTGCCGGGAGGCAGCATGGCGGGAACGGGTCCCATCGCCGTCCCCACCTCGGTCCAGCGCCCACGTGCCTCGAGCTGCGGATGCGCCCAGACTTCCTTCATGGTGTTGACCTGTGCGTTGGCGATCTGCGCGAGCTCGAGTCGCTCGACCACCTGCCTGCCAGTGAGCGGCTGAAACGCGTCCACGATGATCTGGCGCAACGCAACCCGCTCTGCCACACGCTTGAAGTTGGCGGTAAATCGCGGATCCTTCGCGAGATCGGGTTGCTCCAGCACCTTGTCGCAGAAGCTGAACCATTCGCGCTCGTTCTGCAGGCCCAGCATGACAGTGGCGCCGTCGCCTGCCGGGAACGGACCGTAGGGATAGATCGTCGCATGGCTGGCGCCGGTGCGCGGGGGAGGCGCGGCTCCTTCGAACGCGTAGTAGAGCGGGTAGCTGGTCCATTCGGCGAGCGACTCCAGCATGGAGATGTCGATGCGTTGGCCCTTGCCGGTCTGGCCGCGCTGCAGTAGCGCCGCCAGGATGCTGCTGTACGCGTACATGCCGGCGGCGATGTCCGCGATCGAGGGGCCCGCCTTGCAGGGCTCTTCGGGCGTGCCTGTCACGGAGACAAAGCCGGCCTCGCTTTGGATCAAGAGGTCGTAGGCCTTCTTGTCACGGTACGGTCCCGGATTGTGCGGGTCGTCCCCGTAGCCAGAAATGTCGCAGACGATCAAGCCTGGTTTGACGCCGGACAGCTTGTCGTAGCCCAGGCCGAGGCGCGTTGCAGCGCCCGGTGCCAGGTTCTGCACGACGACGTCGGCTTTCTCAATGACCAGGCGCTCGAGAATCGTGGCTGCCTCGGGGTGCTTCACGTCGAGCGTGAGGCTTTCCTTGGAACGGTTGGTCCAGACGAAGTGCGACGCCAGGCCGCGAACGCGTTCGTCGTACCCGCGGGCGAAGTCGCCCGAACCTGGGCGCTCGATCTTGATGACACGGGCCCCGAGGTCAGCCAGTTGACGAGTGGCGAAGGGCGCGGCAATCGCGTGCTCCAGCGTGACGACGGTGATGCCTTTGAGTGGCTGCATGAGTTTGTCTCTCTTGATGTCGTGCTTGGGCGGTCAACGCAGCACTGCGGTGGCGTCCATCGTCAGCCAGCCGTCGTGGTCCGAAGCCCACAGACGGATCGTCTTGCCGTCGGCTTCAGGTTGACCGCTGACGTGAAACGCGTTCAGGTCGAAAGTCGGGCGGACGGCCTTGAAGCGAAAGCTTGCGACGTCGGCTTCGGGCAGCTGGCGGCGCAGAAGGTCCATCAGCAATGTGGCGATCAGAGGGCCGTGCACGATCAGGCCTGGATAGCCTTCGACTTGCGTCACGTACTGGCGGTCGTAGTGGATGCGGTGGCCATTGAAGGTGAGCGCCGAGTAGCGGAACAGCAGCACGTCGTCCGGCACGATCTCGCGGCGCCAGGCGGCATCGGCCGGGGCGGCCTGGGGCGGTGGCACGACATCGTTCGGGCCCTGTGCTTCGCGGTAGACGATGTCGTGGAACTCGACCAGCGCCGGCTCGACGGCCTCGTTGCAACGCACTTCATGGCGCACCTTCACGAATACGAGCTTGCCAGTGCGGCCTTCCTTCGTTGTGACTTCATCGATGGTCGAGCTGCGCGCAACGCGGTCACCTACGCGGATCGGGGAGCGGAACTCGAACTGGCCGCCGGCCCACATGCGTCGAGGCAGCGGTACCGGCGGAAGGAAGCCGCCGCGCTTGGCATGGCCGTCAGCGCCGATTTCGCTCTGCCGATGCATCGGCAGGAAGTAGAGCCAATGCCAAAGTGGAGGAAGCGTGGTGCCCGTACCAACCGGGGTCGCCGGATGGTCCAGGGTCGCCGTCAGTGCGACCACGGGGGTGGGATTGATGGTGTCTCCGATTCTCTCGCTGCGTCCGACCCACGATTGCAGCTGGTCTTGATGTGCGTCCAATGTTGTCTCCGTGGCTAGCTGCACCACATGGCAGCAGATCTGGGAGCAAGTGTGCGGCGCAGGCTAACTTAAGGGAATTGCAATGTTTGGTCCTATTGATGCACGCGGCGCAATAAACGACTTGCCCCCGAGCGGCTCAGAAGGCTCGCATGCACGCTCGCGCGCCGAGCACTCGTCGCACCGGCTCCTTGGGACTGAGGCGACGTACCAGGTGAGCATCTCCAGCTTCACCGGCGAGCCCACCGCCGTGGGCCAGGGGCTGCTGCTGGATGCTGCGGGCAAGCTCCTGGGGCGCAGCAGTTTCCGCTGCGGCGAGGCCCCCTGCTCTGCTCTGCGCGCCCCGGAGGCATCAAGCGGCCAGCGCCTCATGCATCTGCGCGGCATGCCCGTGCACGCGGCCCTTGCGCAGCGCTCGCTCGTCTGCCAGGGCCCCCGCGAGGGCGCGGTTTCCCGCTCGCGTGGCGGCTTCCAGCGCCGTCAGGTGCAGCAGATCGCGCTGCGCATGGCTGCCGCCGAGCGACTGGTGGCTGGACAAAGCAGTCAGAAGCAGTTCCGCCGCATCGGTGTAGCGGCCGTCCACGAAGGCCCGCACCGCGTGGCAGGCAGGGACCGCCACCGCGTGCCAGACGGGCGGAGCGCCCGGCCTGTCCGCGGCCGCCAGGATGGCGGCGGATCCTTCTCGGCCCCCGGCTTCGTCGCCCGCGCTGATCAGTGCCAGCATGGCATGTACGTCGTTGAAGGCGATGTGGCCGAAGAGGTGCTGCTCCCTGAGGCGCGCGGCCAGCGCCTGCCAGCGCTCGCCCACCACCGCGCCGCGCAGCGAAAGCCGCCACAGCATGGCACTTGCGTCATTGAGGTTGAGGGAGATCGCCTCCGGCGCAGGCACCAACGATCGGTCATACAGCGCGAGGGCGGCCGCAGCGTCGTCGCGGTTCAGGTGCATCAGCGCCAGGTGCCAGTGGTTGTGCACGGCCAGGCCGTTGTCCTGCGCCCAGTGGGGCTGCGTGGCTTCCAGCCAGTCGATGCCGTCGTCCACCCGGCCCTGCATCTCGCACACGTGCGCCACCGAGTGGATGGCCCAAGCGTCGTGCGGCTGCAGTTCGAAGGCGCGGCGGCCGGTGGCCTGGGCGCGCTCGTACTCGTTGCATTCCTCCAGGCCGAAGGCATGCATGCCCAGCACGTAGCCGTAGCTGCGGTCGCGCAGGCTCCAGCGGCTCAAGGCGCGCGCCACGCGGTCGCGCAGCATGAAGGTCTGGCCCAGCACCAGGTCTCCGACGTGCGCCAGCTGCAGCGCGAGGATGTCACGCGGATGGTCGATCAGGTGCCGGCCCAGCATCTGGTTGGCGCGCAGCAGGTCACCGCAGCACCAGGTGGCCAAGGCCGCCTGCAGCGACTGCTCGCGCGCGTCGGCGCGCTGCCGGCTGGCGGCGGCCGCGTCGACGCAGGCCTGCGCCATGGGGAAGAAGCGCGGGTCGAAGGCCGAGAGCATCAGCCCGGCCATCAGCAGCTGGCCGGAGACGAACTCGGGATCACGCTCGAGCACGGGCGTGAGCACCGCGACCGGGTCGGTGCGGTAGCTGTTGAAGAGGTCCAGGGCGTGGTCGTAGGCCTCGGCCGAGGCGCGGTCGGTGGTGGAGAGCGATTCGCCGTTGGCGTCGCGCAGCAGGGTGGTCATCGCATGTCCTTTCTTGCCTGTCGGTTGGATGGGAAATTTGCCGCCGGTGGGCCCCAGCGCCGAGAATTCCGGCTGCGCTGTCCAAGGCTTCGGGACGGTGCCTCGAGGCTAAGAGCGCTCCCTTCGGAGGGCGGAAGCCATTTCAGCAACGACACTGACAAATCAGCCATGGGTGCCGCACCACTGCCGAAGATCGCCATCGTTGCCACGCCGCTGAGCTCGGCCTCCGTGGTCTATGGCATGTACGAGCTATTCCGAAGCGCGGGCCGCGACTGGGACTGGCTGGTGCATGGCCGCGTGGGCGAGCCGCTGCTTGACCCGGTGATCGTGGCCGCACGGCCGGGCGTGGTCATCGGCTGCAACGAGCTACCCATCCGCATCGACATGGCCATGGCCGACTGCCCGGCGCCAGACGTGGTGTGCGTGCCCGAGTCGGTGCTGGTGCCGCACGAGCAGGAAGTCAAGGAGTTCAACGTCGAGGTGCAATGGCTGCGTCAGTGCCACGCGCGCGGCGCGTTGATCACCTCGGCATGCTCGGGCGCGATGCTGCTGGCGCAGGCCGGCCTGCTCGACGGCCACGAGGTCACCACCCACTGGGCCTACTGCGACGCCATGCGCCGGCGCCACCCCGCCGTGCGGGTGCAGCCGCAGCGGGCACTCATCGCCACCGGCGAGGGGCACCGACTGGTGATGGCCGGCGGCGGCAGCTCGTGGATGGACCTGGGCCTGTACATCATCGCCCGCTGCGTGGGCGTGGAGGCCGCCATGCAAGTGGCACGCGTGGTGCTCATCGACTGGCACGACATCGGCCAGCAACCGTTTGCGCGCGTGGCGCGCGCGGTGCAGCTGGAAGACGCCGTCATCGGCCGCTGCCAGAACTGGCTGGCCGATCACTATGCCGATCCGGCACCGGTAGCGGCGATGATCGAGCAGAGCGGGCTGCCGCAGCGTTCGTTCCAGCGCCGCTTCAAGGCAGCCACCGGCATGGGGCCGCTCGAGTACGTGCACACCCTGCGCATCGAGGAGGCGAAGCATCTGCTGGAGACCGGCGCGCTGCCGCTGGCCGCGGTGGCGCAAGAGGTTGGCTACGAGGACCCGGCCTACTTCAGCCGCCTGTTCCGCCGGCAGGTGAACATCAGCGCGGGGCAGTACCGGCGCCGCTTCGGCGGCATGCGTGCCGCGCTCACCGCGCATGACCCGATCGGCCTGGCCGCAGTGCCCGGAATCCGCGCTCCGACGCGGGTGGCTGCGACCGCCTAGAGCAGCTTGCTGCCAATGACGCGCATCGCGCTCGACCCTGTTCGCAGGAGGAATCGGTGGTCGAGCAAGCAGCGGGTGGGGGCGTTCGACCCTGCTCCAAGGGGGAACCCGGTTGCAATTCCACCGTGCGTTTGCTCGAATTCACATCAACCTGCCTAGTCGCTTCGACCGCCCCGTTCGGCAAGGAGGTGCGCGATGAAGACTCACCGCAGATGCCTCGTGATCGCAGCGTCTGCACTGCTGGCGATGCCGAGCGCCGCTTTCTCGCAAGTCCGCAAGGCATACCGCCTCGGCGTCCTGTCGATCGACGACAACCCGCGAGACACCATCTGGATCGAATTCGTGATGGAACTGGCGCGGTTCGGCTTTGTGGAAGGCCAGAATCTGACGGTGTTGCCTAGTTTCATTGGACGGGACGGCACCACGGCCGAGACAGCCGCTTCCAACCTTCTGCCCCTCCGGGTCGACGCCATCTACGTCGTCGCTGGAACAGCAGGCGTACAGGCAGCCATGCTGGCTACTTCCACCATCCCGATCGTGATGTTGACATCGTCAGATCCTGTTGGCGACGGCCTGGTGGCAAGCCTTCGTCAACCTGGCGGAAACGTCACTGGCAATGCGATCTTCGGACCGGAACTCCTTGCCAAGCGTCTTCAGATCCTCGTGGAGATCACCGACCGTCCTCGCCAGGTGGCTTTCTTGACTACGACGCGTTCTCCCTATGCATTCCGCCCCAGGAACCAGCAGTATCTGGCAGCGGCGGCGCAAAGACTGGGCACCTCGGCGCAGGTCTTTCGGATCGACTCGATCGATGAAATCGATTCAGTCATCGCGGAGATTGGACGACTCCGTCTGCCGGTGCTGGTCGACACAACGTCGCTCTTCTACATCCACGCCAAACGCCTTGGCGAACTCGTCGTGCAGCACCGTCTTCCGGCGATTGGGGATGGAAGACGTTATGCGGAGGCTGGATTCCTCGCGTCCTACGGGCAGGACTATCACGACCTGGCGCGCAAATGCGCCCGCTACGTTGCGAGGATCTTTCAGGGAGCCGATCCGAAGGAGCTGCCAGTGGAACTGGCTACAAAGTTCGAAATGTTTCTCAACCTCAGAACCGCAGCCACATTGGGCGTCACTGTCCCACGCAGCCTGATCCTGGGCGCTACCGCGGTCATCCGCTGAGGCCAAGCGATGAGGAGACAGCGGCGCAGGCTCAATGGACAGCGAGCGGCGGTGGAAAGAACGTGCGCGCTGCCACGTCGCCCTTGGGGCGATAGAACCGGAACGTCAGGCTGTACCCCAGGCCTTTGGGCGTCGGCAGCCAGTTGCCGTGCGGGGCCTCCTCGGGTTGCGCATCGGCGAAGTACAGCGTCAGCGACCCATCCGCGCCGTATTGCAGCTCGGATTCCTTGTTGAGAAGGTAGCGCTTCAGCGCGTTGGGCAGCACGCGTCGCTGGACCGAATCAACGGCGATCACCGACCAGAAGTGGGTTGCGTACTGGGCGGGCAACTGTTCCTTCGTGAAGTGCAACGTGTAGGCACGATCCCCCGACAGCGGTTCGCCCGCCGTGTCCGTGAAAGCCTTGAAGTAGATGACTTCCTCGGGGGTATTGGCCCAGATGCCGCCGTAGTTGACGAGCGTGCGCACCAGCCAGTCTGCGCCGTAGACACCCGATGTCGACGGCAGGGCCCAGGCGTTGCGAACCGTGCCGTGGCCGATGTTGGGCATCGCCTTCTTGATGTCGGCGAACGCCTTCGACCGGATCACCCCGTCGATCCGCTGGCGCTCGCCTGGCTGCCTGGCGGCCTTGGCAATCGCACGCGCGTCGGCCTGCAACGTGTCCATGCCCGGGTTGATGTCGGCTTCGCTGTCGAGCGCGAGTTCGGCCGAGTCAAATGCCTCGACGCCCGGCAGTGCATCCATCTCGAACATCGTCGTCTTCGGAACCGCAGGCAGCGCCGGTTGGCCCGTCGAGCGAATGTCGAACTGCTGCTGCAATGCGACCGCCTCATCCCAGTTCGCGCCGAGTTCGACGCGCGATAGCACACGCATGGCCCTGACCGGTACGTCCACGCGCTGCGCGTCGGCCGGTATCTCAACGCGGCTTCCCTTCAGGCACACCGCGAACTTTCCGTTCGGGTGCTGTGCGAATACGCGCTCATTGATGTTTGCGACAGTCTCTCCCCAGCCGTTGAGGAACTGAACCGTGTAGTAGCGGCCGGTGATCACCGGCACGGACACCAACGCGCAGCTCGTCTCGTCCACGGCGACCCAGGCCTCTGAATAGGCCACATCGAGATTCGGATTGGGCCAGGCAACCTCGCCCGGCTTGCGATGGATGAGCCGATTCCACTGAAAGCCTTCCTTGAAGTCCAACTGCTGCTGTCGAAGCACGAGCAGGCGGCTCAGGAGGTAGATGTAGGCATCGCTGATCCGCTGATCCGTCAGGGCCGGGTTGGTCGCCATCGCATTCTCCAATTGCAGCGCTCCTCACCTGCGGTCGAGCAGCGGTTTCATAGGCGCATAGGTAGCCTCGTCGAATCTTCGCCAGCCTTAGTGCCTCAGTCAACCAATGAGCTTCACTCTTTCACATCCAGTTGTTCGTCCAGCCAGTCCAGCACGCGTTGGTTGCGTAGCGAGCGATTTCCCATCTCGCAGTGGCCGCCCGCGCCCTCGGCAGCACTGAAGTGCAACAACTGCTTCGGGCAGCTCAATGCTTCGAAAAGCGCAGGCGCGGAATGCGCCAGCATGTCGCCTTCGGCGACGGTGACCAGCGTGGGACAGCGGATCGATTCCAGGCGTCCGTCCAGCGTGTAGCGCTCCACCTCGGCCAGATACTCGCGCAGGGAGCCCGACGCCCTCTTGCAATCCAGGCAGTACAGACCGCGATGAATGTGGGGTCGGTATCGAACTCGAACCTGACCGCGCCGCATGCGCACTGCGCTGTGTGCTTTTTCGCCATGCCATTACCCCTTCGCTGCTTGAAGGGGCTCGGTCCGAGACGAGAAGTGCTGCGCTTCTCGAGGTCAGCCCCGGGGACCTGGCTCCCTGGCCATCCGGAGCCAGAAGACGCAGCGAGTCTAGGGCGACCCACGCCATCGAGCGGTTAAATTCGGTCAAGCGGGGTAAGGCGCGGAACGTGCACAGGCACGGCGCCTAACTGTGTGGCGACAGGTCCCTCAGGTAGTCGACCATCGAATGGTGACGGTAGACCACCTCGCCGATCTCTTCGTAGCGGCAACTGCCGCTCTCGAACATCGGCGGTGGGGAGGGATCGCCCTGCAACTGGTCGAGCGTTTCCTGGGTGACCAGCAGGTATTCCGACTCTGGCACCGTGTTCTTCAGCAGTCGATGCGCAACGATGATGCTCTTGCCAATGAACTTCGAATGCCCCTTGACCTCCATGGTGCTGGCCGGGCCGCTGTGCGCAATGAACTTGAGCGTGAGCTTGTGCATGCCCGCGCAGGCACCGCATTGGCACACGCGCACCGCCTCGCGCTTCTTGAGGTGCCCATGGAAGTTCAGGAACATTTTCCTGGCCTGTGCCAGCAACTCATCGAGCGTGGGAAGCTCGCCCTTGCGATAGAAGAGAACCGCGTCACCTTCGAACTCCGACACTTCCAGGCCGATCTCGTTGGAGTCCACCAGCAACTCGAGGAGCTCGCTGACGATGTGCTGGCTGTGGCTGATCTCCGTTTCCGTCACGAACCTTGTGAAGCCACCAATGTCCGGAATGAAGAACAGCACATTGGGGGAACCAGGAGAATCGGCCATCGTTGCCTCCACCACTTGTCGCGCCGAAGAGCGCCGCGATCCTCAGCGTAGCGCAGATCCTTGCCCCTTTCCACGGATTCCCGCCTACGGCTGTGCGCGAGCCGCCTCGCGGGTCTGGGCGAAGGCACTGCGGCCCAGCCAGCGCCACAGATCGCGGGCATCACGTGCCGGGCCGATCACGCGCAGCTTGCGTTGGCGAACCATCTCTTCGGCGTCGCGGTCGCCGGTCCAGACCTCGGTCAGCGTCAGAACCGACGATTCGACGATGAGCGTCACGTCCTCACCCGGATCGTCGCGGCACAGGTTGGCGCTGCCATGGTCCACGACCAGCCACCATCGCCTTTCGCCCTCGGCCGCGTCGGTGAAGCGGAAGTGAACCACAATGCAACGCCCGGTCGGGCACTCGGCCAGACGCACGAAGCGGCGCATGTCCCACATCAGGAAGCCCGCGTCCAGCTGCCCGCGCTTGAGGCGACTGCCGATCCAGCGCGCACCCCAATGGCCGAGCGCCATCACGATCGGTCGCAGTTCCTCGCCGGCACCGGTCAGGTGGTATTCAGCCGACACACCCTTGCCCTGCACGCGTTTGACGACACCCACCTCCTCGAGCTTGCGCAGCCGTTGGGCCAGCAATGAACCCGACATTCGCGGAACACCGCGCCGAATGTCGTTGAAACGGGTGCTGCCGCACAGCAGTTCGCGCACGACCAGAGGAGTCCAGCGTTCGCAAAGCACCTCGGCGCCGCGTGCGACGGTGCAGAACTGGCCAAAGTCGATCATGGTGACGTCAATCTATCCCGTCAGCGGCGCCGGAGCTAGTGCAATTTCTGGACTGGAACATGCCGGCCCGCAGGACGATGCTTTGCGCATGCCAACCCTGTAGGGAGACTCACCATGAGCACCGTTCTGCAACCTTCCTTCGACGCTGCGGCCTTCAAGGTCACTACCCGCGCTCAGTGGCAAGCCGCTGCCGATGCTTGGCATCGCTGGGGCCCCTTCGTCGGGAACTGGCTTGGAGAGGCCACCGAAGTCATGTTCGATCTGGCCCGCATTGGCCCCGGCTGCCGCGTGCTCGACATCGCCGCGGGCGCCGGCGAGCAGTCGATCTCGGCGGCACGCCGCGTGGGCACGAAAGGGCATGTGCTCGCAACGGACATCGCGCCCGCGCTGCTCGAACGGGCGGCGGCAGACGCCAGGAAAGCGGGCCTTTCCAACCTGGAAACGCGCGAGATCGACGGCGAGGCGCTCGACGCGCTGCCTGCCGCATCCTTCGACGCAGCCATCAGCCGCGTCGGACTGATCTACTTTCCCGACCAACAGCGCGCGCTGGCAGGCATCTGCCGCGCGCCCGGGCGGCAGAGTCGCGGCCATCGTCTATTCGACGCCGGAAAACAATCCCTTCTTCTCGATTCCGGTCAGGATCATCCGCGAGCGGGCACAACTGCCTCCACCGCTGCCCGGACAGCCGGGCCCGTTCTCGCTCGGCGCGGAAGGCGTGCTCGAAGCGACGTTTGAAAAAGCGGGCCTGCGCGACATCGAGGTGCGCAGGGTGCCATCGCCCGTCAAGCTGCCGACCGCGGCCGAATGTGTGCGTTTCGAGCGTGAATCGTTTGGTGCGCTGCACCAAATGATGGTGGGGCTGAGCGATGCCGAAAGGGCTCAGGCCTGGAAAGCCATCGAAGAGGCGCTGAGCCGGTTTGAAACCGTTGACGGTTTTGTCGGTCCATGTGAAATGCTGGTCGGCGTGGGCGTCGTCCAACGCGCATAGGCGCTGCGCCCGGGTCGATGCGCCCCCTCTGACTCTGCCCGTCACGGCGAGCGCCGAAGGAAATCATCGATGCGAGCTGGTTCAGCCTTCCCTCGGTGGGAGGATGTTGGCCGCCAAGTAGGCCGCGTCCTCGTCTGCGCCGAACAGGAAGCCCGACTTCCACTTGTGCAGCCAGGGCAGGCCCAGGAAGTACAGACCGGCTTCGCTGGTCACTCCGCGCTGGTGCACGGGAGCCCTCTTCGATTCGGGTGACGGGCCGAAGACGGGCAGATCGATCCAGCTGAAGTCTGCGTGCGCTCCATTGGCCCAGATCACCGTGTCGATCCCTTCGCGAGCGAGATCGAGGGTACGGATCGGCGTCTGAAGCTCCGGAGGATCGGGCAACGGGTCGGGAGATGGCTCCGGCGGAGGCAGATCCAAGTGCTGCGCGCGAACCGCCTCCTCGCATCGGCGGGTGAAGTCCTTCAGCGATTCGTCGCCGTGAGCCATGCTGGAGGCAAGATCGTCCGCAATGGCGATCTTGCCGTTCTCGGCGCCGACTACGCGCCCGGTCAGCACGATTCCTTCAGCCGCCAGGCGGCGCAGGTCGATGTCGTACCCGCCATCCACACCGGTCATCAAACGAGACAGTCGAGCGCCCGTCCACTCGCCAAGCGTTGAATCGGCGGAACCCGTTGCGATCAGCCACCATATGCAATCCCTTCCGCGATAGCGACGCTGGATTCGCTCGTGCGAGCTGACCGAAAGGAAAACGCGGCGTTGGGCGCGGCGAAGTTCCTCGGCAATCTGCACGCCGGAGTTCCCACTGCCGACCACGAGGACAGCGCCGGCGGGCAGCTGGGTGGGGTTGCGGTACTGGGTCGAGTGGAGCTGGAACACGCTAGCGCCAAGCGGAGGTGGCGCGCGCGGAACCTGGTATGGGCCCGTCGCCACGACGACGTTCTGTGCCAGGTAGAGGGTGCCGTCGGTCTGTACCTGCAGCATGCGCGACCCCGGCCTGCGCGTGACCGAGAGCGCTGCGCTCTGGGTGCGCATGGGAGCGCGAATGGTCGCCGCATAGCGCTCGATGTAGTCGGTCACCTCGCGCAGGGGTGCAAAGGCATCGGGGTCGGCTTGCGGGTCGGCCGTCATGCGGGACCAACCCGGGAGATTCATGTTCCAGTTGGGAGACTGGAAGTGCAACGAATCCCAGCGCTCGCTGCGCCAGCGTTCCGCCACTTCTCCGCGCTCGAGCACGAGATGCTCGCCGCCCAGTCGACCCAGGTGGTAGCTCATCGCCAGGCCTGCCTGACCACCGCCGATCACGATGGTTTCGACGCGCTCAGTCGACATGGCACAGCCCGCCTACCCCTGCGCAAACCGTGATTGCAGACGCTGTCAATTTGGCCTCACCTCTTTCGGAACTCCTCGACGGGACCTCGGCGTGCTCACGAAGGCAACGGACGCCATCATCCTGCCAAGCCGCACGGGTGCGCAAGTGGCGGCCTTCCGCCGCGCTTGGGGAGCTTGCAGACGGCCTCGCTCGGAATGACGGCTTCCACGGGCGGACGGACGTGCAACCCTAGGCGTGGAGCAGGTGGGACTGCACGCTGCGGCGCGGCGCGGGACCCACAGCGGGTCCGTGGCCCAGCCGCGCCCACATCTGGATCGTCTGGCCCGGTTGCTGCGCGCCCAGCAACTGGTGGATCTGTGCGCGCATCTGCTTCTGCTCCGGATACTCCTGCAGCGCCTGTTGCAGCGGGTGCATCGCCAAGTCATGCGCCGTGGCGGCCAGCTGCGCGCGCACGTAGGCCCGGCCCGCGAGCAGCTGAGTGACGCGCTCGTTGTCGGCCGTCGCCATCCAGAAGAACGCCGGCGTCGAATCGATGGCTGCGTTGAAACGCTTGATCTGGCCCTGGATGGCGTGGCTGTCGGGTGCCGAGGCTTTCGTTCGGTCGAACAAGCCCATGGTCGTGAGCAAGCGCACCATCGGGTCGTTCAGCGAGAGCCCGTCGCGATGCTGCGCGATCTCTTTCGGCCCCACGCGCAGCACCTTGTACGACTCCAGCAGCGTGCGCGGCGTGCTCAGTTCGATGCTCCACGCTTGCTTGGCGATTTCGCGGTGGACGTTCAGTGCGGCAGCCTGCGACGGCTCGGTCAAGCCCACCGTCACCGGAAATCCCGTCACCGCGTCACGAATCGCCTGCAGCGCCTGCGCGCTGGGCGGACGCATCTCGTAGGGCGAACGGTTCGTGCGGCGCCGGAACACGTGGGCGAACAGCGGGTCGGGAAGCACGGCCGCGTCTTCCAGCAGATGGATGCGCGCGGTGGGCCGTTGATCAGGGCCCTTGCGATCGAAGGCCCCGAGCGGAAAGAGCTGCATCTCGGCGCGGTAGCCGCGTTGCCGCGCCGCCTGGTCCAGCAGCTCCAGAAAGGTGCCCTGGCTCATGACCAGCTGGCGCGAGAACGGGTCGGTTTCAGGCAGAAGCCGCTCCAGATCCATATGGAGTGTGATCACGTCGGGTTCACGCAAGTCGACCAGCCAAGACTGCAGGTTGTGCGAATGCGGCGCCAGGATGGCATGCGCCAGGACCCAGTGCCGCAGGTCGGCTTCGGCGCCCGGTCCTTGCCAAGCGACCACAGCGTCGGCCGGCAGCGCGTCGCTGCACGCCGTCATGGCGGCGGTGGCCGCCGCGATCACCCCACCGCCGATCATTCGCAAGGCATTGCGCCGCTGGATCTGCATGAGAGTTCTCCTGTCGTTGATGACCAGCATTGTGGAAGTCGCTGCGCAACAGCACAATTCACGAACGTTGAGATCAGATATGCATTAATGAATATTCCAAGCTTTGATTGGTCGCTGGTGCGCGCGTTTCTGGCGGCCATGGACCACGGCAGCCTGCTGGCGGCTGCGCGAGCCATCGGCGCCAGCCAGCCGACGCTGGGCCGCCACATCGCAGAGCTGGAGCGCCAGCTCGCCGTCGGGCTGTTCGAGCGTACCGGCCGCGGCCTGGTGCCCACCGAGCAGGCGTTGCGGCTCGCCGAGACGGCGCGCGCAATGGAAGGCAGCGCCGCCACGCTATGGCGGCTGGCTCAGGGCGCAGAAGAAGGCGCGAAGGGCACCGTGCGACTCAGCGCCAGCCAGCCTGTGGCCTGTGTGCTGCTGCCGCCGCTGCTTGCGCGCATGCGGGAGGCGCTGCCCGATGTGACGGTGGAACTGGTGGTCAGCAATGCCGTCAGCAACCTGCTTCGGCGCGAGGCCGACATCGCCTTGCGCATGGTGAGCCCGCAGCAGGCCTCGCTGGTCACACGGCGCATCGCGCAGGTGACCATCAGCGCCTGTGCGCACCGCAACTACCTGCGGCGCAACGGCAAGCCGCAACGCCCGGAAGACCTCGGCACCCACTTGTTGGTGGGCGGTGACCAGGAAAACGATGTGCGTCAACATGCCGCGGCAATGGGCATCGCGCCGGACACGTTGCGTTTCGGCCTGCGCAGCGACGACCTGATGGCGCAATGGGCCGCTGTGCGCGCTGGCCTGGGCGTTGGCTTCATCAGCGAATACGTGATGCGCACCGACCCCCAGGTGCAGCCCCTGCTGCCGACGCTGAAGCTGCCGCGCTTCCCCATCTGGCTCACCGTGCACCGTGAGATCCGAACCAGTCCGCGCATACGAGCGGTGTACGATTTTCTGGCCGAGCAGGTGCCCTCTGCCTTGTCTGCGCAGGCCTTGTGACGGACCTCTTGCGTCGGACGCTGTTGATCATGCACCGCACTTTCTGGAGAAAATGCACGCGATCGAACCTGAAGGCGAAAGGACCAGGATGTCGGCCGACACATGGTGGAAGAACGGGATCGTCTATCAGATCTACCCGCGCTCGTTCCAGGACAGCAACGGCGATGGCATTGGCGACCTCGATGGAATCCGTGCGCGGCTCGACTATCTCGTCTCGCTCGGCATTGACGCGGTGTGGATTTCGCCGATCTATCCCTCGCCGATGGCGGACTTCGGATACGACATTTCAGACTTTTGCGACATCGACCCGCGCTTCGGCACGCTGGATGGCTTCGATGCCCTGGTCGGCGATGCCCATTCGCGGGGGCTCAGGGTCATCCTGGACTTCGTGCCGAACCATACGTCCGACCGGCATCCGTGGTTCGTGCAGAGCCGCAGCGCGCGCAGTGACCGGCGGCGCAACTGGTACCTGTGGCGCGACCCGGCGCCAGATGGCGGGCCGCCCAACAACTGGGTCAGCAACTTCGGCGGCCCGGCCTGGACCCTCGATCCGTCGACCGGCCAGTACTACGGCCACTCGTTCCTGAAGGAGCAGCCCGACCTCAACTGGCGCAACCCCGAGGTGCGAGCCGCGATGTACGAGGTGCTGCGCTTCTGGCTTCGGCGCGGCGTCGACGGTTTCCGTGTCGACGTTCTCTCTCAAATCATCAAGGACGCACAGTTTCGAGACAACCCGCCGAACCCGGACTTCGTCGAGGGCCAGGACCCGTTCCACCGCTGGTTGATGCTCTACAACACGGACCTTCCGGAGGTGCAGCAGATCGTGGCCGAGATGCGTCGCGTGGTCGATGCATTCAGCGACACGCACTCGTCGCGCGTGCTGATCGGCGAGCTCTACCTGCCGTTCGCGCGCCTGGTCGCCTACTACGGCCTCAACGCCCAGGGCGCACTCGAAGGCGTGCAGTTGCCCTTCAACTTCCAGCTGATCGCGACCGAGTGGCAGGCGGCGCGCATCGACCGTCTGGTGCGCGACTACGAAGCCGCCTTGCCCCCGGGTGCCGCGCCGAACTGGGTGCTGGGCAATCACGACAAGCCCCGCATCGCGAGCCGCGTCGGGCAGCAGATGGCGCGGATCGCGGCCATGCTGCTGCTCACGCTGCGCGGCACGCCGACGCTCTACTACGGCGACGAGATCGGCATGACGGACGTCCCCATCCCTGCCGACGAAGTCCAGGACCCGTTCGAGAAGAACAAACCCGGCATGGGCCTGGGTCGCGACCCGGAGCGAACGCCCATGCAGTGGAGCGCCGCAGCCAGCGCAGGCTTCACGACGGGAACTCCGTGGCTGCGCCTGGCGGCCGACTGGCGCACGCACAACGTGGAAGCGCAGTCACACGACGAAGCAGGGTCGATGCTGGCGCTCTACCGGCACCTCATCGCGTTGCGCCGCGCGCAGCCTGCGCTGAACCGGGGCAGCTATGAGGCACTTGCAGCCGAGGACGAGGTGCTCGCCTATGCGCGCAACGGCGAAGGACAGCGACTGGTGGTTCTCTTGAACTTCGGCGCCGCCTCGGCGCCGATGTCGCCGGCGTTGCTGCCGCGCCAGCCGATCGTACTGGCATCGACCGATCCTGCCCGCGCCGAATTCATCAAGGGACCCCTGGTGCTGGCGCCTTACGAGGGCGTCGTCATTGGCGCCGTGGTCGACAAGGCTGCGACGATGCGATGAGCAATCGCCGCCTCAAGGCTTGCCGGTCGCAATCTCGACGTAGCTGTGAGCATGCCAGCGCACGCGCACAGGCCATCTTGCGTCGGCAATGGTTTCCGAGTTCACGTCCTTGCCGCTGCCGTAGTTGATCTGCCGGTCGGGGCGCCTGTTGAGGCCGATCAGCAGCACGATGCGGCTGCCCATCGCCAGCTTGCAAGCGGTCACGCGCTCGGCGGTGAACGCAAGCACCTGACGCTCGCCGGCCCGAAGAAGCCGGCGTCGCACGCGATGGCCGGCGTAGCTGGCGCGGAAGTCGTAGGGCTCGAACAGCAGTTGGTATTCGCCGCTCTCCGTCTGCTCGTACAGCGAGATGTTGAAATCCACGTCCTGCCGCGAGGGCGTGATGTCGAACACGCCGCGCAGGCTGCCGTCGATCTCCGTGTCCTCCGACAGCGGTTCGCTGACGAAGCTGATGCTGTTGCGCGTCGGGAGTTGCTTCACGCGCAGCGCGTTCGACCATGGGATGCGAACGTCGCGTCGATCGGCAAGATCGACCGAGAGTTGCGCCCTGCCACCGCCTTCGGAGGGCGACGACGACAGGCGGTGCGGGTCCTCGCGCTCGCGGGTGTCGAGGTACAGGCGCAGCCGGGCGCGCTCCGGCGAGTCCAGCGTCGGCACATGGCGCCACAGGTCCGCGCCCATTACCTGGTAGTTGACGCGATCCAACAGGAGAGCAGGCTTGTTCGCGCCCTTCAGGATGTGGTCGAGCCATTGGTAGCGCAGCTCGGGGAGGTCGACGCGTGCGACGGCGTCCAGCGAGTAGCCGCGCAGCGTTGCCTCCGTGCCGAGCCGGATCGAGGTCGCGTCGTAGGGGCCGAGCAGCAGCGTCGTGTCGGCCTGCGGTCGGTTGCGACGATGCTCGTGGTGGAAGTACAGCGCGCCGGCGTCGGCGCCGTAGTAGCCGGCGAAACTGAGCACCGGGATGTCGATCCGCGCAAACTGCTCCGCCGAGGGCAAGAACTTCTGCCAGTAGCGATCGTGACTCGGATGCGTCAGCCAGGTTCGGATCAGCCTGCTCCGCCTGCCCAGCAGGACCCGGTCCACGTCCCAGTAGGGGCGATCGCCGCGATACCAGCGCGCGTCGAGTGCCTGCCATATCGTGTCCGGATCGGCGTCAGCGTCGACGTCGGCCCGCAGGGGCTCGACCGTCGCGTGCTCCTGCGCCCAGCGCACCATGGCGTTGCGGAAGATCTGCCCCGCCATCGGGAAGTCGATGCCCGGCGCCATCGGCGCGATCGTGGCGATGGCCTTGAGCGCCGCCGGTCTCCTGCGGGCGGCCGCCCACGCGGCGTAGCCGGAGTAGCCGTCGCCGAGCATGGCCACGCGGCCGTCGCTCCACGGCTGCTGGACAATCCAGTCAATGACGGCCACGGCGTCCTCGCCGTCGCGAACGAACGGCCACACGGCGCCTTTTCCGTCGGGCGTGCGTCCGCGCACGTACGCCGTGACGCCGACGTAGCCTTTCACGGCGCTGCGCTGCGCGTCGTCCTCGGCGGGATCGAGCGTGAAGCGCAGCAGCGTCGGCAGGGCCCCATTCGCGCCGACGGGACGAACCAGGCCGGCATGGATGACGCCCGCGCGCACGGGAATCCGGACATCGGCCTGCGCCACGTAGCGGCTGCGGTTTTCCGCCGCGAACAATTCGGGCAGCAGCGCACCGACGCTGCGACGCGAATCGTACGAAAGCCAGGTGCGCACGAGAGCCACAGCATCGGCCTCCGGGAGGCTGCCCTTCGCGCGCCAGAGATCGAACGCTTGGCGCAGCGGCTCCCTGTACACGGCCAGCGGGGTCTCGAGCCGCGTCATGATGACCTGGGCTTGCGCATTGTCGAGCGGCGATACCAGTTCCTGGAACGAGCGCGCGTAGGCTTCGGCGAAGCCGAGGCGCTCGTCCGCTTCGAGCACGCGCGCACGCGCATAGATGCCGTCGAGGATCGCGCGCTCCACCAGGTCGTCGAACGGCTTTCCCTGGCGCCGGCTGCGCAGGGACCTGCTGCTGTCGTAGGCCGCACGGTAGGCGCCGGTCACGATCTGCAGAGCAGTCACGTTGGCCAGGAAGACTTCGGTGTTCGCCTCCTGGTAGACCGGCAAGATGCGCTGCGCCAGATCTCGCATCAGGTCCGCGGCAGTGGCATCGTCAGGATCGCGCGGTGGCCGGAAGCCGAAATTCCCTGCCCAGGCCCAGGCTGGCAGCGCGAGAATCAGCCGTACGAGGGCGCGACGCGCACGACGAGAGGTTGACACAGGCTGTCTCATGGTCGCGGCTCCTCGGGCACGGCGTTCGGCGCTTTGACCAGATGCACGACCTGCGTGAACAGCCGGTCGTGCGCCTCTCCGGCCGAGCCGATATGGACGATGCCCGTGTGCGCGAGCTTGTCCAGCACGTCGATGATCACTTCGAGCGTGTCGTCGTCGAACGCGCCGAAGGCGTCGTCCATGACCAGCCAGGGCGGCGCCTGCAACACCACGCGGGCGAAGCCCAGCCGCAGCTGCTCGTCCATGCTGAGCTCGCGCTCCCATCGACCCGTCTTGTGCAGCAATTGCTCGAGGCGCTGCAGGCCCACACTCGCCAGCGCGGCCACCATGGCTTCTCTCGGATAGCTGGACGGCTCCATCGCATACGACAGCACCTCGGCCAGTGTGCCGCGCGGCAGGTAGGGCGTGCCGCGCGGCATGTAGTGGATCGTCTCGCCGCGGGGCCGGCGCACGGTGCCGGAACCCCAGGGCCAGAGGCCCGCGAGCGCCCGGAACAGCAAGGTCTTCTCGGTGCCCGGCGTGCCGAGGATCAACAGGCGCTCACCGGGGTGCACGACGAGGTCCGGAGCGTCCAGCCGGTCGTGACCGGTCCAGGCGCGCACCTCGAGCGCTTCGATCGAGAGGGTTCCGGCTTCGCTCTCCTCGTAGGCGATGCGGCTGCCGCCCGCTTGTGCCTCCAGATCGGACGCCAGCATCCGGCGCAGATCGGCGACACGCAGGAGCGTGGCGCGCCAGTCGGCAATGATGCTGAAGTTGTCGACGAACCAGCGCAGCGACGACTGCGCCTGCGTGAAGGCGGCGGCGGCCATCATCAAGCCGCCGAATGAAACCTTCCCCGAGAAGTACAGGGGTGCGGCCACCAGCGTCGGCGCGATGATGGTGACCCAGCCGAAGCCCGCCGTGACCCAGGTCAGGTTGGTCAGCCCGAGCACCACGCGCGATGTGGCGTGCAAGACGTCGCCGAAATGCATGGCGACGCGACGCTTCTCGTCGGCCTCGCCACCGGCCAGGGAGATGCCGTCGAGATGCTCGTTGATGCGGGTCAGCGAGAAGCGCAGTTCGCCTTCGCGCGCGTAGCGCTCGGCGTTGCGCAGGATCAGGCCGTTGCCGACCCAGTAGGTCATCAGCGAGCCAACGATCGCATAGACAATCGCCGCCCATAGCATGAAGCCCGGCAAGACATGGTCCTGTCCGTCGTAGAAGATGCTGAAGTCCTTGGAGAGGACCCACAGCACGCTCGCGAAGCTGCCGAACAGAATCGCTGCCTGCAGCAGGCCCACGCCGAGGGCGACCGACAGATCGCACAGCTTCAGCGTGTCTTCGTGCATGCGCTGATCCGGGTGGGCGCCCATGGGGCCGCTGGCCTGAAGCCAGAACGCCCGGCGCGGGTGCAGCCACAGTCCCACGAGGTCATTGACCACGGCTTCGCGCAACTTCAGCTGCAAGGTTTCGCCCAGCCACCTCTGCGCGACATTCAAGACCAGCAGCACGCCCGCAATCACCGCGAAGACGCCGACCTGTACGATGAAGTCGCTCAGGTCGCGACGCGAGATCGCGTCGTAGAAGGGCTTGTTCCAGCTATTGAGCTCGAGCTGTCCATACGCCGTGAGCGCGATGACCACGACGATCCCGCCCATCAGCGCGACCAGCGTCTTGCCGACCGGCGACACTCGCAAGGCGCCGAGCAGCTCGCGGACCTGACGGAAGACGCCGGTCCTTGCAGCCGGCTCGACATCGTTCTGCGACGTTGCGCTCATTGCCGCAGCGGCCCCTGACAAGCGGCGGCCGCGATTCGGCGCGCCGAGACACACGAAATGAACGCGGCGTGGCTCCAGGCCAGTTGCTTCGCCGAGGTCTGCGCGCCGCTGCGCTGATCGAACTGCTCCGACAGATCGCCACTGGCCGGCGTGTACGCGCGTACGGTGGCCAGGTAGGCGTCGCCGCGCTCAAGCCACCAGGGTGCATCGCCGCCCAGCGCCGCGACACGGAAGCAGAACTCGGCGGCGCCGAGCGTCGAGAAGTAGTACGCGCCGCCCGAGTAGTACACGTCGCCGGCATAGCGGCCCATCGCAGGGCCACGGCCGGCCGCGCGGCCGTGGTTGATCGGATAGGCCGCATCGAACAGCGCATCGAGTCGCGCCAGCGTGGCCTGCATGCGTGGATCGGCCGGGCCATGCGCGGCCTCTGCGCCGAGGCTATGGATCGCAGACAGGATCACCGCGATGTCCAGCGCCTTCGAACTGGGCTGGTCATCCGGCAGCCTGCGCGAACGGTAGTAGCCGTGCGTCGCGTCGCGATCGCCTGTCCGTTCGTCGACCCAGAAGTCGTTGAGCCGGCTGAGCACGGCCTGCGACTCTTCTCTGCAGCGCTGCGCCTGCGCCGGGTCACCCTCGCCATGCAGCCATGCCGCGCTTTCGGCCAGCGCGGCCGCCGAGACGCGCAGCGTGTAGTAATGGTGGCCGCTTTCCTCCTCCCAGATGTCGAACGACGGCTCGCGCCAGTGATGCAGCGTGAAGTCGATGTCGAAGCGGATCAAGGCGTTGACCTCCGCCAACAGGGGCGCGTCGAGGCGCCCGCCGGCCACCCAACGCAGAAGCGCCAGGGCGCGCAATGGCGGGCCGTCGTGCTGGGGGCGCGACCACCGTGCGACGTCGAGCGTCCCGTCGGGGTTCACCCGCGTCTCGGCGGCGACGGCCTCGCCGTGGGCGCTTGCGAGGTCAGAGTCCTCACGCAGGTATTGCAGGAATTCGGGGGCCACGCGCGCTCTGCGGTCCGGCACCGCGGCCATCGCGCGGCCGTCGAGTCGGTTCAGATCAAGGCTGAAGCGAGTGAAGTCGCGCAGATGCTGCAGGGCTTCGTCGCCGACGCGTCGGTCGACGTAGAGCAGGCGCAGTGCATCGATGACGACGGCCGAGTCGCGGAACCAGTGAAAGAAGTAGTCCGGGTCCGGGTCGTAGCCGCCCAGTACGGGCGAGGCGACGATGGCGCCGGCGATCGGGTGCACCGTCTGACCGAAGCCTGGGCGATGCTTGACAATCGACACCGGCGAGATGCTGGACAGCATCGCGCTCGCCGAATGGCACAGCTGTCCCTCGAGCCAGGACTCGAACTCCGGGTCTTGCTGGCGCGTCACGCTGAAGGTCACGGTGCAGGTGGCCCGAGATGCGGGCTGCTGAAATCGAGGGCACGCAGCCCGGCCTGCACTTCAGGCACGCTCATGAACAGCTTCCAGAGAAGGCCCGTCCGATGGTTCTCCATCATCACGACGATCGGGCCCTGGTCGATGGCAAGAAAGGTCTCTGCGAACCAGCCGCGCTGCTCGCAGAACGCATCGACGAAACCGTAGTCCCTCCACAGTCGCTCGCCATGCACCGTGAGGAAATGCCGCACCACCCGCATCACCTCGTCGGGCGCATACGGCAGGCTGGCCAGCGCGGCCGTCGGCGAGATGGTGCCGTTGTCGACGTCCGGCGCGTGCGCGAGGTAGCCGTCGGGGTCGTCGCTGGCGGTCAGGCCCCAGCACGATTCGCCGTAGCCACGGTGGCCGTTGGGATTGGCGACGCAATGCGCGCGGTTGATCCGCAAGTGGCGGCAGTTGAGATCCCAGTAGTCGGCGTAGCGATCCTTCAGGCCGTGCGGATCGAGGCCGCAGAACGAGTAGTGCGTGAAGAACAGCGGGCCGCCGTACGGCATGCCCAGCGGCAACTCGATGCCGTAGTACGACCGGCCGTTGACAAAGCCGCGCCCTGCCGCGTAGCCGCGGTGGTAGACCCGCGGATCGATCGCATGGCGCGGCGCGGCCGCGGCCAGCAGGTAGGTGATGAGGCACTCGTCCCAGCCGCGCACTTCATGGTTCATCGCCCAGCCATGGTTCGGGCTCCAGTGCCAAAAGAGGACGTCCCGTCCGCCCTGGGTGAACCAGTTCCATTCGACGTCGTGCCACAGCGTGGTGATATGGCTTCGCAGCCGGCGCTCCGACGCCGTGTCCTCGCTGAAGTACTGGCGCGCGCACAGCAAGCCCATGACGAGAAACGAAGTCTCGACCAGATCGCCCGCATCGTCCTTGGGGCTCATCGGGATCGTCGCGCCGCTGGCGCCGTCCATGAAGTGCGGGAAAGCGCCGTGGTATCGCCTGGCGCGGAGCAAGGCGTCGAGCATGCGCTGCAGGCGATCCAGGGCTGCGTCTCGCGTGACCCAGCCGCGCTCGACCGCAACGATCAAGGCCATGACGCCGAAGCCCGAGCCGCCGATCGCGACCCTGTCGTCGGCCCTGTCTTCGCCTGTGAGGCCGACGAGCGTGCGGCGGTCGAGCGCCAGGCCGCTGGCTGCGTCCGCACCGTCCCAGAAATAGCGGAAGGTCTGGCGCTGCACGGCCTCGATCAAGGCTTCATCGGGCAGGGCCGCCAGTGCCCTCGGGGTCCTGTCATCTTTCAACACGAGCGGCTCCCGTTGTCGTAGTCGGGTGTGTCACGTTTGGTTTCATTGAGTCATCGGCGCCACGCCGCCGATGACCCCCCGCAGCATGCCATCATCAGGCCCCCTTGGGTTCTGCTTCGAAGTCTCCAATGAGTCGCATCGACACCCTCATGGCCCGGATGACGCTATCCGAAAAGCTGGGCCAGCTTACGATGACTGCCTCCGGCTACACGGTCACCGGGCCGGTGATCGCGGGGGACTCCACCCAGTCGATCATCGACGGCACGATCGGCAACCTGCTGAACATGGTCGGAGCGGGGCCCGTGCACGAGGTGCAGCGACTGGCCGTCGAGAGGTCGCGGCTGGGCATTCCGCTGCTGATCGGCCTGGACATCATCCACGGCCATCGCACACTCTTTCCGATCCCGCTCGCAGAGGCGGGCATCTTCGACGAAGACCTCTGGGAGCGCACGGCGCGCGAGGCCGCGCGCGAAGGCGCGGCCGAAGGTCTGGCGATGACATTCGCGCCGATGCTCGACGTATCGCGCGATCCCCGCTGGGGCCGCACCGCGGAGGGCCCAGGCGAAGACCCCTGGCTCAACGCGCGCATCGCGCAGGCCAAGGTGCGAGGGTTCCAGGGAAACGATCTGTCGTCGGCCGAATCGATGGCCGCCTGTGCGAAGCATTTCGTCGCGTATGGCGCGGTCAACGCGGGACGCGAGTACGCCGCCGT
The DNA here is from genome assembly GCF_030317115.1 of Variovorax gracilis. Lineage (GTDB taxonomy): Bacteria > Pseudomonadota > Gammaproteobacteria > Burkholderiales > Burkholderiaceae_C > Variovorax > Variovorax gracilis. Next base: position 57,622 of record NZ_JASZYF010000020.1, read on the forward strand.
GGACATCTCCGAGCGCGCCTTGCGCGAGGTGTACCTGCCGGGCTTCGCATCGGCCGTGCGCGCCGGCGTCGCGACGTTGATGCCCGCCTTCACCGATCTCAACGGCGTGCCGATGACAGCGCACATCCCCTTGCTGCGTGACTGGCTGCGTGGCGAAATGGGCTTCGACGGGGTCATTGTCAGCGACTACAACGCGATCGCGGAATTGATCAAGCACGGGGTCGCCGCCGATCTCGTCGATGCCGCGGTGCTGGCGCTGAAGGCCGGCGTCGACATCGACATGATGGCCGACGCCTATCGCAAGGGTCTGCCGATCGCGCTCGAACAGGGCCGGGTGACGATCGAGGAAGTTGACGCATCCGTGCGGCGCGTGTTGCAGCTCAAGGAGGCGCTCGGTCTGTTTGATGACCCGTACCGTCGTGGCGCGGCGCCGGAGGCCGCGTCAGTCGTCGCCGAGCGGCACGCGCTGGCGCGCGACGTCGCGCGCAGGGCCGTCGTGATGCTGAAGAACGAACGCGACACCCTGCCCTTGCCAACGGCGGCGAAAGCGCTGTGTGTCGTCGGCCCGCTGGCCGACGCAAGCACGGAGATGAAAGGTCCGTGGTGGGGTGCCGGTGAACACGAGCCGGCCATCAGCGTTCTGGCCGGCCTGCGCGCTGCGCTGCCGCAGACCGACGTACGCCATGCACCCGGCGTCGACATCGAGGGCGACGACGAAAGCGGCATCGAGGATGCTGTCGCGCTGTGCGATGGCGTCGACGTCGTCCTGCTGTGCCTGGGCGAGCGTGCCGGGATGAGCGGCGAGGCGGCGAGCCGCGCCACGCCCGCCCTTCCCGGTCGACAGCAGGCTCTGGCCCAAGCGGTGACGGCGCGCGCGCATGCGCTCGGCATCCCCGTCGTCGCGATATTGTTTTCGGGCCGCCCGCTCGTCGTCCCCTGGCTGTCCGAACACGCCGATGCGCTGCTGGCTGCGTGGTTCCTCGGTGTCGAAGCCGGCCACGCGATCGCCGACGTGGTCACGGGCCGGGTATCGCCTGCCGGTCGCACGCCGATGAGCTGGCCGCGGGCCGTCGGACAGCTACCGATCTACTTCGGCCAGCGTCCCACTGGCCGGCCGATGAATCCCGCCGACTACTTCACAAGCAAGTATCAGGACGTCGACAACACGCCGCTGTATGCCTTCGGTCACGGCTTGACCTACGGGCAGTTCTGCTACGACGAGCTTCAGGTCGAGCCGCGGCGCGTGCGCGAGCAGGACACGCTGAAGATCGGCGTCAGGCTGCGCAACGTCGGCGCGCGAGAGGCCGAAGAGACTGTCTTGCTGTTCGTTCGCGCCAGGCTGAGCCGTGTCACCCGCCCGCTGCTGGAACTCAAGGGCTACGCGAAGCTGCGATTGATGCCCGGCGAAGCCGGCTCGGTGAAGCTGGAGCTGCCGGCGGCCGACCTGCGCTACCTCGGCCCGGACCTGCAGCCCCTGTTCGAGGCGGGCGAGGTCGAGATCCTCGTCGGACCGAGTGCCGATCAAACAGGGCTGCTGCGCGAGACCATCGAGTTGTCTTGAAACCCTGGCAATCCGGCTACCCCGCCAGTCCCACGAACACGTTCTGCACGTCGTCGTTCGCGTCGATGGCGGCCAGGAAGGTCTCGACCTCCTCCAAAGCCTCCGCGCTCAGGCTGGCCGGATCGATCGGGTTCTTGGCCTTGTAGCCGAGCTTCGCCGACAGCACGGAAAAGCCCTGCGCCGGCAGCGCGCGGCTGACCAGATCGAGATCGACGGGGTCGGTCAGGAAGACCGTGACTCCCTCCTCGCCGCGCTCGAAATCCTGCGCGCCAGCCTCGATGGCGGCCAGTTCGGGGTCGACCCCTGCTTGCTGCGCTTCGGCCTCGATCATGCCGACGTGGTCGAAATCCCAGGCGACCGACCCCGAGGCGCCGAGTTGGCCCTTGCGGAACAGCACCCGCATCTCCGGCGCGGTGCGGTTCACGTTGTCGGTCAGGCACTCGACCATCACCGGCACCCGGTGCGGCGCGAAGCCCTCGTAAATCACGTGGTCGAAATGCACCGACTCGCCGGTCAGGCCGGCGCCCTTCTTGATGGCCCGCTCCAGCGTGTCCTTGGGCATCGAGACCTTGCGCGCCTGCTCAACCACCAGTCGCAGCCGCGCATTCGATGCCGGATCGGCCCCGCTGCGCGCGGCGATCATGATTTCCTTCGCTAGCTTGCCGAACAAGCGCCCTTTGGCGTTGGCCGCCAGGTCCTTGTGCTTGGCTTTCCATTGCGCGCCCATGTGTGATGTTCCGTGAGTGTCGGCTTTGCCGCGGGAAAGGGATTCTGCCGCAGGGTCGCAGGGCCGCAGGGCCGAGGTGAGAAAAACCATGCGGAGCAGCAACTCCACCAAGGGTGCGGGGGACACATCGAGCGCCTGGCTCCGTTAGGATCGCATCCGAACCCGCTCCAGGAGCACGTCATGCGCAAAGGCCATTGGATTGCCCACACCAGGCGACCCGGAAATCATCGCAGGCCATGAAGGCCGGCCACCCGACTGAGGCGGTGACGATGGCCGGCCGGCCGGCCCGACCCGGTTGGCAGCCTGACATCGACACCGCGCGTTGCACCGGCTGCGGCTGGTGCGTCGCCGCGTGCGACCGTCATCTGCTCAGCCTCGAAGTGGTCAATTGGAAGAAGTACTCGACCTTGGGCGCTGCGGATCTGTGCACGGGCTGCAGCGACTGCGCCGTGAAGTGCCCCTTTCATGCCATCTCGATGCGTCGCAGTTGACTCCAAAAGCCGTGCGCTGCAGCATGGCGATCCGCCCGAACGAAGGGCGTCACAGGAACCGCGATGCCAGGGGATGGTTTCGATCAGGAGGCATGGTTGGAGCGCATTTCGTACGCTGGCCCGCTCGCGCCTACGCTCGAAACGCTACGCGGCCTCGTCTTCGCGCAAGCGAACGCCATTGCGTACGAAAGCCTGGACATCGTGCTTGGCCGCGTCCCCAAACTCGGCGTGGCAGAACTTCGCGAATTGGTACACCGCCACACATCCGGATGCGCCCTATCCCAGCGACATGATCGCCGCGCGTCCTTTGCCCGATGGCAGCCGATTGACCATGTTCAAAAAGCCGCCATGAATCGTGTTCAGCGTTTCCCCGCCTCGCCCCACGGTGTTGGCGCCGGCACGGCGCACGGCCCCAGGGCGGAGGTGCTTCCGAAGTCGGCGGGTCCGACGACCTCGAGGTATTCCATGTCAGGGGAATAGTCGAACAGGAAATGGCGAATGCCCGGTGCCTGATGAACGCAGTCCCCCGCTTCCACCAGCGTGTTGCGATCCTCGTACATGAAACGGGCCCACCCCTTCAACATGTACACGATGTGGAACTGTGCTTCGTGGACGTGCCAGCCGGTGCCTTTCTCCGGCTCTTCATTGGCGCGTACCAACTGTGCTACGACGCGCCCTCCGGTCGCTTGAGTGACGCCCAGGTCACGATACGTGAAGAAGTCGCGCAAACCTCCGGAGACGAATGACGTGTCGGTAGGCTTGACATGGGAAAAGCGTGTGGAATGTTCGGTCATGTTCATGCTTGCGAGGTGTAGAGGGGGACAAGGAACGACGGGACCAGGGAAGGCGATGCGGCAGCGGCCATGGATGCGGCGGCGACCGCTTTGCATGCGCCGCGACGCAACGATGCGGCAATGAACCGGGAAAGACATCAACGGCGCCGAGCCGGCGCAGTCTCTTCGAGGAGCAGAGCAACGACCAGTCCCACCACGAGCGCGATCGCGGCAAGATGCATGATGTACTGGATGCCGTAGTGGTGCGCCACGTAGCCGGCGATCACGGGCGCTATGCCTCCGCCGAAGATCTCGCCGGTGCCGATGACGATGCCCGAGGCGGTGGACATGAGCGTGGCCGGAACCGACTCGGCGCTGATCGGCCCGACGGTCAGGCAGATCATGCTGAAGATGAAGAAAAGCGTCGCGGCCAGGCTCGTGAAGAGCGCGAGGGGCTCAGGCCCGGCATGCATCAGGAAGTACAGGCCGACGCCGGCACCGACGACCGAAATGATCATCACAGGCTTGCGGCCGAGTCGATCCGACAAAGCCGGCATCACCAAAGTGCCGAGCGTGCCGCCGAAGCCGATGGCTGAAAGCACATAGCCCATCTGTTCGAGCGTCAGGTGCAGGTAGTCGATCAGGTAGCTGGGCAGCAAGGCGCTGAGCACCACGAGGTTGGTCAGCCAGCACAGCATGCCGATCATGTTGAGCGGAATGTTGCGGTACTTGAAGACGTCGCTCCACGGATGAATGGCCGCATCCTGGGTGGCGGTGTGCGCTGCGGCCGACTTCGGGTCGGGATCGCGAAGCCCGCGGTAGAGCAGATGCGCCACGGCGAGACCCGGAATGGAGACCATGGCGAAGATCCAGTGCCACTCCACGACTTTCAACAGTTGCGTGACCAGGATCGGCGCGATGCCCAGGCCGAACAGTGGCAAGGCCGCCTGCTGAATCCCGACGTTCATCCCCTGGCGACTCGGCTTGGACGCGTCGATGGTGGCGACGATGCTGGCCGGCGTGTAGGCCCCTTCGGCCACACCCATCAGCGCACGGATGATCATCAGGCTTCCGACACCGGCAGCGAGCCCGCTGAGGCCGGCCAGCAGCGAGAAGACGACGATCGCAGGAATGATCACCTTGCGATGACCGAGACGATCGGAGAGGTTGCCCATGAAGAGCGCAGCCACGCCCCAGGCGATGGCGAGGACGCCGGTGATCTGGCCGAGGTCCTGATAGTCGAGATTCAGCTCCTTCGAGATCACCGGGAACAGCGGCAGGATCATGAAGCGGTCGATGCCGACCAGGCCGAAGCCGAGGCACAACAGGGTGACGGTCTTCCATTCGTAGCCCCAGCTCCTGTGCGGGGCTGGACGGCTCACGGGTTGCGCAGCGATGTATGTGTTCATGGGTCGTCTCCTGGGGTATCGAGGTGAGCGCGCTTTCAGGCGTGAATGGCAAGTGGCTCGTCGGCTTGCGCCGGCGCCTCGGCCGGCACGCCATCCAGTCGCACGCCGTGACTCCGCAGGTCCGCGGCGAGGTCGTCGACCAGCGCGTTGACCTCATTGGCGTTGTCGATCGCGCCGTACAGGTAGAAGTCCGGCCGCACGAGCATGGTGTCGATGCCGTGTTGCGTCATGTACGGGATGTACTTGTCGTCCAGGTCGACCAACACCCCCGCGCTCGCCGTCGTGCCGCGCGCAGCGACCTGCACGCGCTTCGCGCCGAGCTTGTCGAGGAAGGCGCGCTGCCTTGCACCGAGCAACGCCTCGGCCGCGCCGCTGCGCGACACCAGCACGAAGCCCAGGCCGGCCAGGTCGTCGAATCGCCCTTCGCGATCACCGCACTGCACCCTGCCGTGCGGGCTGAGCAAGCCGGCCGGCGCCCGCACCGTTCCATCGACACTGCGGTGGAGGATGCCATCCGTCAGGCTCGGAAAAGCCGGCGGCGGCGGCGCCTCGCCGCTGAAGAAGGCCTGGTCGCGCTCTGCCGCCTTGGCCGCATCCGGAATGCAGATGACCTTGCCGAGGTACATCGACAGGTCGATCACATCGCTCACATGCGGGCGACGCTCGGGCTGGTAGGTGTCGAGCAGGCGGTCGTCGGCCTTGCCATCGAGGACCAGGTTCAGTTTCCACGCGAGGTTCCAGTCGTCGCGCAATCCGGCACACATCCCCTGCCCCATGAAAGGCGGCATCACGTGCGCCGCGTCGCCGGCGATCAGCATGCGGCCCTTGCGCCAGGTGTTCGCGAGCAGCGAGCGGAAGGTGTACACCTTGTGCCGGACGATCGTGGCCTGGTCCGGCTTGACCCAGGGCGCAAGCAGATCCCAAGCGACCTGCTCGTGCTCGAGGTCCTCGCGCGTCTCATGCGGCAGGCGCATGAACTCCCAGCGCCGGAAGTAGCGACCGTCCTTGATGCCGGCGGGCACGATCGTCGTCGGGCGCGCCGGGTTGCACCACTGCGCTGCGGGCGGAATGTCGAGCGTCACGCCCTCGTTGGGGAGCACGTCGATCACGAGCCAGTCGGCCTCGAAGCCGCGGTCTTCCTGGGTCGACCCGATCGCCTGGCGCACCAGACTGTTGGCACCGTCCGCCCCGATCAGGTATTTCGCGCGCACCGTGCGGCGTTCGTCGGTTTCGAAGTCGCGCACTACCAGCTCGACATAGTCCGGCGTCTCGGTCGCTTCGATGGCTTCCCAGCCGAGGTTGAGTTCGACGTTCGGGCACGCTTGCACGACGTCCTCGAACATCTTCTCCAGCGTGGGCTGGTGCACGAAGTTGACCTCAGGCCCGCCGGAGATCGATTCGGACTCCCAATCGATGGCCAGGAGTTCCTTCCAGTCGGCATTGAACCAGCGGTACATCGGCCCCTTGTGGCTGACGGCCGGCAGGTCCTGACTCATGCCCAGGGCGGACAGCACACGGTACAGCTCGTGGTCGATGCACACCGCGCGAGGCAGTGCGAAGCGGACCTTCCAGCGTTCGAATACGGCCACGCTGCGCCCCTGGCGCGCCAGCGCAAGGGCCATGATTTCGCTGACCGGGCCGTAGCCGATCTGGACAACGTCGTAGAGGGGGATTTGTGCGCTCATGGTGTGCTCCTGTGTTTGTGCGGGGTCGATGGATCGGTGCTCAGCGGTTCGCGAGTTCGTGGTTGAAGATGAAGTCCTCGGGCAGCTCGGGGCCCCAGACATAGAGGGAGTCCTCGCCCGGGTGGTCCGCCGAAGGCCACTCGTTGTCGGGTGCAACGAAATCGATGTCGTAGGAGTACTCGGCGTAGCTGCCCCAAGGGTCGCGCACGTAGCGGAAGTAGTTGGAGCCCAGCACATGTCGCCCAATGCCCCAGCCTTGCGGATAGCCGGCTTGCGCCATCTGCTGCGTGCCGATGCCGACGGCATCGATCGACGGCACGCACCAGCTGCTGTGGTGCAAGCCACGGCCTTCGGATTTCGCCAGCGCGATGAGGTGGTGGTCGCTGCCGTGCGGGCTGTGCAGAAAGGCGATCACGGAACCTGACTTGTCCGAAAGCCGCAGGCCCAGCACGTCCTCATAGAACCGGCGTGCACGATCCACGTCAGCGCTGAACAACAGGATGTGCGAGAGATAGAGGGGTCGCGTCGGTTGCGCCTTGCTGCGGCTAGGGGAGCGACCCACGTTTGCGCTCTCCGGAGGGATTTCCCTGGGGGACGGCTGCGAGGGCGAGCTTTTGGCAGCGATGCGCAATTGCACCGCAAGCTCATCCGGCCCTTGAATCCAAATGCCTTCCGTGCCTGCGTTAAAGGGCGGTGCGATGCGTTCGATCCCTTGCTCCGCCAGGCGGCACTCGAAGCGAGGCAGATCATCTGCGTGGATACCGAGGCTGAGCCAAAGCAAGCGCTTGGTCTGGCCCCGGACGATGCGGGCCCAGCGATGCGGATGGCCGAAGGTATGGAGCGCAAGTGCTTCACCTTCCTCGCGCACATCCAGGCCGAAGCTGGAATAGAAGTGCCGCGCCTCCCCGAGGTCCGGCACGCTGAAGACGAATTCGTCGACCGAGTGCACAGCCAGCAAGGGTTCGCGCTCGCCTTGGTTCAGAGTCATCGTTATCTCCTTGTATTCGGGCAAGGCTCCGCCCGCGACCGTGCGGTGCACGGCCTTGTCTCTCGTTGGAAATCGCGTCCGACCGCGGAGGGTCAGATCACTCGCTGGCGCTGGGTGCCGAGTGGGCCGGCACTGAGCGTCATGACATCGCCGCGCCGCAGGAAAACAGGATTCGGCTTGACGCCGAGGCCGACGCCTTCCGGCGTGCCGGTGATCACCACGTCGCCCGGCAGGAGGGTCATGAACTGGCTGAGGTACGAGACGATCTCGGCGACCGGAAAGATCATGTCGGCCGTGTTGCTGCGCTGCCGGGTCTCGCCATTGACTGCCAGTTCGAGCGGGATCCCTTGCGGGTCGGGAAGTTCGTCGCTGGTCACGAGCCACGGGCCGATCGGGCCGAAGCCGTCGAAGCTCTTGCCCTTGCCCCATTGGCCGTTGCGCTTGATCTGCCAGTCACGCTCTGAAACGTCGTTCGCCAGGCAGTAGCCGGCCACGTGCGAAAGAGCGTCGGCGACCGAGACCTTCTTCGCCTGGGTGCCAATCACGAACCCGAGTTCGATCTCCCAATCACCCGCTTCCGAGCCTTCCGGCAGTTCCACGTCGTCGTTCGGGCCAGCCAGTGAGGTCAGCGCCTTGGTGAAGACCACCGGCTCCTTGGGAATCTCGAGACCGGATTCAGCCGCGTGCTTGCGGTAGTTGAGCCCGATCGCGACAAATTGCCGGGTGCCGGCGACCGGGGCGCCGAGCCGGGTACCTGCGGGCACCAGCGGCATGCGGCTCAGATTGATCGCCTTCAAAGCCTCGAGCTTCGCGGGCGACATCCAATCGGGCGTGAAGTCGGGAACGAGGAGCGAGAGGTCTCGCACTTGACCGTCAGCGTCAAGTGCTCCGGGTTTTTCCGCCCCGATGGGGCCATGGCGTAGCAGCTTCATGGTGTTTGCCTTCCGTGTTGATTTAGACTGTTTGTCTAGAATGAACTTTATCCGTTTTGACGATTTCGTCAATATGACAAGAAGAGCAATATGACAGGGATTTCCCTAGGTTGCAGCTGCGAACATTCGGGGCATGTGCCTCGTGTACGCTCGACACCGATGACTGAACTACCCAATGAATCGAAGGTCGAAGACCACCGCGTCAGGGTCGGTGCGCAACGCCGCGAGAAAACCCGTTTGCGTCTGCTTGAAAGCGCCCTGGCGGTATTCACCGAAAAGGGGCCGGACGTCGCCGTCATCGACGACTTCATCGCTGCCGCAGGCGTGTCGCGCGGCACCTTCTACAACCACTTCAAGACCACCAACGAACTGCTGCTCGCGCTCGCCACCGCCATGAGCGATGAAGTGCTGCAGATCGTCGATCCACTGGTGCTTCACCTGGACGATCCGGTCGAACGCTTTGCCGCGGGCACGCGCCTGTACATGCAGATGGCCTTGCGCTACCCGGTCTGGGGCAGCTTCATCACGCAGGTCGGAACACGCATCGCCACGCGGGGGCAGTTGATCGACATCTATCTCACGCGCGATCTGGAACTTGCCAAGGGCAAGAACCGCCTCACGGTGGACAACGTGCGCGTTGCACGCGACATCGTGCTCGGCGCGATCTTCTATGGCATCGAGACGATGCTGACCGAGCCCACGCTCGCGAACCATCCGGAGCTCATCCTGCAAAGCGTTCTGGTCGGCTTTGGCCTCACGCCTGCGGAAGCCGGCCGCATTGCCTTCATGCCGCTTGAGATACCAGGCGCGGTGGAAGGCCCGATCTTCTCGGGCCTCAAAGCCAGTCCAAAGAGATCAGGATCGAGCGCTAGACGACAACCCACGTCCGGGCATGTCCCGAACCAGCCGACGGAGCACGCCGAAGCCAATGTCAGCTCTCGCCCTCAGCGGAAGCTGGCGGCAAGAAGCTGAGTGTCGGCGGCGGGCCCCGACCGCGTTCAATCAGCTCTCGGGCATCAGCTCTTCTACGACTTGGTCAACGCTGAAACTTGCGGAGCGAGCCCGTGGTGGAAATTCGTTGAAGCTCTCGAGCCAGTGCGCAAGCAGGGGCGGTGCGGTGTAGAGCAGAAAGTCTTGCTCCATGAACCAGTCGTTGTACTTGATGCTTTACGTTGCGCGATGGGTGGCGCCGCCCGACATCGCTCGTGCGACGCGCGATGAAGTTTCCCGCGACAGCGCCGAGCTGATGAACGAACCGGCCTCGATCAGCTTCTGCAGGTCGATGCCCGTGTCGTAGCCAAGGCTCTGGAGAAGGTAGACAACGTCTTCAGTCGCCACGTTCCCGGAGGCGCCAAGCGCATAAGGGCAGCCGCCAAGGCCCGATACCGAGCTGTCGAAAGTGCGCACGCCCATCTCCAGCGACGCAACGATATTCGCCACGGCCATGCTGTACGTGTCGTGGTAGTGGCCGGCCAGCTGCGCAGCGGGGATCCTCCGGATGCACGCCTCGAGCACGAGCCGCGTGGTGTTCGGATTGCCACGACCGATCGTGTCGCCAAGCGAGATCTCGTAGCAGCCCATCTCGCTCATGATCACGGCGACCTCGGCGACCTTCTCCGGCGCGATCTGACCTTCGTAGGGGCAGCCCAGAACGCAGGACACATAGCCGCGCACGCGAAGCTTGTTCTCGCGGGCGACCTCGATCACGGAGCGGAACCGCTCCAGGCTCTCCCGGACCGAGCAATTGATGTTGCGCTGAGAAAAGGATTCGGAGGCCGCCCCGAATACGGCCACCTCTTCGCATCCCGCAGCCATCGCGGCCTCGAGGCCCTTCAGGTTGGGCGCGAGCGCGCTGTAGTGCACGCCAGCCGCACGCGGAACACATCGCATCACCTCCGCGCTACCCGCCATTTGCGGCACCCACTTGGGCGACACGAACGAGGTCGCCTCGATGTGGGTCACGCCAGCGGCGACCAGGCGCTCGACCAAGCCCACCTTCGTGTCCACGTCGATGGGCTGCTGTTCGTTCTGAAGCCCGTCGCGCGGTCCGACTTCGACGATCTTGATGAACTCGTTCATGTCACTTTCCTTGGTCGCCGCAGCGGTGCGCTCTATGTGGGAAGAGAGGGTGCTGCCCTTGGCATGCCCTTCGTTTCGGGGCGTCAGGCGAACAGCTTGATCAGTGCCGGCACTGTGAGCACCGCCGTGTAGTAGCCCATGAACTGGACTCCGGAGTTGAAGCCCAGGATCCGGGAAAGCAGACCGCCCACCAGGCCCATGGTCATGATCACCAGCAGGCCGAGGAACTGGCCCTCCCAGATGCTGATGACGAAGATCAGGCCAATGAAGGTGGCGATGATGGCTTCGTGGCTCACCTTGCGCGAGACGAACAGCGCAGCGCGCCGCGCGAAGTTCATGGCGAATGGATAAGACACGATTGCGGCGAGCGCTACAGCCAGCAGGCCGTAGCCCAGGAATTCCCAATGGCTCAACAGGTCATGCAGGTTGTGGCTTGTGCCAGCGACGGAATCGACAGTGAACCGCGGTGGTGCATTGAAGAGAGGGGCTGCCGGACCCGCTGCCACAGGGCTCAACGGAAGGCCGAACGCGATGAGCGGAATCAGCGCCTCGGCAATGTAGGTGGCCTCCGTGACGCCGTTGCGTGCCGCGAGAACCGTCGTGAGGCGGTGATACGCGTGCTTGATTCGTGAACCCACCAGTTCACCGAGCACCACGGTCATGGCTACAGGACTGAACACGAAGGTCGCGCTCGACACCGTGGCCGTTGCCATCGTCCAGCCGGTCTGCTTGCGATCCAGTACCTTGAACGGATTCGGGAAGTAGCCTGACCAGCCCTTCACGTCCGGCGCAAGTTGGAACGTGCGGGGACTTTCCCGCTTCATGCGGGTGCGGTCGGCGGGCGAGATCACCGAGAAAAGATCAGCGACCAGAGGGCCAATGGCGATGCCGAGGAAGTAGCTGATGCTCAGCTTGACGTTGTACTTCGCCGTGAGCGTCTGCAGCGCGATGATGAGCACAACGAAGGGCACCAGGAGCGCCACGGATGCCCACCGGCCACCCGAGAAATAGGCGATCAGCACGGCAGCGGCAACGAAGATCCAGGGGGCGGCCTTGGTGATCGTCGGGCCGAAGGGCGCGAGCATGACGGCAAACAGGACGGCCAGCGGCACCGCGATGAACGCGGCAATGATGGCGCCCGAGACCATCTTTCGGAGTGCGATATGCGGCACGCCCAAGTTGCGCAGGACGTTGGCATCCTGGAGCAACGGCGTGGCCATCGTGTCGCCGGGTATTCCCAGCAGCGCGGTGGGGACGGCGTGCGTCATGTGCTTTGCCACTGCACCGGCCAGGAAGAACGTGAAGACACCCTCGGGCGGAACGCCCAGCAGGACGACCAGCAGGGTCAGAGGCGCCAGGGTCGTTGTTTCATCGGTTCCTGAAACCAGGCCGATCGCCGCGAACACGACGGCGCCAATGAGGCCCATCACGCCGGCGTAAAAGATTTGGCTGAGAAGTGCGGGATCCATCATGCCCCCTTGACTTGCGCCGCAAGGACGCTGGGTTGCGAAGCGAAGCGTTGCCGAGGCGGCTCATCGGTGGACGGCTTCTCGATGCGGTTGGACTTTTCGTAGTCCAGGAACAGGTCATAGATCTGCAACTCCTTCATCTCCTGCACCACCCCGGGCGGCAGGTCAGCGACGGAGCCCAGATCGCCGATCTGTTCGGCGAGCTTTGCGAGGACCTCCTGGCGCCAGAAGGGGTCGGCGGCTTCGCCCTCGACCACCACGCGCTTGGGCTTGAAGAGAAGCGCGCACATGACGCCAGCCACGACGCACCCACCCAGGCCGGCCAGCATGCCGTAGGCCTTGGCGAGCTCGGGTGAGCTGACGAAGGCCGTCAGCACGCGAGCTGCAAGCAGATAGGCTGGCAGGCTGATGCCGATACCCAGGACGATGGCCCAGGCCAGATGCCTTACATCGGCAGTGTCTCCCCACACTTCGACCAGCTGCCATCGAGGCAGCCCACTTTCGCTTTTCATCTTTGTCTCCAGTGAAGATCCGGACAGCGCAGGCGGACCGTACCGCCGATCGCTCGGCAGGGTGGCGTGAAGTGCGCGTCGGAGCCGGTACCGCGGCCCCCCTATCAGCACACCTATTTGCGGCGGAGTTCTTCCAGCAGGGCAACGGCGCGGTCGGTGCGCACATCGTGTTCGCCCGTCATGCGCTTGGCGATGAGGTCGATCTCGTCACCGATCGCGCCAGCGACCAGGGCGATGTTTCGGGCGTGCAACGCCATGTGGCCGCGCTGGATGCCTTCGGTTGCCAGGGCACGAAGCGCACCGAGGTTCTGCGACAGACCCACCGCCACGGCGACTTCGCCAAGTTCCTGGGCCGACTTGACGTCCATGATCTTCAACGCGAGTCGCGCCAGCGGATGCGTCTTCGTGGCGCCGCCGACCAGCCCGACGGGCATTGGCATCTCGATCGTGCCCACCAATGCACCGCTGGTGTCCTTCTCCCAGGTCGTGAGCGAGGTGTAGCGGCCACTGCGACACGCATAGGCATGTGCGCCGGCCTCGACCGCGCGCCAGTCGTTGCCCGTTGCGACGATGACCGGGTCGATGCCGTTCATGATCCCCTTGTTGTGCGTGGCGGCACGATAGGGGTCGACCGCGGCAAAGGTATAGGCGTCGATCACGCCCTCCACGATTTCCTCGCCGCTGCGTTCCTTGGTCTTGAGCACCTCCGGGGTCAGCCGCACGCGGGCCCGGGCAAGCCGCAGATCGGCGAGGTTCGACAGGATGCGCAGACGGACCGTGCCGCCGGTCAGCTTCTCGACCAGCGGCGAAACAGATTCGGCCATCGTGTTCACCGTGTTCGCGCCCATGGCGTCACGCACGTCGACGATCAGGTGCATCACGATCATCGGACCGCGAGCGGTGTCCGGAAACACGTGGATCTCGACGTCGCGGCAGCCGCCTCCAAGGCCGATCAGGACCTTGTCGCGGCTGTTTGCCATTTCGAGGATCTCGTCGCGGTGCTTCAGGAGGGCCAGCCGCGCACCGTAGGGGTCGGTGATGTTGATCACCTGCACCTGCGCACGCATCAGCGGTCCGGTGCTTGACGTCTCGAATCCTCCGCATTCACGCGCCAGCTTGGCCATGAAGGAGGCAGCAGCGACCACGGACGGTTCCTCTACAACCATTGGAACAAGGACGTCGCGGCCGTTGATCTGGAAGTTGCCGCCGATGCCGAAGGGGAGCTCGAAGGTTCCGATGACGTTCTCGACCATGCCGTTCGCCCGTTCAACGCTCAGGGCGCCTGGCCTGGTGATGAGCGCGACCTCCTCTTCGCTCAGGTTGGTGATTCGGGCGATGTGCTCGAAGCGTTGCGCCGGTGAAAGCGAGCGGAAGTTGGGAAGGCGGGAATCGACCACTGGGTGTCTCCTGGGATGGTGGTTACGGTGTGGAGACAATGTAGGTTTTTTGTACCAAGACACATAGGTACAGTTTTGCAGGACAGTAAGCCTGTCGAAGGTGTCACTGTGTCGGATGTGTCATAGTTTGGAGCATGACAATCCACAGCCAAGCCAAGACGACCTCCGCGCGCACGGCGTCACTGCCCGTCACGTTGGCCGATGGCATCGAGCGACAGATCCGCGATGGCGCCTACAAGGCGGGCGACAAGCTGCCGTCACTGCGTGAACTGGCAGAACTTCACAAGTACGCCAAGAACACCGTCGTGACAGCGTTCGAACTGCTGGTCTCCCGTGGACTCGTCGAGCCTCGTCGAGGCTCTGGCTACTTCGTCGTGGACAAGCCGCAATCGAAGCCGGCGGACGACGAAGCGGGAAGCCTGGGCCGGGCGATGGACATCGTCTGGCTGATGCGCGAACAGCTGAAAACCGATCCGGGCGCGTTGGCTGTGGGCGACGGATTCCCGCCCGTCGAATGGCTTGCGGACGTGAGGCTCGACAAGTACCACCAGAAGGTCGTTCGTACCGGCCTTGGGTCGTTGTTCCGGTACGGCAGCCGGTTCGGCTATGCGCCGCTGCGTGAACACCTGGTGCGCAAGCTCGCCGACTTCGGCATCGGTGCCGAACCTCGACAGATCGTGTTGACGCACGGAGCCAACGAAGCCATGGACATCGTGATCCGCTACTTCGTGCCGCCCGACGGAAAGGTGCTGGTGGACGATCCCGGGTACTACCCGTTGTTCGGCAAGCTGAAGCTGGCCAGCGCGCAGGTCTTCGGGGTGCCACGGCTTCACGACGGCCCGGATCTGGAGGCGCTCGAGCAACTCCTGATCACGCAACGGCCCCGGCTGTTCTTCACGCAGTCGCTCGCGCACAATCCCACGGGCTCGGACCTTTCGGCTGCAAAGGCCTTTCGGGTCCTGCAGCTGGCTCAGAAGTACGACCTGCTGATCGTCGAGAACGACCCACTTGCCGACTTCAAGCCGACGTCCTCGCCGCGCCTGTCTTCGCTCGACCAGCTCGAGCGCACGATCTACATCGGCAGCTTCTCGAAATCGTTCTCTGCGGCGCTGCGCGTGGGATTCATCGCGTGCGGTGCAGACCTCGCCAGCGACCTGGCCGATCTGAAAGCCTTGATTCACGTGAGCAGTTCCGAGTACTGCGAGCGAACAGTCGACGTCATGCTGAGCGAGGGCCACTACCAGCGGCACTTGAACCGCCTTCGCGGCCGGCTTGGCGAGGCAACGGCCGGCGCACAAGCCCTGTTCGCGTCGGTGGGTGCCGAGATCTTCGCCAGGAACGCGCAGTCGCTCTATCTTTGGGCGGCGCTACCCGGCGTGCCCGACTCCCTGGTCCTCGCCAAGGCACTCCTTGCGCAGAAGATCATGATGGCGCCCGGCAGGGTATTCAGCGTCGACTCCTCGGCCGTTTCGCCTTGGTCGAGGTTCAACGTGGGCGCCGTGGTCGACCCAAGGTTCGCGAAAGCGCTGCGAAGCTCACTGCGGCAACTGGGCGCCTAGGCCATCGAGGCTTCCGCAAGCGGAAGTTCTCTGATTGCGACCATTCATCGCGAGAACCTGATCCGCCGAAGTCTTCTTCCGTCGACTTTGCCCTCCAATAGCTCCGATTCACTCTGGGCGCCCGTGGCAAACTGCTCGCCGTGAACAGCGCCGTCAATCCGTTGATTCGAGCCGCAGCGCTTGCCGGCTACGAAGAACTTGCAAATGAAGTGGGCCTGGCGCCCGCCACCCAGTTGCGGCGGGCCGGCCTTTCGCTTGCCGCGTTGCGAGAGCCGGAGCAACTGATTCCATACCCCAGCATGATCGCCCTGCTGGAACAGTCGGCGCAGGCGGCGGGTCGACCGGATTTCGGGCTGCAACTATCTCAGCAACAGGGGCTGAGCATCCTCGGCCCGCTGGCGGTGATCGCGCAGAACGCGGACGATGTGGCGCAAGCTTACGAACTGGCCGGACGCTACATGTTCGTCTACAGCCCGGCAATCCGCGTGACGGTCGAGCCTGTCGGCAGCGCCGGCCGCTGGATCGACCTGTGCTTCGACATTGACATCGTGCCGCGCCCGGTCTGCGTGCAGGCCATGGAACTGGGCGTGGGCGTGATGGTGAACTGCGCACGTCTGCTGGCCCAGGGTGAATCCTCGGCGCGTGAAATCCTGATACCGCACGCACGGCCCAAGGGCAGCACGCGGCACGAAGAGGTGCTTGGCGCGCCTTGCCGCTTCAGCCAATCCAGGGCGGCGTTGCGATTCGCTGCCGAGGATGTGCGCAGGCCCATGCGCGGCAGCAACCCGATGCTGCGCGAGATGGCGCAGCGCTACATCGACACGCAATTCGTCGCGCCCAACAAGCCCTTTTCCGATCGCGTGCGCCAAGTGATCCACCGCCTGCTGGGCACCGAGCGGTGCTCGCACCAGTCGGTCTCGGAAATGCTGGCGATGCACCCGCGCACCATGCAGCGCCGGCTGGGCGAAGAGGGTACAAGCTTCGAGAAGATCAAGGACGAGGTTCGCCGAAGCGTGGTCGAGAGCGTGATGCGAAGCACCGAGCGGCCATCGCTCAACATGCTGATGGCGATGCTCGACTACGCAGATGCCTCGACGCTCACACGCAGTTGCCGTCGCTGGTTCGGCGTGCCGCCGACCGCCTTGCGGTCGGGTGTCGACCTGCGCGCCGGCATGACGCGCAAGGCCTCCGCGACCATCCGGCGCCCGGGTTGAAGCTCGCACGCGCCGCAATGGCGCGTTGGACTGGCGGAAGTCACGTGGGCCAAGGGTTTGTACCTGCCTGTCGCCAAAAGACAAAACTTCGTCGCTTCCGGCGAAGGCGAATTCCGGCATGGCTGCGACCATTCATGGCGCTGGATTCGAGCCCTCTGCAGGGCGCCCCTTCAACCCAAAGAGACATGACATGAACACATCTTCCCCGCAATCCGAACTCAAGCGCCGCCTCGCTGGCAGGCTTGCCGCGGCCTGCATGGCCTTGCTGGCCTTCAGCACGACGCCGAGCCACGCGCAGGCCTGGCGCTGGTACAACGAAAACCCGTCGTTCACCCCAGCGACCTTGCCGAACGGCACGGTGATCAACTTCAACGAGTGGAAGAAGGCCCTGCCCTACGTGCGCATCGATGGCAAGCCGCCGCGCGCGGAGCCAGTCGCCGACAAGGTCTGGATGGTGTACGGCTATTTCTATGGCCCGGTCATCATCGAACGGCCCAATGGCCTGCTGGTGTTTTCCACGGGCGAGAACGAGGAAGACGGCAAGAAGTTCCGCGAGATCATCCGCCGCGACGTGAGCACGAAGCCCATCATCGCGATCTTCTATGACCATGCACACTACGCCAAGGGTGCGAAGTCGCTGCTGGACGGTGACTCGGCGATGATCGTTGCGCACCCGGATTCCAACAAGACGGTCCAGGAGTCGGGTTTCCTGGGCAAGCCGAACATTCCCGAAATGCTCCCTGCATTGAACGGGCGCGCACGGATTCACTTCGGCACGGACATGCCCGACAAGGGCCCCGACGCCAAGATGGGCGCAGCGTCACTGGACCTGGGCAAGAAGAGCGCGTGGATGCCGGCCACGCTCACGCTGGGTGACGGCGAATCCATCACGGTCGACGGCCTCGAGATCCAGGCGTTCCACGCGATCACCGACACGGAAGACACGCTCACCTTCTGGATTCCCTCGCAAAAGCTCGTCATCGACAACGTGATGTGGCCGTGCCTGCCGAACCTGTACACCTTGCGCGGCGACCGCTATCGCGAACCCGAACAGTGGACCTCGGCCATCAAGAAAATCCGAGACCTGGAGCCCGAGATCGAACTGGACGTGGGCGGCGGCGCGAAAGCGCTGAAGGGTCGCGAAGCAATCAAGAAAACCGCGAATGCCCTGATCGACGCCTCTTCGTTCGTATACGACCAGGCGATTCGTCTGACCAACCAGGGCGTGCGAATGCAGGAACTGCGTCATCACATCGTGTTGCCCGCGAGCCTGCTGAAGAATCCGTATGTGAACGAGGTCTACGGCCAGTACGACACCTTCCCCCAGGCCTATGCCGATCACAGCCACGGCTGGTTCTCCGGTCACGCGGAAGATCTGCATGCCCTGCCGAGATCTGTCGAGTCGAAAAAGTGGGTTGAACTGTCCGGTGGCGAAGCCAAGGTGTATGAGGCGTACCGCGTCGCCGTGGGCAAGGGCGAGCACCTCTGGGCCAAGGACCTGGCGGTCGTCCTGACCGACGTGGCCCCTGCCAACAGGACCTACCGCCAGGCGCTGGCCGACAGCTTCCGCACCCTGGGTCGCTACAGCCCTGGCTCGATCACGCGCAATTTCTACCTGGCCTCGGCGCGCAGCCTGGAAGGCGAGACGACGCACACGCTCGGCAGCGTTCAGGAAGCCGAATGGGTGGTCGCGGATACCAGTCGTGCGGTCAATCACCTGCGCACACGCCTCAATCCTGAAGAGGCATCGGGCAAGGAAGGTGAACTCGCATTCGACATCGGCGGCACGCGCTCAGCCTTGCACATCCGCAACTCGGTGGCTGAATTCGTCGCTGAGCCGGACAAGCACTACCGCAAGCCGGACGCGACCATCAAGGCAAGTCCTGAAATGTTCGCACGCTACTTCCGCGGCGAGCTGAGCCTGGCCGCCTTCGTGAAGGAATCGGGTGCCAATGCACAAGCGGCGGCGCTGCTGGGCCTGTTCGACGAGTTCCACCAGGTGCCGATGTATCCGGTAGCCGCCAGCGGGCTGGATCCGTCGGCCCACTAAGCGTCTCGCATGGCCCGGGCGGTTCCGGGCATGTCGCCGGCGTCTACGCCGGCAAGCCACAGAAACCGGGGCTATCGCGCCCCCAAGGAGTAGTTGAAATGACAGACATGCGAGTTCCATTCGCCAGCGAGGCAATCACCCAGCAACTGACCGACGCGCTCGCATTGCAGCGCAAGGCCTATTTCGCGCACCCCGTTCCGACGTACGAAGAACGCCGCGCGGACTTGCGCCAGCTCGAACGCTTCATTCGCGAGAACATGGAAGCCATGATCGCCGCGGTCGATGCTGACTACGGCAACCGCTCGCGCCACGAGACGCTGCTTGCTGAAGTCTTCCCCGCGCTCGACAGCATCGCGCAGGTGGGCAAGCACCTGCGCGGCTGGATGAAGCCGCGCCGTCGTGCGGTCGACCTGCGCAACTATTTTGGCGCCCGCAACCGCGTCATTCCGCAGCCGCTGGGCGTCATCGGCGTGATCACGCCGTGGAACTTCCCGATCAACCTCACGATGATCCAGCTCACGTACATCTTCGCGGCGGGCAACCGCGCGATGGTCAAGATGAGCGAGAACTCGCGCCACCTGGCGCAGCTGTTGATCGAGCGCATGCCGGCTTACTTCCCGCCCGAGAAGTTGCAGTTCTTCGACGAGGCCGGCGGCGTCGGCGTCGAGTTCTCCAAGCTGCCCTTCGACCACCTGATCTTCACCGGCTCCGGCCAGACCGGCCGCGCCGTGATGGCGGCTGCCGCACGCAACCTGTGCCCGGTCACGCTGGAACTGGGCGGCAAGGCACCGGCCATCGTGTGCGACGACTACCCCCTTCAACTGGCGGCAGAGCGCATCCTGTTCGTCAAATACCTGAACGGCGGACAAATCTGCACGACGGTCGACTACGCCTGGATCCCAGAGCAGAAGCTGGGTGCCTTCGTCCAGCTGGCCAAGAAGATCTTGCCCAAGCGCTACCCGACGCTAGAGACCAAAGACTTCACCTCGATCATCGACGAGCGGGCCTTCGATCGTCTGGTGGGTGCACTGGAAGAAGCGCGTTCACGCGGCGCCACCGTGGTCCAGCTCATCCCCGGCAAGGCCTATGACCGTGCCATTCGCAAGATCGCGCCGCATATCGTGTTCAACGCGCCGGAAGACTGCGAACTGATGCAGCGCGAGATCTTCGGCCCGATCCTGCCGCTGCGCACCTACGCGGAGATTGAAACAACTATCGACACCATCAATGCCGGCCCGCGTCCGCTGGCGGTCTACCCGTTCAGCTATGACAAGCGCGTCGTGCAAACGGTGCTCGACCGCGTGATGTCGGGCGGCGTCTCGGTCAACGATGCGTTGTTCCACGTTGGCCAGCACGACCTGCCTTTCGGCGGCGTGGGCGATTCGGGCATGGGCCACTACCACGGCCATGAAGGCTTCGAGACCTTTTCGAAGATGCGGCCCGTGTTCTACCAGGCGCGCTTCAGCACGATGAAGTTCATGATGCCTCCGTACGGCAAGTTCGCCGACCGGGTGCTGAATTTCCTCGTCAAGTGAGAGCAGGAGCCCTTTCGGGGACACTCGCATGAGTCACCACACCCCATTCACCTGCATGGAAAGCAGCACCACCGCGGAGCAAAAGGAGAGGGCCGCGGCCTGACGCCGGCCGGTCCACGCAGCCATGCAAGCGTTCGCGATTCCATCGATGAAGGGCCAGGTCAGTGCCGCGGAATGGCAGCTCCGCTGCGACCTCGCAGCAGCCTACCGGCTGCTGGCGCTCCACGGCTGGAGCGACCTGGTCTTCGCGCAGATCAGTGCGCGCATCCCGGGTCCCGAGCATCAATTCCTGCTCAATCCCTGGGGATTGAAGTTCGACGAGATCACGGCTTCCAGCCTGATCAAGGTGGACCAGGCCTGCAACAAGATCTCGGAATCGCCGTTCCCGGTCCATGTGGCCGGCTTCGCGATCCACCGTTGCATCCACGAGGCGCGGGCAGACGCGGGCTGCGTCGTGCATACGCACAGCCGCGCCGGCGCGGCGGTAAGTGCGAAGGAGCGAGATGTCCTGCCCATCAGCCAGCAATCGACTTTCGTGGTTTCGTCGCTGGGCCAACACGAATACGAAGGCGTCGCGATGCGTGGCGAAGAATTTCCGCGCCTGCAAGCTGACCTCGGCAGCAACAACTACCTGATGCTGCGAAACCACGGCCTGTTGACTGTGGGCAAAACCGTGGCCGACGCCTTCCTCGACATGTACATGTTCGAAGCACTTTGCCGCCGCTGCCTGGTCGACGCGGAGGCTGACTGCGGCGTGAACGCGAGGCCGAGCAGCCTTGACGGAATCGCGCAGATGATGAAGTTCGTCACAGGTGGCCAAGGCGCGAGCTTCGCCTGGCCGACGCTGCTGCGGCGGCTGGATCCCGGCTATCGGCAGTGACCCGAGGATTTCAACGCCGCGACGACGACGCTGCGGCCACGGCGGCTCGCTGCGTCGCCCCTCAAACGACGTCCGCTCCGCGTAACACCTGTCCTTGAGCGATGGAGGACGTCGGACTGCCATGGGCCCTGCCCTGCTCCCCACGAGCGCCCGTCGCTTGGCTCCTACGCAGCAGCGGGAGCAGTCGTAGACCGCAAGATGTTCGACTTCCCTGGTCGGCCAGAAGCGGACTGTCGGCAGCCCCGGTCAATGTCGTCATCGCGGCGCCCGGAACGCCCCGGGCGTGCCGTGACCGGCAGGGCGCTCCGCTGCACCAAGGTGCAATACCGTCGTGGGCTATCGAGGCGGATGATGGACGAATTCACGTCCTCGAACCCTCAAAGGAGTACCGATGGCCACCTCAGCGAAGCCGAACATCCTGTTCATCATGGCCGACGACATCGGCTGGTTCAATGTCAGCGCCTACAACCTCGGCGTCATGGGCTACCGAACCCCCAACATCGACAAAATCGCACGGCAAGGCGCGTTGTTCACCGACTTCTACGGCCAACAGAGCTGCACGGCGGGAAGGGCTGCATTCATCACCGGACAGGCCCCCATTCGCACGGGCCTCACCAAGGTGGGCATGCCCGGCGCGACGCTGGGGTTGAGCGCCGAGGACCCTTCGGTCGCCGATTTTCTCAGGGGATTTGGCTACGCGACCGGGCAGTTTGGCAAGAATCACCTGGGTGACCGCAACGAGCACCTGCCCACCGTGCATGGCTTCGACGAGTTTTTCGGCAATCTGTACCACCTCAACGCCGAGGAAGAGCCCGAGTACGAGAATTACCCCAAGGACCCAGCGTTCCGGAAAAGGTTTGGACCGCGGGGCGTGCTGAAGTGCAAGGCCAGCGACAAGGACGATGCCACGGTGGATGCTCAGTTCGGTAAGGTCGGCAAGCAGGTCATCGAAAACACTGGGCCGCTCACTCGAAAGCGCATGGAGACGGTGGATGAAGAATTCATCGGCGCAGCAATTGACTTCATTGAGCGGAAAACGAAAGAGGGTGGCCCCTGGTTCTGCTACTTCAACCCGACCCGCATGCACGTGTTCACGCACCTCAAGGAGTCGTCCAGAGGCAAGAGCGGGTTCGGTCTCTATCCCGACGGCATGGTGGAACTCGATGGCTACGTGGGCCAGCTGCTGCAAAAGCTGGAGGACCTCGGCGTTGCCGACGACACCGTCGTTGTCTTCACGACCGACAACGGCGCAGAGGTTTTGTCGTGGCCGGACGGCGGTGCGACACCATTTCGTGGAGAGAAGGACACGAACTGGGAAGGCGGTTGGCGTATCCCGTGCGTTATGCGCTGGCCGGGGGTCATCGAGCCCGGTCGGGTCATCAACGACATCTGCTCGCTCCAGGATTTCATTCCGACCTTCGCGGCAGCGAACGGCGAAACGGAATTGGTCGAGAAGGTCAAGAAAGGCTACAAGATTGGCGAGAAGACCTTCAAGGTCCACCTGGACGGCTACAACCTCTTGCCGTTCCTGTCGAGCGAAGAGGAGAAGTGCCCACGCGAAGGCTTCCTCTATTGGAGCGATGACGGCGACATGATGGCCATGCGGATGGGAAAGTACAAGATTGTCTTCGCTGAACAGCGAAGCAAGGGACTAGAGGTTTGGCGCGAGCCTTTGTCCCAGATGCGCATTCCCAAGTTCTTTGACCTGCGCTCGGACCCGTTTGAGCGTGGCGAAGAAAGCTTCAAGTACAACGATTGGTTCCTTGAGCAGAACTTCTTGATGTATGGCGCGCCCCCGCTGCTTGCGAAGTGGCTGGACAGCTTCAAGGAGTTCCCTCCCCGCGCAAGGGCGGCAAGCTTCAGCGTCGACCAGGTCGTGGAAAAGCTCATGCCAAAGAGTTGAACGCGGGTTTCGAAGGCCCGCTTCGGAGCGAGTTGTACAGCCGGTTGGGGCCCATCTCAGTCCTTCGATTGAGCGCGCCGAACGTTTGCTCTACCACCCGGAGCGGTCGTCGAAAGAAGCCGGTGAATCTCCTTAGCCATGCTCCGCAGAGGGATCCCAGCGCCATGGCCATGACGAAGCGCTTGTGGGTCCCTGAGCACCGCGAAGGCCCCGTCGCTGACAACCTCTATGCCTTCGACGACATTTACGAAGGCTACCCGTTGTCTGGCGGCTTGCTGACCGGGACCACGCTGATGTCGCAGTTCGATGGCTCGCAGTTCGACATCGCAACGGGCATCGTCCTGCGCGGGCCCGCGAAGGCTCCTCTTGAGACTTACGAGGTCCGAGAACAAGGCGGGCAGATCGAGGTGCGAATCCGATCGATCAGGCGAGGACTTTCAACGCCGCAAAGGCCCTGCCGGCGGACTCAAAAGCGTGCGGTCTCGCCCTCGCCTGCGATTGGATCACCAGGAGGCGCCCAGGGATTTCCTGCTCGGACACGTTCCGCAGGATCCCGACCGCCGTCCACGTACGTGGTGCTGCGTGGGCGCCCGGATTGCGCAGGACCCGGCGAATACGAAAAATGCTGGAGAGGGGCTCGTGCAACTTGACCGCTTGCCATTCATACGCAAGGAGAACGTCAAATGAAACCCTCGCACTTCGCACTCTCCGCACTCTGCGCCGTCCTGACCTTTGCCGGTCCAGCGATGGCTCGGAAATCCGCGCAGAAGCCCATGCGGGTGACGGGCGCCCGGCGTCAAAGTCGGTGACCAGATGAAGATCACCCATACCCAAGCGGTTGCCACTGCAGTGATCCAGAAATCCTGAACCGTTCCGGGATTGACGGCCGTCTTGCTGGCCGGAGGCTCTCATGAACGACCTCCTTCCCTCCTGCAACGACGGCCCTGCCTAGCAGGCGATCCTCACTCTCGTCGCGATGCATTGATTCGCTTTCCTTCTTGGGGAGACAACGATGAAACTGCCCGGAACGACCTTCTGGTTGCTGTTCATTTTGATAGGCGCGCCAGCCCAGGCCCAGGAGAAGAATCCCGACCGCAACGCCTACTTCGGTGAGACCCACATCCACACGAGTTGGTCGCTCGACGCATGGCTCTTCGGGAACCGCCTCACCGATCCCGGCGATGCGTACAAGTACTTCAAGGGTGAGCCGATCAAGCATCCGCTGGGCTTCGAGGTCAGGATCGACACGCCGCTCGATTGGGCGGGCGTCACCGACCACTCGGAATACGTCGGCGTGATCAAGTTCGCCAACGATCCCAAGTCGCCGGTCAGCAAGCTGCCCGCCGCTCAGCCTTTGATCGTGAAGGCCCAGACCGAGGCCGAGGTGCAACGGGTCTATTTGTATGCCATCAAGCTGCTGAGCGCGCCAAAACCCGACAAGGCGCTGATGTCCCCGCAGATCGCCGAAACGGTCTGGAAGGAGAACATCACGCTCGCCAACACGGCCAACGAGCCAGGGAAGTTCACGGCCTTCTGCTCCTACGAGTGGACGTCGATGCCGAACAACATGAACCTCCACCGCAACGTCTTCTTCAAGGACTGCGCCAAGGTACCGACCATGCCGTTCAGCGCCTTGGACTCGGTTCAGCCCGTGGATCTGTGGAACTGGATGGACGGTCAGCGCAAGGCCGGCAACGAACTCCTTGCGATCTCGCACAACGCCAACCTCTCGGACGGTCGCATGTACCCGACCGAGGTCGATGACAAGGGGCGCCCGATCGATGCTGCCTATGCTGCCTCGCGCATGCGCAACGAGCCGTTGATCGAGATCAAGCAGATCAAGGGCGCCTCGGAGACGCACCCCTTGCTCTCGCCCAACGACGAGTTTGCCAACTTCGAGATCCTGGCGTACCTGCTGGGTGACCCGGTGGGCCGAATTCCGCACATCGTCGGCAGCTACGCGCGGCAAGCCTTGAAGGATGGGCTCGCCATGCAGGAGACCAAGGGCTTCAACCCCTACAAGTTCGGGTTCGGGGCCGGGTCGGACTCCCACAATACCGCCGTCCCGTATCGCCAGGATAACTACTTCGGCGGGCACGGCGCGCTGGACGGAACCAAAGAGGTGCGCATGTCGGGCCGCATATTCGCCGGCCTGGACCCGCGCATGGGCAACCCGGGAGGACTGACCGGCGTGTGGGCCGAGGAGAACACGCGCGCCTCGCTGTTCGAGGGCATGCAACGCAAGGAAACCTTCGCAGTCAGCGGGCCGCACATCAAGGTGCGCCTGTTCGGCGGGTGGGAGTACACCGAGTCCATGCTGGCCGCTGCGGACTGGGTCAAGACCGGCTACGCGAAGGGCGTACCGATGGGAGGCGACCTGCCGCCGATGAAGGCGAAAGCGCCGTCGTTTATCGTCTGGGCGGCCAAGGATCCGACCTCCGGCAACCTCGACCGCATCCAGATAGTCAAGGGCTGGTCGAAGAACGGCCAGAGCTTCGAGAAGGTCTTCGACGTCGTCTGGGCCGGCGACCGCAAGGCGAACAAGTGGACCGGCGTGGTGCCGCCGATCGGCAGCACGGTGGATTTCGAGACCGCCGCGTACACGAACTCGATCGGCGCAGTGGAACTCAAGACCGTCTGGACCGACCCCGAGTTCGATCCCGGCGTGCACGCCTTCTACTACGCCCGCGCGCTCGAAATCCCCTCACCGCGCTGGACCACGATCCAGGCCAAGCAACTCGGCATTGCGCCCCCCGACGTGGTGGCAGCCACCGTCCAGGAGCGCGCCTGGAGTTCACCCGTCTGGTATACGCCCAGCGCCGAGGCACGCAAGAGCGCCAAGCCCGGGACCACCGTCGCCGCTCTCAAGACGCAGGGCGCGGTGGCGCTCAACGACGCGCAGTTGAAAGCGCTGATCGTGGAGAAGTCCTTGTGGTTGGAGAACACGGTCACCGGCGACAAGTATCAGATCGTCTATGGCGCCTCGGGGAAGAGCCCATCGGGCAAGCCGGCCACCCCCGTCGAGCCAGGGTACGTCACCCAGCGCTTCGCCGCCAACCAGGGTGAGATCCTGTTCAAGTACGTGGGCCGCAAGATGGCGATGCCGAGCCTGACCGGCGACGTGGCCGACGCCACTTATCTCGGGGCCTCCCGGCCGTACTACCTCAACAACGGGAAGATCGTCACCGCGCTCGTCGGCACGCCCATCGAGATCACCGTCTACAAGGCGGGTAACAAGTATTGGGGGGCGCGCAGCAACGAATTCGGGTACGCCAACTACGAGCTCACGCCCGCAGTGGCGGAGCTCAACCCGATGCGGTGACAGGACCCCGGATCAACGCACGCTGCGCGAGTGGTCGCAGCAGCGAACTCGGAGGAGTCAATGATGAAACTGTCCCGAACAACCTTCTGTTTGCTGTTCGTTTTCATGGGTGCGCCGGCCCAAGCCCAGGAGAGGAATCCCGACCGCAACGCCTATTTCGGCGAGACCCATCTGCATACGAGCTGGTCGGCGGATGCCTGGCTCCTCGGAGACCGGCTGACGACCCCGGCCGACTCCTACAAGTACATGAAGGGGCAACCGATCAAGGCTCCGGCTGGCTTCGACATCAAGATCGACACGCCACTGGACTTTGGCGGAGTTACCGACCACTCCGAATACGTCGGAGTGGTCGCACTCGCCAATGATCCGAACTCACCCATCAGCAAGGTGCCAGCGGCGCAAGCCGTCATTCTTAGAAACAACACTCCTGCGGAGGCCAGCCGTGTCTTTCTCGCGGCTCAGAAGATCATCAGCGGTGCGCCGGTCAAGGCACTGATGACGCCGGAGATCGCGCACACAGTCTGGCAGAAGACCGTCGCGATCGCCGATGAAGCCAACCAACCCGGAAAGTTCACCGCCTTCTGCAGCTATGAGTGGACGTCCATGCCGAACAACATGAACCTCCACCGGAACATCTTCTTCAGGGATTGCGCACACGTACCTCCCGCCCCCTTCAGCTCCCTGGATTCGACGGACCCCTCGGAGCTATGGAGGTGGATGGACACCCAGCGCAAGCCTGTACTGCCGAAAGGCGCAAACCGAAATCCGGCGACTTCAGTTCCGTGGCGGCCTCTTCGATGGCGAGAAGGACATTGCGGTACGGCAGATAGCGATCCGGATCCGCGAGATCGTCGATGCCCAGCCCGACGCGACGCAGGATGACGGAGGGAGAACCTCCCAGACTGCGCACCAGGGACTCGAAGCCAGCCAGTCCGCCGGCACGAACAATGTCCAACATGATCAGGCGGGAGTTTCGAGAAGCATCTTGTGTCGTCCAACATCAAAATTATGTCGTGCAAGAACAAGAAATGCCAGAGGCAAGCCTGCAAACTCACACCGTACTGCAACCCGCTGGACAAGCTTCAATCACGGAGACACCTATGGCCCTCAATACCACCGTCAACCACCAGCCGTTCCTGCTGTCGATCAATCGGCATCGCGAAGGCGAGATCAAGAATGTGTTCCCCGGCGTGCACGTCACGCCGTGCTTCCTGGACCCGGAAACCGGCATCTGGGTGCTGTATGCCCGTTTCGAGGCTGGCACGCAGATGCCCAAGCATTTCCACACCGGCACGGTGCACTTCTACACGACCGCCGGCGCCTGGAACTACGTCGAGTATCCGGACGATGTTCAGACCGAGGGTTCGTACCTCTATGAACCAGGCGGTTCCGTACACACCTTCTCGAGCAGGGAGGGCACCGAGGGCTTCATGGTCGTGCACGGCGCGAACGTGAATTTTGACGAGAACGACAACTACATGAACATCATGGATGCCGGCTGGATCGAGCAGATGCTGCAAGAAGTGGCCAAGGCAACCGGACAGGCTGTGCCGCGCTATGTCCGTCCCGGAGGCGGCGCCCGATTCAGCGCGTGAGGCCATGCGCCGCAAGACGGTCAATGGCGAGTTGCACTGATAGAGGTCTGAACGGCGAGTTTGGTGAACAGGCAGTCCCAGCCATCAGCGGACCTTCGCACTTCAAACCCCTATGTCCGGTCCGCAACCTCAACCGAGCTTCCGAGCGATCCACCCTGCGATGACCGACCCATCGGGTCACTGGGCGCGTGAGAACTTCTGGACGCGCTTGCCGTTGTCGACTTCACCCGCAAAGAGATTGCCTTGCGAGTCGATGGCGAGGTCATGAACCCAATGAAACTCACCGGCGTAGCGTCCGGATCGACCGAGCGTGTTCACCACCTCTCCAGTCTGGCGGTCCAGTGTGAGCACCTGGTTGTTCCGGCCGTCGGCGAGAAACAGCCACTTCTGCAGAGGGTCGCGCGAGATCACGACATCCCATACCGAGCCGTTGCCAGCCGTGCGAGGCTCGACCATGAACTCCTTGATGAAGCTGCCATCCTTGCGGAAAACCTGGATCCGGTTGTTGAGACGGTCGCACACATAGACCAGTCCATCTCGAGCAATGCGTACGCAATGCACGGGCGTTCCGAATTGCTGCAGCTGCGCGGAAGTCGGCGGCAACTGGCGACGTCCCACAGGCTTCTCCGCATCGCTCGGTGGCTTGCCGTAGGCACCCCAATGACGCTTATGGGCACCCGTCTCGGCGTCGAAGACGATCACGCGTCGGTTCTGGTAGCCATCGGCCACGTAGACCTCGTTGGCGCCGGCATCGACCTCGACGCCCGCCGCCTTGCCCAGACGCGTGGTGTCCGCGCTGCTGGTCTGCGGACCTACCTTTCCGATCTGCAGAAGGAATTTGCCGTCGCGTGTGAACTTCAACACCTGTCCGTCGTTGTCACCGTTCCCGGTGATCCAGACGAAGCCCTTGCCGTCGACATGAATGCCATGCTCGTTGCCGGGCCATTCGTAACCCTTGCCAGGGCCGCCCCACGAGCGCAACACGCGCCCCGCCGCATCGAACTCGAGCACCGGGGGCGCCGGCAGGCAGCATTTCGACTGCGGCGGATTGAGCGCCGCGCCGGCCTCGTCCTCGGAGAGACTGCGGGGACGCTGGAGAATCCAGATGTGGTCCTCTGCGTCGGTGGCAACTCCGCTGACCTGCCCCAGTATCCAGTTGTTCGGCAATGGGCGGGGCCAGGTAGTGTCGACCCGGAAGGCGGGTGTCGTCGCGTCCGTCGTGCCGCCGCTCGACGATGCGCAGCCATTGAGGCTCGGCAGTAATGCGGCGACGCAGCAAAGCACGATGACTCTCCCCGTAGTCGCGAAGCGTTGGAAGTTCATCCTGTTTGTCTCCAAGTGGTCGGGTTTCCGTGCAGCTACTCGCCGCGCCGCGCTGGCTTCGACAAGTACTCCTTCGATTGCGCCTCGTTCTTGGTCGGCGTCACTTTGTCAGGATCGATCCGCACCATGAGATAGTCAATGTGGTCGTCGACCTTCGTGAACCAGTGGCCCGTGCCCGCCGGTATCACGACGACATCGCCTGCCTTGATGTTGTACGCCACGCCGTCGCGCACTTCCGACCCATTGTTGCCCGGGCCGTTCTGAAGCACCACTGTCGGCATCGTGGCGGGCCGCCTTTCCCGGTTCAGGATGTCCGGCCCGAGGACCAGGGTCGCCGAGCCCGAGATGACGTGGTAGACCTCGCTGACATGATCGTGCTCGGCCACGGAATTGGGCGACGGCTTGTCCAGCTTGCCGCGATGCACGCGCCCGATCCCTACGTTGGCCTTGCCAATGTCGACCGCGCGCACCTGTTGGTCGACCAGCCTCTCCTTGAGGGCCTTCTGCTCGTACAGCTCCATTTCGGAAAGCGGGATGTAGGTGCCTGGGCACATCATGCAGGTCGGCTGGGGGTCGGTCGGGTTGACCCGGTTCAGGGCGATACCTTTGGATGTCGCACAGCCAGCGAGGAGGAAGTGCGAGGCGACAAGGCATGCCAGTGTGACGGCTTTCTTCATGGAGGACTCCTCAAGCGGTGGCGATAGCTTGCCGCGCCAACAGGCGCTGGGCCAGGCGCGGATAGACCCGCAGCGCGTTGTCGCCCAGCACCTTGGCCCGGTGCTCGGGCGTGAGCCATTCCACCGCGTCGATATAGCGCTTGGTGTCGTCGTAGTGGTAGCCCGTGCGCGGATCGATGCCTTTGACTGCACCAACGATCTCCGACGCAAACAGCACGTTGTCCGGCGGGACGACTTCCAGCAGCAACTCCACGCCCGGACGGTGATACACGCAGGTGTCGAAGAAGACGTTGCGCATCATCTCCTCGAGCGGCGGTCGCTTGAGCTGGTCGGCCAGGCCGCGGTAGCGACCCCAGTGATAGGGCACCGCACCGCCGCCGTGAGGCAGCACGAAGCGCAGCGTCGGAAAGTCCTTGAAGATGTCCGACAGCAGGAACTGCATGAAGGCCGTGGTGTCCCCGTTGAGGTAGTGCGCGCCGGTGTGGTGGAAGTTGGGGTTGCACGAGCAACTCACATGCACCATGGCCGGCACGTCGAGCTCGACCATCTTCTCGAACAGGGGATACCAGTAGCGCTGCGTCATCGGCGGGTCGGTCCAGAACCCGTCGGTCGGGTCGGGATTGACGTTGCAGCCGACAAAGCCGAGCTCTTCGACGCAACGGGTCAGCTCGTCGACGCAGTTCGCCGGACTCACGCCGGGCGACTGCGGCAACTGGCAAACGCCCACGAGTTCGTCGGGGAACATTTCCACCGCGCGGTAGATCAGGTCGTTGCATGCCTGCGTCCAGTGCTGGCTCGTGGTGGCGTCGCCGACGTGGTGCGCCATGGCGCCTGCGATGGGCGAGAAGATGGTCATGTCGACACCGCGCTCGCGCTGAATGCGCAACTGGTTCTTCTCGAGCGATTCGCGGATCTCGTCGTCGCTGATGCTGAAATCGGGCGCCAGCGGCCGGCCTGCTTCGAAGGCAGCAGTCTGCCGTTCCCGGTAGTCCTTGAGCGCGGCAGGCGCGGTGGTGTAGTGCCCGTGGCAATCAATGATCATGAGGTCTTGTCCTGGTAGTCTGATGGTTGTCTGGATGGCTCAGGCTTCGAAGTAGCAGCCGAGCTTGGCGAGCTTGGCGCGGTACCCCGCGGCGTCGTTGTCGCCCTGGCCGATGGCCGCGAAGGTCTCGCTCTCGTGCTTGAACTTGGCAGCCGCCTTCGCATGCACGGTCTCGACCGAGGTCTGTGGAATGCAGACAAGCCCGTCTTCGTCACCCACGATGAGGTCGCCTGGGCAAACCACCATCCCACCGATTGATATCGTCGTGTTGACCTCGCCGGGTCCATTCTTGTAGGGCCCCTGGTGGGTCACGCCGCAGGCATACACCGGAAACCGCTGCTGACGGATCCAGCCCGAATCGCGGACCGCGCCATGGACGACGATCCCCGCGAATTTCTTGGCGATGCAGTAGGCCAACATGCGCTCGCCGATGATCGCGTTGGTGAGGTCGCCCCCCGCATCGACCACTATCACATCCCCTTCGACTGAGAGATTCAGGGCCATGTGCGTCATCAGGTTGTCGCCAGGAGCACTCTTGACGGTGACGGCCGGCCCACACAGCGCACCACCCGCATGCAAGGGGCGCAGCCTGGCGCTGCCGGAGTTGAGGCGCGACATCGAATCGCTGATGTTCGCGACCGGAATCGAGGCGAACCTGTCGACCCATTCCTTGCCCACGGCATGGCGGCGCTTGAGCACTTGAAAGCCTGGTTGCATGGTGACTCCCTGTTCCTTGATCGGGTTCCGGTCGCTATTCGACGGTCAGGTTGAACTGACGCGCGACGTCGACATAGCTCTTGAGCTCTTCCTGGAAAAACGGCGTGAAGGTCTGCGAAGGCATGGGAGAGGATTCGATGCCGAGCTTGTCCAGTGCGGCAATCACGTCGGGCTGCTTCATCACCACCTGGATCTCGTCGGAAAGACGCTGCACCACGGCGGCCGGCGTCCTGGCGGGCGCGAACAGGCCCCACCATCCGGTGCCTTCGAGATCGGCCACGCCGGCCTCCTTCATCGTGGGAACCATGGGAAGGTGGCCGAAGCGGCTGCTGCCGGAGACGGCCAGGGCGCGCAGCTTGCCGGTCGTGATGTGCGGCAGCACCTCGCTGGTCGTCTGGATCATGTAAGTCAGGCGCCCGGCGATCAGGTCGGGCATCGCTGCCGCGCCGCCCTTGTAGAGAACCTGGACGGGGGAGGTGCCGGTGTTCTTGGGGAAGATCAAGTTGGTCGGCGATCCGGCGCCCACTGCGCCGTAGGACGCCTTGTCCGGATTCGCCTTCATGTAGGCGACCAGTTCGGCCACCGTCTTGAACGGCGAGCTCGCGGGCACCACGAGCACGAAAGGCGCCTTGCCTGTGCGTGCGACCGGAACCAGGTCGCGGGACGCGTCATAGGGCGTCGCCTTCATCGTGGCCCGATTGAAGGCGAGGAAGGTCGCCCCCATCAGCAGCGTGTAGCCGTCGGGCGAGGCCTTGGCGACGGCGTCTGCGCCGATGTTGGCGTTGGCGCCGGGCCGGTTGTCGATGATGATCGACTGCTTGAGTCGGGCGCCCAGGTGCGTGGCAACGACGCGCGCAATGTTGTCGACCCCGCCGCCTGCGGCGTAGGGCACGATCATCTTCACCGGCTTGTCCGGGTAAGTGTCCGCCGCCAATGCGATGGACGGGTGGATTCCAAGCGAACCCAAGGCCACGATGGCGAGGGCTGCGAAGCTTGCGAGGCGCCGTTTCATCTTGTCTCTCCGTTGGATGTCTGCTGCAAGCCTGAAGGTTAGGCCGGCATTCGATTCACTACAATTTCGGTTCACCAGATGAACCGATGGCACTCAATAAATGAGCGTTAACCCTGAGTCGACAGTGCAGGCGACGGTGCGTGCGCTGGCGATCCTCGATGTCTTCACCGTCGAAGAACCGCACCTCGGCTTGAGCGAAATCGGCCGCCGCACGAGCCTGCCCAAGGCGACTGCGCTTCGCCTGTTGAAAACCCTGGCGGCGAGCGGCTACGTGGCCCGGAACGACGACGCCGAGTGGCGGCTTGGGCCCGCCACGGCGTCGCTCGGGGCCCGGTACCAGGTGTCCTTCGACATCCGCGCGAACGTCGAGCCCGCCCTGCGCAAGCTGTCCGATGCGACCGGCCAGGACGCATCCTTCTTCGTTCAGGACGGCAACCGGCGCGTGCGCCTGGTCAAGGTCATGTGTCCGGATGCCCAGCACAGCCCCGCGCGCGTGGGGGAATCGATGCCGCTCGATCAGGGCGCTGCGGGCAGGGTCATGCTGGCGGCGCTCGGGCAGCGGGGCGAGTTGTACGACCAGATCAGGGCGCGTGGCTACCACGTGACCGTGGGCGAGGCCAAGCGCACATCGGCCAGCATCGCAGTGCCGGTCTTCGGCAGCCGCTGGCGCGTCGTGGGCGCCTTGTGCATCGGAGCGCCGGCGGGCGCGGACGCCGAGGCCAAGCTGACCCGGTTCGCAGGACGACTGAAACGCGCGGCCGAGTCGCTTTCGGCTGCATTAAGTTACGACGATGACGTCGCAACGCGGCGCCTGACAGTCGCACGGTCGACTTGGCATCCCTGATGTCGTCGGTGGCCCAACTAGCGGGTCGCGAGGCCCGGAACCCCAGTTTGGATTTTGGAAAGCCCCGCATGCGCGCCTTTCCGCAGCCCGCTTCGCATTGGCCATCTGGCCACATGCGCCGACACGAACCAGCTCGCGGCAACCCCGCGATGAAATGCGCGTACCTTCCGATTGCCAGGCGAATTGGAGGCTCGCACAATGGGCGCCGCCGCAACCACTCGATCGTGGCAACTCCCAGGTGGATCCACCCCGTTCACAGAAGGATCGAGATGCGCCATTTGCTGGCGTCCATGCATGGATGCAAAAGCAGCAGACCTGCAAGAACCACGAGGAGATCCCATGTCCACGCTGACCGACTTCACCGCAGTGCTCGCCGGTTGGGAGGCGCAACGTGGCTCGCGACTTTTCCTGAAATGTTCTTCGACGAGCTTGTCAGCCACGAGGTGTCGGAGTTCGTGCGCGCCAAGATGCGCGTCCGCCTGAACAACGACCCGGACTTGTGCATGAAGCTGATCCCCAGCGACTACGGCTTCGGTACCCATCGCGTCCCGCTCGAGAACAAGTACCTCGAGGTCTACCTGCAAGACAACGTCGAGGCGGACGACTGCCGTGCCGCGCCGATTGAATGCGTTGTTCCCGAGGGCATCCGCACGGCAGACGGAAAGGTCCACGAAGTGGACGTGATCATCCTCGCCGTGGGCTTCGACGCCGGTTCGGGCGCGCTGATGCGCATCGACATCCGGGGCCGCGCTGGCCAATCGCTGAAGGCACAGTGGACACAAGAGATCCGTACCGCGATGGGATTGCAAGTGCATGGCTTTCCAAATCTGTTCACCACCGGCGCGCCGCTGGCGCCTTCGGCGGCGCTGTGCAACATGACGACCTGCCTGCAACAGCAGGTGGACTGGATTACCGGTTGCATCGCCTACGCCCGCTCGCACGGAAAGCACGTGGTGGAAGCCACGAAGGAATTCCAGGACCAATGGGTGGCGCACCACGACGAAACTGCGGCCCCAACGCTGGTGGTCAAGACGGACTCCTGGTACATGGGCTCCAACGTCAAAGGCAAGCCGCGGCGCCTGCTCGCGTACATCGGCGGCGTGGGCAACTACCGCAGCCGCTGCGACGACCTGGCTGCCAATGGCTATCCCGGATTCGCAATGCACTGAGCACACACGGCAGCACTTCATTCAATCGCTTCAAGGATCTGTCATGACCATCAACACCTACTACGGCCCGGAAGGGCATGGCCCGTACGAGCTGTACGACATTGGCACGCTCGACCTGGAGGATGGCGACGCCATCCAGAACTGCCAGTTGGCCGTCGCCACCCACGGCACGCTCAATGCTGCCAAGGACAACGCGATCCTGGTCCCCACCTGGTACTCCGGCACCAGCAAGATCATCGAGCAGGTCTACATCGGCACAGGCCGCGCACTGGATCCGGCGAAGTATTTCATCGTCGTGGTCAATCAGATTGGCAATGGCCTTTCGACCTCGCCGCACAATGCAAGCGATAGTCAGTCTGGTCCCCGTTTCCCACGCGTGCGGATCGGCGACGACGTTCGTGCGCAGCACAAGTTGCTGACCGAGCGCTTTGGCATCCGTTCGCTGGCACTCGTCGTTGGCGGATCGATGGGCGCGCAACAGACCTATGAATGGGCCGTGCGATACCCGGACATGGTCAAGCGCGCAGCAGCGATCGCTGGCACTGCGAAGAACACCGAGCACGATTTCCTCTTTACGGAAACGCTCGTGGATGCCATCACCACCGACCCGGGCTACAAGGACGGGAACTATGGCAACTCCGCCGAGGTGGCGGCGGGATTGAAGCGACACGCCAAGATGTGGACGGTCATGGGTTGGAGCACGGAATTCTTCCGTGCCGGCCGCCATCGGGCACTGGGCTTCGACTCGATGCAAGCCTTCGTCGACAACTTCATGACCGGTTACTTCGCGCCGATGGACCCGAATGACCTGCTGTCGATGGCGTGGAAATGGCAGCGCAGTGACGTCAGCCGGAACGCGGGGGGCGACCTGTCCGCGGCACTTCAGCGAGTCAAGGCGAAGACCTTCGTGATGCCGATCAGCCACGACATGTTCTTCCCGCCCGCGGACTGCCAGGCCGAACAGGAACTGATCCCCAGGAGCGAGTTCCGTCCCATCGCGAGCATCGACGGCCACCTGGCCCTTTTTGGAACCGACCCGGAGTTTCTCGCGCAGGTCGATACGCACTTGCGCGCGCTACTTGCCACCTCGGATTGAACAGGACATTTTCAAGTCGCAGGATCGGGATCGGGTGCCGCGGTCGCGCCGGGTCCTGACTGTGCCGACACGTCCTGGTGCGGAACTCAAGCGCTGGTGACGGGTAGACGGGCTATTCCTGCTGCACTTTCGCCTTGACGGCGATGCGTTTCCAGCGCTCGATCTCCTCGGCTTGGAACTTGCGCATCTCCTCGGCGCCGCCGCTCATGGTTTCGGCACCGATGCGTTCGTAGAAGGCCTTGGTCTCCGGCATGCGTTCGATCTGGGCCAACAGATTCGCGAGCCTTTCAGCCTGGGGCTTTGGGGTCTTCGAGGAGACCATGGCTCCGACCCACACGTAGGCCCCGTAGCCAGGCAGTCCCGCCTCGCCCATGTGAGGCACGTCCGGCAGCACGCTGGCGCGCCGGTCAGAGGCAACGGCCAGTGCGCGGACCTTGCCGCTCTTGATCAGTTCGGTGGAGGCGGTGATGTCAGCGAAGGCCAGGTCCACGGTTCCGGACGCCACCGCGGTGAGCGCCTCGGTGGCCCCCTTGAACGGGATGTTCTGGATGTCGACCTTGGCGCGCTCGTTGAGCGCTTCGTTCATGAGCTGGTACCCCGCCGAGCCGCCGGCGTGATTGAGCTTGCCGGGCTGGGACTTGGCAGCAGCGATGAGGTCGGCAAGCGTCTTGTACGGCGACTGCTGTGGCACCACCACCACGGTCGGCGCGCGCATCATCATGCTGAGCGGCGCGAAGTCGACTTGGGGGTTGTAGGGAAGGTTCTTGAACAGCGCCACGTTCACCGCCAGCGTCGAATTGCTGCCGACGAAAACGGTGGTGCCGTCCGCGGGCGCCTGTCGCACGGCCTGCACGGCGATGAAGCCGTTGGCGCCCGGCTTGTTGTCCACCACCACCGGCTGTCCCGTCAACTCGGTCAGCTTGCGCCCGAAATAGCGCGCCGACGTGTCGGTGCCGCTGCCCGGCGGGAATGGCACGATGAACCGTATCGGATGGTTGGCGGGCTCCTGCGCCAGCGCGACGCCGAAGGGCAGCATGGGCGCAGCGATGAGGATGGCGGCCAGCAGGCAGCACTTGCGAATCATGAGGGCCTCTTTCTTGTCTCTGTTTACGTACGGGGATCAGGCCGCGCGGACGAATTCGGCGAGGGTGCCGGAGGTGGCCAGGACCTGTTCGCCGACGAGGCGGTTCCAGTAGCTCTCGGCGCCATGCGCGGTGCGCCATTCGTGCAGGCGCCGCGTGAGCAGCTGCAGATCGTATTCCTCGGTCACGCCGATGGCGCCGTGCAGTGCATGGGCCATGTTGGCCACCCCGGGGGCTGCCTCGCTGGTGCGCGCCTTGGCCATGGCCGCGGGCAGCAGCCTCGGCGTCCGATCCGTCGACTGGAATGCGGCTTCGGCAGCGATCGACGACGCCGCCACCTGTTCCGCCATGACGCTCAGCTGGTGCTGGACTGCCTGGAACTTGCCGAGGGATTTTCCGAACTGCGAACGCTCGTTGCAGTACTGCAAGGTCATCTCGAACACCCGCATCATCGCGCCCGCCAACAGGGCCGCATGCAATGCTGCAGCCAGGGGTGCCAGTCCGGCGGCGTTGCCGGAGATGCGTTCGGCAGACCGGTCGTCAGGCCACACCAGGGTGGCCAACTGACTGTGACGGATGCCTGCGGGCAGGCGCCGAGCGTCAGCGCATGCGAGCAGCAGGAGCTGGTCGCCGTCGGCGGCCAGCACGTGTTGCGCACTCGCCCCGAAAGGCACCAGAGGGCAGCGCAGTTCGCCGGCGGCGTCGCGCGTCAACGCCGGGGCCAGGGTCAACAGGCCGTCCGGCAGCGTGGTGCCCGGGCCGGCCAGCGCGCGCGCAGCGATGGCTTGCGCCACCGGCACCGGTACGGCGTAGCGGCCAAAGTGAATCAAGATCGGGAACAGGTCCTGCAGCGGCAGCCCCGCTCCACCGCCGGCTTCCGGCGTCAGCAGTTCGAGGAAGCCGGCTCCTGCCAAGGCCTCCCACAGGGCGGCGGGGGAGCCGCCGGCTTCGATGTCGCGCACGCGCCCGGGCGTGCACTCGTCGCGAAGGATGTGTTCGATGGCTTCTGCAAACATGGCAGCTCCTTAGCGCAAGCCGAGGCCGCGCGCGATCATGCCGCGCAGGATCTCGCGGGTGCCACCGCGCAGCGAGAAGGTCGGCGCGACCTGGGTCAGATAGAAAACGGTGGCCAACAGATCGGCATCGACCTCGTCGGCAGGATCCGCCGCGATGGCCGCGGCGACCAAGGTGGGGATCTCCTGCTCGAAGGTGGTGCCGATGTCCTTGACCAGCGCAGCCTCCACGATGGGGCTCTCACCGGCGACCAGCTTGGTGGTGACGGCGATCGACATGTTGCGCAGCGTGGCCAGCTGGGTGGCCATGCGGCCAACGGCCTCGGCGTGCCGCGTGCCGGCACGACCGCGGCGCAGGCAATCCATCCAGTGCTCCAGCAGCACGATGCTCGAATAGATGCGCTCGGGGCCGCTTCGCTCGAAAGCGAGTTCGGCATTGACCTGCGCCCAGCCGGCGCCTTCGTTGCCGATCAGTGCATCGTCGGCCAGCAGCACGTCGTCGAAGAAGACCTCGTTGAAGTGCGCGTCCCCCGCCAGGTCGACGATGGGCCGCACGGTCACGCCCGGCAGCGACAGGTCGACGATGAATTGCGACAAGCCTTTCTGCCGGTCGGCCGCCTCGCCGGACGAGCGCACCAGCGCGATCATGTACTGGCAATGGTGGGCGTTGGTCGTCCAGATCTTGCGCCCGTTCAGGCGCCAGCCGCCCTCGCACTTCGTCGCCCGGGTGCCGACACTGGCCAGGTCCGAGCCCGAGTTGGGCTCGCTCATGCCGATGCAGAAGAAGGCTCGCGCCGCGCAGATCTCCGGAAGGTACTTGCGGCGCTGCGCCTCGGTGCCGAACTTGTGGATCAACGGCCCGCTCTGCCGGTCGGCGATCCAGTGTGCGGACACCGGCGCACCGGCCGCCAGCAATTCCTCGACCAGGACGAAGCGCGAGAAGGCGTCCAGACTGGCGCCCCCGTACTCCTTGGGCAGCGTCACGCCGACCCAGCCACGCGCGGCGAGCTTGCGGCTGAACTCCGCATCGAAGCCCATCCATGACCGGGCCCTCACCTGAGGCGGCGGCGGTACGAAGGAGGCGCGGAGAAACTCCCGCACCTCGGCACGGAACGCCTCAGCTGCCTCCGGCAGCGCGGCATATCGAAAAGCGGAGAGCAGTTGCGTCATCGCGTGCCGCTCACGAGCCGATGGTGTAGCCGCCGTTGGCAGACAGGTGCTGCCCGGTGACGTACGAAGCGGCATCCGACAGCAGGAAGCAGATTGGACGGGCGACTTCGCGCGCATCGGCCCAACGGCCCAGCGGAATCTGCTGCAGGTAGGTATCGGCGAACTTCTCGCTGCGGATCGTTTCCGTCATCGGTGTTTCGACCACGCCGAAGCCCACCGTATTGACGCGCACGTTGTATTTGGCCCATTCGCGCGCTGCGCACATTGTGAGGCCCAGCACGCCGGCCTTGGCCGCGCCGTAGTTGATCTGCCCGATGGTGCCGCGCCGCCCCGCATCCGAGGAGATGTTGACGATCGAGCCGCCGGACTTGTCTCCGCCACGCGAACGCGCCAGCATGTGCCGCCCCACGGCCTGCAGGAAATTGAACGAGCCGGTCAGGTGCACGTCCATGACCTGCTGCCATTGCTCCAGCGTCATCTTCTCGATCATGGCCGGCCGCGTGATGCCGGCGTTGTTCACCAGGCCATGCACGGCGCCAAAGCGGGCCACGCTTTGCTCGACCACGCTTTGCGCGAAGGCGTTGTCGGCCACGCTGCCGGCCAGGGCGAGCACGCGGTCGCCGCCGGCTTCGGCAGCGAATGCCTGCACGCCGTCGGCATTCATATCGACCGCCGTCACGGTGCCGCCCAGCTCCAGCACCAGTTCGCCAAGGGCGCGGCCGATTCCCTGCGCCGCGCCGGTCACCACGATGTTGCGGCCTTGAAGGCCCAATACTTGTTCACTCATGATCGTCTCTTTCAATTCCTAAAGGGTGTCTTCGGTGCCGAGCACCAGGGTCGCCTGGCTGGACAACTCTCCGCCGTTGCCGTGCGCCAGCGCCAGTTGCGCGTTCGCGACCTGACGTTCGCCAGCCAGTCCCATCAGCTGCTGCGTGGCCTCCACCATCGTGAACAGCCCGTACATCCCGGGATGCACGCACGACAGGCCGCCGCCATTGGTGTTGACCGGCAATTCGCCGCCCGGCGCAATGCGCCCGCCTTCGACGAACGATCCGCCCTCGCCCTTGGCGCAGAAGCCCAGGTCCTCGAGGAACAGGAGCGTGTTGATGGTGAAGGCGTCGTACAGCTCGACCACGTCGATGTCGGAAGGCTTCACGCCGGCCTGGGCGAACGCGCGGGCACCGGAATGAACGGCGGCGGTGGTGGTCAGGTCCGGCATCGAGGTGATGTCGCGGTGATCGGTGGCAGCCGCTGCGCCGAGCAGGTAGACCGGGCGCTTCGCAAGATGTCTTGCGCGCTCGGCGCTCACCATCACCACCGCGGCGGCACCGTCGGTCACCAGGCAGCAGTCGCGCACGCTGAGCGGGTCCGACACC
Organism: Variovorax gracilis; assembly: GCF_030317115.1. GTDB lineage: Bacteria > Pseudomonadota > Gammaproteobacteria > Burkholderiales > Burkholderiaceae_C > Variovorax > Variovorax gracilis. The sequence goes on from NZ_JASZYF010000020.1 coordinate 98,224, forward strand.
ATGCGCGCCTTGAGGTAGTCCTCCATCGTCAGCGGATCGCGCATGAAGGCATCGGGGTTGAGCTGCGCCCATTGGCGCGCGGCGATGGCCACCTCGCCAAGCTGTTCGCGCCGCAGCCCGTACTCGTGCATGTAGCGCGAAGTCGCAAGCGCGTAGGCCCCGGCCGGTCGCATCAGCTTGTAGGGCGCTTCATAGGCAGTGGGACGCATGGCGCTCACGAGCCCGCCCGCCGCCGTGCGCTGGTTGCTGCCGTAGGAGATGAGGGCGACGTCGCATTGACCGGCCTCGATGGCCAGCGCGGCCCACATGGCATGGGTCAGGAAGGCGGAGCCACCGGTGCGGTTGTTCTCGGTGATGCGCGGCTGGATGCCCAGGTACTCCGCGAAAGTGAGGCCGGAGAGAAAGTCGTCCGGCAAGCCGATGAACAGGCCATCGACGTCACCGGGTGTCAGGCCCACCTGGTCGAGCGCACGCACGCTGGCGTTCACCGCCAGGTCCATGGAACTCAGCCCCGGCGACTCGCCCATGCCGTAGGTGCTGGCGCCGACGATCGCGGTTCTGCCGCGCGGAAAACGGTCCCGCGTCATGCCGCACCTCCCACCACGTCGAACACCAGGATCGGCATATCGTCCTGGCTGCCGATGCGCGAGCGCACTTCCATGCCGATATGCACGGCTTCGGGTTCGATGCCCTCGACGCGGCACATCACGCGCGGACCTTCTTCCAGGTCGACCAGCACCACGTTGTAGGGCTTCTGTGGCGGCTTGGGACGCACGACCGTCGTGGCGTAGACCGTGCCGCGGCCACTGGCCGCGACCCATTCGAGGTCCCGGGCGCCGGTCACAGGCTCCGCGACGCGCGGGTGAAAGTAGAAGCGTCCGCTGCTGCGAGAACGCTGCAGCATGAAGCGGCCCTGCGCGAGGTGCGCAAAATACTCTTGTTCGGGATGCATGTCGCTCATCTCTTTGAGTCAGGTCTGGGGCTTGGACGTGTCCGCCCACTGGTAGAGCGGGGGCTCCTTCGCCAGGAAGCGGCGTGCCGCCTCCTGATGAAAATCGCTTTCCCGGCACATGGCCTGCGCCATGGCTTCCTGCGCATAGACGCTGCGCCGGTCCGACTCGAAGGCGTGGTTCATCACGCCCTTGACCAGACCCAGCGCCTCCGTCGGCGCGGTGTGGAAGCGCTCGGCGAAGTCCAGCGCCGCCCGGCGCAGGTCTCCCGGCACCACCTGCTGCGCGAGGCCCATGGCCAGCGCCTCCTCGGCATCGACCACGCGGGCGCTGAAGACCAGGTCCTTGGCACGCGCCAGGCCCACGGCGCGCGGCAGCAGGTACATCGCGCCCATGTCGGGCACGTAGCCCAGGCGGGCGAAGACGCTGCAGAACTTGGCGCGCGGCGACGCCAGGACGAAGTCGGCAGCCAAGGCCAGCGACAGCCCGGCGCCAAAAGCCACGCCGTCCACGGCGGCGATCACGGGCTTCTCCAGGTCCACCAGTTCGTCGAACCAGCGGTGGATCTTGCGAATGCGTTCACGGCCCTCGAAGATGTCGCGCTTCCCGTCGCTCGACCCCATCGACTTGATGTCGCCGCCAGCGCAGAAGTGGCCGCCGGCGCCGGTGATCACGACCGCTCGCACGGACGGGTCGTCCCGCACTTCGGCAACGGCCTGCTCGAACGCCGATCGCAGTTCGAGACTCAGCGCGTTGCGCTGTTCGGGGCGGTTCATGGTCAGCACCGCGGTGCCGCCGTGGCGTTCCAGAAGAAGAATGGACATGGCTGCTTCCTTCCTCAGTACCGCACTTGCATCAACCACTCGGCGACCATCGCGGGGCGTTCGGCACCTTCGCCTTGCACCTTGACGTTCCAGAAGCAGCGCACCTCGCCGGGCTTCACGTCTTCCACCTTGGCCAGCTCGAAGCTGCCCACCAGGTGCGTGCCGCATGGGACAGGGCTGGTGAAGCGCACCTTGTCGAAGCCGTAGTTCAGCGCCATCTTCCGGTTCGGGAAGTCGAAGCACCGGTGGTACCAGCCGGTCACCAGCGACAGCGTCAGCAGCCCGTGCGCGATGGTCGTCTTGAACGGCGACTCCAGCGCGGCACGCTCCGGGTCGACGTGGATCCATTGCTGGTCGTGCGTGACGGCAGCAAACTGGTCGATCATGGCCTGGTCGATCACGATGGCATCCCCGCTCACGGCAGGCTCGCCGACGAAGGCCTTCAGTGCGTCGATGGAATCGAATGATTTCTTTTTCATCAGTCGGCCTTCACGCCCAGGGACTTGGCAACCGGAATCCACTTGGCTCGCTCGTCCGCAATGAACTTGCCGAAGACTTCCGGCGAACCGGGCATCGAAACCGCGCCGATGTTGCGCAGCTTTTCGACCAGTTCGGGCTTCTTCAGAGCTTCGTTGATGGCCCCATTCAATTCCTTGACCGCCGAAGCGGGCGTTCTTGCGGGCGCGACCACGCCAAACCAGGCGCTGGCCTCCGCGTTGGCAAAACCGGCCTCCTTGAGCGTCGGCACGTCAGGCAGTTGAGGAAAGCGAACGAAGTCGAGGATCGCGAGCGGCACGATCTTGCCCGCCTTGGCCTGCTGCATCGACGACGGCAGCGCATCGAACATGATGTCGACGTTGCCGCCCATCATGCTGGTGATGGCGGGCGAACTCCCGCTGAACGGGACGTGCGTGACCTTGAAGCCCATCATGCTGGAAGCCGACTCGCCGGCCAGGTGCGTGATGTTGCCGCTACTGGCGCTTCCCATGGTGAGCTTGCCCGGCTCCTTCTTGCCCATCGCGACCAGGGCGGCGACATCCTTCGCCCCCAGGTTCTGTCGCGTCACCAGCAGCAGCGGCGACTTGCCCATGCCCGCAACGGGCACGAAGGACTTCTCGGGGTCATACGGCATCGTGGCATACAGCGCCTGGTTGATGACCAGCGGCGCGTTGGAGCCGACGAAGAAAGTCTTTCCGTCGGGTTCGGCGCGCGAAACGATCTCGCCCGCGATCATGCCGGCGGCACCTGCCTTGTTGTCGATGATGATCGGCGTACCCAGCACCTGCGAGGTCTCGTGCGCCACGAGGCGCGTGATCTGGTCGGCTGCGCCGCCCGCCGGGTAGGGCACCACGAACTTGATCGGCGCCTTCTGCGCCAGCGCCGGAGCGACGGCGGCGGCCAGCGCCAGCGCGGCCAGCGTGCGGCGAGTGAGGGAAGTCTTCATGCGGTTTGTCTCCATGAGTTGAATCGGGATTTGGCAGGCGGCCTACACCACGCCCTTGGCCTGGAGTTCGGCGATCCGAGCCGCCGACAGGCCCAGGCGCTGCTGCAGCACGGCGTCGTTGTGCTCGCCCAGCAAGGGAGCGGACTTGTCGTACTGGATCGGCGTGCCGGAAAGGCGGATCGGGTTGGCCACGCTCGGCGCCTGCACGCCGGCACTGTGCGGCAAGGCCAGCTGCATCTCGCGGTGGCGCACCTGGGGATCCTCGAAGACCTGCTTCATGTTGTGAATCGGTCCGCAGGGCACGTTGTTGGCCTCCAGCAGGGTGACCCACTCCTCCATCGTCCTGGCGAGCATCGCCTCGGCGACCAATGGAATCAGGTCCTTGCGATTGCGGTTGCGCTGAGGTCCGGTGGCAAACGCCGGATCGGTGGCGAGGTGCTCACGGCCGATCACGCGGCAGAAGGCGGCGTACTGGCCATCGTTGCCGACGGCGATGATGATGTCGCCCTCCCTGCACTTGAACACCTGGTAGGGGACCATGTTCGAGTGGGCGTTGCCCATGCGCTCCGGGATCTTGCCCGAGAGAAAGTAGTTGATCGCCTGGTACGAGTTGATCGTGACGATGCAGTCCAGCAGCGACATGTCGATGTACTGCCCTTCGCCGCTGATGTGACGGTGCTCCAGGGCCGCCAGGATGGCCGTCGTCGCGTACATGCCGGTGAGCAGGTCGCTGATGGCGATGCCGCTTTTCATGGGGGCGGCGCCGGGCTCGCCGTCAGGCACCCCGGTGATGCTCATGAGGCCGCCCATGCCCTGGAACACGTAGTCGTAGCCGGGGAGCGCGGCGTACGGGCCGTCCTGGCCGAAGCCGGTGACCGAGCAATAGACGATGCGCGGGTTGATTTTCCGCAGGTCTTCGTAGGCAAGGCCGTAGCGCGCCAGCGTGCCGACCTTGTAGTTCTCGACCACCACGTCGGCATCCGCTGCCAGCATGCGGATGATCTCCTGCCCCTCGGGCGTGGCGAGGTCCACCGTCACCGACTGCTTGCCGCGGTTGGCGCTCAGGAAATACGAGGAGTCGCGCGTCTCGTTGCCGTCGGCGTCCTTCAGGAAGGGCGGGCCCCAGGTGCGCGTGTCGTCGCCCACGCGCGGACGTTCGATCTTGATCACCTCTGCGCCCATGTCGGCGAGGTTCTGCGTGGCCCAGGGGCCGGCCAGGATTCGCGTGAGATCGAGCACCTTGATGTGCCCCAGCGCTGTTTTCATGGTGTCTCCGTGTGTCGTGCCATGACGGCAAGAATAGGAGCGAGTTTCATTCTTTGCCAATATTTAATTGGCTACGTTTGATACACGAACGGTATTGCCATGGACTACGCGCCAAGCGCTATATGGGGTTTTTACTTATTTTTGGTGATACGAACCGAGTATTGAAAGAGACCGTTTCGCTATTGGACATTTGCAGACTCCATCCCTAACCTCGGCGTTTCATCGAAATCGGAGACAGAGCAGCCATGTCCAACTTCCTTCTCTACGAACAGCAAGGCCCCGTCGTCACGCTGACCATGAACGAGCCGCAGCGCCGCAACCCGCTGACCGGCAACACAGCGGTGAGCGACTTTCTCGAAGCCATCGACCGCATCCACGACGACCGCAGCGTGCGCGCCGTGATCCTCACGGGCGCAGGCACGGCGTTCTCGTCGGGCGGCGACATCAAGGACATGGAGCGCCAGTCCTCGGGCAGCGTGGGCGGCATGCAGATACGCCAGGAATACCGCACGGGCATCCAGCGCCTGCCGCTCGCCCTGTTCAACCTCGAAGTCCCGGTGATTGCCGCGGTCAATGGCGCAGCCATCGGCGCCGGCATGGACCTGGCATGCATGTGCGACGTTCGCATCGCGTCCGAACATGCGAAATTCGCAGAGAGCTTCGTCAAGCTGGGCATCATCCCCGGCGACGGCGGCGCCTGGCTGCTGCCGCGCCTGATCGGGCTCTCGCGCGCCAGCGAGCTGTCGTTCACCGGCGACGTGATCGGCGCTCAGCAGGCGCTGGATTGGGGCCTGGTGTCGCGCGTCGTCCCCGCCGACCAGCTGCTCGCGTCGGCCAACGAGCTGGCCGCGCGCATTGCAGCCAATCCGCCGCACGCAGTTCGCCTGACCAAGCGACTGCTGCGCGAAGCCATGCACTCGCGGCTCGATACGCTGCTGGAGATGGCGGCCTCGTTCCAGGCGCTGTCGCACCAGACGGACGACCACCGCGAAGCGGTCACGGCCTTCCTCGAGAAGCGCCCGCCCGTCTTCAAGGGATGACACCGTGGGCGCAGTGCCGACATTGGCAGCGGGAGCGGACGTGCCGCTCGGCTATGCTTGGTTGCAACGCCATAGCCCCACCATGGACCTGCGCCGGATCCGCCATTTCGTCGTCCTTGCCGAGACCCTGAACTTTCGCCGCGCGGCTGAAAAGCTGCACATGGCACAGCCGCCTTTGACGGTTTCCATCCAGAAGCTGGAGGCGGAACTCGGCACCAGGCTGTTTGATCGCGGCACGACCGGGGTGTCACTCACGCCGACCGGCCGCACGGTGCTCGCCGAAGCACGCAAGCTGCTGTTCCATGGCAGCCAGCTGGGGGCCATCGCGCGCAGCGCCCTCGAAGGCACGGGCGGCACGTTGCACGTGGGTTTCGTCGGCACCACCACATACGGAATGCTCCAGAAGGTCGTACCGCGATTTCGCGCCGAATATCCCGGCGTCGAGCTGGTGCTGCACGAGGCCACGTCGGTATCGATCCTTCAGCAGCTGGAAGATCGTGGACTGGACGTGGGCCTGGTGCGCACGCCCTTGCTGCGCACCACCTCTGCGACCCTCGTCCCGCTGGAGCGCGACGAGTTCATCGTGGCGTTGCCGCGCGGTCACGCCCTTGCCGGAAGGGGGCCGTTGCATCTGAGCGACCTGGCCGGCGAATCCTTCGTGATGTATGGGGCAGGCGCGGCCGCAGGCCTTCACAGCGCCGCCATGCTGGCGTGCCAGAGCGCGGGCTTCATGCCACGCGTTGCGCAGCAGGGCGTGCAGGTTCAGACCTTGCTGGCGTTGGTGGAGAGTGGCCTCGGCATCGCCCTGGTGCCCTCCGTCATGCAGCGCTACGCAAGTGACAAGATCGAATACCGTCCGCTGCTGGAACTGCCGGAGGGTGCTTCCGTGGGGCTTGCACTGGCGTACATGGCAGAGACCGAGAGCCCTGCGGCGGCACGCTTTCGCACCGCCGCGCTTGGTGCTTGCAAAGGCTAGCCACCCTCGCGACCTTCGAAACCGGTCGTTGACGCGCGACATAGTCCTGGCCTTCCGTTGCCAATCGGGCGCCCCCTGCGACGCAGATTGGGAAGTTGGGGGTGCGAAGAGGCATACACCGTGCCGGGATCACGCCTGCGAGGGAGATTTGCCACGTGCCCGTCGTGCGTCTCGAGTACCGCTCACGCGGCCGATCTCGATGTCGGGCTGGTCGAGCAGCGCATCGAGCACCCCCAGGTGAACGCGCCGTGGGCGCCACCGCCCTGAAGCGCAAGATTCAGAGTTGTGCGGCCGAAGGAAGAGGTTCAGGCAGGAGCGAAGACCTTTCAGGCCGCCGCGCGGCGAATTGCGTGGGGATATGCATTGAGAAGCTCTCCCCTTCTCGGCGGCCCGCATGGCACGATAGTTCTGCCGAGCGGCCCTTGCGTTGTAGGCACGCGATAGCCTTCGAATGGCCCAGACCGCGCCTGGCACGCTGGTTTCTGATGACAGGACCGGCACGTTCCCATCACGTTCGCGTGACGCTGGAGTTGCTCGCCTCCATGCCTGGCGTGCGCCGCGGCGTTGTAGCCGCGGCCGCGGGGCGTTCCAATACGACGGTTTGATTCGAGCTTGCAGTCGCGAATCCGCGACGTCGGAACCGAGTAAACCGCGTCGGGCGAAGGCCTACCTGCAGCATCGAACCTCGCGTACACCGGTCTCTGCGTTTGGCTCGTTCCATGCGACGTACACAACCTCAAAGGACGACGCCATGGCCACCTACGCTCAAGAATCACCGATGCCTGGCATTGCCCCGCGCCAAGACGTGGCGGCGTTCGAAGCTCCCCGATCAGGCGTGTCATGGGGCGCCGTGTTTGCAGGCGCGGCCGTGGCTGCGGCGCTGACTTTGATCATGATGGTGCTGGGCGCCGGCATGGGCCTGGGCCTCGCATCCCCTTGGGAGGGCGAGGGTGCAGAAGCGAAAACGATCGGCATCGCAGGGATCTTCTGGATCACGTTCACCCAGCTCGCTTCATCGGGGTTGGGCGGATACCTCGCTGGGCGCCTCCGAACGAAGTGGAGCGGTATCCATACGGACGAGGCGCGTTTTCGCGACACTGCTCACGGGGTTCTCTCATGGGCCGTGGCTACCCTTGTGACCTTCGCGTTGATCGCCTCTGCCCTTGGGTCGGCCGTGAGTGCCGGAGCCAAGGCCGGAATGGGTGTAGCCACAGCCGTGGCTGGTGGCGCAGCGACCGCGGCGGCAGGAACTGCAGCGAGCCGCTCCGGCGACGATGGAAGTAGCGGCCCCATGGCGTACATGACTGACTCCCTGTTCCGGAAAGATCCGAGCGCGGCGCCATCATCGGGTGGCACAAGCCAGCCTGAAGCAGGTCAAGGCGCGGCCGACCGAGCAACGACCGCAGAAGTGAGCCGGATTTTTGCCAACGCATTGCGCACTGGTACGCTCTCGCCTGAGGACAGCCGCTACGCGAGCCAGGTCGTCGCTCAGCGAACCGGCCTGAGCCAACAGGATGCCGAAAAGCGCGTCAACGACGTCTACTCGCGCGCCAAGGCGGCTCTGGAGGAGACCAAGACCAAGGCAAAGGCGATGGCGGACTCCGCACGAAAGGCAACTGCATACGGATCGCTTTGGATATTCATTTCGTTGGTACTCGGTGCGCTCTTCGCCTCCTACTGCGCGACGCTCGGCGGCCGGCAGCGAGACCTTTGAATTGGGAATGTCTCCGGCAGTTGCTGGCCCGCGCGCACTCAACCAACGGCGCCCTTTCTTGACCGGTCCCGCAGGTCGCTCGCCTAGTTCCCATTTGAAGGGGTGGCGGTAGAGCGACCGCGGACCGTCCAAAGCAGGTCCGGCGACTGCGCGATCCCGAATGACGGCCCGTTCGATCTGCGCACCAATCCTGAAGGAGAACGAGATGTCCGAACAGTACCGTCATTTAGCCGTCTTCATCGACAACCCCGGCGAGGGCAATTTTGTGTGGATCGTGCTGGAGAGCACGGGCGATCCCGCCGTCTGGCTTGATCTGGAAACGGGCAGTGAGTCCTATCCTGCTTGGATCGAGGCCTTCGAAGCGGGCAACGACGCCTTACTTGCCTACGTCGAAGACAAAAATCTAGGACCGATTGCGGAAGCGTTGGGGGACGAGGAAGAGGATACCTAGGGGCCTCGTTGCGGGGAAGCGAGGACACCGACAGCGCGCGGCTCTTGGCCAAATAACCCGCTAAATGACTGCCGGCTGAGGCAACCGGCGCCGCGAGCACCAATTTGCGCCCGTGCTTGAAAGATGCTATGTGGGACTCCCCGAGGCTGACCCGTTGAGCTAGAACGGAACTTCCCAACCTCTTTGTGCGAAGGAGATGGTATGGACGCCTCCCTCCCGCTAAAGGACTGCGAAGGTTGGGAATTCCGCTGATGAAGGTGGGGGCCTCGCAGTCGACGGCATCAAGTGCCAGAGTGGAGGTTCGATGTAGCAACCACTCTCCGACGGAGGCCCCGAAATGAATCGTACGACGTATGGCTTGGACATTGCAAAGAACGTGATGCAACTCCACTGGGTTGATGGCGAGACAGGCGAGATCGGGCGCAAGAAGCTCCCTCGAGGCACGCTGGGCGGATTCTTCGCGCAGCTGCAGCCAGCGCGCGTGGTGATGGAGGCGTGCGGCAGTGCGCACCATTGGGCGCGCGTACTCGGCGGACTCGGACATCAGGTCGAGTTGCTGCCGGCGCGACAGGTTCGCGCGTTTGTGCGCAGCAACAAGAATGACGCTGCCGATGCACGAGCGATCTGGCTGGCGGCGCAGCAGTCGGACATTCGTCGTGCCCCGATCAAGACTGTCGAGCAGCAGGCGGTGCTGTCGCTGCACCGAGCGCGCTCGCACTGGGTGAGCGTGCGCACG
>NZ_JASZYF010000021.1 GCF_030317115.1 Variovorax gracilis
ACACGATTTTTTCAATCCCGTCAAGCCCGAAGGACTTTTTTCTCAGCTTCCTCCGACTCCCTTCGCAACCCCCTTCGGGAGCCACTCAGCGAGTCGTTTTCTGCTGAGCCTTGGATTATGACTGGTTTTTTCAAACTTCGTCAACCTCTTCGGATTTTTTTCTTGGCTTCGTCAGCTGGCCTTGGAGGCCGCCTGACAGATCTAGCTTTCGCGTTCTTAGCCGAGCCCACGAGTATATGCCAAGAATCGACTGCCCGATCGGATAATTGATGCCACATGGCACTCATCACACTCCTCGACGCCCAACTCGCGTTCGGTCACGTCCCGCTGCTCGATCATGCGGACTTCTCTCTCATTGAATCGGAGCGCATCGGCCTGATCGGCCGCAACGGGGCGGGCAAGTCTTCGCTCCTCAAGATATTGGGAGGACTGGAGAAGCCCGACGACGGCACGCTGCAAGTCCAGCAGAACTTGCGCGTCACCTACGTCGCGCAGGAACCTCTTCTTGATATGGAAGCCGACGTGTTCACCGCGGCCAGTGCAGGGCTGGCGGAGGTGATCGCGATCCGGGACCAGTATCTGTCCGGCGCTCCCGGGCTCGACCTGGATGCGCTGCAGTCCCAGATCGAAGCGTTCGATGCCTGGAACTGGGAGCAGCGTGTCGACGAGACACTGCATCGCCTGCATCTGGACGGCGCAGCCCGGATCGGTTCTCTCTCAGGCGGCACCCGCAAGCGCGTGGCACTCGCACAAGCCCTCGTGGCCGCCCCTGACGTATTGCTGCTCGATGAGCCGACCAACCATCTGGACCTCGATTCCATCGAATGGCTCGAGCAACTGCTCATCGACTTCAAGGGCAGCGTGGTGACGATCACCCATGACCGCAGCTTCCTGAACCGTGTAGCCACGCGCATCGTCGAACTGGATCGGGGAAAGCTCAGCTCCTACCCAGGGAACTTCGAGCAGTACCTTGTTCAGAAGGAAGAGCAGCTTGCCCAGGAGGCGATCATCAACGCCAAGGCCGACAAGCTGCTGGCGCAAGAAGAGATCTGGATCCGCAAGGGCGTGGAGGCCCGCCGCACGCGCAGCCAGAGCCGGATCAGCCGTCTCGAAGCACTCCGCGCCAACCGGTCCGCCCGCCGCGAAGTCCTGGGCAGCGTCAACATGGACGTCGCTTCGGGCCAGGCCAGCGGCAAGATCGTCGCCGAGCTGACGGACGCCACCAAGGCATTCGGCGACAAGACGGTCATCCGCAAGTTCAGCGGCACGATCCTTCGCGGCGACAAGGTGGGCCTGATCGGGCCGAACGGCGCCGGCAAGACCACCCTGCTCAAGCTGATCCTCGGCGAACTCGAACCCGACAGCGGCAAGGTCCGCCGCGGCGCCAACCTGCAGGTCGCCTATTTCGACCAGATGCGCAATGCGCTGAACCTCGACGCCACGCTGGAGGATTTCATCAGCCCCGGCAGCGAGTGGATCGAGATCGGCAACCAGCGCAAGCACGTGAAGAGCTACCTGGCGGATTTCCTGTTCTCGCCCGCGCGTGCGCATTCGCCTGTTCGATCGCTCAGCGGCGGCGAGCGAAACCGGCTGCTGCTGGCACGCCTGTTCGCTCGCCCCGCCAACGTGTTGGTGCTCGACGAACCGACGAACGACCTCGACATCGACACGCTCGAACTCCTCGAGGACTTGCTGCAGAACTACGACGGCACGGTCTTCCTCGTGAGCCATGACCGCACGTTCCTGGACAACGTGGTGACGAGCACGATCGCGTTCGAAGGCGATGGCCGCTGGCGCGAGTACGAAGGCAGCGTGCAGGACTGGCTGACCCAATCGAAGCGCGCGCGAGAATTCGCCGAACAGCGCGCGGCTGCGTCGGCGCCGGTCGCGGTCACGGCTCCCGCGCCGGCACCCGCGCCTGCGGCGGACGCCGGCGCCCGCACGACCCGCAAGAAGCTCAGCTACAAGGAGCAGCGCGAACTCGAAACCCTGCCCGCGCAAATTGCCGCCCTGGAAGACGAGCAGAAGCGCATCTCCGAAATCCTCGAACTCGACGGCGGCGCCATCTACGCCACCGACGCATCGCGCGCAGCCGAGCTCGGCGAGCGCCATGCCCGCATCGACGACGAACTGCTCGCCGCACTCGAACGCTGGGAAGAACTCGGCACGGCGCGCCAGGGCTAGCGGCGTTCTTGTCCGACGCCCGGCGCGTCCGGGCTGCGCTATATATGCGGCACCCAGGCTTCCCCCCTCCGCCGCATGTCGTCATTCCTCCGGCGCTTCGCCGTCCTGTTGCAGCGCTCCCTCGCGATTGGAGGGGTGGTGCTGTGCCTTTCCGCATGCGCGGAGCTTCCGAAGAACGTCGACCGGCCGGTCTCCAACGCGCTGACATCCCCTGCAGTTGCGGACACGCCGCTGGCGTCGGTCGTGCAGAAGCGCAGGGCGGCCGCGAAGGGACGCTTCGACTCCGGCTTCATGCTGCTCGACGGTGCCCCAGCCGCCTACGGCAGCAGGCTCGCGCTCGTGGAAGGCGCTCAGAAGACCCTTGATCTCCAGTACTACGCGATCCACGCGGACGCGAGCACGGCACGCCTGCTCATCGGTGTGCGCGACGCGGCGCGGCGCGGTGTGCGCGTGCGCATCCTGCTCGACGATTTCCACAGCACCGGCCGCGACGCGCTCGTGATGCGCCTCGCTTTCGAGCCCAACATCGAGATGCGGATGTTCAATCCGCTCGCAGGCGCCCGGGCATCGACGGTGGGGCGCCTCTTCAACTCGCTGGACGACGCGTCGCGTATCCAGCAGCGGATGCACAACAAGCTCTTCATCGCCGACAACGTGCTGGCCGTGACGGGCGGGCGAAACCTCGGCGACGCCTACTTCGGCAACGGCAGCAAGGCCAATTTCATCGATCTCGACGTCCTGGTGGCGGGACCGATCGTGCAGGACCTGTCGCGCAGCTTCGACGCCTACTGGAACAACGAGCGTGCCTATCCGGTCCAGTCGCTCGTCACGCGAGAGGAACTCGACGAGATGCGTGCCCGCGCCAGGAAAGCCGATGCGGCACAGGGCAATTCCGGCGCCGCGGACGGGTCGTCCGCACCGGCCGCTGGCGAGCAGCGCCCGGAAGGCGAAGCCCCTACGCCCGAACAGCGCGCCTACGCCTGGGACCAGAAAGCGATGGACCTGAGCACGGCCGACTTCGTGTGGGCGCCGGCCGTCGTGCTGGTCGACCGGCCAGGCAAGATCCCGGCAGACGGCGCCACTTCGGGCCCCGACGCCGGCAAGGCTCCCGGACTCGTGGTGACGCGGCAGACTGGCCGACCGTCCGGCGCCCGGCCGGGCAACTCGCTCGACGTTGCCGCCGACACGGCCGCGACCGGCGACACCGTCGTCGAAGGCCTGCTTCAACTGATCGGCCAGGCCCGCAGCGACCTTCTCATCATCTCGCCCTACTTCGTCCCCGGCCCCGACATGAAGCAGGCCTTCGCGTCCGCACGCGCGCGCGGCGTCAGGGTCCGCGTGTTGACGAACTCGCTGGCCTCGAACGACGCACCCGTGGCCCACGTCGGCTATGCACGTCATCGCGAAGAGTTGCTGGCCATGGGCATCGAGCTCTATGAACTGCGCAGCGAGCAGGCGGGCCTGGGCAGCGCCTTCGGCAGTTCCGGCAGCAACATGTCGGGCCAGTCGCGCTCGATGCTCCATTCCAAGGCGCTGGTGATGGACGGCCGCCTGCTGGTGGTGGGCTCGATGAATCTCGACCTGCGCTCGCAATTGCAGAACACCGAGATTGCGCTCCTGATCCGCAGCGACGAACTCTCCCGCGTGGCGGCCGGCAAGATCGAGACGGCGTTGCGCGAAGGCGCATGGCGCGTCGAGCGGAATGAGGGGCAACTGATCTGGCGCGCCCCACAAGGCAGCGGACTCCAGGACACGACCACCGAGCCTGACGCCAGCGCCAGTCTCCGGCTGATGCTCAAGATGTTCGGGCCGCTCGCACCCGACCGGCTCCTGTAGCCACCGGCGCGGCCGGCCTCAGGCCTGCTGGTCCCTGACCCGCGCGAACACCTTCCAGAACGTCGCGTCCTGGGCGGTCGCGAAATTGATGCGCATCAAGGTGCTCGGCGGCCTCCTGGCATGGAACAGGGAGCCCGGAGCCAGAAGATAGCCCTCGTCGAGCATGCGCTGCGTGAGCGCGTCGGTATCGACGCCGGTGTCGACCCAGCCGAAAAGTCCTGCGGGCTCCGACGCCAGCTTGCAGCCCGCTGCCAGCGCGAGCTTGACCGTGCGGCCCCGCGCTCCGTCGAGCCGGAGGCGGACGCGCTCTGCATGCCGACGCAATTGCCCCTGATCGATGCACCAGGCCAAGGCCTTCTCGAACAGCGAAGGCGTCGTCAAGGTGGCGAGCAACTTGGTTTCGAGCAGGCGGCCGACCAACTCGGGCGATGCCGCGAGGAAGCCGACGCGCCAGTTGGGCGCAAGGATCTTCGCGAAGCCGCTGACATAGATCGTGCGCTGCAAGCCGTCGAGCGCGCTGAGCCGGGTCGCATGCTCGGGCGCGAGATGGCTGTAGGTGTCGTCCTCGACGATGTGGAAGTCGTGCCGGTTGGCAAGCTGGAGCACGCGGTGGGCGCTGCCCGGCGTGAGGCTGTAGCCGGTCGGGTTGTGCAGCACGCTGACGCTCACGAAGAGCTTGGGCTTGTGGCCCTCGCCCGCGTTGCAGTAGCGCTCCATGACCTCGAGGTCGGGACCGTCGGCCTTGCGCGGCACGGGGAGGATGCGCATGCCCAGCGCTTCCAGGCGCGCGAATTCGAGCGCCCAGCCCGGCTCCTCGACCATCACCGGGTCACCGGCGCGCAACAGGGTCCGGCTCACGATATCGAGCGCATGGGTAGCGCCGACCGTCGTCAGGATCTGCTTCGGTCCGGCCGGCACGTTGATGCTTCCGAGCTTGGTGGCGAGGCTGCGGCGCAGCCCGCCATCCCCTTCGGGCTCGCCGTACTGGAGCGAGAACTCCCGCAAGGCCTTGGTGTTGGTCACGCGGCGCACGGCGGCTGGCATGAAAGTCGAATCCAGCCATTCGGAAGGGAAGACGCCCATGCCGGGCTGCGGCTTGTCGCTCGGGCGGTGGAACATGCCGCGGATCAGGGTGCTCGCATCGGCCGCCACGATCTGGGGCGCCGGCGGCTGGACGACCAGGCTCATGCTCGACAAGGCCGGCCCGCCGCTGGCGGCGATCGAGTCGCGCACAAAGAAGCCGCGTTGGCGCCGCGCCTCGACCAGCCCCTGCGCCAGCAACTGGTCGTAGGCCGCGACCACCGTGTGCGGGCTCACGCCCTGCTGCCGCGCACACTCGCGCACCGAAGGCAAGCGCGCCCCGGGCGCCAGCAGGCGGTTGCGAATACGCTCGGCGAAACGGTCGGCGAGTTGCTCCGTCAGCGACTGGGTAGAGGTGCGTGTCAGCATGCGCGTCCGAGTTCTGTGTCAATCCCCAGACCGATACAGTCTCACCCTATGTTCGGCAATCTGTACTGGAACTGTAATGGTCATCAGTTTAAAGTGTGTCCTATGAACTGGCAAGAATTCACTGCGCTGCTGGTGTTGGCCACGGCGATGAGTTTTTCGCCAGGGCCGAACACCACCCTTTCCACCGCCCTCGGCGCCAACGGCGGCCTGCCGCGTGCGATGCGTTTCGTGATCGCCGTGCCCGTAGGCTGGACCCTGCTGCTCGCGCTGTGCGCCGCAGGCATCGGCGCGCTGGTGGTCGCAGTGCCCTCGCTGCGCTGGCTCATCAAGGCCCTCGGCATCGTCTACCTGCTGTGGCTGGCATGGAAGCTCAGCGGCAGCGCAGCGCTCGGCCAGGCCGAAGGCGAACAGCTCCGGGTCGGATTCAAGCAAGGCGTGATGCTGCAGTTCCTCAACATCAAGGCCTGGCTGCTGGCCCTCACGCTGGTCGCGGGCTGGATCGCCGGGCAGCCGGATGCGTTGCGGCGTTTCGCCATCGTCGCGCCGGTCATGCTGGTCTACGCCTTCACGAGCAACTTCGCCTACGCGTTGGCCGGCGCGTTGCTGCGCAACTGGTTGGCGCAGGGGCGGCGCCTCCTGTGGTTCAACCGTGCGATGGCCGCAGTCCTGGTGCTGACTGCCTGGTGGATGCTCGGCGTATGAAGATCAAGGACGAAACGCTCGGCATGTGGCTCGGCGTTCTCGGCGTGGCCTTCTTCGCGGTGACGCTGCCGATGACGCGGCTCGCCACGGGCACGCAGGCCGCTCCGCAACTCTCCCCGTGGTTCCTGACGCTCGGCCGCGCGGCGCTGGCGGGTTTGCTGTCGGCCATCTTCCTGCTCGCCACGCGCTCGCCCCTGCCGAAGCGAGCGCAATGGAAGCCGTTGGGCATGGCCGTGCTCGGCAACGCGATCGGCTTCCCCTTGCTTCTGGCCTTTGCGCTGCGCGTCGTGAGCGCCAGCCACGCGGCGGTGATCACCGCGCTGCTGCCCCTGGTGACGGCGGCGTGCGCCGCATGGGTGCTGCACCAGCGCGCGCGGATGGGGTTCTGGCTTTGCGCCATCGCGGGCAGCCTGCTGGTGGTGGTGTTCTCGCTGCTGCGCGCCGAGAGCCACGGTTCCGGCTTCGGCTTCGAATGGGCTGACGCGCTGCTGGTAGCCGCGGTGTTTGCGGCTTCGCTGGGGTACATCTACGGTGCGCAGGTCACGCCGGCGCTGGGCGCCGAGCGCGTGATCTGCTGGGTCTGCGTGCTGGCGCTCCCCATCTCGCTGCCGGGCACGCTGTGGCTGTGGCCGCAGCAGCCGGTCGCCCCGTCCGCCTGGGTCGGTTTCGTCTACGTGGGCGTATTCTCGATGTGGGTGGGCTTCTTCGCCTGGTATCGCGGCCTTGCCATGGGTGGTGCGCTGCGTGTCAGCCAGACCCAGTTGCTGCAACCCTTTCTCTCGATCCTCGCCGCGGTGCCGCTGCTCGGCGAGCCCCTCGACGTCGTGACCCTCGGCTTCGCCGCCGCCGTGGTCGCCACGGTGGTCGCGGGGAAGAAGCTTTCCCAGCCGCGCCATCCGGCCGCTCTCGCGACGGCCTCGCGATAACCCATCGCACATTCAAGGAAACAACATGAACTGGAAACTCGCCGCCCGCGCCGAAAAGATGAATCCTTCGGTGATCCGTGAAATCCTGAAGGTCACCGAGCGCCCCGGCATCATCAGCCTCGCCGGCGGCCTGCCCTCGCCCAAGACCTTCCCGATCAGCGATTTCGCGGATGCTTGCGCCGAGGTGCTGCACAAGGACGGCCAGGCGGCGCTCCAATATGCCGCGAGCGAGGGCTATGGCCCGCTGCGTGAAGCCGTCGTGGAAATGCTGCCGTGGGCGGTCGACCCCGCCCAGGTGCTGATCACCACCGGATCGCAGCAGGGCCTGGACCTGATTGCCAAGGTGTTGCTCGACCCGGGCAGCCGCGTGCTGGTCGAAACGCCCACCTACCTCGGCGCGCTGCAGGCCTTCTCGCCGATGGAGCCCGAGCCGGTCAGCGTGGCCAGCGACAACGAGGGCGTGGTCGTCGACGACCTGGTCGCCAAGGCCCCGGACGCTCGCTTCGTCTACCTGCTGCCCAACTTCCAGAACCCGACCGGCCGCACGATGACCGAGGAGCGCCGCGCGGCCGTGTCCGCGGCGGCGGCGAAGGCCGGGCTGCCGATCGTCGAGGACAACCCCTACGGCGAACTCTGGTTCGACGAAGCGCCCCCCCTGCCGCTCACGGCGCGCAACCCCGAGGGCTGCATCTACCTCGGCTCCTTCTCGAAGGTGCTGGCGCCCGGCCTCCGGCTGGGGTTCATGGTCGCTCCCAAGGCGATCTACCCGAAGCTGCTGCAGGCCAAGCAGGCCGCCGACCTGCACACGCCGAGCTTCAACCAGCGCATGGTTTCCGAAGTGATGAAGGACGGCTTCCTGGCTCGCCACGTGCCCACCATCCGCAAGCTCTACAAGCACCAGCGCGATGCGATGCTGGCCGCGCTCACGCGTGAAATGAAGGGACTGCAGGTCGAGTTCACCCAGCCGGCCGGCGGCATGTTCCTGTGGGTACGCATGCCCGAAGGCATCGACACCGTCGCGCTGCTGCCCAAGGCGGTGGAGCGCGGCGTGGCCTTCGTGCCGGGCGCACCCTTCTACGCCGGCGCCAGCGATCCGCGCACGATGCGCCTGTCCTTCGTGACGGCGAGCGTCGACGAGATCGACACCGCGATCGCCGCGCTGGCCGAAGTCCTGCGCGAGCAACTGGCACACAACGCGGCCGCCGAGGTGCAGAGTCAGCTGGCCGCGAGCCCTGCCTGAGCCGGAACCGATCACGGAGCAGCGATGCGCATCGACCTCCTCACGCCATGATCGACGGCGGCACGCTCTCGCTGTTCCTGCTCGCGGTGCTGGCGTTGTTCCTCTCGCCGGGACCGAACATGGCGTTCGTCCTCTCCCATGGCATCGCCATGGGGCCGCGCGCGGGCTTCGCCGCCGGGCTGGGCATCGCCGGCGCGGACCTGGTGCACACGCTCTGCGCCGCGACCGGCATCACCGCGCTCGTGGCCGCGTGGCCGCCGTCCTTCGATGTGCTGCGTCATGCGGGAGCGCTCTACCTGCTCTGGCTCGCCTGGCAGGCGATCCGCACCGGCGATGAACGACTGCAGGGCCGCGCCGATGCCATGAGCTTCTGGCGCGTCGTGCGCATGGCCTGGCTCAACAACCTGGTCAATCCGAAGGCGCTGCTGTTCTTCATGGTGTTCCTGCCGCAGTTCGTCTCGCCCGCGCGCGGCAGTGTGCCGATGCAACTGCTGCAACTCGGCATCTCGCTCTCGCTCGCCGGGCTGCTGTTCAATACCATGCTCGGCGCGTGCAGCGGCCAGATCGGCCGCTGGCTGCAGCGCCGTCGCGCCGCCGGCTTCCAGCGTGGCTTGCTGGCCACGGTGATGGTTGCGCTGGCGCTGCGTCTCCTCTTCATCGATCGTCCATCCAAAGGGTTCTGACATGCTCAACATCTGGGGGCGCATCAGCTCCATCAACGTTCGCAAGGTGGTGTGGTGCGCGCAGGAACTCGGGCTCGACTTCCAGCGCACGGAGGCCGGCGGCCGGTTCGGCGTGGTACAGACGCCCGAATACCAGCGGCTGAATCCGAATGCCCTCGTGCCGGCCATCGACGACGGCGAGGGCGAGGAGCGCGTCACGCTCTGGGAATCGAACGTGATCGTGCGCTATCTCTGCGCCAAGCATTCGATGGGCAGGCTCTACCCCGACCTGCTGTCCGAGCGCTTCGACGCCGAGCGCTGGATGGACTGGCAGCAGACCACGCTCAACCCGGCCGGCTCCAGCGCCTTCAGGCAATGGGTGCGGACGCCGCCGGCGCAGCGCAATCCGGAGGTGATCGCGAAGTCGGTCAACGCTACCGAGCCGCTGTTCGCGATGCTGGACGCCCACCTTTCGACCCGCACCTTCATGCTGGGCGAGCACTTCACGATGGCCGACATCCCGGTGGGCTGCGAGGCCCACCGCTGGTTCGGGCTGCCGCAGACCGAATACACCCGGCCCATCTGGCCGAACGTCGAGCGCTGGTTCGGCGACCTGCGCATCCGCGCGGGCGCGCGCGGCGTGCTCGACCTTGCTCTGGAATGAAACCGATGACCACCCGCCCTTTCAAGCAAGTCGATGTCTTCACGTCGACGCCCTACTTCGGCAATCCGCTCGCCGTGGTGCTCGACGGCTCCGGCCTCGACGACGCCGAGATGCAGCGGTTCGCCAAGTGGACGAATCTTTCGGAAACGACCTTCCTGCTGCCACCCACCGAGCCCACGGCAGACTACCGGGTGCGCATCTTCACGCCCGGCGGCGAACTGCCGTTTGCGGGCCACCCCACGCTGGGAAGCTGCCATGCCTGGCTGCAGGCCGGCGGCAAGCCGAAGTCAAGCTCGCACATCGTGCAGCAGTGCGCGCAGGGACTGGTGCCGATCCAGCGCGAAGGCGAGCGGCTGGTCTTTGCCGCCCCGCCGCTGCGCCGCAGTGCGCCGAGCCCCACGCTGCTGGCAAAGGTCGCGGCGGCGCTCGGCCTCAAGGCCCAGCAGATCGTCGCCGCGCAGCTGCTCGACAACGGTCCGGTCTGGCTCGGCCTCCTGCTGGACGACGCGGACACGGTGCTCGCCCTCAAACCCGACCATCGCATGCTGCGCGAGCTGGGCCAGAAGGTCGGCGTCGCGGGGATCTGGTCGACGGACGATTCGCCTCCGCTGATCGTTCGCTCCAATCGCGAGGCCCGCGCCTTCGCGCGCACCGAGGAAGCGCCCGCCGGCATCGAAGTGCGCGTCTTCGCGGCGCCGGTCGGCATCGAGGAAGACCCGGTCACCGGCAGCTTCAACGCCAGCCTCGCGCAATGGCTCATCGCCGACGGCCAGATGCCGGAACGCTACGTCGCCGCCCAAGGCCAGACGCTGGGTCGCTCGGGTCGCGTGCACGTCACCCGCGACGCCGACGGGCAGGTGTGGGTCGGCGGCTCGTCGGTGACCTGCATCGACGGTACGGTCGCGATCTAGGAGCCCGCGCCATGAACGCGCGCGTCGATCACCTGGTCATCGCGGCCCGCAGCCTCGACGAAGGCGTGCGCTGGTGCCGGACCACCTTGGGTATCGAGCCCGGTCCGGGCGGCGCGCATCCGCTGATGGGCACGCACAACCGGCTGATCAAGGTGGCGACAGCAGACTTTCCGCGCGCGTATCTCGAAATCATCGCCATCGATCCGAAGGCCAGACCCGCGCGGACCGTCGACGCGCGTCGCTGGTTCGACCTGGACGACGCCCTGCTGCAAGCGGCGCTGGCGCGTGGCGGACCGCGGTTGATCCACTTTGTCGCCGAGGTGCCCGATGCCGCTGCCGCCGTGCAGGCGCTGGCCCATGTGCGCATCGATCGGGGCCAGGTGCTCGAAGCATCGCGCGACACGCCAGCTGGACGACTGTCGTGGCAGATCACGGTGCGCGACGACGGCCAGCGGCTCTTCTACGGCGCGCTGCCGACACTCATTGAATGGGGGCCAGTGCATCCGACCGACAGCATGGGCGATTCCGGTATCACGCTGCGCTCGCTCGATCTCGCCCATCCGCGCAAGACGGATCTCGAAGTCGCGCTCCAGGCCATCGGCCTTGCCGGCGTGTCGCTGGCCACCGGCGCACCGCGCCTGCGCGCCGTGTTCGACACGCCGCGCGGCACCGTCACACTTGAATCCGGAGGAATCTGAACATGCTGAGCGCCACCGAACTCGCCTGGTTCTCGCTCGCCGCGCTGGTGCTCGTGCTGACGCCCGGCCCCAACATGATCTATTGCGTGTCGCGCACGCTGTGCCAGGGCCGCGCGGCCGGGCTAGTCTCGCTGGCCGGCGTGCTGCTGGGCTTCGTGGTGCACCTGATGGCGGCGGCGCTGGGGCTGACGGCGCTGCTGGCCGCAGTGCCCTTCGCGTTCGATGCGATCCGCCTGGCCGGTGCGGCGTATCTGCTCTGGCTCGCCTGGCAGGCAGTCAAGCCGAACGGCACCGCGCCGTTCGAGGCACGGCTGCTGCCGGACGATCCGCCGGCCAAGCTCTTCAGCATGGGTTTTCTCACCAACCTGCTGAATCCGAAGGTGGCGATGTTCTACCTGTCCTTCTTCCCGCAGTTCCTGCATCCGGAACGCGGCTCCGTGCTGCTGCAGAGCCTGGCGCTGGGCGCGGTGCAGATCGGCGTGAGCGGCGCGGTCAACGCGATGCTCGTGCTGACCGCGGCGAGCATCACGGCATTTCTCTCGCAGAGCGAGGGCTGGCTGCGCGCGCAGCGCTACGTGATGGGCAGTGTGCTCGCGGGGCTGGCCGTACGCATCGCGATGACCGATCGCAAGTAGCGCGGCAACGGTGCCGCGCTCCGCGGCGAAGCATCACCAGCGCACGCGCATCCCGACAGCGCCCTGGACCGAGGCTTTCACCTCCGTGTCGCCGCTGGTGCTGAACAGCCTGCCGATTTCGCCGTAGACGCTCACGCTGCGCGAGAGCGCCAGGGTGAAGCCCCCCGCCAATTCCATCGAGGTGTAGCTGGCCGCGCTGGCGATGTCGGTGAATGCCGCGGGCCCGATGAAGCGCGCGATCGTGTTGCCGCCGGTGCCGTGGATCACCGCAACGCGGGCGTAAGGCTGCAGGCGCCCGGCCGAAGTCGCGAAGTCGCCCTTCACCCGGACGCCGAGGCCGCCGGTCCAACTGTCCAGGTTGTCCTGCTGCACGAGCGCGCCCTGGATCACCATGTCGTCGAGGCTTGCATGGCTGTAGACCAACTGCGCCTGCGGCTCGAGGGTCCAGCCGTTGCCGAGCGCGAAGGCCTGGCCAACCTCCATCGCCGCCAGCAGGCTGTTGCCCTTGCCCGAAGCCTCGAAGCCGCCGAGCGGCTGGATCGTGTAGCGCTGCGATCCGTACTGGAGCACGGTGTCCGCGTAGAAGCCGGTCGTGTTGGCGTAGGTGGCATAGGCGCCGAAGTAGCGCGAGCGCGTGTCGGTACTTCCCACGGCGCGCCACAGGCCGCTGGCCAGGCCGCTCACGTCGGAATTGCCGTCGAGCGTGCCGACATAGACACCGGCGCGCCAGTCGCCGAGCGGAGACACGTAGAGGTCGGTACCGGCCTGCACGCCGCTGACATGGCCTTGCGTGGAGGGGTTCACGGTCCCGTCCTGGCGGATGTCGACGTCGCTGTAGACGCCCCGCGCCCAGGCGTGGCGGTCGGTCGTCAGCGCACCGGCGACCGGCGAGAGGCTCGCGACGGCCGGCGCGCTGGCGTCATCGTCGCCGAGTCGGGAATGGATGTTGCCGAGCATCGCCATGTCGTTCTGGCGCAGCTGGGCGGGCACCGCCGCGAGCATGGGCACTTCGGCCCGATAGGCCGTCACTGGCCGCGGCGCGGGTGCTGCCGTCAGCGCCGCCGAAGCTGCAGGCGCCGCGACCGCCGGCGATGCCGTCGTCGGGGCCGGTGCGGGTGCCGGCGCCGGAGCAGGTGGCGCCGGTGGCGCCGGTGGCGCAGGAGGGGCTGGCGGTGCTGGCGGTGCTGGAGGCGCCGGAGGCGCGGGCGGGGCCGGAGGGGCCGGCGGCGGGGGCGGCGGAGGCGGAGGCGGCGGCATGACCTGCGAGCGCAGATACCAGTTCTCGCCCGCGCCCGCAGCATCGGCCGCGTACAGCCGGTACTCGAACGCGCCTGCGTCCACGTGGCCTCCGCTCAGTGCGAAGGCGCTGCGCGTCGATTGCGCCGTCGTGGTGGCGCCGTTGATTGCCGAGATCACCTCGATCCCGTTGCCGCTCGTCTGGCCGCCGAGGCCGCCGATGTTGGTGATCTGGACGTTGGTGTTTCCGCTCGCCGAGCCGCCGTCGAGGATCAGGCGGTCGGACGTTCCCGCGGCGTCGAGCCGGGAGGCCAGCCGGAGCGTGCCGTTGTTCCCGACGTAGGCGCCGGTCACGCGAAGCGTCGTGCCCGGCGCAGCGCCCGCGAGCGAGACCGTGCCGCTGTTCGTCAGGGAGGCGACTGTCTGGTTGTAGCCGGCGAGGTCCAGCGTGGCGCCTGACGCCACGACATGCCCCGACCGGGCGCTCAGGACATCCGCTGCGCCGGCGCGCAGCGTGCCGGCGTTGACGGTCGTGAGGCCGGTGTACGTGTTGGCGCCGCCGAGCGTGAGCGTGCCGACGCCGACCTTGGTCAGCGAGCCGCCCGCGTCGAGGATCATGTAGTTGTATGGAAGGACCGGCGCCGTCGGGTCGGAGGGAGGATTGGCGGGATAGTTGGCGGGCCCCTGGTCGGAAATCACGCCATTGATCACGTCGTTCGGGCGATTCAAGGCGCCGACGGTCAGGTTCTTCGAGCCCAGCGTCACGTCGCCGTCGCCGTACAGTGAACCGACGGACACCGAGGTGTCCACGGCGTGGATGTAGAGCCTGCCGCCCGCGCGGTTCTCGATCGTCGCACCACTCAGGTCGGGCGTGTTGGCGAGGTAGATCAGTCCGGCGTTGTTGCGCACCGTGGCGCTGCCGCCGTCGCTGTTGACATTGAAGAAGACGCGCCCGCCGTTGCTTTCGACCGTCGAGCCGGCGGCCGTCGAATTTCGCCCGAAGATCACGTACGACCCGGCACCGTTGATTTTCAGTGTCGACGTGCCGGCGCTGGAGCCGTTGCCGTAGATATCGGAATTGAACTCGATGCCGCTGTTCGTGCCGAAGTAGTCCGTGCTGGTGTGCACGGTGATGGCGAGGTTCCCCGCGTTCGCGCCGAGAAATTCCAGTTGGGCGTTCGTGTAGATATCGACGGGGCCAGTGCCCAGCGAGCCCGAGGTGCCGGTGGAAACGCTCATGCGCCCATTCGTCTGGCCGTCGATGCGGGTGCCGCCCTGGTAGTTGTTGCCCGCGTTGTCGATGCGCAGCCGCCGGACGTCGGCGCTGCTCGTGCCGGAGTTGATGAGCCTGAGCTGTCCGGTGCCGGAGATCTCGCCGTTCAGCGCATTCGACACGGAGTCATTGACGTCGATCGTGCCGCCATTCGCGCCGAGCGTGATGGCGCGGGATGTGATGAAAGGCGGCGGGACGGGGGGCGGAGGGCTGGGGGCCGGGGGAGTGGCGGGCAGGGGGGTGCCGATGCGCAGCGTGCCGTTGTCGATGGCGATCGAGCCCACCGGCGCGATGCCGGGGTCGGCATTGCCCAGGTTGGCGTCGGTGGCGACCTGCACCGTGCCGCCGTTGATCGTGGTCGCGCCCCGGTAGCTGTTGGCCCCCGTCAGGACGAGCGTGCCGGTGCCGGTCTTGGTGATGCCGCCCGTACCGCTGATCTCGCCCGACTGGGTCGCAGCGACCGACGCAGCGGTATTGAGCGTGGCCGATGGCGGGGCGGCGACCAAGGGCGTCGCATTGTTCTCGCCGTCAGCGTAGTTCACCGTCTGTGCGGCGCCGTGGCCGGCGAAGGCGCCCAGCCCGAGCACCAGCGTCGTCGCGACGAGGCCGCCGGAGCGCTTGCCCCGAGTGGCCGTGATTTCCGAGACGGCCACCCATGCATCGAGGGCGTGGTTCCAGACGCTGCGATATGACTTGTTCATGCTCCTGCGGTCCTTTGGGGCTACATGCCGTGTGCGCTGTGCGCAACATTTGGCGTCAACTAAAGTGTTCATTCTTACATATTGAGAACTTTCTAGCTCACGTTCTTACACTTCTGTTGCCGTCGTCGCACGCAGTGTCGAATTTGCTACGAAATCGATAGCATCGGTCACCGTCGCGACGGGCGCGAACCGGGCCCGTTGGCAGAATCCCGCGCATGGGAACCCTCTACCTCGTGCGCCATGGGCAAGCCAGCTTCGGCGCGGCCGACTACGACAACCTCAGCGAACTCGGCCACAAGCAGTCCGTGCGGCTCGGCGAGTACTGGCGCGAGCGCGGGATGCGCTTCGACGCGGTCATCACCGGCACGCTGAAGCGCCATCGCCAGACCTGGGAGGGCATCGCGGAGGGGCTCGGGCTGCAGCGCGATGACGTGCTCCCGTGGCCCGGCCTCAACGAATACGACAGCGAGGCCGTGATTGCGACCATCCACCCCGAGAAGCTGCAGAAGCCCGACACGCCGGAGATGTACCGCCATCACTTCAGGCTGCTGCGCGACGGCCTCGGCGCCTGGATGCAGGGCCGCACGGAGCCCCGGGGCATGCCCAGCTACGTCGATTTCCTGGCTGGCGTGACCGCCGCGCTGGACCACGTGCGCGACAAGCACCACGGCGCGAAGGTTCTGGTGGTGTCGAGCGGCGGTCCGATCAGCACCGCGGTCGGGCACGTGCTGGGCACCAGCGCCGAAACCACCATCGAGCTGAACCTGCGCATCCGCAACAGTTCGGTCACGGAATTCGCGTTCACGCCCAAGCGCCACATGCTGGTGACCTACAACACGCTGCCGCACCTCGACGGCCCGGCGTACGAGGGCTGGGTGACCTACTCCTGAGCGGCCGGGGCACTGCCCGCCGCAAGCCAGTGCAGGTAGTCGGCCGAGCCGGCCGTGATCGGAACCTGCACGATCTCCGGCGTCTGGTAGCTGTGCCGCTCGCGGATGAAGGCTTCGAGCGCCGCGTAGCGCGCAACGAGTGTCTTGATGTGAAGCACCCATTCGGGCTCACGGTGCAACTCGCCCTGCCAGACATAGAGGCTGCGCACACGCTGGATCTGCACGCAGGCGGCAAGCTGCGCCTCGACGATGGCCGCCGCCAGTTCCTCGGCCTCATCCTCCGTGCCGATGCTGGTCATCACGATGCAAGCAGTGCGGTCCATATGTGCCTCTCAATCGCCTTCCGGAAATACCGCGGAGCCGGCTCCGCCGGGCCGCCGGCATGGCGCAAGCCTGGGGGTGTGCATGTCCCTACGCTTGCCATACGCCGTAACCGGCCTCTCTCAGGGCGATGCCGAGTTCGACTTCCATTTCGCGCGCAGCCTCGTACGGCATGGGGTTGTACATCTCATAGAGCGCCGGCAGCAGGCGCAACCCGTAGTCCCGCACGAAGCTGTTGGCCTGGATGCCCGCCTTGTGCTTGTCGAAGCGCACGTCCGGGTCCAGCCCGGTCATGCCCACATAGACGAACGGCATGCCGAGCCGGTAGTCAGGATTGGCCCGCCGGTAGCGCGCCACGTTCCACACGCGGTCGTCCAGCTCGACCACGTACACGTAGTGATGATGACGGCTGCGCGTCTTGCGGACCGGCATGCGGCACGCTGCCCGCCGATCTCACTTGCGCTTGATCAGCCCGTAGAGGACGAGCAGCACGATCGCGCCGACGACCGACGCGATGAATCCCGCGCCCTGGCCCGCGGTGTACCAGCCCATGGCCTGCCCGACGTAGGTCGCGATGAGCGAACCGGCAATGCCGATCAGCGTCGTGACGATGAAGCCGGCCGAGTCATCGCCGGGTTTGATGGCGCGCGCCACGAGGCCCGCGACGAAGCCGATCAGAATGGTCCAGACGATGCTCATAGGTTCCCTTTGTGGGTTGTGATCGAGTAGCAATTTCATGATAGCGGAGCCCCGCCTGCATGCCGACTGCTCCTGCTCCCGTCCTACACACATTCCGAGGCGCGCAGGCTATACCTGCGGCATGCTCGAAAAGCTCCCTGACGCCATCGGCCACGCCTTGCACGAGGTGCGCGCGGGCCTGGACGAAATCGCATTCAACACGCTGGGCCTGCGCGAGGGAATGGCCTCGATCACGGTCGCCAGCCTGGCTTTCGCCGACCACGCGCCGATCCCGCAGCGCTACACGGCCGACGGCGAGGGCATGTCGCCGCCGGTGCAATGGTTCGGCGTGCCGGCCGGCGCCGCCTCGCTGGTGCTGATGGTGGAGGACGCCGATTCGCCGACGCCGCATCCGA
Source organism: Variovorax gracilis (assembly GCF_030317115.1). GTDB lineage: Bacteria > Pseudomonadota > Gammaproteobacteria > Burkholderiales > Burkholderiaceae_C > Variovorax > Variovorax gracilis. Next base: position 17,423 of record NZ_JASZYF010000021.1, read on the forward strand.
TGGTGCACGCGATCGCCGTCGACCTGCCCGCCGCCGACGGCAGCCTGCAAGAGGCGGCATTTCCCAGCGCCGATCAGGACGGAATCGGCCTCCATGCGGGCCGCAATTCCTTCCTCCAGGTGGCCTGGATGCCGCCCGATCCGCCGCCGGGCCACGGCGTGCACCGCTACGCGTTCCAGGTTTTCGCGCTGGGCACCGCGTACGAGTTCTCCGCGACGCCGGGACGCGACGAGGTCTTCGATGCGCTGAAGGCGCACGCCATCGCGAGCGGCTTGCTGATCGGCACCTGCGAGCGGCCGGACGGCTCGATCAGGATCGAGGATGCCGCGCCCGCGGGGCCGTTGATCGCGGGCTGAGCCGGCCCGGCTGTCAGCGCAGCGGCTGCAAAGGCTCCGTGTGGGCCGTGCTCAACGGCAGGCGCGAGACTTCGGCGAGCAATGCCGCCAGTTGGGTGGCAGCGGCGTGGACCAGCGCACGCCCTTTTTCCGCCGTTGCCGCGGCGGCGTTGCCTGCGGCGCCGTCGGGGTTGTAGTCCTCCATCGCCCAGCCGAGCTTGGCGCTGCGGCCGTTGCCGAGGATGGCGTAGTCGGCGGCGCGCTGGCGCGAGGTGGAGCCGAAATCGCGCGCGGCATCCATCGCCACCCGCTCCGGCGCGAGCGCCAGCATCATCGATGTCTCCATGTCGCCCGCGTGCACGCCGAACCGATGCTCGTCGGCGCTGAACTGCGCGCCGGCATCGCCGAGCGGCAGGTTGAACCAGCTCACGCTGTAGACGATCAGGCCGTGCGCCGCACGCAGCTCGCGCGCGACGATATCCATCGCGCCGGTGTGTCCGCCGTGCGCGTTGAAGAGCACCAGCTTTCTCAGGCCCGAACGGGCCACGCCGGCGCCGATCTCGCTCCAGAGGCGGATCAGCGTCTCGGACGACAACGTCAGCGTGCCGGGAAAGCGCGCATGTTCCGGGCTCAGGCCGACCTGCTGAGTAGGCAGGAAGAGCACCGGCAGATCCGGCGCCAGCAAGGGCAGGGCTGCCGCCACGATGCCGTCGGCCAGGGTCGAATCGACGTTGAGCGGCAGATGCGGGCCGTGCTGCTCGGTGGCGCCGAGCGGCAGCACCGCGACCGTCGTCGCGGGATCGAGCGCGCCGAAATCGCGTGTCGTGAGTTGGGACCAGAAGCGGCTGGCGGGGGCTGTCATGCGGCGATCTTAGTGGTCCCGCGCCCATCGCGGCGCAGCCCGCGGAGCTACTTTCTCTTGACGCGCCAGACCGCGTTGCCCACGTCGTCCGCCACCAGCAGCGCGCCGCTCTTGTCGAGCGCCACGCCGACGGGTCGGCCCTGCGCCTTCTCGTCGGCGGTGAGGAAGCCGGTGAGGAAATCGACCGGCGGCCCGCTCGGCCGGCCGCCGATGAAGGGCACGAACACCACCTTGTAGCCCGACAGCGGCCTGCGGTTCCACGAGCCGTGCTGGCCGACGAAGGCGCCGCTCGCGAATTCGGCCGGCATGCCGCGAGCGCTGGAGAAGGCCATGCCGAGGGGCGCCACGTGGGAACCGAGTGCGTAGTCGGGCACGATCGACCGGGCCACCAGGTCGGGCCGCTGGGGATTCACGCGCGCATCGACGTGGCCGCCGTAGTAGCTCCAGGGCCAGCCGTAGAAGCCGCCTTCCTTCACGGAGGTGAGGTAGTCGGGCACGAGGTCGCTGCCGATCTCGTCGCGTTCGTTCACGACCGTCCAGAGCACGTTGGTATCGGGCTCCCAGCCCATGCCGTTCGGGTTGCGCAGGCCGCCGGCGTAGATCCTTTTCGCGCCCGTGGCGACGTCCACTTCCCAGATCGCCGCGCGCCCCTCCTCCGCCGGGAGCCCGTTCTCGCCCACGTTGCTGTTGGAGCCGACCGTCACATAGAGCTTGGTGCCCTCGCGGTTGGCAATGACGTTCTTGGTCCAATGGTGGTTGATGCCGGCGGGCAGGTCGGTCACCTTCGTGGGCGCGGCGGTGATGGCGGTCTGGCCGGCCGCATAGGGCACCTTGACCAGCGCGTCGGCGTTGGCGATGAACAGCTCATTGCCGACCAGCACGACGCCGAAGGGCGAATTCAGGTTCTGCATGAACACCTGGCGCACCTCGGCGACGCCGTCGCCGTCGGTATCGCGCAGCAAGGTGATGCGGTTGGGGCTCGGCACCTGGGCGCCGGCGCGCTTCATGACCGCGCCCATCACCATCGAGCGGACCCGCGCATAGAGTCCGTCGCCGCCGTCCTTGGCGCCTTCGGGCTTGGGCGGCTTGTTGCTCTCGACGACCAGCAGGTCGCCGTTGGGCAGCACGTACACCCAGCGCGGATGGTCCAGGCCCCGCGCCAGCGCCGTCACCGTGAAGCCCTCGGGCGCGCTCGGCCCGGCGGTATCGGTCCAGCCGACGGCGGGCGCGATGTTCACCGTGGGAATCAGCGTCTTGTTGGGCGTGGGCAGTTGCGGCGTGGGGCCGATGCCGGCCTCGGGCGGCAGCCGGGCAGTCTCTCCGCAGGCGGCGAGCAGCACGGCGGCGGCCAACGAAGCGAGCAGTGCGGCGCGGCACGGGATGCGGATGGGGGGTCTCATGGTCCAGGTCCTTCCATGGCGGGGCGCGCATGGGATGCGCGCTTCAAACGATGATCGGGCCGCACCGGCCCCGGCTGTCGGCTGTGGGCGCTTTCTGGCGTGGGCGCACCCCGGTGTGGCGTCGCCGCTACCATCGGGCGATGACCGACGACCTGTTCCGTTCCGACGCCTATCTGCGCGAGTGCGAGGCCCGCATCGTGCGCATCCACGAGGACGGCATCGTGCTGGACCGCACCGTGTTCTACCCGCTGGGCGGCGGCCAGGCCGGGGACAGCGGCTGGTTGGTGCTCGCCGACGGGCGCGAGATCGCCATCGCCGACACCCGAAAGTCCAAGGATGCCGAGGGCAAGCCGACCGACGACATCCTTCATGTCCCGGCGCCGGAGCAAGCCGGGTTGCCGAGCGCGCTCGAGCCGGGCGATGGCGTGACCGCGCGCATCGACTGGGAGCGCCGCCACAAGCTGATGCGCTTCCATACGGCCACCCACCTGCTGTGCCATCTGGTGCCGCAGCCGGTCAATGGCTGCTCGATCACGCCCGAGTACGCGCGGCTCGACTTCCACATGACCGACCCGCTGGACAAGGAAGCGCTCACGGCCGGCCTGATCCGTCTGGTGGAGGCGGGCATTCCGCTGACCGTGGGCGCCATCACCGACGCCGAACTCGACGCCAACCCGGCGCTGGTCAAGAGCATGAGCGTTCAGCCGCCGCGCGGCACGGGCACCGTGCGCACGATCCGCATCGGCAGCGATGGCGAATCGATCGATTTCCAGCCCTGTGGCGGCACGCACGTGGCGAACACGCGCGAGATCGGCACGGTCGTGGTGACCAAGATCGAGAAGAAGAGCGCCAACAGCCGCCGCGTGGTGCTCGGATGGGCCCCTGCGCAATGAGGGGAGGCTGGAACTTCACCCGGCCCGGCCCGCTCCGACAGACCGGCATGGCACTTTTCTCCCCTCTTCGTCTCGCGGGCCTTCTGCTCGCCACCCTCGCAGCCTGCATGCCGGCTGCGGCGCAGTTGTCCTCCCGCATCGGGCCGGTGGTCACGACCCCGCACGTGCGGGCCGAACTCCTCGCCCATGCGCCGGACGGCGTCTCCCCCGGCGCCCCGGTCTGGGTCGGCTTGCGGATCGCGCACCAGCCCGAGTGGCATACCTACTGGAAGAACGCTGGCGACTCCGGCCTGCCGACCGAGCTCGCCTGGTCGCTGCCGGCGGGCGTATCGAACGGCGACATCGCGTGGCCGGTGCCGAGGAAGATCCCGATCGGCAATCTCGCCAACTATGGCTACGAGGGCACGGTGCTGCTGCCGGTGCCGCTCACCATCGCGCCGGACTTCAAGCCCCCCACCTCCCTGACGGGCGCGGCCGAACTCGACGTGCGGCTGAAGGCCTCCTGGCTGGTCTGCCGCAAGGAGTGCATCCCCGAGGAAGGCGAGTTCCAGCTCAAGCTGCCGCTGCAGGGCTCGACCGCGCTGCACAAGGCCGAGTTCGATGCGGCCCTGGCCGCGCAGCCCGCGCCGCTCGGCAAGCCCGGCGAGATCGCTATCGCAGGCGACAAGCTGCAGATCCGCCTCGACGGGCTGCCGTCATCGGCTCGTGGCAAGACGCTGGAGTTCTTCCCCGAAACGCCGGAGGTGGTCCACACCGCCGCCGTGCTCGGGAAGGACTGGACGCAATCCTGGCAAGGCGACGCCTGGACCGCGACCGTGCCGCTCGCCGGCCAGCGCAGCGCCAGTCCCTCGGTGATGCCGGTGGTCGTCGCGCTGGCGGAAGCGGACAGGCAAGCCGGCCAGCCCATCGCCTGGCGCGCCGAGCCGCCGGTCAGCGGTACGTGGCCGACCGTGGCGCCGCGGGCGCAGGTGTCGCCGGCGCTGCAGGCCGCGCTCGCAGCCAACACCGCTGCCCCACCGCCGCTGACCCAGCCCACCGGCACCTTGGTCGCAGCCTTGCTGGGCGCCCTGATCGGCGGCCTGCTGCTGAACCTGATGCCCTGCGTGTTTCCGGTGCTGGCGATCAAGGTGCTCAGTTTCACCCGGCATGCCGAGGACCGGCGCGGCCACCGCCTGGCCGCGATGGCCTACACAGGCGGCGTCATCCTTTCCTGCCTGGGGCTGGGCGGCGCCATGCTCGCGCTGCGCGCGGCGGGCGCCCAGCTCGGCTGGGGCTTTCAGCTCCAGTCCCCTGCGGTGGTTGCGGTACTGGCCGGCCTGTTCACGCTGATCGGGCTGAACCTGGCCGGCGTCTTCGAATTCGGCAACGTGGCGCCGGCCTCGCTCTGCGGCGTCCAGGCCCGGCATCCGGTGGCGAACGACTTTCTTTCGGGGGTGCTCGCCGTCGTCATCGCGTCACCCTGCACCGCGCCGTTCATGGGCGCGTCGCTGGGTTTCGCGATCGGGCTGCCTGCCGCGCAGGCACTGCTGATGTTCGCGGTGCTCGGCCTGGGGCTGGCGCTTCCCTATCTGGCGGCGGGGTTCGTTCCGGCCGTCGCGCGACTGCTGCCCAAGCCCGGCCCGTGGATGAACACCCTGCGCCGCCTGCTGGCCTTCCCCATGTTCGCTACGGTCGCGTGGCTGGTCTGGGTGCTGGGCCAGCAAAGCGGCATCGACGGGGCCGGTGCGCTGCTGGCCCTGCTGGTGTGTCTGGCGGCCATCGTCTGGGCGCTGACCTTGCGTGGTCGCACCCGCATCGTGCTGACGGGCCTGACGCTCGCGACCACGGCGGCGTTGGCCGGCGCGATTGGCGGCAATGTGGTCCGGCCCGCGGAGCCCGTGGCGACTGCATCGGGCGAACGCTGGCAACCCTGGTCCGCCGCTCGTGCGAGCGAACTCACGGCGGCTGGCCGTCCGGTGTTCGTGGACTTTACGGCTGCCTGGTGTGTAACTTGCCAATACAACAAGAGAAGCACGCTCGCCGACGCCGAGCTGTTGTCCGATTTCGATGCCAGGAACGTCGCGATGCTCCGCGCCGACTGGACGCGAAGGGACCCTGAAATCACGGCGGCCCTGACGGCACTAGGCCGCAGCGGCGTTCCGGTGTACGTGCTGCAAGCCCCCGGCAAGGCGCCGGTCGTGCTGACCGAAATACTCAGCAAGGACGAGGTGCGCGCAGCGCTCGCCGACCTTTGACAATCATTGACCTTGACACGGGTACGGGTTGTCACAAGCGGATGAAGAAACCGTTCTAAGCTGCAGTGGTTATTGAGATTTATCCACTGGAGGTCAAGCCGACCATGTCTTCATCGTCATCTTCCGAGTCGCGTTCCTACCGTGCTGCGCGCAATGCCCGCGCAGCGCTCGACAGGGCTTCGCGCCGGGCGGTCATGACGGCCGCAGTGGCACTGGGTGCCACGTTCCTGATCAATTCCCAAGCCCTCGCCGCACCGGCCGTTGGCCAGCCGGCGCCGGATTTCATCGGCGTCGACACCGCCGGCAAGCAGCACCGTCTTTCCGATTTCGCCGGTAAGTTCGTGGTGCTCGAATGGACCAACCCGGGCTGCCCGTTCGTGCGCAAGCACTACGGCAGCGGCAACATGCCCGCCACCCAGAAAGCCGCCACGGCAAAGGGCGTGGTCTGGCTCGCCATCAACTCCACCGAGCGCGCCGCCAGCGACTATCTGAAGCCCCCAGCTCTCGACGCCTGGATGAAGGACCAGTCCGCCGCCCCGACGGCCGTACTCATGGACGAGGACGGCGTGATCGGCCGGACCTACGGCGCGCGCACCACCCCGCACATCTTCATCGTCGACCCCAAGGGAACGCTGGTCTATGCGGGCGGGATCGACAGCATCCCCTCGTCGCGCGCCGAGGACATCAAGACCGCCACCAACTACGTGAACCAGGCGCTGGGCGAAGCCTTCGACGGCAAGGCGATCAGCGCCGCCGCCACCCGGCCCTACGGCTGCTCGATCAAGTACAAGACTTGAGCCTGTCGGCCGCCGGCCTACCCGCGTAGGACACCGGCGGCTGGCGCTGCGCGATGGGCCGGCCACCATGGGACACATGGACAACACCGCCAACCCCACGGCCCTCAACGCCGAAATCGCCCCCCTGCTGAAGCGGACCCGCACGATCGCGGTCGTCGGCCTGTCACCGAAACCGCACCGCACGAGCCACGGGGTGGCCCAGTACATGAAGTCGGCCGGCTACCGGATCATTCCGGTGAATCCGAACGCCAGCGAAGTCTTCGGCGAGAAGGCGTACCCGACGCTCACCGCGGCGGCCGAGGTCGAGCAGATCGACCTGATCGACGTGTTCCGCAATGCCGAGGACGTGCCGCCCGTGATCGACGAAGCCATTGCCATCGGCGCGCCGGCTGTCTGGCTGCAGCTCGGCATCCGCCATGAAGCCGCAGCCGCCAAGGCGCGCGCGGCGGGGCTAGAGGTGGTGCAGGACCGCTGCATCATGGTGGAGCACAGCAGGCTCTTCTAGCGAGGGAGAAAGGCTGCCCTGCGACAATCGCGGGATGCCTTTCGCCCCCCTGAAGAACGACACCTTCCTGCGCGCCTGCTGGCGTCAGGCCACCGACCACACCCCCGTCTGGCTCATGCGCCAGGCCGGGCGCTACCTGCCTGAATACGTGGCCACGCGCGCCAAGGCCGGCAGCTTCATGGGCCTGGCCACGAACACCGACTACGCGACCGAGGTGACGCTGCAACCGCTGGAGCGCTACCCGCTGGACGCAGCGATCCTGTTCTCCGACATCCTGACCGTGCCGGACGCGATGGGCCTGGGCCTCTCGTTCGAAGCCGGCGAAGGCCCCCGCTTTGCGCGACCGGTGCGCGACGAGGCGTCGGTCGGCGCGCTGGCGGTGCCCGACATGGACAAGCTCCGCTACGTCTTCGACGCCGTCGCGTCGATCCGGCGCGCGCTGGACGGCCGGGTGCCGCTGATCGGGTTTTCGGGCAGTCCCTGGACGCTCGCCTGCTACATGGTCGAAGGCGCCGGATCGAGCGACTACCGGCGGGTCAAGACGCTGCTCTACAGCCGCCCGGACCTGATGCACCGGTTGCTGGCCGTGAATGCCGATTCGGTCGCCGCCTACCTCAATGCCCAGATCGACGCCGGCGCGCAGGCCGTGATGGTGTTCGACAGCTGGGGCGGCGTGCTGGCCGATGGCGCCTTCCAGGAATTCAGCCTCGCCTACACCGCGCGCGTGCTCTCGCAACTGAAGCGCGAAGGCGCCGACGGGCTCCCGGTACCGCGCATCGTGTTCACGAAGGGCGGCGGGCTCTGGCTGCAGGACATGCGCGCGCTCGACTGCGAAGTGCTGGGATTGGACTGGACCGTCAACCTCGGCAAGGCGCGTTCACTCGTGGGCGAGGGGCCGTCCGGCAAGGCCCTGCAAGGAAATATCGATCCCAACGTCCTGTTCGCACAGCCCGCGCAGATCGAAGCCGAAGTGGGGAAGGTGCTGCAGAGCTTCGGCCGGCCGCACACCGATCGCGCCACGAGCGGGCCGACGCACATCTTCAACCTGGGCCACGGCATCAGCCAGTTCACGCCGCCCGAGCACGTCGCTGCCCTCGTTGCAGCGGTGCACGCCCAGTCCCGCGCCCTGCGTGCATGAGCGTATTGTTATCACTTGTAAGCAACGAGAACGAGTCCCGGGCGTTTGTCAAGGACGAAAAGCGTGAGGAGGGACTGACTTATGCACAAAACCCCTGTTGCGGTGCGCAAAACTATATTTTGCCCATGCACCCCTGCTCCTAAAGCGATAGCGAAGCTAAGTCATTGATTTACATAGGTTTCGAACTTTGCTTTTTTTGCGTGCATTCCAGCCGAAGCCTTGATTTTCAAGGGCTCGCGGCGAGTCAAGCCCCGATATCAACAAAGTTATCCACAGAAAAACTGGATGGCCTGCAAAGCGCAGACAAATCAACAACTTAGGTCGTTTTGCTCAAAGTCGCTTTAACAAACGCCCGTAGCGGGAGTCAGCTTTGAAATGGCGTGTGGACGTCGCGGTCCAGACCCCCGCGCACAGCGCATTAGGGGATGTCCTTAGCTACGCAAGTGTTGTGCCGATGCTTCCCGGGGCCCTCGTGCGGGTGCCGCTGGGCCGTCGCGAGGTTCTGGGCGTCGTCTGGGCGGTGCATCTGGACGAGGACGAGGCAGAGACGGCCATCGAACTCAAGCCCGTAGGCGCGCTGCTGGACGGGCTCCCGCCGCTGGGTGACGCCTGGCGCGATCTGGTCGCCTTCGCGGCACGCTATTACCAGCGCTCGCTGGGGGAAATCGCGCTCGCCGCCCTGCCGCCGCAGCTTCGGGACCTGACGACCGTGCAACTCGCCCGGCGGCTCAAGCGCCAGGCGGCTGCGGGTACGCCGGAGGCCACGGGCGAGGTCCCTCACCCCGTGGCGCTCACCGACGAGCAAATCCAGGCGCTGGCCCGCTTCGATGCGGAACCCGGCCCTTTCCTGCTGTTCGGCAGCACGGGCAGCGGCAAGACCGAGGTCTACCTGCGCGCCGTCGCCGCATTGCTGGAGCGCGACCCGAGCGCCCAGGCGCTGGTGATGGTGCCGGAGATCAACCTCACCCCACAGCTCGAAGCGCGCTTCAAGGAGCGCTTCGACGGCCGCTTCGGCGCCGCAGCGGTGGTGTCGCTGCACAGCGGCATGACGAATCCGCAACGACTCGCCAGCTGGCTCGCGGCGCACAGCGGCACGGCGCGCATCGTGCTCGGCACGCGCATGGCCGTGTTCGCGTCAATGCCGGGCCTGAAGCTGATCGTGGTCGACGAGGAGCACGACCCGAGCTACAAGCAACAGGAAGGCGCACGCTATTCGGCGCGCGACCTCGCGGTATGGCGCGGCCAGCGCGAAGGCGCCAAGGTGATGCTCGGGTCGGCCACCCCGTCGCTGGAGAGCTGGCACCAGAGCCGTCCGGCGCAAGGCGAGGATGCGGGAGGCCGCTACATCCGGCTGGCGATGCCATCGCGCATTGGCGCGAGCACGCTGCCGGCGGTGCGGCTGGTCGACATGAACCTGCAGCCGCCCCGGACGGTGCTGTCGGGCGCACTGCTGGACGCGATCGGCCAGCGGATCGCCCGCGGCGAGCAGAGCATGGTGTTCCTGAACCGCCGGGGCTACGCGCCGGTGCTGGCCTGCGGCGATTGCGGCTGGAAGAGCGAATGCCCGCACTGCAGCGCCTACCGGGTCTTCCACAAGATCGACCGCACGCTGCGTTGCCACCACTGCGGGTTCACCGAGCGGGTGCCGCGCGCCTGCCCGGCCTGCGGCAACCTCGACATCGCACCGGTCGGCCGAGGCACCGAGCGGCTCGAAGAGCATCTGGGCGAGCTGTTCGCCGCGGTCAAGCGGCCGGACGGCAGCGAGGTTCGTATCGCGCGCATCGACGCGGACAGCACGCGCAAGCAGGGCGCGCTCGAATCCCAGCTTGCCGCCGTGCATTCCGGCGAGGTCGACGTGCTGGTCGGCACCCAGATGATCGCCAAGGGCCACGATTTCCGGCGCATCACGCTGGTGGCGGCCATCAACCCCGATGGGGCGCTGTTTTCAAGCGACTTCCGGGCGCCCGAGCGTTTGTTCAGCCTGCTCATGCAATCGGCCGGGCGCGCGGGCCGCGATGCGGCGTACCTGTCATCGCAGGGTGCTACAGCGGAGATGTGGATCCAGACCCATCATCCGCAACACCCGCTTTTCGCGGCGCTGCGCCGGCATGACTATCCGGCTTTCGCGCAACAGGAGCTGGACGATCGTGCGGCTGCGGGCATGCCGCCCTTCGCCTTCCAGGCGCTGCTGCGCGCCGATGCCCGGACCCAGGATGCGGCCCAGGCCTTCCTGAACGCTGCGAGCGTGTCAGCCGACGCGCTGGAGGCTGCCGACCGGGTCACGCGCTATCCGGCCGTTCCGCTGGCGATCCAGCGCGTGGCGAATGTGGAGCGGGCGCAGATGTTGATTGAAAGCGCATCGCGCGCGGCGCTTCAGCGCGTCCTCGCCGGCTGGCAGCCCCTGCTGCACGAACTCCGGCGTGCGCCCGAAGGCAAGGGAGTGATTCGCTGGCTGGTCGACGTGGACCCGCACAGCATCTGAGCGCTGCTGGCCGGCGGCTCAGCGCAGGCTGACGGGCGCCTTCCCCATCTCGACGTATTGGAGGGACGAACGCCGTCGTCGACTTGCCGGGCCAGGCCAGATCAAAAGAACAAGGCTCAGCAGCCCCACCGCCAGCGCACTTCCCACGCCGAGGGCTCCCACATGCCAAAGCCAGAAGGCGCTGGCGAGCCAAACCACCCACAGGACCCCGCGCAACCATGTCGTCATGCCAACTCTCCCGATTCAGGGATTCACTTTATCAGCGCTTGTGTGAACCTAAGCACTAACTAAAAGCAATAGTTAGCACTATCGCTTTCTTTCTGGGAACCGGCTGTAGGAAATACTCTGAAACAACAGTTGACGTCGGCCCGACACGCCGTTCAATCTCCGAGAAGGCGGGATTTACACCGAAATCTCGCGATAAGGGGGAAACAAAGTGAAAACGTCGCTCGGGGTCGTCTGGAGTCTTTCGTTCGCCTGCATGGCGTTGGGCGCGAATGCGGCCGAGCTGGAACTCGAGGGCAGCCGCCTCGTGGTCAGCGGCATGCTGGACGGCACCGCCATCAAGGCGTTCGAAGAGCACCTGTTCAGCGGCAAGGTCCGGACCGTGGTGTTCGAGAACTCGCTCGGCGGAACGCCCGATGTGGCACGCGAGTTCGCTCAGGCGATACGGGCCACGGGCGTCAACACCGAAGCCAAGGGGCAGTGCCACGCCGCCTGCGCCTACGCCTTCCTGGCGGGCAAGGAGCATCGCTTCGGGCGCGGATTCCAGGTCAACGGCCTGCTGATCCCGGTATCGCAGCGGCCGCGGCCGGCCGATCTGGTCAGCCGCTGGAGCGGAGAGGATGGCTTGAAGACCCTGGCCGAGTTCGCAGGGCCCGCGGACGATGCCCCGGCAGCCGCCGAGCCCCCTGCACCCGTGGCGGCCGCGACGCCAGCCGCTGCCATGCCAGCCCCAATCCTCAAGGAGCGCTGGCAGCCCAGCCAGGGCGTGCTGTTCACCTCGACCCCCACGCTCTTCGGCCGCGTCTACAACACCTTCTATTGCGACGGCACGCAAGGCCGCGACATGTCCCGCTGCGAATTGCTGTCGGACGCCGACCCTTACAAGCTCGGCGTGCTGACGCCGTAGCGCCCGGCGCTACCGCAGCCAGCCCACCGCCAGCGGAAAGCTGAAGAAGGCCGCGACGGTCGTCCACAGAATGACGCGGGCCACCCGCCCGTTGTCGGCACCGAAGCGCTCGGCCAGCATCGACACATTGCTCGCGCTGGGCAGCGCGGCGACCAGCACGATGGTGACCAGGGCCTGTCGCTCCAGCTGCAGCCCGAGCGCCATCGCTCCCATCGCGATGCCGTAGACCACCAGGGGATGCGCCACCAGCTTGATCGCGACCACCGGCAGCACGTCGCGCAACGGCGCTTGCCGGGTCGGCGGGGTTGCGCCGCCCATGGCCTCGGCGACCACCGCGCTGGCGCGATGCTCGCGCGCCAGCAAGGCCGAGCGCGCCAGCACCGCGCCGATGGTGAACAAGGCCACCGGCGATGCGGCCTCGGCCAGCATCGAGACCGTGCGGTCCACCGGCCCCGGCAGCGAGAGCCGGCTCGCGGACGCCGCAGCGCCCAGCAGGATGGCCCAGGGCATCGGGTTCTGCACGATGCCGCGCAGCGCCTGACGCACGGCCTTGGCTGCGCCATGCTCGTCCGCGCCGTCGAGGCGCGACAGGAAGATGCACAGCGACGACGTCACGATCATGTCGAACGCGATGCTGATGATCGTCGGCGAGGCCGCCTGCGCGCCGAGGATCGCCACCAGCAAGGGCACGCCCATGAAGCCCGTGTTCGGAAAAGCCGCCACCAGCGCGCCGAAGGCCGCGTCGTTCCAGCCGATGCGCTCGTTGCGGCTCAGCGCCACCGTGGCCCCGACGACGATCAGCGCACTGACGCCCCAGATCAGCGCGACGGCGCCATCCAGCAACTGGTCGATCGGCGCGCCCGCGCCGAAGCGGAACAGCATGCAAGGCAGCGCGAAGTACAGCACGAAGGCGTTGAGCCCCGGAATCGCCGCCAGGGGCAGCACGCCGCTGCGAGCGGCGGCATAGCCTGCGGCGATCAGCGCGAAGAAAGGGACGGTGACAAGAAATATCTGGAGCACGCGGCGATTGTGCTTGGGCGCGCCACAGCGACGAACCGATCGACTTCGGCGCTGCCCTAGCACATCGGCGGGCCTCGGCAGGCGCAAGGTGCCCCGTATCATTGCCCGCTTTTGCGCCTGTCTCCCCATTCAATGTCTTCCGGTCTCAATCTAGCGCAGCAAGAAGCCGTCAACTACATGCACGGACCCTGTCTCGTTCTCGCGGGCGCGGGCTCCGGCAAGACCCGGGTGATCACCCAGAAGGTCGCGCGCCTGATCCAGGCCGGACTGGAGCCCCAGCGCATCGCCGCCATCACCTTCACGAACAAGGCCGCGTCCGAAATGCGCGAGCGGGCCAAGGGCCTGATCGGGCGCGATGCCAAGAAAGTGGTGGTCTGCACCTTCCACGCGCTCGGCGTGCGCATGATGCGCGAGGACGGCGCCGTGCTGGGCCTGAAGCCGGCCTTCAGCATTCTCGATGCCGACGACGTGACCAAGATCCTGAAGGATGCGGGCGGCACCACCGACGCCGCCACCGCGCGCATCTGGCAGTGGACCATCAGCAAGTGGAAGAACATGGGCCTGAACGCCGCGCAGGCCGAAGCGCAGGCCACCGACGACAACGAGCGCATCACCGCCCGCATCATGGCCCGCTACGAAGAGCGCCTGGTGGCCTACCAGAGCGTGGACTTCGACGACCTGATCGGCATGCCGCTCAAGCTGCTGCGCGACTTCGACGAAGTGCGCAGCAAATGGCAGGCCGCGCTGGGCCATGTGCTGGTCGACGAATACCAGGACACCAACGCCACCCAGTACGAGGTGCTGAAGGCCCTGGTCGGCGAACGCGGCCGCTTCACCGCCGTGGGCGACGATGACCAGTCGATCTACGGCTGGCGCGGCGCCACGCTCGACAACCTGCGCAAGCTGCCGATCGACTTTCCGAACCTCAAGGTCATCAAGCTGGAGCAGAACTACCGCAGCACGAGCGCCATCCTGCGCGCCGCCAACAACGTGATCGGCCCCAACCCCAAGCTGTTTCCGAAGACGCTGTTCAGCGAACTCGGCGAAGGCGAGCCGGTGCGCATCGTCGACGCCGACAACGAGGCGCACGAGGCCGAGCGCACCGTCGCGCGCATCCAGAGCCTGCGCGCCGGCGATGCGACCTCGCAAGGCCCTCAGTTCAAGGAGTTCCGCGATTTCGCGATCCTCTACCGCGCCAACCACCAGGCGCGCGTGTTCGAGCAGGCGCTGCGCAAGGCGCAGATCCCGTACAAGGTCTCGGGCGGCCAGAGCTTCTTCGACCGCGCCGAGATCAAGGACCTGTGCGGCTGGTTCCGGCTGTGGGTCAACAACGACGACGACCCGGCGTTCCTGCGCGCCGTGACGACGCCCAAGCGCGGCATCGGCCACACCACCCTGGCCAGCCTCGGCACTTTCGCGAGCCAGTACAAGCTCAGCCTCTTCGAGGCCCTGTTCAGCCCCTCGCTACCGAGCGTGATGCCCAAGCGCGCGCTGGAAGGCCTGCACGAGTTCGGCCGATACATCAACGACCTGGAATACCGGGCCCGCCGCACGATCGGCGCCGAGGACGCGCGTGCGTTCCTGGCCGAGTGGCTCAAGGAAATCGACTACGAGAAGCACCTCTACGACGGCGAGGACAGCGAGCAGGCCGCCGCGAGCCGGTGGACCAACGTCATGGAGTTCTGCGACTGGATGTCGCAGCGCTGCGGCGGGCAGATCGACGATGCGTCGGGCGCCACCGTCGAGAACGAGCGCAAGAGCCTGCTCGAAGTCGCGCAGACCATCTCGCTGCTGTCCACCATCAGCGAGCGCGAGCAGGACCAGAACGTGGTCACGCTGTCGACGCTGCACGCGTCCAAGGGCCTGGAGTGGCCGCACGTGATGCTCGTCGGCGTGACCGAGGGCCTGCTCCCCTTCAAGCTCGACGACGACGAAGGCCGGCAGGAAAAGGTCAGCGAGAACACGCTGGAACGGCTGCAGGAGGAACGCCGGCTCATGTACGTGGGGATCACGCGCGCCCAGCGCAGCCTGGCCGTGAGCTGGACCAAGCGCCGCAAGAAAGGCCGCGAAATGGTCGCGGCCCAGCCGAGCCGCTTCATCGCCGAAATGGCGCTCGACAAGAAAACCATGAAGGAGGACCCGCGCGAGAAGCTCAAGGCGCTGCGCGCGGAGTTTGCCAAGAAGGCGCAGGACAACGCCGCCGCTGCCGCAGCGGCCGCCTCGGCGCCATGAGGTGCGCGCTCATGGCCTGCCTGGCCGCAGTCTGCGTCGCCTGCGCCGCGGCGCCGGGCGGGCCGGAGGCACCGGCAGCGGCAACCTGCCCCTCTCGCGGGACCGAGGTGCCGCTCCAAGCGCTGTTCGGCACCTGGGAAGCGCGCATCGACGGACAGAAGGGCGCTGCAATTGTCAAGCTCAGTCAACATCCGGACTACGCCGGGGTGCGCGGCACAATCGCCCGAGGCGGCGATGGCACCCCCGCCACGGTCGCCCAACTGGCGGGCGATATCGACGACGAGGGCATGCTGAGCCTGGACGAATCGCTCGACGGCCGCGCCATCAGCGGCGTCTGGCTCGGCGAATTGCAGGCTTCGTCGTGCGGCAAGGAGTGGAAAGGCGTCTGGCGGGACGCCGCGAGCGACAGCACGCATCCCTTCGTCCTGAGCAAGATTGGCAATTCGGTAACTGATCGATGAATAGACAGACTCTTTTCTTCACCGCTCTTTTCACCGGGATCGGCGCCGCCACGGGCGCGCAGGCGCAGGCCGTGGACAAGCCGCCCAGCCCCCTGGCCGAATCGGAACTGACCTGGCAGCAGTGCCAAAAGCTCGCCGGAAACGCCAACAGCGAAGCGCGGCTCGCCTGCTTCGACCGCTGGGCGCAGCAGCAGACCTTGCCCGCCGCAGCAGTTCCGGCCGCGCCGCCGGTGCTCGCCGAAACCCTCCCGCCCGTGAACGCCGAGATACCAGCCACGCGCGTGGTCACCGTCGCCACCACGGACGGGTGCCGCGACCGGCAGTATTCGCATCTGTCGCGCTTCTGGGAACTCGAAGCCGGCAGCAGTTGCGGCACCTTCGGCTTTCGCGGCTACCGCCCTCTCAGCGTCGGCCTCGGCGTCGCGGCGCACGATCCCCAGACTGCGATGTCGCCGGCGCCCGGCCGCAACGGCGTCGACCGGCCCTATCAGGCCCAGGACATGCGCATCGGCCTGTCGGTGCGTACCAAGCTCGCGCAGGGGATGCTCACCGGGGACGACCCGATCAAGAAGGACGGCCTCTGGTTCGCGTACTCGCAGGCGTCCACCTGGCAGGTGTTCAACGAAGACCTCTCCCGGCCTTTCCGCACCACCGACCACGAGCCGGAACTCATCTACAGCTATCCGACCGACTATCAGCTCCCGGGCGGCTGGCGCGTGCGCTACACCGGCATCGGGCTGGCGCACCAGTCCAACGGCCAGGACCTGCCTTATTCGCGCAGTTGGAACCGCGTCTACCTGATGGGCGGCATGGAACTGAGCGACACGTTCGTCGTCACCGCGCGCGTCTGGAAGCGCATCTCCGAGAACGGGGCCGACGACGACAACCCCGACATCACCAAATACCTGGGCAATGCCGACATCCGGGCCGCCTGGCAGGTCGACCGCTTGAACCAGGTCGCGATTTCGGCGCACGGCGGCAAGGGGGCCGTGCGGCTCGAATGGCTGAAGGTGATCGGCGACCCGGTCAAGAGCAACCTGCGCTTCCAGGCACAGCTCTTCTACGGCTACGGGGACACGCTGATCGACTACAACCGCAAGCGCACAGTATTCAACATCGGGCTCGCGCTGGTGGACTTCTAGCGAACCCCCCAGCTTCGCGCACTTCGTGCCGCTTCGCCTACCCCCTTGCAGGGGGCGCTGCCGGCGGCCCGGCGGAGCCGGTTCCGCGGCAGCTCGCGCGGTGCGGGCCCGTGCGGTACGGGGGAGGCTCGCAGACGGGCGGCTACTTCTTCTTTTCGGCTAGCAGGTTGCGCAGGTCTTCCTCGGCGCGGTCGAGATCGATTCGAAGCTGCATGACGGTGTTCTTCTGGCGCATGACGCGGGCTTCGTGCGTCTCCTTCTTGGCGGCTTCCTCGCAACGGGCTTGCAAGGCGTGCAGGTTCTCCTCGATCTGCCGACGGCGCAGCATCTGGCCCCTGGAGCGGGCCGCGCGCATGTCCTTTTCCAGCGCGGCCTGCTGCGCGTAGCAATCGGCGTCGGTCTTCGTGGGCGCCGGCTGGGCGAAAGCCGGCGTGGCGCAGAACAAGGCGATCGCAACGGGGCCAATACACAAGTAGGAAGTACGCATGGGGCGGCACCAAGTCGAGGGAGGCGCCATCTTGCCCAAGTTCCAGCCCTGCGGCCAGCGTCGCGAATGGCCCCGCGAGGTTCACAATGCTCGACCGATCCCACGCGATGCGAGGACACGCCATGCCAAGCGATTCGAATCCGGCGATCACCCTCCGCCGTCTGATCGACGGTTACCAGGTGTCCCAGGCGATTCACGTTGCCGCGAGGCTCGGCATCGCGGACCTGCTGGGGGACCGCAGCCGTACCGTCGACGAACTGGCTGCCGACACCGGCACGCATGCGCCCACCCTGTATCGGCTGCTGCGGGCGCTCGCGGGCATCGAGATCCTGCGCGAAGGCAATGGCCACGTGTTCGAACTCGCGCCGCTCGGGCAGCAACTTCGATCGGACGTCGCCGGGTCGATGGCGGGCTGGGCGGCATTCATCGGCAGCGAAGGCTACTGGCAGGCGTGGACCGGGCTGCTGCACAGCGTCCGCACGGGCGAGAACGCGTTTCGCCACGTTCATGGCGCCGATGTGTGGAGCTACCGTGCGATACGGCCCGAAGAAAGCGCGCTTTTCGATGGCGCGATGACGGCGCTCTCGCGTCAGGCGAGTGCCGCCCTGCTGGCTGCCTATGACTTCGGGCGCTTTCGCACGGTCGTCGATGTGGGCGGAGGGACAGGGGCGCTGCTGGCGGCCATATTGAGGGCGCATCCCGGGCTCGAAGGCATCCTGTTCGATCAACCGCACGTCGTGGCGGCAGCGAGTGCCTTCATGGAACGTGCGGGTGTCGCCGACCGATGCCGGATCGAGGGTGGCAGCTTCTTCGAAGCGGTGCCTGAAGGCGCGGATGCCTATGTGCTGCGCGCGGTGATCCACGACTGGGACGACGTCGAAGCGGTTCGCATCCTCACGGTGGTGCGCAAGGCGATGGCGGCCGATGGGCGCGTGCTGCTGGTCGAGCGAATCATCGCGCCGCCCAACGAGGGGCGCGATGCAAAGTTCTCGGACCTGAACATGCTGGTGGCGCCGGGTGGGCGCGAGCGGACGCGCGAGGCGTTCGAATTGCTCCTGGAGCCGGCAAGATTGCAGGCTGCGGCCGTGATCGAGGCCGGCGGCTTCGCCGTCGTCGAAGCCCTGCCTCGGTGATTTCACCGGATTTCACCGGAGTTCGAGTCTCTTCCTGCGCGTTCGCGCAGTCCCCGCCCTCCCCGTCTTGCGCGCCTGCTGCGGATTGCGTCATTTTGAGAGCATTCTCAACAACTAAGTCACAGACCGGAACATAGGGAGATAGACCGAAATACGGACGAAATAATTACAATTAGTACTTTTTGTAACATAGTTCGTCCCCGATGAGACCCCCCCTGGCACCTTGCCCCAAACCCCTGATCCACACGATCGCCGCAACTGCGGCAGCCCTGGCCCTTACCGCATGTGGCGGTGGTGGTTCGGGTTCCTATCCTGCCTTCGCACCAGCCCCGGCGACGCAAGCGCCGGTCGCTCCCCCGGTTTCGCAATCGCAAGCGCCGGCGCCGGCGCCGGCACCTGAACCTGGTCCCTCGACCGACAACAGCAACAACAACAAGACGCCTGTGAGCAATGCAGGCACCGCGCAAAGCACGATCACCGGCAAGTTGTTCAAGCTCGACGGTAGCGCCAGCTCGGACGCCGACAGCGACGCCCTCACCTACCAGTGGACGCTGGCAAGCAAGCCGGCCACGAGCGCGGCCACCCTCGCTTCACCGAATGTCGCGAAGCCCGAATTCACCGCCGACGTGCCGGGCAACTATGTGTTCAGCCTCATCGTGAACGACGGCAAGGCGGACAGCGCGCCGGCGAGCGTGACGGTGACCGTCGCCCTTGCCACCTGGCGAGACGCCGATTGCTCCACCGACGGCACCCAGCTGCCGGCCTGCACGATGGATTTCTCGGACAACAACAGCCTGGTCGGGCTCGACCCGGGCGCCAACGCCCTTGTTCTCGAAACGCTCGCCAGCACATCGCTGGCCGCGACGAAGAGCTATCACACGGGGATTACCGGCAACCGGGCCATCCTCGGCACGGAGATCCTCCATGGGGTGAAGCTGTCGGAGTTTGCAGGATTCAGCTTCAAGTCGAAGGACGACGGCACCGGTCCGAACACTGGCGCCGGCTTTCCGTACGTCAACTATTCCATCAGCAAGGAATGCAATGGCACCGGCTGGGCGAATCTGATCACCAACCTGAGTGACATGAGTCCGACGGGCCCCGATGCCGACGGCTACTACACCTACACCGCCGATATCTCGGCGGGCAGCAAGGCCTGGAAGTCGTCGCACTGGGACAACGCGATCTACGCCACCGACGGCACGACGGTCGTGCTGATGCCGAACAAGACGGCGACCGGTGGGTCCCTCCAGGCCCTCATCCAGGCCTATCCGAACGCCTGCATCTACAACTGGCCGAACCCGGACGCGAAAGTTCCTCTTGCCACGACGACGCCGGCGGTCATGCTCATGCTGGGCAGCAGCAAGAATCTCACGGCCAAGAAAGCCTGGTTCAAGGACATCAAGATCGGCGACAAGGTCGTCTTCTGATCCTTTGATCTCGTCGATGAAAAGCGCCCACCGGGCGCTTTTTTTTTGCGGGCCTGGCGGCGCTCCATCGCGCCGCAAATTTTCGGAAATCCACTACATTCGCATTACATCGACGCTTGCCAGTCAAGGGCGGAGCGCAGAATGCGGCGGCCTGTTGACTCGCGGAGAGTCTCCGCCAGGCGCTTGCTTCCATAACAATGCTTCGGGTGGTCGACACGATGCGACTTCCGCGCCGAGCCGAGGGGTTTCAATGATCGAGGAGTCGCGTGGTGGATCGGCTGGCATCCAACTGGGCAGGCGCTATCTGACCTTGCTCTTTGCCGACCTTTCCCAGTCGACCGAGCTGGCAGAGATCATGGAGACCGAGCACTACGCGGCCGTGCTCGGGGCGCTGCGAAAAATCTACCGGGACACCATCTCGCTGCACGGCGGGATGGTCGTGCGCGTGCAAGGCGACGGCTTGCTGGCGATGTTCGGCTACCCGGTGACGCGGGAGGATGACGGACGCGGCGCGGTCGCGGCGGCCCTCGAGATGCACCAGCAGATCCGGGAATTGCGCTCCGTGCTTCCGGCGGGCCGCACGCTGTGCCTGCACACGGGCATTCATGCAGGACTGACGCTGTTGAGTACCGGCGACGTCGAGTTGGGCCGCTTCGAGCTGCTGGGGCCTGTTCCCAATGTCGCGGCCCGGCTGTCGGACGCCGCGGGCCCGCACGAGATCCTGGTCAGCGAAGAGACGCTCGGTCCGGCCAGTCGATTCTTCGTGACGGGTCCGCCGCAACTGCTGAAGATCAAGGGTCGCGCCGCGCCTGTCCTGGTCTACCGCGTCGATGCGCGCGCCAGCGTGGCCGAAAGCCTTGCCGCCACCGCGCGCCATGGTGCGACCGCCTTCGTCGGGCGTCGCGCCGAACTCGCGCTCCTGGAGCGCGCGATGGACGACGCCACGGCCGGACGGGTCCGGTCGGTGGCGGTCGCGGGCCCACCCGGCCTGGGCAAGACCCGGCTGGTCGAGCACTTCCTCCGTCGCGTGGTGCAGCGCGGCTGCACGGTGCTGCGCGGCTATTGCGAGAGCGAACTGGGTGCCGAGCCGCTGCAGCCCTTTCACCACATGGTGCAATCGGTGGCCGGCGAGGCGCCGCCCAATACGCCCGACAGCTACGCGGCGCTGTTCGCGCGAATGGCCGAGCAGCAACCTCTGCTCCTCTTCGTCGACGACTGGCAGTGGGCCGACGATGCATCGCACCAGGTGCTCGTGGCGCTGCGCAAACGCTCGGGGGGAAGGTTGCTGATCGTGCTGTCCACACGCGTCGTCGCCGCCAGCGACGCTCCCACGGCGGCAGACCACACGCTCACGTTGATGCCCCTGAGCGATGCCGAATCCCTGCAGGTCATCGCCGCCTGGCTGCCTCGGGCCGACCCCTTCGTCGCGGAGGAGATCTGCCGCCATGCCAACGGCAATCCGCTGTTTCTCGAGGAACTGTGTCACTCGGCCGCGCGCGGCGATGCCGGGCGAAGCCTGGGCCGGGTCCAGGGCGGCGCGGGCTGGCTGAACCGCCTCGTCGAATCGCGCGTGCAGCACCTGCCCCCGGCGCAAATCGAGCTTGTTCGGGTGGCCGCGGTGATCGGCAACGTGATTCCGGCCTGGCTGCTCGAACGCATCTCGGGGCAGCGCGCGGACGGTCCCATGCAACTGGGCCTGGCCGAACAGGACTTCATCTTTCCGGGCGAACGTGCCGGCACGCTGCGCTTCAAGCACGGCCTGACGCGCGACATCATCTACGAGTCGGTGGGGCTCGCATTGCGGCAGGAACTCCACCTGCGCATTGCCGAGGCGATGCAGCGGCAAAGCACGGACGACGCCGAGGACGAGGCGATCGAGTCCCTGGCGCTGCACTTCGACGCGGGCGGCGATGCCGGGCAAGCGGCGCACTATGCCGAACTTGCCGGCGACAAGGCGCTGGAGGCCTCGGCGCTGGATCGCGCCCGCGCCCTCTACCGCATGGCGTTGGCGGCACTCGACCGGTTGCCGCAAAGCCCTTCGCTGGCGTTGCGCTGGGTGTCCATCGCGCAGAGCCTGGGTCGCGTGACGGTCTTCGATCCAGTGCGCAGCGAAGTGGCCTTGCATGAGCGCGCCGTCGATCTCGCCGAGCGCTACGGCGATGCCGCGACGGTCGCTCGCGCGCGCCATTGGCTCGCCTACAGCACCTACAGTCTCGGCGACGTGCGCGCGTCCATCGCCCAGGGCGAACAGGCGCTGGCCGAAGCCCGCGAGGCCGGAAACGAGAAGCTGGCCGTGCAGATCGTCGCTGCGCTCGGGGAAGCCCATTGCGCGGTCGCGCAGTACGACCGCGCCGCCGAACTGCTCGACGAAGCGATCGCCGTCAAGGAGCGGCACCGCGATGGCCGAGAGCTCAATGTCGGCCTGGCTTTCTCGCTGGTCTGTCGCGGTGCCCTGCTGGGCGACCGCGGGCTGTTCGCCCAGGCCGACCAGAGCTTCGATGAGGCGAGGGCCTGCATTGCGGGCGTCACGCACGTGATCGGCGCCTCGGTGCATGGCTGGCGCAGCGCGGTGCTGCTTTGGCAAGGGCGTTGGGTGGAGGCGCGCGAGGCCGCCGACGAATCCGGCCGCATCGCCGAAGCCACGCGCAGCCTGACGCAGTTGTCGGTGGCGCGCGCGATGAGCGCCTATGCCGATTGGATGCTGACGCGCCGACCCGAGCTGCTGCAGATCATCGTCGACGTCACGGCCTGGCTGGACCCGCGCGGAAGCGGCTTGTTCCGCTCCCTCAATCATGGCTGGCTGGCCGAGGGCATGATGCGCCTCGGGCGACGCGACGAGGCCCGTCACTATGCGGCACGGGCACTGCTTCGGGGCCGGCTCGGCGACTTTCTCGGCACAGCCATGAGCTACCGCGCACTGGCGCGCGCCGCCGCGGCGCAGCGGCCCGAGCGCGTGCCGCACTACCTGGGCAAGGCCATGAAGATCGCGCGCACGCGCGACTCCGCGCATGAGGTCGCGGTGACGCAACTGTGCACTGCCGAGATCGCCTGGCTCCACCGCGGCGAACGGTGCAATGCCTTGCTCGTCGAGGCCATGGCTGCGTTCGAGCACATGGGCATGGCATGGCACCTCGCGGAGGCGAGGCGGCTCCAGGCCTCGATCGAGGCGGACGCACGGGACGAGTCCAGGGCGCCCGAGGCGGCGTTGACTGCCGCCCATCCGCGATAGCAGCCTATGCGGGTGCGGGTGCCTTGTTGGGCGTGAGGATCAACAGCACCGGCGACCCTGTCGGCCGCAGCACACCGGCGTTCAGCAGTCCCGCGATCATGGCCAGCATCACGCCCATGGCCATGTGGTAGCCGGGGCAGCCGTGGACCGTTTCGTTGGTTTCGTCGGGCCCGTTGCGGCCGAACATCAGGACATCGGGCGCGGCAGGGTCCGTCAGCGCCGAAGCAATGCCCAGCACGACGCGGTGCTTGTCTTGCTTGTCGATGCCGGTATGGGCATCCACGGGGCAGCGCCACAGCATCTCCGGCACCGGCCGCTTGCGCATGGTGCCCAGCAACGCCTTGCGCAAGGCGGCGTTGGCCTCGTCGTAGGTGGGGTCGGCGCCGGCGGTCGCCTCGAACAGGGCGTCCTGGAACTGCCAAAGCGTCTCCTCCTTGATCCAGGTTTCCATCGTGCGGATGAAGTTGCCCTCGACCGTGGGCGGAAAACCCAGCAGCACACCGGCGATGCTGAGGGCAAGGTCGTCGACGGTCGCGGATGGTGCCAGGCGGGCTTTGATGTCTATGGCCAGCGTTCCCAGTTGGCCGCTGTCCGCCAGCCAGTCCTTCACGGCCTTCAGCACCGATTTGCCCTGCTCCTTGCCCGCTGCCTTCACGTCGTCGCGTGGCTGCGGCGAGAAGATGTAGCGCGAGGCCGTGGCGAAGTTGCCCGGACAGCGCGGCGTGCCCGCGTCCACCTCTAGCCGGCCGCCAGGGACCATGTGGGCGCCCTTCGGATCGGGCAGGCCGATCCAGATGCTGCACAGCTTGGCCATCACGCCGTCTCCGAGCGAGACCAGGTCGATCGGCCGCCGCACCAGGTCATCCGCGATCGGCGAGGGCAGGTCGGGGAATTTGGCGAGTGCGCCCTTCACGACCTTCATCGTCAGCTCGTAGGCCGCCTGTTCGCTGATGTTCAGAATGGCGTCGTTGAGCGGCAACTGGCTGTCGCGTGCCGGTCCGGGGTCCATGCCGAGCAGATTGAGGCCGATCGACGCCGTCATGCGGTCGCCATAACCCTCCACCGAGTAGTGGGTGCCATCGTCCTTCATGGCCGCCACGACCTCGTCGCAGGTGCCGAGCAGGTGGCCGTAGGGCGTGTCCTGTGGCGACGTCGTGATGCCGCCGCGCACCAGCTCCCACGCCTTCGGCGCGCGATCCGGGTCGTCGAGCTGCTGGCGCACCTCGTCGCGCTCGGCCTCCTCGATTTCTGCCGGCGTGGGGCCGGGCGCGCGCGGGCGTGGAGCGGCGGTCGGCAGCTCGGCATGGTAGGCGGCCAGCGTCTTCAACACCGGCAACGACGGCACGAATACATAGAGGCCCCATTCCAGATGCGCGAGCGGCTTGTGATCGAAATCGAAGCGGACCACGTTGCCTCTGTCGTCTACGTAGCGAAAGGTGTTCTTCTCGCCGACTTGCGGCACCCGCAGGAACGGGTCGGCCTGCGCCGAGCCCACGCCGCTGCTGTTGGCGCCTGTGATCCAGCCCTGAAGGGTCTCGAACTGCTCCGAGAGGCTGGCGCAGTAGGCCATGAAGACCGAGCCGCGCTCCGCGTCGGGCTGCTCCGGCAGCTTGGGCCCGTACGACATGCCGCGGCGAAAGATGCGCGGCATGTACGAGCGCCCGTCGCGCGGGTTGGCTCGCCGGACGTGCGACTGAAACGGACACTTGTCGCTCGCGGAGTCGTAGTTGAATTCGTTCGGCCCGGCACCGGCGGGAAGCGGCACCAGGGCCGTACCATCCCGGTTGCGGCCCATCATCCGGGTCTGCAGTTCGTCGCGCTCGGCGTCGTCCGCGAGCCTCGACATCGCGGCGTTCAGGGTGTCGATGTTCTGGCGCATCTTGCGCACCACCAGGAAAGTGCCATTCATCTTCAGGGGATCGAGCGCAGGGTTCTCGGCATCGCCACGGCCGGTGGCGTGACCCAGCAACAGTTCCCCCGGCCTCACACGATCGTCGAACGCCAGCGGCGGATTGGCTGGCAGCGCTCCCGTGTAGATCTTCGGCTGGCTGACGCCGTCTACAAAGTTGAGGTGACCGGTGACCTCCCCCTTGTCATTGCGGTAGCTGCGGGTCGGCTGCACGGCCAGCACACGCAGACCGCTGCCTGTCGCATTCAGCGCATCCACCTCTGCCTTCAGCAGCGGATGCAGGTCGGCCGACGCGTTGGCCGGGTCGGCCAGGCGCATTTGCACGAGCACGTGCACCGCCTTGATATCAACCCGGCGCCCGGTCGCCTCCATGCCCCAGCGCAACGGCCGGCGCCAGCGGTCTGGATGGTTGGCGCGCACGTCGCCGAGCAAGGAGCACCGCGCCTCCATGCCCTCGACGAACTCCTGCGGCAAGCCGTTCAGGCGCGAGGCGGCGATGCCGAGCGCGGCCAGCCCTGCGTGCGTGAAGCCGATCATGAAGGCGATGCCGTTGGGCACCAGCGGGCCGCAGCGAGGCTCGAGGGCCTGGAGCGCGGTGCACGCGTGGCCGGCGTTCGAGACGCGCAGCAGCACCACGCAGCCGTGCGTGACAGGCTCGTTGGTGGCAAGGATGTGACCCTGGAGCAATGTGGGGTCGTAGCGCACGGCGGGGGGAGGCGGCGGGGGCGGGGGCACGGTCGCGGCACCCATCGAGGGCGCCTTGCCCGCGAGCCAGTCCAACTGATCGCGGTACAGCTCCAGTTCCTTGTTGACCTCGGCCCATTCCTTGTAGTTCCGCTCGCCGTCCTTGCGTTTGTCCAGCCGCATCTTCAATTCGATGGAACCCTGCAGGATCGATTGAGCAAAGCGGCGCAGCGTGGCGTTGTCGCCGTTGCCGGACGGGAAGTAAGTCGACAGCCGGTACAAACCGGCGAGCGTGCGCAATGGCAGCACCAGCGTGCCCTTGACGTCCTTCTCTGCCCGCTCCAGCGCCGATTCTTTCGCCTTCGCCGACGAAGGCAGGGCCACCCGGGCGATCGCCGCATCGGCACCGGGCGTATGGCCCTTTTCGCGCTGTACCCTTTCAACCTCCGCCAGGTAGTCCTGATCGCCAAGCGGCATCACCGAATCGGCATAGAAGGTGCCGCCCGCCACCTCGTTGCGACGCACCCAGGCGCAGTAGTCCTCGTAGGTGGATGTGAGGGAGCCGGGGTAGCCGTCGCAGTGGCAGAACAACAGGTCGAGCAAGGCGCCCAGATCGCGGTAGATCACCCGCATGTAGGGTTCCCAGCCGCCATCGAAGGTCACGTTGAGCGACAGGCGCCAGGTGCCGCCGTCGGGCTGCTGATCGTCCGGCAACTCGGGGACGGGCGGCACGATGGCGTAGCGGAAGTGGTCGATGATGCCGAACTGCCCCACCGAATCCGGGAACACAGGCTGCAGCAGTTCCGACTCGCGCACGTTCTGCCGCGCCGAGAACAGCGCATCGAGCACCTTGCGCAATCGTTCGAGATAGCTGATGGGCTCGAACCCGATCACCATGCCTTGCTTGACCGGCGCCAGCACCGACAGGTTGGTGATGCCGCCCAGGACGGTGCTTCGCTTTTTCATCTGCGCCATGTCCACGCTCCTCGTTGTGCGCCGCCTCGCCGAAGTGACAGTTGGCATTGGCAGTACTTGGCCCCCTCGAGCCACACGCTTCTATTGATCCATGCTTGCCGACGCGATGGCGTGGGGCCATCCGCCGGGATGTGGAGTCGTGATGTTGAGCATGGAAGCCTCGGACTGCACCCTCAATCGGATGGATGGAGATCGTTTCTGCCGATCAACGCGCGGCGATATCAGACCGGTTCGACCGAACCCGCGAGTTGTCCCATCTACAGCGCTGATGACCCAAACAAAAAGCCCGCTACCAATCTGATAGCGGGCTTTTTGTCCCTTGCGGGTCTTGTTCTGGTGGCCTGGGGCGGAATCGAACCACCGACACGCGGATTTTCAATGCCAATCCTGGGTGTCAGTGAACTGCTTTCCTCACACAACTACTAACAAAATCAAGCACTTAGAGGAAAGTGAACAGCAACTAACGTCTGTCAATTTGCACTCGTTCGCACTCGTTTCCCATCGCCATTGACAGAAAAGCTGCCAGAAATCCAAGCGATGCAGTCATTGTAGCGATACGCTTCACCGCGGCCTACGCCGCGCAAGACAAGCTCGATGCGCCACGGCAGCTCAGGAAGGCAAGTCGAAGGGGACCATCTGCTCGGGAACGGGCGCACGCCCCCGCGCCGCAGATGGAGAAATTCCGTGACGAATAAGAATCAGTTCAGCCGTTTTGGGTGCGACCGGCGACATCGATGGAAACGCCGCCTTGAGGTGAACGGTATGAGAGTAACCAAAACATGCGCCGGGCGTGCTGCACTTGTGACCGTTCGGGGGCCTGATAGACGTGATTTCATACCCGCGATGAATGTGCCAGCCCGTCACCGTCCTCGAGGCTGTGACAAGCTCCTCGAGCAGTAGCACCAGAAATCGGTTGAGCGCGTAGGCGTATCCCGGAGTCGCCTCTTTGACTACCCACGTGACGTGCAGGCGCTTTGCCATAACTTCGGGGCGGAACACAGCCCGAAGTAACGCGTGCAGGTTGCTATGGGACATTTTCCACGACGCAACCAGCTTGGACACCGCTGCCTCGATGGCCTTGTGCCACGCTTCTAGTTCCCCCGGCACACCCTTGTTTGACTTCCATGCATGTGCTCTTCGCGCCTTGTCCTCCGCAGCCAAAATGTCGGCCCGCAACCATTCGGGTTGCAAATCGAAAGTAGGTGATAGCTCGCGCCCGCGCGTTTCCAGCTTTTCGAAGAGTTCTTTGCCGAACCATCCTGTGAGTGCGCGCTGGACGTCCTGCATCGCGCCATCACCCCCGCCGGAGATGAGGACCCCGTTCAACACCTTGGGTAACGGCAAATGACCGTCCGAGAGATTGTCGTTGTCGAACCAGAATCGGTGACCTGAGAAGCCGCCCCAACTTCCCGGAGGTGGAAAGTCACTCGTCAACTCGTCGCCAAACCCGTAGCAGCGCACCACTACAGCGAATCGTTCGGTCGTGTCGGTTGCGGACTTCCAGGGTCCCGAAACGTCTACACCTGCTTTCGGACTCAGGTCAGTAATTCCCGCAAAAAAGGGGTCAGCGTTCTCTGGCGGTCGAACGGTCACCTTCCCTCGGCCCATTTGCCCTGCACGGTGGGCCGTCCAATCCTGGAATTCTTTCATGAAGGAGTTCGCCAAGGCACTGCCAGGACCGACGGTCTGCGGAAGGACAGCGCTGCGCATTCCGAATGGGAACACACCCTTAGTCCAGTGCGCATGAGGCCAGTCGTATTCAGTCGGGTCCACCCGACGAAAGGACGCTTGCAGCAGAGTAGAAAATGGCGCTGCGTCCTTCTCAATGACCGTCACATTCACACCGCCTTCGGCCGCAGTCATGGCGACCGTCATCCCAGCAGCTCCGCCGCCTAAGACAAGCAACTTTGACGCGGACGAAAGGATGCCTTCATCGAGAAGCCCCTGAGCGAGCAGCGTGGCACGCAGCAACTGGTCGCGAACGTTCCCCGTTCGAAGACTCGTTAAGTCAAAGACCCTCGGAGAAACACGATGGTACGCGAGTGCCTGGTTCGGCATTCGACCCTCCCATATGCGGTGTTCGCCGAAGCGAAGCTTTTTTTATGAGCGCGCTGTGCGGGGGACTAGATGAGCCCGCGTCTCGTTTCACGACGATTTGTCCAGTACCAATTGATGTACTGCTCTGCCCCGGCTTTCAAGCTTTCCGAGTTGCTCCTGTGCAGCCCGATTTGGCGTGCTGCCAGCTTGGCGGGTGTCGGCTCTAGGTCTCTGACGACCGCGTCTCGAGGGAAGACAATCACGCCGCTTGGAACTTTGTCTTCGCGCATCTGCTTTTCGAGGTCAGACGCTGCGGCCTCAAGGCCTTCGAGCTCAGGCAGCAAGGCAACATCCAACCCATCGATGCGCAAAATCGAAACGGACGAGGTCTGCCCACGGGCCGGCTCAGCACGAGGGGGCTCTTCAGGCAGCAGGTCGTAAACCTCAGGCATTTGGACACTCCTCACTAGCAGCGCCGTGATTTCACCGCACAGTACGGGCAGCGCCGCCCGCACACGGTAGGACTTTCCCGCACATCAACGTAATACTTTCGTATTCGCGGAGGGCTGACAACCACATTCTAAGCCTTGACGATGAACGCGTGCCATGCTAGCCAATTTTCAGGCAGGAGAAGGAAGGAAGTCACAGGAGAATGGCCCCAAAATGGGGCAGCTCAAGGGGAGTTGGGCTATCCACGCAATCATCGTGCCCCCCTCGAACATCCCACGCGCCCGGCAACGCAGGCTGTTTAGGGCGATGGTCCGACGCTCTGTGTGTCCCCTGACGCATCTAAAGCTCCTACACCGACGGTCGGCGCTAGGCGCGGGCACCGGGGTTTGCGCAAGGAATCGCTTGGAACTCCCACCCCGGGAGCTGGAAGGAGCAGGGCGGGCGAACAATCCTTGGGATACCCGGCATTCCCGCGGGCAGCAGACTCACGGGCAGCGCTTGAGCGAGCTGCGGCCAATGGGCGCCGCGAATCGCTCGACCTCTGACCTTGCTCGCGGAGCCACGCCATGGAAATATCGCGCGAAGACCTTTACCGACGCGTCTGGGAGACGCCCCTCACCAGGCTCGCCGCGGAGTGGGGACTTACCGATGTCGGGCTCGCCAAGCTTTGCCGCCGCCACAACATCCCGACCCCACCGGTTGGTCATTGGACCAAGGTCGCTCACGGCAAAGGCGTGATGCGGCCGGCGCTGCCCGAAGCGAATGAAACCACGGTGGCGCTCAGCACGGCCCCCGCACCGCCATCCACAGGTGCGGCGGTCGTTGCCGAGGAATTCCCGGACTTGAAGATTGTTGTGAGGCAGGACTTGAGCAACCTCGCACCGGTTGCCGCCGCCACCTTCGTGAGCTTGCTGAAGACGAAGACTGCGGACTCAGGACTCGTGTTCTCCGGCGGTCCGAAGTTGGCGTCGTGCAGCTTGAGTCGGGCGACGGTCGAGCGCGCCGTGCGCCTCTTGGATGCCATCGAGCGCGCGCTGCCGGCGGTGAACGCAAAGTTCGTTCATGCCAAAGATGCCGGGCGTCTCAGCGTGGAGGTCGACGGCGAGAAAGTGACCTTTTCGCTCGACGAGAAGTTCAAGCGCACGGAACACGTCACACAAGACCCTCGGTATCCCTCTCTGAAGAATCGCGACTACACGTATGAGTTTTCCGGCGACCTCAAGGTGTCCATCGACGGTTACTACGACGGCAGGAAGACCTGGTCAGACGGTTCGCGTGCGCGGCTGGACGACAAACTCACGGAAGTCATCCTCGGGTTGGTAGCAGCCGCTAGGTCGATGCGAGCGCGACGAGAAGAGCGCGAAGCGCAGCGCCTTCGGTGGGAGGAGGTCGCGAAGATTCGGGCGCGCGAAGCGGAGGAAGAGCGCCGACTGCTCGCGTTTCGAAGCAAGTTCGCGAACGAGGCCGCCGCGTGGGTGCGACACCGCGAAGCCCAGGAGTACTTGGCGTTTTTACAACGCTCGCTCAGCGATGGGCAACCCGAAGTGGCGCTTCCGGAGGCAAGCACTGCCTGGCTCGGTGTAGCACAGCGGGCTGTAGCTGAGCTCGACCCGTCCGCGCATCGCCTGCATCTGCTGCGCACCGGTTACTCCCCGAGTTCTTGGGAGGCGCCCTTTGGCGGCGTGATTGTCAAGGAATCAGCTAGAGGCTCGCCTGCGGCGTGATTGACGACGGACTGTTCTCACCGTTCTTCGTTGGAAAGACGGTTGGCTTGCGCGCATTTGCGTCTAGGCCGCCCGAATCTAAAAGATGCTTCTACACGAACGGCACCGGCAGCAATGTCCGGCCGACAACCACCCAATCCGCACTGAAAGCACCCCATGACCGTGACCCTAACCCAGCCTCCTTCCCTCGAAGAACTGCAGGAAACGAAGGCCCGTCGCAAATTCAACCCGGGCTCCTGCCCAGACTCCTACCGTCCAGGCAATGCCGAGGAACACTGCGCGCAGCTGCTGTCTACCGACTGGGCATACGTCTTCGGCAATTGCGGGCTGGTCCATCAGGCCTGTCCAACCGCGTTCGAGCTGCTGGTGCTCCAGCGATACCACGCCAACGATGCAGATAGTTCCGTTCACGATTACTACGAGCTGCGCCGCCGCGTCCGGGTGATTGAGGACGAGATGGAACAAGCGAGGTCGCAGATTTTGACGCGCACGCCAGGGCGCCCATCCCTCACGATGCACTACGCCCTGCTTGAGTTCCGCGACGCCGTCGTGCGCAAGATGCACGCGGCCCGCGAGAGTCTCTACCGTGCCACCGCAGAACGGTGCCACGAAGCCGAGTAGGACGCGACCATGGACTCCGAAACGAGCGCCGGCGAGCCATTTGTCGACGGCTGCCACCACCAAATCGGCGAGACTGACCAGCAAGGCCGCACATTCCTCGGCTACCTCGAAGCTCGCCCCTCCGCGGCGCCCGCATGGTCGTCGTCGAAGTGCGAGGAATCAACGCCGCCAGACGTCGATTGGTCGAGGACTCCGCACTGAGCCAGGAGCCAGGAGCCAGGAGCCAGGAGCCAACACGATTTTGTCGACAAAATCGGACAGGTCGCCGAGGTGCAACCAACCTTTGTTCAGCCCGTCCGACTCAGTCGTTGAAATGCGACGAACGTCGGGCGTTCGTCCCCTACAGAGGCCGGACCCGGCAAGTCAGACCTTCGGGCCTGCGCGAAGAAGCCTCTGAAGAAGTGCTGTTCCGCCGGCGTTGTTCATCGTCAGCGACGCGGACGTGCCCTGCGACTTGTCATAGACGACCAGGTCCTCGCGGCTGTCGCGCGAGGCCTCAAATCCCACGCGTCGACGTGCCGAGTAACGATGACCAGCTTCTCGTTGTCAAGCACGAGATTGCGCGTGAGCTCTCGCGCTCCAATGACACTGGGAAGCTTCTTGAGCCCTGCCCCAGAACGCTGAACCGGCTGAGCAATCCGCTGTGCTCGACGTCGGCCGGTGTCAACGGGTCCGGGGCCCCTGGCTTTGCGCTGTGGCTCAAGGAAATCAACACGACAAAGGACCTGCAGCCCGCCGACCGAGCGCGAAATTTTGTCGACAAAATCCTCTTTCTGATTCCGGGGGGCCGGCAGAGGCGGGCCCGGTTCCACGACCATTGAATACGAGGGACTCCTCCTTCCTCGGAATGCGCAGGGACGTTGAGGGCGACCATCATGGCCGCCCTCATTCAATCAATCATCTTCTTGTCTCGTCTTGGATGCGTGCGAGGAAAATCCCAGCGCGTTGAGGTGCTTGTTGATGGTCGTGTAGCTGCCTCGACCGCCCAACTCCAATCGCACGTTCCAGGGGCCTACCCGCCTGCCCTGCTTCAGCAACGCGATGCAGGCGTCGCGCACCTCTTCCAGGGTGATGTGGCCCTTCCCTACTGTCTTCTTCGCCATGAATGGCCTTTGCAAATGAGGACGACACCGCGTCGTCCGCACTGCGTGTAGCCACCACCTCTCGAGCAAGCCTGAACGGGGAGGTGTAATCAAAATTTCTTGTCTGTCACCCGGTCTCTTGGGAGCATCAGGGATAGAGCCGATTCCGACTGCCGAGTGCATCGCCTCCTGCGCTTGTCTGAGCAGCCAACGCACAGCCTCTGCAGTTCCCGGACGGAGAACCGAACCTTCGAAAGCACTTCGCATTCGATACACAAAGGCCCGAGATTGAGAAACGACAACAAAGCGAAACCACGACAACGCACCCTCGTGCATGCCCTGATGGATGAGTGCGACGCAATTCGACAGCGAAGCCTCGTGACAGTGCCGAATGAGCGAACCCAAGCGGTCCTACATACGCGAGCCTTCCTTGAACTCTTCGTCGCCGGATGCTTAAGCGACTACGACAACGAGGACTTGAAGGCGCATGTGCAAGGGCTGCTGCGACACTTTCCAAATAGCTCGGACATGCACATGGTGGCGATAGCCCTTCCGAAGGCTTGGGGTCCGCAATGGGCGGGGCCATTTGATGCTCACTAATCACCGAATGGCCACGACGTCCCTGCGGCAACGCAGCTTGACGGGCTATGGGGGACCAGCGAGCTTGGCCAATCGGACGGTACTATTTCTCGACATCGACGACGTCATCTGCAAGAACTCGCCATACGGTGGCTATGACGTCGCTATGGCTTTCTCGGGCGTCAGCTCCTCCGGCGTAGCGAGCTTGAAGCGCCACGCCGAACTATGGCAAACACTTTTTGACGCTGACGCTTGCTCGTACCTGCGCGCGCTCTACAACGAGTTTTGTCCGGTATACGTCTTATCGACCTCATGGTGGTGGCTTCTCGACGACGACGCGCTGCGAGAGGTACTCATACGCACCGGGCTCGGATTTGTTGTGGACAATCTGCATTCGGACATGGCCACTCCGAAAGGCTCGCGTCCGAATCTTCGATGGACTGAAATCAAGGCCTGGCTCGACGCACACGCTGAGTTTGCCGGCAACTGGGTCGTTCTCGATGACCACCTTTCGGGGACCGGCCTATTTGCCGGCCAGCCGGAAGAGCGTCGCCCCTACATCGTCCTGTGTTCCGAAGGCGTCGGGCTGACCGAACGCGAGTATTTGCAGCTTCGTGCTGCCTTCCAACTGCGCTCCGTGAAGCATGCAAGGTCGACCCATGACGATACCAAGTGAGCGCACAAGAGCAGTGGTCGAAACGCGCCGATTCCTGGAGAAAATAGCTGCAGGCCGAATGGTGCGGGAATCTCCCGAGCGCCTTCAAGACTACGCGAGAGCGTTGCTGCGACATTATCCGAACGGCTCGGATTTGCTCTTAACGTCGAGTGTGTTGCCGGCCTGGTGGTCGCCTCCCGAAGAGCCCCGACCATGACTGGCCTCGCCCCCACAAAGGTCCCGGGTGGCCGCGGGGAGCTGGTGCTCTACCTAGACTACGACGGGGTCATGCATCACGAAGATGTTTGGTGGCACCCAAGACGCGGACCATACATCAAGGCCCCCGGGTGCTACACGCTCTTTCAGCACACTCAGGTACTTGTCGATGCCCTAGAGCCGTATCCGAACATGAAGATTGTCCTGTCGACATCGTGGGTGCGGCACTACACTTTTTCCAAAGCCGCCAAGCGGCTCCCCCCACCACTGCAACAACGGGTCATCGGGGCGACATTTCACACCGAGATGCACGAAGGAAATTTCGTAGCGACCCCCCGAGGATTGCAAGTGTGGGCAGATGTCTTGCGACGCCAGCCGCGTGATTGGCTCGCAATCGATGACGACTGTCTGCACTGGCCGGCATGGTGTCGTGAAAAACTGGTATGGACTCACGACGAGCTTGGCATCAGCGAACCGAGAGTCCTCGCTGAACTCAAGACGAAGCTCGCGCTGATGCACGCCAAGGGAAATACGCCATGAACAAGCCCGGCAAAGCTGCCAACCGAGCAGCAAAGCTCGAGGCGTTCGAGCGCGCGCGGGCTGAATCTCGCGAGCATGCTAGGGAGCCTAGCCCATACTTTTTTGAAAAGGCAGAGGCGAAGTCGGGGCTCGGCCTGATAGCGGCTAGTTCCAGAGCTCCTTTGGTTCGAAGCGGAATGAAGCCCGACCTTGTTCCCAAGTCGAGGCTGCTCGCGCGCGTACTTAGGCACAAGCCCGAACTCTGGGGCGTGAAGCTCGACCGAGAGGGGTGGTGCACGGTCGAGGCGCTAATGGAAGGTGCCGCGAAAGTCGGCCAGATGTTGAGCTTGGGCGAACTCCACGAAATCGTTGCGACAAACGACAAGGCGAGGTTCACGCTGTCGCCAGATGGAGTTCGAATTCGCGCCGCGCAGGGGCACTCCGTTCCCGTCGTCCTCAATCTGCGCACGGTAGTGCCACCGCCGGTGCTCTATCACGGAACTGTTCGCAAAAACCTGCCGGCGATTCGCCGTGAAGGCTTGAAGCCAATGAGCCGACATGCGGTCCATCTGTCTGCAACGAAAGAAGCGGCGGCCGCCGTCGGGGGACGTCGCGGGGCGCCCGTCGTTCTGATTGTCGACAGCTACGCAATGAATCGTGCCGGGTTCGAGTTTCAGCAAGCTGAGAATGATGTTTGGCTGACGGCAGCGGTCCCCCCGCAGTTTCTGAAGCTCCTGGCGCACATGCGGCGTGGACGACCTGCTACTACTCGAACTTGAGCCACTGAACATGTTTTGTAGGAGTTCGAGGTGCCAGCCCAAGCAATAGAGGTCCATGCTCGGCGACGCTAACGTCAGATTCGGATTCGAAAACCTCGCGCTGCGACGACAGATAAGCTCCGTTGGGGCGCCAGCCGCGCAGCGAGAGTATCGGAGCCGAGCTCAGCGGCGTCATCACCGCGGAGATTGACCAGGGCCCGTCGCTGCTTACGCTTGTCCGCCTCGCGAATGCTGCGAGCAAGCTCCGTTCGGACGCCGTTAAGATGCGAGGGTTCTCGTTTTGCCACCCCCGGGCGTTGCGTAGCCACACGCGGCGCCATCGGTTCCTGACGTACCGCCAAATGACCCAGACCGCTGTTCTCTACTCGAGGGTTGGAGTGCTGAAGGCCGAGCTCCCTTCGGCTGGAATTGAACTGATGCCAGGCGTGTGCTGGGGCGCTGTCGATGCCTTCCCGACACCTGCCTACTGGGTCTTTCAAACGTTAAACCGGCGCATGAACAGCGCGCCCCTGCGCTACCGCCTAGGCAGAAGTCTTGCCGAAGAGGTTGGTGCTTGCCTGCTCGGCGGTCATGGCATACCTGCGGAGGTGGGGCTTGCAGCGTATGAGCGCATGCGCTTGAAGGACGCATTCAACCCAAGAGCCATTCCCACGGAGGAATCCGTCCTGGATTGGCTAGCGGAACCGTTGGAAGTCGCGACTAGGCGCGTTCGGTATCGTTTCGCCGCACAGAAATCTCGGTACTTGGCAGCATGCCTGCCAATCGTTCATGACGCGCCCTCGTTCGCGACTGGAAGGCAGCTTCGAGACTGGCTGCTCGCATTGCCCGGTATCGGGCCAAAAACAGCATCCTGGGTCGCCAGGAACTGGATGGACGCCGATGACGTCGCCATCCTAGACGTACACATCCTGCGGTTTGGACAGGCTATCGGTTTGTTCGATACGTCTATGAAAGTCGAGAAGGACTACCTGAAGCTAGAGTCGCTTTTCCTGGAATTCAGTTCGAGGGTGGACGTGCGGCCGTCAGAACTTGACGCCGTCATCTGGTATGAGATGGCCAACTCGCCATTGGCAGTCCGAGCATTGTCAAAGCAGCATCGCGCTCCAAAGCCTGGCGCAAGACCGAGTCGAAAGTCTGGTCCAAAGACCGTGCAGTTCGAGCTCATTTGAGCGAGCGCGGTGATGCGCTCTTTCTTCATGGCATGACGGCCGATGAGCGCTACATCGTGACCGGGCCGGCTGGCCGCGACCCGACGAGAAGCAATCCAGCGCCTTGAAGCACCCCACTGGGCGCGAGAGGCGCGACGAATGAGTTACCGGTCACGCCAAGGGGGCAGAAGCTCAGACCGAGTGCTTCAGCGACGATTGAAACGTAGCCAAGCACGACTCCACCGTCGCGCATGACGAGGCTTTCCGGCGCCTCGTATTTGGCGTGAGTTTTGCCTGGTTCAGCAACGAGCGCTATCAGCGTCGCTTCGTTGCTGACCACCATCTCGTTGGCGCAATTGCGCGCCGCGTCCGCAAGGCTTTCGGTGCCAGGAATTTCGAGCAATGCGTGGCGCATCGGGTCGTAGCGCTCCCATGGTCTCGCGCCTTCGCGCTGGCAAAGCACATGCATCGGATGGACGGCCCCAGCGGAAGGATATGCTCGAAGTTCCTGGGGGAAGCCATACAGAGACGCCCGTGCCGCGCGAGTCTGGCACGCAACTCCCAACAGGTTCGCGAGTTGAACTAGCGCCAAAGCGCCGAACTCTCGCCGCGTGCGACGGTCGCGCAAGAGGGAGAGCAGGTCTGCCACAGGCATTGGAGACGCCGGTTCCAATGCGAGGAAGGCTCCTTCCGCCCATCGAACTGGCCCGTAAGGCAAAGCTCGCGCCCTTGGAGAGGGTTCCAACAATCTAGGCTGCCTCGCTCAGCGCAGCCATGGACTCGATGTACTTGTTGCAACCCCGACAGTTGTTGCATGGCAAGTCAGCCTTGTGGCAGCTGTGGGCCCACGCCAGGATGTTGTCCGGGACTTCGCCATGCCTGACCAGTTCGGGAGTGCTGAACCCGATGGCTGGAGCTTCAACCTTCAGTTCGCCTTCTTGATACTGCACCAAGTCGTTCATGAGGCGTACGAACTCTTTGGTGCCGTCGCGATGACCCTCGTCGGACCGTACCGTTCCGATGTAGAGCGTGCGCACTCCCAACGCGATTCCCTTCATCACGGCGAACGTGATGAGCATTTGATTGCGGTAGGGCCACCAGTCACTTGCCGGCGCCGTCGCGTCCGGCACAGTGCCCGCCATGTCGCCGGAACCCAGCGCGCGACAGTCGACCGTCACGACGTGATGTTTTATTCCAAGGGCAGCACAGACCGCCGCCGACGCTCTCTTTTCGGCTTGGGCAGCGCGTTGGCCGTAGTCGATGGTGATGGCGTGCTCTGGCCGCTTCCACCAGGCAATAGAAACCGAGTCCATGCCTCCCGATAGCAGAAGGGCCGTGGTCATTCGCAGGTCGCCTTCCACAGTGCGCTGTAGAGTGCAGTCGTGAAGTCCCGGCAGACCACACACCCGGAGCCCTCAGCCATCTTCATGCTCTCGTCGCTCTCGCGCTCGGACAGCACGACCACCGGCTTGTCAAGGGCCCGCGCGTATCCAATCTCGTACAGGGTGCCTGCATCGAGACCGTCGGCAATGGCGAACACGATGTCGCAACGTTGAATGGCCTCCAGGTCCTGGTGCACCACATCCGAGGCAGCACCAAGCCCGATGTCGTGGAACGGCGAAAAGACTTCGAGTCCAAGCTCCGTCAATCGCGCCAGAGTCTCTTCGATAAGCCAAACTTGGGCAATGTCGAAGAATGGGCCCGCCAAGTACACATTGGGACGCTTGCCAGCCCTGCATTCCGGCTTAGTCGTAATTTTTTCGGGTGTGAAGTTCGACAGAAACTGCGCAGTCGGCAGGATTCGGTTCTCACAGTAGAAAGCGGTGGCTCGAGAGGCCCAGTCTGCGGCCTCTACCGGCGTCTTGCCTTCGTGCATCCATGCCAAGGCAAAGTGAGCAGCAAAGGTATCACCGGAGCCAATCTTCCAGACAGTCTTTGTTCGATAGGCAGGTACAGTCTGAACTCCCTCCTCAGTCCACACGAGGGCACCAGCTGGCCCCAGCTTGATGACGACCACTGCGGCGTCGTCGCGCCTGCCAAGTGTTTCGGCGCAGACCTCGGGTGGTGTGTCGAGAGGAAGGCCGGCCATTGTGCGTGCCTCGTATGCGTTTAACACCAACGCGAGGTAGTCGGCCTGTGAGCCATTCGCACTGAAAGACTTTGGAGCTCCAACGTTCTGGGGGTCGTAGACAGCCCAAACGGCGCGAACGATTGCATCGCTCTCGAGCATGCCGAAACGCAAGACCTTCTCCCCTTCGATTCGCAGCGGCGGCAGCGCCGGTTCGGCGACCCCTCTGATGGCCGGCGGGGCGGAGTCGTGCAGGTAGCGGAACGATGGCGTCTGCTCAGTGGGCTGGTCCGCTAGAGCCAGTGGCAGCAAGGCCGCCTCCATCATGAAGGTGTTGCGAGCAGACTGCGTCGAATAGCAGTGCAACGTCAAATCGACACCCATTGATGCGATGGCAACAGCAGCACGCCCGGCGGAACCGAAGACCCGGTCCCACTGTGGGCGAACGCATTCCTCGCGGTACAGACCGCCTACAACATCAACGGTCATTTAGACCGGCTCGATGTTGACCAGCACGCGCGGTCCGCTGATGCTCTGCACGGTAGCCGAATAATTGGTGCCCGCGGCGAGGCAATCGCGCAGCCGGCTGACCTGGCCTCCTGCGAGGCCACCGACGCGTGTGGCGCCATTGAAAAGCGCAACGACCTGATGACCGCCCAAGTGCTGGAGGGTGACTGTCAAGACCATGCCCACCAGAACTGTCGCGATGCCCACGGGGTCCGGAGTCGCAATTTGGATTTGAAGTCGAAGATTGCTGCACGCGACATCGCCTACATCGACAAATCCGCCACCACCACCGCCGCTTCCTGACATCGAACGCTCCTCTTTTTTGGTCCACCTCACACCTTGGCCCCCGGGCCCAACCACCATAATATGCAACTTCTGTCACTTTTTGAATCATTACTTTTGATGAGGGAGGGGTCGGCTACCCGGGACAGCGCGCCGCCACGACCTTGTCGGTTCGAGCGG
Organism: Variovorax gracilis; assembly: GCF_030317115.1. GTDB lineage: Bacteria > Pseudomonadota > Gammaproteobacteria > Burkholderiales > Burkholderiaceae_C > Variovorax > Variovorax gracilis. The sequence goes on from NZ_JASZYF010000021.1 coordinate 56,747, forward strand.
GAGTCTTCGTCCGCGGCGCCGCAACCGGAAAGCACCGCGGAGCAACACCGCCGGCGCGGTGCACGATTTTCGTGAGCCAGGAGGACGCGACCGAAGTAGGCCGGGCGCCGGATGAACGTCGGTGAAAAGCTTAGACCAGGCCCAGGCTTCGGCTGGTCAGGACTTTCTTCGGCTCTGTTGGCCGAAGAACGCGGCGGCAGATTCAGGGTTGGCCTTGCACCAAGCGTCCAAATCCCGTCCCCGCAACCACCAGCCTCGTTTATCGGCGTCCAAACCGCTACCTTGGACACCGAGCTGCGGGGTCGGCGAGGCAACTTTCGGTGAGGCTTCGCTTTCCGCTACGTTCTCTCGGTGCGACGCCTTGTAACGCGGTTGGACTTCATAGCCTGTCGACGGTTTGAGTTTGCCGAAATCCTTCGACAGTCCGCCGGCCATCTCTGGAAAGAGAAGCGTCAATATGCGGTCGTACGTCGCGTTGCGGGCATAGGTTCGCTCCCCGGACTGCACGCTCGCCTTCACCTCGTTCGTCCAATCGGTGAACCATTCCTGCGCTCGGATGTCCGGGCGATATGCCCGTACCGCAATGAAGAACAGGATGAAGTTTGTGCGCTCCGCGATGTGAGATTGCCTAAAAGCATTCAGCGCCTCCAGGGCACTTTCGAATCGAAACCCGACACCGCGGTCCAGCTGTATCGTCAAAAGACGGGACAACAAACCGTGGAAGCCGACGAGGCCTACGTCGCCAGCTTCGGGGTACCCATGCATAGATAGGTCGCCGACAGCCTCCGCGACCAACTCCTGCGCCCTGGACATCAAAGGTCGTCCCGACGGTGCCTCGAGTTGCCTTCGGCCCCATGTCTCCTCGTCCAGCCTCGCTGTCACCGCTGCTAGGAATCTTCGGCCGATTTCGGTCGCGGGAGTGGCCAATACCTCCAGGCGCCGTTCCTGGGCTAGCCGCGCGGCCTCCTTGTCCGCAGCAATCTTTGCCGCAATTTCCTCCGCCGCTTGGAGCTCGAGCCGCGTCTGAAGAACAGCGCGTTGCCTCTCGAGTTCTGGATAGTGGAGCCAACGCTTTGCGGCGAGTTCTTCGACCACCAATTGACGGAGTTCGTCGCGGGTAACCCGGCCGCCAGTCAAACCCAGGTTGATTTCGAGGGCCGCGGCGCCCGCCGTCCGAATTCGCCCAATCCGGTCTGCATCGATGACATTCGTGACAGTGACTTCGACAAGAAGCGGCCGCAGCTGGACGCCAGCGACAGTGGTTCCGTCACAAAACACATCCGGCACGAGCGGACCGAAGCGATGTTCCAAGCGAACGTTCGAAAGCAGAATCCGCTCGGCATCGAGGCTCCAGCTACCGTTCAATGAGCCCCCACTGTGCAACGGCACCTCGACTTCCACCTTCAGACCGGGCACCATGAGCTCGCGGGCTTGCTCAAGGATTCGCTTAACTTCGTAGTGCAGGAGAGTCTCGCGTCTGCAGGCGGGAGCGAGCCCCTCGGGCAGCTCCAAATCTGCAGGCACCTCATCCAGGTATCGTTCCGCTTCGGCCCGCGCGGCGCGCTCTGCTGCTGCCTGCAAATCTGCGTCATCCCAGTGGCCAAGCCAGCAGATGCTGTTGGGCAACAAGCTCAGCCGCCGCCGAAGGTCGGCTGGAGTCATCGACGCAAGAGACACGTCCTGGAGGTCGAGGAAAATTGTCGGCTGCGGGACGCCATGCTCGTCCGCGCTAGACCCGCCAGCGGTTCCGGTGAGCTGGACTCGGAGCGTACGACCATCGTCGAGCGTAAGTACGGCGAAAGCGCGGTCCCGAAAGTCAAAGTTGGAAATGTGGACCTTTTCCGAAGGACGCTCGACCCAAGCTTGGTACTGCGTTCCGCTCAGTCCTCTTGCTTCAGCAGACATACGACGGCGTGGTAACTCGAGCCACCCTTCCTCGCGGAAATGGCTGAGCACAGCAGCACGAGCCGCGAGAACCGTGCACGCGCTCTTCTCGGCGCCGTCGGGATGCCGAAAGTGCGGGCGAGTCTTGAACTCGGACTTGGCCGCGTTCACTGCGGTCAGCGCGAGCCCACAACTTGCGCACTCACAGCCGCACTTGGCGCCGCGCCGGTCAGGTCCGAGCTCAAGGATGTAGCGGGGCTCTCCCGTCTCCGAATCACGCGCCCAAGCTAAAACCAGTTCGGCAAGCGCGGCTCTTCCCTCGGCGTCCACCGAGCGAACAACCAAATTGCCTGGGCCTGACATCCATAAATCATCGCATGAAGACGCCGCCGGAGCGTATGGGTTTGGAGCGACGCCGGAGTTGGCGCGGCCAGCGGAGGGCTGTCACGGCCAGGCTGAAAGGCAGGCACTCCTGCTCAAGGCGAAGGCGACAGCCCTAAAAATCCGCCGGCTACTGCCGATACCTACGGCCATGAAACAACCAAACTCAGTCGACTCTTTCTCGCCAACCAGCCCGTTCACCGAATCCGAGTTTGACAAGGACCTGTTCAATGGCAAGCCCGCACAACCTGAATTGCGGGTCTTATGGGAGTACATAACGCCGGGTCGGCACACGATTTCCGGCTCCGCCACGCTCGAGGTCCCTGCCATCGACAATGACATTCACGCCCTCGGTCAGGTGTACATTGCGGTCGGAGAGGCCCTAAAAAGCGCAGCTGAACAACTGTGGGATGACGAGCCGGACGGCTTTGACTACGAGTGGACCTCCGACGTCATGGCCACCGAGGTCGCAGAACTTAAGGCACTAGAGGCGGCTGGTGATGGAAACCCCATCGGCACCGCGCGCTACAACAGGTTCCTCATCCGAGAGGGCCGCGCGGATGAGATTCGCCCTCTGACGAAAGGCGACATCAAAAAGACCCCGGCAGGCAGCCCTTGAGCGTAAGCGCGCGAGCAGCTCAGGGCCGGGTTGGCGAGCACTGAGACGTGATGTTCGCGTCATCACGATGAGCAAAGCGACGGCAGTTGTACACGCGACACGCTTACTGTTAGTCAGCTAGTGCTTTCAAAAGCGCGTCGCGTCCATCCTGATAGAACTCGATGTCCAGCTTCGTCGCCATCTCGTCTGAGAGGTCGAACAACTGACGACGGCACGAGACGGGAAGCAGGAGCGACTTGGCGCCCTTCTCCACTGCCAGTTCAGCGAGCGTCACCGCGTTGTGAATCGGCTCGATGGTTCCGCCGAGCGTGACCTCGCCGACCACAACGAGACCAGCCCGGACTGACTTCTTGAGGAGCGCACTGGACAGAGCAATCAACGCCCCAACACCTGTCTTGGCACCCGATTTTGCGGCGTCAAATCCACGAAGCTGGACTGAGAACTCATGCGACCGAGGGTCGCGGTCCCCAACCAACTGCTGCGCCCTGGCATACAGGTTCTGCTCCGCACATCGGATGGATTCCTTGAAGGACGCCGGGACTGGATTGTTGAGGACACGCACGCCACCGCCTGGACCTTCGGTCACCTCCAGTCGGAACAGGCCAGGATGCTCATCCTGGCCGCCTGGGCTGAGCACCCATATTTGCCCCGATTCCAGCGGCTCATCTCCGATGCCACTTTGGCTCTGCAGTTCGGGCGTGGAGACGAACTTTTCGACACCTTCGGCGCCCAGCGTGTAGCTGAAGTGGGTGTTGCGGAACTCGGCGGCGCCGATGCGCTTTTGCTGCTCTTTGACGCGGCGGCGAACCTCCAGCGCCAAGCGCACCGCCCACTCGAGGTCTGCGTCGCTGACCTTCGCCTCCGCGTCGGGGTAAAGGAGCTTGAGCAGCCCGCTTACCGTCTTGTTCACGCCGTTGATGTCCCGCCCGCTCAGCGCACCGCCCCAGTAGACCCGCCCTTGCAAAGCCGACACGCGACTCTGGCCACGCAGTTGGGCGAAGCACTCGGACAGGAAGTCACTCACCAGGCCGAAGTGCTCGGTGAAGAGCCCGGGGCTCAGCTTTGGCACCTCCCATCCTGGCAGGAAGCAATGGATGCGGTCCATGAATGCAGTGTCATCCCGCATCTCCGGTGGCAGCGGCCCGAACAGATGGCCAACGCGCTGCTGATGCTCCACATCGACGTCAAAGTTGCCCACCAAAACGATGGAGCCATCGGCGCGAATGCTCTCCTTGCCACGAGAGAACTCGCCGCTCTCCATGTAGCCCTTCATGATGTTGACGCCATCCTTCTGGTCGAAGGAGACGCCCGATACCTCGTCAAAACACACTACGTCGTACTGGCAAACCAAGCCGCGCTGACCACTAGCGTTGTTGACGAACATGCGGGCCACAGTGGCTTTCCCACCGGAGATGAGGTGGGCGTACGGCGAAACCTGCTGGAACAGGTGCGACTTGCCGGTGCCCCGTGGCCCCAGTTCGACCAGGTTGTAGTTGCGCTCGACGAAGGGCACCATGCGCAGCAGCAGGGCGTCCTTGGCCCTCTCTGGCAAGGTCTCCGGCTCGAAGCCGACGCTGCGAAGAAGCAGGTCACGCCATTCGGCGGTTGAGAACTGTTCGCGGCCCTTGGACAAGGCGTCCAGGACCTCCCGCTTCGACAGCTGGATGGCGCGCAGGGTATCGACGCCAAAGGGGCGACCGCCCTTTTCCTGGGCAATCGAGGCGTCGTATCCCAGGGTGACCTCGGCATAGAAGCCACCAGTCAGCATGCGTTCGTTTTCCTTCACCATCTCCGGCGTCAGCCGAACCTCGTTTAGCCGTAGGCTGGGCAAGGTGGCAACGTAGGAGTCGGTCTTGGAGTCGAGGCGAGCTGTGATGATGTCGATGATTTTCACGGAGCCCGATTCACGCGCCCGGGCCTTGAACAGCTCTTCCTCGCCTGCCTTCACGGTGCGAGAGCCCAGCTGCCGCTGCACGATGTCCAGGCCTTCCTGGATTTCGGCCTCATCCGTCGTGGCGCAGTAGCGACCCAGCAGGAACTCGACCACATAGGTCGGCACTGGGAACTGACGGCTGAAGGTGCGCACCAAGTCCTTGCGCACGACGTAGCCCTCGTAGGCGGCCGTAGCCTTCCGGTCCAGTTCGTCGAGTTGCATCGTCACTTTTCTCCTACCGTGGTCGCCTGCTTTTGCAGGACTTCCCCCTCAGGCCCAAGCACCACAACCACGGCTGCGGCGCCCATTTGTTCGTCATCTGCCACCGCCAAGCTAGCCTTGCCGCCGGCAAGCGGCTTGCTGGCTGCGAGAGAGCTCGATGCCAGCGCTGCCTTGGTGCGGATGTCCACTCTTTGCCCCGTTGAGGCGCCAACCACTACTATCGTGCAACGCAGTCCCTTCCACGTGATGGACTGAATCGTTACTGCGCCGCCAGCACCAGCCGCACTAGCGCACTCCAGCTGTAGGACCGGGACCAGGCATTCCTGCAAGCTGATGCCACCGTGCGCGTACTCTTCGCCGGCAGTGAAATTTGTCACCCCCGGCGCGTAGGCCACCTGCACCTCCTTGCACCAGTCCCAACCGAAGGTCAGGGGCGTGCCGTGGGCGCTGTCCTTGAGTACGGCACAACGCCCCCATCGCGTCTCCGCCTGATGCTTGGCCAGTTCCGACTTGGGTAGCCCGCCCGGCAGCAGCAGCCACCCGTGGTCGGTGACGACGCGGATGCGCTTCCAGCCGGCGCCGGCCAGCTCGCCAACGCGCTCGACGACCTGGTCAAGTTGTGTCGTCATATCGCGCGCCAGACGAATGCCGTGTTCGTGCCCGTAGTGGTCCAGGTCACCGGCCTCAGTCCAGGCGCGGCCCTGAGGGTCGCCGGTCTCGTGCTTCTCCAAAGGCACCACGCCTTGCTCGGCCAGCAACTTCCGGAAGTTGTGGGCCGAGAGTGGCTTTCCATCAGCGGCCACTCTTGGTTCGAAGTCAACATCCTCAGTGGTGCCAGCAATGAGGCCGGCCGCCGGCGAGCACCAGGCCTTCCCGGATGCCGTGACCGAGGGCATGCTGGTCCACTTGGCTTCGAGCCTGGTCTTGCCCAGCGAAGAAAGGCGCGGCTCCAGCAGTCTGGCAACGTCATAGCGCAAGCCGTCGACGAAGACCGTACAGGTGCCGTCCTGGGGCGCACTGGCGTCTTGCGTCGTAAGCGGCGTCAGGCCACCCACGCCCTTGACAGCTTCCTGCAGCCTCCGGGCGGACTCATTCAGCCAAGGCAGGTACATCGCTCGCAACGCAGCACTGACGGGCTCCACGTCGCTCTTGGCATGGACGCCGCCGAGCGCCTTCAGCGCCGCCTGGTCGACCAGCCATCCTGATTGCTGGTAGCTGGCTGCCAATTCTGCTGGCGTCTGTCCAATGGGGAGGGCCGAGCTCCGTTGCGCGACGTCGGCCAGATGTTCCAGCGAAGCCGCCAGCGGCGACTGCCCCATGCGGGTCCAAAGCCAGCCGCGGCGAAGCCCGTGCTCCTTCTCCGCCGCCAACACAGCCTTGCGTGCCTGGTCGGCGTCCATGGCTGCGCACGCCGAGAGGGCGTAGCGCAAAGCAGACTCGCCCTGTTCGTTGGCCTGCGGGTAGCCTGCAAGGGTGTCCTGGTCCGGAAACAGTCCCAGCTGCGGCGGCTGCACTTTAGCCAACAGCGGGTAGATGTTCGGAAAGCTGGCGAACGAGTCGCGGTAAAGCACTGCGACGGCGGCCCACTTACCTTCCCCCTTAGCCAAACGCTCTGCGGCCGCCAGTACGCCATCGGCGACGGGGTCAAAGCCAAAGTCGGATTTGCAGAGCTTCGTGAACACGCCCCACAGAACATCTCTCCACTGCAGACGAGTCGCTTCCGGGGCATTCATCCACTGAAGCAGGTCCCGCGTGGGGTTTGGCGCCAGCAGGCTCAGCAGGAACTCTGCGTTGATGGCCCGCCCTTTGAGCTCCGCTACCGGTCGTTCGAGCAACACACCCGCCTGCAGGGCTTGGCCTAGCGCTTCCAGCGTCGCTTTATCCTGCGCGACGTCAAGCCCAAGGCCACCATTCTTGGACGCGAGGAAGGCGCTAACCGTCCAGTCCTTGGCATTGGCCTGACTCCAGAACGCGCCCCGGTACTGCAGCTCTGCCAGCGGCTGAAGGTCCCGGGGGCAGCTTTCAATGGCGCGCAATTCGGCACGACCCACACCCGGCAGGTACACCACAGGGACTCCCTGGAACTGAACCTCGGGCAAGGTGCCAGCAATGGCGCACTTGAGCCAAATCGCCGGGCCTGTGCGGCGCGACGGGTCGTAGTTGCCCAGTGCAAGCAGCTGCGGCATTTGCGACATCAGTCGCTGGACAAGGCTCTCCCAGTGCCTTTCCTTGTCTGTCCAGAGCACCGCGGCTACCGGAGACGCCGCATGGCTGTTGCCGGCTGACGCGGCGGTCAATGCAGCCGACAGGTGTGACAACAAGCTGTCTGTCATGCGCTCCACCTCCCGCGGGACATGGGGGCGCGTGACGGCTTCTCCGCTCGAGACGATTGATGCTTCAAAGAATTCCCCTTCCGGTTTCGGCCTTCAGCAGTGCCGCCAGCTGAGAGCCCGACTTCAACTTTTCTATGAATGTGCACCCCTGGTCATGCGGCTGCCAATGCGGACAGGCGAGAAAATACGTGTCCAGCAGGCCGCTGGGGTTGCCTTTCTTGCGCAACACCATGTGTTCCCCGTGCACGGGGCAGGTCGCCAGTTCCACCCCCCGCTTTCGCGCCGCCAGGTCCGAACGCAGGTCGTTCACCCTGGTCACCACAATATTCGCCGTGCCGGGGTCTTCCAGAATGACGCCGAACTCTTCGGCCGTCACGCTGAACTCAGGGGCGGACGTGTCGGTCATAAGGCCGTAGTCCGAACGTTGCAAGGGTTCCGTGCGATTGCAGGCCTTGCCTTGTCCTATCGGCACGTACCACCCCGTGCATCCCCAATAGAAGTCGCTCGGCCCTGCAACGCTGAGGTCGCGCCTCCACTGAAGCTTCATCTGGCGACCGCAGGTGCAAGTCTTGCCCAGGGTGTCCGCAAAGGCGTTGTATTGCAGGACATGAGTGGTCTCCAGGTCGACCTCGACCTTTTGCAGCACCGACTCCGAGTCCAGAATCTTCTCCGCAGCCTTGACTTCCTTGGCTTGATGCAGCGTCCCCTTCAACTCTTCGCGCTCTTCGCGCAAGGTATTCCAGCGCCGCCGCTCCTGGTCCGACAGCCCCCCACCGCTCATGCCGCGATTTCGCAGATGCATGATTTCGTCGTTGACCTCGCGCAAGCGGTCTTGCTTCTTGCGTGACTGTTCCGCAGCCACGTCCTTGACGGCGCCCCCCTTGCCGACGAAGGTGTCGTAGACGGAGCGCACGGTGTCGACCACCGTTGACACCACGTCCGTCACCACGCCAATCAGGGTCCCCAGGCCGTTGGCCAGCCAGCTGAAGAAGCTCATCCGTGTTCCTTGGACATCTGTCTTTCTTGTTGGAGAAGGCGAAGCGCCAACAGGCGCCCTTGATGAGAACGGTACGACGTTGCGAGTGCAGCCTGGTTGATGGTTCTGTCGAACACCAAACCGCCGGCCACGGCCACGGGGAATGACAGCAGGCCGCCGCCCAGGGCGTAAACCGCAGCACCGACAGTTTGCGTCACTACAATGCGTTGGCTGCGACGAGCCAAAGCCAGCTTGAACGCATCCATCGATTGCCGGCCAACCGACAAGCGATGACCCTCATACAAGGCTATCGCTGCCAAGGGCAGCAGGGGATGGAAGTGGTCCAGGAACGAGTCGACCAGTGAGCCGTCGACCGCGTCTAGGCCCAGCTCGACGTGTTCACGCAAGTTGTGGTCGGTGATGCCGCTGTCGAGGACCAGGCCGCTGTCTCCCACTTCGCCGGTGGCGAGTATCTCGATGTCCGGATATCGCTCCAGGGCAGAGCGGATGTAGCTCACGCTGTCGGTAGCTTTGAGTTGTAGGTACTCGACCACATCGCCGCGGTCATCGACGATTTGCATGTCCCAGCCGGGCTGCGTCATGGACTCAGCCAATACCGCGTATTGCCCTGGCTCCAGCAGCAAGGGGCCCACCTGCTCGCCCTGGTTCAGCTTCTCAACCACCAGATACTCGAAGTACTTGCCCTTGGCAGTATTCACAGCGCCCTGCAGAGCCGGACCATCGAGCCCAAACAGGTTGTTCTCGTCGATGGATGGGTTGGTGTCGTGAATCGCCTTCAGTAGCAGCGGGTCGACGTCTTCGGGGCCATCAACCAGCGACAACTGGGCAGAAGCCGCAGCCACCGTGAGGTCCAACAGAGACTCTCGGTTGGTCTTCAAGAATCGGCGAAAGGCCTGTTGAAAGGCTTCGCCCGCAGGCAGGTCGCCCCCAATCGCGTAGCGCTGCAACAACGCGTCGAGTCGATGGCAATCCGGACTAGTCATGTCGAGTCCTTCAGCGCTCGCGAAACTTGGCGACTTCTGCCTTGAGCCGTTGAAGGTCGGCCACCCACCCCGAGGTCGAGACCCCCTCCGGCTCAAGCCCCAAGCCGTCTTCGATGCGGGCAATGCGGCGCTCGAGTCCCTGCACAAACTGGTCCATGCCTCCAAGCACCTCCTCCACCATCAGCAAGTGCTGCTCCATTTGCGCGCGGAGCTCCTTCTGAGTGACCGTATCGAACACCTGGCGTCCTCCTGTTTCAACCATTCAATTCAAAAGAGCTGCTGGGGTAGCCCTATCTGCCTCCCGCGCTGCTTGCTTCTCCGCCACCGTCAGGTGATGGTCATTCATGCGGTCGCCACCAAAGGTCTTGAACCACGGCGCGCTTTCCACATCCTTGCCGCGGTCCTTGTCCCAGGTGATGTTGAGCTTGGGCTTCTTGTTGTGACGCAGCACTTCGGCGGTCATGAACGGACGGATGTTCAGGCGCACGCCATCATTGAGGTCGGGGGTCCAGCCGATGGGCTGTTCGGCCAGCGGCTTCCAGCGCACGAAGATGTCGTAGGGGGATTCGCCTTCGAGGATGAGCTCCAGGCGGCGCTTCAAATCCTGGGCGTAGGTCAGCCGAGTTTGCGCGCCGTCGATACTTTCGCGCACACCGACCTCCTGCTGTCGTATCCAGTCGCCCAAGTAGGTGTGGATGAGGCGTTCAAGCTTCTTGTGGTTGAACTGGTGGTAGTTGACCAACGCGCCGAAGCCGTCCTTCAGGCCGTCCCACACATGCCAGACGAACGGGCGGTGGTGGAAGCGCTTGGCGTGCTGCTCGAAGAACTTGTCGCGCAGCCAGACGTCCAGGCCCTTGCCGGCGCAGTCGGCGTCAGCCAGCAGCTTGGCGAGCACAGCGGGCTTCCAGCTGCCGGGCTGCACGGTCTCCCAGGCAGCAATTAGCAAGTTGAGCAACCGGTCATGCGCGGGTGCCTCGCCGCGCACCGACGGCAGGCAGACGATGCCGTCGTCGTCTGCGTATTCGGCTAGTTGGTCGCACCGGGCAATCCAGGCGCGGGCCTCGTCGGCCAGTACTATCGCTGTGTCGGTCTCGGCCGGCCAGCGGTACCCGGCCAGGCGGGCAACCGCGACTTGCAACGGGTCGGTTGAGGGTTCTGGATGGCCGTGAAAAATTGCTTGGCTGAAGTCATGCGATTGCGGTTTGGGCAGCCCTTGTGGGAATTCAAGCGCTGCCACCGCTTTCCAGTGACCAACATCAAACGGAACCTTTGTAAGGGTTGCATTGGTCACTTTGATAGATTGGTCAATCTCCCTGACATTTCCGCTGAACTCTTCCGACCTCAAGTAGGCGGCGATGGCAGGAAGTAAAGATTCATCTTGCCTTGGAAAAATAACTGCCAAAGAGTTATCAAATTTATAACCCAAGGACACAGTTGCACATAGTTCACCCATCTGCTCGACTGCGACTCCAATGCGACTCCAAGCCCGATTCCCACTTTCGTGCATGTCGTGAAGTCGGTCTCGAGTCGCTTCTGCATATGCGTGCAACGAACCACGACCTGATTCCCACCGAATCATGCCTGTTAGTCCGGAGAACAACTGCTTTTCGTCGTCAATGGTCGTTTGAAATGGCTCCCATCCATCAGAGAAACCATCCCGCTCCCAGAAAGATTGGATGAATCGATTGATGTCTCCCGTTCGAAGGCCTTGATAGGCTATTGCCACCTCACTGAGCAGTGGTAGCCCTCGTTGTACTTCACCAAAAGATACGACAGAGTCGGGGTTGGCCAACTGAGACCTTTGAGAAACACGTTTGATTTGCGCCGTGCGCAAGGCGTCTCTTTTTTCTGAAGCACTATCCACCATCGCGACATCTAGAAGACTTAACGGAGCTTCGGTCGAAGCTGCAGAGTACAGCCCGCTGTCGATGGAGACCAGAACCGGGGCAGCGTTCAGCGGAGTGTTGAACGCCCCGTATCCAAGCCTTGCAACAACTTTCCACGCATCACGCTTCAGTGACTTTGCGCGAAATCTCTTGTAGCTACTTAGAAAAAGCCAGTTTTGCGGTAGGACGACCGACGCGTTTCCCCCTTCTTTGCACAACTCCAAGCAACGCTCAAGGAAAGTCGTCGCCAAGTCACTCTTCTCGTCGAAATAGTGATTGTCCGAGTACTCCCTCATTGCTTGGTGCTGCTTGCTTCGCGTCAAATACGGGACGTTAGTCACCACAAGGTGATAGCGACCATCCAGTATGTGGGCTGCATCCAGCAGGCCTTGGGCGGTCAGCGTTAGGTCCCAACTGTCATCCTGCATTTCGCTGGCCTGCTCCCATACCGTCATGGGACGTTCCGCAGCCAGCGCACGCCCGAGAAGCTCGCGCAGCGTCTCGAAGTTGGACGTGGCCAAGTCGCTCTTCAGGCTGCGCGCCGGGTCCAGCAGGCTGCCCAACAGCGGAGCTTGGGCGAAGCTAGCATGCAGCAGGCGCAAATCCTGACGCAGGTAGGCGGCGTTGGCGGCGTCATCCGGTACCAGGGCCATCCAATCCTCTGGCTTGGCTGCCACCTTCAGGCCGCTGCAAGCGACCTGCGGTGCGGGCATGTCGGCGCGCACCCCCAGCGGGTCGCCGTTCTCATCCGGGAAACGCCAGGCCGCCAGGGCCAGCGCGAAAACGGCGATTTCTACGCAACGGGCATCCAATTCCAGGCCGTGGAGGTTGTCGGCCAGTACGGCGTCCACCGCGTCCATCGCGCTCATGCCTTCGACCGCCATGCGCATGGGCACCAGAAGCAGGAAAGCCGCCACCAGAAAGTGACCCGAGCCGCAGCAAGGGTCCAGCAGGGTGAACTCTTCCAGCCGGTCGGGCCAGCCTTCGAACTTGCCGGCGGCGGGCGTGCCGTCTTCGAGCGTTCGCAGGTAGGTCAGCGGCACCGGACAGTTCTTACCAGGGTGGCGCGTCACCCACCAGGCGCCCAGCGAGTTATGGAGCAGGAAGTCCACCATGTAGGGCTCGGTAAAGAGCTGGGTGACGGCTGGCAGCTCGTCGGCGCCAATCTTCACCTGCAAGGCGTTGACCTCGTCTTTGCGCTTCGCCTGCCAAAACTGGTAGACCCAACCCAGGCTGTCGCTGGCCTTGAACACCTCTGGCGGCAGCCCGGCCAGCAGACGCTCCAGCTCGCGCTGGTGCTCGGGCGCGAAGGCCAGTTCGAACACCGGACTCTGCGGCTTGAACACCTGCGGCAGCATGCGGGCGGCGAGCTTGCCGGCGAACTCCCACTTAGACTTGGCGCCCAGATTCATCGCTAGGTCGGTTTCCTGCACCAGGGCTTCGCAGTCGTCCAGCGACACGGCCGCACCCGGCTCCCACAGCAGCAGGCCGTTCTCGGCTAGGAAGCGGGCGAACAGCATGCGGTGCCAGTGCTCATAGGCCACCTCCCAGATTAGGTGCTGCAGGCCCTGGGCGTCGTCGCTGGCCTTTTTGTCGCCCAACGCGCGGCCATGGGCGCGAAGGCGCCGGCGCAGGGGCCTGAAGTTGTCGGTCAGGTAGCTGGGGGCGCTGGCTTCGCCAATAGCCAGTTGGCTCAGCGCGGCGTGGGCGCCTTTTTCGGCGACGTCGCGGGCGGACTTGACGGCGGCTTCGAGCTGGCTGCGCAGGAGCTTTGCCAAGGGCTGGTTGTTGATGCTGTGGGTCGACATGATGTTCTGTGTCTTGTTCTCGAAGTAACCCAGGTAGCCGAGTAACGGGTACCGGTGCTACCTGGCCTTCTTGTGCCTTCGCTCAGAGCGCGACGGGCCCTTGTTTCAGCTTGGCGTCCAACAGGGCCTCCACCTCGGCCAGCCAGGCTTTCAGCTCGGATTGGTCGTTCAGCGTCCGCTTGGGCAGCGTGACGTGGACGACGTTAGGTTTCAGCAATTGCACGGCCGCATGGCGCGCGGCCTCAAATCGGCTGGGCAGCGCTTGGGTCTTGGAGACCCAGTGGTCCAGGTCGCAGTCGTCCAGGGCGTCCTGCAGTTGCTCGGGCGTGCCGAGCTGCAGCATGCTAGGCGCCGACAGGTGGTGCCGGGCGCCAAGGTCCACTCGTTGGGTGTCATTGAGTTTTTTCCAGTCTGCGTCGGCATGAAGCTGGGCCTGCTGTTCGGCGAAGGTCTGTTGGAAACCATCGAGCTTGGCATTCAGCGCCTGGCGCAGCAGGTCCACCGTCTTGTCCAGCAGCGGACGCACCGGGTCCGGGTCAGCCAGCAGGGTGCGTTGGGCCGAGATGGCGCCCACCTCTGCCTTCAGCGTCGCGTAGGGCCCGAGCGCCTTGGAGTGGCGCAGCAGGTCGTTCAGCTTGTGCCATACGGGCAAGCGTTTGGCCATGTCGTCGGCGGTCTTGGTCCAGCTCTTGGACAGCCCGACCAGTTCGTCATAGCGGGTGAACAGCTCGAGCAACTGAGCGTTGCCGGTCTGAGCCTCGATGGCTTCGAGCGCGGCCAGCTTCGGGGCTTCAGGCGCGGGCGCAGGGCCGCCGGCCTTGGTAGCTTGGTCGCGCAGCTTGGCTAACAGAGCCGGCAGCTTCACGAGCTCTTCTTTAGGTTGGCAAGGGACGCCCACGGCACTGAAGAGCGAGCGAATCTTGATGAGCTGCGGCGGCGTGATGTTGACGCTCTCGCGCTGGAAGCTGGCCTGGGTCAGCTTGGCGCGGTCCAGGCTCTTGGCGTCCACGGCCTTCGAGCTGGCATCGGCAGCCTTGATGTGGCCGGCAGCCAGCAGCGCGTACAGCGCGCCGTCGATGGCGTCGCGCGGCCAACCGAAGGGCGGCGCCTCGAAGTTGTCCCGAATCTCGGCGCCCTTCTTGCCGGGGCCGATGTAGGCGAGCAACTTCTGGCAGACCGGATGTTTATCTGCCTCCTGGGTGTGGCCCACAAACTTCAGAGCTTCCAGATTGCCTTTTCGCGCCTCGTCGAGCACCTTGCTCCACATGTCGTGGTCGGCTGCGTCGAACTGGCTGTACAGGCGGATTGCCGAGGACTTGGCCGCGCGGTTGATGCGGTCGGCCAGGTCGTTGCCGTCCTGCGCTTCCTGCCCACCGGCCTGAAACACGCGCACGCCAGCTAGTAGCTGTTCCAGCAACTCTGCCAGCTCCTTCTCAGCTGTGCGCTGTCGGCTCTCCATCGAGCGCTGGGCGTCGCGGCCTTCCTCGGTCGACGGGCTGCCCTTCTTCTGCAGCGTGGTGCGCGCCGCTTCCAGCGCGACGATGGCGTTGGTCAACTCGGTCTTGTGCTGCGCAGGCAGGAAGGCGAACAGCGTGGGGTTCTCAGAGCTCTTGGCCTTGGCTTCGGCGACAACGGATTTCTCCTCCGTTTGCCAACCATCCTGAATCCACAGATACAAGCCCTTGTCGTGGTCCTTCGGCAGGGTGTCGTCATAGGTGGGCGTCAGACGGCGTTCGACGTTGTCCTTGCCTTGGACAACACGGACCTTCTTCAGCACCTCGCCAAAGCGGCCCTTGAGCAGGTCGGCACGCTTCTGCTCTACTCGCTGTGGGGCGGCCTTAAGCTCCGCCTCTTGGGCACGGAACTCGTCGTACCAGGCGCTAGATTCACGAGTCTGCAGGCGGAACTCGGTTCCGCTGCCGCCGACCAGGGCCATGACTAGGCGGTCCTTGTTCTGCAGTTCATCCAGCAATGCGGGCAGCTGCTTGCGCAGCTCGGACGAGCCTGCCGCTAGGTCGGTCACCAGAAGGTCGGCCAGCGCATCTTCTGTCGCCTTTAGCCCAATATCCATCGCGGCATCGGCGGGCAGCTTGTTGATGAGATAAATGAGCTTGAGGAGCTTACCCTTGAGCTGTGCATGCGCGTCGCCGGCCGCAAAACGCTGGACGTTCTCGAACACTTCCTTCGGCAGTTGCGCGGTAGAGACCAGGTTCGCGGCAATTTGGTCGTACAGGAAGTCGCCGGAAACGACATGACCCAGTGGAGCGTCCGCCGTATCCAAAACGGCCTCGTGCACCACGCGAAGTTGGCTGCGCAGTTGGGACACTGTGCCGGTGGTGTCGATGGTCCGAAGAACGCGTTCCCAGAATCGGCGACGTACCGGCAGCAGCGGGTAGTCGGACGTCATCACGTCCTCGTCGTCGGTGACGTGTTCGAGCTTGGTGCCCCTCAGGTGGCGAGAGATTTCGCCGAGGTTGGCGCGCCAGACGTGCTCGACCTCGGGCTGTGCCGAAGGCTTCTTGGCCAGAATGATTTGACGCGTGACGTTCTCGACGTCCCAGTCGCCAAGCATCACCTGCACCGGGAAGCGGCCCATTAAGCGCTGCAGGTTTGGCATGCCGGACAGGGCCGATTGGCCCGTGCCCACGAACAGCAACTTGCCGTTGAAGTGCTTGGACAGGGTCTCGGTGACCTCCTGGACTTGGAAAGCTTTTTCGGCGTCGGCGCCGATGTACTGCTGCACTTCGTCGAGCACCACCAGCGTCAATGGGAACTTCCCATCCACCGCCAGTGCCGCCTCGATGGCGTTGGTCATCTGCTCGCTGGTGACGTCGGAGACCTGCGGGAACTGCTCCTTGAGCAGCTTACGGGCGTCGGCCTCGGTGTGTGCGAGGTCGGGGCGGGCCTTCAGCAGTGCCTTGGCAAGGTGGCTGGACACGTACATGTGCGGCAGCTCTTGGACCAGCGAGCGCCCAGCCGCCTTCAGCTCCGCTTCGACCGTGGGCAGGATGCCTTCGCGGTTCATCCACAGGACAAGCTGCGCCTGGTTGTACTGCTCGGGCAGGCCCTTGGACTTGAACACGATGCCGAGCAGCGCCAGGCGCACCTTGTCGCCGGCACCGGCACCGAGCTTACCGGCGGCGGCGTGCAGGGTGCCGTGCCGCTTGCCCTGGGTGCTGAGCTCCTTCAAGTGCTCGAACACGCCAGTGGGCAGCTTGGCAAGGCTTCGAGCGGTGGCGCCGTCGCTGAACTGGTAATCGGTCCACAGGGTGCGAAGCATCTTGGCCAGATGCGACTTGCCACTGCCGTAGAAGCCGGAAATCCAGACGCCCGGCTGCTCGGTGCCGGCGTCGAGGTTAACCAGGAATTTGTCGAGAATGGTCTCGAGCCCCTTCTCGTACTGCCCGTCGCAAACAAAGGTCTCGAGCTCGTAGCGGAGGATGTCCTGGGCGGCGGCAGAGTGGTCTTCCGAGACCTCCGCCACGCCGTTGTTGACGAGTCGGTTTTCCTTCGGGGCCTTGTTGTAGATGTCTCTGTTCAGCATGCTTGTCCTTGTTCTGATGCGTGCGCTTTGTGCTTGAGTCAGTCTTTGGCCAGCAGCGGTACGGCCAGGTAGTTCCAACCATCTCGGGCATCCAGCAGCCGGTAGGCGTGGTTTTCCGGGTGGTACTCGCCGGGGAAGAAGACCAGCAGCCGCCCCTCGACAGCCTCCTTGATGCCCTCGACCACGGACGACACCCGGGCCAGGCCGAACAGCGTTCCGACGCCCAGCAAGGCGACAACCATATTGGGGCTGGCCTCTTCCGAGATGCGCGCTTTCAGCTTGGCGATAAGGTCGGCCACGAACTCGGTGAGTTCGCCCGTTTGATACCCGGCCAAGTCTTCAGGCGCCTCGAAGTAAGCATCGCGGTACTCCTGCGCTGACATCCACTCAGGGAAGGCGTTGCTCACGTCCAGCAGCAACCACCGCTTGCCGGCCTGCTGTGTGGCGAGTTCAAACTCTCCGACATTGGCGCGCAGGCGAAGCTCATCGGCCTTGTCGTAGACCGCGAATATCACGCGCTGAATTGCCGCGAGGCCGGCCTGCCAAGGAACCGTTAGGTGCTGGCCATAGGCAGACACCAGTTTGACAACCTTAGATGACATGCGAAACCTCCTGTCGGATTCGTTCTTCTTCGGGGGAGAGGTAGTCAGGGAAACGCACTTCCTTGACACCGCCGGCGTTCATGAACACAAGCAATCCTCGATGTGACGCCAAATTTGCAAGCGCCTCTATTTCATCCGGTGAGCATCCAATCAAACTCATCCATTCAGATGAGAACAAGCGCTGGCCGGTCCGACCTTCCAAGTACCCGAGGAATAGCAGCAGCGTGACGGATTCGGGATGCGGCTGAACCATGGACCGGGTCTTACGTACGCGTCCATGGAGAAGACCCGCCGCCGTCCAGGTCCCAGCCACGTTCTGTGCAAAGGACTTCAGTGAGGCCGGCGTAAATCGGCCCGGATACGTGCGTTCGAGAAAAGCCTCGGTCTCCTCACGGGGGACGGGAGCACCCAGGGACTTCCCGAGGATGAAGGATTGAGTACTGCGTAGCAAAGGGTCGCGAGCGAGCGCGACGGCCAATGCGAGAAGCGGCTGGGCAGCAACATCGAGTGGCCACAAGCGCCGCAAGGCCCTGAAGATTGGGTTCGCGAGGTCCAACGCATACAGGGCCGTCAAATGCCTGGATGCAAGCTCACGCGCTTTGCGAGTAGGCTTTCCGAGGACGTTGTCGTCGACTACGGCCGCGGAGTAGTCTGCTCGCGTTGCGTACGCCGGCGTGTGTGCCATCAGCACGCGAAAGTCTTCCAGCATCATGGTCCGTGCCGCGTGCGGACCATTGATGCCAAAACGAAAACCGAGCTCCGACAGGGGCTCTTGGTGAGACCCGCGCACCACTACCTTCTCGACGCGCGGGCCGAGGGCAAGGTCTTGTCGGGGACCCCTTCCAATGGCACACCGTTGGTCCGGCAATAGGCCACAACCATAACCTCTACCATATTGGCAAGGCTCCGCATCTCTCTTTCCGCGGCCGCTTGCAGGGCCGCTTTGATTTGAGGCTCCACCCTTACGCTGACGACTTCCGTCTTGCCGACTGACATCTACGGCTCCTGTGAGTAAAACGCTCGCATTTCGCTAGCTTAACGCATCCCCATCTTCGCCCTCCCCGTCGCCGGCAAAGTTTCGCCGAGAGAAGGAAGAAATGCCTGTTTTGCGGCGTGCCGTGGGGGAGCACTGTGCTTTCGGTTGCCCCGAACCTGCGCAGGACGTCAATGAGCCCCGTGACGGAAGCGTCGCTTCTCAGGCATCGCTGTCACCTAGCGCCTTGCCACCCATCCTGCCCTCTGCAAGGCCGTCCTCAAGCTACCAACCTCGTCCTCGGACACGGCAGCGCGCACCTTGCTCCAGAGATTGCTGACCGGCGTGTCCTTCATTGGGCCGTCGGCCGGCCTTGTGCCGTAGAGCCCTCCGGCGACCGCCGCGGCCGCGACCTCGGCAGCGTGAATCAGCGCTTCCAATGGGTCGCCCTTCGAGCCGACACCTGCGCCACCAGTTTTGAGAGACGTGATGACCGCGAGGAGCTCGCCAAACAGGTCCCCGTCAAGGGGACGCTGCTCGCAAAGAGGTGCGGCCTCAGCGAGCCATCTAGTCGCCTCCCGAACGCGCCAAGCCGGGTCTGCTTCCCGCTCCTCCGCCTCGAGCCTGAGCTTCGCCGCGTGCTCCTCTGCGGCGTCGAATACCTCAGTCTTCACCTGCGCCCGTTCGCGAACCGAGAGAGCGGAAATCTCCGTCGGGAGGTCTGAGGCAAATCCCGGGGGCCAATCCGTTGCCGTCAGCGGGATGCTGCCAAGGCTGACCTCCTCCACGTATCCGTGGGTGTTGCCATTCTTCGAGTTCTTCGGGACCCACGAGCGCCGAATGAGCCGCGCCGAGTGCTTGCCTTTCCTGATGATGAATGCCATTTTCTGTCTCCAGATTGAGTTGTTGATTGGTCGTGTAGGCACCGTGGCACCACCGCCTGCGCCTCAGGGGCTGAGGGACTTCAAACACTGGGGCGCGCGCGACTCAATCCTGTGCCTCGGCAGTCGCGACGGCGCCCTCGTCGTTGGGCAAACGGCTTGAAGCAGGTCTGCCCCGAGGGCACCTGACGGCATCGCCTCGGAGAATCAGCAGGCGGACGGCGCGGCGTGCAGCCGCGTTCCTCGATGGAGAGATGCTGCGTGCACGGGTCGCTCGGGGCATAGCGGGAGGGCCAATGGGCGAACAGTTGCTCGCGACAGCCCGGTTGAGGCGGGGTGAAACCCGCCGCCGGCCAGCGCTTGCAGCCATCGCGGGAAAGGGCGAGAGGCTTGCCTCTCGTCAGGCAGACGGTCGGGGTCCCCACGGTTCGACGAGAGGACGTTTGCCTTCGAAATGTGGGGCAGCCGTCGAGAGCACGGCATGCCGAAAGCACAGTTGAGCCGTCGACCTCGAGAGCACAGCGGCATTGGAAGAAGGTTCTGGTCGGCGGCGGGTTTCGCACCGGCGCAGCCGGGAGATGACACAGCCGGCCTTGAGGGACGTCGCGACGAAAACGTCGGAGACAAGCGCCCCCGGCGCGAGAGGCTGCACGAGGGGAAAGCACAGTTGACCCCCGCCCTCGAGCAACCGTGCTGCGAACCCTAGTAGGACATGAAGGACGGTCGACGCTGCCTGGTGGGCGCTGTTATGCGAGGCGGTGCCGCAACGGTTCGCTACACGGAGAACACGCCACACAGGCTCGCTGAGCAAGCGATGAAGTGCGGCCGCGAAAACTCCAACCCATAGGGACCGTCATGCTCACTACCACGCCACAACAGGCTCAACCAACAGGCTCCGAGTCCTCCTCGGGCGCACCCAAGAACATCACCCGCGCCATAGATGGTCGAGACGGTCGACCACGGGGTGCAGACTCCTCCGCACCGGTGTCCGCTGCCTCAGCCACCGAGGTGTCCCCGGCGCCGCCACGGACCAGAGCTAGTTCGACGTCAACGCGCCCTGGTGTCGACCGAGGGCTAACCACGGTGGTGTCGCCGCTGCGGCTGCGAGATGCCACTGTGCTCCGAGCATTGTCCGCGCTCAATCGATTCCGCGTCATCCGGACGTTCGACCTCGCCGCGCTCTGCGGGCCCGAACGGCCGTTCAAGGCAGCGCTAACAGCAGCACAGAAGGCCATGAGGGGCTTGAAGAAGGCCGGGCTTGTGCATTGGTACCGCACCGACCGGCAGCAGCATGTGTACGGATTGACGAAGAAAGGGGCGGATTTGTTGCAAGAGCACGGAGTCGAGGCATCGTCGTCGGTTCGACGGGTGAGCGATATGACGAATCCCGAGCACATGCTCTGGGCGAGTTTCATCACTGTGTGTTGCGAGGTCCGCGGGCTCACCGCCCTGACGGAGGCCGAGTTTCTGCGGGAGCTCAATCGAGGCAAAGGCAAGGACGACAAGCTCGCCCAAGGTTTGCTCAACGTGAGCGTGTTCGTCGGAAAGTCGGAGGAGAAGCGCCTGCTGCGCCCCGACGTCGTCGCCTATGAACAGGACGGTGCAAGCTGGTTTGAGATTGACCGCAGCAAGAGGGGCGCGGCGCGCGAGGCCTCCTTGAGCGCCTTGTTCGCAACGGTGGGCGCGACGATGCTCGACGGAAAGCCGCTGCGACGCGTGGTCGTCCTGGCGAAGACGGACCGCATCCTGGGACGGGCCCTGGCCCTTGCGCGCGGAAAGCTGGAAACAAGGGGGAACGCGCTCACAAACCAGAGCAGTCGTGTTCTTCGAGAGCTTGGCGACGGGCTGTTCGAAGTGGTCGGCCTCGCGAAGGCCAAAGCTGCCGATGGACGCTCTTCGTTGCGGGAATGCGTGCTGGGCCACGTCGTAGTGCAGATGTTGCCAATCTGGCTTCCGAAGGTTCGCATTGCCGCGGGCGAAGAATTCTCGACCGAGGGTTGGTTCGCTGAGAACTACCTGCCCTACCGCCGGCCAGCCTCGCTCGGCCCCTGGCGCAAGCCCCTCTCCCCGTTCCTGACCAGCGCGCCTGACCCTGATTGATTTACGTCGCTATAGGAGGCGATGGGCGCTCCATCAGCAAATCATAGGAAACAAGCATGCAAGCATTCGGTAACTGCGCTACGAAACCGGAAAAAAAAGAGACCCGAGCATCTGGCAGGGGATACTGGGAGTTTCGGATGTGCGAGAGCCAACGCGGTGTCGACAACGACCCAACGTGGTACACGGTGCGCATCATGAAGGACGTCGACCCGGGTCTGGCGAAGGGCGATTTCGTCAAAGTCACGGGCAAGCTCAAAGTCGACCACTACCTCTCGCGCGAGGGCAAACCGACAGGGACGTGCCTCATCATCGCTTTCGAGGCGTCGAAACTCGCCAAGCCTGCCCCGCAAGCGGCCGCCGCGCAGGACGCCGCGGCTTAGGAAACCCCCTTCTCGTTCATTCAACAATCGGCCACCCTCGGTGGCCGATTGCCTTTGTGCCGGCGATGACCGGGGGGGTGAACCGCGGGGAAGAGCAACGACGCTACTCACCCATGGGCCAAGGCCTGCGCCGAACGCTCCCGGCGTCAGAAACTCCGCAGTGGCAAGGCGGTCGCCATTGCCGGAACTAAAAAAACGCGTTCTTTGAAGCCTCGCAGCCATTCGTGTGCGCGGCATAAATCGCTCGCTATACCAAGAGCTGAGAGCGAAGCAGCTTTCAGCGGCACCACGCGGCCCCAGGGGGCTTCAGGTGTCCTGTTTATGAAAGCCCTCTCAATGACACCCCTCTTGACTCTCGATGACATCGCCCATGTGCTCGGCCGCAGTGCCGGCACCATCAAACGTGACCTTCGCCGCAATCCGGATGCGGTTCCGCCGCGCCTTCAACTGCCAGGAACGAAGCTGCTGCGCTGGCGCCAGCAGGACGTCCAAACCTGGCTCGACTCGTTTCCCGTCAGCGCGAACCGGTGTGATGTGGGAGCCGCAAAATGAGCGCGACATCCAAACGCTTCAGCATCTTCGAGCGTCCGATGGACATTCACAAGGTCCTGACAACGCCGCCCCCAGTCCTCGACCAAGTGCTCCCAGGGCTGCTCGCCGGAACTTTCGGCGTCTGCGCCGCCGCCGGCGGGAGCGGCAAGACAACGCTGCTGCTGCAGATGTGCTTTGCGTTGGCGACCGGAACACCATTGTGCGATGGCCTTTTCGAGGACATCGACGCCGTTCGTAGAGCGCCAGCAAAAGTGGTCATGGTATGCGCAGAGGAATCCGCAAGCATCATTTGGCACCGCCTACATGCCATCGCCGCGCATCTCTTGAAGGACGACCCGAGCATGACCGTGGACGACC
This sequence comes from Variovorax gracilis, assembly GCF_030317115.1. GTDB lineage: Bacteria > Pseudomonadota > Gammaproteobacteria > Burkholderiales > Burkholderiaceae_C > Variovorax > Variovorax gracilis. The sequence goes on from NZ_JASZYF010000021.1 coordinate 79,182, forward strand.
GCGCCGAGTTCCTTCGACATCTGCAGGCGAACCTAGTGGTGTTTCCGCTGCAAGGCGTGAGCAACCTAGCGCTACTGGATGAAGACTTCGCGCCCACGGACAGCTTCAGCGACTTGGCTGACGTATGCAAGTCGGCACGGCTTGTGGTGCTCGACCCATTGCGTCAATTCCACAGAGGCGACGAAAACAAGAGCGATGCCATGAATGCTGTGGCCCAGTTGCTTCAGCAGCTCGCGACTCGCTCCGGGGCGGCCGTCATCGCTGCTCACCATACGAACCGTGCCTCCACCAACGAAGGCAACGCAGACCAGGCCGGCGCCGCGCGAGGCTCCACGGCCTTGAGCGACGCTGCTCGCTGGCAGGCCAACCTCTGGAGGCCAACACCCGCCATCCTGAAGCAGTACGACATCGCAGCGGATGACGTATCGCGCTACGTGTGCCTGAACATCGCCAAAGCCAACTACATGGCGCCCCGGCCGCTGAGCCTCCTCCAGCGTGTCGAAGGCGGGGTGCTCGCGGTCGTCCCACCGCGGCTCAAAAAGGGCGTCCCTACACGCCGCAGAGGGGCTCCCCAACGAGGCGCAGCGAATGCGTCGATGTTCGCCGACAACGCGGCTGTCGGAGGCAAACGATGAGCCCCGAATTCAACCGCATCGTCAGGCAAGACCCGACCGTCGGCCTCACCACGCTCTTCCGTCCCTTGCCGAAGGGGCCGAGACCAAAGCTCGATGTGTCGTACACACCAAAAGACAAGAGCCTTGTCCTCCAGTTCAGGGGCCCAGACGCACTGGGTATTGAGGAGCAAACGCTACTGCTGGTCCTGCAGGAACTCGCCCAGCGATATCAGACCCTGTTGACCTCGGCGAGCCAGCATCCCGCCGAAGTGCAATTGCGACAAGCGCTTTTCCGCGGCACGGTAGGGAAGGTACCCGATACGCTTCATTTCGCCACGACCTGGTCCGAGTTGCTATCGCTGTCCGAAATCAAGCATGGGGGTACGACGCAGAAGGTCCTCGCAGGGCAACTTCGGCGCCTGTGCGAGTGCGTCGTCTGGGAGCATTACCCGAGCACAAAAACGGTCTTCCAATCCTTCCTTCTGGCGATGGTCCGCGGCGACGACAAACGGCTCCATGTCGCGCTCAACATCCGCCTCGCCGAGGCGATTTGCGAAGCCCACTACATGCCGGTTTCTCTCACGGAGCGACTGCAACTTCAGAGCCCCGGCGCCCGCGCTTTGCATGCGTTCTTCTCCGTATGGATGCGGCCCGGCGAGGCCCGCCGGGCCTACCTCGGCACGTTGGTCGAACGCCTCTGGCCACTTGCCGATTTCGGTGCCACTCCTACACCTGCGCCCATCCCAAAGAGCACGGTCAGACGTCGCCTCTCCGATGTCCGAAAGTTTCTGGACGAGATAGACAGCCTCGAAGAATGGACTGTCACACTGGACCGCGCCAGAGCACTCGCAGAAATCAAGCGCCTCGCGTCGGGGGCGAGGTCTCCAGCCGCGGCCCCCCCCGCTCGCGATATGACGGGTGCTCGCGATATGACGGGTCATATCACGAGCGTCAGTCCGTCATTTCGCGAACGCCCTATCGTCAAGAAAGCCAGCAACGACGCGGGTTTTCTGACGGTCGACGCATCTGCTCTATTTCTTACTACTTAGGGAGATACTGCACCCGCCCTGCAGACGGGGTGCGGTATCACCTTCCACACGGCGGAGCTCCACAGCACCGCCTTTTTAGTTGATGCGGCGCCTGGCCCGGGAACTGGACAGCTGCAACGGCGTGACAGGGCTTTGGCCTACCCAAGACTTTGTCCATGCGCCATCGGCGCATAGTGGCCACGGGAAGCGTTTCAAGTTCCTGCTAGCTTGAACTCCAAGGCCGCACCGTCATGGCCCGGCCTGCGCCATTCCTGGTGTCTTGCATGAAGCGGACGGCCACCTGCAAAGAGCGCGCTCTCGCCCACCGTTCTGCACAGAGAGCCTCGACGGCGAACCGTGAGGCAACGCACACGTCCTCTTTGCAGGAGACGCGGTCCTTTGAGCAGCTTCACCTCGACTATGCCGACGCGCGATTCGATGCGATTCAGTGCAAACGTTTAAACATTGAGTTCTACAAGTTGTTGAGCTCCTCCAGTGCACTCCGTGTTTGGCGGGCTCGCCTCCTCAACTTTAAAACTATGACCACCATGGAATCCAACGCCCCCCGCTCCCAGCCCGTCGAAGGTACGACGCCTGTCACTCGCGCCTTGCTCGATAAGAAGGCGCTCGCCGCCAGACTCGGTGTGTCCACCCGCACCGTGGACAACCTTGTTGCTGCTCGCGAGCTCCCAAGGGGCGTGCGCCTGGGCCGCTTCCTTTATTGGACAGAGCAGGCCGTCTCCGCATGGCAGGACCACCTGTTCGCCAAGCAACGCGCTTGGGCTCCCAAGGGCGCAGCACGGCATTGAGGCCCCGGCGACCAGGCCTTTCAGCGCAGCAGCAGGGCCAGGTCGTAAGTGCCCGGCGAGGGGCCCTCATGCGTTGCGTTGCCGCACGGCCCCAGCCGGGCTTTAAGCCGCTTGCGATAACGCTTGGCGATGGCCCGGTCGTTCACATGAAGGTGTGGATGACCCCTGAGTTGCGTTGCGTGGCGCGCGGAGGCCGCTGCGAATATCAGCGACGAGGCCATCCAGTCGGCGACCTGGAGCCCGGCGTGGCTTTGGCTGTGGCCGAAGACCGGGACGTCGAGCAAGCGCGGCAGCGCATCCGACGCACCAAACTTCGCGTCCCGAATCGGGCGCGACATCAGTTCGTTCAGGCTGGGCTCCCGGAAGTCGGCAATCATCAGCCCCTGAGCGTTTTGCTCGCCGAGCCATGCATCAAAACCGCATGCCAGTCGGAGCATCGACGAGGCATAGGTCGCCCTGCCGTCGAACGCTTGTCCGGCGGGCTTGGGCGTGACCTGCGCACACACGCGCGCATCGAAGCGCCGCAGAACTTCGAACGTGCCGTCCAGGAGCCGGTGCGCCGGCGTCTCGGCCGTTCCCGCCTGTCGAAGCTGCGCGCGCAGCGCGCACCCCTTTATCTCGAAGCTCAGGCTCGCGGGCCCACACCCGGGCGTCAGCGCACTCAGGTAGCCCTGCTTCAATCGCACCACTTCGTGCGTGAACGCGCCGACGTCTTCGCTTCGAAGTGCGAGCGCGGCGATGACAAGAAAAGGTTGAACTTCGGAATTGGCGGCCGGAAGTTTTCCGGGGCAGCCGGCTTCGTCGATGTAGCAGGTGATGGCCATAAGTGCGCGGTCGTGGATTGAACCAACCCCGCCGGTTGTCGACGGGGCGCTGGGCGACCTTGGGGCACAACCCTGGTCGCGGCCAGCCGCGAACAACGGACTCGGCAGCCACGGAACAGAACGAACACGCAGCCGTAACTCGGGAAAGAGCTACCGAGGCGGAATCTAGCGTCGACAACGGGTCCCTGTCAAATCGCAACGCTCCTGACCACGACAAGCCGCGTCTGGCGCACGCGGCTTGTCGGCGTCCGCGCGGATTTCTGGCAACCCTCTCAGGCGGCCTTCCGAAAAGGCAGGACGGTGCCTTGGCGCGGCGTCGGAACCGGCTGCCTGCCGGCTCCCGAGTTCGGCCTGCTCACGCCAGAGGCCGCGGCGCGTGCATCGCTTGACTCGGGCGGCGTGTGAGCGGCCGTGACGGCCGCCGCACCTGCGACGGCGGCCCGTGCCATGAGCGCGTCGAGTTGCTCCTGGGTCAGTGTCACCGTCACCCCTGCTCCTGCTCCTGCCCCCGCCGCTGCGTCGGCTGGCGGTGAGTTCACTGGCGCGGCCACAGGAGGCTCTCCCGCTGAACCGCCCGTCGGCTCCTCGGGGCTGTGCATGACCGCCACCACGTCACTGGCCTTAACGTTGACGTAGCGTTCCACCATTTTCAGAGTCTTGTGCCCTGTGAGCGCCTGGACCAGAAAGACGTTCCCCGTCTTCAACGCCAGGCGGGTCGCGGCCGTATGTCTCAGGTCCTGCAGGCGCAGGCCGTCAACGCCGGCGCGCTCGCAGGCGCGCCTGAACGCCGCCCGTAGTGCCTCGTAAGAGATATCAAGCACCCGGTCCGTAGGCTCGTACGGACCGAGCGCTTGGAGTTCTTCCAGCGCGCGGAGCGCCGCGGGCGACAACGGCACATCGCGGCGACTGTTCTTGGAGTCCGGCAACCTGATGACCTTCTCGACCCAGTCGACATCGCACCACCGCGCCTCGTCCACGGGTTCGGAAGCCCGCATCGCGGTTTCCCGAAGCAGGGTCCATCCGGGCCCGACGCGTGCATTGCGGCATTCCTCAATTGCCTCATCGAGTCGCACCTGTTCCGGCTCGGAAAGCACGCGCGTGCGGCCGTTGTCGATGGCGGGCATCGTCAACTCGAGGGCCGGGTTGTCCGCCAAGGACACCCAGTTCCAAGTCCGCCTTGCATAGTTAAAGAGCCTCCGCAGCAGCGCGCGCTCCAGCCCGATGGTGGCAGGGGCGACGCCTTCGTCGTTCATGGCGTCGACGAACGTCTGCAGGTCGTTGCGCCGGACCTCCTGCATGCGCTTGGTGGCGAGCGAAGCGCGGTGGGCATCACTGTTGGCGGTCTTTCCCAGTAGTTTTGCGCGATGACGGTGGAGCCCATTCGGAATCTTGCGTTGGGCAGTCTCTTCCTTGAGCTTGACGAGAAACCGCACCTTGGGGGTCTCGGGGTTCGAGACGGGCTGGATGACCAGAATCTGCAGCCCGGCCGCACGCAGGTACTTGTTGATGCGCCGCGCCTCCTGAGGCGCGCCCTTCATGAACTTCAGGCGGGTCATCCCGTAGTCTTGCAGCGCGTGCGCGAGCGTTGTATGGCGCGGCCCTTTCCCGTGGGGCTGTCCTTTTTCGACGAGCTCCTCGAGCCTGTCCTTGGCCTCCTTGCTGGCGTCTTCCTTCAGACGGAAGCCACTGACGTAGACGTCATACCCATCGCGGCGCAGCCGGGCGGAATAGAGTTTCTTTTTGCCTTCCTGGTAGGCGCTGGACTTTGGCTTAGCCATGCGTCGCCTCCTGGAACGAGGTGATGCGCACGCCATGGGTGGCCGCCGGCGATGCCGCGCGATAGGAGCCATCGGGCAATGCGGCCCGGGCTGACGACGACAGAGACAAAACTTTCAAAACAACTCCTTGAGTGGAGCTGAGTGAAGTCAGCGGCTTTTAGTCAACGAGCGTCCGGAGCTCTTTAGGTCCGGTACCGGACCTCCGAGCTCGAGACGCGTTACGGCCGTTACTCGCGACGCTTCGCATTCGCGCGCAAATCGACCGCATCGCTGCCCTGTTCGATGGCCTTTGCCGCGCAGTCTTTGGCAGTCGTTTCACTGGCGATTGCCAGAAAAATTGACAGAAAAACAAAAAAGCGGCCTCTTTTGGGAGGCCGCTTTCTGTGTGCCCCTTGCTAACCTGTTGATTTGCAAGGGACTATGACTGGTGGCCTGGGGCGGAATCGAACCACCGACACGCGGATTTTCAATCCGCTGCTCTACCAACTGAGCTACCGGGCCTTGGTGTGCAGCCTGCGATTATACAGCGCTTCTGCGCCCTCTTGAAAGATCGACGCCGAGTTGCTTCAGTTTTCGATAAAGGTGCGTGCGTTCGAGGCCGGTCTTCTCGGCCACGCGCGTCATGGAGCCGTTCTCCATCGCGAGGTGGAACTCGAAGTAGGCCTTCTCGAAACCGTCGCGCGCATCGCGCAGCGGCCGGTCCAGGTCAAAGCTCTGCGTGGACTGCGGCCCCAGGTCCGCAGCGGGCAATGTCGGCACGGCAGGCACCAGCGCGCTGTCGCCCACCGTCGTGACCACGGCGGCAAAGCTGCTCGCGGGCGGCACCACGCTGGCCGCGGCGCGGCGTGCGCTCTCGCGTGCGAGCCCCTGTTCGACGGCCTTCAGCAGCTTCTGCAGGGTGATGGGCTTTTCGAGGAACGCGAATGCGCCGATGCGCGTGGCATCCACCGCGGTATCGATCGTGGCGTGGCCGCTCATCATGACGACCGGCATGCTCAAAAGACCGGCTGCAGACCACTCCTTGAGCAGCGTCACGCCGTCGGTGTCAGGCATCCAGATGTCGAGGAGAACCAGGTCAGGACGGGCACGCTGTCGAGCGGCGCGCGCTTCGGCTGCGTTCTCGGCGAGTTCCACGTTGTGGCCTTCGTCATTGAGAATTTCGAAGAGCAGGTCTCGAATGCCCAGCTCGTCGTCGACCACGAGGATGTTTGCCATTTGTGCTTAGTTATGCGCCGTATGTCTTATAGAGTGAGAGGTTCGCTTGCCGGTCCGTCAGGTGATGGACGACTTCGAATCTTCGGTGTAAGCGACCGCTCCCTGCGGCTCAGCTGCAAGCGCGAATGATAACGAGACTTGTGCCCCAGCCACAGCCCCATCGACGATGCGGTTGGAAAGCTCGATCCGCGCACCGTGTTCGTCTGCAATTTTCTTGACGACCGCCAGGCCCAGGCCGGTGCCTTTGGACTTCGTCGTGACGTAGGGCTCGAAGGCGCGCTTGAGGATGTTCTCGGCAAAGCCGGTGCCGCTGTCCTGCACGGTGAGGCGCACGCGCTGGCCCGAGTCGGAAAGCCGCGTGCGGATGACGACCTCGCCCGGCTGCCCGGTGCGATGCGCGGTGACCTCCGCCGCGTCCTGGGCGTTTTGCAACAGGTTGTGAATGACCTGGCGGATCTGCTGGGCATCTGCGCGGATCGGCCGGCAGCGCTCATCCAGCTCGAAGCGCAGCGCGACGCCCGGGTGGTGGTCGGGCGGATAGAGGTGCAGGACATCGGCCACGAGCGCGTTCAGGTCCACCGGCTTCAAGTCGGCCGCGGGCAGGCGCGCATAGTCGCGGAACTCGTTCACCAGCCGCTTCATGGCATCGACCTGGTCGACGATGGTCTTCACCGATTTGGTGAGGATCGCCTGCTCGGTCGACGCTACCTTGCCCGAGAGCTTCATCTCGAGGCGCTCAGCCGACAACTGGATCGGCGTCAGCGGATTCTTGATCTCATGGGCCAGCCGGCGCGCCACTTCGCCCCAGGCCTGCGCGCGCTGGGCCGACACGATTTCCGAGATGTCGTCGAACACGAGGAGCCTTGCCGAGTCCGGCAGCTCGGCTCCGCGCGCCACGATGTTGATGGCGTCCTGGCCCATGGCATCGCCTTCGGCGTGCAGTTCGAAGGCATGCTGCCAATGGTCGAGGCCATGCTGCATGCGCTCGACCTCGAAGTCGTCGAACTGCTGCTGCACGTTCTGCGCGAATTCGCCCAGCCCGGGCACCTCGGCCAGCGGTTGGCCCTCGAAGGCGGCCAGCGGCGCGCGCAGCACGCGGGTCGCACCCGGATTGGTCGAGTGGATGATGCCCCGGGTGTCGAGCACGATCACGCCCGAGGTCAGGTTGTCGAGGATGGTCTGCAGGTTGGAGCGGGCGGCGTCGAGTTCGCCCATGGTCTTTTCGACGGCGCCGCGCGCGTCCGCCAGCTGCTGGGTCATGACGGCAAAGGAGCGTGTGAGGCCGCCGAGCTCATCCTTGCCTTGCAGCACGGCCGTGGGCCGCAGGTCGCCGCCCGCCACCTGGCGCACGCCATCGGCCAGCACCAGGAGCGGCCGCGCCAGCTGGTTGCCGAAGAGCACGGCGAGCAGCACGGCGCCGAACACCGCGAGGAACAGCGTCAGCGTGAGCGTGCCGATGTACATGCGGCGCAACCCTTCGCGGGCGAGTGCCCGTTCCTGGTATTCGCGGTTGGCCTCCTGCACGGCGAGCGCGTTCGCCACCACCGCGGGAGGCAGCGGCTGTGTGACCTGGAGGAAGCGCGGCTCGGTGTTGAATTCGAAGCCCTGCCGCTGCACCAGTGCAAGCGCCCTGACGTTGGCCGGCGGCGGCGCGGCAGCGCCCGGGGCGGGCGTTTCGTCCAGCCCTTCGATATGGGCGACCGCGCGATCGGCCCGCACCTGCCGCAGTTGCTGTGGCGAAGGTCGCTCCGGGTTGAGCTGGAAGCGCGACAGGCCCGCGCCGGCCACGAGCTGGCCGCTGCCGGTCCAGAGCACCACATCGGTCGCGCCGAGCTGGTCGCGGATGCGTTCGAGCACGAGGCCGGCGCCGGCGTCGGAAACATTGGCCAGTTGGCCGCTGGCGGCCTTGGTCTTGTTCATCAGGTCTTCCGACAACGAGTCCAGCGTGGCGCGCCCGAGGTTGAGGCCGGCGTCGAGCGCGCCCTCGACCTTGACGTCGAACCAGCTTTCGATCGACCGGGCGACGAACTGATAGGACACGACGTACACCAGCATGCCGGGCACCACGCCGACCAGCGCAAAGATCGCGGCCAGCTTGATCAGCAGGCGACTGCCGAACTTGCCCTGCCGCAAACGCCGCAGGAGCCTGAACGCCACCCAACCGATGACAAGCACCAGCACCACCGCCACGACGACGTTGATGCCGAAGAGGCGCGCGTAATTCCTTTCATAGAAGGCGCGGTTGTTGGTGGCCTGCGCCAGCAGGAACATGAGCACGAGGCCGATGGCCGTGACCAGCGCTGCGCCGGCGCCCAGGGCCCAGCGGCGGGCGCGGGAGCGCCGCACCGCCTGCGGCGGCCTGCTGCCACCGCGCGAATCGGTGCTCACTTCGCCTTCTCCAGCGGCAGGCGGGCACTCTTCTCGATGGAAATGTTCCAGTCCGACTGGCCGAAGGCACTGATCTGAAAGGGGCGCGGAAGCTGGGAGGTATCGAGCCTGAAGCGGAAGGTCACGGGATGCGGGCCCTCGTCACCGATCTCGGCGGCGTCGCCGAGCCGCATCCGCCCGACCCGGCGCACGCCGTCAAGGGCGTCGGCCAGGGTGTCGAAGTTCTGGTTCAGCGATACGCCGAAACCTGCATTGGTGATGGGCACGGGAGACACGTTGAGCCGCCATCGGCGACTGAGGGGCTGGTAGGCGAGGCGGATGTGCCGCGTCGCCTGTGCAACTTTGAGGTCGGTCCAGTACCAGCGTTCCCGGTAGAGCTCGGCCTCGGCCACGAAATAGATCGCAATGCCCTTTTCGAGCACCTCCTCGATGGAGGGCGGCAACTCGAACTGGACCTGGGCGGTGAGATAGACCCCGTCGTCCGCCTGTTCGAGCCGCATCTGGGTCACCGCCGCTCCGTGCGGGTCGGCGGCCGCCAATCCGGGCAGGCACGCCAGGACGGCAAGAAGCAACAGCAGCACGGCCAGCCAGGCCGGGCCGGATGGGTCAGCGTGAGAGCTTCTCGAGCAGTGCGTAGAAGAAACCGTCGTGATCACCCAACGGATTGTCCGGGACACCACGGGTATTCACCCCGCTTTGGGGTAGCAAATGGCCCGGCGAGGGCAGCAATCGGGCATCGGTGTTGTGTGCAAGGAACGCATCAATCTGGTGCGAACCTTCCTCCCGAAACACCGAACAGGTGCAATAGAGCAGCCGCCCGCCCGGTCGGACCAGCGGCCAGAGCGCCGCAAGCAGCATCGCCTGCTGGAGCGCAAGCTGTTCGATGTCGCTTTCCCGGCGCAGCCATCGCACGTCGGGGTGCCGGCGGACGATGCCCGAAGCGGTGCACGGGGCGTCGAGCAGGATGGCGTCGTATGGCAGGCCATCCCACCACTGCGGCGGCCGCGAGGCATCGGCTACGACCACCTTGGCGTTCATCGCGAGCCGCGCCAGGGTTTCGTCGATGCGCCGGCTGCGGGCGGCATCGACCTCCAGCGCCGTGACCTCGATGGCCCCCGGGGCCGCGAATTCGAGCAGGTGGGCCGTCTTGCCGCCCGGCGCCGCACAAGCGTCGAGCACCCGCATCGGCGATGGTCCTTGCGCCTGGAGGCCATCGAGGAGCAAGGGGGCAGCGAGTTGCGCCGCGGCGTCCTGCACCGAGAACTCGCCGTCGAGGAAACCCGGCAGTTGATGGACCGGCCGGCCTCGCGCCAGTTGCAGCCCGTTGGTGCCGACCGGCACGGCCTGCAGGTTGTTCGCCTCCAGGGCACGCCGGAACGACGCCACGTCGGTCTTCCGCGCGTTCACCCGCAGGGTCATCGGCGCCTGCATGTTGTCGGCCGCCAGGACGCGCTGCCATTCGCGCGGGTGGTCGCGCTTGAGCCGCTCGATCCACCAGCGCGGGTGATTCCATTGCGCGACAGGCTCGCGCTCGGTGGTGGCGACGAGTTCGTCGCGCTCGCGCAGGAAGCGCCGCAGGCAGGCATTGATGAAGCTCGCCTGGGCGCGGGTGCCCGGATTGCGCTTGGCGGCTTCGACGGCCTGGTCGACCAGCGTGAAAGGTTCGTAGGGCGAGCGCCCGGCATCCCAGGCCAGCGCAAGGGCGGTGCAGAGCAGCGCGTCGGCGGCAGGCGGGGGCGTGCGCTTGGCGAGCTGGCGGCGCAGCGCTTCGGCGCGGCCGAGCCAGCGCAGCACCTGGAAACCGAGCGCCTGCACGCCGGGGCGCAGGGCCGGGTCGACGGCCTCGAAGGCGACAGAACCCGACACGCCGCTGCGGATCGAGGCGAGCGCCGAGGCGGTGAGCTGCAATTGGCGCCACAGGGGCGGCGAACCGGGCGAGGCGGAGGTGGAGTCTGAAGAATCTGGCAACTTGGGTCGAATGGTAATGGCGGGGACGCGGAGACCGCGCGCACGCCGGAGTCAGCGCAGCGGGGCCGCCGGTCGGAGCTGCATGATCCACGCCACCAGCACGGCCGGGAACTGCGTGATCGCAGCGTTGTACTGGGCGACGGCAAGGTTGAACTGGCCGCGGGCGATTTCCGCAGCAGCCGAAGGCTCGGGCCAGGCCATGGGTGCGTCGCCTTCGAACGGCTCGTCCGTGCCGTCGAGTGGAGCGGGACGCGACAGCGTTCCGTCGGCCTCGAAGCTGACCACCGCACCGGGATGCATGCGCTGCCAGGCGGCAACAAGGATGTGCATGGCCGTGCCGAGTCCGGCCATGCCGGCCGGGTCGAGCGGCCGCAGGCGCGTCGTGGCCAGAAGGGTCGCCAACTGGCTGGCCGCGGCGTCGAGCGAGGCGGCCGCCGGAAGCGCCTGCTCGCCCGGCGTCTGGGGCTCTTCGGCAATGCGGGCCTGAACGAAATCGAGCTGCCGCACCAAGGTGGCATCGAGCGCCGCATAGGATTGCAAGGCGGTTGAGCGCAGGCGCATGAGCCGGTTGTAAGCACCCACAAACCAGAAGAGCGCAAGGGCGCCGGCGATCCAGTAGGGCAAGGATTCGGGCATACCGCTCACTCTTGTTGCAGGAAGAAAAAAGCCCCCGATCCGCAAGCGGAAGGGGGGCGCTGGAGACCGGTCATTTGCCGGTGATGCTAACCAGTTATTCGGTAGCAGCGCCTTCGCTGGCGTCGACCGTGGTCGCGTCGTCGATTGCGGCGCCGGAACCGGACAGCTCGGCAGCTTCCGCTTCGGCGATCGCGCGGCGCTCGGCTTCGTCCATGGCGTCCTTGACCTTGCGAGCCTGGTGGTAGGCCATGCCGGTGCCTGCGGGGATCAGGCGGCCGACGATGACGTTTTCCTTCAGGCCGCGAAGCTCGTCGCGCTTGCCCATGATCGCGGCTTCGGTCAGCACGCGCGTCGTTTCCTGGAACGATGCGGCGCTGATGAAGCTGTCGGTCGACAGCGATGCCTTCGTGATACCCAGCAGCAGGTTGGTGAACGTCGCGGGGATCTTGCCTTCGGCGCGCAGGGCGTCGTTGGTGTTGAGCATCTCGCTGCGTTCGACCTGTTCACCGGCGATGTAGTTGGTATCGCCGACGTTCTCGACCACGACACGGCGCAGCATCTGGCGAACGATCACCTCGATGTGCTTGTCGTTGATCTTCACGCCTTGCAAGCGGTACACGTCCTGCACTTCGTCCACGATGTAGCGCGCCAGTTCTTCCGAACCCAGCAGGCGCAGGATGTCCTGCGGGTCCGCCGGACCGTCGACCACGCTTTCGCCCTTGTTCACCACCTGGCCTTCGTGCACCAGGATGTTCTTTTCCTTCGGAACGAGGTCTTCCCAGACCTTGCCTTCCGGGTCGGTGATCTGCAGGCGGATCTTGCCCTTGGTCTCCTTGCCGAACGACACGGTACCGGTCATCTCGGCCAGCATGCCCTTGTCCTTCGGCGAACGCGCCTCGAACAGTTCGGCCACGCGCGGCAGACCGCCGGTGATGTCGCGGGTCTTCTGGCCTTCGACCGGAATACGCGCCAGCACTTCGCCGGGGCCCACGTCCTGGCCGTCACGCACCTGGACCAGCGCGCCGATCGGGAAGCCGATGGTCACCGAGTGGTCGGTGCCGGGGATCTTCACCTCGGCGCCGGAGGCGTCGATCAGCTTCACTTGCGGACGCACGACCTTGGCAGCGCCGCGGCGCTTCGGGTCGATCACGACCAGGGTCGACAGGCCGGTGACTTCGTCCACCTGCTTGGCAACCGTGAGGCCTTCCTCGACGTTCTCGAACTTGGTCTGACCGGCGAATTCCGTGATGATCGGGCGCGTCAGCGGATCCCAGTTGGCCAGCACGTGGCCCGCCTTGATCTGCTGGTCGGCCTTGACCGTCAGCGTGGCGCCGTACGGCACCTTGTGGCGTTCGCGCTCGCGGCCGTGTTCATCATGGATGATGATCTCGCCCGAACGTGCGATCACGACCAGCTCGTTCTTGCTGTTGGTCACGTAGCGCATCGTGGCGTTGAAGCCGATCACGCCGTTGGACTTGGCTTCGACGCTCGAGGCGACTGCCGCGCGCGATGCCGCACCACCGATGTGGAAGGTACGCATCGTGAGCTGCGTGCCGGGTTCGCCGATCGACTGTGCCGCGATCACGCCGACCGCTTCGCCGTTGTTGACCAGGCCGCCGCGGCCGAGGTCGCGGCCATAGCACTTGGCGCAGATGCCGAAACGGGTCGCGCAGGTCAGCGCCGTGCGGACCTTGACTTCGTCGACGCCTTCGGCTTCGAGTGCCTCGATCACGTCCTCGTCGAGCATGTCGCCCGCCTTCGCCAGCACCGCACGCGTTTCCGGATGCAGGATGTCCTCGGCCGCGGTACGGCCCAGGATGCGCTCGCGCAGCGATTCGATCACTTCACCGCCTTCGACGATTGCGCGCATCGACGCGCCGTCGTGGGTGCCGCAATCCTGCTCGATCACGACCAGGTCCTGCGTCACGTCGACCAGTCGACGCGTCAGGTAGCCGGAGTTCGCGGTCTTCAGCGCCGTGTCGGCAAGACCCTTTCGGGCACCGTGGGTGGAGATGAAGTACTCCAGCACGTTCAGGCCTTCGCGGAAGTTCGCGGTGATCGGCGTCTCGATGATCGAGCCGTCGGGCTTGGCCATCAGGCCCCGCATGCCGGCGACCTGGCGGATCTGCGCGGCGGAACCGCGAGCGCCGGAGTCGGCCATCATGTAGATGGAGTTGAAGGACTCCTGCTCGACTTCCTTGCCGTGGCGATCGGTGGCCTTCTCCTTGGAGAGCTTTGCCATCATGACCTTCGACACTTCGTCGCCGGCCTTGCCCCAGATGTCGACCACCTTGTTGTAGCGCTCGCCGGAGGTGACCAGACCCGAGACGTACTGCTGCTCGATCTCCTTCACTTCCTTGGCGGAACGCTCGATGATGCCGTGCTTCTCGGCCGGCACCAGCATGTCGTCGATCGCGATCGAGATACCGGCCTTGGTCGCCAGGCGGAAGCCGTTCTGAAGCAGCTTGTCGGCGAACACGACGGTCTCTTTCAGGCCGCACTTGCGGAACGAGACGTTGATGAGCTTGGAGATTTCCTTCTTCTTCAGCGCCTTGTTGATGTTCGCGAACGGCAGGCCCTTCGGCAGGATCTCCGACAGCAGCGCGCGGCCCACGGTCGTGTCCACCAGCGAGATCGACGGCGTGAACTCGCCCGTCTCCTTGTCCTTGGTGTACTCGGTGATGCGCACGGCGATCTTGGCGGTGAGTTCGACCACGTTGGCGTCGAGCGCGCGCTGGACTTCACCGATGTCGGAGAAGACCAGGCCCTCGCCCTTGGCGTTGATGCGGTCGCGGGTCGTGTAGTACAGACCCAGCACCACGTCCTGCGAAGGAACGATCGACGGTTCGCCGGAAGCCGGGAACAGCACGTTGTTGGAGGCCAGCATCAGCGTGCGGGCTTCCATCTGCGCTTCCACCGACAACGGCACGTGGACGGCCATCTGGTCGCCGTCGAAGTCGGCGTTGAAGGCCGCGCAAACCAGCGGGTGCAGCTGGATCGCCTTGCCTTCGATCAGGATGGGCTCGAAGGCCTGGATGCCCAGGCGGTGCAGCGTCGGTGCGCGGTTCAGCATCACCGGGTGTTCCTTGATGACTTCTTCAAGGATGTCCCACACCACCGGCGTACCGGATTCGACTTCCTTCTTCGCCGCCTTGATGGTGGTCGCGATGCCCATGGCTTCGAGGCGCGAGAAGATGAAGGGCTTGAACAGCTCGAGCGCCATCAGCTTCGGCAGGCCGCACTGGTGCAGCTTGAGCGTCGGGCCCACCACGATGACCGAACGGCCCGAGTAGTCGACGCGCTTGCCCAGCAGGTTCTGGCGGAAACGACCGCTCTTGCCCTTGATCATGTCGGCCAGCGACTTGAGCGCACGCTTGTTGGCGCCCGTCATGGCCTTGCCGCGACGGCCGTTGTCCAGCAGCGAATCGACCGCTTCCTGGAGCATGCGCTTCTCGTTGCGCGCGATGATTTCCGGCGCCTTCAGTTCGAGCAGGCGACGCAGGCGGCTGTTGCGGTTGATGACGCGGCGATACAGGTCGTTCAGGTCGGAGGTCGCGAAGCGGCCGCCGTCCAGCGGCACCAGCGGACGCAGGTCCGGCGGCAGCACGGGCAGCACTTCGAGCACCATCCAGTTGGGCTTGATGCCCGACTTGCGGAAGGCTTCCAGCACCTTCAGGCGCTTGGAGTTCTTCTTGACCTTGACTTCGGAGCCGGTCAGGTCGCCGCGCAGCTTCTCGATCTCGCTGTCGAGCTCGATGCCTTCCAGCAGGTCCTTGATGCCTTCTGCGCCCATCTTGGCGATGAACTCGTCGCCGTATTCCTTGCGCTTCGCGTCGTAGTCGTCCTCGGACATGATGCCGAACTTCTTCAGCGGGGTCATGCCGGGATCGGTGATCACGTAGGCTTCGAAGTACAGCACGCGCTCGATGTCGCGCAGCGTCATGTCGAGCACAAGGCCCAGGCGCGACGGCAGCGACTTCAGGAACCAGATGTGGGCGCAGGGCGCGGCCAGGTCGATGTGACCCATGCGTTCGCGGCGCACCTTGGTCTGCGTGACTTCAACGCCGCACTTCTCGCAGATCACGCCGCGGTGCTTCAGGCGCTTGTACTTGCCGCACAGGCACTCGTAGTCCTTGATCGGGCCGAAGATCTTGGCGCAGAACAGGCCATCACGCTCGGGCTTGAAAGTCCGGTAGTTGATGGTCTCGGGCTTCTTCACCTCGCCGAAAGACCACGAACGGATCTTCTCGGGCGAAGCCATGCCGATGCGGATGGCATCGAAATGCTCATCGGGGGTGAATTGCTTGAACAGGTCGAGTAATGACTTCATGTGACTCTTTCCTTGTCTGCTTATGAGCGTTCGAGTTCGATGTCCAGGCCAAGGGAGCGGATTTCCTTGACCAGCACATTGAACGATTCCGGCATGCCGGCTTCGATGGAGTGTTCGCCCTTGACGATGCTTTCGTACACCTTGGTACGGCCTTGCACGTCGTCGGACTTCACGGTCAGCATTTCCTGCAGGACGTAGGAAGCGCCGTAGGCTTCGAGCGCCCACACTTCCATTTCCCCGAAACGCTGGCCACCGAACTGCGCCTTGCCGCCCAGCGGTTGCTGCGTGACGAGCGAATACGGGCCGGTCGAACGCGCGTGCATCTTGTCGTCCACCAAGTGGTGCAGCTTCAAGAAGTGCATGTAGCCGACAGTGACCGGGCGCTCGAACTGGTCGCCTGTGCGGCCGTCGTACAGGTACGCCTGCGTGCGGGTTGCGGTCAGTCCCTTGAGCTTGGCGATCTCGTCCGGGTAGGCGAGCTTCAGCATGCCGCGGATTTCGTCTTCCGAGGCGCCGTCGAACACCGGGGTCGCGAAAGGCACGCCTTGCGACAGGTTCTGTGCCATTTCGAGCACGTCGGTGTCGCTCAGCTTGCCGAGGTCTTCCTTGCGGCCCGAGCCGTTGTAGAGCTCATCCAGGAACTTGCGCAGCTCGGCCACCTTGGCCTCCGCCTGCAGCATGTCGCCGATACGCTGGCCCACGCCCTTGCCGGCCCAGCCCAGATGCACTTCGAGCACCTGTCCGACGTTCATCCGCGAAGGCACGCCCAGCGGGTTCAGGCAGATGTCGCACGGCGTGCCGTCGGCCATGTGCGGCATGTCTTCGACCGGAACGATCTTCGACACCACACCCTTGTTGCCGTGGCGGCCGGCCATCTTGTCGCCGGGTTGCAGGCGGCGCTTGACGGCCAGGTAGACCTTGACCATCTTGAGCACGCCCGCGGGCAGCTCGTCGCCTTGCGTGAGCTTCTTGCGCTTTTCCTCGAAGGCGAGGTCGAAGCTGTGGCGCGTCTGCTCGAGCGAGTTCTTGATCGACTCGAGCTGTGCCGCGACTTCGTCCTCCGCCGGGCGGATGTCGAACCAGTGGAACTTCTCGATCGACGAGAGGTACGCCTTGTCGAGCTTGGTGCCCTTGGCCAGCTTGTTCGGGCCGCCGTTGGCGACCTTGCCGGTCAGCAGCTTCTCGATCCGGTCGAACGCGTCCGCTTCGACGATGCGAAGCTGGTCGTTCAGGTCGAGGCGGAAGCGCTTGAGCTCGTCGTCGATGATCTGCTGGGCGCGCTTGTCGCGCGTGATGCCTTCGCGGGTGAACACCTGCACGTCGATCACCGTGCCTTGCGAGCCCTGGTCCACGCGCAGCGAGGTGTCCTTCACGTCCGAAGCCTTCTCGCCGAAGATCGCGCGCAGCAGCTTTTCTTCAGGCGTCAGCGTGGTTTCGCCCTTGGGCGTGACCTTGCCGACCAGCGTATCGCCCGGCTGCACCTCGGCGCCGACGTAGATGATCCCGGATTCGTCCAGGCGGTTGAGCTGCTGCTCGGCCAGGTTCGGGATGTCGCGCGTGATTTCCTCGGCGCCCAGCTTGGTGTCGCGAGCCATCACGACCAGTTCCTCGATGTGGATCGAGGTGTAGCGGTCTTCGGCAACCACGCGCTCGCTGATCAGGATCGAGTCTTCGAAGTTGTAGCCGTTCCAGGGCATGAACGCGATCAGCATGTTCTGGCCGAGCGCGAGCTCGCCCAGGTCGGTCGATGCGCCGTCGGCGACCACGTCGCCCTTGGCGATCTTGTCGCCGCGCTTGACGATCGGACGCTGATGAATGTTCGTGTTCTGGTTCGAACGCTGATACTTGATCAGGTTGTAGATGTCCACGCCCACTTCACCGGCCGCCGCTTCGGCGTCGTTCACGCGCACGACGATGCGGGTCGCGTCGACGTAGTCGACGATACCGCCGCGGGTCGCGGTCACGACGGTGCCCGAGTCGACCGCGGAGACGCGCTCGATACCGGTACCGACGAACGGCTTTTCGGGACGCAGCACAGGCACCGCCTGACGCTGCATGTTGGCGCCCATCAACGCGCGGTTCGCATCGTCGTGCTCCAGGAAGGGCACGAGCGAGGCAGCCACCGACACGATCTGCGCGGGCGACACGTCCATGTACTGCACGCGTTCGGCGCCGACCAGGATCGATTCGCCGGTTTCGCGGGCCGAGACCAGGTCGCCGGTCAGCTTGCCGTCCTTGTCGAGCGCGGCGTTGGCCTGCGCGATGACGTACTTGCCTTCCTCGATGGCCGAGAGGTAGTCGATGTCCATCGTGACCTTGCCGTCCACCACGCGACGGTACGGCGTCTCGATGAAGCCGTATTCGTTCAGGCGGGCGTACAGGGCCAGCGAGTTGATCAGGCCGATGTTCGGGCCTTCAGGCGTTTCGATCGGGCACACGCGACCGTAGTGGGTGACGTGCACGTCGCGCACTTCGAAGCCAGCGCGCTCGCGGGTCAGACCGCCCGGGCCGAGGGCCGAGACGCGACGCTTGTGCGTGATCTCGGACAGCGGGTTGGTCTGGTCCATGAACTGCGACAGCTGCGACGCACCGAAGAATTCCTTCAGCGCGGCCGAGATCGGCTTGCTGTTGATCAGGTCGTGCGGCATCAGCGGTTCTTGTTCCGCTTGACCCAGACGTTCCTTGACGGCCTTCTCGATACGGGCGAGGCCGGTGCGGTACTGGTTCTCGGCCAGTTCGCCGACGCAACGCACGCGGCGATTGCCCAGGTGGTCGATGTCGTCGACTTCGCCGCGGCCATTGCGCAGGTCCACGAGGATCTTGACCACGGCCAGGATGTCCTCGTTGGTCAGCACCATCGGGCCGGTCGACTCGTCGCGGCCGACCTTGGCGTTGAACTTCATGCGGCCGACGCGCGACAGGTCGTAGGTGTCGGGGTTGTAGAAGAGGCGCTGGAACAGGGCCTGCACCGCGTCTTCCGTCGGCGGCTCGCCGGGGCGCATCATGCGGTAGATGGCCACGCGCGCGGCGAATTCGTCCACCGTTTCGTCGATGCGCAGCGTCTGCGAGATGTAGGCGCCCTGGTCGAGTTCGTTGGTGTAGATCGCTTGCACGTCCTGCACGCCGGCGGTGCGCAGCTTCTTCAGCAGCGCTTCCGTCAGTTCGTCGTTGGCCTTGGCCAGGATCTCGCCGGAGTCGGGGTCGACGATGTTGCGGGCGATGACGCGGCCGACCAGGAAGTCTTCCGGCACGCTGATGTGCGTGGTGCCCGATTGCTCGAGTTCACGCGTGTGGCGGGCGGTGACGCGCTTGTCCTTGGCGACCACGACCTTGCCGGACTTGTCGGTGATGTCGAAGCGTGCGACTTCACCGCGCAGGCGCTCGGAGACGAACTCCATCTGCGCGCCGCTGTCCATCAGGCGGAAGTTGTCGTTCACGAAGAAGTTCGCGAGGATCGATTCCGGATTCAGGCCGATGGCCTTCAGCAGGATCGTGACCGGCATCTTGCGGCGACGGTCGACGCGGAAGTACAGCATGTCCTTCGGGTCGAACTCGAAGTCGAGCCACGAGCCACGGTAGGGAATCACGCGGGCCGAGAACAGCAACTTGCCCGAGCTGTGCGTCTTGCCCTTGTCGTGCTCGAAAAACACGCCCGGCGAACGATGCAGCTGCGACACGATGACGCGCTCGGTGCCGTTGATGATGAACGAGCCCTTGTCCGTCATGAGCGGAACTTCGCCCATGTAGACCTCTTGCTCCTTCACTTCCTTGACCACCTTCGACTGCGACGTCGACGACTCGCGGTCATAGATGATCAGCTGGACCTTGGCGCGAACGGCCGAGGCGAAGGTCAGGCCGCGGGTCTGGCACTCGCGGACGTCGAAAGCCGGCTTCGCCAGGTTGTATTCGAGAAACTTCATCTCGACGAAACCGTTGTGCGAGACGATCGGGAACGCCGCGTCGAACGCAGCCTGCAGGCCTTCCACGGTGCGTTTCTGGGGCGGGATGCCGGCTTGCAGGAACGCGGTATACGCGTCTTTCTGCATTTGCAGGAGGTAGGGAATTTCGACGACGCTGTCGCGATTGCCGAAATTCTTTCGGATGCGCTTGCGTTCGGTATAACTGTACGTGGACGTTTGGGCCATGAGAGCTCCGGAGCTTGAGATCTTCAGCGACGTGGTGAGGTGCCTGAGCACCACTCTCCTTGGCGGCTGGCCACTACCAGCCCTGGCGGACGGCGATGCGTTGCACATCGCCCGAACCAAGGGGGTCTTCTGCAGTCGGGGTCAGAAGACACTCAAAAACCGTCTTGGACCAAGCCGGTTTTTGGGTGCGCTCTGAAAGCGGCAAAGGCTGGAGGGCCTTTCGGCACACTCCAGCCCTCCAGGGAGACTGAATTACTTCAGTTCCACCTTGGCGCCAGCGTCTTCCAGCTTCTTCTTGGCTGCTTCGGCGTCTGCCTTCGGCAGGCCTTCCTTGACAGCCTTGGGAGCGGCTTCCACCAGGTCCTTGGCTTCCTTGAGGCCCAGGCCGGTGATTTCGCGCACGGCCTTGATCGCCGACACCTTGTTCGCGCCTGCGTCGAGCAGAACGACGTTGAACTCGGTCTTTTCTTCGACGACAGCGGCAGCGGCGCCACCACCGGCGGCCGGGGCCGACATGGCTGCGGCGCTCACGCCGAACTTCTCTTCGATGGCTTTCACCAGGTCGTTGAGTTCCAGGACCGTCATGCTGTCGAGCGCGGTCAGAAATGCGTCTTTATCGAATGCCATTTTGATTTCCTAACAATTGGGTTGAATATTTCAAACGCAAGGCTCAAGCAGCTTGCGCTTCGGCCGGAGCTTCGGCCGGTGCATCGCCACCACCACGCTTCTCGGCGAGCGCGGCCAGAACACGGGCCGTGCGCGAGATCGGGGATTGCATCAAGCCCAGCAGTTGTGCCAACAACACTTCCTTCGAGGGGATGCTGGCCAATTGCTTCACGCCGTCGACGTCCAGGGCCTTGCCACCGAATGCGCCGCCGCGAATCACCAACTTGTCGTTGGTCTTCGCGAAATCGGCCACCACCTTCGCGGCAGCCACAGCGTCTTCGGAGAAGCCATAGATCAGCGGACCGGTCATCTGGTCGCCAACAATCTCAAACGGGCTACCTGCGACAGCACGGCGGGCCAGCGTGTTCTTCAACACGCTGAGGCTCACACCCTTGCTGCGCGCATCGTTGCGCAGTTTGGTCATATCGGCCACCGTGATGCCACGGTATTCCGCCATCACGAGCGTTTGAGCTTTTGCGGCGAGGCTGGTCACATCACTGATGACCGCTTCTTTCTCACTGCGATTCAGACTCAAGGTCTACTCCTTTTAATGCGCTCTCCGGCCTGGGCCTCGGAACGCGCTTCATGCAGCGACCAACTGTTTCGGAAACGAATTCCTTTGCAGCGGGATCGCCATCTGCGCTGGTTGTCCCACGAGAGGGTGGAACGATTAAGTGCAGACTTCACTGCACGCCAGCGGTCTTGGATGGCCCGGGGCGCCGAATGAACGACGCTCCGACCCACCACTTCGCCCCGTCGCCTTTCGGCATCGAGGCAAATTCATCAGGGTCCCGCCGCGGCGAGACCCCTCATGCACATCAGCCTTGCGTGGCGATGGTTTGCGTGTCCACGCGGACACCCAGACCCATCGTCGACGACACAGCCACCTTGCGCAGGTACACACCCTTGCTGGTAGCCGGCTTGGCCTTGACCAGCGCATCGATCAGCGCGGCGAGGTTGCCCTGCAGCTTGTCGGTGTCGAACGAACGACGGCCGATCGTGCCGTGCACGATGCCTGCCTTGTCGACGCGGAACTGCACCTGGCCAGCCTTCGCGTTCTTGACGGCGGTCGCGACATCAGGCGTCACGGTGCCGACCTTCGGGTTGGGCATCAAGCCGCGCGGGCCGAGGATCTGGCCGAGCGTACCGACGACGCGCATCGCATCCGGTGCGGCGATCACGACGTCGAAGGGCATGTCGCCAGCCTTCACCATCGCTGCCAGATCGTCCATGCCGACGATGTCGGCGCCAGCGGCCTTGGCTTCCTCAGCCTTGGCGCCCTGTGCGAACACGGCCACGCGCTTGGTCTTGCCGGTGCCATTGGGCAGCACGACGGCGCCACGAACGACCTGGTCGGACTTCTTCGCATCGATGCCGAGCTGGACAGCCACGTCGATCGACTCGTCGAACTTCGCGGTGGCGGCTTCCTTGATGATGCCGATGGCGTCAGCGAGCGGGTACAGCTTGTTGCTGTCGACCTTGCCCACGAGGGCTTTTTGCTTCTTGGTGATCTTGGCCATTTACACGCCCTCCACATTCACGCCCATCGAACGGGCAGAGCCGGCGATGGTGCGAACCGCGGCGTCCAGGTCGGCAGCCGTCAGGTCCTTCATCTTGGTCTTGGCGATCTCTTCGAGCTGTGCGCGCGTGATCTTGCCGACCTTGTCGGTGTGCGGACGGGCAGAACCCTTCTCGAGCTTGATTGCCTTCTTGATCAAGGTGATCGCCGGCGGCGTCTTGATGATGAAGGTGAAGCTCTTGTCGGCGAACGCGGTGATGACCACCGGCAGCGGCAGGCCCGGCTCGACGCCTTGGGTCTGCGCGTTGAACGCCTTGCAGAATTCCATGATGTTCAAACCGCGCTGGCCCAGTGCGGGACCGATGGGCGGTGACGGGTTGGCCTTACCAGCTGGCACTTGCAGCTTGATGAAGCCGACGATTTTTTTCGCCATGCTTTGCTCCTTGCGGGTGATATCGCCTTGGCACTGGGCCGTGGCTCCCCGGGGTTAAACGACTCTTCGATCAGGGCCGCGCGCCGAGTCGGACAACGCGCAGCCGGAATGGTTCCGGTCTTTCGACCAGGGGCTCAGGTCTTCTCGACCTGGCTGAATTCGAGTTCGACAGGCGTGGCGCGGCCGAAAATCATGACCGACACGCGCACCTTGCTCTTCTCGTAGTTGACTTCCTCGACGGTGCCGTTGAAGTCGGTGAACGGACCTTCCTTGACGCGCACGAATTCGCCGACGACGAACTCCACCTTGTGGCGGGGCTTCTCGGTGCCCTGCTGCATCTGGCTGACGATGTCCTCGACTTCCTTCTGGGAGATCGGGGCCGGACGGTTCTTCGCACCGCCCACAAAGCCAGTCACCTTGTTGGTGTGCTTCACCAGGTGCCAGCTCTCGTCGTCCATGATCATCTCGACCAGGACGTAGCCGGGGAAGAAGCGGCGCTCGGTGGTGCGCTTCTGGCCGTTCTTGATCTCGACCACTTCTTCGGTCGGGACCAGGATGCGGCCGAACTTGTCCTGCATGCCGGCGCGGGCAATGCGCTCGGTGATGTTGCGCTCCACGGCCTTCTCCATGCCGGAGTACGCGTGCACCACGTACCAGCGCAGGTCGGGATGGGCGGGCGCGGCCAGCACGGACGTGCTTTCCGGCGTGGCTTCGACAGCGTCGTCAGTCATTATTTTCTCCAGCCCAGAATGAGGTCGAAAAACACCCATTCGAGCGTCTTGTCGGTGAGCCAAAGGAAGATCGACATGATGGCCACGAAGGCAAACACATAGGCCGTCATCTGGATCGCTTCCTTGCGCGTCGGCCAGACAACCTTCTTGACCTCGCGCCACGAGTCGCGGCCGAAGGCCCACAACTGGCGACCACTCTCCGAACTCGCGAATGCGCCCACGGCGGCAGCGAGACCGACGAGCAAGGCAATCCACTGCACGATCGCGCCCTGGCGCGCAAGCAGATAGAACGCCACGATGGCGCCGACCGCCAGCACGACGGCCGCAGCCAGCTTGGCCTTGTCCGCACTCGTGCTCACGGTTTCGATTTGAGAAGTGGCCATCTTTGGCTTTGTTCCTGCGGCCTTGCAGCCTTCAATTCATTACGTCGCTTGAGACGCCGAAGCCCGTCAGGACATGACGGGCTTGTTTCGGGGCCACCTAGGTGGCAGGGGCAGTAGGAATCGAACCTACAACCTTCGGTTTTGGAGACCGACGCTCTGCCAATTGAGCTATACCCCTTCGCGATCCTTAAATCAGACGTCGAGGATCTTGGCCACGACGCCCGAACCGACGGTACGGCCGCCTTCACGGATGGCGAAGCGCAGGCCTTCTTCCATCGCGATCGGGTTGATCAGCTTCACCGTGATCGACACG
>NZ_JASZYF010000022.1 GCF_030317115.1 Variovorax gracilis
GTGCTTCGTCGACCAGGATGTCACGAAGCAATTCCTCCAGGTGCGCATGCTTGACGCCGAAGGCAAGTGCGAGCCGGACCAGCGGCCGCAGCACGCGGGCGCAGGCCTCGATGACCCAGGCCAACTGGCCTTCCCTCCCTTGCAACAATCGATGGCCGAGCGGGTTCCGGGCCCCATCATGCTTGGCGTTCTTCGATCCAGTGCGTCTCGGGGCCATGAAGTTTGTTAGCGAACTCTGCGGCTTGAGCCAGCCTCGCGCGGTTGGAGGGAATGTCCGGAATCCACAAGCTGAGCCGATCGTCCGTTGTCGAATCATGAACGATTTCTGAACGGCGCAACCGAATCTCAAGAAGTACTCGCAAGGCTTTGTTCACTGCGAATCTTTCCTTAACGACGGCGGGATGTAACCACCGGTTACCAAAGGGACAGCGTCATCAGATGCTGTCTTACACCCCATTCGCAGTCACTATAAGACAAGAGTACTACCGATGTGAAAGTTTCACATCTGTCTTTTGTTGGGAGGTTTTCGATGGCAAGAACCGCGCTGCGGAGCACGAACGCAGTCAGTCAACGCGCTAGCCCATGTGGGATCGGACGGCGTTACGCGGCGCCGCGAATGTCGCTGCCCCCGCGCTCCATGCGCGCCCGAAACGCTTGGATGGCGGCGGTGCATGCCAGACACCTCAACAAGCGTGGCCCGGGTAGGGCGCGGATTTCTTGCGTCGACACGCCGGCCCCGTTCAGTCGCGCGACGCTGCCTGATCAGGGAGAGCGTCCATGACCGCCGCCATTCACCTCGGCGAAGCCGGCGGCACGCAGCGCACGGTCGCTTTCGGAAGTCTCGTCGATCTGGCGAGGCTGCAAGTGGGCACGCCTTCCGCCGAGATCTGCGATGCGTGCAACACCATCAACATGGGCTCGGCACGCTACTGCAAATGCTGCTCGCACAAGCTGCCGGCGTTCTATGCGCTCACCAAGGACAACGCGAAAGTCGAGCGCGGCAACATGTTGCCCTGGCACTCGCTGACCATGCCGGACCGCGCGTCCGCGATGGACTTCGTGGCCTTTGCGGTGGTGATCAATCTGCTTGTGGTGATCACTGCATCGATACCGATTCCCTGAGTCCGCGTCCTCTCTCGCTGCCATCGCCATGACCAAGTTCTGCGAGTCCTGCCACACGGCGAACAGGGACCGTGCGAGGTACTGTCGCGGCTGCGCGGGCAGGTTCTCCGGAATTCGCACGGCAGCGAATGTCTCCGCCGGGTCCTTGCCCGAGGGAAGGGCTGCCAGAGCCCCAAGGATGCCCAGAGTGCCGCCATTGCCCGTGCCGATGATGGCGACCGCACGCATGCCGGCGGCGGTGGCGAACGACTTGTTCGTCGTCTCGCGCAGCACCGAAAAGCGGGAACTCGCCAGGCGGCCCGCTCTTCCCGGTGGGCTCGACGGGCCCGTCGTGCTGTTGCTGGTGGCCGTCTTCCTGTCGATTGTCGCGTTCGTGTTCTGGTACTGGAACCGCACTGTGGAACGCAGCGCGGCACCGCCTCGCGAGGCGGCAGCGATTCATTGGCAACGCTCCGAGTTGCAGGCTGCGTCGCCGCCCACACCAGTGCCGGTGCCTGTGCCGGTGCCAGTGCCGGAGTCGCGACCATCGGCTGCGCCCGTGGCGGTCGCACCGATCATCGAACAGCGCGTCGAGCCGGTGCCCCCGCCGGCAGAGCCGCAGCCTGAAACGCCGGCCATCGCGTCCGCGTCCGCCGAGCCGCAGGTCGCGGCGTCGGAAGCTCCTCCGGCGGAACAGCCTTTCAATGCATCCCAGGCGGAGGCGTCGCAGGTTCCGGACGCACAGCCTCCCCAGGCGCCGACCCGGCAAGCGCTGGCAGAGCCGCAGCGGGCTCGCGGCGGGACGCTGCGACGCGACAACAGCACGGCGAGAGCCGGTGCCGCGTCGCGCACCGTCGCAGTCAGCCGCCCAAAGGCAGTGGAGCCCGTCGTCGCTGTCCAGCGCTCCATCCGAACGGAACCGCCGCGCACCGACAGCCCCGCCGCGGTGGTGCGCCCGACCGCGCCGGTTCAGGCCGGCCCGGTTCGCACGGCGGGCAGCACGACACGCTGCGACCGATACAACCCCTTTGGCGAAGCGATCTGTGTCACCGCTCCCGTGGCGGGGACGCAAGCGGCCAGCTCGTCTAACGCCGCGGTTTCCGGCTCGTCGATCGGTCAACCCGTGACTGGGAGTGCCGTATCCAAAGGCTCGATCCCGGTCGGCGGGTTCGCAGTCGCCAACAGTGCTGCCGATCCGGGCGGCAGCAGCCCCGGTGGCGGGAATGGGTCTGGTGGCGGTGCAGGCGGTGCTGCTGGCGCCGCTGGCGCTGCTAGCGGTGGTGGCGCTGTTGGTGGCGCTGGCGGCGGCGCTGGTGGTGGCGCTGGCGGCGGCGCTGGTGGCGGTGCTGGTGGCGGCGCTGGTGGCGGTGCTGGTGGCGGCGCTGGTGGCGGTGCTGGTGGCGGTGCTGGTGGCGGCGCTGGTGGCGGTGCTGGTGGCGGTGCTGGTGGCGGCGCTGGTGGCGGTGCTGGTGGCGGCGCGGGAGGCGGTGCTGGTGGTGGCGGCGGTGGTGGCCCCGGCGGCGGCGGTGGCCCCGGCGGCGGTGGTGGTGGCCCCGGCGGCGGCGGTGGCCCCGGCGGTGGCGGTGGCCCCGGCGGTGGCGGTGGCGGTGGCCCCGGCGGTGGCGGTGGCCCCGGCGGTGGCGGTGGCGGTGGCCCCGGCGGTGGCGGTGGCCCCGGCGGTGGCGGTGGCCCCGGCGGCGGCGGTGGCCCCGGTAGCGGCGGTGGTGGCCCCGGTAGCGGCGGTGGTGGCCCCGGCGGCGGTGGCCCCGGTGGCGGTGGCCCCGGTGGCGGTGGCCCCGGTGGCGGTGGCCCCGGTGGCGGTGGCCCTGGTGGTGGTGGCCCCGGTGGCGGTGGCCCTGGTGGTGGTGGCCCTGGTGGCGGTGGCCCCGGTGGTGGTGGCCCTGGTGGCGGTGGCCCTGGTGGCGGTGGCCCCGGTGGCGGTGGCCCCGGTGGCGGTGGCCCTGGTGGTGGTGGCCCCGGTGGTGGTGGCCCCGGTGGCGGTGGCCCTGGTGGTGGCCCCGGTGGTGGTGGCCCTGGTGGCGGTGGTGGCCCTGGTGGGGGGCCTGGCCGCTGAGGCCAGATTCCTTTTGCCTCTTTCCAATCTCTTCAATAGTTCATCATGCATCCCCCTCAAGCCGAGACGCGAGGTGATGGGCCAAGCAGGGCATGTCTCGTCGGCTTTCAGGCGGAAGCCCTTGCGGAGCCCCTCTGTCTGAGTGCGTCACAACGCGTGCTGAAGCGCTCGATGGATGTCGTTGGAGCATTGAGCTTCTTCATCTTCCTTGGGCCGCTCTACCTGCTTGTTGCGGCCGCTGTTCTCGTGGGAACGGGGGGGCCGGTGCACTATTGGCAAACCCGCCTGGGTCAGGGTGGCCGCCCCTTTCGTTGCTACAAGTTTCGCTCGATGGTGAAAGAGGCGGACCGCGTCCTCGAACGCCATTTGGAGAGCGATCCGGCGGCGCGAGTTCGGTGGGACAAGTTCCAAAAATTGGACAACGACCCGCGCATCACGCGTGTTGGCCGCGTGATCCGAAGATGGAGCCTCGATGAACTGCCGCAGTTCTTCAACGTGCTGAAGGGTGACATGAGCCTGGTCGGTCCCCGTCCTTGCATGGTCCGCCAGCGCAGCATGTACGGTCGCAGTTGGCCGTACTACTGCCACATGCGGCCCGGCATCACAGGCCTGTGGCAGGTGAGTGGTCGCAATCGGCTTCCCTACGCCGATCGTGTTGCCCTCGACACTCGTTATGTGGAGGAGTGGTCATTGCGATTGGACATGGAAATACTGGCGCGCACTCTCTGGGTGGTCCTGAGCGGCGATGGGTCGTCCTGAGTGAACCGTCCACAGACTGTCCGGCCGCGGTCCCCTTCCACGGGCGGCAGTGCATCGGCGCCGACAGGCGTTTGAGGTCGTGCGCCTTGAGCGCTTCCCGCTTGATCAGCTTCTCGACGTGGGCGAGATGCCCATCCTCCCTTGCCGCCGCGATCCGCTCTCTCGCGCATTCCGACGATGCGCAACTGGCCCACACGCAACGCGCGCGGGGCGTGACGTAGCGCGCGTCCCAGCCGGGCGAGGGCATGCGCCCGTATGAACCCACTCGGGCGCGCGCCCAGTTTTCAGCGGACGCATGGGTTAAAACGTCCGATCACCTGGTGGCCAACTTCAGTCTTCAAACTCCTGGCATGTGCGAGGGGCTTCAGCCACCTGCTCGTCAAGCGACTGCCGATACCTGACGCATCCGCGCATGAACTGCGGCCACGCGGGGACCGCAATCGCTGGTTCCACTCGTTCTGGCAGCAACGACCAAAGATCCGGGTGATGCCAGCAAAGCTCTTGGCTGCTGGAATCCCTGTGCTTCCGGATCGCGGCGCGCAGTTTGCGCACTTCCACAACGAGTTCCTCGTGAGATAGGGCATCAAGGTCTTCGTCCATGTCGAACCTCCGGGAAATGTAGAGCCACGATTTTTACAGGGCGTCTCCCGGCGAACAGAGAGAGGGCCCCTGAGCGGAGTGGTCGCCGTCGCTCGGTCGAAGCTCCTGGCGCCTCGGCTTCTCAAGCTCTTGCGTTGAGGAAAAAGGATGACGCCGCCGCGCATTCCTTCGTGCTAACAAACGAACTGAGTCACCTCGACGTGGATCGATGTGACGACGATCCACTCCCACCCACCCCACGAGGAAACGATGACCATCAGTATCAATGGCTCGACCGCGCAGGTTCCCGATGACCTGCGGGTTTCGTTGCTCGATCTCTTGCGCGACCACCTTCATCTCTTCGGCGCCAAGAAGGGCTGCAACCAGGGCGCTTGCGGCGCGTGCAGTGTCCTTGTCGATGGGAGCGAGTGCTCTCATGTCTGACACTGGCGGTCCAACGCGATGGGCGCTCTGTCACCACCGTTGAAGGGCTTGCCCCGAATGGCGAGCTTCACGCGCTGCAGAAGGCCTTCATCGAGCACGATGGGTTTCAGTGCGGCTACTGCACCCCTGGCCAGATCTGCTCGGCCGTGGGGATGGCTCACGAACTACGGCGAGGCGTTCCCAGTCATGTGACTGCCGACCTGGCTACCGACACCGTTGCGCTCAGCCCCGATGAGCTGCGTGAACGCATGAGCGGCAACCTGTGCCGCTGCGGAGCCTACAACGGCATCGTTGCGGCCATCGCAGACACGTATGCGGAGACGTCGACATGACCCCCTTTGCCTACGCCCGCGCGGACGACGCGAGCCATGCACTGCGGCTCGGCAGCGAACCCGGTGCCAAGTATCTCGGCGGAGGCACGAACCTCGTCGATCTCATGCGCGAGACCATCGAGCGGCCCACGGTCCTGATCGACGTGAC
This sequence comes from Variovorax gracilis, assembly GCF_030317115.1. Classification (GTDB taxonomy): domain Bacteria; phylum Pseudomonadota; class Gammaproteobacteria; order Burkholderiales; family Burkholderiaceae_C; genus Variovorax; species Variovorax gracilis. Next base: position 5,438 of record NZ_JASZYF010000022.1, read on the forward strand.
CGGTTTGTCTAGCGACATCGAGGAACGGGCAGACGGCAGCTTGCTGATCGGTGCGGCCGTCCGCAATACCGCACTCGCCTCGCACCGTGCGGTTCGGACACGCTATCCAATGCCCGCGAGGGCGGTCTTGGCCGGCGCGTCAGCGCAGATCCGTAACATGGCACGGTCGGCGGCAATATCCTGCAGCGCACTCGGTGCAGCTGCTTCTACGACGACGAGGGCTCGCGCTGCAACAAGCGCAGCCCGGGCCAGGGCTGCGACGCTGCCGAAGGGTTCAACCGAAGCCACGCGATCCTGGGCGCATCGCCAAGCTGCGTGGCCACTCATCCCTCTGACATGTGCGTGGCGTTCGCAGCGCTCGACGCGCTGGTGCATCTGCAGAGTTCGAAAGGCAGCCGCACGCTGCCGATCACAGACCTGCATCGTCTGCCAGAGGACCATCCTGAAATCGAGACCCAGCTCGAGCCCGGGGAACTGATCACGGCCGTCGAGCTGCCGGCGCTCTCGTTTGGGGCGCGTTCAACCTACCGAGAAGTGCGCGATCGGGCGAGCTATGCCTTTGCATTGGTCTCGGTGGCGGCGGCCCTTGCGAGCGCTGCGAGAGCGGTGCCCGGCGTCGTGCTCGTGATGACCCACGAGAACGCGCCTCACATGAAGCCCATGCCGCTTTTCATGTCGAAGGAGAAGGCAGCGGGCGGCGACGAACTGCCGGTCATGCAGGACGACCGCATCCACTGGAACGGGCAGCCGATCGCTGTCGTCCTGGCGGAGACTGCGGCTCAGGCCGACCATGCGAAGTCGTTGATCCGCGCCACCTATGAAACCGAGCCGGCGACGACCGCGTTCTCCGCTGCCAAGGCAAAGGGGACCAAGCCTGGCACGTTCCAGGGGGAGCCACTCAAACTGGAGATCGGCGACGCCGAAGCGGCGCTGCGAGCGGCGCCGTACCAGGTCGATGTCACCTACTTCACGCCACGACACAACCACAACGCCATCGAGCTGCACGCCGCAACGGTTGCTTGGAAAGGCGACGAACTGGTCATCCATGACGCCTCGCAAGGGGTCGCCCACATGGCTTGGTCCATGGCACATGTCTTCGGTCTCGACGAGAAGCAGGTACACGTGACTTCGCCCTATGTGGGCGGCGGATTCGGCGGCAAGACGCTCTGGCGACATCAGGTCCTTGCGGCTGCAGCCTCGAAGCTTGCGGGTCGGCCGGTCCGCATCATGCTCACGCGGGAGGGCGTTTATCGGGCGGTCGGAGGGCGAACCAACACCGAGCAGCGTGTCGCGATCGGTGCACAGCCCGATGGGCGCTTCGACGCGCTGATCCAGACCGGCGTCGTCGCGATGACGGCGCACAACAATCTGCCGGAGCCGTTCGTCTTGCCCGCACGCTCCGCCTACGCGGCCGGTAGCATCGAACTCGACGTCGAAGTGGCAACCATCGACATGCTGGCCAACACGTTCATGCGCGCACCCGGCGAGGCCGTCGGAACCTTCGCGCTGGAGAGCGCCATCGATGAACTGGCCAATCTGATGGAAATGGATCCGATCAAGCTCCGCATCCGCAACGAGCCAGAGAAGGACCCGACCACCGGCTTGCCCTTCTCGCCGCGCCACATCGTCGAGGCATACCGAGCTGGCGCAGAGCGTTTCGGGTGGCACCGCAGGAATGCGACGCCAGGCACGCGCCGCGAAGGCGAGTGGCTGATCGGCATGGGCTGCGCCACGGCGACGTATCCCTACTACCGCATGCCAGGCGGCGCGGCTCGCATCACACTCACGAAAGACGCTCAGGTCATGGTCGAGGTTGCTGCCCATGAGATGGGGATGGGCACCGCCACGGCGCAGACGCAGGTCACGGCCGCGCGGCTGGGCCTGCCCATCGAGCAGGTGCGCTTCTGTCATGGTGACTCTCGCTTCCCGGGGCTGGTGCTGGCCGGCGGCTCGCAGCAGACGGCCTCGATCGGCAGCGCGGTCATGGCAGCGCAACGCGAACTCATCGTCGAGTTGCTGAAACTCGTCGGCAAGGACTCGCCCCTGCATAGCTTGAAACCCGACGAAGTCGCTGGCCGCAACGGTGGCCTCGGCAAATCCGATGAACTCGAGCGATTCGAGAGCTACAAGGCCACCCTTGCGAGGGCAGGGCGAGAGGAATTGGTTGTCGAAGCAAGGCGCCGCCTCCGCTGGAAACGCAGCATTGGTCGATGCATTCCCACGGCGCGATGTTCTGCGAGGTGGCGGTGAGCGAGGTGACCGGTGAGACGCGCGTGAAGCGCTTCTTGGGCTCGTTCGACTGCGGTCGCATTCTCAACGCCAAGACCGCGTCCAGCCAGTTTCGCGGCGGGATTGTCATGGGTCTGGGTTTGGCGCTGATGGAAGAAACGCAGTTCGACGAGCGCAATGGCCGCATCATGAATCCGAGCCTCTCCGAGTATCACGTGCCGGTACACATGGACGTGCCCGAGATTGATGTGATGTGGACCGACATTCCCGATCCGCGCTCGCCCATGGGTGCGCACGGAATAGGGGAAATCGGCATCACGGGAGTGGGAGCGGCCGTTGCCAACGCCGCCTACAACGCTTGCGGGAAACGAATCCGTGCGCTGCCAATCACGCTGGACAAGTTGATAGGCTGAGCGGCCGTATCGCGCTGCATGTAGGCGCACGCTGATTGCACGGTCTGTTCGCGCGACAGATCATTCGCAAAGTCCAAGGGCGACCGACCACGGGCTTCGGCGGCGAGATCGAACATTGCCGTTCACCTCGCCATTCTTACCTCGAGGAGCAGCTTGTATGAATCTGATGAGCGTCGACCTTTATCAAAGCGCTTCAAATCCGAAGAAGTTTCTCGCAATTCCGGCTGGCGTCGATCCCGCGGAGCTAATGGGCCCGATGACCTTCGACAAAGACTATGCGGAGGTCGTTCGATACCACGAGGCCTTCCAGTTCGATCCTGCGGAATCCTATGCAGGAGTGAACGCAGCGAAGATCGCCGCAGACATCCTGACCGTGAAGTGGGCAATCTACCGCCGAACCGATCCGTCGCGTCGGTCGAAACTGGCTAGTGAATCGCGTTGAGGCAGGCGGCTCGATTGGATTAGCAGGCCTTCGCCTGCGTTCGCGGTATCGAACACGGAGCGGAAAGCTGAATTGGTCCATCAGAGGGGCTGCGGCGTCCATGGCACCCGGCGCGCACAGTCCGGATGAACACAGTGCGCCTACTTCCGTTGGCAAGCTCGGTGTGGACTGCGTGGGCCAGCCCATCACCCGGATCAACGGACCGACTGCGTACCGTCGAGCCTGCCCCGTTGCACCCGCACGGTAGCTCCAGGCCGCACCGCGTCGTGAGCGACCTCGTCTCTCGGCCGATCGAGTCCAGGCCGGCTCTCATTTATCGAATGGCGCGCCCTCATTTATCGAATGGCGCGCGCTCGGCGACCGCGGCCCGGCTCGGCGTGCGCCTGCCGCCACGCACTCGGCGTGACCTCAAACCACCGGCAAAAGGCTCGCGTGAAGTTGCCTTGGGTGCTGTAGCCGAGCATCGCGGAGATTTCGCCGCGCGGCATCTCGGTGTCTGACAGCAACTGCGTCGCGAGCAGGCAGCGCGACTCCTCGAGCAAGCGCGTGTAGTCAAACCCCCCGCGCTCCAAGCCGCCGGTACAGCGTATGGCGGTGAACCCCGAACATGCTGGCGATGCGCTCGTTGCTGCAATCGCCGCGCAGGATCTACTCCCGGCGCACCTTCATCGCCATGTTCCCGCACGAGCGCCAGTCGGCGTGGCTGCAGGGCCTGGAAGGCGCCTTCCGGCACTTCGGCGGCACGACGCAGGAGGTACTCGTGGACAACGCGCGGGCCCTCGTGAACGAGCACGACGTGCAGACCCGCGAGGTTCGCTTCAACGACCGCTTCCACGCCTTCTGCCGGTACTGGAAGGTGACGCCGCGGGCTTGTGCGCCGTACCGCGCGCAGACCAAGGGGAAGGACGAACGCGGCGTCGGCTATGTCAAGTGCAACGCCATCGCCGGGCATCGGTTCGCTTCGATGGAACACCTGCAGGCTCACTTGGCGCGCTGGATGCGGGAGGTGGCTGACGTTCGCGTGCATGGCACGACGGCAGAGCCTCCGGCGCAACGCTTCGAGCGCGATGAGCGACAGGCGCTTGCCCCGCTTGCCGCTAGGGCTCCCTTCCTGCAGGTCCGCGAACTCACCCGGCTTCTGGCTGGTCAGCAACAACTTGAGCGGAGTTTGTCGGCAACTCGACAAAAAAATCCGGCTCGATGGCCGGCAATCAACGCGAACCAGGGTGCTCGCGGTGCGTCTTGAACCAGGGTGCAGGCGAGACGGGTGACAGACGACGGCACAACCCGCACATCCGGAATCGTCTCGATCAAGCAAAGCGGCGAACTAGCACCACGATAAGTACCAGCACGCAGACGCCGAGAATGGCCAAGTTGCGCCTCCAACCCGCAACGTATTTTTCTTGTTCGAGCTGTTGCCTTTCCGTGGCAAGGCGCTCGCGGCGACGCGCCGACGACCATTGACTTTCCCACTCATTGAAGCTCTGTTTCATGTTATAAACTGTTACATGTGTGCAGGAAGCATAGGTAAAAAGTTCTCAGTTGTTGTGCAGGAAGGGTGCTTGTCGGCCTGTAGGCCCGCTCTGACGCATCGCACTCGCGGTGGTGCGCCCATTGGATCGCCTGGTACGTGCGACCGCCCACAGCAAGCTGGCGTAGGAGATCCGGTCAAGGCCGCGACGACTTGTTCGCCAAACGCGCCGGCAGCAGTCTTGGGGCAGCGGGGCGCGATCACGCCGCAGGCAGCTGCCAAGCGCGGCCGCCAACCGGTGCAAGCGGCCCGGCACGGCACAGCGGAAGTCGCGGGCGACCCACTGGGAGGTGCCGCCTCTCAGGACGCCGGCGTGTGCCTCAACGCAATCCAGTCGGGTATGGGTCGCTGAACGTTCGAACTGGCGAATCTTCGCCATTCGCCCCGGCTTCGACCTAGGACTCGTCATTTTCCGGCGCCAGTGCCTATTGCCGCTTGAGCTGCGCTTGGCGCAGTTGGTCGCCGTTGATCTTCTCGCCGAGACGTCGCATCACCCACCGGGTTCTATCGGCAGCTGGTGACATCGCTCCGAGATCGATCGCCACTCGCCGCTCGTCGAGGTACCTGATGGCCGCTGAACCGAGCAGGGTGGGCACAAGGTCGGCATGCATCGCCTTGGCCGCACGGTTGGCACGGAGCCGTTCCCAACGCGCGGGGTTGCTGGAGCGCCATTCATCGCTCGCCCACATGACGGCCGGGACTGTCGTGTCCCATCGCGTCGGATCTTTCAGCGCGTGTTGAAAAAGCTTTCGTCCGTCGTCAAGCAGGTTCTCACCATGGTCCGCCGTATACATCACGAAGGACGAGCCGCCCGCCTGTGCTGCCTCCGAGATCACAGCATCGACGAATCGGAGGGATTCGGCTACCGCGTTGTCGTAGGCGCGGATGAAATCCGGCAGGGTGGAATCCCCTGGCAGTTCAGACAGCTTCGAGCAGTCGGCCTGCAAAGCAGCCGTTGCGGGCTCATAGCGATCACAGTACGAAAAGTGTGCGCCGTACGCATGCACCACGATCAACTTCTTGGGCGCGTTCTGCGCCAGCACCGATCTGAGCGATGGCAGAAGGCTTTCTCGATCGGTCCTCTTGATCGTTACGAACAGGTCGGTGTTGGCGTCAGGCCATGCAATGCCCCTTTCCTGGACGGCAAGCCAATAGGTGTGGAATCCAGCTTCCTCGAAAGCCTTCATGAAGGTTGCGTCCCTGCTGACTCGAAATGCACCGCCAGGCATTTCACGCGAGATAAGCAGAGGGACTGACGTGTGCGTGCTGCTGGATCCGGACGTCATATCGCAATAGATGATCGCGTCTTGATGGCTGATGCCGATCAGCTCTTGGCCGCCACATGCGCCGAGCCGGTCAGCACGCACTGATTCCCCGATGATGAGGATGTATGTCTCGTTCTGCGAGTGAAGTCCGGGCATCCGCGAGGCGCCCCAGCTCGCGGATGCCGAACGAGGGTTGGTGGGCGCATAGGGCGACGCCGTCGAGATGAATTCGTCATGACCGATCGCAGACGCCGCGGCCACGGAAATCACATTCAGCGGCCACGCGCGCAGCACGGTGTCATGAAAGACGGCGCCGCATGTGACTGCGGCGACAGTGATTGTCACAAGCGTGGCCGAAGGCCACCTCCCGTGCGCCGTCCGGGTTGACGGAGTGCGAAACGACACCCAGATCGGTACCGCGAGCAGAACCGCGATCAGGGCTATCCATGGGGCATGAGGCTGAATGACTGGCCACGCTTCGTGTGGGTCCGGCCGGATCAAGGCCGCCTCGAGAAGGTTGACATCGCGTAGAAGGTCGGCTCCGACGGCTAGAACGCCGAAGAGCGCCGGGACGTAGGTGAGCACCAGGAATACTCGAAGCCCCAGAATCGCCCGAAGCAAGCCATAGAACACTGCGGTTGCGGCCAGGAGGCAGACGGCCTCAAGATCCCAGACATGCGTCGATGAAAAGATCGTCAGGGCTGGGATCAGCAGGATCGCGCCCCACACACAGTCGATCAACCTGACGCCGCCGTGCCGTCTGTTTGCCATTGGCGCCGATGCTTCGCGCGCGCCCTGCGGATCGTTATGCTGCTCCATGGCCTTCTACGCAGAATGACGGCATTCTGGCAACATGCCCTGGCGACCTGATCGCTCGCGGCGGAAGACATTGCTGCCCGCAGGGGCTGGCCAGCCTGAGAAGTGTTTGCCGAACTCGACCTCGGCCGCGGGAAACCGAAAAGCGTCAGGATTGCCGCATTCCGCGGCGGCGAGAAGGTCTCGTTCGACGACAAGTACCTTCAACCTCAGGTGCGTACCGTCGTTTGCATCCGCGTGCCTCAGGGGCTCGATGTTGTTGCCGCAGCACGAGCTTCGCGCTCCTGCGTCAGAGATTGCCGCGCGTCCATGGCCCCGTGATCGCAAAAGTGATGCCTGGCCGGAGGATCCCAACGAACAACACGGAGCCCTGCCGGTCGAAGCACGCCCCGGCAAACTCGATGCTCCGATAGTCGACCGGCGCTACGGTCTTGCCGGCAGCGGCAACGTCATTCGCGCTGAGATTCACCTCGTTGCGGCAGAACACGTAGGCCTCGCCGTCCTCGTTGAGACCCAGCAGCCGCGAGCCGCCGTCGCCAAGCCCGCCGTCCTCGCACAAGACGAGACCGCCGCGCGGACTGACGGTGGCGTTGTCGGGATTGTTTCCCGCTGTCTGGCTGCCGCTGACGAACACCGCGCGAAGGTGCATGGTGCGAAGGTGGAGTTCCCACACCGCACCCTCGCCGCGGCCCTGGCGGTTGCGGTCGTCAACGCCTGCTGTGGTGTCCACGATGAACATCCGGTCGTCCGAGTACGCGATCCCTTCGCAGCGGCTCATCCGCGCGCAGCCGTTCGACAGCGCCTGATAGGTCGGCCCGGCACTCAGGCCCAAGGTCTCGAGGCCCGGCTGGCCGGCAACGAACACAGGGCTTGCATCGGGGTCCGCGATGTCGACCCACTCGACCACGTACTCATCGCCGATGTCGGGATTGAGGAGTGCCTCGTTGTTGGCCTGGGCCAGCGAGCCTGGCCGCGCCTGCCGCACGATGGTGACGATGCGCGCCGCCTGAAGGGTGCCGCCCTGCTGCAGGGCCCCGAGACGGCGGGCCTTGGTGCGCGGCCTGAACCGGTAGAGCACCGAGAGGTTGCGGTTGTCCTCGGTCTCGTAGACATCGCCGGTGGCTGGATCGAGGGCCACCGCCTCGTGGACGAAGCGGCCCATGCCAACGATCGGCGTTGCGATGGACCTCGCGGGGATGGCTGCCGTCTCGAACACATAGCCGTGCTTCTTGCCGTTGATCAAGGAGAAGTCGACGATCGTCTCTTCGCACGTGAGCCAGCTGCCCCAGGTCGTGGCGCCTCCGGCGCAGTTCCCCAGCGTGCCGCCCAGCGACGAGGTCGACAGGACCCCCCGGTTGCCGAGAAACAGCAGGTTGGTCGTGCCGCCGCCCGCATAGCCGACGAACCGCGGCGGGTCGGGAAGCGTCGGGTCCCCGACGAAAGTCGGACCCGCGCCGATGCGGATCGGCAGGGTGCCGTAGAAGATGGTGATGATGCCGTCGACCGGGGACGTGGCGTACATCGAAGGCGCCTGGACCACGTCCGCCGCGGTCGCGACCAAGCCGCGTTCGTGGTTGCGCACGACCAAAGACACCGACACATCGGGCCTGTCGAGTTCGCGCAGGCCCGATGAATCGGAATCGCCTCGCGTCACCCGGAGGACGCCCATGCCGTCGTGGCTGTCGGGCGTAGGGCGGCCGTCGGTCATCGCGTCGCCGCTCCAGCCATACGACCTGTACTCGAATCCTTCGGGCAGCGCGAGCAGCGGCAGGCCCGTGCTGCCATCGCGCACAGGAGCGATCGGACCATACGGCGATACCGCCGATACGGTCTGCTTGCCGACGGCAGCCACCGCATGGCGGTTGGCCAATGCCCCGAGGGCGCAAAGCAGGCCGTTGGCCGCCACGACGCCCGCCGAACGTTGCAACAGATAGCGCCTGGTGGGCGACGAAAGCGGTGAGTTCATGGGGCACTCCTCACAGGGTGGGCCGCGGAAGCCGGCGTCAGATCAGTCCCTGTCGATACATCTCGGTCAGTACGAAGCGCGCGATGATCAGGTGTCCGAGCGTGGTCGGATGCTCGGTGTCGGCATAGAAATACTGGAACGGGGCATTCAGCTCCACCAGCGTCAAGGGCGAGCAGAACAGGCTCGACGCATCTTCGAGCGGCTGTCCCGAGCCCTCGGCAATGGTCTCAAGGTCGCACGCCGGGAGGTTCAAGGTGGAGACGCCGAACCTCTGCGGGTCCGCGACCACCTGCTTGAACTCAGCGTAGGTGTCGATCACCTTGACGCCTCCGCCGATGCCGGCGGTCAGCGTGAGGTTGAAGTCCGTGACCCACGCCGACAGGTTCGCAGCAATCGCAAGGGGGAGCTTCCGACCTGCGATCGTGTCCGCCAGATCCGGCACCGTGAGGACCGCGACGCGGGTCGCACCGTGATCGACGATGCGGCGCAATTGTCCGACGAGATCGACCGCGGCCTGGACGACGGCAGCCTGGGTCTCTGCAGCGGTCTGGAGTCCGTGCGCGTACCTGTCGAGTTGGAAAAACAGATCGTTCGAACCTGCGAAGACGAACACCATCTGGGTGCGGTTGAAGCGCTGGCCATGGATGTCGAGATAGTCGCCGATCTGCTGGGCAACGGGAAAGGTCAGCGCGGCCGTGCACGCACCGACCGGATCCGGATTGCAACCGATGCCTGGTTGCTGCGATACACGAGCTCCCCCCATCGCGAAGCCGGTCCCGAGAGGTATGGCGATCTGCGACTGTCCGCCGAAGCCCTGGCGAAACGGCCGGACCGAAGTACCGAGCAGCGCGCCGACAGTCTCGGGCCAGATGGGGCCTGGGTTGGTCGTGAACTTGCCGCCACCAGCTTGCGCAATGGAACCGACCTTGTAGGTGCCGACATCGCTCAGGCTGTCTCCGAAAACAATGACCTGCTGAATGCGGTCGGCCCTGAATGCCTGAAAGGAAGCGAGCGCGGCGGCGACGGCCTTTGCGTGCTCGCCGCCCCCGGCCGCCACTTTGGCGGCGGCGTCCTTGGCCTCCGCGCTGATGACCGGTGCTGCGGCCGTTTGCGGCTGCGCATCCGATGCGAACCCCGTCGACATGCCGTCGGATGACCCGCCGCCGCCGCAGGATGCCATCGACAAGGCCGTGACCAGCGACCACGCCAGGCGTCGCAGGCTGGGTGCTTCCATAGCAGAGTTCATAGGTCCTCCGTCGATCGAGCGGCACCTGATTTGCATCAATCGATACGCAATTGAAACTGTCCTCGAACTTCGTTCCGAAGTAACGATCGAGCGCCGAAAATCCACGAAAACAAGCGAATGTCGCCAGTTGGAGGACTGTGGGACGGCCGCCGCCGGGGGGCGCGCCGAAGGGAGGCGCATGGACCGGTCCAACGAAATGCCGCTGGTGACGCCACCCCGGATCGAGGTCGGCGGTTTCGTGATCGACCTTGGACGCGAGGCGCTTCTTGACTGTGGGGGTGTGGCGGTCGAGCTGCGGCCGCAGGCCTTTCGGGTTCTTCGCTACCTTGCGCTGAACGCGGGTCGTCTGGTCACCAAGGAGGAATTGCTGGGCGCGGTGTGGCCTGGTGCCGTCGTCACCGATGATTCGGTGATCCAGGCCATCGTCGATGTGCGTCGGGCCTTCGCCGAAGCCGGGCGCAGCGTCATCAAGACGATTCCGCGCCGCGGCTACATCCTGGTCAAAGCCACTGCGCCCCCTGCGCCGCGGCATTCAGACCCTGTGGCACTGCCGGCCCCACCGCCCACCTTCCTGGGCCGTGACGAAGATGTTGCGGCGTTGGAATCGCTGATGTCGCAACATCGCCTCATCACGGTGACTGGCGCGGGCGGGATCGGCAAGACTGCCTTCGCGCTCTCGCTTGCGCATGGCCGAAAGGGCCGTCAACACGGCCGCGTCGTCTGGGTCGATCTCGCGGCCGTTTTCGATCCCCGGCTCGTCTGCAGCACAGTCGCCCAGGCGCTGCACATGTCCTTGGGCGGGACTGGCAATCCACTGGCGTCATTCGTGACCGCCCTGAGGCCGCTTCGCCTGCTGCTCATCCTCGACAACGCAGAGCATGTCGCGGAGGAAGTGGCGCGCATGGCCCAAGCCATCCTGACGGGTTGCGACGCCGTGCGCATGCTGGTAACGAGCCAGGCTGCGCTCAGGGTTGAAGGAGAACGACTCTTTCGTCTGGGCGCTCTGGCGGTGCCCGCAACCGACATCGGGGCCGACATGGCACTTGGCTACGGCGCGGTCGCGTTGTTCGCGGATCAGGCGAAAGCCGCGGATCGTTCCTTCTGCCTGAACGACTCCAACGTTGGCTCGGTCATCGCGCTTTGCTGCCGGCTGGAGGGCAACGCACTCGCCATCAAGCTCGCTGCGGCAAGGCTGCCACTCCTGGGCCTACCCGGCCTTCATGCGCGGCTGGCGGAACGATTCAAGGTTCTGGGAGGCGGACCTCGCACCGCGCCCGTGCGCCAGCAGACGCTGCTTTCCGCGATGGAATGGAGCCACGGCCTGCTCTCAGCGCAGGAGCAGGCGGTGTTCCGCAGGCTGGGTGTTTTCTCGGGCGGCTTCTCGCTCGACCTCGCCGTCGCGGTAGCAGGCGATGACCCGCACGATGAGTGGGCTGTCATCGACGTGCTGCAGGAGTTGACGGATCGATCATTCGTCATGACGGACGGACAAGACGCTCCGCGCTACCGCCTTCTGGAAAGCGCGAGGGAATATGCGCTACTCAAGCTGGACGAGGCGCGCGAGCGGAACCTGGTCAACGAACGGCAGGCCAGAGCCTTGCTCCTTCTGTTCGAACAGTCGTACGAAGGCCCCTGGGGGAGCAGCAGGTATCGCCTCGCACAGTTCAAGCCCGAGCTTGACAACCTGCGCCTGACGCTGGACTGGTGTGCCGAGAACGATCCGCCCCTGGGCGTGGCGCTGGTCGGCGCTTCCAGCGAGCTGTTCCTGCACCTGTCTCTGCGCTATGAGGCACGTCGGCGATTCGCCATGTTCGAACCCGCAGTCACGGCCGCGATCCCGCCCGCCACCGCCGCGCGCTACTGGCAGCGGCGATGTCTGTTCGTGTTCAACTACCGATCTCCGTTGGTGTACGAGTTCGCTGTCCGGGCGACAGAACTCCATCGGCAGGCCGGCGATGAAAGCGGTCTCTACACAGCGCTCGGCTATGCCGTGATGAGTGCAGGCGCTCCCGTCGCCGAGTCTCGGGCGATGCTGGCTGAAATGGAACGCCTGGAGCACGCGGATTGGCCTTTCAACCAGCTCCAGGTGCGCGTGTTTGCGCAGTTGTCTCTCTTTGGGCGGGAGGGCCGCCACCTGGAGTCCCGTTCGTTGATCGAGACGGCACTGTCCTGTGCAACCGCGCGGGGACTCAAGCGGTGGGTTGCCGTGTGCAAGATGTTCCTGACCGACACGATGCTCGCGCTGGGACATGCCGAAGAGGCGGTCAGGTTCGCCCGAGAGGCGCTTGCCGGCAACCGTTTGAGTCCGGGTCCGTTCATGATTTCGATGACGGGCGGCCTCGCCGCGGGCTTGCTTGTGCAAGGGAGAGTCGCGGAGGCTCGGCTTGCCTTGGTCGAATTCTTCGAGGCATCTCGCAGCCGAGAATGGGACTACGTGAGCGTATTCGCGGACGTGTTTGCGTTGTTCGCGGCGCGCGAAGGGCGCCCCGCAACAGCCGCTCGACTGATCGGCTACTCTGACAAAGTCAATCAACTGTCCGCTGGCATGCGAGTGTCACATGATCGTGTCCTCCTGCTCGCAAAAGCTGCGGTGGGCGCCGCGCTCGAACGATCTGCGATCGAACGATTGATGGGTGACGGCCACAGCATGAACGAAGAGGATGTTTGCGCGGTAGCGCTTGGCGATGCGGGAGAAAGCACGCGAGTCTGAAGCCGCTTCAGCAGCGGAACAGGGTCTGGCAGATGCCCTAGAAGACGTCGAGCCCCGCGTCCAGGTGAACGAGCGCACAGAAGGGACGCGCACCAGAAGGTCATCGACCATGACACAGACCGCGCCGCGCAAGGTGATCTCGCCACGTGACGAGGCGACCGATCTCGCCGGAGGGGATCGCCTCGATCAAGGCATGCAGAACTTGTGCATAGCTGGCGAGCGGAAGGCGGATCATCAAGCGCACTCGGGGCGCGTCGTTCTCCTGTGAACTACGCCCGCTGAGAAGTGGCTCGCAGCGCACCACACCGGCATCTGGGCAGCGGGCGACGAGTTCGCGAACGCTGCGCACATCGCTGCTCGCGACGGCGACGTCGAGCACATGAAATGGAGTTGCGTTCGACGTTCGACATTCACCAGAGTGCTCGCGATATGCGGCATAGGCCACGTTGTGTTCCTTGAAGCTGAGAAGATGAAGATTCTCGTCAGGCGCGCGTAAAAATCGGGAACAGAGCAGGACCGATGATGCAAACAAAGCGTATCGACAGTCCCGCGCGGACGACGAATCAGATCATGATCGATCGCCGGCAAACGCCAACTTTCATGGGCAGCCTCAAGATGCCCCGGACCTGTCCACAGCGCAGTTGTTGCGGCGGCAATTCGAGAGCTCGAGGCCCATCGAGCAGCGGATGTTCACGAAGGGTACTGCGGGCCGGAGCATCGGCTATCCCGCCGCCATGTTGTTGATCATGGGCACCTGCGGCTACCTGTACTACCGGTTTCGTCGCGCTGACTGGCTCTGAGACGCTCGTGGCGCCGTGTTCCAGGCGCACCGCTGTCGCGGGGTGTGAGGGGGTTGGGCCTTCCACTTGCACTCTGGCAGTGTCTGTTTACGCCTTTTATACGCCCCCCTTCGCACTCTATTTCCTGTTTTTACGCGGCGGCGCAGAGACTGCCAGCATCGTTTTCTCGATGCAGGAGTGAAGAATGGACATCGTGTGGATTGCCGCCCTTGCGGCGATGTGGGTCGTGATGGCCGAAATGGTGGTCGGGCTCTTCAAACTCGCCACGCCCAAGGGAGAGCGTTCGTGATCGGCCTCGAAGTCCTCTACGGATTCGGCGGCCTGCTCACCGTGATCCTCTTCGCGTACCTTGTGTTCGCGCTGATCTGCGCCGAGGAGTTCTGAGATGACCGCCTCAGCCTGGGGCCTGCTGGCCCTGTTCCTCGTCGTGCTGGGCGTGCTGGCCTGGCCGCTCGGGCGCTACATCGCGGTGTTGTGCGAAGGACGCTTGCCGCGTTGGATGCAGCGCGTCGAAGCGCCGATCTTCAAGCTCGCGGGTGCTGCTCCCAACAGCTCGATGCACTGGCGCAGCTATGCCTTGGCGCTGCTCGCATTCAATGCGATCGGTGCCCTGGTCGTCTACGGCCTGCAACGACTGCAATCGCTGCTGCCCCTCAACCCTTCGGGCATGTCGGCGGTGTCGCCGGATTCGGCCTTCAACACCGCCGTGAGCTTTGTCTCCAACACCAACTGGCAAGGCTATGCCGGCGAATCGACGATGAGCTATCTCACGCAGATGCTCGGGCTCACGGTGCAGAACTTCCTCTCCGGCGCCACCGGCATCGCGGTCGCATTCGCGCTGGCCCGCGGCTTCGCGGCGCGCAGCACGGATGGCAAGGGCTTCGTCGGCAATTTCTGGGTCGACGTGACGCGCATCACCGTGTGGCTGCTGCTGCCGATCTCCTTCGTGATTTCGATCTTCTTCGCGGGGCAGGGCGTCATCCAGAACTTCGACGCCTACAAGACCGTGACCACGGTCGAGGCCACGGCCTACCAGCAGCCGAAGCTCGACGCAGCAGGCCAGCCCCTCAAGGACACATCCGGCAATCCGGTGCTCGAGGACGCCAAGGCCACTACTCAGACGCTGGCCATGGGCCCCGTCGCTTCGCAGGAGGCGATCAAGATGCTCGGCACCAACGGCGGCGGCTTCTTCAATGCCAACTCGGCGCATCCCTACGAGAACCCCACCGCGCTCACGAACTTCGTGCAGATGCTGGCGATCTTCCTGATCCCGGCCGCGCTGTGCTTCGCCTTCGGCCGTGTGGTCGGTGATCTGCGCCAGGGCTGGGCGGTGCTCGCGGCGATGACAGTGATCTTCGTGGCGGCGGTCGCCGTGGTCGTCCCTGCCGAGCAGGTCGGCAATCCGCTGATCGGCGGGCTGGGCGTGGACCAGGCTGCCAGCGCGGTGCAGTCCGGCGGCAACATGGAAGGCAAGGAAGTGCGCTTCGGCATCGCGGCCTCGAGCCTGTTCGCGGTGGTCACGACGGCCGCGTCCTGCGGTGCCGTCAATGCGATGCATGACGCCTTCACCCCGCTCGGCGGCATGGTGCCGATGGTGCTGATGCAACTCGGCGAAGTCGTCTTCGGCGGTGTCGGCACCGGCCTCTACAGCATGCTGATCTTCGCGATCCTCGCGGTCTTCATCTCGGGGCTGATGATCGGCCGCACGCCGGAATATCTGGGCAAGAAGATCGAGGTGCACGAGATGAAGCTGACCTCGATCGCGATCCTGGTCACGCCCATCCTGGTACTGGCCGGCACGGCGGTCGCGGCGATCGCGGACGCGGGCAGGGCGGGTATCGCCAATCCGGGCGCGCACGGCTTCTCCGAGATCCTCTACGCGCTGACCTCCGCCGCCAACAACAACGGCAGCGCCTTCGCCGGGCTCTCGGCCAACACGCCCTTCTACAACATGCTGCTCGCGGTCGCGATGTGGTTCGGTCGCTTCGCCGTGATCGTGCCGGTTCTTGCCATTGCCGGCGCATTGGCCGCCAAGAAGCGCCTTCCGGTGACCGCCGGAACCATGCCCACGCACGGCCCGCTGTTTGTGACCCTGCTGATCGGCACCGTGCTGCTGGTGGGCTTGCTCAACTATGTGCCCGCGCTGGCCCTCGGTCCGGTTGTCGAGCACCTGATCCTGTGGAAATGAGACCGCAGACCATGAAAAAGAATCCTTCTCCTATCGCCGTGGGTGAGCCTGCCGAATTGGCAGCCGCAGCCGAGGCCAAGGCCCTTGCCAGGCAGAAGAAGCACCTCTCGCTGTTCGATGCCGAGCTGGTCAAGCCGGCACTGTGGGGCGCCTTCGCCAAGCTGAGCCCGCGCGTGCAGTGGCGCAACCCGGTGATGTTCATTGTCTACATCGGCAGCATCCTGACGACCGCGTTGTGGGTGCACGCGATGAGCTTCCCCGGCGACACCGGCATGCCGGCCCCCTTCGTTCTCGCGGTCTCGATCTGGCTGTGGTTCACCGTGCTTTTCGCCAACTTCGCCGAAGCGCTGGCCGAAGGCCGCAGCAAGGCGCAGGCCGCGTCGCTGCGCGGACTGCGCAAGGACACATGGGCCCGGAAAATGGTCGAGCCTTTCCACGGCGGCAGGTGGCTTCCGTTGCAGGCGCCGGAGTTGCGCCGCGGCGACGTGGTGCTGGTCGAGGCGCATGACGTCATCCCGCTGGACGGCGAGGTGATCGAGGGCGTGGCCTCGGTCGACGAAAGCGCGATCACCGGCGAATCCGCTCCGGTGGTGCGCGAATCGGGCGGTGACTTCTCGGCCGTCACCGGTGGCACGCGGGTGCTGTCCGACTGGCTGGTCGTGCGCATCACGGTCAATCCGGGCGAATCCTTCCTCGATCGCATGATCGGCATGGTGGAGGCGGCCAAGCGCCAGAAGACGCCGAACGAGATCGCGCTGACGATCCTGCTGGTCGCACTGACGCTCGTGTTCCTGGTCGTCACGGCGACGCTGCTGCCGTACTCGGTATTCAGCGTCGGCGCGGCGGGCGCGGGTACGGTGGTCTCGCTGACGGCATTGGTCGCTCTGCTGGTGTGCCTGATTCCGACCACCATCGGCGGGCTGCTGTCCGCCGTGGGCGTGGCCGGCATGAGCCGCATGATGCAGGCCAACGTGATCGCCACGTCGGGCCGCGCGGTCGAGGCGGCGGGCGACGTCGATGTGCTGCTGCTCGACAAGACCGGCACCATCACCCATGGCAATCGGCAGGCGGCGTCCTTCCTGACCGCGCCCGGCGTACCGCAGGAGCGACTGGCGCGTGCGGCGCTGCTCGCCTCGTTGCCCGATGAAACGCCCGAAGGCCGCAGCATCGTCGAGCTGGCTCGCCGCGGCGGCACGGATGACAAGGGCGTCGAAGGTGCGCACTTCGTGCCCTTCACGGCCCAGACCCGCATGAGCGGGGTCAACCTGCCGCCGGACGCCAACAGTCTCGATGCCGACGCGATCGCGTTGCGCAAGGGCGCCGTCGACGCCGTGCGCCGCCACGTCGAAGCGCTCGGCGGCACCGTACCGGTCGAGGTGATCCATGCCGCCGACGCGGTGGCGCGTCGCGGCAGCACGCCGCTCGCGGTGGCCGAAGGGCCGCGCGTGCTCGGCATCGTCGAACTCAAGGACATCGTCAAGACCGACATCAAGGAGCGCTTCGCGGAGCTGCGCCGCATGGGCATCAAGACCGTGATGATCACAGGCGACAACAGGCTCACGGCGGCCGCTATTGCCGCCGAGGCTGGCGTGGACGACTTCCTCGCCGAGGCCACGCCGGAGGACAAGCTGGCGCTGATCCGGCGTTACCAGGCCGACGGCCGACTGGTCGCGATGACCGGCGACGGCACCAACGACGCCCCCGCGCTGGCGCAGGCCGATGTGGCCGTCGCGATGGGCAGCGGCACGCAGGCCGCGAAGGAGGCCGGCAACATGGTCGACCTCGACTCGAATCCGACCAAGCTGCTCGAGGTGGTCGAGACCGGCAAGGCGCTGCTGATGACACGCGGCTCCCTCACCACCTTCTCGATCGCGAACGACGTAGCGAAGTACTTCGCGATCATTCCGGCGATCTTCATCTCCACCTATCCGCAACTCGGCGCACTCAACGTGATGCGCCTCGCCAGCCCGTCGTCGGCCATTCTGTCGGCGGTGATCTTCAATGCGCTGATCATCGTGTTCCTGATCCCTCTCGCGCTGAAGGGCGTGCGCTACCGGCCCGTCGGCGCCGCCTCGCTGCTGCGCCGGAATCTCGCGATCTACGGACTTGGCGGACTCATCGTGCCCTTTGTCGGCATCAAGCTCATCGACTGGCTGCTTGTTGCAGTCGGCCTGGTCTGAGGACTCTCATCATGAACACGATTCTTCGTCCCGCCCTCGTGCTCTTCGTGCTGCTCAGCGCGATCACGGGCATCGTCTATCCCTTTGCGGTGACCGGCGTCGCGCAATCCGTCTTCCCGGCCCAGGCCGCGGGCAGCCTGGTCGTGCGCGATGGTGTCACGATCGGCTCGACCCTGATCGGCCAGAACTTCACGGATCCGAAGCACTTCTGGGGCCGACCGTCGGCCACGGCGCTCATGCCCTACAACGGCGGCGCGTCGGGCGGCGCCAACCAGGGGCCGCTGAATCCGGCGCTGATGGATGCGGTCCAGGGCCGCATCGAGGCCTTGCGCGCGGCAGACCCGGGCAACACCGTGCCGGTGCCGGTCGATCTGGTCACGACCTCGGCCAGCGGGCTCGACCCGGACATCAGCCCGGCGGCCGCCCACTACCAGGCGGCGCGCGTGGCGCGGCTGCGCAACCTGCCGGTCGAGCAGGTCGAAAGATTGATCGACGACCACGCGAAGGGGCGACTCTTTGGCCTGCTCGGCGAGGCCCGCGTGAACGTGCTGGCGCTGAACCTCGCGCTCGACGCGCAACCTTCCCCCTGATCCGGAGGCCCGACGGCGTGCATACGACCACGCCTCGGTTGTCGACGCCGCCGCTGTAGGCCACAGCTCGGCTTTGCCGCGAGCGGTTTCGAACTCGATGCCGGCACGCTCGATCCG
Source organism: Variovorax gracilis (assembly GCF_030317115.1). Lineage (GTDB taxonomy): Bacteria > Pseudomonadota > Gammaproteobacteria > Burkholderiales > Burkholderiaceae_C > Variovorax > Variovorax gracilis. The sequence continues at coordinate 23,931 of NZ_JASZYF010000022.1, forward strand.
AACCCCTGTGGGTTCGGACGTTGATGCTTGGCCCCACCGATGACCGACACACAACAACGCGCGGCAGATCAGCGTCTGATCGGTCACCAATCCCCCGGATATACCCTGTGTGCGGTGACGGCGGATCGACAGCTTCGATTCCTAGCATCGAAGTGTCGGTAGCGCCCATGGCGCGAGGCTTCAGCAACTACCTGGAGACAAGGACATGCAAATCACCGGAATGCTTCACGGAGCGCGCCTGCTCGAATTCGCAGGTTTTCCCACGACCGAGGTGCTCGGCCCGGCAGCCAGCGAGGAAGAAATCAAGGCCATGCTCGACAAGCACGGGCTGGTCTTCATCAAGCCAGTGTTCAAGGGCGGGATCGGCAAGAAGGGCAAGGCGGGCCTGCTCGGCCGCGCCAGGGATCTACAAACCGCGTTGGCCGAAAAGGAGCGCCTCTACTTCGCCGAGCACCAGGTCGGCCATGTCAAGGCCAAGGCCAACGGCGTGACCTTCGAGGCCGGCGTGCCAGCCAAGCACGAGGTGTATTTCTCGATCAGTGATTCGACTCAGTTCCGCGCGCCGACCATGACGCTCACGCACATGGGCGGCATGGACATCGAGGAACTCGACAAGAGCCAGGTCGCCATGGTGCCCTTCGATCCGCTGACCGGCCTGAAAGCCTTCGTGGTCGCGAACGCACTCACCGAGATCGGTGCCCCCAAGGAAATCATCTCGCCGCTCGTACAGCAGTTGCCCAAGCTGTGGGAGCTGTTCCACAACTTCGGCATGACCACGCTGGAACTGAATCCGATCCGCATGCGCGAGGACAAGAAGGGCCGCCTGACGCCGGTGGCGTGCGACTTCAAGTGTGGTTTCGACCGCGACGACCCGCGCTGGCTGCGCCTGAAGCTGCCGGCGCATCTGTTCGCGGCCGACTACTCCAGTTTCGAGCAGGAGATCAACACGTTGCGAACCCACCAGGGCCAGAGCGATGTCTACGTGATCAACGACAAGGGCACCGTGCTGGCACCGACCTTCGGCGGCGGCGCCAACTCGCTGGTCACCGAAATGCTGGGCGACGCGGCCATCATCAGCTCCGATTTCGGCGGCAATCCGCCCTACGAAAAGATGAAGGAGGTGGCGCGCATCTGCTTCAAGCACTGGCTGCGGCAAGCCAACGTGCTGTTCATCATCGGCGGCAAGAGCAACAACACCGACATTTTCGAGACGCTGCGCGCCATGGCCGACGCACTGCGCGAGCACTTCAGCACGCACGGCCCGACGCCGCTCTACGTGGTGGTGGGCCGAGGCGGTCCGAACCTCGTGCGCGGCATGGGCGCGCTGCGCGACACCTGCGATGCGCTGGGCCTGCCGTACCGGCTGTTCGGCTTCGACTCGGACATGAGCGAGGTGATCCAGTTCGCCAAGAAGATCGACTTGTGGATGCGTGACGGCGGCCGCGCACAGATCGCAAAGCGTCTGGGTCTTGGCCTGGGCACCGAATCGCCGGTCACCGCCAACGCGACCTGAGGAGACACGACATGCAAAGCACATTCCAACGTCAGAGCGTCGGCGGATTCAAGTACCACGTCGGCATCAGCTCGCTCACGCAGGTGGCCTCGCGCGACGATCGCGTCTGCGTGCTCAACATCCTGGGAGGCGAATCGAGCGACGTGACGCCGGTGAGCCACGTCTACTCCGGTGGCAACGTGGTGTGCGGAACGGCGCCAGGAAAGGGCGGCGCCGTGCTCGAAACCAGCATCGGCAACATTCCGGTCTACAACAACGTGCGCGAGGCGCTGGCCGCCGGCCACCGCTTCAACTGCGGTGTGGTGTACCTGCCGCCCTCCGCCGCCCGCGACGGCGTGGCAGAGTTGATCCGCGTGAACCCGGACCTTCGCAAGATCTTCATCATCACCGAGAAGATCTCGGTGCATGACGCGCGCGAGATCCGTGCGATGGGCCAGCAACACGGAATCGACATCTTCGGCGCCAACGGACTCGGCGTGGCCGACTCGTGGAACCAGGTGCGCATCGGCGGTGCACTGGGCGGCGACAAGCCAGGCGACTCGCTGCGGCCGGGCTCCATTGCGATCTTTTCCAACTCGGGTGGCTTCTCCACCACCATCGCGCAGTACCTTCGCATGCCAGGCTGGGGCACCACCACCGTGATCTCCAGCGGCAAGGATGTCTACATCCACTACGCGGCACCCGAGTTCGCTTTCGCCCTCGCCAATGACGCGCGCAGCAAGGCGGCCGTCCTGTACTGCGAACCTGGCGGCTACTACGAGAACGACGCAACCTTCACGAAGCCGGTGGTGGCATGCGTGGTCGGGCGCTGGAAGAGCAAGCTGACGCGCGCCGTGGGCCATGCGGGCGCCATGGCCGGCGGCAACGACGACGCGATGGCCAAGGAACGCTGGTTCATGGAGAAGTTCGGCGTCGATGCACTCTTCACACCCGAGAACCCGGTGGTCTCGGCCAAGGGTGCGGTGGTCACCAACATCGCCCACATCCCGGCCGCGCTGACGGCGGTGATGCGCGCCAACGCCACGATGCCGGACTTCCCGGCCGAGGGGAACCTGGCGCTGAAGCCGTGGTTCGGGTCGGACGAAGGACTCGACTTGCCCGACGAGTTGCGCCTGCCCGTGGTCGAGGCGCTGGCGCCCTACAACGAACAGGTCGCGCTGCTGAACACGCAGATCGGCGGCGTGGTGCCGCGCCAGGCCATGAAGGACGCTTCGGGCGCCTCGCAGATGGATCCGAAGACGCAGGTCAGCAGCCTGCACGGCATCACCATGCTGAACGCCGCGACCTTGTCGCTGGAATCGAACGTGGCGCTGGCGCTGGTGCACGACGCCGGGGGCGAGAACGACCGCAAGCTGATCGCACCGGCCGTTGCCGCCTACATCAACCTGCACGGCCAGCCCGAACTGGCGGCGGCTCAAGCCAGCCGCGAGACCGGCAATGCGCCCAATGCGGTGCTGGCAGCCGCGGCGGCCATCGTAGGGCCGAAGCGGCAGGAAGCGGCACGCACGGCACTCAAGTTCATGATCGAGCGCTTCCATGCGGCCGGACTGGGCATGGAGTTCGGCGCATCCCTGAGCGACGATTTCGACGTCACCAAGGTCGACGCCGGCGGCGAGCCGGGCCTGACGACCGACACGATGGACGCTCGGGCACAGGCCTTGATCGGCGGCGTCGATGCGCGTGGTGGCCGCTCGGTGTTCCTGCGCTGGCTCAAGAGCCTGCCGGGACATCCGACCGAAGCGGCCGCGCTGGCCGCGATCTCGGCGACGCTGGCCTGGGGACCTTTGTCACGCAAGCGCATCTCGCGAGCTACGGCAGAGAGCTTCCCGTGGTGGCTGCAGTTGTTCGGCACGCTGATCGGCGCTTCCGCCGATGCGAGCAAACACGAGGCGGGTCGCTTCTGCGGCATCGAGCAGCAGCAGTTGCTCGGGTCGCTGAGCCTGGGGGAGGTCGCTTTCGCTGCGCTGCTCGGCCACACGCCAGGCGAAGACGATCTCTTCGCCTTCCAGACGCTGGTGGGCCTGCTGCTGACCAACGGCCCTGGCGCGATCTCGGCGCAGGGTGCCAAGGGTGCGGTGTCGGCGGACGGTCCGGAACAGCCCGATCGCGTGCAACTCAACAAGGCGCTGATCGCCTTTCTCACGCACACCGGCTACGCCCATGGAGGCAACGGCTACGAGGGCATCGCCTACCTGGTCGAGCAATTCAAGGGCAGCGGACTGCAGGACCCGAGCGCCGCGACGCACGGCATCGACCTGCCGGCGCTGGCAGCCAAGGCGGTGGAGCAGTACGCGCAGTACAAGGCGCAAATGAAGACGCTCGGCAGCCTGGACATCGCGAAGCTGCCGGGTGTGAATCACCCCGTCTTCAAGGACAAGCCGGTCAACCACGACCCGCGCGAGGTGTTCATCGGAAAGCTGTTTGAGGAGCGCGGCGAGACCAACGTGTTCCACCAGTTCTATCGCTCGCTGGTGCAGCAGCTCTACGAGGCCGGCGTGTCGCGCAACGTCTACTGCGTGAACATTGATGCGGTGATCGCCGCGTTGCTGCTCAAGATGTTGTGGAAGCCGCTGCAGGCCGGCAAGATCGGCGAGCGCGAGTTGGAGACGGCCGCCTTCACCATCTTCCTGTACCCGCGCATGCTGGGCTGCGCCGCCGAGATCGACGACCACCTGAACCGAGGCCGCAACATGGACACGCGCACGGTGGCATCCAGCTGCAAGTTCGTGGCCTGACCAGTCCTCGAGGCGTTCCATGCTGACCGCACTTGCCTATCTGATGATCATCGTCTTCATGGCGCTGATCATGACCAAGCGCTTGTCCGCGATGGTCGCACTGATCCTGGTGCCCATCGTGTTCGGCTTGCTTGGGGGATTCGGGCTGGGCTTGGGCCCCATGATGCTGGACGGCATCAAGAAGCTGGCGCCGACGGGCGTCATGCTGATGTTCGCCATCCTCTACTTCGGCGTGATGATCGACGCCGGGTTGTTCGACCCGGCGGTGCGCGCAATCCTCAAGCTGGTCGGCGGCGACCCGATGAAGATCGTCGTCGGCACCTTCGTCCTGGCCGTGTTCGTCTCGCTCGACGGGGACGGCTCGACCACCTACATGATCACCTGCGCAGCGATGCTCCCGCTCTACAAGCGACTGGGCATCAGTCGGCTGGTGCTGGCGTGCGTGATCATGATGGCTGGCGGTCTCATGAACATCCTGCCGTGGGGTGGCCCCACGGCGCGGGCCGCGAGCGCCCTGGGCGTGGACGTGGGCCTGATCTTCGTGCCGATGATCCTGCCGATGGTCATCACCGGACTGTGGGGGGCTTTCGTCGCGTTCATCCTCGGGCGGCGCGAACGCAACCGGCTCGGGAGCATCACGCTTTCGGCGGCCACGCCGAACGAGCCTTTGCCGGAGGTGACTGCCGGCGACCCGAGCATCGCCAGGCCGAAGTTGCTCTGGATCAATTTCCTGCTGACGGTCGGCTTGATGGTGCTTCTGATCCTCGGCATCTTCCCGTTGCAGGTGTTGTTCATGGTCGCGTCGGCCATCGCACTCATGATCAACTACCCGAGCCTCCAGGACCAGAAGGAGCGACTCACTGCCCATGCCGCCAACATCGTGCCGGTGGTGTCGCTGATCTTCGCCGCGGGCATCTTCGTTGGCATCCTCTCGGGCACCAAGATGGTCGACGCGATCGCCGCCAGCGTGATCAGCGCCGTGCCGGACTGGATGGGCCCTTACCTGGCGATCGTGACGGCGGTCCTGAGCATTCCGTTCACCTTCTTCATCTCCAACGACGCGTTCTACTTCGGCATCCTTCCCATCCTGGCGAAGGCCGCTGCGGTCTACGGCATCGGCGCCGTCGAGATCGGGCGCGCGTCGTTGATAGGCCAGCAGGTGCATCTGCTGAGTCCGCTGGTAGCCTCGACCTACCTTCTCGTCGGCCTGGCGGAGGTGGAGTTCGGCGACCATCAGCGATACACCCTGCTGTGGGCCCTGTCCGCGGCCCTGGTGATGCTGGTGGCGACCATCATCCTGGGTGTCGTTCCCATCGTGGGTCACGTTCGATAGCCGGAGGTCTGCCATGAGCCACGAGATCAGATCCATTCTCTACGCTGCCGACGTCAGCGACGACTGCGAACGGGTGCTGGCCTACGCCATCGACATGGCGAACCGCCTGGGCGCCAGGCTGCAGGTACTCACGGTCATTCCGGACCAACGCGAGAAGTCCCTGATCGAAGTCGATTCGCACGTGCCCCAGGAATTGCTCGACCAGTATCACGACGCGCGCGCCGTGCGGGTCAAGCAGCACATCGAGGCCCAGGTGGCCGCCTTTTACGCGGTGCGCGCCGACAGGGCGCCCCAGCGACCCATCGCAGAGGTCACGGTGCACGAGGGAGACGACGTTGCCGAACTGATCCTGGAAGAAGCGCGCACGGGATCGGCCGACCTGATCCTGATGGCCTCCCACGGAGGGGGCATCCTGATCGGCCTTCTGTTCGGCTCGGTGGTTCACGAGGTGATGCGAAAGAGCCCCGTTCCCCTGCTGCTGGTACCGATCCACGGGCAACCGGAGCCCGGGGCGCAGCCATGAAGCGGCTGATCGGCCTGGGGCTCGCGCTGCTGGCCTCGCTTTGCCTGGCCCAGCAGTCGGAAGAGCTCATGAGCTACGCGCCGAGGGGCCGGGTGCCGCCGGGCTATCCAGCAGCGTACGCGGCCACGGTCAGGGCCGCCGAAGACGAAGGCAGGCTGGTGATCTATGCGACCACCGACGCGGTCGTCGCACGGCCGCTGATTGCCGATTTCAATGCGATGTACCCGCGCATCAATGTCGAGTACGAGGACCTGACGAGCACTGAACTGCACCACCGCTTCGTCGCCGAAACCCAATTGGGGGGCGGCTCGGCCGATGTGCTCTGGAGTTCGGCGATGGACCTGCAGGCCAGCCTCGTCAGCAACGGCTATGCGGAGACCTACGAGTCGCCGGAAAGCGCGGGCCTGCCTGCGTGGGCGAAGTGGAAGGGGCAGGCCTGGGCAACCACCTTTGAGCCGATCGTGATCGCCTACAACAGGACCCTCCTGCCCGCATCCGAAGTACCGCGCACTCATGCCGACCTGGCAAGACTCTTGAGTGCATCCACTGCGCGCCTCAACGGCAAGGTCGTGACCTACAACATCGAAAAGTCGGGCCTCGGCTTCTTCCTGGCCACGCAGGATGTGGGCGTCGCACCCGTGTTCTGGGACATCGCGCAAGGGTTGGGCAAGGTCGACGTGCGCTTCGCGTCGACGACGGACGCCATGCTCAAGGACGTCTCTTCAGGCAAGGCGGCGATCGCCTACAACGTGCTCGGCTCCTACACCGTTGCGCAGGCGCGCAAGGACACGAACATCGGATACGTCTTTCCGTCGGACTACACGCTTGTCATGTCGCGCCTGCAACTCATCAACAAGAAGGCGACGAATCCGAATGCCGCTCGATTGTGGGTGGACTACATCCTCTCGCGGCGGGGCCAGACCGTGATCGCCAACCAGGCGGGCCTTTACTCGGTGCGTACCGACGTCAATGGCGAGACGACGGCCGCACGATTGACTCAAACACTGGGCGGCAGCCTTCGAGCCATCACGGTTGGGCCCGGCCTGATCGGATATCTCAACAACCAGAACTACCGCGACTTCATCCGCCAGTGGCGTGGGGCCATCCAGAACCCACTGGGAAAGTGATCGTCGGTCGGTTCGGGTGCACAAGCTCCTACCCGATATTGGGCTGATCACGATTTCGGAAGACCACGCGATCCTGTAGTCGAAAGCGCTGCAGCACAAGCCGGATGCCTTCACGCACGGTCGTACCCCGTGCGACGAATCCCGCGTCTGCTCCTCAATCCAGCGGAAAGCGCTTTGTCAACGCGGTGAAGCGCTCGTCTTCCTTGCGTACTTGGGCTGCGAACTCGTCGGGCGTGTTGACCAGCGGCTCGGCGCCGGCGGCTGCGATGGCCTTTTGCAGCTCAGGGCTGCGCATGGCTTGGCGCACAGCGGCGTAGACACCCTGGGTCACCGCCGGAGGCGTGTCCTTGGCCGCAAACAGGCCGAACCAGGTGGTGTACTCGTACTGCGGCAGGCCGGTCTCTATCACGGTGCGCACATCGGGCGCACCGCTGGAGCGGTGTATGCCCTGGCTGGCAACGATCTTGAGGGTGCCGGCCTTTTGGTGCGGCAGGGCCGAGGCCACACCCGTCACCGCGAAGTTCACGTTGTTGGCGATCATGTCCGTGATGATGGCCGCCGTGCCCTTGTAGTTGGCGACGATCAGGTTGGGCAGCGCCTCCGCCTGCATCTGTCGGCCGAAGAGCTTGGCGACGTTCTCGCCGGTACCCATCGAGCAGGGCGTGGTGGCAGTCTTGCAGTAGCTGATCAGCTCGGGCAGCGTACTGGCGGGGAACTTGGCATTGGCCACGATCACGCCCGGCGATTCCGCGATGTTGGTGACCGGCACCAGGCGAGCCAGCGGGTCGATGCCCTTGAAGGCCGGCGTGTGCTTGGTCAGGACGATGGCCGGCGTCTGCAGCAGGAGGGTATAGCCGTCTGGCTTGGACTCGGTCACGCGGCGCGTGCCGATCAGGCCGTCTGCGCCGGGCACGTTCTCCACCAGCACCGGCTGGCCCCACTGTTCGGCCAGCAGCTTGGCCGTGGCGCGTGCCGTGGCATCGGTGCCCCCGCCGGGTACATAGGGGACGACGATGGTGACGGGGCGGGTGGGTTTCCATGTCGTCTGGGCCAGCGCAGGCGCTGCTGCGCCCAGTGTGGCCGCTGCCGCCAGGGCGGTGCAGCGCAGCAGTGCGCCCTTGTGCGGATGGCGGCTCTTGAGCTGTTGGGTGATCGGCATGCTGTCTTCCTTATGTGGGGTTTGCAATGTTGTGTGCAGGGCCGCGCATGGACTGCGGCAGGGGGCATGGCACGCCGCCCGGGTCGCGCCGCTTGCCTCAACGCGCCCAGCGCTTCTCGAAGTCCCAGACTTCTTCGAAGCCGATCAGCTTGCAGAACTCGTTGAAATCGGCCATCGGAATGTCAGGCGACAGGCTGGTGCCCGCTTCCTTGAGATGGCGCAGAGACTTCTCCATCGCGGCGGCGGCGACCAGGCTGGTCATGGCCGGGAAGATGGCCAGCGAATAGCCGATTTCCTTGAGCACATGGGCCGGCAGGATGGGTGTCTTCCCCCCATCGGCCATGTTGGCCATCATGGGCAGGTCGAAGGCCGCGCAGGCGCGGCGCATCTCTTCCTCGGACTGGGGAGCTTCGAAGAACAGGACGTCGGCCCCGGCCTTCGCATACGCCTCCATACGGCGCATGGCATCGTCCACGCCCAGGCTAGCGCGTGCATCGGTGCGCGCGATGATGAGGAAGTTCTCCTTGTCCTGGCGGGCCTCGGACGCGACCTTGATCTTCTCGACCATGTCCTCGATCGGCACGCAGCGCTTGTACGGCGTGTGGCCGCACTTCTTGGGGAATTCCTGGTCTTCGATCTGGATGGCCGTAACGCCAGCTTCCTCGTAGCCGCGCACGGTATGGTGCACGTTGAGCAGGCCGCCGTAGCCGGTGTCAGCGTCGGCGATCAGGGCCGCCTTGCTGGTGCGCGTGATGGTGCGCATGCGGTCCACCATCTGGGTATAGGTCGCGATACCGGCATCCGGCAGCCCCAGGCTGGAGGCGGTGAGCCAGTAGCCCGTGCCGTAGATGATGTCGAAGCCGACCTTGTTGGTCATGACGGTGGCGATCATGTCCTGCACGCCGGGGATGACGATGAATTCGCCCGCAGAGAGTTTTTGTCGAAGGATGGGGTTGGCCATGGTGGTTCCGTAAGGCAAGAAGAAAAAGAAAGGTGGCTCAGCCCATTGACGCCAGCCAGGGCTGGTCGTGCTGCACGCGCTCCTCATAGGCACGCAGCGCCGCATCGTGTCGCAGGGTGCGGTCCACCTCGTCCTCGGACGAGAGCAGTTGCTCCGCGTGACCGTCGGCGAGGGTGATGGACATCACGCTGCCGTCGGGCAGGTGCAGGCTGCGCTCGGCGACCCGCAGGTGCAGCACTGCATCGCCGCCGGCCACGGCCAGTGCCCGCACCAGACGCTCGTGATCGGCCGGCGTCAAGGTGGCCGCCACCACGCCGTTCTTCACGCAGTTGTTGCGGAAGATGTCGCCGAACGAAAGCGCCACGACAGCCTGCACCCCGTAGTCCGACAGAGCCCAGACGGCATGTTCGCGCGACGAGCCGCAACCGAAGTTGTGCGGCGCCACCAGCACGCGGGCCGGCGAGGGCTGCGCCATGAAACTCACTTCGGGCCGGCCTTCGGCCAGCCAATCGGCAAACAGGTGCACGCCCAGGCCGCTTCGTTGCACCAGGCGCAGGAAGCGGCCCGGAAAGATTGCATCGGTGTCGATGTCGTCGCGCTGCATCACGACGCAGCGGCCATGGGCTTCTGCGATGACGGTTTTCATGCGAGGTACTCCCGGGGATCCGTCAACCGGCCCTGCAGGGCGGATGCCGCGACGGCGGCAGGGCTCATCAGGTGAGTGCGGCCACCCTGTCCCTGCCGGTTTTCGAAGTTGCGGTTGGAGGTGGAGGCGCAGCGTTCGCCTGGCGCCAGGCTGTCGCCGTTCATGCCGATGCACATGGAGCAGCCCGATTCACGCCACTCGAATCCCGCGTCGACGAAGATCTGCGCCAGGCCTTCGGCCTCGGCCGCGCGCTTGACGCTGCCCGAGCCCGGCACCACCAGGGCGCGCACGCCCGCGGCCAAGCGGCGACCGCGCACCACGTCGGCAGCCGCGCGCAGGTCTTCCAGGCGGCCGTTGGTGCACGAACCGATGAAGGCCACATCGATGGCCACCGAAGACAGCGGCTGGCCGAACGTGAGGCCCATGTAGGCCAGGCTTTCGTTCAGACGGTCGCGCTCGGTCTCGTCCCTCGGCGCCGCACCGTCGCCCACGCGGCCGGAAAAGGCGGCGCTGTCCGCCGGCGTTGTGCCCCAGGTCACTCGCGGGGCGACGGTGGCGGCATCGAGCTGTACGCAACGGTCGTAGTCGGCCGGGGCATCGGTGCGCAAAGCGCTCCAGGCCTTCGCAGCCTGCTCGAAATGCTCGCGCGCAGCGCCCTGCACACGATCGCGCAAGTAGGCGAGGGTGGTGGCGTCGGGCGCGATCAGGCCGAAGCGCGAGCCGGCCTCGATGGTCATGTTGCACAGTGTGAGCCGCGCTTCCATCGAGAGCGCCTGCACGGTGGGGCCGAAGTATTCGATGCCGTGGCCGGTGCCGCCGCTGGTACCGATGTGGTGGATGAGGGCCAGCGCCAAGTCCTTGGAATAGACGCCCGCGGCCAGCGCGCCCGAGATGGCGACGCCCATGGTACGGGGCTTGCGCATCCACAGGCTCTGGGTGCTCATCACATGGGCAACTTCGGAGGTGCCAATGCCCCAGGCCAGTGCGCCCATGGCACCGAGCGTGGCGCTGTGCGAGTCACCGCAGACCACCGTACTGCCGGGCAGCACGTAGCCCAGTTCCGGCGCGATGACGTGGACGATGCCTTGCAGCGGATGGTCCAGGTCGAACAGGCGCATGCCGGTGGCCTGCGTGTTGCGCCGCAGGGTGGCGATCTGCTCCCGGCTTTCGGCATTGGGGATGTGGGACAGGCGGTCGGCCGTGGTCGGCACATTGTGGTCCTGCACCGCGATGTGGCGCGCCGACGAGCGCAGCGTGTGGCCGGCCTCGGCCATGCTGGCGAAGGCCTGCGGGCTGGACACCTCCTGCACCAGGTGCCGGTCGATGTAGACCAGGTCCTCGCCGGCATCGTTGCGGGCAACTGCGTGCGCCGCCCAGATTTTGTCGAACAGGGTTGTCATGGGGTGGGGGGAATTTCGTCAATCAAGCTTGATGTCGGCGGTCTTGACGATCGCCTTGTTCTTCTCCAGGTCGCGCACGATCTCGCGGCCATAGGCCTCGGGCGTGCCCGGCATGGCCACGATGCCCAGCGAGGCGAGACGGTCGCGCATCTCGGGCGCGTTCAGCACCTTTTGCAGCGCCGCGCTCAGCTTCCGGATCACCGGCTCCGGCGTGCGCGCGGGAGCCAGCAGGCCCACCCAGGAGTTGATCTCGAAGTCTTTCAGGCCGGCTTCGATGAAGGTCGGCACGTCCGGCAGCGAAGGAGCGCGCTGGCGCGAGGTGACGGCCACGGCCTTGACCTGACCGCCCTTGACGAAGGGCATGGCGCCCGTCACGGCGGCGAAGGTCACCGGCAGGGTGCCGCCCACCACGTCGGCCAGGGCCTGGCCACCGCCCTTGTAGGGCACGTGGGTCATCGGGATGCCGGTGCGTTGGTGCAGCATTTCACCAGCCAGATGGGTGGTGCTGCCGGCGCCTGCGCTGCCGTAGGACATGCCGCCGGGAACGGTCTTGGCGTAGTTCTGCAGTTCGGCCATGGTGTTGAGGCCCAGCTTGGCGTTGGTCGCCACCAGCAGGATGGCGTCGCCGATCTTGCCGATGGGTGCGAAGTCCTTGACGGGATCGAACGGCACCTTGGCATACACGTTGGGATTGATGACGAGCGTGCCGTCATAGCCGAGCAGCAGGGTGTAACCGTCGGGTTCGGCCCGCGCGGCCATTTGGGTGCCGATGTTGCCGGCGGCGCCGGGTTTGTTGTCCACCACCACCTGCTGGCCGAGTTCCTGGCTGAGCTTCTCGGCCACGATGCGGGCGCTGGTATCGGTCACGCCGGCGGTGGCGAAGGGCACGATCAGGCGGATCGGCTTGCTGGGATAGTCGCTCTGCGCATGGGCAGCGGGCAGGCCGCAGGCGGCCAGGGCCATGGCGGCGCCTAGCAGTCGACGGCGGGCTTGGGCGGGCAGTGTGGGGTACGGATTCACGATGTCGTTTCCTGTTGATTGGGCTGAAGGGAGCAGGGGCCGGGCGACCGGGGAGGGGATCGGAGTCACTGCCGCCGTTGGGCGGCGGCGAATTCCATCAGGCGTTCATCGCGCCAGGCGCGGCGCGACTCCAGATCTGCGTGCGGCAGGTGCTCGCGGCGATGTGCCTCCACCTGCCTGATCAGGGCTGCATCCCAGGGCTGTTTGTGGCTGCGTGAATCGGCGATTCGCTGGTAGAGCGGACCCAGGCGCGCGGCGTAGTCGGCCACGCCGCCCGGTGCATTCAGGTCGATGGTCTCGAAGGGTCCCATGAAGGACCACCGCCAACCCAGGCCATCGCGCACGGTCTTGTCGATGTCCTCGCAACTGGCGACACCTTCCTGCACCAGCGCCCAGGCTTCGCGCAGCAGCACCGCCTGCAGCCGGTTCAGCACGAAACCTTCGACCTCCTTGCGCACATGTACCACGGTCTGGCCCACGGCCCGCATCAACGCTTCGGCGAAGTCGACAGTGGTCGCCGACGTCTCGGGCGAGGGGACCAGCTCGACCACCGGCACCAGGTAGGGCGGGTTGACAGGATGCGCGATCAGAACCCGCGGCGAGATCGACAGCCCCATCGCGAACGCCGATCCAGGGATCCCGGAGGTCGAGCTGCCCACGATCAAGTCAGGCGAGGCGATGGCATCGAGGTCGACCATCAGCTGCCGCTTCACATCGACACGTTCCAGCACCGACTCCTGGACATAGGCCACGCCATCGACCGCCTCGACCAGCGTGGCAGCCGGCGTGATGCGCGCCAGCACGTCGGCGGGAGCCTCGTCGATCAGTCCGTGCCGCCGCAGGCCGGCCAGCTGTTCTGCGATCAGCGGAATCGCCTTGCGCGTGATCTCCGGGTTGGCGTCGAACATCTTCACGTTCAGGCCGGCACGGGCGTAGACCACAGCCCATCCGGCGCCCACCAGGCCGGCGCCGACGATCGCAACCGGGCGACCGCCGCAGAGTTTCTCAATGCCGTGGATATCGATCATCTTGTCTTGTTCCTCTTGTTTTCTGGACGGGGCAGTCGGCGCCCAGCCCGTGGCGCCGCGGCGCGCTGGGATTCGCGAACGCGCACGGTGCCGCGCTCGACCAGCACGCAGGGCACGGCCACACTGCGCGCCAGGATCTGGCCGCCGATCTGCTCGAGCAGCAGGGTGCGGGTGGCGTCGACCATGCGATCCACGTCCTGCTGCACGGTCGTCAGGTCGAACGACGGCCAGGCGGCCTGCGGAACGTTGTCGAAGCCCACCACCGACACATCGTGCGGCACCTGCAGGCCGAGTTCTCCGCGCAGGGTCTCCAGCGCCGCGATGGCCATGTGGTCATTGGCGGCGAACAGCGCATCGGGGCGCGTGGCCGGGTCGCCGAACAGCGCCAGCACCGCGCGCCGTGCTTCGACGAAGTCGTAACGGCCGACGGCCCTGGCGTGAAGGTCGAGGCCGGCCGCGGACAGGGCCTCGCACAGCCCGGCCTCGCGGTCCAAGCTGGTGGATGCGTTCTCCTGCCCGGCCAGCCAGGCAATGCGGCGATGGCCGGTGCGCACCAGCATCTCGCCCACGAGCCGGCCGCCGTCGTGGTTCTGCGAAGTCACCGAACTGGTCGAGTAGCGGCCCATGGCGCCCATCTGCGCCACGCGGTTGAACAGCACCACGGGTATGCCGGCACTGGTGCAGTCGTTCGCCAGGGCCGACGACAGCGTGGTGGACGCCATGACGATGCCATCGACCTGGTACTGCAGGATGTCCGCAAGCACGTCGTCGGCATCGACCGTCGGGCTGATGAAGAGCAGTACGTGGTAACCGTCCTGCTGCAGCGCCTGGCACAGGCGTTCGATGACCAGCGGGTAGAACTGGTTCTCCAGGCAACCCATGACCAGCCCGATGATGCGGCTGCGCCGGGTGATCAGGCTGCGGGCGATGGCATTGGGCCGGTAGCCAAGTTTGCGGGCGGCAGCATGGATTCGTTCGCGCGTTTCCGGCGCCACGCTGGCGCCGGGCGTGAAGGCGCGACTGACGGCCGACTGCGACACGTGAGCCAGGCGTGCAACGTCGTGGGCGGTGAGCTTGGCCTTCATGCTGCGGTCCAACCGCCATCCAGCATCAACGCGCTGCCGGTCATCAGGCTGGAGGCATCGCTGGCCAGGAACACGACCGGCCCCATGACCTCTTCGAGCCTGCCCAGACGACCCAGCGCGATCTTGTCGATCACGAACTGGCGAAACACCGGGTCCTCGAACATCGGGGCGGTAAGAGCCGTCTCGATGAAGGTCGGGCACAGCGTGTTGACCCGGATGCCCGCCGGACCCAGCTCCCAGGCCAGTGCCTTGCTCATGCCCTCGATGGCGTGCTTGCTGGCGCAGTAGAGCGTGCGGCGCGGGCTGCCCACGTGCCCCATCTGCGAGGACATGGTGATGATCGAGCCAGGCTGGCCCGCGGATTGCAGGCTTCGCGCGACTTCCCGGGTCACGTAGAGCGCCGCCTTCACGTTCAGGGCAAACACCGCATCGATGTCGTCATCGAGCGTGTCGGTGAGGAGCTTGGGCCGGTTCATGCCCGCGTTGTTGACGAGGATCTGGAACGGGGGCCGGGACCGGATCTCGCGGCTCACCGCGGCGGAGTCGGTCACGTCGAGGACGAGAGGATCGGCACTGCCGCCCCGCTCGCGTATCGCCGTGCAGGCATTCTCCAGTTCCACAACAGAGCGCGCCGCCAGCGTGACCTCGGCGCCCGCCTGGGCCAGTGCGGCAGCGGCCGCCAGCCCCAGTCCCCGGCCCGCGCCGGTGACCAGCGCCCGCTTGCCCTCGAGCCGGAAGCCGCCGAACGCAGGCGGCGTGGTCGCAGACATCATTCCTGCAGCGCCGGCACGGGTTCGTACCACGGCACTTCCGGCCGCGTGCCATAACGGCGCACCCGGATATTGGCCTGCTCGCCGTGTCCGGCGAAGTTCTCCATGTGGCAGAGGCGCGAGCAGTATTCGCCGATCTCGGCACTGGCCGCGTCACTCGCCACCCGCTGGAAAGTGCAGGTCTTCAGGAACTTGCCGACCCACAGGCCGCCGGTGTAGCGCGCCGCCTTGTTGGTGGGCAGCGTGTGGTTGGTGCCGATCACCTTGTCGCCGAATGCCACGTTGGTGCGCGGCCCGAGGAACAAGGCGCCGTAGTTGGTCATGTTGTTCAGGAAGTAGTCCGGATCGCGGGTCATGACCTGCACATGCTCCGACGCGAGCTCGTCGGCCTTCTGCAGCATTTCCTCCTGGGTGTCGCAGACGATGACTTCGCCGAAGTCGGCCCAGCTGCGCGCGGCGATCTCCGCAGTCGGCAGGATCTTCAGCTGCCGCTCCACTTCCACCATGGTGGCCCTGGCCAAGTCCTCGCTGGTCGTCAGGAGCACGGCGGGGGAAGTCAGGCCATGTTCGGCCTGGCCGAGCAGGTCGACTGCGCAGAGTTCGCCGTCCACCGAGTCGTCGGCGATGACGAGGGTTTCGGTCGGCCCTGCGAAAAGGTCGATGCCGACGCGGCCGAAGAGCTGGCGCTTGGCCTCGGCCACGAACATGTTGCCGGGTCCGACGAGCATGTCCACCGGCGCGATGCTGGACGTGCCGACCGCCATCGCCACGACAGCCTGCACGCCGCCCAGGACCAGAATTTCGTCTGCGCCCGCCAGGTGCATCGCGGCGACGATCGCAGGATGCGGCTCGCCGTGAAAGGGAGGCGCTGTTGCCACCACACGCTTCACGCCTGCGACCTTGGCGGTCAACACACTCATGTGCGCCGATGCCAGCAGCGGATACTTGCCGCCTGGGATGTAGCAACCGACCGCGTTGATGGGAATGTGCCGGTGTCCCAGGAACACGCCGGGACGGGTCTCGACCTCGACGTCCAGCATCGAGTCCCGCTGGATCTGGGCGAAGTTGCGGACCTGCGCCTGCGCGAAGCGGATGTCCTCCTGCTCGCGGGCCGACAGGCTCTTGATGGCTTTTTCGATGTTCGCCTGCGACAGTCGGAAGTCGGCCGGGTCCCAGTTGTCGAACTTCTTGCTGTATTCGCGGACGGCCGCATCACCGCGCGATTCGATGTCGCGAATGATGCTTTCGACCGTGCTGCGGACCTTGCTGTCGTCGTCGGCGCGGGCCTGAGTGTCGCGGCCGCGTTTGAGATAGCGAATCATGGAAACTTTCTGGGCTGGTTGTGCATACGTATGCAGCATCTCTTTTATGCATTCGTATGCAATTCAGGGTTTTCCCCAAGGTGAACGACGGCGACAAGTCCACGGGCTCTGGCTTGATTCATGCCAATCAAGCAGACGACCTTGGCAATTCGATCTCGTGGATCAGGCCGCTTCGCGAAGTCGCCATGCGGCAGGGGCCATGCCGACGCACTTCTTGAATGCGCGGCTGAAGGCCGCCTCCGACTCGTACCCGACTGCTTCGGCCACCGCAGCGACCTTCTTCGCGCCAGGCTCGGCCAGCATGAGGGTCGCGAGTTGCATGCGCCAGTGGGTCAGGTACTGCATCGGAGGCTGCCCGACGAATTGCGCAAAGCGTTCGACCAACACCGAACGTGATGCACCGGCCTGGGCCGCGAGTTCCTTCAACGTCCAGCGCTTGGCTGGTGCGCCGTGCAGTAGCGACAGAGTGCGCGCGACCAGCGGATCGTGCAGACCGGCTAGCCAACCGGTCTGCGCATCGTCAATTGTTTCCAGGTGATGCCGAATCACCTCGACAAACATCAGTTCGGCCAGGCGCAGCAGCACCCCCTGGCAGCCGGACGATGGCTCGCGCAACACGCACAGAGCGAACTCAACCAGGTGATGCATGCGATCGTTCGACTGGGTTGCGGGCCGCAAATGGATCATGGCGGGCAACGCGTCGAGCACCGGGTTGCAGGGCCTCAGGTCGCAACCGAGGAAGCCACAGATGAACTGTGTGCCGTCGGCTCCGTTGCCACCTTCGCTGACGATCGAAGGCAGTTCGCCGGAAGCCATGCTCCGGAAGAACGCGACGGCCTCCTCGGGTCCATAGGGAGCTTCAGTGCCGGGCGGATCGGCAAGGTAGTAGGCCTCGCCATGCGGCACGACCAGCACGTCGCCCGTTTCGAAGCGCTCGGGAGGCGCATCGCGAAGTCCGGCCCAGCAGCCACCATGCGTGACGATGTGGTATGAGATCAGGTGCTGAGAAGCCGGTAGCACGATCCGGCGAAACACTTCGGTCTGCGGCGCCCAGGACATCCATGGGGGATGCGCATCGACCAGAAACAGCATCGAGCCGGTCAGCCGCACGCACCGCAGCACGTCGGACATGACATCAGAGCCGGACGCCGCAGCATGCGATCCGGACTTTGGGTCATGGTCGACGTTCATGGCTGCCTTGATGCTATGGCTGCTGCGCTTCACGAAAGGAGCATGCCATGAGTGCGCGAATCGAAGGGGCCGTGCGGTCTCCGGCCGACGTGTATGACGACCAGTTCGTCCCGGCCCTGTTCAGGCACTGGGGCCCTGTGGTCTGCGACGCCGCGAAGATCACCGCGGGCCAACGTGTGCTCGACGTCGCCTGCGGCACCGGCGCCCTGACCGTCGCGGTGGCCGGGCGCGTCTGGCCGGGCGGCGCGGCGCTCGGGCTCGATGCAAACCCCGAGATGCTGGCGGTGGCTCAGCGAAAGCATCCGGACATCGAATGGCATCGCGGCTGCGCCGAATCGCTGCCCTTCGCCGACGCGGAATTCGATGCCGTCGTGAGTCAGTTCGGCTTGATGTTCTTCGACGATCGTGTTGCCGCGTTGCGTGAGATGCAGCGCGTGCTGCGGCCGGGCGGCCGCCTTGTCGTCGCAGTATGCGATGCGCTCGAGCGCTCGCCCGGCTACGCGGCGCTCGCCGCGCTGCTTGAGCGGCTATTCGGCAAGACCGTTGCCGATGCCTTCCGTGCACCATTCGTGCTCGGCGATGCGGCTGCACTTCGCGCACTGTGCGTAGCCGCGGATATCGCGGACGCGACTGTCGTTCAATGCCATGGCACCGTTCGCTTCGCATCGATCGACCTGCTGGTGTCGACCGAACGCGCCTGCGTGTGGACGCTTGGAGGTCAGTTGGACGCAACGCAGTTCGAGCTTCTGCGGGAAGAAGCGCAAGGCGCGTTGCTGCCATTCGTCGATGCCGGCGGCATGGTCTCGTTCGCGATGCCGGCCTTGCTGATCACCGCGGTGAAAAGGTGAGTTCCTCTCAAGCAGCCCTTGGCCATCGATCCACAAGCGACCGCCAAGCGGGTGACGGACTGCCCGTCGCGCAAGCCCTCGAATCTTGACGAGCTAGTCGCCCAGATCGCGCTGCACCTGCAAAAGCATCGAGCACCAGATCAGCCCGATCCGGTCCACCGCCTCGGCCATGGTGTAGCCCATCTGGGTGAGCCATTCGGGCCGGTTCAACACCAGGGCCGCCGCGATCTGCTCACCGGTGGAGAGCGCGCTGATCCCTCCGGCGCGGGCGTCCCGGCACTTGGCAAGCAGGTGGCGATATTCGAAGTTGTCTATGGACATAAATGTGTTGCGTTGCGTCCGGCCTTATCCGCGGCAGGCTGCCAGCCGAAGAAGCGACCGTCCTAGTGCGACCATAAGGGCATCAAGAATCGCGGACTTCAACCGGAGGTGCGCCGAGGCGGTCTCACCAACCAAAGCGCGTCTCGTTGTCATCCTTCATAGACTGGATTTTCAACCATTTGTAGTACTTTGGTACCCTTACTTGGCGTGCCAGGTGCGGAAAATCGCACGCGCTGCGCACCGAGAGCAACAAAAAGGCGTGGGGTAGGCGATGGAACTCGTTGGTTCGAGCGTCGATTGCACCCAGACGGCGCGCAAACCCGGCAGGAACTTCGTTGGAGTTGCCTGCTGTTGCGCGGGACGGCGCCGCGGCTAGAGTTGCCCCTGGCAGAGGTACTTGATGTGCATGAAGTCGTCCAGGCCATGCACCGATCCCTCGCGGCCATAGCCCGACTCCTTCACGCCGCCGAAGGGCGCCGCCTCGGCGGCCAGGGCGCCCTCGTTGATGCCGACGATGCCCGACTCGAGCGCCTCGGCCACGCGCCAGATGCGGCGCATGTCGGTCGAATAGAAGTACGCCGCGAGCCCGAAGGGCGTGTCGTTGGCGGCGGCGATCACCTCGACCTCGCTGTCGAACCGCGTGACCGCCACCACCGGTCCGAAGGTCTCTTCGCAACTGCATTCCATGGAAGCGTCGGCATTCACCAGCACCGTCGGCGCAAAATAGTTGGGACCGTCGCAGCGCGCGGAGCGCACGCGCTCGCCACCGATCACGATGCGCGCGCCCCTGGCCACGGCGTCGCGCACATGGCGCTCGATCTTCTCGACCGCGCGCGCGTTGATCATCGGGCCGATCTGCGAATCGGCCTCGGTGGCCGGCCCCACCTTCAATGCGCCGACCCGAGCGGCCAGCTTGTCGACGAATGCGTCGTGCACCCGGGCCTGGACGAACACGCGGTTCGGGCACACGCAGGTCTGGCCGCCGTTGCGGAACTTGGCGGCCATCAGGCCTTCGACGGCAGCGTCGATGTCCGCGTCTTCGAACACGATGAAGGGCGCATTGCCACCGAGTTCGAGCGAAAGCTTCTTCAGCGTGTCGGCCGAGGCGCGTGCGAGGTGCTTGCCCACGGGCGTGGAGCCCGTGAAGCTGATCTTGCGAACGCGCGCGTCGGCCAGCCAGACATTCACCACCTCGGGCGTGCGTTCGCGCGAGGCGGTGACGATGTTGAGCACGCCCGCCGGCACGCCCGCCTCCTGCGCGAGCTTGACGAGCGCGAGCGAGGTGAGCGGTGTGTCTTCGGCCGGCTTGCACACCACGGTGCAGCCGGCCGCGAGCGCCGGGGCGATCTTGCGGGCGATCATGGCGGCCGGAAAGTTCCACGGCGTGATCGCCGCGACCACGCCCACGGGCTCCTTCAAGGCGAGCATGCGGCGGCCGCTCACCGGCGCGGGGATCACGTCGCCGTTGGCGCGGGTGGCCTCCTCGGCGAACCATTCGACGTAGCTGGCCGCATAGGCCACCTCGCCGCGCCCCTCGGCCAGCGGCTTGCCCTGCTCGCGCGAGACGAGGCGACCCAAGTCTTCCTGGTGTTCGAGCATGAGGTCGTTCCAGCGCTTGAGGATGTGCGCGCGCTGCTTGGCCGGCACCGCGCGCCAGGCGGGAAAGGCGGCATGCGCGGCATCGACCGCGGCGCTTGCGTCGGCGGCCGTGCCGTCGGGCACGCTCGCAAAGATGCCGTCGGTGGCGGGGTCGGCCACGTCGAGGCGGCGGCCATCGCCAGCTGCGCGCCATTCGCCGCCGATGAGGTGGGCGCCAGGCATCAGGTCCTGGCGCTGGAGGGTCAGTGTCATGGTGGAAACGGTCTCGGTTGAACTCGCCATGAGGGCATCAGGCCTCCGCGACGCGCTCGGCGATGGCGATGCCCAACTCGGTGGTGGACGCGGAGCCGCCGAGGTCGCGCGTGCGCGGGCCCTCGCGCAGCACCGCCTCGATTGCGCCGAGGATCGCGTCGTGGGCAGCGCGCCCGGCGCCCTGACCCTGGGTCAGAAAGTCCAGCATCAGCGCACCCGACCAGATCATGGCGATGGGGTTGGCGATGTTCTGCCCGTAGATGTCCGGGGCCGAGCCGTGCACGGGCTCGAACAGCGACGGGAACTTGCGCTCGGGGTTGAGGTTGGCCGACGGCGCGAGTCCGATGGTGCCGGTGGTCGCGGGGCCGAGGTCCGAGAGGATGTCGCCAAACAGGTTGCTTGCCACCACCACGTCGAAGCGCGTGGGCTGCAGCACGAAGCGCGCCGACAGGATGTCGATGTGCTGCTTGTCGACCTTTACGCCCGGGTAGTCCCGACCGACCGCGTCGGCACGGCCATCCCACCAGGGCATGCTGATCGCGATGCCGTTGCTCTTGGTGGCCACCGTCAGGTGCTTGCGCTCGCGGGCGTTCGCGGTCTCGAACGCGTATTTCAGGACGCGGTCGGCGCCATGACGCGAGAAGACCGACTCCTGGATCACGATCTCGCGCTCGGTGCCTTCGTACATCACCCCGCCAAGCGCGGTGTACTCGCCCTCGGTGTTTTCGCGCACCACGAGATAGTCGATGTCGCCAGGCTGCCGACCCGCGAGCGGGCAGGGCACGCCTTCGAACAGCCGCACCGGCCGCAGGTTGATGTACTGGTCGAACTCGCGTCGGAACTTCAGCAGCGATCCCCACAGCGACACGTGGTCTGGCACTGTCTGCGGCCAGCCGACGGCGCCGAAGTACAGCGCGTCGACGCCCTTCAGCTGCTCCTTCCAGTCGTCCGGCATCATCTGGCCGTGCGCGGCGTAGTAGTCGCAGCTGGCCCAGTCGATGATGCGGCAGTCGAGCTCGAAGCCGAAGCGCGCCGCGGCGGCCTGCACCACGCGAAGGCCCTCGGGCATCACTTCCTTGCCGATGCCGTCGCCGGCGATCAGTGCGATTCGGAAGGTGGGTGTCATTTCTGTTTTCCTCATGTCGCCGCCGCTGCCTTGCGGTCCATGTCGTCCAGCCAGCCTTGGCGCAGCTCGGGCACCGAACGGGCCAACAGTTCGTAGTAGGGGTGGTGCGGTCCGCGCTCGTAGTCGCAGCGTGCCACCTGCGCGAGCTTGCGGCCGTGCTGCATCACGACGATCTCATCGCACACCGCACGCACCGTGTGCAGGTCGTGGCTGATGAACAGGTAGGACACGCCGAGCTCGCGCCGCAGTTCGGCCATCAGGTCGAGTACCGCCGCACCGACCACGGTGTCGAGCGCGGACGTCACTTCGTCGCAGAGGATCAGGTCGGGATCGGCCGCGAGCGCGCGTGCCAGGTTGACGCGCTGCTTCTGCCCGCCCGAGAGGCCGCCCGGCAGGCGCCCGGCCACCGAGTGCGGCAGTTTCACGAGATCCAGCAGTTCGCGGATGCGGCGTTTGAGCGGCTCGCCGTGCAGCCCCTTGTAGAACTCGAGCGGGCGCGCCAGGATGCGCTCGATGGTTTGCGAGGGATTGAGGGCGGTGTCGGCCATCTGGAACACGATCTGGATGCGACGCAGCTCGTCCCGGTCGCGCTGTTGCAGCGTCGGCTTGAGTTCGCGGCCGCGGAACAGCACGCTGCCGTGGCTGGGCTTGATCAGGCCGGCCACGGCCCGCGCCAGCGTGGTCTTGCCCGAGCCCGATTCGCCGATCACGCCGATGGCCTGGCCGCGGTGGAGCTTCAGGTCAATGTCCTGGAGGATCGGCTTGGCCGGACGCCCCTGCGCATCCACAGGCCCGTAGCCGGCCGAGAGCTGTTGCACATGGAGCAGCAGCTCGGGGTCGTCGTTCGCAGCCTTGCCCGATTCGTGCGCCACCGGTCGGGCGGCGGCCAGCAGGCTCTTGGTGTACTCGTCGGCCGGCCCGGCGAGGATGGCGCCGGTCGCGTTCAGCTCGCGCATGCGGCCGTTGCGCAGCACCAGGATGTGGTCCGCCATCTGCGCCACCACGGCCAGGTCGTGGCTCACGTACACCGCAGTGGCGCGACGCTCGCGCACCACGCGGCGGAAGGCGCGCAGCACCTCGATCTGCGTGGTCACGTCGAGCGCAGTGGTCGGCTCGTCCAAGATCACGAGCTCGGGGTCGCCGATCAGCGCCATGGCCGCCATCAACCGCTGCAGCTGCCCCCCGGAGACCTGGTGCGGATAGCGTGCGCCGATGGTTTCCGGGTCGGGCAGCGCCAGCTCGCGAAACAGCTGCACGGCTTTCGCCTCGGCCTCGGCACGCTTGCACAGCCCGTGGATGACTGTCGGCTCGACCACCTGGTCCATGATCGTGCGCGAGGGGTTGAAGGAGGCGGCTGCGCTCTGCGCGATGTAGGCGACCGTGCGGCCACGCAAAGCGCGCTGCTGCGCCGCATCCAGCGCCAGCACGTCGGTGCCGCCGATCTGCACCCGGCCCGCCGAGATGCGGCAACCGTGGCGCGCATAGCCCATCAGCGCCAGCGCGGTGGTGGTCTTGCCGGAACCCGACTCGCCGATCAGCGCCAGCACCTCGCCGGGTTGCACGGAAAAGTTCAGGCTGTCGACCAGCGTGTTCGCGCCGGCGCAGATGCTGAGGCCCTGGACAGTGAGTGGTGCGCCCATCAGCGTGCTCCTCTTTCGCGGGCGGTGCGGCCCGGCAGGTTGTCGATGACGAGGTTGACCGCGATGGTGAGGCTCGCGATGGCCATTGCCGGCACGATCACCGAGGCGCCGCCCATGGCCAGCGCGCCGATGTTCTCGCGCACCAGCGAACCCCAGTCGGCCGCTGGCGGCTGGATGCCCAGGCCCAGGAAGCTCAGGCTCGCCAGCAGCAGCACGACATAGACGAAGCGCAGGCCCAGGTCGGCCAGCATCGGCCCCACGATGTTGGGCAGGATCTCGCGCAGCATGACGTAGAGCGTGCCTTCGCCGCGCGCGCGCGCCACGGTCACGTAGTCGAGCGCATTGATGTTGACAGCCAGTGAGCGCGCGATGCGGTAGGCGCCCGGCACATAGATGATGGCGGCGGTGCCCACCAGCATGGGCACCGAGGAGCCGAAGCCCGCCACCATGATGAGCGCGAACATCTTGCTCGGGATGGCGGTCAGCGTGTCCAGGCCGCGGCTCAGCACCGCGTCGATCCAGCGGCCGCTGGCGGCGGCCAGCAGTGCCAGCGTGGTGCCGATGCCGCTGGCCAGCAGCGTGGCGAGGAGCGCGACGCCGACCGTGTAGCGTGCGCCCTCGATGACGCGCGCCAGCATGTCGCGCCCAAGGTAGTCGGTGCCCAGCCAGTGCGCCGCGCTGACGGGCGCGAAGACGTTGTTGCCGCCCATGGCGCCCGATGTGTGCGAGACGAGCCAGGGGCCGAGCAGTGCCGCGAGCAGCCAGAACAGCAGCACCGCGAGGCCGAGCAGGCCGGACGGGCCGAAGCCGGCGAGCCAGCGCAGCGGGCCGCGCTCCCGCTCGGGTAGCGAGGCCGAGACGGGGGGCGTCGCGCTCACGCCCGAGGTAGAGGTAGATGATTCCATTTGGCTGCCTCTTGTTCAGCGGTGACGCAGCCGCGGGTTGGCGACGATGCCGCAGATGTCGGCCGTCGTCACCAGGATCAGGTAGGCGCAGCAGAAGATCATGGCGCAGGTCTGCACCAGCGGCATGTCACGCTGCGAGACGCCGTCGACCATCAGCTTGGCGATACCCGGATAGTTGAAGATGGTCTCGACAATGATCACGCCGCCGAGCAGGTACGACAGGCTCAGCGCCACGGCATTGGCGATCGGGCCCACCGCATTGGGCAGCGCGTGCGCCAGCACCATGCGCATTGGCGAGGCGCCCTTGAGCCGCACCATCTCGATGTAGGGCGCTTCGAGCTGGTCGATCACCGCGGCGCGCGTCATGCGCATCATCTGCGCGACGATCACGCAGCACAGCACGAGGACCGGCATCGCGAAGGCGCGCAGCAGCTGGCCCAGCGACTCGATGTCATTGACGAAAGAAAGCGCCGGCAGCCAGCGCAGCTTGACCGCGAACACCAGCACCGCCAGCGTCGCGACCAGGAACTCCGGCACCGAGACCACCGCCACGGCCGAGGTCGAGGCCGCGCGATCGAACCAGGAGCCGCGCCACACCGCCGAGGCGATGCCGAGCGCCAGCGCGATGGGCACGGAGAACAGCGCCGTCACCGCCGCAAGCAGCAGCGAGTTGGGCAGGCGGCTGGCGACCAGCTCAGCCACCGGCATCTGCGTCGTGGCCGAGCGGCCGAGGTCGCCCTTCGCCATGCCCAGCAGCCAGTTGAGGTAGCGCTCGGGCGCAGGCACGTCCAGGCCCATCTGCGCGCGCAGCGCGGCAAGGGCCTCGGGCGTGGCGTCCTGGCCGAGCTGCTCCTGCGCGGCATCGCCGGGCAGCACTGCGGTGATCGAGAAGACGATCACCGACACCGCCAGCAGCGACAGCAGCGCCAGCGCGATCCGCTGGCCGAGGAGCTTGAGGATCACGAGGTTCATGGAAGGTCTTCCAATGCGGTCCGGCGCGCGCGGCTCAGGCTTCGAGCCACACGTTCTCGGCGAACGCGTAGCCCATCAGGCCGCCGAGCGGAACTGGCGACAGCCCCTTGAGCTTGGACGTGTGGCCGTCGATGCTCGCAAGGAACAGCGGGATGCCGATGCCGGCATCCTGGTGGATCATCGTCTGCATGTCGGCGTACATCTGCTTGCGCTTGGCCAGGTCGGTTTCGGCGCGCGAGGCCAGCAGCAACTGGTCGAACTTCTCGTTCTTCCAGCGTGACTCGTTCCAGGCCGCGCCCGACTGGAAGAACTGCGTCAGCAGCACGTCGGCGCTCGGGCGCGGATTCACGTTGCCGAAGCCGACCGGGCTGTTGAGCCAATGGTTCGACCAGTAGCCATCGGCCGGCATGCGCTTGATGTCCAGCTCGAGGCCGGCGCGCTGCGCGGTCTGCTGCAGCATGAGCGCGATCTCCACCGAGTACAGGGCCGCCGGCGAGGCCACCACGGGCACCTTGCCGGTGATGCCGGATTTCTGCAGGTGGAACTTGGCCTTGTCGAGGTCGAAGGGCCTCTGGGGCAGGCCCGCGAAATAGAAGCGGTTGGTCGGATCGATCGGCTGGTCGTTGGCGACCACCGCATAGTCGAGCGCGATGGTCTTCTTCATCTGCTCGCGGTCGAACAGGTACTTCATCGCGAGGGCGAAGTCCGGGTTGGCGCCGGGACCCATGTCCTTGCGCATCACCAGGTCGGAATACTGGCCCGACTGCGTGGCGAAGATCGCATAGCCGGGCGTGCCCTTCACGCGCTCGACCGAGCGTGGATTGACCGAGCCCACCAGATCCATGCCCCCGGACAGCAGCGCATTGACGCGCGCGCTCTCGTCGCCGATGCCCACGAACT
The DNA here is from genome assembly GCF_030317115.1 of Variovorax gracilis. Lineage (GTDB taxonomy): Bacteria > Pseudomonadota > Gammaproteobacteria > Burkholderiales > Burkholderiaceae_C > Variovorax > Variovorax gracilis. The sequence goes on from NZ_JASZYF010000022.1 coordinate 50,307, forward strand.
CGATCTCGTCGAGGTAGGGCTTGCCGGGCTTCCAGTAGGCGTCATTGCGCACCACCAGCGAGCGCACGCCGGGCTTGAATTCCTTGAGCTTGTAGGGGCCGGTGCCGATGCCGGCGTTGAAGTCGGTGGTGCCTTCCTTGACGATGTGGAAGTGGAAGGTGCCCAGGATCACCGGCAGATCGGCATTCGGTGCGCTGAGCACGAAGGTCACCTCGTTGGGGCCGGTGGCCTTGGCGCTGTCGATCTGATCGGCCAGCACCTTGGCCTTGGAGGCGGTGGCCGGGTCCTTGTGGCGCATCACGGAGTACACGACGTCGGCCGGCGACAGCGCCTTGCCGTCATGGAACACCACGCCCTTTCGCAGTGTGAAGACCCAGGTCTTCGCATCCTTGGTGGTGAACGAATCGGCCAGCGAGGGCTGCGGCGTCAGGCTGCCGTCCAGCGAAGTGAGGCCGTTGTAGATCATGTTGCAGCGCGAGTAGTCGGTCTGGTTCGACTGCTTGGCCGGATCGAGCGTGTCGGTCGCGGCGGCGGTCGCGCCCGCGACCCGGATGCGGCCGCCGCGTCGTGGCGTCTGCGCATGGGCGGTGACCGCCATGCCCGCGAGGCCTCCGGCAAGGGTGGCCTGCATGCCGCCGGCCATCAGCATCGTCAGGATGTCGCGCCGCGTGGCGCCGCGCTTGAGCGACTCCATCACGCGAAGGCTTTCGCCGGGACCGACGAGGCTTTCGAACCTCTTGTTGCTGCTGTCGCTCATGGTGGGGTACTCCTTGTGGGTCGGTGGCAAAGGTTCAGGTACACGAAACGAAGACGCGGGCTCCAGGGGACGGTCAGGCCATCCTGTCCTTGAGCGTGTAGTACAGGCCCACCGCCGGCAGGAACCAGGGCGGACCGAAGTGACCGGGGATGGCGGGCCAGTCGCGGCCTCGCCAGGGGTTGGCACTCGCATCGCCGCCCATCACGGCGGCCATGCACTCGCCCATGTGGACCGACATCTGCGTACCGTGGCCGCTGTAGCCCATCGCGTAATACAGGCCCTCGCGCTCGCCGGCGTGGGGCAGGCGGTCCTGCGTCATGTCGACCAGGCCGCCCCAGCAGTAGTCGAGTCGTACGTCGCGCAGTTGCGGGAAGGTCTCGGCCAGGCCGGCGCGCAGGATCTCGCCGCTCGCGGCATCCATCTGCGGGCTGGAGACCGCGAAGCGCGCGCGCCCGCCGAACACCAGCCGGTGGTCGGCAGTGAGACGGAAGTAGTGGTGGATGTTGGCCACCGTCACGTAGGTGCGCCGGGCCGCGAGCAGGGCGTTCGCGCGTTCCGCGCCGAGCGGCTCGGTGACCACGATGAAGCTGCCGATCGGCACGATGCGCCGGCGCAGCCAGCCGAAGCTGCCGTAGCCGCCATGGCGTGTCGCACCTGTGGCCAACAGCACCTGTTGCGCGGTGACGGTGCCGCGTTCGGTGTGCAGCCTGTGCGCGTGGCCCTGGCCCAGGCGCTCCATGCGGCGCACGCCGGTGCCGGTGTGGACCTGCGCGCCGTTGCGCTGCCCCGCTGCCGCCAGGCCCTGGGCGAAGCGGCCCATGTGCATCTGGCCGCTGCGCTTGTAGAGCAGGCCGCCATGGAAGCGGTCGCTCTGAACTTCGGCGCGCACGCGTGCCGCGTCGAGGATCTCGACGTCGGTGTCCACGCCATCGTCGACCAGGCGCTGCGCACTGCGTTCGAGCGTGGCCATCTGGTTCGCCCGCGTGGCGAGCTTGAGCTTGCCGTGGCGCAGGAAGTCGCAGTCGATGGCTTCGTCACGCACCAGCCGCGCCACCGTGTCCACCGCGTCGTCGTAGGCGCGATACCAGGCCCGCGCCCGCTCGACGCCGACCTTGGCGGCAACGTCGGCATAGTCGACCGCGAGCCCGTTGTTGACGTGCCCGCCATTGCGGCCCGAGGCCTCGGCCGCCACGCGCTCGCCAGCTTCGAGCACGACGACACGGGCGCCGCGCCGGGCCAGCGCCAGGGCCGCCGACAGGCCGGTGAAGCCGCCGCCCACGATCGCGACGTCGACCTGCGCCGGCAGATCGTGCCGCTCGGGGACGAACGCGGGTGCCGAATCGGTCCAATAGGAGTCGAGCTTCATGGCGTCGGGCGGGCGGGTCGAGTGAAGGAAATCAGAGGCCGACGACGCCGGGCAGGCCGCCGATGTCGGCGATCTCGACATAGCGGTAGGCCGGGTTGCCCGGCCCATGGCCGCGATTGACGAACACCTTGTTGACGATGCCGATGTCGTCCGCCGACATCAGGTCGTAGCGCAGACTGGAGGACACGTGCAGCACATCCTCGGGGTTGCATCCGAGCGAGTCGAGCATGTATTCGAAGGCCTTCAGCCGCGGCTTGTAGGCCTGGGCCTGCTGCGCGGTGTAGACGCGGTGGAAGGGTGCACCGAGCATCGCGACGTTCTTCTGGATCTGGTCGTCCGACGCGTTCGACAGGATCACCAGCGGAATCTCCTTCGCGACTTTGGCCAGCCCCGCGGGCACGTCCTCATGCGGACCCCAGGTCGGTACGGCGTCGTAGTACTTCTGCGCGTCGCTGTCCAGGTACTGCAGCTTCCACTTCCTGCAAAGCCGGCGCACAGCGTTCTTCAGCACTACCTCGTAAGGCTGCCAGTCGCCCAGCACTTCGTCAAAGCGATAGCTGGAGAAATCCGCGATGAACTGTTCCATGCGTTCGACCGGCACGCGGTCGGCAAAGATGTCGCGGGTCATCTCGCCCATGCGAAAGCGCGTGAGGGTGCCGTAGCAGTCGAAAGTCACGTACTTGGGACGGAAGGTCATGGTTGCTGATCCTGTGTCAAACCGGTTGCCGACCGGGGCGGGTCGCCTGCCTTATGCGGCAATTGCGACAAACTCATTACGAAGTGATTGCAGCACGCTGTTGCACTGGGGATGTAGGGAAATGCGGCCCTCGCCGCACGAAAGCTGCGGTTTGCGGGGGGTGCGGCGGCATGCCATGCGGTCTGCCCTCGATGCGTGCGGCCATGCACCTCAGTGCGTCGCCGCGAAGTCGATCAGCACGCTTTTGAAGCGCAGGTTGGCCTCGACCGCCTGGCGCCCCAAGTCCTTGCCGATGCCCGACTGGTGGTAGCCGCCGGTGGGAATGACGAAGTCCGCGCTGCGTCCGTAGCGGTTGATCCAGACGGTGCCAGCCGAGATGCCTCGCATCGCGCGCAGCGCGCGGCCAATGTCCGCGGTGTGCACACCGGCGGCAAGGCCGTAGTGTTCGTGGGAGGCCAACGCCAATCCTTCTTCTTCGTCGTCGAAGGTCTGGACCGTGAGTACGGGCCCGAAGATCTCTTCCCGCACGGCGGGATTCGCCGCGTCCACGCCCTCGATCAGCGTGGGGCGGAAGTAGGCGCCGCCAAGGCCGGCGTCGAACAAGCCACCGCCGCAGCGGATGCGGCCGCCCGCGTCGCGCGCACGATCGACGATGTCGAGGATGCGCCCGGCTTGCGGCGCCGAGATGATGGGCGGCAGCGTGGCCGCGTCGTCCCAGGTCGCGCCCGGGCGCAGCGCCTCGAAGCGGGCGGCGATGCGCTCGACCAGTGCCTCCGCGATGCCGCGCTGCACGATCAGCCGCGAACCGGCCACGCACACCTGGCCCGCATTGCCCGCGATCGCGCCTGCGATCATGCCGGCGAGGCGGTCGGCGTCGGGCGCGTCGTCGAACACGAGTTGCGGGCTCTTGCCGCCCAGCTCCAGTGTGACCGGCTTGGGGCCATGCAAGGCACAGGCGGACATGATCGCAGCACCCGTTCGCGTGGAGCCGGTGAAGGTCATCTTCGAGATCAGAGGATGCCGCGAGAGCGCGTCGCCCGTCGTGCGTCCATCGCCCTGCACGATATTGAACAGGCCCGGCGGGACGCCGGCCTCGATGGCCAGCTCGGCCAGCCGCAGCGCCGAGAAGGGTGTCAGTTCCGACGGCTTGAGCACCACCGCATTGCCGGCGGCGAGCGCGGCACCGACCTTCCACGACATCATGACCAGCGGGAAGTTCCACGGTGTGATGGCACCGACCACGCCATAAGGCTCGGCCACCACCATGCCGAGGTGGTCGTGGCGCGTCGCTGCGACCTCGCCGCCGAGCTTGTCCGCGTACTCGGCGAAGAAGCGCAATCCCTCGGCCGTGAAGGGGACGTCCCAAGCGACGGCATCGCGCACTGGGCGCGTGGAGCACACGGCCTCCAGCGGCCCGAGCCGCGTCGCGTCGGCTTCGATCAGGTCGGCCCAGCGGCGCAGCACGCGTGCGCGCTCGCGCGGCGCACCGCGCGCCCAGTCGCTGCGGCGCCAGGCGGTCCATGCGTCGCGCACGGCGGCGTCCACCGTGTCGGCATCACCCAGCGGGAGCTCGGCATGCGGCTGCGCGTCGGAGGGCCGCTGAACGACCATGCGGCCGGCGTCGGGAACGAGGCGTCCGCCGATGAAATGGCCCGAGGGCACGTGGATCTGTCGGGGGTCGAAGACTTGCATGTTGGCAGAGGCGTTGGAAAGTCGCAGGAATGCCGGTCGATGCTAGGCAGGATGGCGCAGCATTTGTGTGCGTAAGCAAGCGCCTCAACGCATTGAATTGCAAAACCCGGCGCCTTCGCAGGTGAAGCTTGCAAGTTGCGGTGAACCTCGATTTCGGTCTGGTGCAGCGCGCCGATGTCGTCCAAGATTGACGCGCCATTCCCTTCGCAGAGAGACCTTTCCGATGCCCGAGCACACCCTGAATGCACCCGCCGTGGATGGCGTGGCGCTGAGACCGATGACCCCGGCCGACCTTCCGCTCGCGCACGCGCTGTCGGCCGAGTTGCGCTGGCCGCACCGCCCGGCTGACTGGGCGCAGGTGTTTGCGCATGCCGAAGGCATCGTCGCCGAGCGCGACGGCGAAATCATCGCCACGGGCCTGCGCTGGCGCTGGGGCGAGCGCCACGCCACCATCGGCCTCGTGATCGTGACACCGGCCTGCCGGGGCCGCCGCATCGGGCACCGGCTGATGAGCGCGCTGCTCAACGGACTGGACGACCACACCGTGCTGCTGCACGCGACCACCGAAGGGCGGGGCCTGTACGAGCGGCTGGGCTTCGTGCGCACCGGCGAACTGCGGCAGCATCAGAGCGTCGCGCAGCCGGCGCCGCTGGTCGCGCTGCGGCCGGGCTGGCGGCTGCGGCCGGCCGGCCTGCATGAAGTCCAGGCGCTGCAGGCGCTCGATGCCGCGGCGCGCGGCATGCCGCGCGATGCGCTGATCGCCGACCTGCTGGCCACTGCCGATGCCTGCGTGGTGCTCGACCAGGACAACGAGCCGCGCGGCTTCGCGATGCTGCGCCGCTTCGGACGTGGGCACGCCATTGGTCCCGTCGTCGCACCCGACGCGGAGGGCGCGAAGGCACTGATCGCTCACCTTGTGAGCCTGAACGCCGGCCACTTCACGCGCATCGACATCGACGTCGACAGCGGGCTGGTCGACTGGCTCGAAGACATCGGCCTGCCGCGCGTGGACGCGCCGACCACGATGGTGCGCGGCGCGCCACTCGCCACGCCGCTCGGCGGACCGGCGCTGTTCGCCATCGTGACCCAGGCCGTCGGTTGAAGTCGGCGATGGGCGCGTCCACCTTCCTCTACAAATCCGACCCGGTGCGAGGCCGCCAGTGGGCCGAGGTGTTCCGGCACCGCGCGCCCGAGATCGACTTTCGGATCTGGCCCGACGTTGGTGATCCGCTGCGCGTGCGCTTCCTCGCGGCCTGGGAGCCCCCGGACGATCTCGCGACACGGTTTCCGAATCTCGAGGTGCTGTTCTCCTCGGGCGCCGGCGTCGACCAGTTCGATTTCGCAGCGCTGCCGGTCGAACTGCCGGTGGTGCGCATGGTGGAGCCCGGCATCGTGCGCGGCATGGTCGAGTACGTCACGCACGCCGTGCTCGACCTGCATCGCGATATGCCGCAATACCGACGCCTGCAGCAGGAAGGCCAGTGGCGCCCCTTGCCAGTACGACCCGCAGGCGAACGACGCGTCGGCATTCTCGGGCTCGGTTCGCTGGGGCAGGCCGTACTGGCCCAGCTCGTCGGCATGGGCTTCGATTGCGCGGGATGGAGCCGGTCGCGGCACGCGGTCGACGGCGTGCAATGCCATGCGGGCGAGGACGAGCTGGCCGCGTTCCTCGCGCGTACCGACATCCTCGTGTGCCTGTTGCCGCTCACCGATTCGACGCGCGGTTTCCTCGACGCGCGACTGTTTTCGATGCTGCCGTCCGGCGCCGGCCTCGTGCATGTGGGTCGCGGGCCGCACCTCGTCGAAGGCGACCTGCTGGCCGCGCTCGCAAGCGGACAGGTCGGCGATGCCGTGCTCGACGTGACTGATCCCGAGCCGCTTCCGCCGGAACATGTCTTCTGGCGCCATCCACGCATTCAGTTGACGCCCCACATCGCGAGCATGACGCAGCCGCTGAGTGCTGCGCAGGTGGTGCTGGACAACCTGCGCCGCTTCGAAGCCGGTGAGTCGATGGTCGGCCTGGTCGATCGTGCGCGAGGGTACTAGGCACACCCCCAGGCTTGCCCACCTCGTGGAGTCGCCACCCCCTGCGGGGCAACACGGGCGGCCGCGGCACAGCCGGTTCCGCGGTGTTCCCGGACTGGGTCTTGAGGCGCCACTTGAGGAGACAACAGGATCTGCTGTTGCAGCGAACATAACCGCAGCGTGCTTCGCGCAACGCCCCCAAAGCAGCACCAGATCCGAAGCTGTGCGACATAAGCTGAAGGCATCGAAAGCTTCTTCCGCTCTCGCTCTATCCAACACCGCCATGACGCACCCCACCGCATTGCCCAACCAGGCCGCGCTCGACGCGATCGACCGCGCTCACTTGATCCATCCCGTCTCGCCCTGGCGCGTGCACGAGCAGCGCGGTCCCACCGTACTCGCCTCGGGCCGCGGCGTGTGGCTCACCGACAATAACGGCCAGGAACTGCTCGACGCCTTTGCGGGCCTGTGGTGCGTGAATGTCGGCTACGGGCAGGAGAGCGTGGTGCAGGCCGCGGCCGAGCAGATGCGGCGCTTGCCGTATGCGACCGGGTACTTCCACTTCAGCAGCGAGCCGGCCATTCGCCTGGCGGAGAAGCTGGTGCAGCTCACGCCGCCATCGCTGACCCGCGTGTACCTCACGCTCGGCGGTTCCGAGGCGGTCGATGCCGCCGTGCGGTTCATCGTGCAGTACTACAACGCGATCGGCAAACCCTCGAAGAAGCAGTTCATCGCGCTCGAGCGCGGCTACCATGGTTCATCGTCCACGGGCGCGGGGCTGACCGCGTTGCCGGCCTTCCATCGCGGCTTCGACCTGCCGCTGCCCACGCAGCACTACATCCCATCGCCCAACGCCTATCGCCATCCGGCAGGCGCCGATCCGCAGGCACTGATCGCCGCATCGGTCGCGGCCTTGCGCGCCAAGGTCGCCGAGCTGGGTGCGGACCATGTGGCCGCTTTCTTTTGCGAGCCGATCCAGGGCTCGGGCGGCGTCATCGTTCCGCCGAAGGGCTGGTTGAAGGCCATGCGCGAGGCCGCGCGCGAACTCGACATCCTCTTCGTCGTGGACGAGGTCATCACCGGCTTCGGCCGCACCGGCCCCATGTTCGCGTGCGAGGCCGAGGGCGTGGAGCCTGACCTGATGACCATGGCCAAGGGCCTGACCGCCGGCTACGTGCCGATGGGCGCGACCATGATGTCGGAAAAGGTCTACGCCGGGATCGCCGACGGCGCGTCGGCGGGCGCATCGATCGGACACGGCGCCACTTATTCGGCACACCCGGTCAGCGCGGCGGTGGCGCTCGAGGTGCTGCGCCTCTATGAGGAAGGCGGCGTGCTCGCCAACGGTCAGCGCGGCGCGGCGCACTTCGCGGCAGGGCTGGATGCCCTGCGCGCGCATCCGCTGGTGGGCGACGCGCGTCACCGCGGCCTGCTGGGCGCGCTCGAGCTCGTGAGCGACAAGACAAGCAAACGCGGTTTCGATGCGGCGCTCGGGCTGTCCGACCGCATCTTCGCCGCGGGCTACCGCAACGGCCTGGTGTTCCGTTCGTTCGCCGATCACATCCTCGGCTTCGCACCGGCACTGACCTATACCGAAGATGAGTTCGCGCAACTGTTCGCGCGGCTGAAGAGGACGCTGGACGAAGTCCTCGAGGCGCCGGACGTTCGCACGGCGCTGGCTGCCTGAGACCCACCTGCCGCGCACACAGGCCCGGACCGACGCAGAATCGGACTCTCCTCGACTTCCGGCACCGCCATGACAGAAGCATTCAAGATCGATCGACTCGACCTGCGCATCTTGGCCCAATTGCAGAAGAACGGGCGCATGACCAATGTGGACCTCGCGGACGCGGTCGGCCTCTCGCCCAGCCCCTGCCTGATCCGCGTGAAGCGGCTGGAGCAGGCCGGCTACATCGCCGGCTACGGCGCGCACCTGCGGCTCGAGAAGCTCGGCGACACGCTGACAGTGTTCACCGAGGTCACGCTGTCGGACCATCACCGCGAGGACTTCGTGCGCTTCGAGGCCGCCATCCGCGAGGTCGACGAGGTGCTCGAGTGCCACCTGGTCAGCGGCGGCTACGACTATCTGCTTCGCTTCCTGACGCGCGGCGTCAACCACTACCAGGAAGTGATCGAGGAACTGCTCGAACGCAACATCGGCATTGCAAAGTACTTCAGCTACATCGTCATCAAGTCGCCGTTCATCAAGACGCACTGTCCGATCGAACGGCTGTTCCCCCACCAGCGCTGAACGGCGTTCTTGATCTGTCCATGCCCGAATCATCCCCTCGCTCCCAGCCGCCCGCCCGCTTCGTGCGGCTGGCGGAAATCGACAGACCTTCGCTTACGCTGCGGATCGACGGGCAGACGGCCACCGCGCTGGCGGGTGACACGCTGCTGGTGGCGCTGCTCAGCCATGGCCGACGCGTGCGCGACAGTGAGTTCGGGGACGGCACACGCGCCGGCTTCTGCCTGATGGGCGCCTGCCAGGACTGCTGGGTGTGGACGCCGGCCGGCGAGCGCCTGCGCGCATGCTCGACGGCGGTCGTTGCGGGCATGTCGGTGCTCACGCGCCCGCCCGCCGAGCACTGGCCGGCCACGCCCGATCTGCGGCAGTCTCTGGCGCGCCACGCGCTGGGAGCCGAGTCATGAGCGGGACACCGCGATCGGTGCCGCGCATCGTCGTGGTCGGAGCGGGTCCCGCCGGCGTGCGCGCGGCGCAGGCCCTGGTGCAGGCCGGCTTGCGGCCCATCGTGATCGACGAGGGCCGATGCGATGGCGGGCAGATCTATCGCCGCCAGCCCGAAGGCTTCAAGCGACCCTACGCCAAGCTCTACGGCACAGAAGCCGCGAAGGCACAGGCGCTGCACAGCGAATTTGATGCGCTGCGCGATCACATCGACTATCGCAGCGACACATTGGCCTGGAACCTGAGCGAGGGTGCGCTGCACGTCGTGCGCGACGGCGAACCGCAGACACTGCCTTTCGATGCGCTTCTGGTGTGCTCCGGCGCCACCGACCGCCTGATGCCCGTGCCCGGCTGGCATCGCGCCGGCTGCTACAGCTTGGGCGCCTCGCAGATCGCGTTGAAGGCACAGGCGTGCGCGATTGGCTCACGTGTTGTCTTCCTCGGCAGCGGTCCGTTGCTGTACCTGGTGGCGTCGCAGTACGTGCAGGCTGGCGCGCAGGTCGCGGCGGTGCTCGACACCGCGCCGGCCACCAAGCCCTGGGGCGCCGTGACCGGGCTGCTCGCGCGCCCGCGGCTGGCGCTGCGCGGCCTGGCCCTGATCCGCGGGCTGCGCGGTGCTGGCGTGACCTTGCTGCAGGGGGTGACGCCGCTGCGCATCGATGGCGAAGTCGCCATCGGCGTGCAGGCTGTCGCAGTGCGTGACGCGCAGGGCCGCGAGCACCGTTTCGAATGCGATGCGGTCGGCCTCGGCTGGCATCTGCGCGCCGAGACGCAACTGGCGGACCTCGCGCGCTGCGAGTTCGACTTCGACAGGGTGAGCCGGCAGTGGCTGCCGCGCATCGATGCCGATGGACGCAGCAGCACGCGCGGCGTCTATCTCGCGGGAGACGGCGCCCGAATCCTCGGTGCCGATGGCGCCGAAGCGGCCGGCCGGCTGGCCGCGCTGGCGGCGCTCGTCGACCTGGGCCATACACCGGGTCGCGCGCTGTACGACGCCGAGTCCACCGCGCTGCGGCGCACGCTGGCGCGGATGGACCGTTTCCGTGAAGGCCTGGCGCGCGCCTTTCCGTGGCCGCATGCGCAGGCCGCGGCGCTGCCCGACGATACGGTGGTGTGCCGCTGCGAAGCCGTGACAGTGGGCGAACTGCGGCGCTGCGTCGACGAGATGGACAGCCGCGAAGTCAATCGCGCCAAGGCTTTCAGCCGCGTCGGCATGGGGCGCTGCCAGGGCCGCTTCTGCGGCCATGCATCGGCCGAGATCGTCGCACAGGCCTGTGGCGTGCCCGTGGAGTTCGTCGGCCGTCTGCGCTCGCAGGCACCCGTCAAGCCGCTGATGATGAACACGAGGGAAGCAAGCGCATGAACCGGACAACGCACGACACCGATGTGCTGGTGCTGGGCGGAGGCCTGATGGGTACCACCGCGGCCTTCTTCCTGCGCCACCACCATGGCCTCACGGTCACTTTGCTTGAGCGCGAGCTGGTCGGCCGTCAGGCCAGCGGCACCAACTTCGGCAATGTGCGCCGGCAGGGCCGTGCGCTGGCCCAGATGCCACTGGCGAACCGCGCACGCGCCGTCTGGGGGCAAGTGAAGACGCTGCTGGGCGAGGACCTGGAATTCGTGCCCTACGGCCACCTGCGCGTGTGCTACACGGAGAAGCAGGCCGCGGTGCTGGAACAGCACGTGCGGGACGTGAAGCCGCTGGGCCTGGACCTTGAACTGTTCAGCGCCGAGCAGTTGCGCCGGCGCTGGGGCATCTTTGCTCCCGAGGTCGTGAGCGGCTCGCTCTCGCCGAACGACGGACATGCCAATCCGCGCCTGGCCGGTCCGGCCTTTGCACGGGCGGCGCGGCGTGCGGGCGCGAACATCGTCGAGCACGCCGAAGTCATGCACGTCGAGCACGATGGTGCGGGCTTCGTCGCGCACACCGCGGACGGTCGGCGCTTCCGCGCGCCGCAGCTGCTCGTCGCCTGCGGCGCCTGGTCGAACCGCATGGCCGAGCAGTTCGGCGAAGCCGTGCCGATGGACGCGCGCGGACCGCAGATGGGCGTGACCGAACCGCTGCCCTATGCCCTTGGCCCGTCGATCGGTGTGTCCTCGCCGGTCGAGCACGAGGGCCTGTACTTCCGGCAGATCGCGCGCGGCAACATCGTCTTCGGCGGTGGACTCAAGGGACCGGCCCACACCGACTCGGTCCGCGCCTACGTGAAGCCCGACAACGTGCTGCGCCAGCTGCGCGAGCTGCGCCGCTTCGTGCCGGCCTTCGAGCACGTTCAACTCATCCGCGTGTGGAGCGGCATCGAGGGCTACACCGGCGACTGGCAGCCGGTCATCGGGCCCAGCGCCCGCGTGGCCGGCCTGCACTACGCCTTCGGCTTCAATGGCGAAGGTTTCGCGATCAGCCCCGGCGTGGGCGAGACGATGGCCGAGCTGATCGCCACGGGACGCACGTCGACGCCGATCGAGTGCTTCTCGATCGGCCGCTTTGCTTCCGAGCTGACCAGGCAGGCGGCCTGAAGGGGCCGCCTCCTGCCGCTTCACGCGTGGCGCCGGCTGATCTGGGCTGGCTTCCTGACTGCTACAGGGCCATCACGACGAAGACCTTGCGCAGCGTCTCGTGTACATGCCATTCGCCGGTGGTGTGCGCCGGGAAGAACAGTGTGTCGCCCGCGCGGATCTCGAGCGCCGCGGCACCGCTCGGCGTGAAAGTGCACGCGCCAGTGAGGATGTGCATGACTTCGGCGTTGGCCAGCTGACGCTCGAAGCGGCCGGGTTCGCATTCCCAGATGCCGCTGTTGTTGCCGCCGGCGCCGACAAGTTCAACGTCGATGCCGCGCAGCCGGCAAGGCGGCTGGCTCAGCGGACGTGCGGGCGTGCCCTGGTCTTGCAGGCCGCCGATGATGGCCGATTGGTGCAGAACGGTGATGCTCATGGGGATTGAAGAGTGCAATGGTTGAAGGGGTCAGGGGGATGCGCGGACGGGATTCGCCGCCAGAGCGCGTTCGGCCACCTCGCAGAACCAGCGCACGCCCAGCGGGAGCGCATCGTCATTGAAGTCGTAGCACGGATGGTGCAGCGCGCGTTCGCCGTCGGGCCCCGGATCGGCCCGGCCCTGGCCGAGCCACAGGTAGGCGCCTGGCCGGTGTTTGAGCATGAAGGCGAAGTCCTCCGACGTGAAGGCCGCGCGGGGCGCCATGCCGGCCTGCAGGCCGACGGCCGTTGCCGCGGCAAGCGCGAGCGCGGCCTCGGCCGCGGTGCTGACGGTCGCCGGGTAGTAGCGCACGTAGCGCACCTCCGCCTGCGTCCCGCTCGCCAGCGCCACACCGTCGACGGTGGCGCGCAGCGCGGCCTCGATACGGTCTTGCGAGGCGGGGTCGAAGCTGCGCACGGTGCCGGTGACCGAAACCTCCGCCGGCAGGACGTTGTGGCTGTGGCCGCCCTCGATGCGCGTGACCGACAGCACCGCCGATTCGGCGGGGTCGATGCGGCGCGAGACGATGGTGTGCAGCTGCACGACGAGATGGCTCGCGGCGAGGATGGCGTCGGGCGTGTGATGCGGCTGCGCGGCGTGGCCGCCGCGGCCGCGCAGCACGATGTCGAAGCGGTCGGCCGCGGCCATGATCGGGCCGGCCCGCGTCTGCGCCTGTCCGAGCGGCAGGTCGGGCCAATTGTGCAGCGCATACACGGTGTCGCATGGGAAGCGCTCGAACAAGCCGTCCTCGATCATCGCGCGCGCACCGCCCCTGCCTTCTTCGGCCGGCTGGAAGATGAAATGCACCGTGCCGTCGAAGCGCCGCGTGCGCGCCAGCTGGCGCGCGGCGCCGACCAGCATGCTGGTGTGGCCGTCGTGGCCGCAGCCATGGTGCACGCCCGGCGTGCGGCTGGTGTGTGCGGCGCGCCCCAGCTCGGCCATCGGCAGTGCGTCCATGTCGGCGCGCAGACCGACGCTGCGGGTGCCGCTGCCGCAGCGCAGCGTACCGACTACGCCGGTGCCGCCCAGGCCTTCATGAACCTCGAGGCCGAGGAGCCGCAGCGCATTCGCCACCACGCCGGCCGTACGCCGCTCCTCGAAAGCGAGCTCGGGATATGCGTGCAGATCGCGGCGCAGCGCGATCAGCTCGGGCAGCAGGTCCTCGACCGGCGCAGCGATGGCCTGGAGCGTCAACGGCCGGCCTCGACGGCATCGGCCAGCTCGGCCAACGTGTGGAAGTGGTAGTCGGGCTGCGTGTGCGTGGATTCGATCGTGCCGCCGGAACCCTTCTGCGCATGGCGCCGCTCGATCCAGCAGGTCGTGATGCCCAGTTGCTTCGAGATGCCGATGTCGTGGTATTGACTCTGCGCCACGTGCAGGTTGTCCGCTTGCTTGTAGCCCCAGGCGCCTTCGAAGCGGCCACGCGCATAGGCGAAGTAGCGCGCGTCGGGCTTCTCGCAAAGCGCGTCGTCGCAGCTCAGCAGCATGTCGAAGGGGGAGCCCAGCGTCCGGTCGAAATGGGCCAGAGCCCAGTGCTGCGCATTGGTCATCGTCACCAGCTTGAACCGCTTGCCAAGTCGCTTCAGTGCTTCTACCGAATCCGGGAACGCCGGCCAGTTCGCCACCGAATCGCGCAGGCCGCGCGCCATCGCATCGGTGTCGGGCAGGGCCAGTTCCGGTGCGATCGCATGCCAGCAGCGCTCCAGGTCGTCGGGATACCACCCGGCCTTGCCGTCGGCGCGCGCGCGGCGGTAGGCGGCCAGGAAGTCGTCATCGGTCACGCGAGATTCGGGCGCCGAGGCGCGCAGGTAGGCGAGCATGCCACCCTCGAAATCGATCAACGTGCCGACGACATCGAACGTGAGAACCTTGAAATCTTGCAGCGACATGGGAAAGCTCCAGTGATGACGGGCATTGCGGACGAGCAACGTAGTGACTGAAGAGCATAGGTGTCCCTCCCCGCACGTTGGCACCGAACTGGGTCCGTGGCGCGGCACAGAGTTTCGTAGTCGCCGCCGCGTCGGCATCTTCTTTCATCACTCCGGCTGGCTGGCTCGGGGCCTCTTGAGCGGTCTCCTGTGTCCCTTGCCGAAGCGCGGATCGATAGGCGGCGGAGCGACCTTTTCGTTGGCCTTGTCAGCCGATCGCTTTGATGCGACCGCGAGCTCGCGCGCATATTGCGGTGCCGCCATGCTGGTGCCCACCAGCCGCGCCACCGTGCCCGTTCGCACCCCCGAAGCCCGCACGCCTTTCACGGCGAGCGAGTGGTCCGTCATGAACGCATAGTCCGGGCCGACCTTCGTGCCATCGCGCGACGGTCCCGAGGAGGAGTAGCTCGAGGGCCGACGGTCCTGGGTCGAGTCTGTCCAATCGCCCACGTAGCCCGCGGCCACGCGGCTGGCGGCGCCGGTGGCAACGCCGTTGAGGGTTCCTGCGCGACGGACCACCGATCGCGGTGCTTCCTCATCGCGCAGTGCAGGCTGGCGAAAGCGCGCGTCGTCCGAAGCCTTGTCGCGCAGGTAGCTCGCCCGGGCACGGCGGCGCGCGCCCATGTCATGGTCGGCGCGCGCAATGTAGAGGTGCGCTTCGCCGGTGCATCCCTCGATCCGGTCGACCGACACTTTCCAGATGCCGTGTGGGCCGGCGGCTGCCGCGATTGGCAGCCCTGGCCTCCGGCGGTCGGAGAGACCGCGACGAGCGCCATGGCGCCGTTCTTGCGCGCGCGAGTCAGCGTGATCAACCAGCGTGCCGCGGGCGCCTCCACGAATCCGGGTGTTGCGGAAAGAACCGTTCCATCGGGCGCTTCCACGGTCAGTCGGGCCTGCGCCGGTTCCACCTCGACGGGCTACCAGACCTCGAGAAAGGCGGGCATCCCTCCATCGGGCGGCACGACCCACTGCACTGCGCCGCCGGTTGACCTTGTCGGCATTGCATCCCCTGTCTCGAAGGTTTCGGCGATTTCACCGAGCGGGCAAGGCTGGTACGCACCCTGAGGCCCGCAGGGACTATCGTGAACTAGTGCACGGAGCACTTCGCTCAACTATTGCCGTATACGACCTAAAGGGTCGGTAAAATCCGAGACGTGGTGCAGCGATAGCGCAGCGCCCTCAACCCTTCAAGGACGTACACCGATGAATCAATCAGCACCAGCATCTCGGCCCAAGTGACGGCCTCCAGCGACGACCAGGCGACCCTCCCGATGCGGATCACGCCCCCGTTAGCGACTACCAGGCGCCAACGCCGCAGGATCTCCACGTGCTCAAGGAGCATTTCGGTCTGACGGCCTTTGAAATGGCGCGCCTCTTCGAAGTGCAGTCCGAGCAGTGGCGAAAGCACACCGGTGGTCAGTCGCCACGCGAGATCAGCGTCACTCGAGCATTCTTCATGGCGGCTTTCCAGGTGCTCAGCGACGAGGCCTCTTGAGGCGCACCCCGGCAGGGGCACCACGACAGACACCGACGCATGCACCACAGCTGAGTGCATGCGTGGGCGATGTTGCCCGTCTTCGAGATCAAATCATGAAATCCGCCAGTCTTGCCGCGATTGCGGCGGCCTGCCTCTCCCTCTTCGCTTCCGCAGCCCACGCCGGGTGTTTCGGCTCGGACGCGTTCAAGACGTGCACCGACGCCTCGGGCAACACGTACAACGTCCAACGCTTTGGAAACTCGACGAACGTTCAGGGCACCAGCGCCGACGGCCACAACTGGAGTCAGGCCAGCCACCGCGTCGGCAATTCGACGTTCACGAACGGGACGGCCGCCAACGGCAACACTTGGAACAGCACGGCCCAGCGTGTCGGCAACACCACGTTCATCAACGGCACCGACAGTCGAGGGAACGCATTCAGCCAGACCTGCGATCAGTTTGGCTGCCATTGACCGCCACTGTTGGAGAAGATATGTCGAACACTCGCGCGAGCTCGATGCATGGACCGGTCAACGAGCGCGGCGCCCATCTCGCGCTGGCCAGCGCGAAGCTTGGCCTCAAGAGCAAGGTCGCCCTCGTGACGGCAGTGGCCGTCGCAATGAGCGGTTGCAGCTCAATGGTCACGTATTCGGGCAAGGCCAATGGTCCGGTCCAGACCATCAAGTACACCCAGGGCGTGGGGAGCGTCATCGAGAAGGATGAGGTACAGGAAATATTCATGTACCCCACCTTCAAGATGCAGGGCCCGACGATGCCGACTTTCACGATCGGCTATGCGAACAACGGTGGAGCGCCTGTCAACTTCACGACTGACAACGTCAAAGCGTACTTTCGTGGCCAGCCGGTCCCCATCTACACTTACACGGAACGTATTGCCGAGATCAGGAGTGAAAAACAGAGTCAGCAGATCGCGCTGGCCATTGTTGGAGGCTTGGCCGCTGGCGCTGCTGCCTATGGGGCCTCGCACCGAACGTACAGCTCGAACTACAACGGCTACGTGGCAGGGCGGGGAGGGGTGACGACGTTCTCCGGTGCCAATACCGTTCGGGTCTATGACCCATTGGCAGGCATCGTCGCCGGCGCAGCGATTGGTGGCGCGACGGGGCTCGGGGTCCAGCAGCTCGAGTTCAACGCCCAGAATCAGGAGCAAGCAGCCAACTCAATCCTGCAGGCCAACACGGTGGATCCTCTGCACATGGTTTCGGGCGAACTGATCCTGAAGAGTTGCTGCGATCCGTATCCCCAGCCCGATGACACGATCAGGTTTGAGGTCACTGCGAACGGGAAGACCTCGGTGTTCGAATTCGAGCGCTCAAAGGTCGCATCTCGATAGCCCCGCGACTCTCTGAGCGCCCTTGCTCATCTGTCCTGGTCCTCAGCCAATCTTCGACGGACGGTTGACCAAGGCCCTCCCTGAGGGCCCGGATGATTTTCAACGGATCGCTGCGGCGGCTCATGCTCGCATCTCGTACCGGACCGAACGCTGATTTTGTACTTCGGCGCGACAGTTGCCGCACGACGGCCGCCGGTGGAGGGCAGGGTAGGGCCGGCCCATAGCGGACCTCGTGCTCTCTCCAAAAGCTGACCTTGACCAATGCGTCTGCGCAGCGTTCGCTTCCCGCGGCTGCCTAGCAGGGTTAAACCTCAGCAATCGCTGCAATGGACACTTTAAGTCCCGGAATACGAGCGGGCAGCTTTGCACCCTGGCGAGCAGGCGGGTCGGAGGGAAACCATCTCAGCCATTCCTCATTCATGCCAGCAAAATCATCTTCATCGGCGAGCACCACTGTCATGCTCGCCACCTTGTCCATCGAGCTGCCGGCTTCTTCGAGGATGGCACGTATGTTCGTCAGGCATTGGGCAGTCTGCTCCTGGATCGTGGTACCTCTGATTGCGCCGGTGGTGGCATCAATCGGTGCAGTTCCGGAGACGAACACCAGCCCGGCCGCCTTTACGGCTTGGCTGTAGAGCGCCGGCGGCTTGGCAGCCTTAGTGGTGAAGACAATTTGACGCGCCATCTCATACTCCTCTTGGAAGGCGAAAAGTTGCGGGAGGTTGACTCGTCGAACTCATTCGCGCAAGCCTACCTGTCGTCCAGCCTGAAGGGCGCCCAGGTGCCGGCCAACCTTTGCGGCCAGTAGCTCAACGAGCTCGGGCTGCATGAACTGGTAGCGATCAGGAATGTCCAAGCAGACAACCCGCTGGCCCTCAAGTGCTTGCCCGAACCTCTGCTTATTTCGGAGCTGCTGACCCTCGACGTGATCCCGCTGTTGGCCAAGGGCTGCTATCGGCGAGTTTGACGAACAGGTAGTCCCGGCCATCGCCGGCCATTCAATGTGGATCCCATAAAGCAGCCCCTCGACGCCGTTCTTGACCAGAAGCGTTCGCTCGCGCCCATCACTTGATCAGCCGGTCGGCACGCACCAGAACCGATTCCGGGATCGTGATGTCGAGCGCCTTGGCGGTTTTCATGTTGATCACCAGTTCGAACCGGATGGCCCGATCGATCGGCAGATCGCGGGGTTTTGCACCCTTGAGGATCCTGTCCACGAAGGTGGCGGCACGCCGGAACAAGTCGACACGGTCTGGGCCAAACGTCGCAAGCCCACCAGCGTCCGCGTATGCTGGAAATGGAAATATCGAAGGCAGACGATTCTTTGCCGCCAGATCCGCAATCCGCTTTAGATTCGATGTGAACACGGGGCCTGGCATGACGTCGATGGCATCAGCGCGCGAGCGGATCGCGCTTTCGACTGCCTGGTCGAGTTCATCGGAGCTTCTCACCTCCAGTGAATGAAGCTGGACTCCCAGCCGCCGTGCCGGAAGTTGAGTTTCTTTCCAAGCGAGTGTGGAGATTGGGGACTGTGGATCCCACAGCACCGCCACGCGAGAGAGCTTGGGAAGCAGATCCGTGAGCAGCTCCAGCCGTTTTCCGGCGGTCTCGACGCTCATTGTCGATAGCCCTGTGACGTTGCCGCCGGGGCGCGCCAGGCTTTCAACCAGGCCAAGAGCAACAGGGTCACCCACCGCCACAACGATTGGGATAGTCCTAGTAGCCTTATGGGCAGCAAGAGCATCGGCAGTCACGGAAGTCACGATGACGTCAACCTTGAGACGCACGAGATCCGCTGCAAGGTCGTCAAGGCGATTGCCGCTCCCCTCCGCATAGCGGTACTCGATGTTGACGTTTTTTCCTTCGACCCATCCGAGGTCGCTGAGACTTGATCGGAATGCCTGGTGCAAGGGCGCCGCAACAGAAGCAGAGAACGGCGAGAGCACTCCTATCTGGCGGACTTTTTCCGGCGCCCGCGCGCGTCCAGCGTCCGCCCACGCGAGCACGCCCATACCAAGCGCAAAAAGAAGTCGGCGGCGCTTGTTCATTTGCCTGTTCAATCTGCGCGACCATTATGCTGGCCGTTCGTGGCGGTGGGCCAAGGTCAGAACGCTTCGTTCATCCCATACGCCTGCATCTGCGCTTCGACCTGCGCCGCATGGTGGCTCAGCACCACGATGTCGTGCGCCACGCCCTGCCGGTCTTTCACGTGCTGCGTCAACAGGGCCTCGGGCCGGAACCCGAGCGCCTGGAACACCGCGATCGCACCGCGCTGGTCCACCGTCATTTGCGCGACCAGCTTCTCCAGCCCGTGCTCAAGTGCCAGCGCACACGCTTCCTGTGCCAGTTGCTGCCCGACGCCGCCACCGCGCAGCGCAGGCGACAAGAGCACCCGCACCTCGCCGATATGGACCGACCAGGAATGCGGATCGCGGATCACTCCGGCGCAGCCGAGCACCACTTCGCCGCGCACGGCCAGCACGCTCAGGATCGTGCCGCGCACGATGGCGCGCACCCAAGCGTCCATCACCTTGGGCTGCGTGATGTCACGCGGCAGGAACAGCAGGTCGTGCGCGGGCAGTGCCTGGGCGAAGGCCAGCACACCCGCGGCGTCGGCCTCGGTCATCAGGCGCAGCGTGATCTCGCCGTCGGTATGCGGCACTGCGCGCGGGTAGGAACGTTTCGGAGCATTCATGTCGAGCGCACTCCAAGCCAGAATCAACCGCCCTGATGCAGGGCCGCGTGCTCCACGATCGCCTCGATGATCTGCGACCACATCGAGATCGGCAACGCATGACCCATGCGCGGAATGCGCAGCAGTCGGGCACCTGGGATGGCACCCGCGACATCGATGCCGCATTCGACCGGCACCAGCGGATCGGCATCGCCGTGGACCACGAGGGTGGGCACCCGTACCCCGCGCAACGCGGGCTTGCGGTTGCCCGAAGCGAAGATGGCTGCCAGCTGACGCGCCACGCCGGCCGGATTCATGCCGCGCGCGAAGACGGCGCGGGCTCGCTCGGCGTCGCGCGCCTCGTCTTCCGGAAAGCCCGGGCCGCGCAGCACGTGCCAGACCCTGGCGTAGTGGGGCAGGTAGGCATCCAGCGTGCTGGGCGATGGCGTGAACAGCACGCCCATCGCTTCGGATGTGGGCGGTGGCAGGACGGGGTCGCCGGTGCTCGACATGATGCTCGTGAACGAGAGCATCCGCTGCGGATGATGCAGGGCCAGCTCCTGCCCGATGGCGCCGCCCATCGAGGCGCCGACGATGTGGGCGCGTGTGATCTTGAGCGCGTCGAGCAGTCCGGCCGTGTCGTTCGCCATGTCGCGCAGCGTGTAGGGCACCTTGATTGGCTTGCCCGCCAGGGCCAGCCCCATCAGCGCCATCACGTCTGGCACGCCCAGGTGCGCGAGGTGGCTGGAGCGGCCGATGTCGCGGTTGTCGAAACGGATCACGCGAAAGCCGCCGGCGTCCGCAAGGGCGGCGCAGAACGCGTCATCCCACGCGATCATCTGGGATGCGAGGCCCATGATCAGCAGCAATGGCGGGCCGTCGGGATCGCCGAAGCTGTCCCAGCACAGTTCGAGTCCGTTGGCGTGCACGAACTGCTCGGGGCGATCGGGGGCGAGGGTCACGAGTGGGTCTCCTTGTTCGGCGTCACGATACGCCAGCTCGAGGCGGCCGGGGGCGTATCGGACGCCCATCGGCTTGCGGGATTTCCCTTGGACGGCAATCAGGCGAAGACGTCGGACACATAGCGGCCCGTCTCGCGCTCAATCTTGTCGATCCACGCCTCGGCCTGCTCGGCCGTCGCCCCGACCGCTTCCTGGTAGATGCGCGTGAAGGTCTCGCGCACCGCGGGCGCCATGTGGCGACCGTCTCCGCAGACGTAGACATGCGCGCCCTTGCGAAACAAGTCGGCCAGGTCGGCACGGTCCTTCCAGACGCGATGCTGCACGAAAGTCACCTCGCCCTCGGGTGCCTTGTAGAACGCGGGACGAACGCTGACCACGCCGGCGGCTTCCCACGCGGCCAGCTCGTCGCGGTACAGGAAATCGACATCGGGATGGTCGCAGCCGAAGAACAGCAGCGACGGCCCGACGCTGCGCCCGTTCTGCGCCTGCACCGCGCGCTCCTGAAGAAAGCCGCGAAACGGTGCGAGTCCGGTACCTGCGCAGGCCATCACCATCGGCATCTCGGGCGAGGAGGGCGGATGGAAGTGGTCGTTCGACGAACGCACGGCGATCGCGACGCGCGTGCCTGGGGTGCAATTCGCCAGATGCGTCGACGCCATGCCTTGGTAGCGCCCCTGGCCCGACAGCGCCGGGGCATCGACGACGGCGACGGTGATCGTGCAGCGCTGCGCGTTCCACAGCGGAGATGACGAGATCGAATACTGGCGCGCCCGCACCGGCGGCAGCATCTCAAGAAAGGCGGCCAGGCCCAGCTCGCACGCGGCGTAACGCTCGAGCAGATCGAGCACGCTGACGCGCTTGCCGAGCACGTCGCGATGGTAGGCATCCTCCTCGGTCAGCGCGTTCAGCTCGGCCTTCTCGGGCGCGCAGCGCGTGGCCGCCGCCAGCGTTGCCACCTGGCCGCGCGTGGCCGGCTGACCGAGCTCGACATAGTGGAACAGCACTTCGCTCGCATTGACGGGGTAGTCCACCGGGAGCGAGGTCAGACTGCTCTCGGGCTTGCGGATCACGATCTGGCTGTCGGAGGCGAGATCGAAGCGCTTCAGCGCCCGCATCACGCTTCCGATCGGGTTGTGCGGCAGTACCGCCAGATAGTCCCCCGCGCGGTAGCTCATGCCCTCGGGCAACGCGATGTCGATGTGGCGCTTGGAGCGGCCGAGCGGCGATTCCATGTCGACCAGTTCGCGGTTCTCGATCACTTCGCCGTGCTGCAGGTCGCCCAGGCGCAGGATCGCCGTGCGGCCGGCCTTGATGTGCTCGACCTGCAACTGGGTGCCGGTCGGCGCGGCCTGCACCTCTTTGCCGAGCGCGCGCCCGAAGTCGGACCACAGCCCGCCATACCACTCGTCGAAGGCGCCGAAGAAGTCGCCTCCGGCGTCGGTCTCGCCCCGCGGCCTGATGCGCACGGCGCCGGCGGCCACGAGCGCCGCATCGAAGCGTTTGGGCACCGCCTGGTAGGTGCGTGCCCATTGGCGATTGCCGCAGCCGAACACCGCGTAGCGAACGCCGTTCAACGCCCCTGGCGCAAGCGTGTCGAGCCAGGCCGCGAACTGGCGCGCATTGTCCGGCGGCTGGCCTTCGTACGAGGCGGTGATGATCGCGACGGCGCCCTCGCTCGGCAGCCTGCCTACGTGGTCGTCGAGCGGCGCCACCTGGGGCGCATAGCCCTGCGACGGTGCATCGCTGGCGATGCGCTCCGCGAAGGCCTCGGCCGAGCCGGTGTTCGAGCCGAACAGCACCAGCAGTGGCGTGGCCTGCTCGCCGGCAGCGCGCGGAGCCGTCACTGCCTGCACCGGAGCAGCGGCGGTCTGCGGCACGACGGCGCTGCGCGGCTTGAACGACGCGCTGCCGCGGCGCTTGACGCGGATGCGGAAGCCGTGCGGCTTCAAGGTCAGCGTCTCGGCCACCGACAGCTGGTAGGAAGGGTCGTCTTCGATCAGGTCGAAGCGCTGCAGGATCATCGCGATCAGCAGCACCGCCTCCTGCATCGCGAACGGCCGGCCGATGCAAGCGCGCTGGCCGTTGCCGAAAGGCTTCCACGCATTCGGCGGCAACTGCTCCATCGCCTCGGGCGCGAAGCGCTCGGGACGGAAAGCTTCGACATCGTCGCCCCAGACCTTGGTGTCGCGGTGCAGCATCGGCGTCAGCACCATCAGGGTATCGCGCCGGCCGATCGCGTAACGGCCGCCGATCACCGTGTCTTCGCGCGCGCGCAACTGGATCGCCGGCGCGGTCGGCCAGATGCGCAGGCTCTCCATCAGCACCTGCTCGATGTAGCGCAGCCGCCCCATGTGCTCCAGCCGCGGCATTTCGTCGCCCAGTGCGGCATCGACCTCGGCGCGGGCCTTCAGCATCACCTGCGGGTTCTTGATCAGGAAGTAGGTCGCGAAAGACAGCATTCCGCTGGTCGTCTCGTGCCCGGCAATCAGAAAAGTGATCAGCTGGTAGCGGATGTTCTCGTCGGACAGGCCTTGGCCGGTGACTGGATCGCGCCCTTGGAGCATCAGCCCGAGCAGGTCCTTCTTCTGCGCTGCGTCGGGGTCGCGCTTGCGCTCGGCGATCAGCGCATCGGCCACCTCGCGCATCAGCGCAAGGTCGTCTTCGTAACCGCGGCGCGTGCGCAGCAGCAGCTTGCTGGCGAGATCCGGGCGCCGCGTGCGCGCGCCGGCCTCGGCCAACGCATCGACCATCGCGCCGATGAAAGGGTGCATCTCGCGCTGATAGAAACTGTTGAAGCGGTAGTCGAACGCGCACAGTGCGATCGTGTCGAGGGTCATGCGCGTCATGTCCTCGGTGACCTCGATCACGCTCTCGGAGCCGAAACGCTCCCAGCGCGTCAGCATCTGATCGGCGATGTCGAGCATGCGGTCGAACATGCCGCGAATGCCGATCGGACCGAATGCCGGCATCAGCAGACGATGCGCCGTGGCCCAGTTGGGCTCGTCAGTCTTGGCGGTGAACAGCCCGTCGCCGGCAAAGTCGCGGATGTTCTTCAGAGCACCGGCGACCCGCTTGTCGAAGCGCGCCTCGTCGCACAGCTCGTTCACCAGCTCCTGCGAGCTGACGATGATGATCGGGCTGCCGAAAACCTCGAGCTGGAAGATCGGGCCATGGGTGCGCGCCAGGCGCATGAAGCCCTGGATCGGCGCGTCACCGTCGATCGAGCGCAGGTTGCCGATGAAGGGGTCGCCCTTGGGCTGCGGGATCTGTGCGGTGCGAGGCATGTTGACTCCTTGACGTTGCTGATCGGGCGCGCGATGCCTTCTTCACGTCGAGCGCACCTGGAGCCATGAATCGAGTTTTGGCCACATGCGCTTGACCGCGTTCGGCCCGGCCGCGATGCTGATGTGGCCACCCGGCAGCACGACCTCTTCCTTGTCGGCCGACCCGACGCGTTCGATCAGCGGGTGCGCGCACGCCGGCGGCACGATGTGGTCGTACTGCGCCACGATGTGCAGCAGCGGCACCGTGATCTTGCCGAGCTCGACGAGCCGCCCGCCGATACGCAGCGTGCCCTCGTGCAGCGCGTTGCGCTGCAGCAGTTCCTTGGTCGTCTGGCGGAAGTACGCACCGGGCAGCGGCAAGGTCTCGTTGCCCCAGCGCTCCATCATGCGGAAGCCCTTGACGAACTCGTCGTTCCACAGGTTGTCCCACAGCCGCACCTGGCCCGCGACGCGCCCAGACGGGCGCAACGCATCGAAGCCTGCCACGATCAGGTCGGCGGGCACGATGCCGACCGAGTCGACGAATCGGTCGACGTCGAACTGGCGCGGGTCGGCCATCTTGCGGAACAGCTCCATCTTCGAGAAGTCGATCGGCGTCGTGAAGCACACCAGGTTCTTGACCGGGCCGTCGGCATGCAGCGCGGCATAGATCACCGACAGCATTCCGCCGGCGCAGTAGCCCATCAGCGTCACGTCCTGCTCGCCCGAGTCCTGTTGCACACGGCGCACGCAGTCGGGAATGAAGTCGAGCGCGTAGTTCTCGATCTTCAGATCGCGCTCGTCGTCCGCCGGTGGATTCCAATCCATCGCGTACACGTCGTAGCCGCGGCCGAGCAGGAACTCGACCAGGCTCTGGCCTGGTGCCAGGTCGACGATGTAGCCCCTGTTCGTGGGCGCCATCACGAACAGGATCGGCACCCGATAGATCTCGTCGACCGTGGCGTGGTAGTGGTACAGCGACAGCGTTCCGCGCCGGTGCAGCACGGTCTTCGGCGTTCTGCCGACGCTCGGTGCGGGCGCGCCAAGCAGTTCGATGCCCTTGAGGCCGCGCTGGATCGCGCGCTCGACCTCCAGGCGCAGGCGCCCGGTCAGTTCCAGTTCGGTGGCCTGGGCCGTGGTCGGTGCCGCCATTGCTCTATCTCCTGTCGCGTGGGCGCGCCGGCGCTCGCTTCACCGGCGCGGCCGGTGCCGTCTCGCGAGGGGTCGCTTTGACGTGCAACGCCTCCGCGGCTTCACCCGGCGGACGCCGGGTGCGAGCGGGCCGCGGCACCGCCGCAGCCTCGGTTGCCGGGAGCAGCCGATCAAGCTTGTCTTCGACACGCTGCAACGTCGTTGCCAGTTCGGCGATGTCCTTGCGACTCGGCAGATTGACTTTGGCGAGGTAATTGCCGATGGCCTTTTCAAATGCCCGTTCGAGGCCGAGCGAGACCGTCGAGAACTGGTGCAACGAGCGCATCACTTCCTGTGAGTCCATGCTGCCCGTGACCATCGAGTTCACGCTGCTCTCGAGCCTGGTCACGGCATCGCGCCAGAGTTGCATCGGATCGGGAATGAGCGAAGTCGACATTGCGTGCTCCTGTCGGTGAGGTGATCCTGACGCCGTGCCGCTTCGTTGGCGAGCCTTTCCGCGTCGCGGCGCCAGTTTATCCCCGTGCGCGCTCGCGCAGCCTTCGCCTTGGGCATTGCAGCTGCGGCGGAAGGGATCTGTCCGCTCCGTACTCGCACCTCGTCAATCGCAAGAACGGCCTTCGCGGGCCCGCGCAGGACGACGCCCGTGGCGATGTCGAACTGCGAGCCATCGAACTGCGACATCAGCGTGGTGCCGGTCAGCAAGCCGCCCGAGAACGGATAGCCTTCGTAGATGTCGTCGAAGGCATTGAGCCTGCCACCACTACGAGCCATGGACTCCCGGTACTTCAGGTCTTCGACGCAGTAGGGATTGACACAGCCGTCGGCAGGCTTGCTCGCGTCACCGGGCGCGAACGGGAGTATCCTGCGCTTCGCCAACGGGAACCCCATCTCCTTGAAGGAGTTTGCATGCGCCTCGTCTGGAAACTCCTGTCGCCCCTCTCCTTTGTCCTCTGCGCGCTGTTGAGCGCCGGCGCGAACGCCCAGGACACGACCAGGCCACCGGCCAAGATCCTGTTGGCTTTCGAAGGGGGCTCCAGCAGCCCTGTGGTCTTCAAGCTGGCTGAACAGACAAGCGTCATGCTGCGACGAGCGGTCGTCGTGGAAGAAAAGCCTGGGGCATCCGGGCGCATCGGCGCGATGGCGCTCAGGAACGCGCGGCCCGACGGTTCGACCGTCGCATACCTGCCTATCGCCGTGCCGGTGCTCGCACCGTTGACGTTCAAGGATGTCCACTACGACCCGATCCGTGACTTTGTCCCTGTGTCACAGATCGCCACCTACGACCTCGCCCTTGCCGTGCCTGCCAACCATCCGGTCCGGACCGTGGCCGAATACTTCGAGTGGCTGAAGACGCATCCGGACCAGGCTTTCTATGGAACCGGAGCGGCCGGCGCGTTGCCGCATTTCCTGGGCGTGATGCTCGCCCGCGCGGGCGGAGTGGAGTTGACGCACGTAGCCTACAAGGGTTTCGCGCCGATGACGACGAATCTCGTTTCAGGCACGATCCCCGCCGCCATCTCTGGCGTCTCCGACCTCATCGAGCTGCATCGCGCAGGCAGGGTGCGCATCATCGCGACGTCTGGCACCAAGCGCGTGCCGCAACTGCCCGACATCCCGACATTCGTCGAGCAGGGTTATCCCACTGTGCAGGCGAGCGGATGGGCCGGCGTCTTCGCGCCAGCCGGAACGCCGAGAGACGCGATCGACGAATGGTCGGCGGCTCTCGTCACGGCGACTCACTCCGACGAGATGCGCCATCTGCTTCTCAACATGGGTGTGGAACCGACCGGGACCACACCCGAGGCGTTTACCGCAATTCTGGCGGCCGACATCGCGCGCTGGACGCCGATCGTCAAGCTGTCAGGCTTCCGCGCCGACTAGCTATCGGGCTGCCTTCAAGATGCACATCACTTTTCCGGAATCCAGGTCACAAGCGCGCGAGCGTCCGACTGCGAGCCCCGGGCATTCCATGGCATCGGGATCGGTCCCCACACACCAGAGGCCATGACTGACCCTGGCGGTTCGGTCCCGGCGCAAGCAACGCTTGAGGAACTGCTGCGCTTCGAGCGCCTGCTGTCGGATCTGTCGGCCGCCTTCATCTCGCTGCCTGCGCAGGAAGTAGATCAAGCGATCAACCAGGGCCTCGCTCGGATCGTCTCGACGTTGGGCATTGATCGATCGACCTTGAATCGCCTTTTTCCGCTCACCGGCCGGGTCGAAGTGACCCACTCCTTTGCCGTCAAGGGCGTGGATCCAGTGCCCAGACTTCGATCGGCGCGCGAAACGAACCCGTGGGGACTGGCGAAGGCCAATGCCAATGAGCCGATTGCGTTCGGTCGCCTGGACGATCTACCGCCAGAGGCAAGCGTCGACAAGGAAACGTGGCGCAAGCTCGGCCTGCAATCTCACGTGATGATGCCGATCATGGTGGCAGGACGACTGCACGGTAGTCTCACGTTCGGTTGTGTGCGCAAGGAACGGAGTTGGCCCGGCGACCTCTTGGCACGCATGCGGCTGCTGGCGGAGATTTTCGGGAGCGCCCTGGCGCGCAAGAGCGCGCAGGAGGAACTCGATCTGGCGCTCGGTTTCGAACGGCTTGCAAGCGGCATTCTGGCGTCTCTCGTGCTATCGAAGCCTGGCGAAGAGAATCAGGCGATCGCGCTGGGCCTTCGGCAGATCGGCGAGTTCGTGGGCGCCGAGCGTGTTGCACTCTGGCATATCGGCACCGATATTCCCTTCACCTTGATGCAGCAATGGCACGCGCGCGGCTTCGCGGGGCCTGCTTCAGAGGGCAAGGTGGTCGATTTGCCGTGGATCCATCCGCTGATCCGTCGTGGCGAAGTCGTACGGATCGCGCGCCTCGACGATATTCCGCCAGAGGGCCGGGCGGACGCAGACACGCTGTGTCAGATCGGCGTACGTTCCCTGCTTGCGGTGCCTATCAGGGGGGAGGGAAGAAATGCCTCGGTCCTTACCTTGGCGAGTGTCGAGTTTGAGCACGAATGGCCCGACGCGCTGACGCCTGGTGTCAGCCTTGTTGCCGAGGTGTTCGCCAATGTGCATGCGCGCGAGGCGGCAGAGAGCCGAAAACTGGCAGCGGAGGTGGAGGCCGCGCATTGGCGCGAGCGGCTGGCGCACCTCGTGCGAGTCCACACGGCGGGCGAGATGTCGGTCGCACTGGCCCATGAGATCAACCAGCCCCTTGGCGCAATCGAGAACTACGCGATGGCGGCACGTCGACGCGCCGCCGAACCAGTGCCCGACAACGTCCGGTTGATCGAACTGCTCGACAAGGTCATCGGACAGGCAGCGCGTGCGGGCGATGTGGTGACGCGCATGCGCAGCATGGTGAAGCGCCATGATCTGGAGCCAAAGCTGATCGACGTCGAGCGGGCGGTGACCGAGTGCGTGGGCATGGTGAAGACGGACTGCGAATTTCGGGACATCCACATCCGGCTGGCACCGGCAAATTCACTTCCGGCGGCGATGGTCGACGAGATCCATTTGCAGCAGGTCGTCCTGAACCTGCTGCGAAACGCGATGGAAGCCATCGAACTCGCTCAGCCTGGCAGCGAACGGGAGATTGCTGTCGCCATCCGCCTGAATGAGAGCGGAGACGTCCTGGTGGAGGTCGCGGATCGCGGCGCCGGTATCGCCGCTGACGATCTCGAACGGGTTTTCGAATCGTTCTACTCGACCAAGTCCACTGGCCTGGGCGTCGGGCTGGCGATATGCCGCAAGCTGATCGAGGCACACGGCGGCAAGCTCTGGGCTTCGCATCGTCGCGGCGGCGGTGCCGTTTTCACTTTCACGCTCCCAACTGGCGCCTCGGCAGTCTGACCTCATCAACCCCCATCAGCTGCAACATCGGTAAGCACCTTTCGGCGACCCTGGCTCGAACGCAACAAGCACCTCGCGCAGGACGTCACGCGACGCCAGCGCTCGCCCAATCTGCACGATTCGCGGCGGCGTCGAGGTATGCTCCCATCGTGCAGCGCGCCGCCGCGATCATCGGTTCCGCGATCTTCCTGGTCATCGCTCCGGGCACGCTCGCCGTGTTCGTCCCTTGGTACCTCACGCACTGGCACTTCGCGCCTCCGCTATTCCCGATCGCGCGGGTGCTCGGCGCCGCCCTGATCGTCGCCGGTTTGCCCATCTTGCTCGATTCGTTCGCTCGCTTCGCGTTGCAGGGCGTCGGCACACCGGCACCCGTGATGCCTCCCAAGCGCCTCGTCGTCACCGGGTTCTATCGCTACGTCCGCAATCCGATGTACGTCGCAGTCACGGCATTGATCGCCGGCCAGGGCCTCCTGTTCGCGAGCGTCACGGTGCTGGCGTACGGCGCGATCGTTTGGACCGGATTCTTCTTGTTCGTTGTCGCCTACGAAGAGCCTGTTCTGGGCGAGCAGTTCGGCGACGAGTACAAACGCTACCGGGCGAACGTGAGGCGATGGTTGCCGCGCATCACCCCATGGCGCGGGTAGGGGGCAAGAACGCTGCGTGCGCGGCGTCGTCCAGCATCGCAGCCGCAACCTCTACCCGATACAAGTGGCGTGCGACCACGCTTGGTGCAGTCAGGCGTCTTGCGCTAGGTACAGCCGGCCTCCGGCGCTGAACTTCAAGGCGACTGCTCTGCGTGCGAAGTCGATCGGCGTCCGAAGCCGCGCGTGGCGAGCCAGCACAGGATGGACCCCGCGCCAACCAGGCTTGCCCCTAGCCAGAACGATTGCGTCAGCGGCACTTGCAGCAACAGGCTGGCGAGCGCTGCAGACAACACCGGGATGAAGTAGGAGGCTCCGGCCAGGATGGTGACGTTGCCGCGGAGGATGCCGACGTTCCAGGCGGCATAGCCGAATCCCATGGCGCCGGCAGCAAGCACCAGGTAGAGCACTGCATGAAGGCTCCACTTCATGGATTCCTCGCTCGATCCCAGATACTTAAGCCAAAGCGCCAGCGCCGTCAGCATGAAGAAGAACGTGACGCCGTTCCTGCCCTCGGCGATCCGCGCGGTGACAGTGCAGTAGGCGGCCCAGATGACCGCACCGACAAAGGCCAGGCCATAGCTCAGTGGATTGTCCAGAACGTTCAGGAGCAGGCCCGAGAGGTCAAGGCCCTGGTCGCCGCCCAGGCCGGCGGTCAGGCCGATGAGGGTGGCGTTGTTCCTGCTTCTCATGCTGTCCGAGTTGCCTTGTCGCGCCATGGCGCCGTCACTGCTGTTCATGATGCGGGCACGTCGATCCAGATGGTCTTGATCTCCGTGTATTGGTCATGGGCCCAGATCGACTTGTCGCGGCCACCGAACCCAGACTCCTTGTAGCCGCCAAAAGGCGTCGTGATGTCGCCCTCGCCGACGGCTATGTCAGCACGCCGCTGTTTCACGACCGGATCTATCCGGTATGCACGCCAACCTATCTCGAGGCACACCCCGAGATCCAGAGCCTCGATGAGCTAAGAAACGGCGTGCTGCTCGACCTGAGCCCCTACGGGCGTTCTCAGCTCGCGGAGCACGTGGATTGGGGCGTGTGGGTGGCCATCACCGCCTGGGCATCGGGGACCGCCCGAATGGCGCCCACCACTTCAATGCCAACGACTACAACCTGCTGATCCAGATGGTGCTCAGCGACCAGGGCGTGGCACTGGGCTGGGATCACCTGGTCAGCCCCCTGGTCCAGAGGGGCCAGCTCGTCAGGCCGGTCGAGCAGGAGGTGGTGCTTGAGGAGACGCGCCACTACCTCGCCTTTCGAGAAGACAAGGCAGACGACGATGCATTGAGACGATTTCGAAGCTGGTTCCTGGAGCAAAGCGATATTGCGCTTGCCGCCTAGCGGCCTCGTACGCGCTGGATCTCGCGCCATCGGCACCGGCGGTTCAGCCATTGCAGCCGTCAGTGCGCGCGAGCCGTGCAACTGTGCGCGCCGCGTCCGGATCGCTCAAGCCGAGCCAGCGGGGCGGCGCGGCGACGTTTCAGCGTGCCTTTTTACCGGGAGCGCGGTGCTCGAAGTCCGCGGCGTCGGGCTGCCGTCCCTCACCAATGTCGATCATGATGCGCCGCGACAGCATGCGCAGCCAGGCGGGCTTCGCCTGGGACACGTACTTCAGCAGGCGCTCCCTGTTCTCCGGCGTGGGCTCGTAGTGCGTGAACACGGATTGCGCATTCCGGATGAACCTGAGCGCATCCGCCGACGTCGCGGCCGGCCTCATCCACGTCGAGTAGGGATCCGGCCGGGGCTCGATGGGCTTCCTTTTTTTCATGGCGATCTCCTCATTTCGGCAGCAGTCCAGCCAGCGCGTCGCGCGTGGGCTTCTGGTTCATCATGAGCATATGGTCGATCCCGTAGTCCCTGAGGGTGATGACGTGGTCGCGCTTGTGCAGCCAGAGCTCCAGAAGGCGCGCCGAGTACGCCGGCTGGGTGCCGTCTCCGGGCACGCTGACGACA
The DNA here is from genome assembly GCF_030317115.1 of Variovorax gracilis. GTDB lineage: Bacteria > Pseudomonadota > Gammaproteobacteria > Burkholderiales > Burkholderiaceae_C > Variovorax > Variovorax gracilis. The sequence goes on from NZ_JASZYF010000022.1 coordinate 81,751, forward strand.
TCGACGATCGGTTGCGGCTCGCCAGCCCACCCCCACAAGACGGCGCCCTTCGTCCGATTCGCGGGCCTTGGCTTGGGCAAGTCCCATTTCAACTGGACACCCCGGACATTGAAAAACTTGTCGTATGAAACGAGTGGCTGCGCCAAGTCCACCACCAGCCGTTCCGCGTCTTCCAGCTCTGAGGATTCGAAGCCCACGCTACCCGGGTAGCGGCCCTCGCCGCTCGGCCCCGGTTGCGGGTTGTAGGGGTCGGCAATGCCCCACGTGACCTTGTCCCGACTGGGGTAGACGAGGAGCTGGAATTCAGTGTCGGCCAGGAAGTCACTTTCGTGGTCGAGATATGTCTGCTCGTTCAGGAACTGCCAGGCGTAGCAGGCAGGCAGCGCACAGACCGTCCGGATGATGTCGTCCCGGTAGATATTGCCGGGACCGTTGAAGTACGAATCCCCTTCGAACCAGCGGTGGACCTGGCTGACATAGCCGTAGAACGGTGTGCCTACCGTGATGACGTGGCTGATGGGATTCGTGTTGCTGATGTTGCGCAGCAGCCAGTTGACCACCATGCCGCCGGCGCTGTGGCCGACCAGCGAATAGTCGGCGAGCGGATCGGCGCCGCACTTGGCGATCACGCGAGACTGGAACTCCGGCAGGAACGTGTCCCTGAAGAAGGCACCGGTCTCCTGCATCCTCCGGCGCCAGTCCCAGCCGAACACGAAGTAGTCGAGTCCGTTGTCCTCGCACCATTGCAGGAAATCGGCGTACGGCGAGATGCTCTTCAGGAAGTGCTCGATCGCCTCGCTCGGAGGGAAAGGGACGGGATCGAACGGAATCAGGGCGCCTTCGAGGTCGACGGCGTCGCAGGCGAGCACGAAGCGCTGTCCGGTGTCCTCATAGCAGTCGATGCCGTTCTCAGCTTTGCGCGTCAGCGCCATGTCGCGTGCGGTGCCGTTCAGGAAGCATTCGAGCGTGGGAAATATCGTTTCGTACTTGAGACTCTGGTCCGTAGCCGCAGGGTCGTAAGGCGTCGTCGCTCGGATCAACCGGCTGGCCATGCCGCCCGGGAACAGGAAGACCGTGCGCCGTTTGCCATTCGCCAGCCCAGGGTTCTTGTTGTACCGCTCGATGAACCTGTCGATCGCGGGCCCCAGCACCTTCATCTGTTCGTCGTCGCGGGCTTTTGCGTAGCTCATGGCGAATCCCTTCTCGTGGTCCGTGCATCCCCTCGCGCGATCGTTGCGCTCGGGGCGACTCGGGCATCGTGGGCGCGAGCGGACCGGGTGTCGTCCCCAGGAAGGGGGAGGTCGATGCAGCGGGTTCGTCCGTCGCCGATCGCGACCCTTGATCGCCTGCGAAGCGGGAATCGAACGTCGAATTGAATGACCCCGTCGAGAGCGCAGTGACGAGTTCCTCGCAAGGCATTGCACGGCCCCTCGTGAGATTCGACTTGCATGCATGCGAAGAGTCGAGTTGGCGTCCCATGCTCGGGTCACAAAGCGACGGATGCCTGTTCGTCCGGGTATTGAATGCGCATCAACTCCTCCCGGCCCTTCTGAGTCATGGCGAGGACCTGAGCAGCCTTTTCGGGATCAGACAAGGCTGAGGCATCGGGTGTAGTTGGAACGGCAGCAGAGTTCCACGCAGGGTGGGGAGGGCCAGAGCGTCTGTACAAATAGACCGTATTCAGGATGCGGCCCACCGGCAAGAATGCCTGCCAGGAACGTCCAAGCCGATAGCGCCCGCCATGACCCCCACCGCCCCGATCACGGATGCAAACCCCACCGTCGAGGAGATGGAAGCGCGCGTGGCGCGCTTCGGCGCGCTTCCCGCGACAAACGACTACGCCGACGCGGGCATCCCTGGGTGAGAGCGGACGACGTGGCGAGTGATCGGCACGCCGACGGCCGCGCCGCTGCAGGCGGAGGGGTTTCACCTCAACATCGTTTGCTGCGAGCCGGGAAAGTCGGCGCCGCTGCACAACCACCTGACGCAGGAAGTGTTCGTCGCGCTCTCGGGGCGCTGGAAGATCTTCTGGGGACCAACGGGTGAGCGCCACGTGGTGCTCGAGGCTTGGGACACCATCGCCATCGCGCTGGCGTCTCCCGGGGCTTCAAGAACATCGCCGCCGAGCCGGCCTATCTGATCGATACGACGCATGCAATCCGCATGCTCCACGGCCCGTCTGCGCCGGCTAGGCCGCCGCCCTCCTGCCAGCCCATCACGATCTGGAATCGCTCGAAATCATCGGTCGACCGCAAGGCCTCGCGTGATGCAAGCCAGGACTTTTCGGCGTCGACGCCGCGGGTTTGCCCAAGCTGTGGTTCGATTCGCGCGCAGCTTTCTGCACGCGGCCACTGAGCCAATCACAAAAGCTTCATTGCCTGGCGTGCTGGTAGCCGACGCGCTGAACTGGCGTCAACGCGCCCAAGTTTGGCCACGCCAGCAGAACGCCTTGCCCTTCCAGGGTGCGCTGGAAGTCTCCGAGCAAGTCCTTGTCGGCGCGTACCGCACGCAGCGGTTGCTTGCGTGCGAGTGAAAACGCGGCCAGCGTGCCGGCTGCTTCGCCGATGCTCCATTCCGTTGCGTGCTCGCGGTACGCACCGTTGGTGATGCGTGTGGTACCCAGGTTCTTGCAGGCCGGCAGCAAGTTCACGACGCGTACCGGCAACAGCGCGCCGAGTGGGATCTGGAAAGGAAAGGAATCGATGTCGACCGTGTTGCGTCCGCGAGTGCTCGGGTGCAGGTCGATCCGATAGGCACCGATGCCCACGCTGTCGGCAAAGCGCTCGGCACCGGCTTGCCCCGGTCGCGCCTCCACACCGATATGCTGTTCCAGCACTGTGAACTCGGCCTGGATGCGGCGCCCCTCGCGATAGTAGGCCTGCTTGGCCAAGCCATCGATCGTGCCCAGTACGTCCCCACGCAGTCTCAGGCCGCGGTAGCCGTAGCCTCCGTCGTGGCGCGGTGCATCGGTCTGCATCCAGTAGAAGAAGGCGAGGCTGAACTGTCGCGCTTCGGCAAGAGCCAGCGCCTGTGCTTCGGCGGACACGCCAACGATCGGCTTTTCCCAATAGTCCATCTGCGGCCAGTTGGCCAGCGTGATGTCGCTGGCGTAGCTGCCGGGCAGGAAGTTCTTCCGGTAGGCGATACGGCGCGCGTGCCACAGATCGTAGAGAGAGTCGGTATCGGTCGGTCCGACGAACAGCGGGCGTTCGCGCGGTTGGTGCGTGACGAAGTCGCTCAGCGTCCAGCTCAACTGCGGGCCCGGCCAGCAGTCGAGCTGCAGGGTCCTGAACCGTTCGTAGTCATCGGGCTTGTCGATCGTGTGGTCCTCGCCGGGCAGGTAGTCCGCAGCCAGGCACCAGGTGATGGCCTGCTGGTCGAAAGGATCCGCCTCGGGCAGCGCATGGAGCTCATTCGTCTGCGCCTGCGCTTCGCCGCCGAACACATGCTCGACCTTGGCGATTGCGAGCAAGTCGCCAATCTCCGTAGCGTCGATAAAGACGGGCGCGGCCAGCACAAGTTCCGCGTCTGCATGGAGGTCGCGCACATGCACTGCGCGGATGCGGTCTCCATCGGTCTCGGCTTTCGCCATGCGATGCTTGCGCAGCACGGTGACTCGGCCGGCCGAAACGTACGGCGCCAGCATTTCGTCGATGGCCTTCACCGCGACCCACGGTTCGTGGCACAGCGAACTGACGTTGCCTTGACCGGGGTTGAGCCGCACGCGCGCGCGCGCTGCGTCCGTCAGCGGCATGTGGCGTCGGTAGTAGTCGCGGATCGTTTCGCGAAACGTAGCGTAGCTCTGCGACGCCGTCAGGTACTCGATCCAGGGGTATTCGTCGGGGGGCACGGCCTGCGAAGTCAACTGACCGCCGAGCCAGTCGAGCTCCTCCACAAGGATGACCTTCGCCCCCAGCCGTGCCGCTGCCAGCGTGGCCGAGACCCCGCCCAGGCCGCCGCCGATGATCACGACGTCGGCCGTTCGTTCAGTGGCGTTCATGCTGCGGCTCACTCTGCCTTGATGCCGAGCTTGCGGATCGCGTCACCGTAGCGCTGCGTTTCGCTGGCGATCAGCTTGCCGAAATCGGCCGGGCTGCCGGGGGCCGCCTCGACGCCGATGTTCTGGAGCTTGTCCTTCGTTTCCGGATCGCTCAGCACCGCATTGATTTCCTTGTTCACGCGCGCAACCACCGCTGCGGGTGTACCAGCCGGCGCGAGGACGCCGAACCACCCGGTCACCTCGAATCCGGTCATGCCTTGCTCCGCGACCGTAGGGACGTCGGGCAGCACGCTCGAGCGCGTTTTCGTGGTCACCGCGAGGGGACGCAGCTTGCCCGCCTTGATGTGCGGCAGTGCGCTGGACGGAATGTCGAAGCCCAGGTCGACCTCGCCGGACAGAAGCGCCGTCAGCGCTGGGCCGGAGCCCTTGTACGGCACCATGACCATGTCGACCTTCGCTTCGTTCTTCAGGAACTCGGCTGCCAGGCTCGTGGTGGTCGCGCCGCCGCCACCGGCGGCGTAGTTGAGCTTGCCGGGGCTCTTGCGGGCCGCATCGATCACATCCTTCAACTGCTTGTAGGGCGCCGAAGACGGAGCCACGATCACGACCGGCGATGCGCCAACCTTGGCGACCGGCTCGAAGCTTTTCTGCGTGTCGTAGCTCAGCTTGGGGTACAGCGCTGCGCTGCCCGCATGCCCGCTGGTCACCATCAGCAGCGTGTAGCCATCCGGCTTCGCCGCGGCGACTGCTGCCGTCGCGATCGTGGCACCCGCCCCAGGCTTGTTGTCGACGATGACAGGCTGGCCGAGCGAGGTGCCGAGCTTCTGCGCCAACAGGCGCGCGAGGCTATCGGCCGACCCGCCGGGCGCAAAGCCGACGACCAGGGACACCGGCTTGGTCGGATAGGTCTGCGCCTGCGCGGTGCATAGCACCACTGCAGCGCCGGCAGCGAGGAGGCTTTTCAGCAAGGGACGGACGGTGGCGGTCATGGCATGTCTCATTTCGGTGGGAGGAGTGACACGGATGCTAGGGACGCCTCTCTGGCCGGTCCAATACCAAGAGCGCCGCAGGCTATAACATGGTGTTCTGATTAGGGGTTTTCACCGAACAACTTGTAGTAGGTCTCAGCGTGAATCTGCGACAGATCGAAGTCTTTCGGGCCGTCATGACGACCGGCTCAACGACCAACGCGGCGAAGCTGCTGCACGTGTCCCAGCCGGGAGTCAGCCGGCTCATCCGTCACCTCGAAATCCAGCTGGGCGTCCCGCTGTTTGAACGACGCAATGCGCGCCTCATTGCGACCCCGGAGGCCCACACCTTGCAAGCGGAAGTCGACAAGGTGTATCGCGGCGTGCAGCATGTTCAGAACGTGGCCACGCACCTGCGCTTTGGCGACCACGCCACGCTTCGCGTGTTGTCGAGCGCCAATACCGCCCTGCAACTCGTGCCCGGCGCTACCGCGAGGCTGTTGCAGCGCTTCTCCCATTCCAAGGTGTTCTTCGAGTCGCTGCCGACGCGCGAGATCGTGCAGACGCTGGTCGCCGAGGAAGCGGATGTCGCGATTTCGAGTGCCCCGCTGGACCACCCCGTGCTCGATGTGCGCGAGATCGGGCGGTGGACGCTGCAGTGCGTCGTGCCCAAGGGCCATGCGCTGCTGGCGAAGAAGTTCGATCTCGCCACGGCGCTGCGACAGCGGCTGGTCATCTACAGCCCTGAAGCACCGCAGAGCCGAATCATCGATGCCTGGCTCGAGAAGTTCGGCATTGCACGACAGGTGGCGGTGGAAGTGCGATCGGGCTATGCCGCCTGTGCCATGGCGGCCAGTGGGGCGGGCGTCGCGTTCGTCGACGATCTGTCTGCGCGCGCGCACCGTTCGGAGAATCTTGCGCTGATCAAGATCCCGGACGCGCCGCAGTTCGCAATCTACAGCGTGACCAACGTCAACCGGCCGCCCTCGCAGCTTGGGCAAACATTTCTTGAACTGGTCGCCAGCGAGTTGGAGAGCATTTCATAGCGCCGCCTGCGGCGATTGAAGGGCTCGGTACAACATCGCGCCTGGCAGGGAATGCGCGGGCGTTGCTGGGCGCCTTCGATGCGATCGAAATCAGCGAGCGCACGTGCCGCGCCATAGCCAGCAGGAATGGGACGGAGTCAACCGTCCCATTTCAGGGTTCAGTCAACCTTGACGTTGCTGCTCTTGACGATCGCGCCCCATTTGGGAACTTCCTTTTGCAGGTAGCTGCCGAAATCGGCGGGCTTCATCCACTCGGCCGTGAACCCTTGCGCGGCCAGCTTGTCCTTGATGTCGGGCAGGGCCAGCACCTTTTGCAGATCCGCGTTGACCTTGTCGACGATCGGCTTGGGCGTCGCAGCCGGCGCCATCATCCCGATGAACGCGACCGCCTCGAAGTTGGGATAACCCTGTTCGGCGACCGTCGGCACATTGGGCAGAACCGGCGAGCGCGTCTTGCCGGTAGTCGCCAGTGCCTTCAGCTTGCCCGAGGTGACGAACGGAGTGGCCGAGATCATGGTGTCGACCATATAGGTCGTCTGGCCGCCCATCACGTCGGTCAATCCCGGGCCGCTGCCCTTGTATGGAACATGGATCGTCTTGATGTCCGCAGCGCTGTTCAGCATCTCGCCGCCCAGGTGCGTCGACGATCCATTGCCGGAGGAAGCGAACGAGAGCTCGCCAGGCTTGGCCTTGGCCGTGGCGACCAGTTCCTTCAGGTTGTTTGCGGGAAAGTCGGGCCGCGTCACCAGAACCAACGGGCCGGTCATGATCATTGACACGGGCGCCAGGTCCTTCAAGAGGTCGTATTTCAGCTGATCCTTGGGGAATAGCGTCATGTTGATGGCGTGCGACGTGGCAGCGATGAGAAGCGTGTAACCATCGGCAGGCGCCTTCGCGACGAAGTCGGCGCCTATGTTGGAGCCGCCGCCCGGCTTGTTCTCGACAATGAAGGACTGCTTTTCCATCTCGCCCAGCTTTTGCGCGACCAGGCGCGCCACGATGTCGTTCGGACCACCAGGTGCATACGGGACGATGATCTTGACGGGCTTGGATGGATATTTGTCCTGCGCATGGGTCAACGGGGCGGCGCATGCGGCTGCAGCGGCCAGCGCGACGACGAGAGGCTTGAACATGGGGCTTGTCTCCAGTTGTTGAATGGGAAGTCGGGCGGGTGCGCTCAGGTCTTGTAGGAGGGGTCTTCGCGATCGAGCTGGCGCAGCAGGGCAGGCCATTCCATCGGTGCGAAATTGACCTTCCCGTCGGGGCCGTAGCGCTTGGCCATCGCCGCAGCGAGTTCGGGGCTGGGCATGCTGATCTCGGCGCCACTGGCCAGGACGTCGACCTGCACCTTGCAGGCGGTCTCCAGCCAGTACATGAGGTTCCACGTGTCCTGTACCGTCGGCCCGCAGGCCACGAGGCCATGGTTGCGCAGGATCAGCGTGCTGTGCGGCCCGAGGTCACGCGCGATCCGGTCGCGCTCGCTCATGTCGACGGTCGGCTGTTCGTAGTCGTGGAACCCGATCGCGCCGTGGAAGCGCATCGCAGTCTGCGTGAGCGGCAGCAGACCCTGCTTCATCGCCGACACCGCCATGCCGGCGCGCGTGTGGGTGTGCATCACGCACCTGAGGTCATCTCGGGCGCCGTGCACCGCGCTGTGGATCATGAAGCCCGCGCGGTTCACGGGAAACTCTCCGAACTCTCCCTCGGGCTTGTCCACGATGTTGCCGTCGAGGTCCAGCGTATAGAAGCATGACGCCGTCATCTCGGTGTACAGGAGACCGAACGGATTTATCAAGAAGTGCTTGGCGTCGCCCGGCACCTTGGCAGTGATGTGGTTGTAGATCAGGTCGCTCATGCCGTATTTCGCGACCAGGCGGTAGCAGGCGGCGAGGTCGGTTCGGACCTTCCATTCGGCATCGCTCACGCGATCGCGCACGGAGGCGGGACGGGATTGCACAACAGTGTTCATGATGATGTCCGGTCGGTAGTGCTCAGGAGGCGTTGGGGCGCCCAGCCAGCATGCGGCGGGCGGTATAGCGCATGACGACATCGCCGCGCTGGTTGAACACATCGACATTCGAGTCGACGATGGCTCGATTGCCCTTCGACGTCGGCTTGACGCCGGCCACCTCGACCACCGCGTGGATCGTGTCGTTCACGCGCACAGGGCCCAGGACCTTTTGCGTGCATTCGAGCATCGCCATGCCGGTGCCCTGGATCATGGTCTGCAGGATGAAGCCTTCGATCAGCGAATAGGTCAGCGCGGCCGGCACCGGCCGTCCGCCGATCGCGCTCGCTGCGCCTTCGGCGTCGATGAAGATGATCTCCAGCATGCCCGTGCAGGAGATGAAGTTGACCAGGTCGGTCTCGGTCACGGTGCGATTGAAGGTCTGGAATTTCTGGCCGACGGACAAGTCTTGCCAGAAGAAGCCGTGTCCCAGCAAGGGATAGCTGGATGTGGTGGCGCTCATATCGGGGCTCCTTGAAGGGCGGGGGAGGGGGCATCGAGTGGGGCAATTCCCGCCTCGGTCAATACCTGGTGCGTGTGCTCGCCGAGGCGTGGTGCCATTCCGACTGGCAACTGACGTCGATCGATGCGCACGGGCGCTCCCGGAAACCGCAGTCGGCCCATTCGTGGGTCGTCGACGGTCTGAAAGAATCCGGTGGCCTTCAGGTGCGGGTCCTCTGTCAGGTCTTCGAGACGATTCATTCGCGATGCCGGCACTTCAAGTCGTGCGAAGACTTCAAGCCAGGCGTCGGTGCTGCGCGTTTCGATCACCTGTGCAGCCAGCGTATACAGGGCGTCGATGTTCTTTGTGCGCTCGGTGATGTTGGAGAAGCGCGCATCTGCAGCGGCCTCGGGCATTCCTCCTTCAACAAAGAAGCGCTGCCAGTGCGCGTCTGTGTAGGGCATGGCGCAGAGATAGCCGTCCGCGGTGCGATACGGCCGTCGATGCTTGGCAAACAGCCGTGGATACCCGGTCTCGGCCAGAGGCGGCGAGAAATGATGGCCGTAAAAATGCTCGACCAGGTTGAACGAGACCATCGACTCGAGCATCGGCACTTCGACGTAGCCGCCCTTGCCAGTGCGCTCGCGACGGAATAGCGCTGCCAGGATGGCGTGCGTGGCGACAAGGCCCGAGGTCTTGTCGGCGGCGATGGTCGGGAAGTACTGTGGCGCGCCGGATTGGCGCTCCATCAACGCGGCACAGCCCGAGAGGCCTTGGATGATGTCGTCGTACGCGGGCATGCCGCCGTAAGGGCCGTCTTCGCCGAAGCCGTGCAGGCCGACGTAGACCAAGCGCGGATTGCGGGCCAGCAGCGTCTCGGGGTCCAGGCCGATGGCTGCCAGCTTCTGCGGGCGGATGCTGTGCATGAGCACGTCGGCGGAATCGACCAGCTTCAGCAGGGCGGCTCGTGCATCGGCTTTCTTCAGATCGAGTACCACGCTGCGCTTTCCCCGGTTCACGCCCAGAAAGATCGCGCCCATGCCGGGCTCCGTACTGGGTCCTGTCCGGCGGGTGGAGTCCCCCTCCGGGGGTTCGATCTTGATCACGTCGGCGCCGTACTCGGCCAGGTTCTGGCTGGCGTAGGGACCGAGCACCACGGCGCTCAGGTCGAGGACCCGGACGCCATCGAGGGGCAGGTTCGATGCAGTTGTCATCATGGATGGCGGTGTCTCGAGCCGCCTCTTGTTGGGGAATGCGTGAATGGTAGAAATGCAGCATTCATGCGTCCAATACCGTTGGTGTCATCAGCCATACATGCAAAGTAACCCTCGTGGAACTGCGCCAGTTGCATCAATTCGTCGCCGTGGCGGAAACGCTGAACTTCCGGCGTGCCGCCGAGCGCCTCCACATGGCGCAACCACCGCTGTCGGTGGCGATTCGCAAGCTTGAGGAGGAGGTCGGTGCGCGCCTGTTCGAACGTCAGGCGCGAGGCGTCGCGCTGACCGCTGCGGGCACAGCGGCACTCGCATTGGCGCGCCGCTGTCTGAACGACGCGCACGCGTTGCGAGAGGTCGCACTGGCGGCCGCGGGAGGTGAACGGGGCATACTCAGGGTCGGCTTCGTCGGTTCCGCGACCTATGCATTGCTACCGACGCTGTTGCCGACGTTCCGTGCCCGCTTTCCGCACGTCGAACTGATACTGCGTGAATCGGCAAACCAGGAACTGCTGGCGATGGTTCAGAGCGGCGAACTCGATCTTGGCCTGGTGCGCTATCCGACCGGGGCACAGAGCGGCCTGCGCTTCGAGGTCGTGGAGAGCGATGTGTTTTGCGCCGTCCTGCCCGCGCGCCATGCGCTCGCTGGAAAAAGGCGCCTGACGCTCTCCGATCTGGCGAACGAGCCCTTCGTGGACTATGCCTCCACCCGCGTCCCGGGCCTTCACGCCATGGTGATGCTGGTGTTCCAGCACGCGGGGCTGATGCCGCAGGTCGCGCAGGAGGCGACGCAGGTGCAGACTGTCATCAGCCTGGTGCAGAGCGGCATGGGCGTGGCGCTGGTGCCTTCCGTCAGCGCCCGCCTCGCCGCGCGTGATGTGGTCTTCCGACCGGTCCAGGGCTTGCCGCCTTCGTCGGCGATCGAACTGGCAATGGCAACTCGCCTCGACGACCTCAATCCTTCGGTGCAACGATTTCGGGAACTCGCGCTGGCGCGATCCCTGAAGCGACCGCGGGCTGTGGTTGGCCGCCAGTCCGCTGTGCACCGTTAGCACAACCGCTCCGCCAGGCGGCCGTCCGGCATCGTCGGAGGGTTCCTCTCGAGCACGTCGAACATTCCCTCGACAAATCCGTTAGCCGGTCGGGCCGCGCAGCATCATCGTGCAACTCGCCCTGAGTGGCGGCGAGATGCGCTTGCCGATAAACACACGCCTAGCACCAGCCCCTACTCGAATCGGTTGTCCAGCGTGTTCAGCAGCCAGCCGCCGAGCCGGCTGCCGTTGGATTTCATCACCGGCACCTGGAAGGTGCTGCCGTTGAAGTTCAGCACGCCCACGCCCCACGGGCTTTCGACGAACACCTGGGCGCGGCCGGCCTGCGTCAGGTTGCCGTAAACACGGAACTCATTGTCGGCGGTGTTCAGCAGCCAGCCGCCGAAACGCATGCCGTTGGGTTGCAGCATTGGGCAGGTGAGCGCGCTGCCCGACCAGGCCAGCACGCCGATGCCCCACGGGCTGCCGATCAGCAACTCGTCGCGGCCGTCGCCGTCGAGGTCGACCGCGGCCCGCAGCCTATTGTCGAAGCTGTTCAGCAGCCAGCCGCCAAAGCGCGTGCCATTGGGCGCCATCATCAGCGGGGTCAGCGTGGCGCCGGACAGCTTCAGCAGGCCCAGGCCCCAGGGACTGGTGACGGCGAATTCGCTGCGCCCGTCGCGGTCGTAGTCGCCGGCGGGTCCGAACCAGTTGTCCGCCGTGTTCAGGAGCCAGCCGCCGAAGCGCGTGCCGTTGGGTTGCAGCATCGGGCAGGTGAGCGCGGTGCCCGACCAAGCCAGCATGCCGATGCCCCAGGGGCTGCTGACGACAATCTCGTCGCGCCCGTTGCCGTCGAAATCGCCCACCGGGCCGAACCGGTTGTCGGCGGTGTTCAGCAGCCAGCCGCCGAAGCGCGTGCCGTTGGGCGCCATCATCAGCGGGCTGAGCGTACCGCCCGCAAGCTTCAGGAGGCCGATGCCCCAAGGGCTGCGCACCATGATCTCATCGAGCCCGTCGCCGTCGAAGTCGCCCACCGGGCCGAACACGTTGTCGCCGGTGTTGAGCAGCCAGCCGCCGAAGCGCGTGCCGTTGGGTGCCATCATCAGCGCGCGGTAGCCGCTGCCGTAGCGGCGCAGCACGCCGATGCCCCAGGGACTGGTGACCAGCAGGTCGGTACGCGCGGCGGACGCGAAACGTCCCCTGGCCGGAAAGCGGTTGTCCACGGTATTGAGCAGCCAGCCGCCGATGCGAGTGCCGTTAGCCGCCATCGCCAGGTGACTGATGCTGCCGCTGGCCGCCTTCAGGATGCCGATGCCCCAGGGGCTGGTCACCGGGATCTCGGCGCGGCCATCGGCGTCGAAGTCCGCGCGGCGGCTGGCGCGCTCGCTGGCGGTCTGTAGCGCGCGCATCACCGTGCGGAAGGCGTTGACGCGGCCGTAGCCGTAGTCGGTGTGGTGGCCCTGCGCGTTGTAAGCGACGCCGCCGATCTTGTCGCAGGTGGCGCGCATCACGTCGCAGATTTCGTCGGCGCGCAGGTCGGGGTTCGCGGCGAGCGCCAGCGCGCCCACGCCCGCGGCCAGCGGCGCGGCAAAGCTGGTGCCGGTGGCAGTGCGCGTGCCGCCGCCCGAGCCGGTGCTGACGACGTTGACGCCGGGCGCCAGAAAGTCCAGCTGCGCACCGCGTGCGGAGTTGTCCTCCATGTCGTCGCGGCGCGAACGCCCCACCGCGATGACCATCGGGTGCGAGACCACCTGGTCCAGCGCGATATCGACGTTGTTGCCGTTGCTGCTGGCCCAGAAGATCGGCGTTCCGCGGCCGCGCCGGCCGCGGCGCGAGGCGAAGACGAGGGCGTTGTCCAGCACCGTGGTCAGCGCCCAGTTGGCGCCGTTCGGACCCAGGCTGGAAACGATGACGTCGGCACCCGCCGCAACGCTGGCCGTGGTCACCTCCAGCCGCGGGTCGGCCGCATAGGCCACCGCGCGCGCCAGCGTCGCCTGCGTGCCGACCTGGTCGCCGAGGGAGGCCACCAGCAGCAGCTCGCATTCCGGTGCCGAGCCGCAGCCGGCACGGCCGTTGTTGTGGCGTGCGCCAACCATGCCGGCGCAGAAAGTGCCGTGGTCGTTGTCCGGATAGCCGGTCAGCGTCTGCTGGAAGTTGCCCGTGGCATCGAAGAAGCCCGATTCGGCGGCGATGCCTGCAGCCAGGTCCGGGTGGGCGACGTCGAATCCGTTGTCGATGACTGCCACGCGCACGCCGCGGCCGAGCGTGAAGTCCCAGGCGCGCTCGGCGGCGATGTCGGCACCGGCCACACCGCCGCTGCCGCCGGCGTTGTTCAGGTGCCAGAGTTGGTTGTAGCTGGGGTCGGTGGGGCGCAGACGCTGGCCGATGAACTCGATGAACTCTGGCTCGGCCGCCAGCGCGGTGCGGCTTTCCTGCAACTCGTTTGCCACGGCCATCGTGTCGACACCCACCGGAACCCGCACCTGGAATTGGTTGGGCGCGAAGCCGAGCTTGCGCACGACCTCAAGCTTGCGCTGCTTCAGAGTCCGCAGCACGGCCGGCTCCGACAGCTCCGCCGGGAACTGCACGATCATCCCGCGGGTGTCAATCAGCAGGTGGCCGTCACGCTGCTGGTACACCTGCCCCGCATCGATGGCCTGCTGCGGCCGCGAGCGTGCCGCACGCGCGGTCGCTGTCAGGTCGGCTGAAGGGTGCACCAACGACCAACCCGCCGCCGACAATGCCGCCACTTCTTCGGCCGGAACCGGTTGGGCGAATACCGCCGCTTGGACGGGATCGACCGAGCTACCAATCGCGGCGCTGGCCACACCGGCGCGAGTCGCCGATTCAACGCGCACGCCGACCACCCCTTGGACCTCGTCCACCGGCACCCTCTGCCCGCGCCTGTAGAAGTAATTCGCCATTTGATGCTCCTGTGCCTTTCACCGCTGATCGAGCCGCCAGACCAAGTCCGCCGGAAGGGTGCGTACACCTTTATCGCATCAAACCTCTGCGGGTGTACCTGTCCGTCGCCGCGCCAAGAGTCAAGTCAGAAGCCGAGCCGGGTCAATCGATCGGCGGGTTTTGGCCGCCAATTCTCTCGCGCGACGACTAGATCGAAGGCGCGGAAGCTTCCTCGTCGTCCATGTGTGTGTATCCGGATGGTCCTATGGGGCGCGGCTGCTTGCCTCCACTACATTGTGGACAAGCGCTGTGGCCCAGGAGCAGTGGTCAATGCCGATCAACCAGAAGACGGCGAAGGCGCTCGGACTTACGATCCCGCAAATTGTGCTGCTGCTCGCCCACGAGGTGATCAAAGGAAGTGCTGCGCCTTGCGAACATCGGGGTACTGGCGAAAGACCGCTTCTGACGGGGAGTGCCTGTTCGAAATATTCGCCGATAGCAGACCTTGGCCAACCGAGTCATGGCGCTTCGAAGGTCAGCTATCAGGTACCGACGTGAACCGGTGCTCGCGGCCACGAGTCGTCGGTCGCCGTTAGCGCCAGGAGCAGTCACTCGACAGCACGCTCAACCCAAGGTGGACGTTCTGGATGCCACCCCCGCGTCGCGCGTCGACAACCATGCTACGGCTGGATATTTTGGTTCATGTGGAACAGATTGCTCGGGTCGTACTTGCGCTTGATCGACGCCAGCTTGTCGTAATGCGGTCCGAAATTGTCCTTGACCCGGCCCTGGTCGTCCTCGGCCATGAAGTTGATGTATCCGCCTGCCTGCGAGTGGGGCTCCAGGGCTTTGTAGTAGTCCTTCACCCAATTGGTGTTCCTGGCGTTGTCAGCGGGATCCGGCCACATCCCAGCGATCACGGTCGCGAAGCTCGCGTCGCGATGGCCCCATGCGGTCGCGTCCGGCTTCACCCGGTGGCAGGCTCCGTTAATCGGGTAGATGTGCATCGTGGAGTTCACAACCGGCACCTGCGGCCCGAACCGGGCATGGGCCTCGATCGCGCCATCCGTCAACTCGGTGGCGAATGAGGCCTTCCAGTAGTGCTGCAGGCCCGGAGGCAGCAGCGCATCGAAAAGGCCGTTGATCACGTAGTACGGCATCGGCGCGACCATCTCCGCAACGACCGGCGCCGCGCCGCGTATCTTCGCGAATTCCGCGTCGGCCTTGTCCATCGGTCCGGCCCAACAAGAGACGATAGCAATGAACGTCTTGCCATGGTCCTCTGTTTTGATGAAGGGCAGTGGCGGGGCGATCTGGAACGCTGGAAACAGCCCCATTTCCTCCGGCGCCTTCGCCACATAGTCGCGGTAGAACTGCAACACCTCGCGCACCTTTTCGATCGGATAGAAGAAAATGCCTGCCGTAATGTCCTTGACCGGGTGCAGCTGGTACTCGAACGAGGTCACCACGCCGAAGTTCCCGCCTCCGCCGCGGATCGCCCAGAAGAGATCCTCGTTCTCCGCGGCACTGGCCACGCGGAACTGTCCGTCCGCCGTTACGAGATCCGCCGAGAGCAGGTTGTCGAGCGATAGCCCGAACCCGCGCGTGAGGTAGCCGATGCCGCCGCCAAGCGTCAGCCCGGCGATGCCGGTCGAGCCGATGATTCCACCGGTCGTCGCCAAGCCGAACGGGTACGTCGCGTGATTGAAGTCGGCCCACAGGGTCCCGCCGCCTGCCCGCGCCGTCTTACGATTCGGATCGATCCGCACGCCTTTCATCTGCGAGAGGTCGATCACGACGCCACCGTCGCACGTCCCGAAGCCAGGAACGCTGTGCGACCCGCCGCGCACCGACAGATCGAGGCCGTTCTCGCGCGCATAGTCGACCCCGGCCATCACGTCGCCAACGTCGACCGCACGGATCACGACCGAGGGCCGTCGATCGATCATTCCGTTGTAGACCTTGCGCGCCCCTTCGTAGCCGTCGTCGGTCGGAGTAATCACCTGCCCGCGAGCGCGCTCCCGAACATTGTCGATCGTCGGCTTGGCCATCGTTGTCATCGCCGCACCTCCGTTTCTGTTGCAAAACTCGGGCAAACAATATGCGCCCGATGAGAAGCGCAGTCAATGACGCAGTTCGGGCCGGCGTGGCGCGCAATCTCTGCGAACACCCGCTGCTCTTCGGCGGACAAGAGAGCTGTCGTTTGTCGCAGCACGTGCGCCAACCACGAAATCCGCTCCACCTCGCGCCGGAGTGGAGCGCATGCGCGTTTGGTGAAGAGCGACGCCTCCAAGACCGTGCTGAGGGGGCAAGGTCCTACGCATTGGTGCTGAAGCTACTGCCAACTGGCGCGGACGAGCACTCGGGCAGCGGCGGAACGAATTGAGGACGGGGACAGCCAGGCTCACCACTTGTTGCGGAGCTCGCGAAGCTTGAGGAACACGGTCTTCGGATCCGGGTTCTCGGGCAGGTCGGAAAAGACTTCGCGAAGCGCCGCAATAAGGCTCGGGCTGGACAGGCGCAAGAAGGTGTTGATCTGCTTCTCTTCTTGCAGCGTCGTGACGCGGGCACGCGCCGGGTCTTGCCCCGCCACGTCGGGCAACAAGGCCCTGGCGGCCACGTTATCGGGCTCGCGCGCGAGAGTGAAGCGCAGGTTGTTCTCGATGTAGTCGTGACCCGGGTAGACGCGCGTATCGGCGGGCAGTCTCGCGAGTTGCTCGACGAAGGTGGCGTACAGCTCTTCCGGATTGCCGCCGTTGTGGCAGTTGCCCGCCCCCGCATTGAAAAGCGTGTCGCCGGAGAACAGCGCCGGGTTGTCCGTGTGGGAGCGCAGGCAGATGTGGCACATCGTGTGGCCGGGCGTGTCCATGCACTCGAGCTCGACGGTCTTGCCGACCTTGATCACGTCGCCGGCCTCGACGCCTCGATCCACGCCGGAGATGCGAGAGCCCGACTTGTAGTGCGCGATCACCTTGGCGCCGGTCGCTGCGACGACGGCCGCATTGCCGCCGGTGTGATCGTGGTGCTCGTGCGTGTTAAGGATCTGCGTGATCTCCCAGCCCTTGGCCTTGGCGGCGGCCAGGCACTTCTGGTGGTCCAGCGGATCGATGGCGAGCGCCTCGCCGCTCTCGGGGCAAACGATCAGGTAGTTGAAGTTGCGGTATGCGTTGCCGGTCCAGATGCGCTCGACGATCATGGGTGGCTCCAGGTGCCCGGGGTCAAGCTGGAAGCATAGCGCCCGCGGCTCAGGCTTGCATCGGCTGAGCGCCTCACCCCTTCGCCTTGGCGGCCGTCCAACGCTGCAGCGCGTCGCGCGCGCCATTGGTCGCCGGGTCCATCAAGGCATCGTGGCTGGCACGCTTGGCGCACAACTCGATCACGTAGCCGTTGGGATCTCGGAAGTAGATGGAGTCGATGAAGCCGTGGTTCGAAACACCGCGCGTCTCGATGCCCTGCGACTTGCCCTTTGCCAACATGTCGGCCAGCACCGGCGCATCGACCTCCAGTGCGATGTGCAGATCGAAGTCATGCTGGGGCTTGAAGTCGAAGGGCATGTCGGGCGCCTCGAAGAAGGCCAGGTGTGAGCCGTCATCGAGCCGATAGAAGGTATGCAGCACGTTGGTCGCGCGGCCGGTCTTGGTCTCGCGGATCTCCAGGGTGCCGACCAGGGGCAAGCCCAGGAAGTCCTCATAGAAGGCGCGAGTCTGTTCGGAATTGCGGCAGCGGTAGGCGTTGTGGTGCAGTTTGCGGATCATGGCAAGCGCTCCTATGGTCTGGGCTTCTCCTCGGCGGAAAACCTGCGGCAGCGGGTGGACACGATGATCTTTGGGCCCGCCACCCACAAGAGGGTGAACCCGGTCCATTGAACCTGATTGGCGAACTTGAGCTGCGACGAGCGGCGTCGAAGTGTTCCGAAAGCTCGGCGATTACATGGCAGCGCCCGAAGAGAAAGGCATCGACAAGCTCCACGACGCGTATGGCAAGGCGATCAATCAGCACACCACGCGGCAGCATTCGAACGTCGACTTCCCAATGCCGCGACCTGGCGTTCAGGGCCCGAACTCCCATTTCCATGCCGAACAAAGCGGTCGTTCGATACTTTGAGGGCTCGGTCGCCAGAGGGCAACCAGGGGACTATGACTGCAATACCTTGAGACCGGCAGTTGACACCAAGGCGACCTTCGCTGTTGAGCGACCGGTGTTGACCCCACAGCGTGAATTCACCCTGCGGCACGGAAGGACCGCAAACGCTGCACTCCGGCGGCTCAGTTCGGCCAATTCTGTTGAAAAACTCCCTAGAAATTTGACCCGTCTCGACTATGTTGGATGCATCTCACCGAGGAGTGCATCGACATGATGGGTCATCAAGGCGGCGTGCAAGAC
>NZ_JASZYF010000023.1 GCF_030317115.1 Variovorax gracilis
GAAGATCGAGGTGTCGGCCATGTACTACGACTACAGGAACCGACGGCTCCCGGCGCACCTGCGCGGCGGCACCATCGACCTTCGCTTCGCGACGATGATGGATGACCTGGGACTGCCGCTTCGCGCCGCGCACGATGCGCTGGACGATGCGGTCATGGCCGGCCTTGCCTTCGTGAAGCTGCGAAGCCTGTTGTAGGCGCCGGGGCTGCGCCCCAAGCCCCGTCGGCCTATTCGATGCCCTTGCCCACTGCCTCGTGCAGGTCGTAGTCGCGCAACATCACCGGCTCGACGGAGCCGCCCGCGACGCGTCGGCGCACGGCCGCATCGAGCTCCTGCGCGTGCAGCTGGTAGGTCTCCAGCGGCTGGTCGTCAATGGCGGTTGACCGATAGCAGTAGTGCAGCGTTTCCTTGCCGATGCTCGCCCCGATCAGGGTGCCATTGACAGGAACCCAGAAATGGACGGCACCCGAGGCCTCATGAAAGAAGGGAGGGTTCGACATGATCGTTCCTGGGATTGATTTCGCGGTCATCGATCCAGAGCGAGGCCTTGGTTTCAATGGCGTGGATGGCATCGACGCCATTGGCGAATTGTCTGCACGAGATGATGTGGCACCGACATGCCTCTTCGAAGTACAGCATCGCCCCGGCGGCCACGGTGCCGTCGAAGGAAACACTGGTGAGGTGGCTGCGTATCTCCCAGCCATGGTAGGAGAGGCGCGTGGAGTCGCAGTAGTCCATGGTGTCTTGCTCGAACAGGGGCTGAGCCCAATGTTCCCTTGTACCGCGCGCACCGCCGCTTGTCGGTTCGGTAGCGCACAGACGGTGGGTCAAAGCAATCCCGCATAGCTTTTCTCGTCCGCGGCATAGCAAGCGCAGGCCGTCGCTTCGAGCCCTGGACGATCGAGCACTGTGAGGGTGCCGCGGTTGTACTCGATCAATCCGCTGCGCTGCAGGCCACCGGCGGCCAGCGTGATGCCCACGCGGCGCACGCCCAGCATGTAGGCGAGAAACTCATGTGTGACGTGGAAGCTGTCGGCATGCGCGCGATCCTGGCTCATCAGGAGCCAGCGTGCGAGCCGTGGTCCGATCTGGTGAAAGCGCAGGCAGGCCGCCGATGCGGCCAGTTGCGACATCGAAACCTGGATGTACCGGTCCAGCACCGCCTTGAGTGGCGCGTTGCGTGCCATTTCGCGCCGGAAGTCGAGAGCGGTGATGCGCCAGGCCGCGCCGGCGCCTTGCACCAGCGCGCGCAGCGGTGCGATCTCCACGCCGAGTGCGAGGTTGGAGCCCAGCATCCCCTCGCGACCCACCATGCCAACTTCCAGCCCAGGATGTTGGTCGATGCGCGCAACCAGTGAAATGAAGCCGTCGACGGGAAAGTAGGCGTGCCGGGATGCAACCCCTGGCTCGTGGATCACTTCGGCCAGTACCAGTTGGATCGGTTCGCACATGTCCAACAGACGCCGGCGGTCGTTGCGTGGGAGCAGCTCGATCAGGTGGTTCTCGATGGCGGCCAATCATGCTCCGTGTGAGGCGGGAGGACCCACTCTGCGCGCAATTGGCCGGTGCGACTGTCTGCCACCGCACAGACGGCAGTCCGAGGGCGCCCTACAAGTGGGCTTTGATCCTCACCCGCCGGAAAGGTCCCCATGCAAAAACTCACTCAGCCTTTCGTCAAGCTTTCCACCGCGAATGCGGAACTCATCACGCGCTTTGCACAGTCGCAGGACATGGTCGACCTGGTCAACACCAGCGCGCAAAAGTACATGGAGCTGGCACAGAAGACCTTTGGAGGGGCAGCCGCCTCCGGGGCCCAGGCCGACCTGATCCGCAGTCTCACGGAAAACTATTCGACCTTCGCGCGAGAGCACGCCGAGAGCCTCATGGGGATGGCTGCCGAAGCACAGGCCCGCATGTCCCAGCAGGTCGCGGATGTCACGAAGATCGTGAACCCGGCAGGCTCCAGCTAGGGCTGGGCGCTGGGCCTAGATTGCCAGCCTGGCCGGAAGGAGCCTGTCGTACTCCTTCTTGACCACCGCATAGCACTCGCAGGAGCGCTGCTCCAACCCTTGTCGGTCCAGCACCGAGATGTGACCCCGCGCATAACTGATCAACCCCGCCCTTTGCAGCTTGAGCGCACCTTCGGTCACGCCTTCGCGGCGCACGCCAAGCATGTTGCCGATCAGTTCCTGCGTCATCACGAGTTCATTGCCCTGCAGCCGGTCCAGGCTCAGCAGCAGCCAGCGGCACAGTTGCTGATCGAGCGAGTGGTGCCGGTTGCAAACCGCCGTTTGCGCCATCTGCGTGATCAGCGCCTGGGTGTATCGCAGCAGGAGATGCAGGACAGGGGCTCGCTTGAACTCCTCCTTGATCCCCTCTGCCTTGAGCCGAAAGCCATGGCCTGCGCTCTGCACGACGGCACGACTGGGCGTCGACTCTCCGCCCATGAACAGCGAGATGCCCACGATGCCTTCGTTGCCGACCACGGCAATCTCCGCGGAAGCTCCATTCTCCATGACGTACAGGAGGGAGACGATGGAGGTTGTCGGGAAGTAGACGTGGCTCAGAGTGGTGCCCGATTCATAGAGCACGTGGCCCAGCGGCATCTCGACCGCTTCCAGTTGCGGTAACCAGCGCTGCCATTCGGCATCGGGCAGCGCCCCAAGCAGATGGTTCTTTCTTGGTTCGGGCCGAATGGCCATCGCTTCCTCCGGAAATGCTGGCTTCGGGATGACGTTGGGGTGTTCCTGACCACCGCCTTGGCCAGTATAGGCACATGAGCGAATTCAGTGTTCGCTATCGCACAAGGCCTGCAGGCACGGCGTGCGGCGGCGCACAGACACGCATCCTAAATCGCCTCACGATGCAAAGGACGGTCATTCGGCGCTGGTAGAGGTCGCTTCGGCGCCCTCCCATCATGGGAGGTTCCTCGATGCCGGTGACTGTCCCCGATTCTGGCGGGCCTCGCGAGGATCCGTGAGCACCGAACTCCGAGCAGCGCTTCCCGACCCATTGCGATGAAAGCCCACATGCAAGGCCTCGTGTTCAACGGCCCCGGCAAGAAGAACGTGGAGGACCGCCCCAAGCCGACCCTTCAGATGAGCACCGATGCGGTGATCCGCCTCACGCGCGCGACGGTCTGTGGCACGGAAGTGCACCTCCTGTGCGAGGACATCGCGGCACCGGGCGGCAGCGTCTCGAGCGTCGGTGATTCACCTTCGTGCATTTGAGAGTCGACAACGGCGGCCCCATCACGTGGCGCAGAACAAATCGGGGCGTCGCTCGGCGGTGGCTGACGAGATCGCACGGAGCGAGGGCTATGCGATCTCGGTGATCGCCGCAAATTCGCCAAGCCGCACGAGCGCATCACCAAGGCCGGAACGATCCTCTACAGCGCGAGTCAGCACGATTGCACCGGATGCCTGATGAAGCAACAGCGCTGTCCCAATATGCCGAGACCGAAGGATCACGCGCAGCGTGCATGAGCGATCTCGGAATGTCGCCCGCGAACTCGCCGCCACGCCGCAGTACAAGCAGTCTCGGCGCGATCGAAAGAAAGTCGAGATCCTCTTTGCGCACCTCAAGCGCATCCTCAAGCTGGATCGCCTGCGACTGCGCGGGCTGTCGGGTGCGCAAGATGAGTTCATGTGGGCGGCAACCGCTCAGAACCTGAGGCGCATGGCAAAGCGGTTGATGCCGAGCGCACAAACCATGCACTTCAAGCCGGCGTAAGAGGTCCCGAAGGAGCTTCGCGTCAGATTCGATCCTGGTGACGAACTCGAAATGCAAAAGGCCCATTCGGCGTAGCGTCAACGCCCCAGCGTTCAAGACGAGTTTTTCAACAGAATTGGCCGTTCAGTGTCTTTGACTAGGCCGGCTTCTCCTGTCGCCGAACGACCGTGCCGGCCCGTTGCTGACATGCGCCTGAGCACAGCCAGCCGTCCGAAACCTGACATTCGAACCATCGAAGGACTTCAGCTTCCGACGGAGCTAGCACTCGGATTCTTCGGAAGTGAAACGGCGAGTGAGGACCCCTTCTCGTCGCACGGCGTTCATGTACTCTTCAAGGCCCTCCTGTCCGAATGTTCGACGCAGAACGCCTGGATGGGCTCGACTCGTCCGCGCAGCGCCAGCGCACCAAGATCGTGGGTATGGATTTCGGGCGGCGGACCCAGGGAGGCGAGCGCGTCCGCCGATGCGATGAAGAAACATCCGACTTCGCGGGTCGCCTGCTCGAGGCGACCGGTCGTGTTCATGACGTCGCCATGAAAGACGATCGCACGGCGCACCTGGCCGACTTCGCCGGCGATGACCTCGCCCAGATGCAGGGCCGCACGCAGCTCTGGCAGCACGCCAAAGCGTTGGACAAACCGGTTGGCGTCCGCGGCGAGCGCCGCGCGCATCGCGAAGAAGCAGCGCAACGCCCGTGCATCGGCAGCGCCATCGGCCTCGACCCAGGTGATGACGATCTCGTCACCGACGTATTGGTAGATTTCGCCGCGGCACAGCTCGATCGGTTCGGCGATTGCCGAGAACACCGCGGCGAGGAAGCGATGCGCTTCTAGGGCCCCGAGCCGCTCGGCGATCGCGGTCGAGCCCACCACGTCGGCGAAGAGGAAGAAGCGTCGCTCGGCGTACGGCCGGCGATACTTTCCAAGCAGAAGCGCCATGAACGTGCGGTAGCCCACCAGGCCCGCGGCCTGAAACATCATCACCACAACGGCAACGGGCACGAGCGAGAGGACAATCGCAATCAGGCCGGTGCGCGCGTTATAGACGGTGACGACGCCCATCAAGCGCTGCCCCGGCTGGCCGGCGAGGACCGCCCCTGCGATCGCGCCGTAGACAAGCGTCTTCAGGATGAATACCGCAGCGAACGGCAACGCGTCGAGCCATCGCATCGAAGTGCGAGGCAGCAGGAAGATCTCGATGCTGGCGATCGATGAAGCCGTGAGCAGGGCGCTGATGACACCAATCGGTATCGAGATCAGCAGGGAAGCGAGCAGCGAGCGAGCGCCCGGGCCGGCCATCGCGCCGGCGTAGAGTGCGCCGACGCCCGCACCGATGACCGCGGCCATGCGCAGGATGCGCATGAAGCGCCGCAGTCGCTCGCGCGTGACAGCGGAAATGGCGATCATCTGCCCATGAGTCTAAGGGTACCGCGTCGGCCGCCTGCAGGGCTCCGCGCAAGCTCGATGGCTTGGGTGGCGCCGAGAAGATCGTGATCATGGGTGTCGAAAGCTGAGCTCTGCCCTGTCGCCCTACCGATGATGCGGTGTGAAAGACGGATGGATCGTGGCGATTGCGCAGATGCGAAAGCAGTCGCCGCGGTACCGCGGGATCTCCTCTCGCCCGGACAAGGTCCGCGCCAACCCGCACCGGTGGTGCGCCGCCGGGCGGATCCCGCCTGTCTCGGCCAGGATCTGGCGTATCGACCTACGGTGTCGACCGAACAGCCCCGGAGATCGGGGGAGGGCCTTGCTTGCCCGGGCACAAAGCGGTCGGTACTTGGAAGGGACTTGGCGCTCCGACTTACAGATATAAATTGAGCGTTTAAGCGACGCGCGGTGAACATCCGACGAGGCCGGTCATAGCGACGTCAACCATGCATTTGCCGACGCGCTGGCCGCGAGCAACCCGGCGCAAGCGGCCATCCTGTAGTTCGCCGTCCCTGCCTTTGGCATCCGGAGCCGCAACCATGCGCTTGACACTCTTTACCGACTACTCGCTGCGGGTGCTTCCGGTGCTGGCCACGCGAACCGAGTCGCTCGTGACTATCGGCGATCTTGCGGATGTCTATGGCATCTCGCACGCGCACCTCACCAAGGTCACGCACCTGCTCGGCAAGTCGGGCTGGGTTGATACGGTGCGCGGTCGCCATGGCGGCATGCGGCTTTCAGTCCATCCCTCGAGGCTGAAGCTGGGCACCACCCTCATCCGTCATTTCGAGACCGACGTCGCCCTGGTCGAATGCTTCGGGTAAGACAACCGCTGCGTCCTCACGGGGGTTGCGAGCTGGCTGCGGTTCTGGCCCGGGCGATGCAAGCGTTCCTGGAGGAAATGGACCGCTACAGCCTGGCCGACGTCGCCAGCGCCAGCCCGGCGCTCTTGACGCTCCCGCTGTGGCAGGAAGTGACATGGCCTTCACGAGTCCTGCAGCCGAGCCTGGAGGTCACGCCAGACACGGCGGAAACCCTCTTTGCCGAGGTGCCTGCCAAGCCGGCCCGTCGGGTCACCAAGGCTTGACGACATCCAGCCGATCGCACCGGTGTCTGAAGGGCAAGCCATGACCAAGGCATCCGGTGTCGCCCATGGACAACGCCGCCTCGACGGCTCGCAAGCCACCGGGCGGGGCTTGTTGTCAAGTTGCACGCATTGAGGAGCGGCTGCATGCAACGTTCAATCAGCGCTTTTGTCCAGGATGAAGTCTCGGACTGGGTAGCCTGCCTCGACTGCGGACACCGCCAGCATGTTCGACACCATCCGCCGCTGGTGTCACGACCTTGGGTCACGAGTGCGGAAGGCAGGAATGCGAAGCTGGGTGCCCGGCTCGAGTGCATCCGATGCAATCGATTCGAGATGCCCGATGGTTTTGCAGGCTACAAGCGAACGCCTGTCTTGACAGAGCTCACCGTGCCATCCGGCCTGCGCAGGGACCATTCAACGGCGTCGGGCGTGTGGGCGAAGATCCAGGTGCTGGAGGGCCAGTTGCGCTACCGCGTGGATGAATTGCGCCTGGACGTGGTGCTCACGGCGACCCAACGAGGCATCGTGGTGCCGGAAGTGCGGCACAGCGTCGAGCCCGAGGGCGCCGTGCGTTTCTTCGTCGAGTTCTACCGGGCACCGCCGAACCGGCCGATCTGACCTTCGCCTCGAATGCGCAGCCCGCGTGCCGTCGACATCGCCGCGCTCACGAATCGACAAGTCGACGGGGAACCAGGGTCACAAGAAGGCCTGGATCCCTTTCGGAGGCCTTCATGCCAGGGACGGTGGCTGCGTCGGCGGCGAACTTGGCGTTGGCGTTTCGACTTCGCGCAGGATGATCGCTGCCAGCAGTGCGGCCGCCAGCGCGACGGCGGCGCTGATGAGTGCCGTCACCTCGAAGGCTTGGGCGAACGCCTCGCGCGACGCATCCTTCAGGCGATCACCCGCCGGTCCGGCAAGTCCCGCCGCCAGATCCGCGGCGGCACCCGGGCTGGAACGCGCGGCCTGCGCCGTTTCGAGGGGAACGCCGTCCAGCGCGGCTGCCGCCAGCGCACGCCGGTAGACGGCAACCACCACGCTGCCCAGGATCGCAATGCCGAGCGCACCGCCGAGCTCCGAGCTGGTCTCGGAAAGCGCCGACGCCGCACCGGCGCGCTCCGGCGGCGCGGTTCTCACCAGCATGTCGACCGCCAGGGTGAACACGAACGACAGCCCGAGCGACAGGATCCCATAGGCGATCACGAGCATCCGCAAGCCGTTCTCGCGCTCCAGCGCCGCCAGGAGCCCGAAGCCGGCGGCGGCGAGCACCAGGCCGCCCGCAACGACGAAGCCCGGACGAATCCGGCGCACCACGCGCGCCACCAGGTTGGACCCGACGACGAACGCCAGGCTCGACGGCAACGACCACAGCCCCGCCTGGAGCGGCGACAGGCCCAACACGAGTTGCAAGTACTGCGCGATCAGCAGAAAGGCCGCGAATCCGACGAAGAAGCCCAGCGTGTTGATGGCCAGCGCCGCACTGAAGGCGGGCGCTCGCAAAAGCCGCAAGTCGATCAGCGGATCGGCCAGCTTTGCCTGGCGCCTGACGAAGACGAAGCCCGTCGCCACGCCCGCTGCCATCATCCCGATCGGCAACGCGCCGATGCCCGACTCGGCGATGCGCTTGAGCCCATAGATCACCGCCAGCACCGCGACGATCGAGAGCGCAGCGCTCGGCAGATCGAGGCGGCTCGCCGTGTCGTCGCGGTACTCGGGCAGCAGCCAGGGACCGATGACGAGCAGCAATGCCATGACCGGCACGCCCACCAGAAACACCGAGCCCCACGCATAGTGCTCCAGCAGCACGCCGCCGACCAATGGGCCGATGGCGCCGCCGACCGCGAAGCTGGTCACCCAGACGCCGATGGCGATGGTGCGCTCATGGGCATCGAGGAACATGTTGCGGATCAGCGAGAGCGTCGAGGGCGCGAGCGTGGCGCCTGCCACGCCCAGCAGCGCGCGCGCGGCGATCAGCATCTCGGCACTTGTTGAGAAGGCGGCGAACACCGATGCCACGCCGAAGCAGGCCGCGCCGATCAGCAGCAGCTTGCGCCGCCCGATGCGGTCACCGAGCGTCCCCATTGTGATCAGCGAACCTGCCAGCATGAAGCCGTAGATGTCGACGATCCACAGCATCTGCGCGCTCGTGGGGCGCAGCGCCGCACTCAGGTGCGGCACCGCCAGGTTGAGGACCGTCAGGTCCATCGAATAGAGCAGGCACGGCAGCGCAATGACGGCGAGCCCGATCCATTCGCGCGCCGTCGCCTTCCGATGGGCGCCGGCGCTGGTGTTGAGCGGGCTCATCGCGCATCTCCCGCAGCGCCTTCGAGCGGCGCAAGGACCGGGCGCACCTCGATGCTGCCCACGCGTGCCGAGGGAATGCCTGCAGCCATGCGCAGGGCGTCCTCGTCGCTTGCCGCGTCCACGAGATAGAAGCCCCCGAGCTGCTCATTGGTCTCGACGAAAGGACCATCGGTCACGGACAGCTTGCCGTTGCGCATGCGCACGACCACCGCCTTGTCGGCGGACTCCAGCCCTTCGGAGGCGATCAGGTGGCCGCTCGCGCTCAGTTCATCGTCGTAGTCGAGGTGCGCGTTCACGAAGGCCGGCAGCTCGCCCGGCGGGATCGCATCCATCTGCGCCTGCGTCGCGAAAATCATGCAGAGGTATCTCATGCCGCGCTCACTTCCATGCGATCGACCCTGGCGATGGGCCGCACTTCGATGCTGCCCACGCGCGCGAGCGGAACTTTCGAAGCGATCTGGATGGCTGCATTGAGATCATCGGCTTCGATCAGGATGAAGCCGCCGAGTGGCTCCCTGGTCTCGACAAAGGGCCCGCCCGTCCGCGTCATCCTGCCTCCCTGCCGCAGCTGTACGACCCTGGCGTGCCTCACGCGCTGCAAGGCATGCGCAACAGCGAGTTGGCCACGCGACGCAAGTTCTTCGTGGTAGGCGATCGATTCGGCGGCGAGCGCAGCACTCGCGTCGTTGGACAGCGCGTCGAGCAGCGCCTCTTCGACATAGACCAGGCACAGGTATTTCATGGAACTCTCCAGGACATGGGGTGATGGGACACCCACTGGTCGAATGGCAGGCCCGGGGATCGACATCCGTCCGCCGGGGCCGCACAGGAAATTTGTATCGGCATGCATCGCCTGCCGTTTGTCGCAGCCTAGGCCGGCAGCGCGGCCAGTCTTCGTTCCAGGAACTTGCGCTCGGGCCCCTGGCGCGCGAGCGTCAGTGCGCGTTCGTACGCGCAACGGGCTTCCGCCGTGCGGCCGAGCCGACGGCAGAGATCGGCGCGTGCCGCGTGCGCCAGGTGATAGTCCCCGAGTTCGCCGCGCGCGAGGATGCCGTCGATGAGCGCCAGGCCGACTGCCGGGCCGTCGCACATGGCGATCGCGACGGCGCGATTCAGCTCCACCACTGGCGAGGGCTCGGCCCTCAACAGTACTTCGTAGAGACCGACGATCTGCGCCCAGTCGGTCGTGGCCGCATCGGCGGCTTCCGCATGGACGGCCGCGATGGCGGCTTGCAGCGTGTAGGGGCCAATGCGGCGCGACGCCAAGGCGCGGGTCACCAGCGCGGACCCTTCGGCGATCAGGTCCCGCCTCCAGAGGCCGCGGTCCTGCTCGTCGAGCAGCACCAGATCGCCCGACGCGGACGTGCGCGCGGCACGGCGCGACTCCTGCAGGAGCATCAGCGCCAGCAGCCCCCTGACCTCGGACTCCGGAAGCAGATCGTGCAGGAGCCGTCCCAGGCGGATCGCCTCGGCGGACAGATCGGCCCGTGTCAGCGTTTCGCCCGAGGAGGCGGCATAGCCCTCCTTGAAGACCAGGTAGATCACGCGCAGCACGGCATCCAGCCGCTGCGGCAAGTCCGCTGGCGAAGGGACCTGGTACGGAATGCGCGCGTCGCGGATCCTGGCTTTGGCGCGAACGATGCGCTGGGCCATGGTGGGTGCGGGCACCAGGAAGGCGCTGGCGATGTCTTCGGTCGCGAGCCCGCACACCGCGCGCAGCGTGAGCGCGATCTGTGCGTCAGGCGCCAGCGCAGGATTGCAGCAGGTGAAGACCAGCCGAAGACGATCGTCCTCGAGCACGTCCGCCTCTTCGTCCCAAGCGGGTGCGGCATCCGGCGCCGTCTCGACGGCCTCCGTCGCGTCATCCCACGCCTGGAAACGCGCACGGCGGCGCATGGCGTCGATGGCCTTGAAACGCCCCGCCGACACCAGCCACGCCCGGGGATGTTCAGGGACTCCCATCGTGGGCCACTGTTCGAGCGCAGCGCGGAAACCATCGTGCAAGGCTTCCTCGGCCAGATCGAAATCGCCGAGAAGCCGAACCAGCGTGGCGAAGATGCGGCGCGACTCGTCGCGGTACAGCGCGTCCAGCGTTTCGCGCACGCCCTCGAGCGCCGATCCCGCAGTCCGCTGTACCGAAGTGGATTTCATGGGCATCCGTTGCCGTCGTGGGGTTGAGATCGAAGCTGCTGCCTGGCTGGCGAGCCGTGGACATTCTCCATCCGGAGGCGATCGGCAGCAGCCGGACGCTGAATGGCGCCCGTGACGCGCGGCGATCGCAGCCCTGCGTCGAAGCGTCCCCAAGGCTACTTCTTGATGCCCTGCCTGGTCAGCCACTGGTCGATCAAGCCGCCGATCTGGTCTGAATTGCGGTCCATCATCAGCATGTGCGTGTTTCCGTGGATGGCCACTTCCGGCAGCAGGAGCCGGTCACCGGTCCCCCCGGCGCGCACGAGGTTCGTCCGGAATCTTTCCTGCTGGGCGGTGATCCGGCCCCAGAACGGGAACTTGTCGAGGTTGTCACCCCAGACCCAGAGCATCGGCACACCCTTGATGCGCGCGAAGTCGGTGGTGTCGGGATTCGGCGAGCCCGACGTTTCCACCGCGACCAGCGCCTTGACCTTGTCCGGGTACTTGAGCGCCGAGTTGAATGCGAAGTTGCCGCCCTGGCTGTGCACCAGAATGACGCAGGGGCAGACCTTCTGAACATAGGCGTCGTAGGCAGCCTGCGTGGCCGCGTCGTTGGTGCCCCAGCGCGGGATCGCCTGCTTGGCGAACTGGTCGAAGGCGGCGACCGGAAACTGGGTTCCGGGGAAGGTCTTGCGTTGGACCGGATCAGTGGCGTAAGAGCCCGTGTCGCCGATGCGGAACAGTTCCCAGCCTTCCTTCTTGGGTCTGAAGAAAGGCTCGCTCTTGAAGATCTCCGGGTATCGCGCCCAGGAGGCTCGCCCCCGCTCCACCGCGTCGCTGACGTAGACGTCGTATCCGGCGCGAAGAAAGTAGTCTTCCCAGCCCGGCGCGCCGTCCGGCTTGGTCTCGAAGGTCACCCCCGACAGGCCACCGCCGTGCCACATCAGGAGCGGGTACTTCGCCTTCGGGCTTGCGAGTCGGGTGTAGCGCGCGTAAAGCGCCTCGACTTCGAAGTCGCCATTGGGATCGAGCTTCAGAGGAGGGGCTCCTGGCGTGAAGCTCAACTCTTTCTCCGGCAAGCCGGAGAGGGTGACGGCGCGTCCACCCACATGGAAGCTGCCGACCTCCGAAACTTGGAGCGCACCGGTCGCGCAGCCCGCGAGGGCGGCGATGCACAGACTTGCGGCTGCGCATGTCCATAACGTCTTCATGGGCGGTCTCCTTGGTCGCCGCAGTCTATGCGAGCGCCTGGTCGCCCGTTGCGCGGGCGCCGTGCGCCGCCGGATCTTGCGATTCAGCGCTGGTCATCTTGCCATGGCCTACTTCGCTGGGAGCGGCTGGTTCAGGAACTGCTTCGTCGCCGCGAGGAAGACCTCGGCACCGTCCGCATGCGCAACATGCCCTGCGAACGGAATGTTCAGCAAATGCGCATGAGGCAGGAGGCCCCGCAACTCGACAGCGTCGGCGGCCGACGTGAGGTGATCCTCATCTTCTCGCACAACGAGGACGCGCGCCTGAATTCGCGACACAGTGCCGCCCGGATGTCCGGACGGCCCTTCGTCGAGCCACCCCGGGACCACGGCGGACACCAGACGCGGGAAGTCCGGTTCGGGATTCAGGCGCTCGTAGGTCTCCACTGTCTCCGGGAACTTGGCCTTCCAGCTGGCGGCCGTGATCGGCGGGCCACGCCAGGGAGGCGACTCCCTAGCGAAAACAGGAATCGGACGCCATTGTCCAGTTCTCTTCAGGCACCTGGCGACCTTGGCTGGTCGGGCGCAGCTTCGGTGGGTTCGGGGTGAGCAGCCGGACGACCAAGTCTCCCTGGAGCGTCTTGAATGTGTCGTAGCGATCGGCACAGTCCAGCGGATCTCCGTTGCCGAGATAGAACCTCGGCTCCCGTTGCTTCTCGACAACGCCGCGCGTGGTCTTTTCGACGAACGTTTGGGTGCGGCGGAAGACGACATGCACGCGCCCGTCGGATCCAAGCGCTCGAAATACGTCGGTTCGCATGATCGTGCCACCAAACTGATGTTTTTAGCATCTCAGAACCGGTGGTCCCCTCTCGTAGGAGCTTGGCGCGGGCACCAGCGGCGTTGCGTCCGACCCGACCGGATCCATGCGTCCCCAACATGCGCTGCTTGGCGACCCGCTGGCAGTCGGCAGCCGAGGATCGAAGAAGTTCCTCAGGCGAGGGAACCTCGGACTGCTCGACGCGCCGCGAGTCGAATGCACCCGCCCAGACAAGAAAACTGAAGAATGATTGTGAGCGCCGTCAATTCATTTCAGGCCGAGTTCAACTTGGCAATCCAAGCGGTCGCCCGTGATATGAGGCTTGAACCGAGATCCCGCGCGCTCACGGTCCGGACGCGTCATTGCAGGGAGAACCGACTTTCGTGGGCGCACGCGGCCCGGTCCGACCCGGATGGCCCCTAGCCTGTGCCGCCGGATGCAAGACCCCAAGCGCCACGCCCCTGCTCGAACGGCATGCATCGCCACATGGACGCACCAATGAGAAGGAGCGTCTCATAGTCGGCACCGTCAAGCGTTGGCCGCAGCCTCTCCAGCAACTCAGCCAGCAACGAGATCGCGTCGCTTGATGAGAGCGCGCAACCGTCACTCGCCAGTCGGGCCATGAGCTCAACCAGATCGTGTCGAGCCATCTCGGAATGGACGGAATGCGGCATGCACGCCACAAGTGCGGACGCGCCTTGGATGCTCGTGCCGGATAGTGCCGATGACAGCTCGATCGGTCGCACGCCCGCGACTGCCGGTGGTACCTCGGCAGGGGACAGGAGTGAACGCCTGCGGATGGATCGCAAACGGGGCACGGACTGGCGCCGTCGACAGCCGCTTCGTGTGCGGAAATGTCACCGAGCGCTGATTTCGGGCTCGCATGAGCCGGGGCCGTGGCGAAGAGCGCGCCGGCCGGCGCGGCGGTGACGGCACACACCCCGAGGTGGGCAGAACGATTCGGTTCATTGGTACTCCGGCAGAGGAAAACCCCTCTGCCGTCCCTCAACGCGCGAGCCACCGCCAAGGGTCACGTCTGCTTTGTGAAGATGATTGCCAAACGTCTCAGCCCGGGCAGGCGGCTCGGGCGGTCGTCAATACGCACGAGGCTGTTCCACGAGGCACTTCTTCAAGAAGACACCGGAGTATTGAAGCCGGGTTCGCGCATCGGGAATCGGAGGCGAATCATTCCTGTTGCGCTGCGCGCCCTGCAAGGTTTGAAGACCGCCATACTGCAAATGCAAGAATGAATCTTCAATTTGCAGAACTTGCACGGCGTGGCTTTCTCGCGCCGACGCCGAACTTCCGCGCTCGATCCAGCTGAGTAGAGCGCGCGCCGGACCGAGGCAAGACGACGCTGTGCGGCAGCCTCATTTCTGGCAAGCCTGACGGAATGCCGGACGGGGCCAACACGGGTGGTTTTGCCGGCGAGCATTCGCGCGACTTCCCGGCCCTCGGTGCGAACAGGTCGCTTCGCGCACCGGGACTCGGGCCGGCCTGCGCGTTGCCGCCATTCACGGTAGGTTGAACTCGACTCGGATGCGGTCCCCTACCGTCTGGCCGTCCGAACTTTCGGGCTGCACATAGTTGTCGCCGATCGATGCGCACATCTGCACCACCAGCTTGGCGTAATCCACCACGTTCTGATCAAGCGGATCCCCGGCCCGAATCAACCCAGCTTGCTCAGCCGCCTGACTGAACAACTCCATGGGGTCGCGCGGGCCGACCGGGTCGTTGTCTTCGTTCTCGGTGACGTAGGTGTAGAGCATCGCCAACTCCTGGGAATGTGACCTGTGTCCAGCATACCGCCGCCGGGCCCAATGGGTTGCGCAGGTGCGCCAGCGGACGCGTGGGTCGCTTCGGCCCGAAAATCAAACTCGCCCGCAGCAACGTCGATTCCGAAGGCAAAGGCGTCCCGATTCCGAACCTGCGCATCCTGCTCGGTGGCCAAGGTCGAGGTGGCCCCCATCATCGCCGGGCAGGTCGGCTCTGTCGGCATGGCCCGACCCTCTCGGGCAGGGCGCGATGCGCCGTGTCTCGCATGCCCGGTCGGTCCGCCGGCACCGTGCGCTATCCTGAGACCTTGGCGCAAGCCGGCATCGATTTCGTGTTTGGACAAGCACATGAAGAGCGCAACCGCACCTCAACTCCAGGTCATCGTGGTCGTCCTGGCACCGCCTCCCGGAGTCCGGTTCGCCCTGCAGAAAGGGCGCGATGAACTGCTGCCGCCGTATGCATCGACGGGGGATTCCCTCGCGTTTGGCATCACCATGGATCTCGGGCCGGTGCTTGCAGACGGATCGTTCAACTTCCGCGGTGCCTTCGCGCAGGGCACACCCACCGACCGATTCGTCTATCTGAACTCCGGCACCCTGGCGGGTCAATCCGAGTCGCCCTGGGTGCGTAGAGCGAAGATCAAGATGGCCGGCATTCCTCGGCACCTGGTGGAGGCCGCATTGGACGACCCGGGACGTGCCATCGAAGCCCGCATCCTGGGCACCGCGCGAGATGGGGGGCCCGTGTGCGCGAGCGTTCAACCCCCTGCGATCACCTGGCAGCTGACAGCGCACCCTCCGCTGGCTTGAGGATTGACCCGTCAATCGCGTGGGACCCGACCAGTGGCCAGCCACGCGCGCATTGGACGCCGTCGTCTGAAGCTCGCCGGTGCCTCTAGGTGGGCGACCGTCCTATCTGCGGTGAATCCCCAGGGCGACGATTGCTGCATGCTTGGAACGGGCTCCGGCTGGCGGGTCAACGCGATCGCGGAAGCCCTCGGAGTGCCGCTGATCGACCACGTCACGCGCAGCTACAGGCGCATTTCCACGCGGGCGATCATCGATGCGTCGTTCGCCTCGACAAACGCGACGACGCCGCCATTGACGCGGCGGAATGCGAGGTCGAAGCGGTCTTGTCCGACCGCCAATCCTGCAATGCCGAGCGACTCGATGCCGGCCGGCAGCTGAGGCCGGTTGACGAGCACGTTGCCGCCATGGGCATCGATCTCGATGCCGAGGCAGGATTGCAAAAGCATGAACACCGAGCCCGCAGCCCATGCTTGAGGAAGACAGGCTACGGGATAGGCGATCGGCGATTCGCCCGAGGCGCGTTTGAAGCCACAAAAGAGCTCGGGCAGTCGCAGGCCGAAGTATGCAGCCGCCTCGAACAGATTGCCCAGCAGATGGACCGCGCCGCTGCGATCCCCATAGCGTGCCACGCCCGCCGCGCAAAGCGCGACATCGTGGGGCCAGACCGACCCGTTGTGATAGGACATCGGATTGAACCGCGGCATGTTCGAAGGGAGCGTGCGCACGCCCCATCCCGAGTCGAACGCGCCCGACAGAATCTGTCGCGCCACCAGGCGGCCGCGTTCCGCTGAAGGCAAGCCGCTGAACAGCAGATGTCCTGCGTTGGAGGCGCGCACCCTGCAGGCTTGGCCGTGGCCGTCGAGCGCCAGTGCGTAGAACTGGAGGTCGTCCTGCCAGAAGGCTTGCTCGACCCGCGCGGCCAGCGCGCTGGCGCCATCGTCCCAGCGCACGGATGCCGCCTCATCGCCGCGGCCTCTCGCCAGGGCGGCCATGCCACGCAGGGCCGCGTAGGCGTATCCCTGCACTTCGATCAGCGCGATCGGACCGGTCGGCGATGTCCCATCTTCGTGAAATACCGAGTCGTGGCTGTCTTTCCATCCCTGGTTCGCCAGCCCCGTGTGCTCGCCGCGAGCATAGCCCACGAAGCCCGCGTGACGCGACATGTTGTTCTCGATCCATGACGTGGCGGCCACCAGCGCCTTCCAGATCCCGTCGATGAAAGCGGCATCGGCGGTGCGCTGCGCATAGGCAGCCGCGAGCATGATGAACAATGGCGTCGTGTCCACGCCGCCGTAGTACTTGCCGAACGGCAATTCGTTGACCGCAGCCATCTCGCCCTTGCGAGTCTCATGCATGATCTTTCCGGGCTCGGCATCGCGAAAGGTCGATGTCTCGATGGCCTGATGCGCGGCAAGGAACGACAGCACGCCCCGTGCGAGCGCCGGATCCAGCCACAGCGTTTGCATGGCCGTGATGACAGCATCCCGGCCGAAGGGCGTGGAGAACCAGGGAATGCCCGCGTACGGATAGGGGCCGGTCGGCAGTTCGGTGGTCAGCAGGGCCAGGTCGGCTTCGGACTTGTCGATCCATGCCTGGAACAGGCGGTTCGACACGCGCAGCCGCGCGCCGCGGCGACGGTGCGTGCGCAGGCTGCGCCGCGTCTTGGCTGCCGCATCACGAAATCGCTGGCGAGACGGCTGCGTCCGCGCAGAGGCGACTTCGATGTAGAGCGCCCATTCGCCGCCGCCGCGCAGCAGCACCTCGAATTCGGCACCGACACCGGTCAGACGCTTCGGCACTTCCGAGAAGGAGACGACGACTGTGCGCCAGACGCTGTCCAGCCCCTGGTAGCGCAGCGCCACGCCGCGATCGTCGAGTTGCGCCTCCGACAGGGCGCCCCGCTTGCTCCTGCTCTGGCCACGCACCTCGAACATGTCGCGGAAGTCGGCCGCATACAGCAGCTGCAGGGGCACTCTCGCGGCCGTGTCGCTGTAGTTGGCCAGCGCGACGCGCTCGTACACGCCATCGCCCCAGAGGAAGCGGCGCCGTTCCAAATGGATCACGCCCTGCGGCATCGAACTTTCCCCCAGCGGCGGCAGCGGATGATTGACCATGTGGGCCGTGAAGAAGGCGTTGTCCTGGCTCACCGCACTCGACAACAGCGAGGGCTGCTGCCCGTTCATCAGCAGGCGGAACGTGGACAAGAGGCGCGTGTCGTTGTGGAACAGCCCGTCGCCTTCACCCGTGATGTCGCCGTAGGTGTCCGCGACCAGGAAGGTGTCGCCCTCCTTCAGTACGAAAAGCCGTTGCGCCGACCGTGCAGGTGGCGCCGGCCATTCGTCGTTCTTGGCTGCGGGCTTGGATGGTTCTGTCGGGCGCGCGGCGGCGCCGGTCTCGCTCACGCCGCCTCCGGTTCGCGCAGCGCGGCGCGGTGGTCGCGCGCGAGTTGCCAATAGAGTTCCGCATAGCGCCGCGCCATGGCCTGTGCGGTGAAACGCTCCTCAAAGACTTGACGGATTCGGCCTCGGGGCAGATCGCGCGCTGCCTTCACCGCGTCGGCAGCCTGGGGCACGTCGTCGACGATGAAGCCCGTCACGCCCTCGTCGATGATTTCGGGGACCGACCCGCGCCGCCAGGCGATGACGGGCGTGCCGCAGGCCATGGCTTCGATCATGACCAGTCCGAAGGGCTCGGGCCAGTCGATCGGAAACAGCAGCGCGCGAGCGTTTCCGAGGAAGCCGCTCTTCTGCTCGTCTCCGATCTCTCCGACGTAGTCGATCAGCGGATGATCGAGAAGCGGGCGAATCTCGCCTTGAAAGTACTCGCGGTCCACGTGGTCCACCTTGGCCGCGAGACGCAGGGGCACGCCCGCCGCCTTGGCGATCTCGATGGCGCGATCCGGGCGCTTCTCCGGGGATATGCGGCCCAGGAACGCAAGATAGTCGCCGCGCGCCGTGCTGCTGAACCGAAGGTGCTCGTGCGCGACGCCGTGATGCACCGTGCCGTACCAGTTGGCGTCGGGCAGCGGCTTGCGCTGGTCATTCGAAATCGACACGAGCGGGTACTCCTTCCATCGTGCGTAGGTGTCCGGCAGGTCGGCAATGTCGAGTCGGCCGTGCAGGGTGGTCAAGGTACGACCCGCCAGCTCTTCGAACAAGGGGAAATGCAACATGTCAATGTGGAAATGCAGCACGTCGAATTGATCGGCCCTGCGCCGCACTTCCTGCAGCAGCGACAGGTGGCTTGCCAAGTCGGATTTGAGGGGCCTCGGATCCAGGCGCAAGGCCTGTTCGCGGGTCGCAACGAGCCTGGCCCGCGTGCGTGCGTCGCCGGAGGAGAACAGCGTGACTTCGTGGCCTTGGTCCACCAGGGCGTCCGTGAGGTGCGCCACGACTCTTTCCGTGCCGCCGTACAAGCGGGGCGGCACGGCTTCGTACAACGGGGCGATCTGGGCGATTTTCATGGCATCTCCTCTTCAGTTCGCGTGGCAGAAGCGCTGCTCGTGAAATCTCGCATTTCCGGTCATAGCGGATGTCGGACGTGTTCCAAGGGAGGCGGCGGCCGTGTCCGGCGACGTCGCATGCCGACGCTTGGCCTGTCTCCAAGGCGCGGCTTCGCCGGTCTTCCGGTTTCCGCGCGACAAGGGAGGAGCGGGCGATCGAGCACGGCCGGCGCTCACGGAGAACGGGCACGCCGACCTGGATGCGGGCATCGCCTTTGGCGCACTGGCCGGGAACGAGCCCGCGCGCCGCACGCTCAGTCCGTGGGGCCAGCGGAGGGCCGCGGCACGCCGCCGGCGCTTCGCGCCTCGCGCTGGACGATCCGTGATCTCCCGTATCCGTCGTTCGCCCAGGATTCTTCGGTCGTCGTCAGAGCCTCTGACCGTGATTCGCTTGGGCGCGATCCGTGGCGCGCCGAGCTGCTCAGAACGGGCCTTGGCCGGCGTGCGGTCGTTGACCGAGCGCATCGCTTGCTGTTGCGCGTGCCGCATTGCCTCAGCGGCCTGGGGGTCGGCATCCTGGGGGTCAACTGCAGCGCCTGACGCCGCGCAGACCGCCAAGGTCCTCGAGCTCTGCCCAGACCCGCACGGGACCGGACGGTTTCACTGAGCAGGCGAACCGGACACCGCGATACAAAAAAAATGGCTTCGTTGGTCACGACGAGCTCTCGAAGAGGTCGAAGGATCGACCGGACTGGTGGGGCCGCCAGATGCTGCGACAAGGGCGACGGCTTGAAGCGCGGCACGTCGGCGCTTGGGGGCGCATTTGGGTGGTGGGCGCGGGCTTTGTGCGCCTGCGGGCCGTTTCAGAACCGTGCCTTTGCAGAGTCCGTCTGGCGCGGCGTTTGCGCGTGGAGGTCGCGCCGGCGGTCAGCAAGTTCTTGGCGTGGGCCGCAGGACGGCACCCCTTGTCGGGTTCGCGGCCCGCGACACGGACGTCGTCTTCGCAATACGCAAGGAAGAAGGAGCTGCTCAGGCTCAAGAACCGGCCGGTGCCTTGCATCGCCTGACTCGGCCGTGGCTGTCAGTGTTCAAGCGCTTCGTGCCCGGGTCTGGCGCGCGTTGACAGACGCGCGCGCGCACATCCGAAGTCCTGCACGCCGTGGTCGGCGGCGGCCCGCATCTGGCGCGATGGAAGTTGCCGTTTCGATATCGATGGCCTCAGAAGCCGTCAAGACGAGGGTCGGGCGACCCGCGCATCCTGGCCGTGCGGAAGAGGGGCCGCCCCGTGCGGGCGGGCCCTCCTTGGTCGAACAGGAGTGTTCAGCGGCCGTCGCGGTCAGAGTCTCCCGGGATCGCGCGCTCGACGTTGTCGCTCAGACGCTGCCAGGCGTCGCGGGTTGCATGCTTGGCACGTTCCCACTCGAGCGAGGAGCGACCGCGCGCAGTGCCCCAGTCCCTGCTCAGCTCCGGCTCGACGTCATCGAATGAACGATTTGGATAGCGCGTATAGGCGTCTACGCCGTAGCGGTAAGCCGGGGAATAGTCGTCGTAGCTCGATCCGCCCTCGACATACGAGCGGCCCGAGTAGTTTTCGCGCCAGTAGGCGTCTTCGACGTCCGGATCGGCCTTGACGGCTCGACCAGCCAGCGCCCCCGCAATGGCGCCGACGGCCGCACCGACGGCGGCCCCGACAGGACCGGTCATGCCACCCACGGCGGCGCCCGCAGCCGCGCCGCCGGCCACACCACCCGCCACCCCGCCAACCACGGCGCCCACGCCCGTCGCGGCGGTCTTGGAATCCGCGGTTTCCCCGGTCACGCCGGAATTCTTCAGCTCAGCCATGAAAGTCTCCTTGTCGGTTTATGGAGTCTCCAGACTGCGCGTTCAGAAGCAGCGGCGCGAGGGCGTCGGCGCCATGGGCTGTGAAGGGGTCGACCCCCGCACACTGCCAGCGCCGACCTACAAAAGGCATTCTTCTGAGCCGTGCACGTGCGCACGCCCCCATTCATCCGCGATTCGCCCTCCCACCCCTCCTTGGCGGACCGTCAATCTTCGTGGTGCAAGACAACTCCGATCCTCGAAATCATCAGATCCCCGCGTGTCGGAGTTTCAGATCGGCCCGCGTGGACGCTGTTGCCGTTCCGAGCAGCGAGGCGCAACACCCAAGGGGTCGGGATCTGGCAGTGATCGATCTGCGCCTGGCCCCAAGGCTGCGGGCGGGCTGTGGTGACGTGGTGCCGCGAGCGCGAGCCGCACCAGCGACTTGTCGAACTCACGAACCGTGCGACCGCTGCCGTCTGTTCGAGGAGTTCTTCGCGTTCTGCCTCGAGAGGTGACAGAATGCCCAAGCGCGCACGGGCCTGCTCGCCAGCGTGGTCAGTCAGGCTGCGGAAGCCCTCTGCGCCGTCGCCACGTGCGCCTGAGCGGCCTCGGGCTTGCGGTCGGTGGGCATGCCCTCTTCATCGATGGAATGGGTCTCCTTGCCCTTGCCCCCGCTCTTGGCGCGTGCGGCCAGGCGCACGTAGAACTCGGCCACCTCCCGCAGGTCCTGCTCGTCCAGGTCCTCGATACCGATCATGCGGTTGCTTGCCTGCTTGGTGGCAGCGAGCAACTCGTTGAGCTTCAGGTGCAAGGCGACGCTGTCCTTGTTCTGGCTCTGCTGGATCATGAACACCATCAGGAACGTCACGATCGTGGTGCCGGTGTTGATCACGAGTTGCCAGTTCTCCGAGTAGCCAAAAAAGTGCCCGAGCGCGGCCCAGACCACGACGGATGCGAGGGCCAGCGCAAACGCCAGAGGAGAGCCGGCCCACCGCGTCACGCGTGACGCAAAGCGGTCGAAGGCCGTCAGGAGGGCGGAGCGATTGGCGTAGACGGGCGTGTTGGTGGTCGGCATCGAGCCGAGGCCATCGTCCGCGGCTTCGCTGGGAGTTGACATCAGGGGCCTGCCTTTCCGGGGTGACGGGCGGATTCAGACGATCGGGGCGCAATGCCAGCAAGACGTGGCGCGACCGCGCGCGCAGCCGCGCGTCTATGACGGCTGGCCGTCGCCCGTCCGGCCCTCATGGTGTGAGGACGACCTTGCGGCAGTCCTCTTCCTTCTTCTCGAAGATCTCATAGCCTCGCGCTGCATCCGCGAGCCGCATGCGGTGGGTGATGATGACCTCCGCCTTCAGCCTGCCGTTGCCGATGTGTTCGAGGAGCACTGGCATGTAGCGCTGCGCGTGGGTCTGTCCCATCTTGAAGATGAGCCCTTTCTCAAAAGCGTCGCCGAACAGGAAGCCATGGATGAAGCCCGCGTAGACGCCCGGCACGCTCACCACGCCGCCGCGCCGCGTCGCCGCAATGCATTGGCGCAGTGCCTTGCCGCTGGAGCCTTCAAGCTTCACGGCGGTCAGCGCCGTTTCCAGCGCACTGCCCTTGGCTTCGAACTCGACCGCGTCGATCGTGGCATCGACGCCGTGGCCTCCGGTGGCCTTCGGGATGGTCTCGGCCGGATCGTCGTCCTTGTCGAAATTGATGGGGACTGCCCCATAGGTCGCGCTGGCGAAGGCGAGGCGATCGTCATGGTGATCGATCATGAAGATCTGCTCGGCGCCCAGGAACCGGGCGCACGCCGCGCTCATCAGGCCGACGGGGCCGGCGCCGAAGATCGCGACGCTGGAGCCCGGGCCGAGCTGCGCGTTGACGGCCGCCTGGTAGCCCGTGGGCAGGATGTCCGACAGGAACAGCACCTGTTCGTCGCTGAGCGCATCGGGAATCTTGAGCGGGCCCACGTTGGCCTTCGGGACACGAACAAACTCGGCCTTTCCGCCGGGATCGCCACCGTAGAGGTGGCTGTAGCCGAAGAGGCCGGCGCCGGGCGTGGACGACTTCTTGTTGATGATGGCGCCGCGCCCGGGGTTGGTGGCCTCGCAGCTCGCAAACAGGGTCTTGCTGCAATAAAAGCAGGATCCGCGGGCGATCACGAATGGGATCACGACCCGGTCAGCGCGCTGGAGGCCGGTGACACCGCGGCCGGCGTCCTCCACCACCCCCATGAATTCATGGCCGAGGATGTCGCCGTCTTTCATCATCGGAATCTTGCCGCGGTAGATGTGCCGATCCGACCCGCAGATGGCCGTCGCGGTGACGCGCAGCAGGATGTCGTCCTCGGCCATCAACACGGGGTCGGTCACGGTCTCGACGCGAACGTTCTTGGAACCCTGGTAGGTCAGCGCTTGCATGGATTCTCCTTGGACCCCCGCTCTTTCTTGGGCCCCTCTTTCGAAGCAGGCAGCTTCCCGACCCGCGTGCGCAGCGACTGTCGGTCTTGCGTCGCGGATGGAGTAGGAGTCTTCCCACCTTTGAATCCGCACGGGGCCGATGAGTCCGCACCGTGTCGTTCCAGTTTGGCCACTGTTCGCGCGATGGCGCGAGACACGCTGCAAGTCGACCTCGCCGGGCGCGCCGGCGTCGCCAGCTCGTCTCGGCCGTCACGGCTCGCCGCATCGACGCCCTGATCGCCGGCCATGGG
The DNA here is from genome assembly GCF_030317115.1 of Variovorax gracilis. Taxonomy (GTDB): domain Bacteria; phylum Pseudomonadota; class Gammaproteobacteria; order Burkholderiales; family Burkholderiaceae_C; genus Variovorax; species Variovorax gracilis. Next base: position 23,231 of record NZ_JASZYF010000023.1, read on the forward strand.
CTGGGCAAGAGTTTCCTGGCGCAGACTTCGACGAACTGCAGCACGTGATCGACACCAACATCACGGGCACGCTGTACCTGCTGCACAAGCTGGGGGGCCGCATGCAGGCCGAGGGCCGGGGAAAGATCTTGGTGACGGGTTCGATCCCCGGCTTCATGCCCGGCAGTTTCCAGGCGGTGTACAACGGCACCAAGGCCTTTGTCGACTCGTTCGCGGCGGCCTTGCGCAACGAGCTGAAGGACAGCGGCGTCACGGTGACCTGCCTGATGCGCGACGCCACGGACACCGAGTTCTTCGCGCGCGCCGACTGCTTGACACGAAGGTTGGTACCGAGGAGAAGATGGACCCGGCCGAGGTGGCCCAGATCGGATTCAAGGCGATGCAGGACGGAGAAGCCGATGTCGTGGCCGGCTTGAAGAACAAGCTGCAGGTCGCGATGGCCAAGATCCTGCCGTCCCAGGTGACGGCGGAGCAGCATCGCAAGCTGGCGGCGCCGGGGACGGCACAGGACGGCTGACAACCAAGGGCGACGTGCCTGACGCAGTCACCTCGATCCTGCTACCTGCGCTGCCGCCTTGGGCTGCAGACCGGGCCAGGGTCGCCTGCCGCGAGGCGGGCCAGTCCTCTCCCCGGTGCGCGCTGGGAGGGCACCGAGGTCCGCCAGGCTGGAGGTGAATAACCCGTCGGCCAGCGCAGGCGACGGAACGCGACCGCTCACCGTCTCCTGGGGGATGGCCGACAATCCGTGCGGAGGTTCTCATGTTCGACAAGCTCGAGAGTTGGCTTCGAGGGGCGCGGGTCGAGGAATCAGCCACGGCGATGACCATCCTTGGCAACCGCCCCCTCACGCGACACGACCGCGTCATGGTGCTGCGGTTTGCGCACATGCTGCAATCGGCCCTTGAATCCCAGTTGCGGGATCTGGACATGACGTGCGCGAACCTGTGGCTGGGACACCGCAGCACCGTCGAGCCTTACGCCTTGGGATTCGCGTTCGCGCTTTGCGACCAAACCGAAGTCGCGGACGCGTCGGAACTCATTGCATCGATCGCACTCGCGCAGTTCTGCGACACGCCGCCGGCTGAGGCCGTCGAGTTCATGACCTCGTTGGTCCAGCGCGCCGAGCGTGATACGACCGAATACCGAAGTGATCACACGCTCGGCCGGACTGACGGGCGCCGTGTCAAGGGGGGTGGGCTTCCCTTCGGACTGCAAGACTGCATTGCAAACAAAGGCTTCTGCCTCGACGCCGGAACCTCGCCGTCCGCCGGATTGCCAGAAGAGGGCGAGCGCGCGGCCCGCATGGTTGATGCCATCGGGGTCCAGCTTGGCTTGGCGGACGACGAAGGCGTTGCCGCTGTCGACGAGGCGTCCGAGATCCTGGTCATGGGCTACGTGGCGGGCGTCGCTCAGCGTCTCTGCCGAGCGAGCATCTTGTCCCCAAAGGTCGAACGACTGGCCATTGCGGTGCTGCACAGGCTTCACGAAAGTGGCAAGCGCTTGCCGCGCCGCATCGACGACAAATTTCTCAATCACGCGTTCAGGGAGCACCCCTTGTTCCGCAGCGCGCAGGCGGCTGGCAACTTGGACGGCGCGCGGCTGGAGGGCGATGCCGGTCCGGCACTTCTGCTGGTCGACCTGTTGCTGGGCCAGCGGGCGGGCCGCGCTACTTCCGCGCGAGCGTGAGGGGCCCCGCGAGACCCGTGACATGTCGTGCCTGGTCGCGTCGGAGTGGGCGCCTCCTGCAGCGCCGCTGCTCACCGGGGCGGGGCCAGTTCCATCCAAAACAAGGAGCGGGATCGCTCGCCTGGTCGCGCCCTCGGTGTTCTGGATCCGAGAAGCTCGGGCAGGGTGTTCATGAAGTTGTCCTTTGGGCGAGACGGACGCGAGCGGACGGGGTGGTCGCCACCTGGTGAACTTCCTCCAACTGCCGCAGGACGGCCCGATTGCGCGGCGTCGACTGGGTCGCAACGCCGTCACGGGGCACGACAACTGCCAGCGATCTCATGCGTGCGTCCAGCACCGTGCTCAGCACGCACTGGTCGCTCGCCACGCCCGTGACCACAATCCTCTTCACTTCGAGATGGCGCAGCAGCAACTCAAGCGGCGTACCGTAAAACGCCGACTGGCTCGGCTTGAGCACGAAGTAGTCCTCGCGCGAGGGCTCGACGACCCCGGTGATGGCCGCAGCGGGACCTCCGCCGGCCAGCGACGCGCCGACAAGCGCCGGAAAGTCGGAGCGCCAGCGCCCGCGGTTGTCGTTGGCGTAGATCGCCGGAACCCCGGCCCGCTTGCATCGCGCCTTCAGCTGGGCGATGACCGGTGCAACGCGGCGCGCGCCGGCCAGCAGCTTGTCGGCGTCGGGGAAGTCCCAACAACTGATCATGTCCACGATCAGAAGCGCGGTCGCGCCCGCGGCAGTTTCAGGGGCGATCGGATCAGGCTGCGGAGGAGGTGACATGGCGTGGATTGCGAAGGTTGCTGAATCGCGCGCTGGCGCGACCTGGCAGCGCCGGCGCGCTGTCCTCCGTCAGGCCCGCAGCGTTCCGGCGGTGCATGGTGAAACGGCCGCCGCGCGAAGATGTGGCCGACCTCGGCGAATATGCCGCCGCGCGGCCGGCAATTTCTCCGATGCGCACGGCCCGAGGCAGCGCCCCCGCCCGAAGCGACGCGGCAGTTGAGAGGGAGGCGTTTTGCATGCGGGCACTGTCACGCCCATCCGGGCAATTCCGACGTAGGAAGGCGCTTCCGAGACGTGTGGGTTCAGTCTCTACGCCTCTGCACCCCACGGAACAGTCCGCGCATCCGAATCGCACGGGTCACGATGCCCAACCACACGCGGTGGCCGGCCACGTGCCCCTGGCTGACTGGGGGCGGTGGACTGGGTGGCATTCACACATGCGTGTCGGTCGTGCCCGCAGGGCCTTGCCAGCGCGGCCACGCGCGACGTACCGCCCTTCATGCGGGCGGACGGACATCCTCGCGGAGTGCGTCGATTCAAACGGGTCGAGTGCTCTCCAAGCCGATGGCGGCCGTGAGGCCCATGCACCGGCTCGTGTCCTGGCAGGTGACGCGGGACGCCCGTGCTCGAAACCAAGGCCGGCCCCTGCTGCCGAGGTCCCCCGCTCCAGCGCCAGCGCGTCGCTGTCGTCCTTCCAAAGCTGCGTCGCAAACCTGGTCGGCGCCTACATCGGCCGGTTGGACGATGAGTAACCCTGGGCGTGCATGACTTCGTTGCCGAGCCCAGCCCGTATTGCCAGCGTCGTGTCCGTGGTGGCGCTACTTTTCGGCGCGTGGGCACTCAAGGCGGGCTGGGTTGCCATTCCCGAGCGCTACAACCCCGGGGCCGCACTGGACACGGCCGAAGCGCCCAACCTCCTCACCTCCGTGAAGCTCTCGCGCGTGCAGCGTGATCCCGCGCGTTGCCTCGCGCTGCTGGAAGCCTCCGGGATGCAGTTCGAGCCGGTGCCCGACCGCACCACAGCTGAGGGCTGCGCATTGCGCAACACGGTACGCCTGACTCGCGCGCGCGAGTTGATGCTGGGCACGCCGGTGCTGCTGAGCTGCCGCGCCGCGCTCGCCTTGGCGTTGTGGGAGCGCCATGTGATCCAGCCCGCGGCCGCCGAATCGTTGGGCACGCGTATCGTCCGCGTTGATCACCTGGGCGGCTATGCCTGCCGCAATGTGGTGGTCGGGCGGCAGCAGCAAGATGGTGCACCCGGCCGACGCAGCCAGCATGCAACGGCCGACGCGTTGGACGTGAGCGCGTACACCCGCGCAGACCGTCGCGGCGTCATCGTCATCCGGCGCGACTGGATGCCCGGCGCATCGATCGCGCTGACACCGGAAGCCGCCTTCCTGCGCGAGGCGCACAAGGGCGCGTGCGGGCTGTTCGACAGCGTCCTCGGCCCCGACTACAACGCGGTGCATGCCGACCACTTTCATCTGGAAGTTGGCGCCGGGCGTGCATGTCGCTGAGTCTATTGCGCGACGTCTTGTCGAGTCTCCAGCGATCGGCCGGCATCGGCCCTCGTCGTGCTGGCAGTCGTCCATCCCGCAAGACCGTGTGGCATCGAAAACTGCTTCACCGAAACCCGATGCCGCATCGCTTGCCGGTCGCCACGGCCCTCGGCGCGGGTACTCGACACGGACGCTTTGGAGAATCTGGGTCGCCTGGCCATGTGTCCGCAATCGCCAACATGTCGGTCGCCGCAATTTCTGCAGACACGGGATCCGGCGCTTGTCCTACGGTTGCAGTGGGCTTGTGAATCGAAATTTCGCCTTCCCATCCCAATCGAGGAATCCCAATGACCCATCCCTGGATGACAAGCAACCCCTTCATGAGCATGTGGCTCAGCACTGCCAACCACATGATGAGCACAGCCCATGGCGTGGCGGCGGCCTTGACGCAGCGTCAAGCCGCCGACATGCAGGCCGAATTCGAGAGGCAGGTCATCGAATTCTGGACCGGCGGCTGGATGAAGTTGCCGATGAAGCCGCCCCGCGGAATCTGAACGCCTCAAGCGGGGGGTCGGCGCACGCCCGGATGCCGGCATCAGGAATGCGTGCGTGTGCGCCGCATCTCCGGGGGACGCGGCGGCGACGTCGGGGTTTGCGTCGGGCACGCGGGATCGTATTTGCCGGTTGGCGCACGAGGGGACGGGCTCGCGCCATGCGGGGGCATTCATGCCTGCCCACTCCCCCGCCGCAGCGCTGACTCTTCTCGTTCGGCGTTGTCCCATGCGCGTTCAGGGTTCATGAACCGGCGGCGGCGGCTGCACTTGGCGATCCCAACGACTCGCGCTCCCGGACGCCCGGGATGGGGCGAAGGCTGACCTTGACCCCTCTCGGTAAGGGGAGGACGTTGGTGTCACCCGCAAGGCGCGCCCGAGGTCAGGTCTTGGGGTCGATTCCGCGGATCGGATGCTTGGTCAGATCCTTGCCGATTTCAACGCGCTTCTCTTCGTTCGCCTCATCTCGGAATTCACTCGGCTCCTTCTCGGTGGCCTTTTCCATGTTCGATTTGACAGAGGCGCGCTCGTCCTGTCCCTTCTTGGCATCATTCTGAATGGTCATCACGGTCTCCGGTGTGAACCGAGCGCGGGGATCAGCCTCGTCGCTACGGTACTGACTGTTTAAGGCCTGAACGCTGCTTCCGTTATCGGACGACAGTCCTATGATTCGTAGGGCGCTCGGCCACGTCCTGAGACTTAACGTGACTCGGCACTGCCGCTGGCCCAAGCTGCAAGAAGTCGTTCTCGCGCCATCTTCTGACAGCGCAATCCCGCCGCCACGCGCAGCCTGTGGCAATGTCGCGCCCTCCGCCGCCCAAACCCCGCTTGCTCGATGACCTCGCGCCGATGCTGCTCGACGAGCGGCCCTTCACCTTCGGCGAGCCGGGCTGGATCTACGAGATCAAGCTCGACGGCTATCGCCTGCTGGCGGAGTTCGGGAACGGTGAGTGCATTCTGAAGACGAGAAACGGGGCCAATGCGACCGAGTGGTTCCCGGAGATCGCCCGCTCGCTGTCGCGCTTCAAGGGCGGCCCTTACGTGGTTGATGGAGAAGTCTGCGTGTTCGACGACCGGGGGCGCTCAGACTTCGACCGATTGCAGGATCGCGCCCGCAGGCGCCGCTGGCACGAGGGCGCCGCCCCCGTGGTCTACGCCGTGTTCGATCTTCTGGTCTACCACGGCGTTGACATCACGGCTTCGCCGCTGTCCGCCCGCAAGGAAGCTCTGTCGATGATGCTCGAAGCGCCGTTGCCCAGCGTCCTGCTGGTCGCTTACTTCGGGCAGGATGGAGACCTCCTGTTCAGCAAAGCCGTCCACGAACTCGGCTTGGAAGGGATTGTCGCCAAGCACGTGAACAGTCGCTACCTTCCAGGTTCGCGCACCGCCGACTGGGTCAAGGTGAAGCGCGAGGTCCCGGCGCCGGCGGCGCGGTTCAAACGTTCGTGATCCGTCCCTTGCCTCGACCACCCGTTTGCCTTTTTGATCCCCTCGCGCCACGGATGCGCCGCGCGCTGGGCGCGCTGTCGACCAGCGAGACCGGCGCGTCGCGCTCCGCGACGGCTGGGTCCTCTGGACTGCCGCGATCCCGCCATCCTGCTCGCGCCATTGCCATCACGTCATTGCAATTGCATCATCGCCTCCTCCCGCCATCCATGCCCTGGCCGTGGCCTTGCAGAACGAACTCCAGAGCGACCCGCGCATTGCATCTCCACCAGGCTCTTCACCAGCGCCAGGCCGATGCCCATGCCCCCTTCGCGCCGCGTGGAGGGCTTGTGGTCGCCTTGCTGGAACATGTCGAACACCTGCCCCAGGAAATCCGGCTCGATGCCGCGGCCCGTGTCGCGCACCTCCAGCAGCGCCCACGGGCCGTCGCGGGTCAGGCGCACGTGCACCGTGCCGCCCGCGGGCGTGAACTTCAGCGCATTGCTCGCCAAGTTCCAGAAGATCTGCTCGACCCGCACCACGTCGGCGTGGATCGCCAGATTAATTCTGCGAGGACAGGAGAGTGCATGCACCCGCAGGCGGCAAGGCACGACAACGACTGGGACGAAGGGAACGAGCCGCGGCGCTCCTCCCTCCAGTTTCCCGTCGTCGGCCTCGGCGCGTCGGCCGGTGGCATGGCGGCGGCCCTGCGGCTGCTCGAGGGACTGCCGGAGCAGCCCGGCATGGCCTTCGTGGTCGTGCTGCACCTGTCGCCCGAGCACGAGAGTCACGCGGCCACCATCCTTCAGGGCGCCACGCGCAATGGCGGCCGCGTCGAGGCGGATTCGGAAGGTCCCGGCAAGGGGGCCATGTTCAGGGTCCGGCTGCCGTTGCTCGAAAGTGCGCTCGGTGGCGAGGCGCCGGGCTTCCAGTTGGTCCCGCACCAGGCCCTCGCAGGACGCCGCATCCTCTTGGTGGACGACGACGCTCACACGCTCGAGACGCTCGGCGAGCTGCTGGGCGCGGAAGGCGCCCAGGTCACGACGGCCCACAGCGCGCATGCGGCGCTGGAGGAGGCGCGGCGCGGCGCCTTCGACGTCGTGGTCTCGGACATCGGCATGCCCGGCATGGATGGATTCGAGCTGATCGCGCGGCTGCGCCAGCTGCCACACGCCCGCCGCTGGCCGGCGATCGCGCTGACGGGCTTTGGCCGACCCGAGGACGTGGCGAAGTCCAAGGCTGCGGGCTTCGATCTGCACCTGAACAAGCCCATCTCCCTCGAGGCGCTGAGTGAGGCCGTGGCGGCGCTGGAACGGCGCTAGCAGGCACTGCGCGGCACCGCAAGGGACCGCAGGCATCGCCAGAAGGCGTGCCGCACCAACGCCTGCGGCGGGCGCACCGGGTTGCGCGAGGCACATAGAATCGGCCCACGCCGTCGGGCCACGCACGGCGCAGTACTCCCCTTGGCCACAGGTGACACGTGCCCGATTCCCAAGCGTCCCGCGCGGCGGCGGACTCCTTTCTCTACGGCGACAGCGGCATGGCGGCCCTCATCCGGGCCTTCGACTGGCGCTCGTCACTCGGTCCCATCGAGCACTGGCCGCCCAGCCTGAAGACCACTGTCGGCCTTCTGGTGCATTCACCGATTCCCATCGTGCTGCTGTGGGGGCCCGACGGCATCATGGTCTACAACGACGCCTATGCGCAATTTGCGGGCCGTCGCCATCCTCAGATCCTGGGCGCCAAGGTGCTCGAGGCGTGGCCCGAGGTGGCGGAATTCAACGCCAACATCATGCGGGTGGTGATGGCGGGCGGCACGCTGACCTACCACGATCGCGAGCTGGTCCTCGACCGCCGTGGCGTGATGGAGAAGGGCTGGATGGATCTGGGCTACTCGCCCGTGATCGCGGAGAACGGCAGACCCGGCGGTGTCGTCGCGATCGTGGTCGAGACGACCGAGCGCGTGCTGGCACAGATGCGGGCGGCGAGTGAGCGCGACCGGCTCGCTCAGATGTTCGCCCAGGCGCCCACGTTCATGGCGTTGCTCGAGGGTCCGGAGCACCGCTATCGTCTGAGCAACCCGGGCTACGACCGCCTGGTGGGCGGTCGGACGCTGCTCGGGCGCACCGTGGCGGAGGCGTTGCCCGAGGTGGTGGGCCAGGGCTTCACGCGGATTCTCGATCGGGTGTACGAGACGGGCGAACCCTTCTCGGCGGTGGACGCGAAGGTGGTGCTCTACGACGAACTGACGGGTCGGCAGCGCGAGTACTACCTGGATTTCGTCTACCAGCCGGTGAGCGATGAGGCGGGCCGCACCACAGGCATCTTCGTGCAGGGCGTGGACGTGACGGAGCGGGTGCACTCCGAGCATCGCAGGGAAGTGCTGATGGGCCTGACCGACGCGCTCGCCAGTCTTGACGACCCGCAAGACATCGTGCGTCGCGCCTCCGAGGCCCTGGGCGCCGCGCTGGGCGCGGACCGGGTGGGCTATGCCACGGTCGACGCCAGCGCCGAGACGGTGCGCGTCGGTGACGGATGGCACGCGCCCGCCGTCGCCGCGCTGTCCGGCGCCTTCAGCTTCGGCGACTACGGCAGATTCGTCGAAGAACTCAAGGAGGGCCAGACCGTGGTCGTTGCGGACGTCGGCAGCGACGAGCGCACCCGCGCGCATGCGGCGGCCTTCGCCGGGGTGGGCGTCGGCTCCTTCATCAACGTCCCGGTGATGGAACGCCGGCGCCTCGTGGCGATGATGTTTGTTCACTACGAGAATGCGCACGAGCCCTCCGAACTCGATGTTGCATTGGCACGCGAAGTGGCTGCGCGCACGCGCTCCGCGGTCGAACGGGTGCGCGCCGTGCGCGACCTGCGCCTGAGCGAGGGGCGCTTCCGCTTCCTCGACGAACTCAACCGGGCCGTGGGCATCGCGCAGGACGCCGACGAGGTGCTGGCCCTGACCACCCGCATGACCGGCGAGTCGATGAAGGTGTCGATCTGCGCCTACGCCGACATGGATGAGGACGAGGACGGCTTCACGATCCGGGGCGACTGGGTCGCCCCGGGCCTGACGACCATCGTGGGACGTTACCGCCTCCAGGACTTCGGCAGCCTCGCGGTCGATCGGCTGCGCGCCGGGCTGCCGCTGGTGATCAACGACAACACGCAAGAGATCGCGCCGCATGAGGCGGCCACCTTCCAGGCGATCGGGATCACGGCCACGATCTGCATGCCGCTGGTGAAGCTCGGAAGGCTCAAGGCCTTGATGGCCGTCCATGACAGGCAGCCTCGAAGCTGGACCGACAGCGAGATCGCGCTGATTCGCGAAGTGACCGAGCGTTCATGGGCGCATGTGGAACGCGTGGCGGCGGAGGCCGGAGTGAGGGCCAGCGAACAGAATTTCAGGACGCTGGCGCGCGCGTTGCCCAACCAGGTCTGGACGGCCTCGGCGGCGGGCAGGCTCGACTGGGTCAACGACACGGTCCATGCCTATGCGGGCACGCCCCCGGGCGAGCTCGAGCAACACGGCTGGGCGGCGATCGTCCACCCGGAGGATCTGCCGGAGACCCGCGAGCGCTGGGGCAGGGCGCTCGCCAGCGCGCAGACCTATCAGACGGAGTTTCGGCTGCGGCGCCATGACGGGGCCTATCGATGGCACATCGGGCGGGCGGTTCCGTTGGTCACCGATGGGCGGGTGGTTCGCTGGATCGGCTCCAACAGCGACATCCAGGACCAGAAGGAAACGCAGATGGCGCTGTCCGATCTCAACCTCGTGCTGGAGCAACGGGTGCAGGAACGCACGGGCCAGTTGCTCAAGGCCGAGGAAGCCTTGCGTCAGGCGCAGAAGATGGAAGCGGTGGGACAGCTCACCGGCGGCCTGGCGCACGACTTCAACAACCTGCTGGCCGCCATCGGGGGCAGCCTGACACTCATCAAGCATCAATTGCCCAACGACTCGGAGCGTCTCACGCGCTACGTGGACACGGCCGAAGGCGCCGTGCGGCGTGCCGCGTCGCTCACCCACCGCCTGCTGGCGTTCTCGCGCCGTCAGGCGCTCGACCCGAGGCCGACGGACGTCAACCAGCTCATTGCGGGCATGGAAGACCTGATCCGTCGCAGCGTGGGTCCGGACGTCAGTGTGGAGGTGTTTGGCGCCGCAGGCCTGCGGGTCACGAAAATCGATTCGTCGCAACTGGAAAGTGCGCTGCTCAATCTGTGCATCAATGCACGCGATGCGATGGCGCCGCGCGGAGGGCGCCTGAGGATCGAGACCGCCAACCAGTCGATGGATGAGCGCGAAGCGCGCGAGCACGACCTGAAGCCCGGCGAGTACATCGGCCTGAGCGTGACGGACACCGGCTCGGGCATGACCCCGGAGGTGATTCAGCGCGCATTCGATCCGTTCTTCACGACCAAGCCGATCGGGCAGGGCACGGGTCTGGGCCTGTCCATGGTGTACGGCTTCGTGCGCCAGTCGGGCGGCCAGGTCCGCATCGCCTCGGCGGTCGCGCAAGGCACCACCGTGTGCCTTTACCTGCCGAGTTTCGCGGAAAGCATGGCGGCTGCGCCGCCCGCGGTGGCGTTGCCGGTCTCCGAGGGTGGAAACGGCGAGACCATCGTGCTCATCGATGACGAGCCCGCCATTCGGATGCTGGTGTCCGATGTGCTGAGCGAAGCGGGCTACGAGGTGCTCGCAGCAGGCACCGGTGCCGAAGGCATGCGCCTGATTGACGGGAGGTGCCGCGTGGACCTGCTGATCACCGATGTGGGCCTGCCCGGCGGCATGAACGGCCGGCAGGTGGCCGATGCGGTCCGCACGACCCGGCCGGCGCTCAAGGTGCTGTTCATCACGGGCTACGCCGAGAACGCCGTCATCGGCGACGGACACCTGGCACCCCGCATGGACCTCATGACGAAGCCGTTCGAGCTCATTGACCTGGCGGCCAAGGTGCGAGCGATCCTGGACCGGTCCTGAGGCACGCGGTGTAGGCAAGCCGGAACCCTGCGTCCCGCGCCGGGCCTACAAGTCGAAGAAGTCCTCCCTGTACAAGTGGGCCGCATGACGCGGCGCGACGAACTCGTCCACACCATCCAGACGCTGTCCAGAGACGAAGCGCTGCGGCAACCCTCGGCCGCGGAGTGGCTCAGGCAACAGGACGCGCAGGCGAGCGCTTCACGAGCAACGGGTGAACGGCCGCGGCCTCCCGCCTGCGCGCAGGCGCACAAGGTCGAGAAGCCGCACCCCGAGCGATGAGGCAGCGAGAGCGCTGACCTACAGGCAGCGCTGCGCATTCCCCACACGTTTCGGCTGCAAAGTTCCTAGATTGGAAGCTTTTCAACGCATTGGAGACAACATGAAGCTGAAACTCATCACCGCAACAGCGGCCGTTTTCTTGACTCTATCCAACGCCGGCCTTGCACAGACCACCGCCGTGCCCGCGGCCCCCGATCCTGCCAAGGGCGGACAGGCGAGCACCAAGACCCCCGCGGGCGTCGCGAATCCGACGCAGCGTCCCGACGGCAGCAATCCCGCGTCGCGCGAAGCGGTGAAGTCGGAAGCGCGCGCGGAAAACAAGAGTCCCGCGAACACGGTGGTCCCCAAGGGGGAGCCTTCCACCATGACCAACAACCAGCCCAACGCGCCGCAGCCCACGGGCGCCATGAGCCGGGCCGAAGTGAAGCCGACCAAGAACGAGCTGAAGCCGCAGGCCGGCGTGAAGGGTGAGCGGCCGGACGTGCCGACGAACCCGAAGGAAAAGACAGGCACGCCGCAGTAATCCGCTTCTCGCGGCGGTCGGGCGCCGGCCCAGCGACGGTGGGCCACCCGCCCAGCACCGCGCAACGCAGCCACTGGACGGGTCGCCTCCATGTCAGTTTCCCGGCATCGACCGCGTGTGTTGCAGCGCGCGCGGTAATTCCCGATCGAGCAGATCCAGTTGCCACGCCAGCGCGGCAACCACCGCGGCCAGCGTCAAGGCCGCCGCGAGCGGGCGCGCCATGCCTCGGCGTTCGGCAAAAGGGTCGCGCAACAGCCTTATCGCATGCCGCGGGATGTGCGCGGTCCTGGACAGCGAGGCGCCGAGTCGCACATTGACCTTCATGCGCCCATTGATGGCCCAGCCGCTGGCATCCAGGATCGGCCCCAGGCTGCGCTGACGCAGCTTCAGCCACGCGATCAGCATGCTCGGACCGGAGATCGCGATGACAATGCCGCCCAGCGCGATCGGAATCCACTGACCGAGATCGATGAACTTGCTGAACAGCGCCACGAGCACGGCACTGATGCTGCCCATCGCGACCCCGATCGCCGCCACCGTGCCGACGTCGATGCGGCTGCCGGGCAGTCGCCCCGCTGCCGCAGCGGGGGTGATGGCCTTGTCGGCGGTCCCGAGGCTGCTTGCCAGCGAACTCAGCGCTCCCTGGGCTCCGGCCTCGCTGACGGCGGCGCGCTTGGCGACCTGTTCCTCGATCAGGCGGACGAACTTCTTGTAGGGCGAGAAGAAGGCCTGGGTGACGCTGGTTGGGTTCTCGATCAGCCGCGTGATCGTGGCGTCCCAGTCGTGGCCCTGTCGATCGTAGAAAACGCAATTGCGGCCCGATAAGAGGAAGTCGACATCGCCTGCGGTGAAGGCGGCGACGATGTGCATCCTTTCGTTCCCGCGCCGGCATTCGCAGTAGGCCAGGCAAGTCTTGGCCAGCCCCGCCAGTGCTGCGTGCTGCTTGACGTCATCCACCCGCACCGTGAGGTCGCAGCTGCGACTGTCGAGGTAGAGCGTCCCCGCCTGGAAGATGGCGCCCTCGCGGTGATAGAAGGCCTTGAACGACACGAAGTTCTCAAGCAGGCGCCGCAGGTCGCGCTTCAGCCGCAGCAGCTTTTCCAGGTCCCGCAAGCGCGCGTTGTGCGGCGCGGCCCGTTCGTCCTCTTCGATGAGCGCCATCACCGCCCCCTGTGCCTCGAGCAGTGCCGAGAGCGCCGGGCCGTCCAGATGCGACAGGGGCGACGCCGGCTTTTGCGCAAGCCAGGCCTGGCAGGACGCGACTCGGCGCTGAAGCTCGTTCCACGCGGACTCGTCGATCTGGTCGACCGATGCGTCGCCGAGCAGCGGCGCGATGGCCTTGAGCTGCAGCGTTGCCAGCGCCTCGGACCACGCGGGGTTGACGCCCGCGCGCAGCGGCAGCGGCCTTCCCGGGCCGATGGGTGCCAGCGGCAGCGCGGCGATGCGCTCGTGGTCGAGCGTGAGCTCCTGCCCGCCCAGCGCCAGAAAGGTCTCGTGCGAAGCATTGAGCGCCGCGGCGGCCTGGCTGTCGTAGGCCGCGAGGCGGCAGCGGGTGAAGAAGTCTTCGACCTTCTCGCGCACCGCACCCACGGCCTCGGCCGCCTCCAGCATGGCCGCGCTGCCGCAGGCCGTGCCGTCTCCCGCCTGCCAGAGCCGCATGGCTTCGGCTTCGGCGAAGAAGGCCTGTGCGCGCTCCTTGTCGACGCCGTCGCGGCCGTTGCAGTCCCGCGTGCTGCCATGGGTCTGCGCGATGCTGCGCAACGTGCAGCGAACGCTTTCCTCGGTGGCGGTCTCGGGTGTGACGATGCCGTCGCCGTTGAAGCGCATGGCAGCGAGCATGCCGGTGCGTCGCATGACATCGTCGAGGGTGATGACGCTCGCGTCTTCCTTCTGCAGCAGACGCAGCACGTAGCGCGCTTCGTCCGCCAGTGCGTCGTCTTCGCCCGCGGGTTGGCGCAACGCGCTCAGCGCGATGCCGTCGCCGCCCTCCATCAGTTCCTCGGGGCTGTGCAGGTGGGCGCATGCCCACTCGCACGCCGCGATCAGCTCGGGCGGCCGGATGCGCAGGTCGTGGTCCGTGTCGATGAAGTCGAGCGTGCGCCTGTCGAACTCGATGCCGCGGGTCGGGCAGGCGAGGGCGACCCAGAGTTTCTGGTCGAGTTCACCGATGTGTGCAATGTCGGCGCCGCTGCGGATCAGGACCTGCTCCACGCCTCCGGCGCGGAAGAATTCGAATTCGTGTGCCTCACGCATGCTCTGGAGGGTTCCTCGAATCAGCATCGAGATTGCAATATGGGTTTGTGCAGGGCAAGCGCGCATCCTTCCTTGGTCCAACGGCGAACGCAGTTTCGCGTGGGGCCCCTCCTCCGGCGTAGGCATTTGGAGCATGTGCACGAAGGAAAGCGTTCAAGGGGTGCCCATGGGTTGCGACTCAACGCAACCTTGGTCGGCCGCGATGCTTGCGATTGCGCGCGCAGCGCTCGGGGCGACCTACGCGGGCGTAACGTCCACGCCGTCGACCAACTGGCGCAGCAGCTCCGCGATGTCGTCGAGCGGCAGGCAGTACTGCGCCTCCGGAAAATGGCGGCCGCCGCCCCCCGCGCGCGACCGGGTACGCGCATGCACGGCTTCCTCAGCGTCCTCCGCGGCTTCGAACACCCCGATCCCACCGGCTGCATTGATGGCGCGCAGTCCGTCCAGGCCCTCGACGTCGCCGCCGGCCAGAAGCACGCCGATCACCCGTGGCCCGCAGGCGCGGGCCGCAGACTCGAACAAACGGTCGGAGGCGGAGGGGGAGGTTGAAGGGCCGGACCGACCGGCGGCGGCCAGGCCGAGCACCCCGGGTGATCGCACGATCAGGTCCTGATTCCCAGGGGCGAGGTAGACCCGCCCCGCCACGGGATTCGCGCCCTCGGCGCCATATGTCACCGGCAGCGAGGTGCAGGCCCCGAGCAGCTTGACGGGCGACGCGGAGCGGTCGGGTGAGGCGTGGACCACGGCCAGGATCGGCGCCTGAAATGTCGAAGGCAGTTGATCGATGAGCCCGCACAGCCTCCTGAGCCCAGCGAGCGAGCCGCCGATGACGACAAGGTCCCGCATGGTCAGGGTCCCTCGCTTTCCCACGCACCAGCAAACGGATAGCGCGCCGCCCAATGCTCGAGCAGGCGAGGCTCGTTGTCCACGCGCCGCACCACCTCCGCCATGCGTGGCGCTTCGCGGTAGAAGCGCAGCCGCCGGGGCTGCCAGCGCGAAATGACGGTGACATAGAGATCCAACGCCGTCAGATGGTCACCGAGCAGGTAGCGGCCGCGACGGGGCATCTGCGCGTCCATGCAGCGCCAGCATTCCGCAATCCTTTCGGCGGTTCGCTCGCGGACGAGCGCTTCGTCCTTCGGCGTGTCGGCGAGCCGGGACGGCTCGTCGCGGATCCAGTACAGCGCGTAGATCGAGGAGGAGACGAAGTGCATCCATCGCAGGTACTGCGCTCGCTCAGGATCGTCGAACCGCGGCCCGAGCTTCGCGTGGGGGTAGCGATCGGCCAGCCAGATCAGCATCGCGGCGCTTTCGGTCATGATCTCGCCGGACGGAAGGACCAGCACCGGGACCTGGCGCATCGGATTGATCGGCTGCAGCCTCGCACGCTCGTTTTCTCCCTGCCAGGGCGCGACGTCCACCACCTTGACGGGGGCACCGATCAGCATCAGGGCGGCATGCACCGGCGTGGCGCCGGAGCCTGGCGCTCCATACAGCACAAAAGGGGCCGGGGCCATGATTGAACTCGGGGTGTCCTTGTCACAGGCAAGCTACACCTTGCTGCAGCTGTTGCATGTAGGTGCTTGCCGCAAAGCACGTCTTCAGCGCGCGCCAGTGCGTGCGTGACTGTGGTAACCGGAAGATCCGAAGAACGCCTACGCGAAGGCGCTGTCGCGGACGGCCGGATTCCGGCGCCGCCGTGGGGGAAGCTGTAGAACCTCTCCAACCTGACAAGGAAAAGCGTCATGAACGACACTCAACGACCGGCGCCGCCCACCCCGCTGGGCGAGCACGAAGCGAGACTCGGCGACCGAGGCGATGCGTCCGGTCGCAACATCGAACAAAACCGCGCCATAGGCCAGGACGATCCCGCGGCGGGCAGCCGGATGGGCCGTGAGGCCGACAAGGCGTCGGGCTTTCCGGGCACGCCCGATAGCGGCACCGATGCCGCGCAGACCGAGGCCGCGAAGCGGGATCCCGCGAAGCGCTGACACGAACCGGCGCCCCTGCGCCGTGGCCGGAAGCTCAGGTTCCGGCGCCGCGAACCTGCTCTTCGTTCGTGGTGCTGCGCGCGCCCTTGAGGTGCAGCTCGACGTCCGTGGCCCGGTCGCCCACGGCCTCGACGGCCTCCCTGAGTTGGGCCTCGGTCACGTCGAGCTTGCGCGCCCACTCGGCGATCGACGCATCGGAGTTCAGGTCGATGCTACTGGGGCCGGTGGAATTCGGCGCGATGGGGGTGTCGTTCGATGACATGGAGCCTCCGGGGGTGCGTGGATGGACAACGGCTCCACCCTAGCGCGGCGCCGTGCGGCGGCATGTAGGCTCGCGCGGACTTCGAGGTCGGCGCCGTCCGCCGTTGCCGTTGTCTGCTTCGCCCGTCAATCCCTACACGGAGCAAATCCTCCGGCTGACGGCCGAACACCCGGGTCGCGGCGACAGTGATCCCAGCCCCGAGCCACGGCTCGGGTTCTCCACCCGGCCTGTACCCTTTTGACAAGGGGGCCCTCGAAAGGACTTTGACCATGACAGACAACCAAGACACCACGCCCCTGAGCAACGACGAGGTGGTCGACGTCCTGAACGACCTGCTCGAGAACACCCGCGACGGCAGCTACGGCTTCCAGGCCTGTGCCGAAGAAGTCGAGTCCGCGCCAGCCAAGCAGCTGTTCCTGAGCCGTGCCGACGGATGCCGCCAGGCCGAGCGCGAACTGCTAACACTGATCGCCTCCTATGGCGGCAAGCCGGCCGAGGGCGGCACCGCCGCCGGCGCGCTGCATCGCGGCTGGGTGCACGTCAAGGGCTCCCTCGGCGCGGACAGCGAGCTGGCGATCCTCGAATCCTGCGAACGCGGGGAAGACACCGCCGTCGCGCGGTATCGCAAGGCGCTCAAGCAGAACCTGCCGGCCGACGTGCGCAGCGTCGTCGAGCGCCAGGCGGAGGGCGCGCAGAAGAATCACGACCAGATTCGCGACTTGCGAAACGCCGCGCGCGCCAAGGCGTAGGCACCGCGGATTCGGACGTTGGCTCAGGCCCGCCAGTCAACGCCCGCCACCGGATCATTCATCACAGGAGAACGACATGGCAGACGACTTGGGCAACCGCGGGGTACAGGACCGCAGCCGCATCAACATCAACGAGTCTCACGAGGTCCGCTACTGGACCCAGCGCTTCGGCGTGACGGAGGAAGACCTGCGCAAGGCGGTGGCCGAGGTCGGCGTCTCGGTCGACCAGATCGCCGAGCACCTCGGAAAGAAGTGAGATGGCCACAGGCAGCAGGACGCTCTGGAAGGGCGCGATCACGTTCGGCCTGGTCCACATTCCCGTCGGCCTCCACACCGCCACCACGGAAGAGGGGGTCGATTTCGACTGGCTGGACCAGCGGACCATGGACCCGGTCGGCTACAAGCGCATCAACAAGAAGACCGGCAAGGAGATCGACAAGGACCACATCGTGAAGGGGGTCGAGTACGAGGACGGAAAGTACGTCGTGATCTCGCCCGACGAAATCGAGGCGGTGTATCCGCGCACGACGCAGACCATCGAGATCCAGCGCTTCGTCGATGCGAACGCGATCCCCTTCGTCTACCTGGAGCGGCCCTACTACGTGGCGCCGATCAATCGTGGGCAGAAGGTCTATGCGCTGCTGCGGGAAGTGCTCCACAAGACCGGCAAGATCGGCCTGGCCAAGGTGGTGATTGCCACCAAGCAACATCTGGCCGCGCTCGTGCCCAGCGACAAGGCGCTGGTCCTGAACCTGCTTCGCTGGGGTGATGACGTGAAGTCCCTCGAGGGCCTGGATCTGCCCGCCGCCGGTGTCAAAGGCGCAAAAATCAGCGCGGCCGAGATGAAGATGGCCGAGCAGCTTGTGAAGGACATGTCCGGCGACTGGAATGCCAGTGACTTCAAGGACGAGTTCAAGCACGAGATCATGAAGCTGGTGGACAAGAAGGTGAAGGCGGGCGACACAGAGACGGTGATCCAGCCGGAAGAAGAGGCGCCGTCGGAAGGCGCGGAGATCATCGACCTGACCGAGCTTCTCTCTCGCAGCCTCAAGGGCGGCAAGTCCTCGAAGGCCCCTGCGCGAAAGGCGCCGCCGAAGGCCGCCGCGCGCAAGACCGCGGCCGCGAAGCGCAAGGCGGCGTGAACGCAGCGGCGCCGCCGCAGCTGCGGCGCCGCGTTGTAGAGTTCCTCAATGCCTCCTGCCCCGATCCGCCGCATTGCCGTCTACGTCGACGAAGCCCGGGACGGCACGTTTCGATGGATCTTGATCGAGCATCGGGCCAAGCCGCCACGCTGGGTGCAGATCGAAGCGGCCAAGAAGACTTCCAACACCTACCGGGAGGCGATGGCGGCCGGCCTGTGGGTGCTTCAACGCCTGGTGGGCGATCTCGAGTCCGGTCCCCGGCGCTCCGATGCCCACGCCGTGTCAGCGCCCGCCGAAGCGGCGCCGCCGTCGGCCCCGGAGGCGGATTCCTCGGAAGACACGCGCGGCGCGCACGGGCCCTTCGGCTTCGGCGGTCTGCGCGGCTAGTTCCGGGGACACCAAGGCGGCACTTCGCCTTGTGGCCCGTGTAGGCGAGATCCTGCATCATTTTTTTGCCCGCGCCACCCGGCTTCCTCGTGTTTGCGGAATGCCCTGGCGCTTCGGGGGTGTGGAGAAGTGAAGCGTCCGAGGCGCCCCAAAGGACATTGCCGAAGCGACTGCTGATCGATTTCTTCTCGGGTTGTCCGCAAAAGTCAAGGCCTGGCTTGTCCCCGTCAACTGTGAATGACTCTGTGGATAACCCCTCTTCAAACAGCGCGCGCCCGCATGGGGCCTGGGTTCCATTGCGATGCCCACGCAACAGGCAAGCGGCTTGCGCATCGCAGTGTGTGTAGGCGCCTGGCTGACAGCGAGCGATCGGCGGCAGAGCAGAGGCGGCCTGCGGGCGAAGCATTGCAGGGCCTAGGCGATCGTGCGCTTGTCCTGGCGGCGAAGTCCGACAGCGCGCAGCCGCCGCGCGGTGCACGCTGCTCCTTTTCATCGACGGAGAACATCATGGGCATTCTCAGCAACATCCTCGGGAAGATCTTTCCGTCCTCCCATGCAGCCAACGCCCCGGCGGCGGGCAACGCGCCACCGACCACCGCCGGCACCGGTGCAGCGGCTCCCGCAGGGGGCGCGGCCACGGCCTCGGCGCCGCCTGCGGCCATGAGCGAGGTCGACGTGGAAGGCATGCTGAATGGCCTGGCGGCCAAGTCGAGCGAAAAGCTCAACTGGAGGACCTCGATCGTGGACTTGATGAAGCTATTGGGACTCGACAGTTCCTTGACCGCGCGCAAGGAACTGGCCCAGGAACTCCACTATTCGGGAGACATGAACGATTCGGCCGCCATGAATATTTGGCTTCACCGGCAGGTCATGACCAAGGTCGCCGCCAACGGCGGGAAGGTGCCTGCAGACCTCAAGGATTGATGCGACCTCCCGCATGACGTTGTCGGACCCGCAAGCCGCCCCCGGCAACGGCACGGGGGGACCCAGGGGCTCCTGGCGAACCTCCGCAGCGAAGCGCTCGACGCTCGCGAGCGCCCGCTCCGTGGTCGGCACCCGCTGCCCCCCGCGCGCGTGCCGTGCAGCGGCGGGCGGCACCCTCCAGTTTTCCGGGCCATGAACGGACTCGCCTCCGCGTGGTGGGGACGCGTGCGGCACGCCGCGCTCGCCACGCCGGGGCTGGGCGTCCTCCTGCTGGCCCTGCGCAGCTACATCCTGCACCAGAGCGCGAACCAGGCGGGCAGCCTGGCGTTCTCGTCGGTGCTGGCGATGTTTCCGCTGCTGCTTCTGGTGTCCGCCGCGGCCGGCTTCTTCGGGCAGCCCGGCGATGCGGCGGCACTGGCCAGCCGTGTCATGGAGTACGCGCCTCAGGTGGTGCGCGATGCGCTGCAGCCGGTCATCGACCAGGTCCTGGCGCAACGCAGCCAGGCGCTGCTGACAATCGGGATCATCGCCACGCTGTGGACCGCATCCTCGGGGCTGCAGGCCGTGCGCACGGCCCTGAACCGTTCGTATGGCATCGAGCGCGGCCTTGCGTTCTGGAAGGCGCGTGTCAAGGTCACCCTGTTCACGGTGATCGTGGGCGCCGGCGTCCTGGTCGTGTTCAGCTCCGTGATCATCATGCCGGTCGTGTGGCGGATGGTGGAGGCGAGCGTGGGCAAGGGACCGGAGGGCCTGTGGCTTCACAACGGCGTGCGTTACGGCTCGGCGTTCCTGGTGCTGAGTCTGCTGTACGCGCTGCTCTATGCCTGGTTGCCGGATATTCGCCAGCGGCTGGCCACGGTGATTCCCGGTGCCGTGATTGGCGCGGCGCTCTGGGTTGCGGCGGCGGCCACGCTGTCCTACACGCTGCGCAGCGCCGGTAAGCTGGCCTTGGTCTACGGCAGCTTCGCGGGGGTGGTGGCGACCTTGGTGTTCCTGTACATCAGCGCGGCGACATTGATCTTCGGCGCCGAGGTCAACGGCGTGCTGAAGGATCGCGCGGCGTCGCCGCAGGAGGCGGGCGAGCCGGGCCTGGCCGACGAGCGATAGGTCCGCGGGTGCGCAGGACCTCCGCAACGCGTCGCGACGCGCGGCCCGGGCGGCGCGAGCCATTGGGGCGCGATCTCGCTGCGGCGCAGCGCGTTGCAGCGGCGGTCTTCGCGTCCGCCGCGTGGTGCAGCGCGCATCAACGCGAGGACAGGCTCGAGGAAGGCCGGGTACTGGACCCGTGTGGATTGCGCGCTCGGCATTGAGGCCCGCCAAAGGAGTGGCGGTGCCGCTGCCAACCCCACGTTTTTCAGATCAGGCGGTCTCGCCCTGCAGTTCGCCCATCAGTTCTTCCTTGCGGGCGGCCAGCGTCTCGCGCATGGTCACGAGGTCCAGGCCGCGCGCGGCGCGCGCCTTCACGAAGATCTCGTTGCGTTCTTCCTTGACGTGGTGGTCGATGTATTCGCCCAGCACCGTGACCTTGGCGTCGAACATGTCATCGACGTCCGCGGCCGCCTCAATCTGGGCGATCAGGTCCTTGGCGCTCGCATGCTCGACCGCGGCCTCGTCGATAAGGTCGGTTTCCTTGAAGGCCCCGCGCAGGGCCGGATAGAAGATCTCTTCCTCGATCTGCGCGTGCACGGTCAGCTCGGCGCAAATCTCGTTGGCCAGCTCGCGCTTCTGCTGCGACGCGCTGGCGGCCTTGGAGCGGGTCAGATCTTCATAGGCCTTGAACAGCTTCTTGACATTGCGATGATCCGCATCCAGCAGGCTGCAGGCGTCGGGTTCGGCTCGTTTGGTGGTGGGCATCGTGGGGCTCCAGGGGTTAGGTTTAGGGAGAAATCTCAGCGTCGGGCGCGACGCGGGTGCAGGACGTAGGAGCACGCCGCAAGGTGCTAGCAGCGGATGGGGATGCGCCCTGGTTGCGGCCGGCGGGCTGCCATCACGACGTGGTGGGTCGCTTGGTCAGGTTCGCGCGAAGGGTCGCGACGTGAAGGGCGTGACGGACGAGCGTCGTCCGCGCGGGCGCGCACCATGGCGGTCCCGGCATCCTCCTACTCGCATCGACCGTTCTTTCTGCCCCCAGCGCGACGACGCGAGCGCCTACCGTGCGAGGGTTCCAACGGAAATTCGGGGGTTCGCCATGAAAGACTGGTTCTCTGCCCGGCGCGTGACGGCCGTGATGGCACTTGCCGCGCTCGTGTTGGCTGGCTGCACGACGGCGCCGCCACAGCGTTGGGGCGAGTGGATCGATCCCGCCCTCGGCTCCAGTTCTGGCATCCTGCGCGACGGCAAGGTCCTCGTGGCGTGCGACACCTTCGATATTTCGGTGCGCGCGCAGTGCCAGGACGACCTGCGGCGGGCGCTCGAAGGCCGAGGCGTCAATGCCGTCGCCGCCCCGGTGGACACGACCGCGATGAACCCTCGCGAGTGGGAAGGCCAGCTCGCGGCCAGTGCCCATGCGGCCGGAGCGAAGACCGTCTTCATCCTGACGATGACCCCGGCGACCACTTCGATGGGCTCGGGCATGTCGATCGGGATCGGCGGCTTCAACTTCGGAAGCGGCGGCGGTGCGGGCATCGGCCTGAGCGCGCCGATCGGCGGATGGGGGAGCACCGGATTCTCGGCGACGGGACGCGTCAGCGATGCGCGCAACGGCCGGATGGTGTGGACCTCCACCTTCGCGGCGTCGCCGTCGTCCGACATCGGGGGGCAGTTCCGCGAGCTGACCCGCACGGTGCTCGACGCGGCGCAAAGCGCGGGCTTGCTTTGACCTGCGTGACGCTCGCGCAGAGAGTCCCATGACCGGCATGCACCCTCTCACGGTTTTCATCGTCGACGACGATGCGGCGCATCGCGATTCAGTTCGCGAACTCGTCCATAGCGCGGGACTGCGCGCCGCGACCTTCCCCAGTGTGAGCGCTTTTCTGAGCGCGCGCGATGCCTGCGGCGTCGGATGCCTGGTCCTGGACGTGCGCACCGCGCGGCGCAGCGAACCCTCCATCGGCCGGTGGCTCCGGACCCTCTGCCTTCCCGTCCTTCTTGTCATGGACGTCGATGACCTGACGCCGCGGCAGAACTTGCTGCGGACCGAAGGCGCCGTCATCCTGAGGAAACCGTATCGGGCACAAGCGCTGCTCGATGCCATCGAGCGGGTTCTTTGCGGGTCCCCCGAGCCGTCCAGAGATGCGTTGCGCCCGCGCGCGGCGGCGCCGTCGCACCTGCCGACTGTCGCTCATCGCCACGCGGCGCACGCCGACAACGCGTCCTGATAGTCCGGGGCAAGTTGATGTTTTTTGAGAGGGGACGGCGATGAAAAGCCCCGGTCAAGTCAAGGGCGACGAGCGCGACAACACGCGCGTGCTGCGGTGGGTCGTCATCGCCGTGGTGATCCTTGTGGTAGGCGCGCTGAGCTACAACTTCTTGGCGCGCGAGAAGACCTCGGACGCGCCTCTGGCGCGCCCGAGCGCCGAGTCCGCGCAGAAGGCGCCGGCACCGGCCCGATAACCCTGCGCAGGTCCCCCGATACAAGGGGATCGGCATGGACGCAGGACCAGCCGGGCCTGCGGTCTCACGCGGTCAGGTCTCGC
The DNA here is from genome assembly GCF_030317115.1 of Variovorax gracilis. GTDB lineage: Bacteria > Pseudomonadota > Gammaproteobacteria > Burkholderiales > Burkholderiaceae_C > Variovorax > Variovorax gracilis. The sequence goes on from NZ_JASZYF010000023.1 coordinate 46,281, forward strand.
GCGACAGTCGCCGATAGGCGCTGTAGTGCCGAATGGCCCGCTGCCCATGACCGAGTTCGTCGTGCAGCCGACCTGCGTTGAAGTGCGCGTCCGCCAGCCGGGGGTCCAGCTGGAGTGCCTGGTCATAGCTGGCCAGCGCCTCGGCGAAGCGGTGCAGGTCTTCCAGCGCCACGGCGCGGTTGAAGTACAGCAGAGGCTCTTCGGGCCGGTGCTTGATGCCCTTGCCGAGGATCCGCACGGCCTCCTGGCACTCCCCGTTCTCGCACAGCAGCGCACCGAGGTTGAGGTAGGCGTTGGTGAAGTCGGGCTGTGCCGCAATGGCCTGCGCGTACGCGCGTCGGGCCGCATCCGCATCGACCGCTTCCAGCGCCTCGGCGCGAGCGAAGAGCGCCTCGGCGGACGCCGGGCTGCGCCCGGCGGCGCGGGGGGAGGGGCGGGCGAGCGGGCGGGCCGCCGGTGCGATCGCTTCGCGATGCAGCGGCGCCTTGGCGTCGAAGTTCATCAGCAGCTGCCCGGACTCGGCTTCCCACTGCGCATCGCGCTCCCGCACCGCGATGTTCCCGCCGACGGCCAAGAGCCGCAGGCTCGACAAGGAAGCCTCGGGCGGCAGCTCGTCCTTCAGGCGACGCAACGAGCGCAGGATCTTGGCAGTCGGGATATTGGCCGCCCGAAGCGCATGGGCCGTGCGCAGCAGCACGACGTCCCGGAACGAAAACAGGTACGCGCGGCGCGGCCCCCTGCGCGGCGTCACGAAGCCCAACTCGACCAGGCGAACGATGGCGCTGCGGGAGAGGCCGAGCATCTCCTGAACGCGTCGGATCGTGTGCGATTCCAGATCCACCCCCGGCGTTCAGTTCCCCGTTCGGTTCCCGTTCATTTCCTGGCGCGGCTGCGTGCCGGCGCTGCCACCGGCTCCGCCACCTCGGCCTTGGGGGCGCGGCGCGCGCCCTTGCGTTCCTTGCCCATCGCGCTCACGTTGCCCGCCGCCGGGGTCTTGGCGCCCGCCTTTGCCGCCGCAGACGGAGCGCGCTTCAGGCTCGCCATGAGGGCCGCCGTGAGGTCGATGACCTGCCCGCCGGCGGACTCCCCGCCCTCGGCATGCGGTGACGCCACGACTTCCTGGCCGGCGATCTTGGCGTCGATGGCAGCGAGGATGCGTTTCTTTTCCTCGTCCTCGAACATCGTCGGGTCGTAACTGTCCTGCGAGATCTGGTCGATGAGCTGCAGCGCCAGCTTCAGTTCCGCAGGCGTCGGCTCGGTGATCTCGATGTCGAGGTCGGCGAGCGAGCGCACCTCGTTGGCGTAGAGCAATTGCTGCAGCACCAGCCCGTCCTCGGCGGCGCGCACCTGGACCACGTACTGCTTGCCCTTCCAGGCCCACTTGGCCAGCGCGCACCGGCCGCTGTCGCGCATGGCGGCGCGCAGCAGGCTGTAAGGCTTGCCGCCGCGCTTGTCCGGCGCGAGGAAGTAGGCCTTGTCATAGTAGATCGGATCGACTTCCTTCTCGGGGATGAAGGCCACGATGTCGATCACGTGGCTGGTGTCCTCTTCCAACGCCTTGAGTTCCTCGGGTTGGAACAGCACGTACTGATCCTTCTCGAATTCATAGCCCTTGATCATCTCGCTGCGCGGCACGACGGTCTTCATGTCCTTCTCGGACACGTACTGCTGCTTCACGCGGCTGCCGTCCTTCGTGAGGAGATTGAAGCGGATGGTCTCCGAAGACTCCGTGGCCGAATAGAGCTTCACCGGAATCGAGACGAGCCCGAAGCTGAGCGACAGCGATGCGATGGAACGTGCAGCCATGGATTTCCCCGTGTCGAGGCGGCGCGATCCGGCCGCAGGAAACCCAAACTTGCCACAAACGGGGGTCCACGGGAAGAGGACGGCGCTTGCATCGCCTGTCCGGTGAGGACGGTCGGGATCACCCTGCCGGGCAACCGGCGGGGCTGAACCCCTGCCGTCAGCTGCTTGCGCTGCGCGGCCTTGGAAACTCGGCAGACCTTGGCGACAATGAATCGATGAGCAAACAGGAAGACGGCCCGCGGGCCCCGGTGCCGGCGCAGGAAGAAGTGGCCGCACGCCCACCGGAGGCTTGGACGGCCGAACGGGCGCTGGAGCTCATGGGGCAGCAGTCGCCGGACATGGCCTTCGTGCTGCAGGATCGGCAGGGCGCCATCATCGGCTGGCGCGGCGCCGCTGCGGGGATGTTCGGCTACACGGAGGCGGAGGTCCTCGGGCGAACCATCGACTTCCTGTTCACGGAGGAAGACCGTGCGCTCGGCCTGCCGGAACTGGAGCGTTCGGTCGCTGTGTCGGCCGATCGTTCGGAAGACGATCGGTGGCACGTGCGCAAGGACGGCACGCGCATCTGGGTCTGCGGGAGCCTGCTTGCATTGCGCGAGCAGGGCCGCCATGTCGGCTACGCGAAGGTGATGTGCGACCGGACCAACCTGCGCGCGCAGATGGAAACCCTTGCGAATCGGCTGGAACACGCGAACGATTCGCTTCAGAAGCGGGATGTCTTCTTCAGCCGTCTGACCCACGAGCTGAGGAACGCCCTCGCGCCGATCAGCCATGCGAGCCACCTGATCGAGCGCAAGAGCGCGCACGACGAAGTCGCCGCGCCGTTGGCCATCGTGCAGCGGCAGGTCGACCTGATGGTGCGGATGATGAACGACCTCGCGGAGGTCGTGCGCTCGGGCGTCGGCAAGCTCCAGCTGAAGAAGCAGACCTTCAACCTCGTGGACGACCTGGGCGCGATCGCCGCGGTGGTGCAGCCCGATGCGCTGCGCAAGGCACAGACGCTGCGCGTGAACGTCCCCCAGGAGCCGATCCTGATCCTGGCCGACAAGGAACGTGTGCACCAGATCGTGTTCAATCTGCTGCACAACGCGGTCAAGTACACGCCCAAGGGTGGCCTGATCTGGCTGAACTGCAGCGTCGAGGTCGACGAGGCGGTGATCAAGGTGGAGGACACGGGCGTGGGCATCGCCCCCGCGCTGCTGCCCGAGATCTTCGATCTGTTCACGCAGGAGAATCCGCACCAGTCCGAGGGCGGGTTCGGCGTCGGGCTGTCGCTGGTGAAGGACCTCGTCGATGCGCACCAGGGCTTCGTGCAGGTCCGCTCGGAGGGAAAGGACCGGGGCAGCGAGTTCACGATCAGGCTGCCCCTCGGGCTCTAGCGCCACACCCCTCTGCTGCTGCCGCTCACGCCCGCGCCTTGCGAGGCGGTACATGGCCCAGAATCTTCATCGCCGCGGCCAGCGGCTGCTTCTTCTTCCAGAAGCCGGCCCAGGGATCCTCGCGCTGGAAGGACAGATGCTCGCGCGCTGTCGCGATACTCCATTGGGCGCCGCTCCTGAGCGTCGACAGGTCCTCCCAGGCCACGGGCATCGACACGCCCAGCCCCGGCCGGGCGCGCGCCGAGAACGCCGCCGCCGTCGTAGCGCCATGGCCGTTGCGCAGGAAATCGACGAACAGCTTGCCCACGCGGTTGGAGGGCCCGCTTTTCGCGACGAAGCGCGTCGGTATCGCCCGGGCCAGATGCTGCACGATCGCCTGCGAGAAGCCCTTGACGGTGTCGTAGTCGTAGCGCGGCGCGAGCGGCACGACGACGTGCAAGCCCTTGCCGCCGCTGGTCTTCAGCCAGGCGTCGAGACCAAGCTCGGACAGCAGCGCGCGCACCAGCACCGCGGCCTCCTGTACATGCTGCCAGGAGGTGCCCTCACCGGGGTCCAGGTCGAAGATCATCCGGTCGGGCTGATCGATGCTGCGGGCCGTCGAGTTCCAGGTGTGAAACTCGATGACATTCATCTGCGCCGCACTGGCCAGGGCCTGTGCGGTGGCGACCTCCAGCAGCGCGCCATGGCCCGGCCACAGCGACGGGTCGAGCTCCTTGATGCCGGGAATGCTGATCTTCTCGTCGTGCTTCTGGAAGAAGAGCTCGCCCTGGACCCCGGACGGGCCGCGCACGAGGGAGCAGGGCCGGCCTTTCAGGTGCGGGAGGATCCAGTCGGCGACGGACTCGTAGTAGCGCACCAAGTCGAGCTTGGTGAGGCCCGAACCCGGATCGATGACGCGGTCCGCGTTGCTCACCTTGATGCCGCCCACGGCCGTCTTGCCTGCGGTGCGCACCGGTCCGGACCCACCGATCGACCTGGCCGTCTCGCGCACGATCGCGCCGGCGGGCTTGTCGTCGCGCAGCGCCACGAAGGTGGCGTGCCGGATCTGGTGGTCCGGGGTCCACTCGCCGAAGGCCACCTCGGCGACGAGGCGCGGCTCGACCCAGCGCTCGCTGCCGGCCGCGCGACGCGACCAGCGCCCTGGCTTGGCCGCGCCCGCTGCGAACGGGGCTTTCGGAATCTCGATCCTTGCCAGCTTTCGCTTGAGCGCGGCTGCTTCTTCGGCACTCCAGCCGGTGCCCACGCTGCCCACCGACACCAGTTCACCACCGGGCGCGTGCACGCCCAGCAGCAGGCTGCCGATCTGGGGCGATCCGTCCGTGCGGTCCGTGTAGCCCGCGACCACGAACTCCTGGCGCTGCTGGCACTTGAGCTTGAGCCAGGTCTCGGTGCGTCGCGAGGCGTAGGGCGCGTCGGCGCGCTTGGCGATCACGCCCTCCAGGTTCATGCGGCAGGCCGAGCTCAGCACCGAGGCCGGATCGGCCTCGAAGGCGGCGCTGAAGCGCACGTGCTCCGTTCCTTTTTCGTCGAGCAGCGCCTGGAGGAGTTGCCGGCGCGACACGAGCGCGACGTCGCGCAGGTCGTGACCTTCGAAGTAGGGCACATCGAACAGGAAGTAGACGATCTGGTCGCTGCCCGTCTTGCCATCGAACGCCTTCTGCAGCGCATTGAAGCTGGGCAGGCCCTGCGCGTCGAGCACCACGATCTCGCCGTCGAGCCATGCCGAGCCCACGCCGAGCTGTTCGAGCTCGCGCACGAGCGCCGGCATCTTGGCGGACCAGTCGTGGCCGCCGCGCGTGATCAGGCTGGCCTTGCCGTTCCGGATCCGGGTCATGATGCGGTAGCCGTCGAACTTGATCTCGAACAGCCATTGCCCCGCGGCCGGCACGCCCGTGGCGAGGGTCGCGAGCTGAGGCGCGAGCCTGGCGGGAAGGGGGGCCGCGACCGCACCGGGAACGCCGTCTCGCGGCGGGGCCCCGTTGCGCCCGGCGGTCGCCTTGGAAGACCCCGTGGTGGAGGAGCGCCCGCTGCGCGCCCCGGCTGCGGCGGGCTGGTTCAGGGGTTTCGCGATCACGCTGTCGGGCAGCGCGCTCACGACGTCGTACTCGGCCTTCGGTCGCGCGAACTCGTCGCGCTTCTTGAACAGGATCCACGGCTCCTGCTTCTCGCCGCCCTTGGCGATCTTCACCAGCTCCCACAGGCCGGCCATCTTCTGCCCCTGCAGACGGAACACGAGCTTGCCCTTGGCGAGGCCCTCGTGCGGGTCGCCCACGGGCTCCCAGGTGCCGTGGTCCCAGACGATGACCGTGCCCGCTCCATACTGCTTGGGCGGAATGGTGCCTTCGAAGGCGCCGTACGACAGCGGGTGGTCCTCGACATGGATGGCCATGCGCTTGTCGCTCGGGTCGTAGCTCGGGCCCTTCGGCACCGCCCATGAGACCAGGACGCCGTCGAGTTCCAGGCGGAAGTCGTAGTGCAGGCGGCTCGCGGCGTGCTTCTGGATGACGAAGGCCAGCGCCTTCGAGGTGGCGGACTGCCGCTGCCCGCGAGGCTCGGCCGTGACCGAGAAGTCGCGCTTGGACCAGTACCGTTCGAGCGGATCAGCAGGGGTGTCGCGTGCGGGCATGGGTGCAATCTACGGGGCGAATGGGCGGCTGTCGAGCCGCCTGGGCGCGCCAGCATGTCGGACGGCGCAGCGCGCGCCGGGACGCGAGGCGCCGCGGGCACCCCATCGCGCGCTCAGCGCGCAGGTGCTGCTGCGGGCCGCTCATGGGTGTCTGGCGTGCGCGCGCCGAGAATCATCTCGGTGAGCCAGCCGGACAGCAGCGCGTCGTAGGTGCGCTGGCTTCGCTCGTCGCTGAGCCCGTGATCCGCGCCCGCGATCATGCGATGGGTGATCGACCTCGCGGCCTGAAAGGCGCGGACGTAGCTCGCGATGCCTTCGCGCGGAACCAGTCGGTCGCAGTCCGAACCGACGACGAGCACATCGCCCCGGAACGCCAGGCAGGCCGCCAGTGCGCGGTCCGACTCGGGCGGCTGCACCTTCTCCCGGTAGGCACGGATCGCGGCGCGGTCGAGTTGCTGCTTCGGCACGTTCCATCCATCGTCCGGATAGGGCGCCGGCACCCGCAGCGCCAGCCATCGCACCTCGCGCTCCGCGCTCGCGATGGCGGCCAAATAACCGCCGTAGCTCGTGCCGATCAGCGCCATGGCCGCGGGATCGACCGACGCCTGGCCGGCGAGCAGATCGAAGGCTGCCAGCACGTCGCGCAGGTTGTCCGCGCGCGAGACCGTGGCCTTGAGGTCCCCGCGTCGCCCGTGCCCCCGCAGATCGAAGGTCATGCAGACGCAGCCGAGGGCCGCGAGGTCTTCCGCACGGATCTGGTAATGGGCCTGGTCACTGTCCCAGCCGTGAACGATCAGGACACCGGGCAATGACGTCGGCGCCGCGACGATCGTGCCCTGGACCGCTTCGGTGCCGTCCACCGGAATGCGAACCTGCATCGTCGTGGGAGTCACTCGTATCGCCGGTTGAATGCGCCGCGCCGTCGCCGACTAGCGTCGCGGGGCGGGCGCAGCCGAGGCGGGCGCGGCAGCGCCCTGGCCCGTCGTGCCTCGCGGCGAGGACGGCGCGTCCTGCAGGTTCTTCCGGGGCAAGCCGCCGGCGAGCCCACCGCCCGGCGGTTCGGAGCGTTGCGTGCGTGCTTCCGTGGGGCCGTGCCGCGAGTCGAGTCGAGGGGAGGCGCTGTGGCTGTCGGATCGGCCGCCCAGGGGTGGGTTTCCCGCTCGCGCCCTCGACCGCCGGGCCCGTGGTGCCCTGGGGGTTGCCCGTCGGTTGCCCGTCGGTTGCGCGCCCGCGGCGGTGGCCAGTCCGGCCAAGGCGGCGAGGAGCGATACGCCCACCCGCTCATGCCATCGACCACGAATTCCAGACTGCATCAAAACTCCCCGTCGATTCACGGATGCCAGCCGACACGGGCGGCCGTGCCGGCCGACGCGTCGTCGAGGAGCCGGTCCGCGCTGCGCTCCGCGGCATGACCGGCGGAGCGCAACGCCGTGTAGAGTGCTCCCGACAGGTCCGACGCACGGAACAGCAGCGCGATCAGGGCCCCGACCGACAGCAATCGCCAGGGCTTGAGAAGCACGAGCAGGCTGCCCGCGGATGCGCTGTAGGCCACGAGCTTGGCGGGATGTCGATGCGCGTAGCGGGCGAGTCCGGGCTTCACCAGCTCCAGCGCGGTGCTGGCGGGGTGCCGGCGCCACCAGCGGGCCAGGAAGCCCAACCTGCCGTCGGCGGTCCAGCCCTGAGGCGGCGCAAGCGCTTGCACGTCGGTGATCCCGACGGTGCCGTCGACTTGCTGATAACCCATCGCGGCGAGCAGTTCCGCCCGGGACAGCGCCAGCTTGTCCTTGGGCGTGAGGGCTTTGAACGAATCATTCATTCTTCAATTCCTTTGCGAGTCGCAGAAGGTGGAGGTCGCGCTCGACTTCATCGCGCACGTCCTGGATGTCCCGCTGGACCGCGGAACGCGTCGCCACCACCGCGCCGACGATGACGCCGAGCCACCCCACGGCGGGCACGGCCACCAGGACCCAGTGAAAGGTCCCATGAAGGACACCCAGCATGACGGCGACCCCTGTCAAGCCCAGCGCCAGCAGGAGGGCGACGGCCGCCGCGACGCCCGCGGCGGCCTGGACCAGGAGGCCCTTTCCGGCGTCTGCGGCTTCGCACTTGAGCAGCTCGCCGTAGTTGGCCAAATGGTGAAGCACGAGGTCCGGCCGCTTCAGTGCGGCCTTGAAGAGAGGGTGGATCATCCGGCGTCTCCCGAGCGAGCGTGGCAATGGACCAGCGGCCCCTCCCCGGCTGCGCAACGTTGAAGCTGCCTGGCCGCGGGAGAGGTGCACGCCCGAGTGATACCGCTGGCAACCCACGTCGGGGTGTCATCCGGTCCGCCCACACCGTGTAGGCCATACCGACTGGCTTCGATCTCCACAGGCTTTGCTCCCACTCGGACCGACGAAGGCAGGGGCTGGCAGGCCCGTGGCAGGGTGCGACCGAGCGGCTCGCAGGCCCGTGCGCATGCGACGCCTTTTCTGGCGCGCACAGCAGCCGATGCGCTTTCGAGGTCAGGGCGCTTCGCGTGCGCAGAAGAGGGTCGCCGCCCGGGCGACCGGATCGCCGCAGAAGGCGGCCACGTAGCCGGCCGCACTCGGGTCCAGGTAGCGCATCCCGGTCGCCCGGTTCAGGAGCGCCTGGAACGAGAAGTCGGCGACGGCCACCCGCTCCATCAAGTCGGAACGGTCGAAGTCCAGCGCCAGCATCGCAATCGGCACCTTCCCGGGCCCGAAGGCGGTCACCGGCGGCGCCTTGGCGATGAAGCGGATCGTCTGTGGGTGGAGATCGGGGAAATGCTCCTTGAGGCCGCGCGACACTGCCAGCGCATCCTGCGACAGGTCGGTCACCACGCTCGCCGGGTACATCGGCGCGGACTGGACCAGTGTGATCTCCAGTGCACCGTCGCCTGGCGCCTTGACGAACACGGAACGGATGCGCGGGTGCAGATCGGCGATCGTCAGAGGCGACACCCTGATCAACGGCCGCGGCAGCTTCTCGCCATCCTTGGTCCCGCGGAATGCAAAGGCGCAGGCGAGCAGGATCCCCACCATCGCGGCCAGGAGCAGCAGTTCGGAGCGCGCCTTGGCCCTGGGGCTCGCAGCCTTGATCGGCAACTCCAGCGGCGGCCGAGAACTGACCCGCTCGCCGGGCCGAGGCCCCTGTTCGTCGTCGACATCCGGTCGCGGATCGAGCCTCATCGTGGTCCTCGCCCGTGCGCTGGGTGGAGGATCCGCAGCACCCACCGATGCCAGGCACGGCCCAGGGCCGGCGTCGAAGGCGCGCGTCTTCGTCTTCGCATGTCCTGCCACCGTGCGCTCTGGCGCCCAGCGGGCGCGCCGTCGCCCAGGGCCACGGGCAGAAGCTCGGCGCGCGCGCGGTCAGCGTCGAGAGGCAGGCCACGTGGGTCGCCCCGCGGTCGAGGGCGTCGCCATGCCGGGCGTGCCGCGGGGCCGGGCCGCGCGATGCCGATTCCCGATCGCCGCCGCCTCGGTGCGAACGGGAGCGGATGGGTTGAACCTGACACTGCCGACACCGCATCTCCTTGAACAGGATTCGGAGCGTCGTCCCCTTTGAGGGTGGGCGCTGTAGGAAAGCGCCGCCACTGACGATGCCGCCTTGCAATGCCTCGCGTGGGCGACGTTGGCGAGATCGTCGCGGCGTTCGAACGGTCGCTGCTGCGGTCGGGCGTCGAGAAGACGCAAACATTTCCTACAAGGCGTGCCGGAAGCCGGGCCTAGGTTGACGAAGGACCTTCCACCGTCCAAATCCTCTTTCGTTCTCCACACTCCGTCACCACGAGGCAACTCCCCATGGCCAAAAAGCGTCCCACTCCCGCCGATTCCGACATCCTGCCCGCCCGCGCAGCCGCGCGCAACACCGACAGCGCACCCGCCCACCCGGCGCCCCCCGCGGCCGGTGTCGGCGATCCGCCCACGCAGAAAGCGATCGACACCCAGGGCCTGGCCGCGTCCATGCCCGCCAACACGAACAAGCCGCTGGAATACGGCGAGGCCCACGCCGCGACGCCACCGATCGGACTCACGGTCAGTGCGGCGTCGCGCTTGCCGGGGGCGAGTTCCTTGTCGGAGGCGAATGCGTCCGACAAGACCGGCACGGTCGCGCCCGAGGGCGTGAACGCGACCATCGCGCCACTGGACCGCGTGCGCGTGGACGCCACCGGCCAGCGCCTGACCACCAACCAGGGCGTGCCGATCGCGGACAACCAGGCCTCGCTCAAGGCCGGCGCGCGAGGCCCGGTCCTGCTGGAAGACTTCATCCTGCGCGAGAAGATCACCCACTTCGATCACGAACGCATTCCCGAGCGCATCGTGCACGCGCGCGGTTCGGGCGCGCACGGGTTCTTCGAGTGCTACAAGCCGCTGACGCAGTACACCAAGGCCGCGCCGTTCAAGGAAGCCGGCAAGGTCACGCCCGTCTTCGTGCGCTTTTCGACGGTGGCCGGCGAGCGCGGCTCGAAAGACACCGCGCGCGACGTGCGGGGCTTTGCGGTGAAGTTCTACACCGACGAAGGCAACTGGGACCTGGTCGGCAACAACATGCCGGTGTTCTTCATCCAGGATGCCATCAAGTTCCCCGACCTCGTCCATGCGGTCAAGCCGGAGCCTCACCATCAGATGCCGCAGGCGGCCAGCGCGCACGATACGTTCTGGGACTTCGTGTCGCTGATGCCCGAGTCCACCCACATGCTGATGTGGCTGATGTCCGACCGCGCGATTCCGCGCAGCTTCCGCATGATGCAGGGGTTCGGCGTTCATACCTTCCGGCTCGTCAATGACGCGGGGGAATCGGTGCTCGTCAAGTTCCACTGGCAGCCGAAGCTTGGCACGCACTCGCAGGTCTGGGAGGAAGCCGTGAAGGTCTCCGGCGCCGATCCGGACTTCCATCGCCGCGATCTGTGGGAAGCGATCGAGGCGGGCGAATACCCGGAATGGGAGCTGGGCCTGCAGATCTTCACCGAGGAACAGGCGGACCAGTTCAGCTTCGACATCCTCGACGCGACCAAGATCATCCCCGAAGAGCTGGTTCCGGTGCAGATCGTCGGGCGCATGGTGCTGAATCGAAACCCGGACAACTTCTTTGCCGAGACCGAACAGGTGGCCTTCTGCACCGCGCACGTCGTGCCCGGCATCGATTTCACCAACGATCCGCTGCTGGCCGGTCGCATCCACTCGTACGTGGACACGCAGATCAGCCGGCTCGGCGGGCCGAACTTCCACGAGCTGCCGATCAACGCGCCGGTCGCGCAGGTGCACAACAACCAGCGCGATGGCATGCATCGGCAGGCGATCCATCGCGGCCGGGTGGCCTATGAGCCCAACTCGCTGGCGGGCGGCTGCCCGTTCCAGGCCGGCGCCGCGCAAGGGTTCGCGAGCGTCGCCAGCCGGATCGACGCCAAGGAGAGTGCCGACAAGGTGCGCATCAAGCCGGAGAAATTCGCGGACCACTACACCCAGGCGACGCTCTTCTTCGAGAGCCAGTCCGAGGTCGAGAAGGTCCACATCGCCAACGCGTTTCGCTTCGAGCTGTCAAAGCTCACCGTGCCGGCGATCCGGCAGCGGATGATCGCCAGCCTCGCGAACGCGTCGCCCGCACTGGCCGCGCGAATCGCCGAAGACCTTGGCATGGAGCTGCCGCCGCCCTTGCCCAGGGCGCTCGAAAATCCGGCGCCGCCCGAGGTCGAGGCCTCCCCGCCGCTGTCACTCCTGGCCCGTCCCGGCGACGGCAGCATTCGCACGCGCAAGGTCGCCATCCTCGTGGCCCAGGGCGTCGAAGGCGCGTCGATCGGCAAGGCGGTTGCGGCCCTCGTGGGCGCTGGCGCGGTGCCGAGGCTGGTGGGCGCGCGGCTCGGGACCTGCATCGGGGCGGGCGGCGAGAAACTCGAGGTGGACGCCACGATGGAAAACAGCCCGGGCATGCTGTTCGATGCACTGATCCTGCCGGACGGAGAAGCCGGGGTCGAGGCTCTGGACGCCGATGCCCATACGCTGGAATTCCTCAGGCTTCAGTACTGGCACTGCAAGCCGATCCTGGCGTTCGGCGCCTCGCAGGCCCTGCTGACCGAGGCGCAGATTCCGATGACCTTGCCCGATGGCAGCCCCGACGAAGGCCTGATCCTGGCGAACGCGGCGGACGCCGACGAAGCGGTCGCGGCCTTCATGGTGTCAATGAGCCACCGGCACTTCGGGCGGGAGAACGACCCTCCAGTGGCGTGACGGCGGGCCGGGACATGCAGTTTCAGTCTCAATCCAGCTCGGCTTCGCCGCGGGCCCAGCGCTCCCCGGCGGAGTGGCCTGCGCCGCTCGTGCAGGCGCTGACCGATGTCGCGGCTCGCCATGGTTTCGAGCTCGAAGTGGCGCAGGTCCTGTGGGAGGCGGTGACGCTGGGCCAGGGCGGCATGGCGCAGTTCAGCCATCCGACGCTCGGCGGCAGCGGGCAGTGGATGCGCGGCGGCATGCTCATGATCGGCGACATGTTCGACCAGGGCCTCAAGGCACGCGTGAATGCGCTGTGCGAGGAACTCGCCGAGCTGTACGCAGCGCATCCGCCCTGGCGCCGGCCGCCGACCGCCGCGACCCCCGAAGCCGGGGTCGAATGGTGGCCGAAGGAACTGCACGCGCCCTCGAGCAGCGGGGCGCAGAACGGCATCCGCTACGCCTACTTTCCGGCGCAGCACCGCCTGGCGATCGAACGGGCCGGTGCGGTCGAGCTCTACGACACCGGGGACCATCTGATCGGGGGGGTGTCGCAGCAGCAAGGGGGCCGCGAGTCGCTGACCTTTGCGAGCCAGCACGGGCCGGTCGCGCTGAGCTCGCTGAAGCGAGTGAACGAGGCCGACGCGTCGGTCGCGCCCACCCCTGCGACGTCCTCGGCCACTTCGACCTCCTTGGCCTCTTCGGCCCCTTCAACCCCTTCGGCCGCACCGCGCGGGGACACGGTGCCACCGACAGGCCCCCCCTCGCCTGGCGCACCCGCGCACGCCCAGGCAGACCGCGCAGCTGCGCACACACTCGACACCATCGAACGCCTCGCGGGCCTGCGCGATCGCGGTGTGCTGACGGAGGCCGATTTCATCGCCAAGAAGACGGAACTGCTCGGGAGACTCTGATGGAACCAATGAAGCCCATGGAACCGATGGAACCGATGAAGCCGATGAAGCCCATGGCGGGGGCGGCCTTGGACTGGTGGCCTGCGAGCCTTGGCAGTCCGGCCAGCTCGGGTGCGCAGGACGGCTGGCGCTATGCGTTCTTTCCTCAGGCGCGGCGGCTCGTGATGGAACGGGACGGCAGGGTGACCCAGTACGACACCGGGGACCATGCCATCAACGGCGTCAGCCAGCGCCAGGACGGCAGCGCCGAGGGACCGGTCTTCACCAGCCAGCATGGAACGGTGGACCTGGCGTCGCTGGATCCCCTGGCCTGAGAGGCGGTCGCCTCGTGATCGGTATGGAGCGGGGGGCCGGCTTGTGCATGGGGCGTCCGCTGACATTCGGTCACCTCGCGTACACCAAGAATCAAGCGACCAATCTCTCCAGGGGGTCGTCATGTTCGACAGCTACAAGGACAGCATTCAAGCCTATTGCGAGGAAGCGGGCATTGAAGTGCCTGTCGGTTTCGGACGGCATGTGACCGGCCGCTACGCGGCCATCGACGAGGAGTCGTCGCCGCCCAAGCTCGTCGCGACGACCTGGCCGAACCGCAAGGACGCGGTGAACTACCTGCTGAGCCTCGACGCCGGCAGCCGGGTGCGCATTCTCGATTTCAAGGATCGCTACGAACTCACCTTCGACGGCAAGGCGAGCCTGCTCAGGGATGGCTCATTCTGAGAGCCGGGCGCGCGCTCACCGAGACCCCCTGCCTCTTTCGCGCGCACCGCGTTGCAGACCAAGCCTGGAGCGGCACGCGGCGGTTCTTCACGATGTTGTCCACAGCTCTGTCCACGGCGACAGTGGAAAAGTCCGCGCACGGCAGCCGCGCGAGTTGTTCCACCACGCAGATCGCACGGCAGCTTCCGCGGAGGGGTGGTTGCGCGCGAGTTTGCGCTATCTGGCGCACTCAACGATGGCGAACTCCACCCGGCGATCCAGGGCGTCCACGACATCATCGGTGCCGCTGCCGACCAGGTTCAGCCGCGACCCCATGCCCTTGGCCCGCGTGCGCTCCGACAATTCGGCGGCGTCGGCGATGAGCCGCTGCCTGATGTACTGCGCGCGGCGCAACGACAGAGAGTCGTTCACGCCCTCGGGTCCCGTCTTGCTGGAGTGGCCGACGATGTCCATGCACGTGCGCGCATCGGCCGCTTGGCGCGCAATCTGGCGCAGCCACATGCGGTACGCACTGGTGACGCGCGGATCCGACCAGAAGTCGGTGGTGCCAGGGTTGAACAGGAACTTCACGCCCAGCTGGTTGTGAGCGATGCCGTACGCCACCACGCGCCCGAAGGCTTCCTCTGCCTCGGCCGACTGGCCGAGCTTGAGGGTGGTCAGATAGATCCCGTTGAGCACCTTGATCTGGTCACCGCCCGGCGTCGCCGCGGCCCTGCGGTATTGGGCGAGCGCCTCGCGAAAACGCCCCGTGTTGTAGAGCTGGGTGGCGTCGTTCACCATCGTGGCCGTTGCGATGTGGGCGAGGTAGGTCGCATCGGCCCTCTGGCCGGGCGCGGAACTGCTGGTGCGCACGAGCCCCTCGATCACGTCGTCCTTCACCAGCACGGGACTGTCGCGATAGTAGGCCAGCGGTGTCATGTCGACCTCGTCCTTGCGAGCCAGGGTGGATGCCTGGGCAGCGATGGTGCCGCCCTTCAGCTCCACCAGTGCGAGCTGGATGCGCACGCCGGCGTCTTCTCGCGACAGCGAGCCGGCGAGGAGGTACTGGGCGCGCGACAGATTGGCCGCCTTGAAGGGGACGATCTCGAACTGCCGGAACGCCGCGGCGATCTGCGCGGCGACGGCACGATCGAGTCGCTGCGTGCCGGCGGTCTGCTGCCCGCTCGCGGCGTCCAGGGTGGGGTCGACCACGATGATGCGCCTGTCTCCAGGCGCGGCGGCCGCAGCGGGCAGGGCGGGCGCCGCGCTCGCGTGGCGCAGCAAGGCATCCGTGGCCTTGACGACCGCCTGGTCGAAAGACTGCACCTCGTCGCTGCGAAAGGAGGTCGCGCAGCCGCCAAGGCCGATGGCCAGGAGTGCGCCGAGGAGAAGGTGGAACCAGAAATGCGAGGTGGTGGGGGCGCGGCGATCTATTTGCATCGAGATTTCTGAAAGGCAGCTTCTTCTGGATTGAGCGGTTCCAGAGAAGACTTCAGAACGAGGTCGCTGCATCTCGGTGGCCGGGCCGTCTGGTTGTAGGACGACGTGGTTTCCGCCTCATGGGAAAGTGTGCGGTTTTTCTCGGATGCCCTGGTCACGAGTTCGGCCGGCGCAGCCGCGGGCGGCGGCGCCGTGGCGCGCCTCGGGCCCGCGACGCGCGCGGGCGAAACCGCCGCCGGTGGCTGCACAGCAGCCAAGGTCGGCCGCTCCTGCGCCACGGCCGCGCGCGCCGTCGTGGCTGCGGGCGCCGCGACGGGTGCAGGCGCCGGGACGGGCGCTGGCTTCTCCGCGGCGGGCATGGCGATGTGCGCGGCGGTCGCCGGGCCTGCATCGGTGGGCACCGCCGCCGCCGATGGCGCCGCGGTCGCTCGCGCCCCCTCGGACGGGGTCCACGCCTGCCAGCTCGCCCCTATCACGGCGGCCACGCTCAACATCACGGCCACGAGTACGGCATAGCGGTTGCGTCCGGCCCGGGAAACGACAGGGGCGCCAAGCGTCGCTTCCGCTGCCGCTGTGGCGGGCATCGCTTCGGCTTGAGGCGGCTCGGGCGCCTCGGTCCGGGGCCGGGCCTCGCCGTCGAGCAGCGCGCGGAATGCCGCCACGTCCTGCGGTCGCGCCTCGGGGCGCACCGCGAGGGCCGCATCGATGGCGCGCAGGAAGCCTTCGCTGCAGTACCCGGCGTGCGAGACCGCCAGTGGCGGCAGCGGGTCGTTCACGACACGCACCACCGAGGCGATCGGCGGGCGGCCGGTGATGGCGTAGTGCACCACGCCCGCCAGCGCATACAGGTCGGTCCAGGCCCCTTGCAGCATGGTGCCGCCGTACTGCTCCACGGGCGCGAAGCCGGGCTTCAGCATGGTGGTGAGCACCTGCGTTCGATCGTTGATCACATGCCGGGCTGCGCCGAAGTCCAGCAGCAACGGACCGCTGGCCGTCAGCAGGATGTTGTCCGGCGAGATGTCGCGGTGATAGCACTGCTCGGCATGCATCACGGCGAGCGCGTCGAGCAGCGGGTCCAGCCATTCACGCAACAGGGCTTCGGGCGCGCGCGTCCCGAGCTGGGACAGCGCAGTCTTGAGCGTGGGGCCCTGGTAGTACGGCATGGCCATGTAGGCCGTGCCGTTGGCTTCCCAGTAGCGGAACACCTTGACGAGCGCGGGATGGTCGAAGCGCGCCAAAAGGCGGGCTTCATTGACGAAACTCTTCAAGCCCGCATCGAAGGTCTCCCGCTGCTGCTCGGAGCGCATCGAGACCTCCATCGAGACGCCGCGCACCGCCAGCGACGACGGCATGTACTCCTTGATCGCGACGTGGCGCTCGAGCGCGAGATCCCAGGCCAGATAGACGATGCCGAATCCGCCCTCGCCGATCTGGCGCAGGATCCGAAACCCTTCGATCTCGGTGCCGGTCGGAAGCGCATGGATCGAGTCCAGGCGGCTCGCGCGCGCATCGGCGTCCCTGCTGCGCGGCGTCAACTCGGTCTTGACGTAGGGCATGGTCTTCCCTTCGTCGAACGGTTCGATGAGCGATGCATCCGCACTCGGGAGGGCGGTAACGCATTGCATGCAGAATTTGGCCGCGGGGCGATTGGCCGTGCCGCAGGCCGGACAAATCGCCGCCATCGAAAGTGTGCTCCTGGAGAGTCTTGGACCGTGTCGCGTGGACTGCGCACTGTACGCGCGCGCAGCGCCTTGCGTGAGCTCGAACTCTGTCGACCGTGAGGTAAGTCGCAAAAGCCCAGCGTTCCACGTCGCTGTCAAAGCGGTCGGGTCGTCCGGCTCGGGACAATCGCCGCATGGCTGACCTACACAACGAAGCGAACCCGGCAAGACACGACCCGGCATCGGAAAAGAAGATGCGACTCGAGCGCGCGTTGAGGGAACTGGACCTGATCCTCGGCAGCGCGGACGATCGGGCCGAGGTGCCGTACTACGGACCGACCTTGCTCGCATCGATGAGCGCGAAGGACCAATCGATGGCACTGCACGCAGAGCAGGCCCGGTACGAGAAGAATCCGGAAGACTCGGCGATCCACTTCTGCATCACCTCCGCGATCGCGCTGCTGGAGGTGAGTCAGGCGCTGCTGAACCAGTCGGCCGATCCGACGCCGCAAGAGCGCGAGCGCCAATGGCGGACGCTGGTGGCCTATACCAAGACCGCAGGGCGCTCGGCCTATCGCGCCGCATCGATCCTCACGGACAACGCGCCGGCGCACTGAGCCAGATCCGGCGAGGTAGGACAGGGCCTGCACGCGTCGCAGACTTCGGCTGAATTTCGATCTGCGCGCCGACCTCCATATTCGCTGGCTTTGATCTCGGGCGAACGATGATTTCCCAGCTTTTGAGCCGACTGCGCAGCCGACTTGCCACGTTGTTTCGTCCATCGCTCCGACCGCATGCGGCGGAAGCCTCGCTGCCCGCGCGCGCGACACCCTCCGCGAGCCCTTCGGGCGCCACCGCCCCCGCCCTGCGTTCGCCCGAGGAGGTGAGAGCCGGCCTGGCGCGGCTTCGCGCGAGTGCGAAGGAGCGGCATGCGGCCGTGGCGATCCAGCGGCAGGAGACGTTCGACGACTCGGTCTTTGCGAACTTCGTCGCGCCTGCGGGACCTTCAGCCCCGTTGGAGCCTCAGGACGACTATCCCAGGACCGTGCACCTGCCTCGGACGCCGAAGACGAAGCGCTAGATGGCAAGCTGAAAGTACCGGGACGACGCGGTCCGGCCCAGGTTCACGTCGGCGACAGGCTGCACCGGATTCCCGCGCCGGGCCTTCTGTAGAACCGGACGGCAAGCGAAGATCGGTGCACAGTGATCGCCTTGAGCATTGGGACGAAGCGACCGGTGCGGTACGTTGGCGAACGGCGACGCGTGGCCGCCTGCGGCGTGAAGCCCATCGCTGCAAAGCGACCTTGCCGCAGGGGCACTCAAGTTGTGGGCGGCGCTGTCGCGAGGCTCCCTTCGCGGCAGGACGAGCTTCGGGTCTGTCAAGCGTCGCGGCGTGCGTCTTGTTGCCAGAAACTTCGATGCTTGCTTGCCCGACGAAGCCAAGCCATTCCCTCATTCGGGTGCGCTTCGCGCCGCGCGCCATGTCGCCGCCGCATATCCATCTTGAAGCGTGTCAGGTCGTCGTACGGAAGGGCACGTGGTGGGTTGGCTCCGGGCCGAAGTCCCGCAAGGGACGGGGCCAAAGCCGGGGAGGGTGATCGTCCAGATTTCCGGCATTGGTCGCCGTGGCACCCAGCTGGTCGATGAAGCCGGCTATACGAAACAACGGTGCAGTCGGGTTGAAGCGCGGCAGCGCGCGCCTGTGAGCGTGAACTCACGCTCCGACCGTGAAGCCCGTGCGGCGCAGGACCCGGGACGGGCCCGCGAGCAGGGCCTGACCGCGTTCGTCGGCATGCACGAAAGGACATCCACGCCGAGTTTCTCTCGAGCCCCGGGCTCCTGAGGCCGTGGCGACCGTCAGGTGGCTGTCGTCGCTTTGCGTTGCGCCGCGTCGCGCCTGTGCGTTGGCGCTTCTATCTCGCAAGCTTTTCTATCGTTGCTTGTTCTTGGAATAGGTTTAGGCTGGGTTCGCTGTGTGTGCGGCCGCCCTCTCTCCATGGCACGTCTCCTCGTCGCACCGCCTCCGTAACAGGCTCACAGCATTAGGCCCGCAGAGCGGGCCTTTTTTCGGCCTCGCGCGGCCGGCCTTTTGCCGACCCGTTCACTTCGGGGGTCCACCCCTGCCAGCTTGGATTCATCTGCGCCGCGAATCGACGTCAGCGCCTCGCCCGCTTTCCGCAGATGGGCGCGTCGAACGGCCCACCTACACGCTGGCCATTCAGGGCGAAGCATGTCGAGTGAAATGGCGAGTCGTTCCGCGGGCAACGGCGACCTGTACTGAAGCCCCTCAGGCCGCGCCAGCCGGGGTGGGGGAGTCGTGCGCGAGTTCCGCAAGCGGTTCCGATAAGTACCCCCGAAGCCACCGTGGCGGTGGATAGATTGAGGGTGCGGGGCTATATTTTCTAGCCCCCTTAACGCGGCGACCGAGACCGGGATTTCAAGACGTGGATCCCCAACGGTTCAGAGGTTATGGCCCAGGCTTCGCCTTCGCAGGTGCGCGCGGCGCTCGCGTTCGCGGCGGCCTGCGAGCGCCTCCACGATTCGTTGAGCACCCCAGGAGGGCACGCCACGCCTCCCGCCGGACCAGCGCAACGGCGCGACGCCTATCGGCTGGTGGTTGACGCGCTCGAGGCCGTTCGCGAGGCCTACGACATCGACGCGGCGGCGCCTCACTCCGATTGGCGATACGGCGCACCTCGCCGAGGTGGCAGCGGCCGATGAGCACCGCGCCGCGACCTCGTGGGGGTCGGCGCCGCCGAGGGCACCTGCCGCGCTGTCGACGATCCTGAAGGCACTGGCCGTGACCTTCCAGGCCCCCATCCTGGTGGCGCAGCGCACCCATGCCCAAAGCGTTGCAAACGCTCGTTCGCCTCATGGACAGCTGCGCGTCCATGCCGGTGAGCTATGCGTGCGAAGGGCGGTTCGGGCGCGCGGGCCCGCATACCTGCCGTGCGGTTGCGGGACTTCGGCTTGCTCGTCGCCGACGAGTGCGCCGAGGTCGTCAGGGGATTCAGGCACGTCGACGAGCGCGATGCGGGCGACTCGATCCGGGAAGCCTTCGGCGACTGGTCGCGGCGAGCCTGATGATCGACATTCCCTTCGAGGACCAGCTGCTGGCCTTCAAGGCGCGTCTGCAGCACGGCCTGGCCTCGGCGCTGGAACTGCTGAACGATCGAACGAGCTTCCGCTACACGGCGCTGCACAGGGTCCGCGACGGCGCCTTGCACCCCGTGTGTGTCTTTGATCGCTGCGGCGAGAACCGCGCCTACCTGCACAGCGCCCTGCTGCTGAATGAGCTGGGCCGGCTCACCCTGGCTCGCGGCGACTTCGTCTCCTCGGACTGCCGCCAGGATCGTCGCCTCGGGCCCTTCGACAGCCCGATCCTCTCGCACTGCGGGTTGGTTCGGCGGCCGGCGGGCGGTGGGCCCGCGTGCGGCATCCTGTCCCACTTCGACATGGACCGCTGCGAAGTGAAACCGTGCGAGCTCGCGTTCCTGCGTGCGGCTTCGCTGCTGCTGGTGGACTACGTGGGCTGACCTTGCGGCACCTCGCACGCTTGCGCGACAAAGGCGGCCGATCTGTGGCGTACCTGCCGAGCGGGAGCCAGTCACGGCGATCGCGAAAGATCAGGAACGCGGGTGCCGACAGAACTTCCCGCCGCGACGCCTCCCCGTCGCGTTGTCATCCTTGAGGGGCTGAGCGCAGCTGTCGGTGCGAACCTGGCGCCGGAGCGATCATTCGATTGTCCATCTCGGCCTTTCCTGCACCTACCTGCGGCTCGCATCCCAGAGCACAAAGATGAGCGCAACCCAGCCCACAGCGACGAGGCAGGACAACACGACGATCGCTCTGGAAAGCCATTTCATCGCCGTAATGGTAGGGATCCCACCGCGTCTCATAGGGGAAGTTGTGACGAAAGGCCTTCAGCCGCGGGCAGGCGGGTGGCTCCTCGTGATGGACATCGGGGTCGCATGCGCGGACGCCGCCTCGGGCCAGGGGTTCCCGAAGGTCTGGGTCGAAGCCGCCGCACGCCGCCCCGCCTTCCACGGTGCCGACGGCAGCCTGCGGCCGTTGCGAGCCTGGCGCGCAAGTGGACCGAGGGGGTGCCTGAGCCATCATCAAAGGGGTTGCCTCCCTTGTGACACGCGAGCCGCTTGCGGTCTGGACAGCGCGCGCCCGCCTTGCCACACTGTCGCCATGGCCATCCCCCACGCGTCATCCGGTCAGGTCGTGGACCTTGATGTGCTCGACGCCGAAGCATCAGAGACCTGCGCCGTCGTGAAGGACGGCGACATCGAGATCATGTGGCTGGTCCTGCCGGGCGGCAAGCAGATCCCTTCGCACGCCGTTTCCACGTCGATGACCTTGCAGTGCGTGCGCGGACGGGTCGAGGTGCTGGTGGACGGCATCACGAAGGTGCTGGCGGCTGACCAGGTCATGTACATCGCCAGCGGGTTGCCGCACGGCTTTCATGCGCTGGAAGAGAGCAGGATCCTGGTGACGTTGGTGCTGCCGGCCAGCCGTACCGACTGAGCGAGGCAGGGCGCTGGCCGAGCGCATCGGCCTCGCCCCGATCAGTAGCACCTGACGACTTCGCTGGGGCCCGCTTGGTCGGCTTGCGAGCTCCTTGCCCGTCATGCCGCCCTGGTGGTCAATGCTTCCGAAGGTACTCGCGCACACCTTCTGGGCGCTGTCGCCGACGACCGCGACGGCTTGAGCTGCTGCTCGGTGACGCCGAGCGACTCGGTCCAGCTGCGCACCTCGTGCGACTCCTTCAACGCGATGCGTTGGCGGTCCTGGCCGGTCTTCTTGGGATCGTCAGACCCGAGCGTCCCCTGCGATTGTGAGTCGAAGCGCGGCTCAGCCCGCGCCATGGACTGGATACGGTTCACCCCCATGCCGTCGATCGACCATTGCCCTTTATGCTCCTTTTCCTGACAGCAAGAGCCCAGGTCCTGTGGGAACGTATGCTGATTCATGGAACTCCACGACTTCCCGCCGATGCTGTTCATCGAACGTCCGCTGCCTTTCGACGCCCCGGGATGGGTGTGGGAGATCAAGCTCGACGGATGGCGCATGACCGCGATGTTCGGTGACGGGCACTGCCGACTGCGCACGCGCAACGGTGCCAACGCCACGGCCTGGTTCCCAGAGGTTGCCAGCAGTCTCGCGCGGGTACCGGGCGGTCCCTACATCGTCGACGGGGAGGTCTGTGTCTTCGACGATCTGGGTCGCAGCAACTTCGACCGACTACAGAAGCGGGGGCTGCGCAAGCGCTGGGTCGAGGGTGGCGATCATGTCGGCTACGCCATCTTCGACATCATGGTCGACCATCGCATCAACGTGCTCAACTTGGAGCTCCTGCAGCGCAAGGCCATCCTGGGTGAACTCCTGGACCCCTGCCCCGACCACGTGCTCACGGTCGGGTATTTTGATTCCGACGTCGAGCGTGTCTTCGACGACGCCGTGCTCGGCCTGGAACTTGAGGGCCTGGTCGCCAAGAAGGCGGACAGCCGCTACTTTCCGGGCGGAAGATCGCGCGACTGGGTGAAAGTGAAGCGCAAGGGCGCCGTGTCAGCGCAGCGGTCCGAGCCGTAGAGAAGTGGCCGTGGCGATTCATCCCCATGACTCTTGATCACGCAAGACAAGCAATGAGGACGGCCATCAAGATGGCCCTGCCCTATGGGATGGTTCGTGCTGTCCAGATGTCGCGTGAGCGCAGGCAACTCCTTGCTGTCCTCGATCAGGCTTCGGGCACTCTCACGCGCCTGGCAGGCCAGGTCGACGCGCTCGAGGCCGAGCGCCGTCGACGCGACGAGCTTGCGCGAGCGGCTTCCGAGGCGGACGCCGCTGCACTGGCAGCACGGCTGGAAACGGAGCGCGAAGCCTTCGGGCGCAATGAAATCGTGGTGAACGGAAAGCGCATCCATTCAAGGGCAGAAGCGCCACTGATCGATTTCCAGATCGACGGCCACGACAATGCCATCCTGATCCACCCGCCCACAGGGCCCGGCACCCTTCACGTCGCCACTCGACCCGGCACGGTGGGGTGCCGACTCGAGTTTGGCGCCGCCAACCGAATCGCTTCAAACGTCTTCGTGACCTTCTTCGAGAGCGGCGGAAAATGCGCCAGGGAATCGATTGTCAGCATTGGAGATGGCAACTGGTTCAACGGCAACGTGCACGTCCTTGCCGGAATATCCCCGTCCACTGTGGTCCGCATCGGCAGCGAGAACCTTTTTGCTGACAACATCCAGATTGTGGGAGCCGTCGAACATCTGACCTACAACGTTGCGTCCATGGCCCGAGAGAGCATCGAGCACGGCGTCAGGATTGAGGACCGCGTATGGGTGTGCAAGGACGTACTGATCTACAACAAGTCAGAGATCGCGTCTGACAACGTGGTGGCCGCACGCGCCGTGACCAATAAGAGGTTCGACGAGAGCAACACGATCATTGCGGGCTCTCCAGCCAAGGTCACGAAGCGCGGGATCCGGTGGCACCTCAACACCACGGACGACTATCTGTCTGGCGTTGGTCCGCTGGAGGCTTCGAGGCCCAGCGCTACGACGTAGACCCTGTGTCGAGCGCGCCATGCCCGCCGTCGTTGTCGCCGTCGCCGCCCAGCGGCTCGCGCGACCGGCTTTCCCGTCCAAGCGCCGCGCGAGCCCTCGACAAAATGGCTCGAGCCATTGAAGAGGCCTGTCTGCGGGACTAGGACTACCATGGGTTGCGCACCGTGTGGTGCGCCGAGCCACAACGCCCGCAGGGGCGGACAGTTGCCACGTGCCAGGAGACGGACTTCAGCGGCACGCTCCATCGTGCCTTTGCGGATGAGCCTCAGTCGCATGCGGCGGGATCGATCGCGTGGCCGCCTTGACTCGCTCGAGGCCGCACTTGCGTCGGGCCAGTCCTTGACCGAAGCGCTAAGGATCCTTGGGGCGGTCGCTCGGCGTTCCGATCGCGGAACCCCTCCGGACGAAGGTCGAGGGTCATGGTGGCCGGCTTCTCCCGTCAACGGCGCCCGCCAACGGCGGCGGCGGCTCGGGACGCGCCCACAGCCAGGCAGCCACGAGCACCATGCACAGCGGCACGGCAACCCGGGCGGCGGAGGGCACGGGCAGGAACTGCACCAAGATCGCACTGCCCAGCATCCCGATGCTGGCCGCCCATTTGGCGCTGCGCGGCACGAAGCCGCCCTCGCGCCATTGACGGACATGCACCCCGTAGCGCGGATGTCCGACCAGCCACGACTCCAGCGCCGGCCAGCCATGCCCCGCGGCCCAGGCGGCGACCAGCACGAAAGGCACTGTCGGCATGACCGGCAGGAAAATGCCCACCAGTCCAAGCAGCAGGCACAGCACGGCCAACGTGCGCCACAGCAATCGCGTGAAGACGGCGCGCAGGTGCATCACGCCGTCGATCCTTCGGGGCGGACAGGTGAACGGGGCGTGGGGGGCCAAGGCTTGCCGCCCGTGGCGACGGTGCCATGCGCGGTCTCGAGGTGAACGGGCCTTCCAGCGCGCCCGCGACCAAGAGCCGTCGCGATCGATTCGATGCGATGGAAGTGCGCTTCGCATGCATTCACAGGGGAATCCGGACCCGGCCTCGCGCCGAAGACATCGGGCAGGGCCTCCTCCGAAACGTCAGCGAGGACCCGCGGCCCGTCGACGCCCTGCGGACGGATCACGAACCGCACGGTGCCCAACTCAAAGCAATGCATCGCCTCGCGCTTCATCGTCATCTCCTGATGCTGTTGCTCGTCACCTTGTCTCGCCCGTCCGAGGTCCGTCGTGGGAAGACGTTGTCGCCGCGTGTGGGCGAGCGCCTTCTCGATCGCCAGCGCCGCTCACCTCCCACGCGCTTGCGTGCGATGCGGCACTGTCGTGACATGGCCACTGCCGAAACAATGCAGTCAGGGCGTTCACGTATTCGCGAATGCCCGTTCAGGCCCCTGCATGGTCCGCCCCGAAGGGTGCAGTGTGACACTCAGGATCCGAGCGGTGAATCCGGGGCGACTGCGGCGGCAGCGCACCGGCCGGCCGCACGAACGGGTGATGGTCTCCTCCGGGGCCGTTGAACCCGCGCTGGCGTGTCTCGACCGGTGCGGTCGCGACCTGGCGCAAGGACGCGCATGGTGGGCAGCGCCGCAAGGGGCGCGCCGCCCCAGTGGCGTGCGGTGGCGCACCCCGGGCTCGAAGCCCGGCCCTGGCGTGCAGCGGCAGCCGAGGGCGGCGATGAACGCACGGCAGCAGCGGCCACGCAACGTCCGGTTGTGCAGTTGTTCTCGTTGGCCCGCTGATTTGCAGTCCAGGCCTCGGGCGGCTGAAAGTTCCGCAAGAATCCGGCAATTCCCCCCACTCGCCTTCTCCGTTGTTCCATTCATCTCACACATTGCGCCAAGGCCTCGAGGCCGACGCGCTGTCCAAGGGGGCGATTCGCACTGTCCCCACTGACCGCGACGCGGATTCTGCGCGCACCGATCCCGGGGCCGGCATTCCTCCCGGCGTGATCGTGCCGGCACGACTGCAAGCCATCCATCAAGCGCTCTTCGACAGCTTTCTCGAGGACACGGTTTTCCGCCAACTCGTCAGCGGTGGACTGATGCTCCTGCTTGCGGTCTTCTGCTGGAGCTACGAGGCGTCTGGTTTCCTCATGGTCTGGCTGCTGATCGGCCTGGGGACGGTGAGCCATCGTTCGCGGTGCGAGCGCGCCTACCGGAACGAGGCGCTGCCGTTGGACGCCCCCAGGAGGCGGACGGACTTTGTGCGCCGCATGGTTCCCGTCTACACGGTCCAGGGTGCGGTCTGGGGCGCGTCCCTGCTGTTCTTCTTCGATCGCATCGAGCCTTACAGCCAGTTCGCGTGCTGGCTCATTCTCGCGTGCGTCGCCTCCGCCCCGCTCACCAGCGTGGCGCTGGTTCCGCGGCTCCTGCGCGCTTACACGAACTCTCTGTTCCTGGTCCTGCTGGGCTGCCTGATCACCACCGTCGCCCTGCGGTCCGGCGCGCTGCGCGACGTGAACGTGCTGTTCTTGGCCTTGCCCGTGTTTCATTGGTGGCTGCTGGCGCGCTATGGCCGCTTCATCTTTCGTCGGCAGGCGGCGCAATTCGGCGAACGGTACGACCTGACGGTGAGGGAAAAGGAGGCTCAGGCCGCGATCGGCATGAAGAACCGCTTCCTCGCGGCGGCCGCTCATGATCTGCGCCAACCGGTCAGCGCCCTGTCGCTGTACGCCGAATTTCTCCTGGAGAGCCCCGAACTGCACCTCGAACTGGCGCCCAAGATCGCGAGCGCCACGCTCGCGGTGAAAAACCTTTTCGAATCCCTCTTCGATCTCGCCTCCCTGGACAGCGGTCAGATCCTGCTCGACGTCGAAGAGGTTCCGCTGAGGGCGGTTCTGGAGGGGCTGCGCGTACAGTTCGAGCCGCTGGCGGCAGCGAGCAAGGTCGAACTGCGGGTGCGGCATTCGGATGCGACCCTCGTGACGGATGTCGTGCGCTTGCGACGGATGGCCGGCAACATTCTGTCGAATGCAATCAAGTACAGCCCGGCCGGAACCAAGGTCCTTCTCGCCGCGCGCGTGCACGCACGCCAAGTACGCATCGAGGTCTGGGACCAGGGGCACGGCATCGGTCACGACGACCTGGGCAAGATCTTCGAGGAGTTCTATCGGGTCGACCGGCCCGAACTGCCGTCGGTCGAAGGCGTCGGACTCGGTCTTTCGATCGTGTCGCGCCTGTCACACGTCCTGAAGACCCGCATTTCGGTCGACTCGCGCGTCGGCCGCGGCACCCGCTTCCGCCTCGAACTGAACGACCTCGACCAGGCCGACGCACGCCATGCGGCTTCGCGCGACGTCGGTTGACGGCACCATCCGTCGCGGATCACGTCCCGCCCGGCGACGAGCAAAAGACGCCGCCAGTGCGGGCGACCTGCTCACCGTTCATTCGTCGGGGCAGCGGGCGACCCCGCACGGGCGAGAAAACGCGGACGCATCATTCTCGGACCGGCGCCGTCGAGCCTGCAGCGGGCTCATCGTACGGGGGCTTCGGTCTCGGCCCACCCGTTGCCATGCGGATCGTCGGCGTCCAGGAGAATGAAGGCGTGGACCAGCGCAGGCACGGAATCCACGGCCAGCTTCTTCAACGCGGACGCTCGATGGTTCTTCACGGTGCGCTCGGCGATGCCGAGTTCTTCGGCGATGTCCCGGTTTCGATGGCCCTGGCAGACAGAGCGCGCGACCCACTGTTCCTCATAGGTCAGGGAGGCATATCGTTTCTTCAGCGATGCGAGCCTGGATGCCCGGTCGCTTTGCCTGCGGGTGCGCGCAATGGCCGTGTCGATGGCGTCGCACAGCACCTGCTGCGCGACCGGCAGGAGGAGGAAATCCGAGACCCCCTTCTTCATCGCCGCGATGACGTCGGCAGGGTCCGGCCGCGTGGCGAGGACCACGACGGCGACTGCGTCGGCGCTCGTGCGCGCCAGCAGGACGGGAAGCGCGTCCAGGTTGCCCGGGACATCGAGGTCGACGAGAACGCAGCCCACCTCGGGACCCCCATGCCGTTGCTGCTCGCCCCCTGCGTGACAGTTTTCGCATGCCCGCACGCGATGCCCCGCTCGACGAAGCGATCGCGAGAGCGGCCCGGGAACTGCAGTCGGCCCTATCCATTGCACAACAGCCATCACCCCTCCAAGGAAATAAGCGGGTCCGCACCGGGGCCCGGACGCCGCCTGCGTTGCGAGACGGAATCATCCATCGCCAGCCCGACACTGGCACGGTCCAGCGGCGAGGAAACTGCCGATTGACAGCTGCTTCAGGGGATGGTGGCGCGCGGTAGCCATCGTTGCACTTGCGCCCGGGAGGCGGATATCCGTTGTTGCGCCCCCGTTGGCGGTATCGTGAGCCATGACGATCCGTGTGGAGTGCCGCGACGGCGATCGCGATGCGCCCGAACCTCATGCCTTCTGGCTCGGCGTGCGCCGCGTGGCCGTGCTTCGCATCGTGGATCGCTGGTTCGGGCCCGCCCAGTGCTGGTTCCGCGTGGAGGCCGACGATGGCCATCTGTACGTTCTTCGGTGGGACGAAGCAACGCAGGATTGGGAACTGGCCGCCTTCACGACGGGGACCGGTTGAGTCCAGCTGGACGGCCACCCCAGGACGTCTCACGCATGCGCGCGGGGGCCCGCCGGGCTGCCTTCCGACGTGGCGACGGGTCGCCGGCGCGCGAAACACCGGAAGGGTCGTCCCCCGTTCATCACAGCACCTCATTGAACACGTACAGCATGTTGTCCTTGCAGCGGTGCCAGATGCCGCGGCGCGCCCACGCGGCGGCATTGAGCTCCACGCATTCGGCCATGTCGCGCACGAAGATCTGTTCGAGCCGCTTCGCCAATGCCGGGTCGAGCAGCCCCAGCGTGATCTCGTCATTGGTCTCGAAGGAGCGATCGTCAAAGTTGCTCGACCCGATCGCGCACCAGACACCGTCGATCGCCATGACCTTTTGATGCAGCAGGCAGGTCTGGTACTCGAAGATGCGCACGCCGCCGGCCAGCAGCAGGTGAAAGTTGCGGTGAGCCGCGTGTTGCACCATCGGCATGTCGGAGGCTTCTGCGGAGGGCACCATCACGCGCACATCCACGCCACGCCGCGCCGCCGTGCACAGGGCGTCGATGGCCTCGCTGTCCGGCAGGAAGTAGGGGTTCTGGATGTAGATGCGCTGGCGCGCCACGCAGACGACCAGATGATGAAGGATCTTCACGGCCGGTGGCGAGCCTTCGGCCTTGATGCTCGCCACGTGGACGGGTGTGCCGCCTTCGGGTGCGAGCGGCGGGAAGACCGCGTCGCCGACGAACAGCTCGCCCGTGTCCTCCACCCAGTTTTCGCTGAACGCGGCTTGCACCGCGTGCACGGCAGGTCCGCGCACGCGCACGCCGATGTCACGCACGTTGTCGCGGCCCTGTGCCTTGCACAGCCATCCGTCGACGATGCAATGCCCGCCCACCAGCGCCACGCGCCCGTCGATCACCGCGAGCTTGCGATGATCGCGATCGTTGAAGACACCGATGTGGCGGATGTGACGGGGGTGGTGAAATTCGAGACGGCAGCCCGCCTCGCGCAGGCGGCGCGCGGCATCGTGTCCCATCTTCTTGCCGCCGTCGGCATCGATCAGCACGCGCACCGGGACGCCGGCACCGCTGCGTTCGATGAGTGCATCCGCCAGGCGCCGGCCCAGCACGCCATCCTTCCAAAGGAAGGTCTCGAAGTGGACGGAGCAGCGCGCGCCACGGATCTCCTCGAACAGGGCTTCGAAGAAGGCGCCGTCCTCGAGCAGCTCGATGGCGTTGCCTTCATAAACCGTGCCTTGCGTCAAGCCGGACAGCGACGGCAGCAACTCGCCGATCGGCCGGTCGCAGTCGATCGCGAGCTTGGGATCGCGGTGGCGTCGGATCGACCAGATCACCAACACCAGCACAGCGACCAGCAGCAACAGCGCCAGTGCGAGCCATGTGGGCCAACCCGCCGTGGACAGGACATCGACGCGCACAGGCCACCTTCGCGGAGTTGGGACGCGGCATCGTAGCCGCGATCCACCGCGGATGGATGGACGGGTTGCTGGGGCTTGCCGATGTCAGGGCGAGGCCGGCGCGCCACGCGTCGTGAAGCGAAGAAGCGCCGCCCGCGCCCGTATCCCACCTCCGCTTCGCGACCGCCCAGCGGGTCAGCCCTTCGAATGCGGCGCCGCCGCGGGCGCGGTGAGCGGCACGCGGGCGCGCAGACTCACCGCCTCGCTCCGCGAGGGCATGGCGCTTGCCGCCATCTTGCGATCCCAGCGTGCGGCGTCGTCGGTCGCAGCGCCGTTCCGATGGCTCAGGATCCGGCAGGGAAGTGAGCCCGCGCCCGCGGTCCGTCAGGGCCACCCGGGATCGCGGCCGCCGCGCGCACCGCGTTCGCAACGCCCGCTTACGGGGCGGCTCCAAGCCGGTGCACCGTGACCTTCATCTCGCCGATTTCGAGGGGGCCATAGTTGGACAGAAAGGCGACATCGGCTGCGTCGCGCCCATAGGCCACGACGATCCGGCCGCCGCGCGCCTCGCCCTGCGTCGCATCGAAGGTGTACCAGCGCCCGCCGACATAGGCCTCGAACCAGGCATGCAGGTCCATCGGGTCGAGTTCGTATAGGTAGCCCACCACCATGCGGGCCGGGATGCGGAGCGCGCGGCACAGCGCGACTCCAATGTGTGCGAAGTCGCGGCACACGCCTGAACCGGCATCGAGCGTGTCGAGCGCGTCCGTACTGCCGTCGCTCACGCCGTACTTGTATTCCACGTGCTCATGGATCCACGCGCGGATGGCCTCCACCTGCGGATAGCCGGGCGCCGCCCCGCGGGTGATGTCCCTTGCCGTGGCCTCCATCTTGTCGGACGGACAGTAGCGGCTCTGAAGCAGGTAGACGAGCACGTCCGAAGGCAACGAAGCAATGGGCGTGACGCCGGCCTCCGGCGCGACGGCAATCTCGTCCTCGGTTTCCATGACGGTACTCACCTCAATGCGCATCTCGCCCGCCGGAATCGTCAGGCGCTGACAGAGGTTTCCGTACTGATCCACGTATTCGGTCGTCGGCACCCAGGGCCGCATTTCGTAGACCTCGCTCACCATCCACTGCGCTTCACCACTTCGCGGACGCATCATGGCGACCACCGGGCAGTCCTCGGTGGCCTTGACCGTCATCTTGCATTCGGCATGGATTCTCATGGGCGTCCTTCCTGACTGGGGAACACGTGGCGGGGGTGCGCCTCGGGCGATCGGCACACTCGTACGGATCGCCTCGCACATTGCATGCCCGACCTTCGGGCGGTCCGCGACCGCCCGCCGCGTCACAACCCCTCACGCGTCGCCGACCCTGGGCGTCGGAATGCCAGATGAAGGCATGCCTTCCGAGACCGTCAACCCATCCAACGCGGCACGAGGTGCACGAAGGACGCCGCAATCAAGCCTTGTGCGGCGACGCACCAGAACATCAACGCCGTGTTGTCCAACGTCGCGCGCGCGTCGGGCCTCAGCCGGCCGCTGCAGGAACGCGCGATCACATAGCCGCCCATCAGCAGCACGACCGCGACATGGAAGGCCTGGTAGCCCAGCAGCGCGCCGATGGTGGCGCTCCAGGCTTGGGCGGTCGGATCGAGCCTCGCGCGCAGGTGCCCGCCAAGGTCGAGCCCGAACGCCGCGGCCTGGCAGGCCATGGCAAGCGCCACCTGCGCGCGCAAGCCGCGCTGCCGTCGCGGCTCGCCGGCGTGCAGGGAGCGCGTCGCGGCTCTGATCAGCAGCACCGCGGCGGCCGCCCACAATGCAGACATCGAAGTCCATCCTGGCGCAGGCAACGCGGCGCCCGGCGGCGGGCAGATTTCGGTGGCCATCGAGACGTGCAGGTGAGCGAACAGGAACGACGCGAAGATCGTCATGTCCACGGCGATCAGCACGATCACCGCCCACCACGAATGCGAGGCGCGACCGACGGCGCCCACCGGCAGTCGAACGCCGTCGGCGACTTCGACCGTCGGCGCCGGCGGCGGCCGGTCCGAGCCCCAGAGCCAGTGCAGCACCGCACCGATCGCGATCAGGCCGCAGGCGAATGCCGGCCAGGTCCATGTGAGCGTCAACAGCAGGAAGAAGCCGGCCGTGCCGGCGGCCGCAAAGACGGGCGACCAGCCATCCGTGGGCAGGCGCAGCAGATGCAGCGGACGCGCGGCGACGACGCTCGTGACCAGGGTTTCGCGGCCGCCGAAGGCGGTGCCTGGAAGCCAATGGGCGCCGGCTTCGACCTGCCGTGCCAACGAGGGATCAGCCCACTGCGGATCGAGGGCCGTGATCTGCGGAATGCTGCGTACCCCGTAGTCGCGCGCGGGTAGCCATTCCAGCGTGGCGGCGCTCCACGGATTGCCGTGGTCCCGGGCGGGCAGGCGCAGGCGGCACACCGCATCGATCAGGAACAGCAGCACACCCGCGGCGAAGGCAAACGCGCCGATGGTGGACGTCAGGTTGAGGCCATTCCAGCCGAGGTCCGCGGGATAGGTGTAGACGCGTCGCGGCATGCCGAGCAGCCCGGTCAGGTGCATCGGAAAGAAGGCCAGGTTGAAGCCGGTGAACATGAGGCCGAACACCCAGCGGCCGCAGCGTTCGGACAGCCGATGGCCGTTGAAGGCCGGTGCCCAGTAGTAGAAGCCCGCGAACAGGGGGAACACCATGCCGCCGATCAGCACATAGTGCAGATGGGCCACGATGAAGTAGCTGTCGTGCGCCTGCCAGTCGAAGGGCGGCACGGCCACCATCACGCCCGTGAGGCCTCCCAGCACGAAGACGAAGTGGAAGCCCAGCAGGAACAGGGTCGGGGCATCGAGGCGGACGGTGCCGCGCCAGAAGGTGGCGATCCACGCAAAGACCTGAACGCCGCTGGGGATCGCGACGATGAAGCTCGCGGCGGAGACGATCACCATCGACATGTTGCCAAGGCCGGCGGTGAACATGTGGTGGGCCCAGAGCGCGAAGCTCACCACGCCGACGCCCACCAGCGCCGCCACGATGCCACGATAGGCGACCAGCGGCGTCGCGGCCAGGGTGGAGATCATCATCGACACCATGCCGGCCGCCGGCAGGAAGATGATGTAGACCTCCGGATGGCCGAAGAACCAGAACAGGTGTTGCCAGAGCAGCGGGTCGCCGCCGCGCCCGGCGATGAAGAAGGGCCAGTCGAAGGCCCGCTCCAGCTCCAGCAGCGTGGTGGCCGCGATCACCGCCGGGAAGGCGATGACGATCATCAGCGCGCTGACCAGCATGGCCCACGCAAACACGGGCATGCGCATCAGCGTCATGCCGGGCGCGCGCGTGAAAAGAATCCCGATGATCAGCTCGATCGCGCCCGCGATGGCCGAGATCTCGATGAAGCCGATGCCCAGCAGCCACCAGTCGGCGCCTCGCCCGGGCGAGAATTCCTTGCCGGTGAGCGGCGGGTACATGAACCATCCGCCATCGGGCGCCTCGCCGAAGAAGAGGGTGCAGAAGAAGGCGACGCCGCCGATCGCGTACGCCCAGAACGCGTAGGCAGACAGGCGCGGGAACGGCAGGTCGCGCGCCCCGAGCATTCCCGGCAACAGGTAGACGGCCACCGCCTCCACGATCGGGACGGCGAACAGGAACATCATCACGGTACCGTGCATCGTGAAGACCTGGGTGTAGGTCCCCGGTGCCAGCAGGTCGTTGCCCGGT
Organism: Variovorax gracilis; assembly: GCF_030317115.1. GTDB lineage: Bacteria > Pseudomonadota > Gammaproteobacteria > Burkholderiales > Burkholderiaceae_C > Variovorax > Variovorax gracilis. Next base: position 79,269 of record NZ_JASZYF010000023.1, read on the forward strand.
ACGGCGAGCTGGGTGCGCATGACCAGGCCCAGGATGCCGGCCAGGATGAAGAACAGCATCGCGGTCGCGATGTAGAAGGCGCCGATGTGGGTGTTGTTCACCGCCGAGAGCCGCCGCCATCCGGCCGGTGCGCGCCACGCTCGCTCGAGCGCCTCGCGTTCGCCGTCGGGACGCGGCAGGCGGGAGGGCAGGGGCGATGGCGGAGGCGTCAGGGCGGCAGCGGTCATTTCAGTTGCGAGAGCCAGCGGGCGATGGCCTGGAGGTCGGCATCGTCGATGCGCTGGTCCGACGACGGCATGTGCGCACCGGGCTTGATCTGCTGCGTGTGGGCGACCCATGCGGCCAGTTGCGGCGGCTCGTTGGCCACCGTGCCTGCACCCAGATAGAGGCGGCTGCCCACGTGCGTGAGATCGGGCCCCAGGCTGCGCTCCTCGCTCACCCCGCGCACGGTGTGGCAGGCATTGCAACGATGCGCGAGAAAGGCGTCGCGCCCGCGCACGACCGCAGCATCCGGTGCCCCGTCGGCGACCGTGGCCGGGCGTGCCTGTGTGGCCAGCCAGGCGTCGAAGTCAGCCGGCTCCTCGGCCACCACATGAAGGGCCATGCGCGCGTGCTGCTCGCCGCAGAATTCGGCGCACTGTCCCCGCCAGACGCCCGCGCGATGGGCGTGGAGCTGCAGGTGCTGGACACGGCCCGGAATCATGTCCATCTTGCCGGCCAGGGAGGGCACCCAGAAGCTGTGGATGACATCTGCGCTCGACAGCCCGATATAGACCGGACGTCCAGCCGGAATCCGCAGCTCATTCGCCGTCACGACCTCCGCGCCGGAGCGGGGGTCGCGATAGCGCACCTCCCACCACCACATGCGGGCCGTCACCCCGACGATCAGCGCCTCCTTCGGCGGGGCCACCCGCCATGGCGGCTTGTGCCACTCGCTGTAGACGAAAAGGGCCGCCAGCACGACCGCGGGGAAGGCGACACCGCCGCCAATGACCCAGCGACGCACCTTCACGCGGGCGCTGCGGCTTCGCAGCGCCAGGACCAGGAGTGCCATCATCGCGACGAAGATGAGCGAGGCGCCAGCGACCAGCACGCCGCTGACGCCCAGCAAGGTCTCGGCCACGGGCCCGGCCGCCCGCAGCGCGGATTGGGAGCCTTCGGCGCTGCTCATTCGAGCGTCATGAGATAGGCCGCCATGTCGCGCGCATCCCGCGCAGACACACCCATGGCCGGCATCGCCGTTGCCCGCACCAGTGCCGCCGGCTCGATGATCCATTGCGCCAGCGTCTCGGGTTGGTTGGGAAGGTGGCCGGCGATATAGCTGCGGCGACCGAACGCGGCCAGCGATGGACCGGACTGGGCCTGGGCCGCCGCGACACGAGGAATCGTGTGGCAACTGCCGCACTGGTACTGGGCAAGCAGCTGACGTCCACGCTCTGCCTGGGATGCGTCGGCATCGGCATGCGGCGGAGCGCGCTCACGCAGATCGCATCCGCATGCCAGGACCGCGAGTGCGCCCCAGGCCAGCCAGGCGGCGGGCGCGACGCGGCGGTGCGGCGAGTCGACCATGCGCCCAGTGTGCGGCGCAGGACGGGTTCTGCGCCGACAGGCCGCCGCCCTTGAGCGTCGGACAATGCCGCGAAAACCCATGGGAACCGCGAAGACCGTCGTGCTCACCCTCGCCACGCTCGGCCTGGTCGCAGCGGCAGGGGCGGTGGCGATCATCTACGGCGGGCTGTACAACGTGGCGGCCACCGAACAGCACCTGCAGCCCGTGTTCGCGGCGCTCGAAACGGCCATGCGGCAATCCGTGAGGCTGCGCGCTCGCCACATCCAGCCGCCCCCGCTCGATGACCCGGCACTGGTGCTGCGGGGTGCCGCCTGCTACAGCGCCAAGTGTGCCCAATGTCACGGCGGCCCCGGCGTGGCGCAGGAGGACATCGGCAAGAGCATGCAGCCCCTGCCGGGTCCGCTGGTGGACGCCCAACACCACTGGCGTGCGCGTGAGCTCTACTGGGTCACGAAGCACGGCATCCGCATGAGCGGCATGCCCGCATGGGAGTTCCGGCTGCCGGAGGAGGATCTCTGGGCGGTCGTCGCGTTCCTGCAGAAGCTGCCCGAGCTGACGCCCGCGCAGTACGCGGCCCTCACGTCGACCCGCTCGCCCGCAGCCGGCGAAGGTGCCGCGGCGCCACGCGCGTGGGCCTGCAGTCCACGCGGGGCGTCGTCGCCTGCGTTGCGCGTCGATCCCCGTCGCGGCGAAAGGGCGCTGTACCAGTATGCGTGCAATGCCTGCCACTCGATCCCGGGTATCACAGGATCACAACCGCAGGTGGGACCGCCGCTGGCCGGGATCGCGCGGCGCACGCTCATCGCCGGCAAGCTGAACAATACGCAGGAAAACATGGCTCGCTGGCTGCGCCACACGCGCGACATCGACCCATTGACCGGGATGCCGGACATGGGCGTGAGCGAACAGGATGCGGCGGATATCGCAGCCTACCTGGCGACGCTGGATTGAACGAGCCTCGCGCGCGAGATGCATCGCCTCGGTCGGAACGGCGGTCGACTGACAGGGACCATGGTCGCTGACGTACAGGTCGGCCGGGCACGGGCGACGATTCTCGAGGCATGAAGCACCTGTCCGCCGCACCGTTCGCCTCCATTTTTCTGCTCGTCTTGTCCGTTCTCACCGCGCTGCCAGCGGCGGCGGTCGACGACACCGAGCAGCCGAAACCCTCCCGGAGCATGACGTCGCCCGAAGCGCGCAACAACAATCCCGAGGGTGAAGGCCTGTCGAAGTCCGCCCCGTCCCGGCTCGGCAAGGCGGACCGCTCGTTCATGACCAAGGCGGCGGGCAACGGACTCTATGAAATCGAAGCGGCGACGCTGGCAGCGCGTCGCGCATCCAACCCGCACGTCAAGTCGTATGCCGCGACGCTGGTCCGGGACCACCAGCAGGCTCTGGAAGGACTCAAGCGGGTCGCCGTCGAACACAACTACCCCCTGCCGGACCATCTTGCGCCCGACCGGCGAAAGATGGTCGAGCGGCTCGACGCGTTGTCAGGCAAGGCGTTCGATCGGGCTTTTGTCCGCCAGGTGGGCATCCAGGGGCACGAGGCCGACATCCGGCTGTTTCAGCGCGCCGATCGAGCGACCCGCACCCCCGATCTGAAGGCATGGATCGAAAAGACGTTGCCCAGCTTGCAGGACCACCTGAAGCACGCGCTCGAACTCCAGGTCGGCTAGTCTGCAGTCGCGCGCGGTCAGGCACCCAAGGTTCATCGGACCAGCGGACACGCCGAGCCCCGCAGGCCCAGGACGGGGGTCGCAGCGAAGCGCCGTGCCCTTCTTCCGCAGGTCCATCGAGTCGAAGCCGCGAGGCGCCACAACGGGCCGGTCAAAGATTGCGCGAACCCACCGATCGACGGTCGCGCAAACGCCTGCGGACCCAGGCGGTGACCCCCCAGACCAGGACCGTGTTGATGAGGAGGCCGAGGGCGACGATCAATGACGCGCGATCCGCGAACCCCTCGCTCAGGTCCAGGAGCAGGAGAGCCAGTGACCACGGCAATGCACAGAGGATGGCCACCATGACCAGGAAGCTCTGTTCGCCCGGCCGCAGCGTGGCAGCGGCCAGGACCGCTGCCAGCGCCGACCATGCGCCTGAGAGCCACCAGGCGTGGCGGTACAGGAGCGGTGGGTGAGCGTCGATCATGGCCTAAATTGTGCGCTGCGCGCCCGGCGGGCGTGCGTGTCATTTCACACGCGCGGCCGATGCTTCGTGACCCCGTGGCGCGGCGCCCACAACAGGCGTAAGTTCCCGACGCCACCCTCTGCGTCCCAGGCAAGGTAGCGTCATAAGCCGGACGTCGTGCGTCAGGGCGCGACGGTCCGTGGCAGCGCTTGCGGAAACTGTCCGTGCGCATCGAGTCGAGACGGCAGGCCCAGCAGGGCGGCGAGGCGGGCGGCGTCGTACGGCGCGTGCACCTTCATGTCGTTGTCGAAGTAGCAGTAAACGTCGCGCTGCGCATGCTTCGGCGCGGCCCGCTTCGACACCCTGTGTGCGTCAGCGACCTGTTGGCCGCGCCGCCACGCGTCGATGCGTCGGGCCCAGTGCGCCAGGGCGTCGTCGTCGTAGCCGCTCGAGTACAGTTCCTTGTCGCCATGCAGGCGCACGTACACGAAATCGGCCGTGAGGTCCTCCATCAGCGGCCAGCGTCCGGCCGTATCCGCTACGACGAGCGCGATCCCGCGCCGGCGCAGCAGGGAGACGAATTCCGCATCGATGAAGCTGGGATGTCGCACCTCCACGGCGTGGCGAATCGGGCGACATGCCGTCGATCGCAGCCACGAGCGCCCCTGGACGCGCCGGTCATGCCGGCGGCCCAAGGCGCGCGCCTCGTCGGTATCCATGGGCAGCAATGAGAGAAACTCGTCGAGCTGCTGCGCGTCGAACCGCAGACTCGGAGGCAACTGCCACAGAATCGGCCCGAGCTTGTCGCCAAGCGCCAGAGGACCGGACGCGAAAAAGTTGGCCAGTGGCACACGCACATCCTTGAGCCGCAGCATGTGCGTCACCTAGCGGGAGCCCTTGAGCGCGAAGACAAAACCCGCCGCCGCCTCGTCGCGCCAGCTGCGGTAGGACGAGGGACGCTGCAGCGAATAGAAGGAGCCATTGATCTCGACCGTCGGAAACATGCGTGAGGCGAAGGCGAGGTCCTCGCGCTGCCTCAGCCCACACGGGTAGAACACGCCGCGCCACGGGGCGTAGCGCCAGCCCGAGATGCCGATGCGAACTTCGCCAGCGGTCTTCGTGTTGGCAGTCCTGGCGTTCACCTGTTCCCGAGGCATTCGATCCCTTCCTGAGACGGGACGCCGACCTGGGCGATGGCGCGGCGCAGCGGCTCCTCCGCGCCGCCCAGTGGATCGTCGCAGTCGAACGGCGGGTGCACAGGGGTAGCCTCTGGCGTCCACGCGATGAAAGGAGCACGGTTCACAGTCTCGCGCAAGCAGGCCTCCGCATGAATGGCCACTACCTTGAGCCCGCTGTCTCGGCGTCCTTGTAGGAGTCGAGCGCATGCAATCACCGGAAACCGGGGTCGGTCCTGCGCAGACAGTCGTTCCTCCAGGACCACCTCTTGGCGGTTGATCAGTCGTCCGGCGCGCGCTTCTCCGGGGGGCAAGGCGAGCGCCCGAAGCGGTCCCGCTCCATCGCGCCGCATTCCGACGCGTCAGGGGGAGTCCCCGTCTTGCGGCCTTTCGTCGTGAACGCGTGAACCGTCGGCCGACCACGGGCATCGACCCCGTCGTCGAGCGGCGCATGGCCCTGCCCCGGATGAAGCAAGCCGTCATCGATGCAGCGTGCACGCGGTGCTGTCGACACCGCAGCGTTTACCGGGTTGTCGGGGCAGGAGCGGCGATGTGTTCGGATCTTCCATGCCGATGGACGGGAAGCGCTTCCATCCCGCGGGGCGGGCTCGCGGGACCGTGTTCACACAGGCCAGCGGGATGCAGTCGTGTCCCTGCTGGCGATATATTGCCGCCTGCCTATGCTTCATTCATTCCGCGGGACGACCGCCTTTCCGATCTGGCTGCTCACGCTGGCCATGACGTTGACGATGGTGGGATGCAGCCATCCGCCTTACTTCCGCAACGAGCCGATCGAGCGGACCCAAGAAGCGGACGGCTATCGGGTGGAACAGGCGTTTTACGATCCGGACCAGGCCGAGGTCGCCATCGTGCTGGCGTTCTCCGGTGGCGGCTCGAGAGCGTCGGCACTGGCTTATGGCGTGCTGGAGGAACTGTCGAAGCACCGGGTCGCGGTGCGCGCAGGCGTGCGAAGGCTGCTGGACGAAGTGGATCTCATCTACGGCGTCTCAGGCGGCGCAGTGACGGCCGCCTACTTCGGCGCCTATGGCGACCGGATCTTCTCCGAGTTCGTCCCGAACTTCCTGAGTGTCGATTTCCAATGGGCTCTGGGCCGCGAGATCCTCAACCCGGTCGGATTGACACGGCTGCTCGACCCCGCGATCGGCCGCGGAGACATCCTCCAGGAGCGGCTTGACCAGGCGCTCTTCAAGGGGATCACCTTCGGGCAGATGCAAGGCCGACCCCGCGTGGTGCTTGGCGCCACGGATCTGAGCACTGGCGCAAGGTTCGAGTTCACTCAGAACTACTTCGACCTGCTGTGCTCGGACCTGTCATCGTTTCCTGTGGCGCGCGCGGTGGCGGCCTCGACGACGCTGCCGCTGTGGCTGGCGCCGATCACCCTGGACAATCACGCCGGGCAATGCGGCGACTCGGCGACCCGCGCACTCCAGGCGTCGATGAACCGCGGCAGTCCCGCCGATCAGTTGTTGCTCGAAGACATGATCCACTACACCGACGGAAGCGGACGTCCGCACATCCATCTGGTCGACGGCGGGCTTTCCGACAACCTGGGCATTCGAGGCCTGTTCGACCTCGAGACGCTGTCTCGTGGAGAGGCGCTGAGCTTGCCACCCACGAAAGTCCACATTCGTCGCTTCGTTGTCATCACGGTCAACGCCGCGACCGCCATGGGCAGCACGATCGACGAGAGTGCGGATATTCCGAACACCAACTCGGTCTTCAGCGCGCTGGTGGATCTGCCGATGGCGCGGAAGTCGCGCGAGACCGAGCTGTTGGTGGCGGACCTGAAACGGCGCCATGCCGAGGCTCTGCGAAATGCCAAGGAGGCAGGGCAACAGGGCATCGAGGACTACTACGCGATCAACGTGGCATTTCGCGGAGTCACCGACACGGTGCTGCGGCGTTCGCTGCTGTCGATGCCCACCACCTGGAAGCTCTCGCCCGAACAGATCGAGCTGCTGAGGAACGCCGGCGCCACGCTGGTGAGGCAATCGCCGGATTTCCAGCGCCTGCTGCGCGATATCGGCTCCGAGCGCCTCGCCACGCCCCAGCCGCGGGCGACGAACTCAACGGGCACATCGGTGCCGAAACCCTGAGCGACGGCTCCGAAATGCGCAAATTTAAAGCGGAGGAAACCGAGCCGTGGAAACGCATAGCGGTCAAGTCGAAGGTGCAGCAGGAATGAATCGAGCCCCTGCGTAGGCAGACCTGATGCGACCATGAGCCGTTCGGAGCTGTGAACGGCGAGCGCGGCTGCTGGGCATCGCCGCAGTGATCCGCAGCAAGGGGACGCAGGTATCAACCGTTCGTCTTCGACATCGTCTTCACCTCAACAGGTTCACGTCGCGCAACATCGCTGCCGTACTCGGCGTTGCGGTCGAGCGGATGGCGAGCACCTCTTCGTCGACACCTGCAACGCCATCAAGTTGTCGATCGGAATGGCCGGGCTGTCGGCGTCAGCGTCGATGATGCGATAGCTCGCAGGGGCGAGCGCATCCAGGACGCGTCGTCCAGCAACTTCTGAACGGCCGCCGTGACCTTGGTTTTTGAAGAACACCGGGTCGCGCGTGCGCTCGGCACCATCGCACCGAACTGTTCCGTCGTTGCCGAGGCTATCAGTCACGACGAGGACTTCGCACGGCACTCTCTGGGTTGACGAACATCACCGGTGCATCGCGCCAGGCCTCGCGTCCCCTTGGTTAGCGCCTGGCAAGAGATTCGCCGGAGAACACTCGCGCGAGTTCGTAGGGCGCTACCACCTCGAGTTGATCGAAGCGGCATGCGCGCGGCGACTTGTCCAAGCGCCACCGCTCGAAGATGGCTGCGTGGCGGAAGCGCCGGCCCTGGAGATGGTCGTACCGGACCTCACACACGCGCTCGGGTCGCAGCGGCTGCCAGCTCAGGTCCTTGCCGCCACTCCATCGGCTTTGCGCACCGGGCATACGCTGCGCCGCGTCGCGTCCCGGCTCTGCCCAGCCTGCCCACGGGTGACCTTGGAGCGTCGCCGCCCGCAGCGGCGCCAGCTCGCGCGCGAGTGAGCGTCGCGTCGCCATGTCGAAGGCCGAGGTCGAGCCAACGTGCTGAAGCACGTCGGCGTCATCGTAGAGCCCGAGCAGCAGCGAGCCGATCGAGTCGTGGCCAGACTTGTGCCAGCGAAAGCCCGCAACCACGCAGTCGGCCGTGCGCACGTGCTTGATCTTCAGCATCGCGCGCTGGCCCGGGGAGTAAGGTCCGTCCGCCACCTTCGCCACGACCCCATCAAGGCCGGCGCCTTCAAATGACTCAAACCACTCGACCGCCACGGCATGCGAAGTCGTCATCGGCGTGAGGTGGATCGGCGGCGGCGCGTCGAACAGCAGCGCTTGCAGCATCATGCGACGCTCGTCCTGCGGCAAGTGCGAGACGTTCTTACCGTCAAGCCCGATCAGGTCGAACGCGACGAAGGAAGCCGGCGTCTCGCGCGCCAGTTGCTCGACGCGCGAGGCGGCAGGATGGATGCGCTGCTGCAGCGCGTCGAAGTCAAGGCCGTGGGTTCGGGCAATCACGATCTCGCCATCAAGCACGCAACCCTCGGGCAGCCCATCCGCCAGCGCCGCGAGCAGTTCCGGGAAATAACGATCAAGCGCCTTGGCGTCGCGACTCTGCAGGCGTGTCGTTTTGCCTTCGCGGAACACGATCGTCCGGAAGCCATCCCACTTGGGCTCGTAGAGCCAGCCCTCGCCCGCGGGCACCTGCGACGCAACCGATGCGAGCATCGGCGCAATGCTGCCAAAGGTGGGCAAGGCAGTCTCTGTCATTGCACGTTGCGGGCACTGCACTGGGTCACGGCCTCGCCTTTGCGCCACCGCTTGGCTGAAAGCCCATCAGCCGCAGGCCGGCGTGCAGGAGCGCGTCGACCGCATGCGGCGCCCCGACCACGACCAGGGGGCAGTTCGCGTGCGCCATATCGTTCCCCAGCGCACGTGCCGGCGGCGGCCTTCGAGATCCCACTTGGCGACGGATCGCGCTCAATGCGCGGTACGCCAGCGAGCATGGCCCCGATCGGCACTTCAATCTCCCCACCGGTCGACACCCAAATTCCTCGCATCACGTGCACGATCCAGAGGAGCGCGATCGCGAGGACCGGCACCAGTACCCACACGACATAGGACATGACGTCCGCCGCCGTGTCGAGCGCATCGCCTTCCAGCAAGGATGCGTGCGCACGGGGGCCGACCCGCATGACAGCGCTATCGCCGTCCACAGGCGGGCGCTCAAACGACCGGCGCGCCACTTCGTTGAACGCTCACTGGGCTGAAGCATGTCGGATCCGCTCCTGATCGAAAGCGAATGTAGCGGCGGGTGCATTTGCGCGCAAAGCAAATATCCGGGATAAGAACCTCGCGCCGCTTTGGCTTTCCCAACGAGTCGGCACGCATTGCGGGAAGGGTTTGGAACATCGATGTGACCCACAGCGGGGAGCGGCGGCGGTGTATCCCGTGCCCAATAGCAAGCTCTGGCCTTGCACCCGTCCGCTCGCTGGCATCTCGCATCCCCTCCACAACTCCAGTGCGCCGCGTAGCGCGGCGGAAGCTCAGGCAGCCGTTGCAACCACTCCAGAACGCCGACGCTGCCACCCACAGATTGACTGCGATGGGAAGGGCGCTTCAGCGGCTATCGTCTCCCGCGAGACCGGGAAAGGCCGCAGGAGCGCCCCGGCTCACAAGGGGACACGTGCAGTGTCCGCGTCCATCGAAGCGGTGCTGCAGCCGTCGAACCGCGAAACTCGCTCTCAACGGCCAATCTCAAGCCGAGCGATGCGCCACCGAAGCGCCTCCGGCTTCGGGTACATCCGAGGCTCCCGCGGCTTGATCAGTTCCTTCCCGGACAGCTCGAGGAAGGGCCCGTTGCGCGGCGCCGGCCCAAGCTTTTGGCACCAAGGCCGCCCAGTCGGCCGCCGAGCGCCCGCGCCGCCAAGGCAAGTCGTGTTGCCCAAGTTCATGGCATTGAGCGCGAAGCGGCCCATGCGGGTGGATTTCTGCCTTGAATGCGCGACCTGCGTAGGACTCCGGCTACCCGCCGTTGCGCCATATTGCTGCACTGCGACATCGACAGCGAGGCTGTGATGACGACGAGTCAAAACTCTGAAGATGAAGGACCCCATGAGCCAGACTTTCAACGATGGCGTCCTTTCCAACGGGTTGCGAGACGGCTTGGAAGATCTCGTGGGCGATGTGATGCATGCCCGACGGACCAACGACCTCGGCAGGCTTGCGTTGCTCTGCTACTGCGAGATCCGCCGCTGGGCACGCATCGCGGGCGAACCGAGGCTAGCGGAGCTTTGCAGTTGTCTTGTTGCGCTCCAGCCAGCCTGCGATCGCGACGGCTTTTTGCGCCGGGTCGATGGCGTCGTTGCGGAGCTCGACGGGGTTTGTCAGCGTGCCGGAATTGACGCTGGCCTGAGGGCGCGAACTGGAAGTGATTTTTCTACTTCAAGTCAGCGTTGCGCGGGCCCGGCCGCCGGCTGACCGACGAATCTCCGATCTGGCCTGGCTCCATCCCCGGAGACCATCGATGCGACGGCCATCTCGGTGCCTTCGCCAGCAAAGCCGAAGGCCCAAGAGCGTCGCGCGGCAGGCCGCTCGCCAACGCCTTCCCGCCGTGTGAACCTTCGCGATCGGGGCGTACTGACGACGTCGGGATTCATCGCGAAGTTAAGGAACTTGCTCTGGAGACTCTGGTGCAAGGTCGGCTCGGCCGGGCGGATGGTGGGTGGCCCGCCCTGCGCGGCGCGGTTCCATGGCATCGCTTGAATCTGGCGCCGAGACTGACGGTCCCTGAGAGCCGCATCAGTTCGCGATCTGTGAGCAACGCGCGCCGATTCTGAAAGCCGAATCGCTCGCCGACTTCCTGGTCGCGGGAGAATCAGTCGGGACTATGTCGGCACTGCCTTCAGAAGACCCCTCGAGTCCCGAGTTCTGTGTATCGGATGACTGCAATCGGATTGAAAGCGTGCGCCGAGAAGCAGGGAAGACAACAGTCGCTTCGAAGTCGCGTGTCGCGGGAGTGCAAAAGGCTGCTCAAGCCGTTTTGTTTCCTCCGCAGCGAGATACGTGGCGCTCATGCGAATCCCGGTGTCGACCATATCCCTGCAGTCGTTCGCGCTGGCCCGCATGGAGGTCTGATTTTCGCTGCACAGTGGACCGCCATGTCCCGTCTGTGCCGCGCGGCTGCGAGCGACGCCGGCCGAACAAAAACACGTCCTGGAGGTCGGTCGTCCCCATTTGCCAAGCCTGCCGGTCGAGCCGTATGCCTGGCCTACACCGTCTGGCGCTCTCGGCCCGTCCAATAGGGCTTGCGCAAATCCTTCTTGAGGACCTTCCCGGTCGGGTTTCGGGGCAGTGCGTCGACGACGTCGACGGACTTCGGGCATTTGAATGACGCCAGCCGCCCGTGACAGTAGGCCAGAACCTGCTCGATGTCGATGGTGGTGCCAGATTTCGCGACGACCACCGCCTTGGGCACCTCACCCCACTTCTCGTCCGGCACGCCAATCACGGCGACGTCGTCGATGGATGGATGCTCGGCCAGCACCCGTTCGATCTCGGCCGGATAGATGTTCTCGCCACCGCTGATGATCATGTCCTTGATACGGTCGGTGACGTAGAGATAGCCATCGGCATCCATGTGGCCGCCGTCGCCGGATCGCAGCCAGCCATCCGCCGTGAATGCGGCGGCGGTGGCCTCCGGCTTTCCCCAATAGCCACCCATGCGTTGCTCGCTTCGCACCCAGATTTCCCCGGGCTCGCCGGTTGGAACCGGCTCGCCGGTGACGGGATCGCAGATCTTGATCTCGACGCCATGGATCGGCTTGCCCGCCGACACCAGCCGGTGGGCCACTGACGGGTCGGTGTGGTCCGCTACCCCGAGCACACTGACCACGCCACACTCCTCGGTCATGCCATAGACCTGCTGCATCACGCCGGGGAAAAGCGCCAGGGAGGCACGCATCACGGGCAGCGGCATCGGCGAAGCCCCGTACGAAAGCGTCTTCAAAGCCGAATAGTCGCGATCGGCTGCGCCGGGCACCTTGGTCACCATGGCCATGAGTGCAGGCACCAGGAAGGTATGGGTGATCTTCTCCGCTTCGAGCATCTCCAGCACCGCAGCAGGATCCGGAAGTCGCAACATGGAGATGCGGGCCCCCTGGCTGATGGCCACCAGCGAGTAGCTGGTTCCGCCCACGTGGTACAGCGGCATCGCCACCTGAACCCTGGCATCGGGACCCATGTCCTGGTCCACTGCAACATTGCGTGCGTGAGCGAGCATTCCTCGATGCGTCAGCATCGCCCCCTTGGGAAAGCCGGTCGTGCCTGAGGTGTACAGCTGGACGAAGCAGTCCTCGGGTTGGGCAGGACGAGCCTCGGCATCAGGCTCCTGAGCCGCAAGCCATGGCTCGTATTCGTCCTCGGGGCCGCCGATGCGGATCACTCGCTCGACGGTCGGAAGTTGATTGCGGATCTGTTCGATGGCGCCCGCGAACTCGGGTCCGACGAAAAGAAGACGGGCCTGGGCGTCGTTGATCACATAGACCAGCTCAGGCGGCGCGAGCCGGAAGTTGACCACTGCATTGGCCGTCCCGATCCGCGCACACGCCAACGTCAGTTCGAGGCACGATGGATGGTTGAAGTCGAGCACCGCGATGCGATCACCGGGGCGCAGGCCTTCGGCGCGCTGGGCCGAGGCATTCCGTCGAACGCGCTTGGCCAGTTCGGCCCAGGTCCACTTCGACCCGCCGAAGGTGATCGCCACCTGGTCGGGTCGTTGCGCCTCCCAACCGGCGAGCACTGCGGTGAAGTCAGTCAGCGTGGCCATGGAATCTCCTCGTGGTTCTTGCAAGGCTGCTGCGGGGTCTTGCATCCATGCATGGGCGCCAGCATCTCGATCTTTCAATTGAAGGGGTTGCATCGACATGGGAGTTCGCACGATCGGGTGGCGCTCCCATTGTGCGAGCCTGCAATTCGCCTGGCAATCGGAGGTACGCGCAGTTCAGCGCGGGGTCGCCGCGAGCAGGTTCGTGTCGGCGCATGTGGCCAGATGTCTTTCCATTGACGCCTTGCCCGGCGTGCGAGGGGCGCAGGCTCTGAGCGCCAGCGCCGGGTGCCGTGCGCGCGGCATGTCAGGCTCTCGGAATGTCCAGCTCGATCCAAGCGGGCGCATGATCGCTTGCGCCCGGACGTCCGCGCACCTCTCGATCCACGCCGGCACCGCGCAGCATCGGTGCCACCTCGGCGTTCAGCAACAGATGGTCGATGCGCAGGCCGGCATCGCGCGCATAGCGGTCGCGCCAGTAGGTCCAGAAGGTGTATGGAACGCCATCGGGGTGGCAGGCACGGATGGCATCTGTCCAACCTTGTTGCAACAGGTGCATGAATGCCGCGCGGCTCTCGGGCTGCAGCAGTGCGTCGTCGCGCCACGAGGTGGGGTTGTAGATGTCGGCGTCGGTCGGCACCACGTTGTAGTCGCCGGCGAGCACGACCGGCAGTCCGCACGAGGACAGCTTCTTTGCATGCGCATTGAAGCGCGCGAACCAACTCAGCTTGTAGTCGAACTTCGGCCCCGGCTGCGGATTGCCATTGGGCAGGTAGAGGCAGCCGACGACCACGCCATCGACCACTGCCTCGATATAGCGGCTCTGGGGATCTGCCTCCATGCCCGGCACACCGCGTCCGAGCTCCATCGGTTCGCGTTCGCGCGCAAGGATCGCAACGCCATTCCAGGACGGCTGTCCGGATGCGGCGACGCCATAGCCGGCGTTGCGCAAGGCCTGCAGGGGCAGTTTCGCATCGGGCGACTTGAGCTCTTGCAGACAGGCGACGTCCGGCTTGGATTCGGCCAGCCATTCGAGCAACCGGTCGAGCCGGCCGACGATGCCATTGACGTTGAAAGTGGCGATCTTCATCCCAGGCGGTCACAAGAATCAAGGGCTATCCTGCGCCTGCGGCGGCTTTGGTGCGCGTCGGACAAGGCGTGGTGTGGCCCGATGGCAACTTCCACGGCGATCCAGCTCGCGCTGGCTCAGGCGCCGCATCACCCGATCACCTTCCCGGCGTCCGGCGCCATTCGCTTCGCGCCACCCTGCATCAACGCTGACTCGGCCCAATCGCTCGCTGACCGGTGAAGCGTGTGCGTCGAGCGCCAGTACGAGCCGACCTACCTTTGCAATCCGTCTCGGCGCAGGCAGCGGTCGGACGGTCGCGCTCTGCTTGCGTTGGTTCTCCTCACGAAGACTCGACTGCGGCGCGAGGGTAGGCCAGACGCGCTCCCGCCGCCTCGTCGTGACGGAGACGAAGGCCCAGGAAGTCTCCCGGCTAGAGGGGGGCTGCGCTGACGTAGTGGACCTGGTAGTAGCTGGCGCCAATAGCCCACACCACATGTGAAAGCGCAAAAAGGGCTGGAGGCCACATCAGCCGCTTCATGAAGGCCGGGATCTTTGTAGAGGCAGAAGGCGGATCCGGTCGGATGATCTCGGCAAGGTCGGTCGACATTCGAGCTGCCCGGTCGGCGCAGGCCCAGTATCCCCTGAGATGCCGACCCAGTTCCTTGAGCACGTAGATCAGGTATCCCGACAGGATCAGACCGGCCACCGCCATTCCCCAGATCAGCGCAATCGCGCCCGGCATCTTCATCTGTTCGATGAAAAACTTCAGCGAGAAGGCCAGGATGGCGCCGTTGACCGCCAGAACCCACGTCAGTTGCGCCCAGGCATGCGCCTTGGTCTTGCCCGATGCCTCTTCATAGAACTTGATGAGATCTATCATCTGTTGCGTCGTGAGCGCGCCATCGTCTTTCGGCGCTGGCGCTGCGGCTTGGCTGGCAAGGAGCCATCGAAGGAGCGGTCTCATGGGGCATTCTGTTCCCGCACTGCTGGCGCCGCAATGCAGAGCACCCTCCATTGAGTGGAGATCGCGGGATCGTCATCTTTCGGCTGCACTTCGGGCGGCGCACGAGACCGAGGACGCTGCTGGCGGGAAGAGGGAGTCGGTGCGATCCGTGGCATGGCGACGACGGTCGCGTCCGCACTGCGACGCGCGAGCTTGCCGGGGGTGCTTTGCATGTCACCCTGCATCGGGGCCCAGGGGCTGAACGGCCACGCGCGGTGGCAAAAGGCTCTGTTCAGAAGTTGGTGGTCGCAACATTGCGACGACAAGATTGCCGAGCGGTGTGGTTCATGGACCGGCCCCTCCCGGGTTCCCAGGGCTGCCGCCTCTGGCTCGGTGGTCCATCCCGGCCCCGGCGAACAGGGCAGTGTTCTTGCGGGCCCCATTCACGCCACCTGCTCGACGACCCTCCAGCGTGGCACAGGCCATCCCGCACCGGCGGCCGGTACGCGTTGCATTGACGCACCGACCACAAGGCCGGGTCGCCGCCGCCGGCCTTGCTGCCGAATGTAGCCCCTGCATGACCCGCTGCGCTTCGTCATGCCGACCGTTCGATGGTCGCGGACACAAGAGCGCCTCCTTTATCCGACACGGCACGGGTGCGGCGACCGACTTCGTCGCCCAGCGTGCGGATCAACATGGAGGCTCCGTACGCGCGCGCCTTGCAGGTCGATCCGATGCCTTCTGCCACGGCCACCCCACCGCACCGGCCCCAGAGCCGCGGCTGGCTCATTGCCGGCGCCATCGCCTGCGCGCTGATCGTCTTCCTCGTGCTCTTCGACTGGAACTGGGTCCGACCACCGATCGAGCGCTACATCTCGCGCAAGACCGAGCGCGAATTCCGGATGTCGGATCTCCACGTGCGGCTTGGCTGGACGCCAACCATCCGCATGCGCGACGTGTACTTCGGCAACGCGCCGTGGGCGACGGACAAGGCGATGGCGCAGGCGGAGATGGTCGAGTTCTCGGTGTCTCTTCGCGACCTTCCTGACAAGATCCTCGTGCCGCGTGTGGCCCTGACGCGGCCTGATCTCGTCTTCGAGCGCATGGCCGATGATCGCCGCAACTGGACGCTCGCCGAGCCATCGGAAAGCGACGAG
>NZ_JASZYF010000024.1 GCF_030317115.1 Variovorax gracilis
TGCCGCCAGCTGGTTGGCCTGGCGAGCGTTGTCCGCGTTCTGCTTCACCGTGCTCGTGAGTTCCTCCATCGACGCCGCCGTCTGCTCCAGCGAACTGGCCTGCTCCTCGGTACGCGACGACAGGTCCTGGTTGCCGGCGGCGATCTCCTTCGACGCCACCACGATCGAATGGGTGGCGGTCCTGATGCGGCTCACGAGGTCGGTGAGCGTGTCTTCCATTTCGCCCATGCCGCGCAGCAGCCGGCCGAAGTCGCCGCCGCGTTGGGTCTCGAACTCCTGGCTGAGGTCGCCCGAGGCGACGGTCTCGGCGATCAGCAGTGCCTCGTCGATCGGCTCGACGATGCTGCGCGTCAGCCGCCATGCGAGCAGCGCGCCGAGTGCGATCGCCAGCAGGGACAGGACAACCACGTTGGTACGGCCCGAGCGATAGAGCGCGTCGATCGCCGTGGCCGATTTGTCGATCTGCGCCTGCTGGTGGCTCAGCATGGCGCGGATGCTCGCGTCGTAGTTCTCGAGCGTGGACAGGAGCTTCTCGCCGCTGAGCCGTGTGGCCTCCGCGAGATTGCCTTCGGCCTTGAGCTTGAGGATCGCGCTGCGAAGGTCGACGTACTCGGCGCGCTTCTTCTTGATGTCGGCGCTCAGCGCGAGTTCTTCGGGCGATGCCAGTACATCCTCGAGCTTCTTCTGCGTCTCCGAGATGATGGCGCTGGTCTTGCTCATGTTCTTCTGCAGGAACTCCTGCACCTCGGGGTCATTGCTCTTGAGCAAGGCGAAGGTGCGCACGCTGTTTGTGCTGGTGGCAAGCAGCCAGCTCGCGGCCAGGCGTTCCTTCTCCAGCGAACCCCTCGCCAGCTCGTGCGTGGCTTCGCCCACGCTCTGCAGCCGCATCACGCCGACGCCCGCGATGACGGCCACCAGGGCGAGCACCAACGCAAAACCGCCACCCAGGCGGGTACCAATCTTCCAATCCTTCATCGCTTCTCCAAATACGTCTGTTGTGTCCGTTATTTCGTCTGCCTGCCGGCGAAGCCCCCTCAGGCCGCCATCTTCTCGATGAGGCCCATGTCCTCGCTGGACATGAGCCGGTCGATGTCCACCAGGATCAGCATCCGCTCGTCCAGCGTGCCCAGGCCGATCAGGTAGTCCGTGTCCAGCACCGAGCCCATCTCCGGCGCCGGCTTGATCTGTTCGGCCGACAGCGTGATCACGTCCGACACGCTGTCCACCACCATCCCCACCACCCGACCGCCGATGTTCAGCACGATCACCACCGTGAACTGGTCGTAGCTCGGCGTGCCCAGCGCAAACTTGATGCGCATGTCGATGATCGGAACGATGATCCCGCGCAGGTTCACCACCCCCTTGATGTAGTCCGGCGCATTCGCGATCCGCGTCACCGCGTCGTACCCCCGAAGCTCCTGCACCTTCTGGATGTCGATGCCGTATTCCTCCTCGCCCAGCGTGAAGGTGACCACCTCCAGCCGGTTTGCGTTCGCGAGGGCCGCGGAGGCAGCGCCGCCCGCGTGTTGATGAAGGCTCTTGATCTCTGCCATGGAAGTCCTTTGCGTGGGCTGGGAGGGTTGTTCAGGAAGCGGGGCGGCCGGCTGCGCGCCGATCAGCCGAATTTCTGCATGATGCGAACGAGCTTCTGCCCGTACTGCGGATCGGTCGCGTAGCCGGCACGCTGCAGTCCGTGCGCGGCTTCGGTGGGGTTGTCGGTGGCCAGCACGTTGGCGTAGCGCGGATTGCGCGTCATGAAGCGCGCGTAGTCGGTGAAGGCCTCGTCGTAGGAGGCATAGGCCCTGAACTTCGCGCGAATGCGCTGGGGCTCGCCGTCGACGTATTCGGTGGTGGTGGTCTCGACCACCGGGCCCTGCCAGCTCCGGTCGGCCTTGATGCCGAACAGGTTGAAGCTCTGCGTGCCGTCGTCCGCGCGGATCTCGCGCTTGCCCCAGCCGGATTCGAGCGCGGCCTGCGCCAGGATCAGCGGCGCTGGAACACCGCTCGCATTGCTTGCGGCCTGCGCCGATGCACCCATGCGGTTGACGAACTGGTCGACATGACTCTGAAGGTTCGCGGCGGCATTCGATCCGTTGCCCGAGCGGTCGTTGTTGACCTGGTAGAGGCTCAGGTCGACCCGCGCCGACGAGGGCTGGGCGACTTGCGTGGGTTGTGACGGCGAGGACCCGAGCGGAATGCCCGATTGCGCATGCAGCGGCAAGCCGCCGCGTGGCAGCAGCGACATGGCGGCCGGTTCCGCCCCGTCGTCGGAAACGCCCGTGGCGATGCTGCGCTGGAGCTGGGCGAGCATCGCCTCGGCCAGGCCCACGCCACGCCCCGACAGGCTCTGCGTGAGCTGCTGGTCGAGCATCGACGTGTAGATCTTCTCGCTCTGGCTGTCGAGCAGGCCGCTGGAGGGCGAGGCCTCCCGCATGCTCTTGAGCACCATGCTCATGAACAGTGCCTCGAACTGCCGCGAGACCTGCTTCAGGCCTTCCTCGGGCGAATTACGGACGGTGCGCCGCAGCGCATCGACCCCCTGCACGTCGAGGGCAAACCGCTGGTCGAGCGCGCCGGTGCGGCTCGCCGCATCGGCGCCGGTCCTTGGAGTGGCTGCGGAGATCGCCATGACGGCCTCAGATGATCTCGAGCTCGGCGCGCAGGGCGCCGGCCGACTTCATGGCTTGCAGGATGGACACCAGGTCCTGCGGATTGGCGCCCAGCGCGTTCAGCCCCTTGATCACGTCCGCGAGCGAAGCCCCGCCACGCACCATCTGCAGCGCGCCGCCGCCCTGATTGACCGAGACCTGCGAGGTTTGCGCGACGACCGTGCTGCCATTCGAGAACGGACCCGGCTGGCTGATCACCGGCTCGGTGTTGATGACCACCGACAGGTTGCCGTGCGCGACCGCGCAGTCGCCCACGCGCACGGCCTGGTTCATCACGACGGAACCGGTGCGCGCGTTGACGACCACCCTGGCCGCGGCCTGGGTCGGCGTGACTTCCAGGCTTTCGAGGCGCGCAAGGAAGCCGACGCGCGCCTGCGGCGATTCGGGCGCGCGCACGCGGATCACTCGGGCGTCCACTGCGTCGGCGATGCCTTCGCCGAACTGGCGGTTGATGGCCTCGACCGTCCTCTGGGCCGTGCCGAAGTCCGAGCGCATGAGTTCCAGCGTGAACATGCCTTCGCCACCGACGGAGGCCTCGACCGTGCGCTCGACGATGGCGCCGGCCGGAATCCGGCCCGAGCTGAGCTGGTTGATCTGCACCTTGGTGCCGTTGGCCGATGCGCCCGCACCGCCGACGACCATGTTCCCCTGCGCGATGGCATACACCGCGCCGTCCACGCCCTTGAGCGGCGTCATCAGCAGCGTGCCGCCGCGCAGGCTCTTGGCATTGCCCATGGACGACACCGTCACGTCGATGCTCTGCCCCGGCCTCGCGAACGAAGGCAGCGTGGCCGTGACCATCACCGCCGCCACGTTCTTGAGTTGCATGTTCACGCCCTGCGGGATCGTGATGCCGAGCTGCTGCAGCATGTTGTTCAGGCTCTGTGTCGTGAACGGCGTCTGCATCGTCTGGTCGCCGGTGCCGTCCAGTCCCACCATCAGCCCGTAGCCGATCAGCGGGTTGTCACGCATGCCCTGGATGCTGGCGAGTTCCTTGAGCCGCTCCGCATGCGCGGGCGACAACAAGGCAGCGGAGCAGGTGGCGACAAGTCCCCAACGAACCAGGACGTTGAAAGGCCGCTTCCAGAAATGCCGCGGAGCCGGCTTTGCCGGGCCGCCGGCATTGCCCTGTGCAAGGGGGTTGGCGCAGCGACACGAAGTGCGCGAAGACTGGGGGTGTTTCATATCTAGAACGGCATGACATTGAGGAAGAAGCGCTGCATCCAGCCCATGTGCTGTGCCTCGTCGATGTAGCCCTTGGCCGTGTATTCGATGCGTGCGTCGGCCACCTGCGTCGACAGCACCGTGTTGTTGCCGGTGACGGTGCGCGGGTTCACCACGCCGGAGAAGCGAATGAATTCGGTCCCCTGGTTGATGCCCATCTGCTTCTCGCCGCTCACCTGCAGGTTGCCGTTGGCGAGCACGTCGGTCACCGTGACGGTGATCACGCCGTTGAAGTTGTTGGCCGCGTTGGCGCCGCCCTTCGCGATGAGGGCGTTGGTGCCGGACATCTTGGCGTCCTGGTCCCGCAGCAGTCCGCCGAGCACCTTGGGCACGGACTCGAAGGTCGCGCCCATGCTGCCGTTGCGGCTCGCGTTGGCGCCGGAGTTCTTGCTGGCGTTGAGCTTCTCGCTGATGACGATGGTCAGGATGTCGCCGACGTTGCGCGGCCGGCGGTCCTCGAACAACGCGACGTCGCGCCCGGCGGCCTGGAAGATCGCGCCCGTCCCGGGCCGTAGCTGCAATGCATCCATCGAATCAGCGCGCGCCGTCATCGGCTGGTGCACCAGTGGATCGCGCGGAAGCTGCGCACAGCCCGTCGCCAGCACGACGATAAAAAGGAGCATCAAGTGCCGGATGCCACAAACGCCGCGGAACCGGCTCTGCCGGCCCGCTGGTGTTGCCCCCTGCAAGGGGGCTGGCGAAGCGACACGCAGTGCGCGAAGCCTGGGGGTCATCACAACTGGGTCAGACGTTGCAGCATCTGGTCGGACGTCTGGACCGCCTTGCTGTTGATCTCGTACGCGCGCTGCGTCGCGATCATGTTGACCAGCTCTTCCACCACGTTGACGTTCGAAGCCTCGGTGTAGCCCTGGCTCAGGATGCCGGCGCCGTCGACGCCGGGGTTCACCAGGTTCGGTGCGCCGGACGAATCGGTCTCGGTGTAGAGGTTCTCGCCCATGCTCTGGAGGCCGGTCGGATTGAGGAAGGTCGCGAGCTGGAGCTGACCGACCTGCACGGTGGCAGTGCTGCCCGCCTGCGTGACCGACACGATGCCGTCGCGACCCACCGTGAGGCTGGTGGCGTTCTGCGGGATGGTGATTGCCGGCTGGATGGGAAAGCCGCTCGCGGTGACGAGCTGGCCGTCGCGGTCGGTCTGGAAGGAACCGTCGCGCGAGTACGAGGTCGTGCCGTCCGGCATCAGCACCTGGAAGAAGCCGGCGCCGTTGATGGCGACGTCCTTCGGGTTGTCCGTCTTGGTCATGTTGCCCTGCGAATGCATGCGCTCGGTGGCGACCACACGCACGCCGGTGCCCACTTGCAGGCCCGAAGGCAGGCGCGTCTGGTCGGAGGTCTGGCCACCGACCTGACGCAGGTTCTGGTACATCAGGTCCTCGAACACGGCGCGGCTCTTCTTGAAGCCCGTGGTGCCGACGTTGGCGAGGTTGTTGGACACGACGTCGAGTTGCGTCTGCTGGGCCTCGAGGCCCGTCTTGGCGACGTAAAGGGAACGAATCATTGAATTACTCCTGCGGGGGATTGCGGGCGGGGTCCGGCTCAGCCGTAGGCCAGCAGCTTGTTGGCCGACTGCGCGTTGGTGTCGGCGGTCGAGATCGCCTTCATCTGCATTTCGAAGCTGCGTCCGTTGGCGATCATGGCGACCATGGTTTCGACCGGATTGACGTTGCTGCCTTCGACGACGCCGGGCGCGACGGTCACGGCCGGGTCGGCTTCCGCCGGCGGCAGGCCTTCGCGCATGCGGAAGAGGCCGTCATCACCGCGGACGAGATCGGCGGTCGGCGGATTGACGAGCTTCAGGCGGCCGACCTGGGCTACGCCGGTCGCCGGATCGCCGGCGCCGCGCGCGGCGATCGAGCCGTCGGATGCGATGGTCACGGTGGACCCGGGCGGGATCACCAGCGCGCCGGCATCGCCGACGACCGGACGGGAGCCCATGGTCATCACCTGCCCGTCCGCACCCACCTGGAGGTTGCCCACGCGGGTGTAGGCCTCGCCGCCGCCGGGCACCTGCACCACGAACCAGCCTTCGCCGCGCACCGCGACGTCGAGTTCGCGGCCCGTTTCGGTCAGCGGACCGTGAGTGAAGTCGGCGCCGGGCGTGGTCGCGGCGACGAAGGCGCGCGTCGGCGATTCCTCGCCTACCACGGGCACGGCGCGGAAGCTGTTGATCTGCGCACGGAAGCCCGGCGTCGAGACGTTCGCCATGTTGTGGGCGACCGAGGCCTGCTGCTCCATGGCCTGCTTGGCGCCGCTCAAGGCGACATACAACATTCGATCCACTGCTTGCTCCTGGAAATGGGGGACTGCGTGTGTTCAGCCGCGAAGGTCAGCGGATGTTCATCAGCGTCTGCATGACCTGGTCCTGCGTCTTCACGGTCTGCGCATTGGCCTGGTAGTTGCGCTGCGCGACGATGAGGTTCACCAGCTCGGAGGTCAGGTCGACGTTGGAGGATTCGAGCGCGCCGGATTCGAGCGAGCCCAGCTTGGTGCCCTCGCCCGGCGTGCCGGTGAGTGCCTGGCCGGAGGCCAGCGTCTCGGCCCACATGTTCTCGCCCTTGGGCTCCAGGCCATTGGGATTGGCGAAGGACGACAGCACGACCTGACCGAGCAACTGGGTCTGCTCGTTGGAGAACTTGCCGGTGATGGTGCCGTCGGGGTTGATCGAGTAGGAGGTCAGTTCGCCGGAGGTGTAGCCGTCCTGCGCGAGGGCCCGCATGCCATTGGTGGCGCCGCGCTGGGTCGTGCCCGAAAGGTCGACGGTCATGGTGGCCGGGGCCGCACCGGTCGTGTAGGTCTGCACCGGCAGCGTCAGCGTGCCGCCCGCCGGCGCCGTGAGGTTGCCGTTGGTGTCGAAGGTGGCCGTCGTCAGCGCGGCACCGCCGTTCATGGTGGCGCCGTCCATCGTGCCGTAGACGTTCCAGGTGTTGGCCGGGGTGGCGGACTTCACGAAGTACACCGCGAGGTCGTGCGGATTGCCCAGCGAGTCATAGACCGGGCCGATCGCGTTCGAGTAGTTGAAGGTGTCGGAGTCGTTGGCGTTGAAAGGTGTCTTGGTCGGCACGGCTTCACGCGAGTCGAGGTTGAACTCGGCCTGGACGCTGGTGGTCGCCTTCGGTGCCATGCCGCCCGTCGGGATCTGGATCGCCGTCGGCGTGCCGCCACTGATGCCGCCGCTGGCATTGACACCATAGCCCGTGAGGCGGAGGCCCGAGGCGTTGACGATGTAGCCGTCCTTGTCCTTGGTGAACTGGCCGTTGCGCGAGTACATGACTTCACCGCTGGCGCTGGCGAGTCGGTAGAAGCCATCGCCGTTGAGGATGGCGACGTCGAGCGGGCGGCTGCTGGTCTGCGTCACGCCCTGCGTGAAGTTCTGCACCACGCCCGACACCGATGCGCCGAGGCCGACGCGCGAGCCGGCGTACACGTCCTGGAAGGTTGCGGCGGCAGACTTGTAGCCCACGGTGCCCGAGTTGGCGATGTTGTTGCCGATGACGTCGAGGTTCGCGGCGGCCACGCCGAGCCCGCTGATGCCTTGGGAGAAACTCATGAGGGATTCCTTGTTTCAGTGCGATGAAAGAGCGGCCGCAGCACCTGGGCTGCCGCCGAGGGGGAAGAAGGATGGGATGTCAGAGGAACATGCGCACGTCGGAGAGGGCGATGCTCTTGCCCGATGCGAGTTCGAGCGTGACGCCGCTCGCGCCCTGCTTGACCGCGGCCACCTGCGCGAAGGTGAGCGAGGTCGCCGCCACGGTGGCGCCATCGTTGGTGGCGGCCACCTTGAACTGGTAGGCGCCGGCCGGCACCACGTTGCCGGAATCGTCCTTGCCGTCCCAGGTCACGGCGTTGACGCCTTCGGTCATGGCGCCTGCGTCGATGGTGCGCACGGTCTTGCCGGCGGCGTCGACGATCTTGATTTCGACGTCGCCGGCCGTCCCGGGCAACTGAACCGCGAAGGCCTGGACCGCCGGGTCCTTGCCGTCCTCCGGCGCGCTTGTCTGGAGCGTGTCGCCGGGCGACAGCACGTTGTAGCCGATGAGCGATGCCGCCTGCAGCACCTGGTTGGAGCCGGTCTGGCTCACCAGGCCCGACAGCGTGGCGTTGAGCTTCTCGATGCCGCTCACCGTGCTCATCTGCGCGAGCTGCGAGGTGAGCTCGGCGTTCTCCATCGGATTGAGCGGGTCCTGGTTGTTGAGCTGCGTCACCAGCAGCTTGAGGAAGCGCTGCTCGCTGTCCGAGTTCGAGACGCTGGCGGTGCTCGCCGCTGCGCTGGCCGCGTTGGAGCCGGTGATGGAGGAGGTGTCTGCGATGGCCATGAAGGGCTTTCTGTGAGGGTTTACTGGCCGACGGTGAGCGTCTTGAGCATCAGCGTCTTGGCGGTGTTGAGCACCTCGACGTTGGCCTGGTAGCTGCGCGAGGCGGAGATCATGTTGGTCATCTCTTCGACCACGTTGACGTTGGGCATCGCCACGTAGCCATCGGCATTGGCGTGCGGGCTCTTGGGGTCGAAGACCAGCTTGGCGGGCGAGGAGTCCTCGATCACGCTCGCGACCTTGACGCCGCCGATGTCCTGCTGGCCCGAGGCGGCCACTTCGAAGACGACCTGCTTGGCTCGGTAGGGCTGGCCATCGGGGCCGGCGACGCTCTCGGCGTTGGCGAGGTTGCTCGCGGTCACGTTCATGCGCTGCGATTGCGCCGCCATGGCGGAGCCCGCCACGCTGAAGATGTTCATGGAGGAGCTGGGGTACGGCATGCGGGTCTCCGGGCGCTTACTGCTGGACCGCCGACAACAGCGTCTTGATCTTGGCGCCGAGCACGGTGAGGTTCGACTCGTAGCGCAGCGCGTTGTCGGCGAAATTGATGCGCTCGGCATCCATCTCGACGGTGTTTCCGTCAATGCTGGATTGGCTCGGCACGCGATAGAGCAGGTCCTGGTCGGGCATCGCCTTGGCGACGCCTTCCAGGTGGCGCGACGAAGTGGTCGCCATCGCCACGGACTGCGACTGCCGGCCCTGCTCCACGGCCTGCGCGAGCCGGCTGTTGAAATCGAAGTCGCGCGCCTTGTAGTTCGGCGTGTCGGCGTGGGCGATGTTGGAGGCCAGCACTTCCTGGCGCTGCGCCCTGAGATTGAGTGCTTCGCGGTTGAAGCGAAGCGCTGCATCCAGCTTGTCGATCATGTGGTTCCATCAGTTGAGGCATCGCTTCCGCACGAGGGCATGGCGACTGATGGAAAGCGAGTCTATGCACGCCTCTCTTTTGCAATGGGCCGAACAAAGGGGGTTTTCTCCAGCACTTCGCACCTTCGGCGGGAGGGGTGTCTTCCTAGAATCGACCGCGATGGAACTACGCAAGCCCTGGAGCCGCCTTCTGCGCACCGCCCTGCCGACGGTCATGGCCGGCATGGGCGCGGCGAGCGCATTCGCCGCGGCGCCGCTGCCGGATGCGGCCCGTTCCGCGATCGACAAGTTCCTGCAGGTGCAGACGGCCGGCCTGCCAGGCAAGGTGACGTTCATCGTCAAGGCGTCCGCATCGACCGTCTTTCCGCCTTGCAATGACTTCGAGGCTTTCATGCCGGCCGGGGCCGCGCCGTGGGGACGCGTGTCGGTCGGCCTGCGTTGCCGCGGCGACAAGCCCTGGATGCGATTCGTGCCGGTCCACGTGGCCGTGGAAGGCCGCTACTACGTCGCCGCGCGCGCGATCGAGGCCGGCGAGGCGGTCGGCGCCGGGGATGTCGTCGAGCGCACGGGCGATCTCAGCGCCCTGCCGCGCTCCGTCATCACGGACGCCGCCGCGCTTCAAGGGGTCGTGACGGCCAATCGCGTCGCCGCCGGCGCACCGCTGCGCAAGGAGCTGATGCGCGGCGCGGTGGTGATCCAGCAAGGCCAGACCGTGCACCTGGTCGCGCAGGGGCAGGGATTTGTCGTCAGCACCGAAGGCAAGGCCATGACCCGGGCGGAGATCGGCGCCACCGTGCAGGCCAAGACGCGCGATGGCCGCCTGCTGACGGGCATTGCCGGCGAAGATGGGCAGATCCGGCTGTCGCAGTAGCCTGAACCCGCAATTTGTGACATAGAGAGCCTAAAGATCCCGCCCCGCCGGCCGATATACGGGTCAGCCCTTTGAGGAACCATCTTGAAAATTGATCAATCCGCCCCCTCGGCAACGCCTCTCCCCCGCACTTCCAAGGCGGTCACCGCCCCTGCGTCCGGCGCCGAAGCCGCGGAGCGCGCCAAGGAGGCAGCACAAGTGTCGGGTCAGATTCACGCCCTGCCTGCCGCCCCGGGCGGCAGCGATTTCGACGCGGCGCGCGTCGCGGCGATCCGCGAGGACATCCGCGCGGGTCGCTACCAGGTCAACCCCGAGCGCATCGCCAGCGGTCTGCTGGACAGCGTCCGCGATCTGCTCGATTCCAAGAAGAATCCATGAACACCATGCTGCTTTACCTCCACGCGGAGAAATCCTGCGTCGAGGAGTTCCTCACGGTCCTGGACGCTGAAGAGCAAGCCATGTCGAACGGCCGCTTCGGCGACCTGGAGGCGATCTCGGAACAGAAGACGCAGCTGCTGGATCGCATCGCCGAACTTGACCGCCAGCGCGAAACCGCACAGGCCGCGCTGGGATTCGAACCTGGTGCCGCCGGCGCCGACGCCGCGGCGGCTGCCGGAGGCGAAGCGACCCGCCAGGCCTGGACCGCCCTGCTCGAACTCGCCGAACGTGCCCGCGCCCACAACCTGCGCAACGGCTCGATCGTCTACACGCACCTCGACTTCACGCAGAAGGCGCTGCACTTCCTGCAGTCCAGCGTGCAGCTCTTCTATGGTCCGGACGGCGTGCGCAAGACCTCCAGCAACGGCACGCGGCTCGCCCTCGGCTGATCGGGTCGACCGGCGGGCGCCCCGAGGCGCGGCGCTCGCCTACTTGTTCGGATTGAGCAGGTACTTCTCGCCTGTCGCGTGCTTCGAGTACACCGCGATCTCGTCCAGCCCCAGCGCTTCGACCAGCGACACCTCCTTGGTGTAGCGGCTCGCAAAGGTCGTCTTGAGTTCCGCCGCCACGCGCGCCTTCAGCTTCTGCGCCCCTTCGACGCCGATTTTCTGGAGGAAGGGGAACAGCAGCCAGCCCCCCATGCCCCATGTCATGCCGAATCCGCGCGTGAACTCGGTGGGACCGCGATCCAGCCCGCCGTAGATGTAGACCTGCTTGTGGACCGTGGAGCCATAGCGGCTGTATTCCTTGGCCGTCCTGTTGATGGCCGCTTCCATGCACGTGAGGATCTGGCCGGCCAGCTTGCCGCCGCCGATGGCGTCGAACGCCAGCGTCGCGCCGGTGGCCGCCAGCGCGTCCGTCAGTTCCTGCATGAAGTCGGGCGAGGTGGCGTTGCACACGTACTTGGCGCCGATGCCGCGCAGGATGTCCTCCTGCTCCTTCTTGCGGACGATGTTGACCAGGCCGACGCCGTCCTGGATGCAGATGCGATTGAGCATCTGGCCGAGGTTGGAGGCCGCCGCGGTGTGGACCAGCGCCTTGTGGCCTTCGCGGCGCATCGTCTCGACCATGCCAAGCGCCGTGAGCGGGTTGACGAAGGAGGATGCGCCGTCGGCCGGCGTCGCACCCTCGGGCAGCCGCATGCACTGGGCGGCGTCGATGCAACGGTACTGGGTGTACATCGCGCCGCCGATCATCGCGACCGTCTTGCCCAGGAGCGCTTGTGCCTCGGGCGAGGCACCCGCAGCCACCACCACGCCGGCGCCTTCGTTGCCGACCGGCATGGACTGGTCCAAGCGCGCGGCCATGCTCTTCATGGCGAGTTCGGGGATGCTGGCGGTCACGACCGGCCGGGCTGCGGTGCCGGAGGCCTTGGCGGTCCGCAAGTCCGCGGCGCCGAAGAGCAGGCCGAGGTCCGACGGGTTCATCGGCGCTGCCTCGACGCGGACGACGACTTCGTTCGCGGCGGGTTGCGGGATCGCCTCCTCCTGCAGTGACAGTTCGAGTTCGCCGTTGTTGCGGACGAGGGTGCGGATCTGGAGCGTGGTGGCGGGCTGGGTCATGAGGGTCTCCGGGGCTGGGGGCGGCCAGTATAGGAGTGGGGGGTCAGACCTGCTCGGAGCGCTCCTGCAGCAGCCGGGCATTCGCGGCAGCGAGGGTCCTGAAGGCCTCGCTGATGCGCCTGTCGCTGGAAACACGGGTCCAGAAGAGGTGAGCGGCTTCGCACGCCGCAGCCCACACTTCGCGCTGGGAGGGCAATGGCAACGGTGGCTCGAAAATGCGCGGGGGAACCTCGCCACCGGGCAACGGCGCGTAGAACATCGGCACCATGTCATAGACGGGCGCCAACACCAGCACGTCCTGCGGCCTGAAGCTGAGGTTGCCCAGATGCATGTCCGTGTTGGCGATCAGCCGGCCGAACCACCAGAGATGCTGGATGCGGCTCTCGTCTTGTGCCGACAGCAGCGCTGCGCGGACGAGCCGGCCGGCAATCCGGGTCCAGTCCATCGAACCATCACCGATCAACGCGGCGTTGACCGTTTCGAGGCTGCAGAGACGACTCCTGCCGAACATGCCGAGGCGGTCGAAGCGCTCCACCTCGAGGAAAGTCCGGCCCGCATGCGTGACGACGCGGCTTCTTGCACTCGCAACGCCGGGCATTGTGGCGGCGCACTGCAGAGCCAGGTGTTCAGCTACCAGCAGGTCGGCCCAACGCCGGACCGCCGGCGAACCATCGGCACCGGAGAACTTCACCAGCACATGCGGTGTCGATTGCCCTTCCAGGGTGCGCAGCGCCGTGAATTTCGGAAACTCGCCGCCGGCACTCGATCCCGGCACGCCTGCCGCGATGGCGTGCTCAGCCAACTGCGCGTAGGCGGCGCCTGCCTTCGAACCGTCGAGCGGTTCGGGAGGTGCGACCTTGCCTTGAAGCCAGCGCTCGCAGGCCAAATCGCCGAGGATGAGATTGCCGCTGACGTCCCAGCCCCTTCGGCTGAGCACATAGAGGACGTCGTCGTCCGACCACTCGCCCGGATCGGCAGGAACCGCCAGTTGACGGTGCTCCGCACGCGCGAACTGGCGCCCCATGTAGCCCTGCGGACGCATGTCGTAGAGCGGGTACGGCAGGCCGTCCCACCAACCATCGCGCGATTCATCGTCAACAGGCCAGCCCGTATCCGCGATGTTCATCAGGGTGCCTCGCGGCGAGACGGACGTGAGGTGACTGACGAGTTCGGCTCGGCCGTCGGAATCCACCTCGTACAAGGGCAGATCGGCGATGTCGCCCCGCACCGGTCGTCGCAGTGCGTAGCGCGCACGACGTGCCTTGCCACTCCTCACGAGTTGGTCCCCCAACTCCGCCAGCAGGCGATGGAGCGTCGGAACACTGACGCCGATCGCTTCGGCAAGCTCGGCAGCACTCATCATCGACCGCCGGGCGAGCTGCGCGGCCAATTGGTCGCGCACAGCTTGATTGCGGGCTCGCATGCTCTTTATGAGAAGATTCTTGAGAAGATACTTCTCATTCTCTCATAGAGAAATGTATGATTTTTTCGCTTATTTTGAGATGATTTTGTGGACGATCAGACGACTCAGGGCGCCAGATCCTCCGCACCCGCATCCGGATAGGCCAGCACCCTGTCGATGCGCTTGCCGTCCAGCTCGGCCACCTCGAAGCACCAGCCCGCGCAGTCGATGCGCTCGCCGACCTCCGGCAGCTGGCCGGACACGAACATCAGCAGGCCCGCGACCGTGTTGTAGCGCCCGCGGTCCTCGTCCGGCAGCTCGCGGATGCCGAGCCGTGCGCGCAGTTCGGACACGGGCATCAGGCCATCGAGCTCCCACACGCCATCCGGACGCTCGCGCGCCCAGGCCTCGGCGTGGGTGGCGACTTGCAGCTCGCCAGTGATGGCTTCGAGCAAGTCGCGAGGTGTCATCAGGCCCTGAACCACGCCGTATTCGTCGACCACGAACACGAGCCGGCCGGCGCGCGAGCGGAACTGCTCGAGCAGTTCCATGCCGGTCAGCGTCTCGGGCACGAACACGGCCGGCTGGACGACCGGCTCGACCGTTCCCTCATGGTCGGGACCGAGCCGCAGCAGCTGCGCCACGCTCACCACGCCGACGACGTCGTCCAGCGAGTTGCGGCAGACGGGATACCACGAATGCACCAGGTTGAGCGCACCGGCCGCCGACACCTTCTGCAGGCACTGGGCAATGGTGAAGGAGGCCTCGAGCCACTCGATGTCAGCGCGCGGAACCATCAGCGATGTGAGCCTGCGATCGTCGAGGTGGAACACATTGCGCACCATCTGGTGCTCGTGCATCTCGATCACGCCCGCATCGACACCCTCTTCCAGGCTGGCGGAGATTTCTTCCTCGGTCACCACCCTCGCGGCGTTCGAGTCGATGCGCAGGAGCTTGAGCACGGCGGCCGTCGCCCCCGAAAGCAGCAGCACGAAGGGCTTGGCCGCAGTGGCGAGGCCACGCATCGGCCGTGCCACGTAGCGCGCAACGGGCTCGGGGTAGAGCTGGCCGATGCGCTTGGGCACCAGTTCGCCGAAGATGATCGTGAAGAAGGTGATGCAGGTCACCACCACCGCCGTGGAGGCAATGCTGGCGGTGCCGGTGCCCATGCCGACCGTGCGCATCCACGCAGCCAGGGGCTCCGCGAACGCGGCCTCACCCACGATGCCGCTCAGCATGCCGATGGAGGTGATCCCGATCTGAACGCTCGACAGGAACTGCGTCGGATCCTGCATGAGCTTGAGCGCCGCGGCAGCGCCCGCATCCCCCGTTTCGGCCAGGGCAGCGAGGCGCGCGCGGCGGCTGGTGGAAAGGGCCATTTCGGACATTGCGAACAACGCATTGAGCGTGGTCAGCAAAGCCAGGAGGAAAACATCCATGAACGCGGGAGAGAATGGGGAACATGGCACTTTACTTGATCGGTGACGTGCAGGGCTGCGACGAGCCCCTGCAGCGCCTCCTCGACGACATCGCCTTCTCCCCGAGCCGCGACACACTGGTCGTGCTGGGCGACCTGGTCAATCGCGGCCCCGCTTCGGCAGACGTGCTGCGCCGCATGCAACGCCTGGGCGCTTCGGCGCGCAGCCTGCTCGGCAACCACGACCTGCACCTGCTCGGCGTAGTCCACGGCGCGCGCAAGGCCGGCCGCAAGGACACGCTCGCCGGCGTGCTCGGGGCGCCCGACCGCGACGCGATGCTCGATTGGCTGCGCCATCAGCACATGGCTCTTCACCAGAAGGTCGGCGGCGGCGATCTGCTGATGGTGCACGCGGGCGTGCTGCCGCAGTGGAGCATCGACGATGTCCTGTCGCTCGCCGCCGAGGTCGAATCGGTGCTGCGCGGACCGGCGCTGCACGAGTTCCTGCAGACGATGTATGGCAACGAGCCGGCGCAATGGGACGACGCGCTGACCGGAAGCGCGCGGCTGCGGGTCATCGTCAACGCGCTGACGCGGCTGCGCTTCTGCACCGCCGAAGGCGTGATGGAGTTCGAGAGCAAGGATGGCGCGGGCGCGGCACCCGAGGGCTACATGCCCTGGTTCGACGTGCCCGGTCGTCGGACGGCCGACGCCACGGTGGCATGCGGCCACTGGTCGACGTTGGGGTGGGTGTCTCGCCCCGACCTGCTGTCGACCGACACCGGCTGTGTGTGGGGCGGCTGCCTGAGCGCCGTGCGCATCGGCAGAACGCCGCAGGAGCGAGAACTGATTCAGGTCAAGTGCCCGCAGGCACAGAAGCCGGGCTGAGGCGCCCCTTGATCAACCCGGTTCGACGCTCTTGAAAAGAGCGGGAACCTTGCGCTTGGTCTTGATGTTGCTGGAGATGCCCCGCGCAGGCGTGGTCTTCGCGGCGGCTTCCCAGGCGGGGGCGGCCTCGCGATCCGGCGTCTCATAGGGCTGTTCGAAGAAGGGATCGCGCGGCGCCGCAGGGGTGCGGTGCGGACGACCACCACGCACGGGACGAACTTCGCTGCGTTCGCGGGGGCGGTCCAGCGTGTCGAGCACGTCGCGCGCATCGCCGGCCTCGCCCTCTTCGCGCCAATGGCGGCGCCCGTCGTTGATGCGGCCGCGCGGGCGATCTTCCTCGAACTCGATCGCCTCGAGCTCGATCTTCTTCTTGATCAGCTTCTCGATGTCGGCGACCAGGCGCACGTCGTTGCCGCCGCTCGCAAAGCTCACGGCAAGACCCGAAGCGCCGGCACGACCGGTGCGCCCGATACGGTGCACGTAGTCCTCGGCGTTGAACGGAATGTCGAAGTTGAAGACGGCCGGCACGTCCTTGATGTCGAGGCCGCGCGCGGCGACGTCGGTCGCCACCAGCAGGTCGACTTCGCCAGCCTTGAAGGCTGCGAGCGCCTTGAGGCGCTCGTCCTGGCTCTTGTCGCCGTGCAGCGCGGTGGTCTTGAGGCCCTCGCGTTCGAGCGAACGCGCAAGGCGCGCGCAGCCCAGCTTGCTGTTGACGAAGACGAAGGCCTGGGTGATGCCGCGCTGGCGAATGATCTGCTTGAGCGCGCGGCGCTTGTCGTCGTCGCCCACGCTGTAGAAGCGCTGTTCCACCGTGGAGGCCGTTTCGTTCGGCCGGGCCACTTCGATCGTGACCGGGTTCTGCAGGTAGCTGCCGGCCAGTCGCTTGATTTCGGGCGAGAAGGTGGCCGAGAACAGCAGCGTGGTGCGCTGCTTGGGCAGGTAGGAAAGAATGCGCTGCAGGTCGGGCAGGAAGCCGATGTCGAGCATGCGGTCCGCCTCGTCGAGTACGACGTACTCGACCTGATTGAGCACCGCGTTCTTGGCCTCGATGTGATCGAGCAGCCGCCCGGGAGTGGCGACCAGCACTTCGACGCCCTTCTTGAGCTCCAGCGTCTGCGGCTTCATGTCGATGCCGCCGAACACCACCGCGCTACGCAGGTTGGTGTACTTGGCGTAGAGCTTCACCTGCTGGGCGACCTGATCGGCCAGCTCGCGCGTGGGCAGCAGCACCAGGGCGCGCACCGGATGGCGCGCGGGCGAGGTGGAGCTGTTCTCGTGCTTGAGCATGCGCTGCAGCAACGGCAGCGAGAACGCGGCGGTCTTGCCGGTGCCGGTTTGCGCCGCACCCATCACGTCCTGGCCCGCCAGAACCACCGGAATGGCCTGTTCCTGGATGGGCGTCATGGTCTCGTAGCCCATTTCGGCTACGGCACGCGCCAGCGGTTCGGCCAGGGAGAGATTGGAGAAAGAGCTTGTCATTAAGCCCTCTATTGTCGCATTTATGCTCGCCCCGAGCTTTTTTTGCTCGCCCCTGGCTTTCCGCACTGCGTGTCGCTTCGCCAACTCCCTGGCGGCTGCAACACCTGCGGCCCGGTAGCGCCGGTTCCGCGATGCTCCGGAAATGGGGCGCCCAGACCCCTTCTCGCTAGAGGTTTTTGGCGGCGAAGGTGTCGCAGTCCTGGAGATTTCCCGACTTGAAGCCGACGCCGAACCAGCGTTGGCGCTGGGCGCTGGTGCCGTGGGTGAAGCTGTCGGGCACGACGGCGCGTCCGGCGGAGCGCTGGAGGGCGTCGTCGCCGATTTTCTGGGCCGCATTCATGGCGGCTTCGATGTCGCCGGGGTCCAGCCATTGCTTGGACTGCTGGGAGTGGTGGGCCCACACGCCGGCCAGGCAATCGGCCTGCAACTCGACGCGGACGCTGATCGCGTTGTTCTGCGCCTGGCTCAAGCGGCCGCGCATCTGGTCGACCTTGTCCGTGATGCCAAGTTCGTCCTGCACGTGGTGGCCGATTTCATGCGCGATGACATAGGCCTGCGCGAAGACGCCAGGCGCGCCGAGCTGGTTCTTGAGGGTGTCGAAGAAGCCGAGGTCGATGTAGACCTTCTTGTCGCCAGGGCAATAGAACGGGCCCATGGCCGACTGGCCAGTGCCGCAGGCGGTCGGCGTCGCGCCGCGGAAGAGCACCAGCTTCGGGGTCGCGTACGAGCCGCCATGCTGGCGGAAGATGTCGCTCCAGACGACTTCGGTGTTTTTCAGAACCGTGGAGACGAAAGCAGCTTCGCGGTCGTTGGGCGGCGGCTTTTGTGCCGGCCCCTGTTGCACTTGCGGCGCGGGTTCGCCACCGCTCAACAGCCCCAGAACCGTGAGCGGGTTGATGCCAAAGATCCAGCCGGCGATGAGCGCCACGGCCACGGTGCCGATGCCGACGCTGCGCCCTCCGATCGGGAAACCGCCCCCTCCACCGCCACCGCTGCGCCGGTCCTCGACGTTGTCGGACTGCTCGTTGCCTTCCCATCTCATGTCGCTCTCCTTGCCGCTATTCCGGGCGGCGGTCGCAGGATGGTACGCGCTCAGCGGGAGACCACGTACCCAACATTCATGACGCCATCACGGGCGCTGGGGCGGGCCATGGCCGCAGTTTTCTCGGCGCTTCCTTCGGCGCTTTTTTCGGCTGCCGCCGCAGCGAAGGCGGCACGCTCCAGCGCATAGTGCGCTTCGGCCTTCTGAACCTGGGACCGCGTCACCACCACCATTGCCACGACCTGCACCAGTGCAATCGCGACCAAAGTCCCGAGCAGCAGAAGGCGATACGGGGGCATCTCACGCACGCTCTGGAAAATCGACATGTTCTCGCTCCTGTAGCCACGCCTCCTGCGTGGGATGGAACAAGATGCTGCCGATGCGCCGGGCGCCACACCCGACGCGCTGGCCCCGAGACGCTGTAGGACCGCGCCGGAGCCCCGCCTAGGGCTTTGGGAAGTGCCTCAGGCCTTCGGGAGGGTCACGCCGCGCTGACCCTGGTACTTGCCGCCACGGTCCTTGTAGCTGGTTTCGCAGACCTCGTCGCTCTCGAAGAACAGCACCTGGGCGCAACCCTCGCCCGCGTAGATCTTGGCGGGAAGCGGAGTCGTGTTGCTGAATTCCAGCGTGACGTAGCCTTCCCATTCGGGCTCGAAAGGCGTGACGTTGACGATGATGCCGCAGCGCGCATAGGTGCTCTTGCCGAGGCAAATGGTCAGCACGTTGCGCGGGATGCGGAAGTATTCGACCGTGCGCGCCAGCGCGAAGCTGTTGGGCGGGATGATGCAACTGTCGCCATGGAAGTCGACGAAGCTCTTCTCGTCGAAGTTCTTGGGGTCGACCACGGTGCTGTGGATGTTCGTGAAGACCTTGAACTCGGGCGCGCAGCGGATGTCGTAGCCATAGCTGGAGGTGCCGTAGCTGATGATCCGGTGGCCGTCCTGCTCGCGGATCTGGCCGGGCTCGAAGGGCTCGATCATCCCGTTCTTCTCGGCCATGCGCCGGATCCACTTGTCGCTCTTGATGCTCATATCAGGGTCCTTCCTCGGGGGCGCTATTCTAGGCAGCGCGCCGCCCTGCTCCCGGCGCTCAGTCGGCCAGGGCCTGCGAGATCACCGTGCGCTCGATCAACCGGTCGTCGCCCAGCACGATCATCGCGAAGAGCAGTTCTTCCAGATTGTTCGCCAGCGCGGTCTTGCGGGCCAGCAGCGGGGTGGCCTTCGGATCGATCACCACGAAGTCCGCCTCGCAGCCGGGCTGCAGGTTGCCGATGACCCCGTCGAGCCCCAGTGCGCGCGCCGCGCCGCCCGTGTGGCGCCACCAGAGCTGCGATGGCGGAATGCTCACGCCGGGCTTGGTCTGGCCTTCGCGGCCCGCGTAGTAGGCAGCCAGCATGGTCGCGAACGGGCTGAAGCTGGTGCCGCCGCCGACGTCGCTGGCCAGCCCGTAGCGGTAGCCGATGCGGTCCGCGCCCTCGAAGTCGAAGAATCCGCTGCCGAGGAAGAGGTTGCTGGTCGGGCTCACCGCGGTGGCGGTCTTCGTCTCGCGCATCAGGCGGCGATCGTCGTCGTCGAAGTGGATGCAGTGCGCGTAGACGGCGCGCTCGCGCATCAGGCCGAAACCGGCATAGACGTCGAGGTACGAGCGCGCCTGCGGGAACAGCTCGCGCGCCCACTTCACCTCGTCCTTGTTCTCGGCGACGTGCGAGTGAATCCAGGTGTCCGGGTACTTGGCGGCCAGTTCGCCTGCACCGCGCAGTTGCGCATCGGTGCTGGTGGGCGCAAAGCGAGGGGTGATGGCGTAGCCCAGGCGGTCCACGTTGTGCCACTGGCGGATGAGGGATTCGGTGTCGATCAGGCTTTGTTCAGTCTGGTCGCGTACACCGTCGGGCGAATGACGATCCTGCAACACCTTGCCCGTGATCATGCGGAGCTGCCGGCGCCGGGCGGCCTCGAAGAAGGCCTGTACCGATTGCGGATGCGAGGTCGCGAAAGTCAGCGAGGTCGTGACGCCGTTGCGCAGCAACTCGTCGAAGAACACTTCCGCCACTTCCGCCGAATGGGCGGGATCGGCGAACTGGCTCTCGGCGGGGAAGGTGTAGTTCTCCAGCCAGGGCAGGAGGCCATCGGCGGGCGCGCCGATGATGTCCGTCTGCGGGAAATGGATGTGCATGTCGACGAAGCCCGGCGACAGAATCCGCCCCGGCCAGTGCGTGACGGCAACCCCCGGATGGCGGGCCGCGACGGTCGCGAAGTCGCCGGCGTCCTGCACCCTTTGCCGCCCGTCGGCGTCGGGGCCAACGACCAGCAGGCCGTCTTCATCGAAAACCGGCTGGCCGGCGGCATCGAATCGCAAAAGGGAGGCACGGTACGCTTGCATGGGCATGGAGGGTACGGCAGCAACGCCGGTATGCAATGTGCTAGCTCATATGGACGCTATATGCCGGCAGCGCTGCCGGCACGTGCAACCGCACGATCGTACTTCCGGCCGCTGCCGGCCGCCCCCTCGCGGTCGAACATAATCCGGCCAACTCATTCCAGGAAAAGCAATGCCATCACGTGACGCCGCCAAGAGCGCCCAGTGCAGATGAAGGTGCTTCTGATCGCGAACTATGAGCCCGACGGCCAGACCAGCATGCTCGCCTTCAAACGCGTCCTGGAACGCGAGCTTCCCCGAATCGGCTGCGAACTGCGGGTGATCTCGCCGCCGAGCCGCGTGCTCAGGGGGGGCTATACCTCCCGCCGGAAGAAGTGGCTGGGCTACATCGACAAGTTCATCCTCTTTCTTCCATACCTCGCGCGGCATGTGCGCTGGGCCGACGTGGTGCATGTCGCCGACCACTCCAACGGCATGTACATCCCTCGAGTGAAAGCCAAGCCCAACGTCATCACTTGCCACGACGTGATCGCCGTGCAGGCTGCCAAGGGCCTGGTGGACGGCTGGAACGTCGGCTGGACCGGCAGGCTTTTCCAACGGCTGATCGTCAAGGGCATGGCCAGCGCCGACCTCATCGCCTGCGTTTCCGAACTGACCCGCCGCGAAGTGCTGGCCATGGGCTTCGCGGACGAGCGCAAGGTCACGACCGTGCTCAACGGCCTGAACGACGACTTCTCGCCGGTCCCGCCCGACGAGGCACAACGCCTGGTGGCTCACATGGGGATCTCGGTGCAGGACAAGTTCCTGCTCCACGTCGGCTGGGACATGGACCGCAAGAACCGGCGAGGCGTGCTCGAGGCATTCATAGCGCTGCAGGAGCGCGCGGCAGCGGCCGGCGTCGCGCCGGTGTTGAACCGGTTGCTCTTCGTGGGGCCGGAGCTGTCTGCCGAATCGGCCAGGCTGGCCCAGGAGCATGGCGTCGCGGACAAGATCCGGACAGTGCAGAACATCTCACACGAAGAGCTGCGCGCGATCTACTCCAGCGCGACGGCCCTCCTCTTCCCGTCGCTCCAGGAAGGCTTCGGCTGGCCGATCATCGAGGCGCAGGCCTGCGGTTGCCCGGTCTTCACGTCGAATTTCGCACCGATGAGCGAAATCGGCGGCGACGGCGCGGTGTACGTCGACCCCGCCGACGCGACAGCCATGGCCGCAGCCATCGAGCAGGCCGCGCCCCGGCTGGGCGAGATGCGCCGCCTTGGGCTCGAAAACGCCGCGCACTACACCTCGACGCAAATGGCAGCGAACTACGTGGCCGCCTACCAGCGCGCGATCGGGGAGCGAGCGACCCAGCCCCGGTCCAAGCCTCTGCCATGAAGAAGCTGCTGGCGCTGGGGGTGGTGTTCCTTCCGTGGAAGCTCAAGCGCTGGGTCCTGCGGCGCTTCTGGGGCTACCGGATCGCGGACGGGGCGCGCATCGGCCTGTCGTACGTCTTTCCTGGCGAGTTGGTGATGGGCGAGGGCGCCTACATCGGGCATTTCAATGTCGCGATCCACCTCGGCAGGCTGGAATGCGGCGCGCATTCGGTGATCGACCGCTCCAACTGGATCACCGGCCATCCGCCGAAGGGCGCGCATTTCACGCACCGGACACAGCGCGAGCCGGTACTCATCGTCGGCGAGCATGCGGCCATCACCAAGTCGCACATCATCGACTGCACGGACAAGATCGAAGTCGGACCCTTCGCGACCATCGCGGGCTATCACTCGCAGTTCATCACTCACGGCATCAACGTGGTCGAGGGTCGGCAGGACTGCAAACCGATCCGCATTGGCGCCTACTGCCTCGTCGGAACGCGCGTCACGGTGCTGGGCGGCGCGGTGCTGCCGGACCGGTCGGTGCTCGGCGCGGGCTCCGTGCTCAACAAGGCCCACACCGAGGAATGCGCGGTGTACGCGGGGCAGCCGGCCGTCAAGGTCAAGAGCCTCGATGCCGATGCCGCGTACTTCAACCGGACACGCGGCTTCGTTCACTGAAGCCGGGGCTGGCCCCGGTCATCCGCGGCGGGCGACCCTTCCCTGCACGCCTTCGACGAGCCAGTTCATGTTGAGGATCTGCTCGTCGCTGAGGTTCTGCCCCTTGGGGATGACGACGTGGCCCTCGTTGTCGCGCACCTCGGCCGCTGCCTGGAAGGGCTTCACCTTGCCTGCGGCGATGTCCTGCTGCCGGGCCAGCACTTCGTCCTGCACGGCCTTCGGCACCTTGGGGCCGAAATCGCCGACGCGGATCAAGCCTTCCTTGACGCCGCCCCAGACGTTGCCGCTCTTCCAGGTGCCGTCGATCACGGCGCGCGCGCGCTCCGTGTAGTAGCCGCCCCATTGATGGGTGACCGCGACGATCTGCGCGTCGGGCGCGACCTTGCGCATGTCCGAGTGATAGGCCACTGCCATCTTGCCGCGCTCCTGGGCCGCGGCCATCACGGCGGTCGAACCGGTGTGGAAGGCGATCACGTCGGCGTCCTGGTTGAACAGGGCCATGGCCGCGTCGCGCTCCTTCGGTGGGTCGAACCACACGTCGAGCCAAACCACCTTGACCTGCGCCTTGGGATTGACCGAGCGCATGCCCAGCGTGAAGGCGTTGATGCCTTGCAGCACTTCGGGAATCGGGAAGCCCGCGACGTAGCCCGCGACGTTCGTCTTCGTCATGCGGCCGGCCGCGACGCCGGCCAGGTAGCGCCCTTCGTAGTAGCGCGCGTTCGCGGTCGCGACATTGGGCGCCGTCTTGTAGCCGGTGATCGACTCGAACTTCACGTCCGGAAAGTCGCGCGCGACCTTCATCGTGGGTTCCATGTAGCCGAAGCTGGGGGTGAAGATGAGCTTGTTGCCCTGCTGCGCCAGATCGCGAATGACGCGCTCGGCGTCGGCGCCCTCGGCGACGTTCTCGACGTAGGTGGTCTTCACCTTGCCGGCCAGCGCGGCCTCGACGGCCTTGCGGCCACTTTCATGCTGGCGAACCCATCCGGCATCGGTGATGGGCGCGACGTAGACAAAGCCGATCTTCAGCGGATCGGCCTTCGGCGCGGTTTGGGAAAAAGCTGGAAGAAAAAAGCAGGCGGCCGCGAGCGCGGCTGCGAGGTTTTTATACATGGTAGTCCTCTACATGGCCCCGGAATGAAGAATGGCGCTGTGGGGCGGCAGCGCCGGGCGGGTATTTTACCCGGGCGGCAGCATGCCCACCGCATGTCACTTCCAGTTGCGCAACAACGCTCACCGCTTCACGGCGCTGTCACGTTGGCTGCCTAGCCTCGGCGGCTTCCGAAACGATCCCCTGACAACTGGAGGAGATACCCATGCATGAAGCGGTTGCACACCTGCGCGCGAGTTGCGCATTGACCCTGGTCCTGGCCCTCGCCGCATGCGGCGGCAGCGGCGGCGGGACGCCGACGAGCCTTTCCGCATCGTCGACGTCGCCTTCGGCTGCCGCCGGCAGCCCGAAAGCCGATGCCGCGGCGCCGGCCGACGCCAGCGCCTCGAGCGACAAGCCCGACGTCCGCTACGCCCCCTGAACGACCGACACGAGGACCGGAACCATGAACTCGCGCCGCAGATTCATCCAGGGCACCGCCACCACCGGCATCGCCGCCGCCACGCTCGCAGCGTTTCCACCCAGCATCCGCCGGGCGCTCGCCATCCCCGCGCACAACGAGACAGGCACCATCAAGGACGTCAAGCACGTGGTGATCCTGATGCAGGAGAACCGCTCCTTCGACCACTACTTCGGCACGCTGCGCGGCGTGCGCGGCTTCGGCGACCGCTTCACCATTCCACTGCCGCAAGGCCGCAACGTGTGGCAGCAGGCCGACGCCAACGGGCAGCCGGTGCTCCCCTTCCACCTCGACAGCAGCAAGGGCAACGCGCAGCGCTTCAGCGGCACGCCGCACAGTTGGTCCGATGGGCAGAGCGCATGGGACGGCGGGCGCATCGACCAGTGGGCCCGCTACAAGACCGTCGCGTCGATGGGCTACTTCAAGGAGCCCGAACTGCCCTTTCAGTTCGCACTGGCCAATGCCTTCACGCTCTGCGACGCGTACCACTGCTCGATGCACACCGGCACCAACTCCAACCGCATGTTCATGTGGACCGGCACCAACGGCCCGACCGGCGCGGGCGTGGCCTCGCTCAACAACGAGTGGGATTCGATCGACGCATCGACGCTCGGCTACGAATGGAAGACCTACCCCGAACGCCTGCAGGAAGCCAAGGTGAGCTGGATCGTCTATCAGAACATGCCCGACAACTTCGGCGACAACCCGCTGGCCGGCTTCAAGCAGTATCGGAAGGCAAATGAAGCCTCGGGCAAGCCGGTGAGCAACGACGCGCTGTCGCCGGCGTACGACCCCGCGAGCGACGACGTCGGCAATCCGCTCTACAAGGGCATCGCCAACACCATGCCGGGCGACTTCAACAACGCACAGACCTACTTCGAACGCTTCCGCCAGGACGTGAAGAACGGCAAGCTGCCGCAGGTGTCGTGGATCATCGCGCCGGCGACCTACTCGGAGCATCCCGGGCCGTCCAGCCCGGTGCAGGGCGCGTGGTACATCCAGGAGACGCTGGACGCACTCACCGCCGTGCCCGCGGTGTGGAGCAAGACCGTGCTGCTCGTCAACTTCGACGAGAACGACGGCTACTTCGACCACCACCCTTCGCCCTCCGCGCCCTCGCTCAACCCCGACGGAACGCCTGCCGGCAAGACGACGCTGCCCGAATCCGACGTCGCCTTCGAGCGGTTCACCCATCCGAACCCGCCCGGCACCACCGGCCAGCCGCAGCCCGACGGCCGTGTCTATGGGCCCGGCGTGCGCGTGCCGATGTATGTGATCTCCCCCTGGAGCCGCGGCGGCTGGGTCAATTCGGAGGTCTTCGACCACACCTCCGTCATTCGCTTCCTGGAAAAGCGATTCGGCGTGAAGGAGCCAAACATCGGCCGCTTCCGCCGTTCCGTATGCGGCGACCTGACCACGGCCTTCAACTTCGCGCGCCCCAACGACGAGGTGCTCCCCACGCTGGCCGGACGAAAGACCCGCGACCAGGCCGACCTGCTGCGTGCCGACCAGGAAAAGCTCGCGCCCATCACGCCACCGGCGAATCCGCTGCTGCCGCGACAGGCCACCGGCACGCGGCCATCGCGCGCCCTGCCATACGAACTGCACGTGAGCGCGCGCACCGATTCGCTGCACGGCAGGGTCCGCCTCGTGTTCGCGAACACCGGCGAGGCCGGCGCCGTCCTCCATGTCTACGACAAGCTGCATCTGGACCGTCTGCCGCGCCGCTACATGGTGGGACACGGAGAGAAACTGGAGGACAACTGGGCCGCGATGGCCGACAACGCCGGCCTCTACGACCTGTGGGTGCTCGGCCCCAACGGCTTCCACCGCCACTTCAAGGGCGACCTGAATCGGCTGCGCGCCGGCGATGCACCCCAGCCGGAAGTGCGCGTGGGTTACGACGCGCGGCGCGGCGACTTGTACCTGAAGCTGCGCAACGACGGCGACCGTGCGTGCCGGTTCACGATCCAGGCCAAGGCCTATCGCGACGACGGCCCATGGGCGGTCCGCGTCAAGGGCGGCGGCGACGAAGAGAAGCATTGGGACCTGGATGCGAGCGGCCAGTGGTACGACTTCGCAGTCACCTGCGACTCGGACCCGGCCTACTACCGGCGCTTTGCCGGACGCGTGGAGACCGGCAGGCACTCGGTGAGCGATCCGGCTTTCGGCAAGCCGGATCTCTGATCCCGACCGGAACGCAGGCGGCCAGTTCAGCGGCCGCGCATGCTCGCGCGGACCGCTTCTCGCAACAACTCGGCCAGTCGCACCACCGGCGCTTCGGGCGCCACCTGCGCCCTGTACATGGCCAGCGCCATGTGCGGTAGCGCCGGCAAGCCGGCGTCGATGCGATCCATCACGCGCACATGCGGCGGCAGGCCGAAAGGCGTGCGCGCCGACAGACCCAGTCCTGCAGACGTGGCCGACCACAGGGCTGCAAGGCTCGCGCTGGTGAAGCTATGCCGCCATGGAATCCCCGCGCGGTCGAGCACGGCCGTGACCATGTCGCGCAACGGGCACGGCGCATCGAGCAGGACCAGCGGCAAGGGCTCTCGTGACTTGCGAGCGCCGCGGCGCTCGGTCCACCACGGTGCATCGAGCGCATCCGGCGCGGCAGGACCGACCCACTCGATGGGAAGCCGAATGAGTCGTTCGCCATGGGCCGGCGAGGCGCCCTCGCCGGCTTCCCAGATCAGCGCGAGATCGAGTTGTCCCAGCTCGAGCCGCTCCCGCAACTCGGCGCTGCGCGCCACGCAAGCTTCGATGCGCACCTTGGGATGCGCCCGCGCAAAACGTCCGAGCACGCCCGGCAACAACGACTCGCCCACGTCCTCCTGCAAGCCCAGGC
The DNA here is from genome assembly GCF_030317115.1 of Variovorax gracilis. Lineage (GTDB taxonomy): Bacteria > Pseudomonadota > Gammaproteobacteria > Burkholderiales > Burkholderiaceae_C > Variovorax > Variovorax gracilis. The sequence goes on from NZ_JASZYF010000024.1 coordinate 27,010, forward strand.
GCACCCATCCTTGCAAGTCGACGCCCCGCATCGCTGCCGCCGCCTCGTCGTTGATTTCCAGCAAGCGGTGCGCGTAGGCCAGCATGGTTTCGCCCGCGTCCGTCAATTCAAGGCCGCGGCCTGCCTTGCGGAACAACGAGGTGCCGGCTTGTGCTTCGAGTTTCTTGAGCTGGGCGCTCACGGCCGAGGTGGAGCGCCCGAGCCTGTCGGCCGCGCGGGCATAGCTGCCAAGTGCCACGCCGGTAGAAAAACTGCGGAGCACATCGAGATCGAACATCACCTGGCTCATATTCAATCGTCCTGTTTTTTTGAACTGTCAGCCGATTATTTTCTGATTTTCAAAACCATTGCAACGACGGAAACTTCGCCGCACGATGCAACACGATCACGCCTCCCGCCCGGCACACCGCTGGAAGGTCCTTGCCGCCGGCGTCGCCGCCAACGCCGCTTTCTCCGTCGCGTTCAGCGGCATTCCCATGACCGCCGTCCTTATGCGCTCCGGCTATGGGCTCGACAACGCCACGCTGGGTCTCGTGCTCGGGTTGATGGGATTGGGCATCGCGGTCAGCGAATTGCCATGGGGGCTGCTGACCGACCGCTGGGGCGACAGGCCGGTGCTGCTCACGGGGCTCGGCGCCACGGCGCTGGCGCTCATCGCGATGGCGCTGTTTGCGGCGCCCTCGCCCCGGCACGTCCCCGGCCTGGGCTGGCTGTGCGGGGGGCTTCTGCTGGTCGGCTTGCTGGGCGGCAGTGTCAACGGTGCGAGCGGACGCGCCGTGATGAGTTGGTTCGCGGAAGGTGAACGCGGGCTCGCCATGAGCATTCGCCAGACCGCCGTGCCACTCGGCGGCGGCATCGGCGCATTGGTCCTGCCTGCGGTCGCGCTGCACTTCGGCTTTGCGGCGATCTACGGTCTGCTGGCAGCGCTGTGCGCGATCAGCGCCCTTCTGGCGTGGGCCTGGATCTGCGAACCGCCTGCGGCGCCGTTGCCATCCGGGGCGAAGGGTGGCGCCGACGAGCAGCGAGATGAACCGTTGCGGGATGCGCGCATCTGGCGCATCGTCGCGGGAATCGGCATCCTGTGTGCGCCGCAGTTCGCGGTACTTTCCTTCGGAACCGTCTTCCTGCACGACTTCGGCCATGCAGGCCTTGCAGCCATCTCGACCACGATGGTCGCCGTGCAGATCGGTGCCATGGCGATGCGCGTATGGAGCGGCCGGTGGACGGATCGCCGCAGAAACCGCCCGACCTACCTTCGCGCATGCAGCGCCCTGAGCGTGCTGCTCTTTGCACTGCTCGGCGGCGTGGCACTGGCCAGCGAAGGGTCTGTCGGCGACTCAGCCGCGCTGCGCTTCGCGCTGATCCTGCTGCTGGCGGCCTGTGGCGTGTGCGTGTCGGCCTGGCACGGCGTGGCCTACACCGAACTCGCCACGCTTTCGGGCGCCGCGCGCGCCGGCACTGCGCTGGGCATGGCCAACACCAGCGTGTTCGCGGTGTGCTTCCTTACGCCACTCGCGATTCCCCATCTGCTCACGCTGCAGGGGTGGCCGCTGGTCTGGTTCGCGGCCGCCGCCTGCGCGTTGGTGGCCCTGCCGCTCCTCGTGCCTCCCGTGCCGCGACGCCAGGCTCAGGCAAAAGCGTCGAACGCCGCGTTGAGCCGATCGACGTAGGCCCGCTTCGCCGCAGCGTCGACGAAGCTGCCCTCGAAGCTGTTGGCCGCAAGCTGCCACGCGTGCTGCGCCGTCAACCCGGTGGCCGCGAAGGTCTCGATGAAGTTCTGGTTCATGTAGCCGCCGAAGTAGGCCGGGTCGTCCGAGTTGACGGTGGCGACCAGGCCCGCGTCGAGCAGTTCGCGCAGGTTGTGCTGCCCCAGGTCGGGGAACACGCAGAGCTTGAGGTTCGACAGCGGGCACACGGTCAGCGGAATGCGATCCTGCGCGAGGCGCTTCATCAGCGCGGGGTCCTTGGTGCTCTGCACGCCGTGGTCGACGCGCTCGACCTTGAGCACGTCGAGCGCGCTCCACACGTAGGCGGGCGGCCCCTCTTCGCCCGCATGCGCAACGAGATGAAATCCCAGTTCGCGGCAGCGTGCGAACACGCGCGCAAACTTCTCGGGCGGATGGCCGAGCTCGCTCGAATCGAGGCCCACGCCGATGAAGCGGTCGCGGTACGGCAGCGCCTGCTCCAGCGTGGCGAAGGCATCCTCCTCGCTCAGGTGGCGCAGGAAGCACAGGATGAGCGCGGCATCGACGCCGAGCTTGTCCCTGGCATCGACACAGGCACGATGAAGGCCATCGATCACGGTCTGCATGGACACGCCGCGCTCGGTGTGCGTCTGCGGGTCGAAGAACATCTCTGTGCGGATGACGTTGTCCGCCGCCGCACGTTCGAGGTAGGCCCAGGCCATGTCGTAAAAGTCCTGCTCCTTGAGCAGCACGCTGGCGCCGGCATAGTAGATGTCCAGGAAGCTCTGCAGGTTGGTGAATGCGTAGGCGCGGCGGAGGTCTTCGACGCTGGCATAGGGAATGGCGACTCCGTTGCGCTGCGCAAGCGCGAAGATCAGCTCGGGCTCGAGCGAGCCCTCGATGTGCATGTGCAGTTCGGCCTTGGGCATGGCGCGCAGCAGCGCCGGAAGGCGGTCCGCGGGAATGTCGCGAACGGTGTGGCGGGGCGTATTCATCAGCAGACTCCGAAGGTGATGCCACGCATTCTGAGGTGGCGGCGGTAGAGGGAGGAGGCCTTGTCGGCCACGGTGTGCAGTTCGGCGCGCAGGTCCAGCGGCAGGCACTTGGGGCGCTGCGATTCGAGCACCGGCTTGTCCTGCAGGAAGATCGTGTCCTGGAAGGCGCGCAGCGCCGCGTCGTCGCGCTCGAAGTCGGCGGTGGCGAGGCGGAACCAGACGCGGCTGCGTTCGGCGTCGATCGGACAGATGTAGAGCGCGATGGATTCGCGGTAGTCGTCGATTCCGACGCTCTCGGCCTCGGGGATCTTGGTCAGCACCGCGGTGTAGGGCGCGGTGACTTCATAGGTGTACTCGACCTGCGCGGGCGCGGTCGAGTTGATGGTGGATTGCGGCTGCCAGGCCTTGCAGCCCGTCGCGAGCAGCCCATGCGGCGTGGCTTCGACACGATAGTCGTCGATCGCGGTCATGTCGCGCGCACCCAGCCAGCCCTCGTGCACGAAGCCGAAATGCGACATGTCGAGGAAGTTCTCGACCAGGCGCGGCGCACTGGTCTCGACGTCGTAGGGCCCGCAGTTGAGCTTGCGCAGCCGGGTGTCTTCCTCGGGCGTGAAAGCGGGTATCGCGTCTTCCTCGTCCCCGGCCGGAGCGTCGAGCCGCACCCACACCAGTCCATGCGCCACGCGCGCACTGTGCGTCATGGCGCGGTGCGTGGCCGGGGGACAAACGTCGGCAATGCGGGAACCTCCACGCAGCGGCCACCGGCCTCGAAGCGCCAGCCGTGATACGGGCACTCGAGGCGCGCGCCGCCTTCGCAGTTCACGACCTTGCCGAGCGAGAGTTGCGCGCCGCGATGCGGGCAGCGATCCGTCCATGCATGCACGGCGGCTGCATCGTCGCGCCACAGCACGAGGCTCTCGCCGAGCAGGCGCACTGGAACGGGCGCTTCGGCCACATCCTCGATCAGTGCGACGGGATGCCAGAGTTGTCTTTCAATCATCGTGGGACCTGAAACGAAAAAGGGTTGCCCCGGGAGGCAACCCTTTGCACCGGATGGCCGGGCCTTGCTTACTTCTTCTCGCCGCCGGGCACCGAGCCTTCCACGCCCTTGACGTAGAAGTTGACGCCGCTCAGGAACTTGTCGTCCGCTGCAGCGCCGGCAGCCACCAGTTCCTTGCCGTCCTGGCCGACGATCGGGCCCTTCCAGATCACGAAGCTGCCGTCCTTCAGGCCCTTCTTGACTTCATCGATCTTGGCTTTGGTTTCGGCCGGCACGTCTTCGGCGATCGACACCATGTCGATCGCGCCTTCCTTCACGCCCCACCAGGTCTGGCCGGTCGTCCACTTGCCGTCCAGCACGTCCTGGGTAGCCTTGATGTAGTAAGGCGCCCAGTTGATGATGGCCGAGCCCAGATGGGCCTTCGGGCCGTAGGCGGTCATGTCGGAATCCCAGCCGAAGGCGCGCTTGCCTTTTTCCTGTGCGGTCTTGAGCACGGCGGGCGAATCGGTGTTCTGGAACAGCACGTCGGCGCCGCCGTTGATCAGCGCCGTGGCCGCCTCGGTTTCCTTCGGCGGGCTGAACCATTCGTTGACCCACACCACCTTGGTCGTGATCTTCGGATTGACCGACTGCGCGCCCAGCGTGAAGCTGTTGATGTTGCGCAGCACTTCGGGGATCGGCACCGAGCCGACCACGCCCAGCGTGTTGCTCTTGGTCATCGAGCCGGCAATGATGCCGGCCATGTACGCGCCTTCGTAGGTGCGGCTGTCGTAGGTGCGCATGTTCTCGGCGGTCTTGTAGCCGGTGGCATGCTCGAACTTGACGTCCTTGTGGTCGGCAGCGACCTTCAGCATCGGCTCCATGTAGCCGAAGGTGGTGCCGAAGATCAGCTTGTTGCCCTGGCTCACCATGTCGCGGAACACGCGCTCGGCGTCGGCGCTTTCGGGCACGCTTTCGACGAAGGTGGTCTTGATCTTGTCACCGAATTCCTTCTCGAGCGCCTTGCGGCCGTTGTCGTGCGCGAAGGACCAGCCGCCGTCGCCCACCGGGCCGACGTAGGCGAAAGCGATGTTCAGCGGAGCGGCGGGCGCAGGTGCCGATGCGGCCGGAGCCGGTGCCGGGGCGGCGGGTGCGGGAGCCGGCGCTTCTTCTTTCTTGCCGCAGCCGATGAGGGCGGCCGAAGCGACCGCCGTCAGGGCGGCCAGCTTGAGCAGGGAACGCTTGTTCAGATCATTCATTTGTTTGAAATCCTCAAAGGACAGGTTGGCGAAGAAACAAAACGAAACGCGATTATGAGCCGGGGTAGAACGGTTTTCCTATGGAAGCCGGCATGTTGACGCGGATGAAGGCCGGGTTTCGCGAGATCAGCGCCAGCACCACGATCGGGGCGATGTAGGTCAGCATGCTCAGGAACTGGCTCGGCACGTTGACGCCGGTGCTCTGCAGGTGGAAACCCAGCATCGAGACGCCGCCGAACAGGTAGGCGCCGAGCAGCACCCGAATCGGCCGCCACGTCGCGAAGGTGGTAAGTGCCAGGGCGATCCAGCCGCGGCCGGCGACCATGCCCTCGACCCACAGCGGGGTGTAGACGGTCGAGAGATAGGCGCCCGCCAGCCCGCACAGCGCGCCGCCCGCGATCACCGCCATGAAGCGGATGCGCCGCACCGGATAGCCCAGCGCATGCGAAGACTCCGGCGATTCGCCCACCGAGCGCAGCACCAGCCCGGCGCGCGTCCGGTAGAGAAACCAGATCAGCCCGATCGTGAGCACCACCGCGAAATACACCATCGGGTGATGCCTGAACAGCGCCGGGCCGACGAGCGGAATGTCGCCCAGCACCGGCAGGGCGTAGGACACGCTCTCGGGCAGCTTGGCCTGCACGAAATTGATGCCGGCAAAGGCCGAGAACCCCACGCCGAAGAGGCTCAGCGCCAGCCCGGTCGCGTACTGGTTGGTGTTGAGCCAGATCACGAGCACCCCGAAGAAGGCCGAGAGCAGCGCACCCGCCGCCATGCCGGCGAGGAAGCCAAGCCAGTTGTTGTGCGTGGTCACGACGGTCGCGAAGCCGGCGATGGCGGCGCACAGCATGATGCCCTCGGCGCCCAGGTTGACGATGCCGGCCTTCTCGTTGATCAGAAGACCCAGCGCTGCGATCGCGAGCACCGTGCCGGCGCTCAGGGTGGACCCCAGGAGGAGTGCGTAGCTTTCCATCATGCCTCCCGACGGGCCGCCCCGAGGGAGGCATGCGCCCCCTCCGGCGGCAGCGAACACACGAAATGATGAGCGTGGGAGTACATCTATGCGGCTCCTTCTGTGGGACGGGCAACGGGTGCGGTAAGCGGGGTGCTGGCCTGAAGAGACGAGGTCCCCGGAGCCGCCGCGATCGCCTTGGGCGCCGACTTGCGCCGGATGCGATAGGCGATCAGCGTGTCGCACGCCAGCAGCGTGAACAGGAGCAGACCCTGAAACACCCCGGTCAACGATTTGGGCAAGCCCAACCGCGACTGCGCCAATTCGCCCCCTATATAGAACATGCTCATCAGGATCGCCGAGAAGATCATCCCCACGGGATGCAGCCGCCCGACGAAGGCCACGATGATCGCGGCGAAGCCATAGCCGGCCGGCACGTAGGGCGTGAGCTGGCCGATCGGACCCGCCACTTCGAGCGCCCCGGCCAGGCCTGCCGCGCCGCCCGAGGTCAGCAGTGCGATCCACACCGCACGCCGCGCCGAGAAGCCCGCGTAGCGCGCGGCCGCCGGCGCCAGCCCACCGACCTGCTGCGCGAAGCCCGCACGCGTCCGGAAGAGAAACACCCACAGCGCCGCCGAGCCGAGCAGCGCAATGATGAGCCCGATGCTCACGCGCGAACCCTTCATCAGCCGCGGGATCTGCGTCACCGCCTCGAAGGTCTTGGTCTGCGGGAAGTTGTAGCCCATCGGATCCTTCCACGGCCCGTAGACCATGTAGCCCAGCAGCAGCGTCGAGACGTACACCAGCATCAGGCTCACGAGGATTTCGTTCGCGTTGAACTTGTCGCGCAGAAAGGCGACGATGCCGGCCCACACCATGCCGCCCGCGATGCCCGCGAACAGGATCGCCGCGACGATCCAAGTTCCGGTCGTCTTGTCGGCCAGCAGCGCGACGCCGCCGGCAGCAATGGCGCCGAAGACGAACTGCCCCTCGGCGCCGATATTCCACACGTTGGAGCGAAAGCACACCGCGAGCCCGAGCGCGATGATCAGCAGCGGCGTCGCCTTGACCATCAGTTCGCCCAGCGCGTAGCCGCTCTTGATCGGCTCCCAGAAGAACACCGAGAGCCCTTTGACCGGGTCCTTGCCCAGCATCGCGAAGAGCACCATGCCGATCACCACCGTGACCAGCAACGCCAGGATCGGCGAGCCGTAGCTCCAGAAACGCGAGAGCTGCGGGCGGGGTTCGAGCTTAAACATGGGCCACCTCCGCGGACGCCGTGGCGGCGCGATGCGATTTATCCCAGAGACCGCTCATCCACTCGCCGATCTGCGGCACGGTGGCCGCGGCACGGTCGATGGAAGGCGAAAGCCGGCCCTTGGCGATCACGTGCAGGCGGTCGCTGATCTCGAAGAGTTCGTCGAGTTCTTCGCTCACCACCAGCACCGCACAGCCGGCGTCGCGCAGCGCAAGGATCTCCCCGCGAATGAGCGCCGCCGCGCCCACGTCCACACCCCAGGTCGGCTGCGAGACGATGAAGATCTTCGGGTTGGCGTCGATCTCCCGCCCGACGATGAATTTCTGCAGATTGCCGCCCGACAGCGAGCGCGCCGCCGCGTTCGGCCCGCCTGCCTTGACGTTGAAGCGCTGGATGATGTCGCTCGCATGCTGCTGCAGCGCGCGGGTGCGAATCCAGCCGCCCTTGCCCACCGCGTTGCTGCGCGTGAGCAGCAGGTTGTGCGCCAGCCCGAGCGTAGGCACCGCACCGCGGCCCAATCTTTCCTCCGGCACGAAGTGCAGCCCCAGCCCGCGCCGCCGGCGCGGCCGGAAATGCGCGGCCGGCTGGCCGAACACCTGGATCATCGGCGCCTCGGCGCGCGTGTCCTCGCCCGAGAGCGCGTAGAGCAATTCCTTCTGGCCGTTGCCCGACACACCGGCAATGCCCACCACCTCGCCGGCGCGCACGTCGAGCGAGATGCCGTCGAGATCGACGCCGAACTGGTCCTCCCGCGCCAGCGTCAGCCCCTTGACCTGCAGCGCCACCGCGCCCGCGTGGATCGGCCGGTGCGTCAGCGGCGGCGGCTCCGCGCCGATCATCAGGCGCGACAGCGATTCGTTGGATTCGTTCTGCGGGTTGCACACCCCGGTGACCTTGCCGCCGCGCAGCACCGTGCACGCCGTGCAGAGCTCGCGGATCTCATGCAGCTTGTGGCTGATGTAGAGGATGCTGCAGCCTTCGGATGCGAGCTGCTTGAGCACGACAAAGAGCTTTTGCACCGCCTGCGGCGTCAGCACCGAGGTCGGCTCGTCGAGGATCAGCAGCTTGGGGTCGGTCAGCAGCGCGCGGATGATCTCGACGCGCTGCATCTCGCCGACCGACAGCGTGTGGACCGGGCGCGAAGGATCGATGTCCAGCCCGTACTCGCCGGCCTTGGCCTGCACGCGGCGCGCCACCTCGGCGAGCGCCAGGCTCTTGTCGAGTCCGAGCCAGACATTCTCGGCCACGGTCAGCGTGTCGAACAGGCTGAAATGCTGGAACACCATGCTGATGCCCAGCGCCCTCGCCTCCTGCGGATTGCGCACGTTGACCGGCTGGCCGTTGAACATCACGCTGCCTTCATCGGGCTTCACCGAGCCGTAGATGATCTTCATCAGCGTGGATTTGCCGGCGCCGTTTTCGCCGAGCACCGCGTGGGTTTCACCGGGGGCCACCGTCAGCGACACATCGCTGTTGGCGACCACTGCGGGATAGCGCTTGGTGATGTGCGCGAGTTGGAGTCTGTGGATTGTCATGCCTATGCCTGGCCTGTGGGTTGTCGTTCGAGCCCTGAACCGCCCCCTGGGCGGTCGCCGTATTGTCGTCAGTGTCCGCCGATGTAGATGAACTTGAAAAGGAACACGCCGCCGATCAGCCACACCATCCAGTGCACCTGCTTGGCCTGGCCGGTGAACAGCTTGAGCACCGCATAGGTGATGAAGCCGAACGCCAGCCCGTTGGCGATGGAATAGGTGAAGGGCATCGTCAGCGCCGTCACGGCGGCCGGGATGACCTCGGTCGTCTCGTCCCAATCGAGCTCGGTCAGTTCCCTAAGCATCAAACAGGCCACGAAGAACAAGGCGGGCGCGGTGGCATAGGCCGGCACCGCGCCGGCCAGCGGCGAAATGACCAGCGCCGCCAGGAACAGCACCGCCACCGTGAGGGCCGTGAGACCCGTCCGTCCGCCGGCCTGCACGCCCGCCGCGCTCTCGACATAGGCGGTGGTGCTGGAGGTGCCCAGCAGCGATCCCGCGAAGATCGCGCCGCTGTCGGCCAGGAGCGCCTTGTTGAGCCGGTCCATCTTGCCCGGCACCAGCAGGCCGGCGCGCCGGGCCACGCCCATCAGCGTGCCGGTGGCGTCGAACAGCTCGACCAGGAAGAAGACCAGGATCACGTTCAGGATGCCGCCCGACAGCGCCGCCTTGATGTCGAGTTGCAGGAAGGTCGGCGCGATCGACGGCGGCGCCGCGAAGATGCCGTGGAAGGTGTTGCCGCCGAAGAAGAAGGACAGCACGGTCACCGCGATGATGCCGATCAGGATCGCTCCGGGCACCTTGAGCCGGTCGAGCACCACGATCAGGAAGAAGCCCAGCGTCGCCAGCACCACCTCCGGCGTGTGCAGGTCGCCGAGCGTGACGTAGGTCGCCTTCGACGGCGCCACGATGCCTGCGCTCTTGAGCGCGATGATCGCCAGGAAGAGGCCAATGCCCACGGTGATCGCGATGCGGATCGAATGCGGTATGCCCCGGATGATCAGCTCGCGCAACTTGAACACCGTGACCAGCAGGAAGAGGCAACCCGAGACGAAGACCGCGCCCAGCGCCGCCTGCCAGGTAAAGCCCATCTGCAGCACCACCACGTAGGCGAAGTAAGCGTTGAGCCCCATGCCCGGCGCCAACGCGATCGGGTAGTTGGCGTAGAGGGCCATGATGCCCGTGCCCAGCGCGGCGATCAGGCAGGTGGCGACGAACACGGCGTCCTTCGGCATGCCCGCGTCGCCGAGGATCGACGGGTTGACGAAGATGATGTAGGCCATCGTCAGGAAAGTGGTGAGGCCCGCCACCAGTTCGGTGCGGATGGTGGTGTTGTGCTCCCTGAGCTTGAACACCCGTTCCGCCCAGCCCCTTGCGGCGGGCTGCGTCGGTGCGCCGTGCTCCTTGATGTCGAGCACTTGTTCTGTCCGGTTCATCGTCTTGTCTCCGAGTCTTTATGGATCGATGGCGTTGTCTGTCCTTGCTCGCGACGCCGGCGCGAGATCTATCTATTCAGGGCCGCCCGCCTGTGCAGTGGGTCGCAGCGACGCCGCCACGGCCTTGGCGCGCTCGCGCAGCCAGCGCGCCGAACTCGACGAGTGCGTGCGCTCGTGCCAGAGCTGGTAGTACATGAGGCGCGGCAGCGGCACCGGGCATTCGAGAATCGCGACCGGCAACCGGTCGAGAAAGCGCTCGCAATACTGGCGGCCGGTGGTCAGCACCAGCAGGCTCGAAGCCACCATGTCCGGAATGAGGCCGAAGTGCGCGCAGCGCGCCGTGATGTTTCGCTGCCGGCCCATTTCGTCGAGCATCTGGTCGATGATCCCGCGCGCACCCGGATGGGTGGGCGTGGGCGCGATGTGCTCGGCCGAGAGCCAGCTCTCCAGGTCCCAGCCGCGCCGCACGGCCGGATGGTCCTTGTTGACCAGCGACACGATCTCGTCGCCGAAGAGCCTCGCCATGTGCAGGTCTTCCGGCGGCTTCAGCCAGTTGCCGATCACCACGTCGACCTGACCCAGCGAAAGATGCGCGTGGTAGTCCGAGTCGGAGCTCAGCGGATGGATCTCGATGTGGCACAGCGGCGCCTGGCTCTTGATCTGCGCGACCAGATGCGGCAGGAAGAGCGGGTCCATGTAGTCGCTTGCCGCGATGCGGAAGGTGGTTGCCGCCGTCTGCGGATCGAAGCCGCGCGCGTCGCTGAACAGCACCTCGGCCGAGCGCAGGATGGCGGCGCTGGGCTCGATCATCCTCAGGCCCGCATCGGTCGGCACCATGCCCGAGCCGGAGCGCACCAGCAGCGGGTCGCCCGACAGTTCACGCAGCCGCTTGAGGGCTGCGGAAACGGCGGGCTGGTACATCCCCAATCGGATGGCGGCACGCGAGACGCTGCGGTCGGTCAACACGGTATGTAGAACCCTGATGAGATGAAGATCGATCTTGTCTAGAAGCGCTTGGTCTCTCATGGCTGCCCACCGTGGTCTGGAATGTGCGGGCAGTTATACAGCGCTGCATTCACATGGAAGTGCCCTCAGGCGGCCGCGTTCTGCACCGCGGTGATCGCTCGGAGAATGGCCTCGCTCGTCGCCGGGGCGCGCAATTGCGGATCGGTCCGATGCTCGCCCACGGCCGACACGGCGTCGCGGATCGCGAAGAACACCGAGAACGGCAGCAACAGCGGCGGCTCGCCGACGGCCTTGCTGCGATGGATCGAGTCCTCGAAGTTCTGGCCCTCGAACAGCCGCACGTTGAACACCGGCGGGCAGTCATTGGCCGTCGGGATCTTGTAGGTGCTCGGCGCGTGCGTGGTCAGCAGGCCCGTCTTCGGGTGCCACACCAGTTCCTCGGTCGTGAGCCAGCCCATGCCCTGGATGAAGGCGCCTTCGACCTGGCCGATGTCGACCGCCGGGTTCAGCGACTTGCCGGCGTCGTGCAGGATGTCGGCGCGCAGCAGCTTCCATTCGCCGGTGAGCGTGTCGACGATCACCTCGCTCACCGCCGCGCCGTAGGCGTAGTAGAAGAACGGGCGGCCGAACATCTTGTCCTTGTCCCAGCTCAGGCCCGGGGTGGCGTAGAAGCCGTCGGACCAGAGCTGCACACGGTCGAGGTAAGCCTCGCCCACCACGCTGCTGAACGAGAGCGTGCGGCCGTTGACCTCGACCTTGTCATTGGCGAAGCGCACGGCCGAAGCGTCGCCGCCATGGCGATTGGCGGCGCAGGCGGCAAGCCGCTCGCGAATCTGCCGCGCCGCGTCCTGCGCGGCCTTCCCGTTCAGGTCGGCGCCGGTCGAGGCGGCCGTGGCAGAGGTGTTGGCAACCTTCTGCGTGTCGGTGGCTGTCACCCTCACGCTCTCGAAGCTCACGCCCAGCTCGTGAGCCACCACTTGCGCCACCTTGGTGTTGAGGCCCTGCCCCATCTCGGTGCCGCCGTGGTTCACGAGGATCGAGCCGTCGGTGTAGACGTGAACCAGCGCCCCGGCCTGGTTGAAATGCTTGACGTTGAAGGAGATGCCGAACTTCAGCGGCGCCAGGGCAATGCCGCGCTTGAGAACCGGGCTCTTCGCATTGAAGGCCGCGATCTCTTCCCGGCGGCCGCGGTAGCCGCTGCTGGCTTCCAGCTCGGCCACGAGCTCGTGAATGATGTTGTCGCTCACGACCTGGCCGTAGGGAGTGACGTTGTTCTCCCCCTTGCCGTAGAAATTGACGCGCCGCACATCCAGCGGATCGCGCCCGAGTTCGCGCGCCACGCTGTCGAGAATGTTCTCGATCGCGATCGCGCCCTGCGGACCGCCGAAGCCGCGGAACGCCGTGTTGCTCTGGGTGTTGGTCTTGCCCGAGTAGCCGTGCATGGCCACGTCGGGCAGCCAGTAGGCGTTGTCGAAGTGGCACAGCGCACGCGTCATCACCGGGCCTGACAGGTCGGCCGAGTGGCCGGCGCGCGAAACCATCGTGATCTCGGCGCCGAGGATGCGGCCGTCGTCGTCGTAGCCGACTTCGTATTCGTACCAGAAGCAATGGCGCCGGCCGGTGATCATGAAGTCGTCGTCGCGGTCCAGCCGCAGCTTGACCGGGCGCTTGAGCTTGTTGGCCGCGATCGACGCCACGCAAGCGAAGAGCGCGGACTGGGATTCCTTGCCGCCGAAGCCGCCGCCCATGCGACGGCATTCGACGTGCACTTCGTTCGCGTGCAGGTGCAGCGCGTGGGCCACCAGATGCTGCATCTCGCTCGGATGCTGCGTCGAGCAGTACACGTGCATCGTGCCGCCTTCCTTCGGAATGGCATAGCTGATCTGGCCTTCGAGGTAGAACTGCTCCTGCCCGCCGACGTCGAGCTCGGCCTTGAGCCGGTGCGGCGCCTTCGCAATCGCGGCCTGTGCGCCGCCTTCGTTCGTGGCGCGCACCAGGTGCATCGGCGGAACCACGTACTGCTCCTTGGCGTGCGCATCCTGCGGCGTGAGCACGGGCGGCGCAGCCTCGATGTCGAGCACGTCCTTGGCACGGGCCGCGGCACGGCGCGCGGCGTCGCGCGTCTCGGCGATGACGGCAAACACCGGTTGTCCCATGTAGCGGATGTCGCCACTGCACAGGATGGGGTCGTCGTGAATGATCGATCCGCAATCGTTGCTGCCCGGAATGTCGGCCGCCGTGATCACGGCCACCACGCCCGGCATGGCCCGGATGGCGTCGAGCTTCATGTCCTTGAGCCGGCCATTGGCAATGGGCGACAAGCCCAGGGCGCAATGCAGTGTGCCGGCCAGTTCGGGAATGTCGTCGATGTAGGTCGCTTCCCCAGCGACGTGCAACTGGGCCGACTCGTGCGGCCGGCTGATGCCCACGCGCGCGCCGTCGCCATGCGCTTTCGCTTCGGCGCGTTCGTCGATGCGCGCCGCGGTGTTGGTCAGGTAGTCGGCAAAGGCTTCGGCGGACTTGAACAGGCTGGGATCGAGGGGTTTGTTCATCTCAGGCTCCTTCGACGCTCGTTTCGTGGGGCATCACGCTCCAGACGCTGGTCGCCTCCACCGGCAACGGATCGGTCGTGCGCGTCTCCAGCCACAGGCGTTGCAGCAGGTTCTGCGCCACCTGCAGGCGGTAATCCGCGCTGGCGCGCATGTCGGTCAGCGGCTTGAAATCCTGAGCCAGCGCCAGCTTGGCGGCGTTCACGCTGGCCTGCGTCCAGGCCTTGCCGACCAGCGCGGCTTCGGCTTGCGCGGCGCGCTTCACGGTCGCGGCCATGCCGCCGAAGGCAAGCCGCACTTCCTTTACCACATCGCCGTCCAGCTCGACGGCGAAGCCGCCGCACAGGGCCGAAATGTCGCAGTCGAAACGCTTGCTGATCTTGTAGGCCCGCACCTGGCGCCCGAGCGCCGCCAGCGGCACCGAGAGACCCTGCACGAACTCGCCGGGCTCCAGCCGGTTCTTCATGTAGTCGACGTAGAAATCCGGCAGCGGCATGCGGCGCACCTTGTCGCCGCGGCGCAGCTCGATCTGGGCGTCCAGCGCCATGAGAACCGGCGGCGAATCGCCGATCGGCGAACCATTGGCGACGTTGCCGCCCATCGTGCCGGCGTTGCGGATGGGCGGCGACGCGAAGCGCAGCCAGACGTCGGTGAGGCTCGGAACGCGCCGGGTCAGCGCGCGGAAGGCGTTCTCGAGCGAGGCGCCGGCGCCGATATAGAGCGCATCGCCGCGCTCCTCGACCGTCTTCATCTCGGCCACGTCGCCGACGAAGATGATGTCGCCGAGGTCGCGGAACTGCTTGTTGACCCAGAGGCCGACGTCGGTCGATCCGGCGAGCAACTGCGCCGTCGGCTTGGCTTCGCGCAGAGCGGCGAGTTCATCCAGCGTGGTCGGCGCGTGGAAGTGGTCCAGGCGCTGACCGAGCGGGGCGGCGTATTCGAAGGTCTGGTCGTGCTGCAGGCTGGTCAAGGCCTGCACCACGGGCTGCGTGTCGAGGCGCACGTCGGGCAGGTCGAACATGCGCTGGCCGGCGTCGAGGATCGGGCGGTAGCCGGTACAGCGGCACAGGTTGCCCGAGAGATCGTCGGCGAGTTGCTGTCGCGTGGGCCGCGTGCCGCCGGCCTGATGATGTTCGTAGGTCGACCACAGCGACATCACGAAACCGGGGGTGCAGAAACCGCACTGCGAGCCGTGGCAGTCGACCATCGCCTGCTGCACCGGATGCAGGCGCTGCACCGGGTGCTTGTCGTGCTGCTGGGCGTCGTGGCCGTGGCTGCATTGCGCCTTCAGGTCTTCGACCGTGAACAGCGCCTTGCCGTGCAGCGTCGGCAGGAACTGGATGCAGGCATTGACCGTCGACAGGCGCAGTCCGTCGACCGCACCGTGCTCGCCGGCATCGGCAAGCTCGCCGATCACCACGGTGCATGCACCGCAATCGCCCTCGTTGCATCCCTCCTTGGTGCCGGTACAGCGGGCGTCCTCGCGCAGCCAGTCGAGCACCGAACGGGTCGGATGCACGCCGCTGACGTCGACGATCCGGCCGCGGTGGAAGAAGCGGATGGGTTGGGTGCTCGGTGTCATGCTCATGCTCGTGGGGGCAACGGGGTTATCGCGATCAAAAATCGGGCCAACTGGAAGTTAGTCCTTTGGCGCACCAAATGCATACGGTCACGGCCATAGCGCCTATGTGGGGCTTGGTATGTGACGCTGGGGAAAACCCTTGAATCGGGTTCCATTGTGTTCCCGGGAAGGGTTCGGGAACAGGGATGTGCGCGCCGCCGACGCGGGGAATCGATTCGCCGCCCTAGGCAAACAGATCCCGGATGACCTGCCGCAACCACCGGTTCGCCGGATCCGCCTCGAAGCGCTTGCTCCAGTGCAGCGACACGGTGAAATCCCGCAGCGGAAAGGCCGGCTCGACGATCGCGTAGCCGCCCTCCTCCGCGAAGCCGCGCGCGATGTTGCGCGGCATCACGACCGCCAGGTCTGTCGCGCGGACGATGGCGGGCAGCACCATGAAATGCTCGGTCGTCAGGCGCACCCGGTCTTCCAGGTTCAGTAGTTGAAGAATGCGCAGCGTTTCCGCGTGCGTGCGCACTGCGACGTACTCCAACTTCTGCAGCGATGCCAGCAGCGCCTGGCCGTTGCGCCGCGAACGCGCGAAGGGATGGCCGTTGCGCAGCAGCACGATGTAGCGGTCCTTCAACAGCGTCACGCGCTGCGTATCCCCCACTTTTGGCAGGAAGCCGAAGGCGAAGTCGACTCGGCCGCCATCCAGCGCGGGCGCGATCTCGGTGGGTTGCAGCGGCAGGGTCTCCAGCCGCACGCCAGGCGCGAGTTCGCCGAGCCTGGCCATCAGCGCCGGCAGGAAGCGGCCCTCGCCGATGTCGCTCATGTGGATGCGGAAGGTCTTGCGCGAGGCGCCGGGCTCGAAGCGGTCGGGCTCGTTCAAGGCGACTTCCAGCGTGCCCAATGCCGACTGCACCGCCACCGCGAGCCGATCGGCGCGCGGCGTCGGCGATACGCCGCCCGGCTTGCGGACGAAGAGAGCGTCCTTCAGCAGCAGGCGCAGCCGGCCCAGCCCGTGGCTCGCCGCGGGCTGGGTGAGCCCGAGCGATTCGGCTGCCCGACTCACGTTGCGGGCGCGGTAGACGGCGTCGAACAGGCGCAGCAGGTTGAGGTCGATGGCATCGATATGCATGGGATTCATGTCGCTTAGCTGGATTATTTTATTGATGGTGACCGGTCGCAACCTCAAACTGCTGGACGGCGTCACGCCGACAACACGAGAAGGAGACACGACATGGCCATGATCCGTCCGTATGCGGCAATTGCCGCCTTGACCTGCGCGGCGACTGCCGCGTGGGCGCAGCAGCCACCGACCGAAGAACCCGGTTGGGCGAAGGGCCGTCCCAAGACCGAGGCCGCCACGCGCATGGCGCCGGTGCCGGCCTTTCCCATCCCCACGGCAGCGGACCAGCTTCCGACGAAGAAGTTCAAGCTGCCGCCGGGCTTCAAGGTCGAGACCTGGGCATCGGGCGTGCTCGATGCTCGAGAGCTTCGCCAAGGCGCCAAGGACAATGTGTTCGTGAGCACGCTCTTCGTGGGCAACAAGGTCTACGCCATTCCCGAGAAGGGCAAGCACGAGGCCAAGGTCATCATCGACAAGCTGCCGATGGCGGCCGGCATCGAGTACCACAATGGTTCTCTTTACGTGGCCACGAACACGCACATCTACCGCTACGACAACATCGAGGACAAGCTCGACAACCCCGGCACTCCGACGGTGCTCTACGACAAGCTGCCCGGAGGCAACGACCACAGCTGGAAGTTCCTGCGCATCCGCGACAACAAGCTCTACTTCCCGATCGGAGCGCCTTGCAACATCTGCGATCCGGGTGAATACGCCAAGATCTACCGGATGAATCTCGATGGCAGCAACATCGAGACGGTCGCCAGCGGCGTGCGCAACACGGTGGGCTTCGACTTCGAACCCAAGACCGGCTACCTCTGGTTCACCGACAACGGCCGCGACTGGTTCAGCGAAGAATTGCCGAACGACGAACTCAACGTGGTGACGAAGCCGAACCAGCACTTCGGCTATCCGTACTGCCACCAGGGCAACATTCCGGACCCGGAATTCGGCTGGGGCAAGAGCTGCAGCGACTACCAGAAGCCGGCCGCGCTGCTCGGCCCGCATGCAGGCTCGCTGGGCCTCAAGTTCTACAACGGCAAGATGTTCCCGGCCAAGTACCAGGGCGCGATGTTCATCGCGCGCCACGGCCCCTGGAATCGCACCGTCAAGTACGCGGACGTCTCCGTCGCATGGCCCGACGGAAAGGGTGGTGCGAAGGTCGAGCCCTTCATGACCGGCTTCGTGGAGAACAACAGCTACCTCGGCCGGCCAGTCGACTTTCTCGTGCTCAAGGACGGATCGATGCTGGTGAGCGACGACCACGCGGGTGCGATCTACCGCATCAGCTACGGCGGCAAATGAGAGGACGGGCAAGACTGGCGATTTCGGTAGCCGCTGCGCTGCTTGGACTGGCGGCGCTGCCGGCCGGCGCCCAGGGCAAACCCGCGCCCGAGAGCTACAAGCAGCGCTTCGCGTCGCTGTGCGCAGCCTGCCACGGCGCGAACGGGCGCAGCGACATGCCGGGAACGCCGGCCCTTGCCGGACAGCATTCCTTCTATGCGATCACGCAGCTCTTCCTGTTTCGTGAAGGGCGGCGCGCCAACGAAGCGATGACCGCGGTGGCCAAGACCATGTCCGACCAGGATCTGCGCGGCTTCTCCGAATACATCGGCACCTTGCCGCCCGTCCCAGCGCCGCCGCCTGCCACGCCGCCCGATGCGGCACGCATGGCACGCGGACAGGCCCTGGCCCAGGAGCATCGCTGCCTGATGTGCCATGGGGCCGACCTGAGCGGCGGACAACAGGTGGCGCGCATCGGGCAGCAGCGAGAGGACTACCTGCAGATGACGCTGCGTGAGTTCAAGTCGGGCAAGCGCCCAGGCTACACGCAGGCGATGGGCGAGGCGGTGAGCCGCATCCCCCCCGAGGATCTCGACACCATCGCCTACTACGTGGCGCGCTTCCCCGGCGAACCCGCCAAGCCGGCGGGCAAATAGGAACGGTTCCAGGAAAACGGCGTCGGCGAAAGCACGACGCCGGTTCCGCGCACCCGAACCACGACAACACACAGGCCAACGGAGTCGAGTCTCGTGGAAGTTTCATTCAGCAAGGAAATCGAGGCGCTGCGCCTGGGTGCGGGCGACACCTTTCATGGCGAAGGCATCCTCGCCATCACCAAGGGTCTGCTGCAATCGGGCGTTTCCTACGTCGGCGGTTACCAGGGCGCCCCGGTGTCGCACCTGCTCGACGTGATGGTTCAGGCCAAGCCGTACATGGACGAACTCGGCGTGCACGTGGAGGCCTGCTCCAACGAGGCCTCGGCAGCCGCGATGCTCGGCGCGTCGATCCACTATCCGTTGCGCGGCGCCGTCACGTGGAAGTCGATCGTCGGCACCAATGTCGCGGCCGACGCGCTATCCAATCTTTCATCACCCGGCGTCAAGGGCGGCGTCCTGATCGTGGTCGGCGAGGACTACGGCGAGGGTGCCTCCGTCATCCAGGAGCGCACGCACGCCTATGCGCTCAAGTCCAGCATGTGCCTGCTCGATCCTCGGCCCGACCTGGGCGTGATGGTGAACATGGTGGAGCATGGCTTCCGCCTCTCCGAATACTCGAACATGCCCTGCATGATGGAGTTGCGCATCCGCACCTGCCACGTGCGCGGCAGCTTCGAATGCAAGGACAACGTGCCGCCGCCCATCTCGACGCGGGCCCTGATCGAAGAGCCGGCCGGCTTCGACTACATGCGGCTCGCGCACCCGCCCGTCACCTTCCGCCACGAGAAGCTCAAGGGCGAGGAACGCCTGCCCGCCGCCCGGCGCTACATCGCCGAGCACCAGCTCAACGAGTTGATCGCCGGCACGCATGCGGACCTCGGCATCGTGGTGCAAGGCGGCCTCTACAACGCGCTGATCCGCAGCCTGCAGCAACTCGGGCTGGCAGATGCCTTCGGCGCGACCGACATCCCCCTCCTGGTGCTCAACGTCGCCTATCCGCTGGTGCCGGAGCAGGTCGCCGATTTCTGCCTGGGCAAGCGCGCGGTGCTGGTGGTCGAGGAAGGCCAGCCCGAATACATCGAGCAGGAAATCGCCACGATGCTGCGCCGCCGCGACATCCGGACGGCGCTGCACGGCTGCGACATGCTGCCGGCGGCAGGCGAATACGGCGTCGAGGTGCTGGCGACGGGCATGAGCCGGTTCGCCGCGCGCTACCTGCCCCAGCATTCGCAAGACTCTGCCGCGGGCTGGCTCATGGGCAACCGGGACCGCCGCGCCGCCGTCGCGACCCGGCTCCAGGCGCCGCTGCCCAACCGCCCGCCGAGTTTCTGCATCGGCTGCCCCGAGCGCCCGGTGTTCGCGGCCCTCAAGCTCGCG
This sequence comes from Variovorax gracilis, assembly GCF_030317115.1. GTDB lineage: Bacteria > Pseudomonadota > Gammaproteobacteria > Burkholderiales > Burkholderiaceae_C > Variovorax > Variovorax gracilis. Next base: position 46,631 of record NZ_JASZYF010000024.1, read on the forward strand.
CAGCAGGACAGCGGGCCGGTGCATATCGCCGCAGACATCGGCTGCCATGCCTTCGGCACCTTCGAGCCTTTCTCGATGGGACACTCGATCCTCGGCTACGGCATGAGCCTCGCGAGCCGCGCGGGCGTGTCGCCAATGATGCAGCGCCGGGCGCTGTCGATCATGGGTGATGGCGGCTTCTGGCACAACGGGCTGCTGACCGGCGTGCAGAGCGCGCTCTTCAATGGCGACGACGCAGTGCTGCTGATCTTCAAGAACGGCTACACCTCGGCCACCGGCACGCAGGACATCATCTCCACGCCGGACGACGAGGCGAAGGAGCATGCCGTCGACAAGCAACAGAGCCTGGTCGACAAGAACCGGACCATCGAGTCGACGCTGAAAGGCCTCGGCGTGCAATGGCTGCGCACGGTCTACACCTACGACGTCGACAAGATGCGCAAGACGCTCAACGGTGCTTTCACCAGCGACTTCAACGGGCTGAAGGTGATCATTGCCGAAGGCGAATGCCAGCTCGAGCGACAGCGACGCATCAAGCCGTGGATCGCCAGCCTGCTTCAGCGCGGCGAACGCGTGGTGCGCGTGAAGTACGGCGTCGACGAGGACGTCTGCAACGGCGACCATGCCTGCATCCGCTTGTCGGGCTGCCCCACGCTCACGATCAAGGACAACCCGGACCCGCTGAAAGTCGACCCGGTGGCGGTGGTCATCGACGGCTGCGTCGGCTGCGGCCTGTGCGGCGCCAACGCGCACGCGGCCACCTTGTGCCCGAGCTTCTATCGGGCGGAAGTGGTGCAGAACCCGAAGTGGCACGAGCGGCTTCTGCACCACCTGCGCGGCGCCGTAGTCCGTGCGCTTCAACCCGCGTGACACGATGAACCGCACCCAACCCATCACCCTGCTGGTCTGTGCCCTCGGCGGAGAAGGCGGTGGCGTCTTGACCGAATGGCTGGTCGACATCGCGCGCCGTGCGGGCCATGCGGCGCAGAGCACCTCGATTCCAGGGGTCGCGCAGCGCACGGGCGCCACCACCTACTACGTCGAAGTCTTTCCGGTGCCCATGGCCGAGCTTGACGGACGCAAGCCGGTGTTCAGCCTGAGCCCCGTGCCCGGAGCGCTGGACGCCATCGTCTCGTCGGAGCTGCTGGAGACCACGCGCCAGGTCGGCAACGGCATGAGCTCGCCGGACCGGACCCTCGTCATCACCTCGTCCAGCCGCACGCTCACCACCGCCGAGCGCATGCAACCCGGCGACGGCCGCACCGATGCGCGGCGGCTGCTGGATGTCGTCAAGGCCTTCAGCCGCGAGCATCACGTGTTCGACATGGGCACCGCGGCGCGAGAAGCCGGCACGGTCGTCAGCGCCGTGATGCTTGGTGCGATCGCGGGCAGCGGGATCTTCCCGTTCCCGCGCGAAGCGTATGAACGGGTGGTGCGCGGCGGCGACACCGACGCTCCCGAGAAAGTCAGCAAGGCGGCGGAGGCGAGCCTGCGTGGCTTCGGCAAGGCCTTCGACATGGTGAACGCGCCGAGGCAGCAGGCCGCCCTGGTCACGAGCCTGCTCGCCACGAATGAGAACGACGTCCCTTCCCGGCAGGCATTGCCGCCAGCGTTGGCGTGCCTCTTTCCGCCATCGGTACATGACATGCTGGCGCTCGGACATGCCCGTGTCCTCGATTACCAGGACGCGGACTACGCCATGCTGTATGTCGAGCGGCTGCAGAAGGTGCTGGCCGCCGAACGCACAGTCGACCCGGCCGGTGCAGAAGGTTTCGCGATCACCCGCGAGATGGCCCGCTGGCTCGCCCTCTGGATGGCCTTCGACGACATCGTGCGGGTGGCCGAACTGAAAAGCCGCGCCAGCCGTGCACTGCGCGTGCGCAACGAGGTCAAGGCAGGCGACGACGACATCGTCAAGGTCTATGACCACTTCAAGCCGGGTACGCCCGAATTCGCGGCACTTCTGCCGGCGGCGCTCGCTCGTCGCTTGACCGCCTGGGACCGCCGCCGCAAGACGCCGTGGGCGCTACCGCTCAAGGTCGGCAGCCACTCGATGCTGGGCATGGCCTCACTGCGCGTGCTGGCCTCGCTGCGCTGGCTGCGCAAGCGCGGCCAGCGCTTCGCCGAGGAACAGGCGCTGATCGGCCGGTGGCTGGATGCCGTGGAGCACGGCACGCGCACCGACTGGCGCCTCGGCCACGAGATCGCGCTGTGCGGCCGGCTCATCAAGGGCTACGGCAGCACCAATGAGCGGGGCAAGCACAACCTGCTTCACGTCATCGAGCATCTCGCCATCGCGCCGCCGCCGGGCGCCTCACCTTCCACGAGAACGACCGCCATTGCGGCTGCACGCGAGGCCGCGCTCGCCGACGATGCCGGCACCGCGCTGGATGCCGCGCTGGTGCGTCATGGCGCGCCGCCACGCCCCGTGAAGGCGCAACCGATCCGCTGGATGAAGCGCCAGCCCGATTCGACGAGCCATGCGCGCTGACTCAAGGTAAACGCCCATTTACGGCACCCCCGACTCTTATAAAAAATAATCGATTGCGCACTGCACAAGGACGACGACAAGGCGCACCGACGGATCACCGATTCCATCCCACTGCAAGGAGACAACCCCATGCCGACCACCCGCTTCCCGACCTCGGCCGCCACACGCGCCGTGCTGGCCTTCTCGGCCGTGCTGGCGCTTGCCGCCGCGCCGGTGCAGGCCCAGGACAAGCCCGTCAATCTCAAGATGTCGAGCTGGGTGCCGGCGCAGCATCCGCTGAACCCGTCGCTGCAGGCATGGGCCGATGACATCAAGAAGGCATCGAACGGCACGATCACCGCGACGCTGTTCCCGTCGGAACAGCTCGGCAAGGCCTTCGACCACTACGACATGGCACGCGACGGCATTGCGGACTTTGCCTACGTCAACCCGGGATACCAGCCGGGCCGCTTCCCGATCATGGCCGGCGCGTCGCTTCCTTTCCTGTTCTCCAACGGAAAAGGAGGTTCGGCCGCCATCGACGAGTGGTATCGCCAGTACGCCGCCAAGGAAATGAAGGACGTGAAGTTCTGCTTTGCCTTCGTGCACGACCCGGGCACCTTTCATGCACGCAAGAAAATCACGTTGCCGACCGACATCAAGGGCATGAAGATCCGCCCCGCGACGAGCACCATCGGCCAGATGGTCACCTCGCTCGGCGGCACGAACGTGCAGGCATCGGCGCCCGAATCGCGCGACATGCTGGAGCGCGGCGTGGCCGATGCCATCACCTTCCCGTGGGGCTCCATCGGCCTGTTCGGCATCGACAAGGTGGTGAGCTTCCACATGGACGTGCCGCTCTACGTCACGCCTTTCGTCTGGGCCATGAACCAGAGCAAATACGACAGCATGTCGGCCGCGCAGAAGAAGGTGATCGACGACCACTGCACCAGCGAATGGGCCGAGAAGGTCGCCACGCCGTGGGCCGAGTTCGAATTCGCCGGCCGCGCCAAGATCGGATCCCAGCCGGGCCATGAGATCTACAAGCTCACGCCGGACCAGCTCGACGCATGGCGCAAGGCTACCGCGCCCGGCGAAGCGCAATGGGCAGAAGGCGTGAAGAAGGTCGGACAGGACCCGAAGGCGGTGATGGACTCGCTCAAGGCCAGCCTCGCGAAGAACAAGTCCGCCTTGTGATGGTCGCTCTCCCCCGGGCTGCGCGCACTTCGTGTCGCCTCGCCAGCCGCCCGCCGGGGGTGGGCCGGCCGCTTCGGGCGGCCGCGCGCGGCGACCCTCGGCACAAGCGTTTGGAGCATTCATGACCCGGCGAACCGAGAACCTGATGGACCGGATGATCAACACGATCGAGTGGCTGGCGGCCATGTTCGTGGGGATCGTGGCTTTGAACATCTTCATCGCGGTGGTGCTGCGCAAGTTCTTCAACACGTCAATTCCGGACTCGTACGACTTCGGCCGCATGCTGCTGGGCATCCTGATCTTCTGGGGCATTGCGGCCACCAGCTACCGCGGCGGCCACATCACCGTCGATCTGGTCTGGACCGCAGCCGGCCCGCGAATGAAGCGCTGGATCGACGTGTTCGCCACGCTCGTTCTGCTCTTCGTCGTCGCGGTGCAGACCGCCACGCTGTTCGACAAGGTGCGCGCCACTTACGTCGACCACGTGCTGACCTACGACATGAACATCCCGACCTGGCCCTTCTATGCCGTGGCCTGGCTCGGCGATGTGTCGGCGGTCGTCCTGATCGCCATTCGCACCTATCGATTGATCTTCCACCCCGAGCTGCTTCACGACGAGAAGCCCGAATTGAAGGCGGATGAATGAGCACTGATGCGATTGCCGTTCTGGGCTTTGTGGTTCTGTTTGCGTTGATGCTCTTGCGCGTGCCGGTCGGCATGGCGATGGGCCTGGTGGGTGTCACGGGGTACGCATGGATCGTCGGCCCCGGCCCGGCGCTCAAGCTGGTCGGGCAAACCTCCATGCGCACCGTGACCGACTACACCTTCGGCGTGATCCCGATGTTCATGCTGATGGGCGCGCTGGTGTCCGTCTCGGGCGTGAGCCGCGAGCTCTTCAAGGCAGCCAACTCGATGATCGGCCACCTGCGCGGCGGCCTGGGCGTCGCCACCGTGCTGGCCTGCGGCGGCTTCGCAGCCATCTGCGGTTCGTCGGTCGCGACGGCGGCGACCTTTTCGGCGGTGGCCTATCCGGAGATGCGGCGCTTCAACTATCCGCAGTCCTTCTCCACCGGCGTGATCGCGGCGGGCGGCACCCTGGGCGCGATCCTGCCACCCTCCACGGTGCTCGCCGTCTACGCCATCCTCACGCAGCAGGACATCGGCAAGCTTTTCATGGCGGGCATCGTCCCCGGCATCCTGGCAATGGCGATGTACGTGCTGACCATCGTGCTCATCGTCAAGATCCGACCCGACTGGCTGCCGGGCGGCGAAGTCAGGCCCTGGAAGGATCGCGTCGTCGACCTGAAGAACGTGTGGGCGCCGCTGGTGCTGTTCGTCTTCGTGATCGGGGGGCTCTACGGCGGCTTTTTCACGCCGACCGAGGCCGGTGGCGTGGGTGCGAGCGGCGCATTCATCCTCGGCTTGCTGCGCCGCAAGCTCGACGGCCCGAAGATCCGCGAGGCGCTGCTCTCGGCCACGCGCACGGCGGCGGCGGTGTTCACGGTGCTGATCGGCGCGCTGCTGTTCGGCTACTTCCTGACGATCACGCAGAGCCCGCAGAAGCTCACCGAGTTCCTCACCAGCCTGGGCATCGGCCGGTACGGCGTGCTCGCGCTCATCATGCTGATGTACCTCGTGCTCGGCTGCCTGATGGACGCGATGGCGATGATCATCCTGACCGTTCCCATCATCTTCCCGGTGATCGTGCACCTCGGCTTCGACCCGATCTGGTTCGGCGTGATCATCGTGATGACGGTCGAGCTGGGCCTGATCCATCCGCCGGTGGGAATGAACGTCTTCGTCATCAAGAGCGTGGTGAAGGATGTGAGCTTCACCACCATCTTCAAGGGCGTTCTGCCCTTCATCCTGACGGACATCATCCGGCTCGTGATCCTGATCGCGTTCCCCATCATTGCGCTCTGGCTACCGACGAGAATGGGCTGACATGAGTTCGCGCCCAGCCTGCGCGCACTTCGTGTCGCTTCGTCAACGCCCTGCCGGGGGCCATGACAGCGGCCCGGCAGAGCCGGTTCCGCGGCACTCCCCCGAAAGCCAATCCTGACAGCCATGAACATTCAGGTCATCCATTCCGTCCGCGTCGAGTTCGGCGATTGCGACCCTGCCGGCATCGTCTGGTTTCCCAACTTCTTTCGCTGGATCGACGCGGCTTCGCGCCATTTCTTCGCGGAGCGTGGCGTGCCGCGCTGGGAAGAAACCGCAGAGAGTCTCGGCGTGATCGGCACGCCGCTGGTCGACACCCACACGCGCTTCGTGAAGAGCGCCAGCTACGGCGACATGCTCAGCATCGCCGTCACCATCCCGGAATGGCGCGAGAAGAGTTTCGTGCAGCGTTACCGCGTGACGCGCGGCGAAGACCTGATCCTCGAATGCGAAGAGGTGCGGATCTTCGCAGCCAGGCGCGAGGGCGGCGGCATCCGGGCGGTGCCGATCCCGGCACAGATCAGACGGCTGTGCGAGTAGCAACTCGCCTGCTCCATTGGAGTCTCGACGGCGGTGCCGGGGGCTCGCCGCCGCCTAGACGAAGCACTTGAGTCCCGGTTCGACCGCGACTATCCTGTCCCGGACACAATTCCAGCCCCACGCCACGGCGTGGCCGCACAACGGGAAGAGGACGCCGCGCCATGATGGATTTCATGATCGCCTACTGCGGCCCTGCCGCGGTACCGGAGGACCTCTGGTCGCGTTGGAATATTGACCCGCTGCTGCTGGCAGTACTCGCCATGCTGGCATTCGCGGTCGCCAGCGGACGTTCGTCCAATGTCCGCGCCGGCTGGGGTGCGATCGCGCTGATGGGGGTCGTCTTCGTCTCGCCGCTCTGCGCGCTCTCGTCGGCGCTGTTCTCGGCGCGCGTGTTGCACCACATCATCCTCATCTCCGCAGTGGCGCCTCTGCTCGCGCGAGCCTTCCCGCAGCGTCGGCCGAGCCGCGTGCCGCTGCCCGCCCTGGTCACCGCGCATGCCCTCATCCTGTGGCTCTGGCACGCACCCGGCGCCTATGCCTGGGGCCTCGCCAGCGTGCCGGGCTATTGGCTGATGCAGGTCTCGCTGCTCGGAAGCGCCTGGCTGATGTGGCGTGCGATCCTCGCGCCAGCGGCGCACTATGGCCCGGCGCTGGTGGCGCTCGCGGCGACGATCGGACAGATGGGGCTCCTGGGCGCCGTGATCGTCTTCGCGTCCGTGCCGCTGTATGCAGTCCACATCGCAAGCACCGGCCCGTGGGGACTCACGCCGCTCACCGACCAACAATTGGCCGGGCTCCTGATGTGGGTTCCGGCGATGCTGCCCTATCTTGCCGCGGGCCTGTGGATCGCTTATTCCAGCCTGCGCCCCGGAGAGCCGGCGGTGTGACAACCTTCCTCAAGTTCGCCCATCTCGCCGCCATCGCGATCTGGTCGGGCGGCCTGCTCGCCTTGCCCTTCCTGTTCTGGCAACGCAGGGGCCTCACCGCCGGCGCCGATCTCGACCGCCTGCACCGCATCACGCGGCTGGTCTTCGTCGAACTCACTTCGCCTGCGGCCTTCATCGCCATCGGCACCGGGACGGCGCTGATCTTCCTGCAGGCCACCTTCGTGGAATGGTTTTCAGTGAAGATGGTGCTGGTCGGGGTCATGGCCATGCTGCACGTCCTGGCCGGACTCGTGCTGCTGCAGCTCTTCTCACCCGCGGGCCGGTTCGGGCGGTTTTCGTACGTGGCGCTGACGAGCGCCTATGTGGTGGTGATCGCCGGGATTCTCTGGGTGGTGCTGGCCAAGCCACACTTCGACTCGAACGCGGTCGCCGCGCATCTGTTCGAGCCCGGCGCACTCGGCCGATGGATGCATCAATCCTTCGGCGTGACCAAGATGCCGACGCCATGATCGAACACGAGCTTGCCCCCGTGCCAGCCGGCGAAGCCCACCATCACCGACGACAGGGCCGACAACGCCAGCCCGTGCGGCAGGACGGACACGGGGTCGACCAGTCGCAAGCCCCAGTTGGCCCCTGCGATCGCGACCAGCGTCATCGCCGCTACGGCATGGGACCAGCTCGCTTCCAGCATCCTGATGCCGCGCACGAGCAGCAGTTCGCCCGTTCCGACGATGCTGGCGGCCACGCCGGTCCAGAAAGCCGCGCCCGCCGACCACAGACCCGTCCGCAGCCAGAACGCGTCGCCCGTCCACCAGTAGAAGACATCCACACCCAGCGTCGCGACGACGAAGGCGACCGGGAAGTGCACCATCATCACGTGGATCGGATGCCCGACGAGGGCCACCGCCGAGCCGACATCGAGCCGGTTCAGTTCCAGAAGAACCTCGCTGGGAGGTGCGGTGCTGTCGCCTTTCGCCATGGTTCTCCTCCTTCGCGCCGGGTACGGCCGATGCGGAGCCATCGTAGTCGCTTGCATGCGGTGCTCCAAGCCGGGCCGATAGTTGTGCTCGCGGGTTGCAAGGGGCCGCTGTCGGCGCTCGACCCCTCGGGTCCGGCCGCTGCGTCGATCGCCACCATGTGGTGGGTGATGCTGATCGGCGCCGGCGTTCTCTTCCTGATGCTCATGACGTTGTTCGTCCTGGTCGTCCGGCGTCCGGGCTGGGGGTCCAGCGTGTCGCCCACGCGCTGGATCGTGATGGGTGGCCTGGTGCTGCCCGCGGTGGTGCTGCTGCCCTTGCTCGCCTATGGCCTGGTGGTCGGCGAACGCTTGCTCCCGATGCCGGGCAGCGCGCCGCCGCAACGGATCGAGGCCGTGGCGCAGCAGTGGACGTGGACCTTCCGCTATCCCGAGCGCGGCGGCGTCGAGACGCGCAATGTCCTGCTCCTGCCCGCCGGGACACCCGTCGACATGGTGGTGACGAGCAAGGACGTGATCCATGCCTTCTGGGCCCCACGCTTCGCCGGCAAGATCGACGCGGTCCCCGGCAAGGTCAACCGGCTGCGCATCCAGGCCAACGAGCCGGGACGCTTCGAAGGGACCTGCGACGAGTTCTGCGGCACTGGCCATGCGCGCATGCGCTTCGTCATCATCGTCCATCGACCGGAGGACTTTTCCGCCGCCCTGGCGCAGGCAGCCACCGCACCGGAGGCGAAGCGATGAGCGACTCCACCCAGCCGCAGGCAGAGGGAAGCGCATTGCGCCTGCACCGGCAACTGAGCCGGATCTGGGCCACCGGGCCGGGATGGCAACGCTTCGCCGCCGTCAATCATTCGGTCATCGGCGTGCGCATGATGGTCACGTCCTTCGTCTTTTTCGCCATTGCCGGCGTGCTGGGCATGCTGACGCGGGTGCAGCTCTCCACGCCGCACTCGGGCTTCCTCGACCCGGAGACCTACAACCAGGTCTTCACGATGCACGGCTCGATGATGCTGTTCCTCTTCGCCATCCCGATGGTGGAGAGCTTCGCGGTCTACCTGACGCCGAAGATCCTCGGCACGCGCGACTTCGCCTTTCCGCGGCTGACCGCCTACGGCTACTGGTGCTACCTCTTCGGCGGGACGATCCTGACCGTGTCGCTGATCGCCGGCGTCGCGCCCAATGGCGGGTGGTTCATGTACACGCCGCTGAGTTCGAGCGCGTTCACGCCGGGACTCAACTCCGACGTCTGGCTGCTCGGCATCACCTTCGTCGAGATCTCGGCGCTGTCGCTCGCGATGGAGATCACCGTCTCGATCCTCAAGATGCGCGCACCGGGCATGTCGCTCGACCGCATGCCGATCTTCGGCTGGTACATCCTGGTGACGGCGATGATGATGATCGTGGCCTTTCCGCCGCTGATCCTGGGCTCGATCCTGCTGGAGATCGAGCGCGCCTTCGGCCTGCCCTTCTTCGACCCCACGCGGGGCGGCGACTCGCTGCTGTGGCAGCACCTGTTCTGGCTCTTCGGCCATCCGGACGTCTACATCATCTTCCTGCCGATGGCGGCGGTGCTGTCGACCATCATCCCTGTCTTCGCCAACCGCGCGCTGGTCGGCTACCGCGCCATCGTCGTCGCGATCATCGCGCTCGCCTTCCTGAGCTTCGGCATCTGGGTGCACCACATGTTCACCGTCGGCATCCCGCACCTGGCGCTCGCCTTTTTCTCTGCAGGCTCGGCGATCGTGGCGGTGCCGACTGCGGTGCAGATCTTCGCGTGGCTCGCGACGCTCTCGCACGGCAAGCCTCGCTGGGACGTGCCGATGCTCTACATCTTCGGCTTCTTCTTCGTCTTCGCGATGGGCGGACTGACCGGTGTGATGCTTGCGATGGTGCCCTTCGACTGGCAGGCGCACGACACCTACTTCGTCGTTGCGCACATGCACTACGTGGTGGCCGGCGCGCTCGCCTTCCCGATGATGGCCGGGCTCTACTACTGGCTGCCGCTGCTGACCGGGCGGGCGGCGGTGCACCGGCTCTCCGTGCCTGCGTTCTGGCTGATCTTCATCGGCTTCAACTTGACCTTCTTCATGATGCACCTGACCGGCCTGATGGGCATGCCGCGGCGCATCTACACCTACAACGGCGACGAAGGCTGGAACGCGCTCAACCTGCTGTCCTCGGTCGGCAGCTTCGTGATGACGATCGGCTTCGGGCTGCTGGTGATCGACCTGATCGTGCAATTGCGCTATGGCCGCCGCGTGCGGCGAGACCCCTGGCGTGCCCAGACCTTCGAATGGGCGATGCGGATTCCGCCGACGCCCTACTTGTTCGCATCGATCCCGAACGTGGGTGCGCAGACCGATGGCGTCGCACCGGGCGATCTCGCGCTGACGCTCGCGCGCGGCGAGGGCTACCTGGGCTTCACCCGCAACGGCTGGCAGGAGGCGCTCGGCGTGCACGCGACGAGCGGCAAGCCCGAGCAGTTGATCGTGCTGCCGAATCCGACCTATCTGCCACTGGTCACCGCCATCGTCACCGCGGGGGCCGTGCTCGCGATGCTGTTCAGCTTCTACTTCCTGTCGCTCGCGCTGGCGCTGGTCACCTTCGGCCTGTTCATCTTCGCGGGGCAACGCGCCGGCCTGCCGCGCGATTACGGCCCGCTGCCTGTCGGGCTCGGCGTCGCCGTGCCGCCGCACACCGAGGTGGCCAGTTCGCCGGCCTGGCTGTCGTTGATCTGCGCACTGGTGGCCAACGGCACGCTGTTCACCTCGCTGGTATTCGGCACCTTCTATCTCTGGCTCGCCGGCGCGCACTGGCAGACGATGACGCCGCCCGAGCCGAGCCGCTTGCTGGCCTTCGGCGTGGTCGCCGGCCTCGTGGTCGCGGCAGTCGCGTCGCGCGGCTCGCTGAAGGCGGTCATTGCCGGGCGCGGCGCAATGGGCTGGATCGGTCTGACGGCGCTCATGCTGCTGGCCTCCATCGCTGCCGCCGTGGGCCTGATCATGGGTGTCACGCCACGCCCCACCGAGCACGCGCTCGGCTCGACCGCCGCGGCGCTGCTCGGCTACGTGGGGCTGCATGCCTTCATCGGCTTGCTTTTCCTGATCAGCAATGTGTTGCGCATCCACGCCGGCTTCATCTCGCCTCGGCGGCACACCGACCTGCGCCTGACGCGCCTGTGGATCGACTACACGCTGGTGACGGGCGTCATCGCGGTGGGACTGGTGCTCGCACTGCCTGCGCTGGTGACGGTGCTCGGAGCACGGCCATGAGGGCCATGCTGGTCCCACCCCGGCGGCTCTGGTGGCTCGCGGGCGGCTTCACCGTCTGGTGCATCGCGCTCGTGGTGCTTTATGCGCTGCATGCCATCGGCTGCGCCTTTGCGTGGCCGGCCGGCGCGCTGCGGTGGAGCCTGGTCATCGTCTTCCTCGCGCATCTGGCCGTCATCGGATGGATGTGGGGCCAGTTCGCAAGGGGCTCGCCCGACCCTGCAACCGGCAAGACCGGCAGCTTCCTGCATGACGCCATCGTCTGGGCGACCATTGCCGCCTTCGCCAGCGGGGTGCTCGCCCTTGGTCCGCCACTGCTGCTCACCACATGCATCTGAAGGGACGAACACCTGTCGGAGATGCCGCAGAACTGGCCTTGCCAGGCTGCCGGCATCGCCCCCTTTCAGGGAGCGAGCCGTGACCGTGCGCAAGGCCGTGTGGTCTGGAATCTATCTGCTGTTCATCCTCGCGCCGCTGCTCGCGCTGCTGACGGGCGCGCTGCCGCCGAGCCGCGATTTCTGGACGGAGTTCTCGGTCGCGCTCGGCTACTCAGGCCTGGCGATGATGGGCCTGCAGTTCGGCCTGACGGCGCGCTTCCGTTACGTCACCGATCCCTGGGGCGAAGACGTCATCTACCACTTCCACCGCCGCGTCTCGCTCATCGCGGTCGGGCTGGTGGTGGTGCATCCGCTCATCCTGATGGCGGCGGGCTCCGAGAAGCTCGCACCGCCCGAGTCGCTCCGGGACGTGCCGCTCGGCGCCGTCTTCGCCGTGATCTCCATCGGCTCGCTGCTCACGCTGGTGGTCATGGCCCTGTGGCGCACCCGGCTGAAGATCAGCTACGAGTTCTGGCACATCGCCCACATCGTGCTCGCGGTGGTCGCCGTCGGCGGCGGCCTGCTCCACCTGGTTGGATGGGGCTTCTACCTGGCCGATCCGTGGAAGCGTGCCTTGTGGATCGGCATGACGATCTTCTGGATCGCGCTGCTCCTCTATGTGCGCCTCGTCAAACCTCTCTTCATGCTGCGCCGACCGTACCGTGTCGCCGAAGTGCGCAAGGAACGCGGCGACACCACGACGCTGGTGATGCGGCCCGAAGGCCATGCAGGCTTTCGTTTCCGGCCCGGCCAGTTCGGCTGGCTGACGCTGTGGGGGAGCCCGTTCAAGATCACAGGGCACCCGTTTTCGTTCTCATCGAGCGCCGAGGCCGACGACGGCCGCGTCGAGATGACGATCCGCAACCTTGGCGACTTCACGAGCGCAATCGCCAGGGTGCCGGTCGGCCGGCGCGTCTACCTCGACGGGCCCTATGGCGCCTTCACCATCGGCAATCCGGCCGACATGCACGTGCTGATCGCGGGCGGCATCGGCATCACGCCGATGGTGAGCATGATCCGGACGCTGGCCGACCGCGGCGACAAGCGCCCTTTGATCCTGCTCTACGGCAGCAAGGACTGGGAATCGGTGACCTTCCGCGAGGAGTTGGACGCTCTGCAGAAGCGCATCGACCTCACGGTGGTGCATGTGCTGTCGCAGCCGCCGGGAGGCTGGACGGGCGAAAGCGGCTACATCGATGCAGAGATTTTCAGGCGTCACCTCCCGCCAGGCTACGCCGACCACGAATACTTCATCTGCGGGCCGAACGTGATGATGGATGCCATCGAAGCGGCGCTCGGCGAGATGAAGGTGCCACTTTCCAAATACCACTCGGAGCGCTACAGCTTCGTCTAGGAGGTTCCGATGCGCCGCTTGCTCGCCGACCGGCTGGCCCTTGCCACAGGCATCGTGGTGGTGGTGGTGTCGATCGCATTCGCCTTGTGGCGGTCGGCTGGATCGTAGTTATCGCGTCCCCGCTCCGCGCGTCGAATAGTTCACCAGGGGACCCGGACCGACCGCGATCGGCGGGCCCGGATCATTGCTCGGCCAGGAGGAGACCTGGGGAGGTGCGCGAACCGCGTCATACCTTGGGCCCGGTCCGGGAGCGATCGGCGGCCCCAGGTCGGGGATTGCCTGCCTGGACGGCGCCAGGTTGCTGCCGGCGGCAACCGGTGCGCTGCCGGGGGGCAGGCGCGAATAGTCATACAGCGGGCCAGGCCCCGCGGCGATCGGCGGACCCGGATCCGGCTCGGCACTGCGACGCTCGAGCGGCGGCGCCATGACGCTGACGGATGGTTCGTCGTCGCGTTCCCGGCGGGCTCTGCTCGCGTAGGCGCTTCCTTTCGATGTGCGCGCAGTCGGCCGAGTCTCGCTCCTGGCATTCGGCGGCGTCCGGGCCGCTGGCTGCTCGGCAGGCTGCGCGGATGATTCCGCAGGGCTGCCTGCAGCGCCGCGCCCTGGCAGCAAGGCATGGAGGGGCGATGTGGCATCGCCCGACGGAATCACCGCCGGTGCAACGCCATCGGCAACAGCCGGCGCGGTCGCAGGCGCGGGCGCCGTTGACGCTACTGGTGCCGATGAACTCGGAAACGCGTTCATGACCGGCGCCAGCAGGCTCATGATCTCCGACTTCAGCGGCGGCGCGCCGGGCTTGCTGGTGACGTAAAGGCACCACAAGGTGAAACCGACAATCATGGCGATGCCCCAGTAGCCGGCTTTCAGCCAGAAAGCAGCCGTCTCCGCAGGCAGCACCGGGACGACCGCGCCCCGCGTCGACGCCTCGGAAGCCGGGCGATGGGACAGTACAGGGTCGAGCGCACCCGGCCCCGACGGCTCGAAGCCGGGCAATGGACGGGCGCACCCCGTGCAGAACTTCGCCCTCGCACGGTTGGGGCTCCCGCACGCGTTGCAAACGACCGACTCCGACATGAACGTCAACCCCCTGAAAGACAGCGAAGCTCTCTTTTTGCACGACTGCCGCGTGCTGTATGTCAGCAACTTCCTACGTTGCGCGTCCGCCGGCCATCGGATTGCGGATCCGGAGGCGAGCGGCAGCCGTAGAGGGTACCCGCCACTCTCAGGTCCCTTCAAGGATTGGGGCGCGGCCACAGGCTCGCCGGCACGCGCCCGACGCGGCGGGCGCGCTCAGTGCGCTGGCCGATGCCAACTGCTGCTGTAGTCCTTGTCGGTGTAGAGCGTCCAGAGCGCCAGCGCCGCGATCACGATGCCGCTGCATACTGCGGCCAGCATCGCTGCTTGCAGCGCGCTGAAGCCCAGCACCCACGGAGACACCACCAGCCAGACGCCCAACGCGCATTCGGTCCACTCTTCCCATGCCCGTGGCACGATCATGGCGCCCAGGGCCGCCGCGATCAGCGCCACGCCCACGAGCACGGCGTTCGCCGTCGCCGTCGTCGAGTCCTGGAAGCCCAGCGCCCATGGCGAAAGAACAACCCACACGCCCAACAGGGCATTGACCACATCCTGCCAATGTTTCAGTTGCTTCATGACACACCTCCTGCCGCCGGACAGACTGCGCAGCGCGCCAGGCGGCAGTTGGTTGGATCACGCCGGATCAGCCGTGTTCCGCTGGCCTGACGAATCGCCTGTCGAACCAGTCGTCCAGCATGGCCTTCTCGTAGCGGAGCCGGTCGCTGACCGAGTAGGGGTTGACGGTCATCAGGTAGTTGAGAGCGGCCACATGCTCTTCGGCGCTCGCCGTCACTTCACCGCCGCGCGTCAACGTGTAGCGCAGCTTGATGCGTGGCCAGGTGATCTCGCGCAGGATGCGGACGTTGTCCGCGTACGTGCGAAAGCGGAAGGGCTCGAACCATCCCGCCAGGTCGATGTCGAGAACTTCGATGCGCAGCGAATCGCCTGGGGGAAGACCTCGATCGGCGAGCTGCTGCAGGTGGCGCTCGATGCCACGCAGCACCGGCTCGCGTTGCCGCTCGTCGCCATAGGGATGTGAGAACACGGCGTCCCTGAAGTCCTCAGGGTGAACGAAGACGACAGACAGATCCGCCGCCCGCGCCGCCGCGCACGCGCCGGCGGCAAGGATTGCGGCGGTCGCCACCAGACCGAAGGGCTTGGACATGACGTCCTCCTTCTCGAAGTTCAGCCTTCCTCTGACAGTCCGCAACGGCAGGGGTTCCGTACAAGAGAGGAAGAGGACGGCTCCAGCAAAGTCAACGACACCGTCCACACTTTGGAGGATGACGCCCTCATCCCGGGACCTCCCAATAGTCTGGACATCATCACCGGCACGGCCACCGACACGCGGCGCAATGCGTGGCCGCCGGCGAACGGAGACACACAGACCCCACCCTCGGAAAGGGAATGCGCCTTGGATTCAACCGACGTAGCCAGACATTGGGAAGCCAACGCAGAGGCTTGGACTCGACAGGCCCGCAACGGATTCGACATCTTCCGCGACGCGGTGAACACGCCCGCGTTCATGGCCCAGCTTCCGTCCATCCAGGGGCGGGAGGGCCTGGACGTCGGATGCGGCGAAGGTTCCAACACGCGGCAGCTCGCGCGGCTCGGCGCGAAGATGGTGGCAATCGACATCGCCCCGACCTTCGTCCGGCACGCACAGGAGACTGAGTGCAAGGACCCGGTGGGCATCGAATTTCGCGTCGGCGACGGCATGGCGCTGCCCTTCGACGAGGCATCCTTCGATTTCGTGACGGCCTTCATGTCGCTGATGGACATGCCGGACCCTCAGCGCGCCTTGCGGGAGGCAAACCGGGTCTTGCGGCCCGGCGGATTCCTCCAGTTCTCCATTCTTCACCCCTGCTTCGTACCGCCGCATCGCAAGGTGCTGCGCCGACGGGACGGCAAGACCCGCGCCATCGAGATCGGCGACTACTTCGCATCGACGGCGGGAAGAGTCGACACCTGGTGGTTCTCGATGTTGTCCAGGAAGCAGCGGCAGGAGGTCGCGCCCTTCCAGACGCCCATCTTCCACCGCACGCTCAGCCAATGGATCGATCTCGTCATCGGCGCGGGCTTCGCCATCGAGAAACTGGGCGAACCCACGGCCGGGGCCGCGCCGGGGCGGCGCGAGGCCGTGCTGGAGGACACCGAGGTGGCGCCCCTGTCGCTGATCGTGCTCGCGACCAAGCGCCGGGCGTCGTGCTGCCCTTCCTCCCTTCCTCCTACTCCTTGACGGAGCCCGTCAGGCCCGAAACGTAGTACTCGACGAAAAACGAGTAGATGAAGGCCACCGGCAGCGAGCCCAGCAGCGCGCCGGCCATCAGCGGCCCCCACTGGTAGACGTCGCCCTGCACCAGTTCGGTGACCACCCCCACGGGCAGCGTCTTGATCTCCGAAGACGAGACGAAGGTCAGCGCATAGATGAACTCGTTCCACGACAGCGTGAAGGCGAAGATGCCTGCCGAGATCAGCCCCGGCACCGCGAGCGGCAGCACGATCTTCACCAGGATCTGCCAGCGGCTGGCGCCGTCGATGAGCGCGCACTCCTCCAGCTCGGCCGGGATCGAGCGGAAGTAGCCCATCAGCAGCCAGGTGCAGAACGGGATCAGGAAGGTCGGATAGGTCAGGATCAGCGCCAGGCGCGTGTCGAAGAGGCCGAGATTGAAGACCACGTTCGCCAGCGGAATGAACAGGATCGACGGCGGCACCAGATAGGCCAGGAAGATGGCGAGCCCGGTCTGCCGCGAACCCTTGAAGCGCAGCCGCTCGATGGCATAGGCGGCAAACACCGACGCCGCCAGCGAGAAGAAGGTGGAGACCACCGACACCAGCACCGTGTTCCAGAGCCACTCCGGATACGCCGTGTCGAACAGCAGTTTGTGGAAATGCCCGATCGTCGGCGCAATGACCCAGAACGGATTGCCTTCGCGCGACAGCAGCTCCGCATCAGGCTTCACCGAAGTGATGGCCATCCAGTAGAACGGGAACAGCAGCACGAACAGGAACACCAGCAGCGGCAGGTAGACCGTGACCGCCTTGCGCGGCACGGACTCCAGATAGCTCATGCCGACGACGTCGATCTTCCCCGCCTTCGAGCTCATTTGTCAGATCCCCCCTGTTGCCACGCCCTTCGCTGGAGCCCGAAGAAGCTGAACATGATGCAGGCCAGCAGGAACGGCACCATCGCAATCGCGATGGCCGCGCCTTCGCCCAGGGCACCGCCCGAGATGGCGCGCTGGAAGGAGAGCGTCGCCATCAGGTGCGTCGCATTGAGCGGCCCTCCGCGCGTGATGACGTAGATCAACTGGAAATCGGTGAAGGTGAACAGCACCGAGAAGGTCATCACCACCGCGATGATCGGCGTGAGCAAGGGCATGGTCACATGGCGGAACTGCTGCCATGGCGTTGCTCCGTCGATGGCTGAAGCTTCGTAATACGAAGGCGAGATGGTCTGCAGGCCCGCGAGCAAGGTGATGGCCACGAAGGGCACGCCGCGCCACACATTGGCGGCAATCACGGCGAAGCGCGCATTCCACGGATCGCCGAGGAAATCGATGTACTTGTCGATCAGCCCCATCTTCATCAGCGCCCAGCTGATGATCGAGAACTGCGAGTCGTAGATCCACCAGAAGGCGATGGCCGACAGCGCGGTGGGCACGATGTAGGGCAGCAGGATGACGGCACGGAAGAAGGTCTTGAAGCGGATGTTCTTGTTCAGCAGAACCGCCAGCCATAGCCCGAGGAAGAACTTGAACACGCTCGCCACCGCCGTGTAGAAGAGCGTGTTGAACAGGGCCAGCCGCGTCACCGCGTCGTTCCACAGGAACTGGTAGTTTTCCAGCCCGATCCACTCGCCCGGCCGGCCGACCTTGGCGTCGGTGAAGCCCAGCCAGGTGCCGAGTCCGAGTGGATAGGTGAGGAACAGCAGCAACAGCACCGCCGCCGGCAACATGAACATGAAGCCGAGGGCGTTGCGGCTGTTCTGGAACTTGGCCAGTCGGGTGGTCATTGAGTCCGGGCTTCGGGCTTGATCAAACCTTGTAGTAGCGCTCGGCGCGTTTCTGGGCGCGCTCGGCCGCTTCCTTCGGCGACTTCGAACCGCTCGCTGCCTCGGCCACCATGTTGGGAATGATGAAGTCCGCCGCCGCGCCGGCGGATGCATAGCCCAGCTTGCCTTCGTAACCGGCCGGACGCAGGTTCTTGACCGAATCGCGGTACGGCGTGTTCTTGGGGTCCGAGGTCCAGATCGGATTGGCCTCGTAGGCGCGCAGCGGCTGCGCCACGTAGCCGCCGCCGCCCTTCAGCCAGTCGTCGAACTGCGGCCGCTCCATCATGAAGCGCAGGAACTCCTTCGAGGCCTGCGGGTACTTGGTGTACTTCATGATCATCTGGTTAAAGAACAGGTGCGACTCGGTCGGCACACCCACCGGCCCCACGGGAAACACCGCGTGGTTGATGTCGGCGGCCATCTCCTTGACCTTCGGATCGGGCGAGTTCTTGGCGGTGTAGTAGATCGAAATGCCGTTGTTGGTGACGCCGATCTGCCCGTCGAGGAAGGCCTTGTTGTTGTTCGGGTCCAGCCACGACAGCGTGCCGGGGATGAAGTTGGCGTAGAGCTCCTTGGCGTATTCCAGCGCCTTGAGCGTCTCGGGGCTGTCGATCACCACCTTGTTGTTCTTGTCGACCAACTTGCCGCCGAAGGCCCAGATGAGCCAGTTGGTCCACACGCTGTCACCGGTCGCATTGCCCAGCGCCATGCCGCCGGGGGTGCCCTTTTCCTTCATCGCCTTGTAGAGCTTGAGAAAGTCGTCGGTGTTCGTCGGAAACTTGTCGAAGCCTGCCGCCTTGACCATGCTCTCGCGATAGACGATCAGCGAGCCGGATGCGCCCAGCGCCAGGCCGATCCACTTCTTGCCGTCCGGCCGCATGAACATCTCGGCGGCGGGATACCAGCCGCCGTATTTCTTGCCGAGGTATTCCGCGAGGTCGGTGACGTCGAGCAGCTTGTCCGGATAGAGATTGGCGTCGTCGTTGGTCGACAGGATGATGTCCGGCCCGGCGCCGGTGTTGGCCGCCACGGCCGCCTTGGGCCGCACATCCTCCCAGCCTTCGTTGTCGACGCGCACCTCGATGCCGGTGGTCTCGGTGAACTTCTTGACGTTCGCCATGTAGGCGTCGATGTCGCCCTGCACGAAGCGGCTCCAGCGCAGCACCCGCAGCTTGGCACCCTTCTCGGGCTTGAAGGTCAGCGTTTGTGCATTCGCCAGCGGCGAGAAGATCGCAGTGCCGACGCCCAGCGAGGCAGCGGCGGCGATGCCGGCCGAACTTTTCAGAATCTTGCGGCGATTGAAATCACTCATTCATGTCTCCTGTTGTTGAACGGCCAGAAAGAAACTCCAGAACTCAAGCCACCAGCCGCTGGCCGGTGCCCGCATCGAAAAGGTGCGCGCGCTGCAGATCCGGCTGCAGGCGGATCAGCGTGCCCGGCGCGAAGTCGTAGCGCTCGCGGAAGACGGCGGAGATCTCGGTGCCTTCGTGCCGGCACGCGACGAAGGTGTCCATGCCGGTCGGCTCCATGACGACCACCTGAGAGGGAATACCGCCGTTGTCCGACAGGCTCAGATGCTCCGGACGGGTGCCGTAGACGACGGGCTGGCCATCCACGCCGCCGGCAAGCAACGGTGCATCGAGCTGCGTGCCATCCGCCAACTCGACCTTCGCCGCGCCGGCACTGCGCCGCAGCGTGCCTGGCAGGAAATTCATGGCCGGCGAGCCGATGAAGCCGGCGACGAACTGATTGGCCGGATGGTCGTACAGGTCGAGGGGGCTGCCCGTCTGCTCGATGCGGCCGTCGCGCATCACCACGATCTTGTCACCCATGGTCATCGCCTCGATCTGGTCGTGCGTGACGTAGATCGAGGTGGTCTTCAGCCGCTGGTGGAGTTCCTTGATCTCGCTGCGCATTGCCACGCGCAGCTTGGCGTCGAGGTTGGACAGCGGCTCGTCGAACAGGAAGACCTGCGGGTCCCGCACGATCGCCCGGCCCATCGCCACCCGCTGCCGCTGGCCGCCCGAGAGCTGGCGCGGATAGCGCTCCAGCAGCGGCGTGAGCGCGAGGATCTCGGCCGCGCGCCCGACCTTGGCTTCGATCGTCGGCTTGTCGGTCTTCGCCAGCGCGAGGGCGAAGGCCATGTTGTCGCGCACCGTCATGTGAGGGTACAGCGCGTAGTTCTGGAACACCATCGCGATGTCGCGCTCTTTGGGCGGCAGGTCGTTGACGCGCTTGTCGCCGATGCGGATCTCGCCGCCGTTGATCTCCTCCAGCCCGGCGATCATGCGCAGCAGCGTCGACTTGCCGCAACCCGACGGGCCCACCAGCACGGTGAAGGAGCCGTCCTTGATGTCGATGTCCACTCCATGGAGGATGGGAACATCGCCGAAGTTCTTCTTGACTGCCTGGATCGTGACACTGGCCATGCACTGGAGTCCTGGAAAGTTCGCGGGTCGACGCAACGACACGGAAGGCTCCACGTCGCAAACGCGGAGTATTGGCATTGCAACAAACCCGCGCATCAGGGCAAACCGGTACGCATTAACCCCCGTAGATTTGTATGATGACCTGATAACCGAGCTCACTTCCCCCACCGCCGTCCGGACTTCGGCACCCTCCCAGCCCCTGCAGTTGATCGTCGATCGGCTGTCGGACCGGTTGGCGGCACTGCTGGGCGCGCAGATCGAGTCCGGCGCGCTCCAGCCCGGCGACAGGCTGCCGACAGAGCAGCAATTGGCCTCGGCGCACGGCGTGTCGCGCACGGTGGTTCGGGAGGCGGTCCACCAGCTCAGGTCCAAGGGGATGGTGCAATCGCGCCAGGGCTCCGGGGTCTATGTGGCGCCCCGGCCGGTCAACCTTCCGCTGGCCTTCGACCCGACGGTCTTGACGTCCGTGCAGGCGGTCGTCCACGTGGTCGAGGTGCGTCGCGTGCTCGAAGGCGAGATCGCCGCGCTGGCTGCCGAGCGGGCCAGCCGTGCTCAGATCGCAGCATTGCGCCGCGCGCTCAAGGCCATCGACGAGGCCGTGGCCGACGGCCGCGACGGCGTCGCCGAGGACCTGGCCTTTCACCGCGTGATCGGCGAATCGACCGGCAACCCGCAGTTCCGGCTGCTGCTCGGCTTCCTGGAGCAATACCTGCGCGAAGGCATGCGCATCACGCGGGGCAACGAAGCCCGGCGCATCGACTTCATGACGGCGGTGCAAAGCGAGCACCGCGCCATCTTCGAAGCCATTGCCGCGCACGACCCTGTCGCGGCCCGACTTCATGCGACTGAACATCTGATCCGCGGAGAGCAGCGGCTGGTCGAGGGCGGCATCATCGATGGCCGCCGTCGGCAAGCGGCGGCCAAGGCCGTGCGCGCCGCGGTTTCTTCCACCCCACGACCTCGCAAGCATTGAAGGAGACTGCATGAAACTCATGATCACCGGGGGCGGCGGCTTCGTCGGCGCGCGCCTCGCGCGCACGCTGCTGAAGCGCGGCACCCTGGCCGGCGAACGCATCGATCGCCTCGTCCTGACCGACATCGCCCCGCCGCCGGTCGACCTGCTCGCCGATGCCCGGGTCGAAGCGCGCACCGGGCCACTGCTGGCGCAGACCGAGGCGCTGCGCGAGGAGCCTTTCGATGGCGTGTTCCACCTCGCGTCTGCCGTCTCCGGTGAATGCGAGCTCGATTTCGACCTCGGCCTGCGCTCGAATCTCGACAGCACGCGTGCACTGCTCGATGCCATCCGGGCGAACGTCAACGCGGGCGGCAAGGTGCCGCGCGTGGTGTTCTCCAGCTCGGTGGCGGTGTTCGGGCCCGACCCCGCCGTGCCGCTGCCGAAAATCGTCGCCGACGACACCCTGCCCGCGCCGCAGACCTCCTACGGCACACAGAAGCTGATGTGCGAGCACCTCATTGCCGACTACACGCGCAAGCGCTACGTCGATGGTCGCGCCGCGCGCCTGATGACCGTGACCGTGCGCCCTGGCAGGCCGAACGGCGCCGCGTCGTCCTTCTTCAGCGGCATCATCCGCGAGCCCCTGGCTGGCGTGGAATCTGTGTGTCCCGTGTCGCCCGACGTGTCACACCCGGTGTCGTCTCCGTCACGCACGGTCGACGGGTTGATCGCTGTCTATGAAGCCAGCCGCGATGCCTTCTGCGGCCGCACTGCGCTCAACCTGCCCGCCCTGAACGTGCGCGTGAGCGACATGCTCGATGCGCTCGAAAAAGTGGCAGGCCCGGCCGTGCGCGCCCGCGTGCGCTTCGAGCGCGACGAGCGCATTGCCGGCATCGTGGCGAACTGGCCGAGCGGCGCATCGGCCGCACGAGCCGCTCGGCTCGGCCTGCATCCTCACGAAAACTTCGCCGACATCGTCCAGCAATACATCGACGACTGTGCGGCATTGCCAAACGCCAGCGAAACCCTGAAGGGAATGTCCTGATGAAACCCACGAGCAAGAAGAACAAGGCCAAGGCGGCACCCAAGGGCAAGCTGGCATTGCGCTCGCAAGCCTGGTTCGACAATCCGGCCAACGCCGACATGACGGCGCTCTACCTGGAGCGCACGATGAACTTCGGCCTCGGCTTCGACGAACTGCAGTCGGGCCGGCCGATCATCGGCATCGCGCAGACCGGCTCGGACATCGCGCCCTGCAACCGCCATCACCTGGTGCTGGCCGAACGTACGCGCGAGGGCATTCGCGATGCGGGCGGCATCGCCTTCGAGTTTCCTATCCATCCCATCCAGGAAACCTGCAAGCGCCCCACCGCGGCGCTCGACCGCAACTTGCAGTACCTGTCGCTGGTCGAGGTGCTGTACGGCTATCCGATCGACGGCGTGGTACTGACGACCGGCTGCGACAAGACGACGCCGGCCCAGCTGATGGCGGCCGCCACGGTGGATATTCCGGCGATTGCGCTCAACTCGGGCCCGATGCTCAACGGCTGGTACGAAGGCGAGCGCACGGGCTCGGGCACCATCGTCTGGCGCGCGCGCGAGTTGATGGCGGCGGGGAAGATCGGCTACCAGGAATTCCTGAAGCTCGTGGCGTCCTCCGCGCCGTCGACCGGGCACTGCAACACGATGGGCACGGCATCGACCATGAACTCGCTCGCCGAGGCGCTGGGCATGACGCTGCCGGGCAGCGCCGCCATTCCCGCGCCCTACCGCGACCGTCAGGAGATGGCCTACATGACCGGCAAGCGCATCGTCGAGATGGTGCGCGAGAACCTGAAGCCTTCGGACATCCTCACGCGAGCCGCCTTCGAGAACGCGATCATCGTGAACTCCGCGCTCGGCGGCTCGACGAACGCACCAGTGCACCTGAACGCCATCGCGCGCCACATCGGCGTCGAGTTGACGACGGACGACTGGGAAAAACACGGCTACAAGATTCCGCTGATCGTCAATCTTCAGCCGGCAGGCGAGTACCTCGGCGAAGACTACTACCGTGCGGGCGGCGTGCCCGCAGTGGTCGCCGAGCTGATCGCGCAAGGCAAGATCAAGCCGGCCCTCACCGCCAACGGCAAGACGCTCATCGAGAACTGCGAAGGCCAGTTCACCAGCGACCGCAAGGTGATCTTTCCGTACGCGAAGCCGATGAAGAAGAATGCCGGCTTCCTCAACCTGAAGGGCAACCTGTTCGACTCCGCGATCATGAAGACCAGCGTCATCACGCCGGAATTCCATGCGCGCTACCTGGAGGACCCGAAGGACCCGATGGCCTTCGAAGGCACGGCCATCGTGTTCGACGGCCCCGAGGACTACCACCGCCGCATCGACGACCCGAAGATGAAGATCGACCCGAAGAGCGTGCTGTTCATGCGCGGCGTCGGGCCCGTCGGCTATCCGGGCGCAGCCGAGGTGGTCAACATGCGTGCACCGTCCTACCTGATCAAGAAGGGGATCACCGCCCTGCCTTGCATCGGCGACGGCCGGCAATCAGGCACCTCGGGCTCGCCGTCGATCCTCAATGCCTCGCCCGAAGCCGCGACCGGCGGCGGACTGGCGCTGGTGCAGACGGGCGACCGCGTGCGCATCGACCTGAAGAAGCGAACGGCGAACATGCTGGTGTCGGACGAGGAACTTGCGAAGCGCCGCGCCAAGCTGGAGGCGGCGGGCGGCTACCCGTATCCGGCCAGCCAGACGCCGTGGCAGGAAATCCAGCGCGGCATCGTCGATGAGTTGTCCGAAGGGATGGTGCTGAAGCCAGCGGTCAAGTACCAGAAGATCCACGCGACCTTCGGCATTCCGCGGGACAACCACTAGGACCGGGGCCAGCCCCGGCCCACGCGTCAGGTCACTTCGCCGGCGTAACGCCCGGCGGAAAGCCGGCGAACATCTTGTCGAGCGCGGCTTGCAGCAAGGCCGTCATCCTCGCGGGGTCGCTGTCCAGCGTCCCGCTTGCCGCGCCGCGCCAGACGGCCTGCTTGCGCGCGCCGTCGTACATATCGACCACCAGCGTCCCGACCTCGTAGGTGTCGACCCGCGACCCCGTCGCTGGAGGTCCGAACCCGCCCCACCCGATGTAGCCGACACTGGAGCTGTTGGCAGTCTGTCGCTCCGACGTCGTGACCCGCGCGGCAACGTGCACGTCGCCGTTGGGTACCAGCTTCCATCCCCTGCCCTGCAGCCGCGAATCGACGCCGTCGACGATGCGCTGCTGCACCAGAGGCGAAGCGACGCCCTCCGGCCTTCCGATCCAGCTATAGGTACGAAAGCGGGAAAAGTTGGTGCCGGGATCGACGTCGATGTGGACGGTCGGCGTGCTGGCGCAAGCCGAAAGGAGCACGGCAAATCCCAATGCAGCGAACCGACCCATCATGTTGACTCCAATGATTGCTGGTCGAGCCAGTTTAGCCGTCCTCACGCGTGAATCCGCGCGCGGCGATCAGGCGCGACCGAAGAGCAGCACCGCGTTCGTGCCGCCGAAGGCGAATGAATTGCTGATCGCGGCTTCGACTTGCGGTGCGTCGGCACCGGCCTGGGGAACGAGGTTCAGGCTGCAGGCCGGGTCCACTTCGCCGCGATGGCCGTTGGGAGGCAACTGGCGGCGATGCAATGCCAGCACCGTCACCACCGCTTCCAGCGCACCGGCGGCGCCGAGCAGATGGCCGTGCAGCGCCTTGGTGGAACTGACGCGCAACTCGCCGAGGTCATCACCCCAGACTTCAGCCAACGCATCGCGCTCGACCACGTCGCCGATGCGGGTGGCCGTGCCGTGAGCGTTGCAGTAGCCCACGTCGCGGGGCCGAAGGCCGGCCTGGCGCAGCGCCTGGCGCAGCGCGCGTGCCTGTCCATGCGCATCGGGCTTCGTGAGGTGCGTGGCATCGCAGCCATGGCCCCAGCCATCGAGCGTGGCGTAGATTCGCGCGCCACGCTGACGGGCGCGATCGGCCGATTCGAGGATAAGGAAGGCGGCGCCTTCGCCGAGTGCGAATCCATTGCGATCGGTCGCGAACGGGCGGATCGCCGTCGCCTCTTCGCCGGGCACGAAGCTGGCAAGGGTCTGCATGGCCTGCCATGCAAGCACGACTCCCGGCACGATGAGCGCCTCGCTGCCACCCGCAATGGCCACGTCGACTTCGTCGCGCTGCACTGCCTTCGCAGCCTCGGCGATCGCGACGGCTGAAGACGCGCAGGCCACCGAGTAGGTCAGCACGGGACCCTGCACGCCCTGGCGAATCGCCACGTGCGAGGCCGGCGCGTTGGGCATGAAGGCGGGAATGGTCAGCGGCGGGACGCGCCCATTGCCACGGTAGGCCGCGTCGAGCGCTGTCGCGCCACCCATGCCGCATCCCGTGTAGACGCCGATGCGCTCCGGGTCGACATCGCCGCGGATGCCGGCATCGCGCATCGCGAGGTCGGCGGCGGCCACCGCCAATTGGCTGACGCGATCGACGCCTGCAAGCTGCAGCTTGGTGAACCAGCGTGATTCGTCGAAGGCCACCGTCGCCGCGGCGGCCGGCTTCGGAAGCTCGGGAAAGATCGGTGCGAGCGCCGATTCGCCGCGCAGGAGGGCTTCGAACAGCGAACCGGGCTCGTCGCCGTGCGGCGCCATCACGCCCAGTCCGGTGACGGCGACCCGGCTCACGTTGTCTGCGCCGCCCTGACCTTGTCGACCACGGCCGCCAGCTGGGCCAGCGTGTCGATGTTCGGATCGTCGTCGGGCATCGTGATGGCGAAGCGGTCTTCGATCGCGAACACGAATTCGACCAGCGCCAGCGAGTCGAATCCCTTTTCGCGCATGGAGGCCTGGGGGTCGAGCGCCGACGCTTCGATGCCGTACTTCTCGTGGATCAGGTCCTGCAATTCCTTCAGCGAACTCATGGTGCGGGTATCCGGTGTCGTTCTGGCCGCCGACCGAGCCGCGTCGATGGCGATGTTGGTATGGCCTGCCGGCAGATCAACCCCTCCTGGGACGGCCGCCGAAGCGGCCCGCGGGCAGTGACATTCCATGATATCCGCTCCGCCTCCGCGACCGCGACGCCCTCCCGGGCCGCCAGTGCAGGGACGGGATGGCGAAGGCGATGCCGAGCACCGCGCCGGCCAACGCATCCAGCACCACGTGCTGCTTGACCGCCAGGGTCGAGTAGACGATGGCGGCGAACCACAGTCCATTGACGATGCGAAGCAGCATCGGCGCGTGGGCTCCGCGCAGGATGTGCTCGACCCAGATCGCAGTGAACATCGCGACGGCCACGTGCATCGACGGACAGGCATTGCCGGCCGCATCCACCCCCTGCAGGATCGCGAAGCCCGGAAAGTCGGTCGCCTGCGTAGGCATGGGCGGGATCTGGGTCGGCCACAGGTAGAACAAGCCCAGCCCGGTCAGGCACAGCGCGCCGACCCACAGGCCGTAGACGACCAGTTCCTTGAAAGTGAGTTGCAGCCCCGGCGCAACGCCCACGTACACCCAGAGGGAAAAGTACGCGATCAGCGCCTGCGGCTGGAATGGAACCAGACGATCGAGCGCGGTCAGCGGCATCACCGTCATCGGATGAACCGGCTCGCGCAACAGATGGAAATAGCCGATGAAGAAGATCCAGGTGAAGACGGTCGTGCCGACCACCTTCAGCAACAGATGCCGCCGAATCCGCAGACCGATTTCGGCGGTCCAGTTTTGCGACGGGAGCAGGCCGAGTTGCAGGTCGATCGGTTGATTCATGAATTCGGTGTTTCGGGTCTTGTCAGGCACCGAGCATGCCTGCTGACCGCGTGAACCGCAAACCCGGGCTACAGAATCAACATCGCGCGGAAGTCATTGACGTTGGTGTGTGTCGGCCCGGTGACCAGCAGATCGCCGATGGCATCGAAGTAGCCATACGCATCGTTGCGGTCCAGGTGATCGGCCAGCTTGCATCCGGCGGACTCGGCGCGGCGCAAGGTGTCGGGAGAGACGAAGGCGCCGGCGTTGTCCTCGACGCCGTCGATGCCGTCGGTGTCGGCGGCGAGCGCCCAGACGCCCTCGCGCCCGGCCAGCGCGCCGGCAAGCCCGAGGCAGAATTCGCCCGCGCGACCACCACGGCCCTTGGCCTGTCCGGGCTGGCGCGGACGGATGGTGACGGTCGTCTCGCCGCCCGACAGGATCACGCAAGGCCTGGCGAACGGCGCGCCGCGCAAGGACACGGCGCGCGCCAGCGCACCATGGACCTTGCCGACTTCCCGCGATTCGCCTTCCAACTCGTCGCTGAGGATGTGGGCCTCGATGCCGGCCGCGCGCGCCGCCGCGGCGGCAGCTTCCAGCGACTGCTGGGGCGTGGCGATCAGGTGCGTGGCATGGCCCGTGAACACCGGGTCGGAAGGCTTCGGCGTTTCGAGCACGCCGCTTTCGAGTTGCGCACGCACCGGCGGCGGCACCTCGATGCGGTAGCGATCGAGGATGGCGAGCGCGTCGGCGCACGTCGTCGCATCGGGCACGGTCGGACCGCTCGCGATCACTGCCGGATCGTCGCCTGGCACGTCGCTGATGGTCAGCGTCACCACCTGTGCGGGTGAGCACGCAGCCGCCAACCGGCCACCCTTGATGCGCGAAAGATGCTTGCGCACACAGTTCATCTCGCCGATGTGCGCGCCCGATTCAAGCAGTTGCTTGTTGATGCGCTGCTTGTCGGCCAGCGTCAGGCCATCGGCCGGCAGCGTCAGCAGCGCCGAGCCGCCGCCGGAAATCAGGCACAGCACGAGGTCATCGGACGTGAGCCCCTGCGTGAGCGCGAGGATGCGCTCGGCGGCCTTCATGCCCGCTTCGTCAGGCACCGGATGCGCGGCCTCGACGATCTCGATGCGCTGCGCGAGGCCTTCGGGCCGCGGCGGAATGTGCCCGTAGCGCGTGACCACGAGGCCCGAGAGCCCGGCATCGGCCGGCCATAGCGCCTCCAGCGCCTGCGCCATCGACCCGCCGGCCTTGCCCGCGCCGATGACCAGCGTGCGCCCCCTGGGCGGCTTGGGCAGGCAGGGGCCCATGCTCGCCAAGGGCAATGCCCGCTCGACGGCAACGCGGTAGATATGTTCGAGGAACTCGCGCGGCGCACCGCGCGGGTCAGGGATTTGCTGGGGGTTCGATGAGGTCATGGTTCTGCCTGTCTTCAACGATTGTCTCCGTACCGCCCCCGCCGAAGCTGCGACGAGGCTACTTGGTGCTCGCGCCGCCCTGGAACCACTTGCCGATCAACTCACGCTCGGCATCGGTCATGCCGGTCGAATTGTTCATCGGCATGATTTTCGTGACCACGGCTTGCTGGTACACGCCCTGGGCATGCGCGGCAACTTGCTCGGGCGTATCCAGCCGCACATTCTTCATCTGCACCTGTGCGCCGTGGCACATGTAGCAGCGCTGCTCCAGCACTTTCTGCACTTCGCCGAACGATACCTTTTGTGGCGCCGCGCCGGCGGCAGGGGCCGCGACCGGCTCCGGCTTCATCCAGATGATGGTCAGGCCCAGCACGGCGATGCCGAAGAGCGCGTATGGAATCGGATTGCGCGCATTGCCGAGCTTGAAGCGATGCCGAACCACGAAGAACTGCCGGATCGCCGCGCCGCCGAGCATGATGAGCAGCAGCACGATCCAGTTGTACTTGTGCGTATAGGTGAAGCTGTAGTGGTTGCTCAGCATCGTGAAGAGCACCGGCAGCGTGAAGTAGGTGTTGTGCACGCTGCGCTGCTTGCCGCGCTGGCCATGAACGGGGTCGACCGGTTTGCCCTCGCGCAATGCCGCCACGTTCTTGCGCTGGCCGGGAATGATCCAGAAGAAGACGTTGCCGCTCATGGTCGTCGCCATCATCGCGCCCACCAGCAGGAAGGCCGCGCGGCCGGCGAACCACTGGCAAGCGAGCCAGGCCGCGAAGGCGATGAAGACGGCCACCAGCACGCCCACGATGGTGTCGCCGTTCTTGCGCCGCCCGAAGATCTGGCAGATGCCGTCGTAGACCATCCAGAACACCACGAAGAAGGCCAGTGCCACGCCGATGGCGGCACCGGGCTGCCAGTCCATCTTCGACTTGTCGATCAGGTAGGTGCTCGCGTTCCACAGGTACGACATCGTGAAGAGCGCGAACCCCGTGAGCCACGTGGAATAGCTCTCCCAGTACGACCAGTGCAGATGGTCCGGCAGCTTCTTGGGCGCAAGCGCGTACTTCTGCATGTTGTAGAAGCCGCCGCCGTGCACCGCCCACTGCTCGCCGCCAACGCCCTTGTCCAGCGATTCGGGGTCCTGCGGCTTCTCGAGGCTGTTGTCCAGCATCACGAAGTAGAAGGAGGCGCCGATCCATGCGATGGCGGTGATGACGTGGACCCAGCGCAGCAGCAGATTGGCCCAGTCGAGGTAATAGCTTTCCATTGACTCTCAACCTTCTCGGCGCGTGGGGGCGCCTTGGAGTTTCGGCCTGCTCACCACTGCGGGCGCTGTAAGCAGAGAAAGTGCCGCGAACGCAGGCCATGGAATGGACCTCGCTCCGCTGCGGCTTGTGGACTGAAGTGTATACACTTTTGAAGGGTCTTTCTTGGGTTTTGCCTCACTCGGCGTGCTGGAAAACCCTGATCACCTTCACGCGGCTGGAAGCGATTGCAACAACTGTGCCGCCACGGCCACCGCGATCACCTCGGGCTCCTTGCCGGTGATGCCGGGCACGCCGATGGGGCAGGTCACCCGGTCCATTTCGGCGGCCGTGAAACCCCGCGCCTCCAGGCGATGGCGAAAGGTAGCCCACTTGGTCTTGCTGCCGATCAGGCCGATGTACGGAAGATCGTCGCACTCGCGCAGCCGCCTGAGGCAGGCGATCACGATGTCGAGGTCTTCCGCGTGGCTGAAGCTCATGATCAGCACGCGCGAGCCGGGCGCGAGTTGCGCGACTGCCTGCTGCACGGGCTCGGAATGCTCGGTTTCGATCTGTGCGGGCAGCGCATCGGGGAACACGCCGTCGCGGCTGTCGATCCAGCGCACGGTGAAGGGCAGCGTCGACAGCAACCGTGCGAGCGCCGCGCCGACGTGACCGCCGCCGAACAGGGCGACCGGCTCCAGGTGCGCCAGAAGTTCGGTCTGCAACGCCTTGGCGTGCGACGCGGAGATCCGGCGATACGACAGGAACACCACGCCGCCACAACACTGTCCAAGGCTGGGGCCGAGCGGATAGCGCCGGACGCCATCGATGGCCGGACCGCCAGCGAGCCAGGCTCGCGCTTCATCGGTCGCCTGGAATTCGAGCTGCCCGCCGCCGATCGTGGCCGTGAGCCCATCGGCCCAGACTGCCATCCACGTGCCGGCCTCCCGTGGCGCGGAGCCCTGGGTCGATTCGACGCGCACGAGCACGCCGTCTTCGCGCTGCAGACGCGCGAGCAGTTCGTCGACGGCGCCGGTCATGCCCGAAACCTCCGGTTGCGCGAGCGAATCGCGGGCACGGTATAACCGCGCCGATGAATTTTCAGTCCATGCCGCGCCGCCTTGCACTGGCGGCCGCCCTTCTCTCGAGCCTGTGGCTCGCCGGTTGCGGCACCAGCCCGACTTCGCGCACTGGAACCGTCCCCGGCCAACTGAGCAACGCCGCGCCCGATCCGAGTGACGGCAGCCGGCCGAAGCCCCGCGCATCCGGCGCGGCAACCCCGCGCGACTACCGGCGCGACGCTGCGCGCCATGTCTACGAGATCAACAAGCAGCGCATCTACAGCGGCAAGCTGCCGCCCCTGCTCTATGCGGTCGGAACGCTGCAGGTCAACCTGGACACCAGCGGCAAGGTGCTTTCGATGCATTGGATGCGCGCCCCGACGCATGCGCCGGAGGTGATCGCCGAGATCGAACGCACGGTGCTCAGCGCCGCGCCCTTCCCCGTCGCGACCCAATTGGGCAAGGTCACGTGGACGGACACCTGGCTGTGGGACGAAGGCGGTCATTTTCAGCTCGATACCTTGAGCGAAGGACAGCTGTAGATGCGGCGCTCCTGGAAAGCCGACATCTCATGACCCACGATAGGTGGAATAGCTCCACGGGCTGACAAGGAGCGGCACGTGGTAGTGCTGGTCGGTGTGCGCCACGCCGAAATCCAGCGCCACGCGGTTCAGGAAATTCGGCTCGGGCAGCGCGACACCGCGCGCCTTGAAATAACCCGCCACATCGAACACCAGGCGGTAGGTGCCCGCCTTCAGCGTGCTGTTGTCGTACAGCGGCCCATCGCTGCGGCCGTCCGCATTCAGCGTGAAGCGCCGCACCAGCGTGGCGCGCGCGTCCTCGCCGGTGCCGTCGGTGGTGAACAGCGCGACTTCCATGCCGGCGGCGGGGCTACCGTGCATGGTGTCCAGTACGTGGGTGCTCAGGCCCATGGATGTGCTCCTTCAGTGCATTCGGGAAATTCCGGTCGACAAAAGTGTATACAGTTCTTGGCTTTGGGTCTATCATGAAAAGCATGGACTCGACCACCACCCGCGCGATCGTCGACGCACTCACCAAGGCCATTGTGGAACACCGGCTTCAGCCGGGCAGCAAGCTGGCCGAGCAAAAACTGGCGGACCACTTCGGTGTGTCGCGCACCCTGGTGCGGCAAGCCCTGTTCCAGCTTTCGCAGAACAAGTTGATTCGGCTGGAGCCCGCGCGCGGTGCCTTTGTGGCGGCTCCGGCGGTCGACGAAGCCAAGCAGGTGTTCGCGGTGCGCCGCATGCTGGAGGCCGAGATGACGCGCGCCTTCGTGCGCAGCGTGACGCCGTCCAAGATCAAGGCACTCAAGGAACACGTGGCGCTCGAGAAGGCCGCCGTTTCCGGCGAAGACATCTCAGGCCGTACCGAACTGCTCGGCGACTTCCACGTGCGCATGGCCGAGCTCATGGGCAACGCGGTGCTGGCGCAGATCCTCGGCGAGCTGATCTCTCGCTGCGCCCTCATCACGCTGATGTACCAGAGCGCCACCGCCGCCGAGCACTCGAACGACGAGCACGCCGACATCGTGAAGGCGCTGGCCGCCAAGGACGAGGAGCGTGCCGTGCGCCTCATGACCGAGCACCTCGAGCACGTCGAGGCCAACCTCACCTTCGACCGCAAGGTTCCCACCCATGACATCAGCCTCGCACTGGCCTGAGCATCCATGAGCATCTACGACTCCACCCTGCCCTATCCGCGCGATCTCGTGGGTTACGGCCGCAATCCGCCGCATGCGCAGTGGCCTGGCCGCGCGCGCATCGCGGTGCAGTTCGTGCTGAACTACGAGGAAGGCGGCGAGAACTGCGTGCTCCACGGCGACGCCGGCTCGGAGCAGTTCCTCTCCGAGATGTTCAATCCCGCGAGCTTTCCCGACCGGCACATCAGCATGGAAGGGATCTACGAATACGGCTCGCGCGCGGGCGTCTGGCGCATCCTGCGCGAATTCGAGAAGCGCAACCTGCCGCTTACGGTGTTCGGCGTCGGCATGGCGCTCGAGCGCTATCCCGAGCTGGCGGTTGCGTTCAAGGAACTGGGTCACGAGATCGCCTGCCACGGCTGGCGCTGGATCCACTACCAGGGCATCGACGAGGCCATCGAGCGCGAGCACATGCGGCTCGGCATGGAGGCCATCGAAAAGCTCACCGGCGAGCGCGCGCTTGGCTGGTACACAGGCCGCGACAGCCCGCGCACGCGCCGGCTGGTGGCGGACTACGGCGGCTTCGAATACGACAGCGACTACTACGGCGACGATCTGCCCTTCTGGATGAAGGTGCAGAAGACCGACGGCGAGGTCGTGCCGCAATTGATCGTGCCCTACACGCTCGACTGCAACGACATGCGCTTCGCGCTGCCGCAGGGCTATTCGCACGCCGACCCCTTCTTCCAGTACATGAAGGACACCTTCGACGCCCTCTACGCCGAAGGCGACGAGGCGCCGAAGATGATGAGCATCGGCATGCACTGCCGCCTGCTGGGACGCCCAGGGCGCATCACCGCGCTGCAGCGCTTTCTCGATCACATCGCCGCGCACGATCGCGTCTGGGTCTGCCGCCGGCTCGACATCGCGCAGCACTGGAAGGCGACCCATCCGTACGCCGCCAAGAATGGAGACTGACATGGCCTTGACCATCGACCAACTCAACGCGGCCTCGGCCGACGAAGCCGTCGCACTGCTCGACGGCGTGTACGAACACTCGCCGTGGATCGCGAAGCGCGCGCTGGCGCAACGTCCCTTCCGCTCGCTGCCGCATTTGAAGCACGCCCTGGTGCAGGTCGTGACCAGCGCGTCGACCGATGAGCAACTCGGCCTGATCCGCGCCCACCCTGAACTCGCGGGCAAGGCCATGGTGAGCAAGAACCTCACGGCCGAATCGACGAACGAGCAGAGCAAGGCGGGCCTCACCGACTGCACGCCCGAAGAGTTCGCGAAGATCCAGAAGCTCAACGCCGACTACAACGCCAAGTTCGGCTTTCCGTTCATCCTCGCGGTGCGCGGTCCGCGCGGCACGGGGCTGGCCAAGCGCGAGATCATCGAGACCTTCGAGCGCCGGCTGCACCATCACCCGGACTTCGAACTCGGCGAGGCGCTGCGCAACATCCATCGCATCGCGGAGATCCGGCTGGACGACAAGTTCAGCGCCGAGCCGTTGCTGGGCAACCACGTGTGGGACTGGCAGGAGAAACTGTCGGTACACACCGATCCGGGCTATGCCGAGAAGGGCCAGCTCACCGTCACCTACCTCACGGATGCGCACCGCGCCTGTGCCCAGCAGATCGCGCAGGACATGCGCGAGGCCGGCTTCGACACCGTGCACATCGACGCTGTCGGCAACGTGGTCGGCCGCTATGAAGGTGCGACGCCCGGCGCCAAGGCCTTGCTGACCGGCTCGCACTACGACACCGTGCGCAACGGTGGCAAGTACGACGGCCGTCTCGGCATCTTCGTGCCGATGGCCTGCGTGCGCGAACTCAAGCGGCAGAACCGGCGCCTGCCCTTCGGTTTCGAAGTCGTGGGCTTCGCCGAGGAGGAAGGCCAGCGCTACAAGGCCACCTTCCTCGGATCGGGCGCGCTGATCGGGCACTTCGACCCGACGTGGCTCGACCAGAAAGACGCGGACGGCATCACCATGCGCGAAGCGCGGCAACACGCCGGCCTGCAGGAAGAGGACATCCCGAAGGTGCAGCGCGACCCGTCGAAGTACCTTGGCTTCGTCGAAGTGCACATCGAGCAGGGCCCGGTCCTGACCGAACTGGATCTCCCGCTCGGCATCGTCACCTCCATCAACGGCAGCGTGCGCTACGTGGGCGAAGTGATCGGCATGGCGAGCCACGCCGGCACCACGCCGATGAACCGCCGCCGCGATGCCGCCGCGGCCGTGGCGGAGCTGATCCTGTTCGCCGAACAGCGCGCCGCGAAGGATGGCGATTCCGTCGCCACCGTCGGCATGCTCGAAGTGCCGAGCGGCTCCATCAACGTGGTGCCGGGCCGCTGCAAGTTCAGCCTGGACCTGCGTGCGCCGAACAACGGGCAGCGCGATGCACTCGCCACCGATGTCGTGGACGCGCTCGAGAAAATCTGCGAGCGCCGCGGCGTTCGCTACACGCTGGAGGAAACCATGCGCGCCGCCGCCGCGCCCAGCGCACCCGAATGGCAGCAGCGCTGGGAGAAGGCCGTCGACACGCTCGGCGTGCCGCTCTTCCGCATGCCCAGCGGTGCCGGCCACGACGCGATGAAGCTGCACGAGGTCATGCCGCAGGCAATGCTCTTCGTGCGCGGCATCAATTCGGGCATCAGCCACAACCCGCTCGAATCGAGCACCAACGACGACATGCAACTGGCGGTGCAAGCCTTCCAGCTCCTTCTCGACAATCTCGCCACCGAGCAACTGACATGACCGACTACAACCAACTCGACGCCTGGATCGACGCCCACTTCGACGAGGAAGTGCGCTTCCTGCAGGAAATGGTGCGCGTGCCGACCGACACGCCGCCCGGCAACAACGCGCCGCACGCCGAGCGCACGGCCGAGCTGCTCCAGACCTTCGGCTTCGAGGCCGAGAAGCACCCGGTGCCCGCCCAGGAGGTAAAGGACTATGGCCTCGAATCCATCACCAACCTGATCGTGCGTCGCAAGTACGGCAACGGCGGCCGCACCGTGGCGCTCAACGCACACGGCGACGTGGTGCCGCCCGGCGATGGCTGGGCGCATGACCCCTATGGCGGCGAGATCGACAACGGCAGCCTCTATGGCCGGGCGGCCGCGGTGAGCAAGAGCGACTTCGCCAGCTTCACCTTCGCGCTGCGCGCACTCGAAGCGGTCGCCAAGCCCAGCCAGGGCAGCGTCGAACTGCACTTCACCTACGACGAGGAGTTCGGCGGCATCCTGGGCCCGGGCTGGCTGCTCAAGCAGGGCCTGACCAAGCCGGATCTGATGATCGCCGCCGGCTTCAGCTATGAAGTGGTCACGGCCCACAACGGGTGCCTGCAGATGGAAGTCACCGTGAACGGGAAGATGGCGCATGCCGCCATCCCGACCACTGGCATCGATGCGCTGCAGGGCGCGGTCCACATCCTGAATGCGTTGTATGCGCAGAACACGCTGTACCAGCAGCACACATCCAAGGTCGAGGGCATCACGCACCCCTACCTCAACGTGGGGCGCATCGAAGGCGGCACCAACACCAATGTGGTCCCCGGCAAGGTCGTCTTCAAGCTCGACCGCCGCATGATCCCGGAAGAAAACCCGGTCGAGGTCGAAGCCGACATCCGCCAGGTCATCGGGGAAGCGGCGGCCCAGATGCCCGGCATCACGGTCGAGATCAAGCGCATGCTGCTGGCCAACTCGATGAAGCCGCTGCCCGGCAACAAGCCGCTGGTCGATGCGATCCAGAAGCATGGCGAGGCGATCTTCGGCGAGCCGATCAAGGCCATGGGCACGCCGCTCTACACCGACGTGCGTCTCTACGGCGAAGCTGGCATCCCAGGGGTGATCTACGGCGCAGGGCCGCGCACGGTGCTCGAATCGCACGCCAAACGCAATGACGAGCGCGTGGTCCTGGAAGATCTGCGGCGCGCAACCAAGGTCGTCGCGCGAACGCTCAGCGACCTGTTGGGCTGATGACTCTCCGCCCGGGGCCGACCTTGGCGTCCCGGGCGTGCGCCGCATTCCTCATATCGGCAAGATGCCTGAGGCCATTGCTTGAGCGCACTGCGGTGGGTCAGTACACTCCACGCCGATGAACACCCCGGCCCTCTTCCCGCAACTCGCTGCATACGCACCCCTGCCCTTGGCGGTGGTCGGCGTGCGCGCGCAGTTTTCGGTGGCGATGGCGGGTCTGCAGACGACGCCAGCACATTCCTAAGCCCGGCGGTCCGCTCCCTTCTCTTTCATCAGCGCAAACCCATCGACCGCCGGGCATCAGCCTCGCGCGGTAGCGGCCGTTGCCCGTCTGTACGGGAAGGCCGCATTCGACTGGAGTGCGTCCAATGCATGCAACGATCCTCGGCGAGCGGATGCTCGCCCGAAGCCGACGGCGACTACCTGAGGTAGCGCCATGAACATCCGCTCGATCCTGGCCATCACCGACTTTTCGGAGCAGGCCGACCGCGGCGTGGAGCGCGCGGCGCAGCTCGCCGTGGAGCACGGTGCCACGATGAAGCTCATGTTCGCGCCCGCGAACGGCGACGCGCCACCGGCGGACGGCGCATGCCGCCTCGCGCACACCGCCAGGGCCCTGAGCGCGCGCCTGGCGATCACGGTGCGAACGGCGAATCAAACCGCCAACACGCTGCAGCACGTCGCCGAAGAGGCCGCCTGCGCCGACCTTCTCGTGCTCGGCTACCAGCGCGAATCTGCCCTCGTGACATTGCTCCGGGGCCAGGCCGCGGAGCGCCTGACGCGACTGTGCCGGTGCCCGGTCCTCGTGACCAAGCTCGTCCCGAAGAAGCGCTATGGCCGCATTCTGGTGGCCGTGGACTTCACGCCGGAGTCCAGGAACCTGGTCAGGCTTGCCTGCGTGCTAGACGCCGATGCCGAGGTCGAACTGTTCCATGCCATCAGCACGCTCAACGAAGCCAAGCTGCGCTGCGCCGAGGCCTCTGCGCAAGCCGTCAAGGCCTACCGGCAGGAATGCCTGCGCTATGCGCGCAACCGCATCCTGGGTCTGACCG
This sequence comes from Variovorax gracilis, assembly GCF_030317115.1. Classification (GTDB taxonomy): domain Bacteria; phylum Pseudomonadota; class Gammaproteobacteria; order Burkholderiales; family Burkholderiaceae_C; genus Variovorax; species Variovorax gracilis. The sequence goes on from NZ_JASZYF010000024.1 coordinate 84,331, forward strand.
ATTCCTTCGACGCCAGGCGCAACCGCGTGATGTCCAAGGTGAGCCACGGCGATCCCGCCCGGCAGGCCGCGATCCAGCAGGAGTACGTGGGGGCGGACCTGTTGGTGGTCGGAAAGTGGCGACGACCGCCGCTCATGGAGTTCCTGCTGGGCAGCGTGGCGCAGCGGGTGCTTTGCTGGGCGACGAGCGACGTGCTGATCGTGCCGCACGATGCCCAGACTTCGACGCGTGTGGCCGCCGTACAACGAATGGAGGCGGAGCAACGCGATGCCAAAGGGGGGTTCCGCCGACTCAAGGGAGGGCCGGCCTGAACGGCACTCGCCTTTCTGGAGCGGTCGCCGGGGCTCAGCCTGCGCGCTGGCCGCTCGGCATCAAATAGCCATTGCGGTAGACGCCGATCACGAGCCCGCGCACCGCGTCGGTGGGCCGAGCGGTCACGTACTTGCCGGCTCCCGCCTGGTATACGACGATCGTGCAGGCCGCGCTCTTGCTGAGAGTGCGCGCCACGCCCGTCGCCTGGCTGGCCGTCTGATAGGTGTTCATCGTCGTCCCCTGGAAAGAATGTCGCTGCGTCAGGAACGGGCGACGGAGAGCAGTCCGTCGATCGCCAGGACCACGCCGTCCTGCGCATCCTTGGTCGGCGTGCCCTCCGCCAGCAGCTTGCGGATGAGGCTCAACGTGTTGAGAAGCTCCGCCTCCATGTCCGTGAGCAGCGGAATCACTTCGAACTCCGGATATTTGCCGCGTGCGCCCATGGGCCGGCCGGGGCCTGACAAGTCGACGTCGTAGCCTTCGTTGATTGCTTCGATCTGGGTCTTCATAGGGGTCGAAGAATTTCCAAGGAATGGTGTTCGCGGGACTCTACCCAATCGCTGCCGGACCCGGGCGGAAAACGGACAGCTCAATTCAGGCCCATGAGTTCGGACAGTCTCTTGCCCATGGCCTGGATGCGCTTCTGCTTGTCCTGGGAACGATGCGTCGCCACGAGTTCGAGGGCCTGCGCGACGGACTCGGCGCCCAAGTCGCCATACGACGTGCGATGGCGCCACTCGTTGGCCACTTCCGCCAGTTCGGCGTTACTCAGGCGACCCGGGCGCGCAGTGCTCTCCCGGGACGCAGGCGCCTCCTCGACGGATTGCAGGGTGGATCGCAGGAGGCCCAGCAGGCCGGAGGGCGACCAATGCGGCTTGGAAAAGTTCTGAGATTCCATGTAATACATTGTGCCTATTCGAACGCGGGGTAACAAGATATTTCAACCACTTTCGACTTACTTTTTGTATTTTCGTCAAGGCATGGCCTGCCTGACGCCCGAGAAAGGCCGCGGCAACTTCAAGCCGCGGCTCGCGGTCGGCGCCTGCGGCTTGCCGCTGTGGCTGCTCGCCTTGGCCGCAGAATCACACCCTCCGAACTCGGCTCCGCCGCCCAGCAAGGCGGGCGCCAGCAGTGACAGCCCTCCGGTCGCCGCCGCCACGCCATAGTTCGCGGCCTGGCGCACGGTGCCCTTCGGATCGATGCTCAACTCGGGCTTTTCGAGCGGCCCCTTTACCAGCATGAGCTGAACCAGGCTGGCCGGGTTGAGGTCCAGTCCCTTCTTGACCCTCGGTCGAAACGCCAGCTCGATCGTCTGCTTCGCCAGATTCAGTTCGCCGCTGGCCGTCACGGCAAGCTGCGAAGTCTCCATGGCGATCGACCGGTCGATCAAGGCCACGCCGTTGCGCAACGGCAGGTGTGCGACACCGCACTGCACGACCAGGTCCGGTCGCCCTTGCTTCGGCACCAGCATTTCGAGCAGGCGCGCCACGATGTCGCGATCGAGCGCAGCCGCCTTGCCCGTCAGCGTGACGTCCCGCATCGTCAGCTGCACGTCGCCGGTCGATGACGCGGCAAGGCTTCGCGGCGTGTGCCCCGTCATGGCCAGCTTCAGGTCGAGGTTCGCGCGACCGCCCTTGAAGTGCTTTCCGCCGCCCCACTGCGCATCCAGCGCTTCGACGGAGAGCGACTTGGCGTTCATCAGCACGTCGGTTCGCGGAGGCGCGTTCTTTGGCAGGGCGACGCTCAAGCGCCCCCGGATTTCGCCACCCGCGGCGGCAAAGGACAGCGGCTCGATGATCAACCCCCCCGGCTCCGACGCCCACCGCAGGCTGAGCGCAGACAGCGTTGGCGTGCCGGGCATGTCGAAGCGGTCCACCTTCAAGGCGACCTGCATCGGGAATGGCGGCAGCGCATCGAACGCCAATGGCGTATCGCCGAAGAACTGCGTCCGATGCGCGGACGGTGCCGTCGGGGACTTGGTCACGCCCTTGCCGATGTGCCACTTGGCGAGATCGATTGCGGCGGACGAGAGGTCCGCGTCGAGGCGCGAGGACGCTCCCGCGTGGAAGCTGACTCGCCCAGTCAGCAATTGCCCGCCCAGCGACAGTTGCATCGACTCCGCACGCCATTCGTCCGCAGCGCGCACCAGCGTCGCGCTGGCCTCGACAGGCATCGGCAGCCCGGCGGCGGCGGAAAACCCGGAAAGCGCTGCCGCCGTGTCGAGGCGAGCCGACAGCTTGGCCTCCAGGAGCCCCGCGCGCGGACCCGTCCCCATGTTGCCCGCCGCCGAGAAGGCGGTGCCATCCGTGGCGAATCGAAGGTCGAACGGCCATTCCCCCTTGCCCGCCTGCAGTTCTCCGATGTGGCCGATCTCTCCTTCGGCCTTCCATTGCCTGGAGCCGACCGTGAACGTCGCGCTCAAGGCTTGCCGCTCGCCCTGCGGTCGCAGGTCGAGCGCGTCGACGGTGACCGTATCCACCACGCCTTTCCCGCCGTCCCGGTAGGTGATGCGTGCGTTGGACACCGAAATCCGCCCGACGGCGATCCCCTGCCCGCGCGTGCCGCCCTCCCGCTGGCGCGGGGCCAGATGCCAGTTGAATTGCCTGGCGCCGTCCGATTCGAGCAGCACGTCCGCATCGTCCATCTCGACGCTCAGGATGCGGATCCGTCCGTCGAGCAGGTCCCGCAGCGACACCTCGAACGCGGCCTGCTTGAGCCGGATCATGTCTGGCTGCGATCCCCACTCCACATTGCCGAGCACGATGTCGTTCGCCTTCACGGCGATGGTCGGCAGCAGATGGATCGACAGGTCGCCGTCGATGCGAAAGGCGCGTCCCGTCGTGGCCGTGACCTGTTCGGAAAGCAAGGCGGCCAGTCGCTCCGGCGGATAGGCCCGCCGCACGGCGACAACGGCTGCCGCGAACAAGAGGACGACCACCGCCAGAACGATGCCGGCGATGCGCCACCCACGGCGCCCCGCGCCGCCGCCCACAGGCCTTGCAACTTCACCGGACGGGCCTGCGCGTGCCTTCATCGGGGCATTGTGGTGCCGGGCGCGACAACGCGACACCCGGAGTAGCCAGCGGTCGCATGAAATTTGCCCGGCCATCGCGCGATCCCTCCGAACCCTGTCATCCGCCCGCGAAGTGCCGCGTTGCACAACTTGACCAGACCCGATTCAGTTCGGGCTGGCCGCTCCTTCCTTCTTCTCCCAACCTTCACTTCGACCATTTCATGAAACGCACTCTTCTTGCTCTTCTCGCAGCCGCCTTCGCATTTGCAGCTGGTTCGTCCTTCGCCCAGGCTCCCGCCGATCCCGTGAGCCCAGCGCCCGTCGTGACCAAGTCCAAGGCCAAGGCAGCCAAGCCCGCAGCCAAGCACAGCAAGGCCCACAAGACCACGACGCACAAGGTCGCCCACAAGTCGGGCAAGGTGCACGTGGCTCACAAGAAGAGCACGAAGACCGCACACGCCGCCTGATCCAGCGTTCCCGGCCACACCTTCAAAAGCCCCTTCGGGGGCTTTTTTCGTTGGGCGCCCAACCCGGGTTTTCCGCTATACAGCGCCGCGCCTGATGTGTATACAGTTTGGCGTACAGAACGGTGGACGGTTGTCACACGACACCTTCCGTCCCATCATCCCCATCTTCCCGCTGCCAGGAGATCACGCAATGACGGCTGCCTCGCCTTCCATCCACCCGGTCGACCAGCGCCTGCCTGCAGGCAAGCTCACGGCCCTCGGCCTGCAGCACGTGCTGGTGATGTACGCCGGCGCGGTCGCCGTGCCGCTGATCGTCGGCCGCGCGCTCAAGCTCAGTCCGCAGGAAGTCGCGCTGCTCATCTCGGCCGACCTGTTCTGCTGCGGTGTCGCGACCCTGATCCAGGCGCTCGGCGCCACGCAATGGTTCGGCATCAAGCTGCCGGTCATGATGGGCGTCACCTTCGCTTCCGTCGCACCGATGGTCGCGATCGCCAACGCCAACCCGGGACAGGCGGGTGCGCAACTGCTGTTCGGCGCCATCATCGGCGCCGGCATCATCTCGATACTGATCGCTCCGATGGTGTCGCGCATGCTGCGCTTCTTTCCGCCGGTGGTCACGGGCACGATCATCGCGGTGATCGGAATCAGCCTGATGCGCGTGGGCATCAACTGGATCTTCGGCAACCCGGTCGGCCCCACCGCGCCGGCACTGGTCGACCCGGTCTATGCGAAGTGGCTGGCCGACGTGACCTCGCCGGGTTCCTCGGTGCCGCCCTTGCCCAAGGGACTGTCGATCGTGCCCTCGGTGCCCAACCCCAAGTACGCCGATCTCGGCGGCCTCGGCATCGCCGCGCTGGTGCTGGTGTCGATCCTGGTGATCGTGAAGTACGCCAAGGGCTTCATCGCCAACATCTCCGTGCTGCTGGGCATCGTCATCGGCGCAGTCGTCGCCACGCTCTTCGGCTTCATGACCTTCGAGAAGGTCGGCAGGGCCGAGTGGTTCGACGTGGTGATGCCCTTCCACTTCGGCATGCCGCAGTTCGACCCGATCCTGATCCTCACGATGTCGTTGATCATGATCGTGGTGATGATCGAATCGACCGGCATGTTCCTCGCCCTCGGCGAGATGACCGACCGCAAGATCACGCAGCAGGACCTGGCCCGCGGCCTGCGCACCGATGGCCTCGGCACGCTGATCGGCGGCGTGTTCAACACCTTCCCCTACACCAGCTTCTCGCAGAACGTGGGGCTCGTGGCCGTGACGGGCATCAAGAGCCGCTTCGTGTGCGTGGCCGGTGGCGTCATCCTCATCGTGCTCGGCTTGTTGCCCAAGATGGCGGCGCTGGTCGAATCGCTGCCCACAGTGGTGCTGGGCGGCGCGGGCCTGGTGATGTTCGGAATGGTGGCGGCCACGGGCATCCGGATCCTCTCCGGCGTGGACTTCAAGGGCAACCGCCACAACGCAATGATCGTCGCGGTGTCGATCGGCATCGGCATGATTCCGCTGATCGCGCCCAACTTCAAGCAGTGGATGCCGCATGCGATCCACTCGCTGGTGGAGTCGGGCATCCTCCTGGCGTCGATCAGCGCGGTCCTGCTGAACCTGTTCCTCAACGGGGCGAAGCACGACGAGACCGCGATCATCGCTGCGGCCAAGCAGGCTGAAGCGCACTAACCGTTGCTTGTCCCCGGGCTTGCTCGTTTCGCGTAGCCGCCCACCCCAGCCGGGGGCCACACCGGCGGACCGGCGGAGCCGGTTCCGCGGTGTCTCACCAGGGGATCCGGCTTTGCCGGCCTTGGATGCTCAGATCATTGCCAGGGGACTCTTGCGGCGCGGGGGCGGATGCAAGCTGTCGATTTCTGCCAGGTCGGCTGCGCTCAATTCCAGGTCCGCAGCTGCCAGGTTTTCGCGCAAGTGGGCTTCGCGCACTGCCTTGGGTATGGCGACGACGGTTGGTCGCGACAGCACCCATGCGAGAGCGACTTGCGCGGCAGTGACGTCGAGCCGCTGCGCGATCTTCAGGAGGCCGGCGTCCGTCGCGAGCGAGCCCTGATCGATCGGGCTGTAGGCCATCATCGGCATTCCTCTCTTGCGCAGCCAGGGCAACAGGCTGAACTCGGCGCCGCGTTCGCCAGCCGAGAAGTAGACCTGGTTCACGGCACAGTCCGCTGCGTCGCCGCCGGCGTCGGCGAGCTCTTCCATGTCGTCGGTGTCGAAGTTGCTGACGCCCCAGTGGCGGATGCGGCCCTGTGCGGCCAGCGTGCGCAGGGCGTCGCATGTCTCGGCCAAGGGGTGCTCGCCTCGCCAGTGCAGGAGATAGAGATCGATCCGGTCGAGGCCCAGGCGCGCAAGGCTTCGCGCGCACGCGGCGGACGTTCCCTTGCGGCTTGCGTTGTGGGGGTAGACCTTGCTGACGATGAAGAGGTCTTCGCGCCGGACGTCGCCGGCACGAATGGCATCGGCCACGGCCTGACCGACGAGTTCCTCGGCGCCGCCCTCTCCGTACATCTCGGCGGTGTCGATGAGGCGGTAGCCCATGTCGATGGCGGCGCGCACCGCGCTCACTTCGGCCTTGCGGTGGCCAGCGGCTTCACCCATGCGCCAGGTGCCGAGGCCCAGCGAAGGGATCGACGATCCGCCGGGAAGATCGAGATATCGCATCACGCATCCTTGTACTGGACAGGCCGGGTCGCCTGCCGGACAAGGATGCTAGCGCGCCGGTCAGCGGTAGCCGGTTTCGTTCGGGTTGTGGATGATCCAGATCAGGTTGCCGCCGGACACGTTGCCCAAGCTGCCGCCCGCGAAGATCAGGCGGCCCTGTCCCTTGTAGGTCATTTCCAGGCGGTGGCGATCGCCGCCGAAGTAGAACGGGATCCAGGCCTTGCCCGTCATGTAGGCGCCGCTGTCCGTCGGTTCGCCCGCAAGGTCCACGACCTGCTTCCAGGGCATGCCGATCTGCAGTTGCGTGAACTTCGAGTTCTTGGCCGGGTTGCCGGTGATCTCGCCTTCGTAGTCGTTCATGCCCTTGACGGTGCGGCCACTGCCCGATTCGACCTTGGTGGAGTCGATCACGTTGCCCTGGCTGTCCATGCCGGGCTTGGCGCCGCCCTTTGCAGTGGCAGGCGCAGGTGCGGGGGCTGCTGCAGGCGCGGGTGCTGCAGCCGCTGCTGGCGCTGCCGCGACCGCCGGAGCGCTCGCTTGGGCCACCGTCACCGCGCAGCGATCGAGTTCCACGACGGACCGGTTGGTCTTCTGCGTGAAGGTGTAGTTGCTGACCTTCGCCGTGACTTCGCCGCCCTTGAATCCCCCGGCCGAGGTCTTGCAGCGGAAGTAGGTGTCGTCATCCGCCTGGACTTCGTACAGCCCCGCCGGAAGGCCCTTTGTCGAAGACTTCGTCAGGTTCAACGCCACGGTCTTGCCGACAAGCGCCTTCTTGGCCTTGGTTGCATCCTCGCTGACGGTCTGGGTGATTTCCCCGTAGGTCATCCCGGCGGGCACCTTGCGGGCACTGGCGTCATCCGCAGCAGGGGCAGCAGGAGCGGGCGCGGCAGCGGCGGGCGCGGCGGCCTCGGAAGGCGCGCGCTGTGCGGCACAGCCGGCGAGCAAGACAGTCACTGCGGCCGCCATGGCGGCGCCGGTGAAAGAGATCCTCAAAGTCACGTGTGAAACTCCTTGTTACAGAACTTCCATTATTGATGATGGAGGCTCGGCACCCAGCACACGGAGCGTTCATGAACATTTCGACCTACCTGTTGGCAGCAGCACTTGCCTCATCGTCCTTTGGGGCCGCTGCGCAAGCTGCGCCGGGCGGAACCTGCCGCGCCAAGCACGAGGCCATCAGCCGCGACCTCGACGAAGCCAAGGCCAAAGGACAGAAGCAGCGCGTTCGCGGGCTCGAACGCGCGCTGAAGGAAGTCAACCGCAACTGCAGCGACGAGAAGCTGCAGGCCGAGCATCAGCGCCGCATCGCACAGCAGGAGAAGAAAGTTGCTGCGAGAGAACGCGAGTTGAAGGAAGCCGAACGCAGCGGCAGCGCCCAGAAGATCGAGCGCCGCAAGAGCAAACTCGACGAGGAGCAGGCGGAACTCCAGCGCCTGAAGGAAGCCCGGCTCAACTGATCCCCACGACACTGGACCCGACATGCAGAAAGTCTCGATCCGAATCAACGACGACCTGAGCGTCTCGGGCATCGTGCAGGCGCCGCCGAATCCAGGCGGCTGCTTTGTGTTCGCCCATGGGGCCGGCGCCGGCATGGAGCATCCGTTCATGACCGCCGTCGCGGACGGCCTGGCTGAACGCAACATCGCCACCTTGCGCTACCAGTTCCCCTACATGGAGCTCGGCAAGAAGCGGCCGGACCTCCCGCCCACGGCGCACGCCGCGGTTCGTGCCGCGGTGGCGTACGCGGCGCAGATGTTCGGGCAGTTGCCCCTGCTGGCGGGCGGCAAATCATTCGGCGCCCGCATGAGCTCGCAGACGCAGGCGATCGAGCCGCTGCCGCAGGTCGAGGGCCTGGTGTTCCTGGGCTTTCCCCTGCATCCTGCCGGCGTGCCCGCGACCTCGCGCGCCGACCATCTTTCCAAGGTGCAGGTTCCGATGCTCTTCGTCCAGGGCACGCAGGACAAGCTGGCGGACCTGGACCACCTTCGCCCGGTCGTCGCGCAGTTGGGCCCGCGCGCCACGCTCATGGTGATCGAGCATGCCGACCATTCCTTCCACGTCCTCAAGCGCTCGGGGCGCGATGATGACGAGGTGCTGACCGAGATCCTCGACGGCGTGGCCCGATGGGCGGCCGGTCGTTCTTCCTGAACCTGTTTCACTGCTGGAGATCCTGTTGCAATCCGTCCTCAAGAACTTCGACCTCACCGGGCGCACTGCGCTCATCACCGGTTCCAGCGCGGGCATCGGCTTCGCGCTGGCGCGCGGGCTGGCCGGCGCCGGCGCCCGCGTGATCCTCAACGCGCG
>NZ_JASZYF010000025.1 GCF_030317115.1 Variovorax gracilis
GACTTCGTGAAGGGGGTCTTCCAGCTCACGAACTCGCGGGCCAGCCGCGCCCAGTAGGCGCCAGGATCGGCCTCGGCCTCGGCCACCAGCGCCTGATAGGCCGCCATGCCGCTGATGTGGGCGCCGTTCATGACGGCGTCCGGTGCCGGGTAAAAGACTGCTTCTTCCTGCATGGACATGTCTCCGGGATGGTGTCGACATGATTCTTGACCGACGCATTCCGCGCTGGGGACGCATGCAAACATTCGTCACATTGCGCGTACGACGCGGGGCGAAGCGGATGCCAGCCTCCCATCTCAATCCCAGGTGACGGCCGCGGCGAACATGTAGCCCGCACCATAGACCGTCTTGATGATGACCGGGTCGTGCGGGTCGGTCTCGATCTTGCGACGCAGGCGTGAAATGCGCACATCGATGCTGCGGTCGGTCGGCAGCAGGTCCCGCGCTCCCGTCAACTGCTCGCGCGTGAGGATCTGGTGCGGCCGCTCGACGAAGCAGCGCAGCACCTGCGTCTCGGCAGTGCCCAGCAGGTGCTCCTCGCCATCCGGCGCGCGCAGGATGTTGGTCGCACAGTCGATGCGCCAGCCCAGGAACGATGCATAGCGCCGTTGCCGCACGCCGGTCGGCCCGTTCGCGGCCATGCGCCGCCGCAGGATGCTGCGCACCCGTGCGACCAGCTCCCGCGATTCGAAAGGCTTGGTCATGTAGTCGTCGCCGCCGAGCTCGAGGCCCATCACGCGATCGGCCGTGTGGCCGCGGCCGGTGAGGATCAGCACGCCGGCGCTGCAGTGCGCCGTGATGCGGCGCATCAGGTCGATGCCGTCCATGTCCGGAAGGCCGAGATCGACGATGCACAAGTCAGGCTTCTCGGTCTGCATGCGGCGCAACGCCGCGGCGCCGGTCTGGAAGCCTTCGGCCGTGAATCCGAATTCGTTCAGCGCGTTCAGCACGAGCTTCGTCACGGCCGGGTCGTCTTCGACCAAGAAGATCAGTGACCGCGGTGCACTCTCGTCCAGCGGGGGGCGCGTCGTGTGCGTGTTCATGCGTGCGCTGCCTCGATCGCGGTCGCCAGCTGGGCAGCCGTGAAGGGCTTGCTCAACCACGGCACCCCGGGCACCGACCACTCTTCGGCGACGTCGCCGCTCATCAGCACCACGGCTCGCGCGAGATGCAGTTGCCGTGCCGTGCGCGCCACCTCCTTGCCATCGACGCCACCCGGCATGGAAACATCCGACAGCAGGAGTGCGATGTCGGGTGTTTGCCTGAGCAGGGCCAGCGCCTCGGCGCCATCGCCGGCTTCGAGCACCGCGTAGCCCAGACCCAGCAGGTCGCGACGCACGACATGACGCACTTGCGCGTCGTCGTCCACGAGCAGCGCGAGTCCGCGCTGGCCCGACGCCGCCGGCTGGGCCGCGGCAATGGATCGGCCATCGGCGGCGCCTGCGGCCGCAGGCAGCCACAGCGAGATGGTGGTGCCGCGTCCCGGGGCGCTCCGAACGTCGATCGCGCCGCCCGACTGCTTGATGAAGCCGTAGACCATCGCCATGCCGAGGCCAGTGCCGCTGCCCGGCTGCTTGGTGGTGAAGAAAGGCTCGAACATGTGCGCCAGCGTGTGCTCGTCCATGCCGGCGCCGTCGTCCTGCACGTCGATGCGAACGCAGTCGCCAGGCGAGGTCTGCAGCGTTGCGGCCGTATCGGCATCGAGCGAGGCCGGGCACGCGCGCAGCCTGATGCAGCCTTCCGAGGCGATGGCGTCGCGCGCATTGAGGATCAGGTTGATGAGCGCCTGCTCGAACTGGCCGACGTCGATCCAGGTGCTGAGCGCATGCGCGTCGGAACCGGTGGCGTCGACGGCAAGCCGGATTCGTTCCGGCAGGGAATGCCTGAGCAGGCTTTCGACCGAGTGGAGCACGCTCACGACACCGACGGCATGGGCTTGCAGCGGCCGGCGGCGCGCAAAGTGCATGAGCCCTTCCACCAGGCGCGCCCCGTGACGCGCGGCATCGAGCGCCGGCTGGATGTATTCGGGCACGAGCGCATCGTTCGGCCGTGCTTCCTTCAACGCTGCGAGATTCCCGATCACGACCGTCAGGATGTTGTTGAAGTCGTGCGCCAGGCCGCCGGTCAGATGGCCCAACGCCTCCAGCTTCTGGGCTCGCACGATGAGCTCCTGTGAACGTCTTTGCTCGGTGATATCGAAAGTGAATTCGAAGCAGCCGGCCACCGTGCCGTCGCCGGCGCGCTCGGGGACCAGCGAGGTTCGCACCGTCCGCCGCTCGCCGGTGTGAATGCCCAACTCGTACTCGAAGCTCACCGATTCACCCGCCACCGCCCGCATCACGTTCGGCTTGACCAGTGCATAGACCTCTTCGCCCAGGAAGGCCCTCGCGCTGACGCCCTCGGGGCGCGAGGTATCGACTCGAAACCAGTCGTGGTAGACACGGTTGAGATAGCCATAGACGCGGCGCCGGTCGAAATAGGCCACCAACGCCGGGATCGAGTCCATCACCAGCCGCACGCGCTGCTCGCTGCTCACGAGTTCGGCCGTACGGGCCGCCACACGGTTTTCGAGATCGGCATTCTGTTCGCGGATGGTGCGCTCGGCGCCGCGCTGCGCGGTGACGTCGGAATAGAGCGTCACGAACCCATGGCCGGGCAAGGGCTCTCCGTGGATGTGCAGGACGCGGCCATCGGGACGGGTGCGCTCGATGTCATGCGGTTCGAAAGTGCGCGCGGCGGCCACGCGCTCGGCCACCAGCGCCTCCGGATCGCCCGGACCGTACTCGCCGCGCCGCGCGTTGTATCGGATGAATGTCTCGAAGGGCGTGCCGAGGTGCGCCATGCCTTCCGGAAAATCGAGCAGCCGCTCGTAGGCTCGATTCCATGCCACGAGCCGAAGGTCGGCATCGAAGATCGACAGTCCCTGGTCGAGCAGGTCCAGCCCCGCCTGGAGGGTCTGGTACCGACCCAGTGGGGCTGTTGCCAAGGCGGCAATGGAGTTGTCTCTCAAGGTGTCTCCCCCGGCCGGCGTCAGTGCCCGGGCCCTCGCACTTTACAGCCCGGGCACGGTGAATGGCTCGCTTTGCGAGTGCGGGTTGACCTAGGTCAACACCGCCAGCAGGCTGGCCACGCCGATCGCCACCGCCGCCAGCGCATCGCCCGCGATCAACCCTCCGCCGAACAGCGACGCACTGCTCATGTCCTCGGGCACATCGCGCCGTGCGGGCGCGCGCGCCGCCCACCAACTGCCTGCGACTCCCCCCGCGCCGAGCCACAGCGAGGTGGGCAGGTTGACGAAGCCGCCGAAGGACAGCGCATAGGGCGAAGGCAGCACGATGGCATCGAGCACGAAACCGCGCGGGCGTACCCACTTGCGCAGTAGCTCGATGCCCAGGCCCGCCGCTATGCCCAGGCCGATGGCGGTTCGCTGGAACGGCAGGTCGTCGGTCAGGCTGCGCAGCACGCCCACGAACTTGTAGGTCATGGCCGAACTCCATTCGGCCGGCTGCTGGTCGGCCTTCAGCACCGTCTGGTCCAGCAGCAGCACCGAGTAGGCCGCCATGAACAGCCGCGCGAAGACCACCGCCAGCACAGCGCCCACGACGATGCCCAGCACCTGGTAGCGGAACTGCATTGCGCGTGGGGTGCCGAGCCGCCAGCCGGTGGAGCGGTCCTGCTGCATGTCGCAGGCCACGCTGGTCGCCACCAGCAGTACCGCGCCGGCCATCAGGCCCACGCCGGGGTCGCGCAGGCCCAGGGCGGCGAGGATGACGATCGTCACGACGAAAGCGGAGGAGATCGGATTGGAGTCGCTGACTCCCACCGAGATGCCGTTGACCAGCGCGAAGAGAAAGACCAGCGCCACCGCGACCGCGAGGTAGAAGACGGGCTGCCCCATCAGCCAATGGCCGCAGGCCACCGTGGCCGCCGCCCAGAAGAGCACCCACCCCACGAGGCGCATGCTGTTGACGCGGCGCCAGTCGTCGGCGACCGGCGGTGGTTCGTTCTGCGCAGCCCGCCGCCGCGCGCGCGGCAGGGCACGCGCGAAGATCAGCGCCATGTCGACCAGCGCCGCGCCCATGATCGTTCCCAGGGCGATGAGGAACATGATCTTGCGCGGCGGGTCGCCGGCCTGGAGCCAGCCGATCGAGACGAATGTCGGCTGCAGTGCCACGCCGACCAGGCCCCCCATTACCGCCGGGATGCCGATGCGCGCACCGACGATGAGTCCCGCGCCGAAGGTGGACGCGGACAGCCCGATGGCGCCCAGCAGCGGCAGGCGGGCGGCGGCCAGCCCCGCGATCAATCCGACGGTGACGCCGCCCCCAAGCTGCCGCACCGAGCGCCGCAAGAGCAGGGGATCGGTCAGCGCCCGCAGGATGTTGGCAACCGCCAGTCCGGAAGGAAATGCCAGGCGCATGCGGTCCACCAGCACCGGCGTGTAGAGCATGCCCACGCCGACGCCGAACATGCCGACACAGGCGAGGTACAGCGCCATGTGCCAGGCCGGTGGCTGCGGCAGGCCCATCCACGCCATGGCCTGGAGCAGCACGCCCATCCCGCTCATGCTGGCCACCGAGGCGGCGGCGGTCTGGATGTAGTTGGCGCCGTGGCGCCCGTCCGCGCCATAGCCCGCGGTGACGGCGGAGCCGAGGAGGCCCGCCAGCACCTGCCCGCCCACGAAGAAGCCGAGCGAGAAGTTCATGTAGGCCGCCGTCACGCCGGCCAACGGACCCAGGACGAACATGCCCATGCCCGCCAGGAGCAGGTGGTAGCGCCAACTGCCCTCGACGGGCAACCCGCGCCAGCGGCGGCCTTGGTGTGGATCCATGGGCAGGGATGATCTCGCACTCTGGCGCCGCTGATGGAGAATGGTGGGTTTCTCCAAAGACACGCACGACATGCCGAAGCTCGACGACCCCCTTCACGACGCCGAGATCGGCTCTCGGGACAGCACGATCGACACCACCCGCATCGACGACGTCCGCATCGGCGCGGTTCGCCCGCTGATGACGCCGGCGCTCCTGCAGGAGAGGGTTCCGGTCCTGGACAACACGCTCGCGCTCGTGGAGCAGAGCCGCGCGGCGATCGCCGACATCCTCCATGGTCGCGACGACCGGCTGATCGTCGTGGTGGGGCCCTGCTCCATCCATGACCACGACCAGGCCATCGAATACGCCCACCGGCTGAAGAAGGTGGCCGACGATCTCGAAGACGACCTCCTGATCGTCATGCGCACCTATTTCGAGAAGCCGCGCACGACGGTGGGATGGAAGGGCTACATCAACGATCCGCACCTCGACGGCAGCTTCGCGATCAACGAAGGCCTCGAACGCGCGCGTCGCCTGCTGCTGGAACTCACATTGCTGGGCCTCCCGACGGGCACCGAGTTTCTCGACCTGCTGAGTCCCCAGTTCATCGCCGACCTGATTGCCTGGGGCGCCATCGGCGCACGCACCACCGAGAGCCAGAGCCATCGCCAGCTCGCCTCGGGGCTCAGTTGCCCGGTGGGCTTCAAGAACGGGACCGACGGCAGCATCAAGGTGGCTGCGGATGCCATCCTCGCCGCGCGGGCTCCGCACGCCTTCATGGGCATGACCAAGATGGGAATGGCGGCGATCTTCGAGACCCGCGGCAACGACGACTGCCACGTGATCCTTCGCGGCGGAAAAGCGCCGAACTATTCGGCCGACGACGTGGCGGCGAGTTGCGCGGCCCTGCGCGCCAATGGCCTGGCTGAGCAGGTCATGATCGACGTCTCGCACGGCAACAGCAGCAAGCAGCACCATCGGCAGATCGCCGTGGCGCACGACGTGGCGGAGCAGATCGCCGCGGGCGACGCGCGAATCACCGGCGTCATGATCGAAAGCCATCTGGAGGAGGGCCGGCAGGACCTGATCCCCGGCGTGCCGCCCCGGCACGGCGTCTCGATCACGGATGCCTGCATCAGCTTCGCGCAGACGGTCCCTGTGCTGGACGACCTGGCGAGTGCGGTGAGCCGGCGGCGCAAGAGCCGTCCCGGCGCCTGAACCGGAAGCAGTCGAAGGAGCCATGCATGTCGGTCGGGAAGCGCAACAACGTCAAGGTCCTCGGGGAAGGCCCGGCCACGATGGTCTTCTCGCACGGCTTCGGCTGCGATCAGAACATGTGGCGCTTCCTGGCGCCCCAGTACGCGGAGCGCTTCAGGACGGTGACCTTCGACCTGGTGGGTGCCGGTCGATCCGACCTGGGTGCCTATGACCCGGTCAAGTACAACCGCCTGTCCGGCTACGCGGAGGACGTGCTGGAAATCGTCGGCGAATTCGCGCAGGGCCCCGTCATCTTCGTCGGGCACTCCGTGAGCGCCATGATCGGACTGCTGGCCGGAATTCGTGCGCCGGAACGCTTCGCCGGCCACGTGATGGTCGGTCCGTCGCCCTGCTACATCAACGATGGCGAGTACGTCGGCGGCTTCACCCGCGAGGACATCGATTCGCTGCTGGACACGCTCGAATCCAATTACCTGGGTTGGGCGAGCAGCATGGCGCCCGCCATCATGGGCGCGCCGGAACAACCCGAGCTCGGGGTGGAGCTCACCCAGAGCTTCTGCCGGACCGACCCGGACATCGCCAGGCAATTCGCGCGGGTCACCTTCCTGTCGGACAACCGACCGGACGTTTCCAGGCTCGATGCGCCGACCCTCGTGATCCAGTCCAGCGACGACCTCATCGCGCCCGTGGCGGTGGGCGACTACCTGCAGCGCACGCTGCCGAACTGCATGCTTCGCGTGGTGGACAACGTGGGCCATTGCCCGCACCTGAGCGCGCCCTGCGCGAGCGGGGACGCCATGGACGAGTTTCTCGCAACGCTGGGCCATCGATGAATGCAGGAAGACATTCCCAAGCTCCCCGATGCCGAGAAGCTCCTTGACGAATTTCCGACGGGCCTGCTCGTCACCAGCCTCACCGGAACGATCCTGAAAGTCAACGCCACGTTCTGCACGTGGCTGGGCATGGAGCGCGAAGAGCTGGTCGGAAAGAAGCGCCTGCAGGAACTCTTCACGATGGGCGGGCGCATCTTCCACCAGACCCATTGGCTGCCGACCCTGCAGATGCAGGGCTCGCTGTCGGAGGTGAAGCTCGACGTGCGCCACCGCGATGGACACACCCTTCCGATGATGCTCAATGCCATCCGCCGCATCACGGCGGCCGGCAGCTATGACGTGATCTCGATGGTGGTCGCCGAAGAGCGCAACAAGTACGAGCGGGAGCTTCTTCTCGCCCGCAAGCGCGCGGACGAACTGGTGGTCAAGGAGCGCGAGGTGCAGGCCACCCTGCAGGTCACCCAGGCGCGGCTTCGCCAGGCCTTGCGGCTTGGCAATCTCTTTCTCTGGGACGTCGATACCGCGACGGGCACTCGCCGCTACGAGGACGATGTGGCGCGGCTGCTCGGATTCGCTTCGCCGCGGCCGGTCGACGACGCGCTGTACGCTGCAGCGGTCGAACCCGCGGACAGGGACGGCGAGCGACGGGCCATGGACTGCGCCCTCGGCCGGACCGAAGAGGTCTCGAACTGCACCTACCGGCTCAACGGCGTCGACGGGATGCAGCGAACCGTCGTTTCATCGGGGCATGGCTTCTACAACGAAGACGGCACGCTGGCCTACTTCGTCGGCGTTCTGAGCGACATCACCGAGGCAACGCTCGAACGCGCCAGGGCGCGGGACCGGGCACTGTTCGCCGAGCAGATGGTCGGCATCGTGAGCCATGACCTGCGAAACCCGCTGTCCGCGATTCTCACGGGCGCCAAGGTTCTCGCGCACGGGGAGACCGCTCCAGCCAGGCTGCGCGTGCTCGGCCATGTCACGAACTCCGCGACGCGAGCGCATCGCCTCATCGAGGAGTTGCTGGATTTCACGCTCGCGCGCGTGGGCCGCGGTCTTACCGTCTCGCCCGCAGTCCTGGACCTGCACGCATTGGTCGCAGGCATCGTGGACGAACTGAGACTGGCCTTTCCCGGACGCACCATCGTTCACCATGCAGAAGGCGAACGGGAATGCACCGCAGATGCGGACCGCGTGGCCCAGCTTCTCGGGAACCTGGTGGGCAATGCCATGGCCTACGGCGAGCCAGGAAGCGTGGTCACCGTGCAGTCCAAGCGCGAGGCGCAGAGGGCCAGCCTGTCCGTTCACAACTGGGGCGAGCCCATCCCGCAGGACATGCAGGCTTCGCTCTTCGAGCCGATGGTGCGCGGCGACCCCGGGGAGGGCGCCGGGCGAAGTGTCGGGCTGGGCCTGTTCATCGTGCGCGCGATCGCGCTGGCGCACCACGGCGACGTCAGAGTGAGTTCATCGCGCGCCGCCGGTACGACCTTCAGCTTCGACTTCCCGGCGGACGGGTGACGCGCCGCCCCGGGTCAGCCCGGAATGTCCGGCTCCACCAACTGGGCCAGCGCCACAAGCGACTCCTGCCAGCCCAGGTAGCACATCTCGGTCGGGATCACATCGGGAATGCCTTCCTGCACGACGGACATTTCCGTGCCGCAGGACACCGGGGTGAGCGTCACGGTCGTCTTCATGGTGCCCGGCAGGTTGGGGTCGTCGAAGGCCGCGTCGTAGGCAACGCGCTGCCCGGGGACGAGCTCCAGGTACTTCCCGCCGAACGAGTGGCTGTGGCCGGTGCCGAAGTTGGTGAAGGACATGCGCCAGGCGCCCCCGACCACGGGCTCCATGCTGTGGACCTTGCCGGTGAATCCGAACGGCGGCAGCCAGCGCTCGAAAGCACCGGGTTCGACGAAGGCACGGTAGAGCCGGTCCGGCGGGGCGCGCAGCACGCGGTGCAGGCGGACGGTGTTGGTAGCCATGTTGTTACTCCTGAAGTGCAGAGGACGGCCCTCTGCTTGAGACGACGAACGAGCCTGCGGGAAATCGACATGCCGCAAGACAGGGGAAAACCCCAGGCGGCACCTGCTACCGGCTCATGGCGATCAGGCTCCAGACGATCGCCGCGAGTTGGGCGATGTTGATCAGGATCGCAGTGATGTGCGTTCTGCGGAATCCTGGAATCGCATCCATGTAGTTGGACTGGATCTGCGCTCCAAGCGCGTCCATCTTGGGAATGACCTTCTTGCGCAGGACGATGGCAATCAACGCCAGCGCAGCGGCACCCGCCGCGAGCCCCGGGTGGCCCGCGATCGCATAGCTCACCGCCGTCGCGGTCGCAGTGATGAACGCGGCGACGTAGTAGATGTTGAAGAAGCCCCGCACGAAGCGCGCGTCCAGCGGCGTGTCGTGCTTCAGGATCAGAAGCGGAATCGATCCCATGATGAAGTAGGCCGTCGTGACGAGGAGTGCAACCGTGAAGGCCAGGGCGGCAAACATGCTAGCGGGCATCTTGATCTTCCTTCAGGCCGTACGCTCCATCTGGACGGCTCCAGCCGGCATTCTGCCTTCGATGCCGACCCTGGATGGCTGGCCTGAGCCCCGGGGAGCGCGTGCTATCTTCCTCGGCCATGAACCGCTCGATCCGCCACCTCTCCCTCGTTGCGTCGCTGCTCGTCGGCGCCGCCTGCCCCTCCCTCCATGCCGCCGAACTCTCGCCGGCCGCGGCGACTCAGTACGCGCAGGCCACCTTCCGCGACTACTTCGAACTGCTGGCGCTGCCCAACGACGCCATCGTGCCGGCCGACATCCGAAAGAACGTCGAGTGGCTCGAAGCGGCCTTCCGCAAGCGCGGCTTCAGCACGACGCAGTTGGCCAACGACGGCAAGCCCATGCTCTTTGCGGAGCTGCCCGGCAGCGACCCGGCGCGCAAGACCGTGCTCTTCTACATGCACCTGGACGGCCAGCCGGTCATCCCTGAGCAGTGGGCACAGAAGAGTCCCTGGGTGCCCGTGCTCAAGCGCAAGACGGCCAAGGGCGATTGGGAAGAGATCGACTCGGCGCAGCTCTTCAGCGGCCCGGTCGATCCCGAATGGCGTGTGTTCGGACGCTCCTCGGCCGACGACAAGGCGCCGATCATGATGTTCCTGGCTGCCATCGACGCGCTGAAGGCGAGTGGCGACAAGCTCGGAGTCAACGTCAAGGTCGTACTCGACAGCGAGGAGGAAAAAGGCTCGCCCTCGATCGGCAAGGTCATGCTCGCGCACCGCGACCTGTTGCGCAGCGACGCGATCGTGATCCACGACGGCCCCATGCACGCGACCAACCGGCCCACGCTGATCTTCGGCAACCGCGGCGCGGCCATGGCGCGGATCACGGTGTACGGCGCCAAGGTGTCGCTGCACAGCGGCCACTACGGCAACTACTCGCCGAACCCGGCGCAGCGCCTGGCCACACTGCTTGCTTCGATGAAGGACGACACCGGCCGGGTCTCGGTCCCGGGCTACTACGACCATGTGAAGCTCGGCGATGCGGAGCGCAAGATCATGGCCGCCGTGCCGGACGACGAAGCGGCGCTGAAGAAGCGCCTCGGTATCGCGCGCACGGATCAGGTCGGTGCCAACTACCAGGAGGCCATGCAGTACCCCTCGCTCAACGTCCGCGGCATGTCCTCGGCGGCGGTGGGCGACAAGGCAGCGAACATCGTCCCCGACCAGGCGGTGGCGGAACTCGACCTGCGCACCACGCCCGATTCGAACGCGGCCTACCTCGGCAAGCTGGTCGAGGCCCACATCCAGAAGCAGGGCTATCACCTCGTCAGGGGCACGCCCACCGACGAAGACCGCAGCCGCTACGAGAAGCTCGCCAGCTTCGCCATGCAGACCGAAGGAGGCGATGCGGCCGGCACCCCGATGGATTCAGCCGTCGGCCAGTGGGCCTATGCGGCGATGGTCGACACCTTCGGCGCCAAACCTGAACCGGTGCGCATCCGCATGATGGGCGGCACCGTGCCCACGGCCGAGATCGTCGGGGCACTGCAGGTTCCGTTCGCGATCGTGCCGCTGGTGAATGCCGACAACAACCAGCATGCAAGCAACGAGAACATGCGCATGGGCAACTACGTGGATGGCGTGCGGACCATCTACAGCCTGATCACCCATCCGTTCACGGCGCGCTGAAGTCTCGCCTACCGATGGGGATCGACGGCAAAGGCGGCAACGATGGGCGCCGCCGCCTCGAGGAATTCGAAGTCGGGATCTGACAGCGCGACCGGCGCGAAATCGAAGTGGCAGACGACGCCCCACGAATGACCGCTGGGCGCCACGAGCGCGGTGCCGTGGTACGAAAACAGAATCCCGTCGTACGCGTGCCCTGCCAGTCGCGGGTCCTTGGACGAATCGTCCGTGCGGAAAGGCGCGCCCGGCTGGACGAATTGCGCGAGGCTCTTGTTCAGCGGCACCGCCGTCAAGAAGGGTGGCAGCCTCTTTCCCAGAGCGTCGTGGAGACCGACGTTCTTCAGGATGAGACCGGCGTAACGGTAGACCCCCGTGAAGCGGTGGGGAACCCCGTCGTTCAGGAAGGCTAGCCCCCCTGCAAGACCCTTCGTCTCAAGGGTCCGCGAGAAGGCATCCAAGGGCGGGACCGAGGCCATGTGTCACACGCGGGCCGCGCCTAACCGCACTTTGGCGCGCAGACGAGGTGGTTCTTGCCGAGGAAGCGCTTCGAAGTCATTGCCGTGCGAAGCACGAACTTGCCGCACTTGAAGCACGACATCATGGATTCAGCGCGTGGCGTGGTGATGATGGAGCCTGGCGCCTTCTTGAGGTAGCGCAGACCATCCTGGGTGAGTTGAGTGTCGGCCATAGGGGGCTACATTTTACCCGGGAACAATTCGATACATGCGGAGGGCGTTGATTTCCCCCAATCGGCGAGACCCTTACGGCTTCGCTGGGGCGATGGCCTTGGCGGCCCGCCGATAGGTCCAGACCATCGCGGCGAGGCCGGCGAACGCGCCGATGGCCGCGGCAATCGCAGCCGCGAACAGCAACCCCGACACGCTCTCGTCCGCCGCGAGCACTGCCAGCACCATCGTTGCGGCCCAGAGACCGCCCCATCGGAGGATGTACATGTCCATGTAGGTCTTGAGCCAGATGTTGTTCCTGTGCCGGATCGCCTCGGCTTCCCTTGGCGAAGCATCTGGCGGCACCTGCTCCAGCAAGCTGGTGGGCGACCAGAAGCGTTTCCAGATCGAGGGTGGGTGGGCCGGCGGCGAGGTCATCGGGGCCGAGATTATCCCGTCGCGGACGTCGATCGAATCCTGCCCGCCTTTCTCGGTGCTGACGGTGACCGGAATGCAAGCAGGCTACGTGGCATCACGTACAGGGCTGCGTGCCTCTACCTGCAGCGGCACGAGTTTGTTGCGATTGTCGGGTCGAAGACCGGCTCCTACGATCGTTTGACGCCGTGCACTCCAGAGCCCCGGGCAGACATGAAGAACCCGCGGAGCGAAGACTGCATCGCGGCTGAACCATCCTTGTCAACGGAAGAGGAAATCGCCATGGATTCAAACGAAACGCGCCGGAGCCTGTGCATAGCCATGACCCTGGGCGCATTGGGCGGCGTGGGGGTCGCTCGCGCGGCCGAAGGCCTGATGCTCGACCTCAAGGAGGGTGTCGAAGACAGCGTCGATAGCCTCAAGGGCGACATCAAGGCGCGGCAGGCGCGCGACCTCGCGATCGACGCCTACGTCTATGCCTATCCGCTGGTCACGATGGAACTGACCCGGCGCACCTTCGTCAACACTGTGGAGCCCGACGCGACCAAGGCGCCGATGGGCCAGTTCCTCAAGCTGCGCGGCTATCCGGCGGTGGACAACCATGCGGTGACTGCGCCCAATGCCGACACGCTCTACACCATCCTCTGGCTGGATGTGACGAAGGACCCCTGGGTCGTCTCCACGCCCGACATGAAGGGCCGCTACTTCCTGCTGCCGATGCTGGACGGCTGGACCAACGTCTTCGATGTTCCCGGCAAGCGCACCACCGGCACCGGCGCACAGAAGTTCGCCATCACGGGGCCCGGCTGGAAGGGGAGCCTGCCGCCGGGCGTCAAGCAGTACAAGTCGCCCACCGGCATGGTGTGGATGCTCGGGCGCATCTACTGCACCGGAACGCCCGAAGACTACGCGGAGGTCCATGCGCTGCAGGACCAGATGAAGGCGGTGCCGCTGTCGTCCTACGGCAAGCCGTTCACGCCGCCGCCCGGCACGGTCGACCCGAACATCGACAGCAAGACCGCGGTGCGCGAACAGGTCGACGCGATGGATGCCGCAAGCTATTTCGCGCTCTTCGCGCAGCTGCTCAAGACCAACCCGCCGGCCGCGGCCGACGCACCGATGGTCGCCAAGCTCGCGAAGATCGGCATCGTGCCGGGCAAGGACTTCGACGCCTCCAAGCTCAGCCCCGCGGTCAGCAAGGGCCTCGCCGAAGCGCCCAAGCCGGCGCAGGCGAAGATCATGGGCTGGATGAAGAAGGGCCTGATCGCCGGCGACCTGAAGCTCAAGAACGGCTGGACGTTCACCACCAAGACAGGCCTCTACGGGACCAACTACATCCAGCGCGCACTCATTACCGCCATCGGCCTGGGCGCCAACCGGCCTCAGGACGCGGTCTATCCCACGTCCACCGGGCCGGACATCCTGCAGAAGTACGACGGCTCCAAGAAGTACGTGATGCACTTCCCGAAGGGAGAGATGCCGCCGGTCAATGGTTTCTGGTCACTGACGATGTATGACACGGGCTACTTCTTCGTGCCGAATCCGATCAACCGCTACACCGTCAGCCAGCGCAACAAGCTCAGGCCCAACGCGGACGGCTCGATTGACCTCTACATCCAGCACGAGTCGCCGGGGCCAGACAAGGAAGAGAACTGGCTGCCCGCGCCGAAAGACGGCTTCATCCTGATGATGCGTCTCTACTGGCCGAAGGACACCCCGCCCTCGCTGCTCGACGGCAGCTGGACCGTTCCGCGGGCCAAGGCAGTGGGCTGAGTCCGCGGGGGCTAGATCAACGTCCGCAATCGTCGCTGGGCGCGGTCGAGTCCGACGACCAGGCGGTTCTCGATGCTCTCCGCCTCCGTGATTCGCTCGTCGAGCCATGCTGCATCCGCGCATCCCGCTTGGGACATCTTCTGCATCATGACGCCGATGAGGGCGTTCTGATCCGTGATCAACCCGTCCCAGAGGTCGATATCCGCCTGGGCGCCTTGTATTTCTACGTAGCTGGCCGTCATCGTTGTCTCCTGCGCGCTTGGCTGCATAGGCCTGGCGGCGTCAAGTTGCAAACAGGCAGGAGGCCAACGTTCGTTGGCCTCCTGCGGGGTCCAGTGGCGAGGATCGTCTACGCCAGGTCGAACCGCCCAAGGTTCATCACCTTGGTCCATGCCGCGACAAAGTCCTTGACGAACTTCTCCTGCGCGTCCGAACTGCCGTAGACCTCGGCGACGGCACGCAGGACCGAATTGGAGCCGATGGCCAGGTCCACGCGCGTCGCGCTGCCCTTGCGCTCGTTCGTCTTGCGGTCGACTCCCTCGTACAGGTTGTTCTCGCCGGACACGGGCTTCCAGGTCGTGTTCAGGTCGAGCAGGCGCACGAAGAACTCGTTGGTCAACGTGTGTTCCTTCTGGCTGAAGATGCCGTGCTTGGTGGCACCGACGTTGGCGCCCAGCGCGCGCAAGCCGCCCACCAGCACAGTCATCTCGGGCGCCGTCAGCGTCAGCAGCTGGGCCTTGTCGATCAGCAGCGCGTCGGCGGGAATCGCATAGTCCTTCTTCAGGTAGTTGCGGAAGCCGTCGGCCACGGGTTCGAGCACCTTCATGGCTTCCACGTCGGTTTGCTCCTGCGACGCATCCATGCGGCCGGGGGTGAAGGGCACCGTCACGTTGTGACCTGCGTTCTTGGCGCCCTGCTCGACGGCGGCGCAGCCGGCCAGCACGATCAGGTCGGCCATCGAGACCTTCTTGCCGCCGGTTTGCGCCTTGTTGAACTCGCCCTGGATGCCTTCCAGCGTCTGGAGCACCTTGGCCAGCTTCGCGGGCTCGTTGACTTCCCAGTCCTTCTGGGGCGCCAGCCGGACGCGGCCGCCATCGGTGCCGCCGCGCATGTCGGAGCCCCGGTAGGTGGCGGCCGAGGCCCAGCCCGTCAGCACGAGGTCGGAGACCGACAGGCCCGAGCCCAGGATCTTGGCCTTGAGAGCCGCAGCGTCCTTGTCGTCGATCAGGGGATGATCGACCTTCGGGATCGGGTCCTGCCAGATCAGCTCTTCCTTCGGCACTTCCGGGCCGAGGTAGCGCGCGCGCGGACCCATGTCGCGATGCGTGAGCTTGAACCACGCGCGCGAGAAGGCGTCGGCGAACTGCTCGGGGTGCTCGAGGAAGCGCCGCGAGATCTTCTCGTAGGCCGGGTCGAAGCGCAGCGAGAGGTCGGTGGTCAGCATGGTCGGCACGCGCTTCTTCGACTGATCGTGCGCATGCGGAATGTCGGCCGGTGCGTTCTTGGCCTGCCACTGTCCAGCGCCGGCCGGGCTCTTGACCGGCTCCCATTCGAACTTGAACAGGTTCTCGAAGAACAGGTTGGTCCACTTCGTCGGCTGCTGGGTCCAGGTGACTTCCAGGCCACTGCTGATGGCGTCGCCCGCTATGCCACTGGCATGGGTGCTCTTCCAGCCCATCCCCATTTCTTCCAGGTCATTCGCTTCAGGCACTGACCCGACGAGGTCCGCCGGACCGGCGCCGTGGGTCTTGCCAAAGGTGTGGCCGCCGGCGATCAAGGCAACGGTTTCCTCGTCGTTCATCGCCATGCGGGCGAAAGTCTCGCGGATGTCCCGAGCCGCCGAGACCGGATCGCCGTTGCCGTTCGGACCTTCGGGGTTGACATAGATCAGGCCCATCTGCACGGCCGCGAGCGGGTTCTCCAGGTCGCGGTCACCGGTGTACCTCTTGTCTTCGAGCCACGTCGTCTCGTTGCCCCAGTAGACGTCCTGGTCGGGTTCCCACGTGTCCGGGCGGCCGCCGGCGAAGCCGAAGGTCTTGAAGCCCATGGACTCCAGGGCCACGTTGCCGGTCAGGATCATGAGGTCGGCCCACGAGATCTTGCGGCCGTACTTCTGCTTGATCGGCCACAACAGACGCCGAGCCTTGTCGAGGTTCACGTTGTCGGGCCAGCTGTTGAGGGGCGCAAAGCGTTGCTGGCCCCGTCCGCCGCCGCCACGCCCGTCGCCGGTGCGGTAGGTGCCGGCGCTGTGCCAGGCCATGCGGATGAACAGAGGCCCGTAGTGGCCGAAGTCCGCCGGCCACCAGTCCTGGGAGTCCGTCATCAGCGCACGCAGATCGTTCTTCAGCGACTGGTAGTCGAGGCTCTTGAACTCCTTCGCGTAGTCGAAGTCCTTGCCCATCGGATCGGACTTGGAGGAATGCTGGTGAAGCAGATCCACCCGCAACTGGTTGGGCCACCAGTGGTGATTGGCGGTGCCGCGGCCCACCGCATGGTGGACAGGGCACTTGGCTTCAGGATTCTGGGTCATCGGGGTCTCCAGTTCATTGGTTGGGAACTGTGCATTCTGGTGCTGCACGCACGAATGGGGCAAATGCTTTGTCTATGACGGCCATAGTGCATTCCCACGATGACGGGTCTCCGTGTCGCGACCGTGGCAGACATGGCGAATGCCTGTAACTTGATGTTGCGTCGCTTCACGAATGGATGAGCGGGCCTCCCCCGCGTCGACGTCACGCGGCGGCGGGTGCAGGTCATCGGGATGGCGGACGAAGCGCGGGGCGCCTTCATCCATAAACGCTTCCCCCGGCGGTGAGCAAGGACGAGCGCCTCTACAGCCGCGTCGAGCTGAACGCCTTGGTGACCGTGCTCAACACGGAATTCGAGCGCCGCACCCGGACGAGCCAAGCGCTCGTTGCTTCGATGCGAGCGCTTGTCGGCGTCACCCCCGCTTCGTCGCAATCAACGGCTTCACATCCGGCGCCTGCACCCGCGGGCGATCCGGCTCGATCTCTGCCAGCGGCTCCACCTTCTTCATGCTCCCCAGGCTGCGCCGCGTGAGGTCGTGGTACGTGCGCGTGCCTTCCAGCTTCCACGCCACTTCCTGATCGGTCAGTTCGCGCATCACCTTGGCCGGCATGCCGGCCGCGAGCGAGCGCGCGGGGATCTTCTTGCCCGCAGGCACGAAGGCGCAGGCCGCAACGATCGCCGCTTCGCCGATCTCGGCGTCGTCCATGACGACCGCATTCATGCCCACCAGCGCATTGCGTCGCACGATGCAGCTGTGCAGCACGGCGCCGTGGCCGATGTGGCCGTTTTCCTCGACCACCGTGTCGTGCGCGGGAAAGCCGTGCACGACGCAGGTGTCCTGCAGGTTGGAGCCGCGCTCCAGCACGATGCGCCCGAAATCGCCGCGCAGCACGGCACACGGCCCGACGTAGCAGTCCGGGCCGACGATGACGTCGCCGATCAGCACGGCCTCGGGATGCACAAAGGCGCTCGGGTCGATGACCGGCACCACCCCTTCGATGGAATAGCAAGGCACGGTTGTCTCCGTTGTCAGATGAGTGATTGAGTGTGCGCCAAGGGTTTACCCCAGCGAAAGAGGACTTGCGTCCTGTCGAAGTCGATCCTAAGATAAACCGACCGGTCGGTCAACAATACAAACAACCCGCATCGACACGGCAGCTCCCATCCCCACACTGGAGACACAGCTTGTCCGACTCACTCGTTCTCGCCTCCCGAGAAGGCCCGGTTCTGACCCTCACGCTGAATCGGCCCGCCGCGCTCAATAGCTTCACCGGCGCCATGCATGAAGAGCTTCGCGCCGCGCTCGACGCCGCCGCGGCCAGCGGGGAGGTGCGCTGCATCGTCCTGACGGGCGCCGGGCGCGGCTTCTGCGCGGGCCAGGATCTGGCCGACCCGATGGTCGCGCCTTCGCCCGCCGGCGAGCCGCCGAAAGACCTGGGGCGCACGATCGAGTTGCTCTACAAGCCTCTCGTGCAGCGGCTGCGCTCGATGCCCGTTCCGGTGATCGCGGCCGTCAACGGCGTCGCTGCCGGCGCGGGCGCGAACCTCGCGCTCAACTGCGACCTCGTGCTGGCCGGCCAGTCGGCGAGCTTCATCCAGGCCTTCGCCAAGATCGGCCTCATTCCCGACACGGGCGGCACATGGCTGCTGCCTCGCATCGTCGGCCGCGCGCGCGCCATGGGCCTTGCGATGCTGGGAGACAAGCTCTCCGCCGCCGAGGCCGAACGCTTCGGCCTGATCTGGAAATGCGTGGAGGACGCAGCCCTGGCCGATGAAGCCAGCAAGCTCGCCCAGCGCCTTGCCGCGATGCCAGTGAAGGCACTCGCCGCCACGCGCCACGCGATCGACGGTGCGCAGCACCTCACGCTCGACCAGGCCCTTGACGAAGAAGCCACGGTGCAGGCCGAACTCGGCCGCGCGCACGACTACCTCGAAGGCGTCGCGGCCTTCTCCGCCAAGCGCGCACCGACCTTCACCGACCGCTGAACCGCCATGTCCGCACTTCCTTCCGAACGCACGCCCCAGGAGACCGCCGAGATGGTCCGCGAACGCATGTACGCCAACGATCGCGCCGTACAGGGCCTGGGCATGGATGTCGTCGAGGTCTCGCCGGGCCACGCCACCGTGACCATGCGGGTCCGCGACAACATGCTCAACGGCCACGAGATCTGCCACGGCGGATTTCTCGCAACGCTCGCGGACACCGCTTTCGCGTACGCCTGCAACTCGTACAACGAACTCACCGTGGCCTCGGGCTTCTCGATCGACCTGATCGCGCCCGCGCGCCATGGCGACGCGCTGACCGCGCGCAGCTTCGAGGTGTCGAAGGCCGGCCGCACCGGCGTGTACGACACGGAGATCACCAACCAGCGGGGCGAGCGCGTGGCCATGTTTCGCGGCCGCTCCTACACCATCAAAGGCAAGCCGGCCGTGGCCGAGTGAGCGCCCCGAGGAGACACCCACATGCCCAAGAAGCAACCCGCCCCCGGCGAACTCGACGCCATTGAAACCGCCAGCCGCGACGAGGTGCAGGCCCTGCAACTGCAACGCCTGCGCTGGAGCCTGAAGCACGCCTACGACAACGTGCCGCACTATCGCAAGGCCTTCGACGAAAAGGGTGTGCACCCTGACGACCTCAAGCAGTTGAGCGATCTCGCGAAGTTCCCCTTCACGACGAAGAAGGACCTGCGCGACAACTATCCCTTCGGCCTCTTCGCGGTGCCGCGCGAGCAGGTGGTGCGCGTCCACGCATCCTCCGGCACCACGGGCAAGCCCACCGTCGTCGGCTACACGAAGAACGACATCGACACCTGGGCATCGCTAGTGGCGCGCTCCATTCGCGCTGCGGGTGGACGTGCGGGCGACATCGTGCATGTGTCGTATGGGTACGGCCTTTTCACTGGCGGCCTGGGCGCGCACTACGGCGCCGAGCGCCTCGGATGCACGGTGATCCCGATGTCGGGCGGCCAGACCGAGAAGCAGGTGCAGCTCATCCGCGACTTCAAGCCCGACATCATCATGGTCACGCCCAGCTACATGCAGGTGATCATCGAGGAGTTCGTGCGGCAGGGCCTCGATCCGCGCGAAAGCTCGCTCAAGGTCGGCATCTTCGGCGCCGAGCCTTGGACCGAGGCGATGCGACACGAGATCGAAGGCAAGGCCGGCATCGACGCGGTCGACATCTACGGCCTCTCCGAGGTGATGGGCCCCGGCGTCGCGAGCGAATGCATCGAGACCAAGGACGGCCCCGTGGTGTGGGAAGACCACTTCTACCCCGAGATCATCGACCCCGAGACGGGCGAAGTGCTGCCCGACGGCTCGGAAGGTGAACTGGTCTTCACCTCGCTCAGCAAGGAAGCGCTGCCCATCATCCGCTACCGCACGCGCGACCTCACGCGCCTGTTGCCGCCCACCGCGCGATCCTTCCGCCGCATGGGCAAGATCGTCGGCCGCTCCGACGACATGCTCATCATCCGCGGCGTCAACGTGTTCCCGACGCAGATCGAGGAGATCGTGCTGCAGCACGCCAAGCTGTCGGGCCAGTACCAGATCAATGTGAGCCGCGACGGGCTGCTCGACACCGTCGAGGTGCGCTGCGAGTTGCAGCCGCTCGCGGCGCCGGGCACCAGCGCCGACGAAGTGCGCGAGATCACGCAATGGCTGCAGCAGCGCATCAAGACGCTGGTGGGCATCACGACGAGCGTGACCGTGCTCACACCTGATTCCATAGAACGCACGCTGACCGGCAAGGCCCGGCGTGTGATCGACCAGCGACCGAGATAAGGCCCCGAGCCTGAAAGGAACACCATGTACACGCAAGCCATGGACACGATGGGCAAGGACGACGGCAGCAAGAAGGCCGTGCGCTCCGCCGAGGAAATGCAGCTCGAGGAGCGCTTCGACGCCCGCATCGATGCAGGCGATTTCATCGAGGCCAAGGACTGGATGCCCGAGCATTACCGCAAGACGCTGGTGCGGCAGATCAGCCAGCACGCGCACTCCGAGATCGTCGGCATGCTGCCCGAGGGCAACTGGATCACCCGTGCGCCCACGCTCAAGCGCAAGGCGATCCTGCTCGCCAAGGTGCAGGACGAGGCAGGGCACGGGCTCTATCTCTATTCGGCGGCAGAGACGCTGGGCACTTCGCGCGACCAGATGGTCGATGCGCTGCACACGGGCCGCGCCAAGTACAGCTCGATCTTCAACTACCCGACGCTGAGCTGGGCCGACATGGGCACCATCGGCTGGCTGGTCGACGGCGCGGCAATCATGAACCAGGTGCCGATCTGCCGCTGCTCCTACGCACCGTATGCGCGCGCCATGATCCGCATCTGCCGCGAAGAGAGCTTTCACCAGCGCCAGGGCTTCGAGGCGCTGCTCACGATGATGCAGCAGGGCACCGACGCGCAGAAGGCGATGGTGCAGGACGCGGTCAACCGCTGGTGGTGGCCGTCGATCATGATGTTTGGTCCGCCGGACGACCAGTCGCCCAACTCGGCGCAGTCGATGCGCTGGGGCATCAAGCGCTTCTCCAACGATGACCTGCGCGCCAAGTTCATCGACGCCGCCGTCGACCAGGCCAAGGTGCTCGGCGTGACCCTGCCCGACCCCGATCTCAAGTGGAACGAGGAGCGCCAGCACCACGACCACGGGCCGATCGACTGGGCCGAGTTCTGGCGCGTCGTCGGTGGCGACGGCCCCTGCAACCGTGAACGCCTCGGCGCCCGCGTCAAGGCGTGGGACGACGGCGCCTGGGTGCGCGAAGCCGCGCTCGCCCACGCCGCCAAGCGCGCCGCCCCTCAACCCATTGCCGCCTAGGAACACATTCATGAGCCACCCCGATCCAGCCCTCGCCGCCGAATGGCCCCTGTGGGAAGTCTTCGTGCGCAGCAAGTCCGGCCTCGACCACAAGCATTGCGGCAGCCTGCATGCCGCCGATCCGAAGATGGCCATCCAGATGGCACGCGACGTCTACACGCGCCGCCAGGAAGGCACCAGCGTGTGGGTCGTCCGCTCGGACCAGATCGTCGCGAGCGACCCGGCCGACAAGGACATGTATTTCGACCCGATGGAAGACAAGGTCTACCGCCATCCCACCTTCTACCGGCTGCCTGGCTCGGTGGACCACATGTGAGGTGGCAGTGATGCAAGGTTCCATTGCCATCGACCAGAGCCCGGGCGTGCAGTATCTGCTGCGCATCGGCGACACCTGCCTGATCCTCGGCCAGCGCATCGCCGAGTGGTCCGGTCATGCGCCCATCCTCGAAGAAGACATCGCCATGTCCAACATGGCGCTCGACCTCATCGGCCAGGCCCGCGCCGTGCTCACGCACGCGGGCCAGCTCGAAGGGAAGGGCCACGACGAGGACCAGCTCGCCTTCCTGCGCGACGAGAAGGACTACCGCAATCTCACGCTGGTGGAGCTGCCGCGCGGCGACTTCGCTTTCACGGTGCTGCGCAATGCGATGGTCGCGACCTGGATGAAGCTGCTGTGGGAGCGCCTGCGCGATTCCGGCGACGCGGAGCTGGCCGGCATCGCCGGCAAGGCGATCAAGGAGGCGCGCTACCACCAGCAGCACGCGGCCGACTGGGTCGTGCGCCTGGGCGACGGCACGGACGAATCCCGTCAGCGCATCGAGAAGGCGTTGCGCGAGTTGTGGCTCTACGTGCCCGAGCTTTTCGAATCCGACGCGGTGGACGATGCGGCGCAGGCGCAGGGCCTGGGTCCGCGCTGGGCCGATTTGCGCGAGCCCTGGCTGGCGGAGATGGACACCATCCTCGATGAAGCGACGCTGAGCCGTCCCGACGAGACGGCCTTCCGCAGCACCGGCAAGCGCGGCGTGCACACCGAGCACATGGGCTACATCCTGGCCGAGATGCAGCACCTGCAGCGCGCGTTCCCCGGAGGCGTGTGGTGAGCGCACTTGCCGCCTTCGCCACCGCGCGCTGCGAGCAGGCGTGGGACGTGCTCGGCACCGTGCTTGACCCGGAAGTGCCGGCGCTGTCGGTGCGCGACCTCGGCATCGTGCGCGATGTGATCGACCACGGCGAAGCGCTGGAGATCGTGCTGACGCCCACGTACTCGGGCTGCCCCGCGACGGAAGTGATCGAGCACGACGTGCTGGCCGCCATCGCGAAGGCCGACCTCGGCCCCGCCCACGTCACCCTGCGCCGCGCGCCCGCGTGGACGACCGACTGGATCAGCGCCGACGGCCGCCGCAAGCTCTCCGAGTACGGCATCGCGCCGCCCGGACCGGCCGCACCCGATGGCGCCGTGCCCATCCGCTTTTTCGGTCGCAAGGCCGATGCCATCGCCTGCCCGCGCTGCGGCAGCCTGCACACGGAGCGCCTCTCGGCTTTCGGCTCCACCGCCTGCAAGGCCATGTACCGCTGCATCAGCTGCCGCGAACCTTTCGAGCACTTCAAGCCACTATGAACCATACCCCCAGGCTTGCCCACTTCGTGTGGCCGCCCACCCCCTTGCAGGGTGTTTCCCGAGGGGAGCCCCGCGAAGCGGACGCTCCCGTTCGGGAGCTGCCGTGGAACCGGCTTGGCCGGGCCGCAGGCTGCGCCTCCGGCAGGGGGTGGGCGGCTACGCGAAGCGAGCAAGCCTGGGGGGGAGAAAAAATATGAGCGTCATGTTTCATCCCCTGCAAGTTCGTGCTGTCGAGCCCGACACGGACGAGGCCGTCATCGTCTCCTTCGACGTGCCCACCGAGCTGCGCGATGTCTTCGGTTTCACCCAGGGCCAGTACCTCACCCTGCGCAAGGACATCGACGGCCAGGACCTGCGCCGCTCGTATTCGATCTGCGCCGGTGTCGACGATGGCGAGCTGCGCGTCGGCGTGCGCAAGGTCAAGGGCGGCACCTTCTCGAACTGGATCAACGAGAAGCTCCAGCCCGGCGACACCGTCAACGTGATGGCGCCGCAGGGCCGCTTCTTCGTGCCGATCGAGCCGCACTCGCGCCGGCAGCACGTCGGCATCGTCGGCGGCAGCGGTATCACGCCGATCCTGTCGATCATGAAGACCGTGCTGGCGCGCGAGCCGCACTCGCGCTTCACGCTGATCTATGCCAACCGCAAGCTGCAATCCACGATGTTCAAGGAAGAACTCGAGGACCTGAAGAACCGCTACATGACACGGCTCGTGCTGCACCATGTGTTCTCGGGCGAGCCGACCGACGCACCGCTCAACATGGGCCGCATGAACCGCGAGAAGCTCGGCGAGTTCCTGTCGAGCGTGGTGCCCGCGGCCAACATCGACCACGTCTACATCTGCGGCCCCTTCCAGATGAACGACGAAGCCGAGGCCGCGCTGCTCGCCGCCGGCGTGCCGGAGGAGCGCATCCACATCGAACGCTTCGGCGTTGCCGCGCCCGAAGGCGCGCCGGTGGGCGCCGTCATCCACGAGGCCCGGCCCGGCGATGCCGAGCTGGCGAAGATCGTCATCATCCGTGACGGCCTGCAGCGCGAGATCGAGTTTCGCAAGGACCAGCCGAGCATCCTCGACTGCGCCTCGGCGGCCGGCATGGAAGTGCCGTTCTCGTGCACCTCCGGCGTGTGCGGCACCTGCCGCGCAAAGCTCGTCGAAGGCAAGGTGCGAATGGAGCGAAACTTCGCGCTCGACAAGAACGAGGTCGCAGCCGGCTTCGTTCTCACCTGCCAGGCCCACCCGCTGACCGAGCGCGTGGTGCTCTCGTTCGACGAACGCTAGCAAGCACAAGGAACCCCATGGCCCGCGGACGCTCCCCCGGATACGACGACCAGCGCGAAATGATCCTGGAGCGCGCCGCGCTGCTCTTCGCCAACCGGGGCTACTCCGCGACCTCGATGAACCAGGTGGCGGAGGCGTGCGGCTTCTCGAAGGCGCTGCTCTATCACTACTACCGAGACAAATACAGCCTGCTCGTGAGCATCGCCGAGAACCACGTGTCGCGCCTCGAAGACCTCGTGGTTGACGTCGAAGTGCAGAAGCTGGCGCCCGAGGCCAAGCTGCGCGAGCTGATCCGCCGCTTCGTCGAGGAATACGCCGGCGCCAAGAATGCCCACCGCGTGCTGACCGAGGACGTCAAGTTCCTGGAGGAGGAGGATCGCCGGCGGGTGCTCGACACGCAGCGCAAGGTGGTCAACGGATTCGCGCGCGCCGTGGCCGAACTGCGGCCCGACCTCAAGAAAGCCTCGCTCGCCAAGCCGCTGACCATGCTGCTCTTCGGAATGATCAACTGGATGTTCATCTGGATGCGCCCCGACGGCGAACTCGACTACGACGCGATGGCGCCCGTGGTCGCGGATCTCTTCCTCGGCGGGCTGCCGGCCGTGAAGCTGCCGCAGCGCATCGTGCCGGTCGACGCCTGACCGCCAGCCCCAGTTTCCCAACCCCAACGATTTCTTAACCAACCACAACGGAGACAACCGTATGAAGTACTTCAAACCCCTCGCGCTGGCCGCGATGCTGCTGGCCTCGGCGCTCGCGCAGGCCGACATCAACGTCGGCGTCACGGTCTCGGCCACCGGCCCGGCGGCGTCGCTCGGCATTCCCGAGAAGAACACCATCGCGCTGATGCCCAAGACCATCGGCGGCCAGAAGATCAACTACATCGTGCTCGACGACGCAAGCGACACGACCGCCGCGGTGAACAACACGCGCAAGCTGATCTCCGAGAACAAGGTCGACGTGATCCTGGGCTCGACCACCACGCCGAATTCGCTCGCGATGATCGACGTGATCTCCGAGGCCCAGACGCCGATGATCTCGATGGCGGCATCGGCACGCATCGTCGAGCCGGTGGACGCCAAGAAGCGCTGGGTCTTCAAGACGCCGCAGAACGACATCATGATGTCGCTCGCCATTGCGGAGCACATGGCCGCCAACGGCGTGAAGACGGTCGGCTTTATCGGCTTCGCCGACGCGTACGGCGAAGGCTGGTTCCAGGAGTTCACCAAGGCGGCCGAGCTGAAGAAGCTGCAGATCGTCTCGAACGAGCGCTATGCGCGCACCGACACCTCCGTCACCGGCCAGACGCTGAAGCTCATGTCCGCGAAGCCTGACGCGGTGCTGGTTGCCGGTTCCGGCACGCCGGCGGCGCTGCCGCAAAAGAGCCTGAAGGAGCGCGGCTACACGGGCAAGGTCTACCAGACGCACGGCGTCGCCAATGCCGACTTCCTGCGCGTGGGGGGCAAGGACGTCGAAGGCACCTTCCTGCCCGCCGGACCGGTGCTCGTTGCGGAACAGCTTCCGGCCAGCAATCCGGTGAAGAAGTCCGCGCTGGCATACGTCTCTGCCTATGAGGCGGCGAACGGCAAGGGCACGGTCTCGACCTTCGGCGCGCATGCGTGGGATACGGGCCTGCTGATGGCTGCCGCGGTCCCTGTCGCGCTCAAGAAGGCACAGCCCGGCACGCCGGAATTCCGCGCTGCACTGCGTGACGCGCTGGAGCAGGTCAAGGAACTGCCGGGTGCGCATGGCGTGTTCAACATGACGGCCAACGACCACCTGGGTCTGGACCAACGCGCGCGCGTGATGGTCAAGATCGAGAACGGCGCGTGGAAATACCTTCCCCCGAGCCCCTGACATGGATCGGGTTCGTAGTTTGAGCCCGTCGAGTCGCACCCTGCCAGGAATACCGCGGAACCGGCTTTGCCGGGCCGCAGGTGTTGCCCCCTGCAAGGGGGCGTGCGGCCACACGAAGTCGGCAAGCATGGGGGTGTGGTGATGGACTTGCAGATCGCCCTGTTGCTGGGGCAGGATGGCATCGTCAATGGCGCGGTCTACGGACTGATGGCGTTGGCCTTGGTGCTGGTGTTTTCCGTCACGCGGGTGATCTTCATCCCGCAGGGCGAACTCGTGGCCTTCGGCGCCTTGTCGATGGCCGCACTCCATGCCGGGCGCGTGCCGGCCACGCTGTGGCTGCTGCTCGCTCTCGCTGTCGCGACGCTCGCGGTCGAGGGCTGGCGCTGGAAGCGCGGCGCGACGGTGGAGTGGAGGGCCACGCTGGTATGGACGGTCGCGTTCCCCGTGCTGGCCAGCGGCATGGTGCTGGGCCTGCGGCCGACGACGCTGGCCTTGCAGGCGGTCACCACCCTGCTGCTGATCACGCCGCTCGGGCCGCTGCTGTACCGGCTGGCCTACCGGCCGCTGGCGGATGCGACGGTGCTGATCCTGCTGATCGTCTCGGTCGCGCTGCACGGCGTGCTGGTCGGCATGGGCCTGCTCTTCTTCGGCGCCGAAGGTTCGCGCACGCCGGCTTTCTCGGAAGCCCGCATCGACCTGGGCGGCGTGCCGATCACTGGCCAGTCGATGGTGGTGGTGGGCGTTGCCTTTGCACTGGTGGTTCTGATGTTCCTCTTCTTCGAGCGTTCCATCGTCGGCAAGGCGTTGCGCGCCACGGCGATGAATCGGGTCGGCGCGCGGCTCATGGGCATTCCGACCGACCTGTCGGGTGACCTGAGCTTTGCGCTGGCCGCATTGATCGGTGCGGTGTCGGGTCTGCTCATTGCGCCGCTGACCACGGTCTATTACGACACTGGCTTTCTCATCGGGCTCAAGGGCTTCGTCGCCGCCATCGTCGGCGGGCTGGCGAGCTATCCGATCGCGCTGCTCGGCGCATTGCTGGTCGGCCAGCTCGAAGCCTTCTCTTCGTTCTGGGCCAGCGCATTCAAGGAAGTGCTTGTGTTCACGCTGATCATCCCTGTGCTGTGGTGGCGTTCACTGCACAGCCGCCACGTGGAGGACGAGGAATGACGCGGCGCCATCTCACCCTGCTGTGCGTCGTGGCGCTTGCGCTCTGCTGGCCGTGGCTGCCAGAGTTCACCGTCACGATGTTCAGCTACATCGGCCTCTATTCGATGGTCGCCGCGGGGCTGGTCATGCTGACCGGCATCGGCGGCATGACCTCCTTCGGGCAGGCCGCTTTCGTTGCCATCGGCGCCTATGCCACGGCTTGGGTCTGCACGTCGCCCGCTGCCGCGGCGGCGCTGGGCGGCGTGATCGCTCCGGGCCTGTTGCCGTGGGTCGGACTGGTGCTGGGTCTCGCGCTCACCTTCCTCGTCGCATGGGGGCTGGGCGCCATCACCCTGAAGCTCTCCGGCCACTACCTCCCGCTGTGCACGATCGCGTGGGGGCTGAGCCTCTACTTCCTGTTCGGCAACCTGGAGTTCCTCGGCGGCCAGACCGGCATCACCGGCCTGCCGGCGCTCACCATCGCGGGCATCTCGCTCGCGTCGCCGCGCGCGCTGGGACCGCTGATCTGGGCCGCGTTGCTGCTGGCGCTGTGGGCGCTGCACAACCTGCTCGATTCGCGCGAAGGGCGCGCCATCCGGGCGCTCAAGTCGGGCCGGGTGATGGCCGAGTCGATGGGCGTCGACACCGCGCGCTACCGCGTGAAGGTGTTCGTGCTCGCGGCGCTGCTGGCGGCGCTGTCGGGCTGGTTGTACGCGCACATGCAGCGCTTCGTGAACCCGACGCCCTTCAACCTGAACATCGGCATCGAGTACCTCTTCATGGCCGTGGTCGGCGGTGCGGGGCATCTGTGGGGCGCCGTGCTGGGTGCAACGCTCATCACGCTGGTCAAGGAGCAGTTGCAGGACATCCTGCCGAAGCTGCTCGGCGCGAGCGGCAACTTCGAGGTGATCGTGTTCGGCCTGCTGATGCTCTTCGTGCTGCAGCGCTTCGCCGAAGGGCTGTGGCCGACCCTCGCGCGCGTGACCGCGCGCTTCCTGAGGCCGGAGCCCGTGCGCGAGGCCAAGGCCATTGCGCCCCTTGCCAGCCGCAAGCTGCCCGCATCCGGCGAGATGCTGCTGGAGGCCGACAAGGTCACCAAGCGCTTCGGCGGACTCGTCGCCAACAACGCGGTCGCGATGACGCTCAAGGCCGGCGAGGTGCATGCGCTCATCGGCCCCAACGGGGCCGGCAAGAGCACCTTCTTCAACATGATCTCCGGCGTGGACGACCCGACCGAAGGGGAAGTGCGCCTGATGGGCGAGACGATGAACGGCAAGCCCTCGCGCGACTACGCTGCGCGCGGGCTCGGCCGCACCTTCCAGCATGTGCGCCTGCTCGGCACGCGCAGCGTGCTGGAGAACGTGGCGCTCGGTGCGCACCGGCGCGGGCACCGCGGCTGGCTGTCCGCGATGCTGCGGCTGGACCGCGCCGAGGAAGCCGCCCTGCTGGCCGAGGCACGCCGGCAGATCGAGCGCTGCGGCCTGGGCGAGCATGCCGATGCGCCGGCCGCATCGCTGGCGCTGGGACAGCAGCGCGTGGTGGAGATCGCCCGCGCGCTGGCGGGCCAGCCCGCCGCGCTGCTGCTCGACGAACCCGCCGCCGGCCTGCGCCATCTGGAGAAGCAGGCGCTGGCGACGCTGCTTTCGCAATTGCGCGCCGAGGGCCTGGGCATCCTCGTCGTCGAACATGACATGGAGTTCGTCATGAACCTTGCCGACCGCATCACGGTGCTGGAGTTCGGCGCCGTCATCGCCGAAGGAACGCCCGCGCAGGTGCAATCCAACCCCCGTGTGCTGGACGCCTACCTGGGCGGCAGCGACGAACCGATTCCGATGGCCGCATGAAAGCTCTCTTCGAACTCCAGAACTTCAGCGTCGCGTACGGTGCTGTCGAGGCCGTGCACGGCATCGAGTTGCGCGTGGACGAAGGCGAAATCGTCACCGTCATCGGCCCCAATGGCGCCGGCAAGACGACCCTGCTGTGCGCCGCGATGGGCCTGCTGCCTTCCACCGGCAGCCTCACGCTGGCGGGCGAGCGCATCGCGCGGCCCAGCGTGGAGGCGATGGTCGCGCGCGGCGTGGCGCTCGTGCCCGAGCGGCGCGAGCTCTTCGGCGAGATGCCGGTCGAGGACAACCTGCTGCTGGGCGGTTTCTATCGCTGGCGCACCGGCAAGCGCGACCAGCGGGAGCGCATGGAGGAGGTCTTCGCAATCTTTCCGCGACTCAAGGAGCGCCGTGCGCAACTCGCCAGCACGCTCTCGGGCGGCGAGCGCCAGATGCTCGCCATCGGCCGCGCGCTGATGGCAAGGCCGCGCCTGCTGATGCTGGACGAACCCTCGCTCGGCCTCGCGCCGCTCATCGTGCGCGAAGTGCTCCACGTGGTGTCGTCGCTGCGTGCGCACGGCGTCTCGGTGCTGCTGGTAGAGCAGAACGCCCGCGCCGCCTTGCAGGTGGCCGACCGCGGCTACGTGCTGGAGACCGGCGCGGTGGCGCTGACCGGCGAGGCCGACGCGCTGCTGCACGACCGGCGGATCATCGACACCTACCTCGGGCTGGGCAACAAGAACGCGGTTGTG
Source organism: Variovorax gracilis (assembly GCF_030317115.1). GTDB lineage: Bacteria > Pseudomonadota > Gammaproteobacteria > Burkholderiales > Burkholderiaceae_C > Variovorax > Variovorax gracilis. The sequence goes on from NZ_JASZYF010000025.1 coordinate 29,733, forward strand.
GCATGAAGCTCGCCCCCAGCCTCGCCCACTTCGTGTGGCTCGGACACCCCCACCCCGGGGGCAACCCCGGCGGTCCGGCCGAGCCGGTTCCGCGGGGTTCGCGGCCTCCCGCGTGAACGCAAAACTGATTCCTTCGGAGAAATTCATGACCCAGATCCTTCAAAGCTTCATCGGCGGCCGCTGGCTCGGCGAACAGGGCGCGCAGACGCTGCGCAGTGCCGTCAACGGCCGTCCGGTCGCGAGCACGCATGCCGAGTCGATCGATTTCGGCGAGGCGCTCCACCATGCGCGCAGCGTCGGCCTGCCCGCGCTGCTGGCCATGGACTTCCAGCACCGGGCCCAGCGCCTGCGCGCCATCTCGAAGTACCTGGCGGAGCACAAGGAAGAGCTGTACGCCATCTCGGCCCATACCGGCGCGACGCGTGCCGACAGCTGGATCGACATCGAAGGCGGTGCGGGCACGCTCGCGGCCTATGCGGGCATCGGCGCCGGCGAGCTGCCTTCGGGCAACCTCGTGCACGAAGGCCCCGTGATGCCGCTCGGCAAGAAGGGCGGATTCGCCGGAACGCACATCCTTGTGCCTCGCCATGGCGTTGCGGTGCATATCAATGCCTTCAACTTCCCGGTGTGGGGCCTTCTGGAGAAATGGGCGCCCAGCTTCCTCGCGGGAATGCCCTGCATCGGCAAGCCGGCGACCTCCACCAGCTACCTGACCGAAGCGCTGGTGCGCCTGATGCACCGCTCGGGCTTGCTGCCGGAAGGCAGCCTGCAACTCGTGATCGGCAGCACGGGCGATCTGCTCGACCGGCTCGACGGCTCCGACGTTGTCACTTTCACCGGCTCGGCAGACACCGCTGCCAAGCTGCGCGTGCACCCGAACATCGTGAGGCATTCGATCCCCTTCAACGCCGAGGCCGATTCGCTGAATTGCGCCATCCTCGCGCCCGATGTGTCGCCCGACGACGAGGAGTTCGATCTCTTCGTCAAGGAAGTCGCACGCGAGATGACGGTCAAGTCGGGCCAGAAGTGCACCGCCATCCGCCGCGCCATCGTGCCGCGCCAGCATCTGGACGCGGTCGCCGAGAAGCTTCGCGCACGGCTCGCGAAAACGGTGGTGGGCGATCCGTCGCGCGAGGACGTGCGCATGGGCGCACTCGCATCGCACGCGCAGCAGGCCGACGTGGCCGAGCGCGTCCGCACGCTGATGGAAGGCGCGGAACTGGTCTACGGCGACCGCGACGGCTTCTCGCCGCAGGGTGAGGGCGTGGCCGAAGGCGCGTTCTTCTCGCCCACGTTGCTGCTGTCGCGCGACCCGCTGCGGCACGACGCGGTGCACGACGTGGAAGCCTTCGGCCCCGTGAGCACGCTCATGGCGTATGACGGCCTGGACGAAGCGCTGGCGCTCGCCGCGCGCGGACGCGGCAGTCTCGTCGGGACGCTGGTCACCAAGGACCCGGCGACGGCAGCGAAGGCGATTCCCGTGGCTGCGGCACACCACGGCCGGCTGCTCGTGCTCGACCGCGAGGCTGCGGTCGAATCGACGGGCCATGGCTCGCCGCTGCCTTTCCTCAAGCACGGCGGCCCCGGCCGCGCGGGCGGTGGCGAGGAGCTGGGCGGCCTGCGTGCGGTCAAGCATTACCTGCAGCGCGCGGCGGTGCAGGGCTCGCCCACGATGCTCGCGGCCATTACCGGCGAGTACATGCGCGGCGCCAAGTTGCGCGAATCGGAGCTGCACCCCTTCCGCAAGCACTTCGAGGACCTGGAGATCGGCGATTCGTTGCTGACGCATCGCCGCACCGTGGGCGAGGCCGACATCGTCGCCTTCGGTGGCATCTCCGGCGACTATTTCTACATGCACTTCGACGAGGTCGCCGCGAAGGAGAGTCCTTTCGGCAAGCGCATCGCGCACGGCTACTTCGTGCTGTCCGCGGCGGCGGGCCTCTTCGTCTCGCCGGCGCCGGGGCCGGTGCTCGCCAACTACGGGCTCGACACGCTGCGCTTCGTCAAGCCGGTGGGCATCGGCGACACGATCCGTGCTCGGCTCACCTGCAAGCGCAAGATCGACCGCCAGAAGAAGGACGCCAACGGCGTCGGCCAGGGGGTGGTGGCCTGGGACGTGGAAGTGACGAACCAGGACGGCGAACTCGTCGCGAGCTACGACATCCTGACGCTGGTCGCCAAGCGCGGCTGAGGCATCCGCCTGGTGCGCCATGCGGTTGGCGCACCGGCGTTCGCGCGCCGGGGCTGGCATAAGGCCTAGCCCGTTCGGCATAGCGGCGCCTTGCAATGCGCAAGCGGCTGCGCTCAAATCCGCGTGCTCCCCGGCTCAAGATTCAACAACAAGGCGGAGCGAGGATGAAGTCCCATGAAGCGGCGAGTTTTCTTGCAGATGTCTTCAGGGGCCCTGGCCGCTTCGGTGGCGAGCGCAACGCGCGCTGAGGACTCCGGGCCAGCCGTGACACTCATGGTCGGCTTTCCGCCTGGCGGTCCCACCGACGGGATGGCGCGCGTGCTCGCCGATCCCTTGCGGGAGTGGCTTCGTAGCCCCGTCGTCGTCGAGAACCGCACCGGCGCGAGCGGCCGGATCGCCGTGTCGGCTGCTGCGCGCGCGCCCGTTGCGGGGCGCACGCTGCTGCTGTCGCCCGGCGCGACGCTCACGATCCAGCCGCACCTCTATCCCGACCTGCCGGGCGACCCGGTGAAGCTGCTCGTGCCGATTGCGCTCCTCGGCGTCACCGATCTGTCCGTCGTGGTGGCGGCGGACCATCCCGCCGAAGACATCCAGGGCCTGATGCGATGGTTCCGTCAGAACCCGGCCTTGGCGACCTGCGGTACGGCCGGCGTGGGCACCGTGGCGCATCTCGCCATGGTCGAGCTGGGCTCCAGGACGGGCACCGACGTGCGGCCGGTCCACTATCGCGGCGCGCTGGAGGAGATGGCCGCACTCGTCGAAGGCAGTCTCAAGGCGGCGGCCGTCATTCCGTGGATGGCGCTGCCGTTCAAGCAGGCCGGCAAGGTCCGCGTGCTGGCGACGACGGGCACTTCGCGCTCTCCGCTGCTGGCGGACGTCCCGACGATGCGGGAGTGCGGCATCGATCTCGTCGCGCGCGAATGGGCCGGTCTGTTTGCGCCCGCGGGCACGCCGCCGGAGGCGATCGCGCGATTCGGCGATGCCGCCCGTTCCGCGCTGGTGACGCCGTCCGTGCGGGCGTCGTTCGCAAAGTACGGCCTGGAGACGGGCACGGCCGTGCTCGGGGAATTCGCCGCACTCGTGACGGCGGACTACGACCGCTGGGGACAGACCGTCCGGCGCGGCGGCATCAAGGCGGAGTCCTGAACGAGCATGGGTGCGTCGTTGCCACTGGACACGCCGAACGACCTCCCGAGGTTCGAGCGCCTGTTGATCCAATTGTCGGCGCGCTTCATCAGCCTGCAGCCGGCGGAAGTCGATGCCGCCATCGATGCCGCGGTGAAGTCGATCGTCGATACCCTCGACATCGATCGCTGCACGCTGCTGCGCCTGTATCCCGACAAGGCCTCCTTCACCCGCGTGAACACCTGGACGCGCGGCAGCTATCCGCCTGCGATCCTGTGGGAGCGGGTCACGGCCTATCCGTGGTCCACGTCGATGCTCAACCGCGGACAGGCCGTCGTGTTCAGGGCGACGGACGAACTCCCGCCCGAGGCGGCCGAGGACAAGGCGACCTTCGACCGCAGCGAGGCCAAGTCGATGGTCGCGATGCCGCTGGTGGTGGCGGGCGAGGTTTTCGGTGCACTCAACTTCCTCTCCATGGGCGCGCACCGCACGTGGCCTGACGAGTTGCTGGCCCGGCTGCGGCTGGTGGCGGAAATCTTCGGCAATGCCATCGCGCGCAAGCACGCGCAGCAGGAACTGGAGCAGATGCTCGCCTTCGAGCAGATGCTGGCGGACATCACCGCGTCGCTGGTCTCGCTGCCCTCGGGCGAAGTGGATCGCGCCATCGACGCCGGCCTGCAGCGCACGGCCCGCTTCCTGGGCATGGAGCGCGCGACGCTGTGGCGCTTCGACGCGGACCGGAAGGGCATGTCGCCCACGCACTTCTGGATCACGGAGGGGCCGTCGATGCCGACGACGGCCAGCAGGCACACGCTCCCGTGGGTCGTGCAACAGCTTGGCCGGGGAGAGGCGGTGCAGGTGCATCGCCTCGACGACTTGCCGCCGGAGGCGGACACGGACCTGGCGACGCTGCGGGCGCTGAATGCGGTGTCGATGCTGGCCGTGCCGATGCGCATCGCGGGCGTGGTGGTCGGCGCGTTCTCGCTGGCGACGCTGCATGCGGGCCGCGAATGGTCGGGTGCATTCGTCCCGCGTGTGCGGCTGCTCGGCGAAGTGTTCGCGACGGCGCTCAGCCGCAAGGAGGCGGAGCGGCGCGTGTCCGAGGCGCAGGCCGAAGCGGCGCAGCACCGGGAACGCCTCGCGCATCTGGTGCGCCTGCACACGGTGGGCGAGATGTCCGCGGGCATCGCGCACGAGGTCAACCAGCCGCTGGTCGCGATCGAGAACTACGCCCTCGCGGCGCGCCGGCATGCGTCGGCCATCGGCCATCCGGAGCTGGCCAGGGTGTCCGGGCTGCTCGACAAGATCGTCGCGCAGTCGAGCCGTGCCGGAGAGGTGATGAGGAAGATGCGATCGATGGTGCGGCGGCACGAGTTCGAGATGACGCGCCTGGGCGTCGGCCAGACGGTGAAGGAATCGCTGCGCTTCGCCGAGATGGAAGGCCACCTGCATGACGTCGCGATCCGTCTGCAGCTCGCCGATGGCCTGCCCGACGTGATCGGGGACGACATCCAGATCCAGCAGGTCATGGTCAACCTCATCCGCAATGCGAGCGACGCCATGGCGAATCTTCCCGACACGGCCGAGAAACGGCTGATCATCGACGTGGGGACCGCCGACGACCTGCGCCACATCCAAGTGCGCGTCGCCGACAGCGGACCCGGTTTTGCGAAGGGCGACATCGACCGCATCTTCGAGCCCTTCGTATCCACCAAGGCGGCGGGGCTCGGCGTGGGCCTGTCGATCTGCCGCACCATCGTGGAGGCGCACGGCGGCCACCTGAGCGCCCGCAGCGGCGACGAGGGCGGCGCCGTCTTCGAGTTCACCCTTCCCTGCATCGACGAGGCCGGCTGATGAATGTTCCCGTGACTGTTTTTATCCTGGACGACGACGAGGCGGTTCGCGATTCGATCAAGGAACTGGTCGAATCGGTCGGCCTTGCCGGCGAAGCCTTCGGCTCCGCGAACGAGTTCCTTGCCGCCTACGACCCGGGCCGGGCGGGCTGCCTCGTGCTCGACGTGCGCATGGCCCGCACCAGCGGCCTCGCGCTGCAGGCGAAGCTCAACGAGATGAAGGCGCCGATCCAGATCGTCTTCATCACCGCGCATGCGGATATCCCCACCGTCGTCGAGGCCATGCGCAACGGCGCAGTCGGATTCGTCACCAAGCCCTACCGCGAGCAGGAGCTGCTGGACAACATCAACGAGGCCCTGTCGCGGGACGCCGCCGTCCGCAGCGTCGCCACCCGCGACGACAGCTACCTGCGCATGCTCGACGCGTTGACGGAACGCGAGCGCGAGGTGATGCAACTGGCGGTCCAGGGGCTGCCGAGCAAGGTCATCGCGCAGCGGCTGGGCATCAGCCACCGCACGGTCGAGCTGCATCGCAGCCGGTTGCTGGAGAAGCTCGGCGTGGGGTCGATGGTCGAGCTGATCCGCCTCGCCGCCGAGCGCCGCGCCTGACGCGTCGGGCGCTACCTACGTGGAAACGGTATTCGCACGTATACCGCGCAAGTGAGGGCCTGTCGCAAGCTGTGCCCTGTTGACCTACCCTAACCCCAGCGTCTATCTGATCGAGCCCGATCCTGACGAAAAGGCGCGGCTGGCCGCCGTGCTCGCCGGGTTCACGCATGCGGTCGTCGCCCTCGATGGCGCGCGCGCCTTTTTCGCCGTGCGCCCGGTCGAGGAATACGCCTGCGTGCTCGCCGCCCTCGAACTGCCGGACATGGACATCCTCGATTTCGTCGCCTCGGCCGGCCGCATCCTGCCGGTGATCGTGCTCGGGCGCACCGATGAGCTGTGCGTCGCGGTCGACATCATGCGCGCCGGCGCGGTGGACTTCCTGGAGCGGCCCAGTGATGCCCGACGGTTGCGTGCGGCGGTGCGTGGCGCGACCAAGGGGCTGCAGCCCGGCGAGCCCTGAAACCGCCGGCGACCGGGGCGTGGGCGAAGGCGTACGTGATGCCACGTACCCGGGCCGAAGCCGGACCGGATGCCCGCGCTCACGGGTGGGTTCTTTCCCATATTGCGCATGGACTGGGCGAAGGCGGACACTTCGCCGGTGCGACGAAGGAGTTCCGATGATCCGATTCCAACGCTTTGGCTGCAGCTTGCTGCTTGCACTGGTCGCGGCCATGCTCGCCGCCGGCTGTGCCGGCAAGAATGATGCGGTTTCCCAGGCCGCACGGGCGGACAAGGCCGCGGGTATCGCTGCGCCAGGCATTGCCGAGACCAAGGCCATCGCCGAGGAAGCCTTCATCTACGGCCTGCCTCTCGTCATGAACTACGCGGTCATGAATGAGTACGCGGTGGACAAGGGCGGGCCGCAGTTCAAGGCGCCGTTCAACCAGATCAAGAACGAGGCGCGCGTCTACACCTACCAGGACACGGCCGTCGTCACACCCAACAGCGACACGCCCTATTCCATGCTGTGGATGGACCTGCGGGCCGAGCCGATGGTGATCTCGGTACCGGCGGTGGACAAGAAGCGCTACTACTCGGTGCAGCTCGTCGACGGCAACACGTACAACTTCGGCTACGCCGGCAGCCGCGCCACGGGCAATGATCCGGGCAGCTACATGGTGGCCGGTCCCGACTGGAAGGGTCCGACGCCCCCTGGCATCCGGAAGGTGTTCGCTTCGACCACTCCTTTTGCGGCGGCCATCTTCCGCACGCAGCTCTTCAATCCGAAGGACATGCCGGAGGTGGTGAAGGTGCAGGCCGGCTACAAGGCGCAACCGCTGTCCGCCTTCCTGAAGCAGGCGCCGCCGCCGGCCCCGCCGACGCTCAAGTTCCTTCCGGCCACCACCGCCGGGATCAAGGACAACTTCTTCGAGTATCTCGACGCCGCCCTCCTCTACGTTCCGCAGACGCCGGACGACGCAGCCGTACGGGCCCGGATCGCGCGCATCGGCGTCGGCCCGGGCAAGACCTTCGAGTTCAAGGACCTGTCGCCCGAGCACAAGGCGGCCGTCGGCCTCGGGATGAAGGAAGGCGAGGAGAAGATCGAGAAGCGACTGACCAGCGGGACGAAGGACATCAATGGCTGGAGAGTGGGCTCGGCCTTCGGCGACCGGAACTTCTACAAGGGCAACTGGCTGCTGCGCGCCGCCGCGGCCAAGGGCGGCATCTACGGCAACGATGCGGTGGAGGCCACCTACCCCATGACGCGAACGACCGCGGCCGGCGAGACGCTGGACGGCAGCAGGCACAACTACACGGTCACCTTCCCGGCGGGGCAGCTGCCACCGGTGAATGCGTTCTGGTCGGTCACGATGTACGACGGCAAGAGCCAGCTTCTCATCAAGAACCCGATCAATCGCTACCTGCTCAACTCGCCCATGCTGCAGGGCATGAAGAAGAACGCGGACGGCTCGATCACCCTGTATATCCAGAACAAGTCGCCCGGCAAGTCGCTGGAGAGCAACTGGCTGCCGGCGCCCGCTGGCCCGATGTACCTCGTGATGCGGCTGTACTGGCCCAAGACATCGCAGCCGTCGATCCTGCCCGCTGGCGAAGGCACCTGGAAGCCGCCAGGCGTGGTGGTGGCGTCGAAGTAGCCGCCGTCCGGCCCTGACGCCTGCGGACGCCGTGTTCCTACATCGGCGCGCGAGCGTGCAAATTAGGGTGCCAGCCTGGAGAAATACGCCATGCCCGCATCCAAGCACTCCCCGAAGACCGCGCGGCGCAAGGCCGCCGGAGGTGCCGCGACCATGAGCAGGCCGAGTGCACGCGAAGCGCTGGCGCCGTACCACCGCAAGCGCGACTTCAAGAAGACGCCGGAGCCTCGCACCGGCGGCAAGTCGGCCAGCGGCACGCTGTCCTTCGTCGTGCAGAAGCATCACGCGAGCCGGTTGCACTACGACTTCCGGCTAGAACTCGACGGCACGCTCAAGAGTTGGGCGGTGCCCAAGGGGCCCTGCCTCGATCCGACCGTCAAGCGCATGGCCGTGCATGTGGAGGACCATCCGGTTTCCTACGCCAGCTTCGAGGGCACCATCCCGCCCAAGCAATACGGCGCCGGCACTGTCATCGTGTGGGATCGCGGCGAATGGGCCGCCGAAGGCGATGCGCGCAAGGCCCTGGCGGAAGGCAAGCTGAAGTTCGAGCTGCGTGGCGACAAGTTGAAGGGCCACTGGACACTGGTGCGAATGCGCGGCAATGGCGAAAAGCAGGAGCCCTGGCTGCTCATCAAGGAAAGAGATGCCGAAGCGCGCCCGCTCGCAGACTACGACATCGTCGAGGCCCTGCCCGACAGCGTGCTGACCGGCAGGGACGTCGACGACCCGCCGCACATCACCTACGGCAAGCCGGCGCCGGCGGAGAAGAAAGACAAGGAGAAAGCGCCGGCCGCGCGCAGGAAGGCCGCCGCGAAGAGCACCGAGGCGCCCGGACGCAAGGCCGCGTTGCCTGTCGCCTTGGCGCCGCAACTGGCAACGCTCGCATCGGCGCCACCCGCCGATCCGGACGACTGGATCTACGAGCTGAAGTTCGACGGGTACAGACTTCTGACGCGCATCGACGGCGACAAGATCCAGTGCATCACGCGCAACGGCCACGACTGGACTGCGAAACTGCCCAAGCTGGCGAAGGCGCTCGCGAAGCTGCCCACGCGCTCGGCGTGGCTCGACGGAGAGATCGTGGTCGACGGCGAGAAAGGCGCGCCCGACTTCCAGGCGCTGCAGAACGCGTTCGACAGCGGTGCCACGGCATCCATCGTCTACTGGCTCTTCGACGCGCCCTTTCTTGATGGGCGAGACCTGCGCGACTTGCCGGTGGAAGAGCGTCGCGCGCAGCTCGCCGGCCTGCTGGGCGAGAAGGCGCCGGAAGCGTTGCGGCTCAGCGAGGCCTTCGAGGCGTCGCCGCGCGATCTGCTGGCGTCGTCCGCGCACCTGGGCTTCGAAGGCATCATCGGCAAGCGCAAGGGGTCGGGCTACGTCTCGCGCCGCTCGCCGAACTGGGTCAAGCTCAAGAACCAGCGGCGGCAGGAGTTCGTGATCGGCGGCTATACGGCGCCGCAGGGATCGCGCTCGGGCTTCGGCTCGCTGCTGCTGGGCGTCTACGACGACGAGGGCGCGCTGCAGTACTGCGGCAATGTCGGCACAGGCTTCGACGCTACCCGGCTCGCCGACATCAAGGCGAAGCTCGACAAGCAGCGAACCGACGCATGCCCCTTCGAAACGCGGCCCACCGGCGTCAAGGCGCAATGGGTCAAGCCCGCGCTGGTGTGCGAGGTGTCCTTCGGCGAATGGACGCGCGAAGGGCGCATCCGCCATTCGGTGTTCCAGGGCCTGCGCGCCGACAAGCCGGCCCGCCAGATCCGCCGCGAGACAGCCGAGGTGCCCGAACTCGCGCCGGCGAGTACCGCCACCCGCACCGGCCAAGGAGCCACCAAGCCCATGACGCAGCGCATCACCAACGCCGACCGCGTGATCGACAAGCAAAGCGGCACCACCAAGGGCGAACTCGCGGCCTTCTACCACCAGGTGGCCGAACTCATCCTGCCGCATCTCAAGGGCCGGCCCGTGTCGCTGGTGCGCGCGCCAGAGGGTGTCGGCGGCGAACTGTTCTTCCAGAAACACCTGAAGCAGGACGAACTGCCGGGGGTCAAGCTGCTCGATCCGGCACTCGACCCGGGCCACGAGCCGCTGCTGCAGATCGACACCGAGCGCGGACTGATGTCGGCCGCGCAGATGAACGTGATCGAGCTCCACACCTGGAACGCGACCTCCAGTGCCATCGGCAAGCCCGACCGCATGACCTTCGATCTCGACCCCGGCGAAGGCGTCGCCTGGGCGCGCATGCAGGAAGCGGCCCTGCTGGTGCAGACGCTGCTGACCGAACTCGGCCTGCCGGCCTTTCTCAAGACCAGCGGCGGCAAGGGACTGCACGTGGTGGTGCCGATTCGGCGCCACTACGACTGGGACACGGTCAAGGGCTTCTCGCAGGCAGTGGTGCAGCATCTCGCGGACACCATTCCAGACCGCTTCGTCGCCAAGAGCGGTCCGCGCAACCGCGTGGGCAAGATCTTCGTGGACTACCTGCGCAACGGATTCGGTGCGACGACGGTGAGCGCCTGGTCGGCGCGCTCGCGTCCGGGGCTTGGCGTGTCGGTACCGCTCGCGTGGGATGAGCTTCCCACGCTGACGAGTGCGTCGCAATGGACCGTGCGGAACATCGGGCGACGCGTTCCCACGGGCAACAAGCCTTGGGAGGGGATGGAGAAGAGCCGCAAGTCCATTGGGGCGGCGATGAAGATGCTGGGGTACGCGCCGGAGTGATGCGCTTCAGGCCGCGACAGGCAGCACTTCGTCCGTCATCACCTCGAATCTCTCGAGCGTGTTGACACCGAACACCATCGTGATCGGCACGTCGGCCGCATCGCGACCTCGTGCGATCACCACGCGACCGATGCGCGGGATGTTGTGGCGCGCGTCGAAGGTGTGCCAACGATCGCCGAGGTAGACCTCGAACCACGCGCTGAAATCCATCGGGTAGGGCACGGGCGCCACCCCGATGTCGCCGAGGTAGCCCGTCACGTAGCGCGCCGGGATGTTCATGCAGCGGCACAGCGTGATCGCCAGGTGCGTGAAGTCGCGGCAGACGCCCGTTCGCTCGCGATAGCCCTCCAGGGCCGTGCGCGTGGCCCTCGCGGATTGGTAGTCGAAGCGCAGGTGCCCATGCACGAAATCGCAGATCGCCTGAACGCGCTGCCAGCCGGGCGGCACGCCGCCGAACTTCCCCCATGCGAACTGGAGCAGTTCGCTGTCGACCTCGCAGTAGCGGCTGGGCAGCAGGAACTGCAGCGTCTCGACCGGCAGGTCGGCAGGGGCATGTTCGATGGCGGCAGGCGAAACCGGGTCGGGCCAGCCGGTGTCGAACACCACGGCCTCGTTGCGCAAGCGCACCCTGCTGACGCCGAAGGGCACGTGCACCCGCGCGCAATGGTTACTGAATGCGTCGGTGTAGTGGTCGGTGGCCAGGGGCGGGCTGATCGTGAAGCTTTCCCCCGCCTGAATGTCCGCCGCACGCGAAGGATGCACCCTCAGCATGTAGATCAGCGCCGTGGGCGCCGTGACGCCGAGTTCGATGTCGAAACCGATTTTGATGAGCATGGTTCGCTGACGTTGGGGGGATCGTTGAGGGCCGAAGTCTTGTCAAGCATGTTCGGTGCCCGGTTCGGTCCCATCCTAGTTCGGGGCGCGCGTGACCGATGTCGACGATCCCGCGAAGCGGCGTAGTCCAACTTCAACGGGCGCGCTCGTCAGCGCGGTCCTACTGCCGACACCTCGGCGCTCCGACACGCCGGAGCGCGCCGCCACTACTTACGAGACGGCCGGCACTCCCTAAGCTTCCAAGTCGGTCCGCAGCCGAAGCGCCCGACAAGCGGTGCAGCGCAGCGAACTTTCCCTCGAACCACAAGCCCGGAGCGAACCATGGACCTTTCCACGTTGTTTGGCCTGTTTGGTGAATCCTGGATCGACGAGTTCCTGATCTGGGCCGTGGCGTCGGCAGCCGCCATCGTCGGCCTGGTGGCGGTGGTGAATGCGCTGAACATGCTTTTCGAAACAGAAACGGGCTGATGCCGACGGCGCGCGCCACGTCGCCTCCCGATAGAAACCGAAGGATCCCTGATGACGCAACAGAACAAGGCGGCCGCCGGTCGTCGCCCGGCCAAGGGTGGTGACGGCAGCAGTGCGAAGCAAGAGCAACTGGCCGCCTTCACCGCCGACAACACGCCTCATCTCACGACCAACCAGGGCCTGCAGATACCGGATAACCACAACTCGCTCCGGGCGGGCGTCCGGGGGCCGACGCTGCTCGAGGATTTCATCCTTCGCGAGAAGATCACGCACTTCGACCACGAGCGCATTCCCGAACGGGCAGTGCACGCCAGGGGATCGGCGGCGCATGGCTACTTCGAGGTCTACAAGTCGATGTCGCAGTTCACCTGCGCCGAGTTTCTGCAGGACCCGGCGGTGAAGACGCCCGTTTTCGTGCGCTTCTCGACCGTGGCCGGCTCGCGGGGCTCGGCCGATACGGTGCGCGACGTGCGCGGCTTCGCGGTCAAGTTCTATACGCAGCAGGGCAATTACGACCTGGTCGGCAACAACATCCCGGTGTTCTTCATCCAGGACGCGATCAAGTTCCCCGACCTGATCCACGCCGTCAAGCCCGAGCCGCACAACGAAATGCCTCAGGCCGCGAGCGCGCACGACACCTTCTGGGACTTCGCTTCGCTGATGCCCGAGAGCACCCACATGCTGATGTGGGCGATGTCCGATCGCGCCATCCCGCGCAGCCTGCGGATGATGGAAGGCTTCGGCGTCCACACGTTCCGGTTCATCAATTCGCGCGGCGAGAGCCATTTCGTGAAGTTCCACTGGAAGCCTAAGCTCGGCATCCACGGCCTGGCCTGGGACGAGGCGCAGAAGATCGCAGGCAAGGACGCCGACTTCCACCGTCGGGACCTCTGGGAGGCCATCGAGAGCGGCAACTTCCCCGAATGGGAACTTGGCGTCCAGATGGTCCCTCAGGACAAGGAGCATGCCTTCGGCTTCGACCTGCTCGACCCCACCAAGATCATTCCGGAAGAGATGGTGCCCGTGCAGCGCATCGGGCGCATGGTGCTCAACCGCAATCCGGACAACTTCTTCGCCGAGACCGAGCAGGTCGCATTCCATCCGGGCCACGTGGTGCCGGGCATCGATTTCACGAACGACCCCTTGCTGCAGGGGCGGCTGTTCTCGTACACCGACACGCAGATCTCGCGGCTCGGCGGCGCGAACTTCCATGAACTGCCGATCAACAAGGGCGTGTGCCCGTTCCACAACTTCCAGCGCGACGGCATGCATCGCCAGACCATCGCGCGCGGACAGGTGGCCTACGAGCCCCACTCGCTGATCGACGGAAAGGAATTCCGGATCGACGGCGGCAGCGGCGGCTTCCAGTCGTTCCCCGAAGCGCTGGAGCCGCCGAAGGTGCGGCGGCGCAGTCCGTCCTTCGACGATCACTTCACGCAGGCGCGGCTCTTCTTCAACAGCCAGAGCGCGTCCGAGAAGGAGCACATCATCGCGGCCTTCCGCTTCGAGTTGTCGAAGGTCGAGGTGCCGGCCGTGCGCCAGCGCATGGTGGACAACCTGGCACACGTCGACGAGAAGCTCGCGCGCCGCGTGGCGGAGCCGCTGGGCATCAATGCGCCGGACGCGAAGGCGGCGGCCGGCCGCGCGGGTTTTCGGGAGCATCGCTTCACGATGCCGATCGACGAGTCGCGCGCGCTCAGCATGCTGGACACGGGCGACGGCTCGATCAAGACGCGCAAGGTCGCGATCCTCGTGGCGGACGGCGTCGATTCGGCCTCGCTGAAGCCCATTCGCGAAGCCATCGAGCAGGCTGGCGCGCAGTGCAAGGTGGTCGGCCCGCGACTGGGCACGATCGCGAGCGCATCGAAGCGCCAGCTCGACGTCGACGCGACCTTCATCAACATGCCTTCGGTGATGTTCGATGCCGTGCTGGTGCCAGCCGGTGCGCAAGGGGTCGAGGCGATGTCGCGCAACGGCGATGCGGTTCACTTCGTGCTCGAGGCGTACAAGCACTGCAAGGCCATCTGCGCGGTGGGCGAGGGCGTGCAGATGCTGGCGACGCTCGGCATCGGCCCCGACGCGAAGTCCGCGCCCCCCGGCGTGATCGTGGCCGCCACGCCCGTGACCAACCTGGGCGACGACTCGGCGGCGACGAAGATCGCCAACGACTTCATCGCCGCGATCGCGAAACACCGGCATTGGGATCGCCCCAATGTCGAGGGCGTGCCGGCCTAGCGACCGGCCTGGGTCAGCGCACGGAATGCGAGCGCGAGGCCCAGCGCGAGCGCGCAAGCGCCACCAGTTCGATCGCGCCCCACAACAAGGCGGACCCGACACCCCGCAAGGGATGGCTCGGCGAGGCAGGGAAGATTCGAGGCATGGTCACTCCACCGTAGCGGCCTTTTGTGACGGCCTGATGGCAGGTGATGCGGCTATCCTGCGCGCACTTCCGTCATCCCTCGCGCGCGTGATTCCCACCGATCTCCCCGAACTGATCGAGCTGCGGCGGCTCTCCGAACTCGCCGGCGTGCACATGACGCGGCGCGTGCTGTGCGAGGTGATGGCGGGCGAGGCGCGCTTTCCGGTGGAAGCCTTCATCCTTGGCAGCGCGAGCCCGCTCGCGCCGGCCGTCGGCTTCTTCGGCGGCGTGCACGGCCTGGAGCGCATCGGCGCCGAAGTCACGATCGCCTACCTGCGCAGCCTGGTGATGCGGCTGCAATGGGACGACACGCTGCACCGGCAGCTGGAGACCGTGCGGCTGGTGTTCATGCCGCTCGTCAATCCGGGCGGCCTGTGGCGCGGCACGCGCGCGAATCCCAATGGCGTCGATCTCATGCGGAACGCGCCGGTGGAGTCGGCCGAGCGCGTGCCGCACCTGCTCGGCGGACAGCGCGTCAGCGCCGCATTGCCCTGGTATCGCGGCCCGCAGGGAGCGCCCATGGAAAGCGAGAGCGCGGCGCTGTGCGAGCTGGTCGAATCCGAACTGACGGTGCGCCCCTTCAGCATCGCGGTGGATTGCCACTCGGGCTTCGGCCTGAGCGATCGCATCTGGTTTCCGTTCGCGCACAGCTCGCGTCCCATCGCCCACCTGCCCGAGATGCACGCGCTAGGCGAGATCGTCGACGGCGCGCTGCTGCACCACCGCTATGTGCTGGAACCGCAGAGCCGCCAGTACATGACGAACGGCGACCTGTGGGACCACCTGTACCTGCGCGCGTGCGACACCAAGCCCGGATCGGTGTTCCTGCCGCTGACGCTGGAGATGGGATCGTGGCTGTGGATCAAGAAGAATCCGTTGCAGATCTTCTCGCGTCACGGCATGTTCAATCCGGTGATCGCGCATCGCCAGCAGCGCGTGCTGCGGCGGCACGTCGGTTGGCTGGACTTCGTCACGCGCGCGGCATGCAGCCACGAGCGCTGGCTGCCGACAGGCATGGACAGGGAGCGCCATCGGGCGCTGGCCGTGGCGCGCTGGTACGCAGGGCGTGGAGGGCCGCTGCCATGAGCACCTGGGTCCTGCTGCGCGGGCTCACGCGAGAGAGTGGGCACTGGGGCGCCTTCCCGGACATGTTGCGCGCGCGGCTGCCCGGTGCACGCGTGCTGACCATCGACCTGCCCGGCAACGGGCGCATGAACCAGGTGCAAAGCCTGGCGAGCATCGAGGCGACGATGCGCAACTGCCGGCTGCAGATGGCCGCATCGGGCCACGCGCCGCCCTTCCACCTGCTCGCCATGTCGCTGGGTGCGATGGTGGCGGTCGAGTGGGCATGCCGGCACCCGGAAGAACTCGCGGGCTGCGTGCTGATCAACACCAGCCTGCGTCCGTTCAGCCGCTGGTACCAGCGGTTGCGGCCCGCCAACTACGCCGCGCTGCTCGCCGTCGTGGCCGGCATGAAGACGAATCGACAGCGCGAGCAGACGATCCTGCGTCTCACGAGTCGGCGTTTCGGGCCGGACGCTGGCGTGATCGACGACTGGACGGCGCTGCGCGAGGCGCATCCGGTCTCGGGCGCCAACGCCTTGAGGCAGTTGCTGGCGGCTGCGCGCTACCGTGCTCCGACGGATGCGCCATCCGTGCCGCTGCTCGTGCTGGCGAGCCGCAGCGATGCGCTGGTGAACGTGCAGTGCTCGCGGCAACTCGCTCGGCAATGGCACACGGCAATCCTCGAACACCCGGGCGCCGGCCACGACCTGCCGCTGGACGATGGCCCGTGGGTGGTCGAGCAGGTCGCCCGATGGGCGGGACTCGGCACGCGCAGCCCGTTCACTTCCGCCCATCCGCCGGACGCAACACCTTCCCCTGGAGCGTGACCGCCTTGCCGATGGGTGGCGCGGTGCTGGTCTCGACCGTGCGCAGCGACCCGTCCTCCATGCGCACGCTCACCTGATAGCTGCTCACCGTTCGCGTGCGCTTCTCGATCTCGTTTCCCGCGAAGCCTCCTCCGACTGCGCCGATCACCGTGGCTGCGGCACGCCCGCCGCCATGGCCGATCTGGTTGCCCACGAGGCCGCCGACGACGCCGCCCGCGACGGCCCCGACCCCGCTTGCAGGTGCGGGATGTTCCACGCTGCGTACCGATTCGACGTGACCGCAGACGGAGCAGACATGGGCGCGCGCGGGCGCCGGCGCCGGTGCAGGGCCCGGCGCTTGCGCCACGTTCGGCGACACGACCTCGGGCGCCCTGACGGGCGGCGGCAAGGGCGTTGCAACGGGAGGCGCCGCGCTGTTCGTCGCCGGCGGAACCGGCGAGGCAGGTCGAGGCTCGTCGAGCTTGAAGTCGTCCGGTGCCGGCGCCCGCACCGCCGGCGCGACGGCGACGGCGGCAGGGTCCGGCGCGTCGCTACGGCGCTGCTGGTGCAGCACCACGGCGCCGAGTGCGGTCACGGCTACGGCCAGTGCGCCGATGGCCGTCCAGAGTACCTTGGGCGATGATCGAGCTGGAGTGCGTTCGACCGAAGGCGAGTCGAGTGGCGTCGAGTTCATGGATTTCCCCTTTCGTGCCCGCCGCACGCGGCAGCGGGACTCAGGAAAAAGCATCGCCATTGCAAAGGACCTGTCAACCCGACGCGGTCCTACACATCAGGCCGGACGCGAGGCCTCATTCATCCCATGCAACGAGCCGCAGCGGCGATTCCCACAGCAGCTTGCGGCGATCGGCCTCGTCGGGAAAGAGTTGCTTGATCAAGCTGAGCTGCAGGCCGTAGTCGATGCGTTCGGTCGCGCGAAGGTAGGGCCAGTCCGAACCCCACACGCAGCGATCGAGCGTGAACGCATCGGCCAGCGCGTGCACGAACGGCCACACATCCTCATGCGGATGCGCCTTCTGCGAGAACTTCGCAAGACCCGACAGCTTGACGTAGGCGCGCCCCGAACGCCCCAATTCCAGCAGCGCGCGGAAGCCCGGCTGATGCAGGCCCGCATCGGGATGCGGCTTGCCGCAATGGTCGATCACCAGGCGCACATCGGAGCCATCGAGCAGTGGCAGCAACGCGGGGAGCTGGTCCCGCTCGACCTGCACCTGCAGCAGAAGATCCAGCTCACCCAGCTTGCGGAGCAGCTCGCCGGCGGGCAGGTAGTAGTCCACGCCGAGAAAGGACGGATTGAACGCGACACCGACGATGCCTTGCGCCTTCAGGTCCGCCAGTGCATCGAGCGCGATGCCGTTGTCCACCACGGCGATGCCCTTGAAGCGTCCCTGGCTGCGCGCAATCGCATCGAGCAGGCACCGGTTGTCCGTGCCGTAGCCGGAATTGGGCCCCACCACCAGCGCGCGGCGCACGCCGTAGGCATCCATCACCGCCAAGAACAGATCGGCAGACCCCGACTCCTGGCCGCTCGGGCGATAGTGCGTGTCCGCCCCATAGGGAAACCGCACGGGGTCGAAGATGTGATTGTGGCAATCGATCTTGGGTTCTTCGAAGATGGTCGTCATGGGCGTTCGGGTGAGTCGTGCCGTGTCGGGCCTACCACGGCTGCCGGTGGCTCGCAATCGGCCATGGGTCTGAGACACGAGTTCGTATGATGCACCCGGCGGCAACGAGGCCGCGGGACCGAGCGAACCGAACATGACACTTTCCAAGGATGGTGCTTCCGGCCACCAGGACGCAGAGACACCCGTCATCCGCGTGGTCGATGACGACAGCGCGTTCCGGCGTGCAGTGTGCGACCAGTTGATGACGGCCGGCCACAGCGTCCGGGACTACGGCTCCATCGGCGAGCTCCTCCGGCAGGGCATCGGCGACGAACCCGGCTGCCTGATCCTCGACCTCCACATGCCGGGTCCCGACTGGCTCGACCTCCAGGACGTGGTCACACGCAGCGTCGAGCCCTTGCCGGTCATCGTGCTCACGGCCAAGGCCAGCGCCCACGACACCTTGCGCGCCATGAAGGCCGGGGCCGCGGACTTCTTCCTCAAGCCGGTCGATCAGGAGACGCTCGTCGGCGCGGTGACGAATGCGCTGACCAACCATCTGTCGCGTCGCCGCATGCTGCAGCAGGTCGCGGCGCTGAAGGCGCGCTACGCGACGCTCACGCCGCGCGAGCGCCAGGTCGCGGCCATGGTCGTCGCGGGCGCTTTCAACAAGGAGATCGGCGCGGCGCTCGGCACCGCCGAGCGCACGGTGAAACTGCATCGCGCCAACGCGATGGAAAAGATGGGTGCGCGCTCACTGCCGGATCTGGTGCGTGCGTTCGGCGAACTGGACTCGAGCCCTTCGGGGCGTGCCGCCTGCGGTTGAATTCGGGACGCGGCCCGGCCGTCCGCAGGTTCGCGGCCTTATCCGACAGGGAAGCGGTCCGCGCTCTGGCAGTCTCTGGGGCTTTTGCCTCCTTGGACGACAGACTGCTTCATGAACACTCCCGCCGCGATCGATCCCGAGGACTTTCAACGCCTGCTCAGCCGCAACCTGAAGCTCCCGCTCGCCGGCGGGGTCATCGGCGCCGTGGTCTTCGTCGCGCTCATCGTGTACCTGCTGTCGGTGATCGGCTGGGTCGAGCACACCGACCGCGTGACGCGCGCCGCGAGCGAGGTCCAGCGCCGCAGCATCGATCTCGAAACCGGCATGCGCGGCTTCCTGATCACGGGTGACGAGAGCTTCCTGGAGCCCTACGAAAGCAACCTGCCGAAAATCAGGAACGACCTGGGCGCGCTCAAGACGCTGGTGGCAGACAACCGGGCGCAGGTCGACCGGGTGGACCGCATCGCCGCGCTGCAGGAGACGTGGAACCAGTTCGCGCGCGAGATGATCGACCTGCGCCGCAGCGGCGGCGACTACCAGCAGCCGGTGCGCCTCGGCCGCGGCAAGCGGCTCACCGACGAGATGCGCGCCGAGTACGGCGCCTTCAGCAACACCGAGCAGAACCTGCGCTTCGAGCGCAACAACGAAGCCAACCGCACCAGCATGGCGATCGTCGCGCTGTTCGTGCTTTTCACGCTGATCACCACCGGCCTGCTGGCCTACTTCGGCAGGCGGCAACTGATGCGCCTGTCCGAAAGCTATGACAACGTTCTCCAGGAGCAGGCGACCCATGCCGGCACGCTGCAGCGGCAGGCCTGGCTGCGCAGCGCGCAGACCGAGCTGACCGGGGAACTGGTGGGCGAGCTCAACGCGCAGGAAATGGGCCGTAAGGTGCTCACCTTCTTCTCCCGCCACGTCGGCAGCCCGGTGGGCGCGCTGTACGTGCGCGAGCGCCACGGCGCGTTGCGCCGGGTCGCGAGCTATGGCTTTTCGAGCGAGGCCGAAGCCTCGCCGCAGGTCTTCGCGCCGACCGAAGGCCTGGTGGGGCAGGCCGCCGCCGAGAAGCGCCGCATGCTCATCGAGCCGGTCGACACCGACTATCTCAAGGTCAACTCGGGTCTCGGGGAGATGTTGCCGGCGGCCGCCCTGCTCCTGCCCGTGGTGAACGACGGCATCGTCAATGGCGTCGTCGAACTCGGCCTCCTGAAGGCGCCGGGCGAGGAAGCGAACCAGTTGCTCGACCTGGTCGCCGGCAACATCGGCAGCTCGATCGCCGCGGTGCGCTACCGGGAGCAGTTGCAGGACGCCCTGGCCGAGACCCAGCAGCTCAACGAAGAATTGCAAGTGCAGCAGGAAGAGCTGCGCACCGCCAACGAGGAGCTGGAAGAGCAGTCGCGCGCACTGCGCGTGTCGCAGGCCACGCTGGAGAACCAGCAGGCCGAGCTGGAGCAGACCAACAGCCAGCTCTCGGAGCGCACCGAGGCGCTGGACCTGCGCAATGCCGCCTTGCGGCGCGCGCAGCGCGACCTCGAGGAGCGGGCCGACGAGCTGCAGCGCGCAAGCCGCTACAAGTCGGAATTTCTCGCGAACATGTCGCACGAACTGCGCACGCCGCTCAACAGCGCGCTGATCCTCGCCAAGCTGCTGGGCGACAACCCGCAGGGCAACCTCAGCGCCGAGCAGGTGAAGTTCGCGGAGTCCATCTACGCGTCGGGCAACGACCTGCTGGTGCTGATCAACGACATCCTCGACATCGCGAAGGTCGAGGCCGGCAAGCTGGAAGTGGTGGCGGAGGAGGTTGCGACGGAGAAGCTGGCCCACAGCCTGCAGATGATGTTCACGCCGCTGTCCGGGCAGAAGGGGCTGGAGTTCCGGCTCGACCTCCGGCCCGACGTGCCTGCCACGCTGGTCACCGACCGGCAGAGGGTCGAGCAGATCCTGAAGAACCTGCTGTCGAACGCGCTCAAGTTCACGGACCACGGCGAGGTGGCGCTCACCGTGTCCGGCCTGCCCGGCGGCGGCGCGGCCTTCGCGGTCAGCGACACCGGCATCGGCATCGCCGACGACCAGCAGGAGGTGATCTTCGAAGCCTTCCGCCAGGCCGATGGCACGACCAGCCGCCGCTACGGCGGCACCGGGCTGGGCCTGTCGATCTCGCGTGATCTGACCCAACTGCTCGGCGGAAGGCTGGCCGTGCGCAGCGATCCCGGCGCCGGCAGCACCTTCACGCTGGAGTTGCCGGCGCGCGCGCCGCAGGCCGGTGAGCAGCCGGCAGAGGCGGGCGCCAGGGCGACACCGCCGGCCCCGCGTGCGCAAGCCGGCGTGCCGCCGGCGCCGCCCGCGCCCGCCACGCCGGCAGTCCCGGCCCCGCAGTTCGCCGACGACCGCTCGCTGCCGCCCGACCAGACCCGCCGCGTGCTCGTGATCGAGGACGAGCCGCAGTTCGCCCACATCCTCTACGACCTCGCGCACGAACTCGGCTACCGCTGCCTGGTCGCGCACGGCGCCGCCGATGGCTTCAGCCTCGCGACGCAGTTCCTGCCCGATGCGATCCTGCTCGACATGCGCCTGCCCGACAGCCCCGGCCTCGGCGTGCTGCAGCGGCTGAAGGACGATCCGCAGACGCGCCACATTCCGGTCCACGTCGTCTCCGCGCAGGACAGCTCCGAAGCCGCGCTGCACATGGGCGCGATCGGCTATGCACTCAAGCCCACGTCGCGCGACCAGTTGATGGAGGTGTTCCGCAAGTTCGAGGACAAGCTCACGCAGAAGCTCAAGGCCGTGCTGCTGGTGGAGGACGATGCGCTGCAGCGCGAAAGCGTGGTCAAGCTGATCGGCGACGACGACGTGGTCATCACCGCCGTCGAATCGGGCGAGGAAGCGCTGGAGCTGCTGCGCACGCGCGTCTTCGACTGCATGATCACCGACCTGCGGCTGCCCGACATGCAGGGCGCCGAACTGCTCAAGCGCATGGCGACGGAGGAGATCGTCTCGTTCCCGCCCGTCATCGTCTACACCGGCCGCAATCTCACGCGCGACGAAGAGGCCGAGTTGCTGCGCTATTCGCGCTCGATCATCATCAAGGGGGCGCGCTCGCCCGAGCGACTGCTGGACGAAGTGACGCTGTTCCTGCACAAGGTCGAGGCCGACCTGTCGAGCGAGCGCCGGAGCATGCTGAAGACCGCGCGCGGACGCGACCGCGTCTTCGAGGGCCGCCGCATCCTGCTGGTGGACGACGACGTACGCAACATCTTCGCGCTCACCAGCGCGCTGGAGCAGCGCGGCGCCACCGTCGAGATCGGCCGCAACGGCCGCGAGGCGCTGGAGAAGCTCGACCAGGTGCGCGACATCGACCTCGTGCTGATGGACGTGATGATGCCGGAGATGGATGGCCTCGAAGCCACGCGCCGCCTTCGCCAGGACCCGCGCTTCGGCAAGCTGCCGGTGATCGCGGTCACTGCCAAGGCCATGAAGGACGACCAGGAGCAATGCCTGGCCGCGGGCGCCAACGACTACCTCGCCAAGCCGGTCGACCTCGACCGCCTGTTCTCGCTGCTGCGGGTGTGGATGCCCAAGATGGAGCGGCTGTGAATCCCGGCGCCCCGCCTCCGCCGCTGCATCCGCCGAGCGACACGGACATCGAGCTGCGCCTGCTGATGGAGGCGATCTACCTCAAGTACAGCTACGACTTCCGCAACTACACCGGCGCCTCGCAGAAGCGGCGCGTGCTCTATGCGCTCGGGCAACTGGGGCTGCCGAGCATCTCGGCGCTGCAGGACAAGGTGCTGCGCGAGCCGGCGATGTTCACGCGGCTGCTGCAGTTCCTCACGATCCCGGTGAGCGAGATGTTCCGCGACCCGGGCTACTTCCTGGAACTGCGCCGGCAGGTCGTGCCCATGCTGCACACCTATCCGTCGCTCAAGGTCTGGGTGGCGGGCTGCAGCACGGGCGAGGAGGTCTTCTCGCTCGCGATCCTGCTGCGCGAGGAAGGCCTGCTGGAGCGCACGCAGATCTATGCGACCGACATCAATCCCTCGTCGCTGGAGAAGGCGCGGCTGGGCATCTTTCCGCTGGAGTCGATCAGGCACTACACGGCGAACTACCAGCGTGCGGGCGGCCTGCGGGCCTTCTCCGACTACTACACCGCGGCCTACGACGCTGCGCGCTTCGACCCATCGCTGTGCGTGGACGTGATCTTTGCCGACCACAGCCTCGCGACCGACGCGGTTTTCGCGGAAACGCAGCTTGTGTCCTGCCGCAATGTGCTCATCTATTTCAACCGGCAGTTGCAGGACCGGGCGCTGGGGCTGTTCCATGAGTCGCTGTGCCATCGCGGCTTCCTGGGGCTCGGCGCGAAGGAGAGCATCGATTTTTCGAGCTACGCCGATCGCTTCGAGGTGCTGTCGCGCGGTGAGCGCATTTTCAGGAAGGTGACATGAAGCAGTTTCCCGGCATGGCGCGGCGGCAGGTACTGGCGGTCGTGATCGGCGCGTCCGCCGGCGGCGTCGACGCCCTGATCGCCTTGCTCGGCGACCTGCCCGCGCAGTGGCGGCTTCCGGTGGTGGTGGTCATCCACCTGCCCGAGACCCACGAGAGCCGGCTGGCGGAAGTCTTCAGGCACCGGCTGCCGATCCCCGTGTTCGAAGCCGAGGACAAGGCGCCGGTCCAGGCCGGCACGCTGTACTTCGCGCCGCCGGGCTACCACCTGTCGATCGAGCGCGATCTGTGCTTCTCGCTGAGCTGCGAGCCGCCGGTGCTGTATTCGCGCCCCGCGATCGACGTGCTGATGAGTTCGGCCGCCGACGCGTTCGGGCCTTCGCTCGCGGGCGTCCTGCTGACGGGCGCCAACGACGACGGCGCCGAAGGCCTGCTGCGCATCCACCAGGCGGGCGGCCTGACCATCGTGCAGGACCCGACCGAGGCCGAGATTCCCACCATGCCGAACGCCGCGCTCGGCGCCCATTCCCCTGACCACGTACTGCCCCTGCGCGACATTCGCGCGCTCCTTCTGCAACTGGACTCCGCCCATGCCCATTGATGTCGAAAGCAAGTTGCTGATCGTCGACGACCTGCCGGAGAACCTGCTGGCACTGGAGGCGCTGATCCGCGGCCCGGCGCGGCGGGTGTTTCAGGCGACGTCGGCGGAGCAGGCGCTCGCTTTGCTGCTGGAGCATGAGTTCGCGCTCGCGATCCTCGACGTGCAGATGCCGGGGATGAACGGCTTCGAGCTGGCGGAGATGATGCGCGGCACCGAGCGCACGCGGCACATCCCGATCATCTTCGTCAGCGCGGCCGGCCGGGAGATGAACTACGCCTTCAAGGGCTACGAGAGCGGCGCGGTCGACTTCCTGCAGAAGCCGCTGGACGCGCACGCGGTGAACAGCAAGGTCAGCGTCTTCGTCGACCTGTATCGCCACCGCAAGGCGCTGCGGCACGAGATGGACGCGCTCGCCGAGGCCAGCCGCCAGCAGGACGCACTGGTGCAGCAGCTTCAATGCGCGCAGCGGGAGCTGGAGCGCGCCGTGCGCATGCGCGACGACTTCATGTCGATGGTCTCGCACGAACTGCGCACGCCGCTCAACACGCTGTTCCTCGAAACGCAGGTGCGCAAGCTGCATCTCGCCAAGGGCAACCTGGCGCCTTTCGGGCCGGAGCGGCTGCCCGCGATGATCGAGCGCGACCAGCGCCAGATCCAGAACATGGTGCGGCTGATCGACGACATGCTCGACGTGACGCGCATGCGGCGGGGCGCGCTTTCGATCCGGCCCAAGCCGACGGACCTCGCGGCGCTGGCGCGCGGCGTGGTCGCGGATCTGGCGCAGCAGGCCGAGGCGGCCGGCTCAATGGTCGAGCTGAAGGCGCCCGCGCGCATCGACGGCGTGTGGGATGACTTCCGCATCGAGCAGGTGCTCACCAACCTGCTGACGAACGCGCTGCGCTATGGGGGCGGCAAGCCGATCGAGGTCACGGTGGCGCAGGTCGGCGAGACGGCGCACATGAGCGTGCGCGACAACGGCATCGGCATCGCGGTGGAAGACCAGGAGCGCATCTTCGAGCAGTT
The DNA here is from genome assembly GCF_030317115.1 of Variovorax gracilis. Classification (GTDB taxonomy): domain Bacteria; phylum Pseudomonadota; class Gammaproteobacteria; order Burkholderiales; family Burkholderiaceae_C; genus Variovorax; species Variovorax gracilis. The sequence continues at coordinate 54,429 of NZ_JASZYF010000025.1, forward strand.
CGAGCGCACGGACGACAGCCGCAAGCACGCGCCCGGCCTCGGGCTCGGCCTCTACATCACGCGGGAAATCGTGCGTTCGCACGGCGGCGAAATCCGTCTCGAGAGCGCGCCGGGCCAGGGCGCCGAGTTTCGCGTGGTGCTGCCGCTGCAGGCGGCGCCGCCGGAGCCCTGACGTGGGGCCAGTGCTCGCAGGGTGCGACCGTGTCCTACATCGGGCATGCGGGATGCAGTCCGATACTCTGAAAATTTGGTTCAGGGAGATTTGGAAGTGAACGTTCTGATCGTTGACGACAACGAGGCCGCGGCGGATCTGCTGCAGGAGCTCCTCGTGCTGCAGGACCACACGGCGCGCTGTACCTACACCGGTCAGCAGGCCCTGGATGTTGCCGCGGGCGAAGTCTTCGATGCTGCACTCGTGGACCTCACGCTGCCGGACTTCCCGGGCACCGAAGTGGCGCGGCAACTTCGCGCCAGCGCACGGGGCGAACCGCCGCTGCTGGTGGCGATCTCGGGCTACTCGGCGGAGGACGCCAGCGGCGGCGCCGGACTGTTCGACCACCACCTGCAAAAGCCGATCGACTTCGAAGTCCTCGAACGCATCCTGACGCGGGCCGCTGCCCGATGAAGGCTTCACCCGGCGCGCGCAGTTGGATGGCGGCCGGCGTGCGGCACGAGTTGCTGACGCGTGCGCTGCCGGCGTTGCGGCATGACATGGCCGCGCCGGTGTCGGTCATCCGCATGGGCATCCTGCTGCTGAAGCGCCAGGTGACTGCCGCTGAGAATCCCGATGCGCCGGCGTGGGCGGAGCGGGTCGCGATGATCGAAAACCAGGTCAATGCCCTCGCCAGCGGCGTTCGCTCGCTGCGCGACTGGGAACTCGCCACGCACGACGACGGCATCACCCGCAGCGCGCTCGTCGCGCAGTGCACGGGGCTGATGCGCGTGGCCTTCGATCTGAACGGCGTCGCACTCCACGTCGGCGAAGACCTGTCGCCCGAGGAGGGAGAGCCGAACTTTCCGGCGGCGGCGGCCTTGCGCTACATGTTCCTCGGCGCGCTGGGCTACCTGCACGATTGCGTGCCGAATGTGGGCGCGATCGATGTCGAGGCGCAGGGCGCGGACGGGTTGCGCTTCTCGGCCACGCCGGGCGAGCCGTCGGCGGCCGATCCGGTGGCCGGCGCGCACCGGGCGCCACGCGCGTTGGCGATCGATGCCATCGCGCTGCAGTCGCTGGCCGACGGACTGGGCTATGAGGTCGCGGTCGAGCCCCAGGCCGTGCGCTTCGCGCTGGTGGCGGGGCAGGCGTCCGCCTGAGGTCTTGCCGGGTTCCTATTTGCCCGGCACTGTCGCCGTGGACGCGACCGTGCGGCCTTCGCATTCGGCCACCGTGCGGATGCTCTGCTCCACGCTGCCCGTCATCTTTTCGTTGAGGTGACTCCAGCCCCGGTACATCGGCACCACGACCAGCCAGCCGATGCCGATCACGCCGCCGAGCGCGCCCATGTACTGCCAGTGCATCGGTTCCATTTGTCCGCCTCGTCCTTCCTGTGCGCTGCGTCCGCCGTTCCAAAAGATGTGGAATCCTAGCAACGGCTGCTGGTCCGGACACCCCCCTTTTTGGGGATAAAGGTACATCTTGATACATAAATGATCCGTTTAGGCTACATTTCGGCCGAGAAATTTCGGGCGGCTGTCGCTCGGATGTCACACAACGAAATGCGAGGGCTTGAATGAAGGATCTGAAGAGGGCCTTGGTGGCCGCGGTTTTGATGGCTGGCCTGGCGGGTTGTGGCGGCGGCGGCGGAGGGGGCGGCAGCGCCCTGCCGCCGGTGTCCGGTGGCGGCAGCGACGTGAAGCCTGCGCCGGACGCCCGAAATGGCGACTTCAAGTTCTTCGCCGCCAACGGCACCCGCCAATCGCTCAAGATCGACTTCGACCAGCTCACCTACACCGTGACGGACAACGCCGGCGGATCGAGCTCGGGCACGCTGGACAAGCCCGCGGCGCCGACGGCCCGCTATGGCGTCCGGAGCGGCCGAATCACCACGCAGGCGAACACGTCCGGGCTGTTCGCCTTCAATGACACGGTCGTCGGCTCAGTGCCGCTGGCGGTGCCGAACTCGAACCCGGTGAGCTACGCCCCGTACCCCTTCATCGCCTCGCGCGCTCTCGTGACCGCGCAGGCGAACCTGGACGGCGTGTACAACCGCTTCCGTGTCGATTCGACGCCCACAGGACGCGACTCCTTCATCGGCCAGGTCCGCATTTCCGGCGGCGGCACGACGATGACGCAATGCGTGGACAGCGGGATCTACCGCGTGGAGAAGTGCCCCGTTGCATCCGTCAGCGTCAGCGCGATCACCGCCGACGCCGAGGCCGGCATGTGGAACCTGACCGGCTCGGACGGCACCTTCCAGGGCCGGTTCGCGATCGGCCGCGTCGAGGGCGAGAACGTGTACCTTTCGGCAGGCTCGTCGCCGAACTCCGTCGCGGGCACCTGGGTCTTCTCGATCGGCTTTCCCGAAGCGTCGAGCTGGAGCGCATTCAAGGGGGTCGGCGGATCGACGGGCGGCACCATGGACACCGTCGTCGCTTCTGCGACGAGCTTCTCGATCACGTCGACGACCCCGGAGACCGGCACCCAGACCTCGGCGGACTTCGCGCTGCATGACATGGGCGCGATCGGCCCGCTCGGCATGCGCGGTTCCGCCGGCCCCGGCGGCTTCTTCTTCATGCGCATGGGCAAGCTCGAAGCCATGGTCGGCGCCCGAGGCAACGTGAACACCGCCGGCTTCCTTCACCTCGGCGTGGTGAACTGAAGACGCCCCTTCAGGCCGGAACCGCGACCCGCCGGGTCGACAGCAGCGCGCGCAGCTTGGCCGGCGCGACCGGCTTGGTGAGCAGCATCACGCCGCCCTGGCGCAGGCGCTGCAGGATCTCGGGCCCGGTGGCGCCCGACACCAGCACGGCCAACGCGTCGGGCTGGAGCCGGCGCGTGGCGTCGATGACTTCCATGCCGTCGTCGTCGCCGGCCAGTTGCAGGTCGCACAGCACCACGTCGAAGTGCGAGCCGGCATCACCGAGCCGGATCAGCGCCTCCGCACGGCTGGGCGCGCATTCGACCTGGCAGCCCCATTGTTCGAGCAAGGTGCGGCTGCCGTGGAGGATGGCCGGGTCGTCGTCGACGACGAGGCAGCGCACGCCAGCCAGCGGTGCCGTCGCCACCGGCTCCGGCGCGGGCGGCGCCACCTCGCGCGGATGGGCCGCCGGCAGCTCGATCGCGAAGGTGCTGCCCGCCTGCAGCGCGGAGCGAAGGGTGATGCGCGTGCCGAGGAGCGTGGCGATCCGCGCGCAGATCGCCAGGCCGAGGCCGAAGCCCTGGCGACGGTCCCGCTCGGTGTTCGCGACCTGGTAGAACTCCTCGAAGATGCGCGCCTGGTGGATGGGCGCGATGCCGACGCCGTTGTCGCGCACCTCGATGCGGATGGAGTCGCCGCTGTGGCGCGCCGTCACCAGCACCGTGCCGTCCGCCGGCGTGTGGCGGATGGCGTTGCTGACCAGGTTGCCGATGATGCGCAGCAGCAGCGCGGCGTCGGTGCGCACCGCCAGGCCGCGATCTTCCCAAAGCAGGCGAACGCGCGCGGCGGCGGCCGGTGCGGCGTGCTGGGCGTCGAGCTGGTCGAACACGGTCGCCAGCGAAACGCCCGAGATGGTGGGCGTCAGCACCTGCGCATCGAGCCGCGAGATTTCCAGCAGGTCGTCGAGCAGCAGGGTCATGAACTCCGTGGCCTCCTGCAGGCGCATCACGGCGGGGCGCTGCGCCGGGCTCGCGGTGGGCAGCAGGCCGTCGATGAAGAGGCCCATCGCATGCAGCGGCTGGCGCAGGTCGTGGCTCGCGGCAGCCAGGAAGCGGGCGCGGGACAACGCGGCCTGCTCGGCCTCCGCCATTCGCTGCAGCGCCACGGCGGTGGCTTCGCACACCCGCTCCTCGCTGATCTGGCGGTTGCGCTGCAGGCGCTCGGCCAGGCGGTTGATGTCGTGCGCGAGGTTCGCGAGCTCGTGCTGGGCGCGTCGTGCGCCCGGTTCGGCGTCGCCGTCGTCCCCGGCCAGCGTGACGACATTGCAGCGCGCATCGAACTGGCCCGCCTGCAGGGCGGCCACGGCGCGCGAGATGCGGCGCAGCGGCTGGGCGACGGCACGTGCGGTATGGCGCACCCAGGCCCAGGCGACCAGCAGGGCGATCATCGCGATGCCGATGCCGGCCATCAGCGAGCGCGTGCGTTCGCGATCGTAGGCGGTGGTGTCGCGGAAGGTCTGCACCAGGCCGATGGGCGTTTCGCCGGCCGCGGTGGAGCCTGCCGGCGCGAAAGCCATGGCGCGCGAGGCTTCGCGCAGCGTGACCGGCGCGGTGAACATGCGCAGCTTGGCGAGCGGTGCGGTCTTCGGGCCGGCCGTCACGAAGACGCCGGCGCTGTTGCTGATCTCGACGCGCGTGACCTGTCCGCCCCGCAGCGCAGCATTGGCGACGTTCTGCAGCGCGGGCAGGTCGCCCGCATAGAGGCTCAGGTCGGACATCGCAGCCACCTGGCGGGCGACGGCCTGGCCTTCGGCGTCGAAGGCGGCTTCGAGCGTGTCGAGCCGGCTGTTGGTGAACCAGCCGGTGAGCGCCAGGGCCACCGCCGCGCACGGCACCACACCCAGGCGGAACAGGTCGCGCTGCAGGCTCCCGCCGACCACGAGGGCGCGGTCGTCGGCGGCTGCCGGCGGTTGGGTCGGTCGCACCGCCGCAACGGCAGGCGCGATCAGGCGATGTGTCGGGGCGGTCATCGAATCGCGGTGACCCGCTCCGTGAGTTCTCGTTCTTCAGGCAGCCGCATGCCCAGGCCGCGCGCCACCGTGGGGTTGACGCGCACGGTCGAGGGCGTTGCGCATTCGACCAGCAGGCCGCCCGCGGCGGTGTTGGAGGCCAGTTTCAGGCCGAGCAGCCGCGCCTGCTGCGCCAGTTGCGCCGGCGTGGACACCGCTGCCGCGAGTCCCCCGGAGCGGACCAGGCCGTCGCTCGTGCCGAACACCGGCAGGCCGGCGCTGGCACCGGCGCGCAGCACGGCGAGCGTCGCAGGCTGGCTGTCGCCGATCAGGTCGGGCAGCACCATCAATGCATCGCTGCGCGGCACGAGCCGCCGCAGCGCGGCGGCCAGCGCCTTGGCATCGGTCGCGTATTCGACCTGCAGGTCCCAGCCGTTCGCGGCGCGCCGCAGCTCGCGGATCATCGGTTCCGACTCGGCGGTGACCACCACGCCCAGCCTGCGCCGCTGCGGCATGACGGCATCGATCAGCGTGATCTGGTCGGCCATGGCGGGCTCGCGCAGCAACACGCCGATCCAGCGGTCGGGGCGCCGCAGGGCGGGGTTGTCCTTGAGGCTTTCGTAGTCGAGCCGGCTCAGCATCGCGAGCACCAGCGGGTCCTGCCCGGGCCGCTCGATCGCCGTCCTCGACGCGTCCACGCCGACCGCCATCGTGATCGGGGTGTCCGTCGGCGCGAGCCTGACGCCGCGCGTGCGCATGCCGGCCGAGTGGTCCTCCTCGACGCTCTCGCCGGACGGCCGGCCGGCAGCGACGTGGATCAGTTCCAGGCTGCTGCCCGCTTCCTGCGTCTCGCGCAGTTGGCGAACGAATTCCGTGTGGGCTGCGTTTTCGTCCGCCATGAGCACCCTGATCACCGCCGCCGCGCCGGTGCCGGGCAGCACTGCGCAAGCCAGGCCCATCGCCAGGGTGGCGCATTGCCTTCGAAGCAGTGGAAGAAATCGGTTGGCAAACATGGACTGCATCCGCAGTGGGTGACAGAACCCAATGTACGGATGCGGCCTGCGCGGCGCGATAAGGCAGAGGGCTTATGTCGGCAAGCGGGCGGTCCCGTTGCCGTAGGGCAGCGGCCGAAGCCGCAGCCTGTCGGCCTATGTCAGAGGTCGTATCCCCTACAGGGCCGGCTCCCGGACGGCGGCGAGTTGGGCCTGGATGGCCTGCCGAAGGATCTTCGGCGAGACCGGCTTGTAGAGCACCGACACGCCCGCGCTCGCCACTTCGCGCAGGCGGTCGGGCTTGGTCTCGCCGGTCACGAGCAGGCGGGCGGTGCCGGGGCCGATGCCGTTCGGATGGCGCTCCAGCGCTGCGAGCACGTCCAGGCCGTTGTCGCCGCCCTGCAGCAGGAGGTCGCTGACGACCACGTCGGGCGGTCGGCTCCAGGCGTCGGCGAGGGCCAGCGCCTCGCCGCGGGTCTGCGCGGCCATCACCTCGGCGCCCCAGTTCGTGAGCACGACCTGCAGCCCTTCGAGGATGGTGCGCTCGTCGTCGATCACCAGCACGCGGACATTGCGCAGGCTGCCGTGGTCGTCGAGCAGGGCGCCGGGCAGGGTCATGGGCTGCGGCGGCAGGCCGATCACGGGCTCGGTGCCACGCACCGTCACCCGCACGCAGGTGCCCTTGTGAAGGCGCGAACTGAGGTCGACGCGCGTGTTCAGCAGCGCGGCCAGCCGCTGCACCGTGGCCAGCCCGAGGCCCATGCCGCGCGCATCGCGGCCTTGGCGGCCGTGCGGCTCCACTTGATAGAACTCCTCGAACACCCGCGCCTGGTGATGCGCCGCGATGCCGACGCCGGTGTCCCAGACATCGATGCGGATGCCCTTGCCTCGCCGCCGCGCGCCGACCAGCACGCCGCCTTCGGCGGTGTGGCGCAGCGAGTTGGACACCAGGTTGTTCAGGATGCGCGACAGCATCACGTAGTCGCAGCGCACCCAGACGTCGGTCTTGCGCACCACCAGCCGCAGGTTCTGCTGCTCGGCCACTGCGCGGAAGTTGCGGCTGATCTCGTCGAAGAGGGTGTCGAGCGCGAAGTCCGCCCACTGCGGCTGCAGCACGCCCGCATCGAGTTGCGACAGGTTGAGCAGCTCGGTGAACAGCCGGTCGAGCGATTCGACGCACTCGCGGATGTGGCCGATGCGCTGCAGGCGCGCCGGATCGGTCTCGCCATTGGCCAGGCCGTCGGAAAACAGCGTCAGCGCATGCAGCGGCTGCCGCAGGTCGTGGCTCGCGGCGGCCAGCAGCCGCGTCTTGGCCTGGCTCGCGACTTCGAGCTGCTGGTTCTTGCTCGCGAGTTCGGCGGTGGCGTGGACGATGCGGCTTTCCAGCAGGTTGCGGCTTTCCGACAGCGCGCGCGCCGCCTGGTTGAAGCCGTCCTGCAGGCGCCGCACTTCGGCCGTGCCCTGGACTTTCACCTGCGCGTCCTCGCCGGCGCCGAGCCGGTCGACCGCCTCGCCCAGCGCGCGGATCGGTGCGCTGATGCGCCGCGCCGCCCACCAGCCGGCCAGCCCGACCCCCACGAGACTCGCGCCGAGCACCAGCACGACGTTGAACCAGACCGCCTTCTTGGCATTGCTCACGGCGTCGAGGCTCATCTCCACCATCACCTTGCCCGTGTGCTTGCCGTCGTCGCCGATGATCGGCGCCACCACCTGCAGGCCCTCGCCACGCTGGCGGTCCGTCGTCTCCGAGTTGGCGACGATCTCGCCGTCGTCCGACCAGATCTGCACCTGCTGCACATGCGGCTGGTAACTGCCCGACTGAGCGGTGCGCTGCAGCGCCCGGCGGTCCATGTGCTGGATCTGGGCCTGCGCCACCGTCGCCACTTGCAGCGCCACGGTCTGTGCGTTGGCGCGCATGAGTTCGGTCACGTTCGCCAGGTGCTGCCGCGTGAGCACCGCGATCGTGCCCATCGTCGCGACCATCGCCGGCAGCAGGGCCAGCAGGACGAGTTGCTGGGCCAGCGTCAGACGCACCAGTTGGCGAAGGGCGCGGAAGGGCCGGTTCATGGACACGGTGTGCGATCGGTCAGCGGCCCTGCCGATGCGTTACCGACCGAAGTACATGGGTGGAGAAAAACGACACGACGATTGTTGAAGTTGGTTTCTAATTGTGTTCTCGACAGTACTCGTTTGACCAGCCCGGGCCAATAAGCCTCCTGGCAGACGCGCTTCAAAAAAGGATGCTGGCTCCTGTCCACCGCGCTTCCGGCGCTTCCCTCCTTCCTTTCGCGATCCGGCCCGGGCGCTGGCGGGCGATGGCGCGGTGCGCGTGGGGACTGGCGGTGCGCGGCGCGCTGGCATTGCTTCTCGGCTGTCAGGTGGTGGCCACGGCGCAGACCGCCGGCGCCTCCAGCACGGTCGGCGCCGGGACCCTTCGCTTCGGAATCCTTCCGCTGGGCGGCGCCTTCGAATCGCGCAACGACTGGGAGCCCCTCCTCGCCGACATGAGCCGCGCCATCGGCCGCCCGGTGACCATGCTCTCGGTCACCTCGTACGAGGCGCTGGAGCAGGCGATCCAGCGCGACCAGGTCGACATGGCCTTCCTGTCCGGCAAGATGGCGCTCGATGCGGTGACGCTGCGCCGCATGAAGGTGGTGGCGCAGGTCACCCGCCACGACGGCCTGCCCGGCTACCGCGCCCTGCTGCTGGCGCGAAAGACGGGCCCTTACAACTCCTTGAAGAGCCTGCTCGCCGAGCCGGAGAAATGGCGCCTGGCGCGCGGCGAGAGCCGCTCGGTGTCGGGTTTCATCGTGCCGCAGTTGCAGCTCTTCCTGCCCAATCACATCGCGATGGAGACGCGCTTTCGCAGCGAGCTCGTCGGCACGCATCAGGTGACGGCGCTGGCCGTGGCCAACGGCGAGGCCGACGTGGCGACCAACAACACCGCCGATTTCGAGCGCTTCAAGCTCCAGTTTCCGGCCGAGGCCGACCGGCTGCAGGTGATCTGGGAATCCGAGCTGATCCCGCATGCCCAGATCGTGATGCGGCGCGACTACGGCCCGGCCTTCCAGAAGCAGGTGCAGGCGTTTCTCGTGGAGTACGCCCGAGGCAAGGGCCCGCGCAGCGACGGCGAGCGCGCCGTGCTGAAGTCGCTGCACGACCTGGCCGGTTTCGTCGCCGCCGACAACAGCTCGCTGATGCCGGCAGCCAGGCTGGCCTACCAGCTCGCGCGGCAAAGCGCGATGACCTCGCAGTGGGTGAACGAAGCGGCGCGGCAGGCCCGCCTGCAGCGCATCGAGACCACGTACGCCGACCAGCAGGCGGCGCTGCGCGACGGTGCGCCTTGAATCCGTGCTGAGGCGGCGGCTGATCGTGCTCGCGGCCGCGTTCGGCTGGCGGGCCGTCCCGGCGCAGACCGGCCGTGCCGCCGCGCCGGCTTCGCCGGTTCCGCTGCGCTTCGGCGTGCTGCCCATCGGCGGCGCCGTCGAATCGCGCGACAAGTGGGCGCCGGTGCTTGCCGACATGAGCCGCGCGCTCGGGCGACCGGTCGCCGCGCTGTCGGTGACCAGCTACGAATCCCTCGAACAGGCCATCCAGCGCAACGAGGTGGATATCGCGCTCTTGTCCGCCAAGATGGCGCTCGACGCCGTCTCCCGGCGCGGCATGAGCGTGCTGGCCCAGGTGAAGCGGCATGCGGGCGAGCCCGAGCATCGCGCCATCCTGCTCGTGCGCAAGGCCGGCCCGCTCGACAGCCTCGACGCCCTGCTGGCGCGCCCGGAGCAATGGCGGCTGGCGCGCGGTGACAGCCGCTCGGTGTCGGGCTTCATCCTGCCGCAGGTCCAGCTCTTCCTGCCCCACCGCATCGAGATGGAGACGCGTTTCCGCGGCGAGATCATCGGTACCCACCAGTTGACGGCGCTGGCGGTGGCGAACGGCGATGCGGACGTGGCGACCAACAACACCACCGACTTCGAGCGCTTCCGGCAGCAGTTCCCGCTCGAGGCGGACCGCCTGCAGGTCATCTGGCGGTCCGCGCCCACCCCGCCCGCACAGATCGTGGTGCGCCAGGGCGTTCCGCACGCCGTCCAGAAGAAGGCCCAGCTCTTCCTGGTGCAATACGGCCAGGGGACCGGCCCGCGCGCCGACGGCGAGCGCGAGGCGCTGAAGTCCCTGCGGGCGGGCCTCGGCTACGTCGCCGCGAACAACGAGGCCTTGTTGCCGGCCGCCCTCCTCGAATACCAGCTCGCCCGGCAGAGCGCCCTGAACGCGCGCTGGGTGAACGAAGCCGCGCGCGAGGCGAGGCTTCAAAGGGTCGAAAGCCAGTACGCCGAGCAGGTCGCGGCGTTGCGAAACAGCACCCGCTGATTGCCGGCTCCGCCGATTCCCGTCCAAGAACGGGGAATTAGTGTGTGAGATTTGTCACGGAAACCGAGGCTGATGGCCGACGCACGCCCCGCGATCAGGTTCTGTTCAGCTTGCGGCCGGCGTTCCTGCAAAGCCGTATAGTTACAATCAATAACATTGTTAAACACTGTTACTTCTTCGTGAAGTGCAGGTAGCTCAGCGGTACGAGGAAGAAAAATCAAAACAAGAAACAAGCTTCAGGCGCTGAAGGTGTTCATGCCGTTCTCCGCGGCAAGCGCAGCGGCAGCCCCGCCTGGACCGGACGGGCGGCCCCCAAGGACACCGATTCGCAGGATTGCCGTGATCGAGGTTGCGCCCCCCAGCGACCTCCATGTCGAAAACAGGACCCTGACTGCGCCGTTCGGCCCCACTTCAGGCTTCCAGGCGATCGGCGACCGCCGGACAGGCCGCCGCTTGGACCGGCAGATGGAAGCGATTCGCCAGACGCTTGGGGCGAAGCTGACCGACGCGCTCGTGCAGGAACTGGCGGCGAGCGGTTTCGAGGTTGCCGTGCTCGCGGATGTCCCTCGCCAGCCGGGCCAGCAGGACACGGTCGACTATGGATCGCTGCCGACGCGCGATGCGGTCCTGCATGTCGCGTTCAGCGGCGTGGGCCTCTCGTCCTCGGCATGGTCGGAGAGTTACGAGCCGAAGATGAACGCGTCCGCGTACCTTCTGGCCAGCCCGGACGCGCCCGGTTGGCTGACCGGAGGTCACTTCTACTACGGCGCCGACGCGTCGGGCGACACCGCATGGAGCGTCCCGGCCGACGCGAGGCACCGCTATCCGTGCATCGTCACCCTGGCGGACCAGGCGGGCGACCTGACCGAAGGCTACGACGCCGCGACCCGCGCGCTCGCGCGGCGCATCGCCGGCTACCTGCGCGAACAACTCTGAGTCGTCGGGATGTATCCAGTTCGAATTGGCGCGGCGATCGTCGCCGTGCTCTTGATCGCCGTTTTCTGGCGGCTCCTGAGGAAACGTGCCACGGCCTCGGACACCGGGTCGCCCGATGAGGCGGCCGCGATCGCCTGGACAGCGGGCGCCCGCAGCAGGGCAGACATCTGCCAGGTGATGCACGAGGAGTCCGAGTCGCTGGGCGAGCGCTTGCGCGCTGCCGGTATGTCGATGGAGCTGAGGCCTTGCGCCCGTCCGTTGCACGTGCGTCTGGACCCATCGGGCCTGCGGGTGCTGCTCGCCCAGGTCGTCGACCTGGCCTGCCGCGTGATGCCGTCCGGCGGCACGCTGCAAATGCTGGTCCGCGCGGACGGGCCGCATGCCGTCGTCAACTTCATGGATCTCGTGCCGGAAGCCCATGAGCGGCGTCTCGGGCGCTGCTTCAACGAGGCGTCCGCCTTCAGAAGCAACCGGCGGCATGGGCGCGACGCGCTCCCGCTCGCAGGCGTCGCGCTGTGCGCCCGGATCGCGGGCGAGCACCAGGGGCGCATCTACGCGGCACCTTCGCCGCTGGGCAGCCTGGGCATCACGCTGCGCCTCCCCCTCTGCTGATCCATCACGCGCCTTGCGCGGCAGCGCCTTGGGCGCATGCCTCCGCGCACCCCCAGTTTTCCATTAGCTAGTCCAAAGAGGCATTCAGTTGAAGCATTCGAGCCAGAAAACGGCCATCAGCATCTTGTTCGCGGCCGTGTTGACGGCCTGCGGAGGCGGCGGAGGAGGCGAAGGAGGCGCTGACACCGGCTCCGTCGCAGCAGCCGTCTCGAAGCCGGCGACCGACACCAAGCAGGAGGGTGCAGCCGCGCCGACGAAGGTCCTGGGTTGCACCGTCGAGCTCTACGGCGATTCGATCATGGCGGGCAACGGCACCGAGGAAACGCCCGCGATGACGCTCCAGCGCCTTCGCCCCAACCTGCAGGTGACGGCCGACCACGCGGTGGCAGGCACCATGCTCACCATGCTGGCGCCGACTTTCGACGGCGCCCCGCGCACCGCGCGTTACGTGGTCATCGAGAACGGCGTCATCGATTCCTGGCAGGGCATTCCCGTTCCACTGTTCTTGAGCACGTACAGCGCCATGATTTCGCAGCTTCGCGCCGAAGGCCGGGTGCCGGTGCTCACGGGCTTCGCTCGCCAGGCAGTGGGCGGCCTGCTGAGCCAGCAGGATGTGACCGAGCGGGACCTCTACGACGCGCTCCTCAAGAACTACGCCGCCGAGCAGAACGTCGCTTTCGCAGATTGGGGCGCGGTGCGTTTCGATGGCCCCGCGGATCTGATGGATTTCGTGCACCCCGACAAGACCTACAGCGACCGCCTGGTCGAGCAACTGGCGACGACGCTGGACACGATCGCGCCGGAGTGCGCGAAGTAGGCGCCTTGCTGCTTCGCAGCATGCGGGCGTAGGCCCTTTGCGCGCTCCGTCCTAGGCCATTCGCCAGATTTGCGAGCGCCTCCGCGCGCCGGAAACTGGATGTTTCCATCAGGCTTGTCGGAGGTCATGTGAGCGCCGAGTCGTCTCCTGTCGTTTCCGACGCGGCGCCGGGCTGGTTCGGCAAGCTGCCCGGCATGGCCGACTTCGCGCATCGCCGCCTGCCCGATGATTTCCGCGACGCCTGGGAGCGCTGGTTGCGCCACGGCCTGGCGCGCCTGCGCGTCACCCACCAGGACTGGACCGAGCGCTATCTCGAAGCGCCGATCTGGTGCTTCGTGCTCGGCAACGGCGTCATCGGCGGGCCATCGTGGGTCGGCGTGATGATGCCTTCGGTCGACGGCGAGGGGCGCTGCTTTCCCTTCACGCTGACGCAGGAACTCGTCGCTCCTCGCTCCGAACTCAAGGGCGAGGCGCTGGCCGACGTTCGGCAATGGTGGGGCGTCGCGATCCAGGCCGCACGGGAGGGGCTGGACAGGAACCTCGATGCCATCGCCTTCGAAGTGCTGCTGCACCAACTGTTCGCGAACCAGGCGGTGCGAGTCGCGGACCAGGACAGCGGGGCCGCGCTCGCGCTGCCGGTCGTCGGCCAGTCCCTGTGGTTCACCGATCCAAGGGCGGAAGGCGGGCTCGGCATGGCCAGCCAGGCCCTGCCGCAGGACGACCAGTTCGAGGCGCTCTTCGGCTACCCGCCGGGCGCCTCGGCGCAAGGTCTGGAGCCGTCGTGAATGCCAAGGCCAGCGATGCCCCCACGGTCGCGCCGACCGTGCGCAGGGCGATGGACAACGTCGAAGCCGGCCGCCTGCCGGTGGGCAGCCGGCTCGCCGAATTCGAGGTGACCCGCATCGTCGGGCAGGGCGGTTTCGGCGTGGTCTACGAGGCCTGGGACCCCACGCTCGAAAGAGTGGTGGCGATCAAGGAGTACCTCCCCTCCCTGCTGTCGGCGCGCCAGTTGGACGGCGCGGTCGTGCCGCTGTCCGAGCGGCATCGCGAAACCTTCGATCTCGGCATGCGCAGCTTCATCAAGGAGGCGCGCCTGCTGGCCCAGTTCGACCATCCTTCGCTGCTCAAGGTCTACCGGTCGTGGCAGGAGCGCGGCACCACTTATATGGTCATGCCGTTCTATCGTGGCGACACGCTGCGGCAGGTGCTGGCCGCCACGCCGGGCGGTGTCGAGGAGGCCTGGCTGCTGCGCATGATGGACGGCGTGACGCAGGCGCTGGCCGTGATGCATGCGGCCCAGTGCTACCACCGCGACATCGCGCCCGACAACATCATCCTGCTCGAAGGCTCCGGCCGGCCGGTGGTGCTCGACTTCGGTGCGGCGAGGCGCGTGATCAGCGACAAGACGCAGACCATCACCGTCATCCTGAAGCCCGGCTATGCGCCCATCGAGCAGTACGCCGACATGCCGGGCATGGCGCAGGGCGCGTGGACGGACGTGTATGCGCTGGCGGCGCTGATGCACGTCGCGGTGTGCGGCCGGGCCCCGCCGCCCTCCGTGGCGCGGCTGCTGAGCGACGCCTATGTGCCGCTCGCGACCAACGAGGCCCTGCTGCAGCACTACAGCCCGCGGCTGCTCGCGGCCATCGATGCGGGGCTCGCCGTGCGGCCCGAAGCGCGGCCACAGTCGATGGCGGCGCTGCGCGAGGCACTCGGGCTGGCAGCGGTGCCGGCGACGAAGCGGCCGATGGCTGCCAAGGCGAAAGGCGGCGTCAAGGCGGCGGCCCCGGCGCCGCCTGTCTCCACCCACAAGAACCGCCTTATCGCGGCGGCCGCCATCGCGGCGCTCGTCGCGATCGCGGCGGGATGGTGGCTGCTGCAGAGCGGCACCATATTCATATGAAGTGAGGGGGCTTCAGTGGACATCGAGATCGTCACCTTGTCGAAGAAGGGCGGCCGGCCCTACAACGAAGACGTGTTCGGGCAATGGAGCGACGGCCGCTTCGTCGCCTGCCTGGTGGCCGATGGCGCAGGCGGGCACGGCGGCGGCGACGTGGCCGCTGCGACCGCGCGCGCCAGCGTGCTCGACGGCTTCGCCGCGGCGCCGGGGCTCGACAACGCCTGCCTGCGCCGTCTGCTCGAGCAGGCCAACCGCGATGTGGTCACGCGCCAGGCCGAGGGCGGCATCCTGGCGAACATGCGCTCCACCCTGGTGATGGCTGCGCTCGACCTGCGCGACCAGGAACTTGCCTGGGCCCACAGCGGCGACAGCCGTGCCTACCTGTTCCGAGGCGGCGCGCTGGAGGCGCGCACCGTCGACCACAGCCTGGTGCAGCAGATGGTTGCCGGCGGCATCCTCGACGAGGAAGGCGCTCGCCTGCATCCGCAGCGCAACCTGCTGCTGTCGGCCCTGGGCGATGCGGACGGCATGCTGGAGATCGCGGTGTCCGAGCGCATGCCGCTCGCCGCCGGCGATGCATTGCTGCTGTGCAGCGACGGCATCTGGGAAGTGCTGGGCGATGCATCTCTGCGCGGCGCGCTGCAGACGTCGCGCAGCCCGGACCAATGGATCGAGAAGATCGACGCCGAGGTCAAGGCGCGCGCCAGGCCCGGGTACGACAACTACACGGCTGTTGCGATCTGGCTCGGCTAGGTTCTAGCGCGTGCGTCCCCGCGGCCGCTGCGGCCGGCGGACCACCGGCTGTCCGAGTTGCCAGCCGGGCGGTGTGTAGATGTCCGCCAGGCTGATGCCTTCGATGCCGTAGTGGATCTCGGTGCCGGCGGGTACGCCGATCGCCACGAGGGCGGCCTGCAGTTCCGTGCGGGCGGCGCCGACATCCACGACGTCGAGGTCGACCCGCGTGTAGGCCACCGGGCGCTGGCCGCCGGGAGAAGCTTCGCCGAGAGAGTCTCCCCAGCCGAGCACCGATCCGAGGCTCTTGCTCCGGAGCGCCTGGTCGATCTTGTCTTCCCGGAGGTGGAGGCGGTCGTCATCGTCCTTGGCGACCGGAATCTTGACGGCCATGAATTGCGTGCGCATACCGCCGTCATTGTCCGGCAAAGGCGTCGGCTTGCGCCGGGGCGGTCAATCCCGTACCCTCATTCGCCCGTCAAGGAGACCACCCATGGCAAGCCGATCGAACGGCCTCGCGGCCGAAATGGAAGCGGTGAGAACGCTGGCGCTCGTCGGGGCGTCAGCCTCGGGCAAGACCACCCTTGCTGAAGCGCTGCTGCACAAGTCGGGCGCCATCGGTGCGCCGGGCAGCATCGAACGCGGCAGCACCGTGAGCGACCATGATCCGCTCGAGCGACGCATGCAGCATTCGCTCAATGCCTCGGTGATGCACCTGACGCACGCCGACACGCGGATCCATTTCATCGACACCCCCGGCGGCCCCGATTTCCTCGGCCAGAGCCTGCCGGCCCTGGAGGCGGTGGAAACGGCGGCGATCGTCGTCAATGCCAGCACCGGCATCGAGCCGATGGCCGTGCGCATGATGGAGTACGCCGCCTCGCGGCACCTCACCCGCATGATCATCGTGAACAAGATCGACGCGCAGGGTGTCGATCTCGCAGGCCTGCTGGAGCAGATCCAGGCCACCTTCGGCCGCGAATGCCTGCCCCTGAACCTGCCCGGCGACGCAGGCGCGCGCGTCGTCGACTGCTTCTTCAACCGCGAGGGGCAGTGCGACATCGGCGGCGTCGATGCGGCCCACCGCGCGCTGGTCGAGCAAGTGGTGGAGGTCGATGCGGCTTTTGTCGACCGCTATCTCAACGACGGCGACGTCGATCCCGGCGAACTGCACGCGCCGCTCGAACAGGCTCTGCGCGAAGGCCACCTGATTCCGGTCTGTTTCGTCTCGGCGCGCACGGGGGCCGGCGTGGCGGAACTGCTGGACGTGATCGTCAAGCTGCTGCCCGACCCCACCGAAGCCAACCCGCCGGACTTCCTGGTGGGCGAGGGCGCGGCGGCCAAGCCGATGCAGGCCACGCCCGACCCGTCGAAGCACGTGCTGGCGCACGTGTTCAAGGTCACGGTGGACCCCTATGTCGGCAAGCTGGGCATTTTCCGGGTGCACCAGGGCACGGTCACGCGCGACAGCCAGCTCTATATCGGCGATGGCCGCAAACCCTTCAAGGTCGGCCACCTGTTCATGCTGCAGGGCAAGGACCACGTGGAGGTGCCGCGTGCGCTGCCGGGCGACATCGTGGCGGTGGCGAAGGTCGACGACATCCGCTTCGACTCCGTGCTGCACGACGCCGCCGAGGACGACCACGTGCATCTCGCGCCGCTGGATTTTCCGATTCCGGTGCACGGGCTGGCCATCGAGCCCAAGCGGCACGGCGACGAGCAGCGCATGTGGGAGATCCTCGGCAAGCTGGTGGGTGAAGACCCATGCCTGAGGGTAGAGCACGTGGCCACGACCAACGAGTCGGTGGTCTACGGGCTGGGCGAACTGCACTTGCGCATGCTGCTCGAAAGACTGCGCGAGGTGTACCGCTTCGAAGTCAACACGCGACCGCCGCGCATCGCCTACCGCGAGACCGTCACCATCCCGGCCGAGGGCCATCACCGCCACAAGAAGCAGACGGGCGGGGCCGGGCAGTTCGGCGAGGTCTTCCTGCGCATCGAACCGCTGGCGCGCGGCGCTGGCTTCGAGTTCGTGGATTCGGTCAAGGGCGGGACGATCCCGGGCCAGTTCATACCGGCGGTCGAGAAGGGCGTGCGCGAGGTGCTGGTGACCGGTGCGATCGCGGGCTACCCGGTGGTCGATGTGCGCGTGGTGGTGCACGACGGCAAGCACCACAGCGTGGACAGCAAGGACATCGCTTTCGCCACGGCGGGCCGCAAGGCCTTCATGGCCGCGATCCGCGAGGCTCGCGCGATCGTGCTGGAGCCCATCGTGGAAATCGAGATCGCTGCGCCCGACGGCTCGATCGGCGACGTCACCGGCGACCTCTCGTCGCGGCGCGGGCTCGTCACCGGCACGTCGAACATGGCGGCGGGCTCCGTGGTCATTCGCGGCCAGGTGCCGATGTCCGAGTTGTCGAGCTATCAGTCGCGCCTGAACGCCATGACGAGCGGCCAGGGGCGCTACACGATCGCGCTGTCCCACTACGAGGCGGTGCCGCCCGCGGTGCAGCAGACGCTGATGGGCCAGTTCCGCGTGCGTGACGACGAATGAGGGGCGCCCGGCCCCATCGGCCTCACACCTGCGTCGAGCCGAAGTAGCTGTCGCTCAAGCCACCCGGGTTTCGAGAGCGCGCGAGGGGCTGGTCGGCCGGCAGGAAGCGCTCGAACAGATCGCGCACGAAGGCGCCGCCACGGCCTTCGTGCGGCGCGGCGGTAAGGTAGAGGCCGCGCCAGCGCGGCGAGTGCGGACCGTGACCGTTGCCGAAGATGCGGTGCGTCACCCCGCGCAGACCTTGTTGCAGCGAACGGACCTCCTCCACGAAGACATGGATGGCCTGCCGGCGAATCGGGTCCCGCTCGCCACGGAGCAGTGTCATGCGCAGCGCGTGGAGACGCTGCGTGATCTCGCCGAACAGCGCGTCGAGTTCGGCGCCGGCCCCGATGCGCGGCGCCGCGTCGAGGGACAGGCGGTGACCGAGGGCTTGCGCGAGCACTTCGTCGGGCAGGGCGGCGCGCACGACGTCGTAGCCGTTCAGTTGCTCCAGGCCGGTCACGAAGAAATAGACCGGCAGGAGCAGTCCCAGGTGCTCCGCCGCTTCGTGGACCAGCGTGCGCAAGCGCATCGCGACGGCCTCTCTCTCGGCGGCGCCGCCGAGCAGGGTGGAGGCGCCCACGCACACCACGATGCCGTTGAGCGGCAGGCGCTCGCGGCGCTCCGCGAGCTCCAGCAAGGCGCGGTACCAGAGGCTTCGTTCGTGCGGGTCCCCGGGATCGCCGAGCGCCGCGGGGCTCGTCTCGATGGCGATCATCGAGGGCAGGCCGCGCCAGTGCCAGAAGGCGTCGTCGCGCTCGGCATACGGTGCCGATGACGATGAGCCGACCGCGGCGTCGAGCAGGCCCGCGACATTGGCCGATGCATCGCCGATGAAGACGAACCACGGAATCGCATAGAGGGGATTGCGCACGACGGGCGGTGCGGGCGCATGCAGGAGCGCCTGGCGTGCCTGGGCGAGGGATTGCTGCAACTCGCCGGGTCTCGACGGCGCTTCCTTCTCCTGGCCCAGCGCCGCGATCCGCAGGCGCAGCATGCGCCGGCGCGCCGAACGGCTCGACCCCAGCACGAACCACCACAGGCTCAGGAAGGCCAGCAGGCACAGCGCCAGCAAGGGCCAGAAGTGGGCGGGCAGTTGCGTCATGGCGGTCATCGTCAACGCGGGACGGTCTCGAGAAACGCGAAGTCGGCGATCACTCGCGCGCCGAACTCGCTGACGGCCAGCGACTCCCGCAGCCGCTGGAGATAGGCCGAGGCGAGTTCGAAGGGCGGCCTTTCCGCGGGCTCGCTGAATGGAATCGGCGACGACAGCGCGGTGAGCAGCACGGTGCCGAAAGGCGGCGCGACCAGCCAGCTCGCAGGAATATCGCGGCCGAGTTCGAGCGTCTCGCCGGCGCGCATGCGGGGCTGCAACTTGCCGGCATTGAGGTGCATCACCGCGCCATCCGCCGTGTAGTAGTCGACCCAGAGATAGCCCTCGGCATTGGCGTTCGTGACCTGGATGCGCACCGGGTCGCCTTCGCGAAGCCGGCCATCGCGCGCGGAGGTGGCGGCGACTTTCAGGCCGAGCTTCTTGTCCAGGTTGCGCGCCTGGTAGGGCTTGAGGATCGCCACGACCTCGCAATGCGGCCACACGCGCAACTGGAGGTCGAAGCGCACGGTGCCGACGCCCGGAACGGCCCTCACCGCGCGCTCGACGCTGGCGACCTCCTCGGGGCGCGAGACGAAGCCGCTCACGCGGACTTCGCCGTCCTTGGCCGCGGTCACGGCAAGGTCGGAGCAGCCAAAGGTCTGGAACTGCTGCTCGACGCGCTGCACCAGCGTGGGCTGCGGTTCGCCCGGCCGCGTCAGCAGGAACCACAGCAGATAGGCCAGCGGGACCAGCAGCGCCAGCGCGCCGCCGGTGCGCAACAGGGCGCGCTGACGCCACTGGGGATCGCGCGGTCCCGGCGGATCAGGCACGCCGTAGGGCTGCGGCGTGATGCGGTCCTGCGCGAGCGTCTCGATCGCGACGGGTCGCACCGCGAGCTGCTGCCCGTGCAGGTCCTTGAGCTTGCCGAGCTCCCCGCCTTCACCGCTCTCGAAGTAGTACTGGCCCTTGAACCCGAGCACCAGCGCATGCCAGTAGACCTCGCGGACTTCCTCGTCGCCGGCCTGCAGCGCCGAGAGGTGATGGAAGAACTCGGTCTGCGCGTTGTGCGAGTTGAAGAGCGCGACCTGCAAGGGCGCCACTGCATCGGTGCAACCGGGGTGGCGCGCCAGGATCTCGTCGAACCAGGCGACCATCGCGAACAGGGCCGACTCCACCTTGTCGGCCGGCCTGCCCAGCTTGCGGGCCGCGGCGCGCGCTTCGTCGAGCAGTGCGCGGGCCTTGCGCTGTGCCGCCTCGCACGAGTCGCTGACCCGGCCGGCGGCGATCGATGCGTCCAGCGCGAGGCCGAACGACAGCAGCGCGGAGAAGCAGTCGAGCATGCGGGGAGCCATGCATCGCTCGCGGCTATGCTTCAGTGGCGACGGGAGTCCCGTGTGTGCGCCTTCTTCGATGGCACATGCTTGTCCCCCTGTCGTTTCTTGGATATGGAATCGATTCTTTCCACGCGCGCGGGCGCGCGCCATACCGCTTGGGAGCTATGTCGTTCGGGGAGCGCTTCTGCTTGATGTGCGGTGCGTTCGCCGGTATCTTCAACCTGCTGAGTCACTTCTGACGCTGGGGTAAGCCATGAAAATCCTGGTCGCCGACGACCACCGGCTCGTCATCGAGGCGGTCAAGGCCAAACTGTCGGAGCTCGAAGCCGACATCGAGTTCGTTCTGGCAATGAGCGTCGACGAACTGCTCGCCGGTGCATCCGACGACATCGACCTGGCCGTGATCGACCTGAACATGCCTGGCGCTGAAGGCCAGGCCCACATCGACGAGATCCGCCGCCGGCATCCGGCGGTGCCGGTCATCGTGCTGTCGGGCTACGAGGACCCCTCCGTCATGCGCAGCGCGCTCGAACGCGGCGTGCTCGGCTTCATCCCGAAGGCGTACTCGCCCGAGGTCATGCTGTCCGCGGTGCGGCTGGTGCTGGCGGGCGGCGTCTACGTGCCGCCGATGATGCTCGCGGCACTGCCGCCCGGCGTGATCGCCGGCATTCCCAATGCCAGTGCCGCCGCCGATGCGCACCGCGGCTCGGCCGCTGCCTCCGCGCAGACGCTGGAGCACCTTCGCAATGTGCTGACCGAGCGCCAGGTCGAGGTGCTGCAACTGCTGTCGCAGGGCAAGCCCAACAAGCTCATCGGGCGCGCGCTCGGCATCAGCGAAGGCACGGTCAAGATCCACCTGGCAGCGATCTTCCGGGCGCTGAACGTGCGCAACCGCACCGAAGCGGTGGTCGCGGCCCAGTCGCTCACCGAGGCCTGAGGTCCGCGCGCCGGCGTCGGTCGGTGCGGCTTATCCTCGGGGGATGCCCCTGGATCTTTCAAACTTCGACGCCGCGATCGTCGATCTCGACGGCACGATGGTCGACACCATCGGCGACTTCGTCGTTGCCCTCAACCACATGCTCGACGAACTCGCCCTGCCGCATATCGATGCGGCCACGGTCGAGGCGATGGTGGGCAAGGGCTCCGAGCACCTCATCTATTCGGTGCTGCGCCACGTGCGCGGCACCGCGCAGGACGGCGAGGCCTGGTTCGATCGCGCGTGGCCCCGCTACCAGCATCACTACCTGGCCATCAACGGGCAGCATGCCGAGGTCTACGCCGGCGTCGTGCAGGGCCTGACCGCCCTGCGCGCCCGCGGCTTGCGGCTCGCCTGCCTCACCAACAAGCCCACCGCTTTCGCGCGCCCGCTGCTGGCCTCCAAGGGCCTCGCGGAGTTCTTCGAGGTGATGTACGGCGGCGATGCCTTCGACAAGAAGAAGCCCGATCCTCTGCCGCTGCTGAAAGCCTGCGAAGCCCTCGGCACGCGCCCCGCGCGAACCCTGATGCTCGGCGACTCCAGCAACGACGCCCAGGCCGCCCGCGCCGCCGGCTGTCCCGTCGTCCTCGTCAGCTACGGCTACAACCACGGCGAGCCCATCCGCGACGTCGACGCGGACGGCTTCATCGATTCGCTGGCCGACCTGGCCCACCCTGGACAATCGTCATGACAGCAAGGGCCGCCCAGCAGGCCCTTCGCGAACAGGGGGCGGGCGGCTACACGAAGTGAGCGAGCCTGGGGGCGAGCCCTACCTCCCCAGCAACGCGTCCTTGAGCTTCCAATCGGCGGGAGCGGGACCCAGCCAGATGCGCATGAGCGCGTTGAAGAAGGCCTGTTCCTTGATCGGATCGCCCTGCGGAACGCCCCGCACCGAGATCACGGTGCCGGTGCCGGGCAGCCAGTCGATGGTGAACGAGTCGCCGCCCTTCAGTTGCTTCTGCTCGGAGAACACCTGGCTCATCCGCAGCAACCCCGGGATCAGCTGCGACATCTCGCCCTTGGGCGAGTTGTCCTCCACGCCACGCGTGAAGAGCTTGCCCAGTTCGTTGGCGTCGATGTCGCGCAGCATGGTGATGGTCATCCGCTTGGAGCCCGGCGCGCCGAGCACTTCTTCGGTGCTTCCCACCTTGTTGCCGAGGTACAGGCCCGCCGTGTAGACCTTGAAGACGGCCTTGTAGCGCACGCCCGCGCCGTTGAGATGCAGTTTGCTGCCACGCAGGTCGATGGCGTCATCGAGTTTCACGCCGCCGACGTCGATCTGGGCGGCCGACGCGGCGAGCGACGCGAGGGCGAGGGTGGACAGCGCGACTGCGCGCTGCAAGGCGAACTGGGGCATCAAATAGTCTCCGTGGGCTCCAAAAGTTCCGAATGTATCTTTTAGTACATGCTCTGTCCCTCGGCTAAACTCCCCATTCCATGTTCATTCATCACGTCATTCAGACAGGTCAAGGCAGCCGGGGAGCCTGGCCTTGGCGCACGCCATCGACGTTGCCTGTTTGATTGCACGGCGCACGCCGTGCGCCCGCGGCCTTCGGTCATCATCCTGACCGGCCACCCTGAATGACCCCGCCAGCGACCATGGAGCGTCTGCTGGCCGACGGAGACCCCACCCGTGATCACTGAACTCGAATTCAAAAGCCTCAGCGCGCAGGGCTACAACCGCATCCCGCTGATGGTCGAGGCCTTTGCCGACCTCGAAACACCGCTTTCCCTCTATCTCAAGCTCGCCTACACCAAGGAAAGCGGCAAGAACAGCTTCCTGCTCGAATCGGTCGTGGGTGGCGAACGCTTCGGCCGCTACAGCTTCATCGGGCTCCCTGCGCGGACGCTTTTGCGGGCGAGCGGCTTCGGTTCCGACGCCGTCACGGAGGTCGTAACAGACGGCAAAGTCGTGGAAAAAGTCCAGGGCAACCCCCTCGATTTCGTCGCGGCTTACCAACAGCGCTTCAAGGTCGCCCTGCGTCCGGGCCTGCCGCGCTTCTGCGGCGGCCTGGCCGGCTACTTCGGCTACGACACCGTGCGCCACATCGAGAAGAAGCTGGAGAAGAGCTGCCCGCCCGACACCTTGGGCTGCCCCGACATCCTGCTGCTGCAGTGCGAGGAGCTGGCGGTCATCGACAACCTCTCGGGCAAGCTCTACCTGATCGTCTACGCGGACCCGGGCCAGCCCGAGGCCTATGCCAACGCCAAGCGCCGCCTGCGCGGGCTGCGCGACCAGCTCAAGTATTCGGTGAGCGCGCCGCGCGTCGCGCCGACGCAGGCGCATCCGGCGCAGCGCAGCTTCGCCAAGGCCGACTACCTCGCGGCGGTCGAGCGCGCCAAGGAACTGATCGCGGCCGGCGACTTCATGCAGGTGCAGGTGGGCCAGCGCATCAGCAAGCGCTACACGGAGTCGCCGCTCTCGCTGTACCGCGCGCTGCGCTCGCTGAATCCGTCGCCGTACATGTACTACTACGACCTGGGCGACTTCCACGTGGTCGGCGCCTCGCCCGAGATTCTCGTGCGCCAGGAGCGCACCGGCGAGGACGAGCAGAAGATCACCATCCGCCCGCTGGCCGGCACGCGCCCGCGCGGCGCCTCGCCCGAGCTCGACAAGGCGGCGGAGGTCGAGCTGATCAACGACCCCAAGGAACGCGCCGAGCACGTGATGCTGATCGACCTCGCGCGCAACGACATCGGCCGGATCGCCAAGACCGGCAGCGTGAAGGTGACGGAAGCCTTCGCCATCGAGCGCTACAGCCACGTGATGCACATCGTGAGCAATGTCGAAGGCACGCTGAAGGACGGCATGACCGCCATCGACGTGCTCAAGGCGACCTTCCCGGCCGGCACGCTGACCGGTGCGCCGAAGGTGCACGCGATGGAGCTGATCGACCAGCTCGAACCGACCAAGCGCGGGCTCTACGGCGGCGCCTGCGGCTACATCAGCTATGCCGGCGACATGGACGTGGCGATCGCCATCCGCACCGGCATCGTGAAGGACCAGATGCTGCACGTGCAGGCGGCAGCCGGCGTGGTCGCGGACTCGGTGCCCGAACTCGAGTGGAAGGAAACCGAAGCCAAGGCGCGGGCATTGCTGCGCGCGGCGGAACTGGTCGAGGAGGGCCTGGAATGAGCGCCGCGCCAGGCCGTCCCAAGCAAGCTCGCGCCCCCTCGGGGGGCAGCGCAGCACACGAAGTGGCAAGCATGGGGGCACTATGAGCGACGACATTCAGAACAACGACTTCTCGCACGAGATCATCGGCGCGGCCGTCGAGGTGCAGCGGGTGCTTGGCATCGGCCTGGCCGAGGAGGTCTACGCCGCCGCGCTGGAGATCGAGCTGGCCGAGCGCGAGATCGGCTTCGTGCGCAACGTGCCGGTGTCGGCCAGCTACAAGGGACGCTCGCTCGGCGAGGTCGGCCGCGCGGACTTCGTGATCGAGCAGTCGGTCGTCGTCGACGTGAAGGCGGTCGATGCGCTCACCGACCTGCATCGCGCGCGGGCGCAGGCGGCGGTGCGGCTCTCGGGGCTCAAGCTCGGCCTGCTCATCAATTTCAACGTGTTCCCCGTGGTCAAGGGCGTGCACCGGATCGGAGTCAAACCATGAAGCTCCTGATGATCGACAACTACGACAGCTTCACCTACAACCTGGTGCAGTATTTCGGCGAACTCGGCGCGGACGTCGAGGTGCATCGCAATGACGAGATCACGCTCGAAGGGCTCCGGGAGCGCATCGGCGGCGGCGTCGGCCGGCTCGTCATCTCGCCGGGGCCTTGCTCGCCGGCCGAGGCAGGCGTTTCGGTCGCGGCCATCCAGGAGTTCGCGGGGCGGTTGCCCATTCTCGGCGTATGCCTGGGGCACCAGGCGATCGGCGCGGCCTTCGGCGGGAAGATCATTCGCGCACAGCAGTTGATGCACGGCAAGACCAGCGAGATCACGACCACGCGTGAAGGCGTGTTCGCCGGCTTGCCGGAGAAGTTCTGCGTCAACCGCTATCACTCGCTCGCGATCGAGCGCGAATCCTGCCCGAGCGAACTCGCCATCACCGCATGGACCTACGACGGCGAGATCATGGGCGTGCGCCACACCGGTTTCGAGCAGGCCGTGCGCATCGAGGGCGTGCAGTTCCATCCCGAATCCATCCTCACCGAGCATGGCCACGCCATGCTGCGGAACTTCCTGGGGTGAGCCGAATGACGACTTCTTCATCGACCGTGGTCGACCTGCGCAGCGATACCGTCACACAGCCCACGGCCGCGATGCGCGATGCCATGCTGTCCGCCCCGCTGGGCGACGACGTGTTCGGCGACGACCCCAGCGTCAACGCGCTGCAGGAGCAGATCGCCGGGATGCTGGGCTTCGAGGCCGCGCTGTTCGTGCCCACCGGTACGCAGAGCAATCTTTGCGCGATCCTTGCGCATTGCCAGCGGGGCGACGAGTTCATCGTGGGCCAGATGGCGCATTGCTACCGCTGGGAAGGCGGCGGCGCGGCGGTGTTCGGCAGCGTGCAGCCGCAGCCGCTGGATCACCAGCCGGACGGTACGCTCGCGCTGGACGAGATCGAAGCCGCCATCAAGCCGGACGACGCGCATTTCGCGCGCACCCGAATGCTCGCGCTGGAGAACACGCTGGGCGGCAAGGTGCTGCCCTTTGCCTACGTCGAGCAGGCGACGCAACTCGCGCAGCGCAAGGGGCTGAGCCGCCACCTCGATGGCGCGCGGCTCTTCAATGCCGCCGTGGCGCAGGCGGCGGAACGCGGCAGCGACGCGCGCACCGAAGCGCGCCGCATCGCCGGCTGCTTCGACACCGTGTCGGTCTGCTTCAGCAAGGGCCTCGGCGCACCGGTGGGCTCGGCGTTGTGCGGGCCGCGCGACTTCATTGCGCGCGCGCACCGCATTCGCAAGATGGCAGGCGGGGGCATGCGGCAGGCGGGCGTGCTGGCTGCGGCGGCGTCGCACGCGCTGGAACACCATGTCGAGCGCCTGGCGCAGGACCACGCGCTCGCGCGCCGGCTGGCCGACGGGCTGGCGGGCATTGCCGAATTGAAGGTCGAGGCGCCGCAGACGAACCTGCTGTTCGTCGACCTGGCAGGCGCCGCGCGGTCGCGTTCCGCCGAGCTGCTGGCGCACCTGAAGCAGAACGGCGTGCTGGCCACGGGGCTCTACCGGCTGCGATTCGCGACGCATCTGGACGTCGATGCGAAGGGCATCGAGCGCGCCATCGGCGCCATCCGGAGCTTCTTCCATGCCTGATGCCCATTCGTTGCTGCTCTTCATCGCGGCCGGGCTGCTGCTGAACCTCACGCCGGGCCCCGACGTGCTCTACATCGTGACCCGCTCGCTGCGTTCGGGCACCCGTGCCGGGATCGTTGCCGGCTTCGGCATCACGGCAGGGTGCTTCGTGCACATCACGGCGGCGGCGCTGGGCGTGAGTGCGCTGATGGCGGCATCGACGACCGCGTTTACCGTCCTGAAGTGGGCGGGTGCGGCCTATCTGCTGTGGGTCGGCGTGCGGATGCTTTTTTCGCGTGCCTCGAAGGACGAGCAGGCGCTGGCCGTCGCCGGCGCCGATGCGGCGGGCCCGGTCGGCATGAAGAGCGTCTTTCTCGGAGGCTTCTGGACCAATGCGCTGAATCCCAAGGTGGCGCTGTTCTTCCTGGCCTTCGTCCCGCAGTTCATTGCCCCCGGCACGGACAACAAGCCGCTGGCCTTCTTCCTGCTGGGCGTGCTGTTCAACTTCAACGCGATCTTCGTCAACGTGGCATGGGCGCTGCTCGCCGGCTGGACGGCGCGTCGCGTCGGTCTCGTCCAGCGCGGCATGCACTGGCTGCAGCGCGGCGCCGGCGCCCTCTTCGTCGGCTTTGGCTTCGGGCTCGCGCTTGCCGACAATCCTCTCGCCCCGCCCCCCGTCCATTGATCCAAGGGAGACACACCATGGCCATCACCCCCCAGGAAGCGCTGCAGCGCACCATCGAACACCGCGAGGTCTTCCACGACGAGATGCTCCACATCGTGCGCCTCATCATGAGCGGCGAATGCTCGTCCGTGATGATGGCCGCGCTCATCACCGGCTTGCGCGTCAAGAAGGAGACCATCGGCGAGATCACCGCCGCCGCGCAGGTGATGCGCGAGGTCTCGACCAAGGTGCCGGTGGCCGACACCACGAACCTCGTCGACATCGTGGGCACTGGCGGAGACGGTTCGCACACCTTCAACATCTCGACTTGCTCGATGTTCGTCGTCGCGGCTGCCGGCGCCAAGGTCAGCAAGCATGGCGGGCGCAGCGTGAGCAGCAAGTCCGGCAGCGCAGACGTGCTCGAATCGCTCGGCATCAACATCAACCTGAAGCCGGACCAGATCGCGAAGTGCATCGCCGACGTGGGCATCGGCTTCATGTTCGCGCCGAATCACCATCCGGCGATGAAGAACGTCGCGCCGGTTCGCAAGGAACTCGGCATCAAGACCATCTTCAACATCCTGGGCCCGCTGACCAATCCGGCCGGGGCGCCCAACATCCTGATGGGCGTGTTCCACGCCGACCTCGTGGGCATCCAGGTGCGGGCGCTTCAGCGGCTGGGCGCGGAGCATGCGCTGGTCGTCTACGGGCGCGACGGCATGGACGAGATCTCGCTCGGCGCGGCCACCATGGTCGGCGAGCTCAAGGACGGCGAGGTGCGCGAGTACGAGCTGCATCCGGAGGATTTCGGCTTCGCGATGTCGAGCAATCGCACGTTGCGGGTGGAGACGCCGGAGCAGTCGAAGGCGATGCTGATGGACGTGCTCGACAACCGGCCGGGCCCGGCGCGGGACATCGTGCTGCTCAATGCCGGTGCCGCGCTGTATGCGGCCAATGTGTGCGATTCGATCGCAGCGGGCGTCGAGCGCGCGCGCGCGGCGCTCGAATCGGGCGCGGCCAAGGCCAAGCTGGCCGAACTGATCGCCGCCACGGCGGCTGCCCAGGCGTAGGGAGAAAAGAAACATGTCGGACATCCTCGAGAAAATCGTGGCCGTCAAACGCGAGGAAATCGCGGCGGCCAAAAAGAAGTCGCCCCTCGAAGCCGTTCGCTTCGATGCCGAAAGCCGCGTGCTCACGCGCGATTTCACCGGCGCCCTGCGCGCGAAGATTGCTGCCGGCGCCGCAGCGGTCATTGCCGAGGTCAAGAAGGCCAGCCCGAGCAAGGGCGTGCTGCGCGCGGAGTTCATCCCGGCGGACATCGCCCAGAGCTACGCGGAAGGCGATGGCACGGTGAGCGCGGCCTGCCTTTCAGTGCTGACCGACAGGCAGTTCTTCCAGGGCGGCGTCGACTATCTCAAGCAGGCGCGCGCCTCCTGCGACCTGCCGGTGCTGCGCAAGGATTTCATCGTCGACGCCTACCAGGTCTACGAATCGCGCTCGATGGGCGCCGATGCCATCCTGCTGATCGCCGCCTGCCTGGACGACGCGCAGATGCGCGAGTTCGAAGCGATTGCAGCAGGGCTCGGCATGGCGGTGCTGGTCGAGGTGCACGACGGCGCCGAACTCGAGCGCGCGCTGAAGCTCAAGACGCCTCTCGTCGGCGTCAACAACCGCAACCTGCGGACCTTCGAGGTGTCGATGCAGACGACGATCGACCTGCTGGCGCAGGTGCCTCCGGATCGCCTGCTGGTGACCGAATCGGGCATCACGACCCGCGAAGACGTCGCAAAGCTGCGTGCCGCGGGGATTCATGCCTTCCTGGTCGGCGAGGCCTTCATGCGCGCCGACGAACCGGGCGAAGCGCTCGCCACCTTGTTCCGATGAGCGCGGGGGATCAGCTGGCGAGCAGCGACCCTGCCAATTGGCCGGTCGCGCCAGGGTGGCAGCCGCTGGTGGACGAGTTCTTCGGCGGTGCCGTCGGCCAGAGGCTGCAGGGCTTTCTGCGCGAGAGGCTGGACGATGGAGCGGCGATCTTTCCGCCGCAGCCGCTGCGAGCGCTCGAACTGACGCCGCCGGAAGAGGTTCGCGTCGTGATCCTCGGGCAGGACCCGTACCACGGGCGCGGGCAGGCCGAAGGGCTCGCTTTCTCGGTGGCGCCGGGCGTGGCGCTGCCGCCGTCGCTGCGCAACATCTTCAAGGAACTGGAGCGCGACCTGGGCACGCCACCGCCGACGTTTCCGAACCCTGGCGGCAGTCTGGTCAAGTGGGCAACCCATGGCGTGCTGCTTCTCAACACCTGCCTGACCGTGGAGGAAGGGCAGGCGGCCAGCCACGCCGGGCGCGGTTGGGAAGTACTGACCGACGCTGTGATCCGCCGTGTGGCCGATGGCGAACGGGCCGTCGTCTTCATGCTGTGGGGCGCGCACGCGCAGAGCAAGCGGGCACTGATCGACACGAATCGTCACAAGGTGCTGATGTCGAATCACCCGTCACCGCTGTCCGCGCTGCGCCCGCCGGTGCCGTTCATCGGCTGCGGCCACTTCGGGCAGGCCCGGGCTTGGCGGGAGGCGGGACGTTCCTGAGCCTGCGGAGTAAGTGCTTGATTTCATGCGAGAATCTTGGGCTCGGAGAAAACGCATCTTTTGAGTGGCCAGGCCCATCGGGGCAGTCGCGAAGTTGCTGCGGTGCGGCACAAGTTGCCGGGGGTGCGATCGACACACCCGGGTAAACCGTGCTATATTCCGAGGTTCGCTGGAGAGGTGGCCGAGTGGTTAATGGCAGCAGACTGTAAATCTGCCCTCTTACGAGTACGCTGGTTCGAATCCAGCC
Source organism: Variovorax gracilis (assembly GCF_030317115.1). Taxonomy (GTDB): domain Bacteria; phylum Pseudomonadota; class Gammaproteobacteria; order Burkholderiales; family Burkholderiaceae_C; genus Variovorax; species Variovorax gracilis. Next base: position 84,310 of record NZ_JASZYF010000025.1, read on the forward strand.
CTCTCCACCAGCGATGAATGGATTTTGCAGAGCGCTTGAATGTTGTGGGCCCGAGGCGAAAGCGAAAGGCTCTGACCGTGCTGCGGTACGGCCCGATCTGGAGGTTTGATCCGGTTTGGTTGTGTCGCAATGCGGGAGTAGTTCAATGGTAGAACCCTAGCCTTCCAAGCTAATGACGCGGGTTCGATTCCCGTCTCCCGCTCCAGAGGTCCACGTCAGCGCTCGGCGCAGTTGGTTTTAGATATGTCGCCCATTTGGCTCAGTGGTAGAGCACTCCCTTGGTAAGGGAGAGGTCGCGGGTCCGATTCCCGCAATGGGCACCAGTTTTGGGGTTGCAATCGGCAGGTTGCAACCCCATGTCAGTGTGTTGATCTAGTTATTTTTCGGAGTCGAGAAAATGGCAAAAGGAAAATTCACCCGTACGAAGCCGCACGTGAACGTGGGCACGATTGGTCACGTGGACCATGGCAAGACGACGCTGACGGCGGCGATTGCGACGGTGC
>NZ_JASZYF010000026.1 GCF_030317115.1 Variovorax gracilis
CGTCAAGCCGCTGATCTCGGCCACGCTGTCCTACCGCGATTCGGCGCGCGCCTTTGCGCTCGCAGCCGACCGGTCGCAGGCGATGAAGGTCCTCCTGAACTTCGATTGAGCACGCACTTGGCCTGCCACTCGAGCTCGACCGCTGCGGGAAGTTCGCCATCATCGAATGCAGCACATAGTGCGTAGGAGTTCACGTTCCGGCCTCGGAACAAGAAGAACTAGCGGAATACCAAAGTACTACCATTTCTAGAATGGTGACATGAACCGCAAGAACGAAAGCGACAGCGACAGCGACACCAACTTTGGATGGTGGGTGGACAAGCCCGATCGACAGGAGCGCCCCACCACTTTCCACGCCCCGCTTGGCAATGAACCCGGGCCGCAGGGCGGCTTCAGTTGGGGTACGGCATTGCTCATCGTGCTCCTCATGATCGCGTTCATTTGGTCGGTGAAGTCTCTCGCCGGCTGGTGAATCCGCCCCTCGGCCATGCGGGCCGAACCGCCTCCAAGTCGTGCGATCCCGGCTGCTTGCCTGCTTGACTCTTCCCTGAGAAACCGGGGTCCGCGGGGCTTCGGCATTCGGGCGCCCGCAAACCTAATGTTTACGTACAAACCCGGTTTCCTCGCCGTGTGTGCGCGGCGCAGACTCGCGCCCCTGCGCTGCCACCGCGCGTCGCGTCACCGCCATGAAGGAGACGAGCATGAGGAACCGAGCCACCGCAGTGCGTCGAATCAGGCATCGCAAGGCGCCGGGCCTGCGTGCAGCGTGCGCCCTGTGCGTCGCGGCATTGGCCGGTACGGCACAGGCCGCTTGGGACTGTGCCAGCCTGGTGGCCGTCACCACTGGCGACGCGACGATCACGTCCGCCACCCTGACCGATCCCCCGGCCGTGATCGGCGGTGCCACGGTGGCCGTCCAGTTCTGCCGGGTCCAGGGCATCGCGCGGCCCTCCTCCGATTCGGAGATCAAGTTCGAGGTGTGGCTGCCACCGTCTGCGGGTGACTGGAACAGACGCATGAAGGTCAACGGCACCGGTGGCTATGCGGGCTCGATCCCGTACGCGAGGCTGGCGCAGGACGTGGCCGACGGCATCGTGAGCGCGGGCAGCAACATGGGCCACGACGGTGGCGAATCGGCAAGCTGGACGCTCAACCGCCCCGAGAAGGTCAAGGACTGGGGCTTGCGCGCGCACTACTCGGTGGCGACGGCGGCCAAGGCATTGAGCAACGCCTTCTATGCCGAGCCCGTGAGGTACTCGTACTTCGAGGGGTGCTCCAACGGCGGGCGGCAGGCGCTCATGATGGCGCAGAACTACCCGGAGCTTTTCGACGGCATCGTGGCCGGTGCGCCGTCGAACTTCTACCCCGACCTGCTGATGTGGCTGCTCTGGACGGGCAAGAACCTGACGCCCAGCGCCCCTTTCGGTCCGCCTTCGGTCAGCACGGCGAAGCGCCAGGCAGTCACACAGCGCGTGCTGCAGGCCTGCGATGCACTCGACGGCGCGACCGACGGCCAGATCACCAACCCGCGCGCATGCCGCTTCGACATCGACAACCTCGGGCCGAGCGGCGACGGCACGCTCACCGCGACGGAGCTTGCGGTCTTCAAGGCCATGTATGCGGGGACCACCAGCGAAGCGGGCGTACAGCGCTACACCGGCGCGCGACTGGGCTCGGAGGCCGACTGGAATCCCCTGTTCGCCGATAACGGCGGCTATGGTCCGTTCATCGGCCACTACGTGTATGCACAGGAGAGTCCGCCATTCGACTGGCGGCGCGACATCAACTTCTCCAGCGTGTACGACACCGTGAAGCAGGCGCTGACGCCTGTCACCGCGGCACCCAGCCCCGACCTGCGCGCGTTCACCCGACGTGGCGGCAAGATCATCCAGTACCACGGATGGAATGACTCGGTCGTGGCGCCCGACGGGTCGATCGGCTACTACTACGCGCTCACCCAGTTCGAGTGGCTGAAGTCACTGCCGCCCAGGCTGGCCGACCGGCTCATCGACGAACTGTCCCCGCAAGCCGTCGAAGCCACGGCGCTCGTGTTCGGGCGCAAGGTGCGGGAGTACCACCGGTTGTTCATGCTGCCCGCCGTGGGCCACTGCGGCGGCAGCACGGGTCCGAGCGCGATCGGCGGCGGTGCACCCGAGCCACCGAAGGCATATCGCAACGCGGACACACATGTGGTCAGTGCCGTGATCAAGTGGGTAGAGGAAGGCGTGGCGCCCGAGAAGATCGTTGCCTCCGCCTTCGACGCCAATGGCGGCGTGGTCCGTCAGCGCCCGGTGTGTCCCTATCCTGCGCAGGCCGTGTATGAGAACGGAGGCGATCTCAACAGCGCCTCCAGCTTCACCTGCAAGACGCCTCACCCGAGGGATATCAACGTCGAAGCGGGCGACATGCTGCACATCCGCAATTCGTTGACGCAGCGAGGATTGCTGTTGCCGCACCGGTAGCTCTGCGGGTCTGCCCACCTCCCCTCCTCCCTGGGAGGGATGCGCGAGTTCGCCGGATGGGCGACAACCGACACCGTCGGCCCATTCAGGTACAGGAGCTGGAAATGGATCTTCTGTTCCAGATGCATTCCCCTCAACGTCGCGGCTTCATCAAGGGTTTGGCCGACGCTGCGCTTGGCCTGTTCGTGGCAACGAGCCTGGGGGGCTGCGAAGCGCTTCTTCAGAAGATTCGGGACCGCCCCACCCGGCGAAGGCTGACCGCCACTTCCGCAGCCGCACAGGCTGACCTGCAGACGTATCGCTCCGCGGTGCAAGCGATGAAAGCGTTGCCTGCGAGCGATGGCCGCAGTTGGGCCGCGCAGGCTGCGATCCACGGGAGCGTCACCGGCGGCTTCAACTTCTGCCAGCACGGCACTCCACACTTTTTTTCGTGGCACCGCGCCTACCTGTTCTTCCTGGAAGACATCTGCAGGGGACTGACCGGAGAGAGCCGCTTCGCCCTGCCTTACTGGAACTGGAACCAGGACGGACAAATGGATCCGGCCTTCACGGTGGCCGGCAGCCCGCTGTTCCACCCACGCAACGTCACCAACCTCACCGGGTTCGCGCCAGTTTCGAACACGTCGCTCGACCCTATCCTGGACGATCCAAACTTCCTCACCTTCAGCGGTACGCTCGAGGGCCCGCACGGAGACGTCCATGTCCGCATTGGCCAGGACATGCGCACGGGAGGCTCGGCCATCGATCCGGTGTTCTGGATGCACCATTGCATGATCGACTACTGCTGGGCCAAATGGAACCTCGAGCTCGGCTTCGACAATCCGAACGACGCGAGCTGGGTCGCAACTTCTTGGAATCACTTCTTCCGCAGGGATGGAAGCCCGGTGACAATGACTGCGGGAGCGACGACGCTGATGCCACTGTTGTCTTACCAGTATGAACCCAGCGCGATCGGCACCCATGCAGTCGCGGCAGAGGTTCGCGCGGCAGAAGACTTTGCGCAACTTCGGCGCCGCGTAGAGGCTGGTGCTCCAGTGCAGTTGGATATCCGCCAGCGGTTCCTGATTGCCGAAACCGTTCAAACGCCCATAGGCAGACCGTACTCGAGCCCTCCTGTGACGCAAGCATCGGCGTTGACGGGCCTGCTGACCGAACGCGATCCGGCGAGCAACCTGTTCCTGAACGTGGAGTACGCGCGCTTCCCGGAGGCCAACGACTTTTTCGTGCGGGTGTTCGTCAATTTGCCGGGCGCGAACGCGGCAACGCCGACCACGGACGTGCACTACGCCGGCAGCCTTTCCTTCTTTGGCAGCCCTGGCGGAAGGCACGAGCAGATGCATGCGACCAAGCACCTTGTCAATGTCACGCAAACACTGCGCGCCCTGATGCAGCGCGGGGAGTTGCGTGAAGGGTCACCCGTCACGGTGCAACTCGTGGCCGTACCTGCCGACGCACAGTTCCGGCGACCGGATCTGGTTCTTCAGCTCAACAGGATCGAGTTGCTGGCCACTCCCATTCGCGTCACGAAGCCAGCCGGGTCCCGTTAGCTCCCGGTACCCATCGTGCGCACGCACTCGGAGGCAGCATGGCACTTGTGACACGCTTCGACACGCCGGCATCGCTGCTCGATCTGCCCGCCGGTTCGCCGTTCTACGACAACTGGCATGCGTTCATTGCCGGAAGGCTCAACGCCAGCACCCCGGGCAGCCCTGGCGGCGAGTTCTACGACGCGAGCGAAACCAACGTGGCGGTGGCGGCGCAGCACCGCATCACGTGGATGGCGTTCCCGCGCGCACTGCTGGTCTACGGGCATCGTGACGACCGTCAGATCGCCTTTACCCTCGGCGAAAACCGCGACGTGCAGGAGGAGTACTGCGAATGGCATGTGGAGAGAAACGGCGCGGGCAAGATTCGCAAGGTCAGCTTTGTCACCGAAACACCCGAGTACTTCGAGCACTTGTGGGCAGTGGATCCAGCGCGCGTCGTCGCACTCTATCGAACGCTCGTGAGCCCGGCAGTTGTTCAGGCCGATCTGGCCGGCCCCGGAGGTTCGTACAACCGCCGCAACCACTGGAACCATGCCGACGGCATCGTTCACCTCATCCAGACCATCAACACGCTCAGCGCTGCACTCGGCCTGTCGCAGGGCAGCGTCAACAGCGGCGGCGCCCGCGACAACTACGAGCACAGTCCCGGACCGCGGACGTCGGTCGATCCGCGAGTCGCGATGGACATTTCCGCGCTCGCGCGGCGGGGCCTGTCGATCACGCTGCGCGAACCGATCGGCCTCTATATCACCCACTGGGATGACACCGGTTGGGCCCGGCCCGACGGCAGCCCGGTGGGCGACTACTGGCGCGTCGTCCGCGGCAGCCCGGGGATGGTGCTGCGGCTGGAGTACGAGGTGCCGGCGAGCGAGGGGTTCGTCGTTGGTGACATACGGATAGGCGGGCGGCAGGTCGAGTTCGGTGGCCAGCTCGCGGAACATGTGACGGTCATGGTGGCGGGCATCGCCGGCGGGAGAATTCGATGAAGAAGACAGCGCCCCGTTCCAGGCAGCCCAGCCTGCAGGCAAGCGCCCTCCCCCAGCCGGAGGCTCTGGTGCCTGACGTGAAGCTGGGCGAGTCGGTCGCGCCCAAACTCCTGGAGCAACTCGCCGACATCCCACTCATCCTGCCCAAGGGGATCCATCTACCCGGCCTGGGGGGCGTCTTCGAGTCCGATGTGCCCGGCGAGCCTGAGCCGGTCTACGCACCCAAGCAGCGCGGCAACATTCAAGGGAACGTCATTCCCGGCTTCAACAAGGACCACCAGCACTATTTGTTCTTTCGTCTTGGCAAGGTGGGTCAGTCGAAGCATTTCCTGCGATGGATACATCCGCTTGTTTCGTCAATGGACGACGTGCTCTCGTTCGTTCGCGCGTTCCGCGCCATGCGGCGCAGGCTCGGTGTGTCGGACCCGCCCATGTGCAGTACGTGGGTCAACATCGCGTTCTCGTGCCATGCCATTGCGCAGTTGGTCGGCAAGGACGACGCGGCTGCCTTCGGCGACCAGAGTTTTCGCCAGGGACTCGCGGCGCGCTCGACCTTTCTCGGCGACCCGACCAGCCCGCGCCATCCCGGTCACGCGAAGCATTGGAAGGTGGGAGGGCCACGCAACGAAGCCGATGTGCTGGTGATCGTGGCAGCAGACCATCCATCCCACCTCGAGACCATGGTCGATGCCATCAAGGCCGAGGCAGCGCGCAACACCCTCAAGCTGCTGTTCGAACAGCGCGGCGACACGCTCCCCGGCCGGCTTCGCGGGCATGAGCATTTCGGCTTCAAGGATGGTGTGTCACAGCCCGGAGTACGTGGCAAGGTCTCGGCGGCGCCCGGCGACTACATCACACCGCGCTATGTCGATCCCGCCGATCCGCGAGCAGCGTTCATGGCGCGACCCGGACAGATACTGGTCTGGCCGGGTGAATTCCTCCTGGGCGAGCCGCGCCAGGCGACCGAGAGCCTGGTTGCGCAAGCCCCTGGAGCCAGCAATTTTCCACGCTGGGCGGCGCTAGGCTCCTACCTGGTGAGTCGCCGCCTGCGGCAGGACGTGCCTGCCTTCTGGGGATTCGTGGGCGCGGCGAGTGGTGCACTGGGCCTGCCCCCCATGCAATTTGCCTCCCAACTCGTTGGCAGGTGGCCCAGCGGCGCACCGGTGATGCGCACACCAGCCAGCGACAACGCCACGCTCGCCGGCGATGAATGGGCCAACAACCACTTCATCTACAACGATCCGACCCGGCCGATCCCCTTGCGCCCCATCCCCGGCTACACCGGCGACGGCTTCGCGCAGGCAGGAGCGGACATGCTCGGACTCGTCTGCCCGCATTTCGCGCACATACGAAAGAGCAACCCCCGCGACATCGCAACCGACCTGGGCAAACCGGCTGACACGCTGATGCGCTTTCTGCTGCGTCGCGGCATCCCGTTCGGTCCGGCCATTGCGGGCGTCAAGCGCCCGCCGTCCAAGCTGCTCGAAGCCGAGCGGGGCCTGATGTTCATTTCATACGGCGCAACGATCGAACAGCAGTTCGAGTTCCTCACGCGCCGATGGGTCAACAGTCCAGTGCAGCCCAACTTCGGCGGCCACGATCCGGTGATAGGGCAGCACGACGTGCGCGGTGTTCGGGACCGCTTCATCGATATGCCCCTTCCATCGGGCGGCAGCCAACGGGTGCAGCTGTGCGACGAGTGGGTGGTGGCGACCGGCGGCGGATACTTTTTCTCTCCCCCCATCGAGGCCATTGCAGGGGTGCTCGCGGCATGAATATCAAGGGCATCGCACTGTGCACCCTTGCGGTCGCCATTTCCTCCGGCTTGGCTGGTTGCCACGACAAGGGCGACGGCGAGTCGGCCCGGGCCTCGCCCTCCTCCGCTGCCGGGAAAAGCGATTCCGCCCCAGCGAAGATCGCGGCCGCTGCCGTTCCCAGGACTTACGCGATCGCCCGGGTAGTGAACGCCGAGCTTGCCGGCAGCACGCCCATGGACCGAATGACGAAGGCCACGCTCCATGTCGTGGAGACCGGCGCTTCGGCCGCCCCACCCAAGGCGATCGACCTCGGAACCCTTCCCATGAGCATGTTCGGCCCGCCGAACGCCAGCACCACGCAAGCCTTCACCGTGGACCGGGCGGCACGCGCCTACACCTACGACGGAGAAGCCATGGCGATCTTCGTGAAGGGTGGCAAGGTGTTCAAGGTCGATCTGCGCTCGGACCTGCCTCGTGAACCCGTGCAGATTTCCTCGCTGTCCACCGCGTGCAGGCTTTCGTTCGACCTCGAGACCCTGCGGGTGAGCGCCGACGGACGGGATGCCTGGATCAAGGTCGATGCGCAAGACGCCAACGGGTCCTGCGACCTGTCGCCCCGTGCCGCCGACCCGAGCAATCGGAGGACTGTGTTCGTGCGATCCACCATGACGGCCACGACGCCGCCGCTGGCAGGCCTTCCCGGGACGTACGTGGATGCACTTGACGACGGGGCCCTCACGACGCTGGCGTTCGTCCTCTCGACGCAGGATGGCCTGGAGCTCTTTCGACCCGACTTCAGCCGCATCGGGAAAGTGGAAGGCGCATCCGGCGTGCGCAGCATTCAGTTGATGGGCTACGACTACTCGACGCTGCAGGCAAGCTACTACCGGGTCGACGGAAAGCTGCGACGCCTGGCGTGGACCGCAACGACCGCCACACTGGCGGAGCCGACCTACTCCTTCACCCGGCCCGATTTCGGGCAGCGCAACCCCACGGGGCATGCGGACAAGGAAAACTTCTACTTCGGGGACGGCGACAAGCTGATGAAGGTTTCGGGAACCGGGTCGCCGTCCATGATCGCTACGGTGGCGGCGCCGCCGATCTACGCGGTTTTCGTCTCGGACAGCCATCTGGCGCTGTGGCACGCGGATCCGGCGCAGCCCCGGGTTCCGAATGCGGCCACCGCGATCGGCAAGGACGGCAGCGGCGCCTTCACCGTGCGCGCTGCGGCCCCATTGGGCGCCTCCGCGAACCGCATGATTTACCGCGCAGGCGCCGTCACTCACGCCGTCGGGTTCGACGGCAAGGACGACATCGTGCTTGGCGCGCATCCAGAGCGCGATGCCATGGTGCTGCGAAGGGAGCGAGTGGCCGATCGGGCTCCGCTGGACAGCTACGTCGCCTGCGTCCCCAGCGCAGCCATCGACAAGCAATGCGGCAACGGGAAGATCGTGCAGACCGACCTCGAGTCGCTCACACCGATCGAGATCGGCTCGGTCGCCCACGGCGGCCACTACGCGGCGGTTTCGATCCTCTTCGGAACGGGGACGATGGGCGCGCTCTTCCCTGCAGCGGCGTCGATTCCGTCATTCGTGGGCTACCGCGTCATGCTTCCGCGCGCTCAAGGCGGTGCGGCCGCGGCGCTGACGGACCTGTATGCGTGGACGCCGGGCACGGCCGGATCGTTGCTGCGGCTGACCACGCAGGTTCAGTGAGGGAAATCGCTTCGGGAATTGCCGCCGCGTTGGTCGCCGCAGCCGTGCAAAGGTTCTCCACGCCCGCCGTGGACAGACCTGTGGACAACGTGATGAAGAACCTAGGGAATCGACTCCAGGCTTGGCTTGCAACGCGGTGCACACCAATTGGGCACCTCGGCCCGGAGGTGATCAGAGGCCCGAGGCATGCGCTTCGCCGTAGGAGGCGTCCGTCTCCGGCTTCAGCCTCCTGCCGAACTCGAACCGCCGCAGCCTGCGCCATATTGTCAATACGGTCTCGGCAAAACCCTTGAGGTACTCCGAGGCTGCGAGGGCCCTCCGGAAGAACGACAGTCTCCGGAGGGCCCTTCGTTTTGCGCGGCGCCATCGCCGGCGCTCGTGCTACGGAACTTGCAATTCCACTGTGGCGATGGACTGGGCGTCGTAGCCCCCCGTTGCCAGCACGTTGCCGCCAGGCAGCAGTGTCGCGGTGTGGAAGTAGCGCGCACCGGCCAAGGAACCTGTTGCAGCCCATAGGCCCGAGGCCGGGTCGTAAAGCTCCGTGGTGGCCAGAACCGTGTTGCCGTTGTAGCCCCCGGCGACCATGACCTTGCCGGCAGGAAGCAAGGTGGCGGTCTCGGCGGTGCGCGGTGTGGTCATGGAGCCGGTCGGCGTCCACAGGCCGGCGGCGGGGTCGTAGAGTTCCGCCGAGGCGAGGGAGACGCCCCCGCCGAATCCGCCCGCGACCAGCACCCTGGCATCAGGCAGCACGGTGGCCGAATGCGTCAGTCGGGCGGTCATCAGCGGGGCGGTGGCTGTCCACAGGCCCGTCACAGGGTCGTACAGTTCCGCCGCGGCGAGCGCGGTGCCGCCGAAACCTCCAGCGACCAGCACCTTGCCATTCGACAGCAGGCTCGCGGTGTGAACACTGCGGGCCGTGTTCATGGGCGAGGCGGCCGTCCACAGGCCGGTGGCGGGGTCGTACAACTCGGCGGTGTCGAGATAGGCGCCGTCGTATCCGCCCGCGATCAGCACCTTGCCATTGGGCAGCAGCGTCGCGGTGTGGCCGCTTCGGGCCGTGCTCATCGAGCCGGTCGGTGCCCACTTCAGGGTGGCGGGATCGTAGAGCTCCGCCGTCGCGCGGTAGCCGCCGCTGTATTCGCCGCCGGCCGCCAGCACACGGCCATCCGACAGCACCGTCGCCGTGTGGAAGAAGCGAGACTCGCTCATGGGGTTGGTGATGGACCACAGGCCCGTGGACGGCGCGTAGAACTCTGCTGTGGCCAGCGTGTCGCTGTCGTCGTATCCGCCTGCGACGAGCACCGTCCCGTCCGCGAGCAGGCTGGCAGTGTGGTTGGTGCGGGCCTGGCCCATCGAGGCGGTCGGCAGCCATGTTCCGGGAGCGACCACCGTGATGCTCAGCTTCGCTGAAACCGAGCCGGCTTCATTGGAGCCCGTCACAGTGTGTTCGGCTGCCGGCCGAGTGCCTTGCGGCGTGCCGGAAATGACACCGGACACAGGGTCCATGCTCAGGCCCTGGGGCAACGGCGGCACCGCGACGAAGCCAGTCATCGCGCCGCCGGTGCTTTTCGGGTGGTTGGGGACGATGGGCCGGCCCTCGGCGTAGATGGCGTTCGGCTCCGAATAGTTCAGCGATCCCGGGGCCACGAACGCGGTGCGGACCTCGATCCGCAGCACGGCACGGGTCGAGCCGCCACTGTTGCTCGCGGTCACCGTGAAGTTCGCGGGTGCAGTGTCGCGGGTGGGCGTCCCGGAAATGACGCCGGAGATGGGGTCGATCACCAGCCCGTCAGGCAGCGCGGGCTGCACGGCAAAGCCGCTGACGTCGCCGCCTTCCAGCGATGGGTGGTTCGGTGGGATGGGCTGTCCTACGGTGTAGATGGCATCCGGATTCTCGAAACTCAGGTTCGCAGGCGGCACCACACCGGCCTTGACCGAGATCTCCAGGCCGGTCGTGACCGAGCCCGCGAAATTGATGCCGGTGACCGTGTAGAGGGTCGGTGCGGCCACCATCCGCGGCGTGCCGCTGATGACGCCGGTGGCTGGATCGATCTGCAGTCCTTCGGGGAGTGCGGGTGCAACGGTGTATCGGAGGATCGTGCCGCCACCGCTGCTGGGTGCGTTCGCGTCGATTGCCTGGCCCAACTGGTAGACGACCCTGTCGCGCGCGAAGTGGAGTCCTGCGGGAGGCACGTAGAGCGCATCGATCCGATTGCCGCCGACGTTGAAGCCGCCACCGCCGCCACCGCCGCATGCGCTCATGCAGAGGAGCGTCAGGAAACTTGCGAGGCCCCATGCCAGGAGGCGGAGCGCACCTTGCCACGATGTCGTATTCATATCGACTCCGTCCCCTTGAAGGAAGCGGAGTATGCGCTTCCGGCACCGCGATGGACACCATGGAATTCGAAGTCGTGAAGGTTGACTTTTCGCTCGGAGGAGCCCCTCCCGGCGCTTCGCTCGACCCCCTGGGCGTGCCTTCTCAGCCGCCCTTGTCCAGGCGCTTCTGCATGTGCGCGGCACGGGTTTCCGACGGCGGATGCGAACTCATCAGCGAACTGCCCGGTGCGCTGCCTGCGCTGAGCTTGGCGAGCTTCTGGAAGCCCGTCACCAGGCCCTTGCGCTCCAGCTTGCTGGCGGTGAGCAGGTCGAAAGAATAGTCGTCGGCCGCGCTTTCCTGCGACTGCGAGAACTGGGCGTTGACGAATTTCTCCGCCAGCTCGCCGGCCTGCGATTCGGAAAGCGCCTTCAAGGCGCTGTTGCCTGTCGCGCCGGCAAGGCCTCGGACCGCCGACGCCGCATAGGCGGTCTGCATGCGCGTCTTGGAATGGCCCAGCGCAACGTGGCCGATCTCGTGGCCGATGACGCCGCGCAACTCGTCGTCGTTCATGAGATCCATCAGGCCGCTGTAGACGCGGATGCACCCATTGGCCATGGCCCAGGCATTGACTTCCTCGGTCAGATAGACCTTGTAGTTCGCGCTCTTGCCATTGATCGTCGCCGGCATGCCCTTGACGACCTGGTCGAGCCGCTTGGCGTAGTCGCTGGACGCCGCGGCCGTCTTGTTCTTCTGATCCATGGCGGCGCAGGACTCCACGGACATCGTGACGATGTCGCCGTCGCTGAGCGACATCGCCTTGACGGCAGTGCCTCCCACGTTGGTCAGACTCTGGGTGTCGATCCCCTTCATGGTCTCGCAACCGGCGAGCGCGAAGGTGGCCGAGGTTGCGGCCACGATGAGATGAAGACGGAAATAGTGCACTTGAAGCTCCCTGAAGTAGATGTGCAGCGCGGCAGCCATGTGGCGGCGTCGCGCGGAAAAGCCGTCGAGCGAAGGTCTGTGCCCTCGGCAGGTCGGCGCCGCGATCTTAGATGACGCGATCGGCCGGAAGGTCGAGCGCTCAGGCGCCCTTGCTCCGACGCAGCGCCTGCTCGACCGCTGCGCGCAGGACTTCACTGGCGATGGGCTTGTGCAGCAGCGGCCAGCCGGTGCGCTTTGCGCCGCGCAACGCCTTCGACGCCGTCTCGCCAGTGGCCACCAGCACTGGAAACCGCCCGTAGGTCGCCTGCAACCGTTCCACCAGTTCCACGCCGCTCTCGGGCCCGCCCAGGCGCAGGTCGACAATCATCAGGTCAGGCCGGCCGAAGGAGGCAAACAGCGCGGAGGCCTCCTCGGCCGCCGTTGCAACCCAGGTGCCGCAGCCCCACGACTTCAGCAGCATCGACATGCCCTGCAGGATGTCCGTCTCGTCATCGATGATGTAGACGCGCGCGGCCAGCGGCTGGCGGTTGCCGTTGGCCGTCGATTCGGCATGCGCGACCGCGAGTCCACGAGAGTCCTCGACACCCGGGACCTTCACCGTGAAGATGCTGCCTGATCCGAGTCGCGACTGGACCGTGATCGCGCCCCCGGCGAGTTCGACCAGCCTGTGCACGATGGCCAAACCCAGGCCCACGCCCTGGCTGCGATCGCGGCCCTGGTTTCCTACCTGGTAGAACTCCTCGAAGATGCGCGACAAAGCGTCGGGGTGGATGCCCTCGCCGGTGTCCTCCACCATCAGCACCGCGCAGGCGCCCTCACGCGCCAGCCGCAGGGTCAGCCCGCCGCGGGCGGTGTACTTGATGGCGTTGTCCATCAGGTTGCGTATCACGCGCGCCAGGGCCAGGGTGTCGCCGCTCCAGATCACCGGCGCGAGTCGGCACGCCAGCATCAGACCCTTGGCATCGGCCGCTGCCTTGAATTCGCTGCACAGGCTGCGGCACAGCTCATCGAGTGCCACTGTGTGATGGGCCGGGACATAGTGGCCGCTCGACAGTTGGGACAGGTCGAGCAGGCCATGCAGCAGCGCGCCGAGCGAACGGGCGATCTGGTCGATGTGGCCGCCGACCTCGCGCAGCGTCTCCGGCCCCGGGTCCGCGCTCAACACCGCGCTGTAGATCGACAACGCATGCAGTGGCTGGCGCAGGTCGTGGCTGGCCGAGGCCAGCACGCGGGCGCGGGCTGCGGACTCGCGCTCGGCGCGCTCCACCGCGGCCCGCAGCGCCCCGTTGAGACGCTCGATGTCCTGGCTGCGGCCTGCGAGCCGATCGTTCGACCGGGCGAGCTCCCGCGTCTGCGCGAAGCTGGTGCGCGCATGACGCTCCAGCAGGTTCGCCACCACCCAGCCGATCGTCGAGATCGTGAGCAGGAAGCTCAGCGCCGCCAGCTGGTAGATGCGCGCGACATGCTCTCCGAGGTCGTCTTCCTTGATCTGCCAGTTCCATGCGAAAGTGATGGACGCCGCGAGCAGGCAAAGCGCGATCTGCAGCAGCACGGCACGCGCCCGCAGCCGAAGCATCGCGAAGCAGAAGACGACATTGATGCACATCCCCATGAAGAAGTACATGTAGTCGTACGGATACGGAACGACAAGAAAGCCGTTGCAATAGAACAGGAAGTTGATGACCGCCGCCGACGTCAGCACCAAGCCGGCATAGCGTTCGTCCTGCTCGAAGCGCGGGCGCATTGCCAAGAGCATGAAAGGCACCAGTTGCAGCACCGTGGCGATGCGATTGCCCAGCACTTGCCGCAGCACGTGTCCGAACTCCAGGTCGCCGATGCTGTAGAGATAGTCGAGGCCGAGGAAGAAGGTGGAGGTGATGATTCCCAGCACGATGGCCAGGCGTCGATGGGCCGCGAATTGCCGGCAATAGGCCTGCAGAAAGGCCTGCTCCTGCGACGGCGACGTGAAGCTATCCGGCAGCGTCCACATCTGCCGCCAGGCCTGCCGTGCACCGATCCGCGCGGGTGCGCTCAGCTCAGGCATCGGGGTCGTCGGGGCCCAGCCCAAGCCGCGCGGCCGCGACCACCGCCTCGGTGCGGTTGCGCACCCGCAAGACCTGGTAGAGGGCGGTCAGGTGCTCCTTGACCGTGTTCTCGGAGATGCCGAGTTCGCGCGCGATGGATTTGGTAGGCAGGCCGCGCGACAGCAGGCGCAGCACGTCGGACTGTCGCGGGCTCAATCCCGAGCGATGCCCGGGCGAAGGCGCCGCCGCGAGAAACGGATCGGGCAGGAACACATGGCCCGCGAGCACCCGACGCAAGGCCTCGGTCAGTGCCTCGGGCGGCATGCTCTTGGGCACGAAGCTCATGGCACCGGCATCGAGGCAGGCGCGGATGGTGTCGTCGTCCTGGGTCGCCGAGACCACGACGACGGCGATGTCCGGGGCCGTCTCACGGAAAAGGCTCAGGCCGTCGAGCCCGCTGCCGTCCTTCAGCACCAGGTCGAGCAGGCAGAGCGAAATGCCCGAGGGCTTCTTCGCGAGCTCGGCGGCCTCGGCCAACGTACTGGCCTCGACGACCTGGACGTTGCGCAATACGGTCGACACGAGCAAGCGCAGCCCGGCCCTGAACAACGCGTGGTCGTCCACCAGCATCACCTTCATCACCACTCCCCTTTTTTGTTCACGCTGTGCGGCATCCGCGGATGACGCGCGGACGCCGCCAGCATAACGCGGCTCGATGGAGCCCATGTCCCTCTTCGTCCCTACCTCTCGGTGGTTGTTGGTGCGTGCCGGGCGCCGAATAGTGGAGGCCAGACCAACCCCCGAGGCTCGATATGACATCCACTTTCCGCTCCATCGACGACCTGGCCCAGCTGGACGACCGCGCGCTCGCAATCTGCCTGCGTCGCCTGCGCACCGCGATCTCCGAGGCCCGGCACCGCCACGCCGTGGCGCTGCAGCAAGGCCTGCTCTCGCGCGGCAGCACCTTCTCGTTTTCGTCGTTCACCTGGCGTCCCGACCAGTCCGGGCTGATCGGGCGAACGGAACCGCTCCACGCGTCGACGCCGATCGACGACCTCGGACTGCGCATGCGCGCGGTGGAAACCCTCAAGGAGCTCCATGTGTTCCTGATCGAGGATCTTTCGGCCATCAGCGAGGAGGAACTGAAAACGCGCGAAGCGATCGGTTCGCGAACCCTCATGGTGCTGCGCGATGCGCTGGCCCGCACGGGCCTTGCGTTCCTGCCGGTCGAAGTTCGGACGCGGGCCCATGCGAAGCGCAGAACTTGTCCTGAGCGGAGATTCCACGACGCTGCCGCGGGAGAACAGTCATGAACCGCGCGGTCGCGTCCGTCGCGGGCATGTGCCTCACTGTCTTGCTGGCAGCTTGCGGTGGTGGCGGCGGCGGGCAGGCGCTACTGCCGAATTCAGCCCCCGTGCACGCGGTCCCGGATCCGCAAGCACCCACTGTCCCGCTGCGCGGCATCGTCACGTACGACTCGGTGCCCAACATCGGCGGTGCGCTCATCTATGCGGAAACCCTGCGCAAGCCGGTGCGAGGGGCAGTCGTCGAGGTGCTGGATGACGCCTCGCGAACCGTTGCAACTGCGCGCACCAGTGGTACCGGCGCGTATGCGGTGCTGGTAGCCCCGAACAGGTCGGTAAGCCTTCGGGTGCGAGCCCAGCTGGCGAATGACAGCCCGGGCGCGCGCTGGGATGTGACCGTGCGCGACAACACCCGCTCGGACGCGATCTACGCCCTCGAGGTGGCGTCCTTTGCCGTCGGCAAAGAGCCGGTCACCCGCGACGTTCACGCTCCTTCGGGATGGGACGGCACACGCTACGCATCGGCTCGCATCGCCGCACCTTTCGCGATGCTGGACACGATCCACGACGCCCAGGCCAAGGTACTTTCGGTCGTGCCCGACGCCGAGTTCGTGCCGCTGCGCGTCTTCTGGAGCCCGCACAACCTGCCGGCCAATGGGGACACGGCGCTCGGCCAGATCGGCTCGACACTGTTCCGGCGCAGCGGACCCGATGGTCCTGCCATCTATGTGCTGGGCAAGGAAGACCTGGACACCGACGAGTACGACGCCTCGGTGATCGCGCACGAGTGGGCGCACTACTACCAGGCGAGCTTCAGCCGCAACGATTCGCCGGGTGGCAGCCACTCGCTGCAGGACAGCCTGGACGCACGCCTCGCCTTCGCGGAGGGCTGGGCCAACGCCTGGGCCGGCATCGCGTTGGGGCGCGAAGACTATACGGATTCATTGGGCACGCAGCAGGCCCGGGGCCTCAGGATGAACCTCACCGCCGGCGCCCCCTCCAATCCCGGGTGGTACCGCGAGGCGTCGATCCAGTCGGTCCTTTGGACCTTGAACAGCCGGGTCGGATTCCGGGCGATCCACGATGCCTTCACGGGCGACTTCAAGAGCGCGCCTGCGTTGACGACCATTCACTCCTTCGCGGCTGCCTTTGGCCGGGCGGCACCGGCCCACGCTCCGCAACTGGCCGAACTGCTGGTCCGCGAGCGTATCAGCGCCGCTCTCGATGATCCCTTCGGCGAACGGGAAACCAACGACGGCGGCCTCTCGGGCGACCCGGGCGCACTGCCGATGTACCGACGGGCCGGAGTTGGCGGCACCACGTCAGCCTGCGTCAGCAACCGGCGGGGCGCCGGCAACAAGCTCGGGACCCACGTGTTCCTGCGCTTCACCGTGGCCAGCCCACGCAACCACACCCTGCAAGTCAGCGGGCCCGCCGGCGCAGATCCCGACCTGATCGTCTACAGCGGGAGTCAGTTGTCGGCGGCCCGTCGCGTCGGATCGACGGAAACCCTCGTGCTCCCGCTGGCAGCGGGCGAGCACGTCTTGGCTCTGAACGATTTCAACAACTCTTCCACGGCCACCTGTTTCGCCGTCAGCATCGTATGAAACACGACCTCTGCTTCAGTCCCCGCCTCTGGCGGGCTTGCCGTGCCACCTGGGTGTTGGCGCTCGGCGTGCCTTGCATGGCCGTCGCCCAAGGCACCGCTGATCCTTCATCGGAGCGCAAGACCACGCCGGCCATGTCGATGAACGTCGCGACGACAAAGTCCAACCACCCCGGCGTCGTGTTGCGCTACCTCGTCGAAGCGCCGCCGGACTCGGGCGCCTCGATCGTGGTGCAACTGGAATTCGACGGCGTGACCGATCTGTCGGGCGCCGTGGTGCGGCTGAAGGCCGACGAGGGCTTGCTGATCGGCGATGCGTCGACGACGCGGACGCTGCCCGCGGGTGAGATCACGTCGTGGTCGGTTTCGGTGTCGCACACCGGCGCCGGCATCCGCTACCTGCACGTCTTCACGACGCAGCACGGCATCACCAGCATCGCTTCTGTGCCGGTGACGGTCGGCAGCGGCAGCTTGCTGCCGCCTTCCGACGGTCAGCTCAAGATCTCCGGCGACGAGAAGTTCATCGCGCTGCCGGTGCGTCCTTGAGCGGTTGCCGGGAACGTCACCACTTCCCGTCGCCCGGGTTCTTGCTCCGCACGGCGGCACCCAGCAATTGCACGGCATCGGGACGGTTCGCCTTTTGAGCGAAGTCGGTGGCGCTCATGCCGAGCTGGTTCTTCATGAGCGGGTCGGCGCCTTCGTCGAGCAGCAGCTTCACCGCTGCGGTCGACCCGTACATGGCCGCCATCATCAAGGGCGTGGTTCCGTTGGGCGATTGCGCATCGATGAAGGCATCCTTGTCCAGCAACTGCTTCATGATGGCCGTGTGGCCGTTGGTGGCCGCGTAGTGCAGCGGCGTCCAGCCGGGCTTGTTGATGTCGGCGTCGCGTTCGATCAGCCGGGTCACGAGATCTTGCTGGCCCTTGATCGCCGCGAGCATCAACGGACTTTCGTCCTTGTCATTGCGGGCCTCGACATCGGTCTTCGGCGAGGCCAGGAGCACCTGGATCACCTTGGGCGACGGCTCGCGCACCGCGATCAGCAAGCCCGTCTGCCCCTTTTCATCGCGGGTGTTGGGGTCGAACCCACGGTCGAGCAGACCCTTTACACCGCCGGCGTTGTCGGATCGGACAGCTCTGAAGAAATCTTCAAACGAGCCGGCGTGAGTTAAAAAAGATGCTGCAAAAACAGCAAGATACAGAATTTTCTTGAAGTGATTTTTCATGACTTTACCCCGTCGAACAGGGTCTCGAAATTGTCGCTGGTCGCCTTCGCGATCGTCTCGACCGGCACGTTGCGAAGCTGGGCGATCTGCTGCGCGACATAGGGCACGTACGACGGATTGTTGGTCTTGCCGCGGTACGGCACCGGCGCAAGGTAAGGGCTGTCGGTCTCGATCAGCATCCGGTCCAGCGGAACGAAAGCGGCCACGTCTCGGAGATCCTGCGCCTTCTTGAAGGTCAGGATGCCCGAGAAGGAGATGTAGAACCCGAGATCCAGCGCGGCACGCGCCACCTCGGCGGTTTCGGTGAAGCAATGGAACACGCCGCCGGCCGCCTTGCCGGTGCCGTCTTCTCCCTCTTCCTTCAGGATGGCCAGGGTGTCGGCCGAAGCGTCACGCGTATGGATCACGAGCGGCTTTCCGGTCTGTTGGGCGGCGCGGATATGGACGCGGAAGCGGTCGCGCTGCCATTCCAGATCGGAGATGCTTCGGCCGCCCTTGCGTTCTTCCATCTGGTAGTAATCCAGGCCCGTCTCGCCGATGGCCACCACCTTCGGAAGCGCCGATCGGCTGACGAGATCTTCCACGGTGGGCTCCGCAATGTCCTCGTTGTCCGGATGGACGCCTACAGAGGCCCAGAAGTTGTCATAACCGGACGCCAACGCCTGGACATCGGCGAATTCTTCCAAGGTGGTGCAGATGCAGAGCGCCCGGTCGACCTGGGCGGCGGCCATCGCGGCGCGGATCTGCGGCATCTGGTCCGCGAACTCGGGGAAGGTCAGGTGGCAATGGGAGTCTGTGAACATCGCGGAATTCTCGAGAATGGCGGTGCATCCGCACCGCGTGCGGTCCGCGTCGCAGGGGGACGGGACTCAGATGGTCTGGGTCGGGCGATCGGACGCCATCGTGCCGCCCAGCGCCTCTTCGATGCGTGCCTTGAGCTGGCGCGACTTGTCGTCGGACGGGAAGCGGATGCCAACGCCGGGTGCCCGGTTGCCAGCGGCGCGCGCGGGCGTGATCCAGGCGACCTTGCCGGCGACCGGATAACGCTGCGGGTCCTCGGGCAGCGTCAGCAGCACGTAGACGTCATCGCCGAGCCGGTACTCGCGAGAGGTCGGAATGAAGATCCCGCCCTCGGCGAACAGCGGAATGTAGGCCGCGTAGAGGGCGCCCTTTTCCTTGATGGCCAACTGGATGACACTGGGCCGGGCGGGCGCGGACGGGGTGGGGGCTGCTGGAGTGTTCATGGGCGACGGCGTCCCGAGTTTAGGGTGGTTCGCGCCTCGCTCACAAGCGCCTCGAGCATCAAGCCCGCATTGAAGGGGTGTTCTGCGGTTTTTGCCGCATTCGCCAGCGACTTGGACCAGCGGGCCAACGCAACCCGCGGCGGCGCAGGCGGGAGATCGGAAGCTTCGAAGAAGCGGGGCTCGGCACCGCTGTCGGTTGCCATGAGGTCATGGCAAAGTTTTTGAAGCGCACCGATGGCCTGTGCCGGCGCGTGGTCCGCCAGTGCGCTCACGTCGCCGCGCGTCATGGCCTTGGGCAACAGGCTCCAGGCCTTGGGCGACTGGCCCTGCCCCGCCAGCCGCAGTGCATCGCTGGGCCGGCCGCCGGCGGCGCGCAGGAGACCGGGCGCATCGGCAGCGGGAACGCCCTGCCCGATCAGCCAGTCCCGCGCCTCGTCGGCCATGGGCCACGGGAGCGTGAAGCCGAGGCAGCGGCTGCGGATCGTCGGCAGCAGTTGCCACGCCGCCTCGCTGGCGAGCACGAACCGGACATCGCCGACGGGCTCTTCCAATGTCTTCAGGAGCGCGTTCGCGGTGATCGTGTTCATCCGTTCCGCCGGATACACCAGCACCGCCTTGCCTCGGCCCCGCGCACTGGTGCGCTGGGCAAAGCCGACGGCATCGCGCATCGCCTCGACCCGGATCTCGCGGCTGGGCTTGCGCTTCTTGTCATCGATGTCCGCCTGCGCTTTCTCGTCCAGCGGCCAGCCGAGTTCCTGCATTGCCACTTCCGGCATGAGGACGCACAGGTCGGCGTGCGTGCGCACCTGGATTGCATGGCAGCTCGGACACTGTCCGCACGCACCGGTTTTCGCGCCCTCATCCGGCTGCTCGCACAGCCAGGCGGCCGCGAGCGCGAGGCCCAGTTCGTACTGGCCGAGTCCCGAAGGCCCCTGCAGCAGCCACGCGTGGCCGCGCTGGCGTAGCAGTTCCGCGAGCGGCTTGCGCAACCAGGGCGAGACCGACTCCGCATTCATGGCGCACCTCCGCTGTCGGAGGCCACGAGACCGCGCTCGGCCAGCGCCGCTTCGACCTGCTGCCAGACCTGTTCGCGCGACTGGCTCGCATCGATGCGGACGAAGCGCGGCGCGCCGGCTGCGCGCTGCGCGTAGCCTGCTGCAACGCGCCGGAAGAACTCGACCGGCTGCGACTCGAACTTGTCGGGCAGGCGCGCGCCAGCCAGTCGCTCGGCTGCCGTTTCCGGGGGCAGGTCGAACCAGACGGTGATGTCAGGCTGCAGCAGCGGATGCTCGCCGGAATCCGGCTGCGTCTGCACCCAATGTTCGAGCGTCGAAAGCACGCCCGCATCGAACCCCCGCCCTGCACCCTGATAGGCAAAGGTCGCGTCGGTGAAACGGTCGCAGAGCACGACGTCGCCGCGTGCCAGGGCCGGCTCGATCACGCGCACCACGTGGTCGCGTCGTGCCGCAAAGACAAGCAGCGACTCGGTCAGTGCATCCATCGGCTGTTCGAGGATCTGCGTGCGCAAGGTCTCCGCCAGTGGCGTGCCACCCGGTTCGCGGGTGCGTGTGACCTGACGGCCCTGCGCCTTGAACAGCGCCTCCAAGGCGTCGATATGGCTCGATTTGCCGGCACCGTCGATGCCCTCGAGCGTCAGGAAGAGTCCCTTCATTGCCCGCTCCGCTGGTTCGGGTCGACACCCCGTTGGTAACGGTTGACCGCTCGGTTGTGCTCGTCGAGCGAACTGCTGAAGTGGCTGGTGCCGTCGCCGCGGGAGACGAAGTACAGCGACTTGCTTTGCGCCGGCTGCACGGCCGCGAGCAAGGCGGCTTTCCCGGGCATTGCGATCGGCGTCGGCGGCAGTCCGTTGCGCAGGTAGGTGTTCCAGGGGGAATCGGTCTGCAGGTCCTTCTTGCGCAGATTGCCGTCGAAGCGCGTGCCCATGCCGTAGATGACGGTCGGGTCGGTCTGCAGCGGCATCCCGATGCGCAGGCGGTTGATGAAGACCGCCGCAATCTCCGAGCGGTCCTGCGCCTTGCCGGTCTCCTTCTCGACGATGCTGGCGAGGATCAGCGCCTCGTCGGGCGTCTTCAGCGGGAGGTCGGCGGCGCGGGCGGCCCAGGCGGCTTCGAGCTTCTTGTCCATCGCGCGCATGGCGCGCTGCAACAGGGCGAAGTCCGTCGAACCCTTGGAATAGGTGTAGGTGTCGGGGAAGAAGCGGCCTTCGGGATGCATGCCCGGCCTTCCAAGTCTCGTCATCACTTCCTCGTCCGTCTGCCCGACCGTGTCGGGCTTCAACTGCTCGGCCTTTGCCAGCGCGGCGCGCACCTGCCGGAAATTCCATCCCTCCACCAGCACCAGGCTTCGGGTAGCCTCCTCGCCGCGCACCAGCACGCTGAGCAGGGTTCGCGGGGTAATGCCGCGCTCCAGCTCGTAGCTGCCGGCGCGCATCTGCCGGTCCTGCCCCGAGAAGCGGAACCACAGATACAGGAGCTGGGGCGGCACGTCCACACCGGTATCTGCGACCGCCTGGGCGATGCCGCGGGGCGTGGTGCCCGGCTCAACCGACAGGTCGACGTTGGGAGCGGGCAGCTTGAGCGGCTGGTTGACCCACCAGAGGCCGGCTGCGCCAGCGCCCAGCACGACGAAGGCAGCCAGCAGGAAGAGCGTGAGAAAGAAGCGGCGCACGGGATCCGACGAAGGAAGCGAACTGAAAGATGTGGAATGAAGCCCTGCGGACCGAGCGGAACGGGGTCGGCCATGATAATTCAGCGATGACCTCTGTCGTTCTGAATGGCGTGACCGCCCTCTCCCACCTCGGTGTCATTCGCGCCGAGGGTCCCGATGCCGCCAGTTTCCTGCACGGTCAGCTGACCCAGGATTTCGCGTTGCTCGACGCGTCCGAGGCGCGACTGGCCGCCCTGTGCACGGCCAAGGGGCGCGCGATCGCGAGCTTCATCGGGATCCGGCCGCAGCCGGAGCGCATCCTGCTGGTGTGCAGCCAGGACATTCTTCCGGCGACGCTCAAGCGCCTGTCGATGTACGTGCTGCGCGCCAAGGCGAAGCTGAGCGACGCGAGCCATGACTACGTCCTCTACGGATTGGCCGGCACGGCGCTGACCGCCAATGGCATCGACGCCGGATTGCCCCCCGGCCGCCACAGCCAGGTGGGTGACGCCAGCGCCGTCACGCTCCACCCGTCCGACGGCATACCGCGCGCCTTGTGGATCACCCCCATGGGCAGCGCCGCGCCCCAGGGCACCACGCTGGACCCGGCGCTCTGGCAATGGAGCGAGGTCCGGAGCGGCATCGTCACGCTGACCACGCCCGTGGTCGAAGCTTTCGTGCCGCAGATGATCAACTACGAATCGGTAGGCGGCGTGAACTTCAAGAAGGGCTGCTACCCGGGCCAGGAAATCGTCGCGCGCAGCCAGTTCCGCGGCACGCTGAAGCGCCGCACTTATCTCGTGCAGGCCAGCGACCAGGTCGCGGCGGGCGAGGAGGTATTTGCCGCCAACGATCCGGAGCAACCCGTCGGGACCGTCGCACAGGCTGCCCCGTCACCCAACGGCGGCTGGGCCGCGCTGATCTCGATCCAGATCGCCGCGATCGATGCCGGCGGACTGCACGCGCGTTCCGCCGAAGGCCCATCGCTCACGGTGGAGCCGCTGCCCTACGCGCTGCTGGAAGACATTTAGGTGCCGCGATACGTCGCATTTCTTCGCGGGGTGAGCCCGATGAACGCGAAGATGCCGGAGTTGAAGCACTGCTTCGAAAGCGTCGGGTTCACCAACGTCAAGACGGTGCTTTCGAGCGGCAACGTCGTGTTCGATGCCCGCGCTGCGTCGGCCTCCGCGCTTGAACGCAAGGCCGAGGCCGCGATGACGCGGCACCTCGACCGGTC
Organism: Variovorax gracilis; assembly: GCF_030317115.1. Taxonomy (GTDB): domain Bacteria; phylum Pseudomonadota; class Gammaproteobacteria; order Burkholderiales; family Burkholderiaceae_C; genus Variovorax; species Variovorax gracilis. The sequence continues at coordinate 23,034 of NZ_JASZYF010000026.1, forward strand.
GTTCCAAACCATCGTGCGCCCGGTCGCCGCCTTGAGCGACCTGCTCGAAGCCGATCCCTACGCTGCGTTCGACTTGCCGGCAGGTGCCAAGCGGGTCGTCACCTTCCTGCGCACCGCGCACCCGGCAAAGCTCTCGCTGCCGCTGGAGAAAGACGAGGCGCGCATCCTCGCGATGAAGAACCAGGAGATCTTCAGCGCCTACGTTCCGGGCCCGCGCGGCCCCGTGTTCATGACGCTGATCGAGAAGACCTTCGGCACGGATGTGACCACCCGGACCTGGGACACGGTCAGAAAGTGCGCCGCGGCCTGAACCTGCCGCGACTGCGGGCCGCGATTCAGCAGCATCGCCCCTTGCCGCCACCGTACCGCGCCTCCAGTCGCTCCCGGAAAAAGGCCTCGTAGCTCATCGGCGCCTGTCCGGGATGCGTCCGCTCCATGTGGCTCAGGTACACGTCGTAGTCGGGCAGGCCCACCATCAGGCGCAGCGACTGCGCCAGCGAGCGGGCCAGGTAGCGCCCGGCTTGAGGCAGGGCGGCGACGGTCTTCATGACGCGGCGGATGCAGGCATCGGCTCGAAGGGGGTCTCGCGGGCGGTCGGGTGGCCGGCCGCGCGCGCCGCCAGCACGCTGCGGATGCTGTAGACCAGCACGCTCAGCACCACGAACATGAACAGCGCGCACAGCGCCGCGTCGAGGCGGTCGTTGAAGGCGATGCGCGACATTGCCTCCGGGGTCTTGGCCGGTGCGATCAGCACGTTCTGCGCAATGCCATCCGCGTACTTGGCGGCATGCGAGAGAAAGCCGACCTTCGGGTCCGACGAGAAGATCTTCTGCCAGCCGGCGGTCAACGTGCAGATCAGCAGCCAGGCGGCTGGCGCCATCGTCACCCAGGCGTAGCGATCGCGCTTCATGCGGAACAGCACCACCGTGCCGAGCATCAGCGCCACTGCCGCCAGCATCTGGTTCGAGATGCCGAACAGGGGCCACAGCGTGTTGATGCCGCCCAGGGGATCGACCACGCCCTGGTAGAGGAAATAACCCCAGGCCGCGACGCAGAGGAAGGTCGCGATCAGGTTGGCCACCATCGAGTCCGTGCGCTTCATGGCGGGGACGAAGCTGCCCAGCAGGTCCTGCAGCATGAAGCGGCCCGCGCGCGTGCCGGCATCGACTGCGGTCAGGATGAAGAGTGCCTCGAAGAGGATCGCGAAGTGGTACCAGAAGGCCATCATCGCCTGGCCGCCGATCACCTGATGGAGGATGTGCGCCATGCCGACGGCCAGCGTCGGCGCACCGCCCACGCGGCCGAGAATGGTGGTTTCACCCACGTCCTTGGCAGTCTGTACCAGCACGTCGGGCGTGATTGCGAAACCCCAACCGGAGATGGTCTGCGCGACCGCCTCCGGCGTGGTGCCGACCAGTGCAGCAGGACTGTTCATCGCGAAGTACACGCCCGGGTCGATGCAGGCCGCGGCCACCAGCGCCATCACGGCCACGAAGGACTCGGCCAGCATGCCGCCGTAGCCGATGAAGCGCGCATGCCGCTCGTTGTCGAGCATCTTCGGTGTGGTGCCGGAAGAGATCAGCGCATGGAAGCCTGACACCGCGCCGCAGGCGATGGTGATGAACAGGAAGGGAAACAGGTTGCCCGACCAGACCGGGCCATTGCCCTGCGCGAATTGCGTGATGGCAGGCATCTGCAGCGTCGGTGCGACGAACACGATGCCGATCGCGAGCGCGATGATGGTGCCGATCTTCAGGAAGGTCGAGAGGTAGTCGCGCGGCGCCAGCAGCAGCCACACCGGCAGGCTCGCGGCAATGAAGCCGTAGCCGACCAGCATCCAGGTCAGCGACTTGCCGTCGAAGGTGAACATCGGCGCCCACGTGGCGCTCTGGCTCACGGCCTGCCCGCCGAAGATCGAGAGCATCAGCAGCACGAAGCCGATCACGGAGACCTCGCCGATGCGGCCCGGGCGGATGTAGCGCAGGTACACACCCATGAAGACCGCCACCGGAATCGTCGCTGCCACCGTGAAGGTGCCCCACGGCGATTCGGCCAGCGCCTTGACGACGATCAGCGCCAGCACCGCGAGGATGATGATCATGATCATGAAGGTGCCGAAGAGCGCGATCATCCCGGGCACGACGCCCATCTCCTGCTTGATCAGGTCACCAAGCGAACGCCCGTCGCGCCGCGTCGAGATGAAGAGCACGATGAAGTCCTGCACCGCGCCGGCGAAGACAACGCCGGCCAGTATCCACAGCAGCCCGGGCAGGTAGCCCATCTGCGCCGCGAGCACCGGGCCCACCAGCGGACCGGCGCCGGCAATGGCCGCGAAATGATGGCCGAACAGCACGTTCTTGTCGGTCGGCACATAGTCCAACCCGTCGTTGTGGCGGTGGGCCGGCGTCCTGCGCCCGCCGTCGAGGCCGAGCACGGTGTCGGCGATGAACAGGCTGTAGTAGCGGTAGGCGATCAGGTAGGTGCAGAGGGCAGCGACGACGACCCATAGGGCGTTGATGGACTCGCCACGCGCCAGGGCCACTGTTCCCAGTGCGAAAGCGCCGATGACGGCGACGACAAGCCACACCAGGTGGCGGCGGATGCTTTGCATGTGGAACGTCTCCGGGGTTTGAGTCCCGGGGAGTGTCGCCAGACCGCGCCGCGCTGACATCGGTTGCACCACGCGGGTGGACCGCGTGGGAATGATTAAGGGAAAACCCTTTGACAGTGCTCAGGGGGAGCAGATACGCAGAGTCAAGTGTCGAACTCAGATCTTTCGCGCGTGTTCCACGGCGTACTTGATCAGCTCGGCCTGCCCCTCGATCTCGAGCCGGCGCTTGATGCTTTGCCGATGCGCTTCGACCGTGCGCACGCTCAGGCCCAACTCCTGGGCAATCTCCTTGCTCGATGCACCCCGTCCCAGCGCCGAAAGAATCTCGCTTTCGCGCGGCGTCAGCAGCGGCTTGGGCGCCTGGTTGCGGAAGAGCCGCTTGGACACGGCCGGGCTCAGGAAGGTGCCACCCGACCATACGGCGTCGATGGCGGCGATGATCTCGCTGGCCGGCGCATCCTTGAGCACGTAGCCACGCGCGCCGGCCTGCAGCGCTTGCTGTACGTACTCGGGGTTGTCGTACATGCTGAGCATCACGACGCGCACCTCCGGCTGGCGCTCGTGAAGCATCGCGGCCATATCGATGCCACTCACCTCCTTCATGCCGACGTCCGCCAGCACGAGATCGGGCCGCAGGTCGTCGATGAGCGGCAGCGCTTCGACGGCGCTCGCGGCCTCGCCGACGATCTCGATCTGGGGCAGCGGCGACAGGCGCGCGCGCAACCCGTCGCGCACCAGCGGATGGTCGTCCACGAGAAAAAGGCGAACCACGGGACGCTCAGTCATCCTGCGGACCTCCCGGCGCGCACGGGCACGTCGGCGACGACCGAGGTTCCGGAGCCATCGGAGTGCACGTGCAAGGTGCCACCGATGGCCGCCACGCGCTCGCGCATGTTGCGCAGCCCGATGCCGCTGCTCGGGTCTGCCTGCACCGCCTCCTCGTCGAAGCCGCGGCCGTCGTCGCGGATGTCCAGTCGCACGCCGCCTGCCGAAAAGTCCAGTGCGATGCGCACCTGCATCGCTCTCGAATGCTTGCGCACATTGGTCAGCGCCTCCTGGGTCACGCGAAACAGCGCCGTCTTCACTTCCTGCGCCAACTCGTACGGCTCGCCATGGATCGCGACCGATGCGTCGACCGCGCCCTCCTCCCCGAACTCGGCGCCCAGCCGCTCGAGAGCCGCTGGAAGGCCCAGCGTGTCAAGCAATGCAGGCCGCAACCGGTGCGAGATGCGCCGCACTTCCGAGAGCGAATCATTCAGCCGCTGCAGCGCCTTGCCGAGTGGGGGCGGCACGGACTGGCGCGAGCGCTCCAGCGCGTCCACACCGGATTCGATCAGCAGCTTGGCGGAGACCAGCATCTGGCTCGTGCCGTCGTGCAGTTCGCGCGCGAGATGGCTGCGTTCGTCCTCCTGTGATTGCACGACCTGACGCGCCAGGTGCCGCAGCCTGGCTTCGGCCACGCGATGCTCGCTCAGGTTGAGCAGCAACCCCGTCGCGCTCACGACCGCCAGGCACAGTGCGGCGATGCCTGCGATCCAGAGCATGGTTGTCGTCAGGTTGGCGCTCATCTGCTGGTCGAGAGTCTGCATCGCAGTGTCGATGTCGTCGAGGTACAGGCCGGTGCCGACCATCCAGTTCCAGCGCGGCAACACGGTCACGTAGCCGAGCTTCGGCGCCTGCTGTGCGCTCGAAGGCTTGCGCCATTGGTATTCGACATAGCCGCCGCCCTGCCGCGCCTGCGCGATCAGGTCCTGGATGGTGGCGCGGCCCTGCGAGTCGCGCAATTCCCAGAGCTGTTGGCCGACCAGTTCCGGCTGCCGCGAATGCATGAGTGCGCGGCCCTGCATGTCATAGACGAAGAAGTAGCCGTCGTCGCCGTAGTCGAGCGCGGCGAGCCGGCGCAGCGCCTCGGCGCGCGCTGCCTCGTCATTCGGCGATCCGTCGTACAACGGCTGCACGACGCTGACCGCGAGATCCACGTAGCTGCGCAGTTCGCTGCGCCGCTGGGTCATGTAGGTCTGTTCGGTCAATGCCCGCTCGCGTTGTGCCAGATCGCGCTCCTGGTGGCGCACGGCGAAGGCCACCAGCATCAGCGCGATCAGGAGCGGCGCGACGGCGAGCGCGACGATCTTGGTGCGGAGATTCATGGGGCGGCAAGACTACCACCCGCGCTCCCGGCCCGGATCAGGCCAGCTTCACCAGTTCCGCAGTCAACTCCGTGGGCGAGTCGACCATCACGTCGTGGCTGGTCGGCATCTTCACGACGCGCCAGCCGGCCGCGCCTTCGACCTTGGCCGCGAAATACCGGAACGGGCTCGGATCCCAGTTGTCCGCCAGGATGTAGAGCCGATCCTTGATCTTGTCGCCTGCGCCGGTCAGCAACAAGGGCGTCTCGAATGTCGCCAGCGCCTGCGGCCTGCAAAGGCGATCGACCCGTGCCCGGTTTGCCGGCGCGATGTTGAACATCTCCGCCGGAATCGGCTGCATCAAGCCGCAATGGTCCTGCAGCGCGGTGCCGCGAAAGGCGCCCAGAAACTGCGCCGCGACTTCGGGAGCCAGCGCCTTCGACAACAGGCCGTTCAGCGAGTCGCCATGCTCCGGAACGAAGGCGTCGAGATAGACCAGCGAGCGGATCCTGTCGCTCATGCGGTCTGCGACGCCGGTGATGACCATGCCGCCGTAGGAATGGCCGACCAGGATCACGTTGTCGAGTTCCTCCCATTCGATGCAGCCGCACACGTCGCGGATGTGCGTTTCGAGCGTGACGTTCTCCCTCGATTGGTGAAAACGCTCGCCCACGCCGGTATGCGTTGGCGTGAACACCGTATGACCGGCGGCACGCAGCGCGCCAGCAGTTTCGCGGTAACACCAGCCACCATGCCACGCGCCATGAACCAGAACAAAGTTGGCCATCGCTATGTCTCCTTGTAGGGGGACGGCCATCTTGAGCGACCGATGTGCGGCGTGCCATCGGGGAATCCCGGCCGGGCGGGGCCCGACCTGTCAGAGCTTGCGACGCATCTCGATGTGGGCGATGCCGGCTTCCTCGAAAGGATCGCCGAACGGCAGGTAGCCCAGGCGGGCGTAGAAGGCCTCCGCGCTGCGCTGCGCATGCAGGGTGACTTCGCGATCCCCCCGCGCGGCCGCCGCCGCTTCGAGTGCACGCAGCACCGCCGCGCCGTGGCCGCCGCTGCGCAATGTCCGGTGCACCGCCATGCGTCCGATGCGCCCGACGCCGGGTGCTTCGGCAACGAGCCGACCCGTCGCGACGGCCTGGCCGAGGCGATTGCGCGCCACGGCATGCACGGCAGTCGCATCGTGCTCGTCCCATTCGAGCTCCTTGGGAATGCGCTGTTCGTCGATGAACACATCGCGGCGCACCTTGCCCGCGCCATCGCCGAGCGAGTCCCATGGGCCCGTGACGACTTCGCGCATCGCTTCGCCGGCCTCGAAGGAGGCGAGGATCTCGCGCAGCAGCGGCGGCACCGGCTTGGAGGTCTGCGTGGCGGGATCGGCAAACACATAGACCAGTTCGCAGGTCACGAGCAGTTCGTCGCTGCGGTACAGCCCGCCCATGAAGAGGATCGACGAGTTGCCCACGCGCATGCACTTCATGCCGACGTCGAGCATGTCGTCCACCCGCGCCGATGCGTGGTACTCGACAGTGGCCTTGCGCACGTAGAGATCGCCGCCCAGCGCCTGCATCGCATCGTCGTACGGCAGTGCCATCGCGCGCCAGTAGTCGGCGATGGCGGTGTCGAAGTACATCAGGTAGTGCGCGTTGAAGACGATCTTCTGCATGTCCACCTCGGCCCAGCGCACGCGCAGGCGGTGGAAGAAGCGAAAGTCGGATTTCTTGAGGGTCTCGGTCATGGTTGCAAGGCTTCTTTCAATGCGCGGGCCGCGTCGGCGTGGGCCTGGAGTGCTTCGGGAATGGCGCGTCCCATCTTGACGAATTCGTGGATCACGCCGCGATAGATCTCCAGATCGACCGGCACGCCAGCGGCGCGGAGCTTGTCGGCGTAGGCGATGCCTTCATCCACCACCGGATCGTATTCGGCGAGGCCGATCCATGCCGGCGCAACGCCTTCTACGTCTTCGGCGTTGAGCGGCGCGAAGCGCCAGTCGTCGCGGTCGGCCGGGGAGTTCACGTACAGGCCAAAGAACCAGCTGATGAGGGCTTCGCCGAGCAGCGGCCCTTCGGCGAACTTCGTGTGCGAGGGCGTGTCCTGGTGCGCGGCCATGCCGGGGTAGATCAACATCTGCAGCGCGATCGGAATCCCCGCATCGCGCGCGAGGATCGCGCAGACGGCCGCCAGGGTGCCGCCGGCGCTGTCACCGCCGACTGCGATGCGCGTGCCGTCGAGGCCCCACTGTCCCGCGTTCTGCGCAAGGTGTGCAAGTGCGTCCCACGCATCGTTCGACGCCGTCGGGAACTTGTGCTCCGGCGCGAGCCGATAGTCCACCGACACCACGGCGCAGGCGCTCTTTTCGCTCAGCACCCGGCACAGGATGTCGTGGGTGGCGATGCTGCCTACCGTGAATCCGCCGCCGTGAAAGAACAGCAGCACGGGCAGGACGTCGTTCGAAGGCGCATAAAGACGCGCCGGCATGGCATGGCCGTCGCGTGCGGGCAGGCTGAAGTCCTCCACACGCGTCAGCTGCGGCTTGGGCACTTCGAGCACGCCGGCGCCCTTCTCGTAGGCGGCCTTGGCCTCGGAGGGCGTCAGCGAATGGAGCGGCGGGCGCCCGGCGCGCGCCATGCGCTCGACCACGCTGGCCATCTTGGGGGTGAGCCCGATCATTGCGCCCCACTCTCTCTGCCGAGCCGCCGTGCGCCGATTGTCTCGATGGCGTCATGCGCAAGGGTTTTTTTCGTGTCCAAGATGCTCCGTGCTTGTTAGATTCGAAGGCTCGCATCGTACCGTCCGCACCACGTCCGACCCACGTTCCGTACCACCCCATGGCCCTTATCCAGTACCTCACCCAGATCCAGTTCGATTTCGGCGCCATCCAGCTGCTTCGCAGCGAATGCGAGCGCATCGGCATCACCCGACCGCTGATCGTGACCGACGCCGGCGTGCGCGCCGCGGGCATCCTTCAGAAGGCGCTCGACGCGCTCGGCGATCTGCCGGCAGCCGTCTTCGACCAGACCCCGTCTAACCCGACGGAGGCTGCGGTGCGTGCCGCCGCCGCGCTGTACCGCGAAGGTCGCTGCGACGGGCTGATCGCCGTCGGCGGCGGCTCCGCCATCGACTGCGCCAAGGGCGTCGCCATCGCGGCCACGCACGAAGGCCCGCTCAAGACCTACGCCACCATCGAAGGCGGCTCGCCGAAGATCACCGACCGCGTGGCGCCGCTGATCGCCGTGCCCACCACCAGCGGCACGGGCAGCGAGGTCGCGCGTGGCGCCATCGTGATCGTCGACGACCACCGCAAGCTCGGCTTTCACAGCTGGTTCCTGATGCCCAAGGCCGCCATCTGCGACCCCGAACTCACCCTGGGATTGCCGCCCCGGCTGACCGCGGCGACCGGAATGGACGCCATAGCGCATTGCATGGAAACCTTCATGTCGGCCGCCTTCAATCCACCGGCCGACGGCATCGGACTGGACGGGCTCGAGCGCGCCTGGGGGTACATCGAGCGCGCCACCAAGGACGGCAGCGACCGCGAGGCGCGACTCAACCTCATGAGCGCCTCGATGCAGGGCGCCATGGCCTTCCAGAAAGGCCTGGGCTGCGTGCACTCGCTGAGCCACAGCCTGGGCGGGATCGATCCGCGCCTGCACCATGGCACGCTCAACGCCCTCTTCCTGCCGGCCGTGATCCACTTCAACGCCGGAGCCGAATCGGTGCGCAAGGACCAGCGCCTGCAACGCATGGCGCAGGCCATGCACCTCGATTCCGCCGGCGACCTGGGCGATGCGATCCGCGACATGTGCGCGCGGCTCGATCTGCCCAAGGGCCTCGCCGAAGTCGGCGTGACGCCGGACATCTTCGAGAGGGTGATCGACGGCGCCATGGCTGACCACTGCCACAAGACCAACCCCCGGCTCGCCACGCGCGACGATTACCGGCAGATGCTCGAAGCGTCGATGTGACGCACGCTCAGGAGGCGGCGCCGGTCTGGCCCAGAAGCCAGTCGCGGAACACCTTCATCGATGGGCTCGACGGCCGCGACCGCAGACGGGTCAGCCAGTAGTCGCCGGTCATGACCTCGATGGCCAGTGGCCGTGCGAGCCGGCCGTCTTGAAGCTCGCGCTCGAACATCGATGCCGGGGCGAGCGCGACGCCCGCCTGGACCGCATCGAGACCGCCCTCAACGAGGCCCGCCCCGACGATCCGCGCGACACCACGACGCCGGCCGCCATGCTCGGCGACATGCAAAAGATTCTTTTGGGCGATGCGCTTTCGCCGCCGTCACGTGCCCAACTCCTGCGCTGGCTCGATGCCAACCAGACCGGCGGCCAGCGCTTGCGCGCCGGCGTGCCGGCGGATTGGCTGGTCGGCGACAAGACCGGCTCGGGCGACCGGGGCACTGCCAACGTCATAGCGATCCTGCGGCCGCCCGGTCGCGCGCCGATCCTGGCCGCGGTCTACCTGACGGAAAGCACCGCCTCGATGGAGGCGCGCAATGCGACGATCGCCTCCGTCGGCGCCGCGTTCGCGAAGGCTGTCTGAGGGCCGGGCTCAGTCCGGCTTGACACCGGCGGTCTTGATGACCTGCGCCCACTTGGCGGTTTCCGCCGCGATGAAGGCATCGAACTCTTCCGGCGTGCTGCCCGCGGGAAAGGTGCCCATGGCCTCCAGCTTGGCCTTGGTCTCGTCGCTCTTGATGATGCGCGCCACTTCCTCCGACATGCGCTTGACGATCTCGCGCGGCGTACCTGCCGGGGCCAGCATGCCTGCCCAGGTGCTGCCGGTGAATCCGGGGAAGCCTTGCTCGATGAAGGTCGGCACCTCGGGCAGGACCGGCAGCCGCCGGTCACTGGCGACACCGATCAGCCGCACCTTGCCGGCCTTGCCCTGGTTGATCAGCCCTGTCGGCGCGTCGAAGAAAAGCTGGATCTGCCCGCCCATCAGATCGGTCAGCGCCGGCACCGCGCCCCGATACGGGATGTGGATCATGTAGGTCTTGGTGAGCGACTTCCACAGTTCGCTCGTCAGGTGCGCGGCCGAGCCATTGCCTGACGAGCCGAAGCTCACCTTGCCGGGATTGGCGCGGGCGTAGTCGATGAGTTCCCTCGCAGTCTTGAAAGGAGCGTCGTTGTTCACCGCCGCGAGGAGCGGTGACACACCCATCAGCGACACGCCGACCAGGTCCTTGCGAGGGTCATAGGGCAGCTTCGGGTAGAGCGTCGTGTTGGCCGAATACGCCGCGATCACGACGCCGAATGTGCTGCCGTCCGGCGCAGCCTTGGCGACGGCATCGACACCGATCAGGCTGTTGGCGCCCGGCTTGTTGTCGATCACGATGGTCTGCCCGAGCCGGCTCTGCAGTCCGGGCTGGATCAACCGCGCCATCTGGTCGGTGAAGCCGCCTGGCGTGTAGGGCACGACGATGCGGATCGGCTTGTTCGGCCACGCGGATTGAGCGATTGAGGGCGCCGCAATCGACACCGCAGCGGCGGCGGTCGAAAGGCTGAAGGCGCGGCGGGTCAGGCGGATGGATGGCATCGAAGTTCTCCCTTGTTTCGAGTGGGCATTCTGTGAGGTGCCTCGTGCGCCGCTCCTCAGGGTTTGCCCGCCGCGCTAGCATGCGGTCATGGCACACGATCATGACCACCACCACGCTCACGACGAGGACCACAGCGAACTCGGCGAGATGGACCTTCGGGTCCGCGCGCTCGAATCCGTGCTCACGCAAAAGGGCTATATCGATCCGGCCGCGCTCGATGTGCTCATCGATACCTACCAGACGAAGATCGGCCCGCGCAACGGCGCGCGCGTCGTCGCAAGGGCCTGGGCCGATCCCGCGTTCCACGACTGGCTGATGAAGGACGCGACCGCCGCGATCGCCTCGCTCGGCTTCACCGGCCGCCAGGGCGAGCACATGGTCGCGGTGGCCAACACCGACGAGCGTCATCACATGGTGGTCTGCACGCTGTGCAGTTGCTATCCGTGGCCGGTGCTGGGCCTGCCGCCCACCTGGTACAAGAGCGCGCCCTACCGCTCGCGCGCGGTGAAGGACCCGCGCGGCGTGCTGGCCGAATTCGGCGTGCAACTGCCCGAATCGGTCGCGATCCGCGTCTGGGACTCCACGGCCGAAGTCCGCTACCTTGTGATTCCCCAGCGCCCGGCAGGCACCGAAGGCTGGAGCGAAGAGCAACTGGCCGAACTGGTGACGCGCGACTCGATGATCGGCACCGGCCTGGCCCGCACACCGGGGGCCGGCCAATGAACTACACCACCCATGCGGACCTTGGCGGGCGAGACATGCCCGGAGCGATCGTGCCGGAACCGGAAGGGGAGCCCTTTCATGCTGAATGGGAAGCGCATGCGCTCGCCTTGACGCTCGCCATGGGCGGCACCGGCTCCTGGAACATCGATATCAGCCGCAGCGCACGCGAGACGCTGCCGAACTATGCCCGGCTGAGCTACTACCAGATCTGGCTGGCCGCACTCGAGAAGTTGATGGCCGAGCGGTCGCAAGTGCTGCCCGATGAAGTGGCCGCGGGACGCATGCTGCATCCGCCGGACCCCGTGAAGCGCGTGCTCCACGCCGCCGATGTGCCTGCCGCGCTCGCCAAGGGCGCGGCCACGGAACGGCCTGCCACCGCGCCTGCGCGCTTCGCGGTTGGCCAGCGCGTGCGGACCCGCTGCGGCCGCGTCGACCATCACACCCGCCTGCCCGGCTATGTGCAAGGCAAGGTCGGCACCATCGAGCATCTGCACGGCATGCACGTTTTCGCCGATGCGCATGCGCAGGGCCTGGGCGAGCAGCCGCAATGGCTCTACACGGTCGTCTTCGACGGCCACACGCTCTGGGACGCCGGCGCCGAGGCCGGACTCAACGTGTCGGTCGATGCGTGGGAAAGCTATCTGGAGCCCGCTGCATGACGGCATCGACGCCCCTTCTGCCCGGCATGCCGACGAACGACGGCATCGAGCCCGTCTTCCGCGAACCCTGGCAGGCACATGCGTTCGCGATGGCCGTGACGCTGCATCAGCGCGGCCTTTTCACCTGGCCCGAGTGGGCCGATATGCTGGCCCGCCAGATCAGCGCCGCGCAGGCAGCCGGCGATGCGGATGTGGGCGACACCTACTACCGGCATTGGCTCGCGGCGCTGGAGTCGCTCGTCGCCAGCAAGGGCGCCAGCACCGGCGAAGAATTGACACGCTACCGCGATGCCTGGGACCGCGCCGCCGATCGCACGCCGCACGGCCAGCCGATCGAGCTTCGCGAGCAGGATTTCCGCTGAGCCATGCGCATCGTCTGGCTCTACGCCGGCTTGCTGACCCTGCTGTTCGTCGGATTGAGCGTGCGCACCTTGCGGATGCGGCGCCGCCTGCACATCGTCATCGGCGATGCAGGGGATGAACGCATGCTGCGCGCCATGCGCGTCCATTCGAATTTCGCCGAGTACGTGCCGCTGAGCCTTCTGTTGCTGTACTTCGTCGAATCCTCGGGCGCTGCGCCCTGGTTCGTACACGCACTGGGCTTCTGCATCCTGATCGGCCGCGTCTTGCACGCAATAGGTGTCAGCCAGGTCAGGGAGCGCTTTGCGTTTCGCGTGCTCGGGATGGCCCTGACCTTCACTCCGATGATCGCGTCGGCGTTTCGGCTGTTGCACGTCTACTGGAGCAAGGCGGGCGGCTGAAGCGATCGCTGATCAGCCCTTCCTGCCGCCAAACACCAGCAATGCCCCGCCCACCACGATCGCGGCCACGCCGGCCCAGATCGGGAAGTTGACGTTCTGCTTTTCCTTCACCGACAGCTCGATCGGGCCGAGCTTGACCTGGTGGGTCTCCTTGGTGAAGCTGAACCCGCCCGTGCCCAGGGCGGCGATTCCCGCCACGATCAGGATCAATCCGATGATTCGGGTCGCGTTCATGAAGTGTCTCCGATGTGGCCTCCACTTTAGCCCGCGCCGAAGCCCTACAGCGGCAGGACGTCGCGCTCGCTGCCGCCGTGCAGCCATTCCGCGAATTCGTCGGCCAGCCGGCGCGACTCCTGCGCGGCGATGCCCCAGGCCCTGATGCGCGCCTGTACGTCATTGCCGTATCGCACGAAGTCATTGCGGTCGGGCAGCTTGCCATTCGGCAGGCCCTTGACCCATTCCGGGTTCGGCGCCAGCACGACCGTGCGGTCTAGAAAACCGGTCGGCTTGTGGCGCCACTTCAGTCCCTTGTCCAGCCAGCCAGGAACCACGGCTCTCTGGAAATGCGGATACAGCACGATGCCGTCCGCATTGCCGTAGTCCAGGTGCAGGTGGTAGTCGGTGATGCCGCCGTCCCAGTAGGCGCCGGGCGGGGCGCCGGGAATATCGTGTACGGCCTCGAGCATGAAGGGGATCGAGCACGAGGCCTGCAACGCGAGTTCGAAGTTGGCCTGGCGCAGGTCGACCTGCCGCGTGCGGAAGTCCTGCGTGCCGAAAGGCAGTTTCGCGCCCGGCGTCGAGAACACCACGCGCTCCAACCAGGCGCCCAGGCTCTTGCGGTGAACGCTGTTGGTGATGAAGGCGCCCAGATACCCCATCGGCGCGCGAGCCCGCCCTTCCCGCCCGAGGATGTGACGACCACGCGCGGTGATCACATGCAGCTTGTAGCGCGAATGCCCCAGCACCTCTGCCGAGCGCCCGCCATAGAAGCTGCGCAGCCCTTCGCCGAATTGCGCGCTGACCTGCTTTGCGCTCAGGCGCTTCTGGCCCGCTGGCACTTCGAAGTGCTGGTGGATGTAGCCGTGCTCGAACTCTTCGAAAGCCGTCGCGGCATTGCCGAGGCAGGCATTGGCCAGCCGCCAGGCGCCGATCGATGCGCCGACCAGGTCAATGGGCTGCGCCGCCTGCGGCAGCCAGTCACCGAAGAGAAAGCGGTCGATCGGCCCGAGGACCAGGCCCTTGGGCCCGCCGGCAGCACCGGGGATGGTGCGCACGTCCTGCGGGCGCAGCCCCTGCGTGGCGATGTGTTCGCGGGCGACCGGGCCGGCGTAGATGCGAAGCGCTTTCATGCCGCACCCACTGGCAAGAATCGTGCTCCACCCAGCACGGCTTTCACCTACTTGCGCAGGCCTTGCAGCTTCGCGAACGCCGAGGCCATCTGGCCGGCCGGCTGCGGCGAGTTGTCGCGGCGCGGACCCTGCTGGCCGCGGCTGGCGCCTTCGAAGCGGTTCTCGCGCGGACCGTCGCGGCGCGAAGGCGCGGCGTCGAGCTTCATCGACAGGCCGATGCGCTTGCGCGCCACGTCGACTTCCATCACCTTGACCTTGACGATGTCACCGGTCTTCACCACCTCGCGCGCGTCGTTGACGAACTTGTGCGAAAGCTGGCTCACGTGCACGAGACCGTCCTGGTGCACACCGAGATCGACGAAGGCGCCGAACTGCGCGACGTTGCTCACCGTGCCTTCGAGCACCATGCCCTCGACCAGATCCTTGATGTCCTCGACGCCGTCGTTGAAGCGCGCCACCTTGAAGTCGGGGCGCGGATCGCGGCCCGGCTTCTCCAACTCGCCGAGGATGTCCTTGACGGTGATGACGCCGAACTTCTCGTTCGCGAAGAGCTCGGGCTTGAGCGTCTTCAGCATCTCGGCGCGGCCCATCAGCTCGGCGACGGGCTTGCCGGTCTTCTCGATCATCTTCTCGACCACCGGATAGGTTTCCGGGTGCACGCCGGTCATGTCAAGCGGGTTCGAGCCGCCCCGGATGCGCAGGAAGCCCGCACTCTGTTCGAAGGTCTTGGCGCCGAAGCCGCTGACGTCCAGCAACTGCTGGCGGCTCGCGAAGGCGCCGTTGGCTTCGCGCCAGCGCACCACGGCCTTGGCCACGCTGGCCGACAGGCCTGAAACGCGCGACAGCAACGGCACGCTTGCGGTGTTGAGGTCCACGCCGACCGAGTTCACGCAATCCTCGACGACCGCGTGCAAGGTGCGCGCGAGCTCGCTCTGGTTCACGTCGTGCTGGTACTGGCCCACGCCGATGGACTTGGGGTCGATCTTCACGAGTTCGGCCAGCGGGTCCTGCAGGCGGCGCGCGATGCTCGCCGCGCCGCGCAGGCTCACGTCGACATCGGGCATTTCCTGCGATGCAAATTCGCTGGCCGAGTAGACCGAGGCGCCCGCTTCGCTCACGACCACCTTGTCGACGTTCACGGCAGCGCCGCCGGCCTGCGCTGTCATCTTGGCCAGCAGCTTGATCAGGTCGGCAGCCAGCTTGTCGGTCTCGCGGCTTGCGGTGCCATTGCCGATGGCGATCAGGTTCACGCCGTGCTTCGCGCAGAGCTTGCCGAGCGTGTGCAGCGAGCCTTCCCAATCCTTGCGCGGCTCGTGCGGGAAGACGGTCGCGGTCTCGACCAGCTTGCCGGTCGCATCGACCACTGCCACCTTCACGCCGGTACGGATACCTGGGTCCAGGCCCATCACCACGCGCTGGCCGGCCGGTGCGGCGAGCAGCAGGTCGCGAAGGTTGTCGGCGAAGACCTTGATCGCGACCTTCTCCGCATCTTCCCGGAGTCGCGTGAAAAGGTCGCGCTCGGTGGACAGCGACAGCTTGACCCGCCACGTCCAGGCGACGCACTTGCGGATCAGGTCGTCGGCCGGACGGCCGGAATGGCTCCAGCCCAGGTGCAGCGCGATCTTGCCCTCGGCGATGGAGGGCTTGCCCGGCTCGGGCTCGACCGGAAGTACCAGCTTGGCGTCGAGGATCTCCTGCGCACGCCCGCGGAACACCGCCAGCGCGCGGTGCGATGGCACGCGGCCGATGGGCTCGTCGTAGTCGAAGTAGTCACGGAACTTGGCGATATCGACGTTGTTCTCGTCCTTGCCCGCCATCAGGCTGGACTTGAAGAGCCCTTCGGCCCAGAGCCATTCGCGCAGACGCTGCACCAAGGCGGCGTCCTCGGCCCACCGCTCGGAGAGGATGTCGCGCACGCCATCGAGCACCAGCGGCACGGTCGAGAAATCCAGGCCGTCGGCAGCGGGCTTCACGAAGGCAGCGGCCTCGTCGGCCGGGTTCAGGGTCGGGTCGGCGAAGAGCTTGTCGGCCAGCGGTTCGATACCGGCCTCGCGCGCCATCTGGCCCTTGGTGCGACGCTTGGGCTTGAAGGGCAGGTAGAGGTCTTCCAGTTCCTGCTTTGTCGGTGCCGCGTCGATCGCGGCGCGGAGTTCGGGCGTCAGCTTGCCCTGCTCCTCGATGCTCTTGAGCACCGCCGCGCGGCGGTCTTCGAGTTCTCGCAGGTAGCCGAGCCGCACTTCGAGTTCGCGCAACTGGATGTCGTCGAGGCCATCGGTGGCTTCCTTGCGGTAGCGCGCGATGAAGGGCACGGTGGCACCACCGTCGAGCAGATCGACGGCGGCCTTCACCTGATGCTCGCCGACCTTGATCTCTGCGGCGAGCTGGCGAATGATTTTCTGCATGTCTGGAGGGCGTCCCTGAGCCTGTGGCGCCATCGGGGCGCCTTGCGGATAAAGCGCGGAAGTTTGCCATAGGGGCCAGGGCCACAATCGTCTCCAATGCGTATCTTGAAGAAACTCCTTCGCGCCATCGCCGCGCTCGTGCTCGTGCCGGTGCTGCTGTTCGAGGAGTGGGGCTGGGAGCCGCTGGCCCGCGCGTTGGGCAAGCTGTCGCGGCTGCCCGTCTGGGCTCATCTGGAAAACAGGCTGCGCGCCCTTCCGCCCTGGGGCGCGGTGCTGGCCTTCCTGGCGCCGATGGTGATGTTGTTTCCGGTCAAGCTGCTCGGCCTGCTCCTGCTGGGGCGGGGCCACGCGACGAGCGCAGTCGTCGTGCTGCTGTCTGCCAAGCTGGTCGGCACGGCGATCCTGGCCTGGCTGTTCCATCTGGTCGAGCCGGCCCTGATGCGGATTCCGGTGTTTGCGCGCTGGTATCCGCGGTGGAAGACATGGAAGGACAGGCTTCTCACCGCTGTGCGACTGAGTGCGCCGTGGAGGGCCGCACGCTACGTCAAGAACAGCACGCGTCGTTGGTGGCGCAGCATGCGCCGGACCTCTTGAGCAAATTTTCATCCGGGTAGATTGCAAATCGCTTTTCGTCCGGGTATTATTCGCGCCCCATGTCTTCCACACCCGAATCCACCCTCACCGCCTTTGCGGGTTTCCGCCGCATCGCATCCGGTCCGCGTTCCCAGGTCATCGCGCAGCTGCGCAATCAAGGCGGTCGCAGCGGCGAGGCGGCGCCCTTCGTGTTCGACGACAGCACGGGCGAGCGAATCGACCTCGACCTGCGGGGCGAGAACTCGGTGCCGGCCATGGAAGCGGCACCGCACGACGAACAGGCGACGCGCAGCGTCGGACGCCCCAAGCTCGGCGTGGTCGCACGGGAAGTCACCCTGCTGCCGCGTCATTGGGAATGGCTCGGGCGCCAGCCCGGCGGGGCGTCAGTGGCCTTGCGCCGACTGGTCGACGAGGCGCGGCATGTGCACGCCGACCGCGACGCGCAGCGCGCAGCGCGCGAAGCCACCTATCGATTCATGACAGTGATTGCGGGCGACTTGCCCGGCTTCGAGGAAGCGACCCGCGCCCTCTTCGCCGGCGAACGCACACGCTTCGACACTTTGATCGAATCTTGGCCCGACGACCTTCGAGCGCACTTGAAAAAGCTCGCGGCTCCCGCATGGAGCGCCGCATGAAGCCGCCGGTCCAGGCCAGCGCAGCCGGCACGATCGATGCCGAAGACGTCCAGCACGCCGGCGAGATCGCCGCGCCGCCCGCATCGGTCACCGACCCGGTGCCACCGCCGATCGCCTCGCACGCGAACCCGCGCGCGGCCGCCATGGCGTCGCGCCCGCTGTGGAAGACCTTCCTGCTCTTCCTCGCGCCGATGCTGCTCAGCAACATCCTGCAGTCACTGTCGGGCACGCTCAACAACGTCTATCTCGGGCAGATGATTGGCGTCGGCGCGCTTGCGGCGGTGTCCAGCTTCTTTCCGGTGATGTTCTTCTTCATTGCCTTCACCATCGGCCTGGGCGCCGGCGCATCGGTGCTGATCGGGCAAGCCTGGGGCGCACGCCAGCCCGACAAGGCCCGCGCCGTGGCGGGAACCACGCTCACTGTCGGTGTGCTCTTCGGGCTGTGTGTCGCGCTGTTCGGCGGCGCCTTCACCGAGCCCATGCTGCGTGTGCTGGGCACGCCGGCCGATATCCTGGCGGACGCGACAAGCTACGCGCGCATCATCCTGATCGCGATGCCGGGCCTCTTCGTGTTCCTGCTGTCGACGGCCATGCTGCGCGGAGTCGGCGACACGGTGACGCCGCTCTACACGCTGATGATCTCGACCGTGCTCGGCCTGGCGATCACGCCTGCGCTGATCAAGGGCTGGTTCGGCCTGCCGCAGCTCGGCGTGGCGAGCGGCGCCTGCGCCACGGTGATCTCTTTCGTCGTCGCGACCGCCTGGCTTGGCTTGCATCTGCGGCGCAAGAAAAGCGTGCTGGCGCCCGACGCCGACTTCGTGCGGCACGTGCGGGTGCGTCCGGAACTGCTCAAGGCCGTGCTCAAGGTGGGCGTACCGACCGGGGTGCAGATGATCGTGGTGTCGCTCGCCGAGATCGCACTGCTGTCTTTCGTCAACGCCTACGGCTCGAACGCGACGGCAGCCTATGGCGCGGTGAACCAGGTCGTGGCCTACGTGCAGTTCCCGGCGATCTCGATCGCGATCACGGCGTCCATCCTCGGCGCCCAAGCCATTGGCGCGGGGCAGGTGCAGCGCCTCGGCGCCATCACGCGCACCGCGCTGCAGATGAATCTGGTGCTCACCGGTTCGCTGGTCGTGTTGGGCTATCTGTTCTCGCGACCGCTGATGGGCTTCTTCATCACGAGCGAGCCGGTCATCGAAGTCGCACAGACACTCCTTCACATCATGCTGTGGAGCACGGTGATCTTCGGCATGGGCGCGGCGCTCTCGGGGATCATGCGCGCCAGCGGCTCGGTGCTGGTGCCCACCGGCATCTCCATCTTCTGCATCGCGCTGATCGAGGTGCCGGTCGCGTGGTGGCTGAGCCATCGCATGGGCCTCAACGGGATCTGGATCTCCTACCCCGTCGCCTTCACGGCGATGCTGACGATGCAGGCGTGCTACTACCGCTTCGTATGGCGCAAGAAGACGATTCGCCGGTTGATCTGAAGACGTCAGGGGCACTACCGGTCCTGTACTCGTTCCGCCGTTGCCCTTATGCCATGCGGGCCCGCATGGCGATTGCGGTCAGCGGCCAGCACTGCGAATTGCGGGAGGTCGTGCTACGCGACAAGCCGGCCGAATTGCTTGCAGCATCGCCCAAGGGAACGGTCCCCGTCCTGGTCGATGTGGACGGAAGCGTGATCGAGCAAAGCCTGGAGATCATGCTGTGGGCGCTCCGGCGCCATGATCCGGATCGCTGGTTGCGACCTGAGCACGGGACGCTGGAGGACATGCTGGCGCTCGTTGCCGAATGCGATGGCGACTTCAAGCGGGATCTGGATGGCTACAAGTACCCTGAACGCCAACCGGTTGCGGATCTCGGCACGCACCGGGCACAAGGAGCCCTCTTCCTGGCGCGCCTGGACGCCCGTCTCCAGGCTTCACGGTGTCTGCATGGCGACCAGGCTGCCCTCTCGGATATCGCGATTGCGCCATTCGTCCGGCAGTTCGCCCAGGTCGATGCGGATTGGTTCGATGCACAGCCGTGGACAAGACTGCGTGACTGGTTGCAGGATCGACTCGCCGCACCTGTCTTCGTTCAGGTGATGGAGAAATACCGGCCATGGCGCAAAGGCCAGCCAGGCGTGGACTTTCCAGCCTACTCGAACACCTCATCCCCCGTCGGCTCGTAATGCGGCACCGCATTCATGTTGTGCCGCAGCTGTGACAGCTCCCAGTACATCCGCCTGCGCGCCCGGCTCTGGTTGCCCAGCGGCCGATGGTCCGGAATGGTGTGCCACGGGTTGTAGGACAGCCGCTTCGCAAACTCCATCTGTGCCGGCGAATCGAATTTCTGCCGTGGCAGCCGCAGCGTGGCGACGCTGACTCTCGGTGACAGCTTCTCCGGCCACAGCACGCCGGCGTTCTCGATCGGCATCAGGTGCGGATCGGTCTGCATCTGCACCCGGACATCCAACTCGACATCGCCTTCGGCCAGCGACGAGACCATCGCGTTGCGCAGGTAGTCATCGGGCGGCCGCAGCGGAAGGCGCGGTATGGGCGTGCGCTTCGTGGTCTTGGGCCACACCGAGTACTGCATCGCCTGCCCCTCCCCCATCAGGTACGGAACGCAACTGAAGTACGGCGCCTCGAACGGGCTGCTCTGCGTCTTGATGAACAGCGACTGCATGATGAGGTCGAGCACGTGCGAGTCGCGCAGGTTGACGAAGTAGAAGATCTGCGCATTCTTCACGCTCTCGATCTGCAGTGCCGCATTGCACTTGGCATCGGGCGTGACGAAGGTCGGCGTGGAGACGCCGAACATGTCGAGCGTGTGCTGCTCCTCGTCCATCAGCTTCGGGCCGGGCACGCCCATGAGCTTGATGCTGATGCTCATGAAGCCCACGTCGTCGATGTCGGGCGTGATGTAAGGCCCGGGCCCCGAGAAGCGTACCCATGCGTGATAGGTCTGCGGCTTCGCGTAGATGCCGCGCTTCATGTGCTCCGGAATGTCCTCGTGCACGATGAATTCGCCGCGCACGATGCCTTGTGTCTTCGTGTTGCCGCCGCGCTCGAAGCCGCCGGGTTTCCACAGGTCGCTCATCTGCCGGGTGAAGCTCTTGACGATCGAATCGGTGAAGCTGTCCTCGTCGGGCATGAGCTTTTCTTCCGCGATGTGCAGGCCTTCATTGGGCCGCCGGCTGTTGATCAGCGCGGTGGTGAGCCGCGCCAGCGGGTCGCGCAGGAAGGCATCGAAAGCAGGCCTGAAGAACGGGTCGAAGCGCCGCTCCAGCCGGATGAATGCCATGCCCGAATCACTGATGAAATTGCGCAGGACGGAGCCCGTATTGGCCCTGGGCGTGGGGCGGCTGGCGTTCGAGTTCATGGCTGCACCTTGGACAGATACCGCAGCGCGCGAAGGCTGGGCAGGAAGAAGTAGGCGCCGCCCATCACGGTCACGAATTGCGGCAAGCCGCATACCCTCATGTCGGGGCCGGAGGCGACCGGCATCGAGAAGGTGTCGGTGGCGACGCCGTTCTCGCCCGGCAGATGGTTGCCGATGAGGGGGTCGCTCTCGTTGTGCGATCCGTCGAAGCGCAGGCCCGACAGCCACGCCGACTGCACGAACTCGAACTGGCGCGCGATGTTGGCGCCGAGGCAGATGAAGTGAAGGCCGGTTTCCTCGTGCGGCGGCACACCGTACTCGCGCCCGCGCCGCAGGAGCCGATGGAAGCGGGTCGACGAGACCAGATCGTTCGCGAGCGCATCGGCATCGAAGCCCAGCGTCCGCGCTGCCCACGAAATGAATCCCGGCGGGCCCGGCGGCAGGTCGGCATTGCGCGGATTGCTGCGCCGGATGTGCGCACCGACCGGGCAGCGCAAGCCCTCGATATCGCTGCGGTACGTGAAGGTGTTCCGCGGATCGTCTTCGCCGTCGATGGCTTCATTGGTGCGCCCCATGAGCGGTTCGCCCTCCATCGTCCGGCCGACCATCGACTCGGCCAATTGCTTGCGGCGCACGGGGTCGCCCTGCGCCTGCTCGTCCATGAAACGCCAGAAGCCCTCGACGTCCTGCTGCAACTGGCGCAGCACCAGGTAGCTTCCGTTGCGCCCGAGGTCGGACCGTTCGGGCGCGTCCTCGGCGCGCACAAGGACTCCGTCCGGGTCGCGCAACGCGTCGAGCAAGGGCCTGTCGGTGTACTCGCCATATTCGTTCGGATAGCCCAGCAGGTACTCGCCGAGGCACGAAAGATTGGTGTAGTCGGACAGTTCCTCGTCACGCGCCGGTCTTTCGCGATGCCAATCGACCTTGGGTTCCGAGATGCCATCGGCAAAGCCGAAGGGTTCGATGCCGTCCATGTCGGAGGTCGTGAGGCAGGCCAACTGCTCGAAACCCTCCTCCGCATGCGCCGACATGGCAATGCCGATCCAATCATCGAGCGCGCCAGGCATGGCGTAGAGCATCACCATCACATGAGGCATCGTCTCCGACGAGCCGCCCCATCGCCAGCGTGCCGGATCGCTCGCACCGAGGTCGCCGAGCCGGCGTGCGCGGCTCGAATCGCTGTTCATGCCGACAATGAACTCGGATGAGAAGCCCTCGACGATGTCCTCTTCCACGCCGAGTGCGCGCAGTCCGGCACTGGTGATGGCGATGTGCAACGCGGTCTCCGGCGGCGGCTCCCGTTTCGCCGCGCTGGTCACGGGCGCCTGTGCGAGCCAGGCGAGTGCCGCCTCGCGATTCGTCACGCGCAGCAGCAGGAAGCAAGCCTGCGTCAGGCGCCGGTAGCCAAAGCGCACCAGACCCTGGATGTCGTCGTAGTCGACCGGTTGCGCCGTCATAGCAACCTCAACCACTCGAGTGCCTGCTCGTCGCTCATCGCGTGCAGGTCGAATCCTTCGCGGATGCGCTGGTTGCGGGCCAGATCCGTCAGCGTGAGACCGGGATAGGCCTTGTACCAGACCTGCGTCGGCACCTGATGCCGGCGCTGGTAGTACTTGAAGCGCAGCTCATGGTGCGCGCCACCTTTCACCAGCCAGTCCGTGCGCGGCCAGCCGAAGCCGTGACTGAAGGCGAGGTTGAGGCCCCACGCGGCCTTGTTGACGAAATCGTCCATATAGCTTTCGTGACTGCCGTCGTAGCTGCTGGCGAACAGCACCCGCGCCTTGTTGTCGAGGAAGACCCAGCGCGCGAAATGGATCGTCTGCACCCGGGCAAGGTGCCCTCGGCCGAAGACATGGCGGCTTGCGTAGTCGATCAGGAGCAGGATGACGCGCACGAGAATGCGCCGAAACGGGCCCGGCTTGACGGGGCCGATCGCCGTGAAGCTGTTGGTCAGGTCGTGGTCTTCGAGCTGCTGCATCTCGCGCACGGTGGCACGGTCGGGCCGTGGGCAGAACTCGGGGTCGGTCTTCTCGTGGTGGCGCAAGAGCACGATGACGAAGGGCAGCAGCACAATCCATAGCGGCAGCAGCACCAGACCGACCAGCGGCACGCCGATGGCGTGCACGAGGTTGCATAGCTGCCAGCTTGTCGGCGTGCGTTCGGTCGATGTCAGCACGAGCCGCCCGGCGATCATTTCGTCCTGTACGAAGGCCACCAACTCGCGTCGCACAGCCTGAGGGTCGACGGCCGCCGCACTGCGCGGCACGCGTGACGACAGCAGGCGTTGCAGTTCGCTGTTCTGATGGATATGCCTCACGGTTCGTCCGATCCAGTTCACGTAGCCTGCAGCCACCGGAACGCTGTGCGCCCTGAGCTTCGCCAGCAGGTCGGCGCCCGTGCCGAAGCCTTCGCAATGAGAAAACAGGCGGCGCAGACCATCGCCGGCACGCTCCGCGAACTCGGCAAGCTGGTCGTCGGCCGGTCCATCGCATTCGCCCAGGAAGCAGAGGTACATCGGAACATGGGGTCGCGGCAGATCGAAGAGCTCCAGGTCGCTCATCGTCGTGTCGGGCAGCAGCGCGAAGCGCGCGAAGTGCAGGCGCTCGAACTCGCCGAAAGGCAGCAGGGCATTCGCCGGATCGGCTACGCCGGGCTTCGCGTTCATGGTGTCCAGCAATTCCCGCAGGCCGGCCTCGCGGCCAGCAGCCAGCGCAGCGACCACCATGAAGTGGGATTGAGGAGTCACCGCATCAGAACTTGAGGCAGAAGTCGATCAGCCGCTCCTTGCCCACATACACCTTGCCCAGATAGAGGTTCGGCGAGATCAGGCGGATCTCGTCGCGAATCCGGCGGGCCACCAGCGAGGTATCGGAATAGTCGAGCACGATGCATTCCTTGCCGTCCAGCCAGCTCTCGCCCTTGCCGACCTTGGCGACGATGGCCTTGAGGCCGAGCGTCGTGACCTTGTTCTTGAGGACCCCGTTTTCGGCATCGAAGACTTTCCCTTGCCATCCGAAGTGGTTGATGAACTTCGCGATGAGTTCCGAGTAGGTCGTGCCCGGCGCAATGATGGCCGTGCCTTCGGCCTCGCCGGAGGGAATGTCCCCTGCCGGACTGGCGCGGAACAGATCGTCGAGCTGCTGCTGAGACATGTCGAGCAGTTGTTGCACGTCGTAGGCCATACGCCTTCTCCTCGGGGGAACCCCATCGTTCACAAAGTTTCAGCCAATCGCCGACACGCGTCAATTTGCCGAAAGGGGTGTGCGGTGCGCATGCTGCAACACCACTTCGGCCGCTTTCTCCGCAATCATGTAGATCGATGCCGCAACGAAGAAGCCCGGTATGCGCGGGAACACCGATGCATCGACCACGCGCAGCCGCTTCACGCCGTGCACGGTGAAGGTGCTGTCGAGAACGCCGCCTTCGTTGGCGTTGCCGATCGGGCAGGAGCACGAGGCGTGATGCCCCCACGCCGTACTGCGCACGTAGTCGGCCAATGCGTCGTCGGTCTGTGCAGTGGGCCCGGGCGCCAGTTCCTCGGTGATCCATCCGCTCTCGATCAGCGGTGCCATCATCCGGCGCACGAAGCGGATGGCCTCGATCACGGCTTTCAGGTCTTCGCCGGACGCGTCGCTGCCTTCCTCGAAGTAGTGGAAGTTGACGAGCGGCATGTCCAGCGGGTCGGCCGAGCGCAGCCGCACCGTGCCGGCACGGTTCTGCGTATGGGCCTTCAGCACGGCCCAGGTCAGCCGGTCCGGGTGGTCGCGGATCCAATTCGAGAATCCGCTGAAGTAGCCTTCGAAGCGCGCCAGCAGCGCCATGCAAAAAAGGTCTGGGTCTTCCTTCCTGCGCGCCGCGCCGGTCGACTTCTGCACCACGCCGAGCGCGGCGCCGTTGGATGCGTACATGCCGGCCTTGCCTTCGTGCCAGTGCCGCCACAGGGTGTCGTCTCGATCGAAACGCGCGCCTTCCAGCACTTCCCAGGGTTCGCGCATGCGATGGCTGACGGCGACTTCGTAGCGGTCCTGCAGGTTGCGCCCCACACCCGGCAGGTCGACCCGGACCGGGATGCCGTGCTGGATCAGCTCCGCGGACGGGCCGATGCCCGACAGCATCAGCAACTGCGGCGTGTTGAACGCGCCGCCGCAAAGGATCACCTCGCGTCGCGCCCTCACCCGGCGTCGTTCGCCGGGTGCGTCGCTCGGCCTTGCATGCGCGCGATACAGGCACGCACCCTTGAGGTACTCGACACCGTTGGCCCCGCCGTCGGCATCGAACAGCACGCGCGTGGCGAGCGCTTCCTGTTCGATGTGCAGGCGGGTCGGATGGCGTTCCGCGACGTCGAGCAGCCGCTCCCGCACGCCGACGCGTCGACGGTCCGAGGTTGCGAGCGGCGTGTAGCAGATGCCTTCGAAGCTGCCGGACCGCATATGCCACGCGTTGGGGTCGCCCATGCCTCGACGCAGCCAGCGCAGGGTACTGAGCAGAGGCGTCGGCAGGCTGCTGGTGAAGGTCCTGGCGGTGTCGCGCAGCACGCGCACCAGCCCGTCGTCGCCGAGCACCGTGAGCGGAATGGACTTCTCTGTCTTGAGCCAGCCATGCCAGCCGTGGCCCGTCGGGTCCAGGCCGATATGCTGCAAGGCGCGCCACACCGGCCTGTGGCGGCAGTCTTCCACCCTCAGCGCGTACCGGCGCATGTGCGTGGCGCGCCATGACAGGTCGCCGGTGATGCGCGCGATGTGGTTCCAGTCCGAGGCATGCGGCAGCATGAAGATCATCGCGTTGTGCGAGGTGCAGCCGCCCAGCGCCGCGGCGCGCGGATAGAGCACGCCCTCCCCGGCCTCGTGTTTCCAGTCCCTCGCCTGCTGGTCCTCGTCCGCGTAGTGGCGCACGCGGAAGTTCCAGCTCATGGCCGCGTTCTCGCAGGCAAAGGCATGGAAGGCCGGCACGTCGTAGTCATCGGGCAGGCGTGCGGCGCTCGCGCGCGGATCGCCACCAGCCTCGAGCAGGAAGACGCGCATGCCCGATTCGGCCAGCCGGGCTGCGAGGGTGCCGCCGCCCGCACCCGAGCCAACGATGACGTAGTCCCAGTCGATCGATTCGGCTCCTGGCATGGACGCGGCCGGGTCTTTGTCAGAAGGTCTTCAGGAAGGCAATCAGCGCGCGCTTGTCGTCATCGCTCAGTTCCGGCTCGCGGCCGAATGCCCTCTCGTCGGCGCTCAGTCCGTCCTGGCGGTTGAACTGGGCAGTCCCGAAGTAATGGCCGCGGTTAACCACGAAATCCGGGCACTTGCTCAGCTCGAGCATCGGCTCGCGGAGATTCACGAAGTGCTTGCGCAATTCTTCATCGCTGGCGCCGGACGGCGCGCTGGCCAGGGCGTGCTTGAGCTTCAGGAGCAACTCACCGGCATCCTTCACGTGCTCGGCCTTGTCGCCGAGCCCATCGGACTCCGCGCGCAGCTTGAGGTTGGCGAGCAGGTTTACGGGCACGCCCTCGGGGATGGGCCCGAGCACGATGTCGCCGCCCTCCTTGACCAACCATGGCAGCCAGCGATTCAGCGCGCCCTGCAGGGGCCGCAGGGCGTCGGGCGCGAAGCCGGTGGGAATGATCACCACGCTGCGCTCGGTCGTGCGATCGATCGTGCCGTCGACCTTGTTGCCCAGTACGGCGTCGGCCTTGCGCTTCTCGGGCCACAGCATCTGCACGATGGCGTCGTCGAAGACCTTCATGCGTGCCTCGACCGACGGATTGCCGTCGGGGTCCGCCTCGCCCACGGTGTTGTTCAGCAGGAAAGGTGCTGTCGACCAGACGCTGATCAGCGAAGGCACGCGCGTGTAGCCGCGCCCGCCAGCCGGCATCGCATAAGGCTTGGCCTCGCCGGTGAACGGGTCTCGCAAGGTGACCGTGCCGACCGAAGGCAGGCTCTTGTAGGTCTGCGAAGAGAAGTTGTCCCAGATGTTGCCCCGAAGCGCATTGGTGGCGAGCGGACTGCACGCGTTGGTGCGCAGCAGCGTCACCGGAATGCGCGCCTCGGTCGACAGGTAGTTGCCCTCCAGGAAGTCGGGGGCCTGCACGACCTTGCGCATCTGCGCCTTGTACTCGGGAGTCTGCGTCCAGTTCCAGTAGCGCTTGAAGCATTCCACGTAGCCGGGACCGGCGCAGCGTGCGGGATTGATGTCCAGTGCGGCCGGCAGCGGCGGTGCCTTGCTCGAGTGGCAGCGCGCGCAGGTGTCGGCGAAGGCGGTCTTGCCGCGCTCCAGCGTCGCAGTGTCGGTGGCAAGGTATTTCTCGCTGCCGGGCGCGTCCTTCAGGCGATCGGGCTGCGCAGCCTTCAGGAAAAACAGTGCCGTGTTCACCGTGCCCAGCTCGGTTGCCTGCCAGTAGCTGGAGTTCTTCTGCGCCGATGCGATCCTGATCGGCGAGATGGTCTTGCCGCCGACCACCGGGTTGAAGTGCAGCAGCCATTCCTCGCTGAAGAGCCCGATGTTGAGGTACACGCGGTTGAGCGCCCCGAGCAGCCCGACGGAATCCGCGCCGTCCTTGAGCACGTGTGGCGTGCGGACCGTGCCGTCGGCCTTGGTGAAGAACTCGGTCAAAGGGCCGCTGCTCACGAAGTCGTTGAACTGCCGGTTGTCGAGTTCGCCGCCGGCCAGCCTTTCCTGTCCGACGCGCTTGGCCATCTGCAGGCGGCCCACGAAATCGTAGACCGCGTTCATGGTGCGCGGGTTGTTGATGCCGTCGGTCGATACCAGCGAGGTGTCCATCGTGCCCGGCCGGTACGTATGGGCGAGCTGGTACATGTAGTTCTTGCGCCCTTCGGGCTTGTTCGCGTTGTGGATGAAGAGCCGATCCACCCACATGTACTGCGCGCCTACCGATGAGCTCAGGTTCTCGAACTTCGGATTGTTCGGGTCGGCCGGCGGCTTCACCGGGCTCGGCCCCACGTGGCAGAAGCCGCAGGACATGCCGACCCGGTACGGCCGCACCAGGTCCTTGCGGTTGTAGTAGCTCGGGTCGGTGTAGTACCTCTCCGCGTCCCATTCCTTGGCCGCTTTCTCGTCGAAGGCCGGGTTGGGAAACAGGCGCAGGCCGGAGATGCCGGTGTTCCAACCGTAGAACGAGCCGACGGGCTGCGTCGTGCCGTCGCCCAGCGGCTTGCCTCGCGAGCCGATGGCTACGCCGGGGTACTTGCTCTCGTTCTCGAAGGGATCGGGGGCGCAATCCTTGCTGCGCGCGTCGAGCCAGAGGCCGCGCCGCGACTTGTCCGGTCCCGTGGCGTTCTCGAAGCAGGGCTCGTTCACAAGACCGAAAGTCTTCCAGCGGTTGGCCCGTGAGTACCCGAGGCTCGGATGCGAGCTGATGACCTTCAGCAGGTCGAAGGCGCCGAACGTGTAGTCGGTCATCTGGTTCCAGAATCGGTCGTTGCCGCCGCTCCAGACCAGCCACATGTTGCGGCCCTTGATCTCCTCGGGCGACAGCGCGACGCCGCCGTCCATGTCGTGGAAGTAGTCCTCCGTGGCGTGGGGGAACGATGCCGCGTCCCGACCCGCCAACCGGGCCTCGTCGAGCACCTCGCCGGGCTGCGGACCTTTGGAGCAGGCCGCGAGAAGCGCGCACGCTAACAGCGGCAGCAGCCTTGCGGCGTGCCAGCAAGCTTGGGTCATTGCCATTCCTCCTACGTCGACACCTTGGGTGAACGGGCAATCGATTGCGCAGTGTGGAGGGGGGTCGATGCCTTGGCTATCGGCCATGCGCGCTAACGCGAAGGGCGTAGGCGCAAGCGCCCGGCTGGTCATGGACGGCCGGCAGTGACATCATTCGCCGGCCCTGTGAGGCACCCAACGAGGAGACACCGCATGCAAGAACGAACAAGAATGGCCCGTCGCGGCTTTCTGAAAACTGCGGCCGGCACCGGCCTGGCCGCACTGGGCGGACTGGCCGGCGCCCAGTCCTTCGACTTCAGGCCCCAGCAACGCTACCCCGACCCGGCAGTGATGATCCTGGACCCGAGCTTCACCAAGTACCGCATCTACAGCAGCACGGTGGAGCAGCTCGGCACCGGCATGCGCTGGGCCGAAGGTCCGGTCTATTTTCCGGAGGGCGGGTACCTGCTGTGCAGCGACATCCCCAACAACCGGTTGATGAAGTACGACGAGAAGACCGGCAAGTTCAGCGTGCACAAGACCAACGTCAACTACGCCAACGGCAATACGCGCGACCGCCAGGGACGGCTGGTCTCCTGCGAGCACTCGGTCACCCGCCGCATCGTGCGGACGGAGAAGGACGGCCGGACGACGGTGCTGGCCGACAGCTACGAAGGCAAGCGGCTCAACGCACCGAACGACATCGTCGTCAAGTCGGACGACACGATCTGGTTCACCGACCCGATCTTCGGCATCAACGGCGAGTGGGAAGGTTCCAGGGCCACGCCGGAGCAGCCAACGACCAATGTCTACCGCATCGCGCAGGATGGCAAGCTCACGGCGGTCATCACGGACCTGGTGAACCCCAACGGCCTGGCGTTCTCGCCCGACGAGAAGAAGCTCTACGTGGTCGAGTGGAAGGGCACGCCCAATCGAAGCATGTGGAGCTACGACGTGGCCGCCGACGGCAGCAGCCTGACGAACAAGACCAAGCTGATCGATGCCGAAGGCCCCGGCGCGTTCGACGGCTTTCGCGTCGACCGCGATGGCAACCTGTGGTGCGGCTGGGGATACACCGGCGCCGTCGCGAGCGAGCCGACGGACATCGGCGGCGGCATGAAGGCCTACCTGCCGACAGGCAAGTCAGAGGAGATGGATGGCGTGAAGGTCTTCAATCCGCAGGGCAAGCCGATCGGATTCATCCGGTTGCCGGAGCGGTGTGCGAACCTGGAGTTCGGGGGGCCGAAGAGGAACCGGCTCTACATGGCGAGCAGCCATTCGCTGTATGGGTTGTTCGTGGAGGCGCACGGCGCGGTCTGATCGTCAGCCCTTCTCGCCTCATCCGCTGGCGGAGACGGGCATTGTCCGCGGCCCGCGACTGATCAGCAGCCAAGCACTCAGGGCGCTCATGAGTGCCAGGCCTGCGCAAATCAGCATCACCCATCTGAAGCCCGAGACGAAAGAGGCATTCACCGTCTGCCTGAGCGCCACAGCCGCCGTCGGATCCACTCCCGCTGGCAGCGTCGCACCTGCAAGCTGGCTTCGTTGCGCTTCGAGGAAAGCGGAGGTCTCGGCGGACGCGCCGATCCCGCGCAAGCCCTCACCAAGCCGCGCGTCGAAAGCCCAGGCCATCACCACCCCGAAGACCGCGATGGCCAGCACCGACGCCGCGCGCGAGACCGCGTTGTTCACGCCTGATGCAATGCCGGCGGATTCGGGACCGACCGCATTCATCACCGTCGTCGTGAGCGGTGCGACCGTGATGGTCATGCCAAGCCCCAGTACCACCACGGCGGGGAAGAACGCAGTCCAATAGTTGGCTCCCACACCCGGCACCGCGAACAACGCGAAGCCCACCGCCGCGATGCCCGGCCCCACCACCAGCGGCAGTCGCGACCCGAAGCGATCGACCAGTTGCCCGGCCCAGCCCGAGAAGGCGAACATGATCAGGATGAACGGCAGCAGCGCGGCTCCCGCGACGGTCGCCGAATAGCCCTGCACCTGGATCATGTTGAGCGGGAAGAAGTACAGGCCGCCGCCGAGCGCCGCATACAGCAGCAGCGTCAGCAGGTTGGCGCCTCCGAAATTGCCGATGCGCAGCATGGACAGCGGCAACATGGGTGATCGCACGCGAAGCTCCGTCACGACGAACGCAACGCTCGCCACCACGCCGGCGATGAGCGCTCCCAGCACCGCCGGCGACGCCCACCCCTGCGTCGGCGCTTCGATGAACGCATAGACGATGCCGCCGAGCGCTACGGTCGCGAGCGCTGCGCCCCACAGGTCGAGGCCGGCCCTGGCGGCAGCGCCTCCCCGGCTTTCGGGCACATGGCGCCACGCGATCAGCAGCACGATCACGGCCATCGGCACGTTGACGAGAAAGGCCCAGACCCATGAGTAGTGATCGACCAGGAAGCCGCCCGCGACCGGCCCGATCGCTGCGGTGATGCCGCTCCATCCCGACCACGTGCCGATGGCGCGTCCTCGCTCCTTCTCGGGAAACGTCGCGCTGATGAGCGCCAGGCTGCCCGGCACCAGCAAGGCGCCACCGACGCCCTGCACGGCCCGCGCCAGAATGAGTTGCCGCACGTCGCCTGCCAGCGCGCAGCCCACCGACGCGAGCGCAAAGAGCGCAACGCCGATCGCGAAGACCTTGCGCCTCCCGAAGTGATCGCCAAGAGAGCCGCCGACGAGCAGCAGCGCGGCAAGGAAGAGCGCGTACGACTCCACCACCCACTGCGCCTGGAAAGCCGTGGCGTGCAAATCGGCCTGGATGGCAGGCAATGCCACATTGACCACCGTGCCGTCTATGAAGGCCATGCTCGAACCGATGATCGCCGCGGCGAGCACCCAGGGCTTGGAGGCCGGTGGGCAGTCCGCCTGTTCGCAGCCGTGGCGAATCTGGTTGTCATCCCCGGGTGGCTTGCCGAGCTGGGTCATGCATTGAGTATGAAGCCCGGGCCCGTGCCGGACAATCCCGCGGCATGACACGCTATGAAGCATTGGCCATCGAGATCGCGGAATCCATCCGGACCGGCGTGCTCCACCCGGGTGATCGCCTCCCCTCCGTCCGGCAGGCCCGTGCCAGCCGCGGCGTGAGCCCGTCCACTGTGTTCCAGGCCTACTATCTGCTCGAGGCGCAGGGTCTCATCCGGGCGCGCGAGCGCTCGGGCTACTACGTGGCGGACGGCGCACGGCATCTTCCGCCCGAGCCTGAAGTTGCATCGCAGCCGGAGGACGACGCGGTACCACTCGACGTCAGCGAGCGCGTGTTCGAGATCCTCGAATCGACGATGGTGCGGGACGTGGTGCCGCTGGGTTCGGCCTTTCCCAGTCCTCTTCTCTTTCCGCTGCAAAGGCTGGGCCAGATCATGGCGGCCAGCATCCAGAACCTCGATCCCTGGAGCACGGTGGACGACCTCACGCCGGGCAACGCGCGCTTGCGCCGGCAGATCGCGCTGCGCTACCTGGCCGATGGAATGCAGGTCCACACCGACGAGATCGTCGTCACGAACGGCGCGCTCGAGGCATTGAACCTCTGCCTTTCGGCGGTGACGCGCCCCGGCGCTGCCGTGCTGATCGAATCGCCGACCTTCTACGCCGCGCTGCAGGCGCTGGAGCGGCTGGGCCTGGAGGCGGTCGAGGTGCCGACCCATCCGCGCGAAGGCATGGACCTCGACGCGCTCGAACGCGCCATCCGGCGGCACCGCCCGAAAGCCTGCTGGCTGATGACCAACTTCCAGAACCCGCTGGGCAGCCTGATGCCGGACGCGAAGAAGAAGGCGCTGGTCGGCTTGCTGACGCGCCATGACGTGCCGCTCGTCGAGGACGACGTCTACGGCGAGCTCTATTTCGGCGACAAGCGCCCGCTGCCGGCGAAGGCTTTCGACACGGAAGGGATCGTCATGCACTGCTCGTCGTTCTCGAAGTGCCTGGCACCCGGCTATCGCATCGGTTGGGCCGCGCCCGGACGATTCGCGCGCGCAGTCGCGCGCGCAAAGCTGACGACCACACTCGGCGCGTCGGCGCCTGCACAGGCGGGCCTGGCCGCCTATCTCGAAAAGGGAGGCTACGACAAGCATCTGCGCAAGCTGCGTCGGACGCTCGCGGAACAGCAAACCTTCCTGGCACACGCCATTCGCCAGCACTTTCCACCGGGGACGCGGGCCACACGTCCGGCAGGCGGCTACTTCCTCTGGGTCGAGATGCCGAAGCAGGTCGATGCACTGGAAGTTCATCGCCAGGCTCTCGCGCAAGGGATCAGCGTCGCGCCGGGGCCGATCTTCTCGGCGCTACGCGGCTTCACGAACTGCCTGCGGCTGAACTATGGCCATGCATGGGATGCACGCACGGAGCAGGCGGTTGCGATGCTGGGACGCCTTGCCAGAGGAGCCGGCGCACGCGAGCTTGCGCCAGAAGCCTCGTGATAGATTGCACGACGGTGAGCGACACAGGGTCGATCGCCCGATCGAGCCACGAGTGAGAGGACAGAAATGCTACCCCGGCTGGCGAGGATTCTGAAGCGCACTGCGCTGGTGATCGGCGTTGTCTTCATCACCGCGATCGCGCTGCGCACGTACGACGTCCAGCGCGGCCCTCCCCTCGAACTCTGGCACACGCACGTCCCGCACGAACTGTCCCGCGCAGAGCTCGCAAAGGCCGACTGGGCCGGCTATCTGGCAGCAGAGGACAAGGCCTTCGCCGAGGTGCGCACCGAGGTCACCGACAAGCTGCCGCCGGAGGCGCGCGTGCCCGGCAATCGCTACTACGACGGCAGCCCGATCTTTCCGGGGCGTTTCGTTCAGGACTGGAACCGGTCCTATGTGCAGGAGCCGCAAGGTGCGCCGCGAGGCGCGGTCGTGCTGCTGCACGGCTTGACCGATTCGCCCTTCAGCCTGCGCCACGTCGCCAATCTCTACCGCGATCGCGGCTTCGTGGTCGTCGCGATCCGCATGCCGGGCCACGGCACCGTACCGGCCGGGCTCACGCGCGTGCAGTGGGAGGACTGGTCGGAAGCGACGCGCCTCGCCGTTCGCGAAGCGCGCCGCCGCGCGGCCGCGCCGCTGCCGCTGCACATCGTCGGCTTCTCCAATGGCGGTGCGCTGGCGATGAAGTTCGCGCTCGACGGCCTGGACGATTCGAGCCTGGCGCGACCGGACCGGATCATCCTGATCGGGCCGATGATCGGCATCACCGAACTCTCCCGGTTCGCAGGCGTGTTCGGCTGGCCGGCCGTCTTCCCGGCGTTCGCCAAGGCGGCATGGCTGGGTGTCGTGCCGGAATTCAACCCATTCAAGTACAACTCCTTTCCGGTCAACGGAGCGCGCCAGTCTTCGCTCCTCACGCGCGACTTGCGCTCGCACATTGCGCGAGAAGAGAGTGCGGGCCGCCTCGCAAAGCTGCCGCCGATCCTCACCTTCCAGTCGCTGATCGACTTCACGGTGAGCACGCGTGCGATCGTGACCGCCCTTTACGCGCGGCTGCCCAGCAATGGCAGCGAGTTGGTGCTGTTCGACCTGAACCGCAGCGTCAAGTTCGGTCCGTTGCTGCGCTCGGGAAGCGATCTGCGGCCGGATCGCGTCTTGACCCCGGCACCCCGGCCATTCCGGTCCACCCTGATCACCAACACGGGGCCGAGCAGCCGTCAGGTCGTGGAGCGCGTGACGGAGGCCGGGTCTGTGACGGAGAAAACGAGGCAACTCAACCTCGAGTTTCCGCTGGAGGTGTTCTCGCTTTCACACCTGGCGCTGCCTTTTCCCGTCACCGATTCCCTCTACGGCATACGGCCCGACATGAGCGAGGACTTCGGGGTGAACCTGGGTTCCCTGGCTGTTCGCGGCGAGCGCGGCGCTCTCATCGTCAGCCTGGATTCGTTGACACGCCTGTCCTCGAATCCGTTCTTCCCCTACATGGCCGATCGGATCGTCGAAGTGATCCCGGCCCCGTGAGGCCAGCGGCGGTCGGACGGACACGCTTCAGACGCGGCCGTTCACCGGCTGCCGGGTCCGCAGCGAACTGAACACGGCGGCCACCGCGGCGCAGCACGCGGCCAGCCCCAACGCGATCACCTGGCCCTTGCCGTCGTGCGGACTCCAGATGCTGAAGATCGCGGCCAGCAGCACTGCGCCCAATGTCTGGCCCGTCAGACGCGCGGTACCCAGCATGCCGCTTGCTGCGCCGCTGCGATGCGGCGGAGGCGAGGTCACGATGGTGTGGTTGTTCGGCGACTGGAACAAGCCGAAGCCCATGCCGCACAGCGCCATGCGCCAAACGATGTCGGCATTGGTCGGATGCGCAGGCAACGCAGCCAGCAACACCAGGCCGCTTGCCAGCAGCCCCAGACCGATGCCGCCCAGCAAGCCGTCCGGATACCGGCCAATGAGCCGGCCGGCAATCGGCGCCATGACGACGATCGCCAGGGGCCATGCCGTGATCAGCAGGCCGGCCTCGAAGTGAGAGCGCCCATACGTCTCGAGCAGCAGGAAGGGCAGCGCGATGAACGACAGCATCTGTGCGCAGAACGCGCCAATGGACGTCCCCATCGAGAGTGCGAACACCGGGATGCGCAGCAGGTCGACCGGAAACAACGGCAACATCAGCGCGCGTTGGCGACGCAGGTAGACGAAGCCCACTGCGATACCCGCCAGCAGCAGCGCCCAGGCCCAGGGGCTTGCGCCCTGGCCCGCATCGCCGCGCACGCCGAGCCGGTCAGCGCCGATGAAGATCAACGCAAACATCAGCACGTTGAGCAGCACGTCGAAGGCCGAGAACCGTGAGTCCGCGGATGCCTTGGCCTGGTTGGCCGGCAATGCGCGCACCCCCAGCGCCAGCACCAGCGCGCCCAGCGGCACATTGAGCGCGAAGAGCCACGGCCATGAGGCGACCGACAGGATCGCCGCCGCCACCGTCGGACCGGCGACCGATGCGGTCGCCACCACCATCGAGTTGATCGCCATGCCGCGGCCGAGTTGGTCGCGCGGATAGATCAACCGCACCAGCGCCGCGTTGACGCTCATGATGCCGGCGGCTCCCAGCCCCTGGAGCGCCCGCGCGGCAATCAGCATCGCGAGCGAGTTGGCAAAAGTCGCGAAAAGCGAAGCCACGGCGAACAGCGCGATACCCACGAGGTACACACGTCGATAGCCGATGAGATCGCCCAATGAGGCCAGCGGCAGCAGCATGACCAGCGTGGCGATCTGGTAGGCGTTGACCACCCAGATCGCATGCGCCGCATCCGCGCGAAGTTCGCGCGCGATGCCCGGCAGCGCGAGGTTGACGATGGTGCCGTCGAGGACCGCCACGGCGATGCCGAGGATGATGACCAGCATCGCGCGCCAGCGTTGCGGCTGGGGCAGTCCCTCGACGGCAGCGGAGGCGGGCGTCGGCGCCGTCACCGCCTCATCCCGCTGCACAGACTTCTCTCCGGCGCCCGCCGAGCGTGAACCATGTGAGCACCACGGAAATGAGCGCACCCGCGGCCATGCCCGCGACCATCGGCAGCGGCTTGCCGTTCGTGAAGGCGCCAACCACCGCCATGACCAGCGAGCCCGTCAGCATCTGCAAGGTGCCGAGCAGGGCCGAGGCCGTGCCGGCGATGGCCCCGTGCTTCTCGAGCGCGAGCACAGAGGTCGTGGGGATGACGAAGCCCATCAAGGCGCTGGCGATGAAGTAAAGCACGATGAGCACGGCCAGCCGATCGCCGCCGCTCAGGTAGTACGCGAACATGAGCGCCATGACGACGCCACAGGCACTCACGCTCGACTTCACCACGCGGACGATGCCGAAACGCTCGCACAGCGGACCGTTGAGTTGCGCCGCGCCGAAGAAGGCCGCGGCATTGACGCCGAAGGCCACGCTGTAAAGGGTGGGCGACAGGCCGTAGTGGTCGATCATCACGAAGGACGAATTCGCCAGGTAAGTGAAGAAGCCTGCCATCGCGAAGGCGCCGATGAACACCAGGCCGAGGTAATGCGTGTCGCGCAGCAGCACGCCATAGGCCTGGAGCGCGCTGCCCAGGCTGCTCTCCACGCGCTGCTCCACGGGCCGTGTTTCCTTGAGCACGGAGGCCACCGTCGCCAGGCCGACCACCGCCGCAATCGTCACGGCCCAGAACACGCCGCGCCAGCCGGTGAAGGCGATCACTGCGCTGCCGGCCAGCGGCGCCAGGATCGGCGAGACGCTGAACACCAGCATCAGCAAGGACATCAGCCGCGCCGCGTCGTTGCCCGTATGCAGGTCGCGCACCACTGCACGCGGAATCGCCATGCCCGCCGCGGCACCAAGACCCTGCACGAAGCGCAGCGCGATCAGCATCTCGATGTCGGTCGCGAGGGCGCAACCGATGCTGGCCAGCGCGAACAGGCCGAGGCCGAAGTACAGCGGCGGCTTGCGTCCGACCATGTCCGACACCGGGCCATAGAGCAACTGTCCCACGCCGAGCGAGAGGAAAAAAGCCGTGAGGCTCATTTGCACGGGGCCGATGCCCGCGCCCAGGCTGCTGCCGATCTCCGGCAGTGCGGGAAGGTACATGTCGATCGCGAACGGGCCGATGGCCGACAACAGGCCCAGCACGAGCGCGATCCTGAGGAAGCGCGATGAAGTCATTCACCCATTGTCGCCAAGGCGGCAATGGGCTGCCGGCAGCGCAATGTGGCGCGCTGTGCTAGCTCTTCGGCGCGGAGATCGTCGTCAGAACAGCGACTCGGTATCGCTGTCCGGCCGGGCGCCTTCGATCGCGAGCATGCGCAATTTCGAGGCCGCGCCGCCGTGCGCGGAAAAACCGCCCCACTTGCCGCCGGCTGCCAGTACGCGGTGGCAAGGCACGACGGGCGCGAACGGGTTGAGGCCGAGCGCCTGCCCCACCGCGCGCGCCAGTCCCTTGTCGCCGAGTTCGGCAGCGATGTCGCCATAGGTGCGGGTGCGTCCGGGCGGGATGCGGCGCGCGATGGCGTAGACGCGGCGATGGAAATCGCTGACGCCTTCCAGGTCGAGTTCGATGTCCGCCAGGTCAAGCGGCTCGCCGTCCAGCAGTGCGCGGATGGCCGACGCGGCCCGCTGCACTTCGGGCGGCGGATCGCGCTCCTGCAACCGCGGGAAGCGCCGCTCCATCCGATGGCGCGTGGCGCCCTCCTCCGCTTCCGGCAACTGGACGCCGATGATGCCGTTCGAACCCCACGCGATGCCGCACGCGCCGATGGCAGTGGCAAACAACGCAAAGCCGGTCGTACTCATGCCTGCCGCCAATGCATTCATCAGGCCGCGCAGGGGGATGTCGAGTTGGCCTTGAGCGCCGAGACGCTGCCGGCAATGGCATCGGCCAGCTTCGCGGTCACCCGCTGGGCGCCCTGCGCCAAGGCGTCGAAGCCGCTGCCAACGGGCTCCGAAAGCGACAGCTTGCACCCCGTGGCGGGTCCTTCGTCAGTGCGGCGAACGGTCCAGGTGAAGCTGGCGTCCACGCGACTGCCTTCCACCGCGTCGAACTGCCCCAACTGCACGGCGATTCGGGTCGCCGGCTGGCCGCGTTGACGGCCAGTCTTGGTCACGTCCACCGCGCCGAGCCTGCTTGCGATGCTGCTGCCCAATGCGTCCCGCAGTTCGCTCTCGAACGAGGACGACCAGCGATGGTCCTCCAGGATGTCGACCGCCGGGCTTTCCGGCGTGCCCTTCTTGCGAACCACCATTTGCGGGCGTGTGAAGCGCTCGGGCATGGCAATCGGCGCGAGTTCGATGAAGGCGGGCGTCGTGCCGACGGCTGCGACCGGCGTCCGGGCGGGCGCCGCGGATTCGGCGAGGCTGTAGTACTGCGGCCCCGTGCTGCTCGCGCAGCCTGCCATCAGCAACGCGGCGCCGAACGCGGCGGCAACAGGTCGGAAGTTCGTCGATCTCATTTCTGCTTGTCCTCCGGCTTGCCGCGGATCAGTGATTCGGGATGGCGCTCCAGGTAGTCGGTCAGGATGCGCAGCGATGCCGCGGCGCGCGTGACCTCCTGCAGGGTCTGGCGCATGTCCTGCTGCAGCGGCGAGTCGTCGGCAATCGTCTTCTCGGCGGAACTGAGCGTACGGCGCACGTCCTTCATGGCTGCGGCCATCTCGGGTGTCACGTCATTGTTCAGGCTCTTCGCGAGTTGCTCTGTCGTGACCAGCGTCTTGTTGAGCGTGCCCAGGGCCTTGCGCAGGTCGGTGCTGATCTCCTCGAACGGCACCTTGTTGAGCTTGCGAGCGATGTCGGACACTTGCGACTGGAGTTCGTCCAGGCTGTTGGGCGCGGTCGGCAGTTCGAGCGGTGTGCGGCCCGGGTCGATCCGCGCCGGCTTCGCGTCGGGGAAGAAGTCGATGGCGACGTATACCTGACCCGTCAGCAGATTGCCCGTGCGCAACTGCGCGCGCAGGCCCTTGCTGACGAGGAACTGCCACCGCTCCAGCGGGGAGTATCGCGATTCGGCCGGCACGCCGATCGCCCTGCGTCGCATGCGGTCGGGGTAGATCTGCACCACCACGGGCATCTTGAATTCGCGCTCGTCGCGATCGAATTCGACCCCGATGGACTTGACCTCGCCGATCACGACGCCGCGGAAGTCGACGGCCGCCCCGGGCGACAGGCCGCGCAACGACTGGTTGAAGTAAAGCAGCATCGTCTGCGAGGGTCCGTCCGGCTCCTTCATGGCGGAGGCTTCATCGGCCGCCAGCGCGAAGGCGGTGTTCTCCTGCGCGACCGGCCCCGCCGCGTCGTCGGGCGCCTGGAACGCGATGCCGCCGAGCAGCACGGTCGCCAGCGACTGCGTGCGCACCTTCAGGCCGCTGGCATTCAGTTCCACGTCGAAGCCGCTCGCGTGCCAGAAGCGCGTGTTGACTCCGACGAACTTGTCGTACGGCGCATTGACGAAGACGCGCAGCGTGACACCGCGACCGTCGCCGTCGAGTTCGTAGGCTGCAAGCTGGCCGACCTTGATGCGGCGGAAGTACACCGGCGAGCCGATGTCCAGCGAGCCGACATCACGCGCCCTCAGGAGGAACTGCCTTCCCGACGCATCGCGCGTGACGATGGGCGGCACCTCCAGCCCCGTGAACTCGCCTGCGGTTTCTTCGGAGGTCCCGGCATCCGCACCGATGTACGCGCCCGAGAGCAAGGTCCCCAGGCCCGAAATGCCGGTGGTGTCGAGGCGCGGCCGCACCACCCAGAAGCGCGTGTCCTGTGCGGTGAAGCCACTGGCCTCCTTCTTGAGCTGCACGAGCACGCGCACATGGGAGCGGTCGTTGGCGAGGCGGATTCGCTGCACCGTGCCGATCTGCACGTCCTTGTACCGCACCGCCGTCTTGCCAGCCTCGAGGCCTTCGGCGGTCTTGAAGGTCAGCACGACTTCGGGACCCCGCTCCATCAGGATGCGCGCGACCAGCGTCACGCCGACCAGGGCCGCCAC
Source organism: Variovorax gracilis (assembly GCF_030317115.1). Classification (GTDB taxonomy): domain Bacteria; phylum Pseudomonadota; class Gammaproteobacteria; order Burkholderiales; family Burkholderiaceae_C; genus Variovorax; species Variovorax gracilis. Next base: position 62,874 of record NZ_JASZYF010000026.1, read on the forward strand.
GATGGGGATCAGCCAGATCAGCGATGGCAGCCAGTTGCGCCGCTTCACCACCACAGGCCGAGCCAATGGGGCGTTGTCGGACCCTTTGTCTTCTTCGCTCATATGACTCTTTCACCTCTCTTCATACCGTCTCCATCTGGCTGCCTGCCGCGCTTCGCAACAGTCCGCGCGTCCCAGGTCTTGCGCGGATCGAAGCTGAGCGACGCCAGCATGGTCAGCACCACCACTGCGCCGAAGGCGGCGATGCCCACTCCGGCAGTGATCTCCGCAAAGCCGTGGATGCGAACCAGGCCGGCCAGAAGCGCCACCACGAACACGTCGAGCATGGACCAGCGCCCGATCACTTCCAGGATGCGGTAGAGCTTGGCGCGCTCCAGCTGGCGCCAGTCGCTGCCGCGCTGGGCCAGGAAATTCAGGAGCGTGAGCGCCGTGAGCTTGAACAGCGGAACCAGGAAGCTCGCGATGAAGATGAGCGCCGCCAACCCATAGGCACCGGACACCCAGAAATAGATGACGCCGCTGAGGATGGTGTCCTGCTGCGTACCGAACAGGCTCTTTGTGATCATGACCGGCAGCATGTTGGCCGGAAGGTAGAGGATGGCAGCGGCGATCAGGTACGCCCAGGTGCGCTTGAAGCTGTCGGGCTTGCGGGTATGCAGGCGGGTCGCGCACCTTCCGCAGCGCGCGCCCTCCTCCGCCCCTTCCCACACGGTGCCGCAATGATGGCAACTCATCAGCCCGAGTTGCGCGCCCGTCCGGGTGGGTGGCGTCGGTTCGCTCATGCTTCCTGTCCGGGGCGGGGCTCGAAGGCCATTTCCCAGAAGGTCCGGGGATTGAAGGACAGCACCGCCGTCAGGAGCACAGTCAGCCCGCAGAAGGCCCAGAGCGCCGGACCCGGTATGACCTGCGCCATGCTGCTCAGCTTGATGATCGCCACCAGCACCCCCAGCAGGAACACTTCCACCATGCCCCAGGGCCGCAGCGCCTGCAACGCATTCACGAGGATGACGAACCCGGCCGGCCGGCGTTCGTACGCCATGGGCACGAGAAGATAGAACAGGATGCACAGCTGCATCAGGGGAAAAAGGATGGTGGTTGCGAGGACCAGCAGTGCAACCGGTGACATGCCTTCGGAACTGAGCGCCACCACGGCGCCCGCGAGCGTGGTCTGGCTGCTCAGGCCCTGCAACTCGATCTCGACGATGGGAAACAGGTTGGCGATCGCGAACAGGATCAGGCAGGCGACAGTAAGTGGCAACACGCGTGCGCTCTGGTCGCCGGCATGGCGGTCGAGTTCGGTCCCGCAGCGCGGGCAATGCGAGATTTCCCGGTGGCGCAGCGGCACACGGCGATAGACCGCGTCGCAGCCTTCGCAAACGATGGCGTCGGGTACTTCTGTCATGGTTTGGCCCGCCCATTGTCCGCGACGTGGGCGACCAGGAAGTCAAGCAAGGCGCGGACCCGCGCCGGCAGGCGGCCGGCCTTGCCCAGATAGACCGCGTGGATCGGCGCCTCGTCGCCCGGGTTGAACTCCTCCATCACGGGCACCAGCCGGCCCGCGTCGATGTCGGACTGGACGTGAAACAGCGACATCCTGGCCAATCCGATGCCAGACGTGATGAGCGCCCGCAGCGTCTCGCCATCACCGCAGCGCACGTTGCCCGCGATGGGCATGTCGATCACCCGCCCGTCGACGCGCAGCGGCCAGTCGGGCACGCTGCGCCGGTAGTTGAAGCCGAGGCGGTTGTGCGCTTCCAGCTCCTGCGGCGTGCGCGGGGTGCCGTAACGCTTCAGGTAGTAGGGCGAACCGACGATGGCCTGCCCGGTCGCGCCGAGCCGGCGTGCGACCAGATCGGATGGCGGCAGTTCGCCCCAGCGGATCGCGACATCGGTGCGCTCTTCCATGAGGTCGACCACGCGGTCGGTCAGCACGATGTCCAGCGTCACCTGCGGATGCAGCTCGAGAAAGCGCGGCACCAGCGGAATGAGCACGTGCTGGCCGAAAGCGACACTGGCATTGATGCTGACGCGCCCGCGCGGCATCGCCCCTGCAGCAGCGCAACGCTCGGCTTCGTCCATGTCGGCCAACACGCGAACGCTGCGCTCGTAGAACTGCCGTCCTTCGGGCGTGAGTTGCAGCTTGCGAGTCGAGCGGTGCACCAGTTGGGTCGCCAGGCGCGTTTCCAGCCGCCCGATGAGCTTGCTGATGGCCGATGGCGTCATGCCCAGCACGCGGGCGCCAGCCGAGAAGCTGCCGCGGTCCACCACCTGGACGAAGGCTTCCATTTCACCGGAACGATTCACCTCGATGCGGGGCATCTCGTTCTCGCCTGGGTCGGGCCGGTATCGCCGAGGATCACGCGCAAATCGGCCAGCCGCGAGAAGTCACGATCGTGCGTCACCAGTGCCACCGCGCCGGTTTCAAGGGCGGTCGCGGCCTGCAAGGCGTCGGGTAGCCGCAGCCCGGCGCTCGCACGGATGCGCGCGGCGGTCACCGAGATCTCCTGAGAAATCGGCACCACGTCGAAGCCTGACAGCGCCTTCTCGTAACGCTTGGCGAGAACATCCTGGCGATGCCTGAAAGGACCGGCGAGCACCTCCGCCATCGCAACGGTGGAGATCGCGATCTGGATCACGCCCTGCGCCTGCAGTGCGAACACACCCTCGAACGCTGGTGCAAAGTCCGGGTGGTCGTCGAGCAGGTAGATCAGTGGCGCGGAATCCACGACGACGAGGTCACCGTCATGCAGGCCGCCCCATAGCGACTCGGCCTTGACCGCTTTCCGGCGAGGTTTGCGCACCGGGTTCTTCAACGGCGTGCCGGCCACTTCATTCCCACTCATTGCGCGCGTCGGCGATCGTTTGAGCGGGCGACTTGCCCCACAGACCCTTGCCGCTGCCTCGCAAACTCAGGAAACGCGGGCCCGGTCTCGCCTTCAGCAGCACATCCGGGGAGACGATCGCCGCATAGGGCTTGCCGTGTCGCGTCAGCAGGCTCGGCTCTCCCGCATGGGCGCGTGATGCCAGCTCGGGCAGCGTATTGCGCCCCTGTTCGAGGCCGACCGTGTGCAGAGTCATGGTGGATACTTCCGTACAGTCCGTACATTTTATCCCAAAAGCCTGCCTGGCTCCCGGCGCCGACATCAGTGACTTGAAGTCATCAATGCTTGTCCTCAAGCCATCCTAGTCAAAGCAGGCCGGCACCCGCACAGTACGGGACATCATGCCTATCGCTCTCCTCGCCCTCACCGCCGGTGCCTTCGGGATCGGCACCACCGAGTTCGTCATCATGGGCCTGCTGCTGCAGGTCTCGGCGGATCTTCACGTCTCCATCGCGGCCGCCGGCCTCCTGATCTCGGGCTATGCGCTCGGGGTCGCGGTCGGCGCACCGCTGCTCACCATCGCCACGCGCAGGATTCCGCGCAAGACGGTCCTGCTCGCGCTGATGGCGATCTTCACGCTCGGCAACATCGCCTGCGCGCTGGCCGCCAACTACGAGCTGCTGATGGCAGCGCGCGTCATCACCTCGCTCGCGCACGGCACCTTCTTCGGGGTCGGCTCGGTCGTCGCCACGGGGCTTGTGCCGCCGGAACGCCGTGCCTCGGCCATCGCCATCATGTTCACGGGGCTGACCGCCGCCACACTCCTCGGTGTACCCGCCGGCGCATGGCTGGGGCTTCACTACGGCTGGCGCGCGACCTTCTGGGCCGTGGCGCTGATCGGCGTCGTGGCATTCACGGTGCTGGCGGTCTTCGTGCCGCGAGGCAAGGCCGGCGACCGGCCTTCGCCGCTGCGGGACGAACTCGCCGTCCTGGGCCGACCGCAGGTTCTGCTGGGGCTTGCCATGACGGTGCTCGGCTTCGCCGGACTGTTCGCCGTGTTCACCTACATCCAGCCGCTGCTCACCGAAGTCACGGGTGTGTCCGGAGCGGCCGTGTCGCCGATCCTGCTGATCTTCGGCGGCGGGCTGGCCGTTGGCAATCTGCTTGGCGGCAAGCTGGCCGATCGCTCGCTCATGCCGGCATTGTTGGGCACCCTGACAGCATTGGCCGTGGTGCTGGGCGCGATGCAGTGGGTCATCCATACGCCGGTGACAGCGGTCGTGTTCGTCGTTCTTCTGGGCATCGCGTCTTTCGCGACGGTGGCGCCGCTGCAGTTGCGCGTTCTGGAGAAGGCTTCCGGCGCGGGACAGAACCTCGCATCCAGCCTCAACATCGCCGCCTTCAATCTCGGCAACGCGCTCGGTGCGTGGGTGGGCGGCGTGGTGATCGAGCGCGGACCGGGTCTCGCAGGGCTGGGCTGGGTGGCCGCGTTGCTCACCCTGGCCGGCCTCGCGATCGCACTGTGGAGCCGCGCCCTCGACCGGCGCGATGCGCTTCCCGACTGCGCGACGGCCAGCGCCTGAACCGGGCACCCTTCCAAACTTCTCGCAAGGACCGACCATGGAACAACGCTACCTCGGCAACTCGGGCTTCAAGGTCCCGGCCCTCGGCTTCGGCGCCGGCACCTTCGGCGGCGAAGGCCCCCTGTTCAGCGCCTGGGGCAATACGGACGTCGCAGGCGCGCGCCGGATCATCGACATCTGCCTCGACGCGGGCGTCAATCTCTTCGACACCGCCGATGTGTATTCGAGCGGCGCATCGGAATCGATCCTCGGCGCAGCCGTCGAAGGCCGGCGCGACAAGGTCATCCTTTCGACCAAGATCTCGCTGCGCGCAGGCGACGGGCCGAACGACGTCGGCTCCTCGCGGCATCACCTGGTCAAGGCGACCGATGCCGCGCTGAAACGCCTCGGCACGGACTACATCGACCTGCTGCAGTTGCATGCGTTCGACGCGATGACGCCGGTGGAGCAGGTGCTTCGCACGCTCGACGACCTGGTGCGCGCGGGCAAGGTGCGCTACATCGGCGCGTCGAACTTCTCGGGCTGGCAGTTGATGAAGGCGCTGGCCGCGTCGGACCGCCTGGGGCTGTCGCGCTACGTGGCAAATCAGACCTACTACTCGCTGATCGGCCGCGACTACGAGTGGGAACTGTTGCCGCTCGGCATGGACCAGGGGGTTGGCGCCATCGTATGGAGCCCGCTCGGCTGGGGCCGCCTGACCGGCAGGATCCGCCGGGGCCATCCGCTGCCCGCCGGCAGCCGCCTGCACGACACGGCCGGCTTCGCCCCGCCGGTCGAGGAAGAACGGCTCTACCGCGTGGTCGATGCGATGGACCGGGTGGCCGAGGAAACGGGCAAGACACTGCCCCAGATTGCTCTCAACTGGCTGCTGCAGCGGCCGACCGTATCAAGCGTGCTGATCGGCGCTCGCGACGAAGCGCAACTGAAACAGAACCTCGGCGCGCTCGGCTGGCAACTCACGACCGAACAGATCGCACGGCTCGATGCGGCCAGCGCGGTGACCCCGCCCTACCCCTACTACCCGTACTGGAACGGCCAGTTCGCGGAACGAAGCCCGGTGGCGGTGGCACGGCGCGCAGCCTGAGCGCTACGACACCAATTGCACCTTCCAGCGCCCCGCGGCGATGGGTTCGACCAGGAAGAACGGCAGGTCGGCACTCCAGCCGTTCCCAAGCACCGGGGAACTGTACGCACACACCGTCGCGCCCTGCTCATCCAGCACCGTCCAGGACTGCCGCTCGCCATCGGCTTTCGAGCTCGACCCCCGGATGCCCTGGAAGCTGGCATTGCTGCCCACGTGGAAGCTGCCGGTGTTCCATCGAATCGGCGGATGTGCGGGAAAAGGGCGAGCGCCATGGAAGCCGAAGAGTTCGTCATGGTTCAGCACGCTCTGACGCAAGGTCGGCCACACCATTTCGCGGAGGAAGATCTGGTCAGCGAAACGGGTGACGTCGCCCTGCCGCGCCAGCCACGCCTGCATCAAGGGCTTCAGCGGAGGAAGCGCGCCGCGGCAACCGCCCCACAGACCGGCCAGGATCAGCTCGGTGTGGGTGAAGTAGTCGCGGATGTGGTGGAACCAGAAGGAGCTTGTGATCCATTCCTGCACGGCCATCTGCTCGCGCTCCGAAAGCAACGCGTCGGCATCGCGGATCAGAAAGCGGCTGACCCCGGGATCATCGGCGACCAGGAAGCGCCACATGAGTGGATGGACGCCGTCTCGCGCCTGCCCCGTCATGTCCACGACCTGCGCACCGGCGCTTCTCAAGCGTTGCTGGACAGCCGACGGCACCGAGTCGTCGAGGTAAACCCGGCAACGCCATTGCGCAAACAGATCGGCGGCGACCTCCACGTTCTTCACGGCCGGTTCGCAGTAGCGCGGACTGTCGCCGAAGAGGGTGTAGGCGATGATGTTGCGCTCGGGATGATTCGCCTCGAAGACGGGCGGAGCAGAAGAGGGAATGGAACCGGCCTGCCCCTGCCCCAGCCGCGCATCGGCCTGATCGAGTGACTCCCTGCCATAGCGCCTCAGGTCGTCTGGCCGCGCCAGCCATCCGCAGACCTCGGTCAGGCCATCGAGCCAAGTGCTGCCCGCCTGCGCCCGGCCGGCATGCGCCTTGTAGACGCGCAAGTAGACCTCGTGGGCTTTCTCGTAGCGCTTCTGGCGCATCAGGCTCAGCGCATAGTCGGCCAGAACGCCCACGTTGCCCGGCTGGACCTTCAGGGCCGCTTCGGCCGCCTGGCTGGCCGCCGCGTAGTCCGTACGCTTCATCGCTTCGGTGAAACGCTGGGCGTGTGCCTGGAACTGGCGCGCAAGTTGCGCCGATGGGCCGCGTGCTGCGGGTGGACGAACGCTCTTCTTGGTGCTCATGACGCGGACTCTCGCCGATCGGACGGATCGGGCCAAAAACGATCCATCTTAGCGACGGCAGGCAGCCTGGCGACCAGCGAATCGCCGCTTCATGCATGCGAAGACCGATCGCAGTGACGTGCGGAAAAGTCCTCGCATCGGCCAGCCGGAGCGCCGGCACGCAGTCAAGCGATCAGAGTGCGACCAGGCTTTCGAAGCCGCCCCAGAACATGCGTTTTCCGTCAAAAGGCATGCTCTTCATGTCCATCATGTCGGCGAGCCGCTGATCGCTCATGACCTTGGCATTGACCTCGTCGCGATGGGCGCGCGAGTTGAAGACGATGTAGGCAAACACGACGGTCTCGTCGTCCTTGAGGTTCACGCTCTGCGGAAAGGAGGTGACTTCGCCGGGCTTCACGTCGTCGGCGACGCATTCGCGGTATTCGAGCGCGCCGTGCTCGCGCCAGATCTTTCCCGCCTTGGTGGCGATCTCGCGGTACTTCTCGATATTGTTCTTGGGAACGGGAACAACAAATCCATCGACGTAGGCCATGCAAGGGTCTCCTTGAAGGGTTGACGATACAGAACCGAGAAGTTCAGTATAAGCAGGCCCTCCTTCCGGGCCCACCCAAACCCCCGATGGCCGGTGCGGGATTACGAGCGCAACTGCGCGCGTAGGTTCGCGCCGATCTCCGGCCGCTCCAGGAAGGGGTCGGCGGGGTTCGTGATCGACACGATGTTCTCCATGCGGCTCTTCACATTGCCCAGCGCCTTGGGGTGGCTGAACACGTAGAACTGGTTCGCGCTGATCGCTTCGAAGACCTTGTGCGCCACTTCGGCGGCGGTCACCTTGCCGCTGCTCACGGCCTTGTTGCTCATGGCCTGGCCGATCAACTGGCTCTTGGTCAGTTCGCCGGTCGGCAGAGAGCCTGGCCGGTTGCGCTCGCTCTGCGTGATGCCCGTGGGCACGAAGTACGGACACAGCAGGCTGGCACCGACCTGGTCGGTGACCAGCTTCAGATCCTGGTAGAGCGTTTCTGTCAGGCTCACGACGGCTGCCTTGGCCGTGTTGTAGATGCCCATGTTGGGAGGCGTCAGCAGGCCCGCCATGCTGGCGGTGTTGACGATATGCCCGCGGTAGGCCGGGTCCTTGGCGGCCGCCTCCAGCATCATCGGCGTGAACAGGCGCACGCCATGAACGACGCCCCACAGGTCGACGCCGAGCACCCATTCCCAGTCGGCCACGGTGTTTTCCCAGACGAGTCCGCCCGCGCCTACGCCGGCATTGTTGAAGACGAAATGCGGTGCGCCGAAACGCTGCTGCACGTCATTGGCCAGTGCTTCCATCTGCGCGGCGTTGGCCACGTCGACCTTGCGCGCGAGCACCTGCGCGCCTGCGGCTTCCATCTCTGCCTGCGCCTTGTCGAGCGCGTCCTGCTGGACGTCAACCAGCACGAGGTTCATGCCGCGTGCCGCGCCGATGCGGGCGCATTCGAGGCCGAAGCCAGAGCCTGCGCCGGTGAGAACGGCTGTCGTGCCCTTGAAATCCTGAATCATTTGCGCGTGTCCTTTCGTCTCTGTTCTGCGGAGACGCTATTGAATGACGGAATCGCGAAAGACGCAGTCGCGAAGGTGCCCGCGCTGCGTCGCCGGCGCATCAGTTGTCGACGGGCCGAAGCACGTACCCGATGCGCGGGAAGTGCACATGCACGGTGCCGCTGCGCTCTCCCGTGCGCCGCAGGGTGTAGTGCGTACGCGTGGCGGCGATCAATTCGCCCTCGGTCGGCTCGGGACCGAAGCTTTCCGCCGTGATCGTGACGCGGGAGCCGAGCGGGATGCCGTGCTCGTCCTGGAAGGTGCTGTCGGACAGCAGCGTGTGCGGCGTGGAAGCAGCCGCCACATCGATCGCCTGCGCGGCGTCGAAGGTCTCCATGGCGCCGTGGCCGATGCCGGCCATGCGGTCCAGCCAGTCGACCACGGCCGGGGTGAGTTGCAGGATGCCAGCCATCGACGGCGTGCGCTTGCGGGTGAACCACAGCGGGTGGTAGCAGGCGAAATCCGCCACCGTCGGAAATGCGCCGAGCAGATAGTCGGTGTCATCCAGCATGTCGGACAGGCGCCGCAGGTACGACTTGTAGGCCGCGGCAGCATCGCCCGGGCGCAGGCGCACGGCGTTGCCGCTCATCGCCTTGCGGTCTGCGCCGAAGGCTTTGGCGAGTTCCGGCGGCGCATTGCCGAAGAGGTCGGCCGCACCCTTGCCGCTGAAGCTGTAGGCCATCGAGGCCCAGAACAGCGATGTGTCCGCCCATTGCGCCACCAGGCGCGCGAGACCCTTGCCCGGCTCCGGATAGATCGACGGCGTCGGTGCCAGATGCTCCAGCACGTCGCAGATCAGCGCGGTGTCGCAGTAGATGTCCGCACCGATCTGCAGCACGGGCGTCTTGCGGTAGCCGCCGGTCAGCTCGACGAGGTCGGGCTTGGGCATGATCTGCGGAATGATCACCGACTTCCAGGCCAGCTTCTTGTAGCCGAGGATCAGCCGGAGCTTCTCGGAGAACGGCGAGGTCGCGTAGTGGTGGAGGATCAGGTCTGCCATGGAGGTCCTTCGCGGGTGCTGGATCAATGAGGCTGTGCGCGCTCAATGATCGCATCGAAATCGACGCCTGTGCCCAGCGTACCGAAGGCGTGACCCCAGTCGCCCCCGAGCCGCGATGCGCAGAAGGCGCCGACGATGGCGCCCGGCGCGGTCTGCGCGAGCAATGCGCCCTGCACTGCCAGCGCGACGTCCTGGGCCAGGCGGCGAGCTTCGGCCTCCGTGGCCATCGCCTCGATGCGCGCGGGCAGTGCGTCGGCCACCCGGTCGAGCGCCGCGTCGACGCCCCGGGCCGGTGCCAGCTCATGCGCAAGTGCGGCGACGACATCGCCCTTGCGCAGGCCGCGCAGCAGGTCGAGCGCAATGATGTTGCCGGCGCCTTCCCAGATCGAGTTGAGTGGCATCTCACGATAGACGCGGGCCATCACGCCTTCGCCGCCCTCTTCCACATAGCCGTTGCCGCCCAGGCATTCCATCGCTTCCTGCGCAAAGTGGCTGCCGCGCTTGCAGATCCAGAACTTGGCGACCGGCGTGAGCAATCGCGCCATCAGGCGCTCGTGCTCGTCGGCCTGGTGATCGAAGGCGCGCGCGAGGCGGATCGCAAGGGCGGTCGCGGCTTCGCTTTCGAGCGCGAGGTCGGCCAGCACGTTCTTCATCAGCGGCTGCGAGATCAGCGTCTTGCCGAAGGCCTGCCGTTGTGCGGTGTGGTTCAGCGCAAGGCTCAGCGCCTGCCGCATCAAGCCGCTGGTGCCGAGCGCGCAGTCGAGCCGGGTCATGGTCCCCATTTCCAGGATCTGCGGGATGCCGCGTCCCTCCTCGCCCACCAGCCAAGCGCTCGCGCCATGGAACTCGACCTCGGAACTGGCGTTGGCCTTGTTGCCGAGCTTGTCCTTCAGACGCTGGATGCGGATGGCGTTGCGGCTGCCGTCGGACAGCACGCGTGGCAGAAAGAAGCATGACAGGCCGGCCGGTGCCTGTGCCAGCACCAGGAAGGCGTCGCACATCGGCGCGGAAAAGAACCACTTGTGGCCGGTGATCTCATGGCGCTCGCCCCAGGCGTCGCTGCCGGTGCGGACCGCTCGCGTGGTGTTGGCCCGCACGTCCGAGCCGCCCTGCTTCTCGGTCATTCCCATGCCCATGGTCACGCCGGGCTTGTCGTGCCAAGGCTTGAGAGCAGGGTCGTACCAGAGGCTGGTGAGTTTCGGCCCCCAGTCGGCATGGATGGCCGCATTGCCACGCAATGCCGGCGTCACCGCATAGCTCATCGAGATCGGGCACAGGATCGACGGCTCCAGCTCCGTGAAGAGCATGAACCCCGCTGCTCTTTGAACGTGGGGCGACGAGCAAATCCCCTCCACCTCCGTGCCGGGGTGAGGGCTGCCCCAAGGAGCACCATGCAACCCCGCCCCGACGGCCGCCGCCATCAACGCGTGATAGCTGGGATGAAACTCCACCTCATCGACACGCCTGCCGAACCGGTCATGCGTGTGCAACGCCGGCGTATGGATGTTCGCCAGCCGCGCATGCGCCTGCATCTCCGCCGTGCCGACCACGGCGCCCAGGTGTTCAAGCGGCGCCGACTGCAAGTGGGGCGCGTTGAGCTTCAACGCATCCCGCAGCGGCCGGTTGGTCTCGAAGAGGTTGTAGCCGCTCAGCGGAGCCGGCTGGTTGAAGACCTCGTGAGTCGCATCCATGGCCGGCCTCCGTGTGGCTTGTTCAGATCAGTTTGACCAGCTGTTTGCCGAAGTTCTTTCCCTTGAGCAGCCCCAGGAAGGCTTCGGGCGCAGATTCGATGCCCTGGGCCACCGATTCGCGCGGCCGCAACTTGCCACTCGCCACCAGCCCGCCCAGTTCGGCCAGTGCCTCGGGCCACACCTCCATGTGCTCGCTGACGATGAAGCCTTCGAGCTTGAGCCGGTTGATCAGGAACAGTGCAGGATTTGCCAGCGGCAGCGGCTGCCCGTCATAGCCCGCGATCATCCCGCACATCGCAATGCGCGCAAAGGCGTTGGTGCGCAAGAGCACTGCGTCGAAGATGTAGCCGCCGACATTCTCGAAGTAGCCGTCGATCCCGTTCGGGCAGGCTTCCTTGAGCGCTGCGCTCATGCTCTTGACGTCGGGGTGCTGGCGGTAGTCGATGCAGGCGTCGAAGCCGAGTTCATCGGTGACGTATCGGCACTTGTCCGGGCCGCCGGCAATGCCCACCACCCTGCAGCCGCGCGCCTTGGCCAGCGCGCCGAAAGCGCTGCCAACCGCGCCGCTGGCGGCGGTGATGACGACCGTCTCGCCTGCCTTGGGGTTGATGATCTTCACCAGGCCGTACCAGGCAGTAACGCCGGGCATGCCGACCGCGCCGAGGTAGTGCGACAGCGGCACCTGCGTCGTGTCGACCTTCTTCAACGCGCCGGGCTGCGAGGCGTCGACCACGCTGTATTCCTGCCACCCGCCGAAGCCGACCACCTTGTCGCCCACGGCGTACTTGGGATGCTTGCTCTCGACCACTTCGCCCGCCGTGCCGCCCTGCATCACCTGGCCTAGGGGCTGCGGCTGCGCATAGCTCTTGGCGTCGTTCATGCGGCCGCGCATGTAGGGGTCAAGGCTCATGTAGTGATGGCGAACCAGCACCTGGTTGTCCTTGAGCGCGGGTGTCTCGGCGGTCACGAGCTTGAAGTTGCCGGCGACGGCTTCGCCTTCCGGGCGGTTGTCGAGGATCTGTTGTCTGTTGGTGGGCATGGTGGTCTCGGTAGGAATGCAATCAGTCGGTGGACGGGGGGCGCATCTCGTTGGCGCTGGCGGGGCCTGTCGGCAGACGGCGCTTCACGTACTTGAAGGTGCCGGTCGCATGCGCGCAGACGCGCTCTTGCGCGTCGTAGATCTTCGCTTCGGTGAACGCGAGCGTCGCGGTGCGGTGGAGCAGCTTGCCGCGCGCCACCAGCGGGCCTACGGAAGGCGCCATGAAGGTCGTCTTCATCTCGATGGTGACCACGCCGGTCTCGGGAGTGTCGCTGCGGGCGGCAGCGGCCATGGCGATGTCGAGCATCGTCATGCAGGCGCCGCCGTGCGTCACGTCGAAGGTGTTCAGGTGCTCGGGCTTCGCGGTGTAGCGCAGCTCGGATTCGCCGCCTTCGAATTTCGCGATCTCGAAGCCGAGGTGCCGCGCGAAGGGAATGCGGTCCACGTAGGACCTCAGGTTGATGTTGTCGGTCGTAGTCATGCGCCGAGCACCACGCTCACGCCGCCGTCGATGGCGAGCCACTGGCCGGTGATGTGCTTGCCCGCGTCGCTCGCGTACAGCAGCGTGACGCCCTTCAAGTCCTCGTCGTCGCCGAGACGGCCCAGCGGCGCGTGCCCGGCCATCTTCTCCTCCCCGATCGACTTGATCAGGCCGGCCGCCATCTTGGTCATGAAGAAGCCCGGGCAGATGGCGTTGACGTTGATGTTGTACTTGCCCCATTCGGCCGCCAGCGTGTGCGTGAAGCCGATCACCGCGCTCTTGGACGTGTTGTAGGCCAGAGTCTGCATCTCGGGCGGGTTGCCGTTGAGCCCGGCGATGGAGGCGATATTGATGATGCGTCCCGCCTTCTTCGGGATCATGTAGGCCCGGGCGACCTGCTGCGCCAGGATGAAATAGCCGCGCACGTTGAGGTTCATCACCTTGTCCCAGGCCTCGACCGGATGGTCTTCGGCCGGTGCGCCCCAACTCGCGCCGGCGTTGTTCACGAGGATGTCGACGGCACCCAGGCGCTCCAGCGTCTCGGTGGCCAATCGGCGCGTGTCCTCTTCCTTGGCGCAGTCGGCCGCGATCCAGCGCGCATCGATGCCGGCGGCTTGAAGTTCGGCAGCGGCCTGTTCGAGGTCGTCAGCCTTGCGCGAACTCAGCATGACCTTCGCGCCGGCTTCGCCCAGCGCGTGCGCCATCTGCAGGCCGAGGCCGCGCGAGCCGCCGGTGACGAGTGCGACCTTGCCGGTCAGGTCGAAAAGTTTCTGAATGCTGCGTGCGGTCATGGTGTCTCCGGGATCAGTGGGTTTCGTAGTCGAGCACCGTGCGCGATTCGCGCAGGCCCCCGAGGACTGCAGACACCTCAACATGCGTCGGGTGCTCCAGGTAGGCCTGCAATGCCGCCTTGTCGTCGAAGGACGAGACGAGCACGACATCGCAGTTGGCTTCGAGGCCGTCAGTGCGGACGGCAGCCTCGAACTCGCGCATGCCGGGGACCAGGCCCTTGCAGCTGTCGAGTCTGGCCTTGAACTGGCCGGCGTCGCTGGCCTTCTTGAGCTTCCACATCACGATGTGCTTGATCATGGCGAGTCCTTCAATCCTTGTGGCGCGAACGAACGTAGATCAGCACGACGCCGACCGCGGTGAGCACGCCTCCGGGCACGGCCAGCGACCAGCCGATGGCCTCCTCCGTGCGTCCGGTAGCAATGCCGATGATGATCATGAACAGCCCGCCATAGATCAGGATCCATATCCATTTCTCCAGCGCTGCGTGCGGTTTGGCTGCGGACATCAGAAAGCTTCCTCCGGCAGTGCCGTGCAAGTCGGGTCGCGCTGCTCGACCACGTTGAGCCAGGCGCCGATCTTCGGCAGTTCGTAGTTGAAAAAGTAGTCGGTCGCGCCGACGCGGCCTGCCGTGGCCGGCGACGCCTTCGCTGCATCGCGCTCCAGCGCATGCTGTGCGACGTCGAGCCAGACCCAGGCGAGCACCACATGGCCGAAGGCCTGCATGTAGGGTACGGCATTGGCCAGCGCCTCCTGCGGATTGCCGGTGGACCATGCCGCCTTCGTTGCGGAACCGATGCGTTGCAAAGACTCGCCCAGCGCTTTGGCATGGCCAGCCAGCGCAGGCACCACGGCGGCACGCTTCATCGTGCCGGCCACGCGTCCGGCCAGCAATTCCAAGCCGCGGCCGTCCTCCATCAACACCTTGCGACCCAGCAAATCCGCCGCCTGGATGCCATGCGTGCCCTCGTGGATCATGTTGAGCCGGTTGTCCCGCCAGTACTGCTCCACCGGAAAGTCGCGCGTGTAGCCGTACCCGCCGTGGACCTGGATCGCGAGCGAGTTGGCTTCGAGGCACCATTCGCTGGGCCAGCTCTTGGCGATGGGCGTCAACACCTCCAGCAGCAGGCGCGCCTCGTCGGCGGCCTGTGCGTCGCCGGTCTTCTGCTCGTCGACCAGTCGCGCGCAGTAGAGCTCCAGCGCCAGTGCGCCCTCGCAGTACGCCTTCTGCGCGAGCAGCATGCGGCGCACGTCGGCGTGTTCGATGATCCGCACCTGCGGCTTCGCAGAGTCCTTGCCTGCGGGACCGGCGGGTCGGCCCTGCGGGCGATTCTTCGCGTACTCAAGCGAAGCGTGGTAGCCCGCCATGCCGAGCATCGTCGCCGCGGTTCCGACGCAGATGCGTGCCTCGTTCATCATGTGGAACATGCAGTGCAGGCCCTTGCCTGGCTGGCCGACCAGGTAGCCCACGGCACCGGCCTTGCCGTCCACAGGAAACTTGCCTTCGCCGAAATTGAGCAGCGTGTTGGTAGTACCGCGCCAGCCGAGCTTGTGGTTGAGGCCCGCGAGCGCCACGTCGTTGCGCTCGCCGGTCAGGCGGCCTTCGGTGTCGACCATCCTCTTGGGCACGATAAAGAGCGAAATGCCGCGCGTGCCGGGGATCAGCTTGCCGTTCTCGTCGGGAATCTTCGCCAGCACGATGTGTACGATGTTCTCGGTCAACTCGTGGTCACCGGAAGAGATCCACATCTTGTTGCCGGTGAGCCGGTAGCGAGGTCCGAGCGGATCTTCCTGGAAATCCGCACCATCGGGCACCGCACGTGTCGCGACGTCGCTGAGACTGGAACCGGCCTGCGGCTCCGACAGGCACATGGTGCCCGCCCAGCGCCCGGCGAATTCGTTCTTCGCAAACACTTCCTTCTGCATCTCGGTCCCGTGCACCATGAGCAGGTTGGCATTGCCGCTGGTGAGCATGTTGGAGCCGATGCTGACCGAGGCCATGGCGAAGAAGCTATTGGCGGCTGCCGACAAGGTGTAGGGCAACTGCATGCCGCCGATGTCGTAGTCCTGCGCCGCGCTCAGCATGCCGGATTCGACGAAGGCTTTGTGCGCATCGTGCGTGGCGCGCGGCAGGATGACCTTTTCGCCGTCGAAGTGCGGCTCCTGCGTGTCGACGGTGCGGTTGAACGGCGCGTATTTCTCGCGCGCGATGCGCTCGCAGGTGTCGAGTACCGCGTCGAAGGTTTCGCGCGAATGGTCGGCGAATCGTTCGCGTGAGCTGAGCGACTCGGCATGCAGCCAGTCGTAGAGGAGGAAATCGAGGGTGGGACGAAGGCTCATGGATCTGTTCGCTGCGCGATCTGTGGGATCTATGGAATGGATGGCGACCGGGCAATGGTGCCCTGCGCGATGGCGCAGAGCTTTTCCTCGCCGCCGGTGACCGCGAAGATCTCGCAGGTACACACGGCCTGCGATCGGCCTGCATGCACGGCCTTGGCGCGCGCGATCAGGCGCTCACCGATGGCCGGCCGGACGTAGTTGATCTTGAACTCTGCGGTGATGACCGGCACCCGCATCGCCGTGCCACCGGCAAAGGTCAGCGCGTTGTCGGCCAGGTAGCTGAGCACGCCGCCGTGGACAAAGCCGTCCTGCTGCTTGACCTTGTCGGTCACGGGCACTTGCAGGTCGATGAAGCCCGGCGACAGCGCGTGCAGTTCCGCGCCGATCAGCGCGCTGAAAGGCTGCTTCGCCAGGACCTCCCGGCCCATGGCGAGAAACTGCTCGGGTGAGGCCTGCGCTGGGGAAGCCATGGCCTGGTCCGCGGGTTGCCGCGTCAGATGACTTCGAAAACGCCCGCCGCGCCCATGCCGCCGCCGATGCACATCGTGACGACGACCTTCTTCGCGCCGCGGCGCTTGCCTTCGATCAGCGCGTGGCCGGTGAGCCGCTGGCCGCTGACGCCATAGGGGTGGCCCACTGCGATGGCGCCGCCGTCGACGTTCAGCAACTCGGCCGGGATGCCGAGCTTGTCGCGGCAATAGATGACCTGCACCGCGAAAGCCTCGTTGAGTTCCCAGAGATCGATGTCGCTGACCTTGAGGCCAAGGCGCTTCAGCACCTTCGGGATGGCGAAGACGGGGCCGATGCCCATTTCATCGGGCTCGCAGCCCGCGACCGCGAAGCCGAGGAAACGGCCCATCGGCTTCAGGCCCTTCTGCTCGGCGTACTTTTCATCGACCAGCACGCAGGCGCCGCCGCCGTCGGAGAACTGGCTGGCATTGCCGGCCGAGATCAGGCCGCCGGGGATCGCCGAACGGATACCGCTGATGCCTTCCTTGGTGGTGCCGGCACGGATCCCTTCATCGTTCTCGATCGTGACTTCCTTGGTGCGCAGGCCCATGACGGGATCGGCCACGCCGGCCAGCACCGTGATCGGCGCGATCTCGTCCTTGAAGCGGCCGGCTTCCAGCGCGGCGGTGGCCTTCTGCTGGCTGGCAGCGCCGTATTCGTCCATCGCGTCGCGGCCGATGTTGTAGCGCTTGGCGACCTGCTCTGCGGTCTGCAGCATGTTCCAGTAGATCTCGGGCTTGTGCTTCACGAGCCAGGGGTCGGCCAGCATGTGCTTGTTGGCTTCGTTCTGCACGCAGGAGATGCTCTCGACGCCGCCGGCAACGTAGACCTCGCCTTCGCCGGCGATGATGCGCTGCGCCGCGGTCGCGATGGTCTGCAGGCCCGACGAGCAGAAGCGGTTGATGGTCATGCCCGACGTGGTGATCGGCAGGCCGGCACGCAGCGCGATCTGGCGTGCGATGTTGGAACCGGTCGCGCCCTCCGGCGTGGCGCAGCCCATGATCACGTCGTCCACCGACGCGGGATCGATGCCGGCGCGCTGCACAGCATGTTGCACCGCATGGCCGCCGAGCGTGGCGCCGTGCGTCATGTTGAAGGCACCCTTCCAGCTCTTGGCGAGCGGCGTGCGGGCGGTGGAAACGATGACGGCGCTGGTCATGGTGTGGTCCTTTGAAGAAGAGGAATGACGGTTACTGGGGCTGTGCGGTGTTGCGCAGCAACTGGTGGTAGAACGAGATCATCTCGGCGTAGTTCGAGATCGCTACGCGTTCGTTGGTGCCGTGGAAACGCGGAAGATCCTCGCTCTTCACTCGGAACGGCGAGAAGCGGTAGATCGAATCGCTCACGATGCTGAAGTGGCGCGAGTCGGTCGCGGCGGTCATCAGGCCGGGCGCGACGACGGCATCCGGGAACACCTGCCTCACCGCCTGTTCGATCGAGCGATAGCCGTGGCCGTCGCTCGGCGACACAGGTGACGGCTCGGAGTTGCCGGGGTAGCGCTTGACTTGGATCGCGTCGTTTCCAAGGGCGCGCTTGAGATGCGCCTCCACACTGTCGATGGTGTCGCCCGGAAGGATGCGGAAATTGACGGCGGCCTCGATGCGCCCCGGCAGCACGTTGTCCTTGTTGCCGGCGCGCACGATGGTGAGCGCGGTGGTCGTGCGCAGCATCGCGTTGCTGCTCGGGCTCTTCGTGAGCTGGCTTTCGACCAGAGGCCCGGTGAGCCACAGGTTGGAGAGCATCACGCGGTTGAGGCCGCTCATCTCCGGTGCGAGCGCGCCGAACATCTGGCCCGCCACGCCCTTGATGCCGCCGGGCATCGGGGTCGCCTCGAGCCGTGCCAACGCCGCGCTCATGCTGCCGATGGCACTGTGCGCTGGTGGCATGGAGGAATGACCGGGCGATGTGTCGAGCGACAGGAAGAAGGTGCCGTAGCCCTTCTCCGCCAGACCGATCAGCGCCGCCGGTTTCGATAGGCCGGGCAGCACGCCATCCAGCACCAGAAGGCCTTCGTCGAGCACCCAATCGAGGCGCACACCACGCGACTTGAGCAGTTCGGCGATGGGCAGCGCGCCTCGCAGGCCGCTCACCTCCTCGTCGTCGCCCATCACGAGGTAGACCGTCTGAGTTGGCTGGAAACCGCTGCCGATCAGCATCTCGATGGCTTCCAATTGCGCCATCAGGTTGCTCTTGTTGTCGAGCGTGCCTCGGCCCCAGACGAAGCCGTCCTTGATATCCCCGGCGAATGGATCGACCGACCAGGCTTTTTCAGTGCCGGACGCGATGGGCACCATGTCCTGATGCGCCATCAGCGCGATGGGCTTGGCCGTGGGGTCGGAACCGGCCCATGTGTAGAGCAGCGCCTTCTGGCCCACAACTTCCTTCTTCAGGGTGGCATGGACTTTCGGGAACTGCTGTGCCAGGTAGGCATGCAGCTTGTCGAACTCTGCATTGTTCGCGGCCGGGTCTTCGAGGCTGGACACGGTACGGAACTGGATCGCGCCGGACAGCCGCTTTGCAGCGGCCTCCGCGTCGATCGGCAATGCGGACGCCGGCGCCACGGCAAGCTGCCGCGAGGGCGTGCGCCAGGTGTTGACCGCCACCGCCGCCACCAGTGCCAGAAGCACCAGCAGCAACGCAAGGGAAACGCGTTTCAGCATAGAGCGGTCTCGCCTCCGTTCAGCTGAACGACTTGCCTTCGGCCACCAGCTTCTGGATCAGCGGCGCGGGCTGCCAGAAGCTCGCGTCGTCGCGCGGATTCTTGGCAAAGCGCTTCATCGATTCGGCCACGTTGTACAGGCCCACCTGGCTCGCGTAGTGCATCGGGCCACCGCGCCAGATCGGGAAGCCGTAGCCCGTGAGATACACCATGTCGATGTCGCCGGACTTGGAGGCGATGCCGTCGTCGAGGATGCGCGCACCTTCGTTGACCAGGGCGTAGACCAGGCGCTGCACGATCTCCTCGTCGGAGATCTTGCGTGGCGTGATGCCCAGTTCCTTGCGATGGTCCTCGATCATCTTGTTGACGAGTTCGGACGGGATGGCATCGCGCTTGCCGGCCTGGTAGTCGTACCACCCTGCCCCGGTCTTCTGGCCGAAGCGGCCCAGTTCGCAGAGCTTGTCGGCCGTGCGGCTGTACTTCATGTCGGCGATCTCCGTGGCGCGGCGCTTGCGGATGGCCCAGCCGATGTCGTTGCCCGCCAGGTCACCCATGCGGAACGGACCCATCGCGAAGCCGAACTTCTCGACGGCCTTGTCGACCTGCTGCGGCGTGGCGCCCTCGTCC
>NZ_JASZYF010000027.1 GCF_030317115.1 Variovorax gracilis
AGCTGAATGCTGTTGCGAGGCAATTGAACGAGCGTCCAAGGAAGACTCTAGACTTCCATACACCCGCTGAAATGTTCAGCCAAACCGTTGCATCGACCGGTTGAATCCGCAGCCATCGACCGGACGTCCAATCGTGATCGGCTTTAGGTCCGCTGTCGCTGCACTCCTGCGGCTCAGTGCGGCCATCACCTGTGAATCACCCGCCATCCCGACTCTCTGCCAAATGACGGCCGTCGAAGTTCGCTCCACCCACGACGCGACCCACGCGCTACAGTTCACGCACCGGGCCGTGCTTGTCGAGGATGAGATCGGGCACAACGGGTAGAGCTAGACCCAACTTGGCCGGACAAATTGATGGCGGCCGTCATTTTGAGAGATACCCCATTCCGGACATACCGCCGCGCCTCGATTGATCGTATCCTTGCCCCGCGGCTTAGCTCGAGGAGAATTCTCGTGACGACACTCGGAAAAGAAGAGGGCAGCGAAGGGGCGCCGAAGCAGGAGTGGACATGGCACGTGATCACCGGCGTGGCAGGGCTATTCCTGCTTGTAGCCTATGCGGGCTACCGCCTGCTGCATCACACGGAGGCCGACGTCCTCATGGAAGCCGCCGCCGAGTTTGTACTGCGCGACCTCGGCATTGCCCTCGTGATCGCCGTCGTCGTGGCATCCCTGTTCGACAAGGCCTATCACCAGAAGATGGTGAACGAGCCCTTAGTTGCACTCGAAAAGTCGGTGCACAAAACGACAACGGAACTCCTCGAAATGACGCGCATCGCCGAGATGGCCGTCCAAGGAACGGTGTCGCACATGCAGGAAGAACTGGCGCACCGGATCGAAGACGTGCAGCGGCGCGATGCCTCGCTGAAAAACCAGTACGAGGAGATGGTGGCGGGCTTCTCGCTGCTCTCCCGATCAGGGGCTCTAGGCGTGGTCGCTCTTCACGAACGGAGCAAGGATTTCAAGGACGTGCTTTGCACGGCGCTGCGCAGCGCCGTGCAGCACTGCTGGATCGTCGGGCGGACGCACAAAGAGATGCTGGGGGCAGAGGACGAAGGCAAGGGTTGGCTCGTCCAGGACCTTGAGGCCAAGCTCAGGACCCGGCAGGACTTCACGCTCAAGATCCTGCTCGCTAACCCATTCGACCCGATACTAGAGGCCTCGCAAACGGACATCGAGAAGGACCGCACAGTGCCCCGGGCGCGCAACCCCGCGCGGGAGCCGTTGCACGGCATCCAGGAGGCGCGCAAGGCAATCTACCAAGTGCTGGCCTTGCTGGCCCCTCATTCAACCGAGCGGCGCGTTGAGGTCAAGTTGCTTCGAACTTTCGCGGTTCCCTACTGCATGCTCATGACGGAGCAGCGCATGTTCGTCGAGCACTACCTGCCGTCGCGCGAAGGTGGCGCGTTGTCTATTACCGAGATCGAGGCCAAGGATCGACCGCGCGAGCAGGCGCCCTACGATTGCTTCAAGAGCGACTTCAGAAAGCTGTTCGACTACGGGGAGAATTGCGACGTCGTCCTGGAACGGTTCCGTGACAGAAAGATCGATCAGTATTCGGACGAACCCACGGGGCAATCCGTGGAGCGCGACTATCCTGAACTCACGCGTGCGATTGACAACGCTCGCCGCCTTTCAAACATGCCTGACCTAGCTCCAGCGGAAGGCGTCCGCAGACCGTCCGATTTCAGGTGCAACCGGGTCCACGCTGATCAGCAGTCAGTCTATGCCGAGGTAATCCGTTACATCAAGGGCCATGACGTCCGCCGGGCGATCCTCGTGCAGTACTCCGCGGTGAAGGTCGAGGATGTATTGATCGAACTGATGGCCAAGGGGGCGGACATCGACCTCTACGTCCAATCGCCAGAGATCGCTCAGACCGAGATGAAGATGCAGTCCGTTCGGATCGCGGTGCAGCAGAACCACTTGCCCAAGGTGCTACTGCGCCATAACAACCATGGGACCTGCAGGATATTCGAGTATCTTCCGCGCGCCACTCTACGAGGCATCCTAATCGAAGACCATTTGCTGGCAATTGGTCCCTACATCTATCAGACGTCGATGCGGCACGATCCGAGCTATCCCAACGACAAGATCGAAATCAAGGGCCACGACTCGCCGGGCATGCTGTTCTGGTACGGCACGCACGAATACCGAGTCTTCTGCGACGCGTACTTAGACCTCGTCGAGAATTTCTCTGGCGACGGCCTGACACCAGTGCTCACGATCGCGGACGATATGGTGCCTCCGCAAGGGCGTTCGCATGGCGAGGCAGGCGGGACAGAAGCCGCCACATGAAAGCTGTGCGCGTCAAGTGCACGAAGCATCGTCTCTCTGGCATAGAGCGAGGTGGACAGGGCTGGCAGGCCGCCGAGCCAGAACCCGCTGATCAACATCTTCAGTAGGCGAGCACTTCAGCCCTCGTTATCGCGTGTCCTGACCACGGGCGAGCAGGCTGGGGCTCGCCATCGGCGGATGGTCGGCGACGGCGCTCTTCCTGCATGACTCGTTAAGTCACCCCTTACAAAGCCGCTCAACACGTGCGGTTGGTCAACGCGAAACTGACTGATGATCTCAGCGCATTCGCCCATCTCGGTAAGCAACTGCGCGAGATCAGCCAACAGGATCTCGTGCGGCCCGATCTTCAGGCGATCAATGGTTTTGACCGTCTGACCGGGATTGGTGTCTACGGGTGCTTCCGGACCTGTAGGCTGCAACAAGACGGGTTCGCCCTTCGTCACCTCGCCCTTGCCGAGTGCCTCGTCAAAATGATGGATCAAATCCCGAATGTCACCGAGTCGTCGCGAGACTTGGTCCTTGTGGAAAGTGTGCTTGTGTGCAGCCAATGCCGCGCGGACTTCCGGCCTAAGGTGCTTACTTCTGCGAAGCTTGTTGAAACTTCGAATCGCCCGCTGCGCATTGGTGATGCAGGTCTCGTAATGGGTAACGGCCCTATGCATCGCGCTCAGCTTGAAACTGGAACTCTCTGCCCAGAAACTTTCCACCATGAGTTCAGCGGACCGGTATTCGCTCACGCATGACTCGACCAGCCGCATGTAGGTGCTCACAAATACAGATGTGATCTGATCGTCGGCGGGCCCCGTTGAGAAAAGAGACTTGGTCCAGTAGTTTAAAAACGCCTCTTGAAAGTCTGGGATGGCTGGTTGCGCATTGGAGATGATCATCGTCACGATACTACGCAAAACAGCGGACCCATAGCCGCCGCCCTCTTGGGCAAGCATTCCGATCGCCCTACGCAAGAATCGCAGCCGTCGGAGGCGGCGAAGTACTTGGGCCCTAACTCGACTGTTGACCTTGCCAAACGGCTTGGGGCTACGGGTAGGACGGGAAAGCGCCGGACTGCAGGCGCTCGCGTCGCAAGCTGGGAAGGGCGGCTTTCGCTGCGCTGCCGACCTAGACGGTCCAACTGACGAGGTCAGGTCGGTGCCCTTTGCGGAACTAGCGGCCTTAGAAAAGTGGCCGTTCAAGGCGACAGTTTGCTTCGGCGCCGTACGAAGCGGCTATCTCCATATGTTCAGTTCAGATGCCCCCAACGACAGCGCAGCAGTGGAGCGCCGGCACCTTCCAACTCACATGGGATCTCAATCCATCGCGCCGGACGGGCCGTCGGTATCGACCCGTTTGCGCATGCGCGATGAAATGAGGCCGAGGAGCTGGTCAACGTCATCCGGAGTGTTGAAGGCGCCAAACGAGATGCGGACGCCACCTCGCTCGGGCGAAACACGGACCAGGTTCTGCGTGAGGTAGTTCACCCACTTCGCCACAGGAAGAGCCAGGACGTAGATGTGAGCTCGCTGGCCTCGCTGTCGCGGCCCCACCAGGGCAACGCCCAACTCGTCCAATCCCTCAATGAGTCGGTCTCCGAGCATCTGCACGTGCTCTTCGATGCTCGCGACGCCGATACTTTGAATGAACTCAATCGACCTCGTGAGCGCATGCAGGTCTGGGAGATTGAAATTCCCGAACTCGAAGCGGCCAGCATCTCGGCGGGTTGTCATCTCGGCCGGTCTTGCCACATAGTCCTCGGGTGGGTTGGCCAGGCTACTCATGGCAAGGTACACAGGTTGCAGCTCCTGGAGGTTCTGCTTCACGTACAAAATCCCTGTGCCCTGTGGCACCAGCAGTCCCTTATGGCATCCGGCGGCCAAGACGGAAACGCCCAGCTTCTTGACATCAACGGGTAGGACCCCGACGGATTGCATGGCATCGACCACTAGGTAGATGTTCTTCTTCGCGCAGAGCCGTCCGATGTCCTCGATGTCGTGGCGCTGACCGGCGTGGAACGTCACGTGCGAAAGTGAGATGACACGGGACGACTCGTCAATGTGGTCGGCAAACGTATCTGCGTTCGCCACTTGGTCATCCGGAAGGCTCACGAATTTAACCTTCACGCCTTTGCGCTTGAGGTGAAGCCAGGCATAGGCGTTGTTCGGATGGTCCCCTTCAAGCATCAGGACAGTGCTCCCGGGCTGCAATGGCACTGCGTTCGCGGCGATGTTGAGCCCCTCAGACGTGTTCTTTGTGAACGCAATCTCTTCGGACGAGGCATGCAAAAGCTCCGCCACCTTTTCGCGGGCGACTTCGACTCGACGCATCCAAACCGGCTTGGGGCCAGCCATCTCGTTGCCCTCAACCAAGAATTCGCTCAATGCGCTTCGAACACAGTTCGGCATGGGCGTCTGATGGGCCGAATCCAGGTAGAGCAACCGTTTCGTCACAGGGAACTCCTGCCGAACGGCGTTGATGTCAAGGGAAGCGCTCATTTCGTCCTTCGTAATTGCTGCTTGTGCCACCAACGGCACCAGGGTGGAATTAGTGCAGCTTGACCCGCGAGCCGCTTGAGGGCTCAAGGCAACGGGCTAGCGTTTCGAGCGTCACACGCCGCCATCCGTGCAGTGCGGCTTCGTGCATCTTGTACATAGAGAGGTACATCAACTTCGCGAAGACACCCTCCACGAACATGCTCTTCCCTACCACCCCGCCCATCAGGTTTCCGACGGTGCTGTAGGAGCCGAGGGAGACGAGAGAGCCGAAGTCGCGGTACGTGTAGTTGGGAAGCGGGCGGCCCTCGACGTGCGTGGGCAGATGTCGCGCCAAGAAGGCGGCCTGCTGGTGCGCCGCCTGGGCACGCGGAGGCACGAAGCCTTGGCCGTCAGGCTTTGCACAGGCCGCGCAATCCCCAATAGCAAACACTCTCGGATCGTTGGTCGTTTGCAGGGTCGGGCGAACGACCAGCTGATTGATGCGGTTCGCCTCCAAGCCGGGAAGGCTCCGCAAGAAGTCTGGAGCCCGGACCCCGGCAGCCCAGACCGTGATTTCCGCGGGGAGCAACTCACCGTCACTCAACTCGACGCCATTTTGGTGAACTCTCGCCACTTTGGCTCCGACGTGAACCGAAATGCCCTGCTTCGTGAGAAGTTTGTGTGCGGCCGCTGAAAGTCTGGGAGGAAGCGCGGGCAGTATCCGGTCCGCCGCCTCGACAAGATGAATCTCGAGCCCCTTGTTGGTGGTCGAAACGGAAGCGCCGTACGCAAGCACTTCACGCCCGGTCCGAAGCAGTTCGGCCGCCAACTCGACGCCAGTGGCCCCCGCTCCGATGATGCAAACCCTCAACTGCGCCGCTGCCAGAACGCCCTCCTGAGCCTGTGCACGAAAGCACGCATTCATCAATTTGCGATTGAACCGCGCCGCGTCGCTAAGACACTCTAGCTTGAGCGCGTGCTCCTTGACACCTGGAGTTCCGAAGTCGTTGCTTTGGCTTCCAACCGCAAGGACCAGCGTGTCGTAGGGAAACGTGCGAGCCGGCGTAATCTGCTCGCCCTCCCCGTCGACGAAGGGCGCAATTGCTACCTCGCGAGACTCCCGGTCAAGGCCAGTCATCTCGCCCATTCGATACACGAAGCGGTGGTCACGTGCGTGCGCCAGGTAGCCTACCTCGTGCCGCCCCATGTTCATGCTGCCCGCTGCAATCTCATGCAGCTTCGGCTTCCAGATGTGGGAGCGCGCCTTATCGACGAGCGTCACCGAGAGCCGCTCGTGCCTGCCAAGTTGAGTAGCGAGTTCGAGCCCGGCTGCGCCGCCCCCAATTATCACGACGCGATGTCGCCCGGCGGAATCCGACGTCTGGTCTCGCCCGGGCAAAGTGGCTGGCGTATGCCTGGTCATGGCAAACCTCAGTTGTAGCCAAGGACCGCTACGTTGCGGAGGTCCACTTCACGGGCATCATTGGCCGGCGGGATAGCGCGCACCGTCAATGCGAGACTGCTATGGTCAGAGCCATTGCCCTCAGTCGGGCCTGTCCACTGGAGCAAGTGGCTTTTCAAAGGGTGCAGTGAGCCAGCCTCGGCGACGAGACGAATTTGCGATTGCATGTTCATGATAGGTTAGCTGCGCAGCTTGCTTTCGAGGTAGCTAGCCAGCAGAGTAAGTGGATAACAAATGGCGAAGAAGACGAGCAAGACACCACAGTAGATGGGCACTGCGTGCGCGTCGGTACTGACGTAGGCGAGCCGTTCAATCATCTGACGCGCAGACCCGAGTAGGTCGGTGACGCCGACTACCGATGTCAAAGCACTCGCCTGGATGAGGACGGTCAACTGGCCGATGTACGGTGGGAGAAACCGGCGGATGGCCTGAGGCATAACGGCAAAGACGAGCGCCTCAACCTTGCTCAATCCAAGTGCTCTTGCCGCTTCCGTCTGACGTGACGAGATGGACTTCAATGCGCCACGAGCGGTTTCGGCAATGTTCGCCCCACCCCAGACAGCAAGTCCCAGTACGGAGGCAGTAATGGGACCGGTCGTGATGCCGACATGCGGGAGCGCGAAGAAGACGAAGAGCAGCGTAATAAGAGATGGCACGCCTCGGAAGATGTCGATGTAAAGCCGGACGGCAACTTGCACCCACTTCGTCGTACTGGCAGAAAGCGACCCGATGAACAGACCAATCGCTGTCGCCAGCAACGTCGTGAGCAAGGAAACCCACAACGTCACATAGAGGCCACTCAGCATGTGGGACGCAACGGGTCCAATCCAATCCTGGTTCATTTCACAGCTCCCAGACCCGGAACTGCGACTGCACGTTCAAGCCGGCGAGACGCAATGGCGATAATGTTGGACACAACTAGGTACGCGAGAGCGGCAATGCCGAAGATCTCGAACACCTTGAAGGTATCGGCGACCATTCGGTTCGCCACGTAAGTGAGCTCCTGGTAGCCCACGGCAATCATGAACGACGAGGAGCGGAACTGGGTTATTGCCATCGTCGTGGCCGCCGGAATCGATGCACGGACGCCGAGCGGAAGCGTGACGTCCAGGAACGCACTCGGCGCGGACATGCCGAGCGCACGAGCTGCGACCACTTCATTCGGATTCACCGCGCCGTACCCAGCTCGGAAAATCTCCGTGTGATAGGCGGCACCCCACAGTCCGAGCGCCAACCACGAGGTATCGAACGGCGTCAGCTTGATTCCGAGGTCGGGCAGCGCGAAATAGAGCATCACCACTTGCACCAAGAGCGGAGTACATCGAAACAGGTTCGCGTAGCAGGCGATGACTTGGCTCAACACGGGAATTCGAGCGTGGCGAGCCGCGCCCATCAGCATCCCGAGGACGATTCCCATCGAAATTCCGATGACGCTTATAAGCAGTGTTCGGCCAAGTCCGCCGAGCAAGACCTGCAGCTCGTTCAGGGTTGATGTAAACATGTTTTCCTCTTCATCGCCGGTACACGCTCAGCAGTACGTCCGAACTCTTCCTCAGGAAGCCTTCAGACAGTCAAGGGCGCCGCTCTTGGAGTAGTCCAATTTCAGGTTCGGGCCCGGGACCAACTGGCGATACTTAGCCGCGAAGGTCGGGTCCTTCACCTCCTGGGAGAACGACTTGTAGAAAGCGTCTTCGGCCCGCATCTCTTCCAGCACAGCATTCACCCAATCGAGCATCGGCTTGTTGCCCTTCTTCACGCCAACGCCTTGGACGGCGGTCGCTGCGAGAGTCCCGACAACCTTGTAGTTCTTTTGCATCTGGGCGAAGTTGAACCCGTACACGTCGATGTACGCGAAGGCATCCGCCCGGCCTTGAGTCAGCATCGTCGAGCCTTCTGCCGCCGTCTGCGACGTGACCAGGTTCGCCTGGGGATAGCACTTCTGCAGCCACGTTTGATAGGTGCTGCCGGTTGGCGTCACGACGGTCTTGCCGGTCAGGTCGCCATAGTCGGCCACCTTCGAGTCCTTCGGAACGATGAGTTGCAAATTGCTCACCCAAATCGGATTCGAGTAGTCCAGCTGTTCCGCTCGCGCCGGCGTGTATGCGAGCGACGCCAGAATCATGTCAATCTTGCCCGACTGCAGGAACGGGATGCGGTTGCTGTCGTTCACGCACTGTGTCTTCAGGCCGTCGCCGGTACCGAGCGCGAACTCTGCGATGCGCTTCACCATCGCGTACTCGTAGCCGGCCGGCTTCCCGTCAATGCCGACGTAGCCCGCGGGCGGGTACGTGCAGTTGATGCCAACGGTGAGAAAGCCCGCGCTCTTCACCTCAGGGGGAAGAGGAACGTTCACCTTCGACGCGGCAGCACTGGCGAACGACATCGATGCGACGGCGACGGAAATCGAGGCAGAGAGAATGCGATTCATGGTTTACTTTCACTGTGATTGAGAACGGATGGGGAGTGCACAGCCGCGTGCTCAGTGCTTTTTCATACGCGAAAGGAACTGCTTGGTTCGTTCCTGCTTCGGATGGTCGAGAACCTCCGACGGCGGGCCTTGCTCAACAATGTTTCCACCGGCCATCAGCACCACACGGTCACCGACCTCGCGAGCGAAGCCCATTTCGTGCGTGACGACAAGCATCGTCATCCCGGATTTGGCTAGGTCCTTCATGACCGCCAGAACCTCGCCGACGAGTTCAGGGTCTAGAGCTGAGGTCGCCTCATCGAAGAGCATCACGTGCGGCTGCATCATGAGTGCTCGAGCGATTGCGACGCGCTGCTGCTGTCCACCAGAGAGTTGGTCGGGGTAGTGGTCGGCCTTCTCGGCCAAGCCAACCTTTCGGAGGTACTCCCGGGCCCTTGCCTCCGAGTCGGCCGGCGATTCCTTGAGAACGCGGCGCGGGGCCAGCGTCAGGTTCTTTAGCACATTGAGGTGCGGAAAGAGATAGTAGTGCTGGAAAACCATTCCGACTCGCTGCCGAATCTGGTTCTCGTTCAGCGAACCGGATGAGAGGTCTACACCCTCTAGGAGAATCTGCCCAGAGTCGATGCGCTGAAGAAGATTAGCGCACCGAAGCAGAGAGCTCTTGCCCCCACCACTCGGGCCGACGATGACAACTACCTCACCACGCTGAACCGCGAGGTCAACGCCTTTCAGGACCACGTTGTTCCCGAATGCGAGGTGAATGTCCCTCAACTCGAGAATGGGCTGTTCGGCGGCCCTCGTTGCAGACGAGCTCATCATGGTGGCACCTTCTAGTATTTTCACGACAGTTCTCCTGTTCAACCCCGGTGGCTGTTTGCCTGGAAGCGCTTCACGAAGGTCTGGAAGCGTTCCGTTTTCGGATTGGCAAAGACCTCAGCGGGGGGACCGTCTTCGATGATTACTCCCTGATAGAAGAACAGAAGCCGGTCGGCGACGTCACGTGCGAACTGCATCTCGTGCGTCACGATAATCATCGTCATGCCTTCGTTGCTGAGGTCCCGCAGCGTCTTCAAGACCTCGTCAACCAGCTCTGGGTCCAGCGCCGACGTCACCTCGTCGAAGAGCATCACCTTGGGACGCATGGCGAGCGCCCGCGCGATTGCCACGCGTTGCTGCTGACCGCCGGACAACTGAGACGGAAAGTGGTCTGCCCGGTCCTCTAGGCCTACCTTGGCCAGGAGCTCCAGACCATGCGCGCGGGCATCCGCCTTCGAGTCTTTGTTCACAAGGACCGGTCCCATCATCACGTTCTCGATGGCCGTCTTGTGCGGAAAGAGGTTGTAGTTCTGGAAGACCATGCCAGCTTTGGTCCTTAGGTTGGCTACGTCTGCTTCAGACTGGCGGCGCCGCGAGGGGCCGCTTGTGCCGCCGCTGTAGCCAACAGCATCGCCGTCAACCAGAATCTCGCCCGCCTGAAATTCCTCAAGGAAGTTGATGCAGCGAAGCAGGGTCGACTTGCCGGAACCGCTGGGGCCCACCAAGACAACAACTTCGCCCTCTTTCACGTCAAAGGAGATGTCCTTCAGGACCTGGTTGCTTCCAAAGCTCTTGGATACGCCCTTGACCTCAATCATGGTCCGCCGAGATGTTGGGGAGTGCGCTAAGTTCATCGTTTGCCTTCAGGAGGTCTTGAGACGGCGCTGCAGGTACGTTGCGCCGAGCGAGATGGGGTAGCAGATGCAGAAGTAGATGAGCATCACAGCGAAGAAGATTTGGAACGCTGCGAGCGTGCGTTCCACGACTTCACGCGAGGCGTAGGTCAGCTCCCAGACACCCACGATGGATGCGTACGACGTGCTCTTGACAGCAATCGACGCCGTCGTCACGAGGGGTGGCAGCGCCAGACGCATGCCGAGAGGGAGTTGAATTTGCGTCAGGATTTGCGCCTTGCGCAGCCCGATAGACATGCCCGCTTCTACGGTCGTCTTGGGGACGGCGAGAATCGAGCCGCGCACGATGTCGGCCACGAACGCAGCGAAGTAGATGACCAGGGCAATAGTCGCCGCCACATAGTTCGGGGCATCCAGGCCCATGCGGGGCAAGCCGAAGTAAGCAATGAAGATGAGCACGAGAACGGGCACCCCGCGAACGATGTACACGTACACCGTCAGCACCGAGCGCACCGCGGTGCCACCGAGAGCGGCGAACACGCCGAGTGCCGTCCCCAGCAGGAAGCTGAAGACCACTGTCGCTGCGGCCATCTCAAGCGTCACAATCGCCGCCTTGAGGAGATAACCGAGGTTGAGAATTGCAACGTCCATGTGAACCTCAGCGGCGCTTGCCAGCAGGAATCTCGAGCCAACGGAACAGGGCGCTGGCGATGGTGGTCAGGATGAGGTAGAACGCGGCGATGACCACGAACACCTCGTAAGATGAGGCGGTGCGCTCCATGACAAGCTTGCCGCTCAAGGTCAGGTCCACGACGCCGATACCGGCCACAAGTGACGTGTCCTTGATGAGCACCACGACCTGATTGCCAATCGCCGGCACTACCTTGAGCACCGCTTGGGGCAGCACGACGCGGAAGAACACGCCCGCCGGCTTTAACCCGATTGCACGTCCGGCATCCCACTGGGTCCGGGGCACCGCGGACACGCCCCCTCGGAAGACTTCCGCCAAATACGCTGTGTGCTGCACAGCGATTGCAATGGCGCCGCAGTAGATACCGTCTAGCCTGGAGCCTAGAAGAGGAGCGCCGTAATAGACGACAAGAATGAGAAGGAACGTCGGAACGTTCCGAAGGAACTCGATCACGGCGTAGGTCGGAACCCAGACCACCGCCCTCTCTGAGACGCGCAGAAGGACCAGCAGCACGCCCAGCACCACCGCAACTGGCAGACACATCGCGACGAGCGCGAGCGTCACCAGGAAGCCGTCGAAGAACTCCGGCAGCCATCCTGCGGCTAGATTGAGCCAGTTCATGATTGCTGTCCCTCTGTGCAGCGCCAAACGCTCACTTGGCGTTCACGTAGTACTTAGTGTTCAGCGCGTCTTTGCCGAACCACTTTTTGTAGCTGGCGGAGTAGTCGTTGAACATGGAGCCCGCCCGCATTTCATTGACGTACGTATCCAGGGCCAGCCACCACTTGAAGTCACCTTGCTTCATGTAGATGGCGTTGTTGGTGACCGCAGTCATCCGCTCATCGAGGATTCGCACGTCCTTGTTCTGCGCGGCGTACCAGAGGGCCACCGGCTCGTCCAGCTGGGCTGCATCGACTCGTCCGCCCTTGACCGCAGTGAACTGAGCGCCGATGGAGTCCAGCGTCGTAGTCTTGGCCTTCGGGAAGAACTGCTTGGCACGCTCAGCCTGCACAGGAGTCGACAGGATGGCCGTCGACACCTTGTCGTTGTTGAGGTCTGCGAAGGTCTTGAACTTCGAGTCGGCCTTCACGATGACAACAATCGAAGAGTCGATGTAGCCGCGGGTGAATGCGACACGCGCGATGCGGTCTGGAAGAACCGTTGCCACGTGGATCCCGAAGTCCACCTTGCCGCTGTTGACGTTCTCCCAACGAGCAGCCGAGCTCTGCTTGACGAACTCGATGTGCTTCGGGTCGTCGCTTCCGAACAGCCCCTTCGCGATGAGCTTGGCCACGTCGATGTCGAAGCCAGACAGGTCACCCTTCTCATTCACGAAGCCGAAGGGCGGAGATTCGCTGCTGACGCCCACGATGACTTTGCCGCGGGCGAGCACTTCGTCGAGCCTGGACTTCTCCTGGGCGGCAGAAGTTTGCGAGACGAGCAGACCTGCAAAGAGCATGCAGACTGCACCAATAAGTTTGCGCATGGAGAACTCCTCTTGTGGTGGGGATGGGTTGATGGGAAGGATTGGTGGGCAGCCGGTCAGGTGAGCGCCGGCTTGACGACAGCGCGCAGCATTTCGGTGAAGGCGATGTGTGTGTCCAAGTGCATGCCATCGACATTGGCGTCCACGACGTTCTGCACGGAGTTGATGAGGCCGATATCCACGCCGCGCATCAGCAATTGACGCTCCAACTCCGGGGTGTTTAGCAGGCGCGCATCCTTTCGACGCGCAGCGATTGCCGCGGCGATTGCGTTGCAGCCCCAGTTCGAGCATGCAGCGGTGACCAACACATCTGCTGGCGTCACTGCGGCGATGGTTGCGCCAAACTTCACGTGGTCGGCGACTGCCTGGGTGATAGCTCCCATACCGATTTCGTTTCCGCCATCGCCGACAGCCACCGTGGGAATGCCTTGAGCAAGCGCTTCGTCGAACAGAACGTCGATGCGCGCCCGCCCCATGCCGTAGTCGATGGCACGCATGCTGTAGTACACGCCATCTCTCGCGCGTCCGACCCGCTCAGTCGAGAAGAAGAGGCTGGGCTTGTAGCTGGCGAGCAAGGCTTTCGCCTCGGCCTTGGCGTCCTCGTCCTTGGTCGTGAACGGCAAGAGCGAGCAAACTGCGAGGCTTCCATCCTTGCATGCGATTTGCGCTTGCTCGAACGGCAGCACTGTCACGCCGGCGCTGGTCAGGATGGCTTTCATGCCCGGAAGCAGAGTTTCTTCTGCAAGCAGCACGCAATGGACGCGCTTTCCGATGGACAGGGCGCGAATCACGATAGCGGCGCCGGCAGGTCCATCGTTTTCGCCGATTTCGGTCGAAATCCAGGCACGCGAGACCGAGCCTGTGGTCACAAAGACGGTTGCGCCGTCCGGCACGCCCAGCAGAGCATCTGCTGCCGCGCCGACCAGGGAGCCGCCTTGGCGTGCCCGAGCAGCCACGTAGAGGTGTTCGACGCCGCGGCCGCCGATGTCCAAGCTCAACAACTTGTCGAGTCGCTCGTCGATGGATTCAAGCACTTCGCGGTCGACCGTCATTTCGTGTCCCCCAAGATGAGTTGGGCCAGGTCCTCGGGCTTCGCGACGTAACGGGCGACCTCGCTGAACGAAGTGTTCATCGCCTCGATGACGCGAGCCATGCCGCCGACGCGCTCGATGGCGCCATGAGTCGGCTTGAGGCGCACAGAGACACGGGCGCCTGGTTGACCATGCGTGTTGACTGTCAAGATGCCGTGGTCACGCAGAAGGACCATGCCCAGGGCAGAGGTCACTTCGGCGGGCGTGACGCCGGCGTTGTCGGTGCTCCTGCCTGCACGGCGGAAGACCTCCTTGAGCGCCAGGTCCTCTTCAATCATCGGCCCGAGGTCGCTGACGGCGACGAGTTCTGCTCCGAGACGCTCTTGCAGTGCATGAGCCAGTTTTTGCCCGGCTTGCGCCTCGTCGATGAGGTCTTGCGGGGAGAAGCGTTGAATCGAGCGAAGGGCACTTGCCGCAATAGGGGCCCGGGCTTCCATCCCGAACTCCGAGGCCTTGGCGGAGACTCGCGTCACCAACTCAGGACGCCCCACCAGAAGCCCAGAACGTGGACCAGACAGACCGGCCTTGTCGCAGTTGGTGATTGCCAGGTCGCCGCCAAGCTTGAGGCTGAGAACGCCAGACCGCAGCACGGGCCTCATGCGAGCACCGTAGGCTTCATCGAGCAGCACCTTGGCTCCGCTCGCCTTCGCAACGCCTGCGGCATCCATTGCAACTGCATCGTCCAGGAACTCGAGGCTGCTGGTCACGGTGGTGATGACGACCAGCGCAGGCTTGTGCTGCTCGATGGCCGCAGCCCAGTCCTTGTCACCTTGCACTTCGTGGAGTTCGACTCGTGCGATGCCGCAACCACGAATGACCGATGCGTGCGAACGACCGCCAGGCGGCACCACGGAAACGACGCTGCGGCCCTCTGCCAGCGCGGCGATGGCAGCGATGATGCCGGCGCTCGTGCGGTTCACGGTGGCGACTCCGTCGGTCGGAAGCCCCCCCATGTGAGCGATAGCGGCCTGCCTAAGCTCCTCGGCGAAGAGACCTGGCCCGACCCACTCTTCACAGTGAGTGTTTAGATCTTCGACCTTGAGTGGGAACTCACGCTGGTTGCCGGTGAAGACGCCAATCGACTGGGGGCCGAGCTTGCGGACGCGTTCGGCCGCGACCTTCTGGCCCTGGCGAAGACGTCGAGCTTCGTCGACGCTGGATTGAATGATGCGGCCCCTTGCGAATCCGACGATGGGGTCGAGCGGATTTCCGAAGGAGTCTGTGGATTTTTTCTGTTGCATGCGAGTTCCTACTTACGCGGCGGACGAGGTGCGGATGGAGATTCCGGCAACGACCCTCAGAAGGGAGACGAAGGCGAGATGGCCCGAAAAGTCGATGCCATCGACGACCATGCTCTGCTTCGAAGTGGCGCCATCTCGTGCACCTGCGGCGACGGTGACGGCAATGAGCTCGTGCTCGGTGTCGGCGTCATGGAGCAGTTCGGTGTCCGAGAGCAAGACTGCCAAGGCTGCCGCGACCGCACACGCGCCCCAGTTGGATACAGCGGCGCTCACGGTCACGTCCGTCGGGACGACGGTCACAACGCCGGAGGCGTGGCCGGCGAGCGAACGACCGCGCATGGGAAGTACGTCGCGAATTGCCTCGCGGACCGCCCCGAAGCCAACTTCATTGCCGCCATCGCCAATGCCGATGGTGAGGACGCCTGCTTCAGCGGCGTGGTACGCGAGCAGGTAGACATAGCCGACGGTGAGCGGGTCGCGGCAATCGCCCCGAACACCATGGAACTGACCTTCGACGTTTGGTCCATCCCGTTCGACGAACACGACGGCGCTGGGATTGAGCCTTTCGATGAGTTCGCGAGAGCGGGTCTGCCCTGCGTTCATTCCGATAGGGAACGACTCGACCGTGATAGGTTCGTAGGTCCGACCAGGTTGGGATTCGGCCCAAGTGGCAAGCTTGGTGTTGACCAATTCGACAGCGGCGACGACTGGTGGGAGATGCGCGTCTTCGGTCACAAAGACGACCTTGGCATGCAGACCTTTGACGATAGCCGCGGCCAGCGCCGCGGCGCCGACGGGCCCGTCGGTTTCGCCCAAGGGCAGCTTGGGAGCAACGCCGGCGCCAGTCGCGATGACGACGGTGCTGCCAGGGCGGACCTTGGCCTTCAGGGCGGCGGCGGCCGCCATCGAGAGTGGCGCTCCCTGATGGGCGCGACAGACCTCGTACATGGGCACAACGATGCCTGGGGGAAGTCCGCCGCTAAGCGGACGGATTTCCAGGGTCATCAGACGGTCGATTCGGTTGCCCGATTCAACCTGCTCCGATGTCAGGGCGACGCCGGTCGCGGCGCTCGCTGTGGTCGACGAGGTTGTCACGTCCATTTTGGTCACCTCAGATGCCGTACGTCACGCTCTTGCGGCTGGTGTAGCTCTCGAGTGCACCTTCAATCGAGTACTCAGCGCCGATCCCACTCTGCTTGGCACCGCCGTAAGACATGCCCGGAATCTGACCACCTGCACGGTTGACCTGAATCCAGCCGGCGTCCAACGTTTCGGTGGCGCGCATTGCGGCGTTGATGTCGTTGGTGAAGACGTACGCAGCCAAGCCGTAGTGGGTGTCATTTGCCATAGCCAGCACTTCGGCTTCGTCCTTCCATGGGATTGCTACCAGGACGGGACCGAAGACCTCTTCCTTCGCAATGCGCCAGGTGTTGTCCACGCCACTGAAGATGACAGGCGTCGGGAAATAGCCCTTGGCATCCTGAACTGCGGGCGGCAGCTTGCCGGTTTCGACCTTGGCGCCTGCGTCGATGGCTTCCTTGATGAAGCCGCAGACGGCGGTGTACCTTTCCGCGTTGATGACCGCACCGATATCGGAAGATTCGTCAAGAGCGTCGCCGACCTTCAGCGCATTGACCTTCTCGACGAGGCGCGGCATGACCTTGCCCCAGGCCGATTCGTGGATGAACAAGCGGGAGCCGGCCGTGCACGACTGGCCTTGGCGGGCGAAGCGCATCGCCGCAATGATGTTGTTCACGGTCGTGTCGAGCTGGGAGTCGCCCGCCACGTCCGGATAGACAATGCAGGGGCTCTTGCCGCCGAGCTCAAGCGTCAGGTGACCGATGCGGTCGGCGACGGCGTGAGCCACCTTCTGGCCCACTTCATGGGAGCCGGTGAACGAGACCTTCGCGACGTCGGCGTGCTGGCTCAGGGGAGCGCCCGCCTCCAGGCCTTCACCGGTCACGACGTTGAACACACCAGCCGGGAAGATGTCGGCGGCCAGCTCGGCGATGCGGATGACGGCCAGCGGCGCGTCTTCGGCGGGCTTCAGGACCAACGTGTTGCCCGTGCCCAGCGACATGCCAATCTTCACGGCGGCAAGCACCAGCGGCGAGTTCCAGGGAATGATCGCACCGACCACGCCGAAGGGTTCGCGAGTGGTGTAGCTGAAGAGGCCCGGGCCCAGTGGGAGGGTTTCACCCTTCTGCTCGGCGATGACGCCGCCGTAGTAGCGCAGGACCTCGGCAGTGCTTGCGACTTCCGGGCGGCTTTGGGTGCGCAGGGCATTGCCTGTTTCGGCGGCCAGAATCTTGGCAATTTCCTCGGCGTTGGCCGTGATGCGGTTGCCGAACTCGATGAGCATCGCGCCGCGCTCACGAGCGGCCCTGCGACGCCACTTAGGGAACGCCGCCTTGGCTGCGGCCACTGCAGCGTCCACATCCCGCGCATCAGCCGCTCCGACGTTGGCGATGGTGTCCAGACGGCAGGGATTGATGACCGCCAAGGTCTTTCCACCAATCGGCTTTGACCATTCACCATTGATGAAGTTGCCAGCCAAACCGGCGCTCGGCAGCTTGACGTCGCCGTATTTGGATTGAGTAGAGTTGCTCACGTGAATCTCTCGCAAAAGGGGATGGGTTGAAGACTTAGGCGGCTGCTTGCAGGCGCACGCCCAGCAGCTCTTCGTAGATTTCGCAAATGCTGGTGGAGTCCTTGCCGCCGAGGCCCTTGGCGCGTGCGGCGTTGTAGGTCTGCTTGACCAACTGGCCCAGGGGCATCGGGTAGTTCGAGAACTCGTCGAGGCACAGGCCGATGTCCTTGTGCATCAGGTCGATGGCGAAGAACGCCGGCCGCTCCGCAGTGAACAGCGTCTTGTGGAACCAGTCGAGCATCTTGCTGCCCGCCATGCCAGCGGTCAGAACGTCACACAGCACTTCGAGATTCCCGCCAGCCTTGACACTTGCGGCAAGGACTTCACCGAGTGCAACGGTGTTGATGGCAACGATGAGGTTGTGGCTCAGCTTGGTCAGTTGGCCGGCGCCGATGGGGCCGCAATGAACGATGCGACCGGCCAGGTTGTTCAGCATCGGAGTTGCGCGCTCGAGAACGGCAGCATCGCCGCCGACCATCAGGACGAGCTTGCCGTTTGCCGCACCGGCCACACCGCCGCTGACCGGCGAGTCCAGAAACTCGACGCCCTTCGAGGCAGCAGCCTTGGCGAGTTCCTTCGTGGTTTCAGGGTCGACCGTGCTGAAGTCAACCAGGACAGCGCCCTTGTTGACGGAATTGAGCACGCCTTCAGGGCCAGTCACCGCAGCGCGAAGGATGGCCGGCGTGGGAAGGCTGAACATGACGGCGTCGGCGCCCTCCGCAGCAGCCTTCGGGTTTGAGGCGGCAGCGGCACCCTTCGAAACCAGCGCCTTGACTGCAGCGTCGTTTGGGTCAAATACGGTGACCTTGAAGCCTGCGGAGACCAGGCGGGAAGCCATTTCCGCGCCCATCTTGCCCACACCAATGAATGCAACGTTCTTCATAACTTTCAATCGCTCCTGTTTGGAATGAGTGAACTTTATGGAGAAGGGTCTCGAAAGATAAGACCACAGATGCTTACGGAGAACGTTAGCTTTTCTTTCCTATTGAACCGGCACGAGTAGCCGCCTGCAGCCCTGGCGCGCTATTTGCATGCAGCGAACCTTCGCCTATTTTTCCTTGGGGCAAACCCTAAGTAGCGGGTGCCATGGGCCTTGAGAGGCGTAAAACAACGTTAGTTTTTCTGTCGCCTTATGCTGAATCTCTCCCGGCTTCACCTTTTAAGCGAACTCGCCGTCCTGGGCACCATCGCCAAGGTCGCTGAAGCCGTAAACCTAACCCGCCCGGCTGTTTCCCAGCAGCTCGCCATCCTCGAACAAGAGACAGGAGCGGTGCTTTTCGAACGGTCCGGCCGCGGCGTCCGGCTAACTCTGGCCGGGGAGAGCCTTGTCGCTCGGTCGGCCAAGGTTTTGGACCTGGTTAACGAAATCGAAGCGGACTTGGCCTCCGCCAAGGGCGCGGTGGCCGGGGAAGTTCGAATTTCCGCGTTCGGGTCCGTTGCGACCACCTTCATCCCCGCGGTATTTGAAGACCTACTGCGTGAGTTCCCGCAATTGGACTTGCGTTTCGAAGAGCTAGAGCCTGGCGAAAGCCTGAAAGCTGCGGCAGCAAAACAGGTCGATTTGGCGTTGGTCGACGACTCGATTAGCGCAGAAGCGCTCTCGAGCATGCTGTACTTCCGACCTGTCTATGAAGACCACTTCTCAGTGGTGATGGCAGCCAATCACAGATTAGCCAAGGAAGCATCGATTCAGGTCTCGGAGTTGTCGTCTGAGAACTGGGCTATCAACAAGAACGCGCAGACCTACAAGGCGCAAATCGTCAACGCATGCCATGAGGCTGGCTACACGCCACGCGTCGTGGCCAGCTGCCGCAACATGGCGGCAACACTCGAGATGGTTCGCACTGGCTACGTGGTCACTGTTCTCCCTGCCTTGGCGCTCCGGGCGGCGGCAGCCGACCCAGCCTTCGCGGTGGTGCCGGTTGCACCACTGATGGTGCGCCGAATTTTTGTGGCGATGGTCCAAGGGACGTTCAGGCGACCAGCAATTGCCGCCGTACTGCGCGCGCTTGACGGCGTTGTTCCCAGGTTCGCGGGGACGACGCAATCGCTCAACTCCGAGGCGAGGGCCAAGCGCACCGAAGGCGTGCTCTCAGACTAGGTCGGCACGCTTCGGCGGCGGCAGCAGCGGCTGGCTCGCTACGGCTTCGCACAGGAGACTGTGACCGCCTTCGCGTTAGGGCGCTTGTAAGCCCCTTGGGCGTCGCTATGAGAATGTTTCGCGTGACGGGTGGGTCGAGCGGCGCGATGTACAGGCCGAGAATTCGGCCCATCTCGCGAAATCCGATGGCTGGCACACCGACACGAGCCCTGCGTTCGGGATGAGCTCAGCGTCGCGAGCATGGTCCGACACCGGCGGCGGCCCGGTGCGCTTATCGCGGCCCGCGCCGTCCGCCGCCCAACTTTTTCAAGCTTCGATGCGTGCGAGTGCCGCGCCTTCCATGAAGGTGTCGTCCAGCATGTCCAGGCTGCAATCCAGCAGCGTGGGCGAGACTTCACGTTCCAGCACATCGAACATGCCTTCCACGAAGTCCATGAGATGGTCGGATGCTGCGATGGCCTTGTCGACTTGGCCGTCGGCAACGGCCTCGATGACCGCAACATGGCCGTCGACCGTGTCGTTCAGGTTCACGCCCCGTCCGGTCTGGGTGTGATAGATCCAACCCAATCGCCTGAAGATGGTGTGAAGCGGACGCAGCGTGCTTTCCACGAAAGGCTCGCCAGCAGCCGCCATGAAGAGCTTGTCGATCCGCCGATCGACCAGGTTGAACTGGTCGAGGTTCAGCTCGCCGCGGCGCTCGATCAAATGGCGCTTGAGGTGCAGCATCTGGTTGCGCTGCGATGCACCTGATCGCTCAGTGGCCAGACGAATCACGAAACGCTCCATGTCACGCCGCAAGCGCAACAGCACACGGTCGCGCGTGAGGTCGACCGGCGCAATCTGCACACCATGGCGCGGCGCGACGATGAGCAAGGTGTCCGCCGCCAGCCGGTTGACAGCCTGGAGCACCGGCGTGCGGCCGAAGCCCGTCAACTTCTGCAGGTCGTGCGTTGCAAGGAAGCGGCCGGGCTTCAGTTCGCAACACACCAGCAATTCCTCGATGCGCTCATAGGACGCATCCGACAGGCTGACCGGCATGCGGCGGCGATGGGGCTCATGACTGGCGAGCTCTTCACTGGCAGCAATTCGGGGTTTCGCACTAGGGCGCTTGGGCGTTGCCATAAGGGTGGTTCCGACGCAGGAAGCGGCGACATGCCGCGACCTCTTCAAGGCGTCAAGCATATCGTGATATGCAATGAAATTCACTGATTTCAGGCCGGTTTCAGGTGTATTCATGGGGAAACCGCCTGGAATCAGTTCACCGCCTTGCGTCAGGGAAAACGCCTAAACATATCGTGAAATATCACAGTATTCTTCGACGAACGCACCACACACCAATACACACGCCCGATGTCCCACCCACTGTTCAACCTCTCCGGCCGCACGGCCCTGGTCACCGGTTCCTCGCGCGGACTGGGTCACGGAATTGCCGAAGCCCTGGCACAGGCCGGCGCACGCATCGTGCTCAACGGCGTCGACTTGGAGCGACTGGCGCAAAGCGCCGAATCGCTGCGCGGCAAGGGCCACCAAGTGGAGACGGCCCCCTTCGACGTGACCGACGACGCCGCCGTCTGCGCAGCCTTCGAACAACTCGACGCGCGCGCAATTGCGGTGGACATCCTGGTCAACAACGCCGGCATCCAGCTTCGCAAGCTCCTGGTCGATCTGTCGGTGGACGAGTGGGACAAGGTGCTGCGCACCAACCTCACCAGCGCCTTCCTGGTCGGCCGCGAAGCCGCCCGTCGCATGATCTCGCGCCAGTCCGGCGGCAAGGTCATCAATATCGGCTCGCTGACGAGCGAAGCCGCCCGCGCCACCGTGGCGCCATACACCGCGGCCAAGGGCGGCATCAAGATGCTCACGCGTGCCATGGCGGCCGAGTGGGCGCAGCACGGCATCCAGGCCAACGCCATCGGCCCGGGCTACATGGCGACCGAAATGAACACAGCCCTGCTGCAGAACCCCGAGTTCGATGCCTGGGTCAAGGCCCGCACCCCGGCGCGCCGCTGGGGCCGGCCCGATGAACTCGGCGGCACGGCCATCTACCTTGCATCCGCGGCCTCTGACTACGTCAATGGCCAGATCCTCTATGTCGACGGCGGCATGCTGGCCGTGCTCTGAAGCGCGTCCCCAGGCCCATTTCATCTTCTACACAAACGGAGACTCCCATGAAGCAGTTTCGCGTGGCGCTTGCCGCCATCCTCACCACGGCGGCCGTCATGCAGGCCCCTTTGGCAACGGCCGCGTCCGACTATCCCAACCATCCGATCGAGATGGTGGTGCCCTCCTCCGCCGGTGGCGGCACGGACGTCATGGCGCGCCTCTTCGCGGAAGTCTCCAAGAAGTACATCACCCAACCCATCGTGGTGAGCAACAAGCCAGGTGCGAGCGGCGGCATCGGCATGACCGAAGTCCAGCGCGCGGCGCCAGACGGCTACAAGGTCGGCGTGCTGATCTCCGAACTGGCGATCATTCCGCACCTGGCGATGACCAAGGTCACCACGAACGATTTCATCCCGCTGGCACGCCTGAACGGCGACCCGGGCCTGATCGCCGTGCGTGCCGATTCGCCATTCCAGTCCATCGACGACTTGTTGGCCCAGGCCAAAAAGACGCCCGGCAGCGTCACGATGGGCAACGCGGGCAGCGGAACAATCTGGCACCTCGCCGCGGCGGCGGTCGAGGAAAAGACCGGCGTCAAGTTCAACCATGTGCCCTACCAGGGCGCCGCGCCCAGCGTGATGGCGCTGGCCGGCGGCCATGTGGATGCCATCGCCGTCAGCCCGGCGGAGATCGGCTCCTTCGTCGCAGCGGGCAAGTTGCGCGTCCTGATCTCGATGGCGGACCGCCGCCTGCCGGCGCCTTACGACAAGGTGCCCACCTTCAAGGAGAAGGGAACGGACCTCGTCATCGGAACCTGGCGCGGGCTGGGCGTTCCCCTGAACACGCCGCCGGAAGTGGTGACCTACCTGCGCGAAGCCACCCGCAAGACGGCGCAAGACCCCGCCTTCAGCGAAGCCTTGCTCAAGGCCAACCTGCAGCCGGCCTACATGGACGGCGAGCAGTTCAAGACCTTCATGAACAGCCAGTCTGACTACTTCAAGAAGTTGCTCAGCGGCCTGACCATCCAGAAGTAAGGGCGTCATGGCCACCCTCATCACCGACGTCAAGGTCATCCTGACGGCGCCCGAAGGCATCAACCTGATCGTCGTCAAGGTCGAGACCAACCAGCCGGGTCTGTTCGGCCTGGGCTGCGCGACCTTCGCCTACCGCCACCGCGTGGTGCAGTGCCTGCTGGAGGAATACATTCGCCCGCTGCTCATCGGCCGCGATGCGACTGCGATCGAGGAACTCTGGCAACTGATGCACCAGAACGCCTACTGGCGCAACGGCCCCGTGGAGAACAACGCCATCTCCGGCGTCGACATGGCCCTGTGGGACATCAAGGGCAAGATGGCCGGCATGCCGCTGTACCAGCTGTTCGGCGGCAAGGTGCGCGAGGGCGTGCCGATCTATCGCCATGCCGACGGTAAGGACCTGAGCGAGCTGTGCGACAACATCGAGAAGTACCGCGCACAGGGCATCACGCACGTGCGCTGCCAGAGCGGCGGCTATGGTGGCGGTGGGTTTGGGGCGGCGCCATCCAGCGCGCCAGCAGGTTCGGCCGACGGCGTCTACCTCGACAGCCGCAAGTACATGCGCGACACGCTCAAGCTCTTCGAAGGCATCCGCAGCAAGGTCGGCTTCGACGTGCAGCTGTGCCATGACGTGCACGAGCGCCTGCAGCCAATCGACGCGATCCGCTTTGCCTGCGAGATGGAGCAGTTCGACCTGTTCTTCCTCGAAGATGCGATTCCGCTAGAAGAGGGCAAATGGCTGCGCCAGCTGCGCGAGAAGACGAAGATCCCGCTGGCGCAGGGCGAGCTGTTCAACAACCCGAGCGAGTGGAAGACGCTGATCAGCGAGCAGCTGATCGACTACATCCGCGTGCACCTGAGCCAGATCGGCGGCATCACGCCGGGGCGCAAGCTCCAGATCTTTGCCGAGCAGTTCGGCGTACGCACCGCCTGGCACGGCCCCGGCGACATGTCGCCGATGGCGCATGCGGCCAACATCCACATCGACCTGGCGGCGCGCAATTTCGGCGTGCAGGAGTGGTCGGGCACCGAGCCGCCCAACTTCGTCATCCAGGACCTCAAAGGCCCGCGCGATGCACTGCTCGAGGTATTCCCTGGCCTGCCTGAATTCCGCCAAGGCTACGTGTATGCCAACGACAAGCCGGGCTTGGGGGTCGACATCGACGAACGTGCTGCCGCGAAGTACCCCTGCGAGAACGCCGTGACGAAGTGGACCCAGACGCGCCTCGCGGACGGCACGCTGCAAACGCCCTGAAGGCACGCCCATGAAGATCACCCGCCTGACCACCTACCGCGTCGCGCCGCGCTGGATGTTCCTCAAGATCGAAACCGACGAGGGCATCACCGGCTGGGGCGAACCCGTCATCGAAGGCCGTGCGCGCACCGTCGAGACGGCAGTTCAGGAGTTTGGCGAGACGCTGATCGGCAAGGACCCGCAGCGCATCAACGACCTGTGGCAGACCATGTACCGCAGCAACTTCTACCGCGGTGGTGCCATCCTGATGAGCGCCATCGCA
The DNA here is from genome assembly GCF_030317115.1 of Variovorax gracilis. Taxonomy (GTDB): domain Bacteria; phylum Pseudomonadota; class Gammaproteobacteria; order Burkholderiales; family Burkholderiaceae_C; genus Variovorax; species Variovorax gracilis. The sequence continues at coordinate 24,238 of NZ_JASZYF010000027.1, forward strand.
GGGATCGACCAGGCGCTGTGGGACATCAAGGGCAAGGCGCTGGGCGTACCGGTGTACGAGCTGCTCGGCGGCAAGGTGCGCGACCGAATGAAGGTCTACAGCTGGGTCGGCGGCGACCGCCCGGGCGACATCGTCAACGACATGCAGCGCCTGTTCGAAGGCGGCATCGACACCTTCAAGCTCAATGGCTGTGAAGAGATGGGCTTGCTCGACTCGCCGCGTGCGGTCGATGAAGCCGTGGCAAAGATTGCCGCTGTGCGCGATGCACTCGGCATGAGCGTGAGCTTCGGCCTGGATTTCCATGGTCGCGTGTCCGCGCCGATGGCCAAGACTTTGCTCGCAGCTCTGGAGCCCTATCGGCCGCTCTTTGTAGAAGAGCCGGTGCTGGCCGAACAGGCCGAGCACTACCCCCGCCTCGCGGCCGCAACTTCTATCCCCTTGGCGGCCGGCGAGCGCATGTATTCGCGCTTCGAGTTCAAGCGCGTGCTGCAGGAAGGCGGCATTGCCATCCTGCAGCCCGATCTCTCGCACGCCGGCGGCATCACGGAGTGCCACAAGATCGCTTCGATGGCGGAAGCCTACGACGTGGCGTTTGCACCGCACTGCCCACTCGGCCCGGTCGCCCTCGCCGCCTGCCTGCAGATCGACTTCGTCGCGCACAACGCGGTGCTGCAGGAACAGAGCATGGGCATCCACTACAACCGCGGCGCCGAACTGCTGGACTACGTCATCAACAAGGACGACTTCCGCATCGACGAAGGCCACATCCGCGCACTTCCCAAGCCGGGGTTGGGCGTGGAGATCGACGAGGAGCGGGTGATCCACGCCAGCCAGAACCCGCCCGATTGGCACAACCCGGTCTGGCGCCACGCCGATGGCAGCGTCGCCGAGTGGTGAGCCCTCTTCGCCCCCAACCTGAAACACCACCCAACCCAAGCCGAGACACACCATGAATATCCAACGCAATTCTTTCAAGGCCGTGCGCCGCCTCGCCATCACCGCCGTCGCTGCATTGGCGATGGGTGCCACCGGCGCCTTCGCCGAGGTCAAGGCCAAGCTCGGCCAGGCCATGCCCGACAGCCATCCGCAATCGGTCGCGATGAAGAAGTTCGCCGAACTCGCGAGTACCTACACCAATGGCAACGTCAAGATCCAGACTTACTCCAGCGGCGTACTGGGCAGTGACGAGAAGGAACTGCAGGCGGTACAGGCCGGCACGCAGGAGTTCTACATCGGCACGCTCGCGCCGCTGTCCACACGTGTCAAGGAAGTGCAAATCTGGGACTTGCCCTTCATGTTCCAGAACGAACGCGAGGTGTACGCGCTGCTCGACGGCGCTTCGTCCAAGAAGATCTTCCAGAAGCTCGAACCGACCGGGCTGGTGGGCCTGACCTGGACCGGCATGGGTTTTCGCAACCTGTCCAACAGCAAGCACAGCGTCGCCAAGCTGGAAGACGTCAACGGCCTGAAGATCCGCGTGATGGCCAACCCCGTCGCACTGGACACCTGGAAGACCATTGGCGCCAACGCCGTGCCGATGGCCTTTGCCGAGGTCTTCCCGGCCCTTGAAATCAAGGCGCTCGACGGCCAGGAGAACCCGCTGCTGCACATGTACGCCAACAAGATGCAGGAAGTGCAGAAGTACATCTCGGTGACCAACCACGTCTACACGCCGTCGGCGCTGGTGGCGTCCAAGAAGTTCTGGGAAACCCTCTCGCCCGCCGACAAGGCCGGCGTGCAGAAGGCTGCCGTCGAAGCCGGCCTCTACCAGCGCCAGTTGCTGGACCAGGGCAACGCAGACGTCATAGCCAAGTTCAAGGCTGACGGCGTGACGGTCAACACAGTGAGCCCGGCTGAACTCGCGCGCATCCAGGACAAGGTCAAGCCGGTGGTCGCGAAGTTCTCGCCCATCATCGGCGACGAGTTCGTCAAGGGCTTCTACGACGAGATTGCCAAGGCGCGCACGGCGAGCAAGTAGTCCGGCCGCCTGATACGCGCCTGCATATTGCCGGCGGCTGCGACTGCCTCGCCGGCCGGCCACCCGTTCTCACCCACCCCATCGGGATTCCTATGACTAAGCCCCTTAAAGCCTTGGCAGACGCACTGACGCGCGCGCTGGAGGTCGTCATGGTCCTATGCATGATCGTGATGCTCGTGATGGTGTTCGGCAATGTCGTGCTCCGGCTGTTCTTCAACACCGGCATCGACCTGTCAGAAGAGATACCGCGCTACGCCTTCGTGTGGATGACCTTCCTGGGGGCGATCGTCGGCATGCGGCGCCGGGCGCACCTGGGGGTGGACATGCTGGTGCAGGCGCTGCCGGTGTTCGGCCGGCGCGTGTGCTGGGGCATCAGCCAGGCAATCATGCTGGTGTGCTGCATCTACATCGTCTACGGCACCTGGTTGCAGCACGACATCATCAAGGAGACCGCCTCGCCGGTGGCCCAGATCAGCACGCTGTGGGTGTTCGGCGTGAGCTACCTCACCGGCACGGCGATCGGCCTGATCTGCCTGTCCAATCTCGTCCGCCTGTTCGCCGGAAAGGTGTCTGACGACGAGCTGATCGACGTGCACGAAGAGGGCATGGCCGAGGCACTCGAGACCGAGCACGAGATGGAAGAACAACGCGCCCGTATCGAAGGAGGGCGCAAGCCATGACCATCTTCGTTTTCGTTGGATCCCTACTGGCCCTCATGGCGCTGGGCATGCCGGTCGCTTTCGCCCTGATCGGATGTGGCCTCTCGATGATGTTCTACCTGGGCGTCACCGATCCTCAGATCGTGATCCAGAACATGTGGGACGGCGCCAACAGCTTTCCGCTGCTGGCGGTGCCCTTCTTCATGCTGGCCGGCGAGTTCATGAACGCCGGTGGCATGACGCGCCGCATCATCACGATGGCGATGTCCTGGGTCGGTCACATCCGCGGCGGCCTGGGCTACGTGGCGGTGGTAGCGGCCGTCATCATGGCCTCGCTCTCCGGCTCGGCGGTGGCCGACACGGCCGCGCTCGCCGCGGTGCTGGTGCCGATGATGCGCAACGCCGGCTACGACGTGAACCGCTCCTGCGGCCTGATAGCCTGCGGCGGCATCATCGCGCCGGTGATCCCGCCCTCGATCGGCATGATCCTGTACGGCGTGACAGGCGGGGTGTCGATCACCAAGCTCTTCATTGCCGGCATCGTGCCGGGCGTGATGATGGGCCTGGCGATCATGGTGGCGTGGCGCTGGTCGATCCAGCGCGACAAGGTCAAGGGCGAACCCAAGCGAAGCATGGCTGAGCGGCGCACCGCCACGCGCGAATCCTTGTGGGCGCTGGTGCTGCCGATCGTCATCGTCGGCGGCCTCAAGCTCGGCTGGTTCACGCCGACCGAGGCGGCGGTGATCGCGGCCGTGTACTCGCTCATCGTCGGGCTGGTGGTATATCGCGAGATCAAGCCAAGCCAGCTCTTCCACCTGTTCTACCGGGCGGCCGAGACCACAGCGGTGATCATGTTCCTGGTGTCGGCCGCGGGCGTTTCGGCCTGGCTGATCACCACCGCGAACATCCCGCAGCAACTGGCCGACCTGGTCGAGCCGCTCATGGGCAACAAGATGCTGCTCACCTTCGCGCTGATGATGCTGGTGCTGCTGGTGGGCACCGCGCTGGACTTCACGCCCACGGTGCTGATCATGACGCCGGTGCTGATGCCGGTGCTCAAGCAGGCCGGCATCGACCCGGTGTATTTCGGCGTGCTGTTCATCATGAACAACGCCATCGGCCTGGTGACGCCGCCGGTGGGGACGGTGCTGAACGTGGTGTGCGGGATCGCCAAGATCCCGATGAGCGGCGCGATCAAGGGCGTGATGCCCTTCATGATCGCGCAGACGTTGGTAATGCTGCTGCTTGTGGTGTTCCCGGAGATCGTGATGTGGCCGCTTCGAATGATGACCCGATGAGGAGTTGAGATGGAAGCCCTTGTAATCCACGCCCCCGGCGACCTGCGCGTTGAGGAATTTCCCACGGACGAACTCGGCCCCGGACAGTTGCGCGTGCGCGTGCGCTGTGGCGGCATCTGCGGATCCGACTTGCACTACTACCAGCACGGCGGCTTCGGCACCGTTCGCATCCAGCAACCGATGGTGCTTGGCCACGAGGTGGCCGGCGTCATCGAAGCCGTGGGCGAAGGCGTGACGGCCTATGCGCCCGGCGAGCGCATCGCGGTGAGCCCCAGCCGGCCCTGTGGCCTGTGCCGCTTCTGCCAGGAAGGTCTGCAGAACCATTGCCTGGACATGCGCTACTACGGCAGCGCCATGCGGAACCCGCACGTGCAGGGTGCTTTCCGCCAACAGATAGTGGTGGACGCCTACCAGGCGCACCGGCTGGCCGACCACCTCACCGACCAGGAAGGCGCGATGGCCGAGCCGCTGTCGGTGGCGCTGCACGGAATCAACCGTGCCGGGCCGCTACTGGGCAAGAAGGTGCTGGTCACCGGCTGCGGGCCGATCGGCGCGCTCGCCATCATCGCGGCGCGGCGCGCCGGCGCGGGGCATATCGTGGCGACCGACATGGGCGCTCATCCCTTGAGTAAGGCGCTTAAGGTCGGCGCCGACGAGGTCGTCAACATTGCCGAAGAACCGGATGGCTTGGCGCGATTTGCGGTGGACAAGGGTCAGTTCGACGTGCTGTTCGAAGCCAGCGGCAACGAGCGCGCATTGCGCGGCGCCTTCGAGGTGCTGCGACCGCGCGGCATCATCGTGCAGCTGGGCCTGTCGGGGGGCGAGATGACGCTGCCGATCAATGCCATCGTGGCCAAGGAGTTTGACCTGCGTGGCGTGTTCCGCTTCCACCAGGAATTTGCTACGGCGGTGGAGCTGCTCAACAAGCGCCTGGTCGACGTGAAGCCGCTGATTTCGGCCACCGTTTCCTACCGCGACTCGGCCCGCGCCTTTGCGCTGGCTGCGGACCGCTCGCAGGCGATGAAGGTGCTGTTGAGTTTCGATTGAGGGGCAAGGTAGCTCGACCAATCAACCCGCCGCCCGCGGGTTGGACGGCGCACTTCGCATTCGCGAGGCTTGACGCAATGCCAGTTCCCGAAACCGAAGCACCGCCGGATTGTGCGTGTCGTCGCGCGTGGCCATCGCCAATGAAATGCCTGCTGATGCCGGGAGCCCCGAAACCGGCCGGAACACCACGTCGCGCGCTGCCAATCGCGCACTGACCGAGGGAACCAGCGCCACCCCCATGCCGCTTTGGACCAGGCTGATCACGGTTTGCACCTGGGTCGCTTCCTGCGAAATGCGCGGTGTCAGCCCGGCTTGCTGGAAAACCAGCATCACCATGGCGTGCAAGCCGGGGACCTGCGTCGAGGCGTAGTCCACATGTGCCGACCCGTGAGGCAGCCATTAGGAAATCTGCATGGCTCTCGCGTTCAAACGGTATTTCTCCTGTAACTGGCATCTCTCGATACTCAGGGTGCCTCTCGATGGCACGACATTCCTCCAAAGGAGACAAGCATGAACATGAGCCGCCGGCAGTTCGCCGGATACCTGGGCATTTCGGCGGTTGCGCTGAATTCTGGTTTCGCACTGGCCCAAGACAAGACACTGCGTGTCCTGGTGGGCTATGCGGCAGGTGGCGCCGCGGACAACGTGGCGCGCATCGTGGCCGAAGGCATGCGCGACAGCGGGTACACCACGATCGTGGAGAACAAGGCCGGCGCCGCCGGCCGTCTAGCCACCGAGGCATTGGTTGCCGCGCCTGCCGACGGCACGACGCTCCTCCTGACGCCCATGGGCAACCTGACCCTCTACCCGCACGTCTTCAAGTCCTTGCGTTATGACCCACTTAAGCAGTTTGCCGGCGTGGGCACTGCCTGCACCATGAGCTTTGCACTGGCGGTGGGCGCCAACAGTCCTGCGAAGACGCTGGGCGAATTCCTGGACATGGCGCGCAAGGACAACGCGCTGGCCGCGTATGGCACGCCGGGCGCCGGCACCGCCATGCACTTCATCGGGCAGCTGCTGGCCAAGAGCGCCAAGCTTCCGCTGACCCACGTGGCCTACAAGGGTGGCTCCGCCGCGGTGACCGATGCCATCGGTGGCACGCTGCCGGCCGTCATCACCACGCTCCCGAATCTGCTGCCGATGCATCGCAGCGGCAAGCTGCGCATCCTGGCGATCTCCGATGAAACACAGCTTGCCGCACTGCCGGGTGTGCCGACTTTCAAGTCGCTCGGCTACCCCGACCTGGGGGTGACCGAGACCTTCGCCTTCTTCGCGCACAGCGGCACGCCGGCGCCGGTGATCGCACGGCTGAACCAAAGCATCACCCAGGCGGTGAAGTCCGAGAAGGTCGCTTCCCTGCTGCAGAAGCAGGAATACCTGCCCAAGGCGTCGACGCCCGAAGCGCTGGACAAACAACTGCGTGAGGAATACGCCCGCTGGAGCGCCGTCGCGAAGGCGGCAGGCTACACGCCGGAAGACTGAGCCTGCCACTGCAACATCGAACGCAAGAGGACCTATGCCCCGTCGCAACGTCATCGTGATCATGTCGGACGAACATGATCCCCGCATCATGAGATGCGCTGGCCACCCCATCGCGAAGACCCCGAACCTGGACGCCCTTGCGGCCCGCGGCACGCGCTTCGCCAACGCGTACACGCCGAGCCCCATCTGCGTGCCCGCCCGCGCCGCCTTCGCCACTGGCCTGCGTGTCCATCAGACCCGCCACTGGGACAACGCGATGCCCTACGTTGGCGACCCGCGCGGCTGGGGACACGTGCTGCAGCGCGAAGGCATTCGCGTCGAGAGCATCGGCAAGTTGCACTACCGTGCCGAGGAAGACCCGGCGGGCTTCGACAAAGAGCACATTCCCATGCACGTGGTCGGCGGGCACGGCATGGTGTGGGCGTCGATCCGAGATCCGTACGTGTCCAGCCCTTCGGATAAGCGCATGCTCGGCGAGCGCGTCGGGGCCGGCGAGTCTCCCTATACCGACTACGACCGCGAAGTCACGGCGCGCGCGGTGGACTGGATCCGCGACGCAGGGACACGAGTCGACGAGTCGTTCGTCCTGTACGTCGGGCTTGTTGCTCCGCACTTCCCGCTGATTGCACCGCAGGAATTCTTCTCGCTCTATCCGCTGGAGGGCTTGCCTACGCCCAAGCTGCACCCGAGCGACGGTTACGAGCGCCATCCGTGGGTGCAGGCCTATGCCGACTTCATGAAGAACGAGGAGCAGTTCAAGAGCCCTCAGGAGCGCCTGGAGGCCTTCGCCGCCTACTACGGCCTGTGCAGCTTTCTGGATTACAACGTCGGCCAGATCACGCTGGCGCTGCGCGACGCAGGACTCGAAGGCGAGACGACGGTTGTCTACACCTCGGACCATGGCGACAACCTCGGGACGCGGGGGCTATGGGGAAAATCCACCCTTTACCAGGAAAGCGTCTGCGTGCCGATGATCGTGGCGGGCCCTGGCATCGAGCCCGGCGTGTGCCGGACGCCGGTGGACCTGCTCGACCTATATCCGACCATCTTGCAGGGCGTTGGCCTCGACCCTGCGCCCGACATGGCCGATCGCCCAGGCCAGTCGCTGTATGAGTTGGCAGCCGCGACCGACCGGCCGGAGCGCGTCGTGTTCAGCGAATACCACGCAGCGGGCAGCAACACCGCCGGCTTCATGGTCCGCAAAGGCCGCTGGAAGTTTCACTACTACGTGCGATTCCGCCCCGAGCTGTTCGACCTGGACGCCGACCCCGAAGAGCTGTGCGATCTGGCCAGCGACCCGCGCCATGCCGCAGTGGTAGCGGAGATGGAAGCCGAGTTGCGGTGCATCTGCGATCCCGAGGCCGTCGATGCCTTGGCCAAGAGCGACCAGCGCGCCATGATCGAGCGACTGGGCGGCGTTCAGGCGGCGGCAACGATGGGCGCAGGGGGTGCCACCCCGGTGCCGAAGGGGACTCCGAGTAAATCGACCCCGCCACTGGCGGCCAAGGCAGCCTGAAGGGCGAACGCGTTGATGTGACGCTCAGGACGCGCGATGTGGACGGGGTTTGGGGCCCTCCGTGCGCCGCCCGACTCCGCTAGAGTGCGCGCATGACGCCCCGTCAGCTCAAGTACTTCATCGAGATCGCACGCACAGGCAGCATCACGACGGCCGCAAGCACGCTGCACATCGCCCAGCCCGCGCTGAGCCACCATCTCGCGGCCATGGAGGAAGAACTGGGAGTCTCCCTGCTCAAACGCCATGCGCGTGGTGTCCAACTGACCGTTGAAGGGCAGCGCCTCCTGGACCGCGCAGCCGCCATCCTGCGCCAAATGGATCGCCTGCGCGATGACGTGCGCGATGCTTCTACCTCGCCACGCGGCGTTGTCAACCTGTGCATCGTAGGCTCGGTGGCGCCGTTGCTGGCGATTCCACTGTTCAAGCTCCTGGAGGAGCGCGTGCCGGAGGTGCAGCTGCAGCTCAGCACGGGCATGTCGCGCGAGGCCCAGGCACTGGTGGAGGCGCGCCGGGTGGAGCTGGCGTTGCTGCCCACAGCCTTTGAGCTCACCCGACTTCAGACTGTCGCGGTCTTCGAGGAGCGCTTCTGCCTTTTCGGTCATCGCAAGCTCTTGAAGGGGCGCGCGGCCACCATTGCCTTTCGCGACATCGGCGACCGGCCGCTGGTGGCGCCGGACCGTGACCACGACATGCGAAAGCTGATGGAGCGGACGGCTCTTGCACAAAACTGCGTGCTCAACGTGCGCTACGAAATCAACAACTCGGAGCTCTTGCGCGCCATGGTCCGCGAAGGTATGGCTTTTGCCGTCATGCCACGCAATGCCTTTCCCCTGGCCGACCAGGAGGAGGTGGTCGCGCGGGACATCGTCGAGCCGGCAATGGAGCGCACGCAATCGATCGTCTCCCTGATCGACCATCCGTTGACGCCAGCGGGTGAAGCGGTGCGCCAGGGGCTGCTCGATCTGGTCAAGGCCATGGTGAACGACGGCACGCTCAAGGCCCGGCTGCTCACATAAGCTTTCCCTCATGGCAGCGCGACCCAATCAGTATTTCTCGCGCCGGTGTTGCGTCACTACAGTCTCCGTATTACCCGGCCACACCCGTGGCGGCATCGACTTGAAGGAGACACCATGCTGGACGTCGTTCGTGGCACTGCGAATCTGGACCACATTGAAGGCGCGCTGAATTCGGCGCTGGCGCCCGGTCAGAACGTTCGAGATCCTGCGACGGCGCAGGCGCACGCCGGCGACTGGAGCGAGGCCCCACGCACCACCCCGGGGCTTGTGGCGTATCCGCGCACGCCGAACGAGGTGGCGGCCGTGCTGAAGATCTGTTCGGAGCATGGCCAGCGCCTGGTCGTGCAGGGAGGCCTCACCGGCCTGGCCGGCGGCGCGACGCCGATGACCTCGGAAATCGTCCTGTCGCTCGCCCGGCTGAATGCCATCGAGGATCTGGACACCGTGGGCGGCACCGTGCTGGTCCAGGCCGGCGCCATCCTGGAAGAACTGGCCAACCACGTGGAAGCCGCCGGCTGGTACTTTCCGCTCGACCTGGGCGCACGCGGCTCTTGCCAGGTCGGCGGGAACGCGGCCACCAACGCCGGTGGCAACCGCGTGATCCGCTTTGGCACCATGCGCGAACTGGTCCTGGGTCTGGAAGTGGCGTTGCCGGACGGCCGACTGCTCACCATGCTCAATCGCGTCACCAAGAACACCACCGGCATCGATCTCAAGCATCTGTTCATCGGCGCCGAAGGCACGCTCGGGGTCATCACCCGGCTGGTGCTGAAGTTGTCGCCGCTGCCAACCGCCTCCACTACCGCACTGTGCGCACTGCCGTCTTTCGACGCGGCCACGCGGCTCGTTCGCGACCTGCGACGCTCGCTGCCGAGCCTTTCGGCCTTCGAAGTGATGTGGGCCGACTACCTGGAAACCGGCGCGGAAGTCTGTGGGCTGCGCTTGCCCTTTGATGACGCACATCCGGTCTATGTACTGCTGGAGACGCTTGGCACGGACGAGCATGCCGAGCAAACCGCCTTGGAGACGAACCTGGAGGCCGCGCTGGAATCAGGCGTCGTGGCCGACGTGATCATTGCGAAATCGCTGGACGATGCAAAGCGCCTGTGGGCCTATCGTGAATCCATCGGCGAGCTGCTGGGGCGGCTCAAGCCTTTCGCCGCATTCGACGTGGGCATCCCGATGCCTGCCATGGACGCTTTCGTCGAATCCGTGGGCGCCGAACTCGAACGCCTCTTTCCGAATCAGCGGCACCTTTTCTTCGGGCACATCGGCGACGGAAACCTGCATGTGCTTTCGGGCCCGCACGAATCACCCACGAGCCTGCACGAAGTTGAAAGGGTGGTCTACGCCGCGACCGGGCGCGCGGGTGGATCGATCTCGGCGGAGCACGGCATCGGGGTGGTGAAGAAGGATTTCCTGCACTTCAGTCGTTCCAAGGAAGAGCTGGACCTGATGCGAGCCATCAAGTCGATGCTAGATCCCCGTGGCATCCTCAATGTGGGACGCGTCTTCCCGGAAGTTGACGAATGATGCCGAAGGATAAATCTCGCCGTTGCGCACTGCCTGATGCACGCAGAAAGTCAACGTCGCGCTTCAGCTAAAAGACAGTTGCAGTCATTCGTCCCTCACATGCGAAGGACCGAGTTGGGCACGATGCAGCGGTTCCGTCCTGCCCTCGCCATCGGCTGCTATCGCTGCGATGCAGCCTTACCTAGGGTCTACACGGCGAACCTGGTCGCAGCCCAGGGTATCGTTGTCTCCGCACGACCTAGGCGTCCGCCCGCAGACTAGATGCTGGCCAAGTCTTGCGCGGCAGCACTGGCGGTGGTCATGTTGATACTCCGAGTTCGGCAATGCGTCGAACCATCTCTGGCCAGATCTCTCTGGGCATGGAATGTCCCATGTCCTCGACCAGCCATAGCTCGGAGTTCCTGATCTGTTGTTGCATGTGTCGAGCCTGCTCCGGAGCAAACACCGGGTCGGCGCTTCCATGAATGATCAAGGTGGGGCAGGTAATTGCCTTCTGCGCTTCAAACAGGTCCGGCGACACTCCCACGGCCAAGATCGCACGGCCCATGCCCTCGGGGCGATACGAGCGGTCGAACGCGTAGGCGATGCGCGCGCGAACCCACGCTTCGTCGAAGTAGAACCGGTCTGCCCACATCCACCGCCAGTCGGCTACGCCCTGCTCGATGGCAGCACTGCGGTCTCGGCGCACGGTCATCTGCAGCAATGCGCCAAGCCGCTCCTTTCCTGCCTGCCGATCTTCAACTTGGCCCCCGCTTCCGCTCATCACGACCGTGAGGCTTCGCACGCGCTTGGGATGCCGGAGGGCCACCCAACGAGCAACAAACCCGCCGAGCGATGCACCAGCGACATCGACACGCTCAACCTTCAAGTCATCCAGAACGGCAGCGACGTCGTCGGCCATGTCTGGCAGGGTGTAGGGGCAGGACACAGGCACGCCTGCCCGCGCGGCAGCCAGCGTCGCCAGGACGTCGACGCACGGATAGTCTGGCATCGGAACCGAGAGACCGCAGTCCCGATTGTCCATGAGGATCACGCGATACCCCGCGCGAACAAATTGCTCGCATTGCTCATCCGGGTATTCCACGCTGCCGATCTGCTCGCCCATCCCGGCGATCAGCACGATGGGCTGGCCTTCCAGGGGGCCTCTTGTCTCGTAGTGGATTGCGCATCCCTTGTTCATGACGTAGGTCATCGAGTCTCCTTGTCGTTGGTTTTTCCGATGAGACTTGGTCTTCAGAACTTAAGCTTAGCCTTGAGCGCAGCCGTGTTCGAGTGGAACTGATCTGTTGCGTTGTGAGTGCTTGACTTAAGGGGCCACCGCGGCGCCTTCGACGCCGTTTCGTTTCAATGCTTCATGGACGAAGCCTGATGCCTTCGCATGCGCAATAAAACCTGCGAGCAAAAAGGAGGCGAGCGAGCCACGGCCTTTGGCCGATCCCATCGCTTGCTCGATGACCATGAAGCGCTCCGGCAACAGTCGCAACCCTCCAATCCGCAGCGCATCGGCTTCCAACTGCTGCTTTACGCCGGCCGCTACTTCCAAATTGGCATGGATGAACGTGTCGACGACAGCGGGCGAGGTCGGCGCGCGGACGATCTCGGCTTCGTGAAGGGAACGCGTCAGGAATAGGTCGTAAGCGCTTCCTTTACCGACGCCGACGCGAACGCCCGGGCGGTCCACTTCCGCACTGGCTCGGATCGGCGACGCATTGCGGACCAAGTAGCAACCTTCAATGAGAACGTACGGCGGTGTGAACTCAATGCCCTTTCCACGAATCGGATCGATCGCAAAAAAACCGACATCTGCCTGTTCGCTCGCAACGGCGTCTACCGCCTTGCCGGCGCCGTCCAAGACGATGAGCTCAAGTGGCACTCCCAGCTGGCAGGCAAGCGCGCGGGCGAGATCTACGGAGACGCCAGTCGGCCCCTGACCTTCGTTCTGTCGAGCGAGGATGGGATTGCCGAGGTTGATCGTTGCCCGAAGCACGCCTTTTGGCGCCAGGGCTTCGACGTCATGGGGGGAGTAGCTCACGGGCACTTCCTCAATTGGCGAGCGATGCATCGAAGGGCACGAACACTTGACCCTCCATCAGGCGACGAGCGCTTCGGCTCATGAGCGCCGTGTTGACCGTCCAGGTCCCGTCGCTTTCTGAAGCATTCGCACCCACGGTCATGGTTCCGGATGGGTGACCAAACCGGATCTCGTCGTGCCGGCCACCGCCGAGGACGCGCGACACCAGCGTGCCTGGGATCGCGGCTGCCACTGCGATCGCGACGGCGCCGGTGCCGGTCATTGCGTGGTGCAGCTTGCCCATCGAGAGGATGCGGGCAGACAGGCTCATGTCTTCAGGTCGGATCTGCTTGCCACTTGACGCGACATATTCCGTTGGCGACGCGACAAACGCTAGCTTCGGTGTATGGGGGCGCTTCTCGGTGGCTTCGGCTGCGGTCTTCGCAAGACCCATCGCAACGGTTGCGTGGGCGCGGATGGCTTCGCAGCGCGCGAGCAGCGCGGCATCCGAGTTGAACTCAGGCTGAAGCTCGGCTCCCTTAAGTCCCAAGGTCGCCGCATCGACGAAGATGGTGGGATTGCCAGCGTTGATGAGGGTGGCTTCAACAACGCCGATGCCGGGCACATCGATGACGTCGATCATGCGACCGCTCGGAAACATGGACCCGCCTTCGCCGTCCTCATCCGCTCCCGGATCGAGGAACTCGAGCTTGATCTCGGCTGCGGGGAAAGTCACGCCGTCGAGTTCGAAGTCCCCGGTCTCCAGGACTTCGCCGCCGCGCATCGGGACGTGGGCAACGATCTTCTTCTGGATGTTGGCCTGCCAGATGCGGACCGTGGCGATGCCATCGCTCGGCGCTTTCACCAATCCGCGTTCTATCGCAAACGGACCAACGGCGGATGTGAGGTTGCCGCAGTTGCCGCTCCAGTCCACGACAGGCGACTCGATGGCGACTGCGCCAAACAGATAGTCGACATCACAGTCGTCGCGCGTGCTGGGTCCGACGATCACTACTTTGCTGGTGCTGGAGGTAGCGCCGCCCATGCCGTCAATTTGCTTGCCGTACGGGTCGGGACTGCCAGTCACTCGCAGCATCAATGCATCGCGGACATTGCCGGGCTCGCGCGCGGCTACCGGCAGATCGTCGAGGGCGAAGAAGACGCCCTTGCTCGTACCACCGCGCATGTGCGTAGCGCGGATACCAATTTGGGAAGATTTCGTGCTCATGGAGTTCCTTTGGGATGAGAGGTGAACGCTATGCAGACGGGACTGCCGGTGGTGGCCAGTTGCGTGGCCTTCAAATTTCCCGCGTCGACGTGGACGATCGAGTCGGCGTCTTCGTTCGCAACAACGACTGAATCGCACTCGGGAAGGATGGTGATGAAGCGAGGGACCTCGCCCTGAACGTTGGTCCAGGCAGGCGACGAGAGGGTGCCTCTTTCGCGGTCAATGTCGAATCGCACAGCGCTCCCGTGCCCTCGATTCGTGACGTACAAAAAACTTTCGTCCGGGGAGAGTGCAATGCCAGCGCCAGTGTTCTCTCCGGTGAACCAATCGGGAACGCTGCTTGTTCGCTGGACGGCACGCAATGATCCGCTCGTCGCATCGAAGCGCACAGCAAGCACCTGGCTGGAAAGCTCCAGCACAAGCCAGGCGCGGCTTCCGTCCGCACTGAAGGCCATGTGCCTCGGCCCGCTCATAGGCGCGGTACTGAACGTTGACACCAAGCGCAATTCGCCACAGTGCTCGTCGATGGCCACGGTGTGCACCGCATCGCCGCCTTTGTCTGGAACGAGAAGCCAATGGCCTGAAGGATCCAGCAGAACCTGATGAGGATGCGCACCGCGCTGCTGGGTTCTATGAGGACCAGGACGGTTTGGCAGGGCCAGCACGTGCGCCGCGTTCCCCAGCGAGCCATCGTCGTTCACGGGTAGCGACACCAGGTTGCCCGAGGCGTAATTCGCAACCAGGAGCCAGCGACGGCTGGCGCTGAGTGCGAGATGGACCGGATTGGTCCCCTGAGTGGGGCGTGAACCAAGAGGGGCGAGCTCACCGCTGGTCTCGATACGAAAAGTGCTCAGCGCTGATCCATCGCCGTGCACGCAGTGCAGGGCTTGCCGGAACTCGTCGATCAGCAGGTACGAAGGATTCTCGCCAGCAGCCACGGTGTGCAGATGGGTCCACGTCCCAGCGGCCGTCACGTCGAACACGCCAATGCCGCGACCTCTCGCTTGTCGGGCAGTCGTGGTTCGGCAGCCGATGAAAGCGCGAAAGGCGCGATCGGGTTTGCTTGAGCGGGGGTTTGTCTCCATCTCTTGACCGTTTGTTAGATTGAATTATATGATCACTTTCGACAGTACGCAATTTTCGACGCATCCCCTTTCAATTCATCTGGAGACAACCCCATGCCCATTTCTCGCCGTTCCCTTTTGCAGGCCAGTGCGGTCGCCCTTCTCATCAGCGCGGTTAGCCGTCTGACCTTCGCCCAAGACAAATTTCCGTCGAAGCCGATCACCCTGATCGTTCCTCAGCCTGCGGGTGGGGATGCAGACGTGGTGTGCCGCAGCCTCCAGACCAAGATGCAGGAAGTGCTCGGCCAGCCGGTGGTGATCGATAACCGCGGCGGCGCCGGTGGAAACATCGGGACAGCGGTGGGCGCGAAAGCGCCCCCGGACGGCTATACGGTCACATTCGTGAATCAGGGGACCATGGCGCTGAACCCAACGCTCTATCCCAATCCCGGCTTCAAGGTAGAGAACTTCGCTCCCGTCACCTGGTTGACGTCCATCGACCTGGTCATCGTCGCGCACCCCTCCGTGCCAGCCAACAACCTCAAGGAATTCCTCGATCTGGCTCGGAAGGAGTCTGGCAAGTACACCTACGGAACGGCCGGCAATGGGAGTGCCAATCACCTGGCTGGCGAAATGCTCAAGGCGATGGCCAAGGTCGACATCACGCACGTGCCCTACAAGGGTGGCGGCCCCGCCATCATTGCGCTGCTGGGCGGAGAGATCAGCGCGGTGGTGGCTTTTCCGCTGGCGGCGTTGCCCCACATCAAAGCCGGCAAACTAAAGGCGCTCGCCGTCACCGGCAAGAAGCGCTCGAAGACGTTGCCGGATGTACCGACGGTGGCCGAAAGTGGAGTGACCGGCTATGAGTTTGTGTCCTGGATGGGCCTGGCGGTGCCAAAAGGAACGCCCGAGGCCGCCATCCAGAAAGTTCATTCGGCGGCCGCAGCGGCATTGAAGGACAAGGGCGTCGCGGAGCGGCTGTCGGCCGGCATGACCGAGCCGGTTGGTGCGGGGCCGAAGGAGTTCGGGGAGTTGATCTCGCGTGAAGGCGAACGCTGGTCAAAGATGATCAAGCAGTTCGGCATGAAGATTGACTGAACTCCTATGCACCGGACCTGTCGCTGCCTCTAGACTACGAGAGATGGCTTCGGAAAATGAAACGGCTTCGGCCCAGGAACTGACCTCCTTGCAGCAGCGGGTGGCGAGGGAGATCGTCGCATTGGTGCGTCGGGACAACCGCCTCGCAGGAGATCACCTACCGGAGATCCATCTGGCCCAGCACATCGGAACGTCTCGCTCCCCGATCCAGGCGGCCCTGCGGCATCTTGCGCACCTCGGAGTCCTGCAGCAGGACGCCAACCGCGGGTTCTTTTTGAGCATGGACGCGAAGGACTGGGACGGTTCCGTTTCGGACCTTCTCTCCACCGACGATCCGTTGTACCTGCGAATCGCGGATGACCGGCAATCGAACCGCCTCCCTGATGAACTGACCGAAGCCGACTTGATGCGCCGCTATGGGGTGGCCCGCAGCACCCTGCGCAAGGTCCTCTCTCGCATTTCCGAAGAGGGTTGGATCGAGCAGAGCATGGGACATGGGTGGCGCTTCCTGTCGATGATCGATTCGCCGGATGCCTACGAGGAGAGCTACCTCTTCCGACAGTCCATCGAGCCGGGAGCCATCCTCGGCCCATCGTTCATGTTCGTGCCTGCAGAGCTCAAACAGCTACGTCGGGAGCAACAACGCATCGTGGACGGGGGGTTCCAGACCATGACCCCCATCGAACTCTTCGAGTCGAACAGTCACTTCCACGAGACCCTTGCGAAATGGGGCAACAACCGCTTTGTCCTGCAATCCGTGCGCCGCATCAACCAACTGCGGCGGCTCGTGGAATACCGCCAGGCCTCCAAGCGAGGTCCGCGGCACACCCAGGCGGCTGAACATCTCGCGATCCTCGATGCGATCGAGAAGCAGGACTTCATGCAAGCTGCCAACTTGATGCGGGCGCACCTGAACGGCGCGCGACGCAACAAGATGCGGGACGCCGAAGTCTTCTCCCAAGCCGCCTGAGGGCGGCCCCCCTCGTTCCCAGAAACATCCTCAGGCGACGATCGCCTGAACGGCGGCAGTGCGCGCCCGCGACCTTACGTCCCGTAACGTGCTGCAGGGTAAACCCGCGCCCACGATTGGTTAAAGTGATTAGAACATACAAACCAAGCCAGACGACGTTCTTTCAGATTCGCTTTGGCACAAACCACCACCCCACGAAGGAGACATCATGAGAAGTTCGGTCCAAAAGCTGTTGCGTGCTACTGCGTTGGTTGCGGCGCTCGCAGGGACTGTGTCGGCGCAGGCGCTGGAAACAGTGCGCTTCATGGCCCCGGGTTCGCCGGGAGGCGGCTACGACCAGACCGCCCGCACCCTTGGTAAGGCATTGCAGGAAGCTGGCGTCGCCAAGAGCGCGATGTACGACAACAAGAACGGCGCTGGCGGCACGATCGGCCTGGCCCAGTTCGCCAACGGTTCCAAGGGCGACGTGAACGCGCTATGCGTCATGGGCGCCATCATGGTGACGGGCATCGTGCAGAACAAGCCGCAGATCACCCTCGCGAACGTGACGCCCGTCGCGCGCCTCTTCACCGAATACAACATCATCGCGGTCCGAAAGGATTCCCCGCACAAGACCATTGATGACCTGATGACCGAGTTCAAGAAGAACCCGGCCAGCGTCAAGTGGGGCGGCGGTTCGAAGGGATCCGTCGATCACATCGGTACCGCCGAACTCGCTGGGAAAGCCGGAGTGCCGGCAGCCAAGGTCAACTACGTGCCGTTCGGTGGTGGCGGAGAGGTGGTCTCTGCAACGCTTGGTGGCCATGTCACCGCGATCACCGGCGGCTACGCCGAGCTCGCCAAGTATGTGGAATCCGGCCAGTTCCGAGTCCTTGCCGTCGGCTCGCCAACACGCATGGCTGGTGTGGATGCACCCACCCTGAAGGAGGCGGGCTACGACATGCAGATCGGAAATTGGCGCGGTGTCTACGGCGCAGCCAACTTGACCGCGGCTCAGCGCAAAGAACTCACCGATGCCGTCATCGCTGCCACCAAGACAAAGAGCTGGCAGGACGCGGTGAAGACCAACGCCTGGTCGCCCAGTGTGATCACCGGCGACGAATTCTCGAAGTTCGTGGATGACGAGCACTCGCGCCTGCGCACGGTCATGACCAATGTCGGCCTCATCTGATCCACAACAAAACGTCCACCCACATCAAGGAAGACAAATGACTGTCGAATCCAACATCAAGCAACTTCCCTTGGCAAACCGTTCGGTGCGCTATGTCTCGATCGCAGGGGTGGAAGGTATCGATTCCCTGCCGTTCTCAATGCGCATCCTGCTTGAGAACCTCCTGCGCCAGGCCAGCCGCGGTGTGGACACCCACGCGGAAGTCGATGCTTTGCTCGCACGCCGCATCGGCAGCGGGCTCACTTTCTACCCGGTTCGCGTGTATGGCCAGGACATCCTCGGCCAGGTGATGCTGGTCGACATGGCGGGTATTCGCGACGCCGTCGCCGACGCAGGGGGCGATCCGCTCCAGGTGTTCCCGAAGGTGCCAGTGGACGTGATCATCGATCACTCACTGCAGGTCGACAGCTGGGCAACGCCGAACGCACGCCGCATCAACCTCGAGCGCGAATACGAGCGCAATGGAGAGCGCTTTGCGTTCCTCCGCTGGTGCAGCAGCAGCTTCGAAGGCGTGCGCATCGTACCGCCGGGCAAGGGGATCATGCATCAGATCCACCTCGAGTACATCGGTAAGGTCGTGTGGACCGAGAAGACCGCCGATGGGGAGCTCGCAATTCCCGACACCTGCGTCGGAACGGACAGCCACACCCCCATGATCAACGGACTGGGCGTTTTGGGCTGGGGTGTGGGCGGCATCGAGGCCGAGGCGGTAATGGTGGGCAAGCCGGTCGCGCTGGCTCTTCCTGAAGTTGTCGGTATCGAAGTGAAGGGAAAACTGCGCGAAGGCGTGCTGCCGACGGACCTGGTTCTGGCGATCACACAGCAGATGCGCAGCCTGGGCGTCGTCGGCAAGTTCGTCGAATTCTTCGGCAATGGTCTCGAAGCCCTGCCGCTGGGAGACCGCGGAATGATCGCGAACATGGCGCCGGAGTACGGCGCTACCGCCGTCTACTTCCCGATCGACGAGCGCACCATGGACTACCTGCGCATGACAGGTCGCGAGGACGATCAGATTGAACTGATTGAAGCCTATGCGAAGGCGCAGAAGCTCTGGCGGAGCGCCGATACCCCCGCACCGAAATTCGATACTGTTGTAACGCTGGATCTCGACACGATTCGACCTTGCCTGGCTGGGCCTCGCAACCCCGAAGACCACTTGGATCTCGAAACCGTTCCGACGGCGTTCTTGCAGCACCACCAGGAGATCGCGGGGCGACCTCTCGATCCGAACCGCTCCGTCCCGGTGAGAGGCGAAAAATTCTCGCTGCGCGATGGCGCCGTTCTCATCGCAGCCATCACGAGTTGCACGAACACGGCCAACCCGGTGAACATGATGGCTGCCGGTCTGGTCGCGAAGAAAGCTGTCGCGCTGGGTCTGAAGACGCAGCCCTGGGTGAAGACCTCGCTGGTTCCAGGCAGTCATGTGACCGCTGCGGTCCTCGAAAAGGCTGGATTGCAAGGCGCCTTGGATACCCTTGGCTTCCATATCGCCGGCTTTGGCTGCACTACCTGCAATGGCGGCTCTGGCCCGTTGCCCGAACCGCTGGTTGAAGCCATCGAGCGGGAGAAACTCGTGGGCACGGCGGTGCTGTCCGGCAACCGCAACTTCGAAGGTCGCATCCACCCGAACGTGCGCGCCGCATACCTGGGCTCGCCTGCGCTTGTCGTCGTCTACGCACTGACCGGTTCACTGACGGTCGACGTGACGAAAGAGGTGATCGGCGTCGGCAGCAATGGCCAGCCTGTCTATCTTCGCGACATCTGGCCGACGGCTGTTGAGATCGCCCAGGCCGTGGCCGGTTCCTACGAGCCGCAACTCTTCCGCGAAAAATACGCGGATCTCTTCGACGGCGGCGAAGCGTGGGACGCGTTGTCCGGGGAGCGAAGCGAGCGCTTTCCCTGGCAGGAAACGAGCACCTACGTACGACGTCCACCGTACTTCGAAAACCTGTCGCGGGAGGCTGCGCCGGTCCAGGACATCGTCGGCATGCGCCCCCTGGTGATCCTTGGCGACTCGGTGACGACCGACCATATCTCGCCCTCGGGCGCCATCAGTCTCGGCACGCCAGCCGCTGACTTCTTGCTCGCCAAGGGCATCGAGAAGCGAGACTTCAACAACTACACGACCCGCCGGGGCAACCACGATGTCGCCGTGCGGGCGACCTTTGCCAACATCCGTCTGCGCAACCGTATCGTGCCAGGCGTCGAGGGGGGCGTGACCAAGCTGATGCCTGAGGGGGAACAGATGCGGGTGTTCGAAGCGGCCGAGGAATACCTGCGCCGCGAAGTGCCACTTGCCGTCATCGCCGGCAAGAACTATGGCTGCGGTTCGTCTCGCGACTGGGCCGCGAAAGGTGTGGCATTGCTCGGGGTGAAGGCGGTCATCGCAGAGAGCTTCGAGCGCATCCATCGGACGAATCTTGTTGGCATGGGCGTCTTGCCGCTGCAGTTTGAACCTGGCACCACTGCCGAATCCCTCGGTCTGGACGGAAGCGAGACGATCGACATCCCAGCGCTCGCGGAAAACCTCGATGTATCCGGTCGCATTGAAGCAATCGTGCGACGCGCCGACGGCACGACGACAAGGGTGCCGCTGACGATCAGGCTCGACACCAGCGAAGACGTCGAGTACTGGCGCCATGGTGGCATTCTTCCTCTCGTGTGGCGCGACTACGTCTCCGGGAAGTCTGAAGATCACGTGTCTCACTCTGCTGCGGAGATCGCGCCAGATGTCGGCGGGCCGCAGCACGAACTGCCGGACGCCATGCCAGGCAGCGAAGTCCCGAGCGCTACCCAAGGCGCCTCGATGGGCTGACGCAAGGGAGGCCTCCCTCCCTTCGTTCCTCTCAGACCGACAAAGGATTGGCGCCGTCATGCGGCGGCGCCCCGGTCGACTGTTGCCGCAAGAACAGAGAAGCACAACACACCAACGTGCACGTGCATTGGTTTCACCGGGGTTAGTCCCAGCTACGAGAGACAACATGCTGACCATTCTGGCGTACTCGATGATCATCGTCTTCATGGCGTTGATCATGACCGGGAGAGCGACCGCGCTCATTGCCCTGATCGTCGTTCCCATCGTGTTCGCCTTGATCGGGGGATTTGGAGGCGACATCGGGCCGATGGTGATAAGCGGCCTCAGGGCCATCGCGCCCACGGGCGTGCTTCTGCTCTTCGCCATACTCTACTTCGGGCTGATGATCGATGTGGGCCTGTTCGATCCGCTCATTCGCTGGATCGTCAAGCTCGCAAAAGGCGATCCCGTACGCCTCGTGGTCGGATCGGCGCTTCTGGCCATGATCGTTTCCCTTGACGGAGATGGGTCGACGACCTATCTGTTGTGCATCACGGCCATGTTGCCGCTGCATCGCCGCATGGGCATCAACCCGCTCATCCTCCCGTGCGTCACGATGATGGGCAACAGCATCATGAACATCGCGCCGTGGGGTGGCCCGACGGCACGGGTGATGAGTGCGCTCCATCTGGAAGCCAACCAGGTCTTCACGCCGTTAATTCCGGCGATGGCGATGGCCTGCCTGGCCACTCTCGGCGTGGCGTGGTATCTCGGCACAAAAGAGCGCGCCAGGCTCAAGCGGATCGAGTGGAAGCCGGCACATCTTGAGCATTCGCCCATTGGAGGTGATGTCGATCTGGACGAGTCGGACAAGCCTCGCAGCAGCCGGCCGATGTTCTTCTTCAACCTGATCCTGACCATCGGTTTGATGACCTGTCTGGCGTTGGGCGTGCTGCCGCTGCCGCTGCTCTTCATGGGAGCTTTCGCGATTGCGATCTCTGTCAATTTTCCAAACATCAAGCACCAGAAGGAACGCATCGCCGAGCATTCAGCCAGCGCGCTCTCCGTCGTCGCGGTGATCTTTGCCGCCGGCGTCTTCACGGGCATTCTGTCGGGTACCAAGATGACCGATGCCATCGCACACAGCGTCGTCTCCGCCATTCCCAGTTCGGCCGGTCACTTTCTTCCACTGATCACCGCCGCGCTGAGTGCACCGATGACATTCTTCCTTTCGAACGATGCCTTCTATTTCGGTGTAGTCCCGATCCTGGCCGAGGCCGCGAAGGCCTACGGTATCGCGCCGGAGATCATCGCGCGCGCATCGCTCCTCGGCCAACCCATTCACCAACTCAGCCCGCTCGTCGCGGCGAACTATGTGTTGATAGGCGTTGCAGGCGTCGAATTTGGTGACCACCAGAAGTTCACTTTGAAGTGGGCCTTCCTGCTGGTTGTCGTGATGATTCTTTCGGCAGGCCTCTTCGGCATCGTGCCACTTTTCTGAGTAGCGCCCACCACAGGCGATTGACATTCATCCCTTCCCAATCTTGAAGACCTCACCAGGAGATAGCCATGAAAGTAGCTGAGTTGGTTCTGAAATGCCTCAAGAACGAGTACGTCGAATGCTGCGGAGCGTTCGTGTACAGAGAACGCTTGCTTGGTAATAGTTCAATTTTCACGATGGCTCTTCATCCCTAGCATTCATCTCAACAGCCACAGAGCCGCTCAGAGAACCCAGATTGGGTCCCGACCACTAGGAGACAAATGTTGCAAGCGATGATGAAATGCGCTGTCCTTCTCAGCCGAGCAAAGCGTAGAGACCTCGACGGCGACCAAGCCCACGGCGAACTTCTGACCCCCATCGCGTGCATGACCTGCTCGCAATCAAGGCGGTCGCAGGGTGCACGTGACGGCGCATCCGATCGGTTCGCTCGCTCCCACTGGAGGTACCGACTCTCGAGGTGCTCCACCACTTCGCAAGTTCGCCAAACTGCCAGAGTCATCGCATCACGCAGACCCTTTGTGCGCATGTCTTCGCACATTGCCTTCGCATAGCCGCGCCGCTGGATGCGCAACAACACTGAAATAGGAAATCCCATGAAAGCTGCAGAACTGTTCGTCAAATGCCTGGAGAACGAAAAGGTCGAGTTCATCTTCGGCATACCCGGTGAAGAGAACATCGACGTGATGGACGCGCTGCTCGACAGCCCGATCAAGTTCGTCACGACACACCATGAACAAGGCGCAGCCTTCATGGCGGACGTCTATGGGCGTCTGACTGGACGCGCCGGCGTTTGCATGTCCACGCTCGGCCCTGGCGCCACCAACCTCATCACAGGCGTCGCTGACGCCAACATGGATCGTGCGCCTATCGTTGCGATTGCAGGGCAAGGCGCCACCACTCGCCTTCACAAGGAAAGCCATCAGATCCTGGACCTGGTGAGCATGTTCGATCCGATCACGAAGTACGCCACGCAAATCCTCGATCCTGGAATCGTGCCGGAAGTCGTGCGCAAGGCCTTCAAGGTCGCTCAAACCGAAAAGCCGGGCGCCACCTTCATCGACTTCCCCGAAAACGTTGCAGAAATGAAGGTGGACAAGAAGCCGATCGAAGTTCAAACGGCTTACACGTCAGAGGCGCCGAGCCGCAAGGTCGAGGAAGCCGCGAAGCTAATCACTGCAGCCAAGGCGCCGGTCATCCTGGCAGGCAACGGCGTCATTCGACAAGGCGCTGCGGACGCACTGGTCACTTTCGCCGAAATGCTTCGAATCCCGGTCGCCAATACGTTCATGGCCAAGGGCGTGGTCCCGTTCACGAATGAACTGTCGCTTGGCACCATTGGCATGAAGGCCCGCGACCTTCCCTGGTTCGCGTTCGAGAAGGCGGACGTCGTGATCTGCGTCGGATACGACATGGTCGAGTACCACCCGGACATGTGGAATCCCGACGGCGACAAGACCATCATCCATATCGATGCGCTTCCGGCCGAGGTGGATGAGCGCTATATCGTGGCCGTCGGCGTGCTGGGCGACCTCCATACGTCCTTGCGCTCGATTGCCCTGAAGGCGAAGCCGCAGGCCGCTTCACCGTTCAAAGCGGTGCGCAAGGCGATCGTTGCGGATCGAGCGGAATACTGCGATGACACCGCCTTTCCCATTAAGCCCCAGAAGATCGTCTGGGACCTGCGTGAGGTGCTTGGACCTGACGACATCGCAATCTCCGACGTCGGCGCCCACAAGATGTGGATGTCCCGCATGTACAGGGCCGAGCGTCCTAACACCTGCATCATCTCCAACGGGTTTGCTGCAATGGGCATTGCCGTACCTGGTGCTATTGCGGCCAAGCTGGCCTACCCGGATCGCAAGGTGGTCGCCGTCACTGGTGATGCGGGATTCATGATGAACTCCCAGGAGATCGAAACCGCACTTCGTATGAAGACGCCGTTCGTCATCCTGATCTGGAACGACTCTGAGTATGGGCTGATCACGTGGCACCAGCTTCGTCACTTTGGACGCCCCAGCCATATCGCTTTTAAGAACCCGGACTTCGTGAAGTACGCGGAGAGCTTCGGAGCCAAAGGCTATCGGGTCGAGCGTGCGGGAGACCTTCTGCCCACCTTGAAGCAGGCTATCGCCGACGACACCGTCGTGATCATCGACTGTCCTGTCGACTATGCCGAAAACATGAAGCTCACGGCCAAGCTCAAAGAGATGAAGTCGCCGCTCTGAAACACCGAGACATTCATCCCCGCCCCAAGGGGCACATCAAGGAACGACATGCCGTTGAGCATTTCACGCGACGACCTGATTCGGACGGGTAACTTCATTGCAGGTCGCTGGACAGAGCCGACCAAGGAGACGTTCGGTGTGCGCGATCCTGCGGATGGAAGCCTCATCGCAGAGGTGACCGACAGCGACGGAGGGGATGCGAAGGCCGCAGTCGACGCTGCGTCCGCAGCGCTCCCCTCCTGGCGAGCAGCGACAGCTCGCTCACGTGCGCAGGTTTTGAAGCGCTGGCACGCGTTGATCCTGAGCAATCAGGAAGACCTGGCCCGCTTGATTTCCCGGGAGCAAGGCAAGCCACTGGCCGAAGCCCGAGGCGAGATCCTCTATGCGGCTGGATATGTGGAGTGGTTTGCGGAAGAAGCGACGCGAACCTATGGCGATGTAATTCCGGAGACCGTCCGTGGCCGGAAGATGCTGGTCGTGAAGGAAGGCGTCGGAGTGGTTGCGGCCATCACGCCGTGGAACTTTCCGGCGGCGATGATGGCGCGAAAACTTGCGCCGGCCCTGGCCGCCGGCTGCACGGTCGTTGCAAAGCCAGCAGAGGACACGCCGCTGACGTCGTTGGCGCTCGCTGTCCTTGCTGAAGAAGCGGGCGTGCCGCCTGGCGTGCTCAACATCGTTGCAGCGTCTCGCTCCAGAGCGGCTGAGGTGGTTGATGTCTGGCTCGGCGATTCGCGCGTTCGCAAGATCACGTTCACTGGTTCCACCCCCGTCGGCAAGCATCTCGCCCGCGAATCGGCGTCGACCCTCAAGCGCCTGTCCCTGGAACTGGGCGGAAACGCACCCTTCATCGTCTTCGACGACGCGGACGTGGATGCTGCAGTCGACGGCCTCATGGCGGCCAAGTTTCGCAACGGTGGCCAGACCTGCGTGTCGCCGAACCGCGTATTCGCCCAGAGGGAGATCCACGACGAGTTCGTCCGGAAGCTCGGCGTGCGGGTGGGGGCCTTGAAAGTTGGACCCGCGACCGACGAGAGCTCGCAGATCGGTCCCATGATCAACCGTCAGGCCGTGCGCAAGATCACCAGTCACATTCAGGATGCAGTTGCGCAGGGGGCGAAGGTGATTGCGGGGGGTGTGACCGAGGTCGACGAAGAGTCCAACTATGTTGCCCCAACCGTCTTGAGCGGCGCCACCTCTTCGATGCTGCTGGCAGCCGAAGAAACCTTCGGACCTGTGGCCGCAGTTTTTCGCTTCGACACCGAAGCCGAGGTCGTCCGCAGTGCCAATGGGACACCGTACGGGCTCGCCGCCTACTTCTATTCGCGCGATGTATCGCGCATCTGGCGCGTGGCGAACGCCATCGAGTGCGGCATCGTCGGCGTCAACGAAGGTCTGATCTCTTCCGAAACCGCACCCTTCGGCGGCATCAAGGAGTCCGGATACGGCCGGGAGGGATCCCGAAGAGGCCTGGACGACTACATGGACGTCAAGTACGTCTGCCAGGGCGGGCTGTCCTGAAGCTCTTGGCGACGAACCCCACAACAAGGAGATTTCATGAAGATCAAGGCTGCCGTTCTCGACGCGATGGGCGCGTCACACCCCTACGCGGCATCGAGGCCGCTGCGCATCGAAGAAGTGGACCTCGATCCCCCAGGCCCGGACGAGGTGCTGATCAAGATCGCCGCTGCAGGTCTCTGCCACTCCGACCTGTCTGTCATCAACGGCGACCGTCCGCGCCCGATGCCGATGGCTCTCGGACATGAAGCGTCCGGTGTGGTCGAAGAAGTGGGCGCAGGCGTGAGTGACCTGAAGCCAGGCGATCACGTTGTCGTGGTGTTCGTGCCGAGTTGTGGCCACTGTGCTCCATGTGCCGAAGGCCGACCCGCTCTGTGCGAGCCCGGGGCAGCGGCAAACGGCATGGGAACTCTCCTGTCGGG
Source organism: Variovorax gracilis (assembly GCF_030317115.1). Lineage (GTDB taxonomy): Bacteria > Pseudomonadota > Gammaproteobacteria > Burkholderiales > Burkholderiaceae_C > Variovorax > Variovorax gracilis. The sequence continues at coordinate 50,766 of NZ_JASZYF010000027.1, forward strand.
CGCACGCCGAATATCGCACGTCGGCAAGCCCATCAATCACCACCTCGGCTGCTCCGTTTTCGCCGAATACGCCACGGTGTCAAGACGCTCCGTTGTCAAGATTGACCCAGCCGTGCCGCTCGTCGATGCGGCGCTGTTCGGGTGTGCTGTCCTGACCGGTGTCGGTGCGGTGGTCAACACCGCACAGGTGCGGGTCGGCGCGACGGTTGCCGTGATCGGCTTGGGCGGTGTGGGATTGGCCGCGCTGATTGGCGCATCGGCTGCAGGCGCAAGGCAGATCATCGCGATCGACCTCGCGGATGACAAGCTCGAGCAGGCCCGTGCGCTCGGAGCCACCCACACGGTGAATGCGGGCAAGCAAGACGCACTTGAACAGATCCGCGAGATCAGCTCTGGAGGCGTCGAGTTCGCCTTCGAGTTCGCGGGCTCCGTGCGCGCACTCGAACTGGCCTACCGCATCACGCGGCGAGGCGGTACGACGGTGACGGCCGGATTGCCTCCGTCCACGGCAGTCTTCCCGCTGCCCGCAGTCAGCCTTGTTGCCGAGGAAAGAACCCTCAAAGGCAGCTATATCGGCACCTGCGTGCCGTCACGGGACATTCCCCGGTACGTCGACCTCTATTCGCAAGGTCGCCTGCCCGTCGACAAGCTCCTGACCGGACGCCTGACTCTGGAGCAAATCAATCATGGATTCGACCTGCTGCACGAAGGCAAGGCGATCCGACAAGTCGTGGAGTTCAAATGAGCAAGCAAGCTACCGACGTGAACGCGCCGTGGGTCAACGCATGGGCCGAGACAGTGCAACCCCTCATGAAGGCGATGTTCCCTCCGACCCCCACTCTTGCGTTTCTCGGAGCAACGGATGCAAGGCTGCCAATGGAGGAACACTTCGCCGGACTGAGCGAGACCTGGAAGAACTCGATCGAGAAGTGGACCCAGCTGGTGAATGAGGGCGCCGACCCTTCGAGCCTGCGACCAGAGGCGCTCCGTGAACTCTTTGCGCCTGCGAACTGGAGCGGCCCTGCAACGGGCGCGTTTGACTCGGCGCTGCGAGAAGTTCTCGAGGGACCCAAGTACGCGACCTTGTGGAACATGGACCGCGAGGTTCTCGAGCTCCAGCGACGCGCTGCCGAACGCGACAAGGCGACGCGCGCCTTCCAGACCATTGTCCAACGCGCGTGGAATACCGCCTACGAGCGCTTCGCCAAGACGATGCCATTGACCCGGACCGAGACGCCTGCGACATGGCGCAGCTTGGCAGATCGATGGATCGAGGTCGCAAATGAGACGCTGATCGAGACGCATCGCTCTGATGAATTCGTCGAAGCGCAAAGCCGGATGTTGCGAGCTGCGTCGGACTACCGCCTCAAGGAACGCGAGCTTGCTGAGGCCTGGTGCGCCGCATGCCACATCCCTACACGCACCGAGATGGATGAGATGCAGCGCGCCGTCACCGACTTGAGGCGTCAGGTACGCCTGCAGCGACGGCGAGATCCGGCGCCTGATGGCGGCGCCGTTGCTCGACCGAAAGCGCAAAGACCTGCGACATCCCGGTCGCGCCGAACGACCAAAGCCTGAGGGGCCGAACATGACAGAAGTGAAGAAATCTCCGGCCGCTCGAGCGCTCGAGGAGTTCAGCGAATTCAACTTGAAGATGGCACGCGGGCAGAAGATGCTCAAGCGCATCAAGGACGACGACGTTCAGATCGCCACGGCCGACAAGGATGTCGTGTTCCGCCAGGACAAGACGACGCTCTATCGGTACAGGCCGACCGCCAAGCGCTCCCTCGGCGTGCCGGTGCTCGTCGCCTATGGCCAGATCGGCCGCTACACCATGACAGACCTCCAGGAGGACCGTTCGATGCTGCGGAATCTGCTGGCCCTCGGCGTCGATGTCTATGCCGTCGATTGGGGAAGCCCGACTCGCAGCGATCGATGGCTCACCTTCGAGGACTACGTCGATGTCTACCTCAACGACTGCGTCGAGTTCATTTGCCGGGAGCACGACATTCCTGCGATCAATCTGCTGGGCATCTGCGAGGGCGGGCTCTTCTCGCTCTGCTATGCGGCGCTCTACCCGGATCGTGTGAAGAACCTGATCCTGACCATCACGCCTGTCGATTTTCACCAGGACCAGGCGGAAGGCCGGGCGAACCACGGGCTGCTCAACCTCTGGACTCGGGGCATGAGCGCGGAGGACATCGACCATCTGATCGAGGCGAACGGCAATCTACCCGGCGAATTGATGAGCTATGTCTTCGCACAGCTGACCCCCGGCGCAACGATGACGAAGTACAACATCGGGCTGCTCGATACGTTCGACGACGAAAAGAAGCTGCTCAACTTCCTCCGCATGGAGAAGTGGCTGGCCGATCGGCCGCACCATCCGGGCGAGGCTGCTAAGCAGTTGCTGGTAAACCTCTACAAGAACAACGAACTGGTGAAGGGTGAGTTTCAGCTCGGCGGGAGGACCGTCGATCTCGCTGAAATCAAGATTCCGGTCCTGAACGTCTTCGCGAAGGACGATCACATCATTCCGCCAAAGACCACGCAGGCGCTGCGCGACGTCATCGGAAGCAAGGACTACAGCGAGATCGGCCTGGTAGGCGGTCACGTCGGCGTGTTCGTGAGCGGTAAGTCTCAAGGAGTGCTTGGCAAGGGCATCTCCGAATGGCTGCGCAAGCGCGACTGAACGAAGTGGCGCGAACTCGAAGCACCGCAGCCGAGCCAAGGCACGGCCATGTTTCGGTGCTCGGGCACGGAGGGTTTCGCCGGCTGTCCTATTTGGAATGGGGGCCGCCCAAGGCCCCGCGAACGGTGATTTGCGTCCACGGCGTATCTCGCATGGGGCGCGACTTCGACGTTCTCGCGGCCGCTCTTGCCGAGGCAGGTGCGCGCGTCATCGTGCCCGATCTCCCGGGCCGCGGTCGTAGCGAATGGCTCGCCTCACCTGCGCACTACACGGATCGTGCGTACACCGGGGCGCTCTCCACCTTGATCGCCAGGCTGGACGTGGAGCTCGTGGATTGGATTGGAACCTCGCTCGGGGGCCATCTCGGGATGCTCATGGCTGCGGAACACGGCTCGCCTATCAGCCGACTCGTCCTGAACGACTTTGGTGCCAGGGTGTCGGCTGCAGCCCTGCGACGGATCGGCGCCTACCTTAGCAGGCGCTGGCGCTTCGAATCGATTGAAGAACTCGAAGCCCACCTTCGTGACATCCATGAACCGTTCGGACAGCTGACCGATGCCCAATGGAAGCATCTGGCGCATCACAGCGCGGCGCGCGATCCAGCCGGTGGATTTCGCTTCCACTTCGATCCCGGCATCGCCCGGCGTTTCGCCATCCCGATCTACATGGACATCGTGCTGTGGCATCTCTGGGAAAAGATCACGTGCCCGGTGCTCGTGCTTCGAGGGGAAGACTCTGATCTTCTGACCACGGCTACGACCAATGAGATGCTCGAGCGTGGCCCGGCGGCGAAGCTCGGCAGAGTCAGCGTCGTGGAAATTGCTGAGTGCGGCCACGCACCGGCCCTGATGGACGACCAGCAGATCGCGGTCATCAAGGATTTCCTGCAGCTCCCAGAGACATCCAAGTCAGCGAGCCGTCCAGGGGCTGCTCCTGGTGCCAAGACTTCCTCCGTCCGACTTCCTCTAGCGAGAGCATCATGATCAAAGACAAGATTGTCAGTGCGCAAGAGGCTGTCGCTCTCATTCGCGACGGCGATGCGGTGAGCTGCTCAGGCTTCGTGGGAATCGGCACTCCCGACGCCTTGATCGAGGCCCTCGAGCAGCGATTCATAGAGACTCGAGGGCCTTCCGACCTCACGCTCGTATTCGCGGCCGCCCCCGGAGACGGCAAGGATCGTGGGTTGAATCGCCTCGCACACGAAGGGCTCGTCAAGCGCGCCATCGGCGGGCATTGGTCGCTGGTTCCGAAGCTCGCCAGGATGGCGACGGAGAACCGTATGGAGGCGTACAACCTGCCACTCGGCACCATCTCCCATCTGTACCGTGATGTAGCGGCCCACCGGGCCGGCACCATCAGCAAGGTCGGTCTGGGCACCTTCGTTGATCCTCGAAATGGCGGCGGAAAGATCAATGCGTCCACCACCGAGGATCTGGTGCGCATCATGGAGATCGATGGCGAGGAATGGCTCTTCTACAAGACCTTCCCGGTCAACGTCGCGCTGATACGCGGGACGACAGCGGATCCCGCAGGCAACATCACCATGGAGCGCGAGGCATTGGTGCTCGACGCACAGGCGGCAGCCATGGCCGCGAGGAACGCGAATGGACTCGTGATCGCGCAGGTCGAACGGATCGCCTCAACGGGCACACTTGACGCGCGGTCGGTTGTTGTTCCAGGCGTGCTGGTGGACTGCGTGGTCGTCGCACCGCCCGCGTCTCATGTGCAGACCTATGGAACCGACTACAACGCTGCCTATTCGGGCGAAATCCGGGTGCCAGTCGACAAGATCGAGCCTCCGACGCTGGATGAGCGCAAGCTGATTGCTCGCCGGTGCGCCTTTGAGCTTCCTCTCGGAGGCGTCATCAACCTTGGTATCGGAGTGCCTGAGGTGGTGGCGGCAGTTGCCGCCGAGGAGCGGGTCTTGGACCACCTGACGCTGACCGCGGAGCCCGGCGTCATCGGGGGCATGCCGCAGGGAGGGCTGGATTTCGGAGCGGCGGTCAACACGCAGGCCCTGTTGCACCAGAACCAGCAGTTCGATTTCTACGATGGTGGCGGGCTTGACCTGGCGTGCCTTGGCATGGCGCAGGTCGACAAGGCGGGCAACGTCAATGTGAGCAGGTTCGGCCCGCGTCTTGCGGGAGCGGGTGGTTTCATCAACATCAGCCAGAACGCGCGTCGGCTCGTGTTCGCCGGGACGTTCACAACCGGTGGACTCAGCGTCTCCGTCGCGGGCGACAAAGTGCACATCGAGACCGAGGGAAGGACGCGAAAGTTCGTGGATTCCGTCGAGCAGATCACCTTCAGCGGCGCACTTGCGGCGCAGAAAGGCCAGTCCGTCCTTTACGTGACGGAGCGATGTGTCTTCAAGCTGGTACCAGCGGGTCTTCAACTCATCGAGGTCGCGCCTGGGATCGATGTCGACAGGGACATCCTGGCCCACATGGCGTTTCGGCCCGTGGTCGAGCAGGTCACCACGATGCATAAGCGCATCTTTCAGGCCAAGACCATGGGCCTTGCGGAGGTTCTGCTGGATCTGGAGCTTTCGGATCGCCTGAGCTACGACACGGAACGAAACACGCTCTTCGCGAACTTCGAAGGGATGGCGATCCGCAGCACCGCGGACATCGATAGCGTTCGTCGCGTGTTCGAGACCCTTTGCAGCCAGATCGGCCACAAGGTCGTCCTGGTCGTCAATTACGACGGATTCCGGCTCGATGAGCGATTGAGTGACGCCTATTTCGAGATGGTTGGCAGACTGCAGGCCAGGTACTACAGCACGGCAACACGCTACACCACCAGCGCCTTCATGCGCGCCAAGTTGGGCGCGGCGTTACCGGCGCGAAACCTTGCTCCGCACATTTTCGAGACCAGGGCAGAGGCCAACGAGTTCTTGCGACGTCGCCCTCAAACTGTCAAGCTGGCAGCCTAAAAAAACAGCAGAGGTTCTTGATGCGATACGACCTGACCAGCATGGAGATCTTTGTTGCGGTCGCGGAGACTGGCAACTTGACGCGTGCGGCGGAACTCCAACATCTTGCCGTTTCCGCCATCAGCAAGCGGATCACGGAGCTCGAGGAGCTGGCCGGTGCATCCCTCCTGCTGCGCCATGCGCGTGGAGTCAGCCTCACGCCGGCCGGCCAGTCGATGCTCCACTACGCGCGGCAGATGCTGCAACTGATGGAGCGCATGCGCGGCGAGCTCAGCGAATACGCAGGAGGACTCAAGGGGGTCATTCGCCTTCACGCGAGCACGTCGGCACTTGTCGAGTTTCTGCCCCCCGAGCTCCACGCGTTTCTCAAGCGCTATCCGATGATCCGGCTGCAGATCGAGGAGCGCACCGGAGCGGCCATTGTTCGCGCCGTAGCCGACGGAACCGCCGACATCGGGATCCTTGGCAACCATACGCCATTGAGGGGCTTGGCCGCACTGCCGTATCACAGCGATCGGCTCGCGCTCGGTGTTCCGAAGACGCACGCGCTTGCGCGCCGAAAGACCATTCAGTTTTCCGAGGCGCTCGCGTTTGATTTTGTGGGGCCTCACGCGGAAAGCTCGCTCTGGACGCTGATGATGCAGGCTGCGCAGAGCTCGGGCAAGCAGATCGAGCCCAGCATCCAAGTCAGCAGCTTCGAATGCATGTGCTTGCTCGTCGAAGCGGGATTGGGGATCGCTCTCCTGCCTGAACGAGTATTGGCCCCGCACGCGGAATCGGGCCACCTGGCTGTCGTACGCCTGAAGGATGCCTGGGCGGAGCGCCAGATCGTCATCGTGGTGCGCGACATGGACAACATGCCGTTCACGACCCGGGCCTTGATCGAGCACCTGCGCGAACCGATCGCGAGCGCCTGAAACCGCGCATAGCGTTCTCGCTTGAAGAACGCTTGCTTGGCAATCGTTCAATTTTCAAGGAGGCCGTGGCTCCCTAACATTGGTTCATCGGGATCAAAGAATCCCTCCAGCGTCGAAAGTGGCGCGATGAACTTGGAGACAACCATGGCTCAGACAGCGCTCTACGCGCACTTCGCTAGTTTCAACGCCTTCTGGTCCGCTCGCTCATGAGCGGCTTCCCCATCAACCGTGCCGAAGGGCAAGCCGACGAGGAGCGTCGCCATCTGCTCAAGCGCAGTGTCGCGCTTGGCGGAATGGTGCTTCTCGGGGCGTTCTCTGCCGACACCCCTGCGCAGGAAGCACAAAGGCGCATCGCAACGTCAACATCTCGAGGTCAACCTATGTATGCCTATGTCGGTAGCCGCACCACCCGTGAGCGCAATGCTCGCGGTGACGGCATCAGCGTGTTTCTCGTCGACCAGCAAACGGGTGCGCTTGAGCAGGTGCAAGTCGTCAAGGATCTGGTCAACCCTTCGTTCCTGGTACTCAGCAAGAACGGCGAGTTCCTCTACACCGTCCACGGCGACGAGAGCGAAGTCAGTTCCTTCAAGGTCGACAAGTCCAGCGGTCAGCTGAAGTTCCTGAACAAGCAGAGCACGCAGGGGAAAAACCCCGTCCATTTGGCGCTCGACCCCACGGGTCGCTTTCTGGTGGTGACGAACCACATCGGATCCAGCCTCGCCGTCCTGCCAGTCGCAGCGGACGGCTCGCTGGGTGCTCTCACACAACTCGTGGCGCTCAGTGGGCCGATCGGTCCCCATCGCATCGAGCAAAAGCAAGCGAAGCCGCACTTCAACCCGTTCGACCCGACCGGCAAGTTTGTCGTCGTTCCGGACAAGGGCCTCGACCGGGTCTTCAGCTTCCGCTTCGAAGGTGGCGTGCTGACGCCGGCCGCGACACCCGAAGTGATCGCAAGGGAAGGGTCCGGTCCCAGGCATCTTGCCTTCCACCCGAGCAAGCCGTACGCATACGTGGTCAACGAACTTGATTCGACCGTCACCACCTACCGGTTCAATCCCGACACGGGCGCCATGGAAGCGCTCCAGATTCTGTCGGCGCTTCCATCCACCTTTACCGCAAACAGCCGCGCAGCCGGAATTGTGATCGACAAGGCTGGACGGACGCTCTACTCATCGAATCGGGGGCACGACAGCATTGCTGTATTTCGCATCGATTCGGGCACGGGCCTGCTCGAGTTTTCGGGTGCTGATCTGACGGAAGGCCGCACCCCTCGCTTCCTCACGCTTTCGCCCAATGGGCGCGTGATGTACGCACTGAACGAAGACAGCGACACCATCGTCGCGCTTTCCGTGGATGCGTCAACCGGCCGCCTGTCTCCCACGGGAGCATCGGTCAAGAGTGGCAGTCCCGTTTGCATGGTGTTCTCGGGCTGATGCCTTCATCACCGACGCGGCAGGACTCACCCCGGCCCTGAAGCATCGACCATTTCGATAACTTGCCGGCACTGACCGGCTCAAGGAGACAGGCGAATGCACCCCCCCATCATCGACGAAGCCCGCGAAAAGGCGATCGTCCGCAAGGTCACCTGGCGGATCATCCCTTTCGTTTTCTTCCTCTACATCATCTCGTACCTCGACCGAGCCAACATCGGTTATGCCGCGTTGCAGATGAACGCGGAACTCGCCTTGACCAGCGAGTCCTTCGGATTCATCTCGGGCATCTTCTTCATCGGCTACTTCATGTTCGAAGTGCCAAGCAACGTGATGTTGAACAAGTACGGCGCGCGTGTCTGGATTGCTCGCATCCTGATTTCGTGGGGCGTGCTGGCAACGCTGTCCGCGTTCGTGCAGAACTCGACCCAGCTCTACATCCTTCGCTTCCTGCTGGGCGTGGCCGAGGCAGGGTTCTTCCCCGGGATCATCGTTTATCTGACCTATTGGTTCCGGTCCAAGGAACTGGCGACAACGGTTGCTCTCTTCACCGCCGCGATTCCCGTTTCTTACATCATCGGCGCGCCGCTGAGCACCTGGATCATGGACAACGTCACCTGGCTCAACTGGAGCGGGTGGCGCTGGATGCTGTTCCTCGAGGGCCTTCCTGCCGTGATCTTTGGTGTCGTCTGCTTCTTCAGGCTGACCGACAAGCCGCAGGACGCACGCTTCCTGACCCAAGAGGAGAAGGATTGGCTGGTCGCGGAGCTTGAACGAGATCGCAAGTCGCGCAAGAACGTCAAGCACCTGAGCGTGTTTCAGGCGATCAAGAACAGCAAGGTGCTTTACCTGTCCTTCATCTACTTCGTCTATCAGTGCGGCAGCCTGGGTGTCGGCTACTGGATGCCCCAGATCATCAAAGGGCTGTCCGGCTCGTTGACCCACACGCAGATCGGGCTGATCGCGATGGTGCCGTACATCATCGCCACGGCAGCGATGGTGCTCTGGTCGCGCAGTTCGGACAAACGCAACGAACGAAAGCTGCATTCGGCGATTCCCCTCGGAATTGCAGCAGTGGCCCTGATGTGCACTGGCTTTACCCAGAACACGGCGGTTGCGGTGGCCCTCATCAGCGTCGCGCTGTCTGGCTTGTACGCCTTCAAGTCTCCCTTCTGGGCGCTCCCCACCTTGTTCCTGTCGCGCTCCACGGCTGCCGTGTCGATCGCGGTCATCAACTCGATCGGCAACCTCGGAGGGTTCGTTGGCCCCTACATGATCGGTGTGGTCAAGGGCACGTCCAACAGCGCGACCGGCGCATTGGCCTTCCTTGCCGGTCTGCTGGTGATCGCTTTCTTGATGACGCTCTTCATGCGGGTCCAGAACGATCAACCAGAACCCCTCGCCTCAGTCGCCGCCTGAACCTTCAGACGCCCCCATCGAACCACTGACCAGGCATTCATGATCATGAACGACGCCAAAGACTTTCCGACCGGTGCCATTGAGGTCGATGGACGACAAGCACTGCTGGTCGACCTGCCTTCCTTGTTCGGCGACAAATTGACCCGATTGCCTGTCGTTCTGCGGTTGCTGCTTGAGAACGTGGTTCGAAACATGAGCGGTGCAGAGCGTCGCGCCGCGGTTGATGCGATCTTCAATTGGCTGGACACCGGCACAAGCGAAGCGGAGATCGAGTTTCAGCCCGGCCGGGTGCTGATGCATGACACGACCAGCACACCTGCTCTCGTCGACATCGCGGCGATGCGAAACGCCCTGCAGGAGGCCGGTGTCGACCCATCGGTCCTCAATCCCGGCTTACCGGTCGATGTGTCGGTGGACCACTCGCTCGCGGTGGAGGCTTTTGGCCGGCGCGACGCGCCGGAAATCAACCTGCGGCACGAGATCCGGCGCAACCAGGAACGATACAGCTTCCTGAAGTGGGCATCCCAGGTTCTGCGAGGCGTGCGCGTCAACCCGCCGGGCACGGGGATCATGCACACGATCAACCTGGAGCAACTCGCCACGGTTGTGACAACGCAGGAACGCGGTGGAGCGCTATGGGCCGTACCCGACATGATGATCGGCACGGACAGCCACACGCCAATGATCAATGGCATTGGCGTGCTCGGTTGGGGCGTCGGCGGGCTCGAGGCCCAGACCGTGATGTTCGGCATGCCGACGATGCTGCGGGTTCCCGAAGTGATCGGGGTTCGGCTGACCGGTGCACTGAAGCCGGGTTCACTCGCGACAGACCTTGCGCTCACCGTCACCCAGCGCCTCCGCGCAATCGGCGTTTCCGGTGAATTCGTCGAGTTCTTTGGCCCTGGCGTCTCGACTCTAAGCGCGGGCGAACGATCGGTCGTGGCCAACATGGCGCCTGAGTACGGCGCGACCACTGGCTATTTTCCCGTCGACCAGAGCACGCTCGAGTATCTGCACTCAACAGGCCGTGGCGCGAAAGGCATCAAGCTTGTAGAGGCATATACCCGACGGGTCGGGCTGTGGTTCGATCCGGTGGCCGAACCGCGCTATACACGCACGATCGATGTCGACCTCGCGGCGGTCGGCATGCACATCGCTGGACCGCAGCGCCCACAGGACCTCCTCAACTTCTCCGAAGCTCGCCGCACGCTTGGGGCGCTGGATTTCACTCCGACCTTCAAGCATCCCGACATGCCACGTTTCCCGGTGGCGATCGCGGCGATCACGAGTTGCACAAACACATCGGATCCGAGCTTGCTCATCGCGGCCGGTCTTGTCGCGCGAAAGGCGCGCAGGCTTGGGCTCAAGGTGCCCCATTGGGTGAAGACGTCCCTCGGGCCCGGTTCGCCGGCGGCGGCGAGCTACCTCGAGCGCGCCGGGCTGACCGACGATCTCTCGGCAGTCGGATTCGACATCGTCGGCTATGGCTGCACCACCTGCATCGGCAATCCGGGGCCGTTGCCTGAAATGGTTCGAGAGGCCATGACCGCAGGCGGGGTGCGTGCCGTCGCAGCGCTCTCCGGAAACCGCAACTTCCCTGGACGCGTGCATCCTGACCTCGATCTTGGATTCCTGATGTCGCCCCCGTTGGTGATCGCTTTCGGACTGTCAGGCAACGCCGAGATCGATCTCAGCTGCGAGCCGGTCCAGGTCACACCGGATGGCCGCAAGGTCTATCTGAAGGATCTCTGGCCAACCCGCGAGGAGGTGCAACAACACCTTGCGCTCGGTGCCGATCCAGCCGATTTCGGCCGGGCCTTCAAGATCGCCAGCGGCAATCCGCTCTGGCATGCGCTCGAGGCGCCAGACACCCCCCTTTTCCCGTGGGATCCCAAATCGACAGCCCTGCGCCGCCCGCCCTTTGCGTCAGCCTCGGAAGGAAGCCAGTTGGGCTCCTACAGCGCTTACCCGCTCCTGGTGGTCGGCGACGACATCACCACAGACCACATCTCGCCGGCCAGCGCGATTCCGCCCGACAGCCTGGTGGCCGATTTCCTGGTCGACCGTGGCGACGACCGCAATGACTTGAATGTGTTCGCGTCGCGCCGTGGAAACTGGGAAGTCATGATGCGTGCCGCCTTCCATAGCAAGGCGCTGGTCAACATGCTGAAGCCTGGCATGCCGGTGGCCCATACCCTGCACGTGCCGAGCGGTGATGTGCAACCCATCTGGGAAGTTGCGCAACGGTACCGCGACGCTGGCGAGTCGGTCGTGCTGGTCGCAGGTGAGAGATACGGCACCGGCTCATCGCGAGACTGGGCGGCGAAGGGTCAGCGACTGCTTGGCATCCGCGCGGTGCTGGCCGTGAGCTTCGAACGCATCCATCGCTCGAATCTGATCGGAATGGGCATCCTGCCGCTGCGGATGCCTGAGGGCATCAGCCCTCAGACTCTGAAGCTCAAACCAGGGGATCGCATCGAGGTTCACGCGGAACCTGCGGCTATCGCTCCGCGCTGCCGAATCCCGGTCACGGTCCATCGTGCGTCAGGTGCGACAGAGGCATTCGACGCCATCGCTGCTGTCGAGACCCAACTTGAAGCCGATCTGCTTCGAGACGGCGGGGTGATCCCATCCATCCTCAAGAGGACCATCGCCGAGCAGACCGAGCGCGGATCCGGCGCCACGGTTGGCGCCTGACTTTTGAATCTGCATTCACGCCGTCGCGCCTCGAAGGGACTGCGTTTTTCCATAGCTGCACTTCGCAAGTGCCAACGCAACGTTGAACATGACCTCTGACCCATCCTTGATCTCGAAGTTCGCGCCCACGGGCAAGCTGCGCGCATCCATCAACCTCGGCAATCCGATCCTGGCGAACAAGGACCCAGCAACGGGAGCGCCAACGGGCGTCTCCGTCGACCTCGCCCATGGCCTGGCAGAACGCTTGGGCGTCGACATCGAATTGGTCGTTTTCGATGCTGCCGGCAAGTCGGTCGAGGCAGTAGCGGCGGAGCGCGCCGATGTCGGATTCTTCGCCATCGATCTGCAGCGCGGCGTGGACATTGCGTTCACGGGCCCCTACGTGCTGATCGAGGGCTGCTACATGGTCCGCGAGGACGCCCCCATCCGAAGCAATGAAGAGGTCGACCATGCCGGCAACTTCGTGGTCGTCGGCAAAGGCAGCGCCTACGACCTGTTCCTGAGCCGTGAACTGCACCACGCGCACATCGTTCGTTCGCCCACGTCCCCCACGGTCGTGGACACATTCCTGGCGCAGAACGCGGATGTGGCCGCGGGCGTCAAGCAGCAATTGCAGGCGGACGCGGCACGCGTCGGCGGAATGCGCTTGCTCGATGGACGCTTCATGGTCATTCAGCAGGCGATGGGCACGCCTCGAAGCAGGGGCGAAGAGGCCGCAGCCTATCTGAGCGCCTACGTCGAGGAGATGAAGGCCAGTGGATTTGTCGCCGAGGCCCTCCGTCGCCATCAAATCGAAGGCGCGTCGGTCGCACCCGGGGTCACCCGTTAGCCCGAATCCCCCGATTTCTTTCCGAACTAAGGAGCCTTGGATGTCGACTACTCTCCCAGCCGCAGGTGCTACGCACTACGCGCCGAACGCGGAGCTGACGCGAACGGCGCACGTATCGGGTCCCGAAGCATATGCAGCGCTTGTCGCCGAGGCGGAAGCCGATTACGAAGGGTACTGGGCGCGACTTGCGCGAGAGTTTGTAGCGTGGAAGACGCCGTTGACCAAGACGCTCGATACAAGCGAGGCTCCCTTCTTCAAATGGTTCGAAGACGGCACGCTGAACGTCTCGTACAACTGTCTGGACCGTCAAGTTGAAGCAGGTTCGGGCGACAAGACAGCGATCATCTTCGAGGCAGACGGAGGCGAGGTGACCACCGTCACCTATTCACAGCTTCTCGAGCGCGTTTGCAGAGCTTCAAATGTGCTGCGCTCGCTCGGTGTGAGCAAAGGTGATCGTGTCGTCATCTACATGTCGATGTCCATCGACGGTGTTGTCGCCATGCAGGCATGCGCGCGGATCGGCGCGACCCATTCAGTGGTTTTTGGTGGGTTCTCTGCCCAGTCCCTGCGCGACCGCATCGCAGACACCGGCGCCGTTCTGGTGTTGACCGCGGACCAACAAGTGCGCGGCGGGAAGAGTCTGCCCTTGAAGGCAATTGTCGACGAGGCATTGGCACTCGGAGGGTGCGACAGCGTTCGGCAAGTCGTCGTCACAAGGCGAACTGGCGCCGACATTGCGATGGTGCCAGGGCGTGACCTTTGGATGCAGGAACTTGCTGGCAGTCAACCATCAGCCTGCGAACCGGAATGGGTTCCTGCGGAACATCCACTCTTCCTTCTGTACACCTCCGGCTCGACCGGAAAGCCGAAGGGTGTGCAGCACAGCAGCGGTGGCTATCTGTTGCACGCTGCCCTGACAACCAAGTGGACCTTCGACCTCAAACCCGACGATGTGTTCTGGTGCACCGCAGACATCGGCTGGGTAACGGGCCACACCTACATTGCCTACGGGCCCTTGGCGATTGGCGCAACGCAGGTCGTATTCGAAGGCATCCCGATCTTCCCGGACGCGGGTCGGTTCTGGCAGATGATCGAAAGGCACCAGGTGACCATTTTCTACACGGCGCCGACGGCAATTCGATCGCTCATCAAGGCTTCCGATGGCATCTCGGCATCGCACCCAAGAGAGTTCGATCTGAGCAGTCTGCGAATTCTTGGCTCAGTCGGCGAACCCATCAATCCAGCTGCGTGGGAGTGGTATCACGAGCAAGTGGGAGGCGGTCGTTGTCCCATTGTCGACACTTGGTGGCAAACGGAGACGGGTGGCCACATGATCACGCCCTTGCCTGGCGCGACTGCTTTGGTGCCTGGGTCATGCACGCTGCCTTTTCCAGGAATCATGGCGGCCATCGTCGACGAGACGGGCGAGGACGTGCCAAATGGCCAGAGCGGCATCCTGGTCATCAAGAAGCCGTGGCCGAGCATGATTCGCAATGTCTGGCATGACGAAGAGCGCTATCGATCCAGCTACTACCCACCCGAACTGCGCGGCTACTACCTGGCGGGCGACGGCGCCGGTCGCGATGCGCAAACCGGCTACTTCACTATTGGCGGGCGCATCGATGATGTGTTGAACGTGAGCGGCCATCGAATGGGCACCATGGAGATCGAGTCCGCACTGGTGTCGTGCACGGATCACGTCGCGGAGGCGGCCGTTGTCGGACGACCCGATGAAACCAGCGGTGAGGCGGTGTGTGCGTTCGTCGTGTTGAAGGGGCCGCGACCTGAAGGGGAGGAGGCCAAGCGGCTCGCCGCAGTCCTTCGAAATTGGGTCGGCAAGGAAATCGGGCCGATCGCAAAGCCCAAAGACATCCGCTTTGGCGACAACCTGCCCAAGACGCGCAGCGGAAAGATCATGCGGCGCCTCCTCCGCTCGATCGCACGCGGTGAGGAGATTACGCAAGACATATCGACGCTTGAGAACCCCGCCGTTATTGAACAACTCACACGAACGAACTGAGCACCGAGCCGTCGCATTGGCCCGTCCCACTTTTTCATCTTCAACAAAGACCCATCATGCATACACGCTTCCACAAGATCTCTACCTGCGCCGCGATGGCATCCGCGATCGCATTCGCAACCTCACTGCACCTGCCGGCGCAAGCACAGGGCACGGCCAACGACTACCCTACGAAAGCAATCACGATCATCGTGCCCTTTGCAGCGGGCGGAAACACGGACGTGAAAACTCGCCTGGTCGCGCTCCAGCTCAGCTCGATTCTGGGCAAGCCGGTCATCATCGACAACAGACCGGGCGCAAGCGGAAACATTGGAACCGAGATGGCGGCGCGCGCCGCGCCCGACGGCTACACGATCGGGATGGGCAGCTTTGGCCCACTGGCGGTGAATCCCTCGATCTATCCGAAAGTGAACTTCGACCCGAAGGCTTTCGTGCCGATCGTGCTACTCGAGAAGAGCCCGCTCGTGCTAACGACGCCAGTGGACAGACCATTCAAGTCTGTCAAGGATGTGGTCACGGCCGCCAAGGCCAAGCCGGGCGCCCTCAATATAGCCAACGCTGGCCCGGGTGGCGCACACCACCTGTCGGCCGAGCTTTTTGAAAGCGCCGCTGGCATCGACATGCTCGGCGTCCCCTTCAAGGGCGGCGGCCCTGCCGCGACGGCGTTGCTTTCGGGTCAGGTCGATCTCATGTTCGAGCAGACTGGCGCTGCACTTCCCTCTATCCAGGCAGGAAAGATTCGCCCCCTGGCCGTGACTTCAGCAAAGAGGCTTTCGAGCATGCCAGACGTCCCCACATTTGCGGAGGCAGGCTACCCGCAGGTGCAGGTTTCGAACTGGATGGGCTACGTCGCTCCGAAGGGAACGCCTCCCGTCATCGTCGCGAAGCTGCATGCCGCGTTCGTCAAGGCGATCGGTCACGCCGACGTCAAGGAGCGGATCCTGTCGCAGAGCAATGAACTCGGCGGAGGATCCCCACAGGAATTCGCGACGTTCATCGAAAGCGAAAGCGCGAAGTGGTCGAAGCTTGTAAAGGAACGGGACATCAAGATCGAGTGAAGAGCTTCAAGTCAGTTCAGTTGCCCGCCAAACAGGATCGCGTTGAACGTTTCACTGCGATGCGCAAAGAAGTTGCACAGCTCCATGAGCATTGCTCTTGTGTGAACGGGATTGGTCTGTCGGGCGAATGAGTACGGTGAGCTCTATTGCATCGTCCCCATCACCGCCAAGCTCATGGCCTTGATGCCTGTCTTGATCGATGGCTCGGGAACTGGCGCAAAAAACGGCGAGTGATTGCTGGGAAGCGGCTTACCTCCTGGCTGGCGGGAGGCCTCGACGTCCTTCGGGTCCAACACGCCAATGAAGAAGAACATCGATGGCACTCCGGCGCTCACGAACTCTGCGAAGTCGTCGGAGGGGGTCGCCGGCGGCATGCGCTTGACCTTTGCCGAACCGAACGCGCTTTTGAAGATAGTCTCGGTGCGATCCACCACGGCAACGTCATTGACCACCGAATCCACGCCGGGAATGATCTTGACCTCCGGTTCGGGAGCGCCCGCCATCAACGCCGTTGCCTTCGCGGTCCGCCGGATACCATCATGCAGTTTGGTTCGCACCGTCTTGTCAAGGGTTCGAATGGTGCCGCGGAGCTCGACCGAATCGGGGATGATGTTGGGGGCGGTTCCGCCCTGAATCGCACCGATGGAAAACACACCGAATTGGAACGGATCCTTCTCTCTGCTTATGACACCCTGAACATCCACGACGAAGCGAGACGCGATCAACACGGGGTCGATGGATTTGTCGGGGGCGGAACCATGAGCGCCCCGGCCAAGGAATCGTGCTTCGAAAATCTCGCCTCCGGAGAGTATCGGACCCGAGTTCAGGCCAACCTCGCCATAGGCCATTGGCCAGGTGTGCAACGCAAAGGCGACGTCCGGCTTGCCAAAGCGCGCGAAGAGCCCTTCGGCCAGCATCGGCTTCGCACCGCTGAGCGTTTCTTCTGCGGGCTGCGCAATGAACATCAGCGTCCCATGCCATCGATCCTTCATGGCGACAAGCGTCTTTGCGGTGCCGATCCACGCAGCCATGTGAATGTCGTGGCCGCAAGAGTGAGCGACGAATGATTCCTTTCCAGCGTAGATAGTCTTGACCCGACTTGCGTAAGGCAAACCGGTTTTTTCCTCCATGGGAAGCGCGTCGAGCTCCGTGCGCACCATGACGGTCGGTCCGGGACCATTGCGCATCATCGCGACGACACCGGTTTTCGCGACACCTTCAGTCACGTCAAACCCAAGCGCACGCATCGCCGTCGCCAGCTTCTTTGCGGTGTTCACCTCCTCGAGGGCGAGTTCTGGATGGGCATGGATGTCCTTGTAGAGGCTATCAAACTCCGCATAGCTGGCCGCGATTTGCCTGTCGATGTCAGGACCCAGCCGAGCGGCGATGTCGCTCGGCTGCGCTGCCGCTATGAACGGCATGGCGGAGAATGCGGCCGTGGCAACAATGCGCCGAAATAGCTGATCGAGACACCCGCGATGAGCCTGCTTCTTCATGTTCATGATCTTGATTCCTTGCTGACTACGAGAGGATTGGGTTGTGCGGAAATTGGCGCTTGTTCACCTATCGGTTTGCACGCGATAGGCGTGAAGGGCTTCGAAGATCGGTGCGTCGCCGAAACGAAAGAGATCGAGGTTCGACGCGTCGGAGGCCTTTACACCAAATGGCGCCCATGAGGGAACGACGAACATGTCGCCGCGCTGTACTGCCCATTGCTTGTCGCCCACGGTCACGCTGCCAGTGCCATCGAAGACCTGGTACACCGATGAACCTACTTCGCGCTGCGTCAACGTGCTGGCGCCGCGTTTGATTCGGTGCATCTCGGTGCGGATGGTCGGCAAGACGTCGCGCCCGTTGCTGGGGTTCGTGAAACGGACGGCCGCATGTCCCGGGCTCAGCGTCGCCGCATGGCCTTCCTCTTCCAGTGCCAACTGGTCGGCCAGCGCGCGATCGGTATCGACCCATCGATAGGCCAGCAACGGTGTGGCAGAAGGAGCATCCGGCTGTGAGAGCGGACGCAAGCCGGGATGCCCCCACAGACGCTCGGAGCGGGAATACTCGGGCGTGGTCATCTCGACAGTGCCGATTCGCTCGCGCCCGAACTCGAAGAACTGTGATTCCGTGTAGTACGAGAAGGGGATGTCCAGTCCGTCGATCCAGGCCATCGGCGCGCTGGCGGCGTTGTGATGGGCGTGCCAGTTCCAGCCGGCCTGCGGCAGGAAGTCACCACGCGACATCCGCACCGGATCGCCATTGACGACGGTCCAAACGCCCTCTCCCTCGACCACGAAGCGAAAGGCGTGTTGGGTGTGCCGATGCTCCGGTGCGTTCTCGTCGGGCATCAGGTACTGGATGGCAGCCCACAGCGTGGGCGTGGCGAAAGGCCGTCCGCCCAGGCCTGGATTGGCGAGCGCGATGGCTCGCCGCTCACCGCCCCGGCCTACGGGCACGATGCGGCCCGCTTCGCTGGCCAGTTCCACCAGCCGATCCCAACGCCAGAGGTGCGGCATGGCCTTGCTGCGCGGGTTCTGCGGCATCAGGTCGCCGATCTCGGTCCAGAGCGGGACGAGCAGCTCGCTCTCGAAACCACGGTAGAGCTGTTCCAGCGCAGGACTGGGATCGGGCTGGCCCTTGGCGGCAACCGCCTTCAGGCGCACGGGGGACGGCATGGCTTCGACGGTCATTGGTGTACTCCTTCGCCTATTCGGCCGGGCCGATGTTGAGCGTGATCTCGCCCACGCCCGCGACGCTGCCTTCGATGCGGTCACCCGGTTGCAGCGGACCCACTCCTTCTGGCGTGCCGGTAAAGATCAGGTCGCCCGGCTGCAAATGATAGAAAAGTGACAGGTCCGCAATGATTTCGCGGATGTTCCAGATGAGCTTGTCGAGGTCGGACTTCTGGCGCGGCTGGCCGTTCACTGTCATCACGAGAGCGCCCTTCTCAAGCACCGTGCCCTCCATACGCACGACCTCCGAGACGACCGAGGACTCCTCGACGTCCTTGCCCAGATCCCAGGGGCGGCCCTTGTCGCGCGCCACGAGTTGCAGGTCGCGACGCGTCATGTCCAGGCCGCACGCGTAGCCGTAGACGAGTTTGTGCGCGTCTTCCTGAGACACGCGAAATCCAGGTGCGCCGATGACCAGCACGAGTTCCATCTCATGGTGATAGTTCTTCGTCTCTGGCGGATAGGCCACGGTCGCGCCCGACTCGACCAGCGTCTGCGGCGCCTTGGTGAAGTAGAAGGGGCGCTCAACGCTCTTGTCGACAGGCTTGCCCATCTCGACGGCATGCGCGTGGTAGTTGCGCCCGACGAAGAACAGGCGGTTGATGGGCAGGCGCTCAGTCTTGCCGCGCACAGGCAGCGACTTGACGGCAGGAGGAGTCCAGAGATAGGTGGTATCGGTCATGGGGTCTTCTTTGTGGTTGATGCAGGTTGGGGATCAGGCGTGGGTGTGTGCATTGCGTGCGGCCGACGCGGTCGCTTCCGAGGCCAAGGCCAGCCTCGTCGCGTGCTGCACCGATGCAGACTTTCGGTGGTCGATCAGCAGCACGGCCAGCATGCCGATGGCGCCCGGAATTGCGATGGCGAAGAAGTTCTGCTGCAGCGGCAGCTTCAGGCTGACCAACACGCCGATCACGATGGGCGCCAGGATCGCGCCGCCGCGACCGATGCCCAATGCAAAGCCCAAGCCGGTGGAGCGGATCGCCATCGGATAGAACTGCCCGGTGTAGGCGTTGGCCACGATCTGCGTGCCGATGGTCGAGGCACCTGCCAGCGCCACCACGATGAACAGGAGTTCCTGCGGCATGGCAAAGCCCAGAAGGCTGATCGACACGGCAGCCAGGGCGTACATGAACGCCAGCACGGCCTTGATGTGGAACCGGTCGGCCAGCCAGCCGCCGCCGACCGCGCCAACGATGGCCCCGGCATTGAGCACCAGCACGAATGTCAACGCAGAGCCCAGGCTGTAGCCGGCGGCGGCCATCAGCCTGGTTAGCCACGAGCTGAGTGCGTAGACCATGAACAGGCATGTGAAGAACGCTGTCCAGAACATGAGGGTGCTGAATCCACGGCCCTCTGCGAACAATTGCCGTGTAGGGGCGCCGTGCGCCTTGTCCCGTGCAGGCACGGTGAGTTCGTCGCTGACTTGCGGTCGGTAGCTCGGCTCGATCCGCGCCGCGATGCGCTTGAGTTCCTCGTGACGTCCCTTGGCCAGAAGGAAAGGCATGGATTCCGGCAATGACCGCAAGATGAAGGGAATCAGCAGCACGGGCGCGGCAGCCGCAAAGAACACCGACTGCCAGCCATAGCTCTCGATCAGCCCCTTGCCCAGCAAAGCCGCCAGAATGCCGCCAACCGCGTAACCGCTGAACATCAAGGTGACCAGCGTGGCGCGCACCTTCTTGGGCGCGTACTCGGTCATGTGGGCAACCACGTTGGGCATGACGCCTCCGATGCCCAGGCCGGCCACGAAGCGGGAGGCGGCAAACAGCAGTGGATCCCGTGCGAGCGCGGCGGCTGCCGTGAACACGCTGAACAAGGTGATGCACAGGACGATGGACCAGCGCCGGCCGATGCGGTCCGCCAGGGTGCCCAGGAAGATGGCGCCGAACGCCATGCCGAACAGGGCTGAGCTCACCATGAACCCCGCTTGCGTGGGGTCCACGCCCAGGTCTTTCATGATGGCTGGCAACGCGATGCCGACGACCGCGAGGTCGTAGCCATCGAAGATGATGATCAGGGCGCACCAGAACAGCACGAGGCCGTGGAAGCGATTGAAGCGGGCATCGTCCGCGAGTTGATGGACATCGATTTGGCGCATGGTATTTGTCTCGTTGGATCTTGAAGGGGGACAGTTTTCAGCGCTTGGTCACTGCTTGGACATCGGCGTGGCCAGATCGGCGAGCCGCTCGACATCCACGGGTTTGCGCTGTTCGATCAGTCGGCGCGCAAAGCGCAGGTCGCGCGCCGCGTTGTGCCCGATGGCAGCCTGCACCACGTCGCCTGCCAGGTAGAACAGCACGAAATTGCCGCTCGCCTCGTCGACACGCCGCACCACGCGGTGCGCGGCGGCCGGCATGCCGTAGATCTGCAGATTCATGCCGTACTGGTCGGACCAGAACCAGGGCAGCGGCTGGTAGTCGACTGTGTGGCCGAGGGCTGAGCGCGCGGCGGCAATCCCTTGCTCCTGCGCGTTTTGCCATGACTCAAGCCGCAGCCGCCGTCCGGCCCAGGTGTTGGGTGCCACGGCAACGTCGCCCGCAGCCAGGATGTCGGGGTCGGATGTGTGGCAACGGCCATCGACGAGCACACCGCCCTCGCATTCCAGACCGGCCTCGCGCGCCAGTTCGTCGTTGGGCACTAGGCCGATGCCCAGCACGATCGTGTCGCAAAGCAACGCGCTGCCGTCGGCGAGCAGAACTTCCGAGCGGCCATCCGCGGCCCGCGCTAAGCCGCTGACACCAGCGCCCAGCAGCACGCGTGTACCTTGCGCGCGGTGCAACGCCAGCAGGTGTTCGGAAATCTCGGCCGGCACGGTCCGTTCGCACAGCCGGCTCTGGGTCTCGACGACGACCACCTCGGCGCCCTGCTGGCGCGCCGTGGCGGCCACCTCCAGGCCGATCCAGCCGCCGCCCACCACCACCACGCTGCGCCCGGTGCCCAGCGCCGCTGCCAGCACCTGCGCATCCTCGATGGTGCGCAAGGTGTGCAACGGCACCTGGTCGGAGCCAGGCAGCATGAGCCGGCGGGCACGACCTCCGGTGCAAAGAATCAACTTGTCGTACGCGACGCCCTCGCCATCGGCCAGCAACACCTGCTTGGTGGCGCGATCGATGCGGTGCACCCGCGCACCGGGCCGCCAGTCCAGCCCCAGGGCTTCGAAGACTTCTGGTTTCATCAAGCGGGTGGTTTCGGGCAGTGCCGCGCCCGACAAAACGGCCTTGGACAGCGGTGGTCGTTCGTGTGGCGGATGCGGTTCGTCACCGATCAGCACCAGCCGGCCGGTGAATCCCTCGGCGCGTAGTGTCTGGGCCGCCCAGCCGCCGGCCTGGCCTGCGCCGATGATCACGATGTTCTGGATTGCGCTGGCGTCCGCGCATGCGGCGGCCGCGACCTCATGTCGCTCAGCAGTCATGGGGTTCTCCTTGGGAGCGGTGCGTCAGTCGAGGGCGAGCCAGACGCGGCCGCCTTCGATCTTCACGGGGTAGGACCGGATCGCCTCGGTCACCGGGGCACAAGTGGGCTTGCCGTTGCGGACATCGAACTTGCCCTGGTGCAGCGGGCATTCGATTTCATGGCCTTCGAGGAAGCCCTCGCACAGGCGCGCGTGCCCATGCGTGCAGATGTTGTCGGTGGCGAAGATCTCACCCTCGACGCTGTACAAGGCAAGATCCTTCCCTGCCACGATCATGCCGATGACGTCGTCGGCAGGCACTTCGTCGACGGTCGTTGCGTCGGTCCAGGTCAGTACGGTCATGGTGCGCCTCAGATCGGGTAGATGATGGAGTTGGGGATCATTTCGCTGTCGTAGATGACTTGGCGCGAAGAGAACTTGAGCCCCGCTTCGGTACGCACGACGACATCGATATAGCGGCCGACGTTAAATACCGACGACAGCTCCGAGAGCTTGGTGCGAAACACCGCGTAGTTGGCTTCGCATTCGAAGCGATCGGCCTCGGCTTTCTTGACGACCGGCGCACCCACCACGTGGCGCTGGTAGTACGGGTCGTGGAACAGGGTTTCGCGAATGCCGTAGACGCGGTCCTTGAGCATGCCCTTGCTTTCGAACGAGAGCGTGGCCAGTGGAAAGCCGCGCTCGAAATTCTCGCGGGGTTGCAAGCGGTAGCTGCAGTCTTCAGTGAAGAACTCTGGCCATGCATCCCAATCGCCGGCGCTGATGGCGCTGGCATAGTTGGCGTAAAGCTGGCTCAGTTCGAAGTGGTCCTGGAAGTTCATGATCTCAAGCCTCCATGACCTTGCGCCAGTATTCGTACATGCCGCGTATCAGGGTCTCGGTCACCATGTGATCGGTGTCGGCGACCTCGCGGCCGCCGAGTTCGGCCAGCGTGCGATGGAAGGGCTTTTGCTCGAAACCCTTTTGTGAGAGCTCGATCACTTCGCCGTCGTCCGCGGACACGAAGCCGGCGGGCCCGAAGAGGTTGGCCTGGCGCAGGCGACGCTGCGTCATGGCTTCGTCGTCATCTTCGAAGCCAAAGTGCGTCCACACGAAATCGAAGGCTCCCGGGCCGCTCGGCTGGATGTGCCGTGTCGAGACGCTGTTGACCTGCTGCTGGAAGATCACGCTCGGGAACAGGGTCATCATCACCGCCGTCGGGCCGCCCCACCAGGGCTCCGGCACGATGTCCAGGAAGCGATCGTCGTTAAGCTGCATGCTTTCCTTGAAGCTCGAGACCTGCGTGACCTGGTCGGCCTTGCCGCTGGTGCCGCGTGTCGAGACCATCGCGGCGTGTCGATGGTGATCGTCCATCTTCAACTGCGACTTGTTGTCGGCGCGCCAGAGTCCGAAAGTGACGAACCAGGTGTGCAGCAGACCGGGATGGTAGGGATCCTTGATGTTCTCCTGCATCAGCTTCCAGTTGCCTGGGATGCGCTGGCGGTTGTAGCCGAGGATCTTCAGCTTGCGGCCGTTGAAGAGGCGATCGAAATAGCCCAGGATAGTCGGGCCCATGAATTCTTCCAGCGATTCGACGTCGGGATCGAAAGACGCAAAGACGACGCCGCCGCGAACTGCGACCTTGAGCTTGTTGAGGCCGTGGTCGGCGGGCTTGAAGTCCGCCGGCATGCCGCCGTTGACCTTGCCGTCCTGCTTGACACCGCGACGAAACGGCACACCCTGCAGGTCACCGCCGAGCGTGTAGTTCCACTGGTGATAGGGGCAAGTGAACCCTTCCGCCTTCTTGTTGCCATGGCGCTCACGGCAGAACTGCATGCCACGATGGGCACATACGTTTTCGACCACGTTGATTCCGCCTTCGGCGTCGCGGATCATGATGACTGAGCGTTCACCGACCACCGTTCGCTTGAAGTCGCCGGCTTCCGGAATCTCGGCTTCAAGACCCACATAGCACCAGTGGCCTTTGTAAAACAGGCGCTCGAGTTCGCGACGATGCTGGTCGGCCTCGGTGTAGGCCATGAAGGGTATGCGGCTCGTACCCTGGTCTGCCCAGTGGATTTGCTGGGGAAAGACCGCTGTTGCGTCATCCATGTTTGTCTCCTGTGTCGTGTTGTCTCACGACCGGTGTTGTGGGGTGAACGAATGATCCTCGCCATGGCTCAATCGCTCAATAGAATGTGGGCAATAGATCGAATTGATTTGGCGAATGTGAGGAAGCGATGGAACTCAATGAAATCGACCTCAACCTGCTGGTCGTGTTCCAGCAGTTGCTGATCGACCGGAGCGTCTCGAAAACGGCGACCAATCTTGGTCTTTCCCAGCCCGGGGTCAGCAATGCCCTGGCGCGACTTCGCAAGCTCACTGACGACCCCCTGTTCTTGCGAACGCCAAAGGGGATGGAGCCGACGCCATTCGCCGAACAACTCGCAGAGCCGACGGGCCGCGCTCTTCAGGTCATCCATGCGGCCATCAACCGGCGCGCCACGTTTGACCCGGCAACGTCGGCGCGCGCATTTACCGTGGGCATGACGGACATCGGCGAGATCTACTTCCTGCCTAAGCTGATGAAGGAACTTGCGCGCGTGGCGCCAGGCGTCTCGCTGAGCACAGTACGCAACACCTCGGTCAATCTGCAAGATGAGATGGAAGCAGGCCACGTCAACCTGGCGATGGGCCTGTTGCCGCAATTGAAGGCGGGGTACTTCCAGCGGCGGCTATTCAAGCAGCGATATGTCTGCATGTTCCGGCTCGGCCACCCGCTCGACAAGCCCAGGATTTCCTTGAGCGACTTCTCGGCGGCCGAGCACGTCGTCGTGATTTCGGAGGGGACCGGTCATGGTCAGGCGGATGAACTTCTCCGACGCCACAAGGTTGCTCGCAAGGTCGTTTTGACGGTGCCGCACTACGTCGCGGTGGGCCATATCCTGCATAATTCCGATCTGGTCGCCACCGTACCTGAGCGCCTCGCACAAGCGTTGGTAAAGCCCTTCGGGTTGTCATACGTTCACCACCCCGCCAAGTTGCCCGAGATCGTGATCAACCTTTTTTGGCACGAGCGGTACAACAAGGATCCTGCGAATGTCTGGCTGCGCTCCCTGGTCACTCAGTTGCACGGAGAGATTGCCGACAAGCAGTAGCCGCTCGCCACCGCCTTCATCCTTTGCGAGCTGCCTGAACATTGCCGAAATCCATTCGCCGTATTCAGCGCATGCGATTGATCTACCTGTTGCGCGGTGCAATGATCGGTCGTTGCGCTACCTGACAGCGCGCGTCGGTGGATCGACCCGTCGCGCTTGAAGAGCATCTCTTCGCGTGGGCTTAGGACCACAGACCCAACATCCCTTACGACGTCACCAAATGAAGCTCTACAGCTTCTTCCGAAGCGGTACCTCCCACAGGCTTCGCATAGCCCTTAACCTCAAGGGCCTGACCTACGAGCAAGTCGCGGTCGATCTGCGGCGGGAAGAGCACCTCCGCGACGAATATCGGTCCATCAATCCCCAGCAACTCGTCCCGGCGTTGGACATCGATGCTGTGACGATGACTCAAACGCCCGCCATCATCGAATGGCTTGAGGAGCGCTACCCGCAGGCGCCGCTGCTGCCGCAAGATCCTATCGACCGCGCGCACGCGTGTGCGCTGGCCGCGATCATTGGATGCGACGTGCATCCGGTCAACAACCGGCGGATCCTGGAGGCGCTGCGGCATCGCTTCAAGGCTGATCAGGCGGCGATCGACGAATGGTGCAGCACATGGATCAGCAGTGGCTTCAGCGCGTTCGAAGCGTTGCTGTCTGCCCGCGGCTCGGACCACGGCTTCTCCTTCGGCGATGCACCGACGCTCGCCGACGCCTATCTCATCCCCCAGATTGAAAGCGCGCGGCGCTTCAAGGTGGATCTGGCGCAGTGGCCACGTCTGCTCGCCATCGACGAAGCGTGCGGGAAGCTTGACGCCTTTCAGCGTGCTGCACCAGTGGCGCAGCCTGACGCGTCGTGACCCAGGCCGACCGCCGCTCGCGCGGATCCGTGCTTTGAGTTCTAACATCCTCGACGCCGCAGCCTTCGACGGCTGGCCGACGGGATCGCCTGCGTTCGATCAATCTCAGGCGACACGACAAACTGCCCCCCAGCTGAAGCCCAACATGGCTCTCGCCTTGACACTTCCTGGCTCTTGCAGCTCCTGTGGCCCTCATGCCTCCCTTTCGCAGCCGCCAACCGTCTCGGTATGTAGACTGCGCGCCTTTACTCGCTGGTTTCGCACAGGTCGAGGATTTTTTTGTGCGCACCGCGTAGCACGGAAAATCTGGCAACACCGCAGTTGCCACGTCGCTGACGACCTCGAGTGTGCATTCAAGACCGGGTCACTTTCCGGCAGCGCGCTTGAATACTTAGAGAAGCAGAAGCGTTCTCTTTCGGCGAACGCACGCTTGGCAAACGTTCAATTTTCAAAGCAGCGCTGCGTCCTTAGCATTGGTTTCAATCGGCCGAAGAGTCGTCTGAGTCATACCGACTGCAACCAACGAAGAGACAAATGCCGTCCAGCAAGCCATGGGCACCCCGCGCAGCCGCGGCGAGGCGGCCGCCGATTTCCTGCGGGCCTACGTCGAGGAAACGAAGGCGAGCGGCTTTGTCGCTGCTGCCCTGGCGCGCCACGGCATCGAGGGTGCGTCGGTCGCACCCGCATCCCTTCCTTGAATCACAACTTTCCGGAGACTCACATGAATACGATTCGACGCAACGCGTTGCCCATCCTGGTCGCCGCAACGGCCGGACCTCGTGATTGGAGGGACGGCCACGCCCGGCGACATCTTCAAGCGGCCGTATCCCGTCCCACCCCCCTCCGC
Source organism: Variovorax gracilis (assembly GCF_030317115.1). Classification (GTDB taxonomy): domain Bacteria; phylum Pseudomonadota; class Gammaproteobacteria; order Burkholderiales; family Burkholderiaceae_C; genus Variovorax; species Variovorax gracilis. The sequence continues at coordinate 77,744 of NZ_JASZYF010000027.1, forward strand.
GCAAGCCGCGTGCTCTTGTCTGGGTTGATCGCGGGTGCAAGCTTACTGGCGGGCGGCATTGCTGCAGCGCAGGATTACCCGGCCAAGACGATCACGATCGTGGTGCCGTTCTCCGCCGGCGGCGGCGTCGACAACATCGCGCGCCTGCTGGCAGAACAGTTGCGCACCACGTTCAAGCAGACGATCGTGATCGACAACAAGCCGGGCGCCAGCGGCATGCTCGGCGCGCAGGCGGTGGTCAAGGCCGCACCCGATGGCTACACGCTGCTGCTGGGATCCGCCGGTGAAACAGCGATCAACCCGTTTGTCTACAAGGGCCGCATGCAGTACGCGCCCGAGAAGGACCTGGCGCCGATCACGCTGGTCACGCGCGTGCCGAACGTCCTGGTTGCCAACCCGTCGCTGCCGGTCAAGAACGTCGAGGAGCTGATCGCCTACGCGAAGAAGAACCCGGGGAAACTGTCTTATGCGACCAGCGGGGTGGGCAACCCGCAGCATCTGAACGGCGAATTGTTCAATTCGCTGGCGGGCATCCAGATGAATCACATTCTGTACAAGGGCTCGGCCGGCCAGTTGGTCGACGTGGCCGGCGGCAATGTCGATCTGAGCTTCGTCAGTATGGCCGGCGCCACTCCCTTCATCAAGGGCGGGCGCCTGAAGGCTCTGGCCGTCACATCGGCAAAGCGCGCCAGCTTCGCACCCGACATACCGACGATCGCCGAATACAAGCCGATGGCAGCCTACAACCTGGACAACTGGTTCGGCTTGTTCGCGCCCGCCAAGACGCCAGCAGACGTGCAACAGAAGCTCAACACTGCCGTGACGCAGGCACTCCGCGACCCCGGACTGGCGAAGAAACTGAGCGACCAGGGCGGCGAGCCGGCGCCAATGACCATCGATCAATTCCGCTCCTTCATCAAGGCCGAGTCGGTGCAGTACGGGCGCATCGTCGAAGCTGCAAAGATCACCCCCGAAAACTGAGAAGTCGATCAGCGCTCCCTTTCATCGCACCCATCAACTCAAGGAATCAACATGCGTCGCATCACATTTCTGAAAGCCCTCGCAGCGTTATCGGCGACTGGCGCGCTTCCATTTCCAGCCTGGGCAGCAGTCGACATCAAGACGATGATCCCGGCCAACCCCGGAGGTGGGTGGGATGCCACCGGGCGCGCACTCGGCAAGGCCATGCAGGAAGCAGGGTTCGCTGCGTCGGTGAGTTACGAGAACAAGGGCGGCGCTTCCGGCACCATCGGTCTGGCGCAATTCGTCAACAGCAGCAAGCGCGATCCGAACGCGATCATCATGACGGGTGCGACCATGGTGGGCGGCATCATTGCCAGCAAGCAGGCATCTCTGTTGCAAACCGCCACGCCGCTGGTCCGGCTCATGAGCGAATACCAGGTCTTCGTGCTGCCAACCACCTCACCGTTCAAGACGATGAAGGATGTGGTCGAGCAGATGAAGAAGGACCCCGGCAGCGTGAAGTGGGGTGGCGGCTCCCGCGGTACGACCGAGCACATCGCCGCGGTGATGATCGCGCGGGAGGCGGGAGTCGACCCTGCCAAGGTCAACTACGTGGCCTTCCGCGGCGGCGGCGAAGCGGTTTCCTCGATCCTCGGTGGCAACGTCACCGTGGGCGGCAGCGGCTATACCGAGTTCGGCGAATACATCAAGGCGGGAAAGATGCGAGCCATTGCGGTGACTTCCGAAGCCCGCCTCAAGGGCATCGACGCGCCGACGCTGAAAGAGCAAGGCCTGAACGTCGTCATCGGGAACTGGCGTGGCGTGCACGGCGCACCTGACATCACACCCGATCAACGCAAGGCGCTCATCGAGGGCATCGTCAAGGCGACAAAGACACGCGCCTGGCAGCAGGCCGTGGAGCAAAACGGCTGGACACCCGCGTTGCTGACGGCCGACGAGTTCGGTAAGTTTGTTGAAGACGAATTTGCGAGCTTGCGCGCGACCATGACCAAGGCTGGAATGATCTGAAGCTTGGGGCTTCCGTGGTGCACCGATAGTCAGCCCCAGCCGGGTGCAATGATCGGCTTCGCGCAAGCACTGTCGCTGAGTGGAAAATTTCGGCATGCGCTCGACGGCCTCGGATAGCTCCCGCACATGCGGAAGTGCCGCTTCACCCGCCAAGCTTCGATCCGAAGAGCTTCGTGACCATCGTTCTGATCTAAAAGATTCCTTTGGTACTGCCCACGCCCACCGACAAGCCGTTCAAGACCGCAAAGGAAGTGGTCACGGCAGCCAAGACACGGCCCGCGCGCTTGCTAACGCCGGGCCTGGCGTCGCCCTCCACTTGTCTGCCGAGCTGTTCGAGAGTGCAGCAGGCATCGACATGGTCGGTGTGCGGTTCAAGGGCGGCGGCCCCGCTTCGACCGCATTGCTGTCGGGTCAGGTCGATCTGATGTTCGAACAAATGGGCGCCGCGATTCCTTCCATCCAGACGGGCAAGCTTCGCCCGACTGCGGTGACACCTCGACAAAGCGTCTTTCGACCGTGCCGGATGTACCGAAATTCGCCGACGCAAGCTACCAGCAGATCCTGGTTTCCAACTGGACGGGGTACATCGCGCCCAAGGGAACGCCGCCTGCGATCGTCGTCAAGCTTCATGGCGAGTTCGTCAAGGCTATCAATCGTGCGGACGTCAAGAAATAGCGCGCAGACGGCGCCGTTCTTCGGGTCAAGGTCCGGCTGCGTCCATGCTGAGACTTCAAGTACAGCAATCTGGCCTTAAGCAGTCTTCTAGTTCGTGCGGCCCAACGACCGGAGTTGGCCGGGTTGCTCGAGTCAAACAAGCTCACGCAGATGTCTGCAACGGGCACAGAGCAGCCAACACTGCCCTGCCACGTTCGCAACTAAATCCGAAATCCTGCGAGTCGGACCGAGCGGCCGGTCAGCGCCTGCGGATTCAACCGGTCGATGCAACACACTGAGAACTGCATAGGCAGAAGGAGTGTTGCAGATGAAGTACCGAACGCGAACCTACTACACCGACAATCAGAAAGCCTTGAT